>OY969815.1:0-3151091 GCA_963703365.1 uncultured Bacteroidota bacterium
GTTCCACATCCATTTGTATCAATCGCCCCGCCTTCAAGCACAACGGGTGTTCCATTATGCTTTGGAGTGAAGTTTGTCAAACAGAGTTTTTTTGAAATGAATTCGGGGAGTCTCCGGTCTTTTTTGTAATTGGGATATTTCGCCCAGCCGTTGAATTTGAAATTAACCTGTGCCACTTCGGCTTGATTTTTAACAAACTGCGGACCGGAATCGCGCGTCCAACCACGATCGGTCTTCAAGATGAAGAACTCGACATTATTCAATTCAACATTTGCAGACTTCAATACTTTTTCGGCGCTCTTCTCGTGCGCTTTCGATTCGACAATTATTCTTGCCTTCTCTCCCGCCGAAATTCTTCTAACGATTTCCGCGTAGGTCCACGGTATCGGGGAAAATTTTCCCGGCCAATCACTTTTGTTATGCGGCCAGCCGAGCCATGTTGCTTCGTGAGTTTCCCATTCGGCGGGAAGCCTGAAGCCGAGCTCCGAAGGCGATTTACTCATTTACCTTCATCTAGAAACCGTTTGCTGATTCCCTCGTACGCATCAATCCTTCTGTCCCGCAGAAACGGCCAGTTTCTCCGTATGTATTCAATTCTATCAAGATCGACTTCTGCAAGCAGGATCTCTCCTTTATCTACCGAGGCTTGTGCGATAATAACTCCTTGTGGATCCGCGACGAACGATTGCCCCCAGAATTCTAGGCCCGCACTTTTCTCGTTTTGTTTTTCCAGTCCGACACGATTTACCGCCGCGACATAGACTCCGTTTGCGATCGCATGTCCGCGCTGAACAGTCAGCCATGATTCGAATTGCGCTTTACCATATTCTGCTTTTTCATGCGGGTGCCAGCCGATCGCGGTCGGATAAAATAAAATGCTCGCGCCTTTGAGTGCGGTTAGTCTTGCAGCTTCAGGATACCACTGATCCCAACAAATGAGTGTTCCGATGTTTCCGTATTTCGTTTTAAAAGTATTAAATCCCAAATCACCGGGAGTGAAATAATATTTTTCATAGAATGCCGGATCGTCGGGAATGTGCATCTTCCTGTAAATACCGGCGATTTGTCCGTTAGCATCAATAATTGCCGCGGAATTATGATAAATTCCAATTGCGCGTTTCTCAAATACTGGGACAATGACGGCAACTTTGTTCTTCTTCGCTGATTTAGAAATAACTTCCGTAGATGGACCGGGAATCGTCTCCGCTAATTCAAAGTTAGCGACATCTTCAGTCTGACAAAAGTAGGGCGACCTGAACAATTCGGGAAGACAAATAACCTCCGCGCCTTTCTTTGCTGCTTTTTCGATCCATGATACTGCCTTTTTCAAATTATCGTTCACATCTTTGCCGACGGCTATTTGCAAAAGTCCCACGGTGAATTTTGTTGGGCATTCCAACTTTTTGGTTTTGAGTTTCATTTTCCAGCTCTCTTCTCGATGAAAAACTTAGACGTCATTACAAGAAATTTTGCCTGCTTGATGATCTTGTGAGTTCCAATAAGCAGGCGTGACTTGTAAATCAAAAATAATAAAACTTGGGAAAAGATTAATGATGGTTGTCTAGGATATGTTTTCCGAATCACAAAGCAGCTTTTCTAACAGATGCTTTTGTTGCACGGTCAAATATTGTCCAGATATCTCCGATCCATTCTCTATGCTCCGGCTTCATTAAAACAGAGCGCAGGCATGTTATTGAGCCACGATCCCTTTCCATCTTAGTTGATGAAAGGTCTAAAAATTTAATCGGCAATTCCGCCAATGCCAAATGAAGATTTCGTTTTGCTGTTTCATTGAAGATTACTCGTGAAAGTTCAGATGCCTCACTGACTTTTCTTGCTACTGGCGCCCAAACAACTATGTCAAGTTCCGGCATGAAGGAGGTGACGAATCTTTTGTCGGCTCGAAGTTTTTCATACAACTTTAAAGCAGCATCGCGACCGTCGCCCAGCATTTTTGCAAACTCGCCGCTTTTGACAAGAGGAAAAAGTTTCTGTGTCGCCCATAATGCAACAGCAGATGCTCCGGCTCTCGAGCATTCAAGGCTTATCTCACCGAGATGAAGTTCGTCGGAAGTGAAGTAAGTGTAAGGTGAATCGTGTTTGTAGAATCTTGCCACCTTTGGGTCGCGAAAGATTACGCAGCCACATCCAAAAGGTTGAAGGCCATGTTTGTGCGGATCAACCACTATAGAATCAACCTCGCACAATCTTTCAAAAGTTTTTTTTGCTTCGGGGTTCAGATTGTCGACTAAGATAAAGTATCCGCCGTAAGCTGCATCTGCATGAAGTCGGAAGCCATATTGTTTGCGAAGTTCAAGAATTTGTGGCAATGGATCAACGGTGCCGATTGCTGTTGTACCGATCGTTGCGACAACTGCTGCGACATCGCCGGTATTTAAAATTTTTTTCAGCGCTTCAATGTCCATTCTTCCCGTGGTATTGCATGGAACGGACTCGAACTTCAGACCGAGCACACGGCTGATCCGTGAATGTGTATAATGCGCCTGCTCGGAGGCCACGACTTTTTTACCTGGACGAAGCTGGCTTGCAATCCATAGGGCTTCAAGATTTGCCATCGTACCACCACCGGTGAGATGACCGATGTGAGTTTTCCAACCGAACATTTTAGCAATCTCCGCGACGGCTTCTTTTTCCATCGCGGAACTCGCGCGGCCACCATCGAGCGCGTGGTTATTAGGATTTATCCACATTGATAGCATGTACGCAACTTTCGCGATCGGATGCGGCGGCTTCAACATTTGTCCGGCATATAAAGGATGGAAGTAGGGATAATTATTCTTGAGACGTTCCGCAACTTCGAGAATTACTTTCTCAAATGCCTTTTTGTCTTTAATAGGGGACACCAAAGTAGGAAGTTTGGAGAAACCTTTCTCTAACTCGTCAAGCGAGGAGCGAAGAATTTCTATTGTGGTTTTTTCGAATATAGATAAAGTTGAGCGCCTCATTTACAAAAACAATGGTGTGTGAAGGAAGAAATAATTTCTCTTTTTAAGATAGATCCAAAAATAAAATTATTCGTTAGTACGATATGAAACAAGCCTCTACTGGAACATGGCAGTCCAGGGTTTGCGGTTCCCTTTTTATGTCTAATTTCGTGAGTTCTCGCGGCCGACAAAAAAAGGCGCCGCCAACTTTGAACTGTGGCTTGGTTGGTTTGGTTTCGTGGAGGTCCTAACTAAATAGCGACGCCTTTTGTTTCCCCTCTTGCCTATAAATTACGATTCTGATTTTAAGGAAATGTGAAGTTGTCTTTAAGAGAAGAATAAATCTGAATGTAAGGGACAAAGGGCAGAGAAACAGCGGAGAGCTTATCTTCCTGATTTCCGCGAAGAGCTTTGAACTGAGACCTGCCTCCTGAAAATCAATCCGTTCATCCATGTAAGAATTATCACCAAAAATCCCAACGCTACCATCCATGCAAAATGGAACCAGCTGCCCGCTAGCATAACTAGGAAGCCAAGCGAGCGCACAGTGTCTGTACCACGACCCATGTATTTCTTCACATATTTCCCGAAGTTGGATTGTTTCTGTTTTTCAAAATCCATGAGCTTGAGCATGAAAAGAGAAATCATAAGCGAAGGAACGAACGCAACTATCAGTCCTTCAATTATAAGATGCAGCCAGAACAAATAGACAGCACCAAATGCCGAAATAACATCGGTTGCCATTTTGAAAGGATGAATTTGGTGATAGAGAGTTTTGTCGATAATGTTCATGTTTGAGATCTCATAGTAAAAGAATTTTCTGAACTAAATCATAAGACAAAAATTGTAGGCAATCTGAAGGGAGTTCATATAAAAATTTCCCGCTTCAATTTCTCCCAATCTTTTTTCCTCATTCTCACTTTGAGATGGAGACTATCCGGATGTTCGCTTTCCTGTATGAACTCAGCTACCGATAATATTTTTGCTAACTTCTCCGATTGTGCCGGTTTTATGCGGAACGATTTCTCAATGATATCCGAATCCATCAGGTCAAGCATTTTGTCTTTGAGCTGGTTAAGGTTAATGTGCCGCTCCGCCGAGATCGCGACCGAATTGCCTTCGTATTCATTTAAAACGCTTCTCACAATTCCGAAATCTGCGACGCGATCCACTTTGTTGAAAACCATAACCTTCGGCTTTGTATTACATCCGAGTTGAGCAAGAGTTTCATCAACAACATCTATTTGCTCGCGGAATGTGCGGTTTGAAACATCGACGACGTGGAGAATATAATCTGCGAACGCGACTTCTTCGAGCGTTGACTTGAATGATGCAACCAGGTCTGGCGGAAGCTTGCGGATGAAACCGACAGTGTCAACGAGAAGACAAGAAATAGATGGTGAAAGAAACGCTTTTCTGGTAAACGCATCAAGGGTGGCGAACAATCTATTTTCAACAAACATCTCGGCACCGCTAAGTGCGTTCATCAATGTCGATTTCCCGGCGTTGGTATATCCGATGAGAGCAAATTTCGCGACATCATTCCGACGCCCGCGTCGCAGCTCGCGCTGACTCGAGATTGCATCTAACTTTTGCCGCAGTACAGAGATCCTTTTTTTAATTACGCGCCTGTCAACTTCAATTTGTTTCTCGCCCGGCCCTCTCGTTCCGATGACGCCGTATTGTTTCGAGAAATGCTGCCACTGCCCGGGGAGACGCGACATGTTGTACTTAAGCTGTGCCATCTCGACTTGCAGTTTTGCCTCTCGCGTCCTGGCACGAAGTCCGAAAATGTCAAGAATGAGTCCACTCCGGTCGAGAACGCGTCGGTCTATGATGCCTTCGAGGTTTCTGATTTGCACTCCGGAAAGATCATCGTCAAAGATCACGAGATTTATGTTTTCAGCTTCGCAGATATTCTTGATCTCTTCTGCCTTTCCCTTGCCTATGAAAAGCGCCGGGTCAGGTGATTGCCTCTCCTGAAAAATTTTCCTGACAATCTTTGCACCCGCGGTATCCGCCAGAAGAACCAACTCATCGAGAAACTCATCAATTCTTCCACGCTCGTCGTTTCTAAATGCAACCCCAACGACAAGCGCTCGAACCAAATTATCTTTTGTTGGAATCAATTTAGTTTGTCATACCTCGTTTTTTAGCGATAACGCAAATTAATTTAAGCAGTTTCATCAAAAAGTTTTCATCTTTGAAACAAAAATTTCAAGGGCTAAAAAGAGCAGGGCAGCACCAGCGAAAAATGACGAAAGGTCTTCGCCTCGCCTCAATTTTTCCACGCTCGCAACGGCATTCCTGTCCGCATCCACGACAAAAATATTCCATTCGGCAAATCCCAGCCTCTTTGCGAAGTCCATAATTTCAGCGTGAGTAGCTTGAGAGAGATTTGATTCGCGCGGGTCGACATTGACAGAAATTTCACAAATCGGAGGTCCGCCGACCGACAGCGAATACGTGCCAAGCTGGTTGAAGTCATGAAGTGCGAAATTCGCAGCTCCGTCGGCATATCGCGGTATAACCTCGGTTTTATTGCCGTCAGGTGAAATAAACGTCGCACTCTTAACGCCTCCGGTGGAATAATGGTAATCCACATTTTCGCCGGCGAGTATTTGAATCGGTTGATGCTTGACAGCCGCTGAATAAAACAAGGCACGTTGTACCACTACAGGGAAAAACGGCGACATAGGAAAGTTTGAAGAAAGACTGTCTGCGGGTGATGAGACAACAAATGCAAACCCGCTTCCTACTTCTTTGCTTATAAGGAACGGAAAGTAGGCAGTGCTCATCAGAATATGAGCGAACGGATTCGGTTCGATTTGGACTCCATCAAAAATTTTTGATACCAGCTCGTTTTTGATTTGTTCCGCGCTCTGTTTGGTGGTAAAAATTCCGGAGAAGAACCCATCACCGGCGTCGATCTTCTCCAAGCTCACGAAACTTGCTCCGGAGTTTGAGAAAAACCTGGAGACTCTTCCAAGATTTATCGCGCTAATGATTCCGGCAAATCCCGAATTTTTCTCCGGTGCAGAATTCGGCGCGAAAAGAATTGCCCCGCCCCCGGTTTTCACAAATTGGGTAACCTTAGATTGAAAACTTTGGCTATTCTGGTATGTTTCAATAACCACGGCATCTGTCTTCGACAAATCGGAATATATAAACTGATCTGGCGATACGACTCTTGAATCTATTTCCGTCGAGGTGTCCATGACCGCCTGCGTTGCGCTGATAACGAAATCATTTTCTGGATATGCGGTAACAATTGTGATTTTTAATTTTTGGATGGCATAAAAGGAAAAATAAAATTTATTATCGCTTTGAATTGAGTTGTCTTCGATCTGTACCATCCCTTTGTGAAACCCGCTTGATGGCACATTGAAAGCCAAATTGACTGTTCGAGACGTGCCTGCAGGAATATCAACGACAGATTGTGCAACTTTCCTATCATCAAGATACAAACTTGCTACAACTCCGCTTTTATCCGAACCGCCGTTGTTTGTGATTATTGCATCAACCTCGGATGGCGCATTAATTTCAATTACAGGACTCAAAAGCTTCACGTTTGAGACTGAAAGATTTTCCCTCGAAGATTCTTCTGTCTTAACAAAAAAAATTCTTGTGTTCGGTGGGACGCTTTCAATTGGAAGATGTTCATCTGAAAATTCGGTTCGCTGCAAATCGCCGACCAAATAAATTTCTTTTTCGGCATAGTTTGATGTTCTAAACCTATCAAATACAGCACTAATTGCCGACAAGTATGTGCCATTAATGTTCGATACCTCAGCTTTCGATACTTGTGGAAAAAGAGACCGCGGATTGATAGTCGAATAAAATTGCGAAGTATCTCCAGAACGTGATGTGAATATTAAACCGACATCGTCACCCACATGAAAATCGGCTATCAAATTTGAGGCGACATTTTTTACTTGTGAAAAAATTTCCCCATATTCGTTTCTCGTAGCAGTCGAAGGTGAATCGTCGATTATTATCACAGATGAGCTTTTGGAGTTTTCCCCGATAATTCCTTTCAATGCCGGACGTGCAAATGCAATGACAAGTGATGCAATTGCAAGTGCACGGAGAAGAAGCAAAAGAAAGTCTCGCAGCTTCACTCGCTTTGCCGATGCTTGCTGGATTTCTTTAAGAAATCTTATTGAAGAGAATTCGATCTGGCGAAGTTTTTTTAATTGCAGAAGATGGATCAGGACAGGAATTGCTGCTGCAACTAAGCCAAAGAGAACGAGAGGGTAAAGGAAAGTCATGTTGAACGATTTGACTCATCACGCGGATTCCATGGTGTGTCTGTGACGCCGGAAAGATTATTCGCGTATCTTGCAAGGACGAAAAGCAGATCCGAAAGGCGATTCAGAAAGATGATGGTATGTTCCGAAGTTTCTTTTCGCATCGATATAACTTGTCGCTCTGCGCGGCGGCAAACTGTTCGAGCATGATGGAGCAGTGCGGCGCTCTTCGAACCGCCCGGTAGTATAAATGATTTCAGCGGCGCGAGATGTTCATCGATCTCATCAATTATTTTTTCTACAGTAGCATAATCTTCAGCGGAGATTCTTTTCATTACATCACTTTTCACATCGGGGGGTGTCGCCAAATCTGCTCCGAGAACGAAGAGCTGATCTTGAATTTTCTGCAAAATATCATCAATTTTTACGTTTTCAACGAAGGAACGTGTAATTCCAATGACGGAATTCAACTCATCTACAGTTCCGTATGCTTCGATGCGCTGGGCATCTTTGGAAATCCGCTTCCCGCCGAAGAGGCTTGTCTCGCCTTTGTCGCCGGTCTTCGTATATATTTTCAAATTGAAACTAACCTCTCGAGTTCTATCGAAAGTTCCATAAGTACGTTAGCCTTCTGCGGTTCATCAGCAGCCGTGAAAGCACGCGCTATGTTGCGGCACGTTCGCGCCAGCATCTCGAGATCGGAAGAATCTTTCAAGAAACGCGGCTCGAAAGAGAATCCCATATCATTTATAAAGTCTTCAGCTTCTTTTCGTGACATAATTCTGCCGCCGTTGAAAACATCGACATAAAATTCCTTTCCGGATGAAGTCGGGACAAACTTCACGAGGAAATGAGCCGGGGCTCCGACTCCGAACACGGGAAGGTTCAAACGTCTTCCGACGAGAATATAGATGATGCCGAGCGAAATAGGAATCCCGCGGTGCGTCTCAAGCACGCGGTGGAGCATGCTGTTATCCGGGTTGTAATAATCTTTAGAGTTGCCGGCAAATCCGATATCGTTCAAAAAGAAGTCGTTGACGCGCTGGATGATGTCGTAAGGGATTTCAAGGTCTGAAATTTTTTTTCGCAGCTCATTTGCAAGCTCGTTTAGTTGAGACTCGACCGATACGAAATCAACTTCAGGGTACAACGGTTTTGCCAACAAAAAAAGGGCTCGTTCGAGTGAGAACTCCCGATGGGATACGAAATCTAAAAGCAAATCGTAATCCCTCTGAAGCTTGTCGATGTAAATTCTTGAAATCAAATTCTCGATCCGCTTCTTTACTTTCAATTCGGCATTTTCCTTTTCGCCTTCGAGCAGCCGAACTATTTCGTCGCCGCCGTCAAGCAATTCTCTTTCCACCGCCGCCGACACCAGCGGGTCATCATCGTCCATAAGTTTCATTAATGAGCGGAACTTGTCAGCCTGTCCGTGTGATTCACGGACGGGTTCGTTGTCAATTGTCATAATTTATAGTTGTTTTGTAGTTCGCGAGTTAGAAACTTAAATGCGGTTACAGGATCATCTGCAAAGGAGAAAAGTTTTAGGTCCGAATTTGTGATTGCACCGGCTTCGACAAGCGCATTGAAATCGATAATTCTTTTCCAATATTCTGAGCCGTAAATAAGGACGGTCATTTTCTTTTTGATCTTGTCGGTCTGCAGCAACGTCAATACCTCCATCAGCTCATCGAGCGTTCCGAATCCGCCCGGGAAAATGACGAGCGCTTTTGCAAGATAGACAAACCAAAATTTTCTCATGAAGAAGTAATGAAATTCAAAATCCAAGTTCGGAGTTACATAAGGATTCGGATATTGCTCATGCGGCAGGCTTATGTTCAAACCGACCGATAGGCCGCCGGCGCGGATCGCGCCCTTGTTCGCAGCTTGCATAATTCCCGGACCACCACCGGAGCAAACGACAAACCTCTGTCCGTTCCCATCGCTCAACTTTTTCGACCACTCGGTCAGCATTTCACTCAATTTCATTGCATCTTCGTAATATCGCGCCATTCTGATTCCTGCTTCCGCACTCTTCAATTCTTCTTTGAACTTTTTAAGATGACCAGCGTTGGTTTTTCTTTCAAGTGCTCTCTTCAGTTTCTCATTCGCAGTCAAAAATTTTTTCTTCGCTTCTTTCATCGAAGTATTTCTGGCTGATCCGAAGAAGACAATCGTATCGCGAATTCGAAGTCGGCGAAAGCGGGAAAGCGGTTCGAGATATTCCGATAGAATGCGAATTATCCGCGCATCGGGACTGTTCAGGAATTCCGTGTTTTTGTAAGCTTTCTCAGAAATAGTTGCACGGGAAGCTTTGGATTTTTTTGCAGGCATTACTTTCCCTTGCTCATAAAATTGTTCGCCCACCGTCGACGGCAATAATTTGTCCGGTCACATAATCTGCATGAGCTAAATAAAGAACCGCGGAAGTTATATCGTTTGCACCGCCATATCGCTTGAGCGGGATTTTCTTTTCTTCTATGTGTTTTATATCGCCTGACTCCTCGCCGGGGATTATAATTGTGCCGGGCGCAATTGCATTGACCATGATTTTCGGAGCGAGCGCTTTCGCCAACGCCTTCGTCAGCATCACGACTCCGGCTTTCGCCACATTGTACGCGATGTGTTCTTGCCAAACTTGGAAGCCGCCGAGCGATGCGAAGTTGATTATTTTTCCCCCGCGATCTTCCATTATTCGCGCGGCAGCGCGCGCGCAATAAAATTGGCCCGTAAGATTTGTCGAAATGGCATAATTCCAAAGCTCGTCAGAAATTTCCGTAAATTTTTTTGCGGGCGGAAATATTGCGGCATTGTTGACGAGCAAATCGAGCCTTCCGAAATGCTCAACGGTTTGTCGGAACATTTCATCGACTTGCTTCGAGTTGGTAATATCTGCCTTTATCGAAATTACATCTACACCAAGTTTCGAGATCTCATTTGCTGTATCTTCTTTTTGTGAATGAGCATAGTTGATAACGATGTTCCAACCGTCTTTTGCAAGTGCGAGTGCCGATCGCCGTCCCAACCTTCTGCCGCTGCCTGTTATAAGAGCAACTTTTCTTTCCTTCGAACTTTTCTGATTAGCTGCCATCAAAAATTCCTACGGCAATTTCGGCAACTCGCTGAAGATTTTCCGCGTCGACCTCGTTAAACGAATCATACTCCCCGCTGTCTAAATCGAGAACGCCGATGAGATTTCCATCTTTTATAAGCGGGATCACAATTTCGCTTTTCGAATCGGGATCACAAAAAATATGTCCCGGGAATTCGTAAACGTTTGGAACAATGATGGTCTCCTTTTGTTCAGCGGCGGTTCCGCAGACTCCGCTTCCGATTTTTATCCGGGTGCAAGCAACTTTTCCTTGGAAAGGACCCACGACAAGTCCACCGTTTTTTAGCAAATAGAAACCGATCCATGATGCATAAGGAAGCGCTTGTTTCAATGCCGCCGATATGTTTGCAAGATTTGCGACGAAATCCGTTTCACCCGTAACCAACGATTTCAATTGCGGCAGCAGCTCTTTGTAAATTGCGCCATGGCTCCCGCGAACGGGATTCCCGACTTCGACAGATGAAATCTTAACCCCTTTCATCGTCTATAATATTTCAAACCAGAAAAGGGAGAGTTGATAACTCCGCCTCAACATTCTTGTCGCCAACTTTCACAATATATTTTGAGCCGGGAATCACTTGCTGCATGGAAATGTATGCAAGCGCGATTTCTTTGTTCAAGCCGGGCGACTTGGCTGAACTTGTAATAAATCCGATTTCCGTTTCACCTCCGCCAGATGATTGCTTTGAATCATACACCTTCGAGCCGCGAGGCATTTTTGAAAGTGACGAAAGTCCGACGAGCGTTCTCCTTATTTTTTCGTAAGTCTGAAGTCTTGCAATAACTTCTTGTCCAACGTAGCAGCCTTTGCGATCGCTTATCGCATCAATAATGTTCACTTCCCACGGGTTGACGTTTTCATTTACCTCGTGCGGATAAAGCGGGGTACCATTTTCGATTCTTAAAATTTCAAATGTCTCCAATCCTGCAGGTGCTGCACCGTATGTTTTCGAGTAGTCGAAAAGCAAATTCCAAATTGCCTCCCTGTCATTTTTATTCGAGAGGATAATAAAGCCATCATTCATCATCATATTGGTGCGTGCAAGAAAGACTTTGTCTGTCTCAAGAAATGTGTGGATAAAGTTATGCCGCGGCATTTTACTCAAATCGAGAAGCGTCTTATGGCTCGAGTGCGCAACTCGTTTTAAGAAATCCGCCGCGGAACTTCCCGCTACAAAAAGCATCAGGAATAAATCAGTAACATCTTCAACATTCACATCATCCGAAATGACAAACTTCTCAATCCACTTTTTCACATTTGCAGAATTAGAAGGACTTGTTAGCAAAAGCAGATTTTCCTGTTGAGCGTAAACTGTGCAAAGATCGACGACGCGTCCTTTTTCGGTTGCAAGAAAAGTTTGCTTTCCCATTCCGGGTCTCAAGCCGCTAAGATCGTTCGTTGAAATTCTGTTCATGAGATCAAGCGCATCTTTGCCCGTGATTCTCAATTTCCCAAAATGGGAAAGGTCGAAGAACGCAGCGTAATGTCTTGCTGCCGAATATTCTGCCTCTATCGTTGTGTACTTTTCAGGGACCGACATGTCCTCAACTTGTGACAATTGTGCGCTTAATTTTTTGTATGTTTCGAAAAAATGCTTACAAACATCCCTTTCTCCTTATCTCCTCTACTCACACAAAATATATATTTGTGCCATTTTCGAATCAATGAAGAATCATTATTTGCTGTCAGCAGTCAGTCAGTCCATTTATCATACGGACGGACCGAATCTCTTTTAATTCTTACGTTTTAGTTTTGGCTTTTGAGTTACTTGTTTCTGTTGAAGATTGGCGGATCCTTGTCTAACTTAAACGTGCTATGCTCGAATATTTTGTCGATTTACTCAAAATTTCGTTGCCGATTCTCTATCTTTTCACGATTTTTCTCTACGGATTGGCTTTTTTTTTAGATGAGCAATTCGGAATCCGTAATCGGACTCGATTTCTAATCGCAACACTTGTCGTTCATTTTATATATCTCGGCAGCCGCACTATGCTCACCGGGCATCCGCCGGTTACTTCCATCTTTGAGATAATGACGATCGTGTCGTTCACAATTGCAGCGGCGTATGTCTATATCGAAACGAGGTCGCATGTCAAAGATACCGGAATGTTTATTCTTATGCTGGCGTTTTTATTTGAAGTTATGTCTGCCGCATTTATCAAGGACGAAGTCCAGATCAATCCGGTTTTGAAATCGAGCATACTCGGCGTGCATGTTGCGTGTGCCATGATAGGTTACAGTGCATTGGCGATCTCGGCGGTTTACGGCGGCTTGTATTTGATGATGTACCATGAAATAAAAGGGAGTAAATTCGGAATCATTTACCGGAAGCTTCCCGATTTGCAGACTCTTGAGAGGTTGAGCTACAGATCGATCGTGTTAGGCTTTATCTTTCTGACAGCAGTCATCCTCATCGGATACGCATGGCTGCCGAAGGCGATCGAAAATTTTTCGTACACTGATCCGAAATTATTGATCACGGATTTTGTCTGGGCGATTTACTGTGCCGCCTTGCTTTCGAGAAGGGTTATGAGATGGACCGGGCGAACTGTCGTGATAGCATCTATGATTGGATTTGTTTTGACCGTTGTGTCGATGGTTGCAGTGAATACGCTGCATAGTTTTCATAATTTTAAATAGATAATAATGTTGAAGTTAACCGCGGTTTCGATTAACCATCGTACCGCTAACGTTGAATCACGGGAAAAGATATTTTATTCTTCCGAAGAAATACGGGGAGTCTCTGAAAAAATAAAATCGGTTTCTCGCGAATCGCTGGTCGTTTCTACATGCAACCGCACTGAACTTTACCTTCTTCCTTCCACAAGGCCGCAAACTCACGTCGATCTGTATCATCTTATCCGCAGTGGAAAAAATCTTGCCGATGGAGAAGTGCCGGCTGGTTATGAAACGTTCGAAGGTTTCGAGGCGATACGCCACCTTTTCTCAGTCGCGTGCGGCATCGATTCACTCATGTTGGGTGACATTCAGATTCTTGGCCAGGTAAAAGAAGCGTATAATACCGGCGTCGAACTTGGGACGATTGGGACGATCATGCACCATGCTTCGCAGATGGCACTCAAAGCAGGAAAGCGCGCGAAGTCGGAGACGAAAATATCGGAAGGTGCGATTTCAGTAAGCTATGCCGCCGTCGAACTTGCAGAAAAAATATTCGGAAATTTAAAAGGCAAGACAGCGATGTTGATCGGTGCCGGCGAGACCGCCGAGCTTGCCGCAAAAGATTTGAAGCCAAAGGAGATCGGAAAACTTTACATCGTAAATCGAACCATCGAACGGGCGCAAAATCTTGTCAAGGAAATCGGCATCGGCGAGGCGGTCCCGCTTGATGCTATCACTCAAAAGTTGCCGCAAGTCGACATCGTCATATCAAGCGTCGGCGGTTCGGAATATATCCTAACACGCGACATAACAGCAAACGCGATGAAGAGGCGCGAAGACAATCCGATTCTCATAATCGATATCGGTGTTCCGCGAAATGTCGAGCCGGCAGTTAGGAAAATTTCCAACGTCTTCCTAAACGACATTGACTCGCTCAATCTTATCGTCGAGAAAAATATGGAGATGCGTCGCTCGGAAATTCCGGTCGTCAGAAGGATTGTAGATGAGGAGCTGAACGATTTCATACAATGGTACAACTCGCTCGAAGTAGGTCCTACAATAAAAAAACTTCGCAACAAAGTGGAACAAATGAGAGTCGAAGAAATTAAACGTAACAAAAATAAAATTAGCGATTCGGAATCGGAAATTATAGATGAAATAACTCGCTCTTTAGTGAATAAAATTCTTCACGAGCCGCTCACAAATTTGAAAAATGCCGAGAATGGAGTCTCGCTTGTTGATCGCGTAAAGCTGATAAAAACTTTGTTTGGCTTGTCTGAGGAAACCCGCGGGGAAGAAGATGAAAAAAGTTAGGATAGGTACCCGCGGAAGCCAGCTCGCGCTTTACCAGACAAATCTCGTCGCAGGATTTCTACGAAAAAATCATCCACAAATTGAAGTTGAAATCGTAACAATCAAAACTGCCGGTGACAAAATTCTCGACTCGCCCTTATCAAAAATCGGCGACAAGGGACTTTTCACGAAAGAAATTGAAAAGGCGATTTTTGAAAATGAAATTGATTGTGCCGTTCACAGCCTAAAAGATTTGCCGACAGAGTTGCCTGCCGGATTAAAAATCGTCGCTTTTGGAACGCGAGAAGATGTCCGTGATGTTCTCATAGCTCAGGACGGTATGAAGCTGCTTGAGATTCCCAAAGGTGCGACGGTTGCAACGGGAAGTTTGAGACGGCGTTCGCAACTTCTTCATTTGAGAAGCGATTTGAATCTTGTTGACATTCGCGGAAATTTGAACACGCGTCTTCGCAAACTTGAAGAAGAAGGTTATGCTGGAATGCTCCTTGCATACGCGGGCATCAAAAGACTTGGAATGGCGGATAAAGTTACGGAGATTCTTGAACCTGAAACAATGCTGCCTGCGGTTGGACAGGGAATTATCGCTGTCGAAGCTCGCGAAGACGATGCAGAAATGAACCAATTGCTCGACGGTTTCAACAATTCGGATTCAGAATTTGCCGCATTCGCAGAACGGGCTTTCTTGCGACGACTCGAAGGTGGCTGCCAGGTGCCGATCGGAATTTACACTTCATTTGAGAAAAAGAAATTGACTGGAATGGTTTCTTCACTCGACGGTGAAAATTTGATTAAAGATTCTGTTGGGTTGGACAAAAATAAGCCAGTGAAATGTGGAACGGCTCTTGCTGAGAGACTTCTTACTCTTGGAGCGAACAAAATACTCGATGAAATAAGAACAGTATCGGGATGATTTTAATGCCATGGCACATTTGCAGCTTTTGAATAAACGGATTGTCATAACACGCGCTGAAGAACAATCCGAAAATATTGCCTCCATGTTGAGAAAAGCCGGTGCCATCGTTCTTCTTGTCCCGACGATAAGAATCGTCCCTGCGGATCTGTCATCGGAAGACAACTCGCGAATCAGTTCATTTTATAAATATGACGTTCTAATATTTTCATCAACGAATGCCGTTAAATATGTTTTCTCTAGAGTTGTTATTTCCAAAGACTCGTTGTTGAAGCCTTATATTATTGCTGTTGGGAAAAAAACCGCAGAGGCAATTGCCGACTTCGGTTTTTCTGCTGATTTCATCCCAGGGAAATTCAATTCGGAAGAGATGATAAAGTCACTTGCAAGCTTCGAATGGAAAGAAAAAAGAGTTTTGATCCCTGTTGGAAATTTGTCTAATGACGAGCTTGCCGATTTTGTAAAATCAAAAGGCGCTTTCGCGGATAAAGTGGTCGTCTATAAAACCTTGCCGAACGACTCAATCGACGACGCGATAAAAGCGGAAATTCGATCAGCAAAATTCGATCTGATAATTTTCTATAGCCCGTCACAGGTAAAACATTTTGTGAGTATTTTCGGAGTTGACATCTTGAAGAAAAAACAAATCGCGGTCATTGGTCCTACCACAAAGAAGACTGTTGAACATTACGGTCTCGATGTCGACATAATTCCCGATAATTCCACCACTGGAGATTTAATCGCGAGCCTGGTTGAGCATGAAAAAAATTGATAATGATTTAATCTTGAGAGTCCTTCGCGGAGAACCGGTTGAACGCACTCCGATTTGGATCATGCGCCAGGCGGGGAGATATTTACAGGAATATATGGCTGTTCGCGCGAACCATGATTTCCTGACAATGTGTAAGACGCCTGAACTTTCTGCCGAAGTGACCATCCAGCCTGTTGATATTATCGGCGTTGATGCGGCGATTATTTTCTTGGACATCCTATTGCTTCCAGAAGCGATGGGAATGAACCTAGTTGTCGAGGAAGGCAGGGGTGGTCCTCGGTTTACAAATCCGATTAAGAGTTCAAGCGCGATTTCAATGATCCACGATGCTGATTGTATAAACGATTTGAAGTTTGTCGCAGACGCAATTCGAATTGTTGTTGAACAGCTGAATGGTAGAGTCCCGCTTATCGGTTTTTGCGGCTCACCATGGACGATGCTTGCATATATGGTTGAAGGAAAAGGGGGAGAATTCGTTCACGCACGTTCGATGCTCTACGACAATCCAGCAGCGGCCCACCAACTTCTTGAAATGCTAACGCGAAATTGCATATCATATTTGAGAATGCAATCTGGAGCCGGAGCAAACTTTGTCCAGATTTTTGATACGTGGGGAGGAGTTCTTTCGGCAGCACTTTATGAGGAATTTTCACTGCGCTATATTAAACACATAGTTCGATCGCTGCAACCCGAAATTCCCGTAATTGTGTTCTCGAAAGGCATAAACCATTCTCTCGAAAAGATTGCTGTGACCGGGGCATCGGCTATCGGAGTTGACTGGACGATACCGATTGGCGAAGCCGCGAAAAGGACCGGAGGAGTCGTTCAGGGAAATCTTGATCCTGCAGTTCTCTTTGCCAGGCCTGAAATCATTGCCTCGGAGACGAAGAGGATATTGGAGAATGCTCCGAAGGGAAAACATATTTTCAATCTCGGTCATGGAATATTACCGAATACGCCCGTTGATAATGTAAAAAGATTGGTCGACACGGTTAAAAATTGGCATAGTGATTAATCTTCAAATTGTACGACATGGCACGCATAGATTCATTGGGAAGTAAAAAGAAATGACCAAAAACCTCTCACCAGAAAGGTGCTAATGGAAAAAATTGGAGTTATTCTCTTCAATCTCGGCGGTCCACTTTCGACCGATGATATCGAGGAATTTCTCTTTAACCTTTTCATGGATCCTTATATAATTGAAATACCATTGCGAGGTTTCTTGCGAAGAAGTTTGGCGAGATTCATGGCCAAAAGGCGCGCAGATAAAACAGCTCATTATTATGAAGTCATGGGAGGAAAATCTCCGCAGTACGAGTTGACCATGAAGCAAGCTATCGCTCTTGAAAAAGTGCTCTGTGAAACGTTTGATGCGAAAGTTTATGTCGGGATGAGGTACTTTAAGCCGACTATTGAGGAAGCATACAAAACGCTTTTGAAAGGCAACATCGAGAATGTGATTTTGCTCCCGCTTTATCCGCATTACTCGCGAACGACAACACTGTCCAGTTTCGCAGAATGGGACAGGGTAACGAAGAATTTGAGCGGGAGGATGAAGGTGCTCCAGATTGAAGGGTACCACGATTATCCGCTTTACATCGATGCTGTTGTCGAGCGAATTAGTGAGGCTCTTTCGAGATTTCTTAGCGGCGTTCGCGATAAGGTTTATATGCTTTTCAGCGCTCACGGAGTGCCGGAGAGAATTATAAGACGCGGCGATCCATATCAACGTCAGATAATTGAAACGGTCCATCTTGTTTCGAAAAAGTTTCCGAATCCGCACTCGCTCGCGTACCAAAGCAGGGTTGGGCCCGTTAAATGGCTTGGACCACCAACGCTTGAAGAAATTAAGAGACTTGCTGCGAACGAAGTCAAGAATTTATTAGTTGTGCCAATAAGTTTTGTCAGCGAGCATTCGGAGACATTGTATGAAGTAAACTATCTTTTCCGCAGCGAAGCGAAGCAAGCTGGCATAGAACATTTCGAGATGATGCCGGCGTTGAACGACTCGCCGAAGTTTATCGAAGCTTTGTCACAGCTTGTGATAAACAAAGCTGGCGAGTTCGACCAAAAATGAGAGTTGCAGTCATTGGCGCAGGCATTTCCGGACTTTCCACGGCACATTTTCTAAAGAAGGGTGGGGCAGATGTTGTCATATTTGAAAAGAATAGTTTTTCGGGTGGAACGATCGGCTCGAAGGTGGTCGAAGGTTACTTAGTTGAGAACGGCCCGAACAGTACTTCCGAAACAAATTTTGTCATTGACGAGCTTCTCGATGATTTAAATATCCGCGACGAAAAACTTTACGCTGGCGAAAATTCAAAATATCGTTTCATCTTACGCGATGGTAAACTTCATGCGCTTCCTTCAGGTATCGGTTCATTCCTTTCGACAAAGTTGTGGACTGCCGGCGGGAAACTCAGACTCTTTGGCGAACCGTTTATCGGTCGCGCGAGCCAGGAGGAATCCGTTGCGGATTTCGTAACTCGGAGGCTCGGTAAAGAATTTCTTGATTATGCGATTAATCCATTTGTCGCCGGAGTTTATGCAGGCAACCCGTCGGAGTTGAGTGTGCGAGCGGCGTTCCCGAAATTGTATGGGCTCGAAGAAAAGTATGGTGGCTTACTCAAAGGAACAATCAAAGGTGCGAGGGAAAGAAGGAAGCGTCCGGAGAAAGCGAAAGTGTCGGCAAAACTTTTTGCATTCAAAAGCGGGATGGGAATTTTACCGACAACGATTGCAAATTCGCTCGGAATGTCCGTGAATTATAATGTCTCAGTCGAAGATCTAAAATATGACGGTAAGAAATTTTGCATAAGTTTTTCGAATAGCGGGAATTTAGCAAATGAAATTTTCGATAGCGTTGTTTTATCTGTTCCATCTTATGCAGCCGCCGAAATCATACAGTTATGGCTGCCTGAATTGTCGAACGAGTTGGCTGACATAAAGTATCCGCCGGTCGCTGTCGCCACTCTTGGTTACAAACGCGAGCAAGTGAAAACCGACTTACGCGGATTCGGTTTTCTTGTTCCGGAAATCGAGAACAGGAAGATTCTCGGAACGATCTGGAGTTCCAGTATTTTTCCTAATCGTGCCCCGGATGGTTGCGTAGAGTTGACGACATTCATCGGCGGATCGCGCCAACCTAAAGTAGTGCAACTATCGCAAGAAGAAATTGCCCAGGTTGCTCATGAAGAAAACGCCGCATTGATGAAGATAGATGGTAAGCCTGAATTTCAATCAGTGTCAAAGTGGGAGAGAGCAATCCCGCAATACAACATTGGCCATCTTGCTATCATGGATGCTGTGAAACAAGTTGAAAACCGCTATAAAGGATTTTATATTTGCAGTAATTACAAAGACGGGATTTCCGTTGCCGATTGTATTGCAAATGGAAAGAAAGTCGCCGAGAAAATTTTGACAGGAGCAAAATAAAATGATTACGATGACAGAGCATCAAAAGAGAACCGGATTCCCAACCGTGCGAATGCGCAGGCTGAGAATGACTGAAACTATGCGCGAGATGGTACGCGAGACGGTACTTCAGCCGTCGGATTTTATTTATCCGATGTTTGTTGTGCCGGGTAAGAAAATTCGGCATGAGATTTCTTCGATGCCGAATGTTTTCCAGTTGTCTGTCGATGAGCTTGTGCGCGAATGTGGGGGAATCCTGAAATCAGGAGTAAAGTCTATAATTCTCTTTGGAATCCCGTCGCACAAAGACGAGTACGGATCGGAAGCTTACGACGAAAACGGAATTATCCAGCAGGCGATTCGCGAATTAAAGAGGCAGTTGCCGGAGTTGTTTATTATTACTGATGTCTGTTTGTGTGAATACACATCTCATGGACATTGCGGTGTGTTGAAAGAACTTGCTCCGGGACAAGTTGAAATAATGAACGACGAGACTATCGAGCTTCTCGCGAAAGAATCTTTGACGCATGTGCAAGCAGGCGCGGACATGGTCGCACCGAGTGACATGATGGATGGCAGAGTCGCAGCAATCCGAAATCTTCTCGATGAGAACGGATTCCTTTCAACGCCGATAATGAGTTACGCCGCGAAATATGCCTCTGGTTTTTACGGACCGTTCCGCGAGGCGGCTGAATCCACTCCGCAATTCGGTGATCGAAAAAGTCACCAGATGGATCCGGCGAATGTTAACGAGGCAGTCCGCGAAGTTGCGCTTGATATTGATGAAGGTGCGGACATTGTCATGGTTAAGCCTGCGCTTGCGTATCTCGATGTGATATATCGCGTGAAGAACGAATTCAAGATGCCGACGGCGGCATTTCAAGTCAGCGGAGAATACTCGATGATAAAAGCTGCGGCGCGCAATGGCTGGCTCGACGAACCGAGAATTATCATGGAGACATTGACAGCGATAAAGAGAGCAGGCGCCGATTTGATACTTACCTACTACGCAGTCGATGCAGCGAAGCTGCTAAGGAAATAAAGACTTGAATCTTGTCAAGGTTCATTTTCATCCTTGACAAGGTTATTTCATTCCAATGCAAAAAGTTTTTATCACGGGCGCGAACGGGCTCATCGGTTCAAATCTCTGCCACAAGTTGACAGAGCTGGGCTATGATGTGATCGCCATGGTACGCGCACAATCAAACCTGCTCGGGCTGACAGGCTTCGCAGGCAAAATTATTTTCGGTGACATTCTCGAAGAGAAAAATCTTACCCTCCTAATGGGCGGATCCGATTTTGTTTTTCATACCGCGGGACTTGTTAGTTTCGACAACAGGCGCCGAGACGAATTGTTTCGCGTGAATGTTGAAGGCACAAGAAACGTGATGAATGTGGCACTTCAGGTCGGTGTGAAGAAAGTTGTGCATACAAGCTCCGTTGCAGCGATAGGAATCCCCGCGACTAGCAATATTGCGGACGAGACCGTAGAGTATAACCGGCTCAAATATAATATTGCTTACAGCGACAGCAAACATTTTGGAGAAATCCAGGTTGAAAAGGCTGTTGAACGCGGGCTGGATGTCGTGATTATAAATCCGGCTTCAGTTGTAGGACAGCGAGATGTATATTCGCACTTTGGAGTTCTCCTGCGAATCTTGAGAGGGAAGAAGATCGTACCTTACGTTCCTGGGGGGATGTGCGTGGTTGGTGTCGAGGATGTAGTTGCTGGAGAAATTGCTGCTCTAAAGTCTGGCAGAACCGGTGAAAGATATATTCTTGGAAGTGAGAATATCTCTTTTAAGGAGCTCTTTCGGAAAATCGGTGAAGTCGTTGGCGCTTCTGCTCCTAATGTTTATATACCAATCTGGGCAGCCAGCATAGCTGCATCATGGCTTGAATCATTGTCGAACATGACAGGGAAACCGCCTGTTCTGACCAAGGCCCACGTTGTAGGCGCGACGCTCCCACATTATTTTTCATTTGGAAAAGCAAAACGTGAACTTGGTTTCGAGCCGCATCCTATCATGGATGCGATAAGAGAATCATACAAGTGGTATTTGGAAAACAATTTGATGTGATTAAAACATTGCGAAGGTTCCATATCTTCACAAGGTTGAAAGGCATTATGAATGGAAAGTCTTAATACAAAAAAAAGCAGCAAACTCTTTTCCAAGGCAAAGAAATATTTGCCGGGCGGGGTGAACTCGCCGGTGAGAGCATTCAAATCTGTCGGGCGGGATCCGCTTTTTATCAGCAGGGCGAAGGGACAATATATTTACGATGTTGACGGAAATAAATTCATAGACTATGTCGGCTCGTGGGGACCGATGATCTTAGGACATGCACATCCGCAAATTATTGCCGCAATAAAAAAAGCGGCCGCGAATGGAACAAGCTTCGGTGCGCCGACACAATATGAAGTTGAGATGGCAAAGCTTGTTCATAAGATGATGCCGTCGGTCGAAGTCGTAAGAATGGTGAATAGTGGGACTGAGGCCACGATGAGCGCGGTGAGAGTCGCTCGTGCATTTACGAATCGAGAAAAGATCGTGAAGTTTGCCGGATGCTATCATGGACACTTCGACAGCTTCCTCATCAAAGCAGGTTCGGGTGCCACGACATTTGGTATGCCGGATTCACCGGGTGTACCGAAGGAATTAGCCGCGTTGACGTTCGTCGCTGAGTTCAACAACTTCGGCTCGGTCGAGCGGCTTTTCAGAGATAACAAAGGTGAAATCGCTGCGATGATTGTCGAACCGGTTGTCGGCAATATGGGTGTGGTAATTCCCGAAGAAAATTTTCTGAATAAGCTTTTGGAAATTGCTCATGCGAACGGGGCGCTTTTTATTCTCGATGAAGTGATGACTGGTTTTCGTCTTGCTCCGGGCGGTGCTCAGGAACTTTACGGGATTAAACCGGATTTAACCGCATTTGGAAAAATAATCGGTGGTGGACTTCCGGTAGGCGCCTACGGCGGGCGTGAAGATATCATGAAAATGATTTCACCGGATGGCCCCGTCTATCAAGCTGGTACACTTTCAGGTAATCCGCTCGCGATGGCGGCAGGGATCGCGCAGTTGAAAATATTAGACGGACAGAAAAGTTTTTATAAAAAATTAGAGAAAACGGGAATTCCTCTCGAAGACGGGATAAATGAAAATCTCAGGAAGCTCGGATTAAATTACAAACTCAACCGAGTTGGCTCGATGTTCACTTTGTTCTTTACGAATGAAAAAGTTCGGGACTTTGGCTCCGCTTTGAAAAGCGACACAAAAAAGTTTGCCATTTATTTTAACGAAATGTTGAAGCATGGAATTTATCTTCCCCCGTCACAGTTCGAAGCTGCATTCATCTCGACCGCGCACACCGAAAGAGACATCGAAAAAACAGTTGCGGCGAATTACGATTCGCTGAAAATTGTTCGTTGACCTTGATTTAAGAAATACGATTAGAAAAGAATTATTTTACAGCGTTCTGATTTTGATTCTGGGCGGTTCCACCCGCAGCAGCCGACTTTTTTCTCCCTCTGTACATAATTCCAAACGGGATGATGATTAAGTATCCAATGAAGAGAAGAATCGGGACTAAGTTGAGCGGGATGAATCCATAAACGGTATCGTTGGTGGCAAGAATTATGTAAGTTATGACGATCAACAGGGCGCCGCCGATGATTATTTTGTAATTAATAGGTTTCAAAGGCATCTCTGTCGCGGTTTTTGCCTTCCTCTGTTTGTCAACTCGTTTCGTCTTAATTACTGCTCTTGCCATTTTTGTATTTTCCTTTTTGTAGAATCAATATAAAGTCGGATGGGGGTTTAATTCAACAGCTTTTCTCGGTGAATTGAAACTCACATTTTCCATGTCTAACTTATACAAGTCGGTGCCTGAGCTTTTGTGCCCCCAGCGGTGTGCAGATGACTTTGCAATTTTTTTCAGGATGGAAACAAAGTGTTGCAGTTTGAAATGATTTGATATCATGCCGAAGCGCTTATCTCAGCAGATAATTATTTCTTTGACCATCATCGTTATGGTTGTGTCAGGGATTTCCAGTTTTATCAGCTTGAAAAATCGTGAGCGGCAAATTCTTCAGGCGATGATCAACGGCGCAGACCAGCTTTCACGAGGAATTACGAGTGCAACCTGGCACGCAATGCTCTCAGACGATCGAACGGCTGCTTACGGAGTGATGAGAACCATCGCCGCCAATCCGGGAATCAGCCGGATTAGGATTTTCAATAAGGAAGGCACAGTGATGTTTTCGACAAAAGTCGAAGACGAGAAGCAGGTTGACAAAAACGCCGAAGCCTGTACCACGTGTCACTCATCTTTGCGGCCTCTCGTGAACATAGATGCTTCCTCCCGCTCACGGGTTTTAAGGTTACCGGACGGGAGTCGTCAACTAGCGATGATTACGCCGATTTATAACGAGCCATCATGCAGCGATGCACCGTGTCACGCACATCCACGATCGACAAACGTTCTCGGCGTTCTCGATGTCGCATTCGATCTGAAGCCGCTCGATAAGGAAATGGAGGCTGCGAGAGCGGAAGTGTATGTTGTCACGGCAATTCAAATTCTTCTCATCGGGGTCTTCATCGTTTTCTTTACACGCCGGTTTGTTGATAAGCCGATTCGAAAGTTAATAGCCGGAACACGAGCAGTTAGCCAGATGCAGCTTGGTCACGTGATTGAAATAAGCTCGAGTCAGGAATTGGGCGAACTTGCGCACGCATTCAATTTAATGAGCGAAAGACTCGATAAGGCAATGGCTGAATTGAATCAAGCTGCGCAAGTCCTCGAAATAAAAGTGAAGGAACGAACAAAGCAGCTTGAAGTTGCTCACCAGAAACTTCTCCAAAGCGATCGATTAGCTTCACTCGGACAGCTTTCTGCCACCGTGGCACATGAGATAAACAACCCAATATCCGGCGTGTTGAATCTTGCGATGCTTTTGGACAGAGTCTTGAAAGACGATGGAATCCCACAAGATCGTGTTGCTGAATTTAAGAAATATCTGGGCCAGATTATAAATGAGACGGCCCGCGTCGGACGGATTGTATCGGACCTCCTCGCATTTTCAAGAAGATCGAAGCCCCAAAGCACAAATATCGATCTGAACGGCGTAATAAAAAATACGCTTTCGATTTTGAGGCATCGTTTAGAACTTGGCAGTATTGAATTGGTGCTTTGCCTTTCCGACGCACTTCCGAAAATAGAGTGCGACAGCTCACAGATGCAGCAGGTCATAATAAATCTTGTAATGAATGGCGCAGAAGCTTGCCAGAGTAAAGGTCATGGAACAGTCACGATCAAAACGCAGCAAGTCAAAGATCCTGCTCGCGGGGAAAATAATTTTGTTGCCCTTGAGATATCGGACACCGGAGACGGCATACCGCAGGAAGTCATGTCGAAAATTTTTGATCCATTTTTCACGACGAAAGGTGAAGGAAAAGGAATCGGACTCGGGTTATCGGTTGTCTATGGAATTATCGATGCGCATGGCGGAGATATAGAAGTCAACAGCAAGGTCGGAAAAGGAACCACGTTCATGGTAACTTTACCTATAAAGAAAGTTAACACTGAACATACGGATGGAACAAAGGTGTAATTGAAATGGCGGCAATTCAGATATCGCCTGTGGGAAGCATAAACGAAGAGATGATGCAAATGGTTGCCCGGCATGTCAAGGGCATGTTTGGATATGAAGCGGAAATTTACACGCAGCTTCCCGAGCCTGATTATGCGTTCGATGAAAAGAGAAGGCAATACAGCTCGACGGTAATTCTTCGGAATCTCGCGGCGGTCGTTTCCCATTCCGAAAAATTTCTTGCCGTAACAGAAGTTGATTTGTACATTCCGATGATGACTTTCATTTATGGCCAGGCGCAACTCTCTGGCAAAATGGCGATTGTTTCATTAGCGCGGCTTAAACCGGAATTCTACGGACTGCCACCAGACAAAGATTTGACCGTGAGAAGAACAAGAAAGGAAGTTTCGCATGAGCTGGGACATACGTTCGGATTGGTTCACTGCGCAGAAAGATCGTGTCTAATGTCGCTTTCCACAGAAATATTTCAGGTTGATTTAAAGTTGGAAAATTTTTGCAGAAACTGTTGGATCATACTTGAAGAAAATTTGTCCCGAAAGGATGCCTCCGGCAAAAACAATGAAAAGAGAAATGAACTTTGGGAGATTCGCAAATGAAAACGCAATGGGAGATTTTAGTCGTTGACGATGAAGAAATTATGAGAGAGTCTCTCTCAGCATGGTTGCGCGAAGACGGTTATTCGGTTGGCTCTGCAGCTTCAGGAAAATTCGCAATTGAAAAAGCTAATGAAAAAGATTATGCGATTTATTTCATCGACCTGAAAATGCCTGGCGGGATGGACGGCATCGAAACTATGATGGAGATAAGAAAGATTCATCCGGATGCATCGATCATTATCATCACCGCTTATGCGACTGTTGACACCGCGATCTCCGCAATGAAAGAAGGAGCCCAGGAATATATTGTCAAGCCATGCAACCCCAAAGAGATTTCGATCCTCGTCGAGCGCATCATAAAAGTGAAAAACCTTCAGCGTGAGAACATGATCCTGCGGAAAAAGCTGACAAAGCAATATAGCTTCCACGACATCATCAGCAAAAATCAGAAGATGCAGGAAATTTTTCAGCTCATCCAGGAAATTTCAAGTTTGAGGAGCACAGTTCTTATTCAAGGCGAGAGCGGGACGGGAAAAGAATTGATCGCTCGTGCGATTCATTATTCCGGTGATCGCGCATCGAAGGCATTCGTTTGTGTCCCGTGTGCTGCTCTTGCCGAGACGCTTCTCGAATCGGAATTGTTCGGACATGAAAAAGGCGCGTTCACCGGGGCGGTCCTGCAGAAAAAAGGGAAGTTCGAATTGGCAGATGGTGGTACAATTTTCCTGGACGAAATAGGAGATATCTCGCCGAAGCTGCAGATGGATCTACTTCGCGTGCTGGAGGAGAAAACTTTCTATCGGGTCGGTGGAACGGAGGAAATAACGGTCGATGTGCGAGTGATCGCAGCGACGAATTGCGACCTTGACGAAGCGGTGAAGTCGGGTAAATTCCGCGATGATTTATTCTATCGGCTGAACGTAATAGATATTCATATTCCACCGCTGCGCGAACGGCGTGAGGACGTTCCGCTTCTCGTGAAGAACTTCATTGAAAGATTGTCGCATGAACTCGGGAAGGAGATCGATGACATCACGGAATCGGGTTTGAAACTTCTTATGGATTATAATTGGGCGGGAAATGTCCGCGAACTGGAAAATGCAGTTGAGCGTGCCATGGTAACCTGCAAGAACAGAGTTTTGACCGATGAAGACTTCGGTTTCCTTGAGCTGAACGGCTCGTCGAAGATCCCGCCCGCGGGGCGGAACAATCCATGGGACGTGCCCGACAGCATGACACTTGACGATATTGAAAAGCAGGTAATAGAAGCGACGATAAAGCGCACCCAGGGAAATGTAAAAGATGCGGCGACGATTCTCGGCATTGACCGTTCAACGCTTTATGAAAAGATTAAAAAGTATAAAATAGAAAGATAAGTTGTTTAAAAACCTTGCGAAGGTTCCAAACCTTCGCAAGGTTGTCACTTACTGTTACGACATTTGTCGTTATTTCATTAGCAGCATTTTCCTGACCTGCGTAAAAGCGCCTGCTGTCAGCCTGTAGAAGTAGACGCCGCTTGGTAAATTGCTTGCGTTGAAAGTGGCTTGATAATGGCCCGGCTGTCTTTCTCCATTCACCAACTGTTCAACTTCGCGGCCCAGAATATCATAGATGACGATCTTGACATGAGACAACTTTGGAATATCATATCCAATTATGGTCGAAGGGTTAAATGGATTAGGATAGCAATCTAATAGGTGAAATTCAGTCGGGATGGAGTGATCTCCTGATGAATTGGAAACGTCAGTTGCAATATCAAATAAAATGCTATCTTCTTTCGAAAAATAACTCTGCGTTCCTTGTGAGTCCACCGAAGTCACAGCAATAATATAAGTATTACCTTTGGTCAATCCAGTTAATGACAAATGCGTGCCTGCTGTTACCATCACTGGCGAATTGCCTTGTGCTGCATTTGATCCGTTGTATGGTATCACCGATGAATCACTACCATAATAAACTTTATAGTATAGGGCCTTGGGAACAGATGGCCACTTAACAAATAGCGCTGAATCAACTATTGTCAAAGTAATGGAATCTGGTGGTAATATGGTTGTTTGTATGGTGTCTATTATCGTCTGAAAAGTTTTCACGCTGTCAGTGGATGATGTTCCGTTGATTATCTGTTGATCGATTGTATTATAGAAATATCGCTTTCTTTCTATCGTGTAAGGCCCGGCTCCTCTGCCAATAGTCGTTAGATCCCAATCTCCATTGATGGGACTCGGAATATTAATGACTTGAGGTTCAGATGATGGTCCAGTGTAGGATGCATAAGGAATTTCATTTACAACTTGATTAGTGGTAGGATCAATACCAATTCTTCGTCCTTGGGGATCGGTAAACAATGGATCAATTGGGCAATTAAATATTCCAGTTATTGCGTCCATACCAGTGTTCGTCTCTGAATCGAATACCTTTACAGTCCATTGGCTTACCCCAATTCCCCCAGCGACATTAAGACCTAATCCGTCAGTGCCCAAAGTAAGCCCGCCACTACCACTTATGATGTATGGAATACCCGCTCCCATATCCAGAGACACTCCGAAATTATCTTTTTTGTCATAATAGAGTCCCACTTGGAATTTAATCCCAAGATTAACATCAGCACTCGCACTAAAAACTTGTGAGTTAGGATCTGTTGGATCTGGTCCGCAGCCAGTAGCACCCCCAAACTGAATAGGACATAAAGTTCTAGCAATTGAATATGACCCAGTACCCGGCGGTGGTCCGCTTTCGTTTGATTGTTCAATAAGATTTGGGTCAAAGTTGAAGTTTTCAGGATTAATTAATACAATAGTGGTAAACGCAGGGACTGTAAAATCCTTATCATATGTTACGCTCTGGGCATTACTTGCAGAATTCGGTCCATCGTATTCTAGATTAACATCGACAGTCTTTGCTGAATTGTTGTAGAACTCCAATTTATCAAAAAGGGAGACAGTAGCATTATTACCAACATCAATTAGAGCATTATCATAGGCCATTTCAACATTATTTACGGTATAATCAAAATAGATCTGGTAAATTCCAATTCTGCTAGCAAGGCTAGAATAAGTAAATTTGCCATTAGCATCAGTTTGAACTATTGTACTGAAATTCTTTAAAGCATCGTTTACTGCTATATATGTATTACTTATTGGTTGATCTTGAGAATCCATGAGACTACCCTGAATTTGTACATTGCTTTTTAACGCGACTCTGTAATCAGTTTGGTTCAGAATAATCTGTGGTGTATTCCCCGCCCATGTTGCCTTCACAGCATAACTTGCGGCTCCTTCAAATCCAGTTGAATCAACGGCGGTAATCCGATAAAAATATGAGCCCACACCCGGCACAGTATTAGCCTTGCTCGTTGCGGTAGTAGAATCGACAAGCAAGACATTTGATGAATCGGTTCCTCGATAGATTTTGTATCTCATAAGTGGCTCAGCTCCGCCGCCGTTTTGCCAACTTAGATTAACCGTTGCTCCTGAAACTGACGCGGAGAGACCGACCGGAGGCAGTTGAAGGTTGAATTCCTGAGGCGAACGTGCCCTGTTCGAAATGCGGACCTCGTCGATAAGTCCGTTTATGCCACCATCACCTGGATCTTGAGTAGATCCCCCTAAGAAGAGATTGGCACCAGAATACGATAGTAGGTAAGCTTGTGGCGGCTGTGTGCCAACGAGAACACCGTTGACGTATGATTTCATGCCAGTGGCCGTGTCATACGTGAAAGCGTAATGCGTCCATTTCCCCACATGATTCGACACATCCGTTGTCGTTTGAATGTTTTGGCCTGTGCAAGTACTGGGACCACATAGGATTGGTGCATAGAGATTGTTAACGTTTTGAACGACAGGCCCCGACTTGCAATTGCCGGCTTGGCGAAGACTCGTCCAATAACCTGCACCAGTTCCATTGCTCAACATCCAATATTCTATAGTTAGACCGCTGACGGGCTCAAGGGATGTTGCTCGGGCTACCTGTATGTAGGAAGACGAATTACCACCGAACGCACGACAATTGCCAAACCTTCCGGATGCTACTGGCGCATTGCTTGCTGTTCCATTATTCTGAAATCCACTAGCGTCACTGACAATTGTGTCGGCCGATTCATCCATATGCAGCAACAACACCGTACTCGTGTCAGGATTGTATTCTCCAATGGAATTTAGAACAGAAGGGGAGGCACTCATTGCATAGCTTCCTGCGCTTTCCGACCTCAAGTTATCCAAGGCTGAAACCCGGAAGTAATACCTCACTCCATTAGTCAGTCCCGAAATCGTCCTAATTGTATCGCTTATCGATGTCGTCGGAGATTCCTTGATTGACATCGCCACCGAGTCTGTCCCGATGTAAATTTGGTACTTCAGGAAAATCGGCTTTTGAATTCTTGTTCCACTTCAAGGTTACCTGACCATTGCCAGCAGTGGCGACAAGTCTAGTCGTGGGCATTTGCGCACTGACAGGTAACGTGAACATAAGTAAGCTACAGAGCCATAACAATTTCTTCATTTGAAACTACTCCTTTTAGATTTTAGACTGGCAAGATACGCCACAGCGGCCAAGCATCGGGACATTTATTCAGCAGAATCAACACCTACCCGAAATGGGATAGACTGTATATTCCCCGATACCAAGTCTTGCGCAAACGCAGAGCCTGCCAGCAAGTTTGCCAGCATTATCAATTTGAGCGCTCTCCCCCGACTATTCACTTTAGTCATTTCTAGAAATTACTTAATCTTTCCTGGAAATCAAAGCAAGGAATACGGAAAGCTCCTGGAACCTTGCGAAGGTTCTAAAACCTTCGCAAGGTTTTCAACCCCAGATACGGTTCCAGAAACATTTCGCCAAGTACGTTGTCCCAGTCAACTTCCGGCTAATTTTTTGAAGATTGTTGACAAACTTTCTGTCGGAAACCTTGCTGGACATCATCGATTTTCGAAATTTATATTCGGCGAAAAGAATTTGCTGTATAACATGAGCGCTTGGGTTTTGCTCATGTGATTAATAATGTCGCCGCTGAATATTCCGCCATCCGCCATTAGCCTTGGCACTTCGTCGTCAAAAGTCGTAAATTTTGAGCGCAGAAATTCCGATAACCTGGACGTTTCGTTTCGCATCCATTCGCGTGCTTCCTTTCCGTGCACAAGCTCCGATCCATGATAGGAGGCGTTTGCCTTCGAAGTTTCGCGTAGTGCGGTTCCTTCGAAGAGCCAGCCGAATGTGTAAGGATCGCTAACGAGCCTGTTAGGTTCTGCACGCAAATGCGAATTTATTGCTGTGATATTGATGCGATTCGGAAAGACCATCGGGAAATCAACATCGTTCACGGTTATCACTGCGCCCGGATGGTGCTCGCCGAAAGTTGTCGCGAACGTGAGCTTGTCAACTCTGCCGAGTACTTTCGTGAAGAACGGATCGATCCCGACGTGACAAATTCCTTCCTCATCAATATCAGCCCACATGTGATTAGCGGAATAGAAATGCCAGCCGGTAGTTTGAATGCCGTCAACGATCCATGGTCCACTGTCTTCTGAATCGAATGTCGGTGCGTCAACTTCGTGTGATGTCAAAAGATTAGGATGTGAAATCATCAGGAAGAGTTCGCAATAGCGATGGTTTGAAGTGCCGCAGCGCGAGAGGCTCGGATCGCTATATGGAACATACTTTACAACTGATGCGTCGGAGCAATATTGAACGAGAGATTCTTGAAGGAATGGACAGTGAGTTTGACTGGGTATTTCTTCGTTACGCTGTTTTACTGACGGACAAGCAACGTATTCTGATGAGGAACATCTTTCGCTGCTTTCGTCGCCTTGGCTGCGCGCGATCATCTTCTTGAATTCCGATGTGCAGCAGAACTTTACCTGTGCTTCACGTAAGAAAGGACATCTCATCAAAAATCACCGAAGCTATTTTGTGTTCTCGCGTTTTTCATTTTACTTCTTTCTGGAATTTTTTTTCTTTTCAACGGTCTCAATACCGTTTTCTGTAACGACGAGCATTCCATCGTCGCTTTCTTTTTTCCCGCCGTCTGCTATTGTAACACCGAGTCCTGTGACGACGAACGCATGGTCGTCTGCTTCGACCGGCGATGAAATTTTCCTGACACGTTTCCGGACTTCTCTTAGCGATGCATATCCGATGACAAGTACGCATGCAAGCGTTACCAATCCGAGGACGAAATTAGTTACGTTCAGCCAGAGTACCTGATCATAATTTGAGATGATGGATCTCCTTTTGTCCCGATAAGTGGGAATTATTTGGATTCAAATTTCTCGAAAACTTTTTTGAAAAATATGACACACATGAGAATTAAACAAGTAATATGCCGTGCGATTAGATTTTCGTCGGTTGTGTTCACAATTCATTGTAAACAAAAGAGATAAAAATTTTTGTGCAACCGTGGCACGGCTTTAATGAATTTCATTCGTGTAGGTTTAGCCAACATTCCGGTTGGAAGACCCTACAAGCGGAGTTACTGAGCTTCAGGTGGAGATTATATATCTAATGATCTCGGCTCGCGTTTACTGCCGTTATAACGCTGAATGTCGTGCTTAAACCGATAATTAGCTATAAACTACCGGCATAACAAATGCGACTTTTATCAGAAAAAATTGTTTCTGGACTTGACTTCCAATTTTATCGAGGATAAATTTACACGCCTATGAAAGTGAGTCTAATAGCTTTAGCGGCAGTGTTGGTTGCATTCATGCCGGGATCAATGGTAACATTTTCCAATGTTCGCGCAAGCCAAAATTCCGAAAGCAGCATCTTGGTACAATGGTCGACTTCTGAGGAAGATGGCGTAAAAGATTTTGTGGTCGAAAAGGCATCCCAGCTTGACAATAATTTTGATCCAATCAACACGGTCAATGCTACAGGTGCCGGCAGTTCGTACCAGTACGCGGACAACGGTATTTACAAAACTACGTCGTCAGAACTTTTCAAATATCAGATCGTGGCTATAGGCAACGACGGGAGTACTATTGCAAGCTCAAACGTGGCTTTGGTAACCTTCGACATCGAACCCAATTTCACGGGCATTGCAAAACGGACCTGGGGCAGCATCAAAGCAATGTTTAGATGATTCCCCAAAGGGGAACATCCCACTTACCAAAAGCATCCTTCAGACAGTTTTTCCTATTTTGTGCCATCATTCTGGTTGCCACGATCGATGTCGAGGCTACGCCCGGTTTCCTTTATTCGAGCGAACCGATCATTCGTGTCAACTTAGCCGACAACGTCAAAAAATTTACTCTCCATGTCAAGGGGAAATTCGAATTGAAATATGAAAATTTCGCGATTGCGGAAATTTCTAACTCAAGATTGTCGTTCAGTTTTTCCGAGAACGGAATACCTTTCGCCATATTGCCAAATCAAAAATTGAGATTTTTGTTCCCGATAAAGATTGAACCCGTGGATTCAGTGGCAGATTCTACTGGAATAAAGTTTCCCGAAATATCCGGTCAGGTTTTTCCCGGCTCGATGGAAATAGTTCCGGAACATAATGGTACATTCACGCTGGTAAATCTTGTTTCGCTTGAAACTTATCTCCGCGGCGTCGTGCCTAACGAGCTTGTCAATAATCTTTTCTCGAACGAGCTTCAAGCTTATATGGCACAGGCGATCGCGGCGAGAAATTTTGCTTTCTATAAAATGACAAATCAGGACACAAGCAACTTCGATGTCTATTCGGATACGAGAGACCAAGTGTATTCCGGAATGGAAAAATATAAACCTCTTGCTGACAGTGCGATCACACTTACTTCCGGAATGATCGTGGAATATGATGGACAGCCTGCGAGATGTTTTTTCCATTCGATGTGCGCCGGGCACACAGAGAACGTACAGCATGTCTGGCAAGGCCAACCGGCGCTGCCGTATTTATCGGGAGTAACCGACATTGATTCAGCGACGGGACTTGCTTTCTGCGCCGCCTCGCCTCAATTTTATTGGACGACAACTTATACATTGAGCCAGCTCGATAGGATGGCAAAAACAAATCTTGCATTGGCAAATCCGACTTATGCGACAAGAAGAATCAATCCCGACGTAACTGATATTGAGATCATGGATCGGTTCGATTCTTCCCGCATCGATTCACTAGAAATAACTGCGCGAGACGGTAGTGTTTATTTCGTTCGCGGAGACAGAATAAGATACTTTTTCAAAAACAGCGATGGTACCATTTTGAGGAGCAGTTTATTTAAGATCGACATATCAAGAGACGATGACGGCAACATTAAAAAAATAATTCTTAAGGGACAAGGAAGTGGACACGGCGTCGGCATGTGTCAGTGGGGCGCACTCGGAATGTCGCAGCTCGGCTACAGCTATCTGCAAATCTTGTTGCACTATTATCCTGGTACAGAAGTGAAGAAAGTTTATTAAAAATTATTAGTTGTGAATTTTATTTTATGAATTCAACATTTATAATTGAACATTAAAATGAATCTTCCGCACATTTACTTGGCTTCAAAATCTCCACGCAGGCGGCAGATGTTAGAAATGGTCGGGATAAAATTTACTCTACTCGACGTTGGAATCGATGAAGACAAACATTATGCAGAAAATCCGAGTGACTATGTTTTAAGTCTGTCGGAGAAAAAGGCGGTTGAAGCCGCTCACAGGATCACAAATGGCATCGTCGCGGCGGCGGATACGATAGTCTGTGTTGACGGACAAATATTAAACAAGCCGAAGGATGCTGGCGACGCAAGGCGGATGTTGACACTGCTCAGTGGAAGAACGCATCAGGTTTACAGCGGCTTTACTTTGTTAAAAATTCCGGAGAAAACAATTTTGCGCGATTTTGGAGTAACGGATGTTACGTTCAGAAAGCTTGACGAAGATGAGATCGAGGAATACGTGCAGTCAGGTGCGGCGTTCGACAAAGCCGGTGCCTACGGGATCCAGGACGACCTCAGCGCCTTATTCGTCGAGAGAATTGACGGTGACTTTTACAATGTTGTCGGACTCCCGCTGCCGAAGTTTTATCTCGCATTGAAAAAATTCTCGTCCAACGCCCCACGATAGAATGCTGAAAAAATTTCGCGGTAAACTTTTTATCTCGATTGCAATCGCCGCCTTAATTGGGGTCGCATTTTCTTTTTATGCAAACACGGCTCAACTGAAAAATGCATTTTTGCTTTTCTCCTACGAAATATTGCCTGCAGTTTTGGGATTCGTATTGCTTAATTATTTTTTCAGATTTGTGAGATGGGAATATTATCTTCGCGTATTGAAGATAAAAATTCCACGTTCCGAAAGCCTCGGGATTTTCATGTCATCACTTTCGATGGCAGTTACTCCGGGCAAAATGGGAGAAGTTGTAAAATCATATTTTCTCAAATCACTTCACTCCGTTCCGATGAGCAAATCAATGCCGATTGTTTTCGCTGAGAGAGTCACGGATTTTCTTGCCCTTCTTATAATCTCGTTTATTGGCGCGTACGCAATCGGATACGAAAAAAAGTTCATCGTAATACTGGCGCTTGTCTTTGCGGCAGGAATAGCGGTGGTTGCGAGCCGGTCAATCTCGACAAAAATTATCAGCGTTGCGGAAAAAATTCCCTTCATCGCAAAACGTATTGTGTTGATTGAAAACGCATACGAAAGCTCGCGTACCATGTTAAGCGGTAAAACATTACTCGTCTCGACAGACTCTCGGTTTTATCGGCTGGCTCTTTGAGTGCACAGGTTTCTTTTTCGTTCTCAAAGGATTAAATATTCATCTCAAATTGTTTTCATCTGATTTTATCTATGCCTTTTCTACGGTGATCGGAGCGATATCTTTTTTACCGGGTGGACTCGGCGCGACGGAAACTTCTCTTGCCGGGCTTCTCATCCTCGCCAAGATTCCGAAAGGTGTAGCAATCGCGGCGGTCTTCATAATCCGGGTCGCGACACTTTGGTTTGCTGTTTTAATTGGCGCCGTAGTGCTATCTTATATGCAGAAGAGATATGGCGTTGTGCTTAATGGAAAACTTGAGAACAACTGAGTGCTGACAAATTCCTCTGGAAGTTTGCGATGGAAAGAAAAATTCGTGTACTGATCGCAAATGCCGGGTGGGGTGGACATGACCGTGGAGCGAAAGTGGATGCCGCGGTATAGGAAGACGTTGATGCAATCGGGATCAGTCTTTTGAGCGGCGCACATATGACGATGTTTCCGAAAGTGTTAGCCCTCATGAAAGAAAAAGGAATCGCGGATATCCTTCTCTTCGGCGGAGGCATAATTCCGGATAAAGATATAAAAGCGTTGAAAGATTTGGGTGTCGGCGAATTGTTCACGCTGGGCATGCTAACTTCTGAAATTGTTTCTTACATTCGAAATTGCACTATGGAACATTTCTGCCGATGAGACGCAGTATAGCCGTTCTAAAAATTAAATCGGAGCAAAAATGAAAAACGATGCGCTTCAAAAATTTGCGGAGAGGTTGAATTCTCTTTCCATCGACAACTTTTGGGATGTCGGAAAATTTGTCGTCGAGAAAATTTTGCCTTATGCAAAATCGAACAAATTATCGGAAGAAGAACTTTACAAAGTGTTGACATCGTACCCCGGCTTCAAATTTCAGCCGGGACTTCTCAAGCAATGCCAGGTATATTTTACGTATTACCCCGACTTGAAGAAGCGAAAGCTGCCGGAGAGTTTTTATTTCGAACTTGCTACAAAAGTCGGCGACGACGAGAGGCGGAAGGAATATGAGAAGGCAGCGCTACAGAACAAGTGGAGCATCGCAGAGCTTCGAAAGAAAATCCGGGAAGATGCTTTAACTGAACGTGAAGCTGAACGCACGAAATTCGGATTCGACCTTCGCAGCACAAACGTTTGGAGTTTCGAAGTCCCGGATCCGCGTTTCGGAAAACCAGGGTACAAAGGGAGAATTGCCGGGCAAATAATCGCGAACGCAATTTACTATTACACTGAGCCCGGTGCGTTTATTATTGATCCTTTCGCGGGAAGTGGCACGCTCGGCGACGTGATTGACAAAGTCCCTTACTTCGGTGATCGGCGTTATAAGATGTACGATAACGAGCCATCCGACGAGCGGATCAAACAGAATAATATTTTTATGACGGGCATACCTGAAGAGGCAAGCTCCGCCTATTACATTTTCATAGATTTGCCGCAAGAGTTTTATTCCGGAACAGAAGATATGATTGTTGCACTTTCAAATTTCAAAATGAAATTCAAAACTGTGTTCAGGGAAGCGCACAGAATTTTGAAAGTCGGAGGAAAAGTGTCGGTGATTGCTGCTCCGCAGATCGGTGAAGGTGGAGTTGCCGATTATCCTTACGAAGTGGAACGGATGTACGCCGATGCTAATTACAAAATCATGGGAAAAGTTTTTTTACCGGAAAGGTCGACGAGAAAGTTCAATTACTTCGAAAGAAAGCCGTTAATTTCCGAAATGACGGAGCTGTTGACGTTTCAGAAGCAGGCGGAGCAATGAATTGAAGATTTAAAATCGACGATCGAAGATTTTAGATTGACAATTTCTTAAGCCACCTCTAAAATTTTTTTGTAAGGTATCGCCCCTTCTCTGACAAGCTCGACATTTCCTTTTGTGACATCCACGACGGTTGATGGAGTCTGAGAAGTCAGTGTGCCAGCATCCACGATTAGATCAACCGATTCCAGCACTTTTCGGTTTATCATGCTCACCGAATTCGGGTTAGGTTCGCTCGACAGATTCGCACTCGTCGAGGTTATCGGAATCTTGCAGATGTTCAGCAGCTCGCGGCAGAATTCATCGCTCGACAATCGAATGCCTATTTTGCCTGAACCACCGGTCAATATCGGTGATACGATTGGTGCAGCTCTGAAAACTATCGTCAGAGGCCCGGGCCAAAACTTGCTCATCAATTTTTCTGCAACTTCCGGAATCCCAAGCGTAAGTTCATCAAGTGCCGATTTTTCCGGAATTAGAACGAGAATCGGATTTGATTTTTCCCTCTCTTTTATTGCGAAAACTCTCTCAATGATTTTCGATTCGAGAGCGTTTGAGCCAAGTCCATAAATTGTCTCCGTCGGATAAATGATGACGCCACCATTCAATATCGTTTGAACTGCATCTGTAACTGTATGTCTTCTATTTGTGTTTACGATTTTCATTTTATCCAAGATAGCTTTGAATTATAAAGTTTGACACACGAGGCAACTGTTTTACCATCGATTATTACTGTCACTCTCGCTCCCTCACATTAGGAGAGAGGATCGGATTTATTCCCTAAAATTCCCAAAGCCTTTTCGATTACTTCATCCGGAGAAATTCTTTTCATACAATCGAAAGTTCCGATGGGGCATCGTGGTCCGCCGTGAATTGAGCATGGGCGGCAATTAATGCCTTTAGCTTCGATGACGACAGACTTATCGTGGTACGGAGCAAAACCGAAATCCTTTACGGTTGCTCCGAAGATAGCTGCAGTCGGAACGTTGAAAGCTGACGCAATATGGACCGGCGCGGAATCGTTTGCAATCAAAAGCGTGGCACGTCTTATTATTTCCGCAGAAGTCATTATTGAAAATTTACCAATTGCAGAAACCACCTTTTTGTTTATCCTCACAAAATCGTCAGCCAAACTTGTATCTTTTTTTCCACCGACAACTACAACGCTGGCAAATGTCTCCAGTAATTTTTTAACAACTTCCGCCATCATCTCGACCGGATAACGCTTCGTTTGCCAAATTGTTCCAGGAGCGACAACTGCAAACGGAGCTTGAATTTTGTGTCCGACAAGAAATCGGTCTGCTTCGTCGACATTTTCATCGGTCGGAAAAATCTTCGGCAGCTCGCTGCGAATATTTATTCCCAACGGCTTAAGGAGCGAAAGATTTCGATCAACTTCATGAACGCCGAATCGCCAAGGGAGCGAATCGGTGAAACAACTTTTCATTGCCGAGTTATCAAACCCAACTCGAACCCCGGCTTGAGAAAACTTTGTCAGGAGACAACTCCTCAGCGAGCGGTGCGGGCAGAGAACGACGTCATATTTTCTATCCCGCAACTTATTTTTGAGATGAATGAAAGCGGAAAAAGTTCTTTGCTTGCCATGTTTGTCATAAACGAGCAACTCGGAAATATCTGGATGCGATTTGAGAATCTCCGAGGTCTCCGGAATTGCAATGAAGTCGATCCATGATTCGGGGACAATTTTCTTTAACAATTGGACTAACGGCAACGTTAGAATAACGTCGCCAAGAAAAGCAGTTTGAATTACAAGAATTTTATTCATTTATCTTTTACTTTTTGAAGCATGTCATGGAACGATGAAACATGTTTAAATCTTTTGTGAAACCAGAGCCAGTTGTCAGGATACTTCCGGATATATTCTTCTAATGCGCTGACATGACGCTGCGTTAGTTCCATGATGTTCTTTTCAGATTCATCCTTCAAGTCGGTGTAATCTATCTCGCGCAAATCAAGACGATATGTCCCATCTTGCTTCCTGATGACAAAACCTACTTGAACTGCAGCCTGCGTCCGCAGCGCAAAGGAGGATGGGCCCTGAAAAGTCGGAACATCTATTCCGAAAAATTTTGCGGGCGCACTTTCCTTTGCCGCGCTTTGATCGGCAAGGAGTGCGATAATGCCGTTGGCTCTCAGGGATGAAAGCGAAGCGCGAATGGAATTTGCCATCGGCACTGTCGAATTGCCGAGGAGTGCACGATACTTGTTCGCAAATTTGTCGGCGGCTTTGTTGTGAAACGGATGAACGATTATCGAAAACTGTTTTGTTGAAAAGGCACCGATCGCGAGTGCGACAAGTTCCCAATTCGAGAAATGACCGCTGATCAGTATCAAACCTCTTCCGCGTTCAAGCCCTGACTCGATCATTCGCCGCGATTCGTCCGAGAATTCAACGACATTTTTCAAGTTCTCCCTTGTGAATTTTGGGAAATAGAGGAATTCAAAAAGAACGGTCGCGATATTCACATAAGATTTTTCAAGAATATTTTCCAGCTCATTTTCGCTCTTCTCGGGAAAACATAGTTTCAGATTCGCAAGCGCAACATCTCCACGAATCCTAAGATGCGTATAGAAAAATTTTCCAAGTGCTGCCGCCATCTTCTGAACTCTTCTTAATGAAAAGCATCGAAGAAAAACACCGAGAATTTTTATGAATCCCGATTGTATGTGGTCTGTAAAGCGCACTATCTTATCTCAAATTCAAATATATTCGCGTATTCTTGCATTAAAAATAAATCACGCTGTTTCAATCCGGCTGATCCATGAAGACAATAAGGCCACAACAATCGTCGCGATCGACCCGATCAAGGTGTACCATGTCCATGCTATTGGTGTTAAGAAAAAGATATAGATGAGCACTATCAAACCTGCTGTGAAACCGATGATGGCGTCGATCTGTCGCGGCTTCTTAAACAGAACGGCGAGGAGAAATGTGCCGAGAAGTCCGCCGTAAGTTACCGACGCAATCGAAAGTGCAATCTCGATTACCGCTTCATTCGACTTCAAAAAAATAAAAGCCGTCGCGACAAGGATGATGGTCCAGATAAAACTAAAAAGTTTGGAGAGTTTGAGATCTTTTTCCTCACTGTTATTTTTTCCGAAATATGGTTTGTAGAGATCGATCAACGTCGAAGATGCCAAAGAGTTTATCGAGCCGCTTAGGGAACCCATCGCGCTCGCAAGGAGTCCAGCTACAATTATTCCGCTGACCCCGCTTGGGAGCTGCTCGATGATGAATTTCGGAAATATCTGGTCGCCGTCTTTGAATGGAAACGCATTATAGAAAGCGTAGAGTGAAATTCCTATTATCAAGAAAAAGAGAAATTGGATCCCGACGAACAAACCGCTTGCAATGACCGCCTTCTGGCTGTTCCTCAACGAATCCGTTGCGAGAAGCCTCTGCACGATGAGCTGGTCCGTGCCGTGCGAAGCCATTGAGAGGAATGCGCCGCCTAAAACGCTGGCGATGAAGCTGTATTTTATCGTGAAAAAGTGCGAGAGTCCACCGCTAAACCCCCAATCGAGGAACTGAAATTTTATTTTCACTGATGCCATGGCGACGACTGTGGCCCAACCGTTTGGAAGATGGGACAACATTATGTATAACGCCAGTGATGCTCCACCGATATAAATGAACATTTGAATGATATCTGTCCAGATCACCGCCTTGATTCCGCCGGTATAAGTGTAGGCAAAAGTGAAGACCGTGATAACGATGATGGCAGTCGCGTAAACAAAAGCATCCGGATAGCCCGTGAAAATTTTGTATGCTTTGAAGATGATGGCGAGGGGGATCGCTGTGGCGAAGAGCCGGACCCCGGTTGCCAATGTTCTTGTTACAAGGAAAACAATAGATGCATAATTGCGGGTTTTGTCGCCGAAGCGTGTTTTCAAAAGTTCGTAAGCAGTAACTAGTTCACCACGGTAGTATGACGGTAGAAAAAGAATTGCGATGGTGACTCGACCGATGATATAACCGACCGCGATCTGAAGAAAATTGAGATTTGTCAAATAGGCAAGACCCGGAATTGAAATGAAAGTGATCGCGCTGGTTTCGGTTGCAACAACGGCGAACGATACTGCAAGCCAGGGTATTTTTCTTCCGCCAACAAAATAATCTTTGACGCTGTTTTGTTTCCCCCCGGTCAATACGCCGAAGACGGTAACGCCGATCAGATATACAAATACAATGACATAATCAATTGCAGTAAATCCCATTTGGACTCCCGGAAGTCAGAACGGACAGGTTCAGTTCAGATCGTCTGCCGAGACGTGAATCGAGAAAACTTTTTCAAGCTGGGTGATCTTGAAAAGGTTGCGCACGTCCGGATTTGGTATGATCAGATGTATTTCACCTTTAAGCTCCCGCATCAGCCTTTCCGCAACGAGGAGCGAGCTAAGTCCGGACGAATCGCACGACTTAACGGAACTCATATCGACAATGAGTTTCCTCAACGGCGATTGGCATATTATCAGGAACTCGGCTTTGATCTGCGGCGAGATTTGAGAGTCTAACTTTTCCGTGTTCAATCGAAGGAGCACGCGCCCTCGGTGGTTTTCCGTTTCGAATAATTTGTTCTTCATTTTTCCTTGAACATTTTAATTGTGTTTGCCAAAACCTCGTAAGCTTTTTTCATATCGCCGTTCGCCGGCATTTTTATTTGCATGTCGTAGAAATGATCGCAATTTGTTTTTGAAAACCCGACTGATATTTTCGCTTCCGACCTGCGGCAAAGGTATGACATGAAGATATCATCGGAAAAATTAAGATCGAAAGCAATGTCGAAGTTCTCGTGCCGAAGCAAGGAAATGATATCATGGGACGGTAGCCCGAGCCAGGTTTCATTTTTTTGAGAAATCATAACCACTTCGCTGCGGGAGGTTGCAAGCTCCCGCATATTTTCTGTCACAACTAAAACGACCCGGCGGAAATATCTCGGGAACGATTCTACGACGACGCGAGCAAGATAAAATTCCATGCTCATTCGCGGCATCAGAAAAACCGCAGTCTCGGATTTTTTCAGTGCGTCATTGAAGTTGATGAATCTATTTATGTGCTTTGTGCGATTAGCAGCATACCTTACGGCAATTCTATTTCTGATATTGATCATTTATTATCTTTGTTGGTGAGTTTCAGAAATTCTTCTTCTGTTAAAATAGTAACGTTCAGCCTTTGAGCTTTGTCGTGTTTTGAGCCGGGATTTTCACCGACAACAACATAGTTTGTATTTTTACTAACTAAACTAGTGATGCTGCCTCCGGCTTTCCTTACAAGCTCGGAAGCTTCGTCGCGCGAAAGCGAAGAAAGTGTACCTGTGAGAACGAATGTTTTGCCGGACAAAGAGTCTGGTTTATCTTCTGCCTTTGGCAACGAAGCGGCCCAATGATCTTCGCAAATAATGGAAATGCTTTGGCCTGAAGTTTTGAACTCGACGGCTTTTTCAATTTTGCGACCGTAAGGAGAGTGAATCCAATCTCTACTCCCAAACGTTCCTACGACAAGATACCGAGTCCGCCGTGTTACAGTCTCCTCACAGATTCCACCGGCATCTTGGGTCAGCTTCTCACAAGCCGATCTCGGACCAAAAGCAAACTTTCCGGTAAAGACAAACACTTGATGCGGAAAAACGATCTTCGGCACAGGCTTATCGAGCGGTAAAGAAGTAGATGCGTTCTCACCACCGATGATTCCCGCTTGTCCACCGACCATTTCAGAAAGCAACTCTCTAAGATCTTCACATTCTTCGTATGTAATGACTCCATCCGTAAAGATTCTCCGTAACTTTTCGCTGAATGCTTCACCCGGCCATTTCTCCGTAACATCTGGATGAGCCCTCAGCCAGTCGCGTAAAGCAAGAGTTTTTCTTTCATTTACAACGCCATCAGCGAGAATACCTTTGACAAGCCCAAGCATTTCTGAAATATCTCGTTCCGTGCGACTCTGCGCATTGAATCCTGCACTTACTGGTTGGCCATCAAAATCAGTTCTAGTTTTCATGCAGATTTCTCTGACATAATCTCCAAATATTTCTGTCGCTAAAACAATTCATCTCATTTTTTCTTTTTGTGTTTCGGACCAGAACCTAGCAAATTAAGAAAATTTTTCTCGGTTAGTATCTTTACTCCCAACTCGCGTGCCTTATCAAGCTTTGAGCCGGGATTATCCCCGGCAAGGACATAGTCAGTATTCTTACTTACAGAGCCTGTGACGTTGCCGCTGGCTTTTCTTATTAGCTCGGAAGCTTCGTCACGCGAAAGCGAAGGAAGCGTGCCGGTGAGGACAAAGGTTTTACCAGCAAACGGCAGTTCAAAAATTTTCTTTGCGGAAATTTCTTCGCTCATCGGACGGATACCGATTTTTTCCATTCGCCGCAGAACTTTTCCCCCGTTTTCGGAGTCGAAAAACTCTGCAATATTTTTGCAGACTTCATATTCAAGTTCACTCGTTACATCGATTAGCGGAGGGTTGCCATTTTTCTTTTTCTTGGGATCTTCGGGATGAAGTTTTAATTCAACGCCAGCGCTTTGAAGCAGCTTGAATAGAGCAATTATTTCATAATTTAACTTTTCATGCTCCTTTTTTCTGCGCTCCAATTCTTTTTGGTCCGCCAAAGTGCGCTCATCCTTTCGTGGAATTCTACTGTCTCCTTTTCTTGCATCAGGATTAACCCGCTTCGCTTCTTCCTTCAAATCATGCAAACTTAAAAAATCAGAAATAATTTTGGAATTCGCCAGGGATTCAAAATCCGAATGAAGTTTTGCCAATTCAAAAGCTGTAGTTTCTCCCACATGCGGAATTCCCAAAGCAAAAAGCCATCGGGATAGCGGAAAAGATTTGGCTCGTTCCAATGCGTTGACAATTTTCGTCGCATTCTTTTCTCCAAAGATTCGCGGTTCATCTTCCGTTCCAAGGTTTAATTTAGCCAATTGCTCAACTTTCAAATCGAACAGATCAAGAAGCTCTTTGACTAAACCACGATCGACAAGTTTTTCCGAAACCGCGCCGCCCAAGCCTTCAATATCCAATGCTCGCCGTTGGGCCATGAACTCAATTCGTCGAACACTTTGAGCCGGACAGCCAGCGATGTTTTGACATCGCCAAACTGCAAATTCAGGGTCGCGCGCTATTTCACCGCCGCAAGCCGGACATTTGCCGTGAATGTGTTTCGCAAAATCAAACGATCTGGCGTCGGGTGGACGTTTCGATTCGACTACGCTTACGACGGCAGGAATTACGTCGCCGCTTTTCTCGACAATGACAGTATCGCCAATGCGAATATCTTTCTCTCGAATATAATCTTCATTGTGCAAGGTGGCACGGCTGATGGTACTGCCTGCGAGGAAAACCGGTTCGAGTTTGGCCACGGGTGTGAGCGCGCCGGTGCGTCCGACTTGAATCGTGATGGCGTTCAAAAGAGTTTGTGCCTGCCGAGCCGCGAATTTATAAGCAATCGCCCAGCGCGGACTTTTCGCAACAGCACCAAGTTTTTCCTGCTGTTGCAGAGAATTTACTTTGATAACATTGCCGTCGATTTCGAACGGTAAATTGTCGCGCTCTTTCTCCCAGTCGCGCGCAGCTTCGATAACCTCGTTGATGCTTTTACAAAGCCGTACATGTTCACTGACGGGAAGCCCAATTTTTTTCATCGTCTGTATATTTTCCCACTGAGAGTTTAGACGAACATCATTCGATATCAGATAATATGAAAAAAATCTCAGCGGTCTTTTCGCGACTTCTTTCGGGTCCTGAAGTTTCAGTGTCCCTGCTGTCGAGTTGCGAGGGTTTGCAAATGTCTTTTCGCCAGCCTCCTCACGCTCGTGGTTCATTTTTCGAAAATCGTCGCGGTTCATATAGACTTCGCCGCGCACTTCCACATTTGCAAACATCGACATTTCGGCTTCTGAGTTAAGCCTAAGTGGAATCGACCGGATTGTTTTCACATTCGCCGTAATGTCATCTCCAGTTTCGCCATCGCCGCGAGTTGCGGCAAGGACCAAAAGTCCATCTTCATAAACGAGCCTCAGTGCAACACCGTCGAACTTCAACTCTGAAATATATTCGTATTTTTCGCCGCCGAGTAACGTTCTAACTCGCTTGTCGAAGTCGCGAAGATCTTTTTCGTCGTAGGTGTTGGACAGACTGAGCATCGAGACGGGATGACGAACCTGCGGGAACTCTTTTGTCGGCTCACCACCTACTCGTTGAGTTGGGGAATCCGGCGTGATGAGTTCTGGATGCTTTGATTCGATCTCCATCAGCTTCTTCATAAGCTGGTCGTATTCGAAATCACTTATTATCGGTTGCGCCAGGACGTAGTAGCGATAATCCTGATCGCGAATCTGTTGACGCAATGCCTCGACTTCGGACTGGACGCTCTTTGTCTGCTTATTGTGGCTTGGAGCGCTGCTCTTCACTTCTTGATTGTACCATCTTTGAAGATTGTAACGTTGCGGATTACGACGCCCGGTTTACCAAGCGGCGGATACTCGTGACCGTTCAGCGCAATAAGCAGGCCGCCGGCATTTCCAATAGTCATGTTGAATTTTCTTTTTCCCCAAAACATAAACCTGTTGCCCGGCTTCATAATTAAATCGTACGTCTTTCCGTCGTCTATGACGATGTTTACCCACACAGTATCTGTCGCACTGAGAACAAGTCTGCTGCTGTCAGACTTCGTGGCAGTCGAAGTGGCTGATGCAGCGTATGCCGAATCGAACTTTCTCTGATTTACTTCTTCGATATTTTCATAATTATTGATGTCGATCGGCTGTTTTTTGCTCGGAGAAAAAGCTAAATAGGAAAGAGCGATTAAGATTGCAAAACCTGCCGCACTAGCCGCTAGCTTTTGTGGTTTTGTAAGATTTATCGGTCCGGGGAAGGGAGCTTTTGATTTGCGTACGGCGTTCTCAGGAGTTTCGGTCTGCACTTTTACTGCTTTGAGTGACTCCATGTGCATATCGAAACGCTTTATGGTTTCGTCGGGATCAAGTCCAACCGCCTTCGCGTAATCTCTGATGAACGCCCGAATGTAAGTCGTCGGCAGAATTTCAAAATTGCCCGCTTCGATCGCTTCGAGAAACTTGACGCTGATCCTCGTCTGTATTGCCACGTCAGAGAGCCGTATTCTTTTTTCTTCGCGTTGTCCCTTCAGATGTTCGCCGAAATTTTCCATTCGAAGCTGTGTTTGGTTGATGATGAAACATTTTGAATCTAATTAAGTTAGTCAACTATAACAACGGTTGAAATCGGGAAAATATGAATTTGCAACGGTTCAATTCTGGGCTTGACATTTCTAATGCTGATCCTTACATTAGTAGAAATACGTCTACTATTTATCGGAGGATGATATGGAAACTATTACTAAGCGTCAGGAAAAGGTTTTGAAATTCATCCAAAGCCATTACAAAAAGCAAGGATACCCGCCAACGATTCGCGAGATCGGTGAACACATTGGAACAAAGTGGAGCCATGGAGTGGAGAGGCATCTTCAAGCACTTGAGCGAAAGGGACATATCACGCGGGCACGCGATAAAAGCCGCGGAATACAGCTAAGATTTCGCCTGACAGGAGCGGAAGTCCCGATTGTCGGCAGAATAACGGCCGGCAAACCTATACTTGCTGTCGAAAACATCGAAGAACGAATCGTTCTCGACCCGGCTTTCGTCACGAGCGAAAGCAGTTTCTTGCTGATGGTTGAAGGGCTCAGCATGAAGAATGCCGGCATTCTCGACGGCGACCTTGTGCTTGTAAGGCAGCAGCCGACAGCGGAATCCGGAGACATCGTCGCGGCGCTCATCAATGATGAAGAAGCAACAGTAAAAAGGTTCAGACAAAATGGAGATGAGGTGATTCTTGAACCCGAAAATCCTGACTTCGAGCCGATCCATTCAGACTCGACTTCAATAAAAATCATCGGAAAAGTTTTGGCTGTGTTGAGACTCCTTGATAATCAGCTCACGGTAAAGAGACTTAGGTAAAATTATTAGCTCATAGTTCATGCCTCATAGCTCATCGTTGATAGCTATCAGCTAATCATGGATCACGACGAATATCCAACAATATTGCACATTGACATTGATGCATTCTTCGCATCGGTTGAAGAAGCTCTTTGTCCGACATTAAAGGGAAAACCGGTTATCGTCGGCGGTTTGCCGAACGAGCGCGGAGTCGTCGCTTGTCCGAATTACGAAGCGAGAAAACTTGGGGTGAAAACCGCGATGCCTCTTTCTCAGGCTTACAGTATTGCACCGGGCGCAATTTTCATGAGAGGGAACTACAAGAATTACGAGAAGTATTCAAGAAGATTTGTCGAGATATTGCACGACTTTTCTCCCGTGGTACAAGCAGTCAGTTTGGACGAGGCTTTTCTTGATGCGGATGGCTGTCTCCATTTTTGGAATTATGAACCGCGCAATCTTGCCATGGCTATCAAACGTGCGATTTCGGAAGAGCTGAAAATTACAGTTTCGATCGGCATCGCTTTGAACAAATTATGCGCAAAGGTGGCCTCTGATTATTCGAAGAAGATGGCGAAGGGAACAGGCGATGGGACATCTTCTTCACCAAACGGACTTTTCGTCGTGTCGGTAGGAGAAGAGAAAAATTTTCTCGCCCCGCTTCCAGTCTCCGCTCTTCCGGGAATCGGGAAGAGAACTACCGCAGCACTCGAGTCACTCGGAATCGATACCGTTCGAAAACTTTCAAACGTGGATACTGATTCATTGAAAAAGATTTTCGGAGTTGTCGGAATTTATTTGCATAACGCCGCGAATGGGATCGGAAGCAGCGAGATTTCCGAGAATGGCCGCGACGCAAAATCCATTTCGCGAAGCACGACATTCAGCGAAGATTCCAAGGATGAGGATTTTATTTCAGCCGTGATTTTCTATTTATCGGAAAAAGTCGCGAGGGCTTTACGTAGGGATAAACTTGCTGCATCGACGATTGTCATAAAGATGCGATACTCGGACGGTGCGCCGCTTCTTGAATACAGGATGAGAAGCCCGTACGCGAACCGCAGGTTTGTAACCTATCAGAAAAATTACACGCTGGAAGACCCGACAAATTCCGAATTCGAAATCGCATCGACGGCTTTCGCTCTTTTCAAGAGTCTCTGGCTTCAAGGAATAAAAGTGCGGCTCGTTGGCGTTAGTGTTACCAACATCAGGAACGAATGCGTGCAGCTTGATTTGTTCCGACAATCAAGAATTAAACAAGCAGATCTTTTGGAAGGCATCGACAAGCTCCGGGAAAAATTCGGATACCATTCAATTTATTTCGGCATCATTGAAAAAATGGAAAGTGCCCCCTTGCGGCGTCCCGCATATCCTAATTTGAATATAAATGAGTGGGAAAAGTGCGAAAGCGATCCACGCGGCTTCCAATTGCACTCGCCTTCTCTTTCACGATAGAGTCTTTTAAAAGACTACTGATGGAATTAATCTTTCTTGCTTTCCAGCGCCGCCCTTACAAATTCCCTGAACAGCGGATGCGCCTTCGCGGCGCGCGATTTCAGCTCCGGATGAAACTGACAGCCGACAAACCATGGATGATCCGGCAGCTCCGACATTTCGACAAGCTCGCCGTCTGGCGATATTCCGCTGAACTTCATTCCTGCATCGGCAATTTTCCTCCTGAACTTATTGTTGACTTCAAACCGATGTCGATGCCGCTCGCTTATTACTTCCGTGCCGTATGCCTGGTATGCCTTCGATCCTTTCTGCAGCATACAAATATAAGCGCCGACACGCATCGTGCCGCCTTTTTCTTTCACCGCTTTTTGTCCCGGCATTATGTCGATTACGCTATGCGCCGTCTTTTTAAATTCCGACGAGTTTGCATCCTTCCATCCGACAACGTTACGCGCAAACTCTATGATTGCTGTCTGCATTCCGAGACAAATTCCGAAGTACGGAAGCTTTTTCTCGCGCACGTACTTGATCGCGGCGATCATTCCCTCGATTCCTCGCTCGCCGAATCCGCCTGGCACGAGAAGTCCGTCGATATCGGATAGATGAACTTCCGCACCATTTTTTTCTACATCCTCAGCGGCAATCCATTTGAGCTCCACTTTAGCGTCGTTCTCGGCGCCAGCATGAATAAATGATTCGCGAATGCTCTTGTAAGCATCAAGAAGCTCCGTGTACTTTCCGCAAATTCCGATTTTCACATTGTACTTCGGATTTTTTACCCGCTCAACCATTTTTTCCCAGTCGGATAAATTTGCTTCCTTCGCATGCAAATTTAATTTGTCGAGAACTATTTGATCGAGCCGCTGTTTCCTGAATATGAGCGGCATCTCATATATTGTCTCTACGTCTCTTCCTTCGATGACCGAATCCGCCTCGATGTTCGTGAACATCGCAATTTTCTCTTTCACTTCGCGCGTAATTCTCTTCGCTGTTCTGCATATTAAAATTTCCGGTTGTACCCCGATCTCTAAAAGGCTCTTCACGCTGTGCTGTGTCGGCTTCGTCTTGATTTCACCAGCCGCTTCGATGTAAGGAACGAGAGTAACATGGATGTTGATCGCATTTCTTCTTCCGACTTTCAGCATGAACTGCCGCATCGCCTCGAGAAATGGAAGCCCTTCGATGTCGCCGACCGTTCCACCGATCTCCGTGATGACGACGTCATAATTCCCGTTTTCATACGGTACGGAAAATCGTCTTGCGATTTCGTCAGTCACATGCGGCACAACTTGAACGCAAGCGCCGAGGTAGTCGCCGCGTCTTTCTTTGGAAATCACTTCGTAATAAACTTGTCCCGTTGTCGTGTTGCTTGCGCGTGTCGTAGTGATGTCGAGGAAACGTTCATAGTGTCCGAGGTCTAAATCTGTTTCGGCGCCGTCGTCGGTAACATAGACCTCACCGTGCTGGAATGGATTCATTGTACCAGCATCAACGTTGATATATGGATCGAATTTCTGCATCGCGACACTGAGCCCTCTCGATTTGAGAAGCAAGCCGAGCGATGCGGCGGCGATTCCTTTTCCAAGCGAGGAAACGACGCCGCCCGTAACAAAAATATATTTTATGGTTCGCTTTGCCAATTTAACTCCTTTTACTTTCTCCGAAGGAGTCCTTCGGACTTAAATTTAAAGCAGATAAAAATTCTTCTACAGCAATTATGTCCGATGGGACATCAACCGAAATCGTGTCTTCCTCCACAATTGCCACTTTTATTTTATAACCATTTTCCAGAACACGAAGCTGCTCCAATTTTTCCGCTGTCTCAAGCGGAGTTTCCTTGAGCTTGGTCAGCTTCTGGAGAAAGCTGTTTTTATAAATGTATATTCCGAGATGTTTAAGGAATTTGAAATGTTTAAGATAATCCTGTCGATGCACGCCCCGTAAAAATGGTATGACATTCCTTGTGAAGTACAACGCATCTCCTTTTTTGTCGATCACAACTTTAACGGCGTTATCAGAGAACAAGACATCATGGTCATGGATCGGAACGGCAGCAGTTGACATAACATTTTCGCTCGACTTCAGAAGCGCGGAGATTGCCGCATCGATTGTCTTCGGTGAAATTATCGGCTCATCCCCTTGGACATTTACTACAATGTCCGCTTTTATCTTTCGAGCCGCTGCAGCGCACCTATCGGTTCCACTTTTCAGCGATGAAGGTGTCATAACGAACTTTCCGCCGAAATTGTTGACGGTTTCTGCAATTCGTTTGTCGTCCGTAGCGACGAAAACCTCATTTACCTTTTTTGCTGCGCAGAGTTGCTCGTATACATGCTGGATCATCGGTGTGCCGGCGATTAGCGCGAGCGGCTTCCCGGGGAAGCGGATAGAAGCGTATCGTGCAGGGACAAAAGCGATTATTCTTGAGTTCTTAGCCATTACTGACAACTATTTATCAATGACCTTCGGCACTTTGAAAAACTTTTCTGTCTTTGCTGGTGCATTCTTCAACGCCTCTTCAGTCGCCAAAGACTGTTTCACCGCATCGTCACGAAAAACATTTTGCAGTTCAATTACATGCGAGAGCGGCTCGACTTTCGAAGTGTCTAACTCGTTCAGCTTCTCCATGAACGCAAGGATTTCGTTGAACTGCTCGGTGAACTTTGCCTTCTCATCTTCGTTGAATTCTAATTTCGCAAGCTTTGCGATATGTTCTACATCTTTTATTGTTACTGCCATGTGTATCTCCTCTATCAGCAATGAACCATCAGCCATCAGCTCTTTTATAATTTCTTTCGATGATGTCGTGAACTTCATTCATCAATTTCATCGTTCCGCGTTTATCTCGATATTCCGTGACACTAACTGGTAGATCAACGATGATTGTGATCGCGCCAAAGAAAAACCTCAACGAGTCTCCTCCGCAGTTTTTATCCTTGCTCCGATCGACGGATGACTGAAGAAAATTTTCTCGATCCATGCCGGCGGGTTTTCAGGAGTGAGATTCAGCTTGCCTAATTTTCTCATAGATTCCGCAAATTCATCTCTCATTCCGGTCGTTTCGAGTGCGAAGAGATCCGCTTCGTGTTCAATCCTTCGCGAATAAAAATTTCCGAGCGGCATCGCAATAATACCGAAGATCGTCATAACAAACGCGAGGAGCGGAATCGCAGCGAGATCATAAACCGTAGTATGCATCATGGCAGCGTAAGCCGAGTAAATCTGTGCCATGATATAGAATCCGATCAGGCTTACGACTGCACTGACGATTATTCCTCTCATCATGTGGTGTTTCACGAGGTGACCAAGCTCATGTGCAAGCGCGACTTCAATCTCATCGTTGGAAAAATTTTCGAGAAGCGTGTCGCTTATGATAATTTTCCGCGCTCTTCCAAGCCCGGTGAGCGCCGCATTTGCCTTTCGTGTCTCACGACTCAGGTCAAATGAGAAAACTCCGCTCATTTTATATCCGAACTTTTCAACGAGCTTGTTCAGCCTGTCGTGAAGCTGGTCGTTCGGAAGTGGCTTAAGCTTGTAAAACATCGGAAGTATCAATGTCGGGAATAACTGCGCTGCGGAAATCTCGAAGAGAAAAAAGAACGACGCGAAGAGTAGCCACCAAATTTGCGGGAAATGAACCAGTAAAAAATAGAATACGAGCAGCAGAATGACTCCGAGAATACTTCCTACTGACGCGCCCTTGATCTTTCTGAACAGCCACTTCGCAAAATTTTGGTTGGAAAGTTTGAAACGGTGTTCGATTACAAAGTCGGTGTAATAATCAAAAGGAAACTTGATAACCGAGAAAAAAATCTCAATTGCAAAGACGAAGAGGAGAAATTGGATGTAAATATTTTGGTCGATTGAAGCGAAAAGTATGAAAGAGTTTTTGAAGCCTGTGAAAGTTAGAAGCGTTATATAAATGAGTGTCAGTAAGAAGCCGACGAATGAGAAAGCGATTTTTGTCATTAAGTAATCATCAGGAGAAGTAGATTCGGTCGGAGACACTGGCAGTGGAGGGTAGAAAAAATTTCGCTTCAAAAAAATACTTCTGCCGTGCACTTGATAAATTAGAAAAGAGGGACATGAAAATCAAATGACTATGCTTATCTTAATTAAAATTCATCAGAAACTATTACAGCCTATCGGGCGTTACAAATATTGCATGAAAACAGTATTATTTCCTTTCCTTGCAGTGACATTGTTTTCTTTCATCATGCCGACCATGACACAGGAAAAAGAAAATTATACTTTCAGCGGCACTATTAAAAGTTCCGAAACCGGCGAAACACTCATCGGTGCTACTGTAATTGTCAAAGAGCTAAAATCCGTTGGTGCGTCTTCTAATGCCTATGGCTTCTATTCAATTACTATCCCGGAGGGAATTTACACCGTTGCTGTTCAGTACCTCGGGTTCAAAGTACGGATAGACACCGTCAAACTCAATCGAAATATGATAATCAACTTTGCTCTGGCTCCGGAGCCGATCAAAGAAGGTGAGGTGGTCGTTTCAGGCGAACGCGAAAATGCAAACGTTACTTCAACAAACATTAGCTCCAATAACCTTCAAGTAAAGCAAGTGGAGGCTGTTCCAGTGCTTCTCGGAGAGAAAGATATTATGAAGACAATCCAATTGCTTCCCGGTATCGAAGCGGCCGGTGAGGGAAGCACAGGCTTCTACGCGCGCGGCGGTGGTGCAGACCAGAACCTGATCCTCCTCGATGAAGCCCCTGTTTACAATCCGGCGCACTTGCTCGGGTTTCTTTCGGTGTTTAACTCCGATGCGATAAAAGATGTCACGGTGATGACCGGTGGAATTCCCGCAGAGTATGGCGGAAGGCTTTCTTCTGTTGTGGATGTCAGAAGCAACGATGGGAATGAAAAAGATTTCGGCGTCATTGGCGGGATTGGTCTCCTCGATTCGAGACTGACGATAGATGGACCTATTGTGCAGGATCAGGGCTCGTTTATCATTTCCGGGAGGCGGACTTACGCGGATTTATTTCTTAGATTGTCCAGCGATACCACGCTCAATCGTGTGCGTTTATATTTTTATGATCTAAATGCGAAAGCAAATTACAACCTTGGAGATAGAGACCGCGTTTTTCTGTCCGGATATTTCGGCAGAGATAATTTCAGCTACCCAAACTTGTTTGGCTTTAACTGGGGAAATGCAACCGGTACACTAAGATGGAATCATATTTTTGGGGATAAATTTTTCTCTAACACATCGCTGATTTATAGCGACTACGGATATGTCAACGATGTTGGGTCGAATCCGAATCAATTTGAAATTACATCCGGCATCCAGGACGTAAACTTCAAAACAGATTTCCAGTACTTCATGAATGCAAACAACACGATCGGATTTGGAATAAATTCTATCTATCATACTTTTCTTCCAGGTACCATCACGGCTGGTCCTGGCGTGAGTGTGAACAGCATTTCTATCGAACGTAGGTACGCGCTGGAGAATGCTGCATACATTTCTGATGATGCGAGCATTTTGCAAAATCTGAAGTTGAATTACGGCGCGCGGCTTACGTCGTTCAGCCTTCTCGGTCCAGGAAACATTTTTTCGTACGATAACGAAGGGAATATTCTTGATACGACTAATTACGGCGCGGGTAAATTTATCAAAACTTTTGTAAGCCTCGAGCCTCGCATTACGGCAACACTTGTCTTTGACAGCGCTAATTCCATAAAATCATCTTACGCGAGGACAACTCAATATCTTCACCTTCTCACAAACTCAACTTCGACAAATCCCAGTGACCTATGGGTTCCGAGCACAAATAATGTTCCGCCGCAATATGCCGATCAGGTTGATATCGGGTATTTCAAAAATTTCGGCAATGATGAATACGAATCATCACTTGTTCTGTATTACAAGGCGATGCAGAACCTCATCGACTACAGAAACGGAGCGGACTTGCAGCTTAATCCGACTGTCGAATCGCTCCTGTTATTTGGAAAGGGATGGAGCTACGGTGCAGAATTTCTCCTTAAGAAAAAGTTCGGTCCTCTTACCGGCTGGTTGGCATATACTCTTTCAAAAACCGATGAACAATTTGCACAAATAAACGACGGCCAGCCTTTCCCTGCAACGCAGGACAGGACACATGATATTTCAATCGTCATCATATACGACTTAAATAATAAATGGACATTCGGTGCAACGTGGGTGTATTACACGGGGAATGCGATAACATTTCCAAGCGGAAATTATATGATCGACGGGCGGCTTGTACCATATTATACTTCCCGCAACGCTTACCGGATGCCTGCGTATAGTCGTCTGGATTTGTCGGCAACGTTGAATATTAGTCGCCACTCTAACCTGAATTTTTCATTATACAATGCTTACGATCGTATGAATCCATATTCGATTAGCTTTCAACAGGTTCCCGGTAATCCTAATCAGACTGAGGCGGTTCAGACGACAATATTTCCCATCATGCCGTCCGTTTCATATAATTTTAATTTCTAAAATTTGATAAAGCATTATGACTAAAGAGTTATTCGAGAGTTGCAAGTTAGGTTTTGTCTTGTTGTTATTGTTCTGCTTTTCTTCCTGTCAAAAAGTCGTTTCAGTTGATCTTAGCCAGACGAATCCGCAGATTGTCATAGAAGGGTTGGTAAATGACCAGGGAGGGATAGATTCCGTCAATGTAAACATGACTGGAGATTACTTCACGCCGTCGCTAGACTTTCCACCTGTCACTGGTGCGACGGTCGTCATTTCCGACAACGCCGGAGAGACCGATACCTTAAAAGAAGTGCAAGGCGGAATTTACTATTCTTCAAATCCGAAAGGCATTTCCGGGAGGACATATTCGCTGAAGGTTATTGCGAACGGAAAAGAATACGACGCCGTCTCTTCGATGCCGCAGAAAGTTAATATCGATTCTTTTTACGATGTCAAAACGACCAATCCGTTCGGCGGAGAATCCGGGTACGATTTTTATGTGACATTTAAAGATCCGTTGCAACAGGGCAATTATTACCGGATCGTTCCACATGATAATGCAATTCCACTTGACTCCCTCAACGGAGAAGGTGGTGGGATTCATATTTACGATGATGAATTCATAAACGGAAATGAAGTCAGTTATCAATTCAGGATTGGTGGACATATAAATGCGGGAGATACTGTCAGCGTCGATCTTCTTTGCATTGACAAAAATGTTTACGAGTATCTTCGCACTCTGAGGACAACTATCGAGACTGATCGAAGTCCGACATCTTTAGCTCCGGCAAACCCGAATACAAATCTTACCAACGGTTCGTTAGGATATTTCTCGGCTTATACGATTGATTCCAGAGTAATCATTATTAAATAGTTCCAACTTAAGAAGTCGTGTGGAGAATTATCCGTCTTTAAGAACAATCTCCATTAAGAATTCCTGCGACAAAAGAGACCGGATATCTTCTGTCTGGTTCTCCTTTCCCTCTTCGCCGCGCCCGGTTTGGTAAATATCTTTTTCTGCCGACTTAGTTTTTGCTAAATTGTTTCATCGAAAAAGGAAATGACGAATGAAAATCAAACTTGGAATTATAGGGACGGGGATCGCTGCAAGAGACTTGCATCTTCCCGCGCTACAAAATTTGAAAGATAAATTTGAGATTACCATGGTGTGCAACCACACCGAACAAAAGGCAAAGGAATTCTCGAAACTTATCGGCGGCGTGCCGTATGTCTTGAATTATCCCGAGCTGCTGAAAAATCAGGAAGTGGAAGCGGTCGATATTATTCTACCGATCGAGCTTAACCTTGCCGTGACGAAAGATGCACTCGAAGCAGGAAAGCATGTCATAGTCGAGAAACCGCTCGCTTCAAATGCTGCCGATGCAAAACTCATGGCGGAATTCCCAAGCAGGTACAAGAAAATTATGATGGTCGCCGAGAATTACCGGTATAATCCCGTCTTCAAAAGAATAAAAGCGATGATCCATGATGGGAAAATCGGTGAGCCTTATTCGGTTTTCTGGGATCAGCTTACAGTGACAGACACGGATAACAAATATGCAAAAACGAAATGGCGCATCAATCACCAATATCCCGGCGGGTTTGTGACCGACGCCGGCGTCCACAATATTGCCGTGCTTCGTGACATCTTCGGCGAAATAAAATCAGGAGTCGCGTTCAATCGAAGTGTGAACCCGGGAATCGGGAAAATGGATTCGATGTCGTTCTCGTTTGTATTCGAGAGCGGGGTGAACGGAATTTTCAATATGTACTTCAGTGCACAGGGAGTCAATGAGAACCGGCTGATGATTTTTGGAAAAGAGGGAACGCTTGTCATCGAAGAAAATAGAATTATTTTGAAGCGCCAAGGCAAACCGGATGCTGAAGAAAGTGTGAAGACCGACAGAGGTTACCAAGGGCAGTTTGAGGATTTCTACGATTGCATTGTGAACGGAAAGCAACCCGTCAGCACATTCCATGAAGCTTATAAGGATTTCCGAACGATCGTGGCTGCACTCGACTCGGCAAATAAATGGGAAATGCTTTCTCTTTATTAAATGACAAAATCGTAAGATAGCACAACTGGTAACCGACAAATTATAAAAGGTGATGAAATGAAATCATTTGAGATGGTAAAGGCGAAAAAATCGCCTTTCAAATGCTTTCGTCATTTTCAGGCGTTTGAAATATTGGTGTGCATAGCCTAAACTCAATCATATCACAGACCACAGATGAAAAACAAATTTGTCCCGCCGAAAAATCTTTCGATAGGAATTGTCGGAAACCTTGCGAAATCTTCGACCTGCAAGACTGCGTATGCGCTCATTAAGATTCTTGAAGAACGAAAAGTAAAATTTTCTGTCCAAAGTGAGATTGTTCAGCAAATGAAGACGACTTGCAATTACGACGCCGGCAAAGTCTCGATCCAATCATCGGAGATTCCCGGCCGCTCGGACATCATGGTTTCTCTCGGTGGTGATGGTACGATTCTGCGGACAGCGAAAATGGTTGGTGAATTAGATAAACCGATTCTCGGAGTTAACCTCGGCAAGCTTGGTTTTCTTGCGGAATTAAATTTTGATGAATTAAGAAACAGTATCGACGAACTTTTCAAAGGCAAATTCAATCTTGAACAGCGAACCGTACTCAAAGCTTCTTTCAAACAAGATGGGAAAGCCGTTACAATTTTTGCCTTGAACGATATCGTTATCGACAAAGCCGGCTCGTCTCGCATGATAGATTTGGAAACCTATGTCGATTCGGAATATTTGATTACATATCGTGCCGATGGAATAGTCTTGAGCACGCCGACAGGTTCGACGGGCTATTCGTTGTCAACTGGGGGGCCGATAATTTCGCCGGAGAGCCGCGTGATTGCGATAAGTCCAATTTCGCCGCATACTCTTACTGCCCGCCCGGTAATCGTTCCGGACGATTCGGAGATACGCATAGTGGTACGTTCCTCCTCAAGGCAAGTTATGGTTACTGCCGACGGACAGACTTCGAGTATTCTCTCGCAGCCGGCGGAGTTGAACGTTTCTCTTGCGGCACACAGGATAAAACTTCTTCGGAAAAGTAAGAACGGGTTTTTCAATTTGCTAAGGACAAAACTCATGTGGGGCGTCGATATAAGATCGGAGGAGAAAGCATGAAACTAATTTTTGCGATTATGATTGCAGTTACGTTTGCGTTTGAAGCTGAGGCGCAGACATGTGCGATGGATTCGATTTCACATGGGAAAATTCTGGTCGGGCCCGTGGAGAGATCGGCATTCCAAGATTCAACATGGTACAAAGAGAATTATTCGATGTACAAGCCTGCCGCGGAGTTGATTCGGCGAATAGATTCTCTTGACTCCGGCGATTCGATCTCGATTGTATTCGGCTCCTGGTGCTCGGACAGCCACATGTGGGTTCCGATGTTTCTCAGTATAATCGACAGTACAACTTTATCTAACAAACTGAAATTTATCGCCGTGCCGCGCTCGAAAGGGTGGCGAGACCAATTGACCTTAGGACTCAACATCGAGAAAGTTCCGACTTTTATTTTCTATCATAACGGAAAAGAGATCGGGAGGATTATCGAGGAGCCGAAAGGCGATATAGGCGACAACATCGTGGAGATACTCAAAAGTAAATCCGCGGAAGAAGTGCATTAGACAAGGCAGTAGAGTAAATTGTCAATTATGAGCTATCAACCATCAGCTAACAAGAGTGTTGAGCTTGCGAATGCCGATGTGACGGAATGGTTGGAGCGTAATCCATCCAAAGAATTTCATTTGTCCTTTTTGGATCCGCCGTTCAACCAAGGGAAAGAGTACAAATTTTTCGATGACAATTTGCCGCACGAAGATTACTGGCAATGGATGGGAGAAATTTTGTCGGAAATCTTTAAACGTACAGCTGATGGTGGAGCAGTCTATTTCATGCAGCGCGAAAAGAACACGGAGTTTGTGCTGAGTGCACTTAGAAAAACCGGTTGGTCGTTCCAAAATCTGATAATCTGGAAGAAGAAGACTTCTGCAGTTCCGAGCACAAACAGATTCGGAAAACAGTTTCAGATAATTACGTACGCGACAAAAGGAGAGAAGCCGAGGGTTTTCAACAGGCTTCGTATCTCACCGCCGCTTCCTCCCGATTATAAATTTGACAGAGAAGCGGGCCTTTTTGTCACTGATGTGTGGGATGACGTCCGCGAATTAACGTCGGGTTACTTTGCAGGAGACGAGGTTATCAGATCGGAAAATGGGGACAGGTTTCACAAGCAGCAATCTCCCATATCGTTGCTTTTAAGAATAATCATGTCATCAAGCAATGTTGGTGATACTGTGTTTGATCCGTTCGCTGGCACCGGAACGACGCTTGTCGTTGCAGAACAGTTGAAAAGAAATGCAATTGGGATCGACATAGACCCGGATAACGTAAAATTGATTCAGCGGCGACTCAGAGAAGAAAGAACATCTGACAACGTCTCAAAATATTTTGATTATTATAGGTACACCGATGGGCTTGCTTCAATACTCGGTGTGGACAGGACGCAAGCAGCCAGTCGGTCTAAGTCCAAACAAGCTGCATTTGTTTGATAGGTAAATGTACTTCATTTACCATTTCTTCAAGTCCGTTGTAGATAAGAAAATCTCAAGAAGGAATAATGAAAGAGACAACTTAAGTACAGATGCCCGCTCAAGAAAAAATCTGGACAGTTTTAGACATAATAAAATGGGGAACGAATTATCTCACCGAGAAAGGTTTCGATGAGGCGAGGCTGAATATCGAACTTCTTTTATCTGCGACTCTAGGCTTGAAAAGATTCGATCTTTATGTCAAGCACGACCAGCCGTTAAAAAAAGAAGAACTTGAAAGATTCAAGATTCTTCTGAAAAGACGCCTCGGACACGAACCTGTCCAATATATTCTTGGTAAGACAAATTTTTATTCGATAGACTTGAAAATAGATCGGCGCGCGCTTATACCGCGTCCTGAAACGGAAGTTCTTGTCGAAAGTGTGATCGAGCACTGCCGGACTTACCTTTCTCAAAAAGAGGCGCTGCAGATTTTAGATGTGGGTACAGGTTCCGGCTGCATTGCTGTAGCCCTCGCAAGATTTCTGAAGAATGCTTGCATCACCTCGTTGGATAAAAGCAAGGATGTGCTTGATTTAGCTCGCGAGAACGCGAGGCTGTCCGAAACCGAGAAACAAATTGACTTTCGTGAAATGGACTTTCTTGGGCTTGGGGAAAATATTTTCGAAAAGAAATTCGACATTATCGTCTCAAACCCGCCGTATGTTTCGCGATCGGATTTCGAAACGCTTGCGACGGATATAAGAGAGTTCGAGCCTATTGATGCCGTGAGCGATGGTGCTGACGGACTGACTTTTTTCAAAAAGATTTCTCAAATGGCGCCAGTTCTCTTGAATTCCGGAGGATGGGTTTTTGTTGAGACTTCGTTCGATCAGGCAAAGAAAGCGGAGAAGATTTTCATTGAAGCCGGCGGCCGTGAGCTGCAAGTGAAGAAAGACCTTTCCAACATTGAGCGAGTTGTAATGGCGAGATTTTTTTAATGAAGGCAGTTATTCAACGCGTAAAAAAATGCGCAGTAAAAGTTGGCGGAAAAGTGAAGAGCGAAATTTCTTCCGGCATTTTGATCCTTCTCGGTGTGCATGAAGATGATACGGAGGATGACGCAAATAACCTTGCAGATAAATGTGTAGCATTAAGAATCTTTGATGACGGCAGTGGGAAAATGAATCTTTCTGTAAAAGACGTCGGCGGTTGCGCCATGGTCGTATCGCAATTCACCCTTTACGGCGACATGCGAAAAGGCAATCGTCCGAACTACATGCAGGCGGCAAAGCCGGAGCTTGCGGAACGGCTGTATGATTATTTTGTATCGTGCCTTGAAAAATCTTTGGGAAAAGAGAAAATTGCCACAGGAATTTTTCGAGAGATGATGGATGTTGAATTGACTAACGATGGCCCTGTGACAATAATAATCGAGATAAAAGAACATGATTAATCTATTTTTGCTTTTCGTTGCTCTCCAATCGCCGGTGCACCATATCTCCGGCGCAAACACGACGGTTTATTATTCGGCGGGCATGGACACATCAATCGCTAAGAGCTATCTCTCGGCAATTGATCAGATGTATCTTGACGACACGGCAACGTTTAAGATCAGTTTTGAGGAGGAGTTGAAGGTAAGACTTTGTCATGATCCCTATGAATTTTCTAACCTGACCGGGTTGGACTCGATTTTTTCGCCGGTGTGGAAAGATGGCACGCTCTATATTGCCGGTCAGGGAGATATGGATGATAGTAGTTATAGATCGATTCTCGAGGCTGGAGTCATCCGGGCGTTATTAGATCGACTTCGCCAAAATGGTGCGCCATGGTGGCTGGTAAATTCGGCTGCAGTTTATGAAAGCGGCGAGTACAAGAATTGTACCTCCCCGTCAATTGAAAACGTTGACTATTTTTCCGATCTCGATGAAAAAATCCAAACTGCATCCTCTCCGGCGGAATTAACCGACTTATGCTTTTATCTTGGCATGACCGGAAAATTTTTCGATTTTAGCTTCGGACCTGGCTCACTGCTGGAGCTTGTCCGAGAATTCCAGCATCAGACTAATTTCAATGAAGCTGTGAAGACGCTCTTTCATGTTGGACGCGGACAATTAGAAAGTGACTGGCACGACTTTATTGTGACAGAAACTGAAGCGAAATAAAGCGTCGTTATTTATGGTGAAGAAGCATGAACGAAAACCACTGGAAAGCTTTAGCCGCAACACTTGTATATTCTGAAGATACGAATGCAAAGGAAAGACAACTCCTGTCTTGATCTTTGCAGATCCTTTGCGGCTAAATATTTAATCATATAATCTATGGATCACGCCCCGCATTTCCTCTTTCTATTTCTCGACGGCGTGGGAATAGGCGAGGAAAATCCCGACGCAAATCCATTCTTTTCTGCCGATCTCAAATATTTTAAGAAAATATTCGGCGGCATCCCTTCAAAAGAAAAGCTTTTTATGGAGAACGGTACGTCTTTCGTTCAGCCGTGCGATGCACTGCTTGGTGTTGAGGGACTGCCACAAAGTGGTACGGGGCAGGTAACTTTGTTCACCGGTGTCAATGCTGCGAAGATGATAGGGATGCACTTCGGTCCTTATCCGCATTCGCAGACAAGGCCACTTCTCGAAGAGAAAAACATCTTCAAAGTCCTTAAGAACCTTGGTGCCGATGTTCACTTCGGAAACGCATTTCCGAGGCAATTTTTCGAATATGTCGAGCTCGGGCAGCGCAGATTGAGCGCGACGACCTTATCGTGCATGATGAGCGGTGTCCCGCTTTGTACAGCTGATTCTTTGCGGAACGGCGAAGGAATTTCTGCCGACATAACTGCTGCAAGATGGAATTCAGACCTGGGATATCCCGATATCAAACCTGTGAAGGCTTTCGAAGCAGGAAAAGTTCTGAGGAAAATTGCGGAGAAGCATGACTTCACGTTGTTCGAGTTTTTTTTGACAGACAAAGCCGGGCACGAACAGGACAAGCCGTTAGCTGAAAAAGTTTTGGAGACGTTTGATGAATTCCTCGGAGGAATTGTAGAAAGCGGGTTGAAGAATTTGACGATTCTGATTTCAAGCGATCACGGAAATGTTGAAGACTTGTCGGTGAAGACTCATACACTCAACCCGTCACTCACAGCAGTGGCAGGAGAACATGCGGACTTCTTCAAAGGGAAATTAAAGTCGATAGCTGATGTTACGCCGGCTATAGTAGAGGTTTTCAAACAAAGAAATTTTTGATACACTCACACACTTCCGGCTACTTGACTTTCCAATCCTTGGCGCTTAATATTCACCATTGTGACAGGTAGCGCGCAACTGTTCTGAATGTCAAGGAGGAATTTTCATGAAATATCTCGTCATTCTATCAGGCTTAGTTAGTTGCTTCGTTGGTTGCAGCAAAAAAGACAATCCGCTGAATTCCGTGACGGAGGACGGTCTAGTTTTCACTCTGACCGCTGCGAAAACAACATTGGATCCCAATGACACCTTAATTGCGACGGTGCAGGTGTATAATCAATCCCCCGAACAAGTAGAGCTAAGCGTGGACTGGGAATGGTTCTTTTGGCAATTGAAAAATGACAAGGGAGATACAGTAGCTGCATATTTCGGCGGTGTTATCCCATTGGGCGAACATTTGTATATAAATTCTCATCAGTCGATAAGCATAGAGGAATATAGCATTAACCACTATCCTTCAGGAGCCGTTCAGCCAGGCAATTACAGCCTCCAAGCGGAAATTGAGCGTGTACCTATTAATGAGCCGAATGATTATCCTAATAATCAGCCAGTAGTTCTGACTCTAATGCTGACTGTTATATAGAAAGTTGCTGGTTAATCAGTTTTTCAAGCTGCGCCTTACAAAGGAAGGAAAAGGCATTAGGCGAGAATTTATTGGCGAGTTTTGCAGATACGAAACTCGAAGGTGCCGAAGTGATTTCGTTCATTAAGTGGTGAACACCATGGTTGGCAGCGATGGTATTGTTTAAACCGCCTGACCTTCCGCAAGCTCTTTATTCAGTGTAGTTACTAATTCCGTTACAACTTTTTCATTCCCAAGCATATCCTTCAGCGTTATCCTGCCGAGTACAGTGTTGACCGCATTTTGCACCGAGCGCCATAGCGAGCGCATGGAGCAGTCGATAATATGGCCGCACACATCGATCGCACCAGTATGTGAGCCGCAAAATGTCTCTTGGTAAATTCTTCCACCAAGGACGGTGAGAACTTCACCGATTATAATTTGATCCGCTGGGCGCGCTAACTTATATCCGCCTGAACGCCCGCGGGCGCTCTCGATAAATCCACCGAGACGAAGTATCCGCAGAAGTTTCGCCACGTTGGCTGGAGTTAGTCCTTCCATCCGGCTTATGTCCGGGATCGTCAATCCCTCCGTTAGATTTGAAGTCCCGATGCGCAGTAAGCAGCGCATCCCATATTCTTCCTGTGCACTTACTTTCATTATTATTCTACCTTCTCTTTCTTATCGTGTCCTTTACTGCTCCTCATTATTCTACCCTCTTTTTCTTATCATGTACATTACGGTTCCTTCTACATGAACCCCAATTCTAGTTTTGCTTCCTGCGACATCATCTCCGGTGTCCATGGTGGATCCCAAACGATTTCAACCTGGACATCATTCACTTCCGGTATCTGCGCAACTCTCTCGTGAACTTCGATGGGCAGCGACCGCGCCGCCGGACAACCGGGGGCAGTAAGTGTCATCTTTATGTGGACGACTGGATCCTCATTGATATTTATTTCGTAAATCAAACCTAATTCCCAGATGTTCACGGGAATCTCCGGGTCGTAGCATTCTTTTATAGCGTCAATAACTTTATCTTCAAGAACTTTTTTATCTACGACTTCCATTTCAACCTCTCAAAAATCTCTTCGACAAAACCGCTTCGAGTGAATCACGTATCTCATCAATCTTAATGTTTTTTAATACGTCGCTTGCGAATGCGTAAATCAAAATCAGCTTTGCCTGCTCCTCTCCGATTCCGCGGGATCTCAAATAGAAGATTGATTCTTTGTTGAGCTGGCCGACAGTTGCGCCGTGCGAACATTTGACATCATCCGCGAATATTTCAAGCTGCGGTTTCGTATCGACCTTAGCTTCATTTGATAAAATTATGTTTCTATTCTCCTGACGCGAGTTCGTCTGCTGCGCACCCTTTCGTACCATAATTTTCCCATTGAACACACCACGCGATTTGCCATCTAAGATTCCTTTGTAATGTTCCTGGCTCGTGCAATGAGGAGCGGCATGATCGATCAATGAATGCGTATCGGAAAGTTGGTCGCCGGAAGTGAGATATAATCCATCGAGCATGGCATTTCCGCCTTCGCCTTTCAAAATGACGTTCAAATCGTGTCGGTAAATGTTTGCGCCGAGCGAGATCGCCTGCGATTCGTAATTGCTGTCCGATTCTAAAGAAACTTCTGTCGTGGCAACATGGTACGAGTTTGTACTTTCTGATTGTATCTTAACAGTTTCAACATTTGAGTTTTCTCTTAGATAAACTTCAGTCACAGCGTTTGTAAAATACACGCCGTCTCCTGTCCCGACGTAATGCTCCACAATCTTTGCCTTAGAATTTTTTTCTGCAATTATCAGATTTCTCGGCTGTGAGATCGTTTTTTCCTCACCATGTGAAATGAAGATAACGTGAATCGGCTCATCTATTGCGACGTTTTCGGGGATGTAAATGTATGCGCCATCCCTAGCGAAAGCCATATTGAGTGCAGTGAATACATTGCTGTCGAAAGCCGAATACTTCGAAATATATTCTCGTGTTCCATGGTCGCTGCGTTTCATTGCCGCCGCAAGGCTTCCGATTGTTGCTCCATCCGGTAGCGGCAAAAGAGTAGAAAGTTCGGGTGAGTAAAAGCCGTTCACAAATACGACAGTATGGCTCTTCATCCCGTTAAACATGAATTTCGAAATTTCACCTTGCGACGGAAGAATTTTTTCGTTTGCATAGCTAAAATTGTATTTCAGGATCGGGCTTATGTCGGTGAAACGCCAGTCCTCCTGATGCAAATCGGGAAAATCAAGCTCCGCGAATTTTGCGATTGCCTCTTTGCGAACCTTGTGAAATTCTGACGATTTCTCTCCGTTCAAATGATTTTCAAAATCTTTGAAGAGCGACAGGTACCAATTTTTTATTTGAGAAGTGTCTGCCATAATCCGTCAATCCAATAGTCTATTACTTGGACATTCAGAGACATCATCAGCTTGCTGTGACCGTTTCATCTTTTTCCTTAATCCAATCGTAACCTTTATCTTCGAGTTCGAGCGCCAAGTCCTTGCCGCCGGATTTTACGATCTTGCCATTATAAAGCACGTGTACAAAGTCAGGCACAATGTAATTGAGAAGACGCTGGTAATGCGTCACTAGAATAATCGCGTTGTCTTTCGAACGAAGCGTGTCGACGCCGTTTGCGACAATCCGCAATGCATCGATGTCGAGTCCGGAATCAGTTTCGTCGAGAATGGCAAGCCTCGGTTCGAGAACTGCCATCTGCAAAATCTCGTTTCGCTTCTTTTCACCGCCTGAAAATCCTTCGTTGACCGAACGACTCAATAACGTATCGCTCATCTCAACAAGCTGCATCTTCTTTTTCAGCAACGAAAGAAATTGTCCCGCGCCGATTTCCGGCTGGTTTCTGTACTTCCGAGCTTCGTTCAGTGCGGTGCGGAGAAAGGTTGTGTTATTGACTCCCGGAAGTTCGACCGGATACTGAAATGCAAGGAAGACACCTTCGCGTCCTCTAACTTCCGGGGACATAGCTAAAAGATCTTTTCCTTCGTAAATCGCCTCGCCATTTGTCACACGATATTCAGGACGACCGGCAAGAACATTTGCGAGCGTGCTTTTGCCGGAACCATTCGGTCCCATGATAGCGTGAACCTCGCCTGCGTTTACTCTTAGATTGATTCCTTTTAGAATTTCTTTTTCTTCAACAGATGCGTATAGATTTTTGATTTCTAACATTTCATTCCTTCATTTGCTGAAAGCTGTGTTCATCCCACACTTCCTTCTAAACTCATGTTCAACAACCGCGTCGCCTCGACTGCAAACTCCATGGGAAGCTGTTTAAACACCTGTTTACAATACCCGTTGACGATTAGTCGAACTGCGTCTTCGGTAGATATTCCCCTTTGGTTTAAATAAAAAATCTGATCCGCACCGATCTTGGACGTCGTGGCTTCATGCTCGACTTGTGCAGTCGGGTTGTTCGTTTCGAGATATGGGAAAGTGTGTGCACCACACTTATCGCCGATGAGAAGTGAATCGCACTGTGAATAATTTCTCGCGTTCTCTGCTTTCTTGGTGATCCTCACCTGCCCACGGTAACTGTTGTTGCTTCTTCCGGCAGAAATTCCTTTCGAGATGATCGTGCTCTTCGTGTTCTTTCCAATGTGAATCATCTTTGTACCGGTATCTGCTTGCTGCAAATTGTTCGTCATTGCGACGGAATAAAACTCACCGACGGAATTGTCGCCCTGTAAAATGCAACTCGGATATTTCCATGTGATTGCGGAACCGGTCTCGACCTGAGTCCATGAAATTTTTGAATTCACACCGCGACAAGCACCGCGTTTCGTGACGAAATTATAAATCCCACCTTTGCCGTCTTTATCGCCGGGATACCAGTTTTGCACAGTCGAATACTTTATCTCCGCTTTGTCGAGAGCTACAAGTTCGACAACTGCTGCATGAAGCTGGTTTGTGTCACGAATCGGAGCAGTGCAGCCTTCGAGGTAACTAACATAACTTCCTTCTTCCGCGACGATAAGGGTTCTCTCGAATTGTCCGGTCTCGGACGCGTTGATACGGAAATAAGTCGAAAGCTCCATAGGGCACCTCACACCTTTCGGAACATAAGCGAACGATCCATCACTGAAAACTGCTGAGTTCAACGAAGCGAAAAAGTTGTCGGTATAGGGAACGACTGTTCCTAAATATTGCCTGACGATTTCTGGATGATCCCGTACCGCTTCGGACATCGAGCAGAAAATAATTCCAAGCTCACTTAGTTTTTCTTTAAAAGTTGTCGCTACGGAAATGCTATCAAACACGGCGTCGACCGCAACTCCGGCAAGCAGCTTTTGCTCTTCGAGAGGAATTCCGAGTTTCTCAAATGCTCGGACAAGACTTGGATCGGCTTCGCTAAGATTGTTGAGCTTAGGCTTCTTCTTTGGTGCAGCGTAGTAAATAATGTTCTGATAATCAATCGGACCATACTTCACATTCGACCAATGCGGCTCCTTCATCGTCAGCCAATACCGGTAAGCTTTCAATCGCCATTCGAGCATCCATTCAGGTTCACGCTTCTTTTCTGAGATGAGCCTGACAACATCTTCATTTAAACCCTTTGGAATTTTGTCTTCCTCGACATCCGAGACGAAGCCGTATTTGTACTCCGACTTTGCTAATTTTTCCGCCGTCAATTCATCGTTGCGCATTTCAAACTCCTAAAGTCGTTCGCTTCAAATTCCTTTTATCAATTATTCAGGTAACATCTTAACTAATCTGGATTTAAAAGTCAAGATTGGGAAAATAGCCAAAATCAATCATTTATCAGTTTTTGAGATTAATTACGCGCTGACAGGATTTTGTCGAATGGCGAAGTTAAATTGTTGGCATAATTCACAAAAATGTGTTGCAATATCCAATTCACAAAACTCGTAGGAGTCATTATGCGAAAGTTGATTATACTTCTGCCGCTTTCACTGCTTTTTGTTACGTTCGTTTCTTTTGCACAAAAACATCCTATCACTGTCGAGGACATGTGGAAAGTGGCGAGAGTCTCAGATCCACAGATTTCCCCAGATGGAAAGACTATTGCATACGTTATTGCCAGATACAACATGGATGAGAATAAAGGAGAGAGCAGCATTTTCCTTGTTGCAATTGATGGGAAAGGCCCTCACGAGTTTAATACTGGAATGGAGTCGAGCAGCGACCCGGTTTGGTCGCCGGACGGAAAAGAAATTGCATTTATCGCCGATGATACGAGCGGGACTTCTCAAGTTTACGTTGAAGCTGCAAATGGCGGAACACCAAAGAGGATTACGAGCATCGCTCTCGGCGCAAGCGGTATATTGTGGTCTCCATATGGAAAGCATATCGCGTTCGTCTCCGATGTTTTCCCGGAATGCACTTCTGATTCCTGCAACATGGCACATGCAAATCAGCTTGAGAAGGGTAAACTAAAAGCAAAGCTTTTTACGAATCTCCCTTACAGAGTTTGGAATTACTGGAAAGATGGAAAACGAAGCCACCTTTTCGTTGTCGGGAAAGATGGTGGAACACCGGTGGATTTAACTCCCGGCGATTATGACACTCCTCCGATCGATCTCGGCGGAAGGATGGATTATGCTTTTTCGCCGGACAGCAAAGAAGTTTGCTACGTGAAAAATACAGACAGGATGGTCGCAGTAAGCACCAATAATGATTTATTCACGGTGAGTATAAACGGCATCGGCGCTAAACGAATTACGACGAATGAATCCAACGACAACCAGCCGCTTTATTCTCCTGATGGACGTTATATCGCTTACCGCGCTCAATTTATTCCGGGCTTCGAGTCTGACAGATCAAGACTGATGCTTTATGATAGAAAAGGAAGTGCCATCATAAACCTGACGGAAAAATTCGACCGGTCAGTTGATGAAGTTGTTTGGTCTCCCGATAGTAAGAAACTATATTTTAACTCCGACGATGGCGGTTACCATAATATTTTCGAGGTTGACGCGTCGACAGGAAAGATCGAGAAGAGAACCGAGAATTCTACTAACACTGAACTGACAATTACTCCTGACGGGAAATATCTCGTTTTTCTTCGCCAGTCAGTAACCCGTCCGAACGATATTTATAGGATAAATCTCGAAACTCGTGAAGTAAATCAACTTACTCACACCAACGATTCCCTTCTCGCGCAGCTTGACATGAATCCGTGGGAATCATTTTGGTTTACTGGAGCAGGTGGCACGGAGGTTGAGGGATTTCTTATTAAGCCGCCGAATTTTAACCAGCAGAAAAAATATCCGATGGTTTACCTTGTTCACGGGGGTCCGCAAGGACAATGGATGGATGAGTTTCATTATAGATGGAATGCCGAACTCTTTGCGGCGCCGGGATATGTCGTGGTTATGGTTAATCCGCGAGGCTCGACAGGCTATTGCCAGAAATTTACGGATGAAATCAGCGGCGACTGGGGTGGGAAGATTTTCGTTGACTTAATGGATGGGGTTGACTATGTAACAAGTCATTACTCTTTCATTGACAAAGACAAAATTGCGGCTGCGGGTGCTTCCTATGGTGGATATATGATGAACTGGATGGAAGGACACAACGACAAGGGAATATTCAAATGTCTTGTGAGCCATGATGGTGTGTATGATGCATCAAGTATGTTTGGTTCAACGGAAGAACTCTGGTTTCCAATTTGGGAATTTAAAGGAACACCATGGTCTAATCCTGGGCTCTACAAGAAATGGTCGCCGAGTACTTACGTGGATAATTTCAAAACCCCGATGCTTGTGATTCACGGTCAAAATGATTTTCGTCTTGATGTGAGCCAAGGTTTCCAATTGTTCACCGCCCTTCAATTGCGGGGTATTTCATCCGAGATGTTGTATTTCCCGAACGAATTCCATTTTGTCGTTAAGCCGCAAGACTCGCGCCTATGGTACAATACCGTGCTTGGCTGGATCCGGAAGTACATTGGGAATTAGAAATTGTATATCGGTAGGCAGTTAATGCTGAAGAATACGCAGCACGAATTAGAAGGATTGAAGCAAAAAGGAGAACTGAGCGCGACTTACTTTAAATGACTCTACATAAACACGGTCAACACTAAAAATCATATCGAACGAAATTGATTTTGCGATAGACAGCTTGTAGTTTTACATAAAAGTTGCCAGGGATTTTATGAAAAGAAAATCATACAGAATAACAAAAGTTGGTTCGCTTAATAATCTCAAGTTAGTTGAAGAAGAAATTGCCAGACCTGCCGACAATGAAGTTTGCATTGAAGTAAAAACCATTGGACTGAACTTTGCCGATGTGTTTACCATCTTCGGGTTATATAAAGCCGCACCTAAAAGAGATTTCATTCCCGGACTCGAATTCAGTGGAGTCGTCATTGATAAAGGGAAAAGTGTAACAGGTGTTGAAATCAACGACCGGGTAATGGGGTCAATTCGATTCGGTTCGTACACGACTCACTTGAATATCGATTACAGGTATGTCAAGAAGATTCCTGACGGCTGGACATTCGAAGATGGCGCATCGTTCATCGTGCAGGCGTTGACTGCATATTACGCGCTCGGGCCGCTCGGAAATTTAAAACAAAACCAAACGGTATTAATACACAGTGCAGCGGGCGGAGTAGGAATATATGCGAACAGGATCGCGAAGAAATTCTCAGCATACACGATCGGCACAATCGGAAACCCTTCGAAGATCGATCTGTTGAAGTCGGAAGGATACGACGACATTATTGTCAGGAACGGAAGTTTCAAAACCGAGCTTGTAAAACATCTCGACGGAAGGAAACTCGATCTCGTTTTGGATTCAGTCGGCGGGAAAGTTCAAAAAGATAGTTTCGATTTCCTCGCAACGACCGGAAGAATGATTGCCTACGGGCTTTCGCAATTCGCGTCTCCCGGCTCACGACCGAACTATCTGAAACTCGCGCTGCACTTTATAACGATGCCGAGATACCAGACTCTCACGCTCATTGAATCGAATAAATCCGTCATGGGTTTCAACTTGATATGGCTTTACGACCGGCTTGATATGTGGGAAAAATTGTTAGATGAAGTCTCTGCGCTCCATCTTGATAAGCCTTACATAGGAACGGTATTTCCTTTTGAGAAGCTGAACGAAGCCATCAAAGTGTTTCAAGCCGGCGGGACGATAGGAAAAGTTGTGGTGAAAGTAGAATGATAATCAGCAATTATCTTGCACCCGCGGAAAGCTTTGAAACTTTGGACTTGGGATTGGGCCATTCCCATGGAAAAACCTTCGGAAGGTTTTCTACTCCCTCGTTACCGACTATTTAATTTTGGATTTTCTTTTTGTCTTCTCGATAATCTTTATATGGTGGTCGGCGTGCTCGACTGTGGGTTCGAGGAAATTGAACAACGTCACTTTGCCATCCTCGGTGTGGATTCTGGTCCTCTCGAAATCTCTGTCTTTAAGTCTATTCAGTACCGGCACCATCGAAGCCCGAAGCGTAAGAAAAAGTGCGAGCGAGTCGTCAACCGATCCTCTATCATAGAAGAAACTCTGTGCCCACTTGTCCTGATCAAAAGCAGGCAAGAGAGGGTTGTCTTCCGCGATAATTTTTTTCATCCGTTGGATGAGGTTCATCTCTGCGTCTGCCAAATGATTTACTTGCTGCCTGATGCTCCATTTCCCAAGCTTAATTCGTTTGTCCAATTCAGCGTCCGCCAGGTCATCCACGGCTTCGATTAAGTCGCCGGGCCCATCGGAATATTTCCTGATTAGTTCGGCTGCTTTAGATTTCACAGAACCGCTCCTTTTCCGAGTCGAATTTTTTTACGGCTTAGATAATGTTAAAACCAATATTAAAAGAACGAGTACCCAATTGGTCACGAAGAAAATCGTTTGTTTCTTGTTCAGCGCAGATAGCTTTTCATTAATATCATCGGGTGGATCCGCTTGGCTCATCTGCTCGAGAAGGATAGCGCGCTGACGTGCTGTCTTAGGGCTTAACGCCATTCCCATGATAAGCAGAACTATGAAGATCATGAGTTTCATTCCGAGCCACGCCGCGCTTCCAAATAAATTTACAAAAGTAATCTCGCGAAAGATCATGTTTCCGATTCCGCTGAGCATCAAGACGAGCGCGCCGAACGGCGAAAGAAGCCCAATGTTTCTAAGAAGTTTCGCCGAATGGCGTTTCATATTGATGTCATTTTCCCATCTAAAATTTGTCTCGATGATCGGTCCGGCGAAAAGAAGTGTGAAGATCATTCCGACACCGATCAAATGAAAGAACAATGACACTGTGAACCAATTCATTTATGTTTCTCCTTAATTATAACTATGAAAGCCACTACCGGAACGTGAGAAGCTAAAAACTAAAAGTTAAAACTTTTCATTTTGCACGCTTCATTTTTCATTATTAATTTTGGAAGGCTGGACGAGTGTTCTCAACCCGTCAAGATTTATTTTATCAAGAAGCCCATACAAAATATTTGGGTCGTTAACATCCTCAACGTTGATCTCTAACAAAAACCTATTTGCAAAATATGTCTCCAGCTTTGCTTGATGAGATGTGCTGTCGTATGTCGCCGTGACTTTCAAACCTTTATACATTACAGTTTCATCGTATCCGACCGGAGTTGAACGCACGATACCTCCGTTCATAGAAGGAGCAGTCGACATATAGGATGGTATGTTGGGCAAGTCTGTAATTTTAACAGACACGGTACTTGAATCGGTCGAGGACCGGTAATCCACCTGCGCCCACGACGTAGAGAATCCCATCATGGTCGATGTCTCGCCGGTAGGTTTCTCCGGCAAATAATTGCCAAAGTTGCCTTGCGGAAGAAATTGTTGCAGTTGTTTGAAGTTTACGACTTGCGGTTGTGCAATTGCCGAGATGGAAAAGAGAAGGACAACGGAAAAACATTTCTGATAACCGGTGGCTGGTAGGTGATGGCTCATAATCAGTTAACTCGATAACAAAAGGCTTGGTCTGTAAGCATCGCCGTAAGCGCGGCGCATTATTTGAAGAAACTCTGCGATTAAATATTTCCCGGTGGACTCGGCAAGCTCAAGAGGCCCTTTTGGGAAATTCGTGCCTAATTTCATTGCGAGGTCGATATCTTCTCCGCCGGCGATTCCTTCTTCAAGCATGAGGAAGGCTTCGTTGATTATCATGGAGATGGTGCGTGCAAGAACGAGATACTGGCTGTCGTTCAATTGGTTTTTTATTTCTAATTTTGCCGAAATTTTGTGTGCCATCTCGCGCAGCGATTCGATCACAGGCCAGTTGCGACGTTCAATCTTTACTGCAGAATGCGTGGAATTGTTTCGGTAATCATAAAACCCCATTCCTGATTTTCTTCCTAACCGCCCGGCTTCTACCATTTTCTGCTGAAGAATTACGGGCCTGAACCTCGGCTCAAAGAAAAACTGCTCAAAAATCGATTTTGATACAAGAAGATTAACATCGAGTCCGACCAGGTCTAATAATCTGAAAGGTCCCATCGGGAAATTTGCCGATTCGAAAGCGAAGTCGATTTCTTCGATGCTGCCAGCACGTTCCGATAGAAAGCGAAGAGGCTCAAGATAAAAATGTCTCACGCACCGGTTCACAACAAATCCCGGCGTGTCACGGGTAACCACTGGCGTCTTGCCGATCTGGCGAACAATCTGACAAAGTTCTAGAAGAATTTCTTCAGAGAGGAAATCTGTCTTTATTACCTCGACAAGTTTCATCTTATGCGCGGGATTGAAAAAATGGACCCCGGCTATTCTTTTTTTCCTGATGCAATTTTGTGCGATAGCTCCGATCGAAAGGCTTGATGTATTCGAAGTGATTGGAACTTGCGGCTCGCAGAGTGCATCAAGCTTCATAAAGAGTTCTTGCTTCACTCTAAGATCTTCCGTCACTGCTTCGATGACAAGATGCGCTTCCGCAAAATCAGACAGCACCGTCCTCGGATGGATCCGTGCAACCGACGCCTGGGCATCCTCCGCCTTGATCCTTTCTTTTTCGACATCCCGCTGGAACTCTTTGCTGATTACTTCAAGTGATCGTGCAACATTTTCTTTTGAGACATCATAAAGTAAAACATCCCAACCGCTTCGTGCAAAAGAGATGGCGATGCCAACTCCCATCGTGCCTGTGCCGGCAATTCCTATCGCTTTCATCAGCTCGAAATTATCCTGTTTTCCTCAATCTTTTCCCATTCGGGTTTCCAATAATGAAGAACAAGCCCCCATTCACCACATTTCAATCTGATTTCCTCCGAGAATACCTTTTGCACTTCGTCGTTGTCCCTGACCTTCAGTCCGTATTTCCTGTATATTTCGTTTCTCTGAGTGTGAGGCTTTCCAAAGATATTCATGGTACGCGGATACCATTTGTTCAACGCCGACTGAACTTCCGCCTTGGTAGTACGGTCGAGCGCCATTTTCTTTACCCAATAATCGCCATGGTTTACGCGTGTCAGTTCCTCTTTGAAGATGCGTTCGATTTCTCTTCTCCACGGACCGTATGTCGACTTCCTGACATCCTCGAGTTGATGCCCCGCACCACGATCCATGCAAAATTGAAACATGACAAAATCTGCCCATGTGTCTATCGTATAACAAAAAATGTTCACGCATCCGTCGTCTGCGGCGCGGTTGTTTTTCAACGCGTCATCTTTAAGATCAATCTGGAGAGCGTAATCATGTTTCGCAACATACGAGTCGACGTCGATGCCGAGGTCTTCAAGCAATCGATACATGGCACGTGCATGGCGCACTTTGTCTTTCACGATGTTTGCAACAGCAAGTTTTTCTTCAGTCGTTGGCGCTTGCATAATCCATGGCATATAGCCGAACGCCCCAGCAAGTTCGGAATCTGCCTGCTGGAGCATGAGATTAGTGAGATTCTCGAAATAATCATCACTCATCTCGTCGGCAGTTTCTATAGACTCGCCCGCGTGAATTTTCTCCCACATTCGTTTTCCCCGTTGTTCATCAGGAAGTTTCGACGCATTCCTCATCGAAAGAATATTTTCAGCCGTTATGTTTCCCTCCTCTCCACCTTTTCAAACAACCTGTAAGTGTGACAGAGACTTTATCTTATCGCTCATGGCTCACACCTCACGACAATCAACCATCATCCATGAGTCATTTTCGGCAAAAGTTATTTGGCTTTGAAAGTGGGCGAGCGCCTTTCAATGAAGGCTTTCATGCCGTCTCGCGCATCTTCCAACCGACCCGCAATTTCTTGCATATAAGCTTCGTATTCAAGGCTTTGTTCGAGAGATGCGCCCGCCTCCGGTGATCGATACGCATCGAACATTTTTATCACTTGCAAAATTTTTCAGGACCGATTGAATCTCGGGAGTCATTTTTTCATTGAACGCGATGAGATATCCAGGACGGTTCATGGTCAATCTCCAAATGCTGTTCGCGATCACGATTTTTACGGCTTCGAATTCAGACATTCGCTAATGACGATTTCTTTTGTGATCCATGATGGTAGCTGACCGTCCGCCCATCTGATGTCTGGACGGAATGATCATTGAGAACGGATATATTGGGTTTGAATTTTCGTAAATAATTCAATACTGAGCGCATGTCCTTCGGTAGTTCAGCAGCGAACGAAACGCGTTCATTTTTCGTGGGATGAAAAAGTGAAATAGATTCGGCATGAAGAGCGGTTCGCGAAAGAAGCGGCTTCTCTTCGCCTTCCGAAAAATATCTTGTCTTGACTTGTGAAAGAAAGAACGGTTTGCCGTCGCCATAAATTTTGTCGCACATGACCGGAAGTCCTGCGGAAGCAAGATGGATCCTTATTTGGTGCATCCGACCGCTTTCTGGCTCGACCGCCACGAGGGCGTAACCATCAAATCGCTCGACCACTTTGTAATTTGTGACGGAAGGTTTCCCTCGTTTCAAATCCACTTTCATGACGCCGGGGTGGTTCTGACTTTCCGAGATCGGAGCGTCGATCTTTCCTTCCGTTCCGCCCGGCGTGCCGACCACTATCGTACGATACGTTTTCTCGACCCGCTTGTCTTCAAATTGGGAATTAAGCGCAGTGTGTGCGTCCGCATTTTTCGCAAAAACAATTACGCCACTCGTTTCTTTATCAATTCTATGCACGACGAATATTTCACCGAACTCTTCTTTCAACATGTGATACAAATTCGGTAACGATTGGTTGTATCTATCGGGGAGCACGAGGAGACGCGGCGGTTTATCAATAACAATGATGCTCTCATCTTCAAAAATTATTGACCCATTTTTGGATTTCAATACAAAATCAAATTTTCGTTTCATCATATCATTTGTCAGTAATCAGTTTGTAGTTATTAGCGATGAGTTATCGCCCTTTCCATAGCGGCTTTCGTTTGCATCAGCATCCCCCATCTCCATTATGTCGGTTCCGGCAGCAAAGGCTTTTTCATTTCCGGTAATGACAATGCAATTGATTGAATCGTCCGAATCGAGTCGTTCAAAGCAGGCGGCAAGCTTGGTCATCAACTCGTGACTTAACACATTCAGAGCGTCCGGACGGTTGAGTTGAATTACAGCGATAGGAATTTCTTTTGTCAGAATAATATTTTTCAATTCCATTCTCGCTCCAGAGTTGGTTGGTGCGAAAATTTATAAATGCAATTGAAAAGAAACAAGGATTATGAAGTCGAAGGTAAAAATTCAAAAAAAGCTTTTAGCTGTCAGCTCTATCGGCTAAGACTTATTATTTAATAGCATTTTTGACTTCTGGCTATCATATTATCTCCGTGAATTGGTTCAAAAAAAATCTGAAGCCGTCGTGGATATTTAGAAGCGAATTTAAAATTTGGAGATTGCTTCCTGCTGGCAGAGTTCTCGCCGCTGAGCTTCGCGACACTGAGAAGAAGACCACGGAATTTGCCGGCATCGATCTGAATACCGGCGCCCTCCTCTGGAAAGGCAATCCGCTCAACGACAAATGGTGGATAACTGTAAATAAAATAAACAAGGATGTTCTTTTTCTCCAACAGTTTGCTCGACCGGATATGCCGACTCCCGGGAAAATTTTTGCGCTCGATCTTCGCACGGGAAAATTGCTCTGGCAAAATCAAGAGCTTTCGTTCATCAATATTTCCCGCGAGTCGATCTTTGGTTTACTAAAAACATTTAAGTCAGAAGAAGTTGTCGAATTGAATTACAAAACCGGCGAAGAGAAAAAAAGATTATCTGTTGATGACCTACGCATACCAGAGATTATAAACGAGGAAAATGAATACGTCCATGATGCAACGGCGAATGAATTTTTCGTTCCGGATCTTATCGAAGAATTTGATGAGAAAACAAATTTAAAGAAGTCAATTCCATCCCGTGCAATAAATCCAGCCATCATAAAATTATCGAACAAGGAAATTGTGGGGTACCATTTAGATGCTGGCAAAGATGAGAAGGGAATTCCCGTTTACGATGCGTATGTAATGATTGTTGATGCGGGGGGAAAAATATTTGAGGATGTTGCAGACCGGAAAGTCCATTCTGCCATTCAGGATTTTTTCTTCGTTGTAAGCGAAAAACTGATCTATGTCAAAAATTCCAGCGAGATAGTTGCTGTAGCACTATAAAGGCAAACTTTGAGGTCAAGATTCATCTGCATGGACTTTTCGACGATTTGCATCCCTTTCTAAGTCTGGATCACATTTTCTATTGTTCCGGCTTGATTTTCTCCTATAAGTTCCGAAATTAAAAGAGAATTGGGCCATAATTAGTGTTGTATTTATTACTGCATCACATGTTGCAACTCTATGATTGATAATGGTCAAATGTCGTCTTAAATTTAGTATGAAAGATCTGGATTAGAATGAAAAATGATAAGTTGAAACTTGATAGGGTTCGAAAGTGTTTAAATATCATAGTAACAAAAATGTTAGGTCTGTGAAATGGAAGGCAATTTTTCTAATCGGGTTCAGGATGTAATAAGACTCAGCCGTGAGGAGGCTCTTAGGCTTGGACATGATTTTATCGGCACGGAGCACCTTCTACTCGGAATAATTCGTGAAGGCGAAGGGATCGCAGTTAAGATCCTGCGGAACCTCGGTGTGGATTTGTACAAGCTGAAAAAATCTGTTGAGGATACCGTCCGCACTTCGGGGGGCACTCTCACCATCGGCAATATACCGCTGACAAAGCAAGCGGAAAAAGTCTTGAAGATAACTTACCTCGAGGCGAAGCTCTATAAGTCTGACGTCATCGGGACAGAACATCTGCTGCTATCGCTTTTGCGCGATGACGATAATGTCGCTTCACAAATTCTCCATCAATTCAATGTGACTTATGACAGTGTCCGGCAGGAGTTAGACAATATCATCAACGGCAGACCGTCGCAGCCCGCAGCACAAGCTGCTCAACATGGTTCAGGTTCCGGCACTGAACAAAGAAAAGGCGAGAAGTCGAAGACGCCGGTTCTCGACAATTTCGGCAGAGATCTGACGAAGCTTGCGATGGAAGACAAGTTAGACCCGATAATCGGCAGAGAGAAGGAAATCGAGCGCGTCGCACAAATCCTTGCAAGAAGGAAAAAGAATAATCCTGTTTTAATCGGCGAACCGGGTGTTGGAAAGACGGCAATTGCGGAAGGGCTGGCGCTTCGTATCGTACAGAAAAAAGTTTCTCGAGTTTTGCATAATAAGAGAGTTGTTACGCTTGACCTTGCCGCATTGGTTGCCGGCACGAAATATCGTGGACAATTCGAAGAGCGAATGAAGGCGGTTCTTAATGAACTCGAGAAGGCGAAAGATGTGATTCTTTTCATCGATGAACTCCACACGATTGTCGGCGCAGGCGGCGCATCGGGTTCACTTGACGCCTCAAACATGTTCAAGCCCGCACTTGCAAGAGGTGAGATACAATGTATCGGTGCAACGACACTCGACGATTACCGGCAATACATCGAGAAAGATGGTGCACTCGACCGCCGGTTCCAGAAGATCATGGTTGAACCTACGACTGTCGATGAGACGATTCAGATTTTGAATAACATCAAACAAAAATACGAGGAGCATCACAACGTTCGTTTTACGGATGCGGCGATAGATCATGCAGTGAAGCTCAGCGACCGTTACATGACGGATAGATTTTTGCCGGACAAGGCAATCGATGTCATGGATGAAGCCGGCTCAAGGATTCACCTCGCGAATATTATCGCGCCGAAAGAGATAGTCGAACTTGAAGAAGAAATTGAAAAAATAAAACAACAAAAAAATAAAGTCGTAAAGACACAGGACTTTGAGGAGGCTGCAAGACTACGCGATCTCGAGAAGAAATTTCTTTCCGATCTGGAAATCGCAAAGCGTGAATGGGAGTTGAAAGCCGAGACGACAATCCATGAAGTGACCGAGGACCATGTGGCAGATGTTGTCGCAATGATGACGGGCATTCCGGTGAATAAGATAGCTGAGAGCGAGTCCGCAAAACTCCTGAAGATGTCTGAGGAACTGAATAAAGTTGTTGTCGGACAGAAAGAGGCTGTTGAAAAGCTGAGCAAAGCGATCAGACGTGCGCGCGCCGGGTTGAAAGATCCGAAAAGGCCGATCGGTTCATTTATTTTTGCCGGTCCAACCGGCGTCGGTAAAACGGAACTTGCGAAGGCGCTTGCCAGATACCTGTTCGATTCCGAAGACGCGCTTGTGAGAATCGACATGTCGGAGTATATGGAAAAGTTCAATGTCAGCCGGCTTGTGGGAGCGCCTCCAGGATACATCGGTTATGAAGAAGGCGGCCAGCTCACCGAGAAAGTGCGTCGCAAACCATACAGCGTTGTTTTGCTCGACGAAATCGAAAAAGCTCATCCTGATGTATTCAACATTTTGCTTCAGGTTCTTGACGACGGGATTTTGACGGACAGTTTAGGAAGACGCGTCGATTTTAAGAACGTTATTTTGATTATGACAACAAACATCGGCACTCGCGAGATCAAAACTACGGGAGCATTTGGGTTTGGACAATCGAGAGTTGAAGATAAATATTCCGCGATGAAGAGCGTGATTGAAGAGGCAATGAAGCGCTTGTTCAATCCAGAATTCATGAACAGGATTGATGATGTCATAATCTTCCGCTCGCTTGAGACGGATGACATTAAAGAAATCATCGACATTCATACTGAGAGTTTGCGCAAGAGACTCAGCAGTCTAGGTGTAAAACTTGAGTTGACAAAGCCTGCGAAGGAATTTCTTGCCGAGAAAGGTTTCGATCCAGCATTCGGTGCACGACCCCTTCGCCGGGCAATCCAACGGTACTTAGAAGACCCGCTTGCCGAGGAAATGCTTAAAGGTACATTCGTTGAAGGCATGGTGGTGAAGGTAAGAATCGACAAACGGACTGGTGAACTGAAGTTTTCGGAACTTAAAGAAGAAACAGAAACAAAAGATCCGAATCTCTCAGATGTGAGTACGAACTGAGTCGTCGGCTTTTTGAAAAAATTTGGCGCTGAATGACCCCGAGGTTGTTTGGCGTTTTTTTTATTATCAGATTGTATTTTCTTCTCAACTTTATTAAAATTGGTACATATAAGTTCAAACTAAAACCACAGGAAAAATAAATGAACAAGAAAACAAAAACAGCAAGGAAGAAGCATCATAAGAAAGTCAAAAAAATAAAGAATAAGGTAAGGCTAAGGCGTGCGCAGGCAGCCAAAACTAAATCCGCAGCTCAATAAAAAGTTCTTCTCAGTATAAGAATCTCACCGCCAGAAATTATTTGGACTCATACCTCAAAGAGTTAGAATACGCGCTGAAAATTGTTAAAGCATCACAGCGCATCACGCTGAAATATTTTCGTTCGCGCTTAAAAGTAAATTACAAATCCGATAAAAGTCCCGTGACAATTGCAGACAAGACATGTGAGAAATTTCTGGTCAGAGAACTTTCCAAAACATTTCCTCATCATGGATTTTATGGCGAAGAGTTCGGCGAGACAGAGGCAATTCGCGAATCTTCTCTAAGATGGGTAATCGACCCGATTGATGGGACCATGAATTTCACTCGCGGGATTCCTTATTGGGGTACGCTTTGCGGGCTCGAATGCGAAGGCGAAATTGTCGTGGGCATCATGGCACTCCCCGCACTTAAAACGATTTATTACGCCTCAAAGGGACATGGAGCTTACAAAAACGGGAAACGGGTGAGAATCAGCAAGATCAAGGAATTAGAGAAATCGACAGTCATATTCGGCGGGCTGACTTATTTCATCGGAACTCGATATGAAAAGCCATTCCTCGAAATCGTAAAATCATCGTACCATGATCGCGGATTCGGTGACTGCTTTGGTTATACGTTCGTTGCCGACGGCTCGGCGGAAGCGATGCTTGATCCCGCCGTAAGTCCGTGGGATGTCGCAGCGATAAAAATCATAATTGAGGAAGCCGGGGGAATTTATACGGACTTTGAAGGTAACTCTACAATCTACAGCCGCACGGGACTCGCGGGGAATCCGTACATACACGAGTTGATTTTGAACAAGTTTAAGGGATAACTCAAGGGACAACCAAGGTTGGTTTAGCTATGCGTATGCACGAAAGCATCCGAAGGATTAATGAAATGGAAAATAATTTTTCCATGATAATCTTATTTATTGCATTGTTTGCTTTCACATCGAGCGCAATTTCACAACAGGCTATTGGGTATAATCCACGTGAGATATTTGACCCGAACTTCGATAACAACGGCGGAAATGTCTATCGCAGTGCGATCGGTGCACCAGGACCACAATACTGGCAGAACAAGTCGGATTATAAAATTGCGGCGACGCTTGATACGACGACGAGGACCATCACGGGAAAAGTTAAGATCACATATACGAATAACAGCCCTGACGAACTTCATTACGTTTGGCTCCAGCTCGAGCAGAACCGAGCTCGGCGAAAACTCGCGTGGCATGTTGGTCGCGGGAAATCCATTGAGGAATTTCATCGGTGGGGATAGTCTTAAATCAGTGATTGTTGAAGAGAGCGGAAAAACTTTCAAGGCTGATTACATAATCAGCGACACGCGCATGCAAATCCGTTTCCCATTCGCAATTAAAGCGAAAGGTGGCAAAATAGAAATCATTATCGAATATTCTTTCGTGATTCCGCCGGGCGGGATGGGAAGAACGGGTTGGATGTACACAAATAACGGAGCCATTTACGACGTTGCGCAATGGTACCCGCGTATGGAAGTGTATGACGATGTAAATGGGTGGAACAACCTACCGTTTTTAGGTGAGGGAGAATTCTATTGTGATTACGGTGACTTCGATTACAGTGTGACAGTTCCGGCAGACATGATTGTTGTCGGTTCGGGAGTGCTTGGGAATGAAAAAGATGTTCTGACAAAAACGGAAATCGCTCGGTTGGATCAGGCTCGGAAAAGCGAAGAGAGAATTTACATCGTTTCACCGGAAGAAATCGGTAATACCGAAACGCGTCCGAAAAAAAATGGGATGTTGACCTGGCATTTCAAAATGAAAAACAGCCGCGATGCAGTCTGGGCTTGTTCGCGAGCATTTATCTGGGATGCTGCAAGAATAAATTTGCCGAGCGGAAAGAAATCTATTGCAATGTCTGTTTATCCGATTGAAAGTTCATCCGATTCTTCGTGGGGCCGCTCGACTGAATATGTCAAGGGATCCATCGAAATTTTTTCCAAAGATTGGTTTGAATATCCTTATGCGGCGGCGATAAATGTTGCGGGTCCGGTCGGCGGGATGGAATATCCGGGAATAGTCTTTTGCTGGTGGCAAATGTATGGAAAAACAATGTGGTATGTTACTGCACATGAGCTTGGGCACGGCTGGTTTCCGATGGTCGTCGGCTCGAACGAGCGCACGAACGCATGGATGGATGAAGGCTTCAATACTTTTATAGATATTTACGCTTCCGACGAATTCAATCATGGAGAATATGCTCCTAAGCGGGACAACGAGTTCGACCCACAGGGAAAAAATCTGGCGCGCGACATTGTACCATATTTATTGAATCCGCAATCGCAGCCGATAGTATCTTTCGCCGATGCAATTCCAGGGAGATATTCTCATGTAGTTGAGTATTATAAAACGGCGCTCGGGCTTTACATGCTTCGAGAGAATGTGCTCGGTCATGACAGATTTGATTACGCATTTCGGACTTACATAAACAGATGGGAATACAAACACCCTATGCCGGCGGACTTTTTCAGAACTATGAATGATGCATCGGGCGAAAACTTGAACTGGTTCTGGAAGGGTTGGTTCGTCAAAAATTATAAATTAGACCAAGCGGTCGATAGCGTTAAATATGTTGATGGAAATCCGTCTAAAGGTGCGCTCATCACGATCGAGAATAGAGATCAGATGGTAATGCCGGTTACGGTTGATGTGAAAGAGGCAAATGGAAAATCAGGCAGGATTAATTTGCCGGTAGAGATTTGGGAGCATGGCGGTGTGTTCACTTTCAGATACGATTCGACAAGTGCAATCGATTCAGTGATTGTTGACCCCGACAAGATTTTGCCTGATGTGAATGCGGAAAATAATGTGTGGGTGACGAGGTAACGGGGCTAACTAATTTTGGAATTGGCAGATGATGGAATAGGACCATATCACTTTATTGTGTCGTTATTATTATAGCATTTCTGTGAAAGGAGTACTTAGGGCATTCGGACTAGCTGTCTCGCCGTCGATGCCTCGGGCTTTTGCCAACTTGATTTTGGGTGGGAGAATTTGCAATTTGGAACAGACTCCTTCATTCCCCTATAGTGGAATCAAGATTACACATCGTATTGGATGTTACAAAACAATAAAATTATCTCTCAAAGAATCAGGAGTTGCGTTTTAATGAGATATACAATTTTTTCTGTAATATTTTTATTAATTCCAGCAATAATTAGTGCCCAGCAGAATAACCTTATAACTGTAAAAGGAAAGATCATCGACGAAAAAACCGGGGCACCTTTGGAATACGTTAATGTCTTTTTGGCTAACACTACAATAGGTACTACTACCGGGGAAAATGGAAATTTCATTATTAATAATGTCCCGTTTGGTTCTTATGACATCATCTTTGCTTATATCGGATATGAAACCGAGAAGAGAAGCTTTTATTCATATAAGCCGGGAATGTTTGATTATATTATTTCATTAAAGCCGAAAGACATAAATCTGAATCAAGTTACTGTAACAGGAACTATTCCAGAGGATTGGAAAGAAAATCTGGAAATATTTAAGAAAGTTTTCGTTGGAGAAACTGAAAATTCAAAAAAGACCAGGATCCTAAACCCAGAGGTATTGAACTTTGTAAGAGATAAGAGTGGAAGTATACTAAAGGCTTATTCCGATAGCGTAATACGGGTCGAAAATAATGCGTTGGGGTATATGTTATATATTTTTTTAGATTCGCTGGTTTACAATATACCGGATGGAACTATTAAGTATAAAATTCATCCAAGATTTAATGAATTATCTCCTGCTTCGGAAGATGAAAAACTAAAATGGGAAAATAATAGACAAAAAACTTATATAGTTTCTTCTAAACATTTCTTTTACTCTCTGGTTCATAAACAATTGGGTATGGATCACTATTTTCTTTCTAAGGGTTCACTTCGGGATTTTCAGAGTGGAATTGTGGGAATTGGTAGCGGAGTTTCTCCTGAAGATTTAAATTTGACTATGAATAGTGACTCTACTCTCTACACATTCAATTTTACCGGTTGCCTTGAGGTAGGAAGTTATCAGAGTTTACCAAGTGTTCTAAATTTTCTCTATCCTTCAGTTTCGATAGATAAGTACGGAAACTTGTTAAGATCCACCTATGTCATACAAACCTATGGTTATTGGGCTAATCAACGTATTGCTGATCTCTTACCTCAGAACTATATTTATCTCGGTAACTAAAAAAATTGGTATACTATTTATCCTAACGTAATTTATTTTATTTTTTTATATTCTTCCAGTGGGTAAATCAATAAACTAATAATTGTCTTTAATCGTAAGTGTCCACCGATGCACTATCGATTTATCGTTGTCATTGTTCCATCGGGCAACATTCCGTTTATAAGACTAGCCTTTTTAATATGACAGATGCTTCCTTAAGCGCTTTTGCCCGGTGGCTCAATTTGTTTTTCAGTTCGGAATCCATTTCAGCGTAGGTTTTCTCGTATCCGTCCGGGACGAATAGCGGATCATACCCGAAGCCATTATTTCCTCTGACATCATTCAGAATATGCCCGGGTACTTCGCCGACGGCGATCTCATCTATTCCGTTTCCGATTATTGAAATCACGCATCGAAACTTCGCGCTCCTCTTTTCAGGTGGAACGTTCTTCAATTCACGGAGAAGCTTCTCATTGTTTTGTCGATAAGTTGCATTCTCGCCTGAATATCTTGCGGAATAGACGCCCGGTTTCCCGCCGAGAGCATCTACTTCAAGCCCAGTATCGTCCGCGAGCGAGAGAATACCGGTTTGCTCATAAACAATTCTTGCTTTTTTCTTTGCATTCTCCTCGAGCGTTGTACCATCTTCAATGATTTCGCCAATCTCGGGAAAATTATCCAGCGAAAGAAGTTCGATCGGTGAATCTGATAGAATTTTTTTTATCTCTTCGACTTTGTGACGATTGTGAGTTGCGAGTACAATTTTCATTTAGACGATTGCAGGGAATCCGATTAGTTCGACGATTTTCATCTTCTTATATCAATAATTCTACCGCTTCTGAAATTTTCTGCACTTCTGCGATTTCAATATCTAATTTTGATTTTGCCCCTTTGAAATTTGCGCGTGGTACGATCGCTCTCTTAAATCCTAACTTCGCTGCTTCTTGCACTCGCCGCTCGATTTGGCTGACGCTTCTTACCTCTCCGGCGAGTCCGACTTCGCCGACGACGAGCGTGCTTGAATCGACAGGAATGTCTTTGTAACTCGAGATGACCGAGACAGCTGCCGCGAGATCAATTGCGGGTTCGTCAACTTTCACGCCACCTGCAACATTTAAAAACACATCGAAGCCGCCCAATTTTATTCCCATTCTTTTTTCAATAACCGCAAGAATTATGCTGAGCCGCCGATAGTCGAAACCAGTTGAAGTGCGTTGCGGCACGGAATAACTCGTCGGCGTAACAAGCGCTTGAATTTCCAAGAGTATGGGCCGGGTTCCTTCGATTGCAGCAGTCACAGTCGAGCCGCTTGCGCCGTAGCTTCTCTCCGAAAGAAAAATCTCCGATGGGTTTTCCACTTCGACAAGTCCCGACTCGCGCATTTCGAAAATCCCAATTTCGTTCGTCGAGCCGAAGCGGTTCTTGTAAGCGCGAAGAATTCTGAAAGCATAATGCCGCTCGCCTTCAAGCTGGAGCACGGCATCGACAATATGCTCGAGAACTTTCGGACCGGCGGCGATTCCGTCTTTAGTAACATGGCCGACTACGAACACCGCGGTGCCGGTCAGCTTCGCAAGCTGGGCAAGTTTCGCCGAGCACTCGCGCACTTGACTCACGCTTCCGGGAGCCGACACAATGTCAGGATGATAAATCGTTTGTATCGAATCGACGATCAAGATCGGTGGGTTGAAATCGGAGACGGCTTTTGTAACTGCTTCGAGATCGGTTTCAGCCAAGACAAAAAAATTGTCGAGATTGCCGATTCCGAGCCGTTGAGCGCGAACCCTGACTTGCGCACGCGATTCTTCTCCGGTTACATAAAGTATCTTGCCTAGATTTTCATTTCGCGCAAGTTGCATCATCAGAGTTGATTTACCAACGCCCGGATCTCCGGCGATGAGTATGATCGAGCCTGCCATGAGTCCGCCGCCGAGCACACGGTCAAATTCCTCGATTCCTGTGGAGAGCCGGCTTCCTTCGGCTATTTCAACTTCGCTCAGAGGGACAATTTCAATTTCGGATTTTTTGTTTCTAATTTCCGATTTACTGCGAGGCTCGTTGATAAGCTCCTCCACGAAGCTGTTCCACTCTCCGCATTCCGGGCACCTCCCAGTCCAGCGCGGCGAAACGTACCCGCAATTCTGACACGCGAAACGGATTGTTTGTTTTGACATGATGTCTCAATTTAATAAAGGAAAGGAGAGAAAAATAGGGTGGCGAAGAAAGCAGAAAGAAATCCCGCCGAGAGGCGGGACTTCTTTGAATGATTGCGCAATATTATAGTTTTATTTCGTGACGACCATCTTCTTTGTAACCATAATACCGGGAGCTGTCAGCCGATAGAGATAAACTCCACTGGCAAGTCGCGATGCATCGAACCGAACTGAATATGTTCCTAAAGCTTGATCCTCGTTGACAAGTGTTTTCACTTCTCTACCGAGGACATCATAAACCTTCAAAGTCACATGACCGCTTGTCGGGAGATTATAACTGATATTGGTTGATGGGTTGAAGGGATTCGGATAATTTGCCATCAAACCACTTTGTGCAGAACTAGACGTAGTAACGGCAGATTCGTTCTTGCTCTGCTCTGTGTTTATGTTCGGCATCTCTCCAGTTTGCGGGTCAACATAAACCGCAAGTGCATGTTCTGCATCGGATATTTCCATTGGTGTTGTCGAAGATCCGGTAGATGCGAATAGGCCGGCGCTACGTTCCACGTCCTTCAGAATCACAGCAGCATTATTCAGGTCGTTATCGTTATACAACGCAATGTAGAAATTGTCCAACTTTGCTTTCGCTGCAAGTATCGTATTAGGGTTTGCACTGATAATGCCGTCGTTCACTTGCTTCGCAGACTTCGAGTCGCCTTGCCTGAGATACAAATATGAGAGAAGCATCTTCTGCTCTTTGGCAGCTTGTTTTGGAAGAGCATTAAAATACTGGATTAGGCTTGGCGCCGTCTCGCTGTCTGCACAACTGTAAAGGTACACATAAGCTGCCTGATCGTCCGGATGATTATTAAGATAGGACTTAAAGAAGTCTCTTGCCTCTTCGAACTTACCTTCCTGCCGAAGTCCAATTCCTGCAAGGAGTGAATCGGAGGATGATGGATCAGCGGCTTCTGTACTCTGGGTCGATGTTTGAGTTGAAGTGGATGCAACTGATGCCGCGATCTCACCCTTTACACTTCCCTTGTCCTGAATCGATGGAAGCGGGTACTTTGACCAAGGGTCTGCGGACTCGGGATAAGTCCAGTAAAGATAACTCTCTGAACCTATGTAAAACCTTGAAGGAGGCGGATTGCTCCCCCACCAGTCACACTCGGCATACAGTCCGCTCGGAAAAGTGACATAGTAATCTCCGACGGCGGCGTTATAGCCGTTGTTGTAGATGCTATTCAGACCCCCAGAGGGATACGAAGTAAGCACCCCAAAGTTGCAGTAGCTATTTCCATAAACCATGAGACCATTCTGGCAATTGGTAATGCGGTTGTTGTATGTTATAGAAGAGCTAATTTCCGCGCTTGGGGATGCCCCCCAAAGGGCCTGAATTCCCCAGTCGAAATAATCGATGTCGTTCTGTCCTACGGTGCCGCTGCTGCCATAATAAAATATACCGGCACCTTGCTTGTTGTGGTTCGTCTTATAGATGACGTTGTTATAGCAGTTCTCGTTAGAGCCGCCATAGATATAAATACCATGGTTGGCATTCGAGTTTGCTATCGTGTTGTACTGCATCTGGCAGTTTGGCGAGGAATATAAGTAGATGCCGTTGCCAGAATTGTTCTCTATGTTGCAATTCTGGATCGTTACGTTTGATGCCCCTGTGACATCAATCTCGTTTCCATACGAAATGTTAGTAAAACTCAATGTGGAATTATTCGCACCGGAACCATTCAAGATAATCTTGCCCCAATTACCTGCCGAAGGAGAAGAAGAATTTGAAGTGAAGGTTACGGGCCAACCTGCTTCGCCCTGGACGGTTAATTCGCCATTTGCGGTCAGAGTATAGTTGTTTCCGGAATTGAATACGACGTTTGTGCCGGGAGCAATGTAAAGTGAACCACCGGGATAATTGATCGTGACACTGCTGTTTACGTAAACTGTTCCCGACCATGATGTGGTACTACTTATGGTCGCTGGAGCAGAGACAACTTTGATTGGTTGTGAATCGGTTTCGCCCGCAACGCCTGCGCCGTTGTTTGGAGCGTAAGCTCCCACAATGTAGGTAACGGGGAGACTAGATACCGCATTGACATCAGTGTAAGTGGTGGTTGTAGGTTCGGCTTTTAGTGCCGTGTTCTTGTAAATTTTAAAATAGCCGATATAAGGTGACGGATCACTCCAATTCAAAATTATGTTCTGTCCCACGATTGATGCGGTAAAATTCAATGGTGCAGGGGGAGGGTTCGTGCCGCCGATTCCAGTAAGAATTCCACCATTCTTTACAATATTTGATCCTGGGCCTTGGTTAACGGTGCCACGAATAATTAATTGGGAACCTGCATCAATCGACAATTGTACGTTTGGGTCTAGTGTCAAGGTGCAGGCACCAGCTTGAGTAACGGTGGCGTCGTTCGTTATATGGATACTCTGCGCAACAGTCACATTGCCGTACCAGACTTCGCTCTGCGTAATGTCGTTATTGATAGTGACGGTTGGAAAATAGAGATTCGTCACGTTGGAAATATCATCTGATGATGGAGTTCTATCTGGTGTGTATGGGCTTGTTTCTGACGCCAAAACTATATTCGAGGCATCCATTATAGATGAACTAGTAGTATTATCCGCTAGACCAAGCCAATGCCCAAATTCATGCAATGCCAATGACCAAACATCTGTGTATCCTTCTTGCAAAGTAGTCTGATTTACATTTGTTGACCATGAGATGGATGAATTTGTGTTAATTATCATAGATGCACTTGAGATATTTCCATAATTGTCTAAAGCTGTCTTTGATACCATATAAGTGTCACTGTTAGAGGCATCAGGACCTCCATAGCCACTGGCACCAATAATGTTCGGGGAGCTCGAATTATATTCAATTGTGACACCACAATCCGAATTCCAAGTGTTTGCAGCGGCCTTTATACCATCATCAAATCCTGCAGCTACTACATTTTGGATATCTAGATAAGTGATTGTAGTTGATGACCAGCCAGTCACCGGAGTTGTATACAGGTATTGTGAATAAGTGACCTGATAAAAGAGCAGCAATAAGGAACATACTGAAAGAATCTTTTTCATTTTTCTCCTCCTCGCTTATGGTTCGTTTACTATGTGAGCAACGTTCTTAATTTCAACTTTGAAACTATCAACGGGCATATGGTGACCGTTATAGTCTACTATTGAATTACTAATATCATGTTTATGCACTGCCCTAACCCAATATTGAGGACTCGCATCCGCTGATTTTCTTTTTGAGAAGTAGTTTTTGTAGACTTTAGTCAAATACGGATCATTTTCGATTTTGGTCAGATAAAAGACCGACGTATCTCCTACAATAAAAGTCGGATCAGTAGAGAAAGCTATTCTTCGTGTGCTCCCACGATAAAGTTCCAGACCGCTTTGCCGTAATAGTTGTATTGTGTTCCCTTGTTGTTTCGGGCCTTTTAATAGATCAATAATTTGCACATTAACCTTGGAATGAAACGGTTCGGAATCTGGATATGGCGTGTTCTCAATACTGAGAATTTTCCCAATAATAACGAGATCCAACATTGCGGCGTCTACTCTTTCATCAGCGTAATGTCTGTGCGACAAATGCTCTCGCAGGTCGATGCCCAGGGCTTTCAGTTTTACAAGCTTTTCTTCCGTAATATTAAGTCGTTTAAAACGTTCATTGATCACTGAGTCTGAGACTATAGTACGTCCTCCATAGGATCTGTCATCTCTTTCATTGGCTTGCTGTGCCAAGGCTGTCCCAATTGAGACTACGAAGCTAAGTAGAATGAGAAATGATTTCATATGACCTCCTATTATTTTATTTAATTTTTTACTGCTCGCAATGCTTATACGAAAGATTTGCAAGAATATTGTGGTATCATGAACACTCAAAGGATTCGTTGCTCTTTTGTTTTCTGGCATTCACGGAAGAAATACTTCTTTTATGATTCGCTCCTTCGCCATCATCTCATTAGAGCAAATGCTGTGCCTTCATCTTGTGTTAAGCAGCCTCGAAATCTTGCTGAAACGGTGATGATATGCGTTCAAAGTTCACTCAGTGTTCGCTTTCGATACATCAACTGTTCGATTTTTGAGTGCCTCAGCCCTAATCAACTTGAGTATGACAGACAACAAGTTATCTTCTTTTGAAATCGAGTTTCTTAGAAACTCACTGTGTAGCTGATGGATTGGCCAGTTGAAAGAGACATCATCTAGTCACCAGGCTGGTACGCGTAGGCCCCCGCCGTCACAGGAAAATTTGAGTGGAACATTTAGAGTATTCAATTACCCATCAATAAATCAGCACCAACTCATCCTGTTCTCTTCCGGTCACCATGGCTTTGTTTGAACTGTCGATAAAAACATTCAGCTCTGATCTTACTCCCATTTTTCCTTCGAGATAAATTCCAGGCTCTAGAGAAAAAAGGCATCCTGGCACAAGAAGCCGTGTGTCCTGAGTTTCAAAATTGTCGATATTCGCCCCGTTGCCGTGGACTTCCTCACCGATTGAATGTCCAGTTCGGTGAGTGAAATTTTCTCCGTAGCCGGCTTCCTTCACGACATTCCTACACACATCATCAACTTCCCAACCTGCAAGTTGTTTGCCGGAATTTAATCTTTCGGTCAGGAATTTGAACCCGGCGCGGCGCGCATCGCGGACGATATGGAACGCTTTCACATATTCTTCCGGTGGATCCTCGCCGACGAATGCGCTCCATGTTATATCGTAATAAATCGATCCCGGCTTATCTAATTTTGCCCAGAGGTCGACGAGTAATTTATCGCCCGGTTTTATTTTACGCGAATTTTTCGGGGTTGGGGCGAAATGCGGATTCGCCGGATGATCATTAGTACCGACAATCAACGGATCATCCGTTATAAGATGGTTTGCCTTGAAACGTTTTTCAATGAATTGTTCGATTTCATATTCGGTTTTGTATTTTTTGTTCCGCAGCGACTTTTGCACTTCGCCAAATACCTCATCCAAAATTTTGTCGATGAGTTTTCCTGCTTTGAAATGCGACTTGACCGCCTTTTCATCAAGCAGCGCTTCAAATTGCTGGACTAAATCTGCCGATGAAACGATTTCATGTCCGAAGCTTTTCACGAGTTCAACCGTACCGCCATCCACGATTGAAATATATGGGATTGCATTCATCGGCGAATACTGCATTGCAATCTTCGACGGCTTGCCGAGAATGTGCTTGAGATTCGTATGAAGCTCCCGCCAACTCGAGTACATCATTTTCTTTCCGGGAAGATGATCTAATTTCGTCGGCTCTACTCGGTGAGCAAGTCTTACAGGTTCGCCGCTTGCTGGAATAAAATAATACCATCGGCGAGTTGACATGGCATGAGGATTTATTCCAAGAATTTTCAAGCCGAGATGATCGCGGTTGTGAAAATCGAAGAAGAGCCAACCATCGATGCCGAGCGATTTGATCGCTGTTTGAATTTTTTGCAGTTCCATGATTGTTCCGGATTTTTCACAAGTTATGAAAAGAATGTCGATGATTCAAAAGAATGGCAGGCGGATGACACTTATGAGACGGATTTTCGCCTGACGAACCTATTCCATCTGTCACATATGATCTTTTGAGGCACATATAAAAAAACCGACCCGCTGTGGGGTAGCCAGCAGGTCGGTACGGATAGTCCGAGGATTCTTGGGGTAGGGTGGGATCCTCGTCGAAACTTACTTAAACTCGGCTTAAATATAGTCGCGCGTTTTTGTTAATGCAAGTGAAAAATGTAAAAAACTTGATAACCGATGGAATAAATTTTCCTAACAGTTATATTCATTAGTGTTCATCGATGAAACATAATGAGCCGAATTTATTGAACGTTTTCAGCAGAAATCGTAGCAGAATCCTTGCGGCAAGACCGGACAGGATTGGTGACGTTGTCCTTTCGACGCGGGTTTACCACACGCTAAAAAAATCTTTCCCAAACTCATTTGTTGGCGCACTCGTCTCATCTTATACGCAACCTCTTTTGAATGGAAATCCTTATATAGATGCTGTCATAATCGATGATCCGGAGAAGCAAAATTTCCGAATGAAGGTGAAAGAAATTCGGAAGTACAAATTTGACACCGCGCTCCTTCTCATGCCGACGAAACGTCTTGCTTACATGTTGTTTCTTTCAGGCATTCCTTATCGAGTTGGAGTCGGACACATTTTATATGAAGTGATTACTTTCATGCACGGTGTTTCGCGGCGGAAATATATTCCGCTTCGCCATGAATCAGATTATATGCTTGACCTTGCCAGGGAGATCGGTGCAAGGGAAGTATGGACGAATCCGGAAATTTTTTTGAAAGAAGAGGAAAAAGAATTCGCACGCGAGTTTTTGGAGCGAAAAGGTTTCAACACTAATCAATATATCGTTGGCATTCATCCCGGCAATGGCCATTCCTCTCCAAATTGGGAAGTCGAAAGATACGCCGAGCTTGCAAGTATGCTGGTACAGCAGGGTGTCCAAGTTCTCGTAACAGGTTCAACCAAGGAAAAAAAATTAGAGGCAGCTTTTACGCAACAATTCCCTTTTGTCCCCCTCCTTCAAATGGAGATAGAGAAGAATTTGAAGACGGCTTTCGGCGAACTTCCTCTGCGCGAGCTTTCTGCTGTATTATCACAGGTAAATTTGCTAATTTCTTCGAGCACTGGACCGATGCACATCGCCGCCGCTGTCGGCACGCCTACAGTTTCCATGTTTTGTCCGCTGACAGCTTGCTCACCGAAGTTGTGGGGACCGATAGGAAATGTTTCTAAAGTAATCCTTCCTCCCGACGATTTTTGTCAAACGAAATGTCCGGGTAATCCGCATATCTGCACTTTTGGCAGTCGATCGGAAGGGATTACTGTCCGAAAAGTTTTTGAGACTGTGATCGAATATTTAAACAAAATGGAAACAGCATATGATAATTCGCCAAGCGGCGGGCAGCGATGCTGACGCGATAGCTGCAATTCTCTCGAAATGCTTTCTCGAAGACACATCGGTTATTCGTGTTAGCATTGAGAACAATCCGCGGTACTCGCTTTCCGACATGTACGTCGTCGAAGACAAGAGTTTCTCGGGAAATGCTGGAATAGCCGGTTGCTTGAGGATAACACCATTTGAAATTTACTCACGCTGCGTGAAGATACCGATGGCGGGAATTGCTGCAGTCGCTGTTCCGCTGGAGGCAAGAAGACGCGGCATAGCCGAGATTCTCATGGAAGATGCACTTCGAAAAATGTATGAAATGGATTATCCGATATCTATGCTTTTCCCGTTCAAGCATCAATTTTATGAAAAGTTCGGTTACGGCTATGTCGGAAACCTGATGCAGTATGAATTCGCGCCAAACAACATTTTAAATTTTCAAGAACGATCTAATATTCGAGCGTTCGGCAAATCCGACAAGAACAGATTGAAGAAAGTTTTGCAGCAGGAAGTTCAAACTCACGGGAGCTTTACTCCGTTGCGTGGTGAAAATTTTTGGGATCTAGTCGTCTTTCCAAAGTTCAAGGACGCATACGTTTACGATGACGGTGAAGTGAAGGGCTACGCAGTTCTGGAAATTTATAAAGATGGTGGTACGACTAGTGGTTTGGTAGGTGAAACGATGATCAATGTAAAGGAGTTTGTCGGGCTTGATGCTGCCGCTCATCGCGGACTGTGGGGATTGATAGGTGCGCTCAGCGAACAGGTTTCGCGAGTAAAATTTCTCGCTCCTATCGATTACCCGCTCAATCTCTTTTTGAGAGAACCGCGCGAGTCTGAATTTTCGCAGACTCTTCTTTGAATACAAATCTTTTTCCACGGTCGCTTCAGGATTCATGTTGAGAGTCATAAATGTTCCGAATGCGCTCGCAAAGCTTCACCACTCCATCGGTTCGCCGGCGGATTTTGTTATAAAAGTTAATGACGGAAATCTTCCGCAGAACTCGCGGGCATTCAACATGCATATCCACAATGGAGAAACAATTGTCGATGAGACGAAGCAGGATGTTCAGTTCGAAACCGACATAAAAATTTTCTCGCAGATTTATGCGGGTTTCTTGAAGCCGAGTGACGCTGTTATGTATGGCTTCGCACACGGCGAATCGGCGGTTGCACGTAAATTAAATGAACTTTTTATGGCGCCGGCACCGTTTATTTATCAATTCGATATTTTCTAATTCAAGGAGAAAAAATGAATTCTATCTTGGTTGTGTTGTTCAGCGGTCTAATATTTATAAGCTCAGGATCCAATATGAATAATCAAGAAGACGGCGATCTTAAATGGACAAACTTTACCGATGGTGTCAAACAAGCTTCGGCTGAGAACAAGAAAGTACTTATCGATGTTTATACTGATTGGTGCGAGTGGTGCAAGAAGATGGAGAGTGATACTTACAGTGATGAGAATATCAAGAGTTATCTGGAGGAGAATTATTCTCTTGTAAAATTGAATGCGGAGAGCGATACGAGGGAAATGCTTGGCGATGAAGAAGTCACTCAGGCAAGCCTCGCGAAGGCTTTTGGGGTGACCGGTTATCCAACCACGGTTTTTCTAATGCCGGATGGCCGGTTCATTACTTCTGTTGCCGGTTATATGAAGCCAGCGGAATTTTTGCAAGTGTTGAAATACATCGGCGAAGACTATTATAAGAAAATGGGATTTCAAGATTACTTGAGGTCATCAGAAGGATCCCGATATCAATCCGGACAAGAAGTTCCTGTCAAATAAAAAATTAGCTACAAACTTTTAGCGGATAGCTATTAGCTAAAAGCTAATGACAAATAGTTATCCCTTCAACCTTTTGTTTGCGCAAGCGTCTGACATTGACTGAGTAAATTTTTGAGTAAATTTCATGCCTAAAATAGAAAATAAAAATAGACTGATATTGTTAGATATTCTCCGGGCGGTCGGAGTCATGTTGATGATTGAAGGGCATACCATGGATGCGGCGTTAAGCCCGATTTATAAAGATGGATCGGGCATTATGTTTCAGCTATGGACTTTCTTTCGCGGGTTGACTGCGCCGTTTTTTTTCTTCTCGGCTGGACTTGCGTTCGTGGTTGCGACAGTGAAGAACAATTCTGGCGATCTGAGCATTTCAAAGAAATCAAAATACCGGAGAGTCAAAAGAATTGTTATGCTTCTTCTATTGGGTTACGGCCTTCATTCGCCTCTTGAACTTTTTTACGACCCGTCAGGCATTCCGTCAGAGAATTTGAAAATATTTTTTTATGTCGATGCCTTGCATGTCATCTCATTGTCGCTGTTAGTAATTTTTATTATCGCGCTGTTTGCTAAAAGTACTGAAAAGTTATTTCGTGTTTATGTCGCGGTTGCAGTTTTATCGCTTGCTATTGCGCCGATAACTGAGCTTATCAAGTGGGAAAATTTCCTGCACCCGTTTTTCTATTCTTATTTGACTTTTAGATCCGGTTCTTTTTTTACCTTCTTTCCATTTTCGGCTTACCTATTTGCCGGCGCTTCGTTCGGTGCTGCTTCAATTGCGTTGCCGTTAGAAACTCGCGCTCGGGTGCTATCGAAAAATCTCATGAGAGCTTCATTCGTTTCACTCGTGCTATTCTTGCTTTTCTTCCCGATCCAGCTTCTTTTTGTTTCTCCATATGTTGACTACTGGCGTGCTCTTCCTGCAATTAATTTTTTGCGCTTCGGTCTCGTGACGCTCGTTGCTTCTTGTGTCGGCTACTTAAGTTTGAAAGTCAAGCATATCCCGAAGATCATTCCGTCGATCGGCAAGAGTTCGCTATCCGTTTATGTCGTTCATTTGATGATCGTCTATGGCTCGCCGATAAACTTAGGGCTTGCGCAGATCATTCCTGGCGGAACAGACCCGGCTATTGCAATTCTGCTGGCGGGCGGAGTAATGTCGCTTATGGTTGGAATGGTTTATGGAATCGAAGCCTACAGATCGCGGAAGAAGAAATTTGAAGCGGTCACGGTAAGCGAAATAGCAGAGTAAAGCTTTTATTTTGTCTTTGAGAAAGTCTTTCTTTTCGCCCACTCCTCAACTTCGATTTGCATTGCCACTTCGTCGCAAACCGGAAATTTCAAGCAGTCAATGCAGATGCTCCAAACTTTGTGAGGCAAGAGCTGCTTGTCCATTATTTTGAATCCTAACTTTTCGAAGAAATATGGTTTGTATGTCAGGGCAAAGACATGCTTCAGTCCTAATTCAACAGCATCGTCCATCAATGCTTCTACTACCCGCGTGCCGATTCCGCTTCCTTGTGCGTCCGAGCGAACTGCCAGCGATCGCAATTCGGCGAGATCGTTCCATGTTATGTCGAGTGAGCCGCACGCAAAGATCGAATCCTCGGTTCCACCGGAGTTTATCCCGCCTTTAGCGGGGGGATCTCCGTTTCGCTTGGCGGCTACGAAATAGTTTCTCACCTGCTGAAGAACTTGGCTCTGCGAACGATAAAGCATCTCTCCTTTTTCCGCGTATGAATTTATCAGCGAAACGATTTGCAGAACGTCGCCGACTTTCGCGCGGCGGATTTTTATATCATTCTCCAACTAATGTATCCTCCCTCTTTGTAATTTTTATGTCCTGAAGTTGCGGCGCTTTTATTCTTATTTCAAAATTAAAACCGCGATAGGAGCCTATTGGGTTCCAAGTTAAGTTCATTTCCCAACAGTGTAAGTCACGATAAACTGTTACTGTTGGGACCGTGACTTGGTGCCCGATGAAATCGTAACCGCCGTTGAATCCGATTTTCCAATTATCGGTCAGATTAAAACCAAGCTGCATGTAGAGAGTTAACGTTTGTGAAAATGGGGTTGTCATCTGTTTGGACCGGTCATACGTAAAGCTGAGACCTAAATTCCATGGAATGCTGAGGTCGGGAGATTCAACCTGCTGATAGAATCTGTCATACTGCCGCAAAGCCTTCAACGAATCTTGTTGTCCGATAGAATCCTGGGACGATTGCTGTGTCGATCCGGTCTTTTGCCTTTCACCATGGAGTGAAGTTTGAATGCTAAGTGAAAAGTCTGTCATGTCGGGGAGATGGTTTTCCGATAGCAAGAGCTTGTTTACGCGTGTTCCTGCCGCGGGATCGTATTGATAGAAATTGAATGTCGAACTGCCACCGATGTCAACTTTCTGAGCAATATTTGTTCTGTAGCTCACGGCGAGCGGCGACAAGTTCATGGAATCGGCAGCGAAGTTGTAAGCAGTACTTATGTCGAGGTTCAACAACTGGATTTTATTTTCAGCTTGCGATGTATCTTTCGACAAAGTTTTCATCTCAAAATTGTTTTGGAGGTCGACGCCAAGAGCAGCGGTGGTTCCGGATGGCACGCCTAAGTATAATCCTTTCTGGTAATTGTTGTATTGCTGGGAAATTCCGTTTACCAAGAAAGTCTGATAGTAATTCCAATATGGTTTTGAAAAATCCGGCTGATAAGTGAAAGTTACGCTTGGCTCCAATGTGTGTCTGAAAGCCGTGATGCCTAAAATGTTTGGTTGCATGATTCCGAATAGTCTTGTGCTCGCTGAAACTCCAGTGCTGAACGTACCGACATTGTAGAACCCTCGTTCAGTTGCTCCGACGACCGTGTCCGATCCCGCGGAGGTGGTGTATTCGCGATAGCCCGTTCGCGATGCATACATCTTGTCGTTTATGGATAAAAACGGGGAGATTGTGAAGAAGCCGGCTTTCGGCGCAGCGCTGATTGATATTGTATGCTCTGCACCATAGGAACTTGTTCGTTGGTAATCACCAGCGACGGTGTCATCCCAAGTTTTCGAGGTCTGATTTTCGAATTGGCCGCTATAAGAATATCCTATCATCTCAAACCATGGCAGCTGATTGCTCGAGCTACCTTCGTGCTCTGCGCTGCGAAATGGATAGCTCATCGTGTGTGAGAAACTTATGTCCGGCAAATTTGTGGAAATGGATCCGTTCTGTAAGTTTTGATCTCTGTGAACATTGAGTTCGATACTATTGCCCGCTTCCGGCCAGCTCCTGGATAATGTCGCATCGGATACAAGGTTTTGCTGCAATATCTGTTGAGGGTCAATGCTTGTCGCGGCGAAATAATTTTGCGAGCTCATCTTGACGTTAGCGACGAGCTGGGTATTCGGATCGATTGTCTGGTTGTGAGTAAACTCCATGTCCCATTCTTTATCGACAGTTCTATTCGGGTCGCCGGGTTCTTCCGTGTACCGATCACTGTAAGCTCCGTACAGATTTCCACTGAGATAATATCTGACATTGTATCTCAGTCCGCCTCGAAGTTCATAGCCTCCGCGCGTGTACCAGTCTGCTGTGGTCGTCAAATCGGAGTAATCGTTTATTGCCCAGAAATATCCGAAGTTCGAGAGATACCTTCCGCTGTTTGCGCTTTCTCCGAAAGACGGGGTGATTATGCCGCTGCGCCTTCCGGCTTTGGCCGGAAAGACTCCGAAGGGAAGCACAAAAACCGGAACTCCCTGGATATAAAAAACTATCGGCTCGGCGATAATCTTATCGTTGACTACAAGTTTCATCCTTGAACTTTGAAACCAAAAATCTGGTGTATCATGGTCGCATGTCGTGAACCTCCCGTTGTCGACAAAGAGGACATCCTTGCCGTATTTCTTTATCAGCTCACCATGATAATAGTCGTTATCGATTTCGGTATTTGCGACGTTGACTCTTCCTTTTTGGGATTTGAAATCGTATGCGACATGAGAGCCTTTATAAGTTTCTCCGCCGTCGTTGAGGACAGGCTGCTCGACTATTTTGTCGGAGCTATCTTTACGACCTTCTGCGGTGAGAAAAGATGTGTCCCAGTTTATCGCTATCTCACCGGAATTGAGTTTAAAGTCCTTATAACTCATGTCCGCCTTTTTATAAAGCATCATCTCTCGGTTCGCTATCGAATAAACCACGGAGTCCGCCGCGTTGTAAGTGACCACTGTGTCTATTTCGGCTTTTGAACTTGTTGTATCCATTTTTGTGGAAGCTTTCGTAGTATCTTGTGCACGAAGTGCAGAGAATGCGAAGACACTTATGAATAAAAGAGAGATCGTTTTCAAATTGCATCTTTATTCGGCGAACAGAGCTGCGGCTCCGATGACCCCGGCTGAGTTTTCTAGCTTCGTGCAAAGGACGTGCACCCTCGGTTTAACGGAAGTGAAGACTCGTGCCATGATTGTCTCCTTAATCGAATCGAAAAGGGGTTTGCCTGCTTTGGCAACACCGCCGCCGATAATTAATGTGGCGATGTCCAATATATTAATCGCAGACGATAATGCTGTACCAATATATATGCCGGCTTCTTTCCAAATTTGAAGTGCGAACTCATCACCTTTGTTTGCGGCTTCGCTAATGATCTTAGGCTCGAGTTTCTGTGCATCACCGTCGATAAGTTTATTGATGAATGATTCGGGATGTGATTTAAGTTGTTCCGCGACGCGCCGTGATAGGTGCTTCTGCCCGACATAGGCTTCAACACAGCCCCGGTTGCCGCAATTGCAGAGCGGTCCATTGTAATCGATCGTGGTATGTCCGATTTCTCCTGCGCCGCCTTCTTCTCCGCGAAAAACTTTTCCGTCAGCAATGATGCCGCCGCCGACGCCGGTGCCAAGAGTAATCATTATAAAATTTTTCATACCTTTTCCTGCGCCGAATTTTAATTCACCAACTGCCGCTGCATTGGCATCGTTCTCGACTTGTACAGGCTCGCCGATCAGTTTCGAGGTTTCATCGCCTAATCTAAAGACGGTCCAATTAGCTAAATTTGGCGGATATTTCACTGTGCCACCGTCGAGGTCCACCATTCCGGGCGAACCAATTCCGACTCCCAACACTTTATTGTTTCTAAATTTTTCTTTGATCATTTCCACTGCTTTTGCGATTTGGCGCACAACTGCTTCTGGATTAAGATCAGCTTTGGACGGTAACGATGTCTCATATAAGACTTTCCCTTCCTTTGATACGGCGCCTGCTTTTATGAATGTTCCGCCGAGATCAACTCCGATAACGTAATTCATTTAAATTTTCCTTCTATAGCAGCTGTGTGATGACTTCCTTCTATTTTTTTCTTTTGTTCCATATCGATTGAAGATATTTTTTCAAAACTAATTCTCTCCCGACATCGGTCGGCTCGTAATAAATCTTATCTTTGATTTCGTCGGGGAGATATTGCTGTTCCACGAAGTGATCTTGAAAACTGTGGGCGTACTTGTAATCCTTATGATACCCAAGCTCTTTCATCAGTTTTGTCGGGGCGTTTCTGAGATGAAGTGGAACAGGTAGATATGGCCTTTCGCGGACATCGGCAATCGCATTTTCCACCGACATGTACGAGGCGTTGCTTTTCGGACAGCTCGAAAGGTAGGTGGTTGCTTGAGCAAGAATGATTCGGGCTTCCGGCATCCCGACGTAATCAACCGCTGTGAAGCAGGCAGTAGCCAAGGTCAGTGCGTAAGGTTCCGCATTGCCGATGTCTTCCGATGCAAGAATGATCAGCCTGCGGGCGATGAATTTCGGGTCTTCACCAGCTTCCAGCATTCTTGCAAGATAGTAAACCGCGGCATCGGGGTCGCTTCCTCGCACACTTTTTATGAAAGCGGAAATCGAATTGTAATGTTCTTCGCCTGTCCGATCGTATTTGTAATGTCTGATTTGATACGCTTCGCGAATCATGTCGCGGCTGATTTCTATCGGAGACTTTTTTCCTGCAAGATCAATCGCGACCTCGAGCGCGTTTAACATTACTCTCGCGTCGCCTCCGCTTAAGCGAACAATTTCTTCTTCGGCATCCGTCGAGAGCAAATTCTCTTCCAGTTGATCTTTTGCCCTCTTCAAGAATTCATCTTGCTCGATTGCTTGCCAAAGTATCGAGGACAATTCTTTCTCGCTAAGAACTTCCAGAACATAAACTTGGCTTCTCGAAAGAAGCGGCGAGATAACTTCGAACGAAGGATTCTCCGTCGTCGCGCCGATTAGAATTATCGTGCCGTTTTCGACGCTTTCTAACAGCGCATCCTGCTGAGCCTTGTTGAAGCGGTGAATTTCATCTATGAAAAGTATGGTCCTTCTTCCTGTCTGAAGAGATTTTTCCGCAGTTGAAATGATTTCCCGAAGCTCCTGCACGCCGGAAGAAACGGCATTGATTTGAAAAAAATCCGCTTGGAGTTTCCCGGCTATCAAACGCGCAAGGGTCGTTTTCCCGGTACCAGGCGGTCCCCATAGTATCATGGAACGAACATTCCCACCGTCTAACATCTTTCGGAGTGTGCCATGTTCTCCGACAAGATGTTCCTGTCCAACGAAGTCTTCAAATTTCTGCGGTCGTATTCTTTCCGCGAGAGGTATTGCGGACTTTGGCGGCGAGAACAACCCGGAATCCCGGCGTCCTGCCCATGATGAGCTACTTCGGCTCGACTTTGATGACTTTTTCATCATTTCTATGCATAAAATACTTCTCGCGTGCTATACGTTCAATTTCCTGATCGCTCTTCTGCAACTTTTCTATCTCCGTCCGCATTGAATCATTTTCCTTTTGCAATTCTCTGATCCTACTTTCGATTGTCGACTTTTCTTCCGAAAGCCGGATTCTCTGGATAAGTCCTCGTTGATCGAAAAGGATATACATCATTGCGATCGCCAGAATCAGCAGAATGAGCGCATTCCTCTTCTTTAACCGTTTTAAAAATTTTTCGAGGTCCGTAATTTTCATCTTAATGACGCGGCGGGGTAGAAGCAAAAATGAAGAACAGCCAAGATTGCTGCCGCTTACGGCATGCAGCGCGGCAACATTTGCGCATCTTTGAGTTTCTTGCGGTTAAAAAGATTTTTTCTTTCATTGAACACATTTTACCTAGAGGAGGTTTTTATGCTTAGGTCAACAATTTTCTGAACGACTTGAGTGAATGTAATTCCCGCTGCCGCAGCCGCTTTCGGGACGAGACTCGTCTCCGTCATTCCGGGGATCGTATTTACTTCGAGACAATATGGAATATGGTCGTCTCCAACTTTGAAATCTACCCGGCCAAACGTTTTGCAGCCGAGTGAGTTGAACGTATTGATCGCAAGTTCCTGTAACTTAACTGCAAAAGATTTCTCCATCGGCGCCGGTACGAGATAATCCGTCATCCCTTTTGTGTATTTATGTTCATAGTCATAAAATTCGCCGTGAGGTCTTATCTCGATTACAGGAAGAGGCTCGTCACCGAGGATGACGACAGTAAGCTCCGCGCCGGGGATAAATTTTTCCACGAGTACAGACTCTGAAAACTTTTCCGCTTCATCGAGAGCGCGATCAAGCGCGGATTCACTTTTTACGATCGTGATCGCAACCGACGAGCCTTGATCGTTCGGTTTGACAACATTCGGAAATCCGATTTTCAAAATATTTTCTTTGATTTTTGGCGAGCGCGGCTCGGAGATTCCATATGAGGAAGAAGAATTTCTCGCGTAATCGTACCACTCTGCCGTCGGTGTCCCATGATGTATGAATAATTTTTTTGACATTACTTTGTCCATCGCGATTGCGCTTGCCATTACACCGGAACCGGTATATGGAACCGAGCTAAGTTCGAGGAGCGATTGCATAATTCCGTCTTCCCCCCATTTACCGTGAAGGATTATGAATGCTAAATCCAGATCGTCAAAGATTTTACAATCGATGGAAGATAGATAATTTTTTGGCGACATTTTGCGAAGCAGCTCCTGCGTTGGCGGATTTGTGCCGATGCCATGAGAGAGAAGTTCCGATTCGGGAATCTGATTTGCACCGAGAGCCGGGTCGATTGCGACGACTTCGTGCCCCAACTCACGCAGCGCCTTGATTATTCCTCTGCCTGAAGCGATTGAAACCAAGCGTTCCGGCGAGCTCCCCCCTAACAAAACGGCAATCTTCAATTTTTCTCCTCAGTTTCTATTAAGTTATTTAACAGCGGCAAAGTAACAAAGGCAGAAAGCGGCAACGTTCACTTCTGTTTGAAAAGGAGTCTCACCGGCACGCCTTCAAACTTGAACCGCGCGCGCAATTTATTTTCCAAAAATCTTTTGTAAGTGATGGATACCTCGTCGGGCAAATTCGTAAAAAAGGCAAACGTAGGGAGCTTGCTTTCGACTTGTGTTATGTATTTAATTTTTATTTCTTTCCCGCTTTTCGAAAATGGCGGAGTCTTTTCGATCGCCGGAAGAAGATAATCGTTAAGCTCGCTGGTTTTTATTTTTGATTTTGCCGATTCCTGGATATCAAGAGCCTTGGAAAGAAGCTTTTGGACGCGCTGTTTTTTCAAAACGGAAATAAAAATTACCGGCACAAAATCGTAAATGCGAAGTCTCCCTTTTATTGCGTTCCCATATTCAATCGTATCAACATTCTTTTTGTCTATGAGGTCCCACTTGTTCACTCCGATTATTGCCGGCTTTCCTTGCTCCATGGTGTATTCAACGATTTGCAAATCCTGCTTCTCGACTCCGATTGACGCGTCGAATAGAACTATTGCTGCGTCGCAACGTTCCACCGCCTGGAATGTCCGCAAGGTGCTGAAGAACTCGACCGACTCTTTAATTTTGCTTCTCCTCTTCAAGCCGGCGGTATCAATGAGAACAATCTCCTCGCCTTGAAATTTCATAATTGAATCAACCGAATCTCTTGTGGTTCCAGGCACCTCGGTAACGATCGAGCGGTTTTCACCGATCAGAAGATTCACGAGGGAAGACTTGCCGACATTCGGTTTGCCCACGATAGCTATCTTTTTCGTTGCAGAAGCTTTGTCTATTTCTTTACCGTCAGGTATGAGTTTGGTAACCTCGTCAAGGAAATCTCCGATGCTTCTTCCAAGCTGCGCAGAAATTCCCATCACGTTTTGAAAACCGAGCTCAAAAAATTGACTGATGCGTTTCTCGTGATTAGCATCGTCGATCTTGTTTACGGCAAGGAGAACTTTTTTGCTTTTTTTACGGAGGATATTTGCAAGCTCTTTGTCGATCGGATGCGGGCCAGCTTCGCCGTCCACGACCAGAACTATCGCATCGGCTTCATCGACTGCATACTGTGCCTGTTCAACGATAGCTCGCTCGAAAATATTTTGAGAATCAGGCACGAACCCGCCCGTGTCTATAGCGGTTAGTCTTCTCCCTCCCCATTCAAGCGTGCCATAGTTTCTGTCGCGGGTGACTCCTGGCGTGTCGTCCACAATCGCGCGTCTCCCGCCGATGAGACGGTTGAACAGTGTTGATTTCCCGACATTCGGTCTCCCGACGATTGCAATCGTTGCCATTTCTAGTAAGCCAAAGGAATTTTCAACCCTTTATAATTTCCGCGCCTCTGTTTACCGGCTCAAGTATGTCGGTGCGCCAGTTCAATTTCATTTCATAAATTAGATTATCAAATGCTTCCTGTACCATCTTATAAGGATGAAGACAAAATGCGACACATGAGCTTCCTGCTCCACTCACGGTGAATGCAAGCGCGCCACTGTGCAAAGCCGCTTCTGCGAATTCGTCATAATGCGGAATAAGTTTCTTCCTGTATTTTTCATGCAGTTCATCCCTCACCGCAAACCGAATCATCTCGTAGTCGCCGGAAGCAAAAGCGGCAACTAAAAGAGAGCTGTGCTGAACGTTTGACACCGCTTCGGAAAGTGTTACCGAATCTGGAAGAATCTTGCGAGCGGCTTGGGTCTCGATCTTTGTATCAGGGAGAACTGCAACTAACTTCATCTTTCCATCTACAGGGATTTTTATCCGTGAATATATTCCATCATTCCCGCGCGCATTAACGACGAGCCCGCCATAAAGCGCGGCGCTGACATTATCGGGGTGTCCCTCAATTTTGACCGCGATATTATAAATGTCTTCAATGCAGAATTTTTTTCCCACAATTTCGTTTCCAAGAAGCAAGCCTCCGACAATTGCAGCGCCGCTCGCGCCGAATCCTCCACAAGCAGGAATCCCGTTGTGGATTTTCATTTTTACCCTTGGCGTTTCGCCTAAGATTTTCTTCAATGCAACAAATGTAAGATTTCGCTCGTCAATCGGAATTTTATCGGCACCTTCGCCGGAAATTTCCAATGAAAAAGTCGCCGATTGCTCGGCTTCGATGGTCAAGTATTTATTTACAGCCAATCCCAGCGTGTCGAAACCAGGACCTAAGTTTGATGTTGAAGCTGGAACAACAACTTTTTTAAAACCTGTCGTCAGTTAAAACTCCTTTTATGAAATATATCTTTGAAAAGGAGATTTTACAAAGGTAAGCTTTTAGTGATAAGAGAAAAATTAGAAATGAAAAATTGAAGGTGAATAGTGAAAAGTCATTTCAGGCTTTCACTTTTAACTTCTCAACTAATTGACAATCTTTCCCGACATTGATTTTCAAGTTTTGAAATGAGATTTTAGTCGCACATGATTCCCGTTCTAATTTTCTGGATGCACATAACAGCCGGTGTTTATCTCTTTGTGAAAACATATTACGAGGAAACTCTTGGCGAAGCATTTCTTTTAATTGGTTTTGCCGCGATTATTTTCACGGCAGGGTGGACTTTCTCGTCATTTTTAGTACGACTTGTCTTCGGTGCGGAGGGAGTCAGCGCAATTCTTAACGACGATTCTTTGTCGCTTATTCTCCTTACAATTATTGAGGCTATTTTTTACAGGGTATGGTTCAGGAGACCGAAAGATCAGTCGGGAACTTCGTCAGGACAAACTGTCGATGCATAAACTCCTACACTCTGAAATTTCCGCAACAAGATTGTCTGTTGAGCAAGCAATTGCGGCCGAGCGCACACCGATCTACGGCTTTCTCGAAAATGTCCGCAGCCTCTACAATGTTGGCTCGATCTTCAGAACTTCAGATGCCGTTCTTCTTTCGAAACTTTATCTTACTGGCTTCACACCGCATCCGCCGCGTCCGGAAATATCGAAGACGGCTCTCGGCGCCGTTGAAAGTGTGCCATGGTCGTACCATAAAAGACCGATCGACGCCATTGAAGAAATAAAATTGCAGGGGATAAAGTTCATTCTTCTTGAGCAGACAAAAGAAAGTATCCCTTTATGGGAACTTTCTCCAGATATTTTCCCGGCTTGCGTCGCTGTTGGAAATGAAATAGGAGGAATCACAAAAGATGTGGTCGAAGCTGCCGACGTCGCCGTGGAAATACCGATGAAGGGTGTCAAACACTCGCTTAATGTTGCGGTCGCTTATGGAATAGCAGTCTATCAAATGTTTGAATTATTCACTGAAAAAATTCAAAAGTCAAAAATTGGGATCAAAAAATAGAGTTAAAAAATCCAAAGGCGTCCATTTAAGTTTTGGCATTTGACTTTTGACATTATTCAAAAAGCCGACGTGAAGTATTCGAACTTTTCTTCCGTGTGGATTCTGATTACGCCGGCACGAACAAGGTTCACAAGAACGCGTCCCGCCCGTCTCTCGCTGATGTTGACAAGTTTCGCAAACTCTTTTACCGTCACCCGTTGGTTGTCTTCCAAATATTTGAAGAGCCTCCGTTCATTTTCACCAATGATGATCGAAAGCGGCTCACTGTCCGGGCTTTCACTCTCCAATATCTTTATAACTTCTCTGCTCGCGATCACGCTCTTGTCATTTACACGGATGTAAACTTTAGCATCGCGCGAAACTATGTCTTTGTAGTCTTGAAGCCAGTGCGGTTTCGTTCGGCTTTCTTCCACGATCGCCACGACAATATCTTTTCTATTCAGCTCGATCACCTGAACTATCGGCTCAATCGGCGGTTCGCAGAAGTCATGCGCTGCTTCGTAAATCAAGTCCGATTCGGATTTTTCGCTTTCGACTCCATAGATTGTCCCATCATCGTCAACGCCGAAGAGGATCATGCCGCCTTTTGTATTTGCAAAAGCGATTAACTCCTTGGCAATTTTCTCGACGGAGCTGAATCGCCTTTTGAATTCTATTTTGAAATTTTCGCCCTCGGAAATGAGAGCTTTAAGTTCGGCGACATCCACGGTTTTAATTTCCGATTTTCGATTGGAAATTGTCGATCATAAATTTATTCACCATCCTAGCGCTTCCATCCTCGTTAAGATTGTCTCTGCTCTGAAAGAAACAAACCGGGAAGTTGAATCGGGTAAATGTTTTATTGGACTCGGAATAATTGCAGAAAGTCTCGCCGCCTGCTCGCGTGAAAGCTGCGATGCCGGCACCATAAAGTGAATTCTGCTTGCTGACTCGACTCCGAAAATTCCATTGCCGAATTCTATATAATTCAAATATAACTCAACAATGCGGTCCTTTGATAAAAAATGTTCGAGCATGTATGCCGCGATGATTTCATCCAACTTTGTCAACGGGTCGCGGCTCGTCGAGAACCAGAGATTTTTCGCGAGCTGCATCGTGATCGTGCTTGAACCCCTGACAATTTTTTTCTTTCCAATTTTCCTGAAGCGATTGTTTTACTTCATACCAATCAACCCCGTCATGTTCGTAAAAGGTTCCGTCTTCGCCGACGACCACCGCATGCACCATGGCATTTGATATCCCGGAAAGAGGAACGTAAGCTTGCCGGACTTTGTACGGCACATGTTTAGCCGCCGCTTGGCTTATTCTCTCTTTCATAAACGCTGTCAATTTCGGATTTTCTGTTCGGAAGCTTGCTACCGTCCACGGAAACGGGAGCATTACAACTTCAATTATTAAGAATGCCAAAAACAAACCGAGGATGACTTTCATGAACGCCACCGTCCGTCTTTTATGAAGTATGTTATCGCTCATTTGTGGGAATCGAGGTAACTCTGAAGGATCAATTGTGAAGCTATGCGATCCAGGTTGCCTTTCTTCTGCCTTTCTTTTTTCTTGATGCCGAGTTCAATTTGTGTTCGTTGAGCGATCGTGGTAGTAAACCTCTCGTCCCACTCGACAATTTCAATCTTGCTATTGTATTCCTTAGACAATTTTTCTTTCAGTCTTTTTCCAAACTTTGAAGCTTCAATTGCGGAATTTCCTTTCTCTCCATTTAATTTCAGCGGTTTTCCTATAACGATCTTGGAAATTAACATTTTCTTCACAATATCGGCTATTGCATTAAGGAGACCATGATCGTTCGGGAGAGTCTCGATCCCCTGTGCAATAATTCCCATCGGATCGCTAACTGCCACTCCGACTCTTTTCAGTCCGAAGTCGATACCGAGTACACGTTTGTCTTCAGGCATTTTGTCCTTGTATTCTATCTACGCGGATAATTCCCGGAACTTTTTTCAATTTGTCGATCAAGCGTTCCAAATGTTCTTTGTCTTTAACATAAATGATTATCTGGCTTTCGAAAATTGCACTGCGGACTTCTGCGGAAACACTGCGAATGTTCGTGTCCTGATAGCTTGAAATTGTATGTGTGATCTCGGTAAGAATTCCGGGCCTGTCCATCCCGGAAATATTTACGCCAGCAACAAATAAACCGCTGCTCTCGCCGGGCCATGATGCATCGACAATTCTTTCGCGTGCGGTGCCTGCCATCCTCTCAAGGTTCGTGCAAGTTTTCCGGTGAACTTTTATTCCTTCGCCGGTAGTGACGAAGCCGACGATCTCATCTCCCGGGATTGGACTGCAGCATTTCGCGTAAGAAATTTTCCAATCGGTACGCGAGCCGTCAACGACAATTCCTTCCGATGCTTTGCGTGCGATCTCGACAAAGGTATGGATTGGCTTCGTGCTCTCGGACGCTTCTCGCGAAGACTTCTGTTGTGTCAACTTTGCAATTATTTTTTCTGGTTCAATTTCTTCTTCGGCAATTGCGACGTAGAATTGCTGCGGGTTGTCGTACTTGAGATCGCGAAGCAATTTTGCAAAGTCATCTTCGGAAACAGAAAGCTTGTGCTTCTTCAGTCGTTTCATCCAGATTTCTTCACCTTCGGCAGCTTTCTTTCTCGCTTCTTCGTTCAGCCAGCGTTTGATGTGCGCTTTGGCTTTTCTGGAAACAACGAACTTTTCCCAGTCGGGATTCACGTTTTGATTCGACGAGGTGATAATCTCAATTTGATCGCCGCTGTTCAATTTCGTGTTGAGTGGAACAATTCTTCCATTAACTTTTGCGCCGACGCAATGTGTTCCGACCTGCGAATGTATCTCGAATGCAAAGTCAACGGGCGTTGAGCCTTTTGGCAAAATCTGGAGATCACCTTTCGGCGTGAAAACGTAAATCTCATCCTGGTACAGGTCGAGTTTAAAACCTTCCAGAAAACTTGTTGCCGCATCCTCGCCGCCGGATACCGATGGCTGTTCGAGGATTTCCCGCACCCATGATATCCACTCTTCGAGATTCTTGTCTGATTCCTTCAGATCTTCTTTATATTTCCAGTGAGCGGCAACACCGCGTTCGGCAACTTCATCCATTTGCTTCGTGCGAATCTGCACCTCGACCATCTTGCCTTCGGGCCCGACAACGGTGGTGTGGATCGACTGATAACCGTTTTGTTTTGGGACGGAAATATAATCTTTGAAACGCTCCGGAACAGGCGTATAAATTTCCGACACAATTCCATAGACAGAGAAGCAATCGTTCTTATCTTCGGTGTCGAGAATAATTCTCACCGCAAACAAATCGTAAATCTCTTCTATCGGCTTACCGCGTTTTACCATTTTGTTGTATATGCTATAAATGTGTTTCGGGCGGCCGGTGACTTCAAATTTGATTTCGTGTTCATCGAGATGCTTCTTTATCGGTTGGATAAATTTTCTGATGTATGCTTCGCGCGCTCTCCGCTTTGCATTCAACTTCCTCGATATATATTCATAATCCGAAGTGTTGAGGTGCTTGAAAGCCAAGTCCTCAAACTCCCATTTCACTTTTGCGAGGCCAAACCGGTGAGCAAGCGGCGCATAAATTTCCAACGTCTCTTTTGCAATCCGCTCCTGTTTTTCCGGCGGCAGGAACGCAAGTGTTCTCATGTTGTGGAGACGATCTGCGAACTTCACGAGAATGACGCGAACATCCTTTGCCATCGAGAGAAGCATCTTGCGGTAATTTTCTGCGCGAGTGATTTCATGGCTTTCGACCGCGCCGGAAATTTTCGTAACGCCGTCAACTATATCCGCGATTTCATTTCCGAATTCTGCGCGGATTGCCTTTAGGTCGTATGCCGTGTCTTCTACAACATCATGGAGCAGTGCCGCGGCAATAGAGATATCATCGAGCGGAATTTCTTTCGCGACGACGAGTGCCACTTCATAAGGATGAGAAAAGTACGGCTCCCCCGATGCGCGCGGCCTGCCTTTGACGTGCGCGTTCCAACTGAACTCGAAAGCTCGGCGGATCAAATCCTCGTCAAAGGTGTACAAATTATTTCTGCTCAGATCGATGAGATGATTCAATTTCTCTACGCTTTTTACATCAGCTAAATACGACAATCTTCGTTTTCCTTACAAAAAAAACAATTTTAAACCTTCCCAAGTTTACTGGGGATCATTTCAATTTAGAAACGTATACGTAATTTCCAAGGGGGATACATCTCCGCAAAATGATTATGAGTGCTTTGCGCCATGCCGCGTGCGTGCACAAACTATTGGGCGGCAAATGGTGCAATTTACGTTGACTTTATTAGCTTCGATTCCTAAATTAGTTAGGACAAAGTCGAGAATCCAACTTTGTCGAGAACTTTGTTGAGCCTTGGTGGGATACCGCCGGGGTGGCGGAATTGGTAGACGCGAAGGACTTAAAATCCTTTGACCCCAAACGGGTCGTGCGGGTTCAAGTCCCGCCCTCGGCACTTTTGGAATCGTTATAGGGGCGATTAGCTCAGTTGGTTTAGAGCGCTACATTGACATTGTAGAGGTCAGAAGTTCGAATCTTCTATCGCCCACTAAGGAATTAGATTTTAATTATGAAAAATAAATTTCCGATTCTAAAGGAATCCATTCGGACAAGTTGAGAACTAGTCAACCAAATGTTCTTCCGATGATTGGGGTGAGCCTTCTCCTGCGATGTGTGATTTCTCCGATCCTTTTATCATAATGTAAAAGAAGTTTTATGCCAAAGGTAAAATTGCCTGATAATTCTATATTAGAAGTTGATTCATCTACTCCAGCGATTGAAGTTGCCAAAAAGATCAGCCGTTCTTTAGCTGAAGAAACAATAGTTGTAAAAATCGACGGTAAACTTTCGGACCTTAATACCCCGATCGTGGCAGATTGCGAAATAAAGTTTTTGACTTTCGATGATCCCGAAGGCAAAGAGGTTTACTGGCACAGTAGCTCTCATTTGATGGCACACGCCATTCAGTCGATTTTTCCAGAGGCGAAATTTGGAGTAGGTCCCGCAATCGAGGAGGGATTTTATTACGACATCGACATCAACGAGACTTTGAGTCCTGACGATCTCGAAGCTATTGAGAAGAAAATGCACGAGATAGCAGAGAATGATAATCCGTTTGTGCGAAAAGTTGTGGAAAAAGATGCGGCGTTGAGATTTTTCAATGAGAAAAAAGATCCTTATAAAGTAGAAATCATCAGCGCACTTGACGAAACGATAAGTTTTTACAGCGAAGGTGATTTCACGGATCTTTGCCGCGGTCCACACGTTCCATCCACTGGCAGCCTAAAGTACTTCAAGCTCCTGGGCACAAGCGGAGCATACTGGCGCGGCGATAGCAAAAATAAAATGCTCCAGCGTGTATATGGCGTCTCTTTCCCGAAGAAGAAGATGCTCGATGATCATCTCAAGATGTTGGAAGAGGCAAAGCTGCGTGACCATAGAAGACTCGGACGCGAGCTTGAACTTTTTGTGTTCCATGATATTGCCCCAGGCGCGCCGTTCTGGTTGCCGAAGGGAATGGTAATTTTCCGTGAGCTTGAAAAATTTATCAGGCAAGAATTAGACAAACGGAACTATCTCGAAATTTCCACTCCGATGCTGGTCAAAAAAGATTTGTGGGAGCAATCAGGACATTGGGATCATTACAAACAAAACATGTTTGTTCTGAAAGTCGAGGAAGATACTTATTCTTTGAAGCCGATGAATTGTCCAGAGAGCAGCTACGTATATAAATTTAAAACCAGAAGCTATCGTGATCTTCCTCTGCGTTTTTCTGAAATTGGCAGACTGCATCGCAACGAAATTTCTGGTGCACTCGGCGGCATGTTCCGCGTGCGGCAAATAACGATGGATGATGCCCACATATACTGCCGCCCGGATCAGATCCTGTCGGAAATAGACGACATTATCGGGCTCGTCAAGTATATTTACGGACTCTTCAAGTTCGAAGTCTCGTTCAAGCTTTCAACGAAGCCTGATGATGCCATGGGCGATCCAAAGCTGTGGGAACAGGCAGAGAACGCGCTGAGACAGGCTCTTGAAAAGAACGTGATCAATTACGGTGTCAAGGAAAAAGACGGCGCTTTCTACGGCCCGAAGATAGATATTCAAATCAAGGATGCTATCGGCAGAGACTGGCAGGTAGCGACGATCCAGCTCGACTACGTCATGCTTCCTGAGAGGTTCGATCTGACCTACATAGATGCTGATGGCCACGCTAAGAGACCGGTTTTAATTCACCGTGCCATCTTCGGATCATTTGAAAGATTTATCGGAATATTAACCGAACATTATACCGGTGTATTTCCAACATGGCTTTCGCCGGTTCAAGCTGCAATTCTTCCGATTACGGATTCCTTCAACGAATATGGAAAATCCATCGTGGACGTTTTGGCAAAAGAAAATATTCGTGTCGAGCTTGACGATCGCAACGAAAAAGTCGGCTACAAAATCCGCGAGTGGGAAACTGAGAAAGTCCCGTACATGTTGATTGTTGGACAGAAAGAAAAAGATTCCGGAAAAGTTTCAATCCGCAAGCATCACGAAGGCGACAAAGGAGCAGCGCCGCTTGCAGAATTCATATCGAGCATAAAAAAAGAAATAGCAAACAAAATTTAGGAGACCGCCTATCAATACACCTAAACTTAGGATCAACAACGAGATCAGGGTACCGAGTGTACGTTTGATCGATTCTGACGGAAAACAACTCGGGGTTATGCCACCACGCGAAGCTTTGAGACTTGCAGAGACAAGAGGGTTAGATTTGGTTGAGATCGTGCCGACATCTAATCCGCCAGTCTGCAAACTTGTCGACTACGGAAAGTACATGTATGAATTGACGAAGAAAGAGAAAGCAAAGCTGAAGGGGCAAGGCTCTGCTCAACTTAAGGAAGTTAGATTCCATCCAAACACGGACGAGCATGACTTCCTCTTCAAGTCGAGACACGCCAAAGAATTTCTCGAACAGGGACACAAGGTGAAAGGGAGCGTGTTTTTCAAAGGAAGGGAAATCACTTATGCGCAACAAGGCGAGGAGATTTTGAAGAGATTCATCGAGTTTCTTGCCGAGGTTGGCAAGGTGGAACAGATGCCGAAGTTAGAGGGAAAGAATATGGCGGTGATCATAGCTCCCGATAAATCAAAAAAGAGATCCGCTCCGAAATCTGCCGCAGACGGATCGCCATCAGGTCGAGTATCTGAAAGCAATCCTGCTCGCGTGGCGAAGATTCCGCCGGCGGGGAGTCGCGACCGGATTCGGGACGAACAGAAGCAAAATAATACAAAGGAAAATTGAAATGCCGAAGACAAAAACAAATCGTGCAATGGCAAAGAGAATAAAGAGGACTTCAAGCGGCAAGTATCTTCGTGAAAAAGCTTTCAGGAGTCATATTTTGACATCTAAGACCCGCAAACGAAAGCGCCAGCTTAGAAAGGCTTCGGTTCTTGACAAGACCGATGAAGGGCGCGTTCGCGGAATGTTGAACGAATAGCGTGACTCTTTAGCACGAGTGTGTTATATTTAAAATGTTAATGGAGAAATTCTAAAATGCCACGTTCAAAAAATAAAGCGGCGTCGCATAGAAGACGCAAAAAGACACTTGAGTTAGCCAAAGGTTACTGGGGCGCCCGCAGCAAAGTTCACACGGTTGCGAAGCACCATGTCGAAAAGGCGCTCCAACATGCTTACAGGGACCGAAGGAAAAAGAAACGTGAGTTCCGAAGTTTATGGATCGTCCGCATAAATGCTGCAGCACGCGAAAACGGAACAACGTATTCCCGTCTTATAGCTGCACTGGCAAAAAAAGAAGTGATAATAAACAGAAAAGTTTTGGCCGATCTTGCCGCGAATAGTCCTGAGACTTTCAAAGAAGTCGTCCGCTTTGTTTTTAATTAATATAATCTTTCTGTGTTCGGAATTTGGTCTTTCTGAAACGCAGGAAGATTTTTTGTATCCGAACTTATGAATGTTTTAACCGCACACGTAACAAAGAATCTTTTTTTTGCATTTGATCCTCTTTGCGCATTTTGCAGTTATAATTTTTGGGCGATGAAATGCTCGACAAAATTGTAAAACTAAAGGAAGAAATTGCGGCCTCTTTAAATCAGGCAAATACTTCGGACGATCTGGAAAATTTCAGACTCAAATATCTTTCACGAAAAGGACTGTTCGCACAACTCTTCGAGAAGATGAAAGATGTGCCGAAGGAGGAAAAGCCTGCCGTTGGGAAATCGCTCAACGAGCTTCGCGGTTTCTTAGAATCGGGATTCGAATCTACAAAAAGGAAAATCGAGGATAAAAAATCTGCGTCGATTGCCACAATCGATCTCACTATCTCCGGAAGAAGGAGATACGTCGGCAGAAAACACCCTCTAACGCAAACCCTTGAAGAAATAAAGAAGATTTTCATCGGCATCGGCTTCGGAATCGCCGACGGTCCTGAAATCGAAGACGACTATCACAATTTCGAGGCTCTCAATTTCCCTCCTGATCATCCCGCACGCGACATGCAGGATACTTTTTTCGTGAAGAGCAAGACAGGAAAATATGTTCTGCGGACGCACACTTCGGGAGTTCAAATCCGCATCATGGAACATAATAAACCGCCTGTCCGTGTCATCATGCCCGGGAGAGTTTATCGCAACGAAGCAATAAGTGCTCGGAGCTATTGTCTCTTCCATCAAGTTGAAGGATTGTATGTCGATAAGCATGTCAGTTTCGCTGAACTGAAAGGGACAATCTCATTTTTTGCTAAAGAACTATTCGGCGCAAATGTCAAGCTCCGTTTTCGTCCGAGCTTTTTCCCGTTCACCGAGCCCAGTGCAGAAGTTGATGTGAATTGTTTCATCTGTGGCGGTAAGGGATGTCGGGTCTGCAAATATTCCGGTTGGCTTGAGATTTTAGGCTGCGGCATGGTCGATCCGAATGTATTCAAGTTTGTCGGCTACGATGCAAGTGAATTCAGCGGCTACGCATTCGGAATGGGAATCGAACGCCTTGCAATGCTCCGCTACGGCATCGACGACATCAGACTCTTTTTTGATAATGACATTCGCTTCTTAAATCAATTCTAAGTTTAACGTGAAAATTTCCCGCAAGTGGCTTGAACAATTTGTCGATCTCGCAGAAATAACCGACCATGACATTGCGTCTCGCCTGACAATGCTGGGGATCGAAATCGAATCTTTCGAAAATCTTTCGGAAAAATATAAAGGATTTGTCGTCGGATCCGTTCTCGAAGTCGAGAAGCATCCGAACGCGGACAGGTTGAGCTTATGCAAAGTCGATATTGGCAATGAAATTAAGAGCATTGTCTGCGGTGCACCGAATGTAGCGGTAGGACAGAAAGTACCGATCGGACTTATTGGTGCCTTCGTTCCGCATAACCAGCATGATCCCGATGGAAAACCATTCGAGCTGACGAGAGTTAAAATCCGCGGTGTTGGATCTGAAGGAATGATTTGTTCGGCTAATGAACTCGATCTCGGGGGTGATAAAAACGGCATCGTGGTTTTTGACAACGATGCCATGGTCGGCAAGCCGCTCGCGGAATATTTGGGATTGGATGATACGATTTTTGAAGTCAGTCTTACACCGAATCGCGCCGACTGCTTGTCGCATTTGGGAATTGCCCGCGAACTTGCTTCGGCCTTTTCGAAGAAATTGAAATTTAAAAGAGTAAATAGTCACGAGTCGGATGAAGCAATAAATGGGATCGTGAAGATTGATGTGGATGCTTCTGATTTATGTCCGCGCTATTCCGCACGTGCTATCAGAGATATAAAAGTTGGTCCCTCGCCGCAGTGGCTTAGGAGTGCGCTGGAAAAAATTGGAATGAGGTCGGTCAATAACGTAGTTGATGCGACAAATTTTGTCATGATCGAGCTCGGTCAGCCTCTTCATGCATTCGATCTGAGTTTGATAAAGAAGAAGAAAATCATCGTCCGCCGCCCGACAACTGAAGAAACAAAGTTCACAACGCTCGACGGCAAAGAGAGAGTGATTGACTCCAACATGCTCATGATTTGCGATGCGGAAAAAATTGCTGCGATTGCTGGTGTCATGGGCGGAATGAACAGCGAGATAAATTCCGAGACGAAAGATGTGTTGATCGAGAGTGCAAACTTTTTGCCGTTTTCAATTCGCAAAACTTCAAAGACGCTTGGCATTTCCACCGAAGCATCTTACAGATTTGAACGCGGTGTTGATCCGAATTTAACTTTGCTGGCGCTAGACAGGGTTGCGGAAATTATTGCAGAAACTGCTGGCGGCGAAGTTGCCAAAGGAATTATAGATGTTGCAGCAACCAAATTTGCTCTAAGAAAAATTGAACTCCATATTGATAATGTAAACAAGCTTCTCGGTACCCGGCTGGCGTCCGGCGAAATAAAAAGATATTTGGATTCAATTGAAATTCAATGCGAGAAAAAAAATGAGACGGTGTTGAATTGCTGGGTTCCGAGTTTTCGCGGAGACCTCGAGCGCGCGATCGATCTCATCGAAGAAGTTGCCCGCGTTTACGGTTACGAAAAGATCGACGACTCTTTGCAAACAAGAATTGTGTTCGATGCACGCTTCAGGGAAAATGATCACGCGGCGGATATCAGGGATTTTCTTGTAGGTGCAGGATTTAATGAGATAGTAACAAACTCACTCCAGCCATTTCCCGCGGACGAGACAGCGTCCCGTGATGCAAAGTTTGTGATGATTGCCAATCCGATCAGTGAAGACATGGCAGCGATGCGAACTTCGATGCTCCCTGGGATGCTTCACGTGATCAAGACAAACCTATCATTCGGAACAAAGAACATGAAACTCTTTGAGATCGGAAAGGTTTATTCTGTTAGCGAGGAGAAGCAAATTCCGCGCGGCGGGACTAATTTTCTCGAGCAAAATGTGATTTCTATCTCACTTACAGGCTCAGCAGATCCACATTCTTATGACAGAAAAGCGTTTGGATTCGATATTTTCGACATGAAGTCCGAGATCGACAGGCTATTTGCTCATCTTAATCTTGACTATTGGGACTTTATTTCTTATGATAACAATAAAGATTATGAGCAATCATTAAAGGTATTTGTGAACGGTGTAGAGGTCGGTATGGCTGGCAGAGTTGCCAGAGAAACTGTCGTAAAATTTGATATTGGGCAGAATGTTTATTTTGCTCAATTGAATTTAGCCGGCATACAATTGGCGAATGCAAAAGAGGTAAAGAGATACCGGCCGATCCCAAGATTCCCGTTCGCTTCTATTGATCTCGCGTTCATTGTTAACTTTGAAGCATCAGTTGGTGATTTAACGAAAGCGCTCGAGAATGCCGCGGACAACATGGTACGCGACATTTCTGTCTTCGATATTTATTTCGGTGAAGGAATCCCGGAAGGAAAAAAGAGTGTGGCTTTCAACATTGTTCTCGGAAGCGAAGAGCGAACTTTGAACGATCGCGACATTGCGCAGTTCATAAGTCGCGCTGAAGATTCACTCTCCAAACAATTTTCAGCAGCATTAAGGAAGCAGAAAGACTGATGAGCATCGATACAAGTACTCCAGATGAGCAGGCGACGCTTTCCATGAAGAAACAGCTTCTTCGCGAGCTGTGGAACGAAGTGCGAAGAGCTGTCGATATTCTGAGTGTCGTCCGTAGCGAGAACGAATCTTTGAAACAAAATCTCGCAAAAGCAAATGGTGAAATCGAGAAACTAAAGTCTCAAATGTCCGATCTCGAAAAAATATTGACGTCGAGAGGGCCCGCTTCAACTAATGGGTTTGAGGAAAAAGAGAAAAACCGTCTAATAGAAGCGGCTAGAGATTTGATTTCTAAAATCGATTATCAGCTAAATCTTTTTTGACCACGGAGCTGAAGATGGAAAAGAAAAGTATACGAGTAACCATTTTAGGCAGAGAATACCCGCTTCGGGTGGAAAACGAAGAGAAAGCACTCAAAGTAGTTGCATACGTAGATTCTTTATTAAATGAATTAATTGAAAAAAATCCAGGGGCACCGACTTCGACAGTCGCAGTTATAGCAGCTCTAAATATAGCTGAGCAATTCTTTGACTTGAAGGAACGTGTGCAGAGTGAAGGCATAGAGATAGCAGACCTTGTTGGAGTATTGAGCTACCTAAGGGAAAATTTTCCGATCGAAGCAAGCTAGTTCTTTAAAATATTTCTTGAGTTTAAGCCGTAACGTTGCCGTGGTCACACGTGAAAGAACTTCTAAGTGAAAAATTATGGGAGCCCGGCTCGTGAACGATGAAAGCAGGCCGCATCTCGCCTTTGGCGGGAACGATCTCTAATCCTTTCTGGATCCTGGCGGAAGCACGACTCGTTCAGGAGGGCACCCACCGTGTCAAGATGGGTTCTTTCCTATCTGCCGCGAGCGCGTTGCGGCTTTTTTGATATAACATGGAGGGTCCCAATATGGTGACATTGGTAGCTGCCGTGCTGGCGAGCGTGGCGGCATTCATGATTGGATGGTTCATTCAAGTTGTTTCTGCAAAAAGAAAATTAGGAACAGTTGCAGAGCGTGCGAAACAAATTCTTGAAGTAGCCGAGCGTGAAGCCAACGCGATAAAAAAAGAAAAACTGATCGAAGTAAAAGACGAATGGATAAAGAAAAGACAAGAATTAGATGACGAATTTAACGGAAGACAACGAAAGATACAAAATGTAGAAAGACAGCTGAGTGCGAAGGACGAGAATCTTGATCGCAAATCGGATCAGTTAAGACAGCAAGAAAAGAGTCTTCGAAACCAGGAAGCAGAACTGCGCGAAAAATCGAAGACAATGCAAATAAAAGAAGCGGAAGCAGATAGGTTAGTACAGCTTCAGACGGAGAAGTTAGAGAAATTAGCAGGCGTTTCGCGAGAGGAAGCAAAGAAGATGCTCATTGAAAATCTCGTGAACGAAGCGAAGAGCGAAGCGGCACTCGACATGCGGGAAGTACGTGAAAAAGCTCGAATAGAAGCCAAAAAAGAAGCACAGAAGATCATCGTGCAGGCAATCCAGCGTGCCGGGGCAGATCATTCCGTTGAAACAACCGTCAGCGTCGTCGGTCTTCCCAATGAAGAAATGAAAGGGCGCATCATCGGCCGCGAAGGAAGAAACATTCGCTCGTTCGAGGCAGCGACAGGCTGCGATATAATCGTTGACGACACACCGGATGCAGTTGTGATTTCCGGATTCGATCCATTCAGGCGTGAGGTCGCCAAGATTTCTCTTGAGCGGCTGATCGCTGACGGTAGAATCCATCCAACGAAGATTGAGGAGATCGTCGATAAAGTCCGCAATGAACTCGAAGAAGAAATGGTACAGATCGGTGAAGATGCGCTGTTGGAAGTTGGGATACACGGTGTTCATCCGGAGATCGTGAAACTTCTCGGTAGAATGAAATATAGATCGAGCTACGGACAAAATGTCTTGCAGCACAGCATAGAGGTCGCGTTCCTTAGCGGACTGATGGCGGTCGAGATCGGTCTCGATTCAACCCTTGCGAAACGTGCCGGCCTGTTCCATGATATAGGAAAAGTCGTCGATAAAAATGTCGAGGGTCCGCATGCGCTGTTGGGATATGAGATCGCGAAGAAATACGGCGAAACACATGCGGTGATAAATGCAATCGGCTCGCATCATGAAGACATTGAAATGGAGACCCCGATCGCTGCGCTTGTTCAAGCCGCTGATGCGATAAGCGGAGCGAGGCCCGGCGCCAGGCGAGAATCTTTGGAAGGATATGTGAAACGGCTTGAAAAATTAGAGAGCATCGCGAAATCATTTTCCGGAGTCGGAAAAACTTATGCGATCCAGGCAGGACGCGAGGTCCGCGTCATTGTTGAGCCGGAAAAGGTTAATGATATTTTTGCCGATCAACTTGCACATGATATTTCACACAAGATACAAGAGCAGATGGAATACCCCGGGCAAATAAAAGTTATGGTCATTCGTGAGGTGAGAAGCATTTCCTATGCAAAATAGAACCGCCCCACTCAAGATCGGGTTGACTGGGAATATTGGAAGCGGGAAGTCGACCGCAACTAGATTTTTTGCCGAGTTCGGTGTGCCTGTCTTCGATGCAGATAGTGTCGGGCATGAGCTTCTCGAATCAAATGAAGAAATAAAAAATAAGATCGTAAAATTGTTTGGGAAGAAAATATTAATCGACTACAAAATCGACCGGAAAATTATTTCAAATATTATTTTTGAAAATCCCGCGAAGAAGGCTGCGCTAGAAAATATTTTGCATCCGGCAATCATGAATGATTTAGAAGGAAGAATCATGAATTTCGCCGCCGGCCACTATGCCATTCTCGAAGCTTCATTGATCTACGAAGCAAACCTTGAAGACAGCTTCGACTATATTATTCTCGTGAAAGCCGACAGGAAAATTGCCGTAGAACGTGCGGCTAACAAACTTGGAATAAAAAAAGTTGACGTTATAAAAAGACTGAAGACGCAAATGTCTCAAAGTGCAAAAGAGAAACTTGCCGATTTCGTCATCTCTAACAATGGCTCGCCGGAAGAATTAAAAAAACGCGTGCATTTACTGCATTCAATATTATCATCATTGGCTGGGAAATCGAATCTGGATTAACGGGATGAAAACGGAAGAAATAGTTCAGAAAATCTTAACTTATGATTCAAATTAATTTCACAAAGATGAATGGCGCCGGGAACGATTTCGTCGTCATCAACAACTTTGATGGTACGTTAAATCTCAATCTTCCTGCCCTCACACGGGCAGTGTGTGCGAGAGGCTTCGGCGTCGGAGCCGACGGAATTCTCTTTCTTCAAAAGAGCAATCGTGCCGATTTTGAAATGTATTATTTGAATTCGGACGGAAGCGAAGGCGGAATGTGCGGCAACGGCGGAAGGTGCATCGCTCGATTCGCCGTGTTGAACGGAATATGCAAACCGCAAATGCAGTTTATTGCCCATGATCATAAATATTCTGCGGAAGTTTTCAACGCAGAAAAAGTCAGACTCCACTTTCCAGTGCCCGAGGAAATTATACCTTCCAAGAAAGTGCCGGTTGACGGACAACTTCTCGATGTAACTTACGTTCATCCGAATACCGATCATACGATTTTGACAAGCGGCAACGGTTTCGAAAAGGTTGATTCCGCCGACTTGATTACCCTCGCCAGAAAGATCCGATACAACGTTGATATTTTTCCGAGAGGAACGAATGTCAATCTCATCGAGCAAATCCCGCGAACGGGATCTTCGATTGACAAAAATAAAATTCGAATGAGAACATACGAGCGCGGCGTCGAAAACGAAACGCTCGCCTGCGGAACCGGGGCCGTTGCCAGCGCGATAACCGCCTCGCTTCGTTATGGAATGAGATCTCCCGTTGAGATTCTTACGACCAGTGGAGAAACGTTGACGGTTTCATTCGAAAGAAATGAATTACAATTCTCAAACCTGGTTATCGAAGGAAGTGCAAGGGTAGTCTTCCATGGAAAAATTTTGTATGATGAAGAAAAACATAAAATCTTAGATTTTCTGAATGGACAAGGCAAGATTTGACGTGATCGTTGAGAAAGCTTTCGAGGAACTCCCACAGGAATTCAAATCGAGAATTGAGAATGTCCATGTTGTTGTCGAAGATCTGCCCGATGAGCGTGATTTGACAAATACGAAAGTGAGAAACAAGTTTTCACTCCTCGGATTGTACTCCGGCATTCCCTTGAACCGGCGCGGGGTTGATTACGGAGTGTACCCTGTTATTCCTGACAGGATAACATTATTCAAAGAAAATATAGAGACTATTTGCAGAAACGATGATGAAACGGAAGCAAAGATTAGAGAAGTTTTAATACACGAAGTGGCACACTATTTCGGCATGACAGATCAAGAAATCAGAAAAGCTGGCTACTGACTTGGAGACTCTGCTCAACCAGTACGGTTATTTAATAATCTTCGCGATAACTTTCTTCGAAGGAGAAACTGTTCTTATTATCGCGGCGATTTTAGCCCGCAACGGTTTGCTCAATATAGATTTATGCATCCTATCGGCATTCTTGGGGTCGGTGATTGGCGATCAACTGTTCTTCCATTTTGCACGTCATGAAGGACATAATTTCGTAAAAAAGTTCAAATATATTTCAGCGGTTCTTCCGCGCGCGGAGAAGCTGGTACAAAAGCATGGAGTTTATGTCGTGCTGTTCTCTCGCTTTCTTTACGGCTTGCGTACCGCATTGACAGTCATGTGCGGACTTGGAAATATGTCCTCGTTGAAATTCAGCGCATATAACACAGTGTCGGGATTAATTTGGGCTGTTTCTTATGGATTTCTTGGCTATTTTTTCAGCGAAGCAATTGGAACGGTCGCTGGATTGAGGAAAATTGAATTTGTAATCGTGGCGGCAATAGCAATCGCGGCGCTCGTTTACTGGATCGTCAGGACCGCTAATGCAAAACATATTGCAAACGAATCAAAATAGGAGGAATAGATGGACAAAGTCTTACTGGAAATCATCTACGAAGTGCAGCCGTCAAGGCATGAAGAGTATCTGAATTTGATCAACGAGCTCAGGGCGGGTTACAATGATTCTAAGATTGCAAAATTAGAAGTGTTTGAAGTCCAGGGGTCGCCGAACAATTTCATGGAGATTTACACATACGATAGCAAGGAATCTTTCCAGAGCGCGGACGACAGACTCGTTCGATGATATCGTCGCGAAAATAAATGACTGCCTCGTGGCGGACAAACTTCGCTCTTACACACTGAACCAAATATGAGTTGAAGTTTGCTTTCAGTCCGTCCATGATCCATGGTGCGGAGGGGCTGCAACAGGGGAGTGGCAACAAAGAATCGATTTGCACTTCATGGCTGGAAGAAAAAATTTGGAGGTTAAATGGGCGACGTCCGAAAGAAAGATATACGCCATATGGCGTATAACATGCTACAGATGGCGGAAAGATGTCACATGGCCGGATTATAGTAGTTAGACGCAGTTGCTGGCAAGATTTCTAATTTACTCTGAGGATTAATCATGCAGACCTCATCACTCGCGAAAACACAGTGGACAGCCATTGAGGACCGAATAAAAGGTACCATTCGCAACCTTCAAGCGCGCACTGATCAAACAACAAAGGGACGCCAAGTTCCTGATGAGGACAGTCTTCTGATTGGAGGGGGGAAGCAACTTAATCTAGCCGTGCTGTTCCTAGACATTTGCGGCTTTACTGGCTGGAAGTCCGATTCCTTCGAAGATCAGAACGACATCCTTACGATATTCAATTTGTTCATGACAGAAATGGTCGGAATTTGCAACGACTACTCTGCCACTGTTGAGAAGAACACAGGAGATGGCCTGATGGCATACTTTGAAGGCGAAGGCGACCAAAAGGATAACTCTGCTTGCGAGTCTGCCGTCGCCGCAGCTTTGACAATGTTCTATACTGCCAGCAGAGTAATCAATCCTAATATTGCGTAACTCTGGTTTCCAAGGGGTCGATTTCCGAATCGGCATTGACTTCGGGCGAGTCACAGTGGCTAAGATAGGTTCGCCCAAACTCTTCAATTCACTTGTTGCGATTGGCATATCGGCAAATATCGCAAATAAGATTCTGCGGGTTGCGGCGAGAAACGAAATTGTGATAGGCAATGACGTTTACATTCGTCTTGGGCCAGGATTCCAGAAGTATTGCGTTTTGTATCAAGCGCAAACTGGCTTTGTCTATAATCATCCGTCAGGATATTCGACACCGTATCCATTTTATAAATATACAGGAAGGTGGACACAACCGCTATGAAAACCTCACATGATCCAATCGGAGACAAAACACCAAGCGAAGGAGAACTGAGTCCTGAGATGAAGAACCTTACGGTTCCTAAAGTCTCGAGCGCGGAGGCAGCCACAACGCGAGACTCAAAGAATCCGTTGCCATCCAGTCCTGACCAACCAAGTGATTTCCTGCTTCAACTCGGCATACGAAGCCATCAATACGTGAACGACTTCATCAAGTTAGCCGATCAAAAAGCGGCTTTCGTCTTTGCTCTCTCTACGGCGATTCTTATGTTGTTCTACAAAGCTTCAGTTCAGTCAAAATTCGTCAAGCCACTTCAAACGTGGTCGCTGTTGGACGGGCTATACTTCCTGGCGGTTTGCTTATTGATCGTTTCCGCGTTCCTCGCATTCCTAGTTGTCAAGCCGAGGCTAAAGCCGTCGAAACCCTCGGGCTTAATCTTCTGGGAGTCCGTGGCAAAGTTTGACAACACAAATGAATACTTCGGAAAGATATTGGGTCTCAACCAGCAAGGAGTCCTTCAAGAGCTATTTGACCATCACTACAGACTGTCACAGGTCTGCAAACGTAAGTACGCCTTTCTAAACGCTTCAGTATTTGTTTGCGGCGTCGGAGTTATCGTGAGTCTCTTCTTAATAATATTTTCGTCCTAATGGAAATCTGCCAGCAACTGCGTCTAACACGCGCAAAGAAGACGCTCGATTTTTATATATCATGGTACTCGCTTCATCCCGCTTTGCCGCTTTCTTCGAGCTTCGCACATTTATGGCGTCAAAGCGGGACGAACTTCTTTGCGCGACACGTTATCTGCAATGTGCGTCAAGATGTAAACTTAAATAAAGAATCGATATCAAATGACAAAGAAGAAATTTATGCTCAGTGCCCGTGTGAGTACGGACAATCGGCAGGCGATTAAGCCAATCTTGGAAGAGCTAGTTCCGAAAGGATCAATTACCTCAACAGATGAAGGGTTTCTTGTGGAAGCGACGATGTACGGGGAGAGTGCACGGGAGCTGAACAAGACGTTGCTCTCTGCGTTGCGCCGGGCCGAGCGCAAGACCCGCCTGCGCTCGGAATGGACCTCGGGTCGTACAACGGAGCGGTTTTTCGACTACGTGCCAAAGGGTTCGAGCAAAGCCTGACGCGAAGCCTGCACCGACATACTTCAACATATGCCATTTCCAAGTCTTAAAGTGACTCACATGCTGTTAACACGCTGTACTATGGCGTGCTGACCGGTGTCCAATAAGGCGGACAGAAACAAATTCCGCGCACAGTGCGAATTTGCAACCGTTCACACTATGTTGTCGATTGCACTGCCGTCAATTCACGTAAATCCACAGCCGCGAATCCTTTTCGTAGTCGCGGATATAGAGCACGCCGCCTTGCTCGAGCGCGGATCCGATCTTGTCGATGTCATTGTCGAGGTCCTTCGATCCGATCATCGCCAGTACGATGCCCACTGCTTCAACCGATTTCACGCGTAACTTTGAGATCTTCGGCGCGCCTCCGCTGTCGGAGCTTTCGACAATGAGGCGGTCTTGCATCTCGGAACTTTCTTTCATCTCCTGATCGAACTTTCCGCCGTAAACTTTTGTCTCGCCGTTTCCGGTGCTGTCTTCTATTCGCTTGACAGAACCGTCCTGGTACACTTGCAGGAGCGACTCGTACGTCATTTTCACGCCGTTGATGTCGAAATCTCCTCCCGAACTGGCGAGGAGCTTCACCAGGGGGAGGGAAACGGCGATCTTCTGAATCGGCGCGCCGTTTTCCGATTTGACGATCCATATACATCTTGTCTGCGCTGCAGCTTGATTGAACACGGCAGCTATGAGCAGAATGCCCGAAAGCGAGAAAATTTTGCTTTTCATGAGATACCTTCTTGTTTAATTCGCTTTGCCTTTTACGTGGCTAACTGAAAAATTGAACACGACAAACTTTACGAGACGGGTAGGATGAAAGTTTCATCGCAGATTTTGATCGTACTGAGAAAAAGAGAAAAATGCCATCGGAATTGCTTTAGCACTTTCTAATTTCAGTCCCATTTTTTCAGAAATACGTCTCCACTTTCAGATAATATGCCTGAGGATAGTACCAGTATTCTGTCAGTGTACCACCATACGTGAAGAGCGTGCCGAGCGCGAGAGAAGTGTTGTTGCTGGCGGAGTATGTGATTGTGCCGGAGAGAAAGCCGCTCCCATCGTTGAAATTCGAATTGGCGGAGAGAGCAACGCTAACGAGCGGATGAAGTTGATATGTGCCGGTCACGTCAAGATAACTTTTCGCGAGGTTAAGAATTTTTCCTTCATAAAGATCAGCTAAATCATAATCCATTTTGTCAAGTGAACCTTGTCCGTTGTGGTAGTATTCAATCAACCCGTACAACTTATCCGTGAATTGGTAATCGGTGCCGAGAATCCATTTGACAAAATAGCCTGTATGGCTGAGAACATCTGAAGACACGAGCGCTTCGCCTCTTATTCCTGCGCCGCTGATATCTCCGGCGAAATCTCCGCCGTTGACCAATCGTTTGTCCACGAATCCGCTCATGAGAGAAAAATCATATCCAAGGATATTCGTCCTGAATCTTGCCGCGTAGTCGGAATATTTAAAATGATATTCTGCATTATAAACTATTTGCAAATTTGTAAGCTGTCCGAGATCGAACTTCATCGATGCTGCATCCGATCCATCCTTTTCGATCTTTCCGAAGTTTGCCGGGTTGATCGGGTTAAAGATGTCCGTCGGATTCCAGACTCTTCCAGTTCCCCAGCTTATCCGTTGCCTTCCTATTACAAGTGAGCCGAATGAAAAATTTTGGTCGAAATACAGGCGGTCTATATAGTCAGAAGCAATGAAATGACTTTCAGTTACCGGCTGCCAATGAAGGCTGGTGACCTGCCTGAGTGGAGCCGTTGAGTTCAGGCCGAAAGCAAAACTCTGCGAGAAATACAGGCCGTCTATCTCGTACTCGAGATCTATCTTTGTGTTGTCGCCGATGTGGAGCGTGGGGCGCAATCTCAAACGAAACAGGTCGTCGAACTGTGAAGCCGAAGTCCCCAACAGTTGAGACAGAGACGGTTGGAGGTGTTCATAAATTGGCATCTCCATCACGTAGCCGGAGAAGTCGAGGTCTGTGCCGGGAAATATTGAGGTCTGAGCGTTCATGGATAAAGGGAATAACTGAATTAGGAAGAAGAACACAATAATCTTGAGCCTAGAGGCGTTCCTGCTTGAGCCGTTCTCCTCTCCTTCAAGGAGAGAATTAAGGTGAGGTCGGCCGCAAAATCTGCGACCCCCTCTTGATCTCCCCATTGGAGGGGGAGAAGAATCATAATCGTGACGCCGCGTAAAATTTTGCGCTTGTCTATTGTCACGTGCGAGAGCTACGTGTCCTATCAATTCTTCTTGTCCGTGACGATCTGTCCGTCCTTCAAGATGAGCAGCCGATGTGCACGCTCGATCACCTGTGGATCATGCGATGAAAAGACAAATGTTATTCCTTCTTCTCGGTTCAGCTTTTCCATGAGTTCGAGGAGTTTGACTGCAGTTTCGGAATCGAGATTAGCTGTCGGCTCGTCTGCAAGCACAAGACGCGGATCGTTTGAGATGGCTCTTGCAACCGCGACTCTCTGCTGTTGACCGCCGCTCATTTCGTTCGGACGTTTGTGGGCAAGCTCAGCTATGCCGAGTTGTTCCAGCAGGGTAAGTCCCCTTCGCTTTCTTTCGCCTGACTCGATACCGCGGAGCATCATGGTGAACTCGACGTTTTCGAGTGCGCTGAGCACCGGGTTGAGGTTGTATGCCTGAAAGACAAAGCCGATCTTTCGAAGCCGGATATCGGCAAGTTCACGCCTACTTTTTGTGGAGACGTCTTCGCCGTCGAGAAAAATATTTCCGCTTGTCGGTTTATCCAGCGTACCTATGACATTGAGGAGAGTTGTCTTGCCGGAACCGGACGGTCCCGCAATCACCGAAAAGTCGCCAGCCGAAACGGTAAGATTTATTCCTCGCAGCGCGTCAACTGGGACGCCGTTGTCCTGATAGACCTTTCTGACATTTTCAACGCGGATGATTTCTGAATTGACATTTTTAGTTTCCATTATTCCTCCAATACTCTGCGCCCTCGGCGCATCCGCCTTTGGCGGACATTATTCAATTTCTAAGCTGCCCTTATCGCCTCAACAGGCTGAAGTTTCACTGCTCTTATTGCCGGATAAATTGCGCCCACAACTGTTGCCGCGGGTATAATAACAATCGTGTTGACGAGCGAGGAGATCGTCAGGATTGGGTAGACGATTGTCCCGACGCCGAGCGACTTCAGACTCTCTGAAAACACCGCCAGATTCCATCCCGAATATGAAAGTGGGATGAAGACACAGAAAGCAGCGACAAGTCCGACAGCTGTACCAGCTATGCCAAGATACGCTGACTCGGTCAGAATCATAGTGAAAATCTTTTTATTCGACATCCCGATAGCCATATCGACTCCGAATTCATGGGTCCGTTCCATGACAGCCATAAGCATTGTGTTAACTATACCGAATATCAAGCCGATGGCGATGATCGCATAAAATATGTAGATCGTCTCATAGTAAAGCTGCAATTGCATGACGAGTAGCGGAAGCATTTGTTCGTAAGTCAGTACCTCGTATCCACCCGGCAGGTCAGACTTTACTTGCGTTGCAATCAGGTCGCTCTGTTTCGTATCGAGCGGATTCACTACGAATTCAGAAATGCGCCCCTGCGTGCCAAGCATCTGCTGCGCTGTCTGCAAGGGAATGTAAACGTGTGCCTGGTCGAATCCGGAATCGAATGTCTCGAATATCCCGATCACTCGGCATGCTTCCGATCCGACACTTCCGTCGAGCCGCGACGCCATGATGACGACCTTGTCGCCAAGTTCCACTTTCAACTTTTCTGCTGTCGCTGTGCTAATAATTATTTCACTGGGCTTGCCGGATAGGTAAGTTCCCTTGACGACATATTTGTATATCGTGGTTTCCTTCATCTCCGATTCCGGTAGCACGCCGACGATCGAGACTCCCGATGAATTGTAAGCACTGCTGACCAGACCGAATGTTCGTAATCTTTCCGACACTTTGCAAGATGACCTCTCTTTTGTTAACGCCGCTTGGATCACATCGGGATCAGTAATCGAATTCTTGAGCGCGGGATTTGCCTGGTAACCTTTTTTATGAATCTGAATATAACCAGCGTCGGCACCGATCTGGTTTGTCAGCATTTGGCGCATCATTCCGACAGAGAGACCATCGGTAAGCACCATTGCCATCACGCCGATCATTATCGAGATAATCAGTATGAACGACCTCCGTTTGTTTCTCAATATATTTCGCCAGGCAATCCTCGAAATCATGTATATCTGATTCCTTTCAGAGGTTCCAGTTTCAAAACTCGCCAAAGAGGATAGACGGCTGCCACTATTGAAATTCCAAGTATCGTTAAGGTCGAATCGAGGAAAATCTTAAACGACAGGGAAGAAACGAGCATGGGTGCAAAGCCGTACTCCTGGTAGAGTTTAGCAACGTCGCCGCCGAGTACGATTGGGTGTCGCACAAAATACGAATTGACAGCGACGCCGATTCCGTTCCCGATCATGAATCCGATGATGAGCATGAAGAAAATTTCCAGTGCCACAGCAATGACAAGCTTTTGCTGTGACATGCCGAGCGACAGCATCACGCCGTATTCTTTGAATCTTTCGGTGATAGACATTAGAACGGTATTCAATATCCCGAATCCGACCACGAAGAGAAGTATTATTATATAGAGTGCGCCGCTTGAATTATCGAGTTCGATGGTTTGCTTCAATTGCGGCAGCAATTCCTGCCATGGAAGCGCGACGAGTCCCATTGGTTCCAAAACTTTGTTGAGTCCACTGGCGATTTCCTCAACATCGTCCTGATTTCGAACCGAGATTGCGACGGCGTTTATTCTGTTTTCCATACCGAGGAAATTCTGAATATCCGATATATTCATGAAAACACCCATGCGGTCGAACTCGTCAGAGCCCGTCTTGAACGTGCCGACGATTCGAACAAACATGTTCCCGAGCGTCCCGTCGAAGCCCTGACCGAGCACGATGACTGAATCGCCAACTTGCGCATCGAGGTTCTCCAACAGCTTATATCCTACCACAATCTCCGGAGGCTTCTCATTTTTGTCGGCAGAGTTAATTGATAAAAAACATCCGCCGTTTACTTTCTTCTGAAAATCTGTGACGAGCGATTCCGTCTTTGGTGAAATGCCCATCAGCATTACGCCGAGTGATTGATCTCGATAGCTTAAGAGAGCATCAGTTTGAGTTCTCGGTGAACTTCCGTTGACTTGCGGAATGTCTTTGATGGCATCTTCGATCTTTGGAGTCAAATCGAAACTTTTTTGAAGCGTGGGGGTCTTATTGTAGCCAATCTCCTGAATCTGAAGATAACCTGTAGAAACACGTACCGCCGTTTTGATTGTCTCAGCGTATGTACCGTATTGTATACCTCGTTGAATGATGGAAAGAGCGATCGCGAATACTACGGCGGCCACGGCGATCAACGACCGCCGCCAGTTCCGCCACAAACTTCTCCATGCTAATTGAATAAGAAGCATCTCCTTAAATCACCAATTTCAGATCTGCAATCGATAATTTGTTAATCATGTTGCCCTTATCGCCTCAACAGGCTGAAGTCGAATTGCCTTCGCTGCCGGATAAACTGCACCGAGCACAGTCACAAGAGGAATAATCACGAACGCTTTGATGAAAGTGAAAGGCTCAAACACAGGAAAAATCTTAGATCCGGCTCCAAATGACCGAAGACTTGCCGAGAAGACCGACAAATCCCAGCCGCTCCGAGCAAGTTCTAAGCATGAGACGTATGAAATTCCAAGACCGATTGCAGTTCCAATTATCCCGAGCAGAAAAGCTTCTGCGAGAACCATCCTGAATATTTTCTTGTTGGACATCCCGATCGCCATGGATACACCGAACTCGTGTGTCCGTTCCATGACCGCCATGAGCATGACGTCGATGATCCCGAAAATCAGCGCAATTCCGATGATTACATATACGATGTAAAATATCTGGTTATACAGTCCTATTTGCATGACAAAAAGTGGCAGTATTTCTTCGTAGCTCATGGTTTCGTATTTGCCGGATGAACTGCTTGGAGAACTAAGATCGTCCCGCAGCCTGCTAAGAACGGTCATCATCTGACCTCTCTGTGCCGGATTAATTACAAATTCAGAAACTCTGTCTTGCGCGTTCAACATCTGTCGTAATGTTTGAATCGGTACGTAAACGTGTGACTGATCGAAGCCGGAATTAAATGTCTCATAGATTCCGCAGACGCGACACGCTTCTGATCCAACGCTGCCGTCCAATTGCGAAGCCATGATAACGACTTTGTTGCCAATTCCGGCTTTCAATTTTTCTGCGATTGAAGTGCTTATGAGAATCTGGTTAGAATCGTTGGTCAGATATTTCCCATCGACAACATATTGCGACATCGTTGTCACCCTTTTTTCTTCATTCGGAATAATTCCGACTATCGAAACGCCGGAGGAATTGTACGCGCTGCTGACAAGTCCGAACGTTCTAAAACGTTCTGAATAATTGAAAAGGGTGGAATCACTCCTGAGCAGCTTTCTTATCTTGTCCGGCGCGATGATTGAGTTGTCCACAGTCGGATCAGCCTGGTAACCTTCCTTATGAATTTGTATATAACCGACATCTGTACCAATTTGGTTCGTCAGCATCTGTTCCATCATGCCGCTGACAAAAGCCTGCGTAAGGACGATCGCGACTACTCCGACCACAATGGAAATAGTCAGGATTAGAGACCTGCGTTTGTTCCTCAGTATATTGCGCCAGGCAATTTTAGAGATCATTAGGTATATCGTATTCCTTTTAGTGGCTCTAGTCTCAATACCCGCCACAATGGATAGAATGTCGAGATGAAAGAAATGCCAAGAATTGCCAATGATGCCTCGGCGAAAATGCCGGTCGATATAGAAGATTTTATTGCGGCAACATTAAAGCCGTATTCCTGATAAAGTCTCGCCAAATCTCCTCCCACAATTATTGGGTGGATCATAAAATAATAATTGATTCCCGCGCCGATCAGGTCCCCAATTAGGATGCCGATTAGAAGCATGAAAAAAGTTTCGATGGCGACGGTGGCCGCTAACTTTTCCTGTGACATCCCCAGAGATAACATGACACCGTATTCTCTGAATCTTTCGGTTATGGACATTAAAACCGCATTCAAAATTCCGAATCCTACCACCGTCAGCAGAATAACAATGAAAAGTAGATCTCCCTGGCGCTTAAACTCCATGGTCTGCTCGATTTGAGGTAAGAGAGTTTGCCATGGAACTGCGACAAGACCGATTGGTTTTAGAGTGGAGTTGAGTTCCGATGTTACTTTGTCAACGTCGTTGATATTGCCGACGGAAATTGCAATCGTGTTCACTCGTTTGTCCAAGGAGAGAAAATTTTGGAGGTCCGTTACATCCATAAAAGTCCCCATCCTATCATATACATCCGACCCCGTTTTAAACGTGCCGTCAATCCTGACAAACATGTTGCTCAATACGCCGTCAAAGTCCTGGCAGAGGACAACGACAGAGTCGCCGATATTTGCTTTCAGATTCTGGAGAAGTCTATAGCCCACCACAATTTCGGGCGCTCCATTGTGTTGCACCATGTTTGTTGATAGAAAATGACCCGCTGAAATTTTGTTCTGGAAATCGGTGATCAGCTTTTCCGTTGCAGGGGAGATTCCCATGATCATGGCGCCGACTGAGTGGTCTTTGTAGCTCAACAACCCGTCGGCTTGGACTCGCGGTGAACTGCCGTTGATGAGTCGGTCCCCGGTTACAGCTTGCTTAATCTTCGGAGTAAGCACAAAACTTTTTTGCAGAGTTGGGTTGTCAATGTATCCCGGCCTCTGGATTTCAATGAAACCGGTAGAAAGCCGGGCTGCGACTTTTATGGCATCGGAAAGAGCTCCATAATCAAATCCTAATCTTACGATGGTCAGAGTGGCGGCAAAGGAAATTGCGGCAATAGTAAGAAAAGACCTTCTGCGGTTTCGCCAGAGACTTCGCCAGGCAATGCTAATGAGTAACATCATTGACTACTTCTCCAACTCCTTCAGCGAGAAAATGCTATTGGGAATCTTTGCGTCAAATGATGCTTCGTCCATTTTGATTTCAGTCGAGTGAGTCTTGTCGAAGTTGAACATCGTCCAAACTGCTGGCACGTTTCGCCCTCCCATGACTTTGAAATCGCTCATTACCATCGTCCGTACCAGCTTTCCTTTTTCGTCGAAGTATTCCATCTGCGAGGGGAGGCTGTCGTCTTTTCTGACCCAATAAATTATTTTTCCCCATACAACCGGAGCGTTCGGTTTAGGAATCAGTTGGAGCTTCCAGCAATCCACATTGTCTATCTTTTCAGCCCCGGTTATTGTGATCTCATAATCTTCCGCAAGAGTCTCTCCACGTACCATGTCGTCGTAAGTGTAGTCTGAGCCGTCCCACGATTGGAGCATCATAGATGGTGGGATCCGGATTGTTGTTTCAGTCGCTCTAAGATACATCCATATCTCATTTCCGAGTTTAAGAGTACGGTTGCCGGCCTCGCGGGCGGGAGCAAGAGTTTTGACGAGGGCTTTTGAATCGCCGATCGACCAGCTTTCCATCTTCATTGTTCGGGTGTAATCTGGAGTTGTGATTGTCATTTCCATTATGGAATGGCTGGATGTTTTGCCTTTTATAGCGTCTTCAGCTCTTTGGATGATTTGGCTTGCATCCTGAGAGAAAGCGCTGCTCGCAAATCCGAAGATTATGAAGCTATATGATAAAATAAGACGAAACATATTGTTGACTCCTATCTTGTTGACAGCGCAAGAGGAAACTTGGCGCGCGATTCATTTCTTGACAGCTACTACAACCGGAAGCCACACGGATGTTGGAGGAAATTTAGCTTTTACAATCTTAGCTGACAATCCCTCTTTCTCAAATGTGTCGCGATATTCCTTTATATGAAAACGGTCAGAGATGACTGCTATTCCTTTTGGTTTCAAAACTCGTGTGATTTCCCTGCATGCATTTTCTCTTTCATTCTTCGAAGAGATATTATGAAGGCAAAGGTTCGAGAAAATCACATCGAAGAAGCTGGTTGGGAAAGAGAGGCTCCGAACATCCTCGTTCTTTATTTCGATCCTGTCAAGAACACCTTCTGTTTTGGCGTTGCGTAATGTTTGCTCACTGGTATTGTTTGCCAAATCCTGCTTTCTCCAGATGTCAATCCCGATACATTTTCCTCCGTTTAACTTTTTGGCGGCGCCAATCATTAATAAACCTCGCCCCGTACCGATATCAAGAACCTTTTCGCTTCCGTTCCAACCAATTATCGATAGTAGTGCATCTCGATGTCGGAGTTTGCCAATCTTGACATATAATATCCACCAAAGGGTGACAGCGATCAGCATTGCATTGCAAGCCAGAAGAGAAAGCGCTGCGATCCTAAACGCAACATCGTGAAGAATAAATAGGTAAGTGTCAAGTATAGAAATGATGAGCAAAGATAGGATTAACGCTCCGGGGTTTCCGTCGAATCCGTAATTCGGTTTTGATTGTCTCATAAGGCTTCCATTAAATTATGGGCGGAAGTATTTGAACATATTTGCCGTGAGATTTCGCCAAACCAGCTTACCATTTCATTTTTGAACCTTAATCGCATCGAGTATCAAATTGATTCCTCCGCGAAGCTGTTTTTCGAAATCGACTTCCATCAGGTCAAGTGACCAGAATAGCGCAGCACCTTCAATGATCCCATATATGGCGACTGTTACCTGATACGGATCGACTCGCCGGAATTCCTTCTTTTTAATTCCGTCCTCAATTATGGTTTGCAGAAGTGTTACGCCCGATTGAAAATCTTTCCTTGTCATCTTTCTGATTTTCTGATCCCTAAATGCAATTACGAACAACTCCTGGATCACTGGTCTGAATCTCTGCATTTTGTTCATCTCTTCGATTGTGTATCTGACAAACTTGTTGACTCGTTCTCGAGCAGTACCGGCTGCCAACATTTGTTCCAATCTCGAAATTTCTTTTGGATCGAAGAAGGTGTTAAGCAGTTCTGAAATCAGATCATCCTTGCTCTTGAAATACCAGTAAATTGCTCCCTTGCTCATTCCAGATTCATGGACAATGTCATCCATGCTCGTATCTTTCAGTCCTGTTCGTGCAAAGGCAGAAATGGCAGCTCTGATGATCTGCTCTTTTCGCTTGGCAATATTTTTTACATTTACTTTTCTAGTCATTTATATTGATAAACCGACTGGTCGGTTTATTAATAAGGTAAATCCTCATGCTGGAATTGTCAAGGGAATTTGAAGAAAAATTTTACGAAGACATGGAGCTTTGGTAAAGCGTGAATATGATTTCCCGTTATCCACCTTTAGTCTGGATTTTGAACCTTCATTTGCTATCTTTTAAGCAAAACAGTTCGATACTTTGAATAAATTTATTATCATGCTCGACATAATTCTCATAGCTATTGTCGGATATTTCACCTGGTACATGGCGACCGACTATCAAACATTTCAAGGACGATCACACATGCCCTTTGTTTTATGGGTAATCGATACGATCGACTTATTCATCCACGAAGGCGGACATTTCTTTTTCGGCTTTATGGGGCGGATGATTTATTTCATGGGCGGTTCGTTGATGCAAGTAGTTCTCCCTTCACTTACTATTTGGGTTTTTCTGAAATCCGGTTTCCGAACTCTAATCGGAACTCTTTATTGGCTCGGGCATAACATGATAAATGTTTCCGTCTATATCGGAGATGCACCGTACAAAAGGCTTCCGTTGATTTCCGATAGCGCTATTCACGATTGGAATTGGATATTTACTCACGCCGGCATGATGGATTCTGCTGTAACCATTTCGTGTATCGTTCTTGTGTTGGGAATAATATCTTGCAGCGGCGCGGTAGGGACCGCGGTCTATTTCCTGGTTGTCGATGTAAAAGGATCCATAGCAAACGCTGGGTATGAAAATCCGAATTGATCATTGGTAATTAAGAAATGTCTGAAACAATTTTAACGACTTCGGGGCTCAGTAAAAAATTCGGAGATCGCTGGGCGGTGAAAGATCTAAATCTTGAAGTTCATGCCGGCGATGTGTTCGGATTCCTCGGGCCTAACGGCGCCGGCAAAAGTACAACTATCAGAATGATTCTGACTCTTCTCTCACCGACTGCTGGTAGTGTGAAGATTTTCGGAAGAGAGGTTAAAGAAAATAGAGAGTTCGTTCTTTCAAAAGTTTGCGGTATTGTCGAGAAGCCGGATTTTTATCTTTACCTGTCAGCTTACAAGAACCTCGAAGTTCTCGGTTCGCTCACGCACAAAGTCACCAAAGATGAAATCTTTAATGCTCTGGAAATAGTCGGGCTAAGAACGAGAGCATTTGATAAGGTCAAGACATTTTCTCACGGAATGAAGCAGCGGCTCGGAATCGCTCAAGCAATTTTGACGAAGCCTGATCTCATAATTCTCGACGAGCCGACTTCAGGGCTCGATCCGCAGGGAATGAAGGAAGTACGTGAGCTGGTTCTGAAACTTTCTAAGGAGCATGGTACAACAATTTTTCTTTCGTCGCATTTACTTACCGAAGTTGAAGCTGTGGCAAACCGGATGGCTGTCTTAAATCACGGCGAGCTTATTGCGCAGGGAGCCGTTTCTGAACTTTTGAATGGAGATTCTTCATATTATTCATTGCAAGCGGTGCCGCAAGACAAGGCCGTTGAGCTTTTGAAGAAAACGGGGTGGGTCGAAATAGTCTCGGTTGCTAACGGAATTGATGTTCACATTGAATCACGGCGGGCAGCAGAATTGAATAAACTCCTAGTCACAAATGGAGTCGATGTAGCATCGTTTGAAGCAAAGCGGACTCTCGAAGATTATTTTCTGAAAATTACGGAAGGAGCCTCGGAAGTATGAGACTCTTCGCTCTCGAAGTGCAGAAAACTTTCCGCCGGTGGCGGACTTACATCGGCTTCGCGGCGGTTGCGGGCGCAGTAATCCTTCTTGAAATAATTATCAAAATGAACGAAGCGGAGATGGCGCGAAGCTTTGCGGGAAACCTGAACACAGATTTTCTTGTGACGGGAAATATTTTAAACGTTTGGACCATAACCACCTTCATTATGAACTCCCTCTACGTGCATGTCCCGTTCCTCATCGCTCTGGTTGCCGGCGACATGGTCTCTTCCGAAGGCACGTCGGGGACTATCAGGTTTCTTCTAATCCGACCTCCATCTCGATCCAGGATTATTTTTGTCAAATATTTTACTATGTTCTTATATACTGCAATTCTGATAATTTTCCTTGCGGTGCTTTGTATCGGAATTGGTCTTGCGTTTTTCGGAAGCGGAGACGTGATCCGGCTTCAGCCTGGAATTCCGCACATTGTGATTTTGCCGGAACACATTGCCGCTTCAAGAACTCTTCTCGCTTTTCTGTCGGCAATCTTGTCAATGTCAGTTGTCGGATCGCTCGCTTTTTTATTTTCGACGCTTGTCGATAATTCCATCGGTCCCATCATAGGTTCCATGGCGGTCGTGATAATTTTCTTCATCGTTGGAAGTCTGCCCTTTGATTCTCTTGAAGCTATCCGCCCATATTTGTTCACAACTTATATGAATATCTGGCAGCTTTTTCTCGATGAGCCGATAAAATGGAATGATGTTTTAAAGTATTCTTTTGCTCTATTAGGACATGACGCCCTGTTTTTTGCCATTTCGTATTTCGTTTTTTTGAGAAAGGATATAAAAAGTTGATGAACCTGCTGCCGGTTTTGATTGGATTCTTAGTTTTATCTTCTGCTGCTCTAAAGGATGATGGCGTGAAATGTCTGCTAAACGTCTCGGAAAAATTCTCGCGCATCATGGATTACACGGTTGACGTCAGAGTTCACCTTGATGTTGAAAGCATCAAGGCGCAGGACATGGAGGCAAAAATTTATTACAAAGAACCGGACAAAGTTAAGATAGACTCAAAAGGGATTTTCGTCCTGCCGAAAGATGTTGGGGTTTTTAATCCTCATAGATTTAATCCGGATAATTTCGATGTGAGTGTGCTAGACACTTTGACTTATGATGGCAATCCCGCTGTTCGCATCTCGTTGGTTCCAAAGAATGGTATGCGAGAACAAAACATTGTCCTGACGATCGACAAAAGAGAATGGCTGATTAAGGAAATATCATCTATGCTTCCTCGCGGGAGTGAGGCAGATGCGAAAATTTCCTACGGAATTTTCAACAATTTCCAGTTGCCTACCAAGGTTGAAGTTGATTTTGATGCGGCGAAAACAAATTCACCTCAGAGTGGGTTTGGCGATGATCGCCGATTTCAAAATGGAATGAAGGGCAAAGTCAAGATATATTATTCAAATTATAAAATAAATCCAGGGCTGAGCGATAGTATATTTGTAAAGATAGAGAGACGTTAACCGAGTTGTTGTGAACGGCAACGCTCGTACGTGAAGCCCGCTTTCATATTATGTTTATGCGAACCGTTGCACTCCGATAATCTTGATAAACTTTCTTACCTCAAGTATATTCCATTCACACTAAAGAGAGGATTGATGTGTCCACAGGGTATTATGGAGAACTTCTAGTTCAGTCTGTCCCTGTACGGTATCTCTGGAACGCAATCAGGATGGAGAGGTATAGATTTGAGGATCTGTTTTTTTAAAAAACATTTGTCAGAGTTTCGATGAGTAAAGGTCCTTCGATCACACCACTGATGCTGCAATATCGGAAAGTTAAGGACCGTTATCCTGATGCGATCGTCCTTTTCAGAATGGGAGATTTCTATGAAACCTTCGAAGAGGATGCGAAGATTGCAAGTTCAGTCCTCTCGCTCACGCTGACGAGGCGCGCGAATGGCGGAGCGTCAGAAGTCCCACTCGCAGGTTTTCCACACCATGCGATAAATCAGTATCTACCGAAACTCGTGAAGGCTGGCTATCGTGTCGCCGTCTGCGAACAGCTTGAAGATCCAAAACTTGCAAAGGGCTTAGTCAAGCGCGACATAGTTGATGTCGTTACGCCGGGCGTGAATTTCTCCGCCGAGTCGGCAAAAGTAAATAATTATTTTGCCTCAGTGATCTCCGATGAGCGTGAGTTCGGAATAGCTTTCTGCGATGCGACGACCGGAGAATTTAACTTTGCGCAAGCCGACATTAATGAGTTGGAAACATACCTCGCGAGAGTCGAGCCGCTGGAAATTGTTTTACCGCGCGCCATTTCCGACAAAATTGAACCGGCAGTTAGAAATACTCTAAGGAAATCTATAACAACTCACAGAGATAATTACATCTTCAATTTCGATTACGCCTACGATAAACTGGTACACCATTTTAATGTTCAAAATCTAAAAGGATTCGGAATCGAGTCGAAAACTCTCGCGATTCAAGCGGCTGGAGCAGCACTCGATTATCTTGCGGAAACTCAGAACGGCAATCTCTCTCACATCGTAGGGATGTCTGAGTTCAGCCTCTCAGGTTTTCTTGAGATCAATCGGACGAGCCGCAAACATCTCGAAGTCGTCGAGAACGCATCTGAAGGGAATACTACTCTTCTATCAGTTTTGGATTTGACACGGACTGCGATGGGAGCAAGGTTGCTCAGAAAAAATTCTCCTGCAACCGTTAAAGAGCGTCAATAAGATTAATGAGCGTCTCGATGCAATCGAAGAACTGATTGGCTATTCGGAAACGCGTGGCGAATTTACCGAGTTTCTTTCAGGATTCGGTGACCTCGAAAGATTAGTGGCAAGGGTTTCAACTAAGCGAGCATCGCCACGCGAACTCGGTGCGCTACGTACCATGTTAAGGAGACTTCCTGAAATAAAAGGCGTGGCTGCCAAGCTCACTGCTAACCTCTGGCGCGAAATTGAATCAGGAATTAATCTCGAGGTCTCGCTTTTGAAGCGGTTGTCGGATTCGCTTGCAGACGATCTTCCCGCTCAAGTTTCTGACGGCGGCGTCATTAAAAAAGGTTACAATGCGGAATTGGATGAACTTCGCGGACTTTCTTTTAACGCGAAGGATTGGATTGCGCGCATGCAGACCACGGAACGGCAGCGAACTGGCATCCAATCTCTTAAAGTCGATTACAATTCTGTGTTCGGTTATTATATCGAAATTACAAAAGCGAATCTCTCACGCGCTCCTGCCGATTACATTCGCAAACAAACACTCGTGAACGCCGAGCGTTTCGTGACACAGGAACTCAAAGAGTACGAAGAAAAAGTCCTTCACGCTGAGGAAAAAATTCAAAAGTTGGAGTCGCAGCTTTTCGAGGAGTTGAGAGACGAGGTCGCATCGCGTTCGCTTTCTCTTCTTGCGACATCCAAGGCACTCTCGCTTGCTGATGTTCTAATATCTTTCACGAACGTTGCGAGAGAAAATAATTACACGCGTCCATCGGTTGACGAATCATTCGATATTGAAATCGAGGCAGGAAGACATCCAGTGGTAGAAAAATTTTTGCCGAGCGGTGAAAGTTTTATTTCTAACGATCTCAAATTGTTGGAAGGAAAAGAGCAAATCGCACTTATCACCGGACCTAACATGGCCGGCAAATCTGTTTTCATCCGGCAAATTGCGCTCATAGTTTTGATGGCACAGGCCGGTTCGTTTGTCCCGGCAAAACGAGCGAGGATCGGAATCGTCGATAAAATTTTCACGAGAATCGGCGCGTCGGATAACATTAGCGCCGGGGAGAGCACTTTCATGGTCGAGATGCAGGAGGCAGCAAATATTTTGAACAATGCGACGCCTCGAAGCCTTATCCTTCTTGACGAGATTGGAAGAGGGACAAGCACATTTGACGGAGTATCGATTGCATGGTCGATTGTCGAATACTTACATCAGAATCCTGCACGGAATGCGCGAACACTTTTTGCCACACATTACCACGAGTTGAATGAACTTTCCGAACTTTATCCCAGAGTCAAAAATTTCAAAGCGGATGTGCGCGAATACGGCGGCAAAGTTATCTTTCTTCACAAGATTACCGAAGGAAGTGCTGATCACAGTTACGGAATTCATGTCGCCGAAATGGCAGGCTTGCCGAAAGCAGTCACTTCACGCGCGAAAGAAATTTTGAAGAACTTGGAGTCGTTTGAACTTTCTGCGACCGAGTCGGCCTCGTTGCCGAATGCCGGAGCGAAAATGCCGAAGCCGCGCAGAGTTATTTCGAAAAATAAAGAAGGTGATCTTCAAATCGATATTTTCCAGCTTGGTGATGAAGAGCTTCGGGAAAAGATTAAGAATGTTGACGTAAACAATCTTACTCCAGTCGAAGCGCTCAACAAAATTGTGGAAATAAAAAAAATAATTGAAAAGGAGAATTAAATGGAAGCAACAGGCCGTGTCGTGTCCGTTCATGGAGCCACTATAAAAGGCGAAACAGCGGCTGCCGAAAGTTTCAGCGTCGGGTCATACATTTCAATTCCGCTACACGAGCAAAAGATACTCGGTGTGGTAACTTCCCTGGAGTTAGCTTCCAACGCAACAATCACGTTTTCTGCTAATCTGTTTGGGAAGTCCATGAATGGGAAATTCGAAAGAGGAACGGAAGACCTTCCATGGCCCGGGGCAACGATCGAGATACCTTCAGAACCCGAGCTTGATGTGATTTTCAATACTTATCGCAGGTACGATTTTGCTCTCGGCGATATTTCTCTTTTGAAAGAAAAGAAAAATTTTATTGACCCGGATAGATTTTTCAGCAGACATATCGCAGTAGTTGGCGCTACGGGTTCCGGGAAATCATGTACCGTAGCTTCCATACTTCAGAGAGTTGAGAAGTTGCCGGGGACGAGAATAATCTTGCTCGATCTTCACGATGAATACGGGGAGTCATTCGGCGAACTTGCCGAGAAAGTGGAGATCGGGAAATTTGAATTGCCGTATTGGACAATGAACTTTGAAGAGCTTGCCGACACTTTCGTTGATCCGGATGATCCGTTCGCACGCACCGAAGTTGTCGCGATGTCAGAAATTGTTCTGAATGGGAAAAGAGGGAAGAATCCCGCGTACAAGGATTTCATCACCGTTGATTCGCCCGTCTATTTTGATTTGGCTGATATAAAAGTGAAGATGCAGGCGCTCGACACTGAACGCCTGCCTAACGGTAAGGAAGGTCCGTTCTACGGAAACTTCACAAGATTTCTTTTTAAATTCGATACAAGATTAAATGATAAACGGTATGAATTTTTGTACAAGCCGAAGAAGTTCAAGACCACGGAAACATTCTCTGAATTTCTTGAGTTATTATTCGGATTGAATTCGGGCAAATCGATCATGGTTTTAAATCTGAGCACCGTTCCGCAGGAAGTTATTAACGCCCTCGTGTCATTGCTTGCGAGACTTGTTTTGGATTTCAATATGTGGAATCCATATCGAGCTAATCTTCCGATTCTTTTAGTCCTCGAGGAGGCGCACAACTATCTTAACATGCGTATCTCATCGCAGACGCCGCGCCACACGATCGAGCGGCTCGTGAAAGAAGGAAGAAAGTATGGTGTGAGCTGCATGATTGTGAGTCAGCGTCCGATAGATGTTGCCGAGTCGATTCTCTCGCAGTGCAGCAATTTCGTTGTGATGCGGCTTTCAAATCCGGATGACCAGGCTTATGTTGCGAAGCTTGTTCCGGAGTCGATGACAGATCTGTTGGACATAATTCCAGCATTGAGGCAAGGAGAAGCGCTTCTGTTAGGAGATGCGTGCATCTTGCCGATGCGGACAAAAATAGCTTCACCGGATCCTTTTCCGAGAAGCAAAGATGTTGACTTCTACACGAAGTGGAGCATTCTGCCGCCGGCAGTCGATGTTTCGGCTGTAGTAGAACGATGGAGAAAGGTAGACTACCGATGAATCAGAGACAGCTTTTTCATGCGATAGAGAAAACAGCATCGAAGGATTATCGCAACGATGAAGAACTGCTGTTGAGTGTTGTGCATGAGATTATTGGCTCTGATGAGATGAGGATAAAAGGCGGAAGAATTTGGCGGCTTCTTCCGAGAAAAAATGCTTATGTGATTGTAAAACAGATCGGTAAAGTCAAATCTATGCCGGATGATTTCACTCTGAAAGTTTCGGAATATCCTGATTTTGTTAAGATCGGCAGCCAGAAGACGGTACTAGATTCTGAACGGAACCAGGACCTCCGCAACAGAGGAATCGAAAAATATTCTGCAACCGGTGTCGGCGAAAAAATAAAAGTTAAAGGTGTACCACTTTATCAATACATATTGGCTTTCACCACTGACGGCGACAACCCGGAGCTTTTCGACACTCTCAATGTTATCGGCAGTGCGGTTACGGCAGTCCTCCGTGAACGAAGCGCGCTCGCGCGAACAAAGCAGCTTGAGCAAGACATCGATAAAGCGCGCGACATCCAGAGAAGCATCTTGCCGGAGCATGAGCAAAAATACGGTTCGTTCCAGATGTTCGGAGTCTCGATTCCTGAACGAGTCGTCGGTGGAGATTTTTTTGATTACCTTCCGGCAGGTGAGGAAGGCGAGCGACTTGGAGTTGCTGTCGGCGACGCTGCGAGCAAAGGGTTGAGTGCAGCTGTTGAAGCTTTGTACGTGTCGGGAGCGCTAAAGATGGGAGTCGAGCTTCAAACCAATATGGCTTCCATGGTAAAGAAAATAAACAACCTTGTCAATTGGACATTTTCTGATTCACGTTTCGTAACCCTTTTCTACGGTGAGTTCACAGATGGTAAAAGTGGACTCTTTCTTTTCGTGAATGCCGGTCACAATCCGCCGATTTTCTTCAAAAAATCCAAGGGCGAATTTTCACAACTTGATTCCACTGGCCCGGCTCTTGGAATTGCTCCCAATGCGCGTTATCGTATCGGCAATGTTAACTTTGAAAAAGATGACCTGCTTATTCTCTACACCGATGGAATTACAGAAGCGACCGACATCAACTTTTCTCTTTATGGTGAAGAAAGGTTGAAGCGAAAAATAACCGAGCTTGTGGATTGCGAGCCTCGAAAGATTTGTTATGGAATAATGGAAGACGTTCAGGGATTTTCCGCGTCATCCACGTACGCTGACGATAAAACTTTAGTTGTAATTAAGAGAATTGCATAGGCGATGATCAGTAAAAGTAAAAATATTTTTGACCGCAAAGAGTACCAAGGTGCCCAAATGCCACCGTTGCCGCTCCGACGATGTATTTTTTATATGATGCGGCTTGCCGCAAGGCAGCGGTCTTGGCGATTTATCCTTTGCTTTAAATTACGTCGCGTTAGGGAGTAATGGATTGGAAAAGACAACCGTGATTGGAAATAAATTAAAAGTCGAACTTGCAAATCCGCCGCAAGTGAAACTTGTAAAAGCATTCACGAATTCCTTTAAGAATGTTATCGCGGCGGCGCGAACGTGTTATTCCTCGAAAGGGATTATCGAAGATGAGTCGGTCGATGTCGAGAAGTACCACGATCTCGCTCTGGGTATCTATGAGGCGGGACATCACACCACTTTCCAGCATGCAACATTTCAATTCCAGCTCTCAAATGTTTCCCGGCAATTCATCTGGTCATTTCTCCACTCACATCCGTTTTATAATTCAGAGCAAGTCAGTCAGAGATATGTTGAGGTAAAAGAAGGCAACTACTTCGTTCCCCCGCTGCTCGGGGATGCTCTTGATATTTTCAACAAGACTGCAGCCGCTCAAGTCGAATCTTACAGAAATCTCGTTGAGCTATTAATAAAGCCGGCAGGTGATGAGTATTATAAGAGATTTCCTAATCGTAAAAACGACAGACGATTCGCCGGAGAGATTAAGAAGAAAGCTCAGGAAATTGCAAGGTATGTTCTTCCGGTGGCAACTTTCTCATATCTCTATCACACCGTGAGCGGGATTACCCTGCTCAGGTATGCGAAAATGTGCAAAGCAGGCGACGCCTCTTTCGAGCAGCAGCTTGTCGTGAGTATGATGGTACAGGAACTTCTAAACTTCGATCCGAATTATAAAATGGTTTTGGAGGAGCCGCTTCCTGAAAATTATTTTTCTGAGAACATTTTTCATAGAAATGGAACCGAGTCTCATTTCATCGAAGAATTTGACCGCGACTTGGGAGACCATACTTCTAAGTTGGTTGATTACAAAGTGAATTCTGAAAAAATCATCGCTGATTCGGTTCGTGAAGTCCTCGGCAAGAGCTTGTCGGAACTTTCAGATGGTGAAGCCATCTCGCTTGCCATCGACCCGGCTAAGAATAAAATCTTCGGTAACTCACTTGTTCTCACTACTCATGATAAAATTTCCCGCGCCCTGTACCACGCTTCATACACATTCAAGAAAAAGTTGAGCCATACCGCCGATTCGCAAGACCAGCGACACCGAATGACGCCGGCATCGCGCCCGGTTATAACCGAGCATATGAGAACCGAACCGGACTACATTATCCCAAAATTAGCTCGGATGGACGAAGCCGTGGAAAAACTTTACCGGCAGACGATGGATATGGCGTGGGATGCGATGAATAAGCTTTTGTCCATGAATATAAAGAAGGAATATGTGGCGTACCTTCTTCCTAATGCTTTTCCAATTCGATTCACTGAGTCGGCGGATTTGCTGAACCTTCATCATAAAGTCGAGATGCGACTCTGCTACAACGCGCAGGAAGAAATCTGGAAAGCTTCGTTAGATGAAGTGAAACAGATAAAAAACGTTCATCCTCATCTCGGAAAGTTTTTGCTGCCGCCTTGCACGATACGGTTGATGGCTGGAACAAAGCCATATTGTCCCGAAGGGAAACGATATTGCGGTGTGCCGGTATGGAAGCTCGAGACCTCTGAGTATTCAAGAACGATTTAACCTTAATGATTTTCACAATCTATCAAGCTGCCGTTTTTTTTGTGATGCTTGCAATCTCGTGGGGTACAATCTACTATGGCAGGCAGGGACGGTACAGCGATTTAGTCGGCTGGAAATACCTGCCGATCGGTATAGTTATGATAACGATCGGGATGGCGATGGGCAACTTGAAATTTCTTGTTCCCGATTCCTTCATCATTCCATACAATTTTGTCCAGTACTTCGGATTGTATCTTGTCGGCATCTTTTTGATTGGATACGCGATGAAGATACTCATTCCCGGCATTACGGAGTTCATGAATACTCTCGGTGAAAAAAAATATCTGGAACAAAGCAAGGTATTTACAAAGCATCTTCTCAAGCTCCAGGAAAGCAGCATGGCACTCGCTTCGCCGGGAAGTGTCAGAGATGTTTTGGAACGAGCTGTATCAAGTGCGCAGGAAGTAACGGGCGCGTATTTTTCTGCGCTCTTTCTTTTCAATCCGCGTTCCAAAACACTGAATTCAAGCTATTATTCTGGAAACGGTCGAGAAGCTATCGAGAAACTTGTTGAAATGTATAACATTGATTTGCGGAACATCGAGCTTCCCGAGAGCAAATTGGAATTTCTGCGGAAACTTGCCTCAAGCCGCAAACCTTACACCGGCTCAGACAGCAGAGAATTTTTAGGATTTTATGTCGGTGATAAAGATGTTCCAGAAGTGATAACTCGATGGGAAGCGAAAGAATTTGTTTTGGTTCCACTGAATATTGACAATACACCCGAAGGATTACTCTGTTGTCTTTTCTCTGATGAAGATTATTCCAAGGTACTGCTCGAACTATTTGCGAATCAAAGTTCGCTGGCAATACGAAACGCTCGGCTGTTTGATGAGATGCAAAAAAACACAATTGCACTCGAAGTTCAAAGGCGAAAAGCAGAAAATGCAAACCGCTCAAAGACAGAGTTCCTTGCAAACATGAGCCATGAGTTGAGAACTCCACTGAATGCGATAATCGGTTTCAGCGAAGTTCTGGATACCGATTTGAGCGAAATGCCCCCTGAAATGGCACATCAATTCAGCGAGAACATCAATAGCAGCGGAAGACATTTGCTCGAGCTTGTTAACGATCTTCTCGATTTGTCGCGGCTTGAAATCGGAAGACTCAAATTAGAAAAGTCGCGATTTCCATTATACGATGAGCTGGTACAAGCCGTCAATATTGTCAAACCTATGGCTTCGGAAAAGGGAATACTAATCGGCACGTATGTCAATGAGTCGATCGGCGAGATTTATGCAGATCCACAGAAACTCCGGCAGATAGTGATCAACTTGCTGTCGAATGCAATAAAGTTTAGTCATTCGAATGGGAAAATAGATCTGAATGTTTCGCAGAACGACACGTCGATTCATTTTTGCGTTGAAGATTTCGGAATGGGAATTAAGGCTGAAGATATCGGAAGACTCTTCAAGCCGTTCGAACAATTAACTCAAAACCCGTATGCAAAAAGATACCGCGGCGTCGGGTTGGGACTTGCGTTGACGAGACGCCTTGTCGAATTGCACGGCGGAAGAGTCTGGGCTGAAAGTGAGATAGGCAAAGGCTCAAAATTTTTCTTCAGTATACCACAATGACGGGTCGAAATTCAAAAGTGCCACATAGCAGTTAAAACTTTTGAACTTTGATTTTGAACTAATCTCGTGGTTAAGCGTCTGTGATTTTTCCTTCACTACTTTTATCAAATTCTGGATAAAGGTTTTTCATGCACTCAGGGCAAAGCCCGTGGGAGAATTTTGCGTCTGAGTGAGTTTGTATGTACTTTTCCAAGTGTTCCCAGTATCCTTTGTCGCCGCGAATCTTTTTGCAGTTAGAACAAATGGGAATAAGTCCGCTTAATGTTCTGATACTTGCTAACGCTTCTTGAATGCGCACACTAAGTTCTTTTTCTCTTTCCAAAAATTGCCAAACACGTAATCGATATATGCCGAATGCTACTCCACAGATAAATAGAAAGAGAAGTCCGTAAAACCAATATGTTTCATAGAAATGCGGCAGAAGTTCAAAGCTAAAACTTGCACCTGTCTCATTCCACACGCCGTCATTATTGCACGCCATCACTTGGAAACGGTAAGTGCCTGGGGGAAGGTTGGTATAATATGCTGTGCGTCTTGTGCCGGCATCGACCCACTCATGGTCATAGCCTTCCAACTTATATTTGAATAATACTCTTTCCGGCACCAGGAAGCTCAATGCAGTATAATGGAATTCTAAATTCTTTGTACCGGGAGAAAGTCTAACAAAATGGTTTGATGGTACAGTCTTTCCGTCCATAACAACTTGTTCTATTACCACCGGCGGCTGCAACTTGTTCTGTTTAAATGCCTTTGGGTCAATCAGAACCGCGCCTTTGCTCGTCGCGAACCATATATTCCCGTCGTGTGCCTTCCATCCGGCAGGCTGCCAATCGCCGAAACACTCATTTGTTTTCATCCCGTCTGCGGTTGAATAGACTTTTGAATGTATGACACTTGTTCTGCCTTCAGCGTAATCATTCAGCTCCTGCGTTCTAAGATACCCGATGCCTGCCGCGCTGCTTAACCAAAGTCCTCCATAATCGTCACCGAGAACACAATAAATCTCGTCATTGAACAAACCAATCTTGGTATTAAAAGCAGTAAACTTGCCATCCCTGTAGCGAGTAAGGCCACCTTGCGGAGAACTAATCCACAAACTTCCTTTATGGTCGTCATAGATAGAAGTTATCCAGTTACCTGCTAATCCATCTGCCGTTGTGAAGCCCGTTATTTTACCATTTTGTATTTTCGCCAACGAATCCGCCCCTCCAATCCACAACACACTATCAGATTGCGGGTAAAAGCAAACGATATATTTTTCAGGTGAATGATATTGCTGCCCGTTTGCCATCAGATAAGGTTCCAACCTACCATCAACGAACCTGAAAATGTCGGTATGATCTGCATAAATGATAAGGCTTTTATTGTCTTCCGTAATTGCGGATATCCATTTTGACGGCAAACCCGACCGGGTGTCGTAGCGCTTGAGCTTATCGTTTTTAATATTGAAGAGCAATCCGTTCTGGCCAATCCACAGGCTTCCATCGTGTGCTACGTAAGCTGGTCCCACGGGAATATTAAAAGTGTCGATCTTGCCATCCTTTAACTTGGTGACATTTGACCCCTGATCGCTGAGGAAGTACAGACTTCTATCAGGTGTTTCAACAATGCTCGATACGTGATTGTTTGCGAGACCTTCGGAAGTCGAATAGACAGTAATGCCGACATCTTTGAACTGATTTAATCCATCTGATGTGCAAACCCAAAGGCTTCCTTCATGATCTTCCGCGAATGACAAAACGTCGTTGTCGGTCAAGCCATCCGAAACTGTATAAGTCGTCCACTTATTTCCGTACAAACGGTCAATCCCTCCCCGCGTTCCGACCCAAAGGTTACCATCATGGTCTCCATATATTGCATTGACATGATAATGCGATAAGCCGTTGTTCGTGTTGTAAACCTTAATCTTGCCATTATGCCATTTTGCCAATCCACTAAAAGTTCCGATCCAGACATTTGACTGTCGATCTGTGAAGATGTCTGTAACCAAGTTGTTAGGCAAGCCGTCAGCGGTTGTAATGGTACGCTGTTGAGTCAATTTGGCCCCGTCAAATATTTTTATGCCCTCATAAGTGCCCACCCAAATTCTACCTAATGAATCTTCGGCGATAGCTCTGCTATAAGTTGGATCGACTAAAATTGGCGCGGACTTTCCTTCGTTGAACTCAAAGAAACCCATACCTGTGCTTATCAAAAGATGTCCATTGTGCGTTTCGAAAAAGTCATACACCGCCGTATTATAAAATCCCTCCTTTAAGCCGTAAGGATATATCTTCCCATCCTTTAAGCGCCGCAGGCCTTTGAATTGAGTCCCGATCCACAAACTCCCATCTCTCGTTTCACACAACACAGATATGCTTTCATGGAGTCCGGGAATTTCCGGGTTTGTGCTCACCTCATTGAAAGCTACACCGTCAAATCGGAACAAGCCTGATGTTGTGCCGAGCCAAATGTATCCATCGCGAGTTTGCAGAACAGCGTTGACGCCATTCGCCGGCAAACCGTTTTCTCGAATCCAGATGCTATGCCCATACTGTGCGATTGTCTTTTGAGGATTGAGTGCGAAGACTATGGATGACTCGCAGAGAATTATTATGAATGCAAATTGTATCTCCAGGATCATTCGGACAAACGAGATATATTTACTCGTGAAATTCAGCATGCAAAACGCCTCCCTTTCTTTCCTTTGCTATATGGCAGAAATTTCGCAAACTTTGATGGTTCCATAATGTCCTTGTCATAAAAAGTTTACTAATTACATGTGGAAGTAACATGCTCTCCGCTAAAAAGTCAAAAATAGGAGACCAAAAGTTAAGATTCAAGTAAGAACTCAAAAGTATTCTGATTAAGTCTTGACATTTTAATTGTTGTTTTGACTTTTGACACTTCTCCATTTCATTCGACTAATTCTGACGTCAACAGTCCTGCTATGATGAGTGCGCCCCCGATCACGCCAACGTATCCGACAAATTCTCCGAACGCAAAGAACGCAATAACATTTGCGAGGACAGGCTCCATAGAAAAAATTATCGCTGCTCTGACAGGAGTCGTATCACGCTGATATTTTGTCTGCAAATAAGTTGCGAACACTGTCGCGAGAATTGATGTATAGAGAAGCGCCCAAACAAGTCCGGTTGTAAAATGCACTTCCATCGTCTCAACAAATGGCGCTACCGCAATTGACAGGAGACTCGTGACGGAAAGTTGGAGAATTGTCAGATTAGAGACGTCATGTTTTTTTGAAAAGATGTCTAAATAGACAATATATATCGCATACGAGACGGCACAGAAGAGTGTGAGTATGTCGCCGATGTTGAGGCCTTGTCCAGTCGGTGAAGTGAGAAGGTAAAGCCCGACAGCGATGAGTCCCACCCCGATTAAATTTCCTCTTGAGGGAAACTTTCTTTCTATGGTTGCCTGAGCTATCGGCGTGAAGGCAACGAGAAGTCCGGTGATGAAAGCAGACTTTGACGAAGTGGTATATTTCAAACCGATTGTCTGAAAAGCGAATCCGATCATCAATAAAACTCCGAGAAATATTCCGCCGATGAAAGTCGCTTTGTCCATCGCGAAATAATTTTTTCTGTAGATAAGCGGGAAGATCAGCGAGGCAATTCCAAATCTTATCGCAAGAAAAGTAAGTGGAGATGAGTTTGTGAGTGCGAACTTGACGACCGCAAAGGTTCCGCCCCAGATTAGAGTTATCGAAAGTAAAATTAACTCAGCTTTACGGGAACGGGACATACTTTGAAACGACGCGGATCAATTCCTGCTTATAGATAATCGCGATTGCAGAGATGACATAGAGAATTATGTTGATGACCATCGGCTTGTCGGTGAAAATAGCATTAATCGGACTTTCACCGAGTCCCATTTTGTGTATGAGGTAAAGGTACCTAAAAATTCCATAGACCACGAAGACCGTTGTAAAAATTAATGCCTCGGTCTTGAATGCTAGAACAGTTCTATCGGAAACCGTATACAACGCATAAGTTATAATAACACTTGCGGACGAAATCGATAATATCTGATCAATCAAACTCAAGTCATAATTGATGAGAACCTTTCTGGAAGATTCATCACTGCTTTGACTAAGATGGACAAACTCGCCTCTTCGTTTCGCGGCGCCGAGAAAAATTGAAATGAAGAGAGTCGTCATTATTAACCAACTGGAAATCTTCACATCTATGGCATAACCCCCTGCAATTATTCTGAGAATGAATCCCGCAGCTATTACAAATACATCGATCAGCACTATTTGTTTGAGTACAAAAGAGTAAAGCAAATTTATAATTATGTATGCGGCAATCGGCGTTATCACGGTCAAACGAATGTCACCGAGCAGGAGCACCATGAAGGAAATGACGAACAAGGCAACCGCTATGCTCCAACCTTCCCATACCGTTACCGTACCTGCGGCGATCGGGCGATCTTTCTTGACCGGATGAAGCTTGTCTAATTCAATGTCGGCTATGTCATTAACGATGTATATAGATGATGCGGCAAGACAGAAAGAGACGAATGTGAGGAATGATCCAGCAAATAAAGGGACATTAAAGAGGTTTTTTGAAAATATAAGTGGAACTAATACGAATACATTTTTAACCCACTGATTGGGTCTCATCAATCGAACGTAACAGGAAATTTTTTTCATTAAGTTGAAATATATAAGTAGCTTATACGCTCTAATTTAGTCAAAAATTGTGGTATGATACAACAATAAATATTACCTTTGTTTTTTTGGGTGGGCAAAATATATTCATGCCATGTTTGTGATGTATTTTATTATGTTCCTTATAGCGATCTTCGCAGGATTTTTTGGGGCGCTTGTCGGAATCGGCGGCGGCATTGTAATCGTCCCCGCATTATCAGTTATCTTCCACCTCCCGATTCACACTGCAATAGCTGCAAGCATCGTTTCGGTAATTGCTACTTCAATCGCCGGCGCACGCTCTTATGTTGATCAGCAAATCACGAATGTGCGTTTGGGGATGTTCCTCGAGATTTCGACTACGCTCGGCGCTCTCGTCGGGGCAGTTATCGGTGTCATGGTACATGGTTGGATTCTTGCCGTGACATTTGCGGCGCTGATTTTTTATATGGCGATAGTTTCGTTTAGAACTCGCAAGAAAGAAGATAAAATGATTGAAACAGGAGCTTACAAAAGTGGAATATCTTCAGATAAGATTTCACGTTCGCTTAAGTTGACCGGCAATTATCATGATGTTGCAATGCATAGGGAAGTCGATTACGAGGCGACGCGGACGATTCAAGGAAGTTTGATTTCGTCGCTTGCCGGCATCGGCTCGGGAATGTTGGGTATCGGTGGTGGAGTTATTAAAGTTGCAGCGATGAATTCGCTCATGGGAATTCCTATGAAAGTCGCTGTCGCAACGAGCAAGTTTATGATCGGTGTCACTGCAGCAATCAGTGCGGTTGTCTATTTCATCGCGGGCGGGATCAACTTTTATGTCGTTGCCCCCGTTGCTCTCGGAACGATGTTGGGAGCGACTTTCGGCAGCGCGGTCATGAATAAGCTGCAGAGCCGAGTGATCAAAACGGTCTTCTTTGTTCTCATGATATACCTCGGTTACCAGATGCTTGCGAAAGGGTTGTCATCGGGTCTCAATATTAATTTACCTGGATTGTTATGAGCGATTTTTCTCACTCCCGAGAGCCGAATCTTCAACTTGATAAGTCCGAGGTGCAGTTTATAAATAAGGTCGTCACCATCATCCTCGCAACTGGCATATACACAACTGTTGGATTTTATATCATCGGATTAACTCTTCTTTTTACAAAAGGAGAATCTGTTCCGGAGATTTCCAAGCAATACTTTCACTCTTTTGGGTCATTTATATCGGGCGTTTTGTCATTGAACCCACGATCATTTCTCTACCTCGGAACGATCAGTCTTATTCTAACGCCTGTCAGCAGAGTGCTGATTTCTATTTTTGCATTTTGGAAAGAGAAGGACAAAAAGTTTGTCTTCGTAACTGCCATAGTCTTTTTTGTTATCATCGCAAGTATAGTGGTGGGAAGTATTTTCACAATAAATGTTGGTTAGGTCCGAGAAGCTTGATTGAAGACCGCCGGCATCGATTTAACCGCCAAGTTCGCAAGGATACGCAAAGAAAGTTTACGGCAAAAATTTTTTCATTATTTTCTTAGCAGCGCTTTACATCCTTTGCGTTGAATTCTTTTGGCATGGATCTCGTCGGTATTTCTATGGGAGTTTTCCTAAATTGATTTTCATTGACATAAGTGCTAAAATATTGAGTAACTAAGACTTATATATAGTATTGTTCGGAATTCGATGAAGAAATCTACAAAAGTTTTTCTCTGGTTGATAGGTGTAGTCCTCGCTTGCAGCATCCTCGTGATTGTTGTGATGTCGAGTGGAACGTCTGAGGAAAGCGAGTACGATCTTTCGGGATCGGGTGCAAAGATCGCTGTGGTTGAGTTGAATGGAACGATTCTTTCTTCGCGGGAAATTGTCTCGACGCTGCAGGCTCTTGCAGAGAACGGCAGCGTCAAAGCCATTTTGCTTCGAGTCGATAGCCCAGGTGGCGGAGTCGCGGCAAGCCAGGAAATCTATGAAGAAGTAAAGTCGGTGAGAGATTCTGTGAAGCCGGTCGTTGTCTCGATGGGGGCGCTCGCCGCGAGCGGCGGTTATTATGTGAGTTGCGGTGCAACGCGAATCATCGCGAATCCCGGGACGATAACGGGGAGCATCGGCGTGATTGCGACCTTCCCGAATTTTACTAAGCTGATGGATAAAATCGGTTTGCAAATGAATGTTATCAAGAGCGGCGAGTACAAAGATTCCGGTTCTCCATTCAGACCAGAAACCAAAGAGGATGAAAAAGTTTTTCAAGGCGTTGTTGATAATAGCTATCAACAATTCCTTGGGGTCGTTTCTAAAGAAAGAAAACTTTCTGTTGACAATTTGAAAAAGTTTGCAGATGGACGTGTCTTTACCGGTGTACAAGCTTTGAAGTTGGGATTGATAGACACACTCGGTTCTTTTGAAGATGCAATCAAAATAGCGGCGAAGTTTGGCGGAATAAAAGGTAAGCCGGTTGTAATCGAAGCTAAAAAGCAGAGAACACTTGCAGATGTAATTTTCGGCGATTTTTTTTCGAACATTCATCTTTTTGAAAAAGATTTTATCGAACAGCCAATCTTGGAATACAAATTAAATTAGGTGACAGCTCGTTGCTGATAGTTGAGAGCCAATTTCTATGAGCTACGTGAGCTAATAAGGAGAAATAATGAGCGTTACTAAAGCTGACATTGTTGAAGAGATCGCTTTGCAGACAGGTCTCACAAAAATAGAAACCCAAGCAGTCGTAGAAGGTTTCCTTGCCTCGGTACGAAATGCACTTTCGGAAGGAAAGGCAATTGAGATTAGAGGCTTCGGCAGTTTTAAGGTACGCAGGAGAAAAGGACGCATGGCACGAAATCCGAAAACGGGACAGGCGTACCCGGTCAAAGAGCAGTTCGTCCCTTATTTTAAAGTTTCAAAAGAGTTTAGAGCTTTTGTGGACGAACATCTCCCGCGCACGGGATCTGCGGTTGAGAAAAATGAATCCCGCGAACGGGATATTCGACAAAATAAAAGCGGAAACGTCGAAGAGGCAGCACAAAAATGACGGCTATGTTTTGTCCACATTGTGGTACAGAAGTATTGAATGACTTCAGCTTTTGTCCGAAGTGTGGCGCAAAAATTCAATCAGCTATCGGCGGTCAGCAATCAACAGACAAAGATTCCAATTCCGAAATTCGAAATTCGAAATTGGAAACAGTTATATGTCCGACATGCGGTTTCCAGAATTCAGCAGATGCGAAATCGTGTGAATCATGCGGCACATTTCTCAAAAGAGGGGTTGGCTATCAGACATTAGCAATCAGCAATCAACCCGTCCCTATTATAAATGAGCCGGTTCCCGGAAAAGGTCCGGACGCCTCGAAAAAAAAAGCCGCCAAATCCAAAATTCAAAAATCCACAGCGTCCATGCAGAATTCCGTCAAGAAAAGATTTCATTTACAGTCGTACCAGATTGTTGCTATCGCCGCCGCTTTGCTGCTTGGTGGTATATTTGTTTATGGACTGATGAGTTTGAAACCAGTCACACCGCCGCGGGATGATTCCGGTGGTGGTACACAGCAGCAATCTTCAACTAATCAGCCTAACGCCGATGTGCTGCAGGAAATCGATCGCTTGCGACAAGTTGTTGATAAGAACCCGACGGATCTTGTCTCGACGCTTAAGCTTTCGAACATGCTCCAGGATAATGGTATGTATGATCAGGCGGTAATTTATTACAAAAGATACCTCGATAAAATTCCCGACAACATTGATGCACGAGTTGACTATGGAGTTACATTGTATGAAAGTGAACATACTCAAGATGCAATCGCTCAATTGAATCAAGCTATTGAAATGGATCCGAAACACCAGAAGGCCTATTTCAATCTCGGCATAGTCTATTTAAATGCCGGCGAAATTAATAAATCAAATGATGCACTTAAAAAATGTGTTCAAGTTGATCCGCAAAGCGATGTGGGAAAGCAAGCCGAGCAGATCATGGAACAGCACGCAAACATTAAAAATTAGGAGGGACAATGCCAAGTGGTAAAAAGCGAAAACGCCATAAAATGTCAACACATAAACGGAAGAAACGTCTTCGCAAGATGCGTCATAAGAAAAAGATTAGGTAATTAATTTTTTATAGTCCGTCCATGCGTTAACACATGAACGGACTAATCAACACGGGATTTAATTCACAATGAAAACTTTAAAGCCGATGGTTTTGCAAAAGTCGGTATTTCATGTGATTCAGTCTGCCATGTCGAGATTCAAAAACGGCAAAATAGAGTATATTGATTTCGATGAGTATTACAATAAATTCAATACCGAATTGAACGGCATGGCAGAATCATAGATACAAATGGCGACCAGAGAAGTGGCAGCATACTGGTACACAGCCTGGGTGAACGCAGGTAAACCGAAATTTTGGTGAAAGAAAAATAAAATGAAATCAAAGCTAATTCCTAATCGGATTTATTTAACTGAAAGAGAAATCCCGAAGAAGTGGTACAACATCGTAGCAGACTTGAAGACAAAGCCGCTCCCGCCGCTCGATCCGCAGACTAATCAGCCGATCAGCCCGGATAAGCTTAGTGCGATTTTTCCGCACAGCCTTATCGAGCAGGAGGTCTCCCAAAAGCAATTCACGAAAATCCCGGAAGATGTTTTAAAAGTATATTTGAAGTGGAGGCCGACACCTCTCGTCAGGGCACGCGGGCTGGAAAAATTACTCGAGACTCCGGCACATATATACTACAAAAACGAATCAGTCAGCCCGGCGGGAAGCCACAAGCCGAACACTGCGATTGCGCAGGCATATTACAACAAGCTTGAAGGCGTGAAACGTCTTTCAACCGAGACGGGCGCTGGCCAGTGGGGAAGTGCACTAGCCATGGCGTGCAATTATTTCCAGTTGGGTTGTAAAGTCTTCATGGTGAGGTCTTCTTACAACCAAAAGCCTTACCGGCGTATCATGATGCAGGTGTGGGGCGCCGAGGTCACTGCCAGTCCGAGCGAAGAGACAAAGTCTGGGAAAGAATTATTAGAAAAATATCCGGAATCGCCGGGAAGTTTGGGAATGGCGATAAGCGAGGCTGTTGAAGTTGCCGCGAGTGACCCTGAGACTAAGTATTCTTTGGGAAGCGTTCTCAATCATGTTCTTCTCCATCAAACAATTATTGGTGAAGAGACGATCAAGCAATTAGAAAAAGCTGGAGAATATCCGAACACATTAATCGGATGTGTCGGTGGCGGATCGAACTTTGGCGGGTTTGCATTTCCATTTGTGCGAGAGATTTTGGAAGAGAAGCCGCGCGCAAGAAAAATGCGAGTAATAGCCGTTGAGCCCGCGGCCTGTCCCACTTTGACACGAGGAGTCTTTACATATGATTATGGAGACACAGCAGGTTTGACACCGCTTCTTCCAATGCATACGCTCGGCCACGATTTTGTTCCTCCTGCGATTCATGCGGGCGGACTAAGGTACCATGGAGTTTCTCCCCTGATTTCCGCTTTGGTGAACCAGAAAATAATTCAAGCAGTTGCATATTCGCAAAATGAAGTGTTCGACGCTGCTCTGAAGTTTGCGAAGAGTGAAGGAATCATTCCCGCGCCGGAATCCTCTCACGCGATTCGCGCAGCAATCGATGAAGCACTTCGGGCAAAGTCCGAGCGAAAAGAGGAAGTGATCGCTTTCAATTTGTCCGGGCATGGCCACTTTGACATGAGTGCTTATGATGCTTACTTGCAAGGCCAATTAGAAGATAGCACACTCGACGAAGAGGAACTTCAGAAATATTTAAGTCCACTGAGACGCGAAGAGATCATGAATAAGAGTTGACAATTAGCTTGTCGCTGATTGTACTTATCTGATAACCTGTCCTGATAATAAATGGACAGGAAAAGGCCTTTTTTGTTGTTTTCTTGATTTTTACTACAGGCGTTGATAACTTGAGACGCGAAAAAAATAATAGGAGGTATATCATGGCACAGGATGAAAATGGTTTGACAAAGGGTTTATTGTTAGGCTTTCTTGCCGGAAGTGTTATCGGGGCAGTGACAGCGCTGCTACTTGCACCCAAATCCGGGAAGGAGCTTCGAAAAGACATAAAGAAAAAAACAGATGAACTGAAAGAGACTGCACAGAATCAGTTACAGCAAGCGCGGACAAAAGCCGGAGATCTGATCAACGAAGGTAAAAAACGTTCGGAGAAAATTCTCGGCCAGGCTAAACAGCGTGCCGGGACACTTCTTTCAGACGCAGAAAAGGTTTTTGATCAGGCTAAAGGCGAAGGAAGCAAGTTGAAAGCGGCTATAAAGGCGGGTGCCGACGCGTTTAAAGAAGAGCAAAGTAAAAACAGTTAGGAGATGTCGTGATGACATTTTTTCTCGTAATTGCTTCGATTGCGCTGCTCGCAGTTGCGGCAGCGAGCATCTATTCAATCGTCCTGATGAAAGATGCCAAACATGTTCTCAACCAGCTCGAAAGTTCCGTGAGAGAGATTTCCGAGAAGTCCGGTCCGCTTCTGGAGAATACGGGAGTAATCACCGGAAAGATCAGAGAGATTGCGGAAAGCGTTGATGGTGAAATCACGAATGTCAAGGGAGCTTTGGATTCACTCGTTGACGCGGTTGAAAACATTGTCGATCTGGAGCGAAAAGTACAATCAAAAATTGAATATCCAATATTGGACGCCGCAGGTTTTGTTGCCGGAATTACAAGAGGAATAAAAACTTTCCTGCGGGTTCTTAAAAGTTAATTTGAAAGGAGCTCCACGTGAAGGAGTATCTTCCATCCAATATCAGAAACATTGCACTAATTGGTCACGGCGGTGCCGGGAAAACTACATTTGCTGAAGCTGTTCTTTATGCATCAGGTGTTACGAGTCGAATGGGCACCGTCGCAGAAGGGAATACAGTATCCGACTATAACCATGATGAGATCGAGAGAAAAATTTCAATCAGCACGTCGCTGCTCCATATTGAATGGCGCGAACTGAAGTTTAATTTGATTGATCCGCCAGGTTATCCGGATTTTATGGGTGAAGTAAAAGCGGCTCTGCGTGTATCCGACATTGCATTGGTCTTCATAAAGTCGGTAGAAGGAATTGAGGTTGGAACGGAAATCGATTGGGGATTCACAAAAGAATACAAGAACTCCGTGATTTTCGTAATCAATAAAGTAGACGCTGAACATTCTAACTTCGAAAGAAAACTTCAGCAAATTCGTGATAAATTGAGCCATGATGCGGCTGTCATCCAATTTCCAGCGAGTGAAGGAGCCGGTGCCGACAGCGTGGTCGATGTTTTGAAGATGAAACTTTTGAAATTTGACCGCAACGCAAAAGGTAAGTACACCGAAAACGAAATTCCTGCCACATTTAAAGCATTGGCAGAAAAATACCGCGAGGAATTGATCGAGCAGCTTTCGGAGACGGACGAGAGTTTATTGAATGCTTTCCTCGAAAATGGCGGGTTGACAGATGAACAGATATTATCCGGTTTGAAGAAAGCGATTGTTGAAAGAAAAGTCTTTCCCGTATTTGCCGCTGCCGGCCAACAGCTTGTCGGTGTAACTTCAATTCTTGATTTTGTCGGGGACTATGCTCCATCACCTGATGCCGCTCCGAAAAGTGTCGGATACAAAATCGGAAATTCAAAAGAGGGAGTGCAAGTCGCATGCAACCCCGGCGGCGAAACTGCATTGTTCACGTTCAAAACGATTTCTGAACGAAACATCGGTGAGCTCTCTCTTTTCAGAGTTTATTCGGGAATAGTCATGCCCGGCATGGATCTTGTTAATCAGGCGAACGGCAAAAGCGAACGACTCGGAACTTTATATGTGTTGAATGGGAAAGATCGAAAGGAAATTTCGAAAGTCATTGCCGGCGATATCGCTGCCGTAGTCAAGCTGAAAGATACGCACACTAACAACACGCTGAGCAGTAAGAATTTTCCGCTCGTCATGAAAAAAATAGATTTTCCTGAGCCGATCATGCGCGTGGCGATCGTCTCAAAAATTCGGCATGATGAGGACAAAGTTGCTTCAGGATTGCACGCGCTTCATGAAGAAGATCCAACATTTCTCGCCGAAGTTGATCCTGAGTTAAGTCAAACGGTCATAAGCGGACAAGGCGAAACGCATTTGCAAGCTGTGACTAAACGGCTCAAAGAGCGATATGGTGTTGATGTTGACATGGTCGAGCCCGATATACCGTACCGCGAAACAATAAGAGGCTCTATGGCTGACTCCGAGTACAAACATAAAAAGCAATCCGGCGGTCGAGGACAATACGGGCATGTTCACTTAAAACTTGAGCCAATGCCGCGCGGCGGTGGATTTGAATTTGTTGACGCCATAGTCGGCGGAGTTGTTCCCGGAAGATTTATTCCAGCCGTCGAGAAAGGCGTCGTGGATACAATGACTCAAGGTGTAATTTCCGGACACAAAGTGGTTGATGTAAAAGTGACTTTGTTTGATGGTACATATCACACGGTCGATTCAGATGAAATTTCCTTCAAGATTGCGGGGTCGATGGCGTTCAGGAAAGGTTTCAAGGAAGCGAAGCCGATTTTGCTCGAACCGATTTACGAGCTTGAAGTTGCAGTTCCGGACGAGCATATGGGCGACATCATGGGCGATATTTCCGGCAGACGAGGAAAAATTCTCGGGATGGAAGCCGAAGGAATTAATCAAAAAATCCATGCGCAAGTTCCTCTGAAGGAATTGTACAAATATGCTAACGTGGTGCGGAGCATGACGCAGGGGCGCGGTGTCTTCAAACAGAAGTTCTCACATTATGAAGAAGTTCCGAAGGAAATCGCCGAGAAGATTGTCGCTGAAGCACAAAAGGATAAAGTGGAACAGGAATAAATATCAATTTAAAATTGTCAATTTAAAATCTAAAATAATGGATAGGTTGTGGTCGCCGTGGCGGTCTAAATATATTGAATCGATTTCCGAAAAGGGTGATGGGACGCAGAAGGAGTGCATCTTTTGCGAGAAATTTTCCGAACGTGATGACAGGCAAAATTTCGTCGTTTACCGGGGGACCCTTTCCGCGATCATGATGAACATTTATCCGTACAATAGCGGCCATTTGATGGTCGTGCCGTTTGCTCACAAAGGAAGTTTCGAAGATTTAACCGATGAAGAAAACACAGATGTCATGAGCCAGGTGAGGTTGGCAATCAAGCTGCTGCGAATGACGTGTCATCCGGACGGGTTTAACTTCGGTGCGAATCTCGGAAAAGTGAGCGGCGCCGGCATCGCCGAGCATGTCCACTTCCATATTGTACCACGATGGAACGGAGACACAAACTTCATGACTGTTCTCGCTGATACGAAAATTATTTCCGAGGACTTGCCCGACACTTTCAAAAAGCTAACGGATGCGCTCGCGTTAGTGAAAACACGGCAATAAGAATAAAGACGGCGTAATCCTTTATTCCGAGGTGTTCATTTTCCCGTTGCAGGGGGCAATCGAATATTCAGGCCAATTATTAGCAGAAAAAACAAGTTGAGGCCCTGCCCAACCATTGGTCATCACAGGCAAAAGCGCTAAATTATATACAATCCAATTCTTTATTGCATTCAGGATGGTACAATTTAAATTTAAAAGATAATGACAAAGAAAATTTTGTTTATTTTCGGCACGCGCCCCGAAGCTATCAAAATGGCGCCGCTGGTAAAAGAAATAGAAAAAAGCAGAAATTTTGAATCGAAGATTTGCGTCACGGCCCAGCATCGGCAGATGCTAGACCAAGTTTTGAAGATATTTAAGATAAGACCCGATTACGATCTAGACATCATGACGAGCGATCAGAGCTTGTTCGATATAACTTCGAGGATAATCTCCAAACTTCAGCAGGTTCTTGCCGAAGTGAAGCCGGACCTGGTCGTTGTCCAAGGCGATACGACGACAACTTTTACAGGAGCACTTGCTGCTTTCTACACGAAGACAAAAGTTGCGCATCTTGAAGCCGGTTTGCGAACGAGAAACAAGTTTGCGCCTTTTCCCGAAGAGATCAACAGGAGAATAACCAGCGCTGTCGCTGACATTCATCTCGCGCCGACGCCATGGTCTAGAGACAATTTACTCAAAGAAAATATTCCGTCGGAAAATATTTTTGTAACCGGGAATACGGTGATCGATGCGCTGTTTCATGTCGTTGAAATGCTGAAATCATCACCGGCAAAGTTCGGCTCTCTATTCGATGGGATTGATTTTTCCAAAAAGACTGTGCTGATCACCGGACACAGAAGAGAAAATTTTGGAGAAGGTTTCAAAAATATTTGTGAGTCGATAAGTGAACTTGCCGGGGATTTCCCGGATGTGAATTTCGTCTATCCGGTTCATTTCAATCCGAACGTGCGTGAGCCGGTGAACAAAATCCTGCGCGGAATTAAAAATGTCCACCTTATCGAACCTTTAGACTATGAGCCGTTCATCTACGCAATGGAGAAATCATATTTGATCCTGACAGATTCCGGCGGTGTACAGGAAGAAGCGCCATCTCTTGGCAAACCTGTCTTAGTCATGCGCGAAACTACCGAGCGGCCTGAAGCGGTCGACGCCGGGACGGTAAAGCTTGTCGGGACCGATAAGGAAAAAATTGTTGACGGTGTCGCCACTTTGCTCAACGACACACGAGAATATATTAAGATGAGCCGTGCTCTCAACCCATACGGCGACGGTAAGGCATCTCAGAGAATTGTAAAAATATTTGAAGATTATTTTGAAAAAGGGTCGATAGAAAAAAGTGGGAAATAAATTTTCATTAGTGATTTTCGACCTTGATGGCACGCTTGCCGACACGCATCAATTAATTTTTGACAGTTTCAATTTTGTGATGCGACAATACAAATCAATTGAGTTGACTCCGCAGGAAATCATGTCTTATTTCGGTCCGCCGGAAGACGTGTGCATAAAGAATATGATGGGTGCAACTAACTTTGATCGCGCATGGCATGAGTATCTTCATTACTACGAAACGCACATTAACGAAAGTGTGGTTTTCTCCGGTATACCGGAACTCTTGAATGGGCTGAAAAAATCCGGCGGTCATCTCGGTGTCTTCACTGGGAAAGGAACCGATACGACTGATATGACACTCAAATATCATAGATTGAAAAATTTATTTGATGTCATCATCACAGGTTCTAACGTGATGAATCACAAGCCGCATCCGGAGGGAATCGAGTTTGCCTTGCGCAAATTCAACGTCGAGCCGGGCAAAGCAATTTTGATAGGCGATTCACTTTCCGACTATAAAGCTGCGGCTTCGGCAAAGACACACTTCATCGCAGCTTTGTACGATGAATTCGTACCGGCGAATCGCTTTGATGGTACAGAATGCATTAAGGCAAATTCGGTACAGGAACTTTCCGAGATGCTTTTGCCCAATGGTTTCAACTCCACCAGGTCAGGACATTAAATGAACTTTTCGGCGGTTGATAAATATGCCAGGTACCTGGTGGGAGCGGCGATCTTAACAGCTCTCCTTACATGCTGGCGCTTTCGTGGAATAGAATTATCTCCCGTTTATGGTTACGTGGCACAACAAGACGTGGTACACTCGCAGATGTTCGGGAATATTTCTGAAGCGCGCTCGGTTGTGTGGGAGTTCTTCGGCTTGATAAACAAAATGGTGATGCCGCATTCGATTGTTCTTGTCAAAATATTCGGGCTCGCATTAATTGTTTTGAATTTGATCTTAATTTCTAAGGTTCTCGATTACATGTTGGGCCAGCGTTTCTGGGGGGTCTTGTGTGCTTTTTTAACGGCATTATCCCCATTTTCAGTTGTTGCCGCAGTTTCGGGTGGACCGGCAGCAATTGCTGCTGTAATAACCGTCGTTTTTCTCACCGCACTTTACAAGAATGAATATATTTTCGCGGGAATTTTGTCGGGAGCTGCCATGGCTGCAAATCTGCCGGGGTTGATCATGTTTTTGATTACGATTCTCGGTTTGCTCCAGAATTTAACAGACAGAAAGAAGATTGTTCCGCGAGTTCTTTCTTCAACCGCAGGCTTTTTCGGAGTTGTGTTGGTTCTCTTCATCTATTCCACATATTCTGGGTCAGTGCGGATTTTCTCTGTGCCGATCGGCGAAAGCGATCTTATATGGAATTCTGTCGGCGTTGTACCGTTATACATCGTTAATATATTGAATATAGGCGGCATTATTTATCTGCTTGTTAAGAAACGTTATGATGTTTATAAAACGCATTTCCACACGTTCATGTTGTGGGTCACATCTTGCACATTATGTGTGGTGCTGCCATCCACGATGAATTTCTTCGTGGCCTTGGTGGTCTCGTCGATTCTCGCTATGTTTTTTCTACAAGGCTTTGCATCTTTGTGGAATTTAAAGCTTGTTCCTTCTGAAACATTTGTTTTCGTCTTTGTCGGGGTTTTTCTTTTTAGCGATTTATATGCGAATAACAAATTTCTAAATGATGTTGTTCTTACGGAGAGTGCTGAAAGGACTGAAGCGGTGAACAAAGTCGCGGCAGCTATCATGTCCGCTGGTGGAGATGATCAATTAGTCAGTAATTTTTCCCCGGAAGAATTGTCGGTGAAATTGGGCAAGATGGTGCTCGCCGTTCAAGGAAATGTTCTGCCGATGTCCGAGTTGATTCCATCGAGAGAAAATATGGGCGTTCCAGAAAGGAAGATAATTTATGTGGCGCAACGAATATCCAAGGTCGATACGTTATTTTCAGGATGCAAATCGTTGTTGAATGCGAATTATACTGAAGACGGGAAAGTCCATTTTGTTCAAGTAATACGGTGTGAAAATAATAATGAATGAAAAGGTGAATATCGGAGTTGTCGGAGTCGGTCATCTGGGACAAAGCCATGCTCGACTGCTCAAACAAGTGGCGAGCGCAAATTTGGTCGGCGTTTTCGATATTGATAAATCGAAGTCGCAAAACATTTCGACGGAATTAAACGTAAAGTCATTTGGCTCTCTGAAAGAAATGATGGATGCGGTGGACGCGGTCTCGATAGTTACTCCGACAAGTGTCCATCATGAGATAGCGGTCAGATTCATGAATTCTGGTAAGCATTGCTTTGTAGAAAAGCCGGTGACTTCAACGGTTGGAGAAGCTGAAAATATTTGCAAATTAGCGAAAGAGAGGAAAGTTAAAGTTCAGGTCGGACATATTGAAAGATTCAATCCTGCTGTGCTGGCTCTCTCGCACCTGAAATTGGAACCGATGTTTGTCGAATCGCACCGCCTCGCTCAATTCACGCCGCGCGGCACAGATGTCGCGGTCGTCCTCGATTTGATGGTACACGATATAGATCTGATTTTGAATTTTGTAAAAAGTCCTGTGAACAGCATCGACGCGAGCGGCGTCGGGGTCATCTCGGAGACGGTTGATATTGCAAATGCACGAATCAAATTCAAGAATGGTACAGTTGCGAATCTGACTTCGAGTAGAATTTCACAGAGGCAAATGAGGAAGATGCGACTTTTCCAACGAGACGCTTATATTTCATTAGACTTTACCGACGGAATGGCCGAAGTTTATCGCGCGATAAAACCAAATCAGCCTGCGCCGGCCGGAATAAATCTCGGAACAATCGGTGTCGGCGATTCAGCGCGAGCAATAATATATGAGCAGCTGGAAACGCCGCAAGTCAATTCATTGAAGATGGAGCTCGAGTTTTTTGTCAAAAGCATAATTGATAATACACCAACTGTCGTAAGTCCGGAAGAAGGATTAGGAGTTTTGAAGGTTGCCGACACGATTGTCAGGCAAATAGAAGAATCGAAGGATATTTTGCGTCTGTAATCCAAAAAGTTGATCGAACAGGTTGGCCAACTACATTTTTAGCATGATACGAAAGAAAAATTTTCAAATAGATGATCCCATTCTCCTTGAAATTGGAGAGCTTGCCGATAAATTAGGAATACAAACCTATGTTGTCGGCGGATATGTCCGGGATTTAATTCTTGGAATTGTCGAAGATCTCTCGCGCGGGAAAAATAGAGATATAGATGTGATGGTAATCACTGATCCAATTTCGTTTGCAAGAGAAGTCGGGCGAAAGTTGAGCGCAACCGCGTTGGTGGTGTTCGAGAAATTTCGAACGGCACAAATGACAATCGGAGGCGTAAAAGTGGAAATAGTCGGCGCACGGAAAGAAAGCTATGACGTGGATTCGCGGAAGCCTCATGTGAAAGAAGCTACTCTCGAAGAAGATTTGTCGCGGCGCGATTTCACGATCAATGCCATGGCAATAAGCATAAACGAATCGAAAGTTTCCAAGAGTAATTTCGGTGAGCTGGTCGATCCTTTCGACGGCGCACGTGCGCTTTCAGAGAAGATGATCGACACGCCGCTTGACCCGGCTGAGACGTTCAACGAAGATCCGTTAAGAATACTACGCGCGATTCGCTTTGCCTGCCGTTTCGATTTCACATTATCACCTCGTGTAAGAGAAGCAATTGAAAAGATGCGAGACCGGCTCGGTATTGTTTCGCAGGAAAGAATTACCGACGAATTCATTAAAATATTAACCGCCTCTCGTCCGTCTTTAGGTCTGAAACTTATGCAGGATACCGGCGTTATGAAGATTGTGTTCAAAGAGATCAGCGACATGCCCGGAGTCGAACAAAGACAGGATCATCATCACAAAGATGTTTTTCTGCATACCATGAGTGTTGTAGATAATCTCGCAAGAGTTTCCGATAGTGTGTGGCTTCGTTTTGCCGGGTTGGTCCACGACATTGCAAAACCAGAGACTAAAAAATTTATCGAAGGCATCGGTTGGACATTCCATGGCCATGATGATATCGGCGCGCGAAAGATGAAAAAAATCTTCCAGCGTATGAAAATGCCGATGGATAAACTTTCATACGTTGAAAAACTTCTTCGCCTTCACTTGCGTCCGATGTCGCTTGCAGTCGACGGAGTAACGGATTCGGCGGTGAGAAGACTTCTTTTCGATGCCGGAAGTGATTTTGAAGATCTGATGAAACTTTGCCGCGCAGATATAACGAGTAAAAACAAAGAACTGATCGAAGAGTATTCGCGCAATTACGATTCAGTCGAGCAGCGCGCGAAGGAGGTAGAAAAGAAGGATAAAATTCGCAATTGGAAACCTCCCGTCGATGGGAATGAAATAATGGACATTTTCAAGATCAAACCTGGCAAAGAAGTTGGCATTTTAAAAAAAGCCGTGGAGAGTGCCGTGATTGATGGATTAATACCGAACGACCATGATGCCGCCGTAGAATTTCTTAAGCTGCACCATGTAAAAATACTTTCCAGAAATTGAAACAGTTTAGCCAGTTATTCGTCTAAATAACGGAGGCCAAATTTTTAAGCAAACATATTTCAAATTCTTAGGAGTTGTAATAAGATGATGAAGAAATTAGTAATTGTTAGCGTGTTTTTTGTTGTTACTTCGTTTGCATTCGGACAAGATAATAACATAGCAAAACAATTGTCGCTTCAAGATTGCATTAAAATTGCTTTAGAAAAAAATACAACCGTCCTGCAATCGCAATATCAAGCGGAGAGTCAGAATGCGAAAGTTCTCAGTGCTTACGGTGGCATATTGCCGACAGTCGGTGCGAGCGGAGAATTTACATACAATAAGAGCACAAGTTTGACTTACAATGGTGTCGTTCTTCCTTCGGCGGCCAACGTGATCACGCGTCAATATTCCGCAGGTGTCTCTGCAAATTATATGTTGTTTGATGGACTCGCAAATTTTGCAACAATAAATTCGGCGGTATCTTCCGGTCAAGCTGCCGATCTTAGTTACCAGCGCTCGAGGCAGACCGCTGTCTATCAAACGGTACAAAACTATCTTGCTGTGTTCAATGCAAGGGATCAACTGGGAATAAGCGAGGACAATTTGAAAAGAGATCAACAACAGTTGGAGACGATAAAGGAGCAGAACAGCGTCGGCTCGTCCTCATTAGCGGATGTCTATCAGCAGCAGGCTGTTGTAAGCGCCGACGAATATTCGCTTGTTCAGGCGCAGAACACGTATGATCAGGCCCAGGCAACTCTCAAATTTTTTCTCGGTGTCCCGGTGATCGACAGTGTTGCATTTGCTGATTCCACGGTGAAAACCGAAATCGACACATCGGAATTTGTAATAATAAATCAGCAATTCAGTCAGTCCGCTCAAATTCTCGATAAGGCACTTGAAGCGCGTTCTGATTATCAATCAGCGATCGAAAATTTAGACGCGTCTAAATCGTCTCTGAACGTTGCAAGAGCCGAATATTCACCCACGGTAAGTGCATTTGCGGACTACGGAATTAACGGACCACAGCTTAATCAAGTCAGCCAGAACAACAGCCTCTATGGCGGGCTCAGTATTTCACTCCCGATATTCAACGGATTTCAGACCCAAACAAACATTCAGGTCGCAGACGTCAACGTGAAATCTGCGGAGCAGAATCTTGATGCGACTCGCAGACAGGTACAACTCGATGTTTATCAGGCACTGCTAAATCTCAACGCATCGGAGAAGCAATACGAAGCTGGCGTGAACCAGGTCGCTTCTGGAAAAATAAATCTCGAAACCGCTCAAGAAAAATTTAGGATCGGCGGAGCTACACTTTTGGATGTGTTAACGGCAAATGCGCAATATACACAGGCATTGTCTAATCAGGTTATCGCTGCTTATGCTTATATTCAGGCGAAGCAGCAAATAGAATTTGCTATCGGAACAATAAACTATTGAGTGTGAAAGGTCAAAAGGGAAAGAGGCATACAAATGGCAACGAACAAAAAGAAAAAAAGAATATTCATATTGTCGGGAGCGGGGCTGCTTTTATTGATTCTCGTTGCGGCAATTATCATCGGCGGAAAAAAAGAACCGGTTGTCGTGATACAGACCGAAAAAGTCGTGCGAAGAACGATCACTCAGGTTGTTACGGCCTCCGGCGATGTCGAACCTAAAGTGCTCGTGAAAATCAGTCCAGAGGTGAGCGGTGAGATCGTCCAGCTTCCCGTTGTGGAAGGTCAGAAGGTAGCGAAGGGACAGGTAATCGTTAAGATACGTCCTGATACTTACATTGCACAGGTGCGGCAGGCACAGGCATATTTGCAATCGGAGGTTGGAGCGCAGGATTTAGCAAAAGCAAATTATGACAACTCGGTATCGATATACAAGCGGGACCAGGAACTTTATAAGAAACAATTGATGAGCGATCAAGATCTCGAGTCCGCAAAGACTCAATACGATGTCAACAAGGCAACTTATGAATCGGCGAAGGCAAATGTTGCTTCGGCTCAAGCGCAGCTTGATCAGGCGCAGGACCTTCTCAGCAAAACCACCATCGTTTCGCCGCTGGATGGAATCGTCAGCGTGCTGAATTCAAAACTTGGCGAGCGAGTTGTCGGGACATCCATGATGGCTGGAACGGAGATCATGGATATTGCGGACATGAACAGCATGGAAGCTCAAGTCAACGTCGATGAAAACGATGTGGTACTCGTTGCAGTCGGCGACACAGCATTACTTTCTGTCGATGCATTTCCCAACAAGAAAGTGAAAGGAGTGGTTTACCAGATAGCGTCGTCTGGAACAACGACAGGTGCCGGTACTCAGGACCAGGTTACTAACTTTTTAGTGAAGGTTAAAATTATCGAGAGCGATGTCGATTTGAAACCGGAGATGTCGGTTACTGCCGATATACAAACCGCAACTCATCATGATGTTTTGTCGGTGCCGATCCAGAGTGTCACAGTTAGATTGCCGAAAACGCCGGAGACCCAGCCGACTGAGATCTCTAATTCGAATAATGGCAAGCAAAGCAACAAGCGGGACACTACCAGCGAGGTGGTATTTGTTGTCAATAACGGCGTCGCCAAAACAGTCACGGTGAAGCGCGGAATTGCCGATGAGAATTATGTCGAGATTACTTCCGGTCTCAAAGGCGACGAGGAAGTTGTGAGCGGAAACTTCGTTGCGATCAGCCGGGAACTTAACGACGGATCGAAAGTTAGAGTAGATAACAATAAGTCCATGGCGACAAAGGCGATCGGAGGATAAAAATGTCGGAAGCGAAGCAAGATCCCGTTACTGCGGGAAAAGTCATTGAACTTATCAAGGTAAATAAAGTTTATGATATGGGTGCGGAAGTACAGGTTCAGGCCCTCAAAGAAATAAATCTTACCATCGAGAAAGGCGAATACGTCGCGATAATGGGACCGTCCGGTTCCGGGAAGACGACGCTCATGAATATTCTCGGCTGCCTTGATACCCCGACGAGCGGGAAATATTTATTTGACGGCGTAAACGTGAGCGACATGGATGACAACGAACTTGCAAAGATTCGCAACCAGGGAATCGGTTTTGTGTTTCAGACTTTCAATTTGATTCCCCGTTCCGATGCACTACACAACGTTGAACTTCCTTTGATTTACAGCGGTGTTCCGTCAGCCGACAGAAAAGATCGTGCAAAGAAAACATTAGAGATGGTCGGACTCAGTGACCGCGTCCATCATAAGCCAAACGAACTTTCCGGCGGGCAGCGCCAGCGCGTTGCGATTGCGCGCGCACTTATAAATAATCCATCAATTATTCTCGCCGACGAACCGACCGGAAACTTAGATTCCAAAACCGGCGACGAGATAATGGTATTCCTAGAAGAGCTGCACAATAAGGGAATCACGATAATTCTTGTCACGCACGAAGAATACATCGCTGAGCATTCGAAGAGGATAATCAGAATAAGAGACGGCATGATAGAAAGCGATTTGCCTTTGGCAAAGAACGGAAAGGTTCATGCTTTCCATGAGGCGGAGAAGGTCCAGCAATGACTTTTTGGAGCGAGCTTAGTGAGGGACTGAAACTTTCATCTACTGCGTTAATGGCCAACAAAATCAGAGCGGCGTTGACCATGATCAGCATTTTCATAGGGATCGTTGCGGTAACGCTTATGGGTGCCGCAATAACAGGCCTTACAAACTCGTTCAACAAGAGCTTTTCAATCTTGGGAGCCGATGTTTTGTACGTTGACAAATGGCAATGGGGATTTAGCGGCGGCGAGTGGTGGAAATATCGAAATCGCAAGGACCTAAAAGCTGAGTATGCCGAAAGGATCCAGAGCGAGGCCACGTTGGCCGCTGCCGTGGCGCCGGAAGCTGATAGAAACGGAATTGTAAAATATAGAGATAAAGTGGCAAACAACGTCGATATCGACGGAACTACGGCATCATATCCTAACGTAACTGATATGAGCCTTGACGAGGGAAGGTTCTTCACAGTCGAGGAAGATCGTGGCAATATACCTTTAGCCGTTATAGGTGGCGATGTCGCTGATGCTTTGTTTCTAAACAGAGATCCGATAGGAGAGACAATCAAGATTAACAATTTGCCGTTTCGAGTAATAGGAGTCAGGAGTAAGCTGGGAAGTTTTTTAGGAATGTTCAGTCTTGACAACATCGTGTTCATTCCAATCGGCCAGTTCCAGGACATTTACGGGACTCGTTATTCTGCAACAATCGATGTTCGTGCCTCCAGCGTGAATGACTTGGACAATTCAAAGGAAGAGTTGCGGGGCTTAATGAGGAAGATCAGAGGTCTAGCTCCATACCAGGAAGATGATTTTTCAATCAACCAGCAGGATCAATTCACGAATGCATTTGACCAGATGATTGTCTATGTGGGAGCCATCGGTATTTTTGTCACTGCGCTTTCTCTTTTCGTCGGTGGCATCGGTATAATGAATATAATGTTCGTCAGCGTGACAGAGAGAACCAAAGAGATAGGTATCAGAAAAGCTCTTGGCGCGCCAAGACGCACAATCCTGGTACAGTTTCTACTCGAGGCTGTGCTCATCTGTTTGGGAGGCGGACTCGCCGGACTTGCAGCATCGTACCCGTTAAGCATGCTCGTCGATAAATTTCTCCCGACGTCAATGCCCATATCGATCGCAGTCATAGGGATTTTAATATCGCTTGCAGTAGGTGTCGTTTCAGGAATCGTACCTGCCCTCAGGGCGTCAAAGCTTGATCCGGTTGATGCACTGCGATATGAATGAGGCGAAAATTTCAAGTTATGAATTTTAAACGACGAATTAAAAATTATGAATAAGAGTCTCATCCTTTCCGAGTGGAGCGAGAGTTTTGCAATGGCAATCTCTGCCATACGCGCCAACAAGCTTCGTTCCAGCCTTACATTGCTCGGGATTGTCGTGGGTGTTTTCTCGATCATTGCAGTCAACACCGCCATGACAGTCCTTCAGAACTACGTGGTATCCAAACTGAATTCCATGGGATCAACCACTTTCATGGTTCGAAAATATCCCGCCTTCTTCACCGATTGGAATAAATATAGGAATCGAAAAGATATTACATACGAGCAGGCTACGGAATTAAAGGAGCAGGCTACTCTCGCAAAGAGTGTCGGAGTCATGGCTTATACCTTCGGGAAGATCGTTCAATATCGCGACCAGAAAACGAATCCAAACGTAAACCTGCTGGGGATTACTCCTGATATTTCTGCGGCGCGCAACGAGGAGATGTCAGAAGGAAGGTCGGTGAGCGAAAGCGAGGTTGAAACAGGAGGCCTTGTCTGCGTTCTCGATCCGAATCTGGCGAAGGCCCTTTTTGTTCATTCCGATCCGATAGGAGCCGAGGTGATCGTGGACGGCATCGGATACACTGTGGTCGGGGTCATTGAAGATCAGGGGAACATGATAGGTCAACAATACTTTATGGAGATACCCATCACGGCTTTCTTCGCGAGGTATGGAAAAGCGCAAAGGAGCATGAACATCTATGTGCAGGCAAAAAGCCAGGATGCGTTTGATGAGGCTCAGGAACAGGCTGAAGGAATACTGCGCACGATCCGGCAGGTGCCGCCGGGGAGAGATGACGACTTTGATATTATCTCGAACGCGTCGCTGGTGGGTCAATTCGATAATGTGACTCTTTACGTGAAGATCGGGGCAATAGTTGTAAGCGCGATCGCATTGCTTGCTGCCGGCGTCGGCATCATGAACATCATGCTTGTCGGCGTCACCGAGCGCACGAGAGAAATCGGAGTCAGAAAATCTGTAGGCGCAACGAAGCGAAACATATTAATTCAATTCTTGTTGGAAGCTATAGTGCTTTGCGAAGTCGGGGGAGTTGTCGGCATTCTCCTCGGCTTGCTTGGAGGAAACTTAGCGGCAATCGCTTTGCACCTGCAGGCTGCCTTCCCTGTTGACTGGGCGATAATCGGACTTGTCGTTTGCTCGCTCGTCGGAGTCACGTTCGGTGTTTATCCTGCATACAAAGCCGCGAGCGTCGATCCGATTGAATCTTTAAGATACGAGTAAAGTTTACCCTCCATGGTGTTGTGGTAACGAGTGAAGATGCCTAACAGGCTAAAGCGGCTAGCTTAAAGAACTTGTTAGATACCATATCGTATCAATCATCCTTTGGAAAAACTGCTAGATGTTTTACTAATTCTCTATTTAGACTGGGTTTCATAATTTTTTTAAATAGTAATAGATCAGGATCGGATATAAAATATTCTTGAGAATTACCCTTGATAGATTTCAACAGAACACTTCTATTTGGTCTTTTCCATTTGATTGAGAACAATTTATTTGATTTGGCAAAATATGTTAACCACAGCAAATCATATAGATTTTCTGAATTTTTCAAAAAATATTCATCAAGAATATTATCTAAGGATAATTTTAGTTCAGTAACTAACGTAGTTCTGTTTTCATACTTATCAAGAAGGAGTTCAATAATAGCTAAAATAAAAGGGAATGCTTTGGCACGTCTTTCTTTTAGTAGAAATAATAAGCTGAATACTTTTAGAACTTCTTTTGTATTCAATGCGAGTTTCAACCTATATCTTTTGGTAACTAGTTCACTCAAAAATTTGTCAATAACACCGACATCGGGATTCTTTTTATCGAGTTTTAATACTACTAGTAAGGTGTATTCAAATTCCTTATAGCTGACCGACCTTTTATTTCTAAGTGAATAATCGTTATACTCCGCGATCCAAGGACGAAACAATCCTTCAGGGAGCTCTCTTATTTCTGATTTGCTTTCGTTTAAGCTAAGATTGTAATTCCTCATTAAATTTTGGAGCGTCGAAAGTATTTCTTCTGCATCGTTTTTTGAATTACATAAGAATCTATAGTCATCTTTGAATCGAACACCCAGGAAATTAGTGTTAGATTTTAGTAAGTTTTTCGAACACTCTTTATCAATTGCAGATAATAATAGCTCTGAGATTAAGTCAGATGCTGCAGAACCAATAGGAATCCCATTAGTGCAACCATCATTTGCATTTTGAAATAGTTTATCTATGATATTACCAAGCAGAGTATACTTGCCTCTATCTCCACGTGCAACCTTTTTGGAATGTAAAGCCCAAGCTATGCTGTGAGTATATATTGAAGGATAGAAATTTTTTATGTCCGTAGTAACCAAATATTTATATTTGTGCGCTTCAGCAACCAGATCGTTTTCAGCCATTTCCAAAAATTCATAAATCATTCTCCCAGCTCGTAGTTTACTTAAACTACCTTTTCCTCCTTTGTTCACTGGGATAGGAAAACTGTATGAGTATATTTTATTTTTGCTATCAAAGAGCGTTCTTAATATGAGATCCCAATCATTTATTAGATGATAAATAATATCATGATATATCTTAGGATGAATAATTCCGAAAGTTCTATCGGTGAGTTTAGATTTTGGGAATGATACTTTAACTGTATCACAAATATCCGGTTTGTATTCTACTTTTTTACCACTTCTTTCAATTGCGAAATAAGGTTTGCGTTTCAGTTTTAAGGTATCAACCTTAAAACAAGGAGGCAAAACGTACTGCTCAGGATAATAACCTTGCTCTAATAACCATCTAGCAATTTCTGCCTTTTTTATGTTCTTAACTAAAGATAAAGTTTCTCGAATATGTTTTTCGGGAATGGATTTCATTTATGCTCTTGCTAGGTAACTAATTATGATTGGCCTGCCATATATCCGCACACCATTCCGGCAGTAAGAATGTTATGTGCGAGCGAAGCGTTTGTCTTCGTCTCATTTCTAAAGTCCTGAGCTTACTATCTTTCCCCTTGTGCCATCTTGTTTCGGGCCTCGACAAAATATAATCGTAGGTTCTCGAAGAAACAACCATCTCGATGGACTTCAGTATCTGATTCGCACGTTGTGAAGGAGCTTCAGGAAAATTCTGCACAGGCTCCCAAACTTTCTTAAGCAACAAAAACCTCCGGATACGATGGTTAACGTACTCTCCCTATTCGGTCAGTGAGCGCCTTTGGCGTCATCCCGCTGCATTAGAATTTTTCTTTGCGTATGGCTCTGAATTGGCTAAAGACTTGCAGGCGCGTAAATATTTTTTAGTTTCCATTATATTCATATACCCTGTTATCAGTACCAAACCATTTATTTTCCTGGGCATCTATGGCAATGGCATAAGCAGTTGTTTCTCCTCCATTAGGATAATAGGGATCGTAGGTCTTATAGTATGTCCAAGATGTACCATCAAATTTTCTTGCGCCGTCTGGAGTACCAACCCATTTATTTCCCTGGGCATCTATGGCAATGGCACAAACAGAATTATTAGCATAGCCTCGTCCATCGGGTATATCGGTAATACTGTAGTTTGTCCATGTCGCACCATCAAATTTTGAAACCCCGTTGCCTTCAGTGCCGATCCATTTATTACCCTGGGCGTCGATGGTAATGGCGGTAATTGGGACGCCCGCCAAATAGGTTGTCCAGTTCGTACCATCAAATTTCGAAATCCCGCTATCAGTTCCAAACCATTTATTACCCTGGGCATCTATGTTTATGACAAAAACCACATTATTTGCTAACCCAGAATTAGCGGTTGTGTATGTAGTCCAAGTTGTGCCATCAAATTTTGAAACACCGCTACCTTGATGAGTATTAATATCAGCAAAAGTTCCAAACCATTTATTACTCTGGGCATCTATGGCAATAGATCCGACACAATTATTTGCTAAACCGGAATTAGCAGTTGTGTACGTGGTCCAATTTGTGCCGTCAAATTTTGAAACACCACCACCTTGAAGAGTGTTGATATCAATGGTTCCGAACCATTTATTTCCCTGGGCATCTATGGCAATGGCAGTGATCCCGTTCTCTGCTAAACCAGAATTAGCGGTTGTGTACGGAGTCCAATTTTTGCCATCGAATTTTGAAACGCCGAGTTGGGTACCAGCCCATTTATTTCCCTGGGCGTCTATGGCAATGGCAGAGACAGTGTTATTTGCTAAACCAAGGTTTGTATAGTTTGTCATTGAAGCTGTGTCTGCTGGTGAGCTTAATTCCTTGCAAGAAAAGGCAGTAATAATCATAATGGTTATTAAAACATTTTTCAAAATTTGTTTCTTCACAGATTTAATTCTCCTTAAATGGTTGGTTCAAGTCTGGTTTGCTACCGGCTCCCATAAAAGGGCAAGCGACCAAATTGTCGAATCGATGATCCCCCTGCGGCGGGAGCTGCCACGCTGAAATTTATGAAGAATGTATTATACAAAGCAAATTCACCCTCTTCACTTTCAGATCTGCACTTGCGCCTATGCCAGTCATGTTTAAAGTACGCACGTTCATTCGTCAGCTCGAGTTATTTATTAGGCGACATTATTCACGAGCTTTACCGGTAATTGATTGGATGATTATTTTATAAACTCTCGTTTTTGCTATGTTAGTCTTGATGTATTCAAGCCCCTCATTAAAGAATGGTGAAGAATATTTCTTCAATATGCCTTCAAGCGCAGATTGTTTCTCGTTTCCCGTCACTTCCTCTGCTTTACCAGATACGATCGCACTTTCATATTTCATCCCAAACGTTTCTGGCAAGACTTTAGTCGCACCAATAGAGCAGAACGAAACAGAATTATTGCGTGACAAAATATCCAATTTCCTTCCTTCGTCAGCACAATGAAAGTATATCGCATCGTTTATTACACAATAATTTAATGGTACACCATAAGGCTTACCATCAAGAGATGCAATTGATAGAATACCGTACTCGGCCTTTTGTAATACGGCCATTGCTTCCTGTTGAGATATAGCTCTATCTTCTCTACGCATAAGAAATGCCTCCTAAGTATAATTATCCTGCCACACATTCGCAAAACGTTCCGGCTGAAAAGAAGGATAACAACAAGGATCAGCAATCACAACCTCGACCGAGGGAGTGATAAGAAGGGCTCCCTATGGAGGCGAATATTTCATGGGCGGACTTACAAATGAGCGCTACGTCCGAAGAATATTTTCCCATTCTCCAAATGAGTTGAACTGCCCCCCAAGAAGTGATCCGGTGTTATATTAATTCGAAAGCCGGATCGTTAGCTTATCATTGGCATAGCACTTGGGAATATTTCAGCTTTACAAATCGCATTCATCATCACGAAGAAATAGAGCGCTTAGATTTATTATCTCCCCCGTTTGTCCTTCAAGTAGAGATCGCAGATGATTCCTAACCTCATCTAGCTCACCGAACCAAAACTCCCTGTCAGACTTAAAGGCGAACCCTCCTGATTCAATAAGAAAATCAACGACCAATTTAATATCCTCTGATAAGGCAAGCGATTTTGCACTATCAATACTATCTAGAAAGTATATAGTCTTCGTACTGTCTGCAACTTTTATGCTTCTTTTCAATTCGAGCTCCTGAAACTGTCGGTATTGGAAATTCAGAATAATTGTTGATACACAACCTAAAGACGCTCCCGAACAAATATAAGCATAAATTGACAACGCGAACGCGGAACAAATTTTATGATTGCATTAATTTTTGTTTGTAAAATGTGGAAAGAGATTTTGTCGAGCCCCCAAGAACCGACCCAGTGTTATATTAGTGCCAAATTGGAGTCACTAACTCATCGTTGGTACACAACACGGGGGTATGTCAGGGAGATCGATCATGCATACGTATGCATATAAATTGCTTTCCTACTTGAGGGAACTCTTCCTGAGCGTCCCTCTCAGCAGATTTCAGAGCCCACTCGAATCATTCAAAATCAAAAAGTCGTGCAAACGTGTTTCACTGAAGAGATAAAAAGATTTAACGGAAACAAAATCTTTGTTTAACAGAAGCTCAGTAACTTCTTCGGAGAAAGAGAAGAATAATGATAAAGATAATCTTTAGAGAAGGTAATCGGCACGTGGATCCAGTGTGGTATCTTGAGCCGGAGCTTATTCAGAAGCTGACAATCGTTACTGACAGCAATGTTAGGCGACTGACTTGTCAGTCACACAACTCTCACTCGCATGCTACGCTGCTTATTGATGTGACACCCAGAAGTGCCGAGTGGGATGTAGTTGATTTCTGTTGCGAAGATTTTCGGGGACAAATAGCTGCAGGAATGCCTTATCCATGGAATCAACCTCCCGGCATCAGAAAGTTTGAGCGCGCCACGCAAGACTTTTCCCGAAAATCGCTGGGCTCATCGCCTGACCTGCGACCTGATTATTCATGAATGCAAAGTTAGTAATCTAACTTTCTTGCGACATCGACCCTAGATCGGCTTTGGGGACAGGTCAGTCACGGGTGCAAAATGCTTCATCAGGTCAAAGCCGATGTGACAATTATTAAGGTGGTACAACCCACTTCCGTTATCTGGGATTCAAAATGGCGAGTTAAGTGTTGGGGAACTTTTTCGATGATAATTGCATAAAGATCTGCATGGACGTCATTATAATGCGAAATAAAATCGAGGGGCATTAGTTGGTAATCTGGCATAACACAGAGGACGCGCCAAGAACGCCCGCTGAAGTCTTTCAAAATGACATAGTTGTATTATGGATCGGTAGTTATCCTATAGAATTAGGACAGGCTATCAGTGTGGAAATCTCCGTCTCGAATGATAATTCAGTAGAAAAGCATTACAACGTGGAAGCCGAAAGGAGGTACAACGATTACAATAGAAATAACAGTTACTGGGTGGCAGTATTAGACCCATTCAAAGCCGGAGAAAAAGTAGAATATAAAATCAAAGGCATAGGACGAGATCAGATTCCACACGTGCAAATTGACAGCTTCATAGTTTTGGATAGATGGCAGCTAAATAGAAAAATGCCTGAGGTAAAAAGATGAACTTTGGTTAGTGAGAAGAATCCATTTGAATACCACTAGTTAAGCGCTGTGTCCTCGACGCTTCTAAACCGCAGAGAAAATTTAGCGGTATGTTTACATTAATTTTCTGGTTCGCGTGGTCATTCAAGCGATATCCAGTTCCGCTACCCTCTCATTATTCCTGGGCTGATATTTCTCAATCCAATCTTCTTCGAGATCCGTGGCGACGACATCGCTTTTGGTACTAAACCATCGAAACTTCGTTGCCCCCTTTATCGCATCCTGTCCGTCCTTTGCCTTTATTTCATCCCTGAAACTCCTTATAGCCTTTCCCACGTAAACAACTTCATCCGAGGAATCGATTAACATAAAGACCCCTGCTTCGTCTGGAGCTTTATCGACATCTTTTGGATAATCCATTGCGTGAGGTGGGGTTTCCGAGACTCTCCTATCTCTTTTGTCGCTACGATGGAATAACATAGTGATCCTTTCTCTTGAAAATCTTGATTGACTCGTTACACATCATCATTAGAATCCGCTGCAATAAATGCCGCGTAGAACTGAAACGATTAATTAATTCTCGTTCGTGAAGCGAACCATATGCTTATTCTTTCAGATTATCAAATCGATTCACGACCAACGTAATGAATATGCTCGAAAGTATTCGAAGAAACAATTCCCACTCACTGGTCACCCCCGAATCCTGTACCAATAACAATTTAGTGACTATTTCAAATCAGGCGCCGAGAAAATAATAAGAGAATAAAATCTCGTACCTAGATGACGTCGGGGAATATTTTATAAATGTTAATGTTGAAGTAGCTGTAAATTAATAACTGAAAACTAATTTGGAACGTACCAAATATTCGAAGCAACATGAGAGAGGAGGAGTTCGTATGCTCAAGTTTATTTTCAAGAAGGGGAATCGAACTTTTGATCCGAAAATTGTCAGTAGATCTACAAGGTTTGCAAGGCTCTCCTCTGCTTTTTCAAAAGATATTGGATTCATTAAGTGTCCGAATCATAAAGAAGAGTGCAGTGCGACCATTCTCATTGACACCGCACAGAGTGGCCTCGATCGTCAGATAATAAACTCTTGCTGTCCTGATTACAAGCAAGCTTTGGATTCGCTTATCACAAATATGTGAATCGAGGAAAAATAACATACTCTCTGAAAATTAAATCGAAAGGAGGCTGATCAAATGAATAATAAAAACAATAAAGGAATAGTGGTCATTCTTGTTGCTGTCGCAGCCGTCCTTCTATTATTCTGCGGCCTGACCCTGGTACATGGTCCATCGAACGGTATTATGAATCAGAATCAGTGGACAGGCGGTGATTATTCATCGTGGTTTCGTGTCCTCTTTAGTGTGGCCTTAGTTGTCTTAGTGGATCAGTTGCTCTTCAATAAAGAAGAGTAACTCATTTGCAATGCATGAAGTCAAAGTCCAAAAAGAGAATTGGTCATGGATGGAAGGTCACAACCAGACTACTTATTAATTAATGATTTCATAATTTGCATGAGACTCTTTCCGGTCTTTAATTAACCAACAACTATCATCAATGAGGGCGTTTATGAAAAAGATTATGTATGTTTCTATTATTGCAATCTTGTCGTTTGGCTTCTTAGCCGGACCTTCAAAGAAAATTTCACCTCAAGACCCTTTATCTCTTCCAAAGTACGATCATATAGTGATCGTTATTGAGGAGAATAAAGATTATTCCGAGGTCGTCGGGAATAAGGATGCTCCATACATCAACAACGTTCTTGTAAACGAAGGAGCCAACCTAACACAAATATTTGCCGAAGAACATAGCAGCGAAGGCAACTACTTCTGGCTTTTTTCCGGCAGCAATCAAAACGTCGGATATCATGACGATATACCGGATTCCCTTAGTAATCCCGATTATCCTTTCGAATCCGCCAACTTAGGCGAGCAATTGATTGAGAAAGGCCACACCTTTAAAGGATATTCCGAAAGCCTGCCGGAAATAGGAGATACGGTTTCGAAAGCCGATAAGTATGCCCGGAAGCATGTACCATGGATCAGTTTTGGAAATCTTCCCGACGGCAAGACGGAAAAGGCTTCCACCAATTTGCAGTTTGAACAATTTCCCGCCGATTTCCACAAGCTCCCTACGGTCAGCATCGTAATCCCCAATTTAATCGACGACATGCACAGCGGCGAGACGGCGTCAAGAGTTAAGAACGGCGACACGTGGTTGAAGGATAATCTGGACAAATATTATCGATGGGCAAAGACACATAACAGCCTTCTGATAATAACGTTCGACGAGAACGATAATAAGATACACTATTCAGGTATGACCGACCCTAGGAGCGATGAACAAAGTATTAAAAATAGAATCCCGACAGTAATTGCAGGAGCGCATATTAAACACGGCGATTATCCGGAAGGCATTGGGGTCACGCATGTAAACCTTCTTCGTACCATAGAAGCAATTTATGGTTTGGCTAAAGCCGGTGCTCAGCAGATGAACGCCCTCAAATACGGAATTCAAGGCGATTATATTATTAAAGATATCTTTGCTAATAACAAATAGCAGCTTGTTTTAGGAACCTTAAAGTCTTCTTAGCAAAAACACATTCGGTCAGCTTGAGCCGCTGGTTAGGCTTGCCGCGGGACTTTTAATATACAGTATCTAAAATATGCAACATTGTTTTCGTCATCGGTGCGTTTGTCAGGCTGCCATTTAATTGGATATTTTCTTTGAAGCTTTACGATGGCGTTTCGACCTTCCCAACTTGGTTTATAATTTTTTTTCAAACAATTGATAAGGTCGAATTTCTTGATCTTGGTTTTTTCCCGAGCTGGGTTAAAATATCGTTTGTCATTTGTTATGAAAACTATAAAACCAGTGTTAAGGATTTTGGAAGAGACATACGATTCGATTCGAGCGACATCGCGAAGAAAATCGTATTTGCCATTGTTTTGAGCGCTTTGTGTTGTATACTCAAAACTTCTGGATTCTACTTTTTTAGTTTTATACTTGAGCTCAATACCATAACGAATGTTTCCACGCTTGCAGAGTATATCCAAATACTCTTTCTTGCCTTTAATTTTCTTTTCGAGAATAGATTCGATTCTTAACAGTTTATAAATTTCGATAGCAATTTTATGCTGAACGCTCGCTTCGGAATAATAGGCTTTGTTAGATTTTTGGCTGACAAAATGAGATTGGATAATTGTCTTCAAAGCCTTTTCAAATTGCATTTGTCTTCTTCTCATTCATTCCGGAAGCCTAACTATAATTGGGCTGTGAATTGTGCTCTTCCATGCGTTTCATGGAGATTACTGATGCACCGCCTCACCGTTCACCAGATACTCTTTGATGAGGGCTCCGACTGTTTCATCAACCACCGTCTGGCATCGTGTTCCTCCGAGATTTGCGCAGACAACTACGGCAAAATTCTTTTTTGGCGCGAGCCACATCGCGGTCATAAAGGTGCCATTGGAACCACCATGGAAAATGGCATCCCCGCCGGCCCAGTCACGATACTCCACCATCCAGCCGCAAGCGTATTCGCCTTCCTTCTTGTATCGCGTATGGAGCTTCGTGAAGGTAGCGGCTTTCAGAAGAGTGCCCTTGCCGCGTGCGCCACGCAACTGCCAGGCAGCATATTTTGCCATATCACCAATACTGCAATGCACCCCGCCGGCGGGATCCAAGGCTGCCGGATTGTCTGCGCGTATCTGCTGTGCTAACTCGGGGTCCCAGACTGACAATTCGCCGGTGAGGTCTGGTGGTATCGGCTTCAGTTTTCCTTCCTCATCGAGAATATGTCCCCACGGCTGTTCAATCGCCTTGCCGCTGGCTGGCGGGCCGAATCCGGCTGAATTCATACCGAGCGGTTTGAAAAGTCGCTCGCGAATGATGGTTTCCCAAGGCTGTTTGAGCTTTAGTTCAATGGCATGGCCGACCAGCACGTAATTGGCATTATCGTATTTCCACTCTGTGCCGGGGGAAACTGTCGGCGCGTGTCCGGTTAGAATATCGCGCGTAAACAGCTTTCTTTGTTCCATCGGCGATTTGCCGGCGTTCGCCAAAAGCCGGGTGTCAATGGTTTCGTCGCTGATGCTCCCAGCACCGCTATATTGCGAGAGAAACTGTTCCAAGGTTGCTGATCGCCATTCAGGACGGATGTCGGAGGCTAAGTCGGGGAACATTTCCGTCACTTTCATATCCCAACGCCACCCCTCCTGCTCGACCATCATGCCGGCAATCGCCGCAGTCATCGATTTGGTGCAGGAGCCGATGTGCCATTTGTCCTTCACGGTTACTCGCTTCGGTGAACCCACTTTCCGAAAGCCCACTGCGCCGCAAGCGATGGTTTGGCCATTACGAACCACCGTTGCGGCAAGTGCCGGCAGTTTGTTCTTCGCTCGAATTTGTTCGAGGATTTGATCCAGCGAAGCGGATTCGCCGGCAACGGCATAGGGCAACGCAACCTTGGAAAGCAGGACAAACGCAGTCGCGATGGAGATGATTGTGCTCATGGCAGAGGAACAGCCCAACTATAATTAGCCAGACGTATATCCGCATAGCGTTCCGGCAGTAAAAATGTTATGTGCCATCTTGATTCATTCATCGACATAATTTATGCGGACATTCCCGAAGAAACAATCATTTTGTCCGCGCCCCATATAGGCCGAAAAAATATTCCCAAAAATATTCCAGAAAATCGTTTCCCAACCTCAATAGTACCATCTCTTTCAGAAAAACAAAAAAAATTCCCCGTTGCCTGGCTCTTGTTCCACCATATATGTAGAACCTGACCATCACGGATCTCCTGTAACACTACTTCAGTTGGGGACCCATTTTCCTAGGTATAAGAAGGTAACCATTAACCAATATTGGAGACCTTATGACTTGGAATGAAATGTACCCTGTTGTAACAGAACAGGCTAAATACGCTGTGCTTCGTTACGACGAACGCAGGCAAGACAAAGTACAAGAACTTGTTTGCCAGGCATTTGAAAAGTATCAAATTGACATCGCGGCTGGTAAAGAAATCAAGAAGCAGCCCTATAAATGTTTCGTGACTCAAAGAGCAAAAGAAGTTGATGTTCGCAGTGTATGCAAGGACGGATTTGGTGGTACATCCCAGCTTGATGTACTCGGGTACTACCTTCGTCGAGAAGATTCACCAATTGAAGTCGGTTGTTTTGATGAGTGGATGCCGACTAATGCTAAATCAAGAGAAGCTGCTGACTCAGCTTTGACATTCAATGTCGATTACAGTATTTGGATGAGTAAGCTGAATGACAGTCAAAAAAGAATAGTGGATTACCTGGTACAAGGATTTAGTTTCAAGGAGATATCGGCGATAACCAGGATGACGCGAAGTACCATCAAGAAAATTGTCCAGGAGATTCAACAAGCGTGCACTAATTACTTTGGGATGGAGGTGTGTTCATGAACTGGAAGAAGATAATTTTGAGTCTTGGAATTATAATTCGGACGATTAGGAAGATGATAATGGGTTAGTTCTTAAAAGGCGCACACTTTCAATAAGGTGGGCGTCTTTTTAGAGTGCTGCTCCTTGTTTTAAAGTTAATAAATGAGATTGGAAATTACGGGTCTCTTTTACGGTGTAAACAGATGTGCACTTCTTATTTTAAGCTCATAATTAAAGAAGCAATTATTAATACCGTCGTAAGAATGCCAAACACTATTACGATTCCTTCAATAAAATCTCCTCTGCTGCATCTCTTTGGAATGCTGATTGACATCTTGACGTATTTCTGTTCAACGTCCGACCATTGGCAATTGTTTAAGTCCCGTGAAACATTAGGTTCGAAGCCTTTCGAGAAACACGTTGAATCCATCTCTTTCATATCTTCTTAATCCACAATCCAGATGCCAGAAAAAAAGCCGATAATCAAAACGATTTGGAGACATTCCTTATGGATCACAATTAACACGTTACGAATAAGTTAGGACAGCGGTACGAATTATAGGAGGCAGGAAAATGAGAGATGGAATTTAGTAGATCATAAAAATGGACTTGAAGCAATGACCTGCCCCCGAACTATGTACCAATGATAAGTTAGTGATCCGATCAGACATTGGCAAGGTGACGCCACTGCATCGACGATGATATCTGCTTGATTATTGACTCAAACATTATATAACGCAATAGACACCATGGACTCAAGATCATTGGCTAAGATTCAACGACAGTCTAGTTAAAAATCGAAATAATAATTCCTGCCATAATAACAAACATTGCACAAAGAGACCTTCTCCAAGGTGTATTCGCTTTTGTATCCCGGTATAGGGCATAGTTAATTACAAAAAGTCCTGTGCAATAAATTAAAGCGATGACGGGCACTGAGTATTTGTAGAACGCGTTGGGCACATAATAGTTAACGATTGGACAAACCATTAGTAGAATTGACGTAATTAGGAAGCCCAGACCAGAGAGCCTCAGCAAAGACATAATTACGAATCTAAGTGGGTCTTCGATTTCGTCCCAATGTTTATAAGCAGCTTTTTCATGAAAAGGCAAAAACTTCCTAGAAAATAAACTCTTATATGCCATAACTAAACTGATTACACCAACGAAAAAATAGAGAACAGTTGGGACGATTTTAAGTATATCTCTCATTTGAAGACTCCCTGATCGAATGTCGTGGTTCGTATGTTAATTGGTGTTGCCTATTTATTTCAGCAGCAAAAGTTTCTTTGTATTGCTGTAGGTTCCTGCTTGAAGCCTGTAGAAATACACACCGCTCGCCAACCGTGAGCCATCAAAGGTCATCTGGTAACTGCCAAGTTGCTTCTCCTCGTTCACAAGATTTGCCACTTGCCTACCAAGTATATCATAAAGTGAGAGTGTAACATGTGAACTCTTTGGAATGTCATAGCTAATGACCGTCGATGGATTGAATGGGTTCGGATAATTTTGTTCTAACTTGTAATTAGATACGGCTGGGGCGGGCTCATTCACACCATCTTGCTCCCAAAGGTAGCCCCTACTATAAATATGATATCTGCCACCACGATCGCTTTCCCAAACCACGAAAGCTTGCGAAGTCTTGTCACCAATAAAAAAACTCATGGGAGAAATTGAAGGATTGCTCCCGTTTTCTAGACTGTCAGAGGTAGATCCGACAAACACTATTGAAGTGTCACCTGCCGTCTCTTTCTGCCACGCGTAGATCGCCCCTGCATAAATCTGGCTAGTTTTCTTCAGCTGCTCGGAGACGCCTGTAAGCAGTACAGGCACATACGACACAGCGTTCGAGTAGCTGGAATTTGTATCCGCCGCAAGTTGTTCAGGCATCCAATTCCGAGGAATAGTATATCCAAGAGTTGCCTGCCACGCTTCCTGCGTACCATCTTGTCTGAAGTTAAACGTGAAGGAAAAGCTTGTCCCATTGCACATGAATCGTGGATTGGCCATATCACCATCGCATTTGATTGTGTCCAATGAAGATAACGATAAACTTGTGGGATTTACCTCAGTGCTTAGTAGACAAAACCTATTACCCGATGTATCCAAATTTGTCCAAATAAACATACCTTCTCCTTCAAGAATGTCACAGCCGAAATCATATTCGGTGCTGTCGCAGTTTGAGGATGCAAGCGTCTGTGGCGTTGAGACTTGGTCATCTTGTAAGACCGAATAAAGCACAGACCGCCCTCTCCTCCAAATGAGTAGGAAGCTCGAATCGGACGACGCTCTAACCTCCACATTAGTGTTACTCACGCTATCATTTGTTACCTCAATGGGTTTCGACCAAATCCCGTTATTGATATCACAGAAGCTGCAGTAGATGTTCCAAACACTGTCAGTACTTTCCTGCCATGCACATACGGAAATAGAATCCAGATTTGTGCAAATATCTGGGTATTTCTGAACTGTGCCGACCCCGGCTGGAGAAACGATCGACACGGAAGTGTCCCATTTTGTCTGGTTGGCGTTGAATTTTACTGCGGCGATAGAGGATGTGCCGTTTTCCCACCTTTCGAAGACAACCCACTCTTGTGTGAGCGGACCGTTGGAAAGACCGAAATCATAAATCGCTATCCCAGCGTGATCGACTTCTGGATTTACATCGTCAGTAGCGCCGCTTGTAACCGTATCTATACTCTGACCCCATTGCGCACTACAATCAGGGGATAGTGATAGCACAACGATTGTGAAGAATACATAGCCCTTACTTGTGATTCTCATTCTGAACCTCCTTCGTTGCATTGATTGAGCAATTGGAACCACTGCATGTAGTTATGACTTATGCCATTTTCACGCATATTTCTGGTGAATAGATGATATATGCTCTTATTTCCCTTTTGCTTGTCGATTCATTCTGGTTTCCAAATTTATTTTCTTTTTCCATGCAATGCAAATCGATTTTCACTATAAAACTTTCTGTACCATGAATGGACAGGCACCATGAAATATATTCATCCCTCCAAACAGAGTCTGCCAAACCCATGGTTCGTCCTGTTGACTATGAAGACGTACAGGAGATATATTTATAAAGGGGGTCTTCAGTCATAATCAGGTTACCAATTAAGGAGGCTTATATGTCAGAGAAGAAACAACTAGTTGAGAAGGTTACCGACAATATCACCAGATTGAACCTCGGCTTTGTAAGCATGTATGTTTACCAAGATGATTCTAACGTCATTTGCATCGACACCGGGATTAACCCCAAGAAGGTTCAAGCTGCCTTTGCCGAACTGAAGATTGATGTCAGGGATGTTGGTGCAGTATTTCTTACACACTCAGATCGTGATCACATAGGTGGAATTAGCGCTCCCCCAAAAGCAAAGGTGTTCATATCATTGGAAGAAGAGCAAATGATAAACGGAAAAACCGTTCGCTTCTTTAAGTTTGTGCATAATAAGAAACCGCAATGCGGACTAACATACCTGAAAGATGATGAAACAGTGAACATTGGAAAGACAACCCTAAAAGCGGTTAGCACTCCGGGCCATACGCTTGGATCGATGTCTTTCATCTTGAACGGGAAATACCTGTTTGTTGGTGATGCTTTGAATCTTAAAGAAGGAAAAGTGGTAATGGATCGAGCCTTTCTTCAAATGAGCAAGTCTTTGCAAGAGAAATCCATTCGGAAATTAGCGAAGCTTGAAGGCATATCCACGATATTTACAGCACATTCCGGATATACGAACGATTTTGATAGAGCAATGGATGGGTGGAAATAAATGTTGTCCTTTGATGTCAGACCACAATATCATCCATGACATCTCTCTGCACCTCCTTATCAAGCCAAAATTCATCTTTCGGGATACATTTGAAACGGTAATGCTGGCCGAAGTTTGTAAACTCTTCATCAAGATGCGTTCTCACGTAAGTGCCATCGACTATCCAAATAAAGATCTTGCCGCGTTCTCCAACCTTTTTAATGTACGGTGGCTCATGTGAAGTTTTCATATTCTGTCCTTATGGAATCCGGAATCGCAGGCGCTGCTTCCGTCCCGTTTCTTGACGTCACCATCAGGAGAATGAATGCGGCCGTGAGAAATGTATCCTTTTATTCATTGGCCTTCGCTTTCTACTTTATCCAGCCGTTATCCCTCATCCAGCTCAACAACGGCTGCATCCACTTCTCGGGCGGAATCCTTGCGGCAAAGCCGTGTCCTCCCTTTGGAATCATAATGAGCTCTACCGGTACGTCATGGTGGTGAAGTGCTTCAAAGAACTCGATACTATTGTTCGGATCAACACTCTTATCGTCTTCTGCATGGATCAGAAAGGTTGGCGGAGTATTACTGGTGACACTCATCTCGTTTGAAAAGAAATCTATAAGTGAATCGGAGGGATGTTCCCCGAGAAGCAGATTTCGGGAACCCATATGACCCAGTTTGTCCGTCATGCTTACCACGGGATACACCAGTATCATGAAATCTGGTCGCAGGCTGATGTTTTCTTTGTCCGGAATGAACGCTTTGTCAAAATGGGTGCCGGCCGTGGACGCCAGGTGGCCTCCGGCTGAGAACCCCATGATACCGATCTTATTGGAGCCGATTCCCCATGATTCCGCACGCTCCCTCACAATTTTTATAGCCTGCTGTGCATCTTGCAGCGGACCGATAGTTTTATCGATCATCGTCGAATCGTTGGGCAGCCTGTACTTCACGACGAAAGCAGCAACTCCATGCTCCACCAGTGCCTGAGCGATCTGCGTTCCTTCTATCTCATACGCTTCAAGGTAATATCCTCCGCCTGGGAATATTATGACCGCCGATCCGACCGATTGATTCGGGTCTGGGAGATAAACCGACATCGAGGGGATACTCACGTTTCTCACAAACTTTATCCCACCGTCTGCCCCCGTTATCTCATTAAACCTGACACCGGTCGAGTTCGGCACCTTACCCGGGTAAAGCGGGACGACCTTCTGGCCGCAGGCTTGATTATACACAAACAAGGAACAAATAATAAGAGCGAACACGTCTGATGGGATATGTTTCAATTGAGTCGCCTTTCTATGCTATATTCCAATTTAGCCTCGCTTGCAAACTACGCCGTCCGGCCATGGTATCGAGGACGGACGAAACGGGAACCATGATATACAATGAATAGATGACATGGTGCGCGACATTAAATGCAGTTGTCCGTTCACTTGATTACCATCAACTTTCTTGTTTGCATAAATGGACCAGCCTGCAATCGGCAGAAATAAACTCCGCTAGGTAAGTTGGCTGCATTGAAAGTCAAAGTATGAGTTCCCGCACTCTGCTTCTCATCTACCAGCGTCGTAACTTCTCTTCCAAGAACGTCATATACTTTCAGCGTCACATAACCGGACGTAGGAAGGTCGTAGAGAATTGTCGTCGTTGGGTTAAATGGGTTTGGATAGTTCTGTGAAAGTTCATAAGTCTGCGGCGTTTGTCCTGTCGGTCCCTTTACAGCAACGATTTCAGCTGACCCGGCAGCAGCCACAATGGCTCTATACTCACTCGAATTCGCATATCCGGCCGACATCGTAACATAAGCATCATTTTCAGTGTCATCCCAAATTTGTGCACCGAGTGGAATTCCATCAATCTTCGATACATAGGTTGTCTGGCTGAAATTCTCTCCCAGATCGGTGAATCTTCTGATGCCTATTCCATTCTCCGTTTTGGTCCCATTGGTATCGACACCTGGAATAGTTCTTGGGTTATAGTCGCCGTAGATATACTTGCTCTGAAGGATATTGTTAGCAGTGGAAGGCCACCTCGGATCATTCCACCGGTCTTGGTTCCACCTTGCCATTTGGTCCGCAACTGACGCATCCGCTATGCCCGGTGTTTGTGTGTGTGGATCTCCTGTAACGGTATTCTGCTCCACAAAGCCGTGTCCGAATCCATCCGGTGGATATTCCTTAAACAGTGCCGCCGTTCGTGTGTTCATCCACTCGCCGGGGATATTTTTCACCTGCCATGGTCCGCTCCCTAAACCATACCAGTTCAAATACGACAAGGGATAATTGTATTTTACACTATCGTAAACGCCACCACGGTTGGTATAGTATGGGCTCATTAACGTGTCATCATAGTTGTCGTTATCGGATACGAACACCCTCATATTCGATGGGTTTACCACTGCAGTGTATGAGCTTGAATCTGCGGTCGCGTAATATCGCTGTTGCACCGCAATATGGGAGCCGTTGCTGATACTGTCAATGTTGATGGTGCTGAAGAATTCTCCACCAGGATCCTCCATGTGAGTGATATTGGTATCCTCACCTACCCAGTTCTGATTGATGAAAACATTGTTTGTGACAATCAAAGTGAGATAGTATGGAGACTGGAGCCAGTACTTCTTGTTGTTGACAAGGGTATTATGGTTGAAATAAGCAAAAGCAGTAAGAGAATTTTGCGCCAAGAACGTAAGACCTCCAGTTGTAACTGTACAGTTCGCAATCCATAAAGTATCTATTGGATGCTTGCATTGGAAGACTCTTGACCCCCACCATTGGTCAGAATGGAACATGTTTCGGAAATACGAGTTGGTTATGAAGAAGCTCGCTCCATAAGGCCAGCCACCGATAGCGCCGGACTCGTTCGTGCAATCGAAAATATCTATGTTGCTAAATTCAAATAAACAATTGTCGATGGTCAATGTTTGTTTCAGTTGATTAGCCGTGCCGCAGTAGAAGAGTTCATTGTTTTGGTATCCATTCATCTGCATAGTCTGGTAATGAATGTTTACCATTTTAATACTTCCATAGACCTCATTGACAGCAGCATTATAAGCACCAATGCCAACGTCTCCAGTCCCAGTTGGTTGAATTAAGATCACCGGCTTTGTCGTCCCTGCCGAGTTTGGAATGCCAACGATTGTCAATGTCCCAGTAGGGTTGTTCACATTGATCGGTGCAGTCTGATAATACCAGCATCCTTCCTGAAGTGCATAAACTCTATTTGGATTAACTCTCGCTCCAGTGCTGGTTGTGTCGCCGTTGATTGTGCTATCAATAGCCCCGGAATGTTGAGTAGTAGTAGTATTGGGAATATCACCGAGGATAACAATTGTATCCTGGCTAACGGGAACTTGAGCAACCAAACGAATTGCAAAGCTTGATACCAACAACCCGACAAGCAAGTACAGCACTAAAGTTTTTCTCATTTTTCTTCCCTTGATCTAGGTTAGATGATTGTAAAATAATTACTTGAGACCTTTCTATCATTTGATCTGTGTCTTCCCTGAATAATTGGACATGCTGTTCGTACAGCATTTATTCTATTCTTGCGAATGTGTCCTTCACAATCAAGCTGTGAAAGAAAGAGGGGTTGATCCGACAAACTCTCTAAATGTATACTGATGGTTTGGTATCTTCAATCATCATGTCTCAACTTAGACTCCATGTCCCACCGTTGCAAAACGAATGCCATCAGCCATGATGCGAGCTCGTCGCATCTTCAATGATGAGCGTCTTTAGGCGATTGTTAGCTGGTGTTTGCACAGGCTGACACGGAAACGATTTGTAGATTACCACCCTCTTCTTTCCCGAATCTGTTTGAGACGTTCATCGGCCTTCTTTCTTGCCGCTTCGTTCTCCTCGAATTCTTTCTTAGCATTTTCAATGTTTGCGTTGACTTCGATGTCGCTAAATGTGTGACCGCAGAAATAACACACCTTGGTTTCGACCTTGATTTCCTCATCGCACTGAGGACATTTCGTTGTAAGTTTCGGTGGTTCAAATGTTGGCTTTTTTACAGCGGTGACCTGTTCTCCCCAGATTTCTTCATTGCTCCTCAAACTCGCAGAGGTCGCTATCAGCAACACTCCCAGCATTAGGAATCCCCAGCCCCAGTCAAATTCAATGGCGTTGCCTAAACCAAGCTGACCTGAGTTCGATTGGATGTTGATAAAAGTATATATGGTGAGTGCGAGTGAAGCGAAACCAGTTAACCATAAAAACTTAAAGTGCCCCGAAAGCGATAGCCCTAGTGAACAGGATGCTAAGAACATTATAATTATACCTTCGGCTTTGCTGTTTTGGTAGTAGTTAATTGAGCCTACAAGAGGAAGACCGATTATGGGGCCAAATACACCAAAAAAGGAGCAGAACGGAACCTGCGATACCCAATACCAATCTCAATTCTTCTTTTGACACGGGAAACCTCCAATTAATTTATGACCTTTAAGTTAATACGATTTTCCTGAATCAAGATTTACTCGCATGAGAAAATAATTCCATCTTCGCTAGGATATATAATGAAGCCAATTTCAGTGTTATCCTTGAGACGAATATTTTCAGGGCTATCCTTCGTCATTTTGAATTAATCATCAAACTGGTCTGCCCCCATATTGTGTACCAATGATAAGTTAGTGATTCGGGTAAGCATTGGCAAGCAGATGCCACTGCATCCACGATGCGGCAAAGCGGGATGAAGCGAGTTCCAAATGAGCCTGTCCCGACATGCTCTTGGTCGGAAGCGTCTTTTCTGCCAATGTTAGATGCCGTTAATTTTGATTCATTCAAACTGTAAATGGTATTGTGCAGGAAAGACAAACCTTTCAATCACCAACACGCCAAATGCAGCCATGATGACAAACGAAATAATCGGGATCAGAATGCACAATATCTTCATTTTCAGATTTATCTTGTATCTAAACATCGAGTATATAACAAAAGCTAGCAGGACAATCTCTGATGAAAGAATGACGTATTCAAATGAGAGTCTGTTCCAGTGTAGAAAATCTGATAGTTCTTTTTCGTCAGAAGGGAGTCCCAACGCTAAGTATAATACCAGGCGCTCAAAGGCTCCAAGGATCGCAATAGGATAAAGTACGGAGAGAGATATCGAAGATCTGTAAATTAAGACAACCGCAATCACTGAAACGAGGAGCGGGAATAACGGACCGCCCAGCACTCCAAGAAAGATGTGCGTCCCATTTCCCAACAAATAATCTCTTGCATAGGACATTCCTTCAGGATTTCCAGTTAGCCAATGAAAAATAACGTGCCCGAATTCATGAAGTGGTATTAATAAGAAACCAAAAAGCAATGAAGTTATTATCATTGGATAGAAGTGAACCTCATTCTGAAGTGTTCGCAAATTACTCATGTTATCTCCTATACTAATGGCGGCTAACGTATTGCGGGACAAAGTCGTGGCGCGCTCCTAATTCCACTCCGAAATTTATTTGTCGTGTTTATGAAATGCAACTCGGGTGCCTGTTGCAGGAGGTGTCTGACCACGGTGCTATGGCATGCATCCAGGTCAGTTCAGTTAGGGATGATTATTAGCGCACCATTCTTCTGAACTAATTACTTCGGCTTGCCTTGGAAAAATCTTGGTTGTAAGTATATGGTGAACTTCCTCATCGATATCTGCACAACAATCAGAAAGAACAGTTATTGCATAATCCTTGTCTGCTGCTTCGCGTAAGGTAGATAATACAACTCCACTCGTTGCATTGCCGGTAAGTACAAGATGTTTTATTTCGAGCGATCTTAGCACTACTTCCAAATCACTGCCAGTAAACGCGCTCACCCTTTTTTTAGTTATAATAACATCACCTGGCTGTGGATCAACCGACACATGAGCCTTGGTTGCTTCTTCAGTATCGAAATTCATCACTCCGCTCTTAATTGCCGAAAAGGATTTATTACTTGGACTAACTTCAGGATACCCTTTTCTAAATCCCACAACCACATATATAACAGGCATCTTACGATTACGAGCTGCTTGTATGGCTTTATTGAGAGCATTCATAAGGGCAGCACTGTCCTTTAACCTTTTTACAGTAGCTCTCTGAACGTCCATTACTAACAGTGCTGTGTTTTGATTGTTTTGTCATGTTCCATGATTTTTGCCGTTTACAAATTTGTATTTACTGTTTGTGACCTGCCCCCATATTGTGTACCAATGATAAGTTAGCGATCCTGTCAGGCATTGGCAAGGCGATGCTGCCACATCGAGAACTCGCAATGAGTGCGGCATGAAGCGAACACTATATATTTTCATGATGAGCGTCTTTTATCGTTAGTTGGACAAAGTGCTTCGCAGGGAGATGCAGATTTTGACAACTTTGATGGGCTACCGTCTGTCAGGGCACACTTCTCCACCCTCATCACGCTTTCTTTAACCTGTCTTCCCATAATAATCTTTCATGTTCCACTTTGTCAACCATTTGTTAAACTTACTTCTATTCGGTTGTGTTACGTGGTTAAGTGAAATATTTTTGAGGTCATGATGATGAAGATTGCGGATACTCAACGTTTTACCTGCATGAATAATATCGGATTTCTGTGTATCTTCAGTTTCAGATGTATCGACTAAATCTTAAACTCGAATCTTGCGGTAAAAGAATGACCAACGGATTTCACGGATTTTCTATTAATGGATTCAAATTACACGAAATAATTTGTGAAAATTATTACAAAAGAATTTTAGTTCGTGTCCGAAGGGATATCTTCGGGACAATTTGTGGCTACTGCATCTTTCAGGTTGAACGTACTACGACCCAATGAAACCTTTTAGCGTTGCAATTCTTGGATGCGGCACTGTAGGTAGCGGCGTCGTGAAAATTCTTCTCGATATGGGGAAGGTGTTGTCTGATCGTTCTTCGCGTGCCATTGAGCTGAGAGAGATCGTTGACCTTCTTCCCAGGAAGAATTCTGAAAAGTATAACATTCCACTCAACCTCTTCTGCGGCGGCGGAAAGGATTTGACGAAGGAGGAAGCATCGAAATATATTTCCGAGATTATCGACGATAAAGAGATTGACCTCGTGGTCGAAACGATCGGCGGGTCCAGCGGTTATCTGCTGTCGGTAATTCTCAGTGCGCTGAATGCAAAGAAGCATGTCGTTACTGCGAATAAAGCTATGCTTGCAGAGAAGGGGGATGTAATTTTCAAAACGGCAAGAGAAAACAATGTTACTCTCGGCTGCGAAGCAAGCGTATGCGGCGCCATCCCAATTATCAAGACGATACGGGAAAGCTTCGCTGGAGATGAGGTGCAGGAAATTTCAGGCATTATGAACGGCACCAGCAATTATATTCTTTCAAAGATGGAGCTCGAAGGGATCGATTTTAAGTCAGCACTGAAGATGGCACAGAAAGCCGGATACGCCGAAGCTGATCCGACACTTGATATAACAGGGGGCGATGCGGCTCATAAGCTTGCCATACTTATTTGGCTTGCATTCGGCAAGGAGATAAATTATAGCGATCTGATGAAGGAAGGGATTCAAAACATTGAGAAAGAAGATATTGAATTTGCTAATGAAATGGATTGTACCATTAAGCTGATTTGCCATGCAAAGAAGATTGATGGAAAAATATTTGCTGCGGTGAAACCTATGATGGTGAAGCACGATAATTTCCTCTCGCAAGTGCATGGGACAACCAACTGCGTCGAGGTAATTAATAAATATTCCGGCAGACATTATTTTATGGGCGCTGGCGCAGGGGGTTTAGAGACTGCAAGCTCGATAGTTGCAGATATTGTTTTTTCAGCCCGTTACGGTGCCAACGTTGAAAATATTCCCGCATTGTCGCAGTTGGAGTTGGTTGACGCCGACCATTTTGAGTTTCCATACAATATCACATTTTCAACCGAAGATTGTCCCGGCGTTACCGGCCTGGTAACAACTGCAATCGGCGAACATAAGATCAATATAGATACGGTGAGCCACAATCGACACAATAAGAAGAATGCCGTTTTTTCCGTGGTGACAATGCCATGCACGATGCAGCAGATCAAAAGCGCGATTGCATCGATCAGAAAGAAATCACCTGATTTACTTACTGACGAACCAAAGGCAATTCCCATCTTGCATTAAACCATTTCATTTCCAAATTCGGTAGTGGCTCAGCTCGGTGTTTCCCGCCCGTCGGTCTCGACAGACGCCGTCTGAGAAATTATCAAAATCAGTTCTGCCATGAAAAACTAAAAAGGGGGACAATTCGAGATTTCTTTTTAAAAAATTTAGAAGGGACCGCGGAACTAACAATTCCCAACAAGTTGCGCAACTAAACAGATGAATGACGTGAGAAAGTTGCCTGATTTCTTTTATTCGATAATTCCAAATCGGTTCTCTGTTGCAGCTAGGACGATCATGGTATCCTGGAACCACGATATACAACAATCGAGTGTTGTGGTTCGTGTTGGTTGCCGTTGCCCGTTCATTTCAAAAGCAAAAGTTTCCTTGTATTACTGTAACTTTCTGCTTGAAGCCTATAGGAATATTCTCAGCTCAAAACCTGCTCACCTGCATTGTTCATCCCGTTCAATCAGATCTTACTACGCACAGGTTGGTGCACTCAACTCGTCAATGTTCTAACACTTATTACTGCGCAAATTCTTAGATTCATTCGTATGTTCTTTAAACTGCTTCAACTTAGTAACAGCGGCTGCGAGAGCCGGATCGTTCTTAAGAGTAGCATCCAACCGCTCAGCAAACTCGGTCAACACGATTCTAATGTTGCTGGCAAACTCGAGACATTCTTCATCCGTAAGCTCATGAATGTGCTTGCTCAGCACTGTATGAAGGAGTATCAGTGGATTTTCCCCTTTTATCAACAGCGATTCCGGAATACCCTTCTTTATTTTATCTACAGCAGATGTAAATCTGACTTCCTTCTTGGAATCTTCAAGCTCAGCTATCATTTCTTTGGATGCATTGATCATTCGAGACACTTCAATAATCTTGTCGATAATCATATTCTTTTGGCTCTCAACGACCCGGCGATAATATGAAAATGCCGCAATTCCCATTCCTTGATTCTCGGCTACGCGACCTTTCAAATAAAGAGCCTTCTCCTCACCAACTAATGAAAACATCTCCTTCGACGTTGGCGGGCCGAAGGTTGGGTATTCTCCGATCTTATAAACATCTGCTGTAGACTTATCAGCAAATCTGATGGCAAGAGAATAAATCCTAGTGTATTTGCCACAGTTCTTGCATTGATACCTAACGAAAATCAAATCCTCCCCATCCGGGTTAACATTGAGGTTGTTATCCAGCGGTCTGAAATATTGGGTTCTGCCGCATGCGTTGTCTTCGCAGTGAAGTGAGATCAAATCCATTGAAATGCTCCAGTGACCGTCGTAATTACGTGATGGCTCCGCAAGTATGCCAACACGCCTGGATATCCCAGGTGGAACATTTACCAAAAATTCTTCAAAGGAAATGTTATTCTTTGCATTAGTCATCTATTAATCTCCGGTTGCTGATTAGGTCGCACTGTCCGTGCCAAGATGCGGCACTCATTTAGTAATGTAAACCAAAAAGCCCAAGAAACGAACACGGCTATTTGTTCAACCTAATTTTGATTGCCATGTTCTCATATATAGCATGAAAGGAGTCCAGGAAAAAATCATGGAAGACAAGACAATCCAACCCAGACATAGGCTAAATCATCGATTGACCTGCCCCCTTTTTATGTACAACGATAAGTTATTGATCCGATCAGGCATTGGCAAGGTGGTGCGTCCATCTCCACGATGCGGCAAAGCGGCATGGAGCGAGTTCCATCATATATAATAATCGAGCGTCTCTTTTCTCGTTGTTATGCTTGGAGTGGCCGTCAGTTAAACAATAGGAATCGGCCTTGCCAGGACCGCCGCGACTGGAATACTCGCCAAAATCCTAGCAAGCGTGAATATCTCGACTGCTTATTCTTTGGGCAGTGCGATCTTAAATGGCACTTTCAGATTATCCCACCAGAGGTAAGCAGTCGCCGAAGTTCCTGCGAGATCATCAAATCCGTACATCAGCCATTCCATGTGCGGAGCTTCGACCGGCGTCACAGTTATCCGTAGGGCATCTTCCGCCTTGTTATAGGAGAAACTTCCCCAGGCCGAGTCGTTCTTGCTGAAAATGATTATCCAGTCCTTTTCCGAAGGGATCATAAAAAGGCCATATTTGCCCGCCGGCAATCTATTCCCTTCAATGAGGACATCCTTGTTAAATTCTATGGTCGTATTTTCGTTCGCGCCGGCACGCCAGGGAAAAGGATTCCCCTTTGATTCCGTATTTCCCGGAGCCATGCCATAGGGGACAAGTCCACCCCATATCTTTCTGCCTTTTACTCCGGGCCTGCTGTAATCAATGATAATATCTGTATCTACTCCCAGTCTTTGCGTGACACTGGCTTTCAGGCTCAGGCGGACCTTGTTTTCCTGGGCGGAACTGGCCGAAGGCAAACTCAGGAAAAGAGATAAAATCAAAAAAGAACTGAGGTGGTTTATGTGTTTCATGGTTCTCTCCTTTTGTTATAATTTAATTCATTCCATCTATTATATTTATCCTTATGTTCAACCTCTCGGAAAACCTTTGTTGATCAACGTTCCGGAGGAAGATCCATCTGGGATTTCAACGCCATGGTACATTTCGAACTTGATTGCGGCGATAATGAAGTCCAGTTGGTTAAAGCCAGGGCCTTCATAAAGATACTTGATAGGAACATCTGGGTCCACTGTCTGTGTGTCGGGAATCCCTTCACAGAGAAAGTAAATGAATGAGAACAATTGGCTTTGCATGGGTGTGACTAATTTGTAGGATGTATGTGAATAAATCAATTGTGGAACTTGTTAATATGGTGTCGTTACGCGACTGATCGTGTGTTCAGTCGATGAAGTGCAACTCAATTTTCTGTCGCAGGTAAAAATGATTCTGATTGGGAAGTGATACCATGGCAGGCTCCGAGTGGGCATGCTGGCTTGTTTCATCCAAACTTCAACAGGCACAATATTCTTTTATCTATTTACTCTAAAGTGCCGCACTAAGTATGGCTACAGCTAACCCGATCAGAGCAGCATACAGTATAATCTGATTCCCCCTCCGTTTGTCTTTCGCCCTTAACAGTTCATCATCAATCTTAATTGACTCCCCGAGTGGACCAAAACTATAAGTTCCTCTATGAGCAAATCCGGAGCAAAAATGGAGATATGCTTGTAGAAATCCTGATGCCGACATTGTTGAGGGGAAAAATACAAACAATCGCCACCAATAATTGACCCCAGTCCATATCAGTATAAGAAGTAACACAACAGTCGTTGCAAGAGCACCCCATCCAAAGTTGCGCCGGCGTGCAATCTCTTCCGGTCCTATGTTACAGACACCAGCTTCATATTCCATCACTGTACATATTTCTCCTTTACCACTTTCGTGGCATTTGTAAGATTGATTAATACATTCGATGACCTGCCCCCGAATTATGTACCAATGATAAGTTTGTGATCCTGTCAAGCGTTGGTAAGGCGGTGCCTCTGTATCGACGATGCGGCAAAGCGGCATCGAGCGAGCACGTTCAATATACAAATGTCGAGGGTCTTTTTTGCGATTGTTAGGCGAAGCGTAGCCATCATTCGTTAACAAATGTACTGACAGTATTACCATGGTTAGTCCCAAAGATACCAGACGCGAGGTCTGCCTCTCCCATCAAGGTATCTAATCCAAACCTTTGGAGGCGGATTGGCCGACTTGTATCTGGCATGTCTAGCATCCTCATCCCCTTCAAAGGTAGATGGGCTTTCGAGGTAGACTTGCATCCATGGTCCCGCAGTTTTGAGAACCCTCATACAATAGTCAACAGAAGTCGAGTCATCAGCTTGCGGTGTTAAACGTGGAAAAATCCTAGAGGCATCATTGGGCTGAGAATAGAATGCCATGATAGAATCACAAAGAAACTGGATTGCCCAATCATAACCAAAAAAGGTAGTCCAAGATTTGACCTGGATGTTCGACCTCTTGGCATTGGCTATGTTGAGCCATGCCGAGGGAGGGTTGTTAAGCTGTCTGCAATCAAGCGACACTTCGACCCATTGAGAGTCTGGAGAAAAGGATAATACGGGCATTCCATACTCGTCGACACGTTCTATCTCCAACAGTCGGGGATACATATCTTCAGAGGTATCACTGCCACCGAAAGTTAGTCTGAAGTTCGTGACATTCGTACCTTTGTATTCAACAAATCCATACTTCAGCGAGGCAAGAGGCTGTTTCGTTTTCTCTGGGGAAGGAAATAGAAGAATTGATGTCCCTTTCCATGGAGTTAATGAGACGTAAGCAAAGCCGAAATCCACGTCGCAGCCATCGTTGTATTGGCTAGCGGCGGGATCATTGACAACCAACAATGCCAAAAGAATACCTAAGAGGTGCTTAGCCAATTGTTGAACCTGCTCAAATGTGAAAATGAAATTTGTACGGTAGTCGTGGCTGCGTCTCGCCTAACGTCCTGCCGGAAGAAGTCGTTGCGGTCGCCCGCTATAAAAGTTGCGGAGCATCGAGAGCGCGGGCGAACGCAATGAAGCGAGTTCGACATATAGAAATGACGAGCGTCTTCTTCCGGCTTGTTATGCGTTCGTCGGCGGCACATACTTTAAAGTACATCAAGAAACTGCTGACCATGGACACTCTATTTAAGAAATCCGTATTGTTTTAGCCATTGCGACATTGTTTCATAGTAACCATCACAAGGTTGAAAATTGTATAATTTCAAATCTTCATAGTCTATCCCACATGTCTTACATCTCAACATCGGGTGGCCACAATTTGGAAATGTTTTAATAGTAAGTTCTGAGTCTGGATTTGCACCGATTGTTTGTTTATAAAGCGCCAATGTCCTTTGCCAATCCACTTGCGAGTCCTTCTCTCCAAATATTGCAAGTACAGGACACTGTATCTTTTTGAGAATCTCAGAAAAATCTGGAACGATTATAATAGATGCAGTTTCATTATCAGATTTGTACTTCTTCATGGCTTCCGCTTGTTCTTTTATGTAGCCGTCCTTTGAATACTGATCGCCGTGAAGTCTCTTGAATAGTGGATCTTTGCACAGATCTTGCGTTGCTCTTATATAATCTTCATATGAGCCACCTTGCCAAAACAAACGGTTCCCAGCTTTGTATTCAGATATCAAAAGCTTGACGCTATCTTCTCGCATGCCTTGTATCATGAGATTTTGTTCAAGCAGGTAAGTGTTATTATCTTCACCATCAACTCCACTTACTGAGATCCAAAAAGCTATTGATCTTTCTTTCTCCAAAACAAGAGGGGCTATCCATCCTCCGCGACTTATCCCCCAGAGGCCAATATTATTTGAACCTGTTGCTTTTTGTCTTTTGAGCTCTGTAATAGCTGTTATGAATTCCTTTGCCTCGTTTTGAACCGTCCGTTGATCATCATAAACTCCCTCACTTTTGCCACATCCGGGTTTATCCCAAACACAACACGCAAGGCCCATTTGTACAAAGTGGGAACGCAAATCTTTTGGCAAACCAAAATCTAAATTGGTTTTTCCATCACCAGGTACAAGAATAACTAGAGACTCGGGTTCTTTGTTTATCGGATAATCAATCACGCCGACTTGTATTTTCCCATCGAATAGAAATTTGAAAGTGTCAGTTCTCGCATATTCCTGTGCCAATGAAATATTGAGAGTTAGGAAATAGAACATGATAGTCAAAATCGCTCTTTTTCTCATGTGGTTGTTCCTTTGTCTGAGATAGTGGTGCGCCGCCGATGACGCATAACTACTTGCTATCTGCCATATGGCGTCTTCCCGCCATCTGCAGCATATTATACGCCATATGGCGTTGTTTTGTTTTTTAGACGCTGCCCACTTGACTTTCAAATTTATTTCTTTCATGTATTAAGTGGAAATGGCTCATCGAGCAGGTTCGCGCATCTGGGTGCTTTGGCTCCTCGGGCAGGACTCGAACCTGCAACCCATCGGTTAACAGCCGATTGCTCTGCCAATTGAGCTACCGAGGAATAATTGGGTGGACAAAATATATCTAACGGAAGTTAAAAATCAAAGGCTTGTTTGGCGCACAAATGTTTTGTCATCATTATAAAATACGCTAGACGCGGAGCCTTCGGTACGCAGTTGATTTCCAACTTTCCGTGTTGCCTCCTCGCATTTCCAGCATCTTTTTCCTATCTTTCATCGTGAGTGTCAAAGGTTGTGGCATGAAAACAATTCCAGCATAATTTTTATTAGAGGACAACATCATGGCTGAAACAGTTCTTGATAAGTTCCTTCGCTATGTCGTAATCGATACGCAGTCGAAGGAAGATTCCGAGACCTACCCAAGTACAACGAAACAGCTTGACTTGTTGAATCTGTTAGCGGCCGAATTAAAATCGCTCGGCGCTTCCTACGTGAGTATAGATAAATATGGTTATGTCATGGCACAAATCCCCGCAAACGTTCGGAAGGAAGTCCCCGTCATTGGATTCATTTCCCACGTCGACACGTCGCCGGAGGTCACGGACACAAACGTTAAGCCGCAGGTGATCAAAGACTACAAAGGTGGCGACATTATCTTGCCGGGAGATCCGAACATCGTCATTCGTGAATCGGAAAATCCTTCGCTGAAATTGGCCGTCGGGAAAACAATCGTTACGAGTGATGGTACAACTTTATTAGGTGCCGATGATAAGGCCGGAGTCGCCATTATCATGGCCACCGTTCAGGAATTATTGAGCATCCAGAGAATTCCACATGGTGAAATAAGAATCGGATTTACTCCCGATGAGGAAGTCGGCGCTGGAACAAAATATTTCGATATAAAGAAATTCGGTGCCGAGTTTGCCTATACGGTTGACGGCGATACGCCGGGCGAGTTGAACAAGGAAACTTTCAGCGCAAACTCGTGTACCATTACGGTTTACGGCCGCGACATTCACCCCGGCTCGGCAAAGAATATCATGGTAAATTCGGTCCGGGTCATTGCCGAGATAATTTCACGCCTGCCAAAGAACATTTCGCCGGAGATGACGGAAGGATATGAGCCGTACATTCATCCTTATGTTCTCGAAGGCGGCGTAGGAAAGTCTTCCGTGAAAATTCTCTTTCGCGATTTCAAGACGGAAGGATTAGCTAATTTGAAAAAGATTGTGGATAAGGTAATCGATGAAGTTCAATTGATGTTTCCGAAGGCGAGGATCGAGACTCAAGTCGTCGAGCAATACCGGAACATGCGCGAAGGAGTCGAGAAAGATGATCGAGTTGCAGACTATTTGTTCGAAGCCGCGAAGCGGTCAGGGCTTGATCCTGAATGGAAACCAATCCGCGGCGGGACTGACGGCTCGAAGCTTACTGAAGCCGGGCTTGCGACTCCAAATATTTTTACCGGCGGCGCGAATTTTCACAGCCGCACCGAATGGGTGAACGTCTGGGGAATGGAGAAAGGAGTGGAAACTGTGCTGAACCTTGTTCAAATATGGGCAGAGAAGACCGAGTAGGTAAATAGTGAGAAGCGAAACAAAGAAACTTGTTTTGCTCAATGTGGACAATTAGTGCAAACCGACAATTAAAAGCCATCAATTTTAATCTCATTTTTCAAAAGGAGATTTCATGGAACAGTCAGAGGAACAAGCGGGACAGGAAGTCAAAACGCTTCCTGAAAATGCATTCAAAGAATTAAAGGACGGGGAAGAATACCGACCGATAATGAGTCCGGCAAAAACTTTTCCGGAGATCACACCATGGTCGGTGGGGTGGGGATTAGTTATGGCGGTGCTATTTTCGGCTGCTGCGGCATATTCAGGGCTTAAAATTGGGCAGGTGTTCGAAGCTGCGATTCCGATTGCGATACTTGCCGTCGGCGTAACTGGACTCGCCAAGAAACCGAATGGTTTGGGGCAGAATGTAATCATCCAGTCCATAGGTTCATGTTCCGGCGCCGTCGTAGCAGGAGCAATTTTCACTATCCCCGCACTTTATATCCTCGGCCTTCCAGCAAGTTATTTCCGGATGTTTGCCGCGTCTGCGCTCGGAGGTTTCATAGGAATCTTGTTTCTGATTCCATTCCGAAAATATTTCGTTAAAGACATGCACGGCAAATTTCCATTCCCAGAAGCGACTGCAACTACAGAAGTCCTTGTCGCCGGAGAGAAAGGCGGAAAGGAAGCCATGGTGCTCGTTCTCAGCGGCATAATCGGCGGCGCATTTGATTTCATGTTCAGTGCCTTTGGCTGGTGGTCGGAAGTGATTACAACTCGCATGTTCTCTTGGGGACAGGCAGTGTCTGATAAATTCAAAATGGTTTTGAAAGTTGATGTCTCCGCGATGGTATTGGGATTGGGATATATCATCGGGTTGGAGTACTCGGCTATTATCGTGGCAGGCTCGTTCCTGTCATGGTTTGTCCTTGTGCCTCTCGTTCATGAGATCGCGCAGCATTTGTCAACGCCTGCAGGCGCAAATCTGTTAAATGCCGTTTCGCAAATGAGCCCGGAAGATATTTTCAGGAATTATGTGAGGCAGATCGGCATCGGTGGAATAGCGATGGCGGGAATTATCGGAATCGTTAGGTCGTCTAAGATTATTGCCGGTGCGTTCGAGCTTGCGTACAACGAGGTAGCCCATCGCAAATCGGGAAGCAGCGAGCAAACCGTTCGGACTCAGACAGACATAAAAATACTTTGGGTTATTACACTCGTACTGCTGACAGGCATCGCGGTCTTCGCATTCTTCGTTATCGGAGTTGTCCCGTCTCTTCTTCAGGCTCTCGTCGGCTTCTTGGTGGTCATCATAATTTCATTCTTGTTCACTACCGTTGCAGCTAATGCGATCGCGATTGTCGGGACGAATCCTGTATCCGGTATGACATTGATGACGCTGATTCTTTCTTCAGTTGTTTTAGTGCAAATCGGGCTCAAGGGAGAAGCCGGAATGTTGAGTGCCTTGATAATCGGTGGTGTGGTCTGCACGGCACTTTCCGTTGCAGGATCATTTATTACAGATCTCAAGGTCGGTTATTGGTTAGGTTCAACTCCAAAGAAGCAAGAAATGTGGAAGTTCCTTGGAGTTTTAGTTTCGGCAGCGACTGTCGGCGGAGTCATATTAATTTTGAATAAAGCTTACGGCTTCACCGGGGAACATGCGCTTGTTGCGCCGCAGGCAAATGCCATGGCGGCAGTCATCAAACCGTTGATGTCGAATGCGCAAACACCATGGATGCTTTATATTGTCGGCGCCGTTATAGCTTTGCTCCTTGTAATTCTTAAAGTTCCGCCGCTTGCGTTCGCGCTTGGAATGTACATTCCACAGGAGCTTAACACTCCGCTTCTTATCGGCGGAATTATTGCATGGTTTGTCTCGACAAGAAGCAAAAACGAGAAGCTGAATACGGCACGATTGCATCGTGGAACACTGATCGCTTCTGGGTTCATCGCTGGCGGGGCGCTTCTTGGCGTCTTGAATGCTTTCCTGAAATTTATTGACCAGCAGTGGTCGTTCGGTTACGGCGGCTGGTACAATGCAAGTTGGGCAGAATCGACAAACGGGGAAATAACCGGATTGATTTTGTTCCTTCTGCTATGCGGTTATGCTTTATGGGATTCGATGAGAGGAAAAGAGTAAAATCTTGCGGCTTATAACCTTGCGAAGGTTACAAGCCTTCGCAAGGTTATGCCTACGTTTATTTATTCAACCTTTATTTTGCTTTTCAATTTTATGTCTCTGCTCGAGCTTCCAACTAATATCTCATACGTTCCTGGATGCGTCGCCCACGCTTCTTTGTCCACATCGTAGTGAGCGAAATCATTTTTCTTCAGAACGAATTTTACCTCTTTGGTCTCGCCCGGTTGAAGTGATATACGATCAAACCTTTTAAGCTCTTTTACCGGAGAAACTATAGTTTTATCCGGGTCATGGATATAAAGCTGAGGAATCTCGACTCCATCCAACTTACCTGTGTTCTTCACTTTGAAAGTGACTTCGTAAAAATCTCCGCTGGCTTTTGCATTAATGTCATCATAAGAAAAAGAAGTGTATGATAATCCGTAGCCGAACGGGAAGAGCGGTTTGATATTGTATTTGTCGAAGTGTCGATAACCGACAAAAATTCCGTCGCTATATACAGACACGCTGTCCTTTTTTTTATATGAGTCGTATGCCGAACAGTCTTTCCATCGAACAGGGAAAGTCATCGGCAGTTTTCCCGACGGATTATATTTCCCTAGCAAAACGTCAGTGATTGCATTCCCGGCTTCGTCTCCGCCGAACCATGCTTGTACCACTCCGTCCACTTTGTTAATCCAGCCGTTCATCACAACCGGCGATCCCGTAATCATTACGACAATTGTATTCTTATTAGCTTTTGCAACTTCGCTGATTAATTCATTTTGGTTTGCCGGTAAAACCAGGTCGTTTCGGTCAGTACCTTCGGTTTCGTATTGACTTGAAGTGCCGGCGAAGACGATGGCAACATCAGAATTTTTAGCTGCTTCAACTGCTTCGATGACAAATTTTTCGCCTGTTTGCCTTATGCCAAGCTTTACGCTTGAGCCGCCGGTGTTTTGAAAATATTCTAATTTAATGTTATAAAAGTTTCCCTTCTTTAGATGAATGGGGTAGGAATCGATTGTCACGGCATGGCTGTTCCAATCGTTTATTACAAGCTTTCCATTAATATATAACCTTGCACCGTCATCGCATGCGACGTCGAGCGAATAATCGCCTGTCTCATCGGCGAGAATTCTCGATGTCCATCTCGCAGAAAAATGTTCTCCGGGAATTCCCTCAAGTGGAGCTTGACCATGCCAATTAAAATTTATTTCTTTGTCTGTTTTTGTTACCTTTGGTTGACCTTTCAAATCCTGGTTATCAAAATATTCGGCGATAATTCCATGCTCGGGTTTTCCAGGAACATAAAAATGGTTGCTGTCCAACGGGGAAATATCTCCGCCAAGCTTAACTCCCTCGGCATAATTTATTTTTATTTTGTTGCCTAATTTATTCTGAAGAGCTTCCAAAAGGCTCACCGAGTAAATAGGTGAAACCATGGCACTTCCGCCGCCGGTCGTTCGGGCAACAGCCGCATTTGGACCGATGACGGCGATCGACTTTGTTTTGTTCAAATTCAATGGAAGGATATCCTTCTGATTTTTCAGCAACACAATTCCTTCAAGAGCAGCTTGATATGCGACTTGTTTGTGCTCAGGTGTGTTGATTAAAGTTGAATCCGCGCTGCGTGTTCCATCAAATAAACCGAGCCTGAACATTACACTTAGAATGCGCCGCACTTTCTCATTAATGGTTTCTTCTTTAACGACACCCGATTTCACCGCATTTAGCAGTGTGCTATCATTCAAAAATTCTCCGGTTGGCATTTCCAGGTCGAGCCCGCTATTTGCCGTTGGGATAGAGCTGTGAACCGCTCCCCAATCGGACATGACAAGCCCATCAAACTTCCAATCATCTTTCAGTTTTGTATTCAGTAAGTAGTCATTTTCGCTGCAGAAATGTCCATTGATTTTGTTATATGCGGACATTACACAAAGAACTTTTGCCTCCTCGACCGCCGCCTTAAATGCAGGGAGGTATATCTCGTTTAAAGTACGGTGGTCAACTTGCACATCGACGAATCCTCTTTCATATTCCTGGTTGTTCGCGGCGAAATGTTTGACGGTTGCCGCGACTCCTTCGCTTTGAACTCCTTCGATGTAACTCACTGCCATTCTAGAAGCTAAGTAAGGGTCTTCACCATAGCTCTCGAAATCTCTTCCACCCATCGGCAGTCTCGCGATGTTCACGCATGGTCCAAGAATTACATTCCGCCCTTTACCTTTCAATTCTTCGCCGATGGATTTCCCGACTTTATAAATCAGCGACGTGTCCCATGATGCGGCCATGGCGGTTCCTGCCGGGAACGCCGTTGATTTTTCCCATCTGACGCCTAACGGCCCGTCGGACATTTTTAGCTCGGGAATTCCGAGTCGTTCGATGGGCTTCGTCGCAAAGCCGGTTCCACCTAGCAGAGAAATTTTTTCCTCAAGAGTCATCCTGCTCAAGAGGTCATCGACCCTTTGATCGACGGAATTATCTTTGTTCATATAAATTGGAATTTGATTTTGTGATTGCTGCGAATTTCCTCCGAGTGTTGTTATCGACAGAAAAAGCGTAGCGAGTATTGCTAGGTAGCTCATAAAATTTTTCCTGCTTTCGAATTGTAGTTAAAAACTTTTTCATTGCAACGTAAAATATAATTTATAGCTGCTTAAAAAGTAATATTCGACCGTCATACCCTCAACTCTGCGAAACCGAAAACAAAAGGTGAGATCGAAAGCGGTTCGGAACATTTTTCCTTTCGTCGTGTAGATTTCACTTTTAAGGGCTTAGCCGGGCAAAAAGTTTCTTAGAAAATAGTTTAATAACTATTGACAATGGTTGAAAAAGTGTTAGATTACTTTAGAAGTTTTAATTTAGAAGAACTAAAGTTTATTAAATAAGAGATTTGATGAATACCATTCGCAAGAATTTGGATGCTTATGTGAATAGATTTATTTGTATTATAATGTATAGTTGTCGATAAAGGAGAATTTTTGAGATGGAAGGAAAGTATATAGAGCGTAAACAAGGCGATTCTGATGGCCGGCGGTTCGCTGTGAAGAACCATGGTATGTATGATCCTACATTTGAGCATGACGCATGTGGGATGGGTTTCGTGGCTGATGTTAAAGGAAGAAAATCGCGTTCCATCATAGATAAAGGACTCGATATACTCAAGAATCTTGAGCATCGCGGGGCGGTAGGGGCCGACCCCGAAACTGGCGATGGCTCCGGGATTTTAATTCAGATGCCGGACGAATTTATTCGCAAAGTTGCCGCAGAGAAAAAAATAAAGCTTCCTTCCGAAGGTAAGTATAGCGTCGGTGTAATGTTCCTCCCGCAAGATCCAACTTTGAGAAAAGCTGTTGAAAATATTGTCGAGAAAATTGTTATCGATGAGAATCAGAAATTTCTCGGTTGGAGAGATGTACCTGTCGACCCAAGCGTGCCGGGAAAAGGGGCAAGGGCAACACAGCCGTTTATTCGCCAGTGTTTTGTCGGTGCTAATAAGAGTATTGCAACACAGGACGAATTCGAGAGAAAGCTTTACATGATCAGAAGAGTCATAGATCATCGAGTTCGTGCCGAGCTGGATCTGAATCGAAGCGAATATTATGTGCCGTCTTTTTCAAGCAAGGTATTGGTGTATAAAGGGATGTTGCTTGCGCCTCAGCTCACAGCGTTTTACAAAGATCTTAACGATAAGGACATGAAGTCCGCGATGACGATGCTGCACTTGCGGTTCTCCACCAATACATTCCCGACGTGGGACCTCGCTCATCCATTTAGAATGATGGCCCATAACGGCGAGATCAACACGCTCCGCGGGAATAAAAATTGGATGGCGGCGAGGCAGGCGGTAATGGAGTCTCCATACTTCGGCAAGGATCTCAAAAGGATGTTACCGGTCATCATGGAAGGTCAGAGCGACTCGGCAACTTTCGATTCCGTTCTCGAGCTGCTTGTGATGACAGGGAGAAGCATTCCGCACGCAATGATGATGATGATCCCGGAGGCATGGTCGAAGAATGATTTGATGGATCCGGATCGAAAAGCTTTCTATGAATATCATGCGACCATGATGGAACCGTGGGACGGACCGGCTGCGGTCGTTTTTACCGATGGAAATATTATTGGTGCAACTCTTGATCGAAATGGCCTGCGTCCATCAAGGTATGTTGTTACAAAAGATGGTCTGGTTGTCCTCACATCTGAAGCTGGTACGTTCAGCGTGCATGCGGAAAATGTTGCCAAGAAAGGTAAACTCCAGCCCGGCCGTATGTTTATTCTCGATCTCAAGCAGGGAAGGATTATCGAAGACGAGGAAGTAAAGAAGGATATCGTAACAAAGAAAACGTACCGGAAATGGGTCAACGATAATATGATAAACTTGTCCCATCTTCCCACTCCCGATCATATATATAACTCGGACTTCGAGACGCTTCATATGCGTCAAAGGATTTTCGGATACACAAAGGAAGACCTTTTTGAAGTAATGCTTCCGATGGCGGCAAAGGGAGAGGAAGCAGTCGGCTCGATGGGAAGTGACGCGTCGTTAGCTGTGCTTTCTGAAAAGCCGCAGATGTTGTTCAGGTATTTCAAGCAGCTCTTTGCACAGGTAACTAATCCACCAATTGATGCTATTCGCGAAGAACTTGTCATGGAGTTGACGACTTATGTCGGTCCCGAGCAAAATTTACTTGCCGAGACTCCGCTCCATGCTCACAGGCTTGAGCTTGAGCACCCGCTCCTTTCTAATTCTCAAATTGAAAAAATTCGGAACATTGCGAAGGGGCATTTCAAGTCTGTAACTATTCCGCTTTTGTTCAATCCGAGTGTTCGTCACAACATGCGCGAGCGGATGGATCAAATTTGTAACGAAGCGGTCGAGGCGGTTAAGTCCGGGATTTCATTGATAATCCTTTCCGATAAAGGAGTTGACCGGAATTGCGCGGCAATTCCGAGTTTGCTCGCGACATCCGGCGTCCACCATGCTTTGTTGCGAGCCGGACTAAGAACGAAAACGGGGATCATCGTCGAAAGCGGCGAGCCGAGAGAAGTTCACCACTTTGCATTATTGTGTGGTTATGGTGCCAACGCGATCAATCCCTATGTTGCCTATGAGACTCTTGCTTACCTGACCGAGAAAGGTTTTCTCACCGATATTAAGGATTACGGGCAAGCGAAGAAGAATTATGTCAAAGCCGTGAGCAAAGGTCTGTTCAAAATTTTCAGCAAGATGGGAATAAGCACGCTACAATCATATTGTGGCGCGCAGATTTTTGAGGCGGTCGGACTTGACAGCGAAATAGTTGAAAATTATTTCACCGGCACATCGACGCGCGTCGAAGGACTGAGTCTGGAAATGCTCGAAGAAGAAACAATCCAACGGCATGTCCATGCATTAGATCCGCAAGTCGATCAAAGCACGCTCGATGTCGGCGGGCTGTACCATTATAGGAAAGACGGCGAACATCATCTCTGGAATCCGCTCACGATTTCGAAGCTGCAGCTCAGCACGAGCCGGGGAGATTACAATACTTTTAAGGAATATACGGAGCTAATTAACAATCAAAACAAGAAACGAGTTACTCTCCGAAGCCTTTTTGAATTGGATACGAGTGGAAAACAAATTCCAATTGAAGAAGTGGAACCCGCAAAAGAAATCGTGAAAAGATTTGCGACCGGAGCTATGAGTTTCGGTTCGATCTCGCGTGAAGTTCATACTTCCTTGGCGATTGCAATGAACAGGATTGGTGGAAAATCGAATACAGGCGAAGGCGGCGAAGAAGCCGAAAGATTCAGACGGCTGCCGAATGGAGACAGTATGAGGTCTGCTATTAAGCAAGTTGCCTCCGCAAGATTCGGCGTGACAGCAGAATATTTGGTCAATGCGGACGAGCTTCAAATCAAGATGGCACAGGGAGCCAAGCCGGGAGAAGGCGGACAACTTCCCGGACATAAAGTCAGCAAGGCCATCGCGAAAGTCCGCTACAGCATTCCTGGTGTCACCTTGATAAGTCCTCCGCCGCACCATGATATTTATTCGATCGAGGATTTGAAGCAGTTGATTTTCGATTTGAAAAATATTAATCCTAATGCCCGGGTAAGTGTGAAGCTGGTTTCCGAAGTCGGCGTCGGAACGATCGCTGCCGGTGTTGCGAAAGCACATGCTGACCATATCTTAATTTCGGGTCACGATGGTGGCACAGGTGCGAGTCCGATTGCATCGATCCAATATGCCGGCTCTCCATGGGAATTAGGTCTTAGCGAAGCGCATCAGACGCTTGTGCTGAACGGTTTGAGGGATCGAGTTTATCTTGCTACGGACGGGCAGATGAAGACCGGCCGCGATGTTGTCATCGCAGCGTTGTTAGGCGCGGATGAGTTCGGGTTTTCCACAGCGCCGCTCGTTACACAAGGCTGTATAATGATGAGGAAATGTCATCTTAATACATGTCCAGTCGGCGTAGCCACACAAGATCCTGAGTTGCGGAAAAGATTCCACGGTAAGCCCGAATATCTTGTCAATTTCATGTTCTACATCGCAGAAGAAGTGCGTGAACTGATGGCGGCGATGGGATTCAGAACATTCAACGAGATGATCGGGCAGACCGACAAAATTATTCCCGTGAGATTGAACGACCACTGGAAAGCACGGGGTTTGGATCTCGCGAAGCCTTTGTTCAAAGCGACGCCGCTGTATGAGACCAACTTATATAGAACACGTGGACAGGATCATGGTTTGGAAAATCAGCTCGACCATGAATTCATCAAGCTTGCCGATCCTGCACTGAAAAACGGAGTGCCGGTTCAAATAAAAACGCGAATAAGAAATATTAATCGTACAGTTGGCGCAATGCTTTCCGGCGAGGTCGCCAAGCGTTACGGTGACGAAGGCCTGCCGGAAGGAACGATCAAGATCGAGTTGAGGGGAACGGCCGGACAAAGTTTTGGTGCGTTCCTCGCGCGCGGCGTCGAGTTGAACCTTACAGGCGAGTCGAACGATTATACGGGCAAAGGGCTTTCAGGTGGAAGACTGATCGTAAAAGTTCCGCCAGAAGTAACTTTTGATCCCGCCGAAAATATTATCATAGGCAATACTTGTCTGTATGGTGCAACTAGCGGCGAGGCATACGTCAATGGTGTTGCAGGCGAAAGGTTCGCAGTGAGAAACTCCGGAGCTTACGCGGTAATAGAAGGTGTTGGCGACCACGGCTGCGAATACATGACAGGTGGAAGAGTAGCTGTGATCGGAAAGATAGGCCGCAACTTTGCCGCAGGAATGTCCGGCGGAATTGCATACATCTGGGATCCGAATAAAGTAGCGGAAAGGTACATTAACCACGGGATGGTGGATGTGGAGTACCTGATTTACGACGAGGACATCGCCGAGGTGTATAGCATGGTGCAGAAGCATTTTGATTATACTGGTTCAAAAAGAGCGGAATATATCTTGAAGAATTGGAGCACTGAAAAAGATAATTTCTGGAAAATAATTCCCGATGAGTATAGAAAGGCGCTTGCGAAGTTAGCGAAGGAAAAAGAGACCGTCACTGCTCTTGCGAAAGATCCGGTGGAAAGAGAGGTTGTCAATGGGTAAACCGACCGGATTTATGGAGTTCAAGAGAGAGATGCTGGAGCATGAACCGGTCGAGGTTCGTGTAAAAAACTTCAAGGAATTCGAGAAGCGGTTTCATCGCGAAGATGCAAAAACTCAGGCGGCGCGCTGCATGGACTGCGGCATTCCGTTTTGTCACGGCGACACCGGCTGCCCGGTTCAAAATTATATTCCAGAATGGAACGACCTGGTTTACAAAGGTCATTGGAGAGAAGCGCTCGATAATCTTTTGTCAACAAATAATTTTCCTGAATTCACCGGCCGGCTTTGTCCGGCCCCTTGCGAGACGGCTTGTACGTTGGGAATAAATGAAGAACCGGTTTCGATAAAGGCGATCGAGCGTACCATTATAGATAAAGGGTGGGAAGAAGGCTGGGTCAAACCAAGAATGCCTTATGTCCTTTCCGGCAAGAAAGTCGCCGTGGTCGGTTCAGGTCCATCTGGACTTGCTGCTGCACAGCAGCTCTGCCGCGGGGGGCATTTCGTGACCGTGTTCGAGAAAAACGATCGTGTCGGCGGGTTGTTAAGGTACGGTATTCCTGACTTCAAGATGGAAAAATCCGTAATTGACCGACGTATCGAACAAATGACAATTGAAGGAGTTGAGTTCCAAACTGGAGTGAACGTGGGCGTAGATATTTCACCGACGGAACTTTTAGAAAAGTATGATGCGGTGATTTTAGCTGGCGGCTCGGAAAAGCCGAGAGACATTTCAATTCCCGGAAGAGAGTTGAAAGGTATTTACTTCGCGATGGAATTTCTGCCGTTGCAAAATAAAGTTGACGCCGGCGACGTCGTTAAGAATCAGATCACAGCGAAAGAGAAAGATGTTGTGATTATCGGTGGCGGCGACACAGGTTCGGATTGCGTCGGAACAAGCAATCGCCAGAGTGCAAAATCCGTAACGCAAATCGAAGTGCTTCCGATGCCGCCGCAGGACCGTCCCGACAGCACGCCATGGCCTTATTGGCCCATGATCCTTAGAACTTCTTCCAGTCATGAAGAAGGCGTCTCAAGAAAGTGGAGCGTGAACACGAAGGCGTTCAAGGGAAATGAGAAAGGTGAAGTAACGACACTTCTGTGTAATGAAGTTAAATTCGAGAACGGAAAATTGGTTGATGTTCCAGGGACAGATTTTGAGTTGAAAGCCAATCTCGTTCTAATTGCTGCAGGTTTCGTTCATCCCGCCCATGAAGGGCTTATAAATGAGTTGAAGGAAATCGGGCTTGAGCTTGATCAGCGTGGGAACGTGAAAGCGCAGTTCGGTGATTCCGAAGATGCGCACTCGACGAGCGTAAGGAAAGTTTTCGCCTGTGGAGACATGCGACGCGGACAATCGTTGGTTGTCTGGGCAATTGCCGAAGGAAGGAAATGTGCCACTGCAGTTCACGATTTCCTGACACGAGGGAACGGCGTCGAATAAAACGCGGCGTAAGAAATCGTTTCACATTTCATAGCATTGGTTCACGGACAGCCATTTGCTAAATTTTTCTCGTTAATTTTTATTCGTAGAATAGTCCTAATGAGCGAAGCGATACATTCGGATGAGGTGAGGGCTATTTCTATTATTGGTCATAAGCGATATCCCGGTCAGTGGGATTGGAGGCAAGTCTGTTAATGCAAATTGTCGCTGATCAAAAAATACCATATGTCGATTTAGCATTTGGTACATTCGGAACTCTTGTGAAAGTTGAGAGCAGCGCAATAGACAATATCATGATGCATGACGCCGATGCACTGATTGTCAGGTCCGAAACAAAAGTTGATGAGAAGCTGCTAACCGGCAGCAGAGTAAGTTTTGTCGGCACGGCGACGATTGGAACTGATCACGTCGATACGGATTTTCTTAATAAGCGGGGAATAAGTTTTGCGAGTGCTCCGGGATGCAACTCCTTCGCAGTCATGCAATATATTTCTGCCGTGTTGTTTACAACTGCGAAGAGAAATAGTTTCGAACTTGCAGGAAAATCTCTTGGAGTTATCGGCGTAGGAAATGTCGGCGGCAAGATCGTCCGCGTCGCGAAAGCGGTGGGGATGAATGTCCTGGAGAATGATCCGCCTCTTGCCAGGTCAACTGGAGATCCACGATTCGTGTCGCTTGACAATCTCATGGGGGCAGATTTCATTTCTGTCCATGTCCCGTTCACGCGGGCAGGGGCAGATCCGACTTTTCATCTTTTCGATGAGAAAAGACTTTCTGCGATGAAGCCCGGAAGTATTCTCATCAACTCATCGAGGGGAGGAGTCGTCGATGGGAACGCGCTCAAGAAAGCGCTTAAGGTGGGACACCTTGCCGCCACGGTTCTCGATGTTTGGGAGCACGAGCCGAACATTGACCTCGAACTTCTTTCGCTCTGTGCGATCGGGACACCACACATTGCCGGCTATTCGATTGACGGGAAAGTCAACGCGACAAGGATGATTTATCAAGCGTTCTGCGCGCACTTCAACTTTCCACAGATGTGGGACGCGAGCAACATCGTACCTCCGCCGAAAAAACCCCTGATAATAATTGATGAAAATGCATCTAACGAAGTGATTGTTTCAAGAATCGTGGAGGAATGTTACGACATCGAGAGGGATGACGAAAACCTGAGAAAGATTTCTTCGATACCAGCGGAAGAACGCGGAAAATTTTTTAAACAACTCAGGGGCAGTTATAACTTTAGACATGAATTCTCGCAATTCACCGTTGTTCTTCAAACAGAAAATCCCTCGCTGAGGGATATGTTGAAATCTTTTGGGCTCAAAATTCGTTATAAAGGAGACGGAAGAGACTAAGGTTTGGTAGGTAGGTCAAAAAAGCGGGCAGATCTTATTTTTGACTTTTTGAGCCATAGGCTCATCCGCCTCCGGCGGAGAGCTTTCCATTGATATATTTGGCGGGGATGGCTAACATTATTTTGAGGGAGATGAAAAATGCTTGAAGTTTCGTTGAATATAAAGGAATTGGGATTTAGATGGTACGAATTGTTTACCAGGTATGCCAGCGATCTTTATCCCGGACGGTACACTTTAAATAAATGTTTCGAATTGGCGGAGCAATCCGAAGAAATTCTCAGACTTGCCGAAGAAAAAGAATCCACAATAGTTGCACACAATTATCTTTACCCGGAGTTCCATGAGATTGCCGAGAAAGTCGGCGACTCACTCGGGCTAAGTTTTTACGTGCAGAAGAAAAAAGCTCCGCGCGTAGATTTCGAAAGCGTGTTTTTCATGGGCGCGACGGCAAAAATAATTACCGGAGATGAGACACGCGTTTTCGTCTCAGACAATCCGGATGTTCTCGGATGTTCGCTTGTTTTTGGGATCGATTATGATTGGCTGAATAACTGGAAGCGGCAAAATCCTGACGGCATTCTCGTGACTTATGTGAACAGCGATGCTTATACAAAATCGATCAGCGACTTCATTTCCACTTCTCGGAACACCGACAGGATAATAGTCCATGCCGTGAAGATGTTTCCCGGCAAAAAAATTCTTGTGCTGCCGGATAAATTCTTAGGCTATGTAATGAAAGTGAGAGCGCTCGATATACTTCGTGAAGAGAATATTAAAATCGATCCCGATTTGATAGAGATATACGAACAAAGAAAAGGTGAATATTGGGCGGCGTGCCATGTTCACCAGCAGATCGGTCCGGATGCCGCCGACATCGCGCTCGTGCAGAACGAGGATGCGGAACTGATGATTCATCCGGAATGCGGTTGCGCATCGTCATGTCTTTATAAAGTTCAGAACGGTGAGATTCCGCACGAGAGGGCTTACTTCCTCTCTACCGAACAAATGATCGAGCGCGCAAAGATTTCACCGGCGAAGAAATTTATCGTCGCCACCGAGAAAGGAATGGTATATCGCCTTCGGAAAGAGATGCCCGAAAAGGAATTCGTTCCAATCTCAACGAACGCGGAATGCAGCTTCATGAAGGCAAACACATTCGGCAAATTATTGGACTCCTTAAAAAGGGATCGGCTGGAGATAGTTTTTTGCGACAACTGCTGCGACCCAAAATCTCCGTACCAGGACGATAAAGTGGTACACATACCGAGGTCGGCTGCGGATTCGGCGAGGAAAGGAATCGAAAGAATGCTCGAGATCGGATGAGCGGAATGACTACTCAGCGTACAAGTTGTGATGTCTTAATTATCGGAGCCGGAATCGCTGGCCTGACTGCGGCGATACAGCTCGCCGACCGCGGAAAGAATGTTGTCGTCATAAACCGCGCGTTCGATCCTGATGAATCGAACACGAGATACGCACAGGGCGGAATTGTATGGTGGGGGGAAGACGATTCATTCGCGTTGATCGAGAGCGACATTGACGAGGCCGGTGATGAAGTCGGTGGAACAGCGGCCATTCATATCCTTGCAGAAGAAGGCTCGGTGCTTGTCAATTCATTTTTGATCCGACGTCTCGCGGTGAACTTCGACAGGGATGCCGCAGGGAATCTTGACCGTACACTTGAAGGAGGGCATTCAAGGCGAAGAATCATTCATGTCGGCGATCAGACCGGCGCAGCCATTGAGGAAGCACTGAGCAGAGAAGCGAGGACTCATCCGAACATTCAAATACTCGCAGGATACACAGCGGTAGATTTAATCAGCACGACACACCATTCGCGGAAGCGCGGGTCTGTGTATCAGCAGACTAGAATACTCGGAGCGTATGTGCTGGAACGAAAATCAAGAGAAGTGGAAACAATCCTCGCGTCTTACACAATTATCGCGACAGGCGGCGTCGGCGGTTTGTATGAGTACACGACAAATCCGGAAGGCGCGCGGGGCGACGGGATCGCGATGGCGGACAGAGCCGGAGCTCATGTCATCAATATGGAGTATGTCCAATTTCATCCGACCGCTTTCCGAATGGAAGGTCGTCCTTCATTCCTGATTTCTGAAGCAGTGCGGGGTGAAGGTGCAATTCTTCTTAACGACAAAGGCGAGCGATTTATATCGCGTTATTGCCCGGAAGCCATGGAACTTGCACCACGCGACGAAGTTGCAAGAGGGATCTTTTGGGAAATACAGGCCACGAAATCAAAAAATGTGTGGCTTGACTGCGGTCCAATCAGAAAAAAGGGAATTGACCTGGAAAAACGATTTCCGCAAATCTTTGCCAATTGTATGAACTATGGAGTTGATATACGAAATGAACCGATCCCGATAGCTCCAGCAGCACATTTCCTTTGCGGCGGAGTCCGTGTCGACGAATGGGGAAGAACAAATCTGCTTAGGCTTTTTGCGGTCGGCGAAGCCTCATGCACCGGGCTCCATGGCGCGAATCGTTTAGCATCCACGTCACTTCTTGAAGGCCTCGTGTGGGGAATGAGATCGGCGGAAAACATAATCGGCACGTATGAGCAGGAAAAGTTTGACGAATGGATGATACCGGACTGGGACGAGAGCTACGTTGTGGATTCACTTGTGCCGAAGGAAATTCTCGGGAAATATCTGAACGAGCTGAAGATAGTCATGTGGGAAGATGTCGGAATCGTTAGATCGGAAGAGAGTCTTTCAAAGGCGTGGCGAATTCTTTCATCGATTAATATAGAAGTCGAAGAGCTTTACAGGCGGGCGAAACTCTCGGATGACCTCGTCGGCTTGCGGAACGGCATCGAGGCAGCTCTCGAAATCACTACTCACGCGCGACGTGACAGGGTGAGCAGGGGGGTACACTTCAGGGAAGACTCGGTGAAAACAAACGGGTCGTTAGTTTAGGAGTATAGAATCGAATGACTTTCAAAGAAGTTTTGAAAGAACGCATCCACCATGATCTCGGATTCGATTTTTTCATGAAGGACGGTGCGCCGCAATCGCGGTTCAACGTTATCTTCAAAGAGAATGCAATTGTGTGCGGGATGATATTCGTTCCGACAATCGTGAAATTAGTTGACGAAGAGTTTTTCTTGGAATCGGCTGAGCAGGAAACCAAGCCGCGGATTCAGATTTTCAAGAAGGATGGCGTGAGTGTGAAATCGGGAGAAATCACCGCCGAGATTTCGGGCAATGCGGAAGTCTTGTTGAAGGCGGAGAGAACGATCTGCAATTTGCTTTCGGAGCTTTCAGGGATTGCGACGCACGTGAGCCGTCAACAATCAGTTATCAGCCATCAGCTTTCAGCTATGAGCGTCTTTTTGCTTGACACTCGCAAAGACGACCCGCTCATGAGAACGGAACACAAGTATGCAGTAAGAGTCGGCGGGGCAAAGAATCACCGAGCAGGTTTCTTCGACGGCATACTTATCAAAGACAATGACATTTTTGTTTACGGCGGGATTCAGCAGGCGATTGACAGGCAATTGCAGGAAGCAAAGTTTCTGACGCGTGTTGAGATAGAAGTCGGAAGTTTAGATAGCCTTAAGACAGTTCTCGACGATGGGCGCGTCGATGCAATCCTGCTCGACAACATGGCTCCTGGAATGTTAAGGGAAGCGGTTGCGATGATTAATATGTCAGGGAAATCTTATTTGATCGAAGCTTCCGGCGTGAAGGAACAAGACATCGTGGAGATTTCCACGACGGGTGTGAATTTCATCTCGCTCTCTTCGCTTGTGCGTGGAGCGCCGTACATCGACGTGTCGATGAAAGCCGTTTGATGGATTATGCAAGTGCCCTTTTGAAAGGGCACTTGGGGGTGTGAGAGAAGCTCACATGAGAAGAAAAATAATTCCGTATAATCCGAAACTGAAGGAGATTGCTCGTAATCTTCGCAACCATAGTACGCTCTCCGAAGTATTGTTATGGGGAGCACTCAAAGGTAAACGGATGCGTAGCTATGATTTCCACAGACAAAAACCGATTGATAAATTCATTGTCGATTTCTATTCTCCCGACCTCTTTCTCGCAATCGAGATTGATGGCATCAGCCACAACGGCAAAGAGGAATATGATGAGGAGAGGCAGAAAAGGCTTGAGTCATTAGGGGTACACTTTTTGAGATTTCTTGATTCGGACGTTAAAAGAAATCTTGACGGAGTTGTAGTAGCGATCGGCGAGTGGATAGATGTGCATAAGCCTGAGCAGCCGCGTTGATATAATGGTACGGTACCCACCCCTGTTGTCCCCTCCGTGGGAGGGGACGCTTTTAGCGTTCCAACGAGGGAGGAGATGTTTCAAGTCCCCTCTTGAGAGGGGATTTAGGGGTGTGTGAGAACTGATTTGCACTTCATGACTGAAAGAAATAGATTTGGATATAAAATGGCAGCATCCAAAACAAAACAATGACATATGTCGTATAACACGCAGCTATTACGGGAAAGACGACATATGGCAGATATTAAGTAGTTATATGCCATGCAGCGAAGAAAAACTGAGGTTATATGGGATTCTCAGAACAGCTGAAATCGAAGATTAGGAAAAAAGCTCACTTCACTTGCTGCCTCTGTAAAACGGTGGGCATAGAGGTTCACCATATAATCCCTCAAGAGGAAGGTGGGCCAGACACCGAAGATAACGCCGCACCACTTTGTCCGACCTGTCATGAGATATACGGTGCGAATCCGACAAAGAGAAAGTTCATACGAGAAGCTCGTGATGTCTGGTACGAAGTCTGCGAAACGCGGTTTGGTTCAGACGCAGCGCAACTGCAGGAAATTAAATCCCTTCTTAAACAGGTTGTATCTTATTCTGACTTCGTCGAATTCAAGAACCAGCTTTTATCTCTGCTGTCTTCTAAGGCTGACGGGCTGCGCTCCGATGATGAAATCTCAGACGCGATGGGGGAGTTTCTCGACAAAATTTGGTACAATCGTCACCTGGTCCTAAGGGAGGCAGTTGAGGCAGGCAGAGAGAAAGTGGATCCCGAGATCTGGAAGGGCGCGCTGAAACCCGCCAAGAATGTCGAGCGGAAATACGGAAGAAAAAAACTTGGACCTTACAGTGATTTTGATTGGGGCATGCTCAACGGTAAGCTCTCAGCCCTTCGATGGGTATTTGGAGATGGTTGGGACGACTTGGATACATGAATAAAATCGCTGCACGGCACATAACAACGGCAATCACTACGCTCGAATATTGTATATCATGGTACTCGCTCCATGCCGCGCACATAATAAAAGAAGGAGCTCGCCACGACTTTGTCCCACCATACGTTACCTGCCATTTGCGAGAAAGGAAGTGAATCAATCATGCGAGCACGGGGTATGCTTCTGGTGTCAGCAATTCTTGCAACGATGTGTGGTTGCAAGGATCGCACCGTTCAACCTGATGCCGAAGACAAGTTTTCCACTTTGCCAACGGACTCTATTGTTGGGCCATCGACTCCCATAGACTCCAAGGTGCTATTCTCGTTTTCGGAATACATCAGTTCAAGCGAAAGAACCACATCTCTATTTTTCAAGACCGAGCGAATTTATAACATGGGCGGCTATGAGATTGTGGGAACTGTAGCAAGGAACGGGAATCAGATCTCCGTCATTCTCGATAGCATTCAAGCTCCTGAAGCTGGCATTGCGATTTTAAGCCCTGCGAGTCTATCTTCTGACCTCGGTGTCCTACCCGACGATCTGTATTCGATGACCATATCGATAAATGGGAAGACTGTTGCGGCATTGATGCTACTCTCCGACACTTCCTACACGACTAAGGTTCAGTCGAACAATCTCACCGCCACTTCTTGTCCAGTCCTATTGCGTGTGCCACGTAATATAATATGGGGTCAGGCAGAATCGTTTACTTCGACCGTTTATCAATCCTTTCTCGATTCTCTCATAACGCTTGGGGCAACGCCCGCTAGTCTCCAAGCGGGCTACTATGGCTATTTTACTGTTAATTCAGACGGCTCCGATACTATTCCCTCGGCATTGGGCTATCCTTATGGGCGACACTTTCTTTACCAGTTCAATGCAGACACGTCGTTGAGTCTAGCTTTGGTGAAGACGTTTGCCAAGCGGTATCAGGATTCCATCTATGTTGAATTGTTGGGGGGACGCGGAGAAATGTACTATTCAACCGTTCTACAATATGAACCATGACGACGCAGACGGCAGATAACACGCGCAAAAAAGATGCTCGATTGTTATATATCATGAAGTTCGCTTCATCCCGCTTTGCCGCGCTTATTAAGGTTTGCAGTTTTATAGCGTCAAAGTGGGACGACTTTTTTCCACCATACGTTATATACAGCGCCGAGCATTTTCTTAAACTATTATCACATTCAGAGGAATACTATTTATGAAAGGCAAATCAGCTTTAACTATCTTTCTCGGTATTTGTGTCGTCCTTGCGATACTCTTGATTACACAGGTAATCACTCCGGTCATTAGCAGCTGCATCTTTGCGATATCCCTGGTGGTCTTCGGCGGCATGTATCGAGGATTTCGTAAAACCTGAAGAGTGTCACTATTCTTAAGAACGGCGCTACGTTAGCCGCAATCCCGTGCCCCAACTTACTTATAGGTACTTTCACTTCGATTTCTCATTGCAAATTCTTCCACCCAAAATTAAATTGTTAAACACCTGAGGCGTCCATGGCGAGCCAATCGGAAAGAATGTCATTTGAAAAGTCTAACCGCAAAGAACACTAAGGATCGCAAAGGCAGTAAGCAAAATATTATGACGAAAAACGTTTTATCCTTTGCGCCCACTTTGCGAACTTTGCGGTTTAAATTCTTTCCCAACGGGTTTGCGTTCATACTTCTAGCTGAGAGCGAAAGTTGAATCTGCCGCTGTCCGACTCTTCGAGTGGACCCCTTCGGGGAAAACATTCTCTCTCGCAAACGGAAGTCAAATACATCAGAGGTGTTGGCCCGAGAAGAGCGGAGGCGTTTGCGGCAGTCGGCGTGAATACCGCGCTCGATCTCCTCTATTATTTTCCGCGAAAGTATTTGGATCGAAGCAGGATATTTAAGATCAAAGACGCGCATTCGGCTTTGCTGGTTCCCGAAGAGGTAACATTTGTCGGCAGAATCAAGTCGCTGCAGATTGCGGGACGGGGCAGGAGATTCCTTTTTATAAAATTGGCGGACGAAACTGGTACATTGAGATGCGTATGGTTTAACGGCGGGCAATATTTCATCAACATTTTCCAAGAAGGCGAACTGATTGCGTTTTCCGGGAAAGTTACGACTTATGATGACCAGCCATGCCTCATTCATCCTGAATACGATCATCTCGAAGATGAGTCTGACGAAGAATTCCTTCATACCGGCGGAATAATTCCGGTTTATCCTTCGACGGACGGTTTGAAAAGAGTCGGGCTCGATTCGCGCGGCTTCCGAAGAATTATTCGACATCTTATCGACTCTGCCGATAATTATTTTTTCCCCGAAGATGATTTGCCTAAAGATGTACTTTCCACGAACTCGCTCATGAATTTGAAGGAAGCGTTGGCCTCCATCCATTTTCCCAAAGATGATAAAGAACTTGGCTATTCGCTTCGTCGATTTAAATTCGAAGAATTATTTTACTTGGAATTGCTTCTTGCCATTCGCCGGAGCCTGATTAAACATGCCGCCGGAATTCCGATGAAAAGCAACGGCGAACTTGTCCGAAAGCTTGTAAGTGAAATTCTGCCTTTTAAGTTGACCGAATCGCAGAAAAAAGTTTTGCACGAAATTGTCGGCGACATGACGTCGGAGCATCCGATGCACAGGCTTCTTCAAGGCGACGTCGGGAGCGGAAAAACTATCGTGGCACTCATCGCAATTTTCACTGCGGTTGAGAACGGTTACCAAGCCGCGTTCATGGCTCCGACAGAAATTCTCGCGGCGCAGCATCTTTCGACAATAAAACAATATCTCGACCGTCTCAGAATCGAATCTGTGATTCTAATCGGCGGCCAAAAGAAAGGCGAGAGGGTACAGACCTATTCGGATATTGAAGAAGGTGAAGCTTCCGTGGTGGTTGGAACGCATGCACTTATACAAGAGAAAGTAAAGTTCAATAAGCTCGGGCTGATAGTCGTTGACGAGCAGCACCGCTTCGGAGTTGTGCAAAGGATGACGCTACAGGAAAAAGGAAAGGCTCCGCATTTGTTAGTCATGACTGCCACTCCGATTCCACGCACGCTTTCATTGACGATTTACGGCGACCTCGATATCTCGGTAATAGATGAAATACCGACGGGGAGAAAGAAAATTAAGACTGCACTGCGCGGTGAATCGAACCGCGATAAAGTTTATAGATTCATTCGACAACAAATTCTTGCTGGGCGACAGGCTTTCATTGTTTATCCGCTCGTGAGTGAGACGGAGAAATCCGATTTGAAAGCGGCGACACAAAGTTTTGTGAAATTTAGAGACGAGATATTTCGCGAATTCAAAGTCGGCTTGATACACGGTCAGATGACCGGCACGGAAAAGAACGGCATCATGGCTGCATTCAAGAACAATGCGATAAACATTTTAGTGGCAACGACTGTGATCGAAGTCGGGATCGATATTGCGAATGCAACCGTCATGGTTATAGAACATGCCGATCGGTTCGGGTTGAGCCAGCTTCACCAGCTTCGCGGCAGAATCGGGCGCGGCGTACATCAATCGTATTGCATCCTTATGACTGAAGATAAATATTTGAGTGAAAAGAAAATAGAATCTCGTGAAAATGCCATGGCATATCAGAGGCTGAATTTATTTGTATCGACGACAGACGGATTCAAGATTGCTGAATACGATTTAATGCTTCGCGGCCCCGGAGAATTTTTCGGAATAAAGCAAAGCGGAATGCCGCCGTTAAAGTTAGCAAATCTAATCAAGGACCGGGACATAATAGTTCAGGCGAGGAAGTCTGCTTTCAAAATTGCCGAGCGCGATCCACATCTCCGCGAAGACCGACATTCAAAAATGCGAGATGTGCTGTTGAAGAATTACAAAGAGAGCCTGGAGTTTTTGAAGGCGAGTTGAAATATGGGACGAGACAGATCCCTATCCGTACAAAAGGTCAGCTTGGTAGCTCAACCGGCAAGGTTTTATCTGGATTTATAAAACTTAGTTACCGCAGGGACCAAATATTCCTCGAAGGCTTTCTCGAAATCATACCCCGGTTTCCATTCCCAATCTTGTCTTGCCTGTGAATCGTCCACATCTTCGGGCCATGTATCGAGGATTGCCTGTCTTTTCAAATCCGGTTTGAAGTCCACAACTGAAAAGGGAAAAGCTTTCTTCACACGGCGGCTTAGTTCACTTGTAGATGGACTGAATGAGCCGACATTATAAATTTGCCTGCTGAGTTTTTGCCGCGGCGCGGCGTCAAGCATAATGAGCGCTTCGACTGCGTCCGGCATAGCCATGAAAGGAATCTTTGTATCTTCCCGTACAAAGCACGCATAAGGCTGTCCCTTTGCAGCATGATGGAGCATCTCCGATGCGAAGTCGCTCGTTCCGCCCGTCGGGAGTGTGAATGGGCTAATGAGCCCGGGAAACCTAACGCATCTGAAATCGACTTTCCCGCCCATCGGTTGCGCATCAAGCTGACGATAAAAATTCGTATAGTATCGGCCGAGCCGTTCGCAGTAAAGTTTGTTGATGCCGTACATCGTTCGAGGCTCTGTCCATGCGTCCTCTTTTATTTTCCCGACGTTGTGTTTGATCGCAAGGTCTGGCAATCCATACACGGCAACCGAGCTTGGATAAATCACCTTCACTTCCTTCCCTTGTAGACGTGATTGCATAACGGCCAACTCGAGGACATTCAGAGTCCCATCAACGTTTACTTTATGCGCGATCGTTGGCTGACGCTCAGCGCGAGTCGAAAGTAGAGCGGCAAGATGATAAATGCTGTCGAAGTCATGACCTGTTGAAAGAGAATCGAGAAAACGGTCGTCGAGAATATCGCCGGTGTAAGTCTTGTAGCATTTCGCGCGTGTCGCATCGTCAAGGGTATTCAAATCGAGCGCGACAACTTTGACATTTTCATTTTCGGCGAAATGAGAGATAAGCCCGTGTCCTATTTCTCCATTCGCGCCAGTAATCAAAATTGTTTTTGTTTCCATCTTATATTTCTTAATCGTCTCATTTTAATGAAGAGCTCGTTGCCGGAGATGTCATAAAGGAATTCACAAGTCGAGAAATATTGTCCCGCCATCGGTTGTTCTGCAATTCTTGAAGGCTTGTGATTTTACACGCGAAAAATTTTAAATGTTTTTCGGAAAATATCAGACACGAGTCTTCCTTCAACTAAGTAATTTAATGAAGATCGGTCGTTTATGAAATTGGCGTGTGGATATCTGCGTCCTCCTGCCGAAAATAATTACCATCAGCCATATAAAAGCGAACTCCACTCGACAAAAAGAAAAGTGTTGGACGGTAGAAACCGATATCGATGGCTGATATTCCGTTCCGTAGTCAATATTGACCACTTGCTCAATATTGGACAACCAAACGTTTCAGGCTTACAAAAAATCAATTTATTCGCTTAAATTGCGGCTTTTTTGGCGGCATAATGCTTGAATTGATTAACCTCGTGCACACTAACAAGAATGAAGCAAGGCTCGACTAAAATGGCAGAAGCAATTCAACAGACTATCGTTCAGGAGCCGGCTGGCAAGTCCAAGAAAATATCTATAATCATGAGCGTGATTGTACTGCAGATTGTCGCAGCATATTTCTTGATCGGGTTTCTCTTAAGACACGGCAACTCAGAGCCTGAGGCTGCAGCGAAGGCTGTTCAAGAAAATCAAGCGGCTCAATATCAAAGGAGTACAGACCCGAATTTCGACCATGTCTATGTCGTGAAAGATCTTGTGGTCAATCCTGGGGGTACTAATGGCATGAGATTCCTTTTGGCTACGATTGGATTGGAAGTAACCTCGGAAGAAACTGTGAAAGAATTGGAGAAACGTGACGTTCAAGTCCACGATTCGATCATTGACATTCTGACGAGCGGGACTTTGCCTGAACTTGACGAAAGTGGATCGAGGAACAACTTGAAAATTCGGATCAAAGGAGAAATCAACAATGACCTTACATCCGGCAAAGTTCTTAATGTTTATTTCAGCAAATTCATAATTCAATGATCTGAAAATGCCGAAAGTACTTTCACAATCGGAAATAGACAATTTACTTGCAGGAATAGGAAAAGAGCCTGCGAGCGTTGCTCAGGGTACGCAAGTCACCGCCAAAGGAGAGCCCGATATACAAGGATTTGATTTTCGCAGACCCAATCGCGTATCCAAGAGTCAGTTGAAAATTTTTCAGGCGGTCCACGAAACTTTTGCTGAATTATTCGGATTTTATTTGGCTTCAAAGCTTCAAGCGCAGGTTTCGATTACTGTTAGCCCGGTCGACCAACTTTTCTATTCTGAATACCTCATAACGAAAACCGACGCAGCGGTTTCTCTCGGAACGATCCTTAGTCTGGCGCAGGATTCGAGACTTCCATTTTCATTTATAACCGACGGTCAGAGTGTTCCAGATGACATCGAGCCGGCATCAGGCAGCGAGCTTGCAAAAATGATTTGCAAAATCAGAGTAGCCGAGAATGCTTGATCAGACAGTAAAGTTAAGAGAAGTCGTGAGCGCACAAACGAAAGTGTTGCCGCTCAGCCAGATGCCTTTCAAAGTTACCGTTGTGAGTGGTAAAGGCGGCGTCGGGAAAAGTAACATAACTTTGAATTTGGGGATCGCTCTTTCACGTGATGGAGCACGCGTTCTCCTGATTGATGGAAATGTAAATCTTCCGAACTTAGACATTCTCTGCGGGGTTTCTCCCAAGCATCGTCTTTCAGATGTCATTGATGGAACAGCTCGACTCAAAGATGCGATAGCCGAGGTTGCACAAAATGTTTTTCTTCTTGTAGGATCCTCGGACGGCAGCCTGAAGAGGTTAAGCTCAGGCGATACGGCGACGCTTCTCCGCGAAGTAAGCATGATGGAGCCTGTGTTTCAATATGCCGTCATCGACACGGCGGGCGGAATTATCCAGGAATCAATTTTCCTCGCACTTCTCTCCGACGAAGTATTAGTTGTCTCCACTCCGGAGCCAACGGCGGTGATGGACACGTATATGCTTGTGAAAGCTATCAAGAGAATAAATTCGAATGCAGATCTTAAACTTCTCATCAATAATGCAAAGAACGCCGAAGAAGCCCATGATGTCAAAAGCAAATTCGATCTTGTGAACGACCATTTTCTCAACCTGAAGATCGATTACGCCGGCTCCATACCGTCCGATGAATCAGTCGAGCAAGCGGTATGCATACAGTCTCCGCTTATGCGGGAGTTCCCCGATTCGCCGGCTTCGCAAGCCATTAAAGTAATTGCAGACAAAATCTTAAAGAAAAGATAATGGAAAAGTTAGCAATAAAAGTACCGATGCTCGCATTCTTTCTGGCAATTGTTTATTTCGCATCAGATGGATTCAATGTGATAGATGCGCTGATAAGATCTTTTATGCTTGCTTTCGGTATAGCTCTTATCATGCTGGTATTAACCATGGTGCCTATTTTTCTGACATTACAAAAAAACAGATGCAACAACCGAGAAATTATCCACGGTAAGGAGCCTGATTCGGTAGGTTCCCTCCGGGAGAAGAAAGCTGAGATGCAGTCATGACTACACAGGAACTTTGGAGTAAGTATTCAAGGCGCAAAGCCGTCGCCGTTAAAAAAGAGTTGGTACTTTCCTACTTGGGTCTCGTCAAGTTTGCGGCAAGGGCGATAATTCTCCCTCCTCGCTGCGTGTTCAACAATGACGATTTAATGAGTATCGGAATCATCGGGCTTAATGAAGCTATCGAAAGATTTGACCCTTACCGAGGAGTGAAGTTTGAGACTTTTGCCGCACAAAGAATTCGCGGAGTCATGCTCGATGAAATAAGGAAGATCGATTGGCTGCCGAGATCTGTCCGCGACAAGTATAAGAAAGCGTGGAAGTCGCTGAGTGAGCTTGATATGAATAAGGTCAACGGTGAGCAATATGCTCAAGCTATAAACATGAGCGTCGGAGAGTTTGAGCAGATCAAAGGCTACCTGGCAAATGCGGAACCTGTCTCACTGACAAAAAACATCGGCGAAGACATGACGCTCGAAGATGTCATCGGCAGCGACAGCGAAGTAATCGGGCAATACGAAGACATGGAGTTGAAGGAGCAGCTTGTTAAAACTTTGAAACAACTTCCCGAGCGAGATCGAATGGTGTTGACACTTTATTATTATGAAGAGCTTACTTTCAAAGAAATCGGGAAAGCGCTCGGCATCAGCGAGTCGAGAGTTTCGCAAATACATTCCGAAGTCATCGGGAGACTGAAGCAGCTTTTCAGAGAGACAGTGGAATTATGATTGAGGTCGGACAATTGACAGATAGGTTATCATCCATAAAAGAGCTTCTGACCTTTCCGACCTCCGCTCTCGAGGTGATCCGTCTCGCGAGCGACCCGGAGAGCAATGCGGCGGAGGTGGTCGATGACGAAACGCTTAAAAATTTTATTAAAGATGCCATTAAGCTACTCCCTTCAACAGAGAGACTTGTTCTTACTCTAAAACTTTACGAAAGGTTAGATCTGCAACAGGTTGCGGTCGTTCTTGGATATGAGGAGGCAAAGATAGCGGAATCCTACCGAAGCGCCATCTCTACTTTGCAGCGAATGGCAGAGCGGGCAATTCTCACAAATAGGTTAGACGGATGGGAAATGAGATTCTAAAGGAAAAAGTTCAAAACATAATTCAGCTTCCGGCGCTGCCGAGCATAGCCGTGGAAGCAGCTTCGGTTATTGATAATCCGAATACGAACGTATCGAGACTGAAGCAGGTAATTTCATCGGATCAGGTTTTGATGGCGAAGGTGCTTAAGGTCGCAAACTCTCCTTTCTACGGATTCCAAAGGAGAATTTCCACACTTGATTTCGCGATTGTGGTACTGGGATTCGACTCGCTTAAGGAAATACTCATCAGCATGTCTTTAATAAGCTCATTCAAAAGGAAGCAAGACAAGTTTTTCAATTCAAAAGAATTTTGGGAGCACTCGCTCGCTTCGGGAATTGCCGCACGCACACTCGCTAGACAGTTGGGATACAGAATCAGCGACGAATCGTTTGTTGCGGGACTGCTCCATGATATCGGAATATTGGTGATTCACCAGTATTTCCATGATGATTACAAAAGGATAGTGGAAGCAGTAACGGAAGGAAAATCAACGGTCCAGGATACGGAGAAAGTTGTGCTCTATGCCACCCACGGTGAAATCGGCGGATGGCTAGCCGAGCGATGGAATCTTCCAGACCAGCTTATCGAAGCGATCAAGTTTCACCACAAACCTGAATTGGCGGAAAGGAACCCCCAATTGACTGCACTCATTCACTTCGGTGATTATTTATGTCACAAACTTCAGGTCGGTGCTCTGTCATACGAGAAAGTTGAAAGCTATAATCCGGAAGCGCTGAAAATTTTGAACATGTCGGAGTCGGAACTGACTCAGGCTTTTTATGATTCATTCGGATCTAAATTGCGCGAAGACCTCGTTGGAAAAGTTTATGTTTGATCAAGGGAAAACTGAAATAAAACCCAACGCTTATCCAGTCCTCGATACATTTGGCTTTTTGCTGCAATCAATTCCGAATGGAATTCGCGTGGAAGGTCATACCAATGATACGCCCAAACATTCGTTTCAGTTTCCATCGAACTGGCATTTGTCGGCTGCGCGTTCGCTAGGCGTAGCGTATTATTTATTACAACTTTATTCAATCAGGCCCGAAAAAAGGGCGGTAGTGGGATACGGCGAATATCATCCACTTGTTCTGAACGACACCCTGATCCATAATGCACAAAATGGGAGAGTTGACATTGTCATATTCAATAGCACAGCGAAGAATTGAGGAGAACTCGGAAGTGAAATGAAAATTGCTACTCTACGGTTCGGCGAATCGGATTTTGAGGAAAATATTGTTTATCATTTTCCCGATGGGTTGCCGGGTTTTGAAGAGCTTCATAATTTCATTATGATGAATGACAATGACAGTGAGCCGCTTAAGTGGCTATTATCATTAGTACCTGTGGCTCGTATCGTCTGCATTGATAGATGTCGGAAGTTTTCAAGAAGATTCCGAGATGCTTGCTGGAATATCGGCGCACGGTAAAGTTTCATTGTCGAATTTGGCGAATTGCAGGTTGAAGCTGGAAGATTTCGAAGGTGCGGAGTCTTCATTTCGGAGCGCGGTTGGATTAGGTTATAACGATCAGCAGGGGCTTGAATTATTCGGGCTTGCTCAATTCAAGCTTGGTAAATTTTCGGAAGCGATTGCAACAGTGACGGGAGTCGTTCAAGTTGATCAGGCAAACTTGCGCGGAGCAAAATGTTTTCGTGCTGTAATCACGGAACTTTAGTCCGCCTCTACCATAAATGGACAGGCCCATGTTCATGGCTGATAGCTAACTAAGAGGGTGGGCTTTATTTATTCCGCATAAATATTATTTTAAATACCCAAATGAAAATGTTTGCCACAGGTATGCTTGCAATGGTGTGTTCCATCGTGGATGCACACGCCGAACTATCCACGCTTTGTGGTGACACTCTTTACGCCGAATCTGATTCAATTGTATTTCGCACCGCTGAGGTGGTTGTGCGAAGCACCAAGGGAAACATCGCGTCCGGGCTGCAGTCTGTCCCGACCGCAATAGTTTACGGCACGGAGATGGTGCGGGCAAGCGCCCCGACCGTATCTGATGCTTTGAGCCACGAGCCCGGCATTGCACTGGTACGTGATGGGATGTGGGAAACCGATGTGTCAATTCGGGGGATGAGCCGCAATAATATTGTGATGATGATTGACAATACTCGTATCGAAACTGCGAATGATCTTGCGGCTGCGCTTTCGTTGATTAACCCCTTCGACATTGAGCGGATAGAAGTTATAAAAGGTGCTAACTCCGCATTGGCAGGCACGGGAGCCTTCGGAGGGGTTGTGCACGTCATAACAAATACTCCAGCTTACAGCGATCAATTTCAAGTCGGCGGTGAATCCATGGTGCGATATGAATCCGTCAACCAGACCAATGCTGAATATCTTGCACTCGAAAGTGGATCGAAGGATTTCAAACTTAGGGCAAGCGGGGAATACCGGAAGGCGGAAAATTATGCAACGCCGGAAGGAGATGTTCCCAATTCGCAATTCGGCGATTTTGGGATATCGGGTATTGCCGGAATAAGATTATTCGGTACGCAATCGCTGGATCTCACTTACCAGCGCTTTCAAGCCCAGAACACCGGAATTCCCGGCGGCTCGACATTTTCACCGACAGCCTCGGCGGAATATACCCTTGCGCGTCGAGAACTTTATAAAGCCGAATATTCTATTCTCAATGTCAGCGAAATTATTCCATCGCTGGTTTTTCGTGCCTCCGAACAATCCATTGAACGAGACGTGCAAGTAATTCAACCTCCGATATTGACACTGACTCCTCATGCGAATCACAATACAGGGATGGTGCAAGGAGAAGCCACGATCGTTCCTGTCCCTGATGGATCAATATGGACAGACGGACATTTTATTACATTCGGCATCGAAGCATGGCAGAGAAGTTTGGACAGCAAACGGGAGAGATATAATTCGTTTACGAATACGATGTCGGAAGAAGTTCCGCTACCGAATTCATCGTTCGGAAGCGCAGGCGTGTATGCACAAGACGAATTGCAGCTGATTCCGCAAGCGACAACAATCTTAATTGGAGGCAGGTACGATTTTATCCGAGTTCATAACGACTTGACGAAAGATACGCTCTATGTGATCAATGCCGCTGGCCAAAAGATAATTCCCGAAAATGAAGCGGTGCTCTGGCAGGAAAACACGTCGCAGTCTGCAAGCTGGAGCGGCAATCTCGGAGTTCGCCAGCGCGTCGTGGAGTATCTCGATCTCTCAATTTTGTTTTCGAGATCTTTTCGTGCGCCTTCGCTTGAGGAGCGGTACCAGTATTTAGACAACGGCGGTTCGGTGGAAGTCGGGAATCCTTATCTTCAGCCTGAACAAAGCCTCTCAGTTGATGGCGGGTTGCGATGGCATCCTTCCAGTATCAGGTTCGATGCGGATGTTTATTATAATTCGTTAAAGGATCTTGTGTCCGAGGTTCCCGGCATTTTCGAAGGAGATTCGGCATACGTTGCCGAAAATATCGGCAAGGCGCGAATGTATGGTTATGAGTTGTCGCTTGAGACGGACATGATATCGCATTTTATCTTTGGAGCAACGCTATCTTGCGTTCGCGGCGAAGATATAAATGATCATTCCAACCTTCCGCAGATTCCTCCGCTTCGTGGAACGGTTTTCGCCGATTATTTGCTCGATAAAGTTGGAACCCTTAATGCACGATTCGAAGCGGATGCCGATCAGAATTTAATTGCTGCAGGAGAAACGAGAACTGCCGGATATGCGCTTGTTAATGCGGGATACACAAGTGTTCCAATTTCTATTTCGCCCACAGCAATTACATTTTCTTGCGGCATCGATAATCTTTTCAACCGTGCTTACATGAACCATCTGTCCACGGCGCGCGGCGAAATTAAAGATGAGCCGGGAAGAAATATTTTCGTAGTTGCCTCCGTTCACTTTTAAAAATTGAAAATGTTATGTTCTGGATGACGTTGGCGTTTGTTTCGGCGCTGCTCTCCGCAGCTGCCGCGATTACCCAGAAGAAAATTCTCTTTCGCATCGATGCAGTAACGTTCTCATTTCTTGTATCCGCAATCATCATGGTACTCTCATTCGGTGTGCCGTTCATCGTGGATATTACCGCCGTCTCTGTTGCGGTGTTGGCAATTCTTGTTGTCAAAAGCATTATCAATGCATTCGCATTCGTGCTCGTGATGATGATGTTGGAGCGAGCCGATATCAGCGGAACGCTTCCGCTGTTGGCATTGACGCCGGGTGTTACGGCAGTTCTGGCATTTGTTGCGATAGGCGAGTCAATCAGTCCGCTCGAAATACTCGGACTTTTCCTGATGATTGGCGGAGTATTTCTTTTGGAAAGAAAAGGAATGTCCGAAAGGATTCCTTCTGCATCTGGAAAAATTTATCTCATTCATACACAGTGGCGCATCTGGGCTGCGCTGCTGTTGTTTGCTATTTCAGCGGTGATGGATAAAGTATTGGTAAGCGGGTACAAAACAAGTCCGCTCGTCGTGTTATTTTATCAGCACGCAGTTTTTTTGGCAGTGTATGCGGTGATGTTCTTTCAAAAGCATGTTTCATATCATGGATTGTTTGGCAGGAAACAGTTTCCTGTGCTGGCACTGATTTTTCTTGTTGCACTATTGACTCTTGGATATCGTTATACACAGCTTGCCGCGGTCAAGGTCGGACCTGTTGCGCTCGTGTTGGCGGTGAAGCGCACGTCTGTTTTTTTTGCGACACTTGTCGGCGGGAAAATATTCAGCGAGAAGCGGCTTATAGCTAGAATTGCCGGTGCAGCGGTCATCATAGCTGCAGGCTTCCTGATCCTTCGCAATGTCGGGTGAACAGTGGTCAGCCTTTCAAGAAGTATAGCAATTAAGACTCGTGTTTTTTATATTATTCCGGCGATTAATTTATCGTGAAGTGGCAATACATCCCAACGTTGGCGGGAAAGGTCAAGATCGTTTAAGCTTAGCATATTGCCCGGTGGTGTAACTGGCAACACGCCTGACTCTGGATCAGGAAAGTCAAGGTTCGAGCCCTTGCCGGGCAGCAACAAATCTTAGATCGTCAATTTTAGATTTACAATCTTATCCATGGCGCTATCGTCTAGTGGCCCAGGACGTCGCCCTCTCAAGGCGAAAACACGGGTTCAACTCCCGTTAGCGCTACTCGGCCGCGGGATTTTGGCCAAAAATCTTGATGGTGAGCAAAGCAATGGGACATTCGAGCACTGCAATGACGGCGCGATATTCTCAACTTCGACCGGACGACTTGCTTGATGCAATAAACAAACTTTCAGAGCCGAACAATTGAGGCGAGCGACGCCCTCTATCTTGTGCAGCGTTTGTATTTCTCACGATACTCAACTAAAATAATAGCCGGAGAAAAACTTGCAACTAATGCTGAGACATTTTTCAGATCCCTACCGTTCCCGATTTATCGGGAGCCCGTCAGTGCGATTCGCAAACGTCAGGGGCTTTTTGTTTATAGGAAGTCCAGGACAGGTGGCTTTATGCTGAAGAGAACTATCTATGTGATCATCGTCTTCTCACTTTTCCCTCTCCTCACAAGTATGGCTCAAACTGGCAAGCCAGGGTATTCCGTCGAATATACCGGAAGAATGCACAACGGCTATTACTGGCGTGAAATTGAGCAATCTGACTCAACAGAATCCGCAAGATGGCACAAGGCAGCCAATGACTCGACAACATCTCTAGTGGGACTGTTTACGTTCAAATATCTGAACGGCACGTTCGATGAAATCTTAGGCGCTTTGCTCAATGATAATAGTATTATTGACAGTGGGCGTGTCATTGCTATGCAGGTGTACGCGACGCCGACGGAAAAAATTGAGGGGGCGTCCCCGTTAGTGGCGGACGAAATCACGAAGTACAATGCACAAATTATTCTTCTCAATCAGTTAGATAGTGAGCTTGCAAACCTCAGAGGGGGTTGCTACTCGAACGGAGTCGCAGATGGCGAGATAGGTTTGTCCGCCATGGGTTTGGCAAAGGCCAAGGAAATGATTCCGCCTATGTATCCAAATCCCAATTCTAAATTTCCTAATGAATTGATTGATGAATTCTACGGAGATGTTAAGAACCTAAACGTCCCGATTTTTTTTGCTTCAGAATACTGCCTGTGGCGTAAGAACGGTGCAGCAGAGAAAGAGCTGCAAGCATTTCTAAACTTACTTCGAACGAAGAGCAGTGCTATGCACGCTGCGGACAAAAGAATGACGAAATGGTGATTCCATTTACCCAACCAAACTATTTTAGGAGAGGGAAAATGAGAAGAGTCATTTTACTGGCAATAGGAATTTTTCTTCTGACCATGAGCCTTGCCTCCGCTCAAAAGAAATATTCAGCGGCAAAAGCAAGAGACCACGTCGGAGAGTACGCAACCGTGGTAGGAAAGGTCTATCAGATCTTTGAGTCCCGGGAAGGGGCATTCTATCTTGACATCGGTGGAAAGAATCCGAGCAACACTTTCACCGGAGTAATCAATGCCAGAGATGCAACAAGTTCAGCAACGTTCGTCGGTACAGAGCAAAGATAGTTGAGATTACCGGAAAGATTCAGGCGTACCATGGCACACCTGAGATAATCTTGAGTGACCCTGGGCAAATTAAGATACTGTCACAGTAGGTGGACAGAAAAAATAGCGATCAAATTATCAAATACAATTCTTTGATGTGAGAAAGGAGAAACAGATGAAAAACATTTTCCGATTACTATTTGTAATGTTTTGCCTATTCAGCAGTACGAATCCGTTGCGTGCCCAATGGGTTCAGACTAATGGCCCCTACGGCGGCGTCATTGGTGGACTTGCCGTCTCGGGCACGAATCTCTTTGCCATAGCTGGTAGGGGCGTTTTTCTTTCTACAAACAACGGCACAAACTGGACATCTGCCAATTCAGGGTTGACGAGGCGTGATAACGTCCATGCTCTTGCCGTGTTAGGCATGAACCTCTTCGCAGGAACTGGCACGGGCGGCGTCTTTCGGTCGACTAACAACGGAGCGAAATGGATGCCAGTCAATTCTGGCTTGACGAATACTGATGTTCATGCGCTTGCGGTTTTGGGGACGAATCTCTTTGCCGCAACCGATGGAGGCGTTTTCCGGTCGACCGACAATGGCACAAGCTGGACTGTGGTCAATGCTGGCTTGGCTAAAGATGTCGATTGTTTTGCTGTCTTAAACAATTATCTATTTGCCGGGGGTGTCGGTGGCGTTTTTCTAACAACCAACAACGGCACAAGTTGGTCTGCGGTCAATTCAGGTTTGACGAACACTTGTGTGTGGTCCATTGCAATCTCCGGCACAAATATCTTTGCTGGAACTAATAACGCCGGCATCTTCTTATCGACTAACAACGGCACAAGTTGGTCTGCAATCAACACGGGATTGCCACAAAATACTCCTGTCGCTGCTTTTGCCTTTTCCGGCACAAATCTTTTCGCAGGGATTTATGGTGGCATCTTTCTGTCGACTAACAATGGGACAAGCTGGACTGCAATGGATGCAGGCTTAACGAACAAACAGGTTATTTGTCTTGCTGTCTCCGGGACAAATCTCTTTGCTGGGACAGGGGCCGGCGTCTTTCTTTCCACGAACAACGGTTCAAGCTGGAGTTGGGTCAGTACTGGCTTGTCGAGAGCTTATGTCGTAACTCTTGCATTCGGCGGGACAAATCTCTTTGCTGGAACCATTGCCGGCGTCTTTATTTCCACCAACAACGGTGACAGATGGACACCGGTCAATACAGGATTGAATAGTGCTCACATTATCTCTTTTGCTTTTTTGGGAACGAATGTCTATGCCGGGAGCGATAACGACGGCGTTTTCCTGTCGACCAACAATGGCACAACATGGAATGAAGTTGATTCCGGATTAACAGAAACTAAGGTCACTGCTCTTGCGGTTTCCGGAACGAATATCTTTGCCGCAACTGAGGGCGGCGGTGTCTTTCTTTCCACTAATAATGGCACAAGTTGGAGTGTAGCTGGCTTAACGGAAAACATTGTTACATCTCTTGCCGTCTCAGGGACAAATATCTTTGCAGGGACTGAGGGTGGCGGCATCTTTCTCTCGACCAACAACGGTGCAAGCTGGAGTGAGGTCAATTCGGGCTTGACGAATGCTTATGTCCGCGCGTTAGCCGTGCCCGCCGCGAATCTCTTTGCAGGGACCGATGGGGGTGTCTTTTTTTCAAGCAACCAAGGTAGAAGCTGGATTCCCGCGAGTACAGGCTTGAAGTACACCTATCATATTAACGCTCTTGCCGTCTCCGCCTCGAACCTCTTTGCCGCGACTGATTGCGGCGTTTTTCTTTCCACTAACAACGGCACGAGATGGGCCGCGGTAAATACAGGCTTGACAGGTCCTTTTGCCTCTGCCGTTGCTGCCTTCGGCACTAACCTCTTTGCAGGGGAGGATGGCGTATGGCGGCGACCGCTGTCGGAAATATGCCAAGCTCAATAGAAGCGCTCTCGACCAATTTGTCTGAAAATCGTGGAGGAGCAAATTTGCAAGCGGAGTATACCTCTATCGGCTTGAAGCGGTCAGGCCAGATGGTGGAAGATTTGTTGACACAAAGAGAATGGTTTTGATAAAGTAAGTGATTGGGATACATAACGTTCCAATTTGACGGGAGTCCAACTTGCTGATAAACGCCATGGAACAGGTTCAATCCCGCGCACGTTACCGCTGCTTACCAGCGGTAAATTCAAAATTAATGTTGAATAGGTTTTGACTCCTCAATCAATGTACTTCTTCACCGTTGACTCGAAAAATGCTTTGTCTCTTGTCCCAATCCATTTGTCAACGATTTTTCCATTTTTGTCAACAAGGAATGAAGTCGGAATTGCGTTAATGTTCCCGTAAGCATCAGCGATATCGTCGTTATCGATTACGATTTGGTAAGTGAGCCCATACTCGGCGGCGAAGTTATACACATCACTCAATTCGTTGCCGCCCTTGTCTTCGGAGACGCCAATGATGACCAACCCTTTTGTTGCATATTCCTTGTTGATTGCCTGAATGTCGGGAAGTTCTGCTTTGCACGGGCCGCACCATGTTGCCCAGAAATTTATCAGGACATTTTTTCCTCTTAAATCGCCCAATGAAATTTGCTTGCCGCTGCTATCGTACCACGAAAAATCAGATGCGGCTTCTCCAGAACCGGAATTTACATTGACAACGAGAGAGACGTTTTTCTTGTAATTGTTCTCTGCAATGGTTTTTGAGCCCGAAGAGGGTGAAATTTTCTCAGCGGACTGTTGGCTGCAAGAGGTGGAAATGAATACCGCCGCGGCAGTAAAAAGTAAGTACCTCATCACGAAATATTCCTTATTTTATTCATTGTTTTTTTGTATCGTCAAGATATGCGATGAGATCTTTCTTCTCAAGATTTGAGGTGGCGACGCAGACGCGATCTCCATAACTCCATGCGGCTTGAGTGTCTCCATTCGCATCTTGTCCCCAGAACCATTCGTTGTTTGCCATCGCTTTTGTACAATTTGAAGGAAAAGAAATCTTCTCTGAATTCACAGCCTGTTTTGGGAAACTGCAAATGTAAATGTATTGCTCCCCCATTTTATATACTACCTGTGCCATCTTATCGCCACTGTAATCAGATACGGTTCCGCTAATCCAGTCGGCGCTCGCTACGGAAGGAAGCGGAATGGAATAACCCGCATTCTGGTCTATGTATGATGCGACGTCGGCCATTGCAACTGCAGTTACCTGCGGTTTAAACTTTCCGCTGAGAATGTCCTGGAAATTGCTCATTGCAAATGAAAGAGCATTTTCATTGTTGGACTGAAAAGCCGGCGCATTTTTATCCTCGACAGTAGGGATTATCAAGTCTCGCTTATTTGTGAACAATATTATAATCGCTATGACAAAAATGACACCGACGGCTAAGACCGGCTGAAAGATGCCATTGCTCAACAATCTTGCAAAGAATCCATCATGGTGTTCAGAAGATCGTTCCGCAGCAATCCGTGCCATGATAGCCCGTTCGAGATCGTAGGGAACCTCTACGAATGTGATTTTCCTTTTGATGTAAGCCTTGGTCAGTTTCTCAAGTTCGTATTCGTCCCGACAGCTTCCGCAAATCTCTATGTGATCGTAAAAATTTTGAGACTCGCCGCTGTGGAGCTGATTGTCCACAGCCCCGCTCATCAAGTTCCGCGATTCTCTGCAATCCACCTTCTTCGTCTCCTTCTACATTCAATCTGTGCCTTTTTCATCTTCATCATCTTTAAAGCCATGAGTAACTGCGTAACTTCTCAACATGGAGTGCAGCATTTTCCTTCCCCGGTGAAGCCGCGACCTGACAGTCCCGATAGGGATTTCGGTAAAGTCAGCAATTTCTTCATAAGTATATCCCTCGATGTCGCACAAGATGACAACTGTCCTAAAATCTTCGGGGAGATCTTGTAGTGCTTTTGCGACTTCATCCTCGAATAAATTTCCAAAAATCTTTTCCTGTAAGTCATTTGTATCAACAGCGGCATCTTTGATGCTTGCGTAAAAATCTTTCACATCGTCGTAATCAATCTTATCTGGCTCTTTGGATTCCTTCCGGTAGCGATTGATGTACGAGTTCTTCATTATCCTGAACAACCATGCTTTTGCGTTCGTTCCCTGTTCATATTTGTCGAAGAACCGGTATGCCTTCATATATGTTTCCTGGACAAGGTCCTTCGCGTCGTCAGGATCGCCGGTCATTCGAAGGCCGAAGTTGTACAACGCCGCCATGTGCGGCATCATCTCTTTTTCAAAATTTCTATGCTTCGACTGTGTTGGATCCATTCTTATTTAAATCAGGATTTCCTTAGATCCATAATCTCTGGAATTATTATTCTCCTGCTGTTATCTTTTTAACCCGATCATTCTGTAAATTTTAATCAGTTGGCGGATTTTCCGTGAGCATTTTTATTCATTAAACCAAAATTTAGTATAACACTAAAGAAAAACTAAGGCAAGCATATCGATCACAAATTACAGGTCTTTTGCAATTATCAAATGAATTCAAAAATCAAGCGCCAAAACTGCAACTCAAAAGTTAAATGTGAATTGGCCGTTAACTGATGGTGGATGACTAATAGCTGTTTTTTGAACTCCCGACATAGACTAAATTGTTGCATGGTAAGTTCAAATAAATCGAAAGTCGCGGTGATAAAAACTCACCCGGAAAAAGTTTTAGACGATTACGCGAGACTTTTTGAGCTGGCGGATTCGAAGAAGTCGCTTGATCCTAACGTCGCTACGATCTTAAAGGACAACATAAGTTGGCATTTCCCGTACCTTTCGGCGAACACCACACCGTGGCAGCTTGATGGAACGATCTTGGCATTGAAAAAGAATGGCTTCGGCAACCTTGTCGCGGTTCATAACAACACGGTCGTGACTGATCCGGACAAGGGTAGAAAACTTAATCGACTCGGACCCGTTTACAAAAAGTACGGCATCGAAGAAAAGAATAATTTTGTGCCCGAAGAAATAAAATGGGTCCGATATCTTCCGAAAGCTAAGATGATCGCACTCGATAAAATTTTTCCAGAAGGAATTTACATTCCGGAATTTTTTATCGGCAAAAATATTGTCCATTTGCCGACGATGAAGACTCATATTTATACTACGACGACTGGCGCGATGAAAAATGCTTTTGGCGGGCTTCTTAATACGCGGCGGCATTACACGCATTCATGGATTCACGAAACTCTTGTCGATCTGCTCGCGATTCAAAAGGAAATTCACACTGGAATTTTTGCGGCGATGGACGGAACGATTGCCGGCAATGGTCCAGGTCCACGCACCATGATACCTGTTGAGACCGATTTTATCCTCGCGAGCGCCGATCAAGTCGCCATCGATGCCGTGTCCGCAAAGATGATGGGTTTCGATCCGATGGAAATAAAATACATTAGACTTGCGCATGAGGCTAAACTCGGCGTCGGCGATCCGCGTGACATTGAAATTGTCGGTGAGGATGTAAGCAAAGTCAATCTCCATTTTTATGTCGGTGACAATGCGGCAAGCAGAGTCGGAGATGTCTTCTGGTTTTCTCCGATGAGGGTTTTCCAGAAGTTACTTTTCAGAACTCCGATCGTTTATGCATTTGTTTTTGGAAGTTTCTTTTACCACGATTATTTTTGGTGGCCATCAAGAGGAAAAGGGATTCAAGATAAGATTCGAAAAACGTCAAAATGGGGAAAACTATTTCTGAATTACCCGGAATCCTGAAGTTAAAATTTATTTCGAGATAGTTCCTAAGATGGCAGTGCCGCAACCAAAAAATCTGAACCACAAAGTCACAAAGCGGTGGTTTGGTCAGAGGCGAACTCATTTTTCACATTTATCTTTAAGAAACTAAAGATTTTCAAAGAGTAAAATGATAGATGTTATTTTAATGTGGAGTAAATCGTCTTGACAATTTGACATCCATAAGGCGAAAATTTTTCTAATAATGTCGCATCTTTGTTCTAATTTGTCCGTCTCTTAAATAAAGTATGAATCGTTTTAGTTCAAATTCTCCTATTATCGAGATTTTTTGTCGGCACGATGCTTGAAATTATTTCGATACGAAAACAAAGAAAGGAGAAATGATTATGGCACTTGTGAGATTCAAACCAGAGAGAGAAATCTCGGCATGGACGCCATTCAGAGATCTGGTGAACATGCAGCGAGAAGTCGGTCATCTGTTCGACAGTCTTTTCGCGGACGTTGATGGACGTGGAAATTTCGTGGCATCATGGTCGCCGAGGGCAGATGTGATTGAGAATAATGAAGCTTACGTTATCAAAGCTGAATTGCCCGGTGTCAACAAAAATGATGTCAAGATTACCTTACATGAGAATGTTCTGACAATTAAAGGCGAAAAGAAACAGGAAAAAGAGGAAAACGGTAAGAATTTCCATCGCGTCGAGCGGTCATACGGTAGCTTCGAAAGGTCGTTCACTTTGCCGGCTGAGGTTAAAAACGACAAGATCGATGCGGCTTACAAAGACGGCATACTTACGATAACTTTGCCAAAAGCTGAAGAGGCAAAGCCGAAAGAAATCGAAGTGAAAGCGTCTTAGAAAATTCTAAGGAGGTCGGCCAAGACGGTCGACCTACGTTTCTGAAAGCCTAATTTTATTGTTTAACAAGGGAATGTAATGGTACAGCAAACAAGTATTCAGAAAAACGACAACCAGGTAGGATTTTTCAGGAGAATTTTTAAAGACTCAACAGTAAACGGAGAACTGAGAAGAAGCATCGAATTTCTCCTTGAAGATTATACAGCGGCGAACAAGATTGCCGCAAATTTATCTTCCCGTTCGAAATGGATCCCGTATCCTTTTTTGGTTGACCACACTAAGAAAATTGCGGATGAGATGAGAGTCCAAGGCGAAATTTTTCGAGAGAAGATAATCGAGTTGGGCGGACAGGTTCCACAAGTCAATTTAGAGAACCGGGAGTTTTCCGAACGGAACAATTCTGGAGAGGAAGTCCGTCAGAATATTAGAAGGTTAATCATGGATATGGAGGAACACTCAACCAGATGTGATACTCTTATACATCAGAAGAATATGATTACTGAATCAAGTGTTGCGAAATTATTGAATGCGGTAATTGTTGACATGCAAAGACAAAAAGACGAATTGATCGATATCATCATGAGAATTTCTTAAGAGGAGAATAAAATGTCTAAAAGCGAAGATTCCGCGCGCGGAAATGAGTTTGAAAAAGAAGAACAGATAATAACGGAAAACCCCGGCAAACTTTATAGTCAGGAAATACTTCCGATAATGCCGCTTCGTAATTCCGTTTTTTTCCCGCGGCAAATGATGCCTTTGTCCGTCAGTCGAAAAAGTACAATACAATTGGTGGACGAGGCATTCCGAGATGACCTTCCGATTCTCATCGTGGCACAACGAGACCCGAATACTGAACGTCCTACTCCTGAAGATATCCATAAGTTCGGTACGATAGCGCGAATCCTGAAAGTTTATAATTTGCCCGACGGATCGAAAAGCGTTTTTGTCCAAGGATTGCATCGTGCACAGATTTTTAATCTCGTTCAGCAAGAACCTTACATGAAAGGTTTTGTGCAGAGGGTCGATGAGCAAAAAAGTGAAAGTATAGAAATCGAAGCGCTGATTGGAACTATAAAAAATGGTTTCAAGAAAGCTGTCGATCTCGCGCCCGATCTTACGCCGGAGCATCTTAGCCTGATTTTGAATACTGATGACCCGAGCCAAGTTGCCGATATGGCGATGTGGCTGATAAATATTTCGGTCAAAGAGAAGCAGGAAGTTTTAGAAGAGCAGAATGTTTATGAGAGGTTAAAGAAGGCCAATTTATATTTGAGCAAGCTGGTACAGCGTCTCGAGTTAGGCAACAAAATTCAGACCGAAGTTCAAGATGAGATTAATAAGAGCCAGCGCGACTATTTTTTACGCGAGCAGATGAAGGCGATCAAGCATGAACTTGGCGAAGGCGATGAGAATGTCGAGATAAATGAGCTTAAAAAACGAATCGAAGATGGAAATTTTCCGGAGGAAGTAAAGAAAACTGCTGAGAAAGAACTCGACAGGCTGCAGCGAATGCACCCGTCGAGTGCGGAATATACTGTCGCACGCACTTATCTCGATTGGCTTCTCGACGTACCGTGGAGCGTTTCGACGGAAGATAATCTCAACATAAAAGCCGCCGAGAAATCTCTTGAAAAAGATCATTACGGATTGGAGAAGGTCAAGAAAAGAATTCTCGAATATCTCGCGGTTCGCAAATTGAAAAATGATATGCGGGGACCGATTTTATGTTTCGTCGGACCGCCGGGAGTCGGAAAGACAAGCCTCGGCAAATCGATCGCGAATGCGCTCGGAAGAAAATTTGTGCGGATGTCGCTTGGTGGAGTCCATGATGAAGCAGAAATTCGTGGGCACAGGCGGACTTATATTGGAGCCTTGCCGGGAAGAATAATCCAGGGAATTAAGAAAGCCGGCTCGAATAATCCGGTTTTTATGCTGGATGAAGTTGACAAAATCGGGATGGATTTCCGCGGTGATCCCGCGAGTGCGCTGCTCGAGGTTCTCGATCCCGAGCAAAATTTTTCTTTTAGCGATCATTATATAGAGCTGCCTTTCGATTTATCGAAAGTATTATTTATTGCAACCGGAAATATGATTGAGCCGATTCCGCCTGCACTTCGAGACAGGATGGAAATCATTGAGATCCCGAGCTATGTCGAGGACGAGAAGCTTCATATTGCCAAAAATTTTCTCGTTCCGAAGCAGAAAAACGAACATGGATTGAAAGAGAAGCAGATAAAGTTCACCGACGATGCGCTCCATCTTATCATCTCGGGATATACAAGAGAAGCAGGCGTGAGAAATCTCGAACGGAAAATTGCCGATCTGTGCCGCGGCGTCGCAATGGAAGTTGCCGCAGGAGCAAAGAAACAATTTGTCATTGATAACGGAGCCGTCGTGAAATATCTCGGCCATCAAAAATTCTATCCGGAAGTTTCCGAAAGAATAAATAGACCCGGTATTGCAACCGGTCTCGCGTGGACGCCTGTTGGAGGAGACATCCTTTTTATCGAAGCGACAAAGATGAAAGGGAAGGGGAATCTAATTTTAACAGGTCAGCTTGGCGATGTTATGAAAGAGTCTGCTCAAGCTGCGATGAGTTTTATCGGTTCAAATGCGGAAGCTTTAGGCATTGAACCGGACTTCCGCGAAAAATATGACATTCATGTCCACGTTCCTGCGGGCGCGGTTCCGAAAGATGGTCCATCGGCCGGCGTAACGATGCTGACTGCGTTGGTTTCGCTCTTGACCGGACGGCTCGTCAGAAACGATCTTGCGATGACCGGCGAGATAACTCTGCGTGGTGCAGTTCTGCCGATTGGTGGAGTGAAAGAAAAAGTAATCGCGGCAGTTCGTTCGGGTATCAAGACAATCATACTTCCAAAGAAAAATGAATTCGACCTTGAAGAAGTTCCGGCTCATGTCCGCGAACAAGTGAAATTCAAATTCGTGGACGAGATGAACGATGTGTTGAGTGTCGCATTGCGTACCATAAAGAAGGAAGAAAAGCCATCGGCAATAGCCGAGCCTGCGATTGCGAATTAAGGGAAAGCGTAAAATTATTTCTTGGCCTTTTCCTAAGGTTGTTAACCATGCTTACCCAAAACTCGGCACTCGCACCGTTTATTTATAGGTTGCTTTAAAAAGTGCGGACCAATTTTAACCGCACTTCCCTGCGGTTTGTTTTCCTTTTCCTTCTTTCTTAATTTGAAATCGGTGAGATTCTAAAGAGAGAAAAATAGATTCGATAGGTTGTAAATCATAAGTTATTAATTCTTAACTGTTCCCCTAATGGGGGAGCGTGGATTGAAACAGCGATGGATGACGTAACACTGAAAATCGAAAAACCGAAGACATTCTGTGGCATCATCGGAGTTTATGGTACACAGAACGCATCGAGTTACATTTATTACGGCTTAAACGCGCTTCAGCATCGAGGCCAGGAAGCGGCAGGGATAGTCACGCGGGAAAGGGTTGGAGAAAAAATATTCTTCAACGTGCATAAGAACACGGGTCTCGTTGTAGAAATTTTCAAAGACGATAAAATCCTTCACGATGTCCTGAAGGGCAATGCCGGAATCGGACACAATCGCTATTCCACGACCGGTTCTGCCGAGAGTCGGAAAAATGTTCAACCGATTGTTGTTAATTATCGGAAAGGAAATCTTGCTATTGCGCACAATGGCAATCTTACAAATTCCCATATGCTGCGCGACGAGCTGTCACAAGGCGGTACACTTTTCCAGACAACTACAGACACCGAAATAATCTTGCATCTTATTGCGCGTAGCCAAGAAGAAACGGTAATCGATCAGGTTTATGAAGCCTTGCAATCTATCCGCGGAGCATTCTCGCTTGTCATTCTCACGGATAATCAACTTATCGTGGCACGAGATCCGTACGGATTCCGTCCACTTGCGCTCGGAAGGTTGGGAGATTCGTTCATCGCTGCTTCTGAAACATGCGCATTTGACGTTATCGGAGCAGAATATTTGCGCGACGTCGAACCCGGAGAAATTGTTGTCATTGACGACGATGCAATTAGAAATTCTGAAGTGCGATCCGTCTTTCTCCCTAATATTCCGAAAAAGTCACGTCATTGCATTTTCGAATATATTTATTTTTCGCGTCCCGATAGCAAGATCTATGGCGAGAGCGTTGACAAAGTTAGGCGGAAGATCGGCAAAGGGCTTGCCGAAGAATCTCCGGTCGAGAACGACGAAGACGAAAAGTTGGTCGTCATCAGCGTACCCGACTCATCGAACACTGCAACTCTCGGTTACGTCTCCCAGAGCGCAAAGATGGGAATAAAAGCAAGGTTCGAGATCGGCCTGATAAGAAGCCATTATATTGGGAGAACTTTCATACAGCCCGACCAGGATACGCGCAATCTGAAAGTCAAAATGAAATTCAATACGGTGAAAGGAGTTCTGAAGGGAAGAAAAGTCGTGATCGTGGATGACTCGATCGTTCGCGGAACCACCAGCAAACAACTTGTGAAATTAATTCGCGAAGCCGAGCCGTCAGAGGTTCATTTCAGAGTAAGCTCACCACCGATCATGCATCCGTGCTTTTACGGGATGGATTTCCCATCCGAGCATGAGTTGTTCGCCAACCAGTTCGATGGCGACATCGAGCGCATGAGAAAAGAGTTAAATGTCGATTCTCTTTCATACCTGTCGCTGGAAAAATTATTAGACTCTGTTCCGCGTAACGACCGAAAGGATTACTGCACAGCTTGCTTCAGCGGCAACTATCCGACCGAAGTCGAATACAATAGTAAAGAGGAGTTTGAGGCAAGCATAAATGAAACGAAAATGTGAAGGCTAATCGGTGCATTCTCCTCGTCGTGTTCCCGAATCGGATACCGAGCTTCAGAGTCAGGCATTTGGAATCCGAACTCTGGGAACCGGACTGAAGCTTGAGCCGCGTTGGACGATTTCAAATATCCTTAGTATAAGCCGCGTAGTCCTTTTAATTCCGTTTGTCGCACTAATCTTTAAAAATAGCAACGGGTCTAGAATCACAGTTTTGGTTCTGATGTTAGCGGCGGCAGCCACTGATTTCTTCGACGGCTTAATAGCACGCGCTTTGAATCAGGTGACTGATTTCGGCAAGCTCCTCGATCCGATAGCAGACAAAATTTGTGCTGTAACCGCAGTGGCTGTGCTCGTTTTAGTAGGAGATATTCCTTTATGGTACGCGGGCCTCGTTGTGCTTCGCGATATATTGATTGTGATCGGCAGCTCGTTAATAATAAGCCGGCGGAAAGTGGTCGTTCAATCTGTCTGGACTGGCAAATTGACGATTGCCTTTGTTGCAGGGTATATTATTTTGGCGGCCATAAGAATAGATGCGCTTGTTTATGTTAAGACTTTTTTCCTTTACTTGAGCACGCTATTCCTTTTCGTCTCACTTGTGGTTTACATTGGAGTTTATCAAAAACACATGGCAAAAAATGGGATTGCTTAATCGGTTCAAAAAAATAAGCGACGGACTCTCCAGAACTCGTTCTAATTTTGTCGAGAAAATTTCGAAAGTAATTTCTGCGAAAACAAAAATTGACGATCAGGTGATCGATAGTATCGAAGAAATTTTGCTTTCTAGCGATATCGGATTTGACACAACGGAAAAAATAATTGGCGACATACGCACGCGAGTGAAAGCGGAAGGCTATGAAGATTCTCAAATGCTGAAAAGCCTTTTGAAAGAAGAGATCGAAAAATATTTAATTGAGCAGAACGGTGTCGGGCAAACGAATTCAAAGCCTCATGTGATTATGATCGTCGGAGTCAACGGAGTCGGCAAGACGACCACGGTCGGGAAGTTAGCATACAATTTGAGAAATGATGGAAGCAAAGTTTTGATTGCTGCCGCAGACACTTTTCGCGCGGCAGCGAATGAGCAGTTGAAAATTTGGGCGGATCGTGCAGGTGTGGAAATTATTCAACAGCAGCCAGGCACGGATCCCGGCGCAGTAGCTTACGATGCTGTGAGTGCGGCAAAAGCTCGAGGTGTTGATATGGTCTTGATCGATACCGCGGGCAGACTTCACACGAAGACAAACTTGATGGGAGAGTTAAAAAAAATTCATCGAGTCGTTAAAAAAGTCATCCCGGATGCGCCGCATGAAGTGTATTTGGTCTTGGATGCCGTGACGGGACAAAACGGACTCGTGCAAGCGCGTGAATTTCTCGAAGCCGCCGGCGTTACCGGCATTGTGCTGACTAAGCTTGATGGTACAGCAAAAGGAGGCATCGTCGTTGCGATAAATCAAGAGCTTAAACTTCCTGTAAAATATATCGGAGTCGGCGAAAACATAGATGACCTGCAACCGTTCGACCGAAGGACATTTGTCGATGCATTATTTTCCGATCAACGATCCCGTTCACAGGAAGGAATATCCGTGGGGGAAAATTGATGGCAAAAATAAAAATTCTTCCCGAAGAGATCGCCAGCAAGATCGCCGCCGGAGAAGTTATCCAACGACCGGAATCTATCGTCAAAGAGTTAATCGAAAATTCGATCGATGCGGGTGCGAGGTTGATAGAAGTCGAAGTAAAGGACGCAGGGAAGAGTTTTATCAGAGTCACGGACAATGGTGCCGGGATGAGCGAGGAAGACGCCGTTCTTGCGTTCGGGCGGCACGCCACGAGCAAGATTGAAACTTACAGCGATCTAGAAAATGTTGTCACGCTCGGTTTCCGCGGCGAGGCTTTATATTCAATTGCTGCTGTTTCGCAAGTTGAAGTCAAAACAAAAACCGACACAGAAGATGCTGCCATTTATTTGCGTATCGACGGCGGAAAGCAAGAGGAAGTTTCGAGATCGGCACACGGCACCGGCACAACCGTCATCATAAAAAATCTTTTTTATAATACACCTGCTCGCCGGAATTTTATGAAGGCAAACCCGACCGAGTTCAGGCATATTTACCGGACTGTTTCACGTTATGTGATCGCTTTTCCGGAAATTGAATTCACACTTCAATCGGGCGGCGAAATTGTTCTGCGCGCGAAATCCGGGACGGTGCGTGGGAGATTGGATGAAATTTTCGGAGAGAGATTCACGGACTCACTCGTCGCGTTCGAGGAAGAATACGACCATTTAAAAGTCAGTGGCTTTCTCGGTAAGCCTGAGTACACGAAGCGAACTCGCGGCGAGCAGTTCCTTTTCTTGAATAAACGATATGTCATCAATAAAGCTGTGAATCACGCGGCATTTTCTGCCTACGAAAATCTTATTGACAGAGGCGATTTCCCGTTCTTCGCTATTTTCATCGATATCCCTCCGAATGAAGTTGATGTGAACGTTCATCCGTCGAAATTAGAAGTGAAGTTCAGAGATGAGCGAAGTATTTACGGAGCAATTCGTTCCGCGACACACAGCGCACTTATCAAAAGCGATTTGGTGCCCGAGCTTGCCGTCGCCGGCGAGTCCGGAAAGTTTGTCAGTCGTACCACGACAGAGTCGTCGCGCGGCGGTTTTGTGCCGGTAACGTTCAATTCACGGCCTCCACGATCTGCGGGACGATTTATTCAAGATGATGGAATCGCCGACGCGGTCGATCCGCTATTCGCTCTGAGATTTCCGCGCGGAGATCCCGCTCGCGGGAAAAGCACGACAGGAACCTCTGATTCCGAAACTGCAACAAATAGCGAATCGGCAGATACATTGGCGGGGAGCAATAGCGTCATTTACCAACTTCACAATAAGTATATTATTTCTCAAATTTCGACGGGGCTTCTTGTCGTGGATCAGCATGCCGCACATGAACGGGTCATTTACGAGCGGACACTGAAACGTTTTGACGAGCATGGACAAAACACTCAGCAGCTTTTATTTCCGATAAGCTTGAATCTCGATCCCGCCGACTTTACGGTTGTAGAAGAAATCTTCTCAGACCTGAATCAGATGGGGTTCGGAGTCAAGTTGTTCAGCGGCTCGACAGTTGTTCTTGACGGTGTGCCTGTCGACCTGAAGCCGGGAAGAGAGAGCACAATTCTTACCGAGATCATCGAAGATTACAAACGCGACAACGATCTACGGCTGACTCCGCGCGAAAAGTTATGCAAGACGTTCGCTTGCAAAGCTGCCGTGAAAGCTGGAGACTATCTGACGATAGAGGAAATGGAAGCGCTGTTAGAGCAGCTTTTCAAAGCCGAAGTGCCCTATGTTTGTCCGCACGGAAGACCGGTGCTTGTGAAAATTCCATTGCAGGAGCTGGATAAGAAGTTCGGAAGAATTTGAAAACTCAGAACGAGGTCAAAGATAAGAATTCTCAGCCGAAGGCTGATCAGCCTGTGGCTGAAAAAGTCAATTTAGCTATTCGCTCATAGGTGTCCTTATCATAAATGAACGGGCTGGCAACTAGATGCTGGAAGCCGGTATCTTTTCAATATAGGCAATGAGAATATGATCCCATTCATATTTGATACCACCGTTATCATTAGTGGAATGTTCCTTACGCTTTTCAGCATCTTCATATTTACTATCCATAAAAAATTCGCCTTCTATTGCTTGTTCTTTTCTCTTGCTATGTCAATTGTTGCTATTTGGAGTTCCTATAAAAAAAATACTAGTGAAGTAAATAGCACGAATAAAAGCATAATTCTACAAGATTCTTTAACGAAACTAAAAGATTCACTCCAAAGCACAAAAGCCTTTCTGATTTCTGCCGAAACAACAAATGCCAATGCTAATCAGAGGTTAGCATTGGCTGAAAAATATTTTGAAGCTGGAAACAAACCGCATATAGATATTTCAATTCATAACTTGGTTTTGAAGAAAGGAGAACCTATTTCCCTAATCCTTGAATTAGAAAATATTGGTAAATCGCCGGCATATCACTTTTTCAACTTGATTGGTTTATTTGTAGATTCGGTTACAGATATTGACTCTATCTATATGGTAACGAATGCGAAACAACACAAAAGGGAAAATGTTACTCTGGTACACGAATTTTTTCTCGTAAAAACTCTTTCTCATTCACTATCTGAAGCAGAATTTGATTCCCTTTCACAAAACACTCTTTTCCTATTGGGTACTATCAGCTACTATGATGATCTGGATAAGTATCACTTGTTCTTTTTTTGTTATAAACTTCCAAAGGATCAAAGAGATAGATATGAAAACTACGCCAAATATAATTCTGGACATTAAACTCTTTTTGCTTGTATAATTCAAATTGAGCCACTTAGTCATAAACTGAGCCGTTACCCTCTTTTTTCGATTTTTGACTTTTCATCCCCTCTTTTCGTATATTAAATTTTCACAATTTTTGAATTAATCAATTGAATTAAGAAATGTCTCAAACATTTTCCCTCCGCGGCAAGAAAAGGACTCACACTTGCGGTGAGCTTAGAAAGAATAATATCAATGAAAATGTAACGCTGAACGGCTGGGTTGACCGCCGGCGAGATCTAGGAGGAGTAATTTTTATCGACTTGCGAGATCGTTACGGCAAAACTCAAATCGTATTTGCACCTCAGCATAACGAAGCGGTTTATCAGATCGCAAAACAATTGAGAAGTGAAGATGTAATTGCGATTGTCGGTAAAGTGGAACACCGTCCCGAAGGAACAACGAATACGAGCCTTCCGACAGGCGAAATTGAAGTTGTCGGTGATGGCCTTTTGATTTTGAACGAAGCCGCAACCCCGCCATTTCCGATCGACAGCGAAAACGACGCGAGTGAAGATTTACGTTTGAAGTATCGCTATTTAGATTTGCGCCGCGAAACCATGCAGCGGAATTTGCAAATCCGCCATAAGACCGCGCAGGCTGTCCGCCGATATCTTGACAGTCTGGGCTTTCTGGAAATTGAAACTCCATTTCTCATGAAGAGTACACCTGAAGGCGCCCGAGACTATTTGGTCCCGAGCAGGATTCATCGTGGGAAATTTTATGCGCTCCCACAGTCGCCGCAGACTTACAAACAAATTCTGATGGTGTCGGGATTCGACAAGTATTTTCAAATCGTGAAATGTTTTCGCGATGAAGATCTACGTGCCGACAGGCAGCCGGAGTTTACGCAGATTGACATCGAGATGTCTTTCGTGTTAGAAGAAGATATTTATCAGATGGCGGAAGGATTGGTTGTATATCTTTTCAAGGAGATTAAAGGAATCGACATCAAGACTCCGCTGCCTCGCATGAGTTATGATGAGGCGATAACAAAATACGGAAGCGACAAGCCTGACTTGAGATTCGGACTTGAAATCGAAAATGTCACGGACATAATGCACGGATCGCAATTCAAAGTTTTCGAATCGAGTATCCAGAGCGGCAATCTTGTATGTGGAGTCAATTTGAAAAAACAATTTCCGCAGGCGGGATCTCCGACGGGCTTGAGCCGGAAACAGTTGGACGATCTGATTGAACTTGCGAAAGATTGTGGTGCTGCGGGTTTAGTATATTTCAAAGTAACGGCAGACACTCTCGATTCTCCTTTGTCAAAACATTTCAGCTCAGATCAGCTCAAGGGGCTTCGGGAGAAATTCTCCGCCGAAGTCGGTGATTTAATTTTGCTTGTTACCCAGCCGCGCGAGAAAATTTTTCTTACGCTCGGCCAATTCCGTCTTGAGCTTGCGAAGCGATTCGATCTTATCGACCAGAATCAGAACTCGCTTCTGTGGGTCACCGAATTTCCTCTCTTGGAATGGTCCGCTGACGAAAGAAGATTTGCGGCGATGCACCATCCGTTCACTTCGCCGAGGGAAGAAGATGTCGAGAAGCTAGACGAAGGTTTGAAAGAATTTGAGCAGAAGAAAAGATGGGTGCCTGAAAATTCCATGAGCAAAGCTCGTGCTCGCGCGTATGATCTTGTTTGGAACGGAAATGAAATTGCCGGCGGAAGCATAAGAATTTTTCAACTGGAGCTTCAGCAAAAGATGTTCAATTGTCTCGGAATTTCCAAAGAGGAAGCGCAGAAAAAATTCGGTTATCTTTTGGAAGCATTCAAATACGGCGCGCCGCCTCACGGCGGAATTGCCTTCGGCTTCGACAGGCTCGTGATGCTTTTCACCGGCGGCAAGTCGATTCGGGATGTTATCGCATTTCCGAAAACGGCTAGCGCGGTATCGTTGATGGACGATGCGCCGAGCGAAGTCAGCCGCGAACAGTTGATTGAATTGCATTTGAAAGTTATTTAGTTCGGACGAAAAAAGTTGCTGCTCACTCAGATCGGCTTGTTAAACCGACCTATTATTGACGCAGCAGCGACCCGTCCCACATTTTTCGAGAGGGATTAAAATGTTCTACAGTTTTATCTTACTCATCGGGATTCATTCCATGATAAATAATGGCGGCGGAAATGAGCGCCTTGCGCCATGCCGCATACCCATACAAATAATTGAGCGGCACATGAAAGCACTTGGCGGTCTAACAAAAGTTGAAAAGACTCAGCGCGCGGTGGTCGCAGAGTACGATTCCGGGAAAGTGAGGATGGAAATTTTTAAGACTGGGATTGTTCATCTGGCCATCGATCACGGAAATGCGGAGAGGAAATCTTTTGCCGTCATTGAGTCGCCGGAAGAATTGTCAAGAGACAATCTGAATGAAAGCAAAGATAAAATTTCTGTAAATCTTCCCGATGGAAAAATTGAATACTTGCCGGAAACTATGAAGCTGACTTATAAGTCTCCGGGCGATTCGGATATTTTAAATTTGGCTGATTTTCAGTTCAATGACTCACAAATTGTTGCAACATTTGACATCCATGGCGTGAAAAATTTTTACGGGCTTGGCGAGAAAACATTGCCGTTCAATAAATATGGCAGCCGCTGCACAATGTGGAATTCGGATTTCCCGGCTTATTCAGTGAAGTTCGATCCGTTGTATGAAAGCATACCATTTTTACTCAAGGCGGATACAAGCGGCGCGTATGGTCTCTTCTTCGATAATACCTTTCGATCAACTTTTGACGTCGGTGCATCGGACAGCAACAAGCTCGTTTATGCTTCAGCGGGCGGCGCGTTTGAACTTTACATAATCACCGGCAAAAACGCTGCGGAGGTTGTTCAAAAATTCGGCGAGTTGACAGGCAAGATGCAGATGCCTCCGATATGGGCGCTCGGCTATCAGCAATCGAGATATAGTTATTATCCGGAACAGAAAGTTCTCGACCTCGCCCACGGTTTTCGCGAGAACAAAATTCCATGCGATGTAATTTATTTGGACATCAATTATATGGATGGATATAGATGTTTTACATGGGGTCCGAAAGATTTTCCAACGCCGCGAAACATGCTCGACACTTTGCACAGCCTCGGATTCAAAGTCGTTACGATAATCGATCCGGGAATAAAAGACGAGAAAGGCTATCGGGTTTATGACAGCGGCGTGTCAGAAGATGTATTTATGAAAAAAACAGATGGAAAATATTTCGACGGACAGGTATGGCCCGGCGACTGTGTGTTTCCGGATTTCTTAAATGAAAAAACAAGAGAATGGTGGGGCGAGCAATACAAATTTTTGGTCGATTACGGAGTTGACGGATTCTGGAACGACATGAACGAGCCAAGCGTATTCAATTCCTCGAACAGAACTTTTCCGTTAAATGTGATCCACGAACTAGACGGCAGCACAGCGACACATGCCGAGGTACATAATGTTTATGGAATGCAGATGGCACGTGCGACTCGTGAAGGCTTGGAAAAACTTCAGCCGGACAGGCGTCCGTTTGTTTTAACAAGAGCAAATTACGCTGGCGGACAGCGATACGCGGCGATGTGGACCGGCGACAATTTCGCGAGCTTCGCACACATGGAGCTTGCGCTTACAATGTTTCTAAATCTTGGAGTCAGCGGCCAGCCGTTTGTCGGAAGTGATGTTGGAGGCTTTATGGGTAATCCGGATGCGGAACTTTTCTCACGGTGGCTTGAGCTTGGAGTATTCACTCCGTTTTTCCGCACGCACAGCGTCATAGATTCCAAGCCAAGGGAACCATGGGCGTTCGACCCGGCAAGCACAAAAATAAATCGGGAAATAATAGATCGAAGATATGAATTGCTTCCTGAGATTTACACCGCATTCCGAAATGCAAATCAAGATGGACTGCCGATTATCAGACCACTGTATTTAAATTTTCCTGGCGATGAAGAGGCGTATAATATCTCCGATGAGTTTTTGTTCGGCGATAATTTACTTGTCGCTCCTGTTTTCGATTCCGGCGCAGTGAGCAGAAAAGTTTATTTGCCGATCCCGCGTGCAGGACAAGAAGGAGCATGGATGAATTTTTATGACGGCTCCGAGGCTCAAAACGATTGGCAGGAAGTTAGTGCGCCGCTCGGAAAGACGCCACTGTTTGTTAATAGCGGTACGATACTCTTTATGCAAAGTCTTGTTCAATCAACAAGTGAACAAGCTGACACGCTCATTCTTAAAATCTACGGGAATAAATCAGCAAAAGGGAAAGTATATTTTGATGACGGTGAGACGTTGAATTATCGTCACGGGCAATTCTTGAAACTATCGGCTGATTTCAGGCACCAGGAGAGGCATGCAGTGATTCAGTTTGGCTATGATGGCGATTATGAACCTTCGTACAAGTTTATGAGCGTTCAGATACCACATCCCGGCGGCTTTTTTCCCAAGAGAGCCATAGTGCATCTTGAAAATGGAAAAGAGGTCGAGACGAATGTGCGAGGAGCAGGGGAAAATGCGATAGAATTCACTATCCCGTTTGGCTTGGACATAAAGTATATCGATCTTGATTAATTTTGGAGTACAGCAACCATGTTGCTGTATAGCGGCAACACGGTTGACGCATTCCACAGACCTCATTGCTGCAAAGGCATCACGGATGCCTCATTCCACAGACCTCTTTGCTGCAACGGCATCACGGTTGCCGCACTGCCCGCCGCTTGCGGTGTAGTCATTCCCGCGTGCTTTTAGCGGGAATCTATTGGCGGATGCCCGGCAGAAACGCTCGTGCATGACGATACCCCGCTGTTTGTCCGGACGTGATTCATTTTTGCCTGTGAAGCTGCCGTTACTTTCCCCATCATTCGCATTACGGATTTGTAATTTAGGCGTTTCGGAAATCTAAAAGCCTAATAATTCTCTTCGTTTGCAGGTTTTTTTGCGGCATATAACTTGAGGATATGTGGCTAAACATGAAAAACTTGATCTCAAAATACTTTCAGAATGAAAACTTACCTGCAAAGAAGATTTGCTTAACAATGACGGCAGTCTTTGCATTTTCTTCCCTTGCATTTGCACAAACCGGTGCAGAGGCACAAGTGGCAGTTAATGCTTCCGTCATACAAGGTTTAGCGCTCGGTGCTGTAAGCGGACCTCTTGACTTTGGCGATGCCGCAAACACCATCGTGAAAGGCGCCGTCGCCGCAACTGACACGGTTATAAATGTCAGCAGCGATGCCAGAGCAGTCAATTTTTCGGTTACAGCAGATGCGGGATCGAATATTACGGTCTCATATCCGACAACGGGAACTCTCACCGGCAGCGTGAGCGGCACTTTAAAATACACCCCATCGGCACAGTGGACCACGAGTACAACTCAGTCCGGTGGGACGGCGATCACCAGCGGTTCGGCATTCAACTTGGGCGGAACACTTTACAGCAGTTCAACTATATATGTTTGGTTTGGCGGAAATCTGGCGGGAGCGACTACAGCCGCGCCAGGTACCTATTCCGGAACTATTACAGTTACGGTTTCTTATTGAGTAGTCAATGTTTAAAAACTTTAAAAAACAGGAGTTAGTCATGAAAAAATTATTCGTAGCAGCTTTGATAGTCCTCGGATTTACATCGCTTGTATCTGCCCAAACATCAGCAAGCGTTGGGGCGCCTATTTCGGTCGTCATAAAGCAGGCTCTTAGCATAACCGAACTCGGATCGTTAAGTTTCGGAACCGCGTATCCGGGATATAGCGTAGCAGAAGTAAATCCCCAGATTGCCAACCCTTCGAGCATTCCGGTATTCACCATAGCAGGTGAAGCAAGTACGCCCGTCACTATCACATGGAGCAACATAAGTCTTGTGAACGGTGCAAGCTCTGTACCGTTTGAACCGATAGTAGCCGGCAACCCAACAAATACGCAAACGGGTTCTTCAGTATTATCGAGTGGAGCAGCCCCCTCGCTCAGCGCTATCGTTGGCGGCACAAACTTCGGCAATTATTATCTGTTTCTTGGCGGCAACATCAATAGCGGCAGTACGCTTCCGGCGGCTCTTCCTTCGGGAACTTACAGCGGTACATTGACAGTAAACGTAGCATATTAATTTAAAAATGAAGAAGAATTTTAAAACAGCCATTACCCATTGCGCCGAAGGCGCGTTAGCCTCCGGCCGATCGGGATGGCGGAATCACTTAACAAATTCAAAGAGGAAAAACACAATGAAAAAGTTAGCAATCATAGCAGCGTTAGTTATCGCCTTCACATCGATGACATACGCACAAAAGCAGGGAACTGCGACTATCACAGCCAATGCAAAAATCGTCCAAGGTTTAGTGGTCGGCAGCCCAAGCGGGCCCCTTAACTTTGGTGATGCCATGAACACAATAGTGTTAGGTGCCATCGCTACAACTGACACCTCGATAGAACTTGGTAGCGATGCCAGAGCAGTCGATTTTTCGGTCACAGGAGATGGCGGAACGTCGGTTGCAGTCACATATGGGGCAACGGGAACGCTCACCAGCGGGAGCAACAGCCTGACATTCACACCAGCGATAGCATGGACACCGGCTGCAACTCAGACCGGCGAGACAGCAGTCGCCAGCGGCGGATCGTTCAGCTTAGGCGGATCATCTTACAGCGCTGGAACCAGATATATTTGGCTCGGTGGGAAAATAGCGACAGTTACTGGTACAACCGTGCCGGGGCTCTACACCGGAACTTTTGTAATCACGGTAGCATACAGCGGGAATTAAGAAAGTTTTGACGCAATGTCTTGCATGATTAGGAGACAGGGATCTGGGTACGAAAGGGTCGCACGGGCGACCTTTTTCGTTATTCCTTGGAGAATTGTTAAGTCGCTGCTTCAGCTCGCGGGAGTAATGGCGACGCGCGCGTCGTCATTACTCTTAGCGGTTTTTCTCCTGCGCCATAGGCGCATCAGCCTATGGCTGACAGTAATTTTTTTGCTGCCGCAAATTGCAAGCGCTCAGGGATTTACAATCTCACTGATCCAGGGACTGTCGTGGGGCAGCATTACAGGCACAGGTGCCAACACGATAGCTTATACTGCTGCGAACGCCGCAGAATTTTATATTTCTTTCCCTGCCTCTAATGGTCCTGCAAATACTGTTACTTTTGTGCCTTTGCCAACTAACTTGACAGACGCCTACGGTGATAAGTTGCCGATTTCCTTTTCAACAACTTCAGCCGCATACAATGTTGGTACAAACAGCACGAACGGTGCGACTGTAATTAATCCTAATGCTAATCCTGCTCTTAGTGCGACTGCGGGTACGACTGCTCACAATGATTACTTTTGGCTTGGAGGAACCGTCACGCCGGGGACCGGCTACACGGCGGGAACTTACACAGGCATAGTGACCGTGGTGTTCACTGTCACCGGATACACATCACCGCCGCCTCTAAGTATCCCTATTACCGTAACACTAACCGGTAACATTTCGATTTCGGCTACGGGTGCACTTAATTTCGGTCAAGTCATTGTGAACACATCCCCAGCTTCATTACTTGCCACGGCAGCTGGTGCACCAGAGTTCACTGTTACCGCGCCTGCTCACAGTACAATTACGCCGGCATGGGCTGCTACATCCACTTTGAACGGTAGTGGTGGTGGTACTCTGACATTCACGCCAAGTGTGTACGGTAATTCTACGAATACTCAGACAGGGTCAACCTCAGTTACTAACGGCAACGGCATAACTCTTGGGACGACTAATACAAATTATTATTTTTGGCTTGGCGGCGCGTTGACTCCCAGTCCAATCCCATCAACCCAAAAAGTCGGCGCTTATGCAGGTACGTTTGTGCTCAAGGTAACTTATTAAAAAAAATTGAGGCGCAACCTTTTATTCATTAAATTAAGACCATGAAAAGAATCTTATATCTCTTCGTTATTTTGTTGTCCGTTCCGTTGGTTCGGGCACAAGTCATAGTTGCGCCAACAATCCTGTATATGGGCGACCGCGATCGGTTTGGAACTTTTGTCGTGATGAATCGCTCAAGAGACCCACAGGAAATTTCGGTGTCATTTAAATTTGGCTATCCGACTTCCGACTCCCTTGGAAATATCTTCATGCAGTATAATGATTCAATTGCGGCAGACAAATATTCCTGCAACACATGGTTAAGAGGATTTCCAAAGCAGTTTATTTTGAATCCCGGTCAGCAGCAGGTTGTTCGACTGGTTATTACTCCGCAGCAAGGTTTGCTCGATGGCGTTTATTGGACGAGATTAGTTACGAGGTCCACACCGCAAGTCAAATTTATTGATACTGTAAAAACCGGAGTCACGGCTAACATCACGTTCGTTCTCGAACAAGTTACAACCATCATCTTTGAAAAGGGAGACGTCAATACTACCATCGGAATTTCAGATTGCGGTACTTTTACAGACTCGACTCACTTGAATGTTCTTGCAAGACTCAATCGCGGCGGGAACGCGCCATTTTTAGGTACCGTAAATTTGAAGATACTCGATGCGGTCGGCAATATGGTTTATACAGACAAACTCCTTATTGCCGCTTACTTTGGTATGCGCGTGAAGTTTGCTGTGCCACTTTCTAATTTGAAGGCTGGAGACCATTATACCGCCGTCTTGAATGTAAGTTCCGATAGGCCGGACATTCCTCCCGAGAATGCTATTAAGATCAGCCCGGTTGAGCAAAGCATTCCGTTTGCATTAAGTGAGAAATAAAACTTTTCATAATTTTTCCATTTAAGTTGTCAAATCGAGGAGGCTTGGAAACAGGAAAGGGTTGCCAAAGGATCCTATGGAGAGAAGAACAAGTGCGGATAAGTTTCTTTTCATATTTAGTTCTCGCATTTCTGGTGATCGCGTTCCCGCGCATATCGTTTGCCCAATCTCCGAATGGGTCCCTTCGGGAAAAACCTGACGAAAGTCCGGCGGAGGAAGTTTATCTCTCTTTCAACTACAGTGGTCTGACCAATTCAGTTGTCACCGCTTATTATTATCAAGATTCTGTTTATCTCCCGCTCGGTGTGCTTTTCAAGCAGCTTGAAGTGAATTGCGAAATCGATCCGCGTGATTCGATTGCGAAAGGATTTTTTATAGAGGCAAACACTCCGTATGAAATAAATTTTTCCACTTGCATTGCGAAGATAGGGGAAAAAGAAATTCACTTTGACAAGTCTCAAGCGATGATCAAAGAACTTGATTTTTACCTTTTGCCTTCTCTGTTCGCAAAACTTTTTGACTTAGATTTTCTTGTAGATATTGGTTCGCTATCGCTGACTCTCACAACAAATGCGGAGCTTCCGATCGTTAAAGAGTACGAGAGAGAAGTTCGCCGAAATTTTTCGCTTGTCGCGCCGCAGGCACAACTTATTCAAGCGCCGCTTGAGTTTCCACGGGAGAGGTCATTGCTTAACGGCGGGGTAGTTGATTATTCTTTAACTGCATACGGCGGCAACCAAAACTCATACGAGTACAGCTTTACAGGCGGCGCGGAAATTCTCGGCGGTGAAACCGAAGGGACGATTCTCGGGAACATCTCAAAGAATAATTCACAACTTTACTCAAGCAACTTAAGCTGGAAATACGCTTTCGATTCAACTAAATATATCAGCTATGCCGGCCTCGGAAATCTCAATACGGATGGATTGACACAATTCGGATTTCGCGGCGGACAAGTTTCGAATGAGCCGGTTACATTCAGGACTTACTTCGGCACGTACCCTATAGATGCAAAAACAAAGCCTAACTGGGAGGTGGAACTTTACCTGAACGGAGAGCTTGTTGGTTACGCGACAGCCGATGCAAACGGTAACGCGCATTTTAACATTCCGCTTGTCTATGGAAGTTCATTTATTCAACTGAAATATTATGGACCGAACGGTGAGTTCGAGGAACAGGATTCAAGGCTGCAAATACCGTTCACATTTGTTCCGACCGGACAAGTTAATTACACGGTCAGCGGCGGGAAACTAAACAACACAGACTATAATTTGATTTCCAGCAATGTTGTCTTTGGAATTGCCGATTGGTTGACCGACAAAGTCGGCGTAGATTACGTTGACGATCCGTTTTTTTCAAAGCCGCTGATTTATAATTCTGCATACCTGAGATTCGGGTCTGAGTACACGTTGAGCCTTGATGCGGCGCCTATGGCATTTTACCGTTCTACGTTCAATGCCCTGTATCCCTCACAGGCATCGTTCGACATGTCGTACTATCGCTACAAAAATAATTTGATTTATAATCCGAGCGACGAGTTACAGCAAGCACAAGCCGATGTTTACTTGCCATTTCCAATATCCCGCAGTGTGCTTAGTTTCAGGTTGGCGGGAACAGGCCAGCAGTATGTTAGCGGCGAAAAAACATACAGCTATTCTGCGTCCGTGAATTCAAGCGTGGTACAGGTCAATGCTTCTGTCGGTTATACAGAATCGTTCATTAGCTACGGCGGCGGCTCTGTGGTACAGAGTTACGGGCTGACCGCTTCGTTTCTATACTCTATGTTTTTTGGACGGGGGCCTTTAGGTTTCTTGAACAGCTCACTTGCGGACTTAACGATGAGATATGGCGTTCTCAAAAATTCTCTTGATGATATTAGGTTCGAATTGTCCAAGAACGTTCAACGGTATATCAGGGTTGGAATTACGGCGGAAAGAGATTACGTTAACAGATTCACTTCCTTTAACTTGCAAATAATCGCGGATCTTCCGTTTATTCGATCGACGACCACGGCACAAACCCAGAGCGGAACATCGTGGTACACGGAAAACATTTCAGGCTCGGTCGGATTTGACGGTAATTACGGACACTTCCTCTTTAGCGATATTCCTTGGGTCGGCAATTCTGCAGCTTCAATGAGATTGTTCGTTGACAATAACGGGGATGGAGTGTTTGACGAAGGCGACGAGGTTATCAAAGAGGGAGTGGTAACTCTGCGGCAAGCTGCATCGTCTGAGACGGATAATGACGGTGTGGTTAGAGAATTGAACCTTCTTCCTTACACTCAATTCAGTGCCGATATCGATGTCGCTTCGATAAAAAATCCACTGTGGATTCCAAAGGAAAAATCGTTTTCGTTTATCACCGATCCGAATTCTTACAAAAAGATCGACATCCCGTTCTTTGCCGGCGGAATAGTCGATGGGACGGTTCTGAAAACTGAAGATAGCGTAGCTATTGCAATTCCTGGACTCAGTTTGGAAATCAGATCGGTGGGTTCAGATTTCCGAAAAACCTTGAACGTTTTTGGCGACGGCAGCTTCTACTACATGGGTTTGCCGCCCGGTGAATATGAGGCTTATGTCGATTCAAGTCAACTCGCGATCCTAGATTTGGAATCCGATCCTCCGATTTTAACCTTTAGAGTAAAACCGACAAAAGAAGGCGACTATGTTGAGGGACTGAAAATATTTTTGAAAGAGAAAAAGAAAACTGACACAGGCGAACTTATTGAGACAAACCCAGCCAAACCTCTCCCGCAGGCAGGATCTTCGACTTTACCTCTTCCAGAACATCCTACTGCTGCCGCCGGAAGGTACGTTGTGCAGATTGGCGCATTCACGACACGTCATCGAGCTACAAAGGCTGCTTCGGCAGCCATGAAGAATACCGGGCAGAAATTCTGTGTCTCATTCAACAGCAGCTGCAATTTATATGTTGTTCAAACCGACACGTTCGGCAGCAGGCAAGATGCACTCAAGGATTTAGACCTATTTTTGAATTGGTTCGACTTTGATGACGCGTTTATAGCTAACGCGGATGGAAAACATTCACCTTATCTCTTTGCCATACAGCTTGCCACATTCCGCTCATTGAACGCGGCATCTGAATTTGCCAACAGGGTTCGAAGAAAAATCGGGTCTGTGCCGATTATAAGGTATAAAAGATCGATTAAGATTTTTTGCGTGTTGGCTGGTCCATTCAAAACAATAGAAGAAGCGCAAAAACTTTCCGGCAATCTGAGAAAGAGTCGCGCTCGCGGCAACGTTTTTGTTACCATCTATGGCCCGAGTGAAATCCAGCCGACGTTCACGGTGCAACTCGGAACTTTCTCAAACGCTAAATCGGCTTACAAATTTGCCAATGGGTTCAGAAAGCAAACGGGGTTAATGGCGCTGGTTGACTTTGACAGCAAAGAAATGAGATTCAAAGTATTTACTCCGCCCTGCCAAACAAATACTGAAGCCATGACTGTCTTTGAGAAAATTCGTTCTTTCAGGAATTACCAGAAAGCGCAGTTAGTGTCTTTCCGTTGATTCTTCCCGCCCACTTATTTTAGCCGGCCCAATACAATTTCGATTTTCGACAACATTCTATTTCCAAGATGGTTACAATTCTTGCCGAGGTGATGTAAATATTACCTGCCTATGTGCCAGTATGCGCATTCAATATCCCGTTTTTTCTTTTATAACTCTTTGATTTTATGGCTGTTACGATATAGTCTAAAAGTGTTTTATTCCTGGGCACATTCCGGCATTGTCTTAGCAATAATAAAGCATGAAGACAATGAAAAAAATAAGAAACATGTCGCTCCTGCTTTCGATCGCAGGATTCCTTGCGTTCGCTTCCGGGTCCGACGCACAAGTTAGAGCAACAGCAACTGTGACTCTTACAGTGCTTCCGGCGCCAGGGGTGAACTTCATCTCTTCAAAAGCGACTCAAGGCGGAGTGAAGATGGATGCCGGCATGACATTCGAGAGATCCAGCAACGTCATGGTACAATTGAACTCTGCAATGCATACTGGGAACTCAGCCGCAAACTTTTCGTACGATTCCAACATCAACATAATCTCTGCCAAAGAACTCCGCAGTGCTTCAAGTGTCGAGATTGAATATCTCGGAAGCTAATTGCTATTATAAAGATATGTAAGTTGGGCAAGCTGCTCGACTTACTTCCGTCCTGTTAATTCCTCTCGTGAAAACTTTGTAACCACAGTTTACTTAAACGTAACAACACTGCTTTTTCATAAAGCGCAGAGGGCTAAACTCTTTTATTTTTGCTCATTAAATCGGCATAGTAGATGCACCCTGAAAGCAAATGACAAACTTTGCCATCACTTCTGATTTCTATAGATTTTTTGAGACAGTAAGAATACCTTTTGTCGTAACCGATTCCGATCTCAATATAACTTATGTCAATAAGTTTGCTCAGGAATCGCTCCCTCTTGCCTTGGAGACTGGAAAAAGACTTGAAATCGAAAACTTCCTGCAGAGTGAAGAGCCTTTGAATTTTGAAAATGTAGTATCTGAATGTAAAAACCGGGGCGAGAGTATAGGCACTCTTAAACAAAAGGAAACCGATAGGTATTTCAAAGTGAAAGCATACTACATGCGCGGCGGTAGCGGCGAAATAGTGTTCCACTTTGAAGATATCTCGCAATCAAGAGTTCTTGAAGATCAATATTACGATCATCTTATCGATTTGTATAACCAGATCGAGACTCAGGAACGAGAGATCGCTAACCTTAAGGCGAAAATATTTCGTTCGAGGGAACCCATAACTAAGTTGTGATTCTACGCGAATTATCATTTCTCGACGTTAATCCACATCGAATAATACTTGTGTAATCCTTCTTGCTTACAGTTCCATGAACTTTTCAAAACTATCCTTGTAAACTCCTTTTCTCTTTTCGCAATAAAGTGCATGCAGGTTTTTCTCATCTTGGTCGGCTCGCTGAACTGACCAAGATGGGTGCAATGTGATTTAAAAATTTTATTTTGGAGCGCCTATAGTGTATCGTCTTAGACTAATGTGCCTTCGTCTTTCGCATATCAAGTGCTTCCATGGCACATACTGCTGTGATGTTTACTATGGCATCAACGTCACAACCCTGCTGAAGCGCATGGACTGGTTTCTTCATCCCCATCAAAATCGGCCCCAGCAAAGCGGCACCGCCGATTTTTCCCATGAGCTTGTAGGCGATATTGCCTGCATCTAAATCTGGGAAAATCAAAGTATTGGGGCCGTTTACCAAATTCGAGAACGGATAAACTTCCTGGAGCACGTCGGGAGATAATGCGACATCTGCTTGTATCTCGCCGTCGATTATCAAGTCGGGTTCTAACTTATGTACAATCTCTACCGCCTGCTGGACTTTGATTGATTGAGGAAGTCTTGTGCTCCCGAAAGTGCTGAACGAAAGCATGGCGACTTTCGGGACCATATTGAATCGTTTCACAACTTCGGTGGTCATGATCGCGATTTCGGCGAGTTCTTCTGCCGTTGGATTAATATTGACGGTCGTGTCTGCGAAAAAGTAGGTGTCTCGCTTTGTCATTACGATATAAAGCCCCGCGACTCGCTTTCTTCCCTCAGCCATTCCGATTACCTGTAATGCCGGTTTAATTGTGCTCGGATATGTCTGTGTCAATCCAGACAAGAGTCCATCGGCATCTCCCATGTGTACCATCATAGCGCCTAAATAATTCGGTCTCTCGATATATCTTGCCGCTCGTGTGCGCGTGAATCCTTTCCGCCGCCGCATCTTGAAAAGTTCCTCTATATATTGCTCCTGTTTTTCAAAATGCTCTGGATCGATTATTTCTATCCCTTCCATGTCGATCTTCATCTCGTGTGCTATCATCTCGATCTTGGATTTCCTCCCTAGGAGCACAGGTTTAGCGATCTCTTCGTCGAGAATCATTTGAGCCGCATGAAGTATTTTTGCCTCTTCGCCTTCCGGAAATACGATTCTCATTCCACTGTGCTGAGATTTGACAATTGCCGTCCTCACTACGCTTCTTGTGATGCCCATTCTTTCTTCAATCTGAAAGACATATTTTTCCCAGTCATCAATTTGTAACCTTGCGACGCCGGTTTTTACCGCCGCTTTTGCAACCGCCGGAGCGACCCATGTTATAACTCTCGGGTCAAATGGTTTCGGGATGATGTATTCTCTGCCGAATTCGAACTCAGCGCCGCCGTACGCCGCTTTCACTGAATCGGGAACCGGCTCCTTTGCCAATCGCGCGAGTGCATTCACAGCAGCAATTTTCATCTCATCATTGATGATACGCGCACGAGCATCGAGTGCGCCTCTAAAGATGAACGGGAAGCCGAGCACATTGTTGACTTGATTCGGATAATCGCTGCGGCCGGTTGCCATGATTATGTCGGGGCGGCATGACACTGCGTCCTCGTAAGTAATTTCCGGATCCGGATTTGCCATTGCGAATACTATCGGATCCTTCGCCATCGAGCTGACCATTTCTTTTGTAACAACGTTTGCGACAGAGAGTCCTACGAACACATCCGCTCCGATAAATGCCTGGGCAAGAGTTCGAAGGTTTGTCTTTTTTGCAAATTGTTCCTTGTAGGGATTCATGCCGGCTGATCTGTCTTTGTAAATGACGCCTTTCGAATCACACATGATGACATTTTCTGATTTTGCACCTAGTTTTATATATAATTTTGTGCATGCAATTGCCGCGGCGCCGGCTCCGTTGATAACGATTCTGACTTTCGATATATCTTTGCCGATAATCTCCAGTGCATTTAGCAAAGCCGCGGAACTGATTATAGCTGTTCCATGTTGATCGTCATGGAACACCGGAATGTTCATTATCTCTTTCAACTTTTCTTCGACATAAAAGCAGTCTGGTGCTTTGATGTCTTCGAGATTGATTCCTCCGAATGTGGGCTCAAGAGCTTTCGCAACCGTAACGATTTCTTCCGGTGTCTCAGAATTAATTTCAATGTCGAATACATCGATGTCTGCAAATCGTTTGAACAAAACTCCTTTTCCTTCCATTACTGGTTTTCCGGCAAGCGGACCGATATTTCCGAGCCCTAGGACTGCGGTGCCGTTTGAAAGCACAGCAACCAAGTTTGATTTCGATGTGTATTCATAAACCGAATCGGGATTTTTATCGATTGCCCTGCAAACTTCCGCGACTCCCGGCGTGTACGCTAATGATAGATCACGTTGTGTTAAGCACGGTTTCGTCGGCACAACTTCGATTTTTCCTCTTCTTCCAGATGAATGGTATTGAAGAGCATCTTCTACACGAATTTTCATTTGACTCTCCTTTTTTGATTACAGCCCGACCGCCAGATGCTGCGGAACAGCTGATTATTTTATCAGTGTATTGAAAAGTTAGTCAGCATGCATTGAAAGTTCAAATCGACATCTTGGAAACTAAAACCAGAGGACTAAGAATGGCAATTCTTTTATTTCGCAATCACGCCGGTTATCCGAACCTTGTTTAACCTTTTTGACTCTGTTATATTTTCAAGAATAAATCCCGGGTGAATTCTTGTTGGAGAAAATTTTGAACGGTTTTGAAGCTATAGATCAGGTTGACGACATAAAAAAAGTCGAAGATATTCCTACGCGGCTTCCGGTTCTCCCGCTGAGAGATTCGGTGGTATTGCCGTATATGCTTTTCCCAATTCTCGTAGGCAGGGAACAGTCGGTTGAAGCTGTCGAGTATGCGGCAAAGGCTAACAAATTTATTGTGCTTTTGGCGCAGAAGGACAGCTCCGTCGAGGATCCGTCGCGAGACGATCTGCATAAAGTTGGAACAGTTGCACGGATACTGCAAATTTTGAAATTACCCAACGGGTTGTTGAAAGTTCTCGTTGATGGAGTCGCACAGGCTTTCGTTAAAAAATTTTATGACGAGAATAAAATTCTCCATGCTGAATACGCTCTCAATACTCAGACTTCCAAGAAGGACATTGAACTTGAAGCTCATGTGAAACATGCCGCTCAATTGTTCCGCGATTATGTGCGAAACGGCCGTGACACACCGCCGGAAACCATTATGTCATTTGAGAACATGGAACAGCCAGATCGGAAATTTTACTATATTCTTGCCAATCTAGATCTTTCGGTGCAAGAGAAGATCAATTTGCTCAGCATCAAAAATCTACGGGAACAATACGAGAGTCTGATTAAGATCATTACCGAAGAAACAAATATTCTGAAGATTGAGCAGGAGATCGACGACAAAGTGCAGGACAGCATACAGAAAAACCAGCGGAAATATTACCTGCAAGAACAAGTGAGGATTATGCAGGATGAGCTTGGTGAAGAGAGCCCGACAGGCGAGATTGCACTTCTGAAGGGTAAGATTGAAAAGGCGCACATGCCCGATGCTGCAAAGGCGAAGGCTGTCGATGAACTCGATAAGCTGAAACGAACTCAGGCATTCTCACCAGAGTCAACGGTTATCCGGAATTATCTTGATTGGATGCTTGACGTACCATGGTACGCAAAAACCCGCGACAATCTGGACATTGAACATGTAAAGAAAATTCTTGATGAAGATCATTATGGACTTGAGAAACCGAAGGAGCGAATCGTTGAGCAAATTGCGGTTTTGAATCTTGTCAAAGAAATGCGTTCGCAGATTCTATGCTTCGTCGGTCCGCCGGGAGTCGGAAAGACATCGCTTGCGAAGTCGATTGCCCGCGCACTCGGCAGAAAATTTGTTCGCTTGTCGCTTGGCGGAATTAGGGACGAAGCGGAGATTCGAGGGCATCGCAGAACTTACGTCGGCTCGCTCCCCGGCAGAATTTTACAAGCAATGAAAAAGGCGAGCGTCATCAATCCGGTCATGCTTTTGGACGAAGTTGATAAAATGGCATTCGATTTTCACGGCGACCCGTCCGCCGCTTTGCTTGAAGTTCTCGATCCCGAACAAAATCACTCTTTTCAGGATCATTATCTGGAAGTTGATTATGATCTCTCACGAGTGTTATTCATTACCACCGCTAATGTTCGAGAGAACATACCGGAGCCGCTCGAAGACAGGATGGAAATAATCGAGCTGCCTGGTTATCTCGATTTTGATAAAATAGAAATTGCCAAGAAACATATTATTCCGAAGCAGTTGAAAGCCCACGGCATTGACGAGAAGTTTTCGGTTTTTGAAGAACCGGCGTTGATGAAGGTGATTCGAGAATACACATGGGAAGCCGGCGTTAGAAACCTCGAACGATCGATTGCCGGCCTGTGCAGAAAAATTGCTAAGGAAATAGTCAATCAGAAAAAAGTTAGATCAAGAAAAATTATTCCAGTTATGATTGACGAGAAAAAAGTTGAAGAATTTCTCGGGGTGCCGAAGTTCCATTCGAGGCGAATCGGGAAGAAGAGCCGCATAGGTGTAGCCGTTGGGCTTGCGTGGACAAGTGGAGGTGGCGATATTTTGAACATTGAAGCTGTCTTGATGGCAGGGCCCGACAGGGTGCAGCTGACCGGACGACTCGGCAACGTGATGCAAGAATCGGCGCGCGCAGCTTTGACTTACGTGCGTGCCAACGCAACGCGGCTCGGCATTCATAAAAATTTTCATAAAGGGAAAGAACTTCATATTCATGTCCCAGAAGGCGCGACTCCAAAAGACGGTCCATCCGCAGGGCTCACTATGGCAATTGCACTCATTTCGGCAGCTGGCAAGAAATCGGTTCGTACCGATGTTGCCATGACCGGAGAAATTAATCTTAACGGCGAAGTTCTTCCCATCGGCGGGTTGATGGAGAAAATGTTAGCTGCAAAGAGATACGGCATCAAAAAAGTCCTTATACCGAAAGACAACTTGAAAGATTTAGCTGAAGTGCCGGAGAAGTTAAAAGAAGGAATTATAATTGTTCCGATTGAGAAAATCGAAGATGCGTTGAAACATGTTTTCATTAACGGCTCAGGGAAGAGATGACCTATTTAGTAACCGCGCGTAAGTGGCGCCCAATGCGCTTCGTCGAAGTCACAGCTCAGGAGCATGTGACAGTCACTATGAAGAATGCGATCGTTCGCAATCGCATCGCGCATGCTTACTTGTTCAGTGGACCAAGCGGCGTCGGCAAAACCACAACTGCGCGGATTCTCGCTAAAGCGGTTAACTGTCCAAACGTTAAAGATGGTGAGCCATGCAACGAATGCGACGTTTGCAAAGAGATCACCGAAGGAAGAAGTCTTGACGTTATCGAAATCGACGGTGCATCCAACCGTGGCATTGATGAAATAAGAGACTTACGCGAGTCGGTCCGCTATTCGCCTTCGCGGCTGAAGTATAAAATTTATATCATCGACGAAGTGCACATGCTGACCAAAGAAGCGTTTAATGCACTTCTTAAAACTCTCGAAGAACCACCGTCATACGTGCTATTTGTCCTTGCTACAACTGAGCCACATAAAGTACTCCCAACGATTCTCACGCGGTGCCAGCGATTCGATTTTAAAAGAATCGAAATCGAAAAAATAATTGAACGTCTTCGCTTTATTGCCAAAGAAGAAAAAATTTCCGTCGATGAAGAATCATTTGTAACGATTGCGAAGAAAGGCGACGGTTCGATGCGCGATGCGCTGAGCATCTTCGATCAGACTGCCGCTTTTTGTGGAAACGACATCAAGCATGAAGTTGTTGTGAATGCGCTCAGCCTTGTTGACGCTGAACTTTTCTTCAAAACTACAGGGTTAGTCGAGAAGAACGACTCGAAAGGCGCGGTCGAGCTTGCAGCACAGATAATTTCGCGCGGCTATGACCCTGTTGATTTTCTCGAAGGCTTGTCTGAACATTTCCGAAATTTATTGATCGCGTCGACGACAGGTAAGGCAGACCTCATTGAAGCTTCAGAAGATTACAGGAAGCGATATTTAGAAACTGCTCCTAAGTTTGACAAGTTGGATTTGCTGCGACTTCTGAAAACGACAAGCGAGGCAATGCAGCAAATAAAATATGCTTCGCAACCGAGAATAAAACTTGAGATGACATTGTTGCAGCTTGTCAACATGGAGCACTCCGTCAAGTTGAGTCAGCTTCTTCTGCAAGTTGAGGAATTAAAAAAAAACTTGAGTAGTGGGAATTCTTCTCAACGACAGTCATCATCATCCGGCACTAAAACTTTAAGAGAAACAAATTCTACTTTTTCTGAGAATAAGGCACCGCCGGTTGTGAATTCCAATCCACATATTGCGCGTTCATCGATAAAAACGTCGGAAGAAAAAAAGATTTTTAGCAATCCCGATCTCGGTCAGGATAAGAAAGCTTCGTTTCAAGAAATAACCGTGAGATGGGAGGAGCTATTACAGGCTGTAAGGAAGGAAAGGATCGGCGTCTGGTCGCAACTGATAAACTTGAAGCCGCTCGGAACCAGAAACGGTTGGCTTATGCTCGGCGCGCCGAACGAGGTGGTCATTGGAATGACAAAGCCTTACAAAACTTATATTCAAGACGCGATACTGAAAACGCTGGGGATGAGAGTCGCTATTGATTTCACTGTCGTAGCAAGTGAACTTGCAAATGACGAATCGAATTCTGAAAATGACGATCCGTTGGTGCAATATTTAAAAGATGAATTTGGAGCTGAAGCCGTTGAGTAAAAAAATGATTTTTTTTGTTGCATTCATTTTATTTTGCTCTTGCGTTCCAGACGTTAAAGGACAAGGTGACGGAATTGTTCTTGCAAAATACGCGAACGACTTTTTGTCGATCGGCGTCGGTGGGAGAGCGCTCGGGATGGGAAGCGCATACACGGCGGTCGCAAATGATGTTACCGCCGGCTATTGGAATCCTGCCGGGTTATCCAAAGTGGAATTTCCTGAAATCATTCTGATGCACGACCAGCGTTACGGCGATATCGTGAGCTACAATTACGGCGCAGGTGCTATGAAGCTGTCGAAAGATGAGACAGTCGGAATCAGCGCGGTTGTTTTAAGCGTCAGCGGCGTGCCGAACACGCTATCGGCGGGACTCGACATCAACGGCAATCCGATTCCCGCAAACAATGCTTCAGCGGATAGCTTGGATAGACTTAATTATGCGAATATTACTTTCTTCGGCGAGACTGATGTCGCTTTAATCGGAAGCTATGCGAAACAATGCAGCGACGACTTTTCTTACGGCGCGAACGTGAAATTCATTCGACGCAGCATCGGTTCGGCTTACGGAACAGGAATCGGTTTTGATATCGGGGCACTTTACTCGCCGTTTAAGAATTTTAATCTGGGCGCTAATCTTCAGAATGCAACGACGACCGTGGTAGCATGGACGACCGGAACAACCGAAGTGGAGACGCCTGAACTCGCGACCGGCGTAGCATATAATTTGTCGATCGGCCAAACTACCATAATGCCCGCGCTGGATTTGCTTTTCAATATCGATAATATGCGCTCTTCATCGACTGTGCATCTCGGACCGCTCAGCGCGGATGTTCGAGCAGGTGCGGAAGTAAGTTATAAAGATGTTATTGCCATTCGGGCGGGATATAACGAAGTAAAACAGTTTACTGTCGGTGCGGGAATTCACCTCCCGAAGCTCATGATAGATTATTCATTCGCAAGATTTTCAGATGCCGATGCGCTCGGCGACACCCACCGGATTTCGCTTGAACTTATTCTGGAAAACGAAAAACAGAATCGTTAGACTTCCGTTTCTTGCCTTTGCGTTAATTTTAGTTTCGTGCTCGTCGAAGTTTCCGTCCGCGGGACACGATTATGAACGTGTGAAATTTAATGAAGCCGAAGCAAAAACCTATCATGACACGCTTGCGGCGTCGAGATTGCAGAAGGATAATTTTTTCGAAACCAATCTTTCCCCGCAAACGGGATCTTCGACTTCACCGCTCACGAACGAGCAAAGAGCGGTGTTCCAGCAGCTCTCTTATTTTTCCGCAAATTTAGATTTGATTTTCCAGGTGAGACTTATCAATGAGAATCCGGTTAATCGCATTGACATTGCGGCGACCGGCGGTGAGTTAAGACCTGCACTGAAGTTTGGTGAATTCAGATTTGAAGTGGATGGAAAGGAAGTTCGGCTTTATGTTTATAAAATGATTGGCGAAGATTCAGACGAGCTTTTTCTGCCGTTCATCGATGAGACATGCGGCAAAGCTTCTTATGCCGCTGGGAGGTACATTGACCTCAAAGAGAACGACTCAGGAATCTACCGACTCGATTTTAATTATGCATACAATCCTTACTGTGCTTATAACCATGATTTCAGTTGTCCAATCGTCCCAGAAGAAAACCATATTGATGTTCCGATTACGGCAGGAGAAATGAGATTTTAATAGAGAGCAAATCATCTGCGGAAAACCTTATCCATTTTGGTCAGTTTAGCGACTTCTTGTAATTTCTATGCGAATGGGTAAGCCGGATGCGGTGGATCAAGAGATTGTTACTATGGAAGGAAAATTTTATATGAAAGACAGCACAATAATTGAAGAATTACATAAAGCATTTAGATTAATCATTAGCAAAAAACTCCAGGAGGTACTATCATGTTTAAGGCAGGTATGTTTCTGTTAATTCTTGGATCATTAGCTTCCACTAACATACAAAATTCGAGATCTTCTGATGCAATGAATAAGTTTATCATAAGAACGGGCGTCAATATCAGTCATTGGCTGTCCCAGAGTGAGAAACGGGGCCAAGAAAGAAGGAATTACATAACGGAAGCTGACTTCGATACAATTGCTTCGATGGGATTTGATCATGTAAGGATACCGGTTGATGAAGTACAATTGTGGGATTCGCTCGGGAATAAGGAGGCTGAAGGCTTCGAGCTTTTGCACGATGCGATACACTGGGCATTCGCCGCGAACCTGCGGGTAATTATGGATCTCCATATTATACGGGCACACTATTTTAATGCGGGGTCAAACAAATTGTGGACTGATCCCGCGGAACAGGAGAAACTTGTGAACATGTGGCACCAGCTTTCGAACGAGTTGCATCAATATCCTAACGATAAACTCGCCTACGAAATTCTGAACGAACCGGTTGCGAACGATCCTGAGGACTGGAACAAAGTTCTTAATATAGTCGTAGCGGCGATCAGAGTTAAAGAACCCGAAAGAAAGATTGTCGTCGGCTCGAACAGATGGCAAATTCCCGAAACGTTTCCCGAATTAAGATTTCCTGAAAACGATTCCAATTTGATCTTGAGTTTTCATTTTTATACTCCAATGGCGCTGACGCATCATATGGCATCATGGACTCCAATTGCAGAGTACAAAGGACCGGTAAATTATCCCGGACAAATAGTCGATACGTCATACTACAAAGACTTGTCACCTGCGGTAGTAAAGTACATGAGAGATGGTGCGAACGGCTATTTCACGAAACAAGTCCTCGAAGAAAAGATGATGCCAGCGATAAGAGTCGCAAGAGAACACCATCTGCAACTCTATTGCGGGGAATTCGGCGTCTATCCGAAAATTCCGGAAGATATAATGCTCCGATACTATAAAGAATTATGTGAGATTTTCAATGAGAACGACATCGCCTATTGCCACTGGAACTACAAGGCAGATTTCCCGGTCGTCGATAGCCATGACATGCCGAATTACAAACTGGTTTCTATTCTGACTTCAAAGTAGATTTACGGTGGAAGCTGCGGTTTTTGTTTGCCGACCGGTTCTGGCTTGCCAAAGAAAATGCGGCAGAATATCCGACGCTGTCGAGTCTTTTGATGGGTCAGTTTGCCTTGCCGTTCACAGACCCACAGCGTATTTTGACGTGAGAATGCTATGATGGCTCTCAGTCATAACTTTGTACATCCACTTTCAAGAAGAGGACAACATGAAGCTGTTTACACAATTGAAACGCGTTTCTATTTTAACATCGATACTTTGTCTTATGGCAATCTTCAGTCTTAGGGCGCAGCAATATAACCGAGGCATTGGCGTCTATCCAGGAGACCCCAAAGAGGATTTTTCTCCTTCCATGAAGATCGATAATCGGACTTACCGCAACCTTGCCTTGCATAGGCCAGCATATCAATCGAGCGGCTATGATTTCAACTTGACTTCACAGCTTATCACGGACGGAATAATAGAATCAAAAGCTTCCAGGCTGGATCGTCGTGACCACGAGCACGGAAGGCCCCGTGAAGAGAAACGAGCGTGAATGGATCATGGATCGAAATCCGATGACCCGATTGACGCTAGGAGCTTCCAAAGCATGGTTACAGGTGAAGATGGCAGGGAACTATACAATACCTGAAGTCGACAGCTTTGATATATCAGGGACTCTGCTTGTCGATAGCCTCCAGGCGAAGCATTGGGAAATAATTGTGAGCGGCTCCGATGACAGCGTGATCTGGAATAAACTTGGAATGGCGGACGGAGATGGATTGCCGGGGGACACGCTTACAGGTTTTTTACGCAGAGTGTGGCCGCAGAACATGAGGATCTTCAACTATCCGATTAAATTGGGTACGGCCGTTCGTTACAAATTTTATCGACTCGATGTGAATTCTCCGAATGCGGAGAGCTGGAACATTGGCGAGTTCGGAATGTGCCGCAACGAGAAGCGCGTGATCATCGGCGGCCCATATGATTTCACAAGTGCATGGAAGAGCGCCGGTTCAGGTGAAGAATGGGTATATGTCGATCTTGGAGCAAAATGTTCCTTCAACCGAATTGCGCTTTATTGGATTCGTCGCGCCGCTGAGGGTTCAATCCAGGTTTCCGACGATGCCGTATCGTGGAAAGATGTTGTACCGCTTCCCAATAGCTCGGAAGACACGGACAATATAAAATTAAATAAACAAGTAAAAGGAAGATATGTCCGAGTATTGATGACGAAGCCAGCTTCAAGCGACGGCTATATATTGAGCGAGCTTCAAGTTTTCGGAGTGGGTGGTCCGATTCCTGTCGCACATCGACAAGCTCCTGCCACGAAAGATAATCGAATTGATCTCGCAGGAGGCACCTGGAAGATTCAGCGTCAATCGCTTGTGAATGCTGGTGGTGAAACGCTATCTAAAGCCGGCTTTGATGACAAAGATTGGCTTGTTGCAACCGTACCCGCAACGGCGCTTGTGAGTTATCTTAATGCCGGAGCTTTGCCCGATCCGAATTTCGGAGAGAACCAATTCCTGATCTCGGATTCTTATTTCTATTCGGATTTCTGGTACCGAGACGTGTTCACTGTGCCCGCTTCATATCGGGGCAAGCAAATGTTCCTGAATTTTGACGGAATCAATTGGAAGGCGGAAGTCTATCTGAACGGTAGAAAGCTTGGACTCATCGAAGGCGCTTTCACACGCGCGCATTTCAATGTTACAGGCATTTTGATTCCCGGAGAAGATGTCCTTGCGGTGCGTATAATAAAAAATGATTCGCCTGGATTTGTGAAAGAACAGACGAAATTCAGCCACGATGCAAACGGCGGCGAGATCGGTGCGGACAATCCGACATTTCACGCATCAGTAGGCTGGGACTGGATGCCGACAATCCGAGGAAGAAATATCGGCATCTGGAGCGATGTCTATCTTTCTGCGACCGGGTCGGTGACGATTGAAGACCCGTTTGTCTCGACCGATATACCGCTTCCAGACACTACTTCGGCTGATGTGAATGTTGAAGTGACGCTTCGCAATCACGCTGCCGAGAATATAAAAGGAATCCTTCGCGGCAAATTCGACGACGTGGCATTCGAACAACCAGTTACTTTAGATGCTTCTGCTGCGAAGACAATAAGACTTAATCCTTCGACAAACCCATCTTTAAGATTGAAAGATCCGAGACTATGGTGGCCGAACGGATACGGCGAACAAAATCTCTACGACGTGCAGCTCAACTTCGTTACTTCCGATGGGCGTGAATCCGATTCGAAATCGTTCAAGACAGGTATCAGGAAAATGACATATTCCGAAGATGGGGGTGCTTTGAAGATTTGGGTCAATGGAAAGAGGTTCGTGGCGAAAGGCGGCAACTGGGGCTTTCCCGAATCGATGCTCCGTTATCGAGGGCGCGAGTATGATATCGCGGTACGCTATCACAAGGAAATGAATTTCACGATGATAAGAAACTGGGTCGGGCAGACAGGCGATGATGCGTTCTACGAAGCTTGCGATAAATACGGTATCATGGTCTGGCAGGACTTCTGGCTGGCGAATCCCTTCGACGGGCCCAATCCGAACAACGACAAAATGTTCATGCAGAATGTAGATGACTTTGTAAAACGAATCCGCAATCATCCGTCAATCGGCGTATATGTTGGCCGCAACGAGGGAAACCCGCCGGCATTTATCGACTCGTCGATAAGGAACCTTCTGCCTGAAATACATCCCGGATTGCATTATATCTCAAACTCCGCGTTTGGAGTCGTCAGCGGCGGAGGACCGTATAGAGCAATGCCGATAAAATTTTATTTCGAACAGAGAGCGACGCCGAAACTCCACAGCGAGATTGGAATGCCGAACATGGTTTCGTATGAAAGCCTGAAACGGATGCTCCCGGATTCTGCATTATGGCCGATCAATACCCAGTGGGGCATACACGATTTTACTTTGGAAAGCGCGCAGTATGGATATTCATTCGTGAAACAGATCACGGACGACTTCGGGCCAGTGGATTCCATGAAGGACTGGCTCACGTTTGCGCAGTGGATAAACTACCAGGGATACCGCGCAATGTTCGAGGCGCAGAGCAAGAACAGGATGGGTGCGCTGTTGTGGATGAGCCATCCGGCGTGGCCTTCCATGGTGTGGCAGACTTACGATTATTACTTTGAGCCGACCGCCGCGTACTTCGGGTGCAAGAAAGCATGTGAGCCGCTGCATATACAGTGGAACGCGCTCACCGACAACATCGAAGTGGTTAACTACAGCGTTGCGAACGGCTCAGGTCTGACCGCGACCATGGAGATGCTGAACATCGACGGGACGGTGAAGGCAAAAAAGCAGATCGCAGTAAATTGTCCTGAAGACAGCACTATTCACTGTTTCACCGTCGCGCGTCCTGAAGGTTTAAGCAATGTGTGTTTCATCAGGCTGAAGCTCACAAGAGGGAATGAATTAATATCGGAGAACTTTTACTGGAGCGGAGCCTCCGGAGAGGAAGGGAGCCTTAAAGCCATTCGCGAGCTTCCAAAAGCGAAATTGGAATTGAACACGAAAGCTTCGAAGAAGCAGGACCGCTGGTATCTTACGACGACGCTGACGAACAAAACAAAGACTCCTGCCTTGATGATCAAGTTGAAAGTTGTGGGGAAGAACGATAAAGAACGAATTTTGCCCGTGATATTCAGCGACAACTATGTCTCGCTCATGCCCGGGGAGAAGCGCACCGTAAAAATAGAATTGCAGAATGCCGACACGCGAGGTGAGAAGCCGGTGGTTGTGGTCGAGGGAGTTAATGTGGAATAAGAGACTTCGATCAGTGCGGGAGTTAAGCTCCCGCACTACCCGAAGAACTGGTCAGAGATCCACTGATTGAAGCATCTTATCTGTGAAACAATTAGTTAATATCGTGTTCTCGGGATCCTCGATTGTTGCTAACCAAATTAGTTGTGGAATAGCAGTAAACTCGTCTGGCAGCTTGCCTGTGTGCATCGATCCAAAAACCGCGAATCTCCTTTTCTTGTCTTCATCAGAAACATATCCGTGATGTGTGTTTCGTACTGCTCGCACAATCTCTCCCACAAACTCATCTTCAGAACAAACGTCTGGGTTATCTCGGAAAGAGGATGAATCTTTATCCCATTTACGCGTACGAATTCCTTTTGCCGTCCTTCTGTAATTCATCCATAGTCCGTCTTTTCCAAGAACAGTCTGGTAAAGGATGTCATAAATTCGATCACACTCCGCTCTAAAGAAAGTATCAAATGGAGCTGGTAGGCTCTGGAGTTTAGACAGTAAGAAATTGTTTTTAAAGGGCTGCGTAACGAAATATTGAAACATCTCTGGGCCACCGTTGATTCTGCTTATATTAGTTATCTCCGAAAATTTATCGAGTATGGCAAAAGAGAGTGTCCTCGCTGAGAAACCATCTTCGGAGGCTTGGCAACGAGTTAATTCTAGGGTAATCCGTTCGAATGTGCAATACTCCTCAAAGGCTGCAATGAAATCAATATCCACACCGTTACGATAGTTGGTAAGATCGAGCCTTAAACGAATTGAATGATTAAACTTAACGATGAAATGTCGATATAGCTCGAGAAGTTCTCTCGCGGAAAAACATCTTGGGGGTACATAACGGCCACGCCAACCTTCCCTTGCAGAGTGTGAATTGGAAAAGTCCGGTCTATCTCCTTGCATAAGGCCGTAGCCTTTTCGAAGTTGTGCAGATGAATCAGGATATGGTCCTCGCTCCAAAATTGTTGTCTTATTTGTCAAGAGTATGAACATGTAACCTATTCGTCCGACAACATATGAATCTTCATAAGGGAAGAAAAAATTGGATAGTGCAGTGAAATATGTGGTGGGACTCATTGAGCCGACGTTGTGTATTTCGTCTGCAGTGAGGACACCGTCAAATCCCATTTTATCCAGCTCAGCTTTTTCCTTCGAGTCGTATATGGTTCCGATATTTCCCCATCTCAGGGGTGCAATTCTGGTTTCGTACTCAGAATTGAATTTCAACGCAAGGATTAATCCGGAGGGAAATAATTCGAAGAACCATGGAAAGTATTCTTTGTTGAGAAACCACTCGCGGTCATTGCTGCCAATAAATAATAGAGCTAATGAATTTTGATAGATTTGATTTTTTAGTGGCTTCTCCTTGGCAGATTTCACCAGGTTAAGTGCTCGTTCGATGTTTGCTAACTTATCAGCATGATTGTTATAGTAATTATCAACCTTGTCAATCCATTCGGCGTCTCTGTTTGTGTCTATGTCAACGACGGCAATCTCTTCTGCATAATTGCTATAATTTCCCGATCGTCGTTCTTTGTTTCTCAACCAAAGCTCATTTCCAGATTGTTCCAATTCATAAACATTTCTCAACGCCCCCTGACAAAATCTTGAGATTGCATCTGTGCAGAAGGAAGCCAAATTACTAATTCTAGCAAACCCTCGGTCCGGATAAGATACTGGTTTAATAAGGCTCATCGTCTAAGTTTTTATTATTCCCGACATCGCCTTCAAGTTATTCGTGAGAGGATTAAAAGACAATGGATTGCCGCCTGATGTCAAATAGTTGTTGATTGGATTTTGATCCCCGTTTGTCTGTATTAGGTATTACCTTATCCTAAAAATAAAAGAGGCTCATCACCTTTCGTGATGAGCCTCATGTTCCCTTTGTAAAATAGAGTTAGTAAGCTATGATTTTCAATCGATCATGGCTCAGTTCGCTCTGAGGCAAGATTTAAAAACCCCACTGCCGGAACAGGTCCCAGCGACCGCATCGGCCGTCTCCAAACGAGAGCCTAATCGCTTCCTGGATCGCTGCTTGATTGCCCCACGAATTACTGGTGGGATCGAGTATAGCTCCATTGACCGGATTAACGAACCACGAACCCATGTTGAAATTTAGTGCAATGTTAAAAGATGAAGTCGGGCTGGTGATTGTGATTGATCCTTTAATTTTGAACTGGAGGTTCTGGTTATCTTTGAATTCAAATGGAACCCATGCAGTGTCTTTGTACACGGCGCCCCATACTACAATGCTATAATTCATAACTGCCGAGTCGACTGAGCCTGAGTCGTCACTGTCAAAATTACGGCTGTCTCGGAAGGGCTGACCCCATCCCAGTCTGAGGACGTCGAACGTAATTCCGCTGTACGTTCCTGCCGGAAGAGTCCTGCTGGCGAAGCTTACTGCTGTCGTGTCGTTCACGTGAATAACAAACGGACCAGGAAAAGTTACGCTCGAATCTTCGTCGTTAACAACAAGGGTTGGAATCCCGTCTGCCGTATCGACTGTAACGGTATCGATGTTGCGTACAAATCTTATCCCTGCAAGAACCACTATCGCGCTGTCGATGCGGATCGAATCGACTCCTGCTGTTACGCTGCTGACCGTGTTGCCGGCCTTCTCAAATCCAAGTGGGGTTCCACTATTCGAAAACACGGCCGACATAGTGACATTTCCTGATCCTGAGGAAGATGATGGAGAAATCGGGCTCGTCGTCTTGGAGCAGCCTGCCAGGACAACCGATATCAATAGAAATCCTAGAATATTTCGAGACAACATTTTCAAACTCCTTTTTTAAGATACACTCATTCATTGTGCCGAAGCAAAGTCATGAAATTGTGCCGAATGGTCGGCTTTTAGTTTGACGTATGAAAAGAATGCTAAGTTAAATGCAAAGTTTGCATATGTAGTAGTTAGATCTCGATGAAAAACATCTGGTGGTAGGAAAATATGGATGATCCACTTCAGCAGCACCGCGTGCCGTCGCTACGGTCGGAGAAAAATCCTTTTAAGAAATCTTTGATTGCATGTCGCAGATCCCGTATGCAGGACCAGAACCGGTTCATTGCCGACGATAATATTGCCGTGGTCATTTTATTCCAACCTTTATCTGCGCGCGTTCAGTCTTCGTTTCCATAGCCGCCAGAAATTCGTCGAATAGATAATCACTGTCGTGGGGACCGGGCGACGCTTCGGGATGATACTGCACGCAGAAGATCGGCAGGCTCTTGTGTCGGAAACCTTCCAAAACATTATCGTTCAAATCTATGTGTGTTACTTCGTAATCGGACGGCAAGCTGTCGGGATCGACTGCAAATCCATGGTTGTGGGATGTAACTTCGACCGTGTCATTTAACAAATTCTTCACAGGGTGGTTTGCGCCGCGGTGCCCGAATTTTAACTTGAACGTCTTTGCGCCGGCTGCAAGAGCAAGTATCTGATGTCCGAGACAAATTCCGAAAATCGGTTTCCTTCCGATCAACTTCTTCACATTTTCAATTGCGTAAGTAACTGCCGCGGGATCGCCCGGACCGTTCGAGAGAAAGATTCCATCGGGATTGAGTTTCAGAACTTCGGCGGCAGAAAAGTTTGCCGGCACAACCCTAACCTCGCACCCGCGCTCGTAAAGTTTTCTGAGAATGTTTGTCTTTATGCCGAAATCGTACGCAATAACTTTAAACTTAAATTCCGATTTCCCATTCATCGAGAACTTGTACTGCGTCTTCGTCGTGACTACTTTCGCCAAATCGAGTCCGGACATAGAAGGAAATTCTTTCGCTTTCTTTACAAGCGATCCGTCATCGAGATCTGTCGTGGAGATCACAGCATTCATCGCGCCGGTTTCACGAATTATTTTCGTAAGCTTACGAGTGTCAAGTCCTTCGATGCCGACTATTCCATATCGCTTCAAGTAATCACCGAGACTTTCCGTCGCGCGGAAGTTGCTATAGAATTTACTGTATTCCCTGACAACGAAGCCTGCAACCTGCGGCTTTGATGATTCGACGTCATCAGGATTGATTCCGTAATTTCCGATTTGCGGGTAAGTCATTGTAACGATTTGTCCGCAATAAGATGGATCGGTGAGAATTTCCTGATAGCCGATCATGCTGGTATTGAACACGACTTCTCCCATAGTTTCACCGAATGCGCCGAATGATTCGCCGGTGAAGATCGTTCCGTTTTCAAGTGCCAACTTAGCTATCAAATTTCTTTCTCCAAGCTTTCGTTAAAATTACGAACGGGAAGAATTGATTACAATCCGAATCAAAATTTCTATTGAAATTGATTTTGTTTTCCACATTCTCTAAGTTTTATATATGAAGGATCCACCGAAAGTTACCGATCAGAGATCCCGTACGCGGAACTGGGCAAAAGCCCTGAAACCTCTCTTTGAGAAATACCGGAAAAGGAAGCATCCTTTAGATTATAAAAATAAATACCAACTTGTCGTTGTGGTAGTACTCTCGGCAAGAGACTCCGACAAGCACATAAACGCGCTGGCACCGGCTCTCTTCAAGGCATTTCCTTCGATGAAAGAACTTTCGAAGGCTGAGCCTGATGACCTTTACACGTACATAGATAGCGTTACGAACTTTTCAAATAAGGCAAAGTGGATCACTTCAATCGCAAAAATAGTTCGTGAAAACGACAACATTCCAACGACAGTTGAGGAGTTGACAAAACTTCCAGGCATCGGAAGAAAATCTGCGAATGTGATCATAAGCGAATCGCGCGGGAAAGCCGAAGGTGTGATCGTTGACCTGCATGTCCTCCGCGTGGCGCCAAGGATCGGGATTGCTACGGGAATTAAGCCGGAAAGAATTGAGCAACAAATTATGGAGAAGATACCCCAAACAAACTGGAGGGAGGCTGGCATGGGCATGTCGTTTCTCGGCAGAGAAGTTTGTCGTCCGACCAACCCTCATTGCGAGGAATGCGTAGTCAACAGCGTCTGCGAATATTATGCGAGTTTGAGATAACCGGAGTGCCATGCAGCGGTACAATGCCTCCAGGTTCCTTTTAAACATAGGGTCTCGGATAAATAATTAAGACTTTATGAGGCAAAATTTATATCTTGGTTGCATCTTCGTCGCTTCTTTCCAATATTTAGACAATAAAAATGATTTTCACTTTTAAATAAGGGCTACCATGAAGAAAATTGAAGCAATTATCCGTCCTTTCAAAATCGACGACGTCCGCGAAGCGCTCATCGAAATCGGAATTAAAGGCATGACGATAACCGAAGTCAAAGGATACGGCCGCCAGAAGGGTCACACCGAAATGTACCGCGGCTCGGAATACCAAATTGATTTCCTGCCGAAGATGAAAATAGAAATCATCGCGCCGGATGAAAGCGTTGATAAAATCGTTGATACAATTATTAAGAGTGCGAAAACCGGTCAGGTTGGCGACGGGAAAATTTTTGTTTATCCTGTTGAAGATGTCATTCGGGTTCGAACGGAGGAGAGCGGCGAAGCTGCGCTGTAGGAGATTCTAGCTTTCGGCGTTCGGCTATGAGCCATGATCTATGAGCTATTATTGCGGCTATGTTGCGCTTGTTGGTGAACCGAACGCAGGGAAGTCAACTCTGCTCAATGCACTTCTGGGCCAAAAACTTTCAATCGTAACTCCGAAGCCGCAGACGACACGCCACAAAATTGCCGGCATTCTCACCGGAGAAAAATTTCAGATTATTTTTCTAGATACGCCGGGACTTATCGAACCCAAGTATGCGCTTCAGGAAGTGATGATGACTTTTGCGGACGAGGCGATGAATGATGCGGATGTGATGGCGTTTCTGGTTGATGCGAGTGATCAAGCTTCGGTTGATTCATTAAAAAGCTCAAAGGCTATTAAACACCTTTCGGAATCCAAAGATGCGAGACCGGTTTTCCTCGTACTGAACAAAATCGATCTCGTGAAGAAAAACGAAATTCTTCCTGTCATTCAATCGTTAAATGAAGTTTATTCATTCAAAGAGATCATTCCGGTTTCGGCTCTGACCGGTGAAAATTTGGATAACTTGAAGAATACAATTGTGAAATATTTGCCCGAAGGAAATCCGCTTTATCCTGAGGATTACGTCAGCGACCGCGATGAAAGATTTTTTGTAAGCGAGCTGGTACGCGAAGAAATTTTTAAAACATTCAGAGAAGAAGTGCCGTACTCGACCACGGTAGAAATCGAGGAGTTCAGGGAAAACGACAGCGAACGTAAGACTTATATTCGCGCCGTGATTTATGTGGAGAAGGATTCTCAAAAAGGAATAATCATCGGCAAAAAAGGTGCGGCGTTGAAACAGATCGGACAAAACTCAAGAAAGCAAATCGAAGAAATGATCGGGCACGAAGTGTTCCTTGAATTATTTGTGAAGGTCAGAGACGGCTGGAGAAATGACAGGAAGAAGTTATCGCAATTGGGGTACAGGTGAAAAAGCTTGCCCCGAGCGAAGCGAAGGGTCAATGGTTAGATTTCAAAGATGAAAGTCGGATATCAAAAGTTAACTGATTCAGTTTTGAACTTTGAGTTGCGGTTTTGTCTGGTAGTAAGTCAGTCTAAGTCGCATCGTGATTGGCAGTTTCCTCTGTCCCGGTTTTCAGGGAGGTACGGCAGCTGAGATTCTTGCGTATAATGTCTGACGAACAAGTTGAATAAGATGGTTACAGTGCAACGGCATCGGCTTCGTCGTGTTCTGTTGTTCGCTGGGGTTGTGATACTGCTGGTCGTTGTAGTCGCGGTCATCTATTTGGTCTGGTTGCTGCACCAGCCGGTCCATATACAGGATCGATTTGAAGAACGAAAGTTAAGTTCTATCTGGACAGCGCAAAGAATGGTTCCGGGGGCTTTCTCGATCCAGACGGAGATTGTGCACAGCGGTCACAGTGCGGCGCAAATTACGCTCCGGCCGAACGATTGTGTTGAAGAGGCAAGTGACGACGGCGCCGCAAGTGAGCGCGATGAACTGATGGAAACTCCGCGGTTCTGGTCTCAGTCAGAAAAGACCTATGAATACATGTTCAGCCTTTACATCCCAATGGACTTCCCGATAGTCGAGAATCGGCTTATCATCGCACAATGGAAACAGCTTTGCGAATTGGGAAACTGCCGGCCGGATAACCCGGTCCTTGCGATTCGGTATGTCGGCGGCGTCCTCTTCGTAACACGCAAAAATGATATCGACGAGGCGACGCTTTATAGATCCCAAGGCGAAATGCGCGGACGATGGCTGGACTTTCGCTTTGTGACCAGGTTTTCTCAGGGAGATGACGGCATTATCAAGGGATGGATGGATGGGCAACAGATTGTTCAATACCATGGTGTCACCGCATATCGTGCTGCAATAGGATATCCGGCCCATGGATTCTTTTACTTTAAGATGGGTCTATATCGGGACCAGATGAAACAACAAATGACGATTTATCTCGACGACTTTCAAAAAAATCAACGTGATCTTCAGTAACTACACCTAGGCGAATTAAATTGACCCACTACCTTTTGCCTTTTGAGTTTCGAATTTGTCTGGTGTTCCTTGCAATTCAAGACCTTCGCTTGTTATTATATCTTCTGACAATAGGAGAGTAGAAATGGCGGTGATCAAACCGTTCAAAGCAATTCATTATAATACCACACTAAAAGATTTATCAAGACTTGTCGCGCCACCTTATGACGTGATCGACAAGAAACTTCAAGACGAGCTTTATAAGGCAAATCCAAACAACATTATCAGGCTCGATCTGAACCGGGAGGCTGATCCGTATCCGGCGGCGGCTTCCGAGATGCAAAGGATGTTGAAAGAAAAAGTTCTGGTTCAGGATGGCGAACCGGCGATCTATCCGTACTTCCAGACATTTAGAACTCAAGAAGGCAAGCCGGTCACACGCCGCGGCTTCGCATCATGGATCAAGTTGGAGCCGTTTGAAGCCGGCGTTGTCCTTCCTCATGAACACACACTCTCTGGGCCAAAAGTAGATCGGTTGAATTTGATGGTTGCCACTAAGGCAAGCGTCAGCCAGATATTCAGTTTGTACGGAGATCAAAATAAAATCCTCGAGACAGAATATGAGAAGCTGAAGAATAGCAAAGCGTATTTGGAAGCCGATCAGGACGGAGTGAACAATAAAATTTATAGAATTACGGAACCTTTAACGGTTAAAACTTTTCAAAATGTTTTGAGCAAGCTCGCAGTTTACATCGCAGATGGTCACCACAGATACGAGACAGCCTTGGAATATCAAAAGTTGATGCGCGAGAAGAATCCGAAACCGACCGGAGATGTCGCATATGATTATATAATGATGTACTTCACGAATATATTCGACTCCGGACTTGTTGTTTATCCAACCCACAGGATAATCCACAGCATAAGCAATTTTGATTCGGGTAAACTTGTAGAGGCAGTGAAAACATATTTTGAATTGACGTCAAAATCGAATGTCGATGAGCTGACAAGCTCGCTTGCTTCCGCACGTGCTTATTCCTTCGGGATGATAATGTCGCAGAAAAAATATTACTTAATGAAATTGAAAAACGGAGCCGATGTCCTCTCGATCGTTAAGGAAGATGTCCCTCCGCCGGTGAAAAAACTCGATGTCACACTTCTCCACGATTTCGTTCTCCGGCAGACTCTCAGAATTTCGAAGGACGCACAGGAAAAGAAGTTGAATATCAATTATACGATTGAAAAACATGAGGTTGATGAGGCTGTCCAGTCGAGGAAGGCGCAGGTTGGGTTCCTACTTAATTCGACGAAGGTGGAACAGGTTCGAGAAGTTGCCGATGCGGGAGCGGTGATGCCGCAGAAATCAACTTACTTTTATCCGAAGCTGCTGTCGGGGATGCTTATAAGCAGTTTAGAGTGAACGGTGGCGGTAAAGGAATCGGAGAAACGGTGACAGTGTGAGTCGGTGATCGCTCTTTCAGCCATTCTTCGTTTCTCCGGTTCTTTTTCCCTTTTCACTTGATCACGAGGTTGACCGCTTTGAATGTTGTACCATTTAACCCTGCAGCAAAGGGTTGGCCGGATGAATATCGGCTATAATCATACTGCAGGTCAAGGTGGTAAACTAAGAATGCGAAGGGCCCATTTTGAATATCCACGATATGAAATGCGCCGAGCAGCTTTAGTAATCCATTCAGCGCCACACTAGCTCCGAAGGTATAATATGTCCCGGATACATAGTATGTCCATCCGCCGCCATCGGATCCGCCGCGAATGTAAACTAGTTCCGCCAACTGCACCTGCCAGCCTTTTCGCACATCGACATAGCCGTTCTGCTTTCCGAGAACTAGGTTGTTGAAAGGCTCAATGTCACCGAGACCAGATTCATAAGTAAATACACCTTGCGAGAAAGACGAGTAAGCGATAAGTACATCTTCCGCTTCTCGGGCCCAGGTGAGTGAAAATAAATTCCAATCTCTATCTTGGACAGTGGTTCTCAAGCCTATTTCAAAATTTAGTCCAAGAGTTGCCGACCTGGGAACCAGCCCCACACCAGAGTTGCTACCAATATGAACCCATGCATCACCGATGTTGCGTCTGGCATAGCCTAGATTTATGTCCAAAGTCGGCTGGAGTTTTGGCGTCAGCATTATTTGCTGGTCCGCAAGACGAGAAACAATTTCTGCGACAGGTATCTGCACCATAACACCGAAACTGTGCGCATTAGTTTTTCCGGGCAGGGAATAGATACCGGTCGTGGTGTCGTAATAACCCCCTTCTTCTAGATTTACAATTTCAAAGCTGTAACCCAATCCCAATTTAATAAGCCAATCGACACCAAGCCCGATTGTATAATTTTCTTGTTTTTGCCATTCCGGCGAAGCACCGAGTGTGTCAAATACGTTGTTCTTGTATGTGTACCAGAAGGGTGACCCTTCATCAAAATATGCGCTCGAATATCCAGCGCCGATACTGCAGCCTATTGGCAAATCGAGATACCTTCCAAGATTTATGCCGACGTTAGCGGCGGAAGCATTCAGCGTAAAGTCAGTCCCTGAGTAGTTAGTCCCTCGCAGCCATGGTGTCTTAGTAACATATGTGCTAGCGTTAAAAAACCCGCTCAGACTGAAAATTCCGAGTTGTGCAGGGTTAGCAAAAGTTGCCATAGCTTCGCTTGAAGGAATTGATGCCGCGATGTCTCCTATTCCGTTTGCTTCTGCGGATGTCGGAATCTCCATGATCTCCGGAAATTGTGCTACGGCAAGAGAAGAAGTTACGAAAAGGAAGGACAATACAAAGGTGAGCTTTTTCATTTTCTTAACCTTGACCTTTCATTGAGTTTAAGTTTTCGTTAAAGCAATGTCACATCAAGGGTAGAAAAATCTTTGCGGCCTCTAAGTTATTTTAGCACGTTCTCTTTGTTTCACACAACATAGTAGTGGTTATGGTGGTTGTCAAGTCATAAAATATGGAACTGCTGGATCTACTATTTTGGTACTGCCTCAATTTGAATGATCTTTTTCCCGCCAAGACGCAAAGAGCGCTAAGAAGAAATAATCTTAATCTCTTTCTCTGCGAACTTGGCGGCTTTGCGAGGCATATTATTCAACTTGAGCCACTACCACTATTTTACATGAATCGCTATTCAGACTCCTCTAAATTGGTTATCTTTAATATATGGCGTTCCCACAGGACAAGTTGGCGAATTTAGAACCCGACGTCAATCTGGCTGATTTCACCACTATCCGACTCGGCGGCAGGGCAAAGTATTTTGTCTCCTGTCGGACGATCGGTGAAATTCGTTCAACTCTGCGATTTGCGGAAAGCGAGAATCTGGAGGTGCAAGTTCTCGGCGGCGGAAGCAATCTTATTTTTCCGGATGAAGGCTTCGATGGTTTGGTCGGCAAGATCGATCTCAAGGGAATCGAGTCTGAAGATGATGGCGATTACACAATTGTGCATGCAAATGCAGGTGAAGTCTGGGATGATTTAGTGAAATCATGTGTCGAAAGTGGTCTCGCTGGTGTCGAGTGCCTATCAGGTATTCCCGGTTCGGTTGGGGCAACGCCGATCCAGAATGTCGGTGCTTACGGACAGGAAGTGAAGAACACGATTGTCTCTGTAAAAGCTATAAACAGGAGATCGCTCGAGTTTGTTGAATTCACATCAGCCGAATGTGAGTTCGGTTACCGCAAGAGCAGGTTCAAAGCGAATGACAAAAATAAATTTGTGGTTGTTGAAGTTTGTTACAAGCTCAGGAATTCGGGAGAGCCATCTGTAAAGTATGAGGAACTTAGGAATTACATCGACTCCCCAAAAACGGAGTCTGGAGGACGGAGACAGAAGAATGGGGAAGCAAATCTGAAAACCGTGAGGGAAGCGGTGTTAGCGCTTCGCAGGAAAAAATCTATGGTAATCGACCCGAACGACCCGAATTCAAGATCGGTTGGATCATTTTTTGTGAATCCGATCCTGTCCGAGGTCGAATTCGAAAATTTTATAGAAAAATTAAATTTCAATCGAATCAAGCGCGCACCTTCTTACAAAAGTGCAGATGGAATAAAAATTTCCGCTGCATGGCTTATCGAGAATTCCGGTTTCCATAAAGGATACGAAAGAAATGGGGTTGGAATCTCTTTAAATCATGCGCTTGCCTTGGTGAATTATTCCGGAACAGCAAATGAACTTATTTCACTGGCGTCTGACATTGAAAAGGGAGTGCAAGAAAAATTCGGAATAGAACTCGAGAGAGAAGCTGTAGTGGTAAAGTAAATCAACCCATAGCTGAAAGCTGACGGCTGCAAAAATAATGGAGAATAGTTGATAAAAGAGTTCTTAAATAAGCTGTTTAGCAGACAAAAGAAAGAACCGGTTCCGGGAAACTGGAAACCGGAAGCCGAAAGCCGAAAACCTGATTCCAGCTTTCAGTCTCAGCCTGCCAGACGGGAGCTTAGGAAGCCGGTTGAAGATTATGATCGCGGGACGGTATGGGACAGCTCACAATTTGCAGTCCCACTAGTTGACGGGAAAAAAAGATTCCAGGATTTTGATTTACCTGTTGAAGTTATGCACGCGATTTCCGATTTGGATTTTAAATATTGCACCCCGATCCAAGCCGGAATTCTTCCAAAGCTGCTTGATGGACTCGATGCCGCAGGCCGCGCACAAACTGGTACAGGCAAGACCGCCGCGTTTCTTATTTCGATCATAAGGCATTTATTGAGGAATCCGTTGAAGCAGCCGAACCGCAAGGCGCCTCGTGCGTTGATACTCGCTCCGACAAGGGAATTAGTAATGCAAATAAAAAAAGATGCGGACGGATTGTCCAAATATTCGGGTCTTCATGTCGCTGCAGTACTTGGCGGGATTGAATACAAACAGCAGAAAGATATTTTGGCGGCGGAAAGAATAGATATTGTCGTTGCGACTCCCGGCAGACTTCTCGACTTCAATAAGCAGGGAAGTATTCGTCTTGACAAAGTGGAAATTCTCGTCATCGACGAAGCTGACAGGATGTTGGATATGGGATTTATTCCGGATGTGAGGCGAATTATCGAAAGCACGCCGCCGAAATCGAAGAGGCAGACGATGCTTTTCAGTGCGACACTGACGCCGGAGGTAAACCGGCTTGCTTCGAGATGGACACGCGAGCCGAGCATCGTGGAGATCGAACCGGAGCAAGTCGTGGTGAAAACGATAAAGCAGATTTTTTACCTCACAACCGATTCGGAGAAGTTCAAGATTCTCTACAACTTAATTGCGGTCCGCGGACTCCAGCGCGTGCTGGTTTTTGCGAACAGAAAAGACATCGCACGTAAATTGAAAGATCATTTATCTTCACACGGAGTAAACTGCACGCTCCTCTCTGGAGACATTGAACAGGTTAGACGAATCAAACGGCTGGAAGATTTCCGTGCTGGAAAAATAAAAGTGTTGGTTGCAACTGATGTCGCGGCGCGCGGACTTCATGTCGAAGGAATAAGCCATGTTGTGAATTTCACGCTGCCTGAAAATCCGGAGGATTATGTACACCGCATCGGGCGAACAGGAAGAGCGGGCGCGAGCGGAACATCCATAAGTTTTGCTACCGAGACTGATTCGTACAGCCTTCCGGCAATCAAAAAATATTTAGGCGAAGAGATCAAATCTATTTATCCGGAAGACGATCTTCTGACTCCGCTTCCCGAGCCGAAGTTTGCTTTGCAAGTAAGTGAACCGCAGCGGAAGAGATATCAACGAGGTGGAAGTCACCAGCAAAAAAACAGAAGAAGTTCTTACAAGAAAAGAACGTAAAAAAGGCTATCAATCTTTAATTATCAATTGTAAATTATCAACTGCTCTGTGTTGGTATAACTAAATGAATGAGAGGAAAAATGAAAGGGAAATTTAGAAACGCGAGAGAGGAAAAATTGTCGTTCTGCAATTGTCAAATGTCAATTGTAAATCATCGATTTTTATTCTTATTGGAGCTGATATTTTTTTGCGGGATTGTGTTTTGTTTTTCAAAATCAGTTGAAGCGAGAGTGGAGAAAGTTGTGGATTCGGAAAGCGTGCTTCGTGCAACGCTGAAAAACGGACTTCGTGTCGTGATTGTCAAGAACTCGCTGGCGCCTGTTGTCACTACTGAAATAAATTACTTAGTCGGTTCCGACGAAACGCCGGAAGGTTTTCCGGGAACTGCACACGCGCTTGAACACATGATGTTCCGCGGAAGTCCTGATCTGTCGGCTTCACAACTTGCAGATATAACTGCTGCGATGGGAGGCGACTTCGACGCTGATACTCAGCAAATGGTCACGCAGTATTATTTCACGGTTCCTTCGGAAGATTTGGATGTCGCACTTCATATCGAAGCGATTCGAATGAAAGGAATCCTAAGCACGGACAGCCTCTGGGACAAAGAACGCGGTGCGATCGAGCAGGAGGTGGCAGATGATTTATCGAATCCGCAGTACATCTTTTTTACAGAGCTCCTCGATGCGATGTTCCATGGTACGCCGTATGCACATGATGCGCTTGGTACACGTCCTTCGTTCGACAGCACAAGCGGGGCGATGCTGAATGAGTTCCATTCGAAGTGGTACGTTCCGAATAATGCAGTCCTCGTGATAGTCGGCGATGTCGATCCACAAAAAGCTTTAGCGGAAGTGAAAGAACTTTTTGAAGATATCCCTTCCGGCAATTTGCCTGCGAAGCCGACATTCAATTTCACGGAAGTTAAACCGGACACGTTGAAGATGCCGACGGATCTGCCGTACGGTCTGGCGGCGATCACGTATCGATTCCCAGGCTCCGACAGCCCGGATTATGCTGCGGCTCAAGTTCTATCTGATGTCCTGAGCAACCAGCGCGGAAAATTATATTCGCTTGTTCCCGAAGGAAAAGCTTTGTATGCGGGCTTTGAATATTATTCGATGCCTAAGTCAGGAATTGGTTTTGCTATCGCGGTGTTCCCGAAAGGCTACGACTCGAATAATCTTGTAAAAGAAATTAACGATGTGTTATCGCAGGAGTTGAAGAATGGAGTTTCCGCCGATCTGGTCGAGGCGTCGAAACGCCATGAGATATCGGATGCGGAATTCCAGAAGAGTTCTATTTCCGGACTCGCATCGGCATGGTCGGATGCTGTCGCAATCGAAGGAAGACAGTCACCCGATGATGATTTGGAGGCGATGGAGAAAGTATCCGTTGACGATGTCAACCGCGTCGCAAGAGCTTTTATCGATTCGAGCCATGCTTTAATTGCAGTGTTGACTCCACAATCTTCAGGCAAGCCGATCTCTTCGAGCAGTTTTGGCGGGGCGGAATCTTTCGCTCCTAAAGAAACGAAAGGAGTTAAGCTGCCGTCATGGGCTGAGAGTGCGGTTGGAAGACTTTCAGTTCCGCATTCGACCACGAATCCGACGGTTACGACATTGCCGAATGGAATTAAGCTCATTGTCCAGCCCGAATCGACAAGCAATACTATTACCGTCATCGGCAGTATAAAAAACAATGTACTGCTTCAGCAGCCGGATAACGAAGATGGTACGGCCGGAATCCTAAACCGATTGTTCGAATATGGCTCAACGACTCTCGATCGAGCAGCGTTTCAGAAGGCGCTCGATGACATCGGCGCCGACGAATCCGCCGGCTCAAGTTTTTCTATTCGAGTCCTTAGCAATAATTTTCGAAGAGGCGTCCAGCTCCTTGCCGACAACGAGCTTAACCCTGTGTTTCCTGAGAAGGCTTTTAAAATAATTCAACGACAGACATCCGCGACCGTGGCGGGACAGCTTGAAAGTCCTGACTATCTAACGACGCGAGCAATTCATGTCGCTATTCTTCCGAAAGGAGACCCTGAGCTTCGAGAGACGACGCCTGCAACGGTCGATTCACTCGATCTTCCGAATGAAAAGGACTATTACGCTAAAGTTTTTCGACCCGACATGACAACGATTGTTGTCATCGGTAACGTGGCTCCGGATACGGCGAAGGAAATTATCTGGGGTTATTTCAAGGACTGGAAAGCGTCGGGGCCGAAGCCGAACACGGATTTGCCGCCTGTCCCGCTTAATAAACCTTCGACTGCTGCTGTGCCCGACGTGAGTCGAGTTCAGGACAAGGTGTACCTATCCGAGATGTTGGGAATAACAAGATCGAATCCGGATTATTACGCCTTGCAATTGGGCAATCATGTTCTTGGCGGTTCATTTTATGCAACGAGATTTTATCACGACCTTCGCGAGAACGAAGGGTTGGTTTATTACGTCGGCTCAAGTTTCGACATTTCTAAGACTCGTGGAGGTTATCAAGTGAATTATGCTTGCGACCCCGATAAAGTCTCGCAGGCACGCGCAATAATCGTTCGTGATCTGAAGCAGATGCAGGACTCTCTTGTCACGTCGAAAGAACTGACTCAAGCAAAGGCGCTTCTGCTTCGCGAGATCCCGCTTTCCGAATCAAGCGAGAGCGGCATTGCGCACGGCTTGCTTGGCAGAGCCATGGATGATCTTCCTTTGAACGAACCGATACTTGCGGCACAACGATATTTGAAGTTGACTGCGAAAGATGTTAAGGCGGCGTATGAGAAGTGGATTCGTTCAGATGATCTGGTACAAGTGACAGAGGGACCGACTCCGAAATAAGTTTGTGTACGAGGTGGTCGCAAAATGCGGCTACCTCGTAAAGTAAAGTCTTTAATTTATTTGCCTCTCGTGTTCACAGAAGATATTTTCTTATGCCAATTTCATTAGAATCGACTGAACCAAATGGAAAACTCCAGTAACGCGATTCACAAACAAAGTTATCACCTTCATTCCTATGAAGTTGATCTTCGAGGTCGAGCGAAACCGACCTTGCTTTTATGTTTCATGCTTGACAGCGCATGGGCACATACGAAAGATACGGAATTCAGCTACACGGATCTTAAAGATGAAGGACAACTATGGGTACTGTCGAGATTTCTTGCCGTGTTCCATGATATGCCGAAATGGGATGACGAGATAGTGGTGGAAACTTGGGGAAAAGGAACGGATAAACTCTTTGGCATGAGGGACTTTATTATTCATTCTCAGTCCGGAAATAAGCTTGTCTCTGCGACATCGGCTTGGCTGATAATCGACAGGAAGACGCTGCGCATTCAAAGAATCGATACGCTCAACAAAAATTTCCCGATGCAATTGGAGAAGAGTGAGTTGGATGTCAAGCTTGAAAAAATTGAAGCACAGCAATCTGAGCGGACGGACTTTGAATATGTTGTTCGTTACTCCGACTTGGATGTCAACAAACATGTCAATTCGTCGAAGTATGTTCAATGGATATTAGACAGTTTCCCCGCCGACTTTCATGGCACAAAGAGCCTAAAATCATTTGAAGTAAATTTCCTTGCCGAAGCAGGACTTGGCGATCGTATTTTCGTCTCGGTCGGAAACCACGGCGATTATTTTTATTGTGAGGTTAAACGCGACGGCGACAACGCTGAGCTTTGCAGAGCGAAGGTGGTGTGGAGCTAAAAGTTCATGATTACATGCGAACAAGCATTAATTTGCTTCAAGACATATATTTTTTTGGATGTCCGTTATATTTAAAATGAGAATGAAATGAAAACGATAGGAATGATTGGAGGAACCACCTGGGTTTCTACGGTTGAATATTACAGGGTTATAAATCGAGAGATCAACAAGCGTCTCGGAGGCGCAAGCTCGGCGAAGATTCTCATGTACTCCCTGAACCAGGAGGAATTCAAGCCGCCGCTCGATCCGAACGAGTGGGGAAAGGTTGCGGGTTTTTTGACAGGCATTGCCAAGCGATTGGAAAATGCCGGTGCGGATTGCTTGCTCCTCTGCGCCAACACTCCTCACATGGCTGCCGACATGGTACAGCAAAATATTCATATTCCGCTCATACATATTGCCGAAGTGACAGCACAGGAAATACAGAAGCAGAAAATAAATAAGGTCGGCTTGCTTGGAACTAAAATCACGATGGAACAGCCATTTTATAAGGATCGGCTTGCCAAATTCGGCATAACGACTTTGATCCCGGATGAAAACGATAGAGATTTTATACACACGACCATATTCGCCGAGCTTGGCAAAGAAATCTTTAAGCCGGAAACAAAGAAAAGATATTTGGACATCATCGACAGGCTGACCGGTCAAGGAGCAGGCGGAATAATTTTCGGCTGCACGGAGATTCCGCTTCTCCTGAAACAGTCGGATTGCAGCGTACCGGTCTTTGATACGACAACAATCCATGCGATGGCGGCAGTCGAATTTGCATTGGGCGAATGAAGCCAAAATCTTTAGGTCAAGAATTATTATATGTGTCCAAAATTATAGCGCACGCTATTGTCCGCAAGTGAAAGAGCATTTGGACAAATCTCAAAATTAAAATTATATAATTAGCTTTGTATTTACATAACTGGTGAGGAGACTTTGATCGGGAAAAAATGGACGGAGGAAGAAGTTGCAATTCTTCGAAGATATTATAGACAGCGGGGGGCTAAATATGCAGCAGAACGTGTTGGCAGAAGTCCCAACAGGGTGATGGCGAAAGCCGCCCAGCTCGGCATAAAGTACATAGGCATTCGCCCATGGAAAGAGTGGGAAGATCGGTTTCTTAAAAAATATTACAATGAGAAAAAAAACGTATCGCTTGCACGCACACTCAAGCGAAGTGTGCCTGCAATTCTTGGGCGGGCAAGGATGTTGAAGCTAACCGGTTCACGAAGTTTGTACTGGACGGAGAAAGAAAAAGACGTTTTGCGTGAGTTATATTCGGATAGAAGGAATTCGCTCGCAAAAATTTCCCAGCTCACAGGCCGTTCAAAATATGCGATACTTTTTCAAGCTCAAGTGCTTGGAATCAAGAGGCCGCAGCACGATCACGAGTGGACGAAAGAAGAACACCAATATTTTGTAAAGCATCGCAAGAAAAAATCCTACAAAGAAATCGCAGAGGCTCTCGGACTTACTGCCAGCGCGGTAAACCATCATGCAAGCCGCTCGGGATTTTTGCAGCGACAGCCCCACCGACCATGGACGGAGGAAGAGAAAGAATACGTCAGACAGAATTACAAAACTATTTCTGCTAAAGAGATTGCTGCTAAGTTGGACAGGTCGTACAATGCAATCATCACGATCGTTGGAATGCTTGGCGTGAGTGCGGGCCGCCCGCGTCCATGGAGCGAAGAGGAAAAGAATTACGTGCGCGAAAATTACGGACACGAGCCGATAGAAAAAATTGCCACCGTAATTGGACGCAGTGGACAGGCAGTGCAAGGACTCGCCGCAAAGCTTAAGCTTACCAAGCCGAGGAAACGAAGGCGCAAGAAGCCGCAAGCTCCAGCGAAACAAGAATTAATGGCGCAAACTGAGGAAGCACCTGTTTGATGGAGTTGATCTAAATGACGGTTTACATTGCTCTCTTGCGCGGAATAAATGTCGGCGGTCAGAAAACTATTCTCATGACCGACCTGAAGAGCGTATTTGATAGCCTTGGGTTCTCAAAAGTGGAAACGTACATACAGAGTGGAAACGTCGTGTTCCTCAGCGAGAAGAAGAGCACGCATGAATTGGAGGCCGACATCAAAGTCGCTATCAAGAGCCGGTTCAAGTTTGACGTAGAGGTGCTAGTTCTCGGGTTGGGCGATCTCGAAAGGATAGTTTCTAGGAATCCGTACAACGAAGAAAAGTTTCAGCCTAAGGCCGATGAGCCTTTGGCTCAGAAGACAGGCGAACGGATCTATTTCACGATTTTGTCCGGGAAGCCTGCTAAAGAAAAAGTTGCCGAGCTGGTCAGGTTGAAAAACAAGATCGACGACTTCGAAGTAATTGACAGGACGGTTTATTTGCTCTGTCGAAAGGGATACGCGAAGTCGGCGTTCAATAACAACTCCATCGAAAAAGTTTTGAAAGTCCATGGCACCACCAGGAATCTTGAGACAATGAATAAGCTGGTCGAGATCGGGAAGAATATATGATTAGATCGAAGATTGACGATTAACAATTGACGATTGAAACATGACCTGGCAGGAAGCCTATCGCATACTTGAGCTTTCCAATCCGAAAACACTTGAAGAAGTGAGAGAGGCATACGGCATTCAGGCTAAGGCCTGGCACCCTGATCGCTTCGAGGGCGACGCAAAGATGCATCGTATCGAGACTGCAAAGCTGCCATGGTCGAATTCGGCAAATCTGCCCCGTTTGAAATTTGTTTGCTTCAGGTACGACAAGTGTATAAGTCTAAGCGTGGGATGCCGTTCCCGTTATTTTTCTCCGCCGCGGATTTGGTGGTGACAAGAATGATTTGAGTGATTATTGTAGCATCTCAAGAAATGGAGGGCAAGATAGAAAAATGAAGAATAATGAAACTGAAGTACGTTCGATTGCGAAATTCCTTCGCTGGCGCAAATGGCTTTGGCGCACGAAACTCATTTGTTCTCACAAGGTGTTCTGGTACCTTCTTACCCTATCGGTTGTCGTGGGCGTATTTTTGTGCTTCAAATCTTCAATGGAAAATCCTATTTCTAATCCGGGATCTATCTTGCGAGATTCCATTCACGTCTCTCCGATATTGGCCGCCGAGCATAACTCCGCTTTGGTCTCAATTCTTAGCCAGAGAGAATCTGCGTTTCATAACCAGGATTTAGCAGAAGAAAGCTGGGTATGGCAGGCCCGGATGTTTTATTCGGCGATCGTGGCGGCGGTACTTGCTTCAACGCTATTCGCAAGGAATCGAGATAAGCGTACAACGAAGTGCATCCGTTTGGTTCTGATTGCATTCATTTCATTCATGTACCTTGTCGAGGTACATCTTGAGGATCTGCGTCTCAGAGATGAATCTCCAATGAAGCCAACAATCGAGGCTATAGATGATTCGCTTCTGAATAGGAGCCGCGACGACTCAACGTGGTTCAAGCTCGATTACAGTAAGATTGATACTCTGCTTCAGCGAGCTGGGGATGATAGTACCCATAGCTTTATCTCGAATTCACTTTGCAGGAAACTGAGGGACGCTCGCCATCCAGACCTTGTTCAAATCGGATTCTACGTTATTCCATTTTACACTTTATGTTTCCTCGTTTTCACAGGGTCCTGGAGGAAGAAACAAGACGCTGAAGAGTGACATTACAAGGCTATCATAAATGTTGGACGGAAGCAAAAGAGACAAGCTAATGGTCTCGCAACGAAGCGGATAGAACCAACAAAGAGATAATTATGGACAACACAAAACGATCTGACATAAAGCCGGGACTCGAAGTATCGATTGTCCTGAAGCAGGACCAGCGGACCGGTAAGCTGACGGAAGGAATCGTAAAAGACATCCTTACGAACTCTCCAACGCATCCGCATGGCATCAAGGTGCGGTTGGAAACGGGAGAAGTCGGAAGAGTAAAGAAAATCAACAAAGAAAACGGGGATTAGATAGAGTTCTATTTCGTTTTCCATCCGTTGTTTCTCTCACCTCCATATCATAGATTCTTTCTGTCCCGCATACGGGATCTTCGACATGGTGGAGCAGGAAATTTCAAGTCGTGAATTTGTAATTCTTAATTTAGAACCAAAACTCTCTAAAAAGGGGATGATATCATGAACGAAACAACTATTCAAGGTTTGAAGCCGGAAAAAATCTGGCATTATTTTGTCGAGATCAGCGCCATTCCGCGCGGCTCGAAAAACGAAAAGGCAGTCCTCGAATATATCAAGAAGACTGCCGCAGCAATGGGATTAAAGGCGAAACAGGACAAAGTCGGGAATGTGGTCGTAGTGAAGCCGGCAAGTCCCGGCAAAGAAAGTTCGCCGACGGTTGTTCTGCAAGTCCACACAGACATGGTTTGCGAAAAGAACCGGGACGTTCAGCACGATTTCCTGAAAGACGGAATTAAGTTTCACAGGGAAGGCAACTTCATCAAAGCCGACGGCACGACGCTCGGCTCCGACGACGGCATTGGGGTCGCCTCGCTGCTCGCACTCTTAGAAGACAAGTCGCTTGTGCATGGACCAATTGAAGGACTCTTCACGGTTGACGAAGAAACCGGATTGACGGGCGCAAACCACATTGAGCCGGGGTTCATCACAGGAAAAGTCATGATGAACTTAGACTCCGAAGAGGAAGGCGTTCTCTATATTGGCTGTGCGGGAGGACTAGATACTACGATTACAATTCCGGCAAAGAAGAAAGCCGTGGCCGGAAAAGTTGCAACTCTCAATATCACAGTACGCGGATTGAAAGGTGGACATTCGGGAGTTGACATCCATCTTGGAAGGGCAAACGCATTAAAACTTCTGACGAGAAGCTTGATGTCGATCGATGCGATCACGAAGATGAAACTTGTCTCTCTTGAAGGTGGAAGCAAACACAATGCAATTCCCCGCGAAGCCGACGCGACGATTGTGGTCCCAGCGGCTGACGAGAAGAAAGTTCAGAAGATCAGCGCCGAGTGTGAGAAAATTTTCAAGAATGCGTTCAAATCTGTCGATCCTGATGTGAAAGTCGTTATCGAGAAAGGGAAAAAGTCGAAGCAGGCATTAGACGATGGTACAAAGAAAAAAGTTCTCGGAACACTTGCCGCACTTCCGCAAGGTGTTATCAGGATGAGCAGCGATATCCCAAACTTAGTGGAGACTTCTACCAATGTTGCGGTGATGAGAACTGAGCGTGCGGGAGTTACAATTGTGACAAGCCAGCGAAGCTCAATCGAATCAGAGAGAGACATGATCGCGGCGCAAGTTGCATCGGTCGGACAGCTTGCCGGCGCTAAGATCAAAGTGAGCGACGGTTATCCCGGATGGCAGCCGAACGTAAACTCTGCTGTGCTTGCGAAAGGGAAAGAGGTTTATAAAAATCTTAACGGTAAAGAGCCGCACGTGACGGCGATACATGCCGGACTCGAATGCGGAATTATAAATGACAGAGTCGGCGGCGGTGTTGATACGATATCTTTCGGTCCAACGATCATCGGCCCACATTCGCCGGATGAACACGTTGCCATCGACAGCGTCGAGAAATTTTATAAATTCCTGATAGAACTTATGAAGGCTGTCGCGTAAAAGTTGTCGAATGTGGCCGTCACCTCAAAGGTGACGGCCACATCTGGTTTCTATCTTCGTCTTTTTTTACTGCTCTATCTTCCCGCTTTTTATCTCGTTAACAAGCCTGTCCGCATGATAAATGTGCTTCAAGGCTTCAGGTATCGCGTCTGAGTGAACTGCGAGAGAGCGGTTATATGTGTCAACGTAAATAACATCGCCCGGCAAACTTTCGATATTTCCGTCAAAGATCAATCCGACGACTTGCAAATCTTTGTTTAGTACCGGACTGCCGGAGTTGCCGCCGATAATATCGTTTGTCGCAACAAAATCGAGAGGTGTGCTGAGGTTGAAATCAGCCGGCGGATTTTGCCAATTCGCCGGAAGCGACCATGGATACTGCTTTCCGAAAGAATAATACCGGTCGTACATTCCATAGTATGTTGTATTCGTCGGAGCAGTTGTGCCATTATAATCGTACCCCTTTACGACCCCATCGGCAATTCTCAGTGTGAATGTGGCATCCGGCGGAATCGACGTTCCGTAAATATCGTAGATCGCTTGTCCGAGGAGTTGGACTCTTGCACTTTCCTCAGTCGTTAGTTTCTGGTATTGAGCGCGCAACGCTGCTACCGTTTGTTGAGTTGCTGTTTCAAATTGCAAGAATGGGTCATTCGATGAGGTGATATTGCCAGGATTACCGTTCAGCATCGCAACTACTTTTGCGCTATCGCCAAGTGAGGAGGATGATGTCAAATAGTCCGCGGCATCTTCCGGAGTCCTTCCACCGAGAAGCGAATTGAATGCGGCATCGCTTGTTCCAAGGAAGTTTTGCATCGACTTCAGTTGGAATACGAGAAACATCTTTTCTAAATCTGAGTTGAAATTTTTTGGAAAGAATTTCGCTTTCAGCGAGTCAAGCTCGGCGCCTTTGTAATCTTTCGGCCTGCTCGAGTCCGGATGCTCCATGGTGTTTGCGTATTCCATGAGATGCGATGCTATTGTGAAATATTGCGACCTGCCGAGGCTTGTGCCGGTAACACTATATGCGATCCATTTGTTGAACAGCGCCGCCTTCTCAGTCTGGATATTTGTTATATCGTCCCACACTTTTCCGTACTTCTCTTCGAATGTCGGATTCGCAGCGATCGACTCGCGGAATTTTTGTTCGAACCCTTTTTTCCGTGCCATCAAATATGGATCGCGCAGTCCGCCTAAATAACCTGTGTATGCCTTGACAGAATTAGAGATTCCGAAAATGCGCGTCTGGTAATCCAGTTTTTTTTCAGGGTGTTGCTCCACGAACTTTGCGTAAACGTCATAACTTCCCTGAAGGAGATTTATGATATATGGATAACTGTAGTCGCGGTCAAATTCTAACTGAGACATTGTCAGAAGTCTGCTCGTTCTTCCGGGATTTCCGATAACAAAAACCGGGTCGCCTTCCTTTGCACCATCCTGGCTCCACTTGAAGAAATGATCTGATTTCATTGGCTTGTCGTTCTTATAAACTCGGAAGAGAGAAAAATCCAAATCATAACGTGGATAAGTAAAATTGTCGTAATCACCGCCAAAATATGCCACGATGAGTTGCGGTGCAAAAACTAACCTCAAGTCGGTATAACGTTTATAACCATAAAGAGAATATTTACCACCGTTGTAAAAAGTAACAACCTGAAAGATCAACGAATCCGCAGGAGCTTCTTTCTTGTACTGCTCCGAATATTCTTTCTGGATTTTCTTAATTTCTTTATTTCTATTTTCGATCTTTCCTTCGTCTGTTGTTCCTGCCGCAAATGCCTGCTGAACTTCGTTCGTTACATCTTTTATCAGGACCAATTGATCAGCGTACATGCCGTCAACTTTTCTTTCGTCGTTCAATGTCTGCGAGTAGAAACCACTATCCGGCAAATCCTCGCCGGGTTTATTGACTTTGTCGAGCGCGCCGCGAGCGCAATGATGGTTAGTCAGAACAAGCCCGTCATCGGATATAAAGGAAGCTGTGCAGCCCGCAAGTCTGAGCGCTCCCAGCCGGGCGTTGTTGAACCATGTTGAATCGGGCGCGAAATTATAAGCGTCCCCGAAATATTTTGTCGGCGGATAATCAAATGTCCACATCTTCCCTGTGTCGAATTGTCCTGCCTTGACGGTGTCGGGATTGAAATACAGACCTACTGTTGAGTTGGTCGTCTGATAGCTTGAACAGCCTACGACTGCTATTGATATAATAGCTGCGAGGATGGAAAGTTTATTGATGAAGCGGTTTTTCATAATTCCCTCTCAAGATTTGTTTTAGCAGGTAAAATTTAATCAATGTTCTTGCAATTTCCAGCAAATGCTCGCCGAGAATTATGTGATTCACTCGCGCTTTCAGAATTTTGCGGGGTTCACTTTGAATGTTGTTATTTCTCTCTGTGGTTAATATATTTTTGTATCCGAAGAATACCGGATTATGTTAATGTCACGAATCCCGCGAAGCCCCGTCGCAATTCATTTGCATGTCGGGATGGCGCAAGGCGCGTACGGGATCTCCGACATGCTGGTACTTTTCCCCTGATGTGGAATCTCGGACAGAAAAATAGTGAGGCATATCAAATAGAGGAGCATAATATGAGATCAAGATTCATCAAAAAGTTCTTAACTGTATTATTCGTGGCGATTGCATTTTCAGCCTGCCAGAAAAATACGGCAGTGACTGTTCCGCAGTTACAGGACTTCAGAGATGGTTCCAACCTTTTTTCGATTAAACTTCCGGCGGTATGGCTGCAATCCGCACAACCGGCAAAAGTGTGGGTTTACAATACTCAGGAAGCTTGGAACAAATTTCTCGATCCAACTTCCGAAGGAAAACCGGGCGTGAAAATTTATGTCTATGCGGACAGTGCGCGTACTAATAGCCTTGATGCTATCGTTCAACAATTCAAGGATGGACTTAGACAGGAACAAGCACAGATCGATCCTGACGAGCAAACCACGTTAGCAGGAAACCCGGCAGTGAAGATACCTTATGCTTTGAAAATCGACAGTAAGAACACTGTTTATTCGTACCGCGTAATCACCGTTACAGATAGTATGACATACGGTTACGAGGCAGCCGGATTCAACGAGGATTTCAAGCAATACTCGGATGTTTTTGATAGTGTCGAATCGACGTACCAGATTATTCCGAAAGCAGTCGCAATGCAGCAGCAGCCGGAAGATCTTATTCCCTCACAGGTATTTTCATCGTATCAGAATGATTACATCACGATCCAGTATCCCGAGAATTTTATTGCAACGCCTAAAGGTGCTTCGGGCGATATTATAACTTCTGTGTTTATCAAAGGCTACCGCGCCGACTGCTCGATCCAGGTGGATGTCCTTGATGCGAAGAATTTGAATGTTGACAAAGTCTTCAATCAAAACAAGGGGAATTATCCCGGTAGCGCCCGCTCAGCAAAGACTAAGATCGACGGTCTTGATGCGTACCAGATCAGCTATTCGCCGGCGAGGGGTATTCAGAGTCGCGCGTACTTTGCGGTGAAAAATAACAAGTGGATTCGAGTGACTCTTAATTGGGCTGAATCCCTGCAGAAAGATTTCCTGCCTGTTTTTGAAAAAGCTGTTTCAAGTTTGAAGCTGAAATAATAACGGCTCATAGTTGACAGTCCGTCTATTTACCATGGGGACGGGCTATGAGCCATGAGTTATGAGCTAAATTGGTTCATTCACTTTTTGGAGACGGCGTGGAATTTTATAACGTCGCTCATCGCGGCTTTTCAGCAGTAGCACCGGAGAATACCATCGCTGCATTCGAGAAAGGAATTGAAGCTGGTGCGAACATGCTTGAGATGGATGTGATGCTGACTGGCGATAATCATGTTATTGTGTTCCATGATTACCGGCTTGGAAGAACTACGAACGGAAGCGGACTTGTAAAAAAAATAAACCTCAACAATATAAAATCGTTAGATGCGGGAGTTTGGTTTAGTCAAAAGTATAGGTCAGAACGTGTGCCGCTCCTCGATGAGGTGCTTGAGCTTTCTAAAGAACGCGTGAGATTGAATATAGAAATGAAGCATCGCCGGCACAACGGAGTATACGCACTGGTCGATAAGTGTTCAAAGATAGTGGAACGGCACCGAATGGAAGAGGATGTCATTTTTTCTTCGTTCAACTTGGAGGCTCTTCGTTATCTACATTATAAGGTTCCCCATCTTCGTTTTGCACCGCTCTACCGGCACAATTTGAATCCGACTCCGCGTTCGTTTCCGTTGCGGTGCGGTGCACAAGGAGTTGTTTTGAATCATCTCTTTCTGAACCGAACGACGGTGCAGCGGTTTCACGATCTTGGTATAAGAGTTTTTGTCTATACCGTAAATGGGCCTCGCAGGATAGAAAGGATGATCCTGATGGGAGTCGATGGAGTAATCTCAGATAACCCGGCGGCGGTTGGTTTGATCGCGAAAAAAATACTCGGGTAGAAATCGGCTACTAGGAGTTAGCTCTTAGCTGATAGCTGAAGGCTAATGGCTATTAACAGTGAAATGTTGATACGAGGGAAAGTCTTTGTATTCATCCGATTTGCCATTCAAGCGCCGTACCACTACTTTCGGCTCTCCTTCTTTCATCCTTCCGATTGCTCTGATGTTTCCTTCCAACGAATACAGCTTGCTGAAATTTGCTTCCGCAATCGTGAAGAGAAGCTCGTAGTCTTCGCCGCCATAAAGTGCGTAATCCAACGGCTCGTTTTTATTTTCACCGGCAATTTTTCGTGTAATCGGATCAATCGGGATGAACTCTTCATCAAGTTCGGCAGTCAGATTACTTGCGCGGCATATATGCATCATATCTGAGACCAAGCCGTCGCTCACATCAATCATCGAATGAAGCCTGATCTTTTGTGTAAGATCTCTTGAAAGTGCAACTCTTGTCTCAGGGAGCATATGTTTCTGGAGGGCGTCGTCATAGCCCTCAAATTTTGGGGTAAAATCAGCGGGCTGGCCTGCTTCGAAGTATCTACTTTTTTCCCGGAGCAAAATCTTCAATCCCGCTTGTGAGCGCCCGAGATCGCCCGTAACACAGACCACATCTCCGGCTTTCGCTCCGCTTCGAAGAACTTGCCGGTCCCGCTCGACTTCGCCGACTATTGTGATGTTGATAATCAGCCCTATCGGTGAAGCAGACGTGTCGCCTCCGGCAATTATGCACTTATTTTTTCCAAGCTCATCGGCTAATGCTTCGTAGAATTCTTCTAACATTTCTAAACTTAAATTAGAGTGAACTCCGAGCAAGACGAACGCCGCTGTTGGCAGGGCAGACATCGCGGCGATGTCGCTGAGGTTTACGACGGCAGCTTTTCTTCCGAGGTGTGCCATCGAAGTGTACGACAAATCGAAGTGAACGCCCTGGATTAGAATGTCGGTTGTTACAACTGTAAGCTTGTCGGGAGACGGCTTTATTACTGCAGCATCGTCGCCTATTGATTGAACAACATTAGGATTCGAATACCGCGATGCGATGTCATTGAATTTGTCGATGAGTCTGAATTCGCCTACGCTTGAGATCGGTGTGAATTTTATTTCCAAGTTGCCTCCTTTTCACAATCTTGAATCTTAAGTGTTTAATTCAAAATCAAGAATTCACAATTTATAATTTAATTAACAGGATGGTTTTTTAATATCTTGTATCGTATAGTATCCGAACTTGTTGCGCAGAAAATCGGCGTATATACGGGGCGATTTCGTCCAGAGAAGAACGTTCAAATCCTTTTCGAGTTTCCATGTTTCTAGTTAAGCAGACGTCCTTAATTCTATTAAAGTTGAAGAGAAATCTTAATAAATGGAACCATGGAGTTGTGGAACATCAAGATATTATGACTTTTCATTACCGCAGCGGGTACCAATCTATACTACTCTATACCTACGGTAACTAAACAGTAACCATCGGCAAGAAAAAACCGGTAAAAATCACGTTAAGTGGAGAGAAGGGTGCCCAAGGTCAAATTTCCCTTGAGCACCGTCCACGCCACAGAAGATATAGAAAACCTCACAATTTCTAATGCTTTTTGACATTTGGAGGTTGTGAGTTATATTAGTCAGGTTCTTTGAGAAAGTGAGCATGAGAGGGCACGTGGCGGAATTGGCAGACGCGCTAGCCTTAGGAGCTAGTAGGTCACCCTGTGAGGGTTCGAGTCCCTCCGTGCCCACGAGAATTGTCCTGCAGGGATCCATTTGATCGAAGATCGCTGGGGTACAAAGGATTCACCATGCAGCGGACAACTTTAGTTTCTTGAATGGTCGCGTCCCCCGTGGGCGCTTGGATTGCAATAGTTTAAAGGAGCAAAATTGGATTATAAGATCACCGACCTCGGCGGTTTGAAGAAACAACTTGAGGTGACAGCAACTGTAGAAGATGAACCAGTAAAGGACAAATTGGAGACAGCATATTCAGAATTTCAGAAGAATGCCGCGATCCCAGGCTTTAGGAAAGGCAAAACTCCAATCGAAATTGTCAAGAAAAGATATGGAAATGAAATAGAATCGCAATCGATTCCGGAAATAATAGATGGTGTTGTTAAAGGAATTTTTGAGAAAGAGAACACGAAGGTAGCCGGTGTAGTTGATTATAATCTTGATTCGAGAAATTTCGGTGAGCCGATGCACTTTCGGTTGACGTATGAAGTTGTGCCTGCAATAGAGCCGAGAGAATATAAAGGTATGAAGCTCGAGCGGGCAATGTACAGAATATCGTCCGAGTCTGTTGAACATGAATTGATGCATCTCAGAGAATCAAATGCCGAGCTTCATGAAGTGGAACACCTTGAGGACGAAAATGCGATAGTGACTGTCGATCTTCAGGTGATCGATGAAAAGGGGCTCCCGCTGATTGGTCAACGGCGCGAAAATTACAAAATAGACTTGCGAAGCAAAGCTCCGGAGCTTGTTGAGATCAATCAGAGATTGTTGAAGAACAAAATAGGCGACGAGTTCAATATGGAGCTTGAAACTTTCGATAAGAACAGGAAGTCTGTGGGCAAGAAACCTTTTAAAGTCTATGTGAAGAAAATGGAAAAGTTAGTGATGCCCGAGCTTACCGATGAATTTGCTAAAAAAGTTTCAGGCGGAAAGATGGAAACGCTCGCCACAATGAAAGATGATATTGAACGAGATCTTGAGCATTATTACGAGGACAAGGCTGAAGAAGAATTGCGAGACAAGATCGCCGAGGAACTCCTGAAGAAAAATGAATTTGAAATTCCTGAAAGTATGGTCGAGGATTACTTGAACGATTTGATCGAGGAGCTAAAGAAGAAATCCGGGAACCACGAAGTCGATGCAAATTTTGTTAAAGAACATTATCATGAAGCTGGCGTGAGAGCCTGTGAAATGGAATCTCCTTGCGGCAGCCATCATACAAAAAGAAGGATTGAAAGTTAAGGATTCAGTTCTCGAACGGACTGCAGATGACGAGGCATCAAAATACAAACTTGATAAGAGTGCGCTGCTTACCTATTATAAAAATTCCAACGACGTGCAGAACAAGCTTTTGTTTAATGAAATGTTTAACTTTATTGTTGACAATTCAGAAGTAAATGTCGTGGAAAAAACCCCGACCCATGAACATGAGGATTAACAAAATGGAAATCTATAACCAGCTTACGATTCCTTACGTCATCGAGCAAACAGGGCGCGGTGAACGTGCGTATGATATTTTTTCCAGGCTTCTCAAGGAGAGAATCATTTTTATCGGAACTCAAATTGACGAAACGGTGGCAAGCCTGGTGATTGCGCAGCTTCTTTTTCTTGAGAGCGAGGATCCGAATAAAGATATTAACCTATATGTAAATAGTCCTGGCGGAAGCGTGTCTGCCGGTATGGCAATCTATGATACAATGCAATATATTCGACCGGATATCGCGACGACGTGCGTAGGGCTTGCTGCCAGCATGGGCGCTGTGCTTTTGTCCAGCGGCGCGGCAGGGAAGCGAGTCTCGTTGCCGAATGCTCGGATAATGATTCACCAGCCATCAGGCGGTTTCCAAGGCTCCGCCGTGGATATTGGTATTCAGGCAGAGGAAGTTCTAAAAACAAAGCGAAAATTGAACGAGATTCTTTCACACCACAGCGGAAAGCCAATCGAACAAATTGAAAAAGACACAGATAGAGATTATTTTATGTCTGCTGAAGAAGCTATGAATTATGGATTGATTGACAGTGTCTTAGTGAAAAGAGATGGTAATAAGAAGTGAAACAAATTAGGAGTGATAATAAAAAATATGGGCAGTTTGCTTCTACTAGTTATGCTCATTTTTGTGGTGCTGTTCGCAATTGCAGTCCCGACTGTAATTTCGGATTTAAAATCTCAGCGACAGAAAAACGTGAAGAGGGAATTCTAATTTACAATGTCTAAACAGCATCAAGACGAAATGCGCTGTTCGTTTTGCGGGCGCGATTCAAAAGAGGTGAAGAGCTTGGTGGCAGGGCCGGGTAATGTTTACATCTGCGATGTTTGTGTGGAACACTCGGTTGAGATTCTGCGAAGCAATATTCCGGTTTATAAACAGCGTTCGGAAGAGCGCGTTGAAAAAGCTCCTCTCACGCCGGTGGAAATAAAGGCCGCGCTTGATGAATATGTTATCGGACAGGATCACGCAAAAAAGGTTTTATCAGTAGCCGTTTACAATCATTACAAACGAATATCACTTCCGCACGGACTTAGTTCGGAAGACGATACGGAAATTGACAAGAGCAATATAATTCTCGTCGGTCCGACCGGAACAGGCAAGACGTTGCTAGCTCAAACGCTTGCGAAGATTTTGAACGTCCCGTTTGCCATAGCTGATGCAACCACATTGACGGAAGCGGGCTATGTTGGCGATGATGTGGAGACGATCCTTGTGCATCTTCTGCAAAATACCGATTACGATGTGGCTCGAGCTGAGCGCGGTATTGTCTATGTCGATGAGATTGATAAAATAGCCCGGAAGAGCGACACGCCATCGATTACCCGCGATGTTTCAGGTGAAGGTGTCCAGCAGGCGTTATTAAAAATACTTGAGGGAACGATTGCCGGTGTACCGCCACGCGGAGGGAGAAAACATCCCGAGCAGCCTCTCATAAACGTGAATACTCGGAATATCCTTTTCATTTGTGGAGGGGCTTTCGAAGGTCTTGAAAAAATTATAGCGCGTCGTGTCAGCAAAAATCCCATCGGCTTTGGAGCCAACATACATTCCGTCCATGATGATGAAGTGAATGAACTTTTGCCGCTCGTTCAGCCGGACGATTTGTTGAAGTTCGGGTTGATTCCGGAATTCATCGGCAGACTCCCTATCGTCGCGACTTTACACACACTGAGTCGGGAAGCGATGCAAGACATACTTACTTTTCCGAAGAATGCACTTGTGAAACAATACAGGAAGCTTTTCAAACTTGAGGATGTCGAGTTAGAGTTTGCCGATGACGCTTTGAAGGCGATCGTAGATAAGGCGATAGATCGTGGCACTGGCGCAAGAGGGTTGCGTTCGATCCTCGAAGAAAAAATGCTTGACATAATGTACAGGCTGCCGTCGATGTCCAACGTCGGCAAATGTATGATCACCAAAGATGTTGTTACATCCGGTGCGGAGCCGATATTCCTACCCAACAAGAAACAGGCTTCAGCTTAATCTACCTACCAATAATTCCTGCGAAAACTCTTAGTTGAAGCAGAGGCTGGATTTTGCTTGTCGTAAAGATCTGGATCTCACCGTTAACATCTTCCATCTTCTTGGAATTCAGGTAAAGTTCCAGATTAGTAAACTCTCCCGGCTTCAAAGTTTTTTTATCCAACTTATAAGTCAACTCGTCGGAAGGCATCTCAACTTTAGTTATCCGCATCGTTTCATCTGAGGTATTGTTGAGGGTTATGCCTGTGCTATCTAATTTGCCAACTCTTGCATTATAGAAAGCGATGTAGCTCGGAGTTGGCTGCAGCGCGTATGCTACATATCCTGTCATCTTTACTTCGACAACTTGATTTCTCGGATCAGAGTTGACGATATAAATATATTTTGTAATGTCTCCGATATATCCGATTGGATTAAACTCGACTTGCACCGTTGTTTGCTTGCCCGGAGTGATCAAACTGTCTGACACTGAAGCCACAGTGCAACCACAACTGGTGTGGACGTTTTTTATTGATATGTTTTCATTGCCGATATTTTTCAATGTCAGCACTTCGTGGACTTTTTCTCCAGTTTGATAAATCTTGCCGAAACTAATCTCATTTCCCTCGAGGACTTTCAATTGAGCTTTTGCCCTTAATGTCGAGCTAAACATCGCTAAAAAGATCAGAAAAGATCCGATTAAAAGTTTTTTCATTTTTTGTTCTCCTTGAAAAGTTTCAATAGTTCTTGATCCGGTTTGCCGATAACTGCCGGCTTTTCGGCATCTGAATCTTCCGTTTTTTCTTTTCCATCGTTGCGAGAGCCTTTGTGCGATGGCAGAAATTTACGAACCATGAGCAAAAATTCCTCGCTTTTCGTGACATTCGCGCCGCATACTCTTGCATAATCGATTATAGCAAGATCATTCGTAACAACACACAAGGAGCGCCTCGTGGTCGATCGCCCGATTTCCTCTTTAATCAAGTCATCGGCAGTCTGTCCTTTCGTTGAAAAACTTATTGTTAGATTATCCGAGATTCTGTCGGTAGTCGCCCGGTATCTCCCATCAAACACGAGAGTCACTTTATCATTTGTAAAACTCCTGCGTGACTGAATTTCAACTATCAGTTCATCTCGTGCAGCTTCGACATCATTCCGTAAAAGCTTGGAGAGCCGAGCATCGGAGAAAATGACGTTGTAGCCATCGATAATCCATCTCATAATAAAAAAATATAATTTGTTTTTAATCTTTATCCAAAAATGAAAAAGGAAAATTAGAACGATATTAACTTGCATTTTGCGACAATCGTTCTTATATTGCTACGTTCAAATTAATAATAGCCTCAAAATCGGTCGGTTCTAACGAGAAATTTTGGCACATAATTCGCAAGAAATATAAAGCGAAGCGAAGAGTAGATGTTCCTTAAAAAATTTGAAGTTTTTCAGGGTGGGCAGTTTGCTACAATCATCAATCAAGAAAAGAGTTTGCATACCCGCAAACAGCCCCCTGACATGGGAAGAAGGTCTTGCCGCTCAGTTATCCCACGCTGCCACAAATCGCGAAGCACGACTCGCATGCCCTAATGCAGCCTCCTAATTTAGCGGTCAAACCCCAAGTAAAGATTCTTCTTCCCGCTGCGGAAAACAGGCACTCCTGCCCGGGAGTGCCTCGTTTTTTTTAAAGTCGCCCTGTGAAAGGACGTGGCGAGTAAGGGTTTCGAGCTAGACTGGCTAATATCAAAAAAAATCCCGTTTGTGACGGTAGCAGAGCAAGCAAAAAGAGTGTTTAAAGTAAGAGAACAGCTTGATTCAATATTTGGAAGCCTCATTGGTGCGACGGTGGTCGCGATCGTTGCCACTTCAACTGTTCACCTTGTAAGAAGTGAACCTGTCGGTTTCGAGAGAATCCTAATTGGTGGTATTTCAGGAGGAATCGGCGGGATTGTAGGTCTTTTTATCATAAGTGAGATAGCAAGCTATAAATGGTTTACTACCCTTCTTTTGTCGTTGACAGTGGGTATTTTGGACGGCTTGCTGGTCGGAGCCGCTGTTGCGTTTTTCCCTTCCATGTTTTAAACTCACATCGTCACTTGAATTTTTACCTGTCTGGCATTTTACCCGCCAAACCTATATAAATGCACGAGTGAAAAACTATTTTTGCTCGTCTCACACAAATCAGAAATTATTTTTCTTTTTTTGATTTTTGTTCTTGACAAAATGTTAAAGGCTCTTTAACTTCCACTTGTCGTTTTTTCTGTTAACCTACGGTTTAAAAGCGGCGAAGTAGTGCCCGCAGGTGCTGTTTGCTGGCGGGCAATCTGCGTTCAAAAAAATTTATGAGGTGAGGCTGATGCGAAAACTCTACTATTATTCAAAGTCAGAGTTGAGCTTCAAGGCAATTGGAGGGAGCAGGCTATCATTGGCGATAGTCTCCTTGATGCTGACTTCGTCTGTATTAACGGTGGCTTGTAGCTATTTCGGTCTTGACTTGTTCGGGCTAAAGAGCTTGCGTGCTGAGAGCATGTCGAGAGAAAATGCTGTATTGCAAGCTCAGTTGGCGTCGTTGGACCGAAAGCTTGACGGTTTCCAGTTGGTGATGAAAGAGCTCGGCAAAAGCGATGACCAACTGAGAACATCTGTAAATTTGCCTCCTATCCCTAACGATATGCGTAAGGTGGCGGTCGGCGGTGTTGAGGTGAACAGGGACTATGGTATTTCCTCTGATGCCAACGAACTTATCGCTAACGTGACAAACACCCTTGATATTCTTTCAAGAGAGGCTGGTTTACAGGGACAAAGTTACACAACTATATTAAATAAGTACCAGAGTAATCAAAAATTGTTCACACATATTCCGGCGATTGATCCGGTTCGCGACGGGGTTATTACCGATGGCTTCGGCATGAGATTCCATCCAATCTTAAGGATGCGTATTATGCACGAAGGAATTGATATTGTCGCAGATTATGGCACCCCCATATATGCAACAGGAGATGGGACGGTTTCTTATGTAGGCCTACGTGGTGGATATGGCACCGCGATTGAAATTGATCACAGTTTCGGTTACGCGACTGTGTATGGGCACTTATCTAAACCGCTCGTTAGAGAAGGGCAAAAAGTCAAACGCGGACAAATAATTGCATTTAGCGGAAACTCCGGATTATCCACGGGTCCGCATCTACATTATGAGGTTATTAAAGATGGCGCTCACGTTGATCCGGCAGCATACTTCTTTAATGGACGCGAATATAATGAAAGCGGACTATACAGCGAACTTACAAAAAAATGATTTTGTTCTTCTTAATGATGAAAGGCAAAAAGCGTACGCGTCGTGGAAAGAAAGGAGGAATACGTTATGATATGGACGCCGGAGCTTGCTACTTATCTTGAAGATGCTCCATGGCCCGCTACGAAGGATGAGCTTATAGATTACGCTGTTAGGAGTGGGGCACCGATAGAGGTTGTAGAGAACCTTCGTGAATTAGAAGATAGAGATGAACCATACGAAAGCATTGAGGAGATATGGCCCGATTACCCGAGCGACGATGATTTTTTCTACGAAGATGAAAGTGAATATTAAACTTCCGGTACGTTTGGCGCCGCCCAGTTGGATTTTCGGATTCAACTGGGCTTTTTTGTATCTTTAATTACACCTAATGAAGTTAGTCAACGTAATTGCGGCGCTTGCTTTTACTTTTTCGATCGCAATCGCCCAAGAAAATTATCTGGTACACTCAATTTCCTTTGGTGGCAACAAATCTTTTTCCGATGGTGAGTTGCGAGATGTAATGTTGACCAAGGAATCTCCGGCGGCTTTCTACAGGTTCACTTATAAAATTGTTCACGTTGGTGGCCCGCCTGTTTATCTTGATCCGCTCGTATTAAAAGCTGATTCGCAGCGCGTCTGCCAATTTTATAGAAATAATGGTTTCTTCGATGCGTCTGTTAGTATTTCGCTGGAGTTTTATGAGGGAGATGAGGGCGTCGACATTTACGTGAAAATAAAAGAGGGTGCTCCTTGGTATGTTAAATCTCTCTCATACCATGGTGTATCTGATAGCTCGAAAGATTTTGTCGAGCAATTGAATGAAAAACCGTTCATAGTGAAAGGGGCTAGATATTCGGCAAAGGAAGTTGATGGCGAAGCCGCTCGAGTGATTGGGTTACTGCAAAATGACGGCTATGCTTATGCAAGATGGGACAGTTCAGTTGTCAACGTCGATTCCAATGACGTTTATGCGGCAATCAATCTGTATTTTTCCTCAGGAGAAAAATATTATTGGGGACACTTGTCAGTCCGGTCTTCAGACAGCGACAATGCATATTCCGACAAGCGCATAGTAATTCGGGAGATGCTTTTTAAACCGGGAGACGTTTTTAGCAACTCAAAGAAAACACAAAGTGAAGAAAGAATTGATGCTCTCAATCTGTACGAGCCCACGAGGATAATAATCCCTGATAGACGACCGGTTGAAGACACATTGTCCGGCGCGCTCTCTTTAAAGCTGCGATCCGGTCACGAAGTCAAGCTCGGGCCGTTGATTAACGACGATAATAATACATTCAACATCGGCGGATCGCTCGCGTATTTACAAAGAAATTTTTTTGGTGATGCCAGACTTTTCACTTTTTCCACAAACACTCAATTTGAATCGGTCCCCAGCTCGAAATACCTTAGTGACACTGTGACAGTTCTGATGATAGATGTGTCTGCGCAGTTAACACAGCCATACTTCTTCTCGAGTACGACAAGTTTGACGTGGGGGGTATCTTACTTGATCGATAAGCAGAAGCCATACCTGCAGATCGTATCAAGGAATAAAATTCAGGTAAGCAAAAGATTTGCGGAATTCACCACGGGTTATTTAGAGTGGGATGTCGAGCGCGCCAAGCTGGACTCATTGCAAGCGATTTCACTTCCTCAAGGACTTGAGAACCCGCAGTTCAATTCTATACTATCGTTCACTCTGTTGCAAGATAAGACGAACGATATTGCCTCGCCAACGAAGGGTTTCTCTAATTTGGTGACCATTGAAGAGGGGGGAATACTTCCAAATCTTATTAATACGGTGTTCAAGCATTCCGATTTTCCTTATGCCCGGTATTGGAAATTCACGCTTCTCGGTAAATGGTTTTTTCCACTAAATGAAAATTCGACAAATGTGTTTGCTATGAAAGCAAAAGTGGGATATGCGCAGGAATATGGAACGTATGAGCAGGACTCAGTCGGTCCTATTCCGCTTAACTACCGCTTCTTTGCGGGCGGTTCGGGCAGCATACGCGGCTGGCAGACCCGAGAGTTGGGAGATGTATCATTTCCAGGTCCCCAATATGGCGGAACCACTTTGCTCGAGACTAATTTTGAAGATAGGTTCAAGATAATAGGGGACTTTGGCGGCGTTTTTTTTATTGACGCTGGAAATCTTTGGAATTCTTACAAAGATGCCACATTAAATAATATCGCTGCAGCGGTTGGGTTTGGCGTGAGGTACAATACATTTTTTGGCCCATTGAGAGTAGATTTCGGAGACAGGTTGTATGATTTTGCAGAGCCAGCAGGCCATCAATTTATTTTTCAACAGTTCGCAACAAAACAGGGGAGAGAAACTCTTCTTCACCAATTGGTCTTCAACTTTGGAATCGGACAGGCATTCTGATGAGTTGGGATAACGTGATCGGTCAGCACAGGGTAAAAAATCTTTTGAAGGAAATTTTATCTTCCGGCAGAATTCCGAATGCATTGTTGTTCGAAGGACCTGAGGGAGTCGGGAAGGACGCTATGGCAATCGAGATGGCGAAGACTCTAAACTGTGAAAGAAGCAAAACAGAGCCGTGCAATCAATGTATCTCATGCAGGCAAGCTAACTTTTTGCAGCACCCGAACATTCATCTCGTATTTCCACTGCCTCGCGGCGAAAATGAGACGAAAGAAGATGGTCCATTAGACAAATTAGATGAAAAGACGGTAAAAAAAATCAGGGAAGAAATTTCTTTGAAGACTCAAGATCTTTATCACAGGATTGCGATACCAAAAGCACAGGTTATAAAAATCGGCAGCATCCGTGAAGTTATCCGTGAGCAATCATTGTCGCTGTACCAGCGTGGTTATCGCGTCGTGATTGTGATGCAGGCGGAAGAAGTCGGTACCGAGTCCGCTAACGCGCTCCTCAAAGTGCTCGAAGAACCTACTCCAGGAACCGTGTTCATCTTGACGACGAGCAAGAGAAGTTCACTTTTACCGACGATCATATCTAGGTGTCAATCGCTACGGTTCGATCTTCTATCGGAGGAAGAGATTTCGAGCGCGTTAATATTGAAGCACAGTCTTGTGTCAGCTGATGCGAAACTTAAAGCGAGGCTTGCTGGCGGCTCTTACAGCAAGGCAGTCGAGCTTCTCGAGACGGAGACGCTCGAGATACGTGATGAAGCTCTCGACATTTTGCGCGACATAGCCATGAACAATTATTCCCAGATTGCTTCGCGTGCCATGAAAACGCTTGATTCGAAGGACACAGCGAGAGTAGAGACACTTCTCAAAATGCTCCAAATATGGCTTCGGGACGCGGCGGTCGTCTATTTCGGCTCACCAAAGGAAGTGATCAATCAGGACAAGATCGATGTTCTCGAGAAAATGGTACGGAACTTTGAGGGCAAGCGGCTTGTCGAAGCCGCAAGCAGCGTCGATGAATCGATTTCACAGTTGTATATCAATGTGAATTTAGGACTGCTTTTCGTAAATTTATTACTGAACCTGAGCGGGTTGTTAAATAAGAGAGAAGAGACCCAACATGTCTGACAATTTCAGCGATTTTTCCGAATGGATTCCTTCGGGAGAAGAATTAGAAGAGCTTGAAGATAGAGATTTTGAACTTTATATCGAAGAGATCGAGACGGCTTTTGCCGGTGAATATCCTGGATCTTGCGGCGGTTGCACGAATTGCGCTTCAGGTTCAAACCCGATTGGCGGCGAGCTTGAGAACACGGAAGCATCTCTTGACATTGTGGAGGTCGGATTCAAATCCAACCGCGCCGGATTTTTTATAAATGAATCCGGAGCTTCTCTCCTCCCCGATTCGCACATAATAGTTGAAGTGGAGTCCGGTATTGATGTTGGGAAAGTCATTTCGGTCGGCGAAAAAGTTCGGCACAAGAGACGCTCGCATGGAATTATCGGCCAGCCGATGCGAAAGATATTGCGTATTGCGAGTGATGAAGATATGAATGAAGCTATGAATAATCGATCTATCGAAGAGGAGGCGGTTTCAATCTTCAAGGAAATATGCAAAAAGCATTTTCTTGAAATGAAATTGACAGCAGTCGAATATCAATTTGATCGCTCGCGAATTACGTTTTACTTTACTGCCGACAACCGAGTGGATTTTAGAAATCTCGTTCGCGACCTCGCGGCCGTTTATCACACGAGAATAGAATTGCGGCAGATAGGCGCGCGTGACGAAGCGAAAAAAATCGGTGGGATCGGCCTCTGTGGAAGAGAAGTCTGCTGCATGACATGGATGAACCAGATCAAACGAGTCACGATTGATCACGCAAGATTTCAGAGAGTCACTTTGACACCGCGAAGGCTAGCAGGGTCGTGCGGCAGAATTAAATGTTGTATCTTGTTTGAAATGCAAAACTATCTTGAGGCGCGCAAGAAATTCCCGCCAGTGAATTCAACTGTTGTTACGGCAAAAGGAAATGGCCGGATAGAAAAGGTCGATATTTTTAATGGCCGAATTTTTTTGAGATATCCGAACACGAGTATTATCGAAACGATTTCTTTGGATGAAATGAAATCATATCAAATTCAAAATCGCTGACGGAGAAACATTGCAGCAAAACTTTTCTCGTACTCTTGTTACAGCAGCACTTCCTTATGCAAATGGTCCGATCCACCTTGGCCATCTTGCGGGCGCTTACTTGCCGGCGGATATCTACGTCCGCTATCTTCGCCTGAAGGGTGAAGAAGTACTCTTCATTTGCGGCTCGGACGAGCATGGTGTACCAATTACCATAACCGCGGAGAAAGAGGGAATAGCGCCGCAGGAAGTTGTGGACCGATACCATACAATGAACAAAGGTAGTTTCGAAAAATTCGGAATGAGTTTCGACAACTATTCAAGGACTACTCTACCGGTGCACCATCAAACAGGTCAGGAATTTTTTCTTGAATTTTACAGACAAAAAATTCTAGTTGAGAAAAGCGAGAAGCAACTTTACTGCGAGAAAGATCGCATGTTCCTCGCCGACAGGTACGTCGAGGGAACTTGTCCTGTCTGCGGCAACACAGAAGCCCGCGGCGATCAATGCGAGAAGTGCGGGACGTGGCTCGAACAAACGCAGCTTATAAATCCTAAGTGTAAAATTTGCGGCTCTGTCCCTGTTGTTCGCGAAACGAAACACTGGTATTTTCCGCTCGGTCGTTTTCAAAAGAGGCTTGAGGAATATGTCAATTCAAAAAAATGGAAAGAGAACGTACGCAGCTACGTTGACAGTTGGCTGAAAGAAGGTCTTGATGACCGCGCCGTCACGCGCGATTTGCATTGGGGAATTCCGGTGCCGTTGCAAGGTTACGAGAACAAAGTGCTTTATGTCTGGTTCGAAGCTGTATTGGGATACATTTCTTCGGCGAAGGAATTGTCGCAGAAAAGAAATGAGCCCGGCCTTTGGAAAAAGTATTGGCAGGATGATGGCACAAGATACATTGCTTTTATCGGCAAAGACAATATTGTATTCCACACGTTGATTTTTCCCGCAATGCTGATGGCATGGAACGACGGCGGAAGATCTCATTATATATTTCCGGACGCGGTACCTGCGAACGAGTTTTTAAATTTCGAAGGAAAAAAATTTTCCAAGAGCCGCGGCTGGGGAATAGATCTCAAGGATTTCTTGGAAGTTTTTCCGCCGGACAGTTTGCGGTATGCGCTTGCTTTAAATCTTCCGGAATCACGCGACAGCGATTTTTATTGGAAAGATTTTCAAGCGCGCGTGAACAACGAGCTTGCCGATACTCTTGGAAATTTTGTGAACCGAACGCTGCAATTTGTCCAGAGGTATTTTGATGGTAAAGTCCCTGCCGCCGGGAAATTGAATGAGCTTGACAAACGGACAGTTTCACAAATGGAAGAAGCGCCGAAAAAGGTTGGAAAATTATTTGAAGATTTCGAATTCCGCGATGGACTTATTGAGGCAATGTCAATTGCGCGCATGGCGAATAAATACTTCAACGATTCCGAACCGTGGAGAACTCGCAAAGAAAATCCGGAGCAGTGTGCTGCGACGATAAATATTTGTGTTCAATTGACGCGCTCTCTGGCGATACTACTATCGCCGATTATTCCCTTCGCATCTGAAGAAATTTGGAAGATGCTGAATCTTGATGGAACGTCCCAAGCTGCAAAATGGGATTCAGCTGGTGAAATAAAAATCGAATCAGGGAAACTGATTGGCGAGTTAAAAATTTTGTTCAACAAGATCGAAGATTCGGTTATCGAACGGCAAATTCGGAAGACGACGAGCGACCAGCTAAAAGTGCAAAATGAAGAGTTAAAAGTGAAAGGAGCAATCGCTCCGATCAAACCGCAAATTTCTATAGATGATTTTCGCAAAGTCGATCTGCGAGTAGGCAAAGTTGTGGGCTGTGAGAAAGTGGAAAAGTCCGAGAAGCTTTTGAAGTTAGAGGTGCAAATCGGCGAGGAGAAACGGCAAATCATCGCGGGCATATCGAAACATCATAAGCCGGAAGAGCTTGTGGGGAAAAACGTTATCGTGGTCGCGAACTTGGCTCCCGCCAAACTGGTGGGGCTTGAGTCGAACGGCATGTTGTTAGCGGCATCCACCGAGAATGGGAAGCTGACAATACTTACGACTGTTTCTGACATCGACAGTGGCAGTCCGGTAAGGTAAAATCAAAATTCAAAAGTCAAAACTCGTCCGCAAAATCATTTCGTGGAGATAGATTCATTATGAGTTTTGAATTGAGATTTTGACCTTTCATCTTATTTTCTGCCGTGCTTTTACGAAGTTTTATTCATATATTTCTACATCATGGCATCGCGCGTTTGGGATACTAAAGAGATTAGGCGAAAAGACATAAGTGTGGGCGAGTTTTATAAGTTCTCGCATGAGAAGACCAAATTGGATCTGATAAACGGAGATGTGGGTTTCGGCAAACTCATAACTGATAAAAATGTTCACCGTCCCGGTCTTGCACTTGCCGGTTACGTGGATTTGTTCACTTATAACCGCGTACAGATTTTCGGCAATACTGAAGTTCGCTATCTCAGTTCTCTTAAATTTGACGATCGCCGTCGCGCCCTTCAAACAATTCTCCAATTCGACATTCCGTGTATAATTTTTTCGGATAATAATGAAATGGAGCAAGAGCTTATCGACCTGATTACGGAGCGCGGCATTTCTGTTTTCCGCAGCTCACTCGAAACAACACGACTCGTTTATTTTCTTGGCGACTTTCTCGATGAAGTGTTTGCTCCGAGTACAGTGATCCATGGTTCATTAGTTGATGTATATGGTGTTGGACTTTTGCTTGTCGGGAAGAGCGGAATTGGAAAGAGCGAGATTGCTCTCGATCTTGTCGAACGCGGACACAGAATAGTTGCCGATGATGCCGTCGGAGTTGTTCGTCAGGGCGAAGATCTTTTGATTGGCAAGAGTTCGAAAATCGCTCAACATTTTATGGAAGTCCGCGGCTTAGGAGTAATCGATGTTCGAAGCGTCTTCGGGATTAGATCTGTCAGGAAGCGTAAGAGAATCGAAGTGGTAGTGGAGCTCGAAGAATGGGATTCGCGCGAGGAATACACGCGCACGGGACTCGACCACGATTATATCTCAATACTTAGCGTCGAGATTCCGCTTATCAAGCTGCCGATTTTGCCGGGCAAAAATATCACGGTGATTGCGGAAGTAGTTGCGTTGAACCATATTCTTCATTTGTATGATTACGATGCTGCGGAAGTGTTCAATCAAAAAATTCAAGAAGCAATAAAGAAGAAAAAGAAGGAAAGCACCGGTGCCAACCCGTATTTCCAAAGAGATATTGAATAAATGCGGAAAAATAAGTCTGATAAATCCGGAAATGAAACAAAAAGCCCTACGTCAGTTTCAGGAAATCTGAACGGCAAAGTTGCTATCGTAACGGGTGGTTCGAGAGGAATAGGTAGATATATTTCAAAGCGGTTGGCGTCTGAGGGTGCATCGGTTGTAATCGCCGGAAGAACCCTTGTTGATCTCAGAGTTGCAGCGGAAGAAATTGCAGAAGACGGTGGACGAGTGATCATGGTACAAACCGACGTATCGAGCGAAAAAAGCGTCCACAGGCTTCTCAGCAAAACTTTGACAGAGTTTGGGACGATCGATATTCTTATCAACAATGCCGGACAATACATGGAGAAATCCGTCACCGATATGTCTGTCGAAGAATGGAACAATGTGATCGGGACAAATCTGACTGGACCATTTCTTCTCACGAGGGCAGTTCTTCCTGAGATGATCGAGAAAAGAGACGGAACAATAGTTATGATTTCTTCAACATCAGGTAAGCGGGCAAAAGCCAACTCCGCAGCATACTCCGCGTCGAAGTTCGCCGTCGAAGGATTTTCGGAAGCCCTGTTGAGAGAAGTTAGAGAATACAACATTCGTGTGATTGTCGTGACGCCGAGCTCTGTTGATTCGAGCGACAGAGATCCACAACAGATTTTAAAAGGTGGTGAAGGTGCTAGACTTCGGGCCGAAGATGTCGCAGATGTCGTTGTCGAGGCGATTAAACTTCCGCCGCGCGCTCTCATTAGAGAAGTGGAATTGTGGGCGACTAACTCTTGAATAAGAATGGGAGGATGGAATCATGGGTTGTTGCGGCATTTGAAATTTTGAATTTTGACCTTTGAGCTTGTTAGTGTTTGTACCATCTTACATAAAGCTTTACGAATCCGGGGAATTAGAAAGACGTGTTGAAATTCTTGACGAAATGCTTTCATTGTGCAACATTTGTCCGCTCGATTGCCAGGCCGATCGGAAAGAGGGTGAGATTGCACGGTGCTATTCCCGATATCTTCCAATTGTAAGCTCGTATTGTCCACATTTCGGTGAAGAGCCGCCGCTCGTCGGAAATAACGGCGCCGGAAATATTTTTTTCGGCAACTGCAACCTGCGTTGTGTCTATTGCCAAAATTATCAGATCAGTCAGAATTATAAAACTGAAATAAAGAATGAAGTGAGTTTTGAGTATCTTGCAGAAATTATGCTCGAGCTTCAAAACAAAGGCTGTCACAACATCGGGCTGGTATCTCCGACACATTTTGTTCCGCAAACTGTAAAGGCGTTGTATATCGCAATTCAAAAAGGATTAAATCTTCCTTTAGTTTACAACACCAATGGTTACGACTCGGTGGATGTTCTTCGTTTGTTGGATGGTGTTGTCGATATTTATCTTCCCGATTTGAAATACAGCTACGATTCCGATGGGTATAACTATTCCAAAGTGAAAGAGTATCCGAAGTTTGCAAGACTCGCGATCAAGGAAATGCACCGTCAGGTCGGAAGTGAGCTTGTGATGGATGATGACGGCTTGTTGAAGCGCGGGTTATTAATTCGCCATTTAGTTTTGCCAAATGACATTGCAGGAAGCGAGGAAACTCTAAGATGGATTTCGGAAGAACTAGGGAAGGACATTTCTCTCTCGGTGATGTCGCAATATTATCCGACGAACAAGGCGGAATCAATCACACTCTTGGATCGTCACGTCCGCGAATCGGAATATGAAAGGGTGCTCGCGCTTCTCGACAAGTTTGGATTAGAGAACGGATGGATGCAGAATTTCGAGAGCAAGGATTATTACAAACCCGACTTTGCCGATCGCGCAGAGCCATTTCCTGAGCATTCAGTTCGGGAAGCCGAACGTCACGGGATGTGATTTTTGATCGGTTCACGCGCTGAATCATTACTCCTCTTCGAAAGGGAAAAATATCTCGCGCGAAGACGGGTTGGATTTTTCCTTTATTGAAATTCCCTTCGGGTATATATCAAGCTCGATTTTGTCTTTTAAGTAGCTCGTGATAATCGCTGCGAACAGCTCTTCTTCTTCCTTGCGCGTAAGCCGTCGCGAGGATGCGCCACCTCCACGCACAGGTTCTCCGATTCTATTGTTGTCCATGGCATCTTCTCGTTTAATTGTCGAACCGTTTTCACTCTTCCTGAGTGTCCTATCATTCTTATCGGAATAATTCTGTTGGGTTTAATTGCTGAAAACCTTACGAAGGTTTTGAAACCTTCGTAAGGTTGAGACGGTCGCTGCTTTGCTTTTTTGAAAAGACGAGTTCCCCATTTCCGAACAACATGTTCCCTGTGTGATGGAGTTCACGTGGACAAATTTTTTTTGTTATCCTATTGACAATTATTTCGGTTGTTGTTAGGTTAAAAGGAGAGCCTCCCAAGCGTTAATATTAAGCTGGTTTTTTCGGCCTTAGGCTGATGAGCCTATGGCTTAGTTGACTTTGTTTAACAAGATAAACTAACTTAAAAGAGGACTGTGCAATGAAGAGGGCTGTAGCGGTTTTTGCGATTATTTTTCTCACAGTGAGTTCGGTTATGGCGCAAGTGCATATCAAGGAGAGCGCGACGATTGCACCTGGTCAGACAAAGAAAACTGAAAGTGTAACCCATACCCTCCGTTTCGTGTTTTCCTATAGGGGGACACACGTGGCCAGACTCCTCATATGGTGGTCCCCGTGTAACGTCATTACGTCGTCGGATACTTCAAATTATCCTGCGGACAGCATCTACATAGATCTTTCACCCGGACCTGCGGGATCGTATGCCTTTGATCCTCAGGTAGGTGCGGCAGGTATAGGGGCAAATGACAGTGTCTACGCAACTTTCTCTATCTACGAAGACAATGTCCTTGTTTGGCAACAATCAGAAACGTTTGCAGGATCGGGTGCACTCTATTCGGATTTCGGAGAGGTTGATTATACAACGTCATATTTTAACAGTTTCAATTTGTCTCTAGGGACTCACCAATTCATGTGGGGAAATTCAACGGGAATGAATTTGAGTGGCGCCTGGAGTGGTGACTGTGGCACCACGTGGTCGCCTCACACAGATCCAGTTACGTTAACCATCGTTTCCGGTAGCCAGTATGTGTCATTTCATATGACCGATCCGCTAACCGGAGCAGATACGAAATTAGGCTCTACTGCGACCACGATAGGCGACAACATCGGCGAGTATTCTCTTGTTGCCGACGGAGTTATTCCTGATTCTAGTGGCGATTGGGCAACAATTCAGGCGCAGAGCAATGGAATAACAGGAACAGACTCGATACAAATTCTACCTGGCTTTGATCACTTCTATGTTTACGCAGTGCCAGATACGATTAATGATTCTGGGACGACGGCCTTATACGTCCAGGCAATGGACGTGTATAACCACGACATAAATTATAGCGGAACCGTACAAATCTCTGCTTCGCCGCCTGCATTTGGGAATCTTGTTTATAATCCTCCGCCGCTGGTAGGTTCAACAGAGAAAGGTGGCAAGGATGGGAAGCAAGTAACAATGAATGTTTCATCAAACGACGGGTGGTCTTCTTCGATATTGCGAAATGTGAAAGCAATGAAAAAGAAATCTGGAGTTGCAGCGGATTCTGGCGTTGTGGTAGATTATTCGGCAGCAAATTTGGGTCAAGTGATTTACAGTGCCAACGGCACTGTGCCCGACAGCAACACAACAATTACTTTTACGGTTACTGCTATTAGTGATGTAACTAAAACGGGAATGGGAACTGTGGTGATACTTGGATCACAAGCACAGTTGGAGGTTGTGCCCCCGAAAGCCGACCAGAATATTACGGGCGATAATCCGCCGAAAATGCCGAAATCGAAAATCAAAGCTCAGCTTCACTACAAAAAAAATATTCCGGTCGATTACAGCTGGGAAATCAAAATTAAATGGAATGGGAATGGTGGTTGGACCACACCGCGCAATGACGAAATGTACAGCGGCGACACAACCGGACAAACAAACAAATGGACGGACTTAAACATAAACTTGAATGCTTACGTTCGCGGAGGTCAAACCGTTACGTTAAAGGTTGATGCAACCACGGCTGAAAACTCCGCAACGAAAAGTCCCGACACGACGTTTGCGGTAAAAGGTAAAAATCCGGATACGACGACGGTACTTGCGGCATTGGGAGACCTAAAATATAAAGTCATTGCATACCAGGAAAGCGAGTTCCATCAATTTGTGAGTGGCTACCCCCGCCAAGGCGATGATCCCAATGATTTTGGAATCATGCAGATCGACAGCCCCAAAACTGACGATATAATTTGGGACTGGACAAAAAACATTCAGCGCGGCAAGGACATACTTGATTACAATTTTAGCGTTACCGAAAAATTTGCCGAAGATGAATATCCTGCTTGCACCGATTCACTTACTTATGATCAGAGATTAGAATTTGCATACTCTTTATACAACCAATGGAAGTATATAACTTACTGGCAATGGGAGCAAATTGGTCCTCCAGAAGAAAAACAATACACATGGGTGAAACACCCACCTGCAGCTCATAAGCATCACACAAAATCGTATGCAGAAGAATGTTGGGATTTATATACAAATCCACCATCATATTGGCATTAATCCGAAAGGGAAAACAATGGATAATAAAAAGATTTGCTTCATAGTAATTGCACTCTTGTTGTCGGCAATAAACGGTCTTCATGCTCAGCCTTTTTATTTTTATACGAACATTTATGGAACAGAAATATGGAGAGTAAATCTTCAAACCGGAATAAAGGATTTATTCTATCAGGATAGCACCAACTGGGGGGAAGTTACTGTTGATCCATCTCAGCAATGGGTTTATTTCTGGTATGGGAAGGGCGGGAACAGACCATTGACAGATTATTGGAATGTTGTAGATGTGGTGAAGTCAGACAATCCGGCGATAAAGCACACCTTTCCGGATAGCGGTTCATTTGTTGACTATCCTGCTTCACCTTCCTACAGGAAGAAAAGGGTTCACGATGGTGTTGTTTTTGACAAACCAGCAGATATTTTCTATGTCATTTGGACAAACGCCCACGATTCGTTAGGATGGTACGACCGTGACTTGCGCATCGGTGTTTATAATGCTTCAACATTTGCTCTGCTTGATTCTTTTTCTATACCAGAACAATGGCTTGCTTCAACATCTTCCGTTTCAGAAGATGGATCTAAATTCTATGTGGAGCGATGGCAAAATCAAAGCGAAGAAGAAATTGGGATATTCTCTGTCCAAGACAAAAATATCATTAAACGGAAAAACTTTTGGGATATCGTGGTACCCACCCAATTCAAAGTTTTATTAGACAACAAGAACGGAAGATTCTTAATCGGATATATTTATCCCGATAACGACATTCAAAATGGGAAGTATGCTGTTTATGACATCGAGAAAGATACTGCAACGCCATCTATAACCTTTCCTCGTGTCTCCGATGGTTATTTATCAGGTGACACAAAGTACGTCGTTTTAGAAGAAACTCCTTTCAATCCCAATTTTACAACGGTCAATGATGAATACTTCCATCCTGGACGAATATCAATATTTGAAACTAGTACAGGTAAACTCCAACAAAAACTTGCACTCCCCGCAAATGGCAAGATCGTGATCGCGAACGACTATCCTAACATGTTTTACTATTATCTGTCTAAGAAATCACAGTCCATCAACATTGATCTTACCAAACTTGCAGCAATCGGAGCATTAGGTCCGCAAAATGTTCTGGTAGGTAGCGGAGCATTCACTTTGTCGGTTGCAGGAAAGAACTTTACGACAGAATCAAAAGTACAACTCAATGGCGCAAACAGGGCAACGACTTTTATTGCCGATACACTTTTGCAAGCCACGATCCGCGCTGCCGATGTTGACACCGCAACAACGGCGTATATAGCAGTGAAAGACAGCCTTGCGCCCTCGGCGAATGTAACGACCGATTCGTTGGCATTGAATGTCGTTTCAATTTCGCAACAATCTCTGTTGCCGGTTTTAGATTGTGTAACTCAAACCAATGACACGACATATACAGCATGGTTCGGATACGAGAACGACGACACGACATCGATCTTCGTTCCTGTTGGTCCACAGAACAAGTTTTCTCCGACCCCGAACGACAGAACCCAGCCGACAATCTTTAGCACCGGAAGACAGGACAAGATTTTTAGTTTGGTATTCAACGGCAAGAACTTAACATGGAAGCTGAACGGGAATGAAGTTGTCGCATCGAAGAAATCGCCGAAATGCAACTGATGATGGAGTATAGAGACAAGCAAGGAGAATTTTAAATGAAAATAGTTATGATTTTTTCATTGTTGTTTTTGGGAAGCGCATTTGCCCAGACAACAAAGGTCGCGTCCATCAATGCCGCAGGTCAGGTCCCTCGACAAGGCTCGGGGCAGGTCTGGCAAATTCCCTTTGCCTCAACTGGCAACACGATCTCGCTGAGCATTCAAAACACCTCCAGCCTTGAAGCAAAGAATGTCTCTGTGGTGTTCAACCACCTTCCGACATGGATTAACTTCAAATCAAGTGCGGCGTTGTTGAAGAATGTGAGTGCAAACTCCACTGGAGACGCGGAGTTCACTTTCTCCGTTGACAAGAAGGCTCCTGTCGGAAAGGATACGACATTGACGGCGGTGATAAGTACGTCCGATGGTCAAACATGGACAAAGGACATAACGGTCGAAGTTGCAGCACCGACAGATTATAAGCTTTATGACAATTTTCCGAATCCGTTCAACCCGTCAACAAAGATAGCGTTCGATTTGCCGAAAGCATCTCACGTGGAACTCGTTATCTATGACATTGTCGGACGAGAGGTGGCACAAGTAGCGGATGCCGATTACCCTGCCGGCTACACCGAGCTAACATGGAACGGCACAAACAAGAACGGGGTCATTGTTTCATCAGGAGTTTATTTCTACCGGGTAAGTACAGGGAGTTGGAGCAAAGTCAAGAAGATGTTGATGCTGAAGTAAAGTTAAAAGTCGAAAGTTAATTCGGATTACTTTTGAGCTTTGACTTTATTTTGTCAATTCATTCACGGTTTTGAATATCGATTCAAACATCGGGCGGGTGAGTTTTCCCGTGAAAGTGTTTTGTTGGCTTGGATGGTAAGATGCGATGAGAGTTATTCTCTCGTTTATTTTGAACTTTGCGCCATGCGCGAACTTCGGCCGCTTATCAAATTTTTTTACTCCCAACTTTCCCAACGAATCAATTGTCCAATCGAAAGCTATTTTGCCGAGTGCCACGATTACTTTGAGGCTTTTGAAAATTTTCAGTTCGCCTAGCAAATATGGCTGGCAATTTTCGATTTCATCTTTGAGCGGTTTATTTGCGGGCGGCGCACAACGAACCACGGCAGTTATGTAGCAGTCCTTCAACTCTAATTCATCACCTGCTGATACAGAGATTTGTTCGTTCGAGAATTGGAATTTGTGAAGTGTCCCGTAAAGCCATTCACCGCTTCTATCGCCGGTAAACATTCTGCCTGTGCGGTTTGCACCATGCGCCGCGGGTGCTAGTCCGACAATTAAAACTCTTGCATTCGGATCGCCGAAACCCGGGACAGGTTTTCCCCAATATGCCTCATCACGAAACCGTGCTGTCTTTTCCCGGGCAACTTTTTCGCGCCACTCTACGAGACGCGGACATTTGCGGCAGGAAATAATATCGTGGTCAAGATAGTTCAGTTTGTAGGCGGCGGTTTCAGGCATTACGCATAACTTCAAATGTCAAAGCTCAAAAATCAGAAGTGGTTAGCTCATAGCTGATTGCTGAAAGCCGACCGCCTTTTCATTTTTGAAATTATTTCTACACGCTAAATCTCACGACGACGATGTCGCCGTCTTGAACCGCGTAATCTTTTCCTTCAACGTGCAGCAGTCCGGCGTCTTTGACTCCTTGTTCCGAACCGAAGCGCATCAGATCTTCATACTTTATCACTTCCATCCTGATGAACCCTTTTTCAAAGTCGGAATGAATTTTTCCCGAAGCTATCGGGGCACAAGTATTTGCCTCGACTGTCCATGCGTGAGCTTCTTTTGGACCGGCGGTGAAAAACGTGATAAGGTTCAGAAGCGAATATCCCTCCCGGATAACGCGCTCAAGTCCGGATTCTTTTAGTCCAAGGTCCGAAAGGAACGCCGTCCGTTCATCGGTAGCGAGTTGTGAAAGTTCCGCTTCTATTTTACCTGACACTACAACCACTCTCGCTCCTTCGCGTGAAGCAATTTCACGAACCGCATCAACATATTTGTTGCCCGTATTCACGCTCGCTTCATCCACGTTCGCGATATACATGACAGGTTTGTCCGTTAAGAGATGAAGTGAACGAACGTATTCACGATGCAGTCCATCTTCATAGTTCATGTACTTTGCAAGTCGTCCTGAATTGAAGTGCTCGGAAAGGCGGACATAAACATCATATTCTTCCTTGATTTTCTTGTCGCCTGAACGCGCTCTCCCTTCCGTCTCTTTCATCTTGCGCTGGAGTGTGTCAAGGTCTTTGATGAGCAGTTCTGTTTCAACGACCTCGATATCCCTTTTCGGTTCGAATGAGCCGTCAACATGAACGACGTTCGTGTCTTCGAAGCATCGTACCACATGTGCGACGGCATCGACCTCCCGGATGTGCCCGAGGAATTGATTACCGAGTCCCTCGCCTTTGCTCGCGCCTTTTACGAGACCGGCGATGTCAACGAACTCGATCGTTGTCGGAATTATTTTCTGGGTTTTGTAAAGTGCCGCTAATTCATCTAACCTCTTATCAGGAACTGGGACTATCCCGACATTCGGTTCGATGGTACAAAAGGGATAATTCTCGGCTGCAATTCCTGCAGCGGTCAGCGCGTTAAAAATTGTTGATTTTCCGACGTTTGGGAGACCGATTATTCCGCAGTTAAAACCCATTATCTAAATCCAAATTCCAAAATTAAATGATTAATACTTTGGGCGGAGATCGTCTAAATCCAAATCGTCATCGTCCAGACTGAGATCGTCTAAATTATCAATATCTTCCAACCGGATCGTCTCATTATCGAGATCTGTCTCGGCGAGAAAATCCGACTTAAGCCCCATCTCTTTCAATCGTTTCGCAAGCGGGTCGAGGTACGCACGAGGCAGCTTTGCGGATCTAACTTTCTTAATTTGTGAGAGGACTTGTTTCATTGCCTCGATAATTTCATCGTCCGTAACTTGGAGCTCAAGCTCTTCAATGATTGAACTTAATCGATTGACTATGTTAATATGAAGCATGTCCGATTCATTGTCCGACCCTTCCTTCAATTTGTCGGCGTAATTTTCATAAGCAGTTTCCTTGATCAATTTCACCAGGCTGTCAAGCGATTCGATAATAAAAGCATCGCTGAGCTTGTCTCCCTGGCCTTCGAAAATTTTATCGACCTCGCAAATTCCGATCTCGATTTCGAAAGCAAGCTGCTGCTTGTCAATTGCACTGTGACTTTGTTTTCCCTGAGTACGTCCGTATGAAGAATGGACGGATTGATGCTCAGGCTCATCTCCCGCAGACTGGACTTTCGACTGGTTTCTGTTGGGATCGATATTTTGTTTCGATGAGCGTTTCTTATTCTGCTTCATATGCCTAAAGTTTCAAAAAGAATTAACAAAAAGCAATCTATTTTCAAAAAGTCAAAAGCCAAAATGTAAAAATTTTAGTCCACAATTTATAGTCCACAATTTTTTCTGCGAAGGAACCCGTAGCGCAAAAAAAAGTGCGACAACAAGCATAATGCTGCCGGTGTAAAATGGCCATTCAATTCCTGCAGCCCCAAGAATGAAACCGCCCCAGAATGGTCCGATGACTCGTCCGAGACTCGAGAATGATTGCGAAACGCCAAGTGTGCCACCTTGTTCTCCTGTACCAGCATACTTCGATATTAAACTTGTTAGAGACGGAGTGATGAATGCGCTTCCGATCGCCAATAGAGTCGCCAGAATTGTCAATATCGAAAGTCCATGTGAACTCGGGACGAAAGTCAGTGCAACAAGTAGCAACACCAAGCCTGTTGTCATCAGAGATTTCTCACCGAATTTTTTCGCGAGTCTTCCGATTGCTCCGCCTTGAATAATAATTCCAATCAAGCCTACGTACGCGAAAAAGTAGCCGTTCTCAGCCGCGTTGTATTTGAATCTTTCTCTGCTGAAAAGTGGAAACGCCACATAAAGAATCGAGAACGCGAAGGTATAAAAAAAGAAAACCAACACGAGATTTCCAATCGCACGTTTTTGAAATGCAGCTCGGATCGCAGGGATGTTCAAAAGGCTTAATTTGCGAATCGGCTTGGAGCGGTCTTTGAGCGATTCTGGCAGCAAAAAGTATGCAAGGACTGCATTTGCCAGTGAGAGTCCTGAAGCAAGAAAACCGGGCGCGCCATAGTTAATGTTGCTCATGACGCCACCGATAAACGGACCAAGCATGAAACCGACTCCGAACGCTGCTCCGATTAGTCCCATGTATTTTGCTCTTTCTTCAAACGATGTCGTGTCGGCGATGTATGCTTGCGCGGTCGAGATGTTCGCTCCCATGAAACCCGCTAACATTCGTGAAATGAAAAGAATTGCGAGCGAATCTGCAAATCCGAAAATTAGGTAAGAAATAAATGAGCCGGTTACGCTCATTAAAATGATCGGGCGGCGACCGATGCGATCGGAAAGCCTTCCCCAAAATGGTACAAATAAAAATTGCATGAATGAATATGACGAGCTTAAAAGTCCAATTACGGTCGGAGCTGCGCCGAAATGTTGGGCATAGAATGGCAATAACGGAATTATTATTCCGAAACCGAGAAGGTCAATGAAGACGGTGAGGAGTACGAGATAGACTGGAGCGCGTTTCATAAATTTTCAATGATAGCGTCTGCCGTTTGATCGGTTGTGACAAAGTTTGTCGGGTTGAGGTCTTTAGTAACCTTTTTACCTTCTTTGATCACATGTGCAACAGCTTTTTCAATTTGCCGTGCGGCTTCCGGTTCGCCGATATAATCGAGCATCATCGCAGATGCGAGTATTATGGCACACGGATTGGCAATATTTTTCCCAGCGATGTCCGGCGCGCTTCCGTGAACTGCCTCGAAGATCGCATTGTGGTACCCGATGTTCGCTCCGGGCGCGACACCGAGTCCGCCGACAAGCCCAGATGCTAAGTCAGAAAGTATATCGCCGAATAAATTTGTTGTTACAATGACCTCGAACTGGTTCGGGTTAATCACCATCTGCATCGCCATGTTATCGACGATTTTGTCGTTCATTTCTATTTCCGGATATTCTTTCGCCATTGATTTCGCGACATCTAAGAAAAGTCCGCTTGTATATTTTAGGATGTTTGCCTTGTGAACGACTGTAACTTTCTTCCGATTATGTTTCCTTGCGTAGTCGAAAGCGTATCGAATAATTCTTTCTGAGCCTGTGCGTGTAACGATACCGATTGTTTCTGCCGCGCTTTTAACCGCATCAACGTAATGTTCTATCCCGCTGTAAAATTCTTCCGTGTTTTCTCGGACAATTATCAGGTCAACATTTTCATAACGCGATTTCACACCTTCCATAGATTTTGCCGGACGCAGATTCGAGTACAGGTCGAATTCTTTTCTCAGCGCGACATTGACGCTGCGGAATCCGGTTCCGACAGGTGTCGTGAGCGGGCCTTTGAGCGCAACTTTATTTCTCGCGATTGAATCGATGACTGTTTGTGGCAAGGGATCTTTGTGTTTCTCGATTGCATTGAAACCTGCTTCGTGAATTTCCCATTCGATCTTGACGCCGGCTGCTTCGATGACGCGCATCGCGGCTCGACTTATTTCCGGTCCGATGCCGTCGCCCGGAATAAGAGTAATTGTGTAGGACATTAGATTCTCTATAATGGTTGTCGATTAAAATAGAATTCGAAAAGCAAAAATTCAAAAACGAAAAGATTTAATCTTGTCAAAGTTACAACTTTTTTGAGTCAATGCAGAATTGATGCGAGGAATCGTTACCTTCAAGTAGTTTTGTAAATTGACCGGACTTTTCTATATTGTGAAAACTAAATCAATGTAAAAAAAAGGAGACAAAATGAAAAAGTTATTTTTACTGAGCGCGTTTGCCTTGGTAATCTGCTTCAGCCTTACAGCTAATGCCCAGATTCAATATGGTGGAAAGATCGGGCTGAATTTTGCAAATATAGGCGGAACAAATGCCGCCACCTCTTACCCTGGCAATGGCACTAGAACGGGTCTGGTAATTGGTGGTTTCATGAGTTATGGCTTTGCGCCTATGTTTGCTGTTGAACCTGAAGTACTCTTCTCCATGAAAGGAACTTCGGGCTCTACTCAGGGAATAACCTATACAGGCATTTTGAATTATCTTGAAGTTCCAGTTTTTCTGAAATTCAAAATCCCGTTAGCACCGGGCTCGCCTGTTAGTGCGAATCTCTATGCAGGTCCTGATTTTGCATTTAATGTAGCTTCAAGTATTGAAGAAACACAGAATGGTCAAAGTCAAACAACGGACGAAAGTAATAATACCAACGGCTTTGATTTCGGTATTGCCTTTGGCGGCGGCATTGGCTTCCGCGTTGGTCCTACAACATTAGGTCTTGAGTTGCGCTACACGCTTGGAACGGGTACGGTTGCTTCAAATGGCATAGATATCACAAACAACGTTTTTGGTTTAATAGCAAGTGTGGGGTTCTAAATTAGGTTAACAGTTCGTTGTGTGACCGTCACATTAAAAGGCGGTCACATTTTTAATAGTGTTCACGCTCCAATTTTTCTTCTGAGCGACTCTTCCAAGGCGAGAGTAATTTCCCGGAGCAAGCGGCCGCGGCGCAGAAGGGGGATACCTTCTCATTTCTTGGCTTATCTTCGGTCGTGACTTTGTAATTTCATTTTTCGACAGTTAAATTTTGCGGTATTTTTTCTAGGAAGAATCCGATTTGGACTACGAAAATTATTATCATATAATGCCTGACGGCACTACGAAGCAGCTTAATCCCTTTACTGGGACAGAGGTCTGGGCTGTTCCAGGGAGAAGCAGCAAGCCGGTTTCAACGAACCACACAGTCTTCCCCCAAAAGATCGAGATGAGAGAGAAAGAAGATTATTGCAGCTTCTGCGAGACAAGGTTTTTCGAAACGCCGCCGGAAAAATCCCGGTTGGTGAAACAGGGAAACAATTATGTTAGAGTCGACTTCTTGGAACCCGATAAATATTCCGAAACGATTGCGGCATTCAGAAGGATAACGAATTTATTTGAAATTGTTACGCTTGATTACTGGAGAAAAAATTACGGCTATAAGCTGAATCAGAAGCAATTGCAGTGGCGTGATAATTATCTGAACAATCCTGTCGGGCTGCGGCATGTTATCGACATTATAAATTTCAAGTTGAGCCGCCTTGGAAAATCATTCGAGGAAATTGAAAAGATTCCGGTGGAAGAAAAGCTTCACATGGCGGATTCATTCTTCGGGGGGAGCCACGAAATAATAATCGCTCACCGCCATTTTGTGCCGGATGCAAAACTTGATAATCAACTGGTTTCTTCCGGCAACTTGACTCAAGACGAGCACTTCCAGTATATGCGATTCGCGATTGAATCCATTGAGGATATTTTCCAAACGAACAGATATGCGCGGTACATTAGCGTTTTTCAGAATTGGCTGAGTCCGGCGGGAGCATCGGTCGATCATCTCCACAAACAGGTTGTTGCGCTTGATGAATGGGGGGCGTCGATTACGGCGCAAACAAAAATGGTAATGCGGGACCCAAATATCTTTAACGAATATGGTCCTAATTTCGCAGGACATCATAATCTTGTTTTCGCCGAGAACGAACATGCGATAGCGTTTGTCGGCATCGGTCACAGATTTCCAACTGTAGAAATTTTTTCGAAGTCACAGGCATCGAGGCCGCAGGAACACAGCCAGGAAGAAATCCGCGGTATGAGTAATATGGTACATACCATTCATGCGGCGACAGGATCACAAATTTCCTGCAACGAAGAATGGTATTACACGCCGATAGATTCGGTTTATAAATTGCCGTGGAGAATTTTGATAAAGTGGCGCATAAACGTACCAGCTGGTTTTGAAGGAGGAACAAGTATTTATATAAATCCGATGACGCCGGCTGAGCTTCGCGACAGGCTTGTCCCGGTTCTCTACAAACTTCGTGATGAGAAAACGATTGAGTTTATTAGGATTGCGGAAGAGTGCAAGCTGCAGCCCAATCCACTGAAATATTATTTAAAATAAAAAAAGGGAACATAATGGCACAGCATAAATCGGCAGAGAAGAGAGCTCGACAGAGCATTAAACGCCGAACGGTGAACAAAGAAGAAAAATCTGAGATGAAAACGCTGTTGAAAAAAGTTCGCGCTGAGAAAGACAAAGAGAAGGCATCTGCTGCTTTGAAAGAAGCCGTCTCGACTCTCGATAAACTTGCTTCAAAAGGACTGATCCATAAAAACAAAGCCGCAAATCAGAAGTCGAAGTTGACAAAGCATGTCAACAAATTAGGTGGAACACAAGGTTAGCAGCTAATAGCCAAAAGTTGATTGGTAATTGTTGCGCTGAACAGAGAAGAAATTGTCGTGGACAAGACGGATATTCTTGAGCTTTTGGAATACAGTTGTTGGGCGAAGGAGCGATTGCTTACTTCGCTAGAGCCGATGAAGCAAGAGGACTTCGAAAAAGATTTGCACTCGAGCCATGGGGGGGTACGCGGGACTTTGCTTCATATAATTGGCGCTGAAAATATTTGGTTGAAAAGATTGTCTGGAGAACCCGTTACGCCGCTTGACGATTCAAAGTTGAAAAGCGTGAATGATTTCAAGAGTGAATGGGACCGGCTTGATAAAAAGTTGTCGGATTTGATAAATGGGTTTACCGATGAGCAGCTTGAATCTCGGTTGGAATATAAAGACATGAAAGGGAATGAGTATACGCAGCCGGGGATTTGGGCGCTTCAACAGTTGTTCAACCACTTTACATATCATCGCGGACAAATTGTGACAATGCAGAGGCAATTAGGCTACAACCCGGCGAATACAGATTTGATAGGATTTTATCGGGAGAAGCGGCACTGAGAGTCAAATATTTTTTCCCGCGAAGAAAGTCAAGACCGTCAATCTAACCCCCATCAGACTAACAAGAACTTTACCAGTAGAAGCCAAAGAGCAGAGAGCAAAGGCGTGGAGCGAACGGCGGGTCTATGAGTCATAGATGAGCGCGTCGCGCCATCCCGACTTATAAATGCCGTCTTTGCCGCTCCAGAATTATATTTCTTATTATGATGCGGGGTGCCGCAAGGCGGCAACGGCATCTTGCATATCATGTACAAATTGCGCGGAATAAATTATGACGGGACTACGAGCTAAATTTTCAGTGTGATATACGTAATTGCAATTTTTGTACTATTTAGTTAAAATATTTTTCAATATCACCTGACTAATGCAAATCCTTCTGGTTGACGACGATACCGAAAACAGTCTTGCCCTTTCTGAAATACTGAAAGACGCTGGCCATTCAGTCGAGACTGCATCCGACGGATATGAAGCGCTGGAGATAATCGGTAGGAACAAGTTCGACGTTGTTATTTCGGATGCTTTGATGCCACGCATGGATGGCTTTGTACTGTGTAGAACTCTTAAGGGCAAGGAAGAATACAAAGATCTACCTGTAATTATTATGACCGGAGAATACACAGATGATTCTGATGTGAAGTTCGCAATTGGTGTCGGTGTATCGAGAGTTTTGAAGAAGTCCGCTAATCCCGATGAACTGCTTGGAATTCTTTCAAAGTTAAAGGAAGATCGAGCTGGCAGTGAAGTGGGCAGCGGTGTTTCTGAAGGGACTTTCCTGAAGGAGTACAACGCGGCTCTTGTACGAAGGCTCGAAGCGAAAATGGCGGAGCTTGAAGCTGTCAATCGGAAGTTAGTCGAGCGCAACGATCAACTTGATCGTGAAAAAAGGAAATACAGGCAGCTATTCGTTTCAGCAAATGATGGCATATTGTTGGTGAGTCAACGTGATGGTACAGTGATAGAATCAAATATTCATGCGCGGAAAATTCTGAAGTTGAATGAGAAAGCGCTTTCGCAGAAGAAGTTAGAAGAGCTTAAACCTTTCGGCGAGCTTCTGCTTGATAAAATCTTGCGCGGGGAACATGTCCAATTTGAAAGCTCATATGAAAACAATGCGACGAAAATTTTTCTCGACATCAGTGGCGCTCCAACCGGGACCGAAGATAATCTTTACCTGATAATTTTCAGAAATATGACACGGCGAAAAGAGTGGCTGGAAAAATTTATAGCGCTCGATAAGCTGCGGGCGCTCGGAAGATTGTCACAAGGACTCGTACATGAAATAAGTAATCCGCTGAACGTCATCTCGGTGAATCTACAGTTTTATGATCGTAGTTTAGACGAAAATCTACCTGAAAAGAAATTTACGAAATCGGCACTCACGGCAGTGAAGTCAATTGAGAAAGTCCTCCGCGAGACAATGAATTTCGCTCAGCCGCCGTCGCCGTCAAAAGCAAAGTTGCAATTAGGACTTTTGCTGTCAGAGATTGCCGGGTTGGCGAGAACATCTCTGCAGAAATACAAAATCGCTTTTGATATTGAACAAGGTGGTACAGATGACATTGTCTTCGCCGACAAATCACAGCTTCTTCATGCTATTCTTAATATCGTACAAAATTCGATCGAGGCGATGCCCAACGGCGGTAAGCTGTTATTAAAACTTGGGAATTCGAGTAATAAAAATGAAATCATTTTGAAAATTGCCGACACAGGCATTGGGATGGATGAAGATTCTGCGAAGTTTGCCACGGAACCGTTTTATACTACAAAAGATGGCGCGACAGGAATGGGATTATCCATTTCAAACCGATTATTCGAGTTGAACGACGCGAGTCTCGATTTTGAAACAAAGCCGGGCGCCGGCACAACTGTTACGATTCATTTCCGGGCGCAGAACACGTCCGCAGGGAAAGAGAAATAACGTTGGCAAATAAAATACTGATAGTCGATGATGATGAGCTTCTTAATAATTCCCTGAATGCAGTTCTTACCAGAAGCGGGTATGAAGTTGTTTCTGTTCTTAAAGGTGAGGAAGCTTTCCAGCATGTTATTGATTTTCAGCCCGACATTTTGCTCCTCGATCTTTATTTAGGCTCGATAACCGGCTTAGATATCTTACAAAAACTTCGCAGTGAAAATAACGACACTCCGGTAATTCTCATTACTGCTTTTTCCGATGTCAACAGTGCCGTGCGTGCCATAAAATTGGGAGCGGAAGATTTCGTTCTTAAGCCTCTCGATCTTGAGCAGCTTGAAATTCTGATTAACAAAACGTTGAACCGGAAAAATCTCGAGCGCCGGTACGAACTGCTTAAAGATGAGATGCAGCAAAAGTTTGGTCCATATGCAATTGTTGGAAAGAGCGAAATCTTGCGTAGGGTTGTTTACACTGCAGAGAGGCTTGCCCGTGCGGATACGACGGCGCTGATAGTTGGAGAAAGCGGCTCGGGCAAGGAACTCATCGCGCGACTTATTCACGAGAAGAGTGACAAGTCGGACGGCCCGTTCATTTCGATTAACTGCGGTGCAATTCCGAAAGAACTTGCCGAGAGCGAGCTTTTCGGATATGAAAAGGGCGCATTCACGGGTGCGATGGACAAAATGAGACAAGGGAAATTCGAGCTTGCAAACCGCGGGACAATTCTGTTGGATGAAGTCGGCGAGCTGACACATGAATTGCAGGTGAAACTTCTTCGAGTTCTGGAATCAAAACGGTTCTACCGGCTTGGCGGCTCGAAAGAAATCACGGTCGATGTCAGGATAATTGCCGCGACAAACAAGAATTTGAAAGCGGCTGTTGAGAAGGGAACTTTTCGCGAAGATCTTTTTTACCGGCTCAATGTAGCGCAGCTTGCTGTGCCATCTTTGAGAGAAAGGGTTGAGGATATCGCGCTTCTCGCAAATACTTTTCTTGAAGAGTTCAATAAGAAGTTCGTGAAATCCATCAAAGGTTTCACTCCCGACGCCGTCAAGGTACTCGAAAGGTATTCCTGGCCTGGAAACGTGCGAGAGTTGAAGAATGCAATCGAAAGAATTGCGCTGCTTGAGACAGACACGGTTGTCAAGCCAGAGCATCTTGCTTTTCTAAATTATCATCCGGGTTTCAACGAAACAAAGGTGTTGGAAGATAAAAACATCGTCTCCGTTCCAAGTCAGGGTATCAAGATGGATGAGATTATGCGTGAGGCGATTTTGCAGACACTTGACCTTACCGGCGGAAATCAAATGCAAGCTGCAAAAATTTTGGGGTTGACCAGATCAAGGCTTCGTTACCGGATGCAGCAGCTCAAGATCAAATATGAGCCGAAGAAAAAGGCGTGAGTCTAAATTTTGAATTGTGGATGTTAAATTTTAATTCATAATTCAAAATTAAAAACTAAGAATTCAAGGTTATGGGTTTTTATCAAGTTCGAGTAAGATTTGCGCCGAGTCCGACAGGTTATTTGCACGTCGGCGGACTTCGCACGGCACTCTATAATTTTCTTTTTGCACGAAAAAACGGCGGAAAATTTATTCTACGCGTTGAAGACACGGATCGAGCGCGGTATGTAGAAGGTGCGGTTGAGAATTTGATCAAGACACTTCGTTGGGCTGGTTTAGAATATGACGAAGGTCCAGGGATCGGGGGAGAATTTGGTCCTTACATCCAAAGCGAGCGAACGGACATTTACAAGAAGCACGTCGATGTTCTCATTGAAAAGAAAACGGCATATCGCTGCTTCTGCGCGCTGGATCGGCTCGAGCAGATGCGGAAAGATTTAGAGAAAAGAAAATTGACTCCCAAATATGACCGCACGTGTCTGCAACTTTCTAAAACGGAAATTCAAGAGAACATGGCTGCCGGGAAATCTTTTGTCGTTCGGATGAAAGTTCCGGATGAAACGATGATCCAATTTTCAGACATCATCCGTGGTGATGTTGAATTTTCGAGCGAGCAAATTGACGATCAAGTTTTATTGAAGTCCGATGGCTATCCAACATACCATCTCGCAAATGTTGTGGACGATCATCTAATGGAAATTTCGCACGTCATTCGCGGCGAAGAATGGCTGTCCAGCACTCCGAAGCACGTTTTGTTGTATCAATTTTTCGGATGGGAACTGCCGAAGTTTGCACACCTGCCGCTCCTTTTGAATCCTGATCGATCAAAGTTGAGCAAGCGACAGGGTGATGTTGCAGTTGAGGATTATCAGAGAAATGGTTACCTGCCTGAAGCGCTCGTGAATTTCATTGCATTGCTTGGCTGGAACCCCGGCGATGATCGGGAAATTTTCACTCTTGGTGGGTTGATCAAAGAGTTTTCGCTGGAACGTGTTGGAAAGGCAGGTGCTATATTTAATCTTGAAAAGTTGAATTGGCTGAATTTCCAGCACCTACGTAGCAAACCGGACGCTGAAGTTCTTGTAATGCTGAAATATTGTCTTGACCAGTCTTTGGTTGAGCACAAAGACTTTTCAGATCAATATTTGCTCAATGTTATCGGAGCTATGCGTGAAAGAGTAACGTTTGTAAAAGATTTTGTCGAAAAGAGTCCTTACTTTTTTCAACAACCTAAGGAATATGATCCGGCGGTTGTAAAGAAAAGGTGGAACGAGCATTCGGCTGAGCATTTAAAAGTTTTGGCAGGTAAATTTTCCAAATTGGGGAATCCTCAAAAGGGAGATTACGAAGCAGCATTGAAACATACAGTGGATTCGTTGAAGATTGGAAATGGAGATTTGATTCATCCATTGCGGCTTGCCGCGTCTGGAGTTGGAGAAGGACCGGGTGTTTACGAAATTGTTTCTATCCTCGGCAAGGAAGAAACTATTAGAAGAATTAATTTAGCAATTGAAAGATTGAAATAGTTTTTATGGAAAACGAGAAGAATCAAAAGATTACGAAAACGACGGGCGAGGGACCGGAAAAAAGAAATTTTATCCGGGACCTTATCGATGAGGACCTGAAGGCGGAGAAGTACAAGACTGTGCATACACGGTTCCCTCCTGAACCGAACGGCTATCTTCACATCGGTCATGCAAAGTCTATCTGCCTGAATTTTGGAACGGCGAAAGATTACAAAGGACTTTGCAATCTTCGTTTCGACGATACGAATCCGACTAAGGAAGAAGTGGAATATGTGGATTCAATCAAACAAGATGTGCATTGGCTTGGGTTCGATTGGGAAAAAAGAGAATTCTACGCCTCAGATTATTTCGATAAACTTTACGAGTACGCTCTTGTGCTCATCAAGAAGGGCAAAGCGTATGTCGACGATCTAAGCGCGGATGAGATTCGTGAATATCGTGGCACACTTACGGAACCGGGGAAAGAGAGCCCTTACCGTAATCGCACGCTCGAGGAAAACCTGGGTTTGTTCGAACGAATGCATAAGGGCGAGTTCCCCGACGGTTCAAGAACTCTGCGCGCTAAGATAGATATGTCGTCGCCGAATCTCAATATGCGCGATCCTGTGATGTATAGAATTTTACATGCGACACATCACCGCACCGGCGACAAGTGGTGCATTTATCCGATGTATGATTGGGCGCATGGACAGTCCGATTCGATCGAAGGGATCACTCATTCGATCTGCACTTTGGAGTTTGAAGATCACCGGCCGCTTTACAATTGGTTCGTGGAACAGCTCGGAATTTTTCATCCGCGGCAAATCGAATTTGCGCGATTGAACTTGACATATACCGTGATGAGCAAACGAAGGCTCCTCCAGCTTGTGCAGGAGAATTATGTCAGCGGTTGGAATGATCCGAGGATGCCGACACTTTCCGGATTGCGGCGGCGCGGATATACTCCGGAGTCGATCCGGCTTTTTGCGGAGCGAATCGGAGTTTCGAAAGCAGACAGCGTGATCGACGTGTCGGTGCTCGAAGATTGTCTGCGATTCGATTTGAACAAACGTGCGCCGCGCGTCATGGCTGTGCTTCATCCGCTCAAACTTGTCATTGAAAATTATCCTGAAGGAGTTGTCGAAGAGCTTGATGCCGTCAACAATCCGGAGGATGCTTCGATGGGGGCGCGAAAGATTCCGTTCTCCAAAGTCCTTTACATCGAGCATGGTGATTTCCGTGAGATTCCTCCGAAAAAATATTTTCGATTGTCAATTGGAGCAGAAGTAAGGTTGCGCTACGCTTACATAATTAAGTGTATCGGTGTCGTAAAAGAGCCGAAGACGGGTGAGATCGTCGAGGTGCATTGCACTTATGATCCGGATACGAGAAGTGGTTCGCCGGCGAGTGCTCGGAAGGTAAAAGGAACGATTCATTGGGTATCCGTTCAACATGCTTTGGACGCTGAAGCACATATCTATGACAGGCTTTTTAATGTTGCCGATCCTATTGGTGAGAACTGGAAAGATTTCATCAACCCCAATTCTCTCGAAGTTGTCATGGGTTGCAAAGTGGAACGAAGTTTAGCAAATGCGAAGCCACAGGATCGTTTCCAATTCGAACGGCTTGGATATTTTTGTGTAGGTGAAGTTTCTCAACCAGATAATCTTGTATTCAATCGCACGGTGACGCTGCGAGATACCTGGGCGAAGATAGAAAAGTTGTAACTGATTGCATTTAGGTCATAGCTTTTGGCAGCTATTGACTGTGAGCAGTGAACAAGGTTATGCACGCTATGCGACCGCATTTTGTTTTATGGCACATTTTAGCTAAGATTTAGAGTCAAAAACAAAAAGTCAGAGGGCATTATGCTTTCCAAACTAACCAGTGCCGCCACTTACGGTGTGAGCGCATTCTTAGTCGAGATCGAAACTCATATCGAGGGCGGACTCTTCAATTTCTCCGTTGTCGGACTTCCCGATAACGCAGTCAAGGAAAGCCGCGAACGGGTTTCGGCGGCAATCAAGAACTCCAATCTGAAATTTCCTTATCATCGAATTGTTGTCAACCTTGCACCCGCTGACGTAAAGAAGGAAGGAAGCGCGTTCGATCTACCGATTGCAATCGGAATCGTGGCTGCAGTCGGAGGCTTAGATCAATCGGACCTTGCGAATTTCGTTATCCTGGGCGAGCTTGCCCTTGATGGTACAGTTAGGCCTGTGCATGGAATTCTTCCGATAGCCGTCGAGGCGCGAGACAAAGGGGTACAATACATGATCCTTCCGAAAGGAAACGCAAAGGAAGCCGCTATGGTTGACGGAATCAGTGTATATCCCGTCGAAACATTGGGCGAAGCAGTCCAGCTTTTAAGCGGCGAGTACAAACTTCTCGAACCATTCCATGTCAATAAAGAAGAAATTTTCTGTAAAGAACAATCATATACGATTGACTTCGCGGATGTGAAAGGACAGGAGAACGTGAAGCGCGCGCTTGAAGTGGCGGCAGCAGGCGGGCACAACGTCATCATGATCGGCCCGCCCGGAAGTGGAAAGACAATGCTGGCAAAGAGGCTGCCGACAATTTTGCCGGATATGGTTTTTGAAGAAGCGCTTGAGACGACCAAAATTCATTCCGTCGCCGGGCTGCTTCCAATTGATTCCGGATTGATTGCAATCCGCCCGTTCAGATCACCGCACCACACGATTTCAGATAACGCTCTTGTCGGTGGAGGTGCTATACCGAGACCCGGTGAAATTTCACTGGCGCACCATGGTGTTCTATTTCTTGATGAGCTGCCGGAGTTCGACAGGAATGCATTGGAGGTTTTGAGACAACCGCTTGAAGACGGCCATGTAACTATCAGTCGGACTAAGATGTCTATCGATTACCCGGCGAAGTTCATGCTGGTTGCCGCAAGCAATTTGTGTCCGTGCGGAAACCATGGCGCGGCGGGATCAACCTGCAGCTGCACACCAGTTCAAATACAAAGGTACATGTCGAAGATCAGCGGGCCATTGCTTGACAGGATCGATATCCATATTGAGGTGCCGGCGGTGAAATATGCCGAATTATCCAGCAAGCGTTCCGGTGAGCCATCAAAGGTGATACGCGAGAGAGTGACGAGAGCAAGGGAAATACAGAGCAAGAGATTCAACGGGCGAAAGGGATTGTTCAAGAATGCGGATATGCAGAGCAAAGAGATAAGAGAGTTTTGTCAGATAAATTCGCAAGGTGAAGACCTTCTTAAGCAAGCGATTACTAAATTGGGCTTGAGTGCGCGGGCATACGATAGAATCCTCAAAGTCGCGAGGACAATTGCAGACCTTGCGGAACGGGAAGGTATCTTGCCGGAACATATCGGGGAAGCCATACAGTACAGAAGTTTAGACAGGCAACTATATTTAGAGACGTAGTAGTGGGAATGCTTGACAAAATCATGGAGAGAGATTAGATTACCATTGAACAGTATGGCGCTGAGAACAGAAGTATTCTGATGAGCGAAGAATAATTGAGCAGGATAAGCGCCATTGCGATATTAGTCGCGATAGGTCATGGCGTATGCAAACCAGAAATTGAATAATATATGACAGTCGTTTCTACAATAATTACACGCCGCCGCCCTAACGAAATGAGGTGGGATGTTCTAAAATTGAAAATGGAGGTCAACAATGAAGACAATTACTAAATCACTCTTGTTGGTTCTTATAATTATCACTATGGGTTCCGTTTCTATGGCACAGGACCTTTCTCTCGACAGGAGGTCAGCCATTGAGCTTAGCCTCGGCGTTTGGGGAGGCGCGAGGGCATCGAATACAATTGGGCCCACGGGAATTCAATCGAACGCAGGAACCAGTTTTGTGGGCGGACTCGGTTATTCATACTGGTTAAGGGAAAACCTTGCATTGACAGTGACCGCCAGCCTGCTATCGGCTCATGCAAGTGCAACCGTAAATGCTTCCAATGTTACGCAGCAAGCGAGTACTGTTATTCCCCTATTGCTTGGCATCCGTTACTACGTTCCCGAACCCGGGCCTGACGATAACATTCGTCCATACCTTTCCGCTGCAGTCGGAAGTTATTTCGGATCGGAAGCATCTAACATGCTTCTTTCTCAGCAAGCATATATGGAGACCGCGATCGGGGGGCGCCTTGGCGTGGGTGTAGATTTCTTCCTCAGTAATCACTTCAAGCTTGGAGCCGGCGTAGGTTATCATCTTATGGCAGATTTTGAGAATCCCGTCGGGGCAAGAATGAACTACAACGGAGGAGAATTCTCTTTAGTAGCCGGCTACATCTTTTGAGATCATGTAACAGCAATAACTATGACGGCAGCGGCACCATAACACCACAATGCCACCATGCTCGTTCAATGGCATACCATGGAGCTTGTTCTATGCGTCCACGCGTCATGGACGGTCTGCTGAATCGCGAAACTTGACAATATAGTTGCGGCAGCTCACATTTTAGGCCACAAGGTGTGGGAAAAGGTCATGGCATGGAGAGCGGGCAAGTTTTGATGAAGCCAAGAAAGGTTGAGCAGGATAAACACCATCCTGACGTTGGTTGGGACAAGTTATTCGCGCGTTGGAAAAGAATAGAGAGATCAGCAATTCATTTAGCTTATTTGTATATTTAGATAAAGCTATGGCTACTCACCACAAAATCATTATCGGTGACTCGCGAAGGATGAGTGAACTTTCCAATGAGTCTGTTCACTTAGTGATTACTTCGCCACCGTATTGGCAGCTTAAGGACTATGGAACCGAAAACCAATTGGGTTTCCATGACTCTTACGAAGACTACATCAATAATCTAAACCTCGTCTGGAACCAATGCTTCAGAGTCCTGCAGAAGGGGTGCCGACTCTGCATCAATATAGGGGACCAATTTGCCCGCTCAGTTTACTACGGTCGCTACAAAGTCATTCCAATCAGAACCGAGATCACAAAATTCTGTGAAGCTCTCGGCATGGATTATATGGGAGCCATCATCTGGCAAAAGGTGACAACAACCAACACCACCGGCGGCGCAAGTATAATGGGTTCATTTCCATACCCACGAAATGGTATTCTCAAAATAGACTATGAGTTCATTCTGATTTTCAAGAAATTGGGTGCCCCGCCGAAGGTCGACAAAGAGGTAAAGGAACTATCGAAGCTTACCACAGAAGAATGGAACACCTACTTTGCAGGCCACTGGAATTTTGCTGGAGAGAGGCAGGATAAACACCTCGCAATGTTCCCTGAAGAGCTTCCGCGCCGGTTGATTAGAATGTTCTCATTTGTGGGCGATACGGTTCTTGATCCATTCCTTGGCAGCGGAACAACATCCCTCGCTGCAAATAACCTCAGCAGAAACTCAGTGGGCTACGAGATCAATCCTAAGTTTGTTCCGATTATCAAGAACAAACTTAAAGTGTCTGAGCGAGATATCTTCGGCGATGCAACTTATGAATTTACCAGCGAGAGACCATCCAATGATGATTTCTCCAGACTAGTTGAGGCACTTCCGTATAGGTTCTCAGATCCACATAAATTTGACAAGAAGATTGATCCCCGCCAGTTGAAGTTCGGCTCAAAAATCGAAGAATGCGACAACGAAGACAAGATAGAGCTTCACACAGTGAAAGAGATTGTGAGTCCGGAAATACTAATTCTCGACACTGGTTTATCAGTCCGGCTGCTGGGGGTTGCTGAAGAGCCATCGCATCGCGAACAAGCTATTGCATATCTTGTTGAGAAGACAAAGGGTCAGAAGGTGTTCTTGAAATTCGACAAGGACAAGTATGATGATGCAGGCAATCTTCTCTCATACGTTTACCTGAAGAACAAGACTTTCTTAAATGCTCACCTTATCAAAAGCGTGTTAGTCTCTGTCGATATTGGGCGAAACTACAAATATCGCGACAAATTCCAGAATCTTCTGAGCCAGACTAATGCCTAAAGAGTGGATATTAAACAGCGCAACCAATCGCTTCCAGCTTAACTTCAAAAGAAATGTCGGTGCGGTTTCGGAAGCAATACGAAAGTGTGCGCCAAGGAATCTCGAAGAGTGGAGAAACTACTATTTTAAAAACATACGAAGTAGAGAGCACATCGAAGAACTTGGCAGGAAGCTCTACGTCAAGGTGACAGAAGTTATCGCTTCCGAAGTCGAAGAGGTAACCGAGGAAGATTGCATCCACTATTTATTGCAGTTGGTCATCGACCGAACATACGACGGCTACACGACTGAGATTCGCACTGTGTATGGTCAGCTACAGGAGACTTTAGGTGTCAAGATTGAACCGGCACCGGACGAGTGGGACCGACTCTTCAACGTGGATTTCTTCATCAAAGTTGGAGACAAGTATATCGGTCTTCAGATAAAACCCGCCAGCGGTGTATCCCATATCCCTGAGATATTCAAGGAACGGAGTCAACAAGCGGAGACCCACAAGAAGTTTACGAAGAAGTATGGGGGAAAAGTCTTTTACGTTATCTCAGTAAAGGAAGGAACAAACAAACTCATCCAGAATAGGGAAGTAATCGATGAGCTTCGCGCAGAGATAAAGCGACTATGCGGATGAACGAACTCCACCGCATTTTATCAAACGTTCTTTAAAACTCACCAACATCACCGGGCGATCGCGGGCTTTACCGGCAAATGCATTTTACCGCCCCACTATCCACTAAACATAAACAAAACTTGGCCTGCGGCTTCAGCCAAATGCTGATGAGCTTTAGGCTCAGATGAGCCTCATGCCCGGTTGCATTTATTTTTATATGTCCCTACATTTCAACTTATTATTATTACAACTTGTGAGGACAATTAGATGAATTTTTTTCGTACCAAGTCGCTCGATGAAATCATTAGCGAAGGAGAAGAACCTGAGCACAAACTGAAGCGCGCTTTAGGCGCGTTCGATGTGACGATGCTTGGTGTCGGTGCAATCATAGGTGCGGGGATCTTTGCGACAATCGGAACTGCTGCCGCAGGCGATCTAACCCGGCCTGGGGCCGGTCCATCTTTGATTGTGTCATTTATCTTTACGGCAATCGGATGCGGTTTTGCAGCGCTCTGTTACGCGGAATTCGCTGCCATGGTACCAATCTCAGGAAGCGCTTACACTTATGCTTACGGGACACTCGGCGAAATGATTGCATGGATTATTGGCTGGGACTTGATAATCGAATACGCTGTCGGGAATGTTGCGGTCGCGATTAGCTGGGCAAACTATTTCAAGACTCTCGTCTCAGGCTTTGGAATCATCATTCCCGATTGGCTTTCCACTGATGTCAGAACCGCGGGAAAGATTCCAGGGCTTCTCCAGCATGCTCCACACATTTTCGGAATACCAATCGTTTTCAACGTACTTGCGTTTTCAATAGTCGCGCTCATCACGATTGTCCTCGTGATAGGCATTCGCGAGAGCGCTACCATGAACACATATATGGTTATGATCAAACTCGTTGTGCTCGGATTCTTTGTCTTCGTTGGAGTGCATTATGTGAAGCCTGCGAACTGGACGCCGTTCGCGCCGAACGGCTGGGCGGGCATCCAGGCCGGTGCCGCGATTGTATTTTTTGCTTACATAGGATTCGACGCGGTCTCAACTGTGGCGGAGGAGGTTCGCAATCCGAAGCGCGATCTTCCGATTGGTATCATCGGCTCGCTTGTCATCAGCACGCTGATTTATATCCTCGTTGCGGCAGTCTTCACGGGAATCATTCCTTACAAGAGCCTGGTGCATACACTCTCGACATCTCAGGCTGAGCCGCTGACGCTTGCGCTTCAATATGCAAACATTCAGAAATGGGGAAACCTGATAATAGGGATCGTTGCCTTCGGGTCTGTTGTTGCGCACACCGCCGTGCTGCTTGTTTTTCAGCTCGGTCAGCCGAGGATATTTTTCTCAATGGCGCGCGATGGATTGCTGCCGAAAAGTTTCGCGAAGGTTCACCCAAAGTTTCAAACACCTTACGTCACGACGATCCTTACCGGAGTTGCGGTTGGCGTCACGGCGATGTTTACCAGTATCGACGAAATGGTTGATCTCACCAACATCGGTACCCTGTTCGCCTTCATTCTTGTCTGCATAGGAATTGTCATCATGAGAAAACGTGAGCCGAATCGCCCGCGCGGGTTCAAGACGCCATGGGTGCCAGTGATTCCGCTATTAGGAGTGATTTCGTGCTTCTACCTGATGTTCGGATTGCCGAGAATAACATGGATTCGATTCGGAGGCTGGCTTGCTGTCGGCTTGGTGATTTATTTTCTTTACGGTAGATGGCATAGCAAGCTTCATACGTCGAAGTCATCGACTTGATCGTAATAGAAGGAGGACTTTCGTGAAAAATCGTCTGTTAATTTTTGTCATACAAATCTTTGCCTTTATTGGATTGATGAATTCGACGACATCGGCAAGGTTACACGAAAGAAACGACAGGTACGTCATTGTTATTCACGGCGGAGCGGGAACTATCAGCGAGTCAATACCCGATTCAGTTAAACAGGGATATTATTCGTCGCTAAAGAAAGCTCTTGAGATCGGAAAGAGTATTTTGGTGAATGGCGGCTCAAGTCTTGATGCAGTTGAAAATGTTCTCCGGTATTTCGAAGAAGATCCGAAATTCAATGCCGGAATCGGTGCGGTCTATACTTCGGCAGGGACTCACGAATTGGATGCGTCGATAATGGATGGTCGTGACCTGTCTTGCGGCGCAGTTGCCGGGATTGAACACATTGCGCATCCGATTTCTCTTGCGAGACTTGTCATGGAGAAAACTCCGCATGTGTTGTTGGCTTATGGCGGTGCCGAAGAGTTTGCGAAGAAGATGAGAATCGAACTTGTGCCGAACAGCTACTTCGATACTCCGGAGCGGAAAAAGCAATTGGAAGAGTACATGAAGAAAATTAAAGAAGGTAATCATGGCACAACCGGCTGCGTTGCGCTCGATGAATATGGAAATCTTGCCGCGGGAACTTCAACCGGCGGGATGACAGGAAAAATGCCGGGGAGAATTGGAGATTCACCTTTGATTGGTGATGGAACTTATGCCGACAACAAAACCTGCGCAGTCTCCGGAACAGGTTGGGGAGAGAAGTTTATCAAACACGCAGTCGCATTCAGCATTTCTGCTCTGATGGCGTACAAGAGCTTGTCCCTAAAGGACGCTGTCAACGAAGTCATTTATAAGATTCTTCAAACCGACGACGGCGGAGTTATCGCAGTTGACAAAGACGGAAACTATGCGATGGAGTTCAATACGTCGGGAATGTTCAGAGGAGTTGCAACTTCAGACGGAACATTTGATCTGAAGATTTGGAAGTAAAATAGTGAGGTACGAAATGAAAAGGAGCATGTTCTTTTATCTTACCACGTTTATGTTTCTTAGCTTCTTAGCAATGGAATGTTCCCGCGGCAATGTTCATCAAGAAGTGCAAAGAGAGACCCAACAGGCAGATAGCATGAAGGCACAGTGTATAAACCGCATGAATGACTTCTTGAAGTGGTACGTTCCTTTCTCCATGGCTGATGACAGCGAACGCCACGTCCTCAAATTTGTAAGGATGCGGGGCAAAAAAGTCTATCGCATCGATACACTTGGCACCAAGGAAGACATTGAAAAATATTACGGATCGGGTTTCTTCACGAAATCGTGGAAGGATCATACGATGAAAAACTTACTCGCTGCAGATACTGAACTAGTGAAACTTAGGACAGATGATGAACTCGTGCTTGCTGATAATGTTGACATATCTGGTGTAATGGGGGATCTTGTATTATCGCTTGCGGGACATAGTAATTGGTTTATGTACGGTTATAAATGGGAGGTAAAGGGATACAAGACGCTCCGAGCAGATGAGTCTTCAATTGACTTGTTTTACATGAGGAGCCCAACATTAGTAAATAAATGGACCTTCCATCTTGTGCTTGAACATGGTCAAATTAAGATTGACCATGTTTCGGGGCTCATACCCGTCCAATGACTATCAGACGAGGCATATTTGTTTATCTTTTTGCGTTTCTAATTTCAAGCCTTATGACAGCTATGGTTCTTATTCACAAGATTTAAGTAATCTCTCTGTTCCTCTCCTTATTGGAAAATCCCCCCTCCAAATTTATATTGGATAAATGAATTACGAGGTAAGAGCAGCGTCCTCAATCAGCGGTTCGTTCGAAGTTTCCGGCGATAAGTCCATTTCCCACAGGGCTTTGATTTTTTCATCGCTCGCAAATGGCTTGTCGGAAATCGACGGAATTTCCAGAGGTGCGGACGTGAAAAGCACGAGGAGTTGTTTGTCGCGGCTTGGCGTGAAAATCGAGGAGGCGAATGGTGTAATCAAAGTTCACGGGAAGGGGAAATTTTCTTTTTCTGCTCCGAATGAGATTCTCGACGCAGGCAATAGTGGTACAACGATGAGACTGCTGACCGGAGTCCTTGCCGGACAAAAATTTGAAAGCGCAATCAACGGCGATGAAACTCTCCGGCGCAGACCGATGCGAAGGATAGTTGAACCGCTTTCACAGATGGGCGCAAACATTGTTCCATCATACGATATGACCCCCCCCTTAAAAATTTTCCCTTCAACTGAACTGCATGGCATTAGATACGAGCTTCCACTTCCGAGCGCGCAAGTAAAGTCGGCAATTTTACTCGCCGGGATGTTCGCGAGCGGCGAGACGACTGTCGTCGAGCCGGTGGAATCACGCGACCACACCGAGCGAATGCTGAAGCTGAATAAAACGAAAACCTCATCGGGATTCGAAACGAAAATTTCTTGCGATTATATCGTCGTGCCGATGGAATATGACATCGCCGGTGATATTTCTTCTGCAGCATTTTTCTTAGCTGCTGCGGCAATTCTTCCGAACTCGTCCGTCACAGCCGTTGGCGTCACATTGAATCCGACTCGCGCCGGATTTTTAGATGTCCTCGTTATGATGGGAGCAAAAGTTGAGATTAATAATATTCGGGAAGCTGCGGGCGAACCGATAGGCGATGTAACGGTTTCTCACTCTGAATTGAACGGAGTTGAAATTAAGGGGGAACTAATCCCCCGGCTTATAGACGAACTTCCGGTGATCGGCGTGATAGCGGCATTTGCAAAAGGTGAAACCATTGTCCATGATGCTCATGATCTTCGCAGAAAGGAATCTGACCGCATCGTCGCGATTGTTGACAACCTCGAAGCGATGGGTGCGGAAGTCGAAGAACTTGACGACGGCTTCATCGTAAACGGTACGGGAAACTTGAATGAAGCTGAAATAAGTTCATACAAAGATCATCGGGTCGCCATGGCATTTGCAATAGCCGGACTCGCCGCACGCGGGACGACTGTAATCAAGAACGCCGAATGGGCACAAATTTCTTTCCCGGAATTTTTTGAGATTCTCGAAAAACTTGTCGCGAGGAATTGAAGATGGCGGGAGTCAGACTCAACAATATCTCAAAGGTTTATAATGGCGGCGTTATTGCCGTGAAAGGCGTGAACCTTGACGTTGCCGACAAGGAATTTGTCGTTCTCGTTGGACCGTCTGGATGCGGCAAGACGACAACACTTCGCATGATTGCCGGACTCGAAGAGATTTCAAGCGGCGAGCTTTATATCGAAGATCAATTGGTCAACGAGGTTCCGCCGAAGGACCGCGACATTGCCATGGTCTTTCAAAATTACGCTCTCTATCCGCACATGACAGTTTATGAAAATATGGCATTCGGTCTGAAACTGAGAAAGTATTCCAAACTGGAAATCGATTCTCGTGTCAAGGAAGCCGCACAAATTTTGGGAATCTCGGAATATTTGGACAGAAAACCGAAGGTGTTGTCCGGTGGACAGCGGCAACGCGTTGCACTTGGAAGAGCGATTGTCCGCAAGCCGAAAGTGTTTTTGTTTGATGAACCGCTCTCAAATCTCGATGCGAAAATGCGCGTTCAAATGCGCGCTGAAATTTCCAAGCTCCATCAAAGGCTTGGTGCCACGATGATTTATGTGACCCACGATCAGGTGGAAGGAATGACGATGGGAGACAGGATCGTGGTGATGAAAGACGGGATTGTCCAGCAAATCGAAACACCGCTTAATCTTTACAATAATCCGGTGAACAAGTTTGTCGCAGGATTTATTGGGAGTCCCGCGATGAATTTCTTTGAAGGCAAAATAAAAAGAGTCGAAGATCCCGTATGCAGGAAAGGAAAATTATACTTCAACGAGGTAAACGGCAGTATCAAATTGGAGATTCCGGAATTGCTCGAATCGAAAATGTCTTCTTTCATGGGGAAACATCTTTATCTCGGAATTCGACCGGAACACATCTCCATTTATGAATATCATCATGGAACACTTGACGCAACTGCGACACTACAAGTCGATATTTCCGAGCCGATGGGAAACGAGGTGTATCTCTATTTTAATTCACCGACTGCACAAATTGTCGCGCGAGTTGCAACTCCGGTAAACCCGAAACCGGCTTCCGAAATTAAGATGTATTTCGACACGACAAGGGCACAATTTTTTAATAAAGAAGATGAAAATTCTATTTTTAGTCAGAGCTCACGGAATTAAAGAAGCACAGGATGAAATGAGAAAAGAACTATTTAAGACATTCATGAATCCAGAAAATTCGGGTCGATAATGGATTCGGAAAAAAATAATTCAGGAAATTCAGAAAATCAGAAAATCCCAATCGGAAATTCCGAAGTTCAGGAAATCCCGTTCTCGGAGTTGCCCGAACAGTCGAAACTTTACACCGATTATATCTATGACTTCGAGAAAGTCAGGAAGTATTACGGCGTCGATTTTTCAAACGACAATGAATTGCGAAATCATTTCTCAAATGTGTTGGCAGGTTTTAGTCCTAAAAGGAAGAAAATTGTCGAGCTGCTTCGCCGGCAAAATGCTCGATTAAATAATTCTTCTGATTACGAATCTATGCTAGCAACTTTGAGTAGCGAAAATGCCCTCGCCGTCGTGACCGGCCAGCAAGTCGGCTTGTTCTGCGGGCCGCTTTACACTTTGTTCAAGACGATTAGCGCGATCAAACTTGCATCGGAGCTGAAAGAAAGATTTCCGGAATTTGAATTCATGCCGGTGTTCTGGCTTGAAGGGGACGATCACGACATTGATGAATCGAACCATATCCATTTGCTGAACAGCACTTCCGATGTGGTTCGTGTCGAAGCGATATTTACGAACGACGAGGAAGAAAATCTGCAGCCGTTGAGCGAAATAAAATTCGACGCGTCGATCGAGCAAGTCTTTCAGCAAGTCGATGCACTTCTCCCGGCATCGGACTATAAGCCGGCTTTAATGAATGTGCTGGCTGCCTATTATAAAGAAGGGGAAACTTATTCGACTGCGTTTGCGAGAACGCTTACAAAAATTCTCGGAAAAAATATTCTGCTTATCGATCCTTACGATGCGGAAATCAAGAAAATTCTAAAGCCGATTTTCGAAAAAGAATTTCAGACATATCCGAAGACGAGCGAGGAAGTTATAAAGCAAAGTGCGGAGCTTGAAGAAAATTATCATGTGCAGGTTAAGCCGCGGGTTATAAATTTATTTTACATCGAGGATGGAATGCGTCGCGGACTCGAACCGATCGGAAGCGGTATGTCGCTTCGTGGTACAAAGAGAAAACTGATGCCCGAGCAGATACGGATGATTCTCGAAACCAAGCCGGAATCGTTCAGTCCGAACGTTGTGCTTCGTCCGGTGTGCCAGGATTATCTTTTGCCGACCGCGGGTTACGTTGCCGGTCCCGGTGAAATCGCTTACTTTGCGCAGCTCAAAGGAGTTTATCAACATTTCGGTGTTGAGATGCCGCCACTTTTTCCGCGTGCAACTGCGACGATTCTTGAACGAAGGGTCGCAAAAATCATGGATAAATATCAGCTCAATTTTTTAGACGCTTTCGAGAACTTTGAGATTATAATGAAAAAGGCATTGACTGCTGCAAATCCGGAAAATATTCCGGGTGAATTTGAGAAGACTACCGCAGAGATAAAGAAAGCCATTGATCGATTAGAGCCGCTGATAATGCGGGTGGATCCGACTCTGAAGGGCACCATGGATTCTACAATATCGCGGATGCTCTATCATCTCCAGCATCTTGAAGAAAAAACTACAGCCGGTTATCGCCGGAAGAATGAACAAGTATTGCAGCAGACGAAGAAATTTCAGCAATCAATTTTTCCGAACCGGAATTTGCAGGAGAGAGTTTTGAACTTCACTTACTTTTACAATAAATATGGCGAAGAATTCATGGAGCTTCTTTTCCGCGAGCTGCCCGCCTACGCAAAAGCGCACAAAGTAATAACGATCTGAAATGATACGCGAGACAATTGCAAAACTTGTTGCGGGTGAAAATATCTCTCGCGAAGATGCATACCGAACAATGTTGGAAATTATGAACGGCGAAACGACGGAATCTCAGATTGCTGGATTCCTTGTCGCGCTGAGAGTGAAAGGTGAAACTGTCGATGAGATAGTCGGAAGTGCACTTGCTATGCGTGAGAAAGCTGATAAACTCCGCATTGATAAAGAAATTATCCTCGACACTTGCGGGACCGGCGGAGACAATGCGGGAACATTTAACATCTCAACCGCCGCGGCGATTATTGCTTCGGCGGCCGGCGCAACCGTGGCGAAGCACGGCAACCGCGCGGTCTCAAGCAAATCCGGAAGTGCCGATGTCCTCAAAGCACTCGGACTAAATCTGGATGGACTTGATTTGCAAAAGAGCGAACGTTCACTCAACGAAATAGGCTTGGCATTTCTATTTGCACCTTTACACCATAAATCTATGAGATTCGCCGCACCGGTCAGACGCGATCTGGGCGTAAGAACAATTTTTAATTTACTTGGACCGCTGACGAATCCCGCCGGAGCGAACCGTCAGTTGATTGGAGTTTACAGCAGGACGCTTGTCGAGCCGATAGCCGAAGTGCTTAGAGATCTCGGCAGTCAGGCTGCACTCGTCGTGCACGGTGAGCCGACGATGGATGAGATTTCTCTTTGTGGAAAAACATTTATCGCTGAATTAAAGCTTGGCGAGATCGAGAAGTACGAAATCTCGCCGGAAGATTTTGGTTTCAAGCGTATTAGCATGAATGATCTCGTGGTTCGAAATCAGGAAGAGGCTGTTGAAGCATTCATGATGGCAATACGAGGACAGGAGTCTTCATTTTACAATGCCGTTCTTCTAAATGCCGGTGCCGCTATTTATGTAGCTGGAATTGAACGCGATGTGAAAGCCGGTATAAATCGGGCGCGTGATGTGACTGCAAAAGGGCTGGCAGAAAACAAGCTTCGCGCTCTTGTAGAGATAACAGGAATATGATCGGTAGTCTCATTCTCTCTGCAGTGCTTTTTGCTGCGGCATCACTTAGCTGGGGATTTGTGTTTTCAATTGATGTTGTCCGCTTCGGACGGCGTCCGCTTTCGGCGTCGATAGTCGTCTCAATAATCATTTCTCTTTTTGCGGCGATATTTTTTCTGAAAGGATTACCGAATGCGTACGGAGATTTGGAATTGACAACTTATTCGGCGGTATTTGCCTTGACTTTTACGCTCGCTTTGGTGGTCGGGTTTGGACTCAGCATTTATTCCGAGACGGCAAAAATTTTTTCGTATGCCGAGAGGATGATGAAAGGAACGAACGACAAAGAAGATCGGTCAGATATTATCGATGAGATTCTCGATCGTACCACGCAAACCGGTGAAATAGATGTCTTCGAAAGAGAGTTGATCGAAAGCGTCTTGAAGTTTAATGACAAAACCGTTCGCGAGATAATGATTCCACGAGGCGATGTCGTGGCAATAGATGTTGAGGAGGAGCCAAGGCGTTCGCTGCGGAAAGTCATCGAAGAAGGTTATTCGCGGCTTCCGGTTTATCGCGGCTCAATCGACAACGTCGTGGGAGTAATTTATGCAAAAGATTTGTTGACCATGGTTGAGAATGGTGCCGTGATAGTTTTGCAGGATCTTTTGAGGCCGCCATATTACGTGCCCGAGACGAAAAAGATTAGTCAGCTCTTGCGCGACATGCAGAAGGATAAAATTCACCTTGCAGTTGTTGTCGATGAATTCGGCGGAACCGAGGGGATCATTACGCTTGAGGATGTGCTTGAAGAAATTGTCGGTGAAATTCAGGATGAGTATGATGAAAATTTGTCCGAGCTGGTTCGTGATGAGAACGGCGATGTACACATTTCCGGCTCGATGACCGTCAACAGGTTCAACGAACTTTTAGAAGCAAATATTCCGCAAGGTGATGATTATGATACCATGGCAGGTTTCGTCCAGAAACTTGCAGGCAAACTTCCGCAGAAGAATGAAGTTTATAATCACGAAGAAATGTTTTTCAGCATCGAGGATGTCGCACGACACAGGATCAAACGCTTGAGAGTTTTTTACAAAGAACATCCTTCCGCCTTTACAGCTGACAAGCCGATAAATTTCCAAGCGGATACTGTTGTGGAAAAGAAAATCAAAAATCAAAAGTCAAAAGTTAAAAAGCAGCCAATGCCGGTGGATACTGTTATAGAAATGAAATCTCCCCCGCAGGATTTTTCCGAAAAAAAGAAAGCGGGCAAGCTGACAAGTGGTCAAGGTAGCCAGCCAAGGAAAAAGAAATCTCAGCCAGAGGCTGGTGAGCCTAAGGCTCAGAGGAACAAGAAGGCTTGAATTTTCTCGACACAATAATAAATCAGAAAAAAGCTGCCATAGAAACAGCGAAGCAAAAACTTGCACTCAAGAAGTTGGTGGGTTTAGTAAATGGAATCAGGCCGCGGAATGATTTTAAGGATGCAATCATTCGTAGGCAGAACGAGCCTGTCAATGTAATTGCCGAAATCAAACGAGCGTCGCCATCGAAAGGAATGATAGCGAGCAACATTGATCCAGTGGAAGCGGCGAGAGATTATAAAACCGGCGGCGCTTCGGCGATTTCAATTTTGACCGAAAGTAATTTCTTCAAAGGATCGGCTGAAGATTTGCAATGTGTGCATGAAGCTGTTCAAGATATTCCACTCTTGAGAAAAGATTTCATTATTGATGAATACCAAATTTATGAGTCTGTACAAATTGGTGCCGATGTGGTTCTCTTGATTGTTGCTGCGCTCGGGGAGAAAATATTAAAGGAATTTATTGCCACCACGAAAACCTGCGGACTCAGAAGTTTAATTGAGGTTCACAGCGAGAAGGACCTTGAGATTGCGCTTTCCGCGGGTGCGGAGATAATCGGAGTAAACAATCGCAATCTTGTTACATTCGAAGTGTCGCCTAAGGTCTCGGAAAAGTTAGCGAGAAAGATTCCAAAGGGAATCGTGAGCGTGAGCGAAAGCGGAATATACGACCTCGATGGTTTGCGTGCAGCTTCAGATGCCGGTTATCATGCGGTATTGATCGGCGAGCATTTCATGCGCTCGAAAGATCGTGCGGCAGAAGTGCGGAAATTTGCTATGCCGGTGAATTACTCCAAGACACAGAAGTGAGCTGTCAATTCTTAGCTCAACATTCAACTTCAATAATTCAAAATCATTATCTGTCCTATGTTCGTAAAAATTTGCGGTGTTACAAATGTTCAGGATGCATACGCTTGTGTAGAGAACGAGGCAGATGCAATTGGACTTAACCTTTATTCGAAGAGCAAGCGTTTTATTTCGTTCGATGATGCGGCGGCAATTGTGCGCGAAGTTTCGGCTTATGTTATAACCGTCGGCGTGATGGTACAGCCGACAATTGAGGAAATTGCTGAGGCAATCGACGCAACCGAAATTGACGCACTGCAAGTTTATGAACCGAAGTTTGGGATCGCAGATTTTGATTTCAAAAAAATGTTGTACTATTCGGTTCGTGTTAAGGCCGGTGAAGAAGTCAAAGCGGCTTCTCTGCTCGGCGCAGATTTGATTTTCCTCGACTCGTTTATGCAAGGTGAATTCGGCGGAACCGGACAAAAAGCGAACTGGGAGGAGATCGTGAGGAGCGGTGTCGATTTGTCAACGCGCTTCGTTTTATCAGGCGGATTGACAAGCGAAAATGTCTGCGACGCCATCAGGAAATTGAAACCATACGGCATTGACACGGCTTCGGGAGTTGAGTTGTTGCCGGGGAAAAAAGATCACACGAAGATCAAAGAGTTTATTTCAAATGCGAAACAATGCAAGTAGGGGTTTGATTAGTCAAGCCCCTACCGAAGGATGATTATGGAAAACACAAAAGAGAAAATCGAAACATACTATAAACTCCCCGATAACCGCGGACATTTCGGAATGTACGGTGGCTCGTTCGTGCCGGAGACGCTCGTCAAAGCTGCACAGGAACTTGACGAGGCGTTCGAGTCGGTTAAGAATGAAAAGAGTTTCAACGAAGAGTTTGAATACCTTCTGAGAAATTATGCCGGCAGGCCGACGCCGATTTTCTTCGCGAAAAATCTCAGCGACAAATATGGTGCAAGATTCTTCCTGAAAAGGGAAGACCTCCTTCATACCGGCGCGCATAAAATCAATAACACAATCGGTCAGGCGCTGCTTGCAAAAACATTAGGCAAGAAAAGAATCATTGCCGAGACGGGTGCAGGACAACATGGTGTTGCAACTGCGACTGTTTGTGCGCTGCTCGGATTGCAGTGTGTCGTTTATATGGGCGAGGAAGACATGCACCGGCAAGAGCCAAACGTTTTCAAGATGCGATTGCTCGGCGCGGAAGTAGTCCCGGTCTTGAGCGGAACGAAGACTCTGAAGGAAGCGACAAGCGAGGCGATTCGCGATTGGGTGACGAACGTTCGCGATACATTTTATATCATAGGCTCCGTCGTCGGAATGCACCCGTATCCGAAACTTGTGAGGCATTTTCAGGCGGTGATCGGACGCGAATCGAAGAAGCAATTCAAAGAGAATTTCGGGAAGCTGCCGGACTACATCGTGGCTTGCGTCGGAGGCGGAAGCAACTCGATGGGAATTTTTTATGAGTTTGTCAGAGATATACCGCAAGTAAAGTTAGTCGGAGTCGAAGCTGCGGGCGAAGGACTCGAGACCGGAAAAACTGCGGCATCTCTTTCGCTCGGCAAACCGGGGGTGCTTCATGGAGCGATGCAATATCTCTTGCAGGATGAAAACGGAAATATCTTGAATGCGTATTCCATATCCGCGGGATTAGATTATCCCGGCGTGGGGCCCGAGCATTCGTATCTCAAAGATGCAGGGCTTGTCAAATACGTTTCGGTAACCGACACGGAAGCGCTCGATGCTTTTGTGGAATTGTCCCGAGTCGAAGGGATTATTCCCGCGCTTGAATCGGCGCACGCGGTTGCGTACGCGGAGAAAATGGCACAGTCCGAAGCGAAAGGCAAAGATGTCCTCATCAATCTCTCCGGCAGGGGAGATAAAGATCTCTACAGCGTGGCGAAGAGATTGAAGATAGGGTAATCTTGAAAACGAAAACTGGTACACGGAATTAGACCTAACAGGTTTTAAAAACCTGTTAGGTCTCTGAAATCTTTTGTGAGATTCTTCAAAACAGTGGTACCTGTCTGCTGAAAAAATTCTTTCCACGTGTAACTTCTACCGATTTCGGGGATATTATATCCATGAGCAAGAACGCGATAAGCTTTCACCAGTTATACACTAAATATGCAAATGATGTTTATCGGTTTTCCTTCTGGCTGACAGGAGATACCGAGGAAGCGAAGGATGTAACCTCGGAGACATTTGTCCGGCTATGGACATCGCAGGCGGAAACTCGCCATGAAACTGTGAAAGCCTATCTCTTCACCATAGCCCGGAACCTCTGCCTGCAAAACAAGCGGAGGAAAAAAAGATTTATCCCACTCGATGAAGAACTGCAGGACAAATCCGGACAGTCCGACCGAACCGCTCAAGATCGCCTTGACCTTGATGACGCATTGAATGCGCTTCAGACACTTCTGGAAATCGACAGGGCGGTTCTGATTATGAAGGCGGAGGACGAACTGTCCTATGAGGATATCGCCAAGTCGACCGGCCTTTCTGTCGCAAATGTGAAAGTAAAGATTTTTAGGGCGAGAATGAAAATTCGTTCACTCTTGAAGACTCAAAAAGGAGAAAACCCATGCAAATAACGAGAGATATCATCACCGACCTGCTCCCGCTTTTTTATTCGAAGGAATGCAGCAACGATACGAAGCTGTTGGTTGAGGAATACCTGCGGGCGAACCCTGATTTCGAACGGCAAGTAAAACCTCCATCACACGACCATCTACCGAGTTCCGTGCCCGATCGATTGGATGAGAAAAACGAGATGAAGGCGCTGGCAAAGACCAAGAGATTTTTGAGATTACGCTCTTCTTTAATGGCACTAGCAATCTTTTTTTCCATCGCCCCCTTTTCTTTTTTTCATACTGAGGGCGAGACTCACTGGCTCTTGACTGAATCACCTAGTGCCGCGATCATTTACGGTACTATAGGGATCGGTTTTTGGGTGGCATATTTTATTACCAGAAAAAAAACAGCTGACTTGTAAGAATGCCGCGATAGAGTCGCGGTTTCAATTCTCGCCGCTCGACAACGACGTGGTGCAGCGAGCGGGCAATAACAATTCTGTATCAAAACAAAACAGTGGAGACTTTTATGAAACACCCTTTATCTTTCTTTGTCATGGCTGCGCTATTGATTATTGCATCCCATGGAATCGCGTCAGCACAATTTGACACGCAATGGATTTCCTCGAAACCAGAAATGTCGACATATCGCACGACCGGCACACAGGAAGGTCTGTACCAGATCTCAATAGCAAGGGTAGACAGTGTCATCGAAGTCTATATTAACATTATCACTCCCGGGTTCACGAAGACGGTCTCAGGAACGATGACCCCGGATATGCTGCCATTGGAATCGACGGGGAAGATCATTATCAACGGTCAGATCGTGATGGACACGAAATGTTCTTACGAAGCCGACAGCCTTAGGATAACAACCGTCATGCTGCCGTACAATCAGACTGCTGCGCAGACGCTTCCCTTTACAAAACCGGTAATCGATTTCTCGCAAATTCCCATGTTGGTTCGAACGCTTCGCTTGGATACGAATTCACAATATGCCTTCACTTCAGTGAATCCGAGGACGAACACGATTTACTCTTTGACGTTGAAAGTAATCGGAGAAGGGCATACAGGTGATGTCGATTGCTATAAAGTTGAGCTGAACGATTTCGAGGGCCGATCAATCTACTGGGTGGAGAAAAACTCCCCTCACCGGGTGATGCTGGTACAACAGCCATCGAGCGATCTAACTACCGAACTAATTCAATCTCGTCCGTAGCGGTAGCACCATTAATATTTAATTTCATGAAGCGTATTTCATTCTTCCTCAAAATAATCGTTGTCAATCCTCTTTATTTCGTAGGAGTTGACTGTTGAGACCCCAATTCCGTGATCTATCATTAATTGCGCCAGCCGCTGGCCATCAATTAATACAATCTTAGTCTCGTTCTTAGGTGTGTACTCGACGGCTTCCTTGGAAAAGCCCGACGTCGTAATAAATATTCCTTTCTTTGCCCCTTGCCCTGCCAGGGCACCTACAAATTTTTGTATTTCAGGTCTACCCACAATGTTGGTTGGCTGCCATCGTTTCGCCTGCAAGTAAATGATGTCCAATCCCAATTTATCTTCTTTGATAGTCCCGTCTATTCCTTCGTCGCCGCTTTTTCCGATTGCTTCACCAGCATCCTTGAACGAGCCACCATATCCCATTTTTACGAGAAGCTCGACGACAAGCCTTTCGAAGAAGGATGGGGGCAAATTGATGACCCTGTTCAGGATTTCCTTGGCTAGTGATTCTCTCATTCCCTGATAAGCGGACTCAAGGCTTTCTTCGGGTGTTCTGCTGATTTCGTCGATTGATAAGCCATCTTGTGATTCATCATGTTTCAAGTTCTGAAATTCAAGAAATTCCGGGTATTGTTTCAGAAAGGCGACATTGATCTTTTGTAGATTCTGATTCAAAACCTCCAGGCCACGATCCGTAACCGTGATAGAGCCTCTCTTCGGTGCTTCAAGTAATCCAGCTTTTTTCAAATAAGTACGGGCCCAACCAACGCGGTTGTCAAAAATCGGTTCCTGTCCGCTAGGTAATAACTCTCTGCGTTCTTCCTCTGTCAATCCGAACTGAGATGCGAGATTCTCAATCATCTCCCTCATTCTGTGCTCATGCTTATCGCTGGCAACTCTTAATAATGGCAACATTATTGACTGATAGTCTGGAATCATGTTTTCTCCGTGCACCCATGGTTATTGATGTAACGTCTTCTGTTGAAAAACGAGCAGTAACTTAGCGATTTAAAAAGTGAAGAGTTCATCCGCTCACACCAGCCTCACCGTATGATGGAACAACTTCACCAAGAAATCTTTCCGTCCAGCAGGTTGCTGAAGTATCTTGATGATACTAGACGATTTTCACGACTCACATTCTTACCTATGAGCAAGTTGACATATGAATTCTCAAGCAGTTTCTCCGTACCATTTCATGTGAATATAATGTGGTAGATAGAAAAATCAAAAATAGAATCAGCACTTACATCCGAGAGTTTTCCCTGCGCCCACTTGTGCAACACGCTCGATGTTGAAATGATCGGCGAGTGTAACGGCCGACTTTTGCGTTTCTCATCGCCTGACTAATCTTGATTTTTACAACCGGACATTCCCTCGCAGGTAGAGAATCCCCAATGCTTACATTACCTGTAAGCGGTTCAATTATTACCTATTCTGTTGCAATAATATGGCAATAATGCTAAGTTATTGCTATGGAATTCGAGCAATTAGTTAGAATCGTCGCTGACGAGCCTGTTTTCGAAACAGGGTTTCTTTTGGCTGGTGATGCGGATTCGCAAGATGTTATTCTGCAGCTTTCCCGCTGGACTAAAGCCGGTCGGCTTTACCAGATTCGACGCGGGCTCTATGCACTTGCGCCACCATACCAAAAGGTGAAACCGCATCCGTTCCTGATTGCAAACAGGATGGTGCGTGCATCTTATGTGAGTTGCCAATCAGCACTTGAGTTCCATGGCCTGATTCCAGAGCATACTCCCGTCGTCGTAAGCGTCACAACATCACGTCCAGGACACTGGGATACGCCGCTTGGAGTGTTCGAGGTACGCCACATCAAGAAAGACTTGTTCGCCGGGTACAGCATGTCCGATCTCGGCAGCGGACAGAAAGCTTTCGTTGCCACGCCGGAGAAAGGGCTCCTTGACTTGGTTTATCTACAACCAGGGGGTGATGCGGAATCCTATCTGAATGAACTAAGACTTCAGAACCTCGAAGCTTTGAACTTGGATCGTTTGCAGCAGCTTGCCGCTAAATCAGGAAGCCAGAAGCTTCTTAGGGCTGCAAAAAAAATCTCTGTAATGGCCGGCAGGGAAGCCGAGGAGTATAGAACGTTATGAAGGAATATATTGCCGAACTAATCCACGGTACTTCAACTCCTCTTCAAGCCCGAAACATTGTCAGGGAATATCTGCAAGCCAGAATTTTAGGTGCGATGCAGCTTGCGGGCGCAATGATTCCGTTAGCCTTTCATGGTGGAACAGCTTTACGATTCCTATTTTCAACTGGCCGTTATTCGGAGGATTTGGATTTTGCATTGGAGAAGAACCGGGATGATTACGATTTTCATAAATATCTTGGAAGTATCAGAAATGGGCTGACGAGTGAAGGATATGATGTGGGGCTGAAAATCAGCGACAAGAAAATGGTACACGCGGCATTTGTAAGCTTTCGCGGATTACCGCATGAGCTCGGACTTTCGCCGCACAGAGACGAGACGATCTCAGTTAAAATTGAAGTTGACACAAATCCTCCGAAGGGGGCAGTGCTAACCACTACTGTCGTTCGACATTACGTTACGCTGCAGCTTCAGCATCATGATAAAGCCTCTCTTCTTTCCGGAAAAATGCATGCGATTCTACAGCGTTCACATCTGAAAGGACGCGATCTTTACGATTTGCTCTGGTACTTGAGCGATCCTTCTTGGCCTTCTCCAAATCTAATTCTGCTGAACAATGCATTACGCCAGACAAAGTGGGCCGGACCGGAACTAGCGGAAAGCAATTGGCGTCGATTGGTTCGGGGAAAAATTGAGACGATGAACTGGCAGAATATCTTAGATGATATTCGCCCATTCCTGGACACCACTGCGAATCTTGGATTGTTAACGAAGGAAAACTTAGATCACTTGCTTGCTGAGAGGAACAAATGAGACACTTTGACTCTCACTTTGTTTTCATTTAAGAAAGTATATACTTCAATAATTTTGTACACCACTACGAAACGTTGGATGCTTATTCCTTCTTTTCCTTGACTTTCCTTTGAGCGACGTTTAAATTAACCGCGAAAATTTTGTGGAGATGCAAATGCTTTCTCAGTTCGGAATTGTGCTTCTCTTTTTCATCGTCGGAGCGATGGTTGTCGTTGCCGCGGTGTTTACAGCACGATTGCTGAGGCCCGATCGACCGAGTGCAGAAAAACTTAGCACTTACGAATGCGGTGAGGAACCGATTGGCGATAGCTGGGTAAAATTCAATGTGAGATTTTATATCATCGCTTTGATATTTTTAATCTTCGATGTGGAAGTCGTGTTCTTATTTCCGTGGGCGCTCGTTTATCAGAAACTTGGTATGTTTGCTTTCGTTGAGATGATGATCTTTTTGGGGATTCTTGTCGCGGGTTATGTTTATGTCTGGGTGAAAGGTGATCTCGATTGGGACAAGCCGCGACCGAAGTATATTGATTATGTGCGCAAAAGCAGCGACGTAAAATCTTACGCCTCTACGAGCGCTGAGGTAAAATAATGGGTTTATTAGACAAGCAATTCAGCGATGGAAATATAGTAATCACTTCGTTAGATAACCTTCTCAACTGGGCACGACTCTCTTCACTTTGGCAAATGCATTTCGGGTTGGCGTGCTGTGCATTCGAGATGATGGCAGCATCAGCGTCGCATTTTGATATAATGCGCTTCGGCGTTATCCCGCGTGCTACTCCGCGACAGGCAGATGTCATTATAATTTCCGGTACCGTCACGTTGAAGATGGCTACACGAATAAAGAGACTTTACGAGCAAATGGCTGAGCCTCGTTATGTGATTTCGATGGGATCATGCTCGAATTGCGGCGGACCATATTGGGAACATGGCTACCATGTTTTGAAAGGCGTTGACAGAATTATTCCGGTCGATGTTTATGTACCGGGTTGTCCGCCGAGGCCTGAAGCACTGTTGGAAGGCCTGATGAGGTTGCAGGAAAAAGTTAGACGTGAAAGCCGTGTGAAGAAGAAAGATGATAAGTTGATTTCGACTGTCGAAGTCGAAGATCCCGTGCGCGGGGCGGCTTGAAATTTATGAACGCAAGCGAAATCCACGATAAAATAAAATCTCAGTTCCCGGAAGCGGTGGTCGACTTCAAAGCCGACGCCGTTACAGAGCCTTTCATAGTTATCCGGCCGGATTTGATAAGAGAAATTGCAAACTTTATTTTCGTAGACCCGGAGCTGAAGTTTGATTATCTGATATGTCTTTCAGGCGTAGATTTTAACGACGGCAATCTTGGCGTCGTTTATCATTTGTCTTCGATGCAAAAGAGACATCGAATCGTGCTGAAGGTAAAAGTACCTAAAGATAAACCTGAGGTGCCGTCGGTAGAGTCGGTTTGGAAAACTGCGAATTGGCATGAGCGGGAAGCGTTTGATCTTTTAGGCATTATATTTCTTGATCATCCCGATCTGCGGCGAATTTTGCTGCCCGATGATTGGGAAGGGTTTCCGTTAAGAAAGGATTATAAGGTTCAGGAGTATTACCAGGGAATGAAAGTGCCATACTGAATGGCGGCGGTCGACACTTTTACAAAGAATCCACTATATAAACAAATTGTCAGCCGACAAGGTCGGCCCCCTCGAGCGAGCAGCAAGGAAAATTTGCCGGATCTAAGTTTATCCTAATTATGAATATTGTTAGAGGACTAAATGGCTGAGATGCACACCGAAGAAATGGTCTTGAACATGGGACCACAGCATCCTTCGACACATGGTGTGCTCCGTGTCGAGTTGGTCGTTGATGGCGAAGTTGTCGTCGATGTTATCCCGCATATCGGTTATCTGCATAGATGTTTTGAAAAGCACGCCGAGGCGATGAATTACCAGCAGGTTGTACCATATTGCGACCGGATGGACTATGTCGCCTCGATGAACAACGACCATGCTTATGTGCTCAGCGTCGAAAAGCTTTTGAATATTCAAGTGCCGGAGCGTGTAGAGTATATCCGTGTTATCATGGCAGAGCTTCAGAGAATCGTGAGCCATTTAGTCTCAATCGGAACTTACGGACTCGACATTGGTGCGTTCACGCCGTTCCTTTATTGCTTTCGTGATCGGGAGGTGGTGCTCAACTTGTTTGAGACGACGTGCGGCGCAAGGCTTCTTTACAATTACATGTGGCCCGGCGGGCTTTCGCACGATATACCGGCGGACTTTGTCGAGAAGACGAAGGCATTTGTCAAGCAATTCCCTGCGACAATAAAAGAACTTAACGACCTCTTGAGTTATAATGAAATTTTTGTGAAACGCACGGCGAACGTTGGTGTCCTTCCTGCGGATGTCGCGATAAATTACGGAGCGAGCGGACCAGTGCTTCGCGGCTCCGGCGTAAAATGGGATTTGCGAAAGGACGAGCCTTATTCGGTTTATCCGAAATTTGATTTCGATGTCGTCGTCGGAACAGGCGAGGTGGGAACTCTCGGTGATTGCTGGGACAGATACATGGTTAGAGTTCGTGAGATGGAACAGAGCCTGAGAATAATCGAGCAGGCAATTGACAAGATTCCGGAAGGCAACGTCCAGGCTGCAATCCCGAAGAGAATTCGCCCGCCTGTCGGCGAGGCTTTTGTTAGAAGTGAAGCTCCTCGCGGCGAGCTTGGTTATTACATCATCAGCGATGGAAGTCAGAACCCGTTCAGAGTCAAAGGTCGAGCGCCGACGTTTGTAAATTTGAGTTTGCTTCCTGAAATATCTCGCGGCTATTTGATTGCGGACATGATTGCAATCATAGGCAGCATTGACATAGTGCTTGGAGACACCGACAGATGAACAGCAAAAATCTAAAATCTAAGACCGAAGATCGAGAATTCTATCGTGCATAACTTCGTAACATATTATCTTGGTACAGGTTTTCTCGGCTCATTAATATCGAGCGCTCTTCCGATTGTCTGGATTATGGGATACGCGCTGGTTGCGATGTACATTGAATTGAAAGTTTCCGCTCACATGCAGGACAGGCTCGGACCGATGCGAACGGGGAAGTGGCACGGTTGGGCGCAGCCGCTCGCAGACGTCGTGAAACTTTTACAGAAGGAAGATACGATTCCGGCAGCGGCAGACAAGTTACTGTATCTACTCGCACCGCTTCTCGTCTTCGTCGGTTCGTACGCGGCTTATGCGGCGATTCCTTTCAGTCCGGCATATATTGGGGCAGACATCAATCTCGGAATTTTCTATATCATCGCCGTTAGTGCGATTGTCGTTCTCGGAATTCTGATGGCAGGATGGTCGTCCGACAATAAGTGGTCGCTTCTCGGCGCGATGAGAACTGCCGCCCAGCTTGTGAGCTATGAGATTCCTTCTACGCTCGCCGTAATTGCTGTCATCATGGTCGCTGGAAGTCTGAACTTGAACGACGTGTGCGCCGCGCAGACAGGCTGGTTCTGGAACTGGTTTATATTCGGAAAGTTTCCTTTTCTCTTCATCACTTTCATAATTTATTTCATTGCCTCGCTTGCAGAGACGAACCGCGCACCGTTCGATATTCCGGAAGCAGAATCGGAACTTGTCGCAGGTTATCACACCGAATACAGTGGGATGAGATTCGCGGTGTTTTATTTGGCTGAATATGCGAACATGTTTACGGTAGCCGCAATTGCATCCATATTGTTCTTCGGTGGATGGAACAGTCCATTCGGAACATTCATGTCGGGTCCGGTTTGGGGCGCATTCTGGCTAATCACGAAAGGGATGACCTTGGTTTTCGTTCAGATGTGGCTGCGGTGGACGCTGCCTCGGTTCCGCGTCGATCAATTAATGTATTTGAGCTGGAAGATCCTAACGCCGTTTGCACTTGTTAATTTGGTCGCTGTCGGCCTATGGACGGTACTTCGTTAGAAATTAGAAAGACTCAATAGGTCTCTAAGACCTGTTAAGTCTGCAAAGTTTAAAATTTAGAATTGTGAGTTATGAGTTCGGTATCTGCATATTTTGAAAATATAGGTAAAGGCTTCTGGACGGTGCTCGTCGGGATGAAAGTCACAATGAGGCATCTGTTCACTCCGGCTGTTACCATCCAGTACCCTGATGCGAGGATGTCAATCCCGGAGCGCGGACGAAACCGGCTTTATGTAAACATGGACGACTGCATCGGGTGCAACCAGTGTGCCATGGCTTGTCCGGTTGATTGCATCACGATTGAAACCGCGAAGTCGCTTCCAACAGAAGATCTCGGCGTAACTTCCAGTGGTCAGAAAAAGCGTCTGTGGGTCACGCAATTCGATATCGATTTCGGGAAATGTTGCTACTGCGGTTTGTGCGTGCCACCATGCCCAACGGAGTGTATATACATGACAAACGTCTTTGAATTTGCAGATTACGATAGGAAAAATTTGATTTACAATTTTATAACTTTAACTCCGGAAGAAGCTTCGCAGAAAATTAAGCAGGCACAAGAAGCGGAGCGTGAAGCAGCGACTAAGAAAGCTACAGCCGCGGCGGCAGCTGCGGCACAAAAAGCAGCTCAAGCAACTCAAAAAACCACTCCTGCTTCGACAGAAGCCGCCCCAAACCCGTCACCTGCGCAGCAAGCTTCTCCGGCTCTGCAGGTGACTCAGACTACACTGCCGCAATCGTCAACTGCTCCGTCTCCACCTCCGGCACCCGACAACGCAGATAACAAAAACGAAAGCAAACCAAACTGAAATGAACTGGTACGACATAGTTTTTTACGCCTTCGCTGCATTGACAATCATCAGCGCGATAGGCGTCGTCTTTTCTCGAAGCATTGTCTATGCTGCATTCGCACTTCTATTCACTTTCTTCGGTGTGGCGGCAATTTATGTTTTGCTTGCGGCAGACTTTATCGCGATAACGCAGATACTTTTATATGTCGGCGGAATTTTAGTACTGATTGTATTCGGCGTTATGCTGACATCGAGAGCGTACGCTGTTGAGATGAAACGCGGTGCACTGCAGACAATTCCTGCAGTAATTGTTGTCGGTGTAATTGCCGGTACGCTGATCGGAATTTTGACAACGACGAAATGGCCGATCTCGCATTTTGCTCCTTATGAAGAAACCGCAAGGCCTATCGGTGCGCTGCTAATGACACGATTCGTTCTTCCGTTCGAGTTAGCGTCTGTGTTGCTGCTCGTTGCGCTTGTCGGTGCGGTGATAATCGCGAGACGTGAAAAAGGTACGTTTACGGTAAATCCTTCGGCGACCGGAAGGAGAAAGGCATGACGATGACATTGCATGTCGGGTTGTACCACTTTCTAATTGTCAGCGCGATACTTTTTGCGCTCGGAATTTATGGAGTCATAACGAGAAAAAATGCGATCATGGTCTTGATGGGAATTGAACTGATTCTTAATTCAGCAAATATAAATTTCATAGCTTTCACGCGGTTCGGGCTGATGAATCTTACTGGTCAGGTGGTCGCGATTTTTGTGATAATCCTTGCCGCGGCGGAAGCCACAATACTGCTTGCAATCGTGCTGAATATTTTCCAGCAGCTCAACACCGTTAACGTCGATGAAATCGATAAACTGAAAAATTGAAAATTTAAACGATGTCTCCGATTGAAAATACTTTAATAAACTTAGCCATCGCGGTTTTGTTCCTGCCGCTTGCGGGTTTTATTCTGCTGATTTTTTTTGGCAAAAAAATTCCCCGGCAGGATATACTCGAAACCGGAATACTGTTCATCGCTCTATTGTTTTCGGTTTATATAATGGTACAAAGGGTTTTCTTCTTATCCGCACCGAAGATAGATTTTACTTTCAGATGGATCGATTTGGGTGCGATAATCGGTCATCCCGGTTTTGCACTTGATCTTGGAATCGCAATCGACAATCTCTCTGCAATTATGCTTGTCGTGGTCACGCTGATAAGTGCGCTGGTTCATTTGTTCTCGTTAGGTTACATGAAAGGCGATGTGCGGTATTCGCGTTATTATGCATACCTCGGTTTATTCAGCTTCTCGATGCTCGGCATCGTTCTCTCAAATAACATTTTGATGATGTATATTTTCTGGGAGCTTGTCGGGATATGTTCTTATCTTCTCATCGGACATTGGTACGAGAAAAAATCCGCTGCTGATGCTGGAAAGAAGGCATTCATCGTAAACAGGGTTGGTGACGTCGGATTCTTTATCGGCGTCATGATCCTCTTCACGCAGCTTCACACTGTCCTGTTCAAAGGAATATTCAGTGGAATAGCAAATGGACAACTGTCCGGCACTTGGCTGACAGTTGCAGGAATTCTGATTTTCTGTGGAGCCGTCGGCAAGTCGGCACAATTCCCTCTGCATGTCTGGCTCCCGGATGCGATGGAAGGTCCAACTCCCGTCAGCGCTCTCATTCACGCTGCCACCATGGTTGCTGCCGGTGTTTATCTTGTCGCGCGAGTTTATCCGATGCTTACCGGCGATGCCTTGACGGTCATCGCTTACATAGGAGTCATAACCGCATTCATTAGTGCGACGATTGCGATTACGCAAAATGACATAAAGAAAGTTCTTGCCTACTCGACGATAAGCCAGCTGGGGTATATGATAATGGGTCTTGGCGTCGGCGCATTCTCGGCAGGATTTTTCCACCTCGTTACCCACGCCGCATTCAAAGCAGGGTTGTTTCTCGGATCTGGCTCGGTGATTTATGCGATGCACCATGAGCAGGACATGCGCCAGATGGGCGGACTTCGCCGGAAGATGCCGATAACTTACTGGTGCTTCGTTATCTTCAGTTTGTCGATTGGGGGAATTCCTTTCACGTCGGGTTTTCTTAGCAAGGACAGCATCCTCGCTGGGACGTTAGCTTACGGAAGGCTGTCGGGAAATTATTTAATCCCGGTAGTTGCGTATGCGGTCGTTTTCCTGACGGCGATGTACATGTTTCGGCTCATTATTATGACGTTCCATGGTGAGCCACGCGATCAGCATAAGTTCGAGCACGCGAAAGAGTCGCCGGCGGTCATGACAATACCTCTAATTGTGCTGGCTTCGCTCTCATTGTTTTTCTTTTACAGCTTTAATCCTTTCAATCCGGAAAAAGGCTGGATTCCTCAAGCAGTTGAAAGGCCAGCATCAGTTGTGCATCCATTGCAGCAGAGGATATGGGACATAACGAAGGTTGATGTGATTACACTGAAAGATCGTTCCGCATTGGCTTCTGGAAAAGTTAATGTGCAAAATTACGTCCCTCAGCCTGGCGACGTGGTAACTCATACCACTCCTTACGAAATCGTGCTTGAGGAAGCTCATTTTCCCGGGCTTGAGCTTTCATTGTCAATGGCATTTCTCGGAATTCTCGCAGCATTTGTTATTTATCAATGGAAGAAAATCGAGGCGGAAAAATTGAAACAAGCTGTGAAGCCCGTCTATACTTTTCTGCTGAATAAATGGTACTTCGACGAGTTATACGGCGCGACGGTTGTTGGCGGGACAATCGTTTTGAGCAAAGTGCTTGCATGGTTTGACAACAATATCGTCGACGGAATCGTAAATGGCGCCGCAACGCTGACGCGAGTGGGTTCTTCGCTTAGCGGAAAGTTCGACCATTATGTAGTTGATGGACTTGTGAATTTCTTGGCGTGGTTTACCGGACTTCTCGGAGGAGGAACTCGCAAAGTCCAGACCGGCAAGGTTCAGACTTACATTGTCTTCGCTTTGCTGGGTATGATAATACTATTCTATGCTTTTCGGCAATTTTGAGTTGCGAATTATGAATTTTGAATTTCAAATTAAGAATTATTGACGACGGAGGGATAATGTTTCATCAATTCCTTGGAATTGGTTATCTGAGTTGGATTACTTTTTTGCCCATTTTGGGAATGGTCATAGTCTTGCTCATTCCGAGAGCGAGTGTAAATGCCATGAAATGGACGGCCCTTGCGGCGACGGTGCTGCAGCTTGTTTTTGCCGGGCTCATCTGGATGAATTTCAATGCGTCGCTTACCGGTATAAATGATCCGAACGGCTTCCAGTTCGTCGAGAAGACAAGATGGATTGACCTGCAAGGAGTGGGCTGGTTTGGCCGGGTCGGCGTCGATTATTTCATGGGAATCGATGGCTTGAGTTTGCCTATGGTGGTTCTCACGGCTTTGATATCGTTCGTCGGCGTAATTGCATCATGGAATATCAACAAATCTCAGAAGGGTTACTTCGCGCTCTATCTTCTGCTCGATACTGGAATGATGGGCGTCTTCGTCGCGCTCGACATGTTTCTCTTTTATGTTTTCTGGGAATTGATGCTTCTGCCGATGTATTTTCTAATCGGCATTTGGGGCGGACCAAGAAGGGAATACGCCGCGATCAAATTTTTCCTTTACACTTTGCTCGGCTCAGTCCTTATCCTATTAGTTATGTTGGGGCTCTATTTCAGCGTCAGCATCTCAGATTCGGTTACCGCACAGAAGATGCACACATTCAATATGCTTGCGATGATGGATCCCAAAAATTTTGATGTGAGTTCGTTATTAGCAGGTATCGGGACTTACTGGAGATACGTCGCATTCATCGCGCTGTTTATCGGCTTTGCCATAAAGGTTCCCATTTTCCCATTTCACACGTGGCTTCCCGATGCGCACGTTGAAGCACCGACTGCCATCAGCGTAATTCTTGCCGGCGTCCTTTTGAAAATGGGAGCTTACGGACTCCTGAGAATTAGTTTTCCGATTTTCCCAGATGCGATGCTGAAGTACGCTTTTCCGCTCGCGATTCTCGGTTCCATAAATATTATCTATGGTGCTCTCTGTGCCATGGCACAGACGGATTTCAAGAAATTGATCGCTTATTCGAGCATAAGTCACATGGGCGTAGTATTGCTCGGTATTGCATCGCTGACCACGCAGGGCGTTGTCGGCGGAGTGCTCCAAATGTTCAACCACGGCATCGTTACCGCGATGCTCTTTTTGATTGTTGGAGTTATTTACGACCGTGCACATACACGCGGCATTAATGACTTCGGCGGCCTTGCCAACCAGATGCCTGTTTATACCGGAATAATGACCGTTGCATTCTTTGCAGCGATCGGGTTGCCGGGACTTAGTGAATTTGTCAGCGAGCTTCTTTCATATTTAGGCGCATTCCAAACTTTCAGATGGGTTGCGATCTTTTCCACTCTCGGGATTGTCCTGACCGCCGGCTACATGCTGTGGACCTTGCAGCGAGTTTTCTTAGGACAGCTTCCCGACAAATGGAAATCGTTGACCGACGTAAACGGAAGAGAGCTTGTTGCCTTTGTTCCGCTTATGGTCGTGGTTATTTTGCTCGGCATATTCCCATCGGTTATGATTCATCCGATAAACGCATCGCTGAACCATCTCGTGGATTTCGTTCAGAAAGTCGGAACGGGATTGACCGCGGCGAAGTAAAAGATATTGACAATCTAAAATTGAAAATTTGAAATCGGAATAAGATGTCCCAAACTATTTACGAGAGTTTTAAGTACCTTTTGCCGGAGACAACGCTTGTCATCTTCTTCATTCTAACATTGCTGACTGCAATTGTCGGAAAAAGAAGGAGCAAATATTTGCCGGCTTACATGGCTTTGTTAGGATTTGCAATTGCTGGTATTTATGTGTCAAAGCAGATTGATGTTAGTGTACTGGTGTTCAGCGGAATGTACGCCGTTGATCCATTCAGCGTTTTCTTCAAAGTAATTTTCCTGATAACCGCAGTCTTGATCGTCTTGTTTTCCTTGCAAAGCCATGAACTCGAAGCGGTTTCGACAAAATATTCTGAATATTTCAGTCTGATCATTTCGTTGACCATTGGCGCGTTCTTCATGGCGGGTTCCACAAATCTACTTATGATGTATTTGTCGCTCGAGCTTGTCAGCATATCATCATACATCTTATCCGGCTTCACGAAAGAGAACACGCGGGCGGATGAAGCTTCGTTGAAGTACGTGATCTATGGAGCTTTTTCATCAGGGTTAATGCTTTATGGCATTTCACTCCTTTACGGACTCACTGGTGAGACAAATATTTATTCTTTCAATCAAGCGCTGGCTGTCGGTGGCGCGCCGAGAATTACAATTTTGATCGCCATCGTTCTCATGCTGGTTGGACTCGGCTACAAAATAAGTGCTGTGCCGTTCCACTTCTGGACGCCGGACGTTTATGAAGGTGCGCCGATAACCGTCACGGCATTTCTGTCGGTTACATCGAAGGCAGCCGGTTTTGCAATGCTCATCAGATTTTTCAAGATAGCTTTCATGGACGTAACGGCTCAACCGATCGCCGCGGGTGGCTGGGAAATTTTCAAGGGCTTCGACTGGACCGTCATAATTGCAGTTCTTTCTGTGCTTACGATGACTGTCGGTAATCTTGTTGCCATTTGGCAATCGAACATGAAGCGGCTTCTCGCTTACTCGAGCATCGCGCACGCCGGTTATATCCTGATGGGATTCGTGACGTTGACAGACCAAGGCATCTCCGCGATGCTGGTCTATTTCGTGGCTTATCTTCTGATGAACCTCGGTGCATTTTATGTTGTGATGCTCGTCGCAAACAAATTTCACACCGAGAACATCGACGACTACAAGGGGCTCGGTTATCGTTCGCCTTATGCGGCATTTGCACTGACGGTATTCCTATTCTCTTTGACGGGAATTCCACCGACGTTCGGGTTTATCGGAAAATTTTATTTGTTCTCATCGCTGATTAATGCACATTACATCTGGCTTGCGATTGTCGGCGTCATCAACAGCGTGATCTCTCTTTACTATTATATGAGAGTTGTCCGCAACATGTATCTTATCCAACCGGAAGATACCTCGTATGTCGGATTCGATTTCGGCACCAATCTTCTTATGACTCTTCTTGTTGTACCCAATGTCGGCTTAATGCTTTACTTTTCTCCGGTTCTTAACTGGGGGCAGTATTCCGTAAGCATGTTCGGGCTGCGATAGCAGTATTAATACTTCAATCCTGACACCTTGCACGGATGTCGGGATTGATGAGTCGAAATTGTTTTGCCTTTTCCATATCTTAGATTTCAATAAGCCAGTGAAGATGTTGATCAATCATTTTATAATATATAGCGGAAAAATTTTATGCGGTACATATACATTCCTGTTTTCATTATGTCGGTAGCAGTTGCCTCAGGATTTGGCAAAACAATCGTCTTTTTTGAGAAGGACTTTCCATCAGTCGATAACGGAATAATCAGCCGTGCGACACTCGAAAAGGCATTTGGCTCGATGGACGTTCGCTTCGCGGGGCTCGCCGATCTTCAGAAGAGTCTGGCAGACAGTGACCTTCTTGTACTACCATACGGATCCGCGTTTCCCGCCGATGCGTGGGAAACGATTCGCCACCATCTCGATAACGGCAATATCCTTGTGTTAGGCGGTAGGCCGCTCTATGTGCCTGTGTACCATGACAGCGGCGGCTGGCGAGTTGAACGACCACAAAACACTTTTTCCCGGTATCTCGGCATAATGTACTCGTATGCTGTGTCTCAGCACGGTCCATGGAGTTTGAAGTGGGATGAAGATGTGCCTTTCTTTCACAGCACTTCCTTAAATCCTCGACGCGTCTTCATGAATGCAGGTTTTGGGCAGAGGTATCGAGGAATTGGCTTTCTTGTAGATGCGGAAGGTAATCGACTCGCATCTCCTGTCGTAGCGGATGACCGGTTCGGTCATGCTTCGACTCCTCGACGCGGCGTTTACCTTAGCTTCGATGCCGATTCGATTTATTGGAGTCTCCAAGAGACAATAGATTTAATAAGTCAGGCTGCGACTTACGCTTCTTTTGGTGGCGATAGGCTCTGGCTTGATCTGCAAGAACTCACGCTTGGTGCCGGGGAGCATGTTACGGGCGCGGTTGACGTTTTGCGCGGCGGGGAACCAGCACAACTTACGCTCGAGCTTTTGTCCGGTTCGAAGGTACTTGAGACGAGGAAGGTCGATTGCGGCAATTCCCTCCACGATGAGATCGGGCTCACGACACCTTTGAACGAGCCGGGACTCTATAAAGTGCGTGCCATCTTGTCAATCGCCGATACTGTGGTGGATCAGTACACTTCCGGAGTGGAAGTGCGTGATACATCGCTGCTACGGTCAGGACAACGACTTGAAGCGGAACGCGATTACTTCTCACTCGGCGGGAAACCGTATTTGCCGGTGGGAGTCAACTATTTTTCCACTGATCCGTACACTTCCGATTTCTTCGTTGGCCAAAGCCTCGGTGGAAATGCTTACGTCTGGGAACGAGATTTCGCCGAGATGGAACAACAGGGGATCACAATTGTTCGCACCGGGACATGGCTTAATCGGGCACGATATCTTGATCAAGTTACCGGTGCGGCAGATGAACGCTTCCTTAGGGCCATCGAAGCTTACCTCGATGCCGCGGCACGCCATCATATACAAGTCATCTTCACTTTCTTTGCATTCGATCCGCAAGTAGAGATGCAGCAAGGGCCAGGACAGGAAGGCGACCGCCTCGGACCTGGCTCCAATCCCTATTTAGATCCTGTGGCGATAGATGCGGAGGTTGCATACGTCCGTTCGATCGTCTCGCGTTTCCGGAATGTACCCTTCCTGAGTTATGATCTTATCAATGAACCCAGCTTCTCAAATCCCAAACGAATTTGGAAAGGCAATTCTCCAAACGGCGATCCAAAAGAACTGGCTGCTTGGCAGCGTTGGCTCGAAAAACGTTACGGTACAATTGACAGTCTCGCTCAGGCTTGGCGCACATCCCCTGCAGAACTGGGAACATTCGACAAAGTGCCGCTTCCCGCAGTTGCCGATTTTGATTTGACACGCTACGGAAATCAGAACACCGTTCGGGCAGTTGACTACAACCTGTTTGCGCAAGATGCATTTAGCCAGTGGGCAGATACAATTATTCAAGCAATCCGTACCACAGGTTCGAAGCAAGCAGTCACCGTCGGCCAGGACGAAGGCGGCGTCGCGGATCGCGTACTTGATCAGTTCTGGGCAAATTCACAAGTCAGCTATACTGTGAATCATACCTGGTGGCGCGATGATGCTTTGCTATGGGGCTCAGTTGCGGCAAAGAGCACGCACAAGCCGAACCTCATCGAAGAAACAGGCCCGCAGCCTGTTTGGTCGATGGACGGCTCCTGGCGCTGGGACGATCAGAAGGGAATGGGTCTAGAAGAAAGGAAATTAGCGCTCGGATTTGCGAATGCGAACGCGGGTGTCTTGCATTGGGACTGGTCGCGCAGTGATGACTTTGGTATCATGCGGCGCGACGGTTCACAGAAAGTTTGGATGGATGTGCTCAAAGGGATTGCAGCATTTGCTCTTGAAGCGCAAGAATACGCAACCGATGTGAAGCTGCCCGATATTGTACTTGTATTGCCTCAATCGTTGCAACTTTCTATGTTCAACAGCTATGGGATCGAAGTGCAGCAGAAGGCTGTGCGCGCGTTGTACCAGTATGCGCGGTCAACCGCGTTTGCGATTGGGGAGTATCAGCTTTCTCAAATGCCTGATGCCAAACTTATTATTATCCCTGCACCATGGGTGTTGAATCAGGACGCATGGGATTTGCTCATAGGCAAAGTGAAAGCCGGAGCAACGCTGCTTATCTCAGGAAGAATAGATGCAGATGAACATTGGGTATCGGTCCCGAAACGAACACAAGATTGGAATGTGAATTACTCTTCAGCCGACCTGACCACGCGGGAGGCGGAATTGAAGTGGCCGGGTGGTACAATGCGCTTGAGTTACTCCGGCGACAAGACAACTTACGCAGAACGAGGAGTCCTGGCTGACGGTCGGACGTTCGCCGATATTTCGCTTGGCAAAGGCAGGATATTGTACTTCTCTTTGCCGCTCGAGTTGGCGGATCAGTTGGATGAAATCGGAAAAATATACAAGTACGCAATGGAACGGGCGGGTGTGAGTTCTGTTTATGAAACATCGTGTGAGAATCCGGGGATATTGATTTGCCCGACAGTACTGTCCGATGCAACTCTGTATGTTTTGACCTCCGAGAGTGCTGGTACAGTCCCCGTCGAGTTTCGGGACAAGCTGAGTGGGAAAGATTTTCATGTTAATCTCTCATCTGGCAGAGCTGCGCTGATGCTTGTAGATAAGGATGGAAATATCCTTGCTTCCTATAATATAAAATAAAATACTTCGTCCAATATCTGATATGAGAAAGGGAATATGTCGTTCCACCACGGAGGACTTTCGAATAAAAATTCAACTATACCGGGTTGGCTCAATTGCATAAATAAAACTTGAAGCATCTTACTTTTTAGAGGATATACCTTTATGCGTAACAGGAAAGAATCCACACAAGTCAACGCTGACCTGAGTCGTAGAAGCCTCATGAAAACTGTATTGGTAAGCGGAATGGTAGCCGCGACATTCCCATCACTCGTGAGGCGTGGAAACTTTTCAAAACTTTCTTTCGATGTGCCGCCATCGGAGTTTGATGAGATTACCGTTGCTGGTCTGCAGAACGGGATGAAATCCGGAAAGTTTTCTGCTCGCTCAATCGCCGAACACTATCTTGCCCGCATCGACACGATTGATAAACAAGGTCCGGCTCTCCATAGTATCATGGAAGTGAATCCCGATGGGTTGAAGATTGCTGATGGGCTTGACAAAGAACGGAAAGAGAAAGGCGCGCGCGGACCGATGCATGGAATTCCCGTGCTGATCAAGGACAATATCGACACTGCCGACAGAATGATGACGACAGCCGGCTCGTTGGCGTTGGTCGGATCGAAACCACCAAGCGATTCATTCCTGGTCCAACAACTCAGAAAATCCGGAGCCGTAATTCTTGGGAAAACCAATCTCAGCGAGTGGGCAAACATTCGGTCAAGTCACTCCACGAGCGGTTGGAGCGGCCGAGGCGGTTTGACGAGAAATCCGTATGCACTCGATCGTAACACATCCGGCTCCAGCTCCGGTTCGGCAGTCGCCGTCTCCTCGAACCTTTGCGCCGTTGTGGTGGGAACAGAAACCGACGGTTCGATTGTCAGCCCTTCGTCAATCAACGGAATTGTGGGAATAAAACCTACAGTCGGATTAGTGAGTCGTACAGGAGTCGTTCCGATTTCTCATTCGCAGGATACTGCTGGCCCGATGGGACGAACAGTGCAAGACGTGGCGACTTTACTTGGCGCGCTTGTCGGTATGGATTCCGAAGATAATGCAAGCAAGGGAAGTATAGGAAAATTCTTTTCTAATTACACGCAGTTTTTAAATGCATCGGGTCTGAAAGGATCTCGGATTGGTGTTGTCCGTAGTTACTTTGGGTTCCATGAAGGAGTTGATGTTGTAATCAATAATGCAATTGAAATTATAAAGAGCAATGGTGCAACGGTCATTGATCCAGTTGAAATCAAAACGTTAAGCCAACTCGGAAACGCCGAGGATTTGGTCCTTCAGTATGAACTCAAAGCAGATATGAAAGCATACCTCGATAGGCTTGGTCCGAATGCAACGGTTCATTCGTTGAAAGACATAATTGAGTTCAATGAGAAGCAAAAAGAAAAAGAGATGCCATACTTCGGACAGGATATTTTCCTGAAAGCGGAAGCGAGGGGACCATTGACGAGCAAAGAATATCTTAATGCTCTTGCAAAATGTCATAAACTGTTGAGGACGGAAGGAATTGATGCTGTAATGAAGAAGCACAGCCTTGATGCATTGGTAGCACCGACTGACAGCCCGGCATGGCTAACTGACTTGGTGGATGGCGATCATTTTCTCGGTGGAAGTTCTCAAGCTGCCGCTGTCGCAGGATATCCGAGTGTAACTGTGCCGGCTGGATTTGTGTTCGGGCTTCCGGTTGGGATCTCATTTTTCGGTCGTGCATGGAGTGAGCCGACACTTATAAAGCTCGCATATTCATTCGAGCAAGCGACGAAAGTGAGGAAGCCGCCTGAGTTTAATGCAACCGTTGATTTAAAAGTGTAAGGTGGTTGGTTAGCCGTTTGTGATTGTCTTGTTGCTTTGCTGAATTGTACCCCGTCGGAGCTCCCTCACGCTGGAAAACTTAATTCATCTACACAAAAAAAGTCCCGTCTCAAATTTACTTGAGGCGGGCCCAGTATCAACCGACTTCTGACGCAAACTTCTGAGAGCGACGTATAGCTTTCACGCGCTTCATTCGCTTGCGGACTGAAGGCTTCGTGAAGTAGGTTCGTTTTTTGAATTCTTTCAAAATTCCAGAACGCTCATACTTTTTCTTGAAGCGCCTCAGTGCTCTGTCGATCGGCTCATTCTCTTGAACGATGACGCCGATCAATCGTATCACCTTCCTTTTTGTTAATGGTTCATTTCAAACGTCCAGACCTTGTCCGACGATTCCAATAATTCTAAGCAATGACAAGTTGATAAACAAGACAATAGCTTGCAGCTATTAACTTTAACTTTTAGGTTTTCTATCCTTATATTTACATAATGAGGGATAAATGAGCCAAACTAATTTTACATATAAGTTCGGAGAAACTCCGGTCGAGTTCGGCAAGCGAACGTACTTGATGGGAATTCTCAATGTCACTCCCGATTCATTTTCTGACGGCGGGAGATTTTTCGACCAAACCGACGCTGTGCTCCATGCCTTTCAAATGACAAAAGATGGAGCGGACATAATTGACATCGGAGGGGAATCTACAAGACCTGGCGCCGAAGCGATCTCGCTCGAAGAAGAATTACGAAGAGTAATTCCGGTCATCTTAAAGATCTGTCAAAAAAGTCATGTACCACTTTCTGTTGACACGTATAAATCTCAAGTGGCGAAAGAAGCTTTGAATGCGGGCGCCGACATCGTTAATGACATAAGCGGATTGCGTTTCGATCCGAAAATGGGAGATGTAATTGCCGAAGCTGGGGCTTCGATAATAATTATGCACATCAAAGGAACCCCGAAGGATATGCAGGTCAATCCGCACTACTCTGATGTGGTTAAAGAAGTGCATGATTTTTTGGCTGATGCAGTCGAGTCAGCGCGCAAAAAGGGAATCAAACAGATAATGATAGACCCCGGCATCGGGTTCGGAAAGACCGTGGAACACAATTTGGAATTGATCGGCAGGCTTGATGAATTTCACAATATCGGTGTACCTGTCTTGATTGGTGTGTCAAGAAAATCTTTTATTGGGAAAATTCTTGAGACGGCCGTGGAGGCACGGCTTGAAGGCACTGCGGCAGCTGTTGCCGCAAGCATAATCCATGGTGCAGACGTCGTTCGGGTTCACGATGTCCGTGAAATGCGCCGCGTGGCTCTTGTCGCCGACGCAATACGGAGACAAAAAACCTAATGGAATTATTCCACGTCGGCTTCATCACTGTATCGCTGATTGATCTTGTTGACATTGCAATTGTAGCTTTCATTTTCTACAGGTTGTACCAGGTTATGCGGGGAACGGTGGCGGCTCAAATATTCATCGGGCTTCTAATGATTCTCGCCCTTTCGTTCGCTGCACAGGCACTTGGTATGCGCGCATTGGGATGGCTGCTTGGAACTTTGACAAATATTTGGGTAATCGCTTTCATCGTGTTGTTCCAGCCGGAATTGAGAAGACTCTTCCTTTATTTTGGTAAAAATAGTTTCGTCAGATTTTTCATTCACATCGACATCAGCGAGACAGTCGATGAAATTGCCGATGCCGCAGCGGAGCTGAGCAACAGGCAGCACGGCGCTTTGATCGTGATTACGCGGGGAAGCACACTGAAAACAATTATAGAAACGGGCGAAGAAATGCGCGCAAAAGTTTCGAAAGAACTTCTCGTCGCAATCTTCAATCCCAAAGCACCGTTGCATGACGGAGCAGTTGTTATTCGCAGCGATACCATCGAAGCAGCAAGATGCACCTTGCCGTTGACAGCCACGACGAGAATCAGCGGATATGTCCTTGGAATGAGACATCGTGCGGGACTCGGCATGTCGGAGCAATCCGATGCGATGGTGGTAATTGTCTCCGAAGAAACGGGAACTATTTCGGTTGCCGAGGATGGCGTTCTAACGCGTGGGCTTCCACCGGAAGGCCTGCGGCGAAAGCTGAAAGAGACATTACCGGGTCCGTCAGACAAGGCGGCGAAATCTATATTCAAGCACGCAGCAGAGGATGCATAGGACTGCGGTCGCGATACCTGCATACAACGCCGCAAATACCATCGGGCAGGTAATATCACAAGTTGCGAAGTTTGTACCATACGAAAACATTTTCGTTGTGGATGACGGATCGAATGATCAAACGGAGTTTATCGCGCGCGAGAAAGGTGTTTGGGTCTTGCGGCACGAAGTCAGAAGAGGAAAAGGCTCGGCGCTCCATGATGCAACAAAGAAGATTATCGAGCAAGATTACGAATCGATCATCACTCTCGATTCCGATCTTCAGCACGACCCATCTGAGATTCCCGACTTCATTTCAGCCGCCGACGAATTTGATGTCGTCATCGGCAAGCGGGTTTTCTCATCTGAAGAAATGCCTTTCCATCGTTCTCTCTCAAACTCGATTACGACTGGATTGATTTCATGGCGAACCGGCGTAAAAGTTGAAGATAGCCAATGCGGTTACAGACTTTACCATATGTCGGTTTTGAAAAAAGTTGATTCTAAATGCACGCATTACGATTATGAATCGGACATCCTCATCAAAGCGGCACTTGCTGGTTTTTCTATTGGATTTGTCTCGATAAAAACGATTTACAATAATTCTGAAAGCAGTATCAAAGTGATCGACATTTTGCGATTTATAAAAGTTTATTTAAAATCTTTTGTGGGAACTCATGACAAAAACAGGATTGCTTGATAAATATTTGGAGGCTCGCCAGGACATGGTACATCTTCTCAAGGAGCGGCGAATATCAGACGAACGCGTTCTCGCAGCGATGATGAAAGTCGAAAGACATCTCTTTGTTCCGATTCCCCTTCGCAATCATGCCTATGATGATGCAGCGCTGCCGATTGGCGAAGGGCAAACCATTTCTCAGCCGTTCACCGTAGCGATTATGACGGAAGCCCTTCAAACAAAAGAATACGACAAGGTACTTGAGATCGGAACCGGAAGCGGTTACCAAACTGCAATACTTGCAGCGATGGGAGTTAGAGTATTTTCGATAGAAAGAATACAGATTCTGCAGAAGAATGCTCGCGAGACACTTGACCACCTCGGGATCAGGTATGTTTCAAAGCTCAGTGATGGTACAATCGGCTGGAAAGAATTTTCTCCGTTTGATGGAATTATCGTCACCGCAGGTGCACCGGAAATTCCAATGCCTCTTGTCGAGCAATTGAAAGTTGGCGGGCGACTCGTAGTACCCGTCGGGACTCACGATTTCCAACAAATGAAAATCGTAACCAAGACGAATGAGAATAACGAGTTCGAAGTCGTTGACAAAGCGGATTTTAAATTTGTCCCGCTCATCGGTAGAGAAGGTTGGCACGAAAGCGATGGCTGAAAACCGTGCCATTGCAATCGTAGGACCAACATGCTCGGGTAAAACAAGGGTGGCGATCGAGCTTGCAAAGCTCATAAAGGGGGAAATTATTTCCGTCGATGCAAGACAAATATACAAACTGATCGACATCGGTGCGGCTAAGCCGACTCGTGAGGAATTGTCGGAAGTTCCGCACCATCTCGTTAACATCCTTTCGCTCGAAGATGAAATGAGTGCTGGGGTCTTTGGAAAACTCGCGAGAGAGACGGTTAAGGAAGTTTTAGCAAGAAATCATTTACCGATCATGGTCGGCGGGTCTGGACTCTATTTGCGCGCTATCATTAATGGACTCTTCGATTCTCCTGAAGTTGATGAAGAGATTCGCGAAAAGCTTAGACAAAGATTTGAATTGGAAGGTGCAGAAAATCTTCTAAAAGAACTTCGAGAAATCGATCCGAAAGCCGCTGAAGGTTTGATTCCTGAGAACTACAAAAGAATTCTACGTGCGCTTGAAGTTTATTATTCTTCCGGTGAGGCCATTTCGAACTTGAGGCTAGCCCGTCCGTCGGCGCCGGATTTTCAAACTTTGCAATTCGGGATTCAGCTTGACAGGAAAATCTTGTATTGCAGGATTGAAAAGCGCGTTGACAAAATGATTGAGCAAGGTCTGGTTGATGAAGTAAAGGAAATTTTACGACGCGGTTTCCATCCTAATTTGAATTCCCTGCAGACCGTCGGTTACAAAGAGGTAATCAGTTTTTTGGGAGAGAAAATAAGATTTGAGGACATGGTTTCTCTGATCAAGATGAATACGCGTCATTACGCAAAACGTCAGATGACATGGTTCAGGAAAGATCGCAGGATTATTTGGATTAAAGCAGATGACAAAAGTCCGAGAGAAATTGCTGAAGAAATCAAAAGGCGTTTTAACCTGAAATAATCTTTCAGTGCCTTTTGTTTGTGAAAATCTATTTGTTAAGAGATGCGATCATCATATTTGCGGCTTGAACAGCATTCTCGGCTACCCTGACATATTTTGCGCATGATTCCAGTCCTTCGAAGGCGAGTTCTTTATCAATAAGCTCGACGACAGGTTTCCAAAAATCAGTGACTACGATAATTGGCTTTTGGGCGATTATATTTTTATTCATCAATTCCCAGACAAACGCAAACTCAACGAGAGTTCCTGTCCCACCTTTCAGAATTATGTAGCCATCCCCGAGCTCAACTAATTTCTGAAGCCGTTCGTAAAGTGTCATAGTGTGAACTTGCATATTCACATATTGGTTTGGGGTCGGAGAAAAAATAGCAGATGTTACTCCGACAATATTTGCATCTGATTGAGACGCCCCTTTTGAAACAGCTTCCATGATTCCGCGATATCCGCCGGTACATAGTGAAAAACCCGCCGCCGATAATTTCTTTCCAAGCAATTCCGCTTCTTGATATTCTTTCGAATCTTCCGTCGGACGGCTGCTTCCGAAGATTGTTATAATTTTCCCTGGGTTAGATGGATTTGGATCCGGATTTTCAGACACGAGGTTTAGTTATAAATTATGATTCGCTGACCGGGCCGAATGTCGCCAGCATTGTCGTTCCATTCCCTTAGCTTGTTCATCGAAACCCTAAATTTCTTCGCAATACTCCATAGGGAATCACCGCGGCGCACTCTGTAAATCATTTTAGAATCGGGATCTTGAGATTCTGCCAACATATTATTGCCGTCGGTCGCTGAGGGCTTTGCCGTAGGCGTACTTTTTTGATCTGCAACGGAGGGAGGCATAACTCTTAGACGTTGCCCGCTTCTAACTCGGTTCGATACCAAATGATTCCATCTTTTCAAGTCTGAAATATTGACGCCGTAGAACGCGGCTATTTTGTTGAGATTCTCGTATCGCAAGACCCTGTGATAAAACACTGAAGTTGCCAAAGGGGATTTAAGTTTCGCATTTGATGCAACTGAAGTTGTCGGAGCCGTTTGACTTTCCGAAGTGTCGTGAACTGCGTTTGAGGAATTAGCAATAATATGTAATCTCATTCTCGGTTTGATAGCAGATCTTCGTAAATGGTTAACTCGCTTTAAGTCGGCGACAGTCGTACCGTAATCTTCAGCTATTGAGGAAAGGGTCTCGCCTCTTTCGACAATATGTATAGATGAGCGCGTACCATCATTGCTTCGCGGTTGCTCTCTTGAGACAACATGTTCAATCTCGGTCGGGGGTTCTCTGTGTCTGTAATATGAACTATTTACTGGTATCATGAGTGTAGTACCTGGACGAACGCGTCGCGTTCTTCTTGAAAAATCATTAGCTAATTTTAGAGAAACGAGCCTTACTCCGTACCTACTCGCAATGCCGGAAAGTGTTTCGCCGTACCGAACGGTGTGAAAAGTCCATGTAAGTTTCGCAGACTCCGGCAGCGACTTATAACTTTGAGCAAATACTTTACCCATCCCAGCAGGGACCCTCAAAGGGTAACCTTCTCCTGAAAAATTAGGCGGAGTCACCGCATGTACCAATTCGGGGTTCAACTCTAGCAACGAATCCAGATCGGCGCCGCATGCTTCAGCTAATACTTTCAGATCAATGCTTTCCGGAATCATCACGGTGTCGCATGCCGCCGCCACCGGCGCAACACTGTCGTCGAACCCGTATTCTTTCGGGTTCATTGTAATGAGTGTCACTGCAATGTATTGAGGCACATAATTTTTTGCTTCTCTAGGAAGATGTCTTTTTATTTCCCAGAAGTCTCTTTTGCCGTGACTTCTCCGGATAGCTCTTTCAACGGATCCACAATCATAAGATGCAAGAACTAAATACCAGTCACCGTATCGATCATACAAATCTCGCAAATACTCGGCAGCTGCCCCAGTAGCTTTTACCGGATCACGTCGCTCATCATACCACCAATTAGTTCGAAGACCATACAGACTTCCTGTTCCTCGTGTGAATTGCCAAAGTCCGACCGCTCTCGCCCAAGATCGAGCTGTTGGATTAAGTCCGCTCTCCGGCATCGATAAATAAGCAAGCTCGGGCGGTAGACGGTAGTCCTTAAATATTTTTTTCATCATCGGCATATAGATACCTGAACGGTATATCCAATTTTGCAAATACCATCTTCCGCGCGTGGTGAAGAATTCAAGATTTTGCTCGACGTATTTGTTCATGTCAAGCGGTATGGTCGTTTTTGAAGTTTTCTCCTTAGGGAATTGTTTGCCGGTGACGTTTATTGAATCTACGGTCTCGGAAAGTTTTTCTTGAAGCGCGAATACGGATTTGCCAGGCCCGAGATTTTGAACCGTTGAAATGTATTTCTGATAATCTCCGATGATATTCTTGCTCAAAGCGACAAAGTCAGTGTCGTTTTCTATGTCAGGGTAATAACTCAAATTATTAAGAACGTCGATAGCACTTTCAAATTCTATGGTAGATGAATCTTGATTGCCTGACTTCTGAAAAGAGAGAGCATCAGAGTAATGCTTTCGGGCAACGTCAAGAAGTTTACCGACTGCTTCACCATCCGAAAGGATTGAATCGACGCCGTAGAGAGTCGAAACTTCCAATTGTTTGGCGATTGCCCTACTGTTCATCTCGATAGAAGATCTTAATTTCACCGAATCAAGTTGATAGGATGCTTCGTTCGGAATTTGGACAGGCGCCGGCTTTGTGACTTCCTGATTAGATGAGCAGTAGAAGGAGATGATTGCAAACAGTCCCACAACAATCGGTAGAAATCTATTACTTTTAAGCATTTGCCTCGTTATGTTTATGTAATGTCGATTCAATATATGTTCATCTCAAATTTTTATCAAGAAAAAGTTTAAATATTCCACTAAACCGCTTGAATAACGATAGCTTAGCTTATACAGATATTATCGGAAAATATCATTTAAACTAAAGTGATGGAAATCAGACGATGCTTTTCATAACAGGCCAATCCGCTTTAGCTACGCTTTGTCGACTTTCAACCGTTATGATTTGTTCGCCATTGCTAAAACACGATCGGTTCTCCGCAAACTCCGACTTCTCCTTCGGAAATCGGATCGTCCGCGTCTCGTCCCATCAAAGTTGGCAAATCAAAAGCGACGGAGAGTCCGGTTTGTCCATTTTCGAGAAGATGATGATAACGTCTGTTGGAACCCTCCGGCATTCCGAAGCCGGCGAACTGTCGCATCGCCCAAAGTCTCCCACGGTACATCGTATCATGCATCCCTCGCGTGTAAGGAAAGTCTCCAGGAATGACGATGTCGTTATCAAAATCAATTTTCTCTATTTCCTTGGGAGTATAAAGGATTTCTATCGGTTCACCGCTCACTGTTGTGAACTTTACATGACGCAGCTTTTCGCCTTCAACTTTATCTTTACACTCCGCTTTTCGTTTTTTTACGTCGCCATCCGAGTTGGTCATTAAACCGCCTCCCCGGATTTTATTTTGTGATAACAATCCATTATGGTCTTGATGGCTGCCAAACACATTAGCAAGAATCCGATCGAGAACGAAAGCCAATCGAAAGACATTGGCGTGAAACCTTCCAAGCTTTTTGGTCCTTGTAAAAGCACGATGCGAAAAATCTGTTCGGTAAACGAATAGAAAGCTACCACCGCACCGAGTAGAAAAACTCCAATGTTGGTAATGCTGACTTTGAGGCTTTCCGATTTTTCACTCAAGAAAATTAGTATCGTGGACGTCAGCGTCAATAGCAGCGAGATTAATATCGGTGCAATGACCGGGCTTACCCAAACCACCGGGATTAAGAAAAGAACGTCAGAGTCGCCTAATGAATTTGGCCAGCTAGTGAATATTCTCAGAAATATGTAATAGAAAAGATCCCAAATGGCGAATGAATAAACGAAGAACATCCATTTCTGGAAAATATTTTTTCCCGCTAGATAACCGATTGTGAGTAGCATGACGATTGTTGCGGCCTCGCGTATAAATTCGACTCGGCCAAGTTGAGATTCCATGAATCGAATGGGAAAAACTTGTTCCGAATTTCCAAACATTGTTTCTCGTAAATAAATTACAACAGCAGATTCAAGATATCCCATTGTAATCGCGTAAATCGAAACCATGGAGAATCTCTTTATCGTTGCTCTATTGTCATTGAAAGATCTACGATCCATCATTACACCATTTTTTTATTCTAACTTCAAAAGTTCACGATGCTGCTGGATTCTTTCAATACGTAAACAAATTCTTTGTCGTGATGTTCAATACAACCCCTTTCCACATGTTTTGCGGTGGTGATTTTTGTGCGCTTCCGGTTATTGCTTTGCGAAAAGTGCTTGGTTAAATTGATTCAGGAAAATCATCTAATGAGGACGAAAAAAGGGATCGCTATACTCGGCTCGACCGGCTCAATAGGCAAGAGTAGTCTTGATGTCATCGCAAGTATGAATGAAAACGACCAAGATTATTTTGTGACATATCTTGTAACAAACAAAAACATTGACTTGCTATATCAACAAGTGAAGAAGTTTAAGCCGGTTGGAGTCGTAATTATAGATGAGAAACAGGCGAGCCGGTTCTGCTCATACTTGAACGGTGAAAAGTTAAAAGTTTATTCCGGTTCGGCAGGTTTGATGGACATAATGTCGGGGGGCGAATTTGATGTACTAATCAGCGCGTTGGTTGGCTTTGCAGGACTTCGTCCGACTTTGGAAGCACTTCGCGCAGGGAAAACTGTTGCGCTTGCCAACAAAGAGACCATGGTGGTCGCCGGCGAGATCGTCAACGAAACAGCAAGAAAACATTGCGCCACTCTTTTGCCGGTGGACAGTGAACACAGTGCGATTCTCCAGTGCCTATCAGGTGAGCAAAAAAAGTCTGTCGCGAAATTAATTTTGACTGCGTCGGGTGGACCATTTCTCAACCGTGATAAATCGGAACTTGAGAATGTGACGGTCGATGAAGCTTTGAACCATCCGAACTGGCGAATGGGAAACAAGATCACAATTGATTCTGCCACGCTCATGAACAAAGGCCTTGAGGTGATAGAGGCACATTACTTATTCGATATTCCCGCGGACAAAATAGATATAGTGGTGCATCCGCAGTCGATTATTCATTCGATGGTTGAGTTTGTTGACGGCTCGATAAAAGCGCAACTTGGGATGCCCGACATGAAAATACCTATTCAATATGCGCTGACATATCCCGATCGCGTCAAATCAGAATACGAAAGAGTGGATTTCTGCAAGATTAACCAACTAACTTTCACGAAGCCGGATGTAGAGAAATTCGCTTTAATAAATTGTGCGTATGAAGCCCTCAGGATTGGAGGGACAGCGACCGCGGTACTGAATGCTGCGAATGAAGCTGCCGTCGATCTTTTTCTCCAACGAAAAATAAAGTTTACACGGATTGCTGAATTTGTTCAGGAAGCTCTTGATTCTATTCCGTCGAAGTGTTCTTCTGACATAGAAGAAATCTTCGAGGCGGATGGGCTGGCAAGACAATTTGTCTATGCCGAGGCGGAACATATATAAGTTTTAAATGTTGAATTATGGATATTGAATTTACAATTGAGAATTTAAGAATTAGAGTCAAGAAATACGGATGACATACATTTTATATTTCATAATCACAATTGGTGTATTGGTCCTGGTACATGAGTTCGGGCACTTCATTGCAGCGAAAATTTTCGGGATGAAAGTTGATACTTTTTCAATCGGTTTTCCGCCGCGCGCGTTTGGTAAAAAAATCGGCGAGACCGACTATTGCGTGTCCTGGATACCGATCGGAGGTTACGTGAAAATAGCGGGGATGATCGACGAAAGCCTCGATACCGATTTCCTCGATGTTCCGCCGCAGCCGAATGAATTTAGATCAAAGCCAATGTATCAAAGAATTATAGTGGTTTTAGCCGGTGTCATAATGAATTTCCTGCTGACTTTTCTGATTTTTTATGGAATAAATCTGGCGAATGGAAGATCGTACTATACTACAACAGCAGTGGGGTACATCGAACAAAATTCCACAGCGAGTAAACTTGGTTTCATGGTTGGCGATAAATTAATATCCATCGAGGGTAAGACTTTGAAAAACTGGGAAGATATCCAAACCGATCTTTATCTTGATGATGTCGCCAAGCCTTTATCGGTTAAATTGAATCGAGGCGGACAAATTACTAACATCACTATCCCGAAAGGTGTTGTGAAATCCGATGAGCAGATCGGACTTTTCCCTGACAACATGCGCGCGGTTATCGGGGCAGTTGATCCGGGGAGGCCGGCTTCCAAAGCTGGTTTGCGTCCCGGAGATGAAATCCTATCTGTGAACGGGAACACGATCAACACAAACACTCAAGTCGTCAGCATAGTGCAACAGAACAAGGGTAAACAAATACAGCTTGACGTGAAACGGGGAAACCAGGAGCAGCAAATCCAGGTAACTCCAAATTCGGACGGGAAGATTGGAATTGAAATCGGAACGCAGTACACAGGTCCTGTAGAAAATTTCAGCTATAATATTTTGACGGCGATCCCCGTTGGATTTGATCAGACTGTCGGTGCAACCGCTTTACTAATCCAATCTCTTTCGAGAATTGTAACGGGACAGGTTTCGTTCACGAAGTCAATTGGCGGCCCGATAAAGATTGCGCAGCTTGCAACTCAAAGTGCCGAGATGGGAATAATGAGTTTTCTCGGCTTCATGGCTTTGTTGAGCATAAGCCTTGCAGTGCTGAACGTTCTTCCTTTTCCCGCACTTGATGGTGGCCATCTTGCCTTTCTCGTTTACGAATCGATTTTCAGAAGAGAGGTGCCAACCAAGATAAAACTTTTCGCTCAGCAAGTCGGCTTTGCGCTTCTGCTTCTTTTCATGGCGTTTGTAATTTATAACGACATCGTCCATTTCTAATTGAGTGCTGAAAAGTTTCACGTTGGTAATCGGCAATTTAAGATAAAGTGGCAAAGGCTAACGACCGAGTTCTGGTTACCAGCTTAAATTAGTTGAAAAAAAGGAGGATATATGTATCGTTTGAAGATAGTTTTTCTTCTCTGCGTTATATTTATGTTCGCACGTTCAACAAGTGCTCAACAAAATTTAGTCAACGTGTCGGTGAATGTCCCGCAGTATAATCAGATTTATGCTGCCGATTTAGATATACAAGACACAAAAAGTTCAAGTATCCTTTTTACAATAACTCTCCAATCGTTGACTCAATCTCAAGTTACGATAAGCCTGAAGTTGACCGTCGATGTAACTTTAGTTGGAGAAACTCAATTCCAGCTTGCGCAAGCTTCGACTCAACCGATAACACTTAGTCCGCGACAGGTGATGGTTATCACCAATGTTGATTTGTCCGGTCCCAATCCTACCTATCCGCTTGAGAGCTACACTTACGATGAGGAGCAGTTCAACCGTATCAAAAATGTCGCTTTGGCAACGGGAAAAGTTCCGGCTGGGACATATCAGTTTAATGTGCAGTGTTTCGATGTGAACAGAAATCCTGCTTCGAATAATGCCGATGGACAGATTGTGGTTACTAATCCAAGCCGTGTCGATCTTGTTCTTCCGATGAATGGCGAAAATGTTACGACGCTCTTTCCGCATTTTCAATGGTCAGCTAATGTTGACACGGTTGTCATCTCTGTTTATGAAAAGCTGCCGGATCAGCAAAGCGCTCAGGATGTCGTTTCAGGTGTACCATATTTGCAAGAGACCATCCCCAACCCATCCTTGCCGTCCCCAAATTCTTTCAACTATCCGACATCTGGACCGGGAGTCAGGCCTCTTGAAATCGGCAAGACTTATTATTGGTTTGTTGATGTACCAGCTTCTTCAACACGCGGAAGCGGTATTCAAAGTGATATTTGGAATTTCACAATTGAGGGGTCCGACACGACTGCTCCCGGTAGTCTGAATGAGGAAGCGTATAAAGCGTTGTCAAGATTCCTTGACGGAACCTCATTTGAAAATCTTCTTTCGCGAATCGGAACCCCGACCGGCGATGCCGCTATCGACGGCACTCACGTCACGATACAGGACTTTATTGATCTTCTGCAGAATACAGACAAGTCCAAAATAATTAATGTTACTATTCAATGAGGAGGATAGAAATGCGAAGAGTAATTTTGATCCTTATGTTATTTGTTTTTGCCGGCACCGTCGCTTTCATGGCTGCAACTCCACCAGACAACATCGCCTTGTTTTGGGTGATTAAGAACGAGGTTGAGAAAAAGAAAAGTGATAATTGGTCTAAAGCAAAAAAGGGCGATCTAATTTACGGAGGGGATTTTGTCAGAACGCAGAAGGAATCGTTCACGCTGATAAAATTCAACGATGCGAGTACACTTCGGTTAGGACCAAGTTCGGAAGTCCAAGTTTATGGCGACAAGGACCCGCAGAGCGTGAATGTAAGCAGCGGAGATGTGGGATTCACGATGACAAAGCGGAAAAGCGGGCAGTTCGAATTCACCACGCCGACAAGTGTCGCTTCGATACGCGGCACTCAGGGATTACTGGGTGTCTCGTTTGATGGTACGGATTTTCTCACGATCGTCGAAGGACTTGTACGGTTTTCAAATAAATTTTCAAATAAAACAATGGACGTCAGCGCCGGTCAAACAGGTGAGTCATCAAAAGATGGCGGTATAAATGTTCATCAATCGACGCAACAAGACCTCAGCAAACTTTCACAGCTTGACAACCAATTTAATCAACAGCATAGAATAGAAATGTGGTTCAGAGGCAGCGATGGCCAACTACATGAGGTTATAATCGAGACTGAGAAATAAATCTACTAACAGTTATCAGCTATTGGAGGGGGCTTGAATAAATTGGTCTACTGCATTCACGGACGGTATGTGATTATAGTGCCGCCAATTTTAGTCTATGCGTTGTTTTTTGTCCTGCCTGCCGCTTCTTATTGCCAATCCGCAAAAAATTCTCAGGGGCAAGGACAAATAATAAATCTCACGACAACTTCAGAAGTTATCGTGAATAATCCCGTCAACATAAAAGCAGATGTGAAAGACTTCTCGAACATTTCACAGGCACTTCTGTTTTACCGGAACGATGAGACATCCGATTTTCAACAGGTCGAGATGAGCTTCGATGAATCAACGATGGCTTTCAACGGCACAGTACCAGGATCTTACGTTGTGGGCAATTATATCGAAGTTTATGTAAGGATAACAATGCGTGACGGCACAGCAGAGACTTATCCGGAAGAAAATCCGACAGATAATCCTGTCCGTTTTGCAGTAAATTTATCCGAATCACAGCAGGACATTTTAGTAATCAGCCCCGAACGAAATCAGCGACTCACCGTTGACGATTTGATGATCGCAGCTTCTATGCTTTATGCTCCGGATTTTGTGGATCGCAAGAAAACGGAAATGTATTTTGACGGAGTCAATGTTACCGTCGACGCAGTTATCAGTGGAGACGTAATCGTTTATTCGCCTTCGAAATTTCCGATGCCGATTGCCGGTGGAATTCACACAGCCAAAATTGTGCTCAACAAAAATGACGGAAGCTTGTATCGAAGCCTTGCGTGGAATTTCTTCATCCTGTCGCCGTCGGGGGAGCGCGCATCTGAGCAGAGATTTACGTATCGAGGAAACGCACAAGTGGAATTGAGCAACGAAAACATCGGGGGGGCTTCAACATGGTACAATCGCGGCGATTTTAATTTCGACGGTAATGGATCTGGAATCGGTCTCGGCGCGAATCTGCATCTCACTTCTGAGGAAAAATCTTACCGCCAGCCGCAGGACAGGTATGGGCTTTACGCAAACACATCATGGCTGAATTTGAAATTTGGCGATAGTTATCCGACGTTCAGCCCTTTAATCATGAACGGGATGCGTGTTCGCGGTGTGTCTGGGAAGTTGTCAGTCGGATTCTTCAACCTTGAAGCTGCAGATGGGCAAACCTTGAGAGGCATCGAAGGGCAATATTTAGACACGGTTCATATCAGCGAAGGTTCAGCTTCGCAAATAACGGGGCCGAATTACTTAAGATTGAACGATTCAACTTTCGTGAATGTAAATTACGGAACTTATTCGAGGAACCTTTTTGTAATCCGCCCATCCTTTAATTTCGGCAGTCATGCACAATTAGGCTTCACGTATTTGAAATCATTCGACAATGTTGGCTCCATTGCAATTGGGAATGATAGTGTCGGAAATTATCCGAACGAGAACATGGTTCTCGGCTCGGATTTCTCCATGAACTTTGACGAGCATCGAATAAACTTCGTTGCTGAAGCAGCAATCAGCATGCTCAATCAAAACACAGCCGCGGGGAATCTCTCCGCCGATAGTCTGGACTCGATATCACATTCAGATGCAGGCACTCAAATAAATAATATTATCCCCCTCTCGACCATCGAAAATTTTATAACGATCAACCAATTCCTTGTTCCACTTGATCCTACGAAACTCTCTTCACTTGCATGGGACGCTAACTTGAGTCTGAATTACTTCAACGCCTTTGCGAAAATCGGATATATCTATCGTGGTCCGGACTATACTTCTTTCGGCCAGCCGTTCCTCACGACAGATGTGCGCGGGATGAATTTCCTCGTAAGGCCGCGGCTGATGAACAACCAAGTGATGTTGTCCTTCTCTTATGAAGACCTGTTCGACAATTTGCAGAAGAATAAATTCGCGACGACTCAATATGCTAATTCTAATTTTTCCGCTTCCTATTTTCCGATGACAAACTTGCCGAATTTTACTGTTGGTTTTTCTTCAAACGCAAATTCAAATTCGATTTCTCCAGACTCGACTTATGCAGTTGATAATGTGACAAACAGGTATTATGTGGAATCGAGCTACGGCTTCAACTATTTAGCAAGGAATAATGTTTCTATCAATTTCGGAATAAGCAACAGGAAAGATCATGTGCTGCTCGGCACTGATTTGAACAATTCCAATTTAGCATTTCTCATCAACTCTGATTTCGGTGAGTTGCCATTGAAGACCACGATAGGATTTAATATAAATGGGAACAAGAATTCGCAGAAAGTTCAAGATACAACTTCCCAGGCAATCATCGAACAAATTCAAACGTTCAATTACACTTTTATAACTTTGGGAGCGACTTATGGTCTCATGGAGAATCGTCTGATTGTCGGCGCAAATTACACGCCGACGTTTGGTTCCTTTTCACGGAACACTTATGCTGTTACTGCGAGTTACCATGTCGCGAAGTCGCAGTCCATCAATCTTAACTTAAATTATTATGCGGTTACCGGCTCGAATGATTTCGTCGGGTCACTAATTTATGTCGTGGACTTTTAGAAATATTCCTGGATTCCCATCTAAAAAAAGGGACAAAGGAGAGTTTCTCTGCATTTTCCCAGGAAATAATTTGTAAAATGAGTTCTTGACTTTGTCTCGAGTACTTCTTGTCATTAGATTGATTTAATGCAAAGCAGTAAGTTATCACTGGCACGAAAACTATTTTTGCCGCTGATCATCTCGCTCGTGTCGGCGGTTATCGCCTTTCTTTTATCGGAAGGGATCCCTGTTGATATTTCTTTTCTCAAAACGGCGCAGTTAAAAACTCTTGATGAGCGCTTCGAGCATCGCGGGGTGTTGAATATAAAAGACACATCTAGAGTTGTTATTGTTGACATCACGAACCAATCGTTCGAAGGTCTGCCGAACAGTTTCCCATTTCCGAGAAAATATTATGCGAGAGTGCTGAATAATCTTTTCGATGCCGGCGCGAAAGCAGTCGGGATCGACATAGTTTTTGATGGACCATCGAGAATCCCGGGAGATGACAGCGTGTTTGCGGCGGCGTTGAAAAAATATCAGCCGGTGGTTTTAGCAGGGCACAGCGACATCGACGTTTCCGGGCGTTTTAAAATTCTGAAGAGCGAAGATTTTTATAATAATTTTTTTATAAAAAGTGACAGCTCGATTGGGATAGTTTTCGTCGGAAATGACCTTGACGGAGTTTGTCGCCGCTATATGCCGTTCAATGAATTTCAAATCGGAGAGGATCAGTACAAGGTTGTGCCATCGTTCGGATTCGCAGTGTTGTCGGAGTACTTAGGTTTTGGAAATTCTACTGCGGCGGACCTAGATTCGTGCTTTCAGCTTGGGAATATCTGCATACCGAAGTTTGATAATGCTTCGATGCTAATAAATTATCCCGGGCCGGCGGGAAGCTTTCCGACTTATGACATTTATCAAGTAATAGACGATTCATCGTTCAAGACTCGTGACGAATTGGAATTCGGAATTGAAACCGATAGCTACTATATCTTGAAAGAGAAAGGCGTCTTCAAAAATAAGATCGTCCTGATTGGTGCGGAATATCCCGAGTCCGGAGATTTGAAGCCGATACCTTTTTCTGCGAACAAGAATGTGCAGAGCGGAAACAATGGATACGGCGTTGAGATACACGCAGCTGCAATTGAGACGGTCATCGATAGAAATTTTCTGGTACATTCGAGTCATTGGTTTGATTTTATTGAGATGTTTCTCGGCGCATTTCTTATTGCGTTGACTTCATTCTTATTCAAGTCCGTGCACCATTCGAGGATGTTTCTCGTCATCTTTATTCCACTTTTGGTAACAGCAATTGTAATAGCCTGCTCCTATGAAGCTGGACTCATTCTCTTTGAGAAAGAAAGACTCGTACTGAATATCGTCTACCCGATCCTTGCTTACTGTTTTAGTTATGTTGGCACAGTCGTGTATCAGTATGTTTCGGAACGAAAGCAGAAGACTGCGATCAAGTCGATCTTCAGCCGCTATGTTGACCCGTCGGTTGTAAATCAGTTGGTGAGTAATCCAGATCTCGTCAGATTAGGCGGCGAGCGCAAAACGTTGAGTGTCCTGTTTTCGGACATAGAGAATTTTACCGACGTGAGCGAGAAGTTGGCGCCTGAAGACCTCATTACTCATCTTAACGAGTATCTCACAGCAATGACGGAGATCGTATTTAAACATGCTGGTACATTGGATAAATATATCGGCGATGCGATAGTCGCGTTTTGGGGGGCACCCATCGAATTCAAAGACCACGCCTACCGCACATGCCAGACTGCAATCGAAATGACGAAAAGATTGAAAGAACTTCATGCTAAATGGATATCCGAAGGGAAGCCGGTTTTAAATTTTAGAATAGGAATTAATACGGGTGAGATGGTTGTCGGAAACGTCGGCGGCAACGAGCGGTTCGATTACACAGTCATCGGAGACAGTGTGAATCTCGCATCGCGTCTCGAATCCGCAAACAGAATGTACAGAACCAGGATTTTGATGAGCGAATACACTTACGAGCTTGTAAAGAATGGGGTGTTTGCACGCGAGCTTGATCTTATCGTTGTAAAAGGGAAAACAAAGCCAGTAAAAGTCTTTGAATTGATATCGGATGAAATTGACAATGTCCCCATGGAAAAGAAGAAACTTGTCGAATTGTATTGTGAGGGGATTTCGAGGTATAGAAACAGGGAGTGGAAAACAGCGGCGGAATTTTTCGAGAAGGGACTTTTGATAGACCGGTCGGACTACGCTTCAGAAATGTATCTGGAACGAAGCAGGATCTTCGAGATTGAGCCGCCGCCGCCGGATTGGGACGGTGTATTCGTACTGCAGACGAAATAAGCATTTCCCTCGGATCTCTTTTGAAAAGGGGGACGAGGAAGATTTTATACTCATTCCATGCTATTACTCTTTTCTAAATAGCTTTCTCCGCTATCAGTTATGAGCGATCGACTATTATAATTGTGTTTCATTCAACGGCAGTTTAAATTGAAGTCGTGAAAAAAGGACAAAAAGTGCATAGAGCAGAGAGCAGGAAACAAAGTGTAGTAGCCGCTCAGGCACCGCGAACAGGATCTTCGATTGGCGACGATGCTAAATTCGACAGGGCACTTCGCCCAAAACTTTTACACGATTTTGTCGGACAGAAAAAGATTGCGGGTAAGTTAGCGATCTTCATTGAGGCTGCGCGGAAACGAAAAGAGGCCCTCGATCATGTTTTGTTGATGGGACCGCCGGGGCTTGGTAAAACTACATTAGCAAATATTATCGCGAATGAACTCGATTCCGAAATCGTTACTACGACAGGACCGTCGCTTGAAAGGCCCGGTGACCTTGCTGGTATCTTGACTTCGCTATTGGAAGGTGTAGTCGTTTTCATAGACGAAGTGCATCGTATGCCTGCGGCAGTCGAAGAGATTTTATACGGAGCTATGGAAGATTACCGACTTTCGATCGTTGTCGATCGGGGTCCGGGAGCGCGCAGCGTTCAACTTGACATAAAACCGTTTACGCTCATTGCAGCTACAACACGCGCGGGCCTTCTCAGCAATCCCTTCAGATCGAGATTCGGTATCGTGGAACGACTTGAGTATTACGATGATGACGATTTGCAAAAGATCATCATTCGCTCGGCGGCGATTTTGAAAGTGGAAATCGACACGGACGCTTCTTTCGAGATTGCGCGCCGGAGCCGCGGGACCCCCCGAATAGCAAATCGTCTCCTGCGACGTACCCGCGATTTTGCCGACGTGAAAAACCAAAGTAAGATTACATTGAACATTGCCGTGCACGCACTCGATCAGCTTGAAGTTGACAAAACGGGTCTCGATGAAATGGACAAGAAAATTCTTTCGACGGTAATAGATTTTTACAAAGGCGGACCGGTTGGAGTCGGGGCCGTTGCAGCCGTTGTCAGCGAGGAAGCTGGTACGATCGAGGAGGTCTATGAACCGTTCTTGCTGCAGAAAGGTTATCTGAGAAGGACACTGAGAGGAAGGGAAGCTACCGAGAAAGCCTATGACCTTTTGAATAAAAAGAAGCAAACTTCCTCTCCGCAAATTGAGATGGAGATAAAAAAGTAAATCGTAAATCGGCAATCGAAATTCGACGATCGAAGGTTTCGGCCTCTTCCGCTGGAGTTTTATCGAAAAGATACGCTTGAATTAGTCCCGGATATTCTCGGAAAACTTTTAGTTAGAAATACTCACGGCAAATTTCTGGTGGGTAGGATAGTTGAGATCGAGGCTTACATCGGAAAAGATCCCGCAAGTCATGCGGCGCGAGGTGTGACTGAACGCAATAAAGTAATGTACAAAGCCGGCGGCGTCTCTTATGTCTATTTTACTTATGGGATGCATTTCTGCTTTAACATCGTCACTGATAAGAAAGGATTTCCCGCAGCTTTTCTTGTTCGTGCAATTGAGCCGATTGCAGGAATTGATGCTATGAGCAAGCACAGGAAAATCGCAGGCTCCATAGGCGGGACGGATGCGCGTCAAAACTTGACGAACGGTCCGGCAAAGTTATGTCAGGCGATGTGTATAGACCGCAAGCTGAACGGAATCAAATTAAATGGAAGAAGATTATTTTTGGCAGACGATGGTTTTGTCGTTCACGCAAATGAGATTGGAAATTCCACTCGAATCGGAATTAAAGTCGGGACGGAATTTAAGTGGAGATTTTTTTTAAAAGGGAATGAGTTCGTCAGTAAAAGTCAAAATTCAAAATTCGATGCAAAGCACAGAGTTCAAAACTACAACCCAAATGTCAAGACTTAATCAAAATACCTTTGACTTTTGGGTCTCATTTTCTTTATCCCATGAAGTACATATTAAAATTCGGGAAAAAGATTACGTAGAGTGCCCATATCGTAAGTCCGAATGAAATTGGAATGGCAATGTTGTCATCTATGATTTTATACGACAATGCTTCGGCAGATGATGCAACAACGGTCGCCGCGATTCCGATTAAGTATTCCACAATCATGTAATTCACTTTCGGCGTCAAAGCGACGGCGACAGTTCCTGCAATTATGAAAGCTAAACTTCCCTCGTAACTTTTTGGCCCATTCGAAAGGATTTTATGTTTTCCAAATCTCTTGCCGAAAACCGCCGATGCGGCGTCACCAAGAATTAAAACTGGGAAGCTGCTAATCATGATATACTTTGGAAAAATTGCGATGCAGATGGTGGCGGATATCAACATGAATGTTGCACCGTTGAGTGCGTGTTTCTTCTCATCAATTTCGTGTTTGCGGAGAAGGAATCCAAAAAATTTGTAGAAGAATCCGGAGAACTGCGGAATCTCGTAACGTGCCAGGTCCGCGATAATGAAAATTGCGGTAACCGGCACGATGATCCACAACGCGAGTTCTTTCGAGATGAAATAATAAATAACCGGAATCGACAGAGAAACGAAGTGAATCGCTTTTCTGACTAACTCGGTTTTGAAGTTTATTGTGTCCTGAACAGCAGCCTGTTCCATCATCCGCAATCGGCCGTCAAATCATTAACTGTCAATTTTTATTTTGGGCTGTTGCAACTTGTCCGTCCGTAGGCAAAGGTTGTGGCTGATTCTTTCCATCTCCGTTTGGTTTTACAAACGGTGAGACTCCTCACCTTTTATCGCTTTGTCAATGTCTTCTGAATCGAGTATCTCGCGTTCTAACAGTGCGCTCGCAAGTCTATCGAGGGATTCTCGGTTTTCGTTTATAATTTCTTCGGCGCGTGTCATGCAGCCTAGCACGACACTTCTGATCTCATCGTCTATTTCGATTGCCGTCTTTTCGCTATAATTCCGGTGCTTCGTTATTTCACGTCCGAGGAAAATTTCCTGCTCGTTTTCTCCCCATGTGAGAGGTCCGAGTCTGTCGCTCATTCCCCATTCGCAAACCATTTTTCTAGCGATGTTGGTTGCTTTCTCGATATCGTTGCCTGCGCCAGTTGTAAATTTTCTGAAGATAATTTTTTCCGCTGCGCGGCCGCCGAGCGCGTATGTGATCATCGCAAGCAAGTATTCACGAGAATAAGTATGCTTTTCGTCTATTGGAAGGTAAGTGGTTACGCCGAGCGCCCTTCCTCTAGGAATTATCGTAACTTTGTGCACAGGGTCCGCTTCAGGAACTATCTTTGCGACGAGCACATGACCAGATTCATGGTACGCTGTCACTTTTTTCTCTTCGTCGGAGATAATTGTGCTCTTTCGCTCCGGTCCCATCATCACTTTGTCTTTTGCTTCTTCCATATCCGGCATGGTTACGCTTGCACTATTTTTGCGAGCGGCAAGGAGAGCAGCTTCATTCACAAGATTAGCAAGCTCGGCTCCGGCAAATCCCGGGGTCTCTTTCGCAAGAATATTCAAGTCAACATCGGGTGCGAGAGGAATATTTCTCGTATGTACTTTCAAAATTCCTTCTCTTCCTTTTACATCGGGTCGATCGACAACGACTTGTCTGTCGAATCTTCCGGGACGGAGAAGAGCAGGATCGAGAACGTCCGGTCGATTTGTGGCAGCGATTATTATGACACCGCTGTTTTGTTCGAAGCCGTCCATCTCAACGAGAAGCTGGTTCAAAGTTTGTTCGCGTTCATCGTGACCGCCGCCAAGTCCTGCACCGCGATGCCTTCCGACGGCATCGATTTCATCGATAAAAACTATACATGGCGCATTTTTCTTTGCCGTCTCGAACAAATCACGCACGCGGCTTGCTCCGACTCCGACAAACATTTCGACAAAATCCGCTCCGCTTATCGAGAAAAACGGGGCGCCTGCTTCTCCTGCGACGGCCCTTGCTAAAAGTGTTTTGCCAGTTCCAGGGGGACCGAGCAGCAGTACGCCGCGCGGAATTTTGCCGCCTAACCTCTGAAATTTAGCGGGCTCTTTCAAAAATTCTATGATCTCACTAAGTTCTTCCTTTGCCTCGTCAGCTCCGGCGACATCATGGAACGTGACTTTGATCTGACTTTCCGTCATCAATTTTGCGCGGCTCTTCCCGAAGCTGAAAATTCCTTTCGTATTATTCCCTTGCATCCGCCGCATAATTAGAATCCAAGCGCCGATCAGCAAAACCCACGGCAGGAAATTTATCAATCCATTGACCCATTGCTCGCTTTCTTTTACAAAGTTAAAATCTATATTTTCTTTTTGCCACTGAGCTATCACGCTCGGATCGGAAGCTTGAGGCAAAAATACGAGAAACTTGTCTATCTTTTTTCTCGTTCCGGAATCTGTCGTGATTTCCGTCGGCTCTTTCAGCGTGCCATGAAAGTCGTAATTATTTATGTCTGACTTCTTTATCACCGCTTCTTTGATCAATCCGGAATCGAGGAATGACTGATATTGTGAGTAAGTAATCTCTGTTTCCTGATTTTCGCTCCCGCGGAAAAGTGTCATCACTAGAAAAACAGCAAGGATGATCGCCGCCCACCCGATAATTATTCTTCCGGTTCTCCAGTTGAAGTCATCTTCCGGTTGCTGATTCTGCCGTCGCTTCAAATTAGGCGGAGTGACTTTCCGTTTCGGCGGAGCGTTTTTGTTTCTATCGTTTTGTGAATTTGCCATTAAAACTCCTGCGGGCTATTTATCTAAAATATAAATTGATCTCAGGTTCCTTGCCTTCTGTGCGTAATCCAATCCGTATCCAATGACGAAGTGATTGGGAATTTGAAAACCTATATAATCTACCTTAAAATCGATCTTAACGCAATCACCCTTGAAAAGTAAAGTTACCACCGAGAACGAACGCGGTTTCTGTTTGGACACGAGTTTCTTTATGAAATCAATCGATAGGCCGGAATCAATTATGTCTTCCACTATGATTATATCCCTGTCAGTTACTTGACAATTTAAGTCCTTTAAAAGTTTCACGTTTCCGGAAGAAATTTTTATATCGCCGTAACTCGACAGTTTGAAGAAGTCTATCTCGCAATCGACTTTTATTTCGCGAATCAAATCGGAAAAGAAAATGAAGGATCCGTTCAACACGCCGATAAAGATTGGAGTCCTGAAGGCATAATCCTTATTTATTTCTTTCGCGAGTTCTCCGATACGGTTCTTGATTTCCTCCTCGGTGATGAAGACGCGGAAGCGCTCGTTGTTTACTGTTACGAACTGTGCCGGTTCACTTATAGCCGAATTCAAGTTTCAATATTCTCCTCGTGTTTTCAGTTATCTTAAATCGGTCATCGACTCTTAAGCCGCAAACCCAAATTATTCCGGCTTTACTTGCTAAAACCAACACATTATTTTTCTGATAGATCGGGATTTTCGAATCCACCAGAAAGTCGCTGACTTTCTTATGCCCTTTCATCCCAATAGGGATGAATGAATCTCCCGGATGCCAGCTTCGGAGAATGAAGGCTTCGCCTGCTAAATCTGCATCGACAAATTCAACAACAGGAGAAAGCGAAAAGTGCACGTCGTTTCGCTCCACAAACTCTGTGTTGAGATAGAACTCATCGAATTCATTTTTTTTCCCGGGAATTATCTCGGCTACGAAATCGGCAGTCTCTTTTAATTCTTTTATGAAAACAAGATTATATCGGTCGCGATACACAACAACTTCATTACCGATCTCGATTGAGCTTCCTGTCTCGGAATTTATCAGGTCCATGATGGCGTGAACTTTCGTATGTTCCACTTCACCATGGACGAAATCCTTTAGGGCTTTCATGATAGTATTTTCTTGAATAAAAAGTAGCGAGTTCTTCAGCTTGAAAATGTCTAAAACTAGTTTTTCATCGCCGAAATTTTTTGCGACATTTGAATAAAGAATTCCGACTTCATGGTTAATGAAAGAGCTAAATTCCTGAAAAATTGCAGCGGTGCGGTTGAGGGTATTTACTGCGGACGGATTTATTTTTTCCTGGATTTGAGGAAGCAGAGAATGGCGGATGAGGTTGCGCGTGTAATAATCTTTTGTATTCGATGAATCCAATCTGAACTGGAGGCTCTTGAGTTTGGCATATTGCTCGATGTCTTTTCGTTCGGCAAAGAGAAGGGGCCGGATAATATCGCCACGCTTGACCGGAATTCCGCCGAGACCACTTGTCCCTGAGCCTCGCAGTAAATTGAATAAAACCGTTTCAGCATTATCGTTGGCATTGTGAGCTGTCGCAATTTTTGTAAAGTTTTTCAAAATCTTCACAGTCTGAAAAAACTTGTAACGGATCTCTCTGGCGCCGACTTGAAGAGAAGTTTTGTGTTCCACCATGAATGCCTTGGTATTGGCACAATGGACAAAGCACTCGATGCCATAATTGTCCGCCAGCTTCTTAACGAAAGCTTCGTCTTCTTCAGATTCCTCTCCGCGGAGTTTATGATTGATATGAGCGACCGCTATTTCGAGGTTAAGTCGATCCTTGAGATCCATCATTAGATCGAGAAGCACCGTGGAATCAATTCCGCCCGAAACGGCGACAATTATCTTGTCGTTTTCGGAAACGAGTTGGTACTTGCCGATAAAGTTCTCGAATCTATTAAAGAAATCGCGTAGCATTGTTCCTTAAAAAATCCTTTTCGCTCATCGAATATCCCCCCGCATAGCGGGGTAAACTCCGCGGGACGCGAAGAGAAACATCCCTCAGTGAATCATGGACGGATTGAAAAAGTTATCATCTTAGCGGCTAATTTGCAATTTAATATGGTAAATGTGTCGGTAAACATAGACTTTTGATTAAGCATTGGATAAGTTATATTTAGAAAACACAGCGGGGCGTGGCTCAGCCCGGTTAGAGCGCTTGGTTTGGGACCAAGAGGTCGTGGGTCCGAATCCCACCGCCCCGACTGTTTAAATTTTGAACCCCAAATCCCAAACAAATTCAAAATTCTAACTAAATACTGAATTTAAAAGTCAGAAAAACTTTTGACGTTTTTCCCGCCCGTGGTTTGATTCTCCAATGAAGCTAAAATAAATTTATCTAGATGTCTATCGATTCACAATTATAGACGGAGAATTGATGAACCCGCTGAACCATGTTATTATATCGGCCCTTCAAGTTTTCCCAAAAGGATTCGTGAAGCGATTCGCCATGCGCTACATCGCCGGCGAGCATGTTGGTGATGCAATTAATCTTACGAAAGATTTAAACTTGAAAAACATCATGACAACTATCGATGTTCTCGGAGAAAACGTAAGAACGAAAGAAGAAGCAATTGCATCAGCGAAATCATACGAGGATGTTCTGCATCTGATCGACAAGAATAAACTCAATGCAAACATTTCAATCAAGCTGACCAAATTGGGATTATCTATCGATAGAAATTTTTGTTTCGAGAACGCAAAGCGGATCATGGAGGTCGCGAGGAGTTACAATAATTTTGTCAGAATCGATATGGAAGATTCGACGACAACAACGGCAACTCTGGATATTTATGAAAAACTTCGCACGGCTGATTTTGATAATACTGGTGTTGTTGTTCAAGCACGTTTGCGCCGCAGCGAAAACGATATCAAGCGGCTTGTGGAAATGAAAACGAACGTCAGGTTGTGCAAGGGAATTTATGTTGAGCCGGAGAATATCGCTTTTCAAGAGCGCGATGGAATTAGGAAGAACTATGTCAAACTTCTCAATATGCTTTTTGAAGGGAGATGTCGCACCGCGATTGCAACTCACGATGAAATGTTGATCCGAGCGGCTTACGACTCGATCGCGCGATTGCAATTACAAAAGTCTGATTATGAATTTCAAATGCTGTTAGGTGTTCGTCCTGACTTGAGAAATAAAATTGTTGCCGCCGGAAACAGGCTTCGTGTTTATGTCCCGTTCGGTGAGCAGTGGTACACATATTCGATCAGGCGGTTCAAAGAAAATCCGCAAGTTGCGGGCTATGTGTTTAAGTCAGTCACTCTTGGAAAATGATAGACAAATTCAATCTCGTTTCCGATTACAAACCTTCCGGGGATCAGCCTGAAGCAATTCGCGAGTTGACCGAAGGAATAAAGCGGGGACAAAAATTTCAGACTCTGTTGGGCGTTACAGGCAGCGGCAAAACGTACACCATGGCACAGATTATCCAGAACATCAACAAGCCGACGCTTGTCATATCACATAACAAAACTCTTGCCGCCCAGTTGTACGGCGAGTTCAAACAATTATTTCCCGAAAATGTCGTGGAATTTTTTATCTCTTACTACGATTACTATCAACCGGAAGCTTACATTCCCCAGACGGACACTTACATTGAAAAAGATTCTTCTATCAATGACGAGATCGACCGTTTGCGGCTTCGCGCGACAAGTTCGCTTCTTAGTGGGAGAGATGACGTTATCGTGGTCGCATCCGTCTCGTGCATTTACGGAATAGGTTCGCCGATGGATTACCGGAACGAGGTTGTGATTTTGCGCCGCAGCGAAAAAATGGGAAGGCGCCATTTGCAGGAGAAACTAATAGCCAGTTTGTATTCGCGGAATGATGTCGAATTTCTGCGAGGCAATTTCCGCGTGCGCGGCGATGTCCTGGAAATTTTCCCTGCATACGAGCTTGATGAAGCTGTGCGAGTCGAATTCTTTGGGGACGAAATCGAATCTATAAAGACTTTTGACCCGTTGACCGGTGTCCCCGCGCTTGAAATGGAAGAAGTGTCCATTTATCCTGCCCGGCATTTCGTGACGAGCGAGGAAAATCTTGAACGAGGGATAAAAACTATTGAGGAAGAATTGATCGGCCGGCTTACCGACCTTCGCGCAATGGGAAAATATCTCGAAGCTCAAAGAATCGAGCAGCGAACAAGGTTTGATATAGAAATGATGCGCGAGGTCGGTTACTGCAGCGGCATAGAAAATTATTCGCGGCACATTACGAATCGCCTGCCGGGACAGCGGCCTTATGTGCTTCTTGATTATTTCCCGAAAGACTTTCTCATGTTCATTGATGAGTCACATCAAACCATTCCGCAGGTTCGCGCCATGTACCATGGTGATCGTTCGCGTAAGATGACTCTTGTCGAGTATGGTTTTCGACTTCCGTCGGCGTTGGACAACAGGCCCCTGACATTCGAAGAATTTGAATCGATGGTGAATCAGGTCGTTTTTGTAAGCGCAACGCCGAGCGAGTATGAGCTTGAGAAGAGCAGCGGCGTTATCGTGGAACAGGTAATCAGACCGACCGGCATTGTCGATCCGGAAGTCGAAGTCAGACCGGTGAAAAATCAAATGGATGATTTGATACACGAGATTCGAGAGCATGTGAAAGCGAAAGAACGTACTCTGGTTACGACGTTGACAAAGAGAATGGCGGAAGATTTGACGGAATATTTGCGCAACTTAAATGTTCGCGTAAAATACATCCATTCGGATATTGAAACGCTTGAGCGCGTTTCGATCCTCCGTGATCTGCGGCTCGGCGAATTTGATGTTCTCGTCGGAGTCAATCTTCTCCGTGAAGGGCTCGATCTTCCCGAAGTTTCGTTGGTCGCAATTCTCGATGCTGACAAAGAAGGATTCCTGCGGTCGGAGAAATCTCTGATACAAACTGCGGGCAGAGCGGCACGAAATATCGGCAGCAAAGTAATTCTTTATGCCGACACCGTAACCCGAAGCATGAAGAAAATGATGGATGAGACTGAACGCCGCAGAAAAATTCAAAGTGATTTCAATGCGGAACATAATATCAAACCCAAGTCGATAGTCAAGACCGCCGACGAGATAAGGGCATCGACGGCAATTGCGGACGTTCGTGCGGAAGGCGAAGAAAAAACTAAACGTTTGCAGGAGGCAAGCGTGGCGGAAACAAGACAGAGATATCTGACCGACCAGCAAAGAAAAGATTTGATAGACAGGTTGACAAAAGAAATGTATCAGGCGGCAAAAGAGCTTGATTTCGAAAAAGCTGCCGAGCTGCGCGACGAGGTCCATAAACTCTCGGCAAAAAATTGAAAGTGCTTGACAGTCTATTCAGCGCGACTGAAGCGGTTGCGAATTTTATTTATCCCCCCATGTGCGCAACTTGCTTGAGAAATCTTCCGCGCGGTGAGTTTTATATTTGCATGAAATGCTGGAGCGCATTCGAGCGCGTCGCTCCGACTGAAACGATTATTCAAATCATAGAAGAAAAATTCCTTGCAGAAAGAGAAATTGACAAGATCAATTCCGTATTTCTATTCGAACAGGATCCGAGAGTCAGGACGGCAATTCATTTATTGAAGTACAATGGTGCCGAAGCCATCGCAGTTAGATTGGGCATCTATATCGCAAAGAAGATAGCTGACGATGATAAACTTTCAACGAGCAGCGTGATTGTACCTGTACCATTACATCCGGCGCGCAAACGCGAGCGAGGCTACAACCAAAGTGAGCTGATCGCAAGAAGGGTCGGTCAAGAGTTGAGTATCAAACATGAGCCGCGCCTCTTGGAAAGAACGAGGCAGACTCAGACACAAACTTTATTCGATGCGGAGGGAAGAAAGAAAAATATTGCCGGCGCTTTCTCAATGGGGAAACATTTCATGGATGCAGTAAATGGAAAGGATATTCTTTTGATAGACGATGTGATAACGACAGGTTCAACAATAAGGGAGTGCGCGAAAATTTTGAAAGAAAACGGGGCGGCAAGAGTTTATGCGGCGTCGGCAGCGATCACGATATGACGAGCATATTTCTGCCCCGCATGGCTGTGATGTTCGCGTGTTCCATTTTGGCTCTTAATTTGGTTCTAGTGACAAATTTAAGATTTTCTATTGCTAATAATTGTTGTAACTTTCCATTGTATCCTTTAAACTTCATTATGAAAAAAGTATTATTCCTGCTTATGATCTCTTTAACAGTCGCATCGTGTTTAAGACGTGCGCCGCAGAACCAAACGCAGGAAAATGAGCATGTAGCTCAAATTCCTACCGTGCCGATTCCGCAGTTTGACGGTAACTCAGCGTTCTCTTTTCTGGTAAAGCAATGTGATTTCGGTCCGCGAGATCCGAACAGCACACGCCACGAAGAATGTCTCGCTTATTTTCAGCAGCAATTCAGTCTTCATGCAGACTCCGTTGTACTGCAGAAGTTCGATGTACCCGGATATAATGGTACAGTCCTTCATTTGACAAACGTGATTGCGAGCTTTAACTTAAAAGCTAAGACACGCGTGCTGCTCACGGCTCATTGGGATACGAGGCCGCGGAATGACCAGGAACGCAGCGGGCCTAAGGATAAACCGATACTCGGCGCGAACGACGGTGCAAGCGGAGTTGCTGTTCTTCTTGAGTTAGCGCGTGATTTCAAGCAAAATCCGCCGCCTGAAGGCGTCGATATAATTCTCTGGGATGGTGAAGATTACGGCAAAGAAGGGAATTTAGATTACTATTTCCTTGGATCAAAATATTGGGCGGCAACGAAGCTGCAATCCTACTATCCGATTTTTTCAATTAATCTTGACATGGTCGGCGATAAAGAGCTGTCTCTTCCTAGAGAGTATAACTCTGTTCAATATGCGCCTGACATTGTTGACCTTGTTTGGAATACTGCAGCTGAAATCGGAGTATCGCAGTTTATAGGCCGAGTTGGAGATGCGATTTCAGATGATCATTTGTCGCTCGACAACATCGGGATAAAGGCGATTGACGTAATCGATTTCGCTTATCCGGATCAGACCAACCGATACTGGCACACGTTGGAAGACACTCAGGACAAATGCAGCGGAGAAAGTATGGCGGCAGTCGGGAAAGTTTTGCTGCAAGTCTTGTATAGAAAGGTGGCGGTATAGTGCCATGGCAGAAAAATATTTCCAGTTGAAAATTTCGACGGACAAAGAGGTGAATGATTTGATCGTCGGTTTTCTCAGCGATGTCGGTGCAGAAGGATTTGTCGAGGAATCGAAGGGGCTTTCATGTTATTTTGCCGAAGGAAAGTGGAAGCCGTCTCTCGAAAAAGATGTAGCTAAATTTTTGGAGCGGCTCAAAGATGAAGGAAAAATCGGCCGGTTTACTGTCGATGTTACGATAATACAAAACCAGGATTGGAATATGCAGTGGGAAGAATCGATTGTGCCGGTTGAAGTGACGAAAAATGTCGCCATTAAACCGAGCTGGAAAGAATATAACGGTACAGCGAAAATTGTTATTGAGATCGACCCGAAAATGTCTTTCGGTACGGGACATCACGAGACCACACGGATGATGGTGCGACTTTTGGAAAAGTTCGTGAAGGGTGGCGAGAAAATTCTCGACATCGGTACGGGAACCGGTGTGCTTGCAATTGCTGCGGTAAAGTTAGGAGCCGGAAGCTGTACGGCAATTGACAACGACGGCTGGTCAATTGAGAATGCAAGAGAGAACATCGAGAAAAATAATGCCAGTGACAAAATAAATTTGGTGAGCGGGGAAATTACTTTTGCTGAACAAAGTGAGTTCGACATTGTGGTCGCAAATTTGAATCGCAATACACTTCTCTATATCAAAACGGAAATTTACAAAAGATGTAGGGAAGGCGGAATTCTTCTGGTCGCCGGCGTACTGACATTAGACGAAGAAAATGTCGTCGATAGTTACCGCCAAAGCGGATTCAATCTTGTCGATGTGATCCACGAAGCAGATTGGTCGGCTTTGGCGTTCAAAAAATGAGATATGCTTCGATAGACATCGGCACGAACACAATTTTGATGTTGATCGGGGAAGTTGTCGAAGATCCCGCTCGTGGGAACGGTTCACTCAATGTAAACCGCGTAGCAGCTTTTTACGAGGTGCCGCGAGTCGGCAAAAATGTCTCTGCGACAAAGAAACTCGCAGCCGATGCCATGGAGCGTGGCATTGAAGTCCTCGGAAAGTGTCGCGCGATTGCTCGAGATTATGGGGTTGAAAAAATAGTTGCATCTGCAACGAGTGCCGTACGCGACGCAGCGAACCGGCAAGATTTCATCAAGATGATAAAAGATAAATTTGATTTTGATGTGGAAGTAATCTCGGGCGAGACTGAAGCGAAGTTAGGTTACTTGGCTGCAGTGAGCGGAGCACCCAATCGAGCCAAACCTACTGTCGCCGAAGGCTTTACCGTAGGCGTGCCTACATTTGTAATCGACATCGGTGGCGGGAGTACGGAGCTATGTTATGGAATCGGGATGGAACCAGAAAAACTTATGAGCGTCGATGTCGGAGCGGTGCGATTGACGGAGAAATTTTTTGTTCACAATCCACCTTCAGATAATGAATTGAAAAACGCTGCGGAGTTTGTTGAAGACGCTCTTAATGTTTATCCGTTCTCCGAAATAAATCCTATGCTGATTTTTGCCGTCGCGGGCACTGCCACAACGCTCGCGTTGATCGCGCAAAAAAAATATGAATTTGACATTGAAGCCGTAACGAATTATGAGATGAGTTACGATGTGCTCAAAAATGTTTTTAAAGATATTCGTTGGAAATTGCCAGCGGAAATTCGTCAAATGACCGCAGCCGCGGAAGGCAGAGCCGATGTTCTTCTCGCCGGCACGTTGATTCTTTTGAAAGTTCTTGAAGCAATCGGCGCGACAAAATTTTTGACAACTGATCGTGGACTTCGTTACGGCTATCTTCTTTATAAGCACATGCAGTTTTTGGGGAGATGAACACATCTTCGCTCGCGGGACATGCAATCGAGCTTCTTGATAAGATCGTAAAAACAAATCTTTCCCGCGAGAGGGATATCCTACCTGCCGATAAAATCATCGCCGACTTTTACAAGCAAAGACGATATCTTGGATCGCACGACAGACGATGGATAACGGAAAAAGTTTATAGCATTATCCGAAATTTTATTTTCATAAGTGAATTGTCAAAACTGTGTTTGACAAATCGTGATGCGTTGGGAACGTTTTTGATTCATGAAATTAGATTTACCGGAATGAACGTGGAAGAACTCAGAAGCGATTATTCGCAACTTCTTGATACCTACAAATTATCCGGCAGGGAGATAGACTTGGATAATCTCGTCGCCCGCGTGAATGATGCTACGACAAAACTCGCGAACGATCCGGCAAATCGTTTCCTTGTGAATTCGTTTCCCGATTTCTTTTGTGACCTTTTGCCGCCGAGTGTCAGAGGAGATTGCGTCTCGATAATGACGGCTCTTAATCGTAAAGCTCGAGTTTGTATTCGTGTGGACACGGCTCAAATTTCACGCGAACGTGCCATGGATGATTTTCGAGATCATGATATCGAAACTTCGCTATCCGAATTCTCTCCATTCGGAATTTATTTGTCGAAACGAATAAATTTGAACAGTGTCAACCTTTATGAGGACGGTTTAATAGAAATTCAGGAAGAAGCAAGTCAATTGGTTGGCCTGATAGTTGATCCTCGGGAAGGCGAAATAATCGTTGACGCCTGTGCAGGGGCAGGAGGAAAAAGCCTGGAGCTTGCGGCGCTCTCAAAAGGGAAGTCGAAAGTTTTTGCGCTCGATGTTGATGAGGAGCGTCTTAAAGGTCTTCGCGTTCGTGCCGGGAGAAGCAATTACAAGAATATTACTGCTACAAAAGTTTCCAGCGATGATTTTGCTGGCATAGAGATGCTCATCGGAGCTGCTGATAAAGTTATTGTTGACGCACCATGCACGGGAAGCGGAACGATCCGCCGGAACCCCGACAAGAAATTTCGTTTGACAAAATTATCTGTAAAAAAACAAGCCGCTTATCAGAAAAGACTTTTGAAACATTACTCGCAGCTTGCCAAAATCGGTGGACTCTTCTTCTATGTTACTTGCAGTATTTTTGAGGAAGAAAATCAGACGGTGGTAAATCATTTTCTCGATTTTGATCAGAAATATAAAAAGGTTGATGTCTCCACGATGCTTGTTGATCCAAAGTTCGCAGGTATGATAGACGACGGATTCCTGACGATTTATCCGCATCGTTACGAGATGGACGGATTCTTCGTTGCTGTTATGGAACGGGTGAGCTGATCCTTATCTTCCTTCCGATTCGGGCCACAATCTTTGCGAATGTATCTGTAGCGATCATTAATTCTTCTTCTGTTGTGAATCTTCCGAACGAAAATCTGATTGTTGCCTTTGTGGTTTTGTCGTCTCTGCTGAGAGCCTTGATGACGTGAGAAGGCTGCAAACTACCCGAGCTGCATGCCGAGCCGCTCGTTACTGCAATTCCTTCGAGGTCCATGTTAATTATCAGAGCTTCACCGTCGATTTCAATTTCGCTGCTGTCGATTGAAACGCTTAGGATGTTTGGCACCGAGTTCTCTGTCGGAGAATTAAAAATTGCTCCCGGAACGTCGGTAGAAATTTTAGCTCTCAAAAGTGAATTAAGCATTGAAAGTCGAGTTGTTTCCGATTCGAGTCCTTCTGTAGATAGCTCCGCCGCTTTTGTAAATCCCACTATGAGCGGGATGCTTTCTGTACCAGCACGCCTGTTCCTTTCTTGTGAGCCACCATGCAAGATCGGCTCGACATCAATTCCTCTTTTGATATAAAGCGCACCGACGCCTTTCGGCCCGTAAATTTTGTGCGCGGTGAAAGAGGCAAGATCGACGTCAAATTCTTTCACATCAAATTTCATTTTGCCGAACGATTGCACGGCATCGGTGTGAAAAAGGATTCCTTTGTTGTGTGCAACCTTCACCAGTTCCGGTAGATTCTGAATCGTCCCGATCTCATTGTTCGCGTGGATTATACTTATGAGGAAAGTTTCGTCCGTAACAGCGTTACGGAGCTCATCGGGAGAAACGAAACCTTTCGAATCGACAGGAAGTGTCGTAACATTAAATCCATTTTTCATCAATGATTCAGCGGCGTGCAAAATTGCGTGATGTTCGATTGAGGAAATGATGAGGTGGTTCTTCTTGTCTGATGAATATTTTGCGGCAACGCCGAACAATGCTGCGTTATCGGATTCCGTTCCGCCACTCGTGAAACAAATCTCTGAGCTTCTTGCGCCGATGAGCAACGCGATTCTTTCCCGACTTTCTTCAAGTGCGGATTTTGCTTCTCTACCGAACGAGTGGATGCTAGAAGCGTTGCCAAAAGTTTCGGTGAAATAAGCAGTCATGACGTCAGCCACGCGTTTGTCAACAGGAGTCGTCGCGGTGTAATCTAAATAAATTCTTCGCATTTGTTTCTTCTTCACGGGAACTCGTTTTAAATATAAAACCTTTCAGAAGAAGATTTAGTTCGGTATGGTTGCTTCCAGCGTTCAGCCGTCAACAGCAGTTGATTTTGTTTAATGGTGCGTCTATATTTTTACAATGGCTAATAATTTCCAATGATGACAGAAACGTCCCGAATGAATCCGTTGGGACAGGAGCGCTGGTATGAAAGAGGCAATTGAATTTCTGAAGAATGCTCTGATATTTGAGGAGCTTGAGGAGAAAGACTTCGCCCGCATTAGTGCTTGCGGCGTGAGAAAAATTTATACGAAGGGTGAAGTAATTCTCATGGAAGAAGAATCCGGGTCGGCATTATTTGTGATCATCTACGGCGAAGTAAAAGTTGTGCGCGTCGGAGAGGACGGGCGGGAAGTAATCCTTGGCATTCTCGGTCCAAGCGATATCTTCGGTGAGATGGCGCTATTGGATGGAGAAGCGCGGTCTGCGAGCGTCATCGCTATGGACAACGCGGAACTTTTTGTGATTCACCGAAAAGATTTTTTATCCCTGCTGCATGAGTATCCAAGCATAGCGATTTCACTCTTGAGACATTTGACCTTGCGTCTTCGGCGAGCTGATGCTCTCATCAAGAGTTTATCTTTGAAAGATGCTTATCATCGTGTCGGTTATGTCCTCCTCCAATTTGCGGATGAACGAGGCAAGATAAAACAAGGGAGGGTCGAAGTCGATAACTTGCCTGTCCAGCAGGAAATCGCTAATATGTCAGGTACGACAAGAGAAACCGTATCACGGACATTCAGTAAGATGGAGAAACTGAAACTGATAAATGTCAACGAAAACGGAATTGTAATACAGGATTACGAAAATTTCAGACGCAAGTTTAGTTAAAAAGATTTCGAAAAGGCGGTAAGCCATTTCGGCATGATAGATCTGCACACTCACACTTCTCACTCTGATGGTGGGGTAAGCACAGTAGAACTTTTGCTCAAGGCAAAAAAATGCGGTATAAAGACGATAAGCATAACTGACCATGACACGGTCTCGGCGCTTGATGAAGCGGAAACCATTGCGAGTGAACTTGGAATTAATTTTGTTCCCGGAATCGAGATAACGTCGAGCTACAAACATTGCCAGCTTCACTTTCTCGGGTATTTTTTTGATTATACAGGCAAGAAGTTCGTTTCAAGATTGCGGGAACTTCAAGATGGGAGAGTTGCGCGAGCAAAAAGAATTATCGAAAAACTCAATCGCATAAAAATTCCACTGAAGCTTGAGTCGGTTCTTGAAAAATCTGGAGTACAAAACTCAATCGGCCGCCCACATATTGCAAAGACCATGGTCGAAGAAGGATTTGCCGAGACATACGATGAGGTTTTTCAAAAGTATATCGGAATCGGAAAGGCGGCATACGAGGCTAACTATCCGTTTCCGCCGGCGGAAGCCATAAAAATGATTTCACAAGCCGGCGGGTTGAGTTTTATCGCCCATCCTTCACATTACGTGAACAAGGAAGTGCTGTACCATCTTGTGAAGCTTGGGCTTGACGGCGTTGAAGTGGTTCATCCTTCGCATTCCAATGAAGAGACTGAGTATTATGAAAGGTTTACCTACGAAAACTCGCTCTTGAAATGCGGCGGGAGTGATTTCCACGGCGGTTTGAAAAACGATGGCGCCAATTTTGGAAAATATTTTACAGACCGACCTTCATTTGAACAAATGCAGGAAAAAGTCGGCAAAAAGGTCTTGGAATAAAGGAGAATTCATTGATCCATCACGAAGGAAAACTTAACGGAAGCGGCTTAAAGGTCGCCATTATAGTAAGCAGGTTTAATAGTTTTATAACGGACAAGTTATTGTCGGGGGCTATTGACGGCTTGATGCGCCATGGCGTCTCCGACAGCGACATCAATGTTTATCACTGCCCTGGCGCTTTTGAAATCCCGGCAGCAGCAAAAAGGATTATTGAATCGAAAAAGAACGATGCGGTGATATGCCTCGGTGCTGTCATTCGAGGGGAGACAGCACACTTCGAATATGTCGCGGGAGAATCTGCAAAAGGAGTCGGAGAGCTTTCACTGAACTCCAATGTCCCGGTTATATACGGCATATTGACAACCGATACGGTGGAACAGGCTGTCGACCGAGCAGGAGGAAAATCGGGCAATAAAGGTTTCGATGTGGCAATTTCTGCAATTGAAATGGTCAATTTGTTCAAGCAACTTTAACTTGATCAATGATTAAAAGATTGTCGGGTTTTGTTTTTGCCACGGTATTTGGTCTCGTCTTATTCGTAGCAGGAGACGGACAAGCGCAGACATTGACTTGGAAAAATTTGTCGAGCATGTACAACGTGAATGGCATTACTGTCATCCAAGGAAAAGTTTGGGCCGCAACCTCCGGCGGAGTTTTTTCGTATTCTCCACGGAGCGGTACATTTAACGAGTTCACCACTACTGAAGGTTTGTCGAACGCTCAGGCAACTTCAATTGTTGCGGAGTCAGGCGATTCGGTTTTGGTCGGTGAAGGAGATGGTGCGATCGATGAATTGGACGCTTCTTCCGGTAAAGTGGATACATCGCAGCATGATATAGCAAATTCGTCGCCTCCTTCTAAGGCTGTCACAAGTTTATCAATTGTTGGCGACACGTTGTTTGCATGTACACAGTTCGGTGTCGTATTGATCTCGCGTTCCACTTTCAGCATTCTTAACAGTTACCTCCATTTTGTACCATCTCAATCTTCTGTGCAGGCAAATGGAGTGGCGATATTCAATGGGAATATTTACGTTGCAAGCAATTATGGGTTGTCCATTGCCCCAGAATCAGGCGCTAATTTGTCTGCACCTGATTTATGGCAGTTGAATAATGGTTCCGGCTTCAGCGACACCGTAAATGCGTTAGTTGTGTTCCATGGTATGCTTGTCGCAGGAACAGGGAATGGTTTGTATTACAGCAATGATGGAACGACGTTTCAACAGCTTGCTGCGCTCGGGAATGTAAAAGTAAGGTCGCTTTCCGTCGGCAGCAATTCGCTCTTGATCAATTGTCAGAATGGTTTGTTCAAAATGGACTTAAGTAACTCAATAACGGCGGTCTATAGCGGGGGAGTCACATTAAATGATGTTGCGACATATTCCGACACTTTGATTTTTGCCGCTACAGCTAACGGTTTGCTAAGCATTGGAGCTGCCGTTCAACCGATTTTGCCTCCTGGACCAGCCGCTAGTCTCATATCGGGTGTGTCAGTTGATGATCGTGGTGATCTTTGGTGCTCAACGAGTTCGAACTCCGATAAAAATGGTGTCGGCGTGGGCTTCATGGAATTCGATGGTGCGAATTGGAAAAGCTTTGGAAAAGAACAAAACAAGTCGTTACCGACTGACAATTATTTTGCGATCAGTGCCGTCTGTGGTGATCGAATTGTTGTTGGTTCGTGGGGAAATGGGGTTGTAATATTGCAGTCAGATTCGTTGGAAGTATTCGACCATTACAATTCTTCATTGGTAAATACACCCGGTAACAATAATAACTATGTCGTGGTTGGTGATGCCGTTTGTGATGGGAGCAATAACATTTGGATGACAAATATGGATGCATACAACGGAAACATTCTCGCGGAATACACCCCTACAACTGGCAAATGGCAGAGTTTCAGTGATAGTTATTCGCCAGCTTCGGGATTTGTCCCCATAGCAATTGATGCTGATGGTGGGATCTGGACTGGAGATCAATATGGTGCCCAAAGTACGTTTTACGGCTTATTCTACTATAACCCTACTAGCACACAAAGCTTGTCGCTGACCACCAATGACGGACTTCTCAGCAATCAAATTAATGCGCTTTTGGTGGATAGCCAGAACTATTTGTGGGTTGGGACATCGGCGGGGTTAAACGTGCTTAATAATCTACCCAGTACAGATATCTACCCGATATATTCGATGGAGGACCAGGTCGTGACGGGAATTGACTACGATGCGTTGAATCACATATGGGTTTCGACAGCAACGGGCGTGTATGTCCTGTCTTCGGATGGAACCGATAGCTTGGCACAATATAACATGACAGACAGCCCGCTTCCGAGCAACTCCGTTAATTCAGTTGCGTGTGACAGAATTCATGGAATAGTTTATTTTGCCACATCGTATGGGATTACGCAGTTAAAAATGGGTGTTGTACAACCGCAGAATAATTTTTCGAAGCTAAAAATATTTCCTAATCCGGCAAAGCTTCCGCTTCCGTCCCAACAAAAAATACAAATCGTCGGTCTTGTCGCAAACAGTTCGATAAAAATCTTTTCAATTTCAGGAAGGCTTGTCAAGGAATTCCAGGCGCAGGGGGGGAACATAGCTTATTGGGATGGCACGGACGATGGTGGTAATTTAGTGCCGAGTGGCATTTATATAATACTCGCTTATTCTTCTGACGGAAGCCAGAGCACTGTCGGGAAGATTGCGGTGATTCACGGATAAAACATTTCTACTCCTCTCGTTCGTTCTTAACCAGTAAGTCGAATCAATGATTCGCCGACAAGCGTTCCATTGACTTTATGCCAATCCGTCATTTATATTTTCAATTGAAGGAAAATCTTTCTACTATACAAAGGAGGCAAACTCGATTGGATATTTTTCAGAAATGTCGAGCTTATACATTAGCCGATGAAGTTAAGAAGCAGGGACTCTATCCTTATTTTCATCCTTTTCAAGAAAATGAAGGGCCTGTTGTCGTTGTCGATGGAAGAAAAATCATCATGGCGGGCTCTAATAATTATTTAGGTTTGACAACTAATCCGAGAGTTCAGGAAGCTGCTAAGAAAGCGATCGATAAATATGGTACGGGATGCTCAGGCTCGCGATACTTGACAGGAACGCTCGATTTGCATGTCGAGCTTGAAGAGCGGCTTGCAAAGTTCATGGGAAAAGAAGCTTGCTTGACTTATTCCACGGGATTTCAAACTGCTCTCGGAGTAATATCGACGTTGGTCCAGCACGGCGAATATGTAATTTCCGATCGAGATAATCATGCTTGCATCGTTATGGGAACATTTATTTCTAAGGGTCAAAGTGCTGAGTTAGTTCGGTACAAACATAACGATATGGATCACCTCGAAGTTGTAGTTTCTAAAATTCCATTAGATGCGCCGAAGTTGATCGTGTCGGACGGCGTTTTCTCCACAACCGGAGATATCCTGAACTTGCCTCAGATGATGGAAGTCGCAAAGAAGTACAATGCTCGCGTAATGATCGATGATGCACATTCAGTCGGCGTTATTGGAAAGGGTGGTCGTGGCACGGCAAGCCATTTCGGGCTCGATGACAGCGTCGATTTAGTCATGGGAACATTTTCAAAGACATTTGCGTCGTTAGGCGGCTTCGTCGTCGGCGAAGAATCTGTGATCAATTATGTGAAACACAATTCTGCTGCGTTTATTTTTAGCGCAAGTCCGACGCCTGCATCTGTCGCAGCTGCGATCGAATCGCTAAAGATATTGGAAGAACAGCCGGAGTTGGTCGAACGGCTTATATGCAATGCCGACCGTGTGCGGAAAGGTTTGAAGCAGTTGGGTTTTAAAGTTCATGAAAATAAAACTGCCATCGTGCCTGTCATCATTGGTGACACGATGAAAACATTGTTGTTCTGGAAAAAGCTTTTTGATGCTGGTGTTTACGCAAATGCCTTTGTCAGACCGGGCGTGCCGCCGGGAAATGAAATGCTGCGGACGAGCTATATGGCGACGCATGAGCCATGGCATCTCGATAAGATAGTGGAATTGTTTGGAGTTATCGGAAAAGAGCTCGGAGTAATTTCCTGAAGCTCGAATCACGGATTTGCAAACTATTTTTATTAAATGGTTCTCGCTAAAGAGCAGGACAGAATATAGTCTTTATTTTTTTCGATGTGGATTATAAAAATAGATTCCATCCAACCCTTTCATTAGATGGTTAGGGTGACGTAGAAAGACAAGATTTTTTCATCGATATCTAAATGACAAAAACAGAGGAGTGAAATGAGCGGAATAGATATTCAGCCCGTGAAAACAAAAAGTGACTTGATGAATTTCATCAAGGTGCCGTGGAAAATATACAGAGACGACAAATATTGGGTTCCGCCGCTGTTGATGGACAGAAAAAAACTTCTCGATACAAAGAAGAATCCATTCTATAAACATTCAGAAATTGAGATGTTCCTTGCGCGTAAAGACGGCGAGATCGTTGGACGGAACGCCGCAATCATAAATTATAATCACAACAAATTCCAGGAAGAAGAGATAGGGTTTTTCGGCTTTTTCGAGTCTTCGAATGACCAGCAAGTTGCCAACGCACTTTTTGATGCGTCGAAAGATTGGATCAAGGAAAAAGGTTATTCCGCGATGCGTGGACCGATCAATCCATCGACTAACGATGAGGTCGGTTTGCTGGTCGATGGGTTCGACAGCAGCCCTGTTATGTTGATGACTTACAACCCGAGGTATTATCTCGATTTGTACGACAATTATGGACTGAAGAAGGAGAAAGACCTTTACGCTTACCATGTGAATAAAGACGGGGCGTTGACCGAGAAGTTAGAACGAGTGGCGAGAATGATCACTCACAAGGAAGGTGTCGTATTCCGAAGCATCAACATGAAAAAGATTGGGGAAGAAATTAAGAGAGTAAGGGAAGTTTATAATGAAGCATGGAGCAAAAACTGGGGATTTGTTCCGATGACTGACGAGGAATTTGATTTTCTCGCCGAGGACTTGAAGCAAGTTGTTGAGCCTGAGCTTGCAATATTTGCGGAAGTTAACGGTAAACCAGTTGGATTTGCGCTTTCTCTTCCCGACATTAATTATGCTTTGAAGTTTAATAAGAAAGGGCATTTGTTGCCCGGCGTGTACCACCTTCTCACCAAGAAGAAGCGAATCCATTGGATAAGGATCATGGTACTCGGCGTGATTCACAGTTATCAACAGACAGGAATATCGGCGGTATTATTTTATGAGACGGCAAAGCGTGCCGTGAAGCTTGGGTATCCCGACGGTGAAGCATCGTGGGTTCTTGAAGATAACTTGATGATGAATAGAAGTGCGGAGTTTCTTAATGCAGAAAAATATAAAACATACAGAGTTTATAGAAAGGATTTTTGAGCGGAGGTTAGAGAAAAATGCCGGTAAAGAAAGTTGACAAAATATGGATGAATGGCAAGCTTATCGATTGGGATAATGCTAAGGTTCATGTGTTATCTCACGTTTTGCACTATGGTTCAAGTTGGTTTGAAGGAATCCGTTGTTACGATACGGCAAAGGGTTCGGCAGTTTTTAGACTCGATGAGCATTTGAAGAGACTTGAGAATTCGGCAAAAATTTATCGAGCAGAGATTCCTTATTCCATGGTACAGCTCAAACAGGCTGTCATGGAAACGATCAGGGTCAATAAAATGAAAGCGTGTTACATACGACCGGTCGTTTTTCGCGGCTATGGTGAAGTTGGTGTAAACCCTTCTAACAATCCGATAGATACTGTTGTTGCGGTTTGGGAATGGGGACAATACTTAGGTCACGAGGCAGTGCAAGATGGTATCGATGTTTGTGTCTCCAGTTGGCGACGGCCCGCACCGGACACATTTCCGACGATGGCGAAGACCGGCGGGAATTATATGAATTCGCAATTGATAAAACTTGAAGCGATGGCGAACGGATACACTGAGGGAATAGCTTTGGATGCGAACGGGTACGTCAGTGAAGGAAGCGGCGAAAATATTTTTGTCGTATACAATGATACGGTCTATACACCCCCGCTTCACTCGGCGATCCTTCCGGGAATTACCCGAATGACGGTGATCCAGCTTGCAAAGGAAGCGGGCATCGAAATCCGAGAGGAAGAAATGCTGCGCGAGATTCTTTATGTGGCTGATGAGGTTTTCTTTGTTGGCACGGCTGCAGAGTTGACCCCTATTCGTTCGGTTGATAAAATAAAAGTAGGAAGCGGCAAGCCTGGACCGGTTACTCGCGAGATGCAGGATCGTTTTTTCAAAATCGTCAGAAATGGGGAAGATAAGCACGATTGGTTATCGTTTGTGTATGATTAAATTTGCGGGCGATGAGCGAGCTGGCACAAAGTAATCTTTGGCAGAACTTCTTCCGGAAACGGGAGAAAGAAGACAACTCTTTAGAGGCGCTTCTATCGAAGGTGCCGATCTTTTCTCAGCTCACGAATAGAGAGCTTCGCAATGTCAGCTCAATTGTTCACCGCCGGGAATATTCCGCAAATGAGCGCATCTTCTCACAAGGAGATCCGGGGTTGGGAATGTACGTTATCGAAAAAGGGAAAATAGAGATTTCTTATTCGGAAAGTGAAGACGTCGTCAAGGAACTTGCGGTCCTCGGTGCTGGCGATTTCTTCGGCGAGCTTTCGCTGCTCGACGAATCTCCGCGAAGCGCTTCCGCGATTGCGAAGGAGCATTCGAGGATCATTGGGTTCTTCAGGCCGGATTTAATAAATCTTTTGGATCGCTCCCCTAAAGCTGGAACAAAAATATTGTTCAAGCTTGGGGAAGTGATTGGCACCCGGCTTAGAATAACAAATGAGCAGCTTGGCAAATTGAGTGCGGAGTTAGAAAGTCATAAAGGCAGAGGGAGAAATGCCAACCGTTAGCCTGAAAAAGATTTTAGTGCCGCAGGACTTTTCAGAGTATTCGATTCACGCTTTGAAATATGCAGTAACGTTCGCGGGACTTTTCAATTCCGAGCTTATCGTGCTCCATGTCGTGGAGCCGATTGTCTATCCGGCGGATTTCAGCTTCGGACAGGTGAGTATTCCTGCGATGGAAGAAGAAATTCGAAAACACAGCGAGGAACAGTTGAATGAACTTGTCGCCAAGGAAATACCGGGGAACATAAAAGCCACTTCGATCATCAGAATTGGTAAACCGTTCATCGAAATTGTCGAAGTCGCAAAGTCGGAGAATGCCGACCTCATCATCATTTCCTCGCACGGGAGAACCGGGATGGATCATGTTCTATTCGGAAGCACGGCGGATAAAGTGGTACGAAAGGCGCCGTGTCCTGTTCTGACTATTCGCCCGCACGAACATGAATTTGTAGTGCCGTAAGGTAGTTCATGGTTCTCGAAATTTGGACCAGCTTATTTAGCCTCCAGAGTATTTCTGCGTCACATCGCGCACAACTGTTATGCGCAGGGCTGCAATTCATTCCACAACTCGAACATTCTCATCAACAAATGGTCGTCTGGCCTCTGGGTCAATGCCGCCAGAAACCGTGATCTCCAACTTAAATATGCTTGAGCGTGCAAACTCTGCAACCATACGCACGGCATATGTGGTCGTAACATGGATGGAAGCACCGACGGTAGTCGTGTCGGATTTCTCCATCTGCACCTTTTAACGTAAGACCAGTTATGCACCTTTTGTGCTTCCTGAATCGCTCGCTGCTTCATCAGCAAGGACAGTTTGTTGAAAGCGGAGCCGAGCTCTTGCACCAATGCAGCTCTTCTTGATTTCCAAGACATCAAAGCTGTCTCTGCGGAAGTACTCCACTCACTTGTCGGATGCTTCAGGAGATACTCTTGTAGTGCGTTTATCATATCAGCACAGCTTTTCATCCGAACGGCGTAGTCGAATGAGTGTTGCATTACATCCTCTGCGGCGTCTTGCAGCTTTTGAATCTCCTCGAAATCCGTCCTACGACTGACTACCTCTTGCAATGAGTCTTTTGTGGCCTGCCAACTCTTGGAGATAGAGTCTCTCTTCGCTTGCCAATTCTCCAAGGCTGCCTTCGCAGTCAAATTCCACTCACCTTCAGCATGCTTCCTCATGAACTTCTGTAGAGCAGTGATGACACTGTCGCAGGATTTGAGCTTCGCGTCGTCGTCGCTGGTGCTAGCAATCGTTTGTTCGGTAGCAATTTGAAGTCGCTGAACCGGCTCGTACTCCTTCTTGGAATTTGAGCACGAACTCAGAAGAAAGGTAACCACGGCAAAGAATAGGAAAGGACGGAGTATTCTGAATGTCATACTATCTCCTTTTGTTATCGAATTTCACGTTGCAGCCTTGCGCATAACGTTTATCGGCTAGAAGTCTGTGCTGTTGCAAACTATTAATGTCACCAAACGTCCAGATCGTGAGCAACGGCATAAAGCGAACTCCATATATTTTCATGATGAGCTTTTTTTAGCCGATTGTTACGCGACGCGCGTCCATTAAGATTTCCATCAAGTTCGCATCTTTGTGTGCCGCTCTTCCAAAAGAGTCGTTCCACGATAAGCTCGAACAGCATCCACTGGGATATTCAGCGATACAAGCATCTTGTCAAGCAACGGTCCGTGTGGAGTATTTCGAGGCGCAATCTCGCTTAAGTGTTCCTTGCCGTGAAGAACATAGGCTATTCGTATCGCCTCAGAGTCATCCTCACTAGCACCAGCATGAACCGTGTACCATTCTACGCTGGTAGAGAGCCCCTTCCCTCTTTCCTGCCAACCCGCATCTGCATTATCTTGAACCCAACCAGGATGAGGGAGTCCAACTAGCTCGGACACTGCCTTGATTCCTTCGCGCAGAACATCGATAGCTCGCTCTGCCTCCTCCAAGGGTGCCTTAAGCTCGGACCGAGAGATGCCGGGCACTACATGAATATATTTCTTACGGTCTTCATAAACCTGCATGATTCGTTGCCAGATGCCTGACCCCCACTCGACAGCGGGTAGGTTCTTAAGAGCCAAAGCATTGTCAAACCTTTTGCGGAAGCTCATGCCGAGACTTTTTGCACCTAGAGCATCTGAGCACACGTTCTCGAATGCAGACCAAGCTGTTTGGATAGTCCAGCGGACGTAGGCACCTCGATTCCACACGCTAGATGTTTGTCTTGCCAATTGACGAGCATGTAACGCGTCTGACCAGACATGGTATTGCATAGAATCAATGACCTTCACCACGCAAACACTCCATTGTTGATTCTTCACCCACCACGGCGACTGATGCAGTGGGATATCTTGTCGCGCTCAATTTTTCTCTGTGGAGCACTGACTTCACAATTTAGCTCTTCAATTCTGGAAGTGCAAATTGTTAACTGGATTTTCTAAGTTAAAGAATCTCCGGAAAAATTGATAAGGGAACGATAGCGATAAAAAACATTGTTAGCTTCTTTAAAGGAATGCCGATGAAACTCCGTTTGTACCTTGCTCTCTGCCCTTTGCTTTTTGCTCCTTTTCTCATTAGTTGCGGCTTTGTTATGAAAAACCATTCGATGAATAATCAAGCGAACCAAGATACGCAGGAACAATTGTCCGATTTGAAAAGCAAGAATATTAAGATGCCTGCTCTCCCGAACATCGACGGAAAGTATTGGTTCAACACAGGCGACACTCTCAATCTAAAAGGGAAGGTGGTACTCGTCGATTTCTGGGATTATACTTGCGTGAATTGCATAAGGACTCTGCCGTATATCGAGGAGTGGTACAACCGGTACAAAAAGGACGGACTGGTAATCCTTGGCGTCCATTCGCCGGAGTTCGAGTTTGCGAAGAAGAGAGAAAATGTCGCGGAAGCAATGCAGAAATTCGGTCTTGACTATCCGGTCGTTATGGACAATGACTTCGAAATCTGGAATCGATTCGGAAATCAGTATTGGCCCGCAAAATATTTATTCGACAAAGATGGAGTTTTGCGTTACGTCCATTTCGGTGAAGGAGAATATGGAAATTTCGAGGAAGTGATACAGAAGCTACTGAAGGAATCAAACCCCAATGTGAAGCTTCCGCCTGTCATGGAACCGATAAGAGCGACGGACGTGCCGGGAGCGGTTTGTTATCGAACGACTCCCGAGACTTATTTAGGGTACGAGCGCGGCTCAATCGGGAATAAAGAAGGGTATTCTCATCACGAATTAGTGTCTTACTCGGAACCGGCCGACGTCGATAAGGATAAATTTTATTTAGTCGGGAAGTGGGACATCGAGCCACAGTTTGTCCGGTATGCCGGTGACGGGAACGACGGTAAGCTCATCATAAATTACACTGCTGCCGAGGCGAATCTCGTTATCAGACCTGACATTGGAGCGAACGCCGATCACCATGAAGCATTCAAGGTGTATGTTTATCAAGATGGAAAGCCTGTTCCGAAAGAGGATTGGTCAACTGATTTGCAATCCGATTCCGACGGCAAGACATTCATAACCGTCAACGCCGCTAGGATGTATTATCTTATCAAGAACAAGAACTACGGCAGGCACGTACTGACTCTGCAACCAGGGTCCGATGAATTTGCCGCGTACGCATTCACGTTTGTAACAGCCTGTGAAACGCCGACGAATTAGCTCATAGCTCATTGCTATCAACCATTAGCTATCAGTTATGAACTTACTTATAGGTTATATTTTTTTCTCTTCCGCCAAAGTGTGGCAGGATCTATTCCGAGAACCTTGGATGCCTCTTCGACGCTTGATGTCTCGTGAACAACTCTTGAAATGTAATTCTTCTCGAGTTCATCTAATGATACGAGCCGCCTGCTCTCTTTGTCTTGCAGTTCTTCGGGAAGGTGAAAGGCTTCTATTTTCCGCCCGTGCGCTAACAAAACCGCGCGCTCAATTACATTTTCGAACTGACGAATATTTCCGGGCCACCGATAGTTTGTAAGTGCCTTGAACGCTTCCGTATCGATTTCCGGCAGAGTATCGCCGCCAAATTTTTTTATAAAATGTTTTATCAAAACCGGAATGTCGTCTGGACGCTCGCGAAGCGGCGGAAGTTTTATCGTCACGCCATTGACCCTGTAGTAGAGATCGTTGCGAAATTTTCCCGAGTTTAAGGCCTCTTTCAAATCACGATTCGTAGCGGCTACGAATCGCACATCTACTTTCAGTGTCTGTGAATCGCCGACACGCTCAAACTCACGATTCTGCAGAAACCGCAGTAATTTTGCCTGCGTCGTGGTCGGAATCTCGGTAATTTCATCAAGAAACACTGTACCACCATCCGCCATTTCGAAGCGGCCCTGCCGGTCGCGCACAGCGCCTGTAAACGCGCCTTTGACATGGCCGAACAATTCACTCTCAAGCAAACTTTCCGATAGCGCAGCACAATTAACGGTTACGAACGGTGCGCAGCTTCTCGCGCTTGAATTGTGAATGAATCTCGCGAAGAGTTCTTTTCCTGTTCCACTTTCACCTTCGATGAGAATACTGATGTTTGTATCGGCGACCTCTTTTGCCAGATTGAGGAGAGAAAGCATTTGGATATTTGCAGTGATGATGTTCTCCGCAGATTGATACTCGTGAAGCTGGTGTTGAAGGTGTTTGATCTGCTCTTGAAGCTTGAAATAATCGTATACTTTTTGCGCAAAATGCTGCAACTCCTGAAAGTCAAAAGGCTTTTGCAAATAATCGTACGCGCCTTGCTTTATTGCTTGCACTGCCGTGTCAACTGAGCCATGTGCTGTGACGATTACAGCAATTATATCTGGAGAGAATTTTTTTACCTCTGCGAGAAGTTGCAGTCCATCAATCGGGTACATTTTTAAATCAAAAAAACCTATATCGAATTGTTTCTGGGCGGCAAGATTCAATGCTTCATCTGGTTTTGAAAAAGCAGTTACTTCTAAGCCGATAGATTGGAGACATATTTTCATTGTCCTTAAAATATTCTGCTCGTCATCCACCAATAAAACATTTGCTTTCATGCAGATATTCTTCTTTCGTCCGCCATTCTTTTCGTGAGCGGTATCGAGAAAGTGAAAACGCTGCCGACGCCGACTTCGCTGTCAACCCAAATTCTTCCGCCATATAATTCGACGATCTCTTTTGCAATTGATAAACCAAGACCTACCGAGCCGGGAGAAGGGTTTGATGAATCGTGCAATTGCACGAACTTATCAAAAACTTTATCGAGCACTTCCGGCTCAATACCACTGCCGGTATCGCGGACGGAAATAACCATGTCGTTGCCGTTCATTGCTGTGTCTATCGTTACGATGCCGCCTGGATCGGTGAATCTCAATGCGTTTGTGACAAGATTTGAAATGACCCATGAAAGCTGCTGGAAATCGGCTACGAATTGCGGGATTGAGATGTCCGCATTTACAATAAGCCTGACGTTCTTGTTGTTGAATTGAAGGACCGCCGGATGAACAGAAAAATCGATGAGAGATTTTGCGTCTATTATGTCTTCTTTGAGCTTGAGTTTGCCCGATTCAAGTCTCGAAAGCTCAAGCAGCTCACGAACTAACTTTGTCAATCTTTCGGCGTCTTGCTTTGCCGCAGTCAGCAGCTCGCGCTGTTTCTTGTTCACGTGTCCTATATGCTCGTCCTTAAGAATGTCGAGCGACATATTGATCGAGGTAAGCGGTGTGCGGAATTCGTGTGAGACATGTGCCATGAACTCCGATTTCATTTTGTCAAGTTCTTTGAATTGCGTGACATCTTGCAGAATCAAAATTAATCCGGCGATTTTTCCGGATACGCTTTTTGATGAATTTAACTTTATCCTAAAATATCTGTTCTCTTCGTCAAACCGCAGCTCGAAGTAAGGCGGCAAGTTATTTAAACTTTCGCCTGCTGCCGCCTTATCCATATATTCATTCAACTCCGGATTACTCACAACCTCCTTAAAGTTTTTTCCTATTGCAGCTTCTTCAGTTACGTCAAATAAATCTTCGGCAAGCCGGTTCATGAGAACTATCTTTTTCTCGTTATCAACCACAATGATTGGGTCTGAAATAGTCCCAACGATCGCCTCGGATTTTTTCTTTTCCGTGATAAGTTTTTCAATGTTTATCTCTTCGTATTTCTTGAGTCTCTCTGCCATGCGGTTAAATTCATGGCTCAGCTCTCCAATTTCATCGTTGGAATTAATATTTTCTCTCACATCCAAATAGCCGCGTCCGAATTTGCGAACAGTATCTGTCAGTTTCTCGGTGGGTTGGATGATGTACTGCGAGAATTGCCAGCTTGCAACAATGCTTAGAACGATTGCGAGCAAAGCTGCGCCTAATACTGCAAAGGTCGCTTGATTCGAAATCGAATTGGCTTTGGTATTGGTCTGTACCATCTCGTTGTTATTCATCTCGAGAAGCTTGAAGCATTCCGCTTTCATCTTGTCGAAGATGGGTGAGATCTTATTATAGTTATAATCCAGTGCGGCGCGATGTCCTCGGTAAGTCATAATGATGTTTTTCAAAGTATCGGTAGCGTCGGAATATTTCACATAATAATTGTAAATGTTCTGGAGAATGTCTGCACCGCTTTGCGAAGTATTTGACGCAACCGCTTGTTGAAACCATGTAGCAAAGTTTCTGTGATTATCCTGAAATTGTATATAACCTGCATCGACATATCCATTAAGCATTAGAAGTTGTGCGCTATTATCGCTTTCGAGAGCGCGCAGCATATTTTGTGCGGCGATGACGTCTTGATAATTCTGCTTGATCATTGTGGTGAGGGCTTGTGTCAGCTGGTTGAAGTTATAGATCGACCACACGCTGACGACCACATTAATGATCACCAGAACAGTGAACCCCGCTGCGACTTTTGCTCGAAGTGTGCTAAACATATTTGCTCATTCTCATTTATAAGTTTGCAAAATGGCGGATAATTTTCAATAAACAAAAGGCACAAAGTTCAAAAGTAACAAAAGCACAAAGTTAAAAAGAGGCACAAAGTCGGGTGGTAGCGTTTAGCCGGTTTGTCATAAGCAATGAACTATGAAATAATTCTTGCGGAATTATTCCACTAACGCAAAAGGAAAAATTACGCACTGTTGGAGTGACGCATGTATCGCCCTTACTTTCTATTTAAAAAGATAACTATTTGCGGCTTTTTTAACGTTTCCAAACGGCACGCAGGTTGACTCCAATAGAGCGAAATGCAAACGAACGAAGGGAAAAATATTTTAGGAGTTATAACCGACGAAGAAGCAATGTTCGATCTTCTTTCTAAGTTTCTCAGGAAAGAAGGTTACGAGGTAAGACGAGTGGTCCACGATATATCTGAAGAAGAGAATTATGCGTTGGTGATCTATGCACCGGCGAGAGCATCGAGTCGTTCGAAAAACTGGTTTGAAAATCTGAAGAAGAGAAAGCCAACGCTTCTCGTAGTTCAGAGTTATGATGAAGATTATTTAGATGATGATGATAACGTTGTGATGTTGTCGGAGCGTCCGCTTAACTTGAAACAATTAAGTGAGACAATAAAGAAACAATTATGAGCGATCAGCCCGTCCTTATCATAAATGACGAGTTATGACATGGTTTTTATAAGAAACTTGAATCACAAGAAAACTTCATACGTCAAAATGAATGGGATGAGTTTTGGGCTGCTGATTTATTTAAATGCTACTTGCTCAGGGGAAGGCACTGCCATATCTCGGCGGTCCAAAAATTTTTGATAATGATTTCCTCTTTCCTCCTGCTGCTGCCAGAGAATCCCAGCATGGTCTTTGGCAGCAGTTTCTTTTTCAAGGTCAGAGAAGTTATTTAAATTATCACATCGAGATGAAGTCAGAAGATCTATTAAAATTCGACAAGCTTGTAGTGAAGAAGATGAAGGAATTGTTATCCTCACATTACAAAATATCGGTGACGGAAGACAAACAGAAAATTCTTGAAGTGGCTTCCAAGTTCGATGACGCTAATCTCAATGAGCTTGCTTTCGCACTCCGTCGAATTGAAAAAGGAATTTACGGCCAATGCGTTATTTGCAGACACGATATTCCATGTGTTATTCTGGAGACTAACCTTACTGCAAGATTGTGCCCGTCGTGTCAATTAGTGATGCACGAAAAAAGTGATGCTTAGGTATGAAAATGCAATTCCTATTCTTGGCATTGGCATTCATGATACCTGCCGGAACAGCCGCGCCTTCTTTTGCTCAATCGAATGACGATTGTCTGACCTGCCATTCCGATTCCACCTTAACGATGGAAAAGAATGGGAAGACAATTAGTATATATGTAAACGAGAGTGTTCTTAAATTGTCGGCACATGGAGACGCGTCTTGTGTTGACTGCCATGTCGGGTTCGATCCGAATAATACTCCTCATAAAAAAGACATTGCGCCGGTAGATTGCAATGGCTGTCACGGGATTGATTCATTCCAAATTGGAATACACTCCAAAGAGTTTGCACATTCATCGTTGAAGTGCGTCGCATGTCATGGTACACATGATATCCAGCCTGCAGATAAAATAATTTCGGACAAGAAATGCCTGTCGTGTCATCAAACAGAAAAAGTATTTCTGACGTCGGCGCACTCGAAATCGGAAATGGCAAAAAAAGGGACCGGCTGCGAATCGTGCCATGATGTAGCGCACAATGTAAAATATGTCCAAAGGGTCGCTTCGTCGATAACCGACGAAACGGGAATCCGTCCATCCAGCACACGAACGGACGATACTCTTTGCACCCGGTGTCATAAAGATGCTATCGCCGAAATCAACGCAGGAATTCATAAAAAAGCTTTTGCTGATGGGACGCTTACTTGCGTGAGCTGTCATACAGCGCATAGCGCACAAATATCGAAAGAGCTTATTTCGCGGGATGCTTGTTTCAAATGCCACACAAATACAAAACTCTTTGACGGTGACCATGCCACAAACGGCGAGTCGTTAACTTCACTTGTCCAATCATACGATCACAGTATTCATGCCGAATCCCTAAAGAAAAATGGAAAAGATGCAACATGTATCGACTGTCATGGTGGACACATAATAAAGCCTGCAAGTGATCCGGCTTCCTCAGTAAATCGAGCAAATATAGTTTCAACATGCGGCAAATGTCATGGCGATGTGGAGGATCATTACATGAGGTCGTCTCACGGCAAGGCTTTCAAGAATGGGCTCAACGTTGCACCCGTTTGCACCGATTGCCACAATGAGCACAGCATTAACTCGATAAGCGATCCGAGTTTGCCAGTTAGCCGCGCGAACGAGCCGACGATCTGTCTCAATTGTCATCTCGGAAATAAAACTGTCATGGAATTGACCGGTGTGTCCGCAACATTTCTCGAGAGCATAAAATACAGTGTCCACCTCGTCGCGCTTTCAAAAGGGAACTTGAAGGCAGCGACTTGCAGTGATTGTCATGGTGCACACGATATGCTTCCTGCCGGCGATCCGAGATCAAACGTTTTCAAGAACAATATTCCGGGCACATGCGGGAAAAGCGGATGCCACGAAAATGTTACAGCAAAATATTTTGACGGAATTCACGGGAAAGCGCTGCAGGAAGGCAACAGAGACGCGCCGGTTTGCATAGATTGTCACGGCGATCACCAGATTTTGTCGGCGAGTAATCCAGGCTCAACGATTTCAAACGCGAATGTTGCACAGGTGTGCTCGAATTGTCACGCGTCCGTGAAACTCACCGAAAGATACGGGTTGCCTTCACAGTCTGTGGGGAGCTATTTGGATAGCTACCATGGTCTTGCGAATAGCGCAGGGCTGACAACGGTTGCGAATTGTGCAAGCTGTCATGGTGCGCACGATATAAAGCCGTCTGCCGATCCGACATCGCCAATTAACAAAGCAAATCTTGCTCAGACTTGTGGAAAGTGTCATCCCGGTGCAGACGCTCAATTTGCCGCCGCATCAGTTCATGTTTTGCCGGCATCACGGAAAGATCCGCTGCTGTTTTGGATTTCCCAGATATATGGTGTGTTGATAGTCAGTATTATCGGCTTGATGTTTTTGCATAACATTTTCGATTTCGCAAAGAAGTCGAAACGAAAACTCAAAGACAGAAGGAACCCGACCGTCGGGTACAAACTTATCAATACGAAATTGTTCACGAGAATGACAAAGTCCGAGCGTGTCCAGCACTGGGGTTTACTTGTCAGTTTCACGCTTTTGGTTTTGACCGGATTCATGCTGAAGTTTCCCGAATCATGGTGGGTCAAAGCGATTCGTGAAGTGGGCGGTGTTGAAAGAGTTTTTGAGCTTCGGAGCCTCGTGCATCGCTTCAGTGCCGGTTTCCTGATTTTTACGGCGTTTGTACATATGTATTACATTCTGTTGACAGACAGAGGCAAGCAATTCATTCGAGACATGGTCCCGAAATTAAAGGATGCCCGCGACGTCGGTGAAGCTTTCCAATATTATTTTGGTTTTCAAAATGAAAAACCGAAGTTCGACAGGTTCAGCTATGTCGAGAAAGCGGAATATTGGGCGTTACTCTGGGGAACCGTTGTCATGGTTACGACAGGTTTGATACTATGGTTCGACAACTTGTCCTTAGGATTGTTCACGAAACGTGGACTTGATGCTGCCACTTTAATCCATTACTATGAGGCGATTCTTGCATCGCTTGCAATCGTTGTTTGGCATTTATATTTCGTTATTTTCAACCCGGATGTTTACCCGATGAATCTATCATGGCTTTTTGGTACGATAACCGGGGAAGAAATGTTAGATGAGCATCCGTTGGAATATGAGAGGCTGCAAAAAGACGAAGAGAAGGAGAATCAAATTATTATCGAAAACGGGAACAACTCGGACGAGAAAAAGAGTGACGAGACAAATGGCGAGAATTAGCGCGAAGATGAAAAAGCATTTCGCATCGCTCATAACCGAGAAGATAAGTGTGCTCCTTCAAATGATGTATCTGCATCCGCAAGAACTAGTCGATCTTGAAAGCGGCGAGAAATATATTTGCAGCGTATGCGACATGGATTATAAAAGATGCCAAGCAGAACCTGACTATCGGTGTGAAATTGCGCGGAAGCGCGAGACAGAATTTAAAGAGCTTGAGCTTGCACTGGGCAGGCTTAAGAAAGATTCATTTGGATTTTGTGCGAGCTGCTCGAATTTTATCGGCGTTGAAATATTAGAGAAGAATCCGACGCAAACATTTTGTGACGAATGTGCAAAAGGATCCAATTAAAGATATAATGGTACAGCCTTTACAATTTGAATTGTCATCACGCCACTTTGTTTCCACAAGATTTTACTGCATTTAGAATCATTAAGATTGGAATCTCTTTTTACAAAATAAAGATGGAGGAAACCATGAAAATCATAATATTAGTCGCTGCCGCAATTGTTTTGAGTTCTATTGCCTCGATTGCGGGTGATACGAAGCACCAATTCGTGGGTGTTCAAGTCTGCGGCATGTGCCACAAGACTGAAAAAAGCGGTGAGCAATTTCAGAAGTGGCAGGCGACTAAACATTCACAGGCGATGAAAGTACTCGAATCTCCTGCAGCCGACAAAATTGCAGCGGCACAGGGATTGAAAGGAAAAGCTGCCGATGCAAAAGAATGTTTGGAATGTCACCAAACGGCATACGATGCTCCTGTTTCAATGCTAGGTCCGAAGTTCAGCAAAGAAGATGGCGTGCAATGCGAATCGTGCCATGGTGCAGGAAGTGACTACAAAACAATGTCAACCATGAAGGATCACCAGAAGGCGCTTGCCGCAGGATTAGCTGCACTTTCTCTTGATGATGGCAGCGCGGAAAAGCTTTGCGAAACCTGCCATAATAAGAAGAGCCCGGCTTTCAAATCTTTCGACTTCAAGAAGATGTGGGCTGAAATCGCTCATCCAGTTCCCAAACAATAAGTTGTAATTTGCTCTTGAATTGTTCTTTGGGATTCGTTGTTTGAACAAAAAGGAAGGTGGATTGTGAAAGGCATGCTGCAGAGGTCAACCAATCCCTATCATTATTGGATGGGCGATCGACGATCAGCGATCCGTAGATTGATGTTTTTAGAAATGATTACAATCCTCTTCCTTTCTGGTAAGGCAGATGCACAATCCTTTAGCGGGAGGTTTGTAACCACTTTTTATTCGTACCAGCAGTACGACACAACCAACACAGCCAAACTCAGCTTGCGAGGTATCGAAGCAATGCAGCTTAACTTCGGAACAAGCGACTTCCAACTGCATTCTTACCTCCTTGCTGCAAACGATTTTATAACGAAACAGCCAAACGATCCGCTCTTACGCGCAACGAATTTATACTTTGAAGCACGGAACATCGGTGATGTTGCCGATCTGAAATTCGGCAGGCAGCCGATATTTGAGGAGGTTGGTGTTTCTTCGTTTGATGGTCTGAGCGCCGATGCGAAACTTCTTGACAATAAAATATCCGTAGAGGCTTTCGGAGGTGCACTTCCACCGGTTGATGAAAAATTCGAACTAAATTCCGATCTCAAGAATAATACTCTCTTCGGTGCCCAAGCAAATTATTCTCCGTCGGATAATTTTAAAATCGGTGGAGCTTATGTTGATAAAAATTTTAAGCCGCCCGGTTACTATGCCTACAGATTGACTGATGTTCATACCACGCCAAACTTAGGTGATAGCGTTTTCATAGATCCGTCAGCGGCCGCTTCTCAGTTTGTCTCAGGTAATGCTTTCTATTACACTCAGAAGATTTCGGGCTATTTTCGGTTGGATTATGATCTGAACTTTGATGAGTTCGACCAAACGGAGGCATCATTTCGGTATTCACCTGTTACTGTTTTTTCAGTGAATATTGATTACTTCAACCGCGACTCACGGCTGCCACTCAATTCGATATTTTCTGTGTTTGATCATACGGGCACCGATGAATATGATTTAGGGTTAAATTATATTTTCACGCCCGACATAAGCGCGTTCGGTTCGCTGAGTAAAGTTTATTACACCGGTGACAAATCAACACAATTTTCAATAGGCACGAATATCGATGTGTTCTCAATAAACTTTTCCCATAGTGACGGCTTCGCAGGAAATCTCAACGGTATCAATGCTCAAATCACTTATCCCTTCATGGAACGCAAGTTTGTTGTTATCGCATCCGTATCGGCCGAAGATTACAAAATTTTGCAGGAGAGTTCGCTGCCGTCAAATCGCTTGTATGATGGCTCACTCGGATTGACTTTCCGACCGGTACCGCTTCTTTCGATAAATTTGCAAGGACAATATTATCAGAATCCTGTGTATAAGAATGATTTCAGAGGATATTTGCAGGTCAATTATTATTTCTTCAGCAGCTTAACTTCACAGTGATGGAGGCGCAGATGAAAAAACCTATAATATTCGGAATTGTGTTGGTGGCCGCGCTTCTATCGGTCTCTTATTTGTTTGTCGAAGATCCTGCGCGCGGGGCAACGAAGGATGCTCCGAAAATCGATAATTCAAAACTCATCAAGTTTTCACATAGCAAACATATCAACGACGTGGGTGTAGCTTGCGCAGATTGTCACACGGTAGCACCGACCAGTGAAAAGGAAACCGAATCTCTTCTGCCGACGATGGAGACTTGTTACACGTGCCATGATCAAGCTTCTACGAAGTGTGAATTCTGCCATACTTCATCCGACAGCACAACATATCAGGATCTTGCTCCGACACCAAGTTCTGTCTTCTTTTCCCATAAGCAGCACGCCGTGAATTTAAAGCTGAAATGCGAAACGTGTCACCAAGATTTGGACAAGGTTGAGTATTCTAAATATGATCCCAACACATTTCCGAAGATGGGATTATGCACGACTTGTCACGGTCAAATTGAGACAAACGTCAAGGCAGAAAAAACGGACTACGCTATGAAGGTTGCGCCTGCCGGTTGCGAAACATGTCATAAGGATTTAACTAAACTTGTTCCTGAGTCTCACCATCAAACTGACTTCATGAGCCGGCATAAAAATTTTGTAAGCGTGTCCGGTCCACAGAACGAATGCAAATCGTGTCACACTCAGGCTTCATGCCAGGAATGCCACGATGCTTCGAACATGGCGAAGGATTGGACGCCTGGACAAATTTACATTCCGTCTACTCCTTCTCTTTCACCGCTCACAACACATGATAAGCTCACGGTTCAGAAAGTTCATCCTGATAATTATCGGTTCACTCATTCGATCGATGCCAAGGGGAGAGAGAGCAATTGCTACACGTGCCATGATGAACGTGCATTCTGCGTGGATTGTCACAACTCGGATGCAAACGGCGAGAGAATAAAACCGATATGGCACGATGTCGGAAATTTCGTGACGGTTGGTGTCGGAAGCGGCGGCGGGATGCACGCGCAATATGCGAGAAAAGATATCGAAAGCTGTGCAAGCTGTCATGATGTTCAAGGCGCTGATCCGGTTTGCATAACTTGTCATACTGATCCAGATGGAATAAAAGGCAACGATCCGAGAACACATTCCGCATTTTATATGCATGATGTTCATGGAAGCTGGCATGGCGACGCTGGTGCGGTTTGTTATACTTGCCACACGGATCCGAACGCTCATCCAGGTGGGAAGCCAGGAATTGGTTTTTGCGGTTATTGTCATGGCAGCAATCCGGGAGGATGAAAATGAAAAAGTATTTATCTATTTCTATTAGCCATCAATTGTCGGTTATCTGCTTGATTGTCTCTGTTGGAATTATTTTTAACTCGTGCAGCAAATTGCAGAATAGTGTTTTGTCGCCGGTACAATCGCAATCGCAGTCAGGCATTTATCCTCATCCCGTTGGATGGTCGGATTCAGCATCATCTAATTTTCACGGCGCATATTTCATAAACACTTATATAAGTACACATAACCTTGATTTGGCCTCTTGCGCTTCATGTCACGGCAATGATCTTAAGGGAGGCATGACGAAAGTTTCTTGCTACTCGTGTCATCAAGGAAGTGATGGTACGCTGGCATGCAATACGTGTCACGGTAGCTTTTTGAATCCTGCACCGCCGAAAGATTTGTCGGGTAATTCATCAGTGGCCAGCCCTACAGTAGGCGCTCATCAGGATCATCTTTCAGGAAATAGCCTTGCCCCCGGCGTTGCATGTTCTTCGTGCCATGCTGTGCCTCAAGCTGCGGGACCGGCAATGCACCCGACAGTCGGGAATGTGTTGGTTATATTTTCTGGTGTTGCAACGACAGAGACCAACACGCCAGGGTCTCAATACTACGACTCAACACAGTCGGCAATAATTCCTGTGCCGACGTTTAATTTTGAAACTCTTCAATGCTCGAACACATATTGCCACGGCAATTTTAAGAACGGCGATAACTTCACGCCGACATGGAAAAGTGGTGATTCAACCCAAGCTGCTTGCGGAACCTGTCATGGCATACCGCCAAACACGGCAATTCATCAAGCCGCATTTTATCAAGGCCCGAGTGCGCAGGACTGTTATTTTTGCCATGAGCCGATGATGGGACAGAACGGAATACAGGATAGCTCATTGCACGTCAACGGCGAACTTGAGCTTTATGGCAAATCTTTAGTGACTTGGTAATGAAATGAATTGAAGACACTCAATGAAATCAAAGGTTGGTTGATTGACCTTGAAGATACTCTTTACACCGGAGATAAATTGTTCCATGGGGCGAAAGAGTTTATTGAAATGCTTAGAGCCGAAAGAAGAAGTTTCAGATTCATTTCAAACACAACTGTTCTGTCCAGAAAACTAATCGTGGAGAAACTACAGAGCCTCGGGATTGCTGCAGAAGGAAAAGAAATTTTCACAGCCTCTTCTGCGGCAGCGCACATTTTAAAAAGTTTCGACGGAATTAAATGCTATTTTGCGGTAGCAGATAATTTGATGGAAGATTTCAAAGAGATTGAGATTTCAGAGAAAAATCCGGATTATGTTGTCATGGGAGATGTTGGTACAGCGATGAACTACGAATTGATGAACAAGATATTCAAATTTGTGATGGCAGGCGCGGAGCTGATAGCGTTGCGGAAGAATAAATTTGTCAGGGGTATCGACGGATTGCAGATTGACGCAGGAGCCTTTGTGACAGCTCTTGAATACGCGGCTGACAAAGAGGCAAAAATAATCGGCAAACCTTCGAGGCAGTTTTTTAATCTTGCTGTCCACGATATGAGAGTAGAGACAGGGCAGCGATGGCTTTCCGCAGACTTCGCCATGGTCGGCGACGACATTGAAACGGACATTAAAGGCGCGATGGACGCAGGACTCGTCGGAATATTGGTGAAGACGGGAAAGTATAACGACTCCTACAGCGCTCACTTCGGAATTGTTCCTGACTCGACTTTCGACTCGATCGAAGACTTGAATGACAGTTTCCATTAATTATAATCCATGTCAAGTGATGGCTTTGCTGCTCCGCTCCGTCTATGATTCGCGGACGGACGGTCACCGCGAGGCGGGTCCCTCATGCACGTAATAGAATAATCGATCAGAAGATCAAAAGAAACTTTGACAAAAATTGCGTCCGAGAGGTTAAATAAAATTGCTTTTCATTTGTGCATTTGATTATTTTTCATAAAAGTCCATGAAGAGTCTCCACGTAATTGAGCACCCACTCATCAAACGGGATATTAGTCTTTTGCGCGACAAAAAGACAACGAGCGAAGACTTCCGCATAGTACTTCGCAGGCTCGCGTCGCTTATGGCTTATGAAGTGACAAAAGATTTGAAGTTAAATTCACAACCTATCGAGACGCCATTGGAAATTGCTGAAGGATGGAATGTAACTGATGAGGTAAATCTTGTCCCAGTACTTCGTGCTGGACTCGGTATGTTAGAAGCATATCTTAGCATTATTCCGGATGCTAAGGTTGGACATATTGGGTTGTATCGCGATGAAAAAACATTGAAGCCCGTTGACTATTACGCAAATTTTCCTCCGAACTTATCTAAGGGCATCGTTATCTTAATTGATCCGATGCTTGCTACAGGCGGGAGTGCTTCTGCTGCGATAAGTTATCTAAAAGCACACGAAGCAATGAATATCAGATTGAATTGCATCGTGGCTGCACCGGAAGGAGTTCGTCGCCTTGAAAAGGATCATCCCGAGGTGAATATCTTTGCCGCTGTTCTGGACCGCGAGCTGAACAAGAACGGCTACATTCTTCCGGGCCTTGGAGACGCGGGTGACAGAATATTCAGAACCTGAGACCATAAATCACGGACAAGCTAATTTCTTGACGAGGCATGTAGTGAGTTCGGAACAGGATAATGATAATAATGTCTTTCGATTTGGAAGAGAGAACTTACCTTCTAATTATCTTTCCAAGAAAGAATTAAAAGAATACTATGACCGGTTTTACAGGAGAACGGAGTTCAAGTATTACGATGAGAAAATTACGCGGCGATTTTTGCGAACACTCTTGAAGAAGGCAGATGTCCCATCTAATACTGCAATACTCGATGTCGGTTGTGCAACCGGTTTCTATGTAGAGCAATTCCGTAGCATGGGATACAAGGCTGTTGGTTTGGATATTAGTCGAGTTGGAATATTAAAAGGACAATCGAAATATCCATCACTTCCTCTGTTGGTTGGCGATGCAGCAGTACTGCTTTTTAGGCGAGCTTCATTCGATGTGATCTTCATCTCAGGTTGTAGCCTCACAAATACATATGATATGCAAGCGCTTAAAGAATATTTTCTATATTTGACAGAGTATACCAAGCACAATGGAGTAGTAATTTTTATCAGCGGAAGTAATTTTACCGGCGAGGTAGTACCACACTCAGAATGGATTCACCATCGTTACAATGAGGTCCTGGAATTTGTTGACAGAAAAATTGTCGAAGCAGAGGGGCCTTATATAACGGCTCTCAAGTTGGTGTCTATGCTTGGCAAAATATCGTTAGGCAAAAGTTTCTCGTTTCTGATTAGAATGTTGCCGGGGAAGAGACGTTGGAGTGTCGTTTATTTTATCTGGAAGAAGAGGAGTTAGACGATTAAAAAACTGTTTCTAATCGGCAAATATTTTTCCCGCTAAAAAAGTTGCGGCGGCAGCCAACCCGCCGATCGCCATACTTTCGAATCTACTCCTCAATAAATTTTTCCCGGCAACAATTGTCTTCGCCGCGCCGACCCCGAATAGAACACCCATGGTTATTATCGCACTTGCAATTAAGCCGGATAATGGCTCCATAAACCCATAAAGGATTACCTGCATAAGTGCACGAACGTGTAAGCGCATCCGGTCGCAATTCCGGATTTAATCGGCGTCGTAGTATTGTCAAGTGACATATCTAATTCTTCCCGCATTATTTTGTTAATCCAGGGTTTTCTATCAGATGTTATATGTGAAATTATTTTTTCGAGTATTTCTCCTTTGAGACCTTTGGACTCGTAAATTTCTCTTATCTCTTGCCGCTCGACGTCCGGGAGATTGTCAACTTCGTAGACCTCGCGGTTCATTTCGCCGTTGTAGTATTCGATCTGCGACTTTGTTGAAAGGTAAGCTCCGAGCGCCATGGAGATCATTCCACCGATTAATTCAGCGAGTCCCGCAATGAGGATCACATTGCTCTTTACTCCGGCACCGTTGACACCAGAGGCAACTGCAAAAGCGGCGACAAGCCCGTCGTTTGCGCCGACCACTAGTTCCCGCACAATCCCGCCGCCCGGGATATGATCGGTTTCCGTATGGGAAGGGAGATTCTTGCCACTCAACATCCTGCCCCGCCATGTCCATTTTGCCATGCACTATCCTTTGTGATATCAAATTTATGATTAAAGCATCATTGGAAAAAAAGAAGAATTTCGAACAAGTTCAAGACCAGTTTCTATTTTATCTTGACTAATTTCATCCCGGCTGCTATATTACTCCGCAAAATTGGAGAAAGAATTGTCTGCCGAATATTCTACAAAAAGTTTTACAAAGGAAGACGTAGAAAGAAAATGGTACGTCATCGACGCAAAAGGGAAAACCTTAGGAAGACTTGCGACGAAAGTCGCGACTCTTTTGAGGGGAAAAAATAACGCCCGTTTTACACCGCACAACGATACAGGTGATTTTGTTGTCGTCATAAATGCCGAAAAAGTAAGAGTAACCGGCAAGAAAACTGAGACGAAAGTGTATTTCCATTACACCGGTTATCCGGGTGGCGCTACGCACGTGAAATATAAGGAGCTTCTCGAAAGGAAACCGGAGAGCGTCGTGGAACACGCGGTCAAAGGAATGCTTCCGAAGAATAGGCTAGGTGCAAGACTTTTCACGAAATTGAAAGTATATGCCGGCTCTGATCATCCACACAAGGCTCAAAAGCCTACTTCAATAGAAATATAATCAGGAGTTTTAATGGCTTCGGTACAAAATAATCAATCCGCTGTAGGCAGAAGAAAGACATCGACTGCGAGAGCGAAACTTGTCCCTGGGACGGGAAAAATATTTGTCAACGAGCAACCTCATTTTGAATATTTTCCGGTAGTGTCGGTGCAAAATGAACTCTTCAGGCCATTCGAAGCGACTGAGACACAAGGCAAGTACGATGTTTATGCAATCGTTGATGGTGGTGGATTGTCAGGTCAAGCCGGAGCTTTGAAACTCGCGATTGCGAGAGCTTTGGTGAAAGAAGGCGAGGAAATGCGCGGAAGGTTGCGCGCCGCAGGTGTGTTGACTCGCGATCCAAGGATGGTCGAGCGAAAAAAATATGGCCGCCGGAAAGCGCGCAAACGTTTCCAGTGGACAAAGCGCTAATTAACTAAAATAATCATACTCCCTGAGTCCGTTTGTGTTTATGGACGGACTTCCGGAATGTCTCATTCAGGAATTTACGCAGCGGTGTCCCGAGTCAGCGTTGTCGACGCGGGATTCTGCGTGAAGATGACGGAAGTAGAAGAAAAAACCAAGGGAACATTTATGCCAAGAGCAACAATAGAAACACTCCTTTCATCAGGCGCTCACTTCGGGCACTTGACACGCCGTTGGGACCCAAAAATGAAACCATACATTTTCATGGAACGCAACGGCATTCATATTATCGATTTGCGCCAAACTCAACAGCTTCTTGATGAGGCTTGTGAAGCAATTTCGAATCTTGCTGCCGAAGGGAAAAAAATTCTTTATGTCGGAACTAAGAAACAAGCGCGTGAAATAATTCGCCAGCAGGCGGAACGTGCCGGAGTTCATTATGTGACCGAGCGGTGGTTAGGCGGAATGTTGACAAATTTTTCGACGATAAGAAAAAGCGTGCGCAGGCTTCAGCATATCGAAAAGATGGAGACGGATAATACGATTGAAAGCATGACAAAAAAAGAAGGACTTAGCCTCGCGAGAGAAAAAGGAAAATTGGACAAGATTTTGTCGGGTGTTCGTGATATGAACAAGTTGCCCGGAGCTGTTTTCGTTGTTGACATAAAGAAAGAACATATCGCAGTAAAGGAAGCCGAAAAGCTCGGAATTCCGATCTTTGCGATGGTCGATACAAACTGCGATCCTGATCCGATTAGTTATGTAATCCCTTCGAACGATGATGCGGTGAAAGCAATTGAAGTTGTGATCACCGCGTTGACGGATGCTTACATTGAAGGAAGCCAACGCGCGGCTGAATTAAAAGTTGAGGCTATGATGGAACAGTCAGCAGGGACTGCCCATGAATCTAAGAAAGAAGAAAGCGGAAATTAGAAATGGAAATAACTGTTGATATGGTAAAATCACTCCGTGAGGTAACAGGTGCGGGGATGATGGAATGCAAGAAAGCACTTAAGGAAGCTAACGGAAACATTGAGGAAGCAAAGAAATTACTTCGCGCGCGAGGCGCAGAAGTTGCTGAAAAACGAGCGGGGCGCGAAGCGAAACAAGGTGTTGTCGAATCTTATATCCATGCCGGTGGTAGAATCGGCGCGATGGTAGAAATAAATTGCGAGACCGACTTTGTGGCACGCACCGATGAGTTTAAACAGCTCGCACGTGATATCGCAATGCAAATTACAGCGATGAACCCGATTGCGGTTAGCAGGGAAGAAATTCCGGCTGAGATCGTTCAAAAGGAATTGAATGACTACCGTGACCAAGCAAAAGTCGAAGGAAAACCTGAGCAAGTTCTTGATAAAATTGCCGAAGGTAAACTCGAAAAATATTATCAGGAAGTCGTGCTTCTAGAGCAGGCGTTTATTAAGGATCCGCAGCGTGTTATAAAGGATCTTATCATGGACATGACGGCCAAGACAGGAGAGAATGTTTCGATAAGAAGGTTCCAGAGATTTGAGCTTGGAGTTGATGGGACAAAGTAATTGTCGTGGCTGAAAATCGAGCTTGAAGAGTCCGTCCTTTGATTCAGGGACGGATTTTTTTTGCAATTTTATTACATTAAGCGAAAGAAGGAGCGAGCGTGGAGTTGAAATATAAACGAATACTTTTAAAGTTGAGCGGCGAGTCTTTGATGGGCGAGAGAGGTTACGGAATCGCGCCCGAGGTGATCGACCGTTTTTCAGGCGAAGTTGCCGCCGTCCGCGCTCTTGGCGTCGAAGTTGGAATTGTGATTGGCGGGGGTAATATTTACCGTGGAATAGCTGCTGCTGCAGATGGCGTTGACAAAGTTGTTGGCGATCAAATGGGAATGCTCGCGACCGTTATCAATTCGCTGGCACTTCAAAATATTCTCGAGAAAAAAGGGATCTATACGAGGTTGATGAGCTCGATTACCATGGAACAAATCGCTGAGCCTTTCATAAGACGGCGCGCCATTCGCCACCTTGAGAAAGGCCGAGTCGTAATCTTCGGGGCGGGCACCGGTAATCCGTACTTTACAACCGATACCGCGGCTGCGTTGCGGGCGGTCGAGATAAGAGCGGATGTTATTATCAAAGGCACGCGTGTTGATGGCATCTACGATTCTGATCCCGAGAAAAATCCTGCTGCAATCAAGCTCCCAGAAATTTCTTACATGGATGTACTCCAGAAAGATTTAAAGGTCATGGACTTAACCGCGATCACTCTCTGCCGGGAAAATAAACTTCCAATCGTTGTGTTCAACATGACCATTCCCGGTAATCTAAAAAAAATCGTAACTGGCGACAAGATCGGATCGACAGTTTTGGAAGTAAAAAGTCAAAGTTCAAAAGTCAAAAATTAGCACTCAACATAAAGCATTCAAAATTGTAAGGAGGATTCCATGCTTGACAAGATAATCCACGAAACCGAAGACAAAATGAAAAAGGCTATTGAATTTACACGGCAGGAATTATCAAAACTCAGAACGGGAAAAGCATCAATTGCATTGTTGGATGACATCAGGATAGACTATTATGGGCAGAAACTTCCGATTGCACAAACTGCCTCTGTTAGCACGCCCGATGCTCACCTTATCACGGTTCAGCCGTGGGACAAGTCAATTATTCACGAAATTGAAAAAGCGATACTTGCTGCAAATGTCGGAATGACTCCTGCAAATGATGGAACGGTTATCAGACTTCCTGTACCACCATTAACCGAAGAACGCAGAAAAGAATTAGTCAAAGTTGCGAAGAAATTTGCTGAAGACGGACGCATCACCATTAGAAATATTCGCCGCGATTCGAACGAACATTTGAAGAAAGCTGAGAAGGATGAGCATGTTTCGGAAGACGAGCGCAAACGCGGTGAGGCAGAAGTGCAGAAGTTAACCGATAAATATATAAAGCAGCTTGATGATATTCTATCAGGTAAAGAGAAAGAAATAATGGAAGTGTGATAGCAGCTATCGGATGTTAGCTAATTGATATTAACTTTTAGTTACCCATCTTCTAAGTAAGTGAATCCACTCTTTGCATATCGGTTAATTCGTCTGTGTGCAAAACCGGAAGTCTCACGATAACGGTTGTGCCTTCGCCCTCAACGCTTTCCAATGTGATTGTTCCACTATGTGCCTCTACAAGGAATTTGGAAATCGACAACCCCAAGCCGGAACCTCTTTGTGAACCATTTGCGGAACGCGATTTGTCGGCGCGATAAAATCTGTCGAAAACATGCGGAAGGTTTTGTGGAGAAATTCCGATTCCCTTATCGATGATTTCCAGTCGGGCAAATTTTTCTTCTATGATTTGAACGACTCTGATCGTGCTGTCGCGGTGGGAATATTTGATCGCGTTGTCCAGCAAGTTTATAAAAACACTTAGGAGTTTGTCGCGGTCACCTTCGACGAAAACTTCTTCACTTTCGTGTCCGGATTTATTCAAGACTTCATAATTAATGCTTATAGAATGCTGCGATGCATATCCGGAAGCTCTGGAGATGGCATCGAGTAAAAGTTCGTCCACTCTTATCGGGCGCTTCTGGAACCGAAGCTGTCCGCTTTCGAGCCTCGCGATTGTCAAAAGATCATCCACGATGTTAGTGATTCTCCTAATTTCTTCTACAGCACTTGTCAAAATATTTTGATAGTCTTCCGTTGTGCGAGGATTGTTCAACGCAACTTCGATTTCTCCTAACAATATCGTAAGCGGAGTTTTCAATTCATGTGAAGCATCTGCTGTGAATTGTTTCTGTAATTTGAATGCTTCTTCGATTCTGTTGAACATTTCATTTAGCGTGCCCGATAGTCGAGTGATCTCATCATCAACTTTTCCAATGTCAAGCCGTTTGTCTAAATGCTGTGCTGAAATTGATTGTGCAGTCCGAATAATTCTGTCTATTGGGTCAAATGCTTTTTTAGCAGTGTAGAAACCACCGAATGCGGCTGCGAGTATTGTAAGTGGCACAGCTATGAGCAAAATTATCCGCAACTCAAGCAGGTTTTCATCGAGGGCTGCGGTGCTTGATGCCACTTGCACAAGATATCGTGGTATGCCGTTATCGGAAACCGGATAAGTTACCATTCGCAGGTGCCCTTTTGTACCAACCTTTTGTGAGATTGAATTTCCCAGCGTTTCGAAAACTTGATGTTGGCTCAGCGCGAGCGTAAATACTTCAGACTCGACAGGCAGCAAAGTATCTTTAAGGTTAGTCGATTTTATAATGATATTCCCATCGATCGATAGAACTTCCACGTATCTGTCTGATCCGAAGTTGCCGATGAGAGGCCGTTCCATTAAACCGGAGATTATCCTTTGTTCGAGGAATTCGTCTCCTTTTACGAGGCCGACAATTTCGAGTGCATCATTGCTGAGGTTCAAGTCGAAGTTCTGCGCGCTCTGCCTTGCATACAGAAAATACAATGCACCTGCGAAAATGGAGAGAGTGGATCCGAAAATAAGAACAAAGAGGAGAACGATTTTCGCTCTAATCGATTTCATCTGCATCCTTTAACACATAGCCGGCTCCGACAATCGTTTGGATGAGAGGCTTCTTAAAATCCTTATCAACTTTCTGTCGGAGAAGTTTGACATAGACATCGATCACATTCGATTCCATGTCGAAGCTGACATTCCAAACATGTTGAGCGATGTGCACTCGTGAAAGTGTTTTGCCTTTGTTTCGCATAAAGTATTCGAGCAGCGCAAACTCTCTCGCCGTAAGTCTGATCTGCTTTCCCTCGCGTTCCACTTTGCGTGAGACAGGATCGAGAATCAAGCCATCGATCTGAAGGAATGATGATTTATCCTGGCTTTTTCGTCTCAGCAAAGCTCGTACTCGTGCGAGAAGTTCCTCGAAGTGAAAGGGCTTTGTCATATAATCATCTGCGCCCGAATCTAAGGCGCGGACTTTTGCATCGGTGTCGCCGATTGCCGTCAGCATAAGAATTGGTGTGTCGATTTTTTTGTCGCGAATTTTTCTACAGGTAGCAACGCCGTCTTGGTTCGGGAGCAAGACGTCAAGGATAATCACGTCATACTCGTTTTGACACACAAGATCTTCGCCGCGGCGGCCATCGTATGCGACGTCTACAGCATAGGATTGTTCTTCCAATCCTTTCTTGATAAATGACGCAACTTTTTTTTCGTCTTCGACTACAAGAATACGCAAGGTTTTAATTCCCAATTCTATAATGTCCGCTTAAAAATATCTTTCCGCGCCTTGAAAATCAATTTGCGATTTGCATCATCAGTCATGGATCATTTTCTTTATTGATGCTTTCAATTTGATTAACCATATTCATTTCAGTCATGGAAATGCCGAGAGAGGTTTTAAAAAGTGTCTAATAAGGATTAAAGTTTGACCAGTCGAATCAACCTTGCAATCGAAGGCAAGATCGCGTACGTTACGATGAATCGTCCGGAAAAACGTAATGCCATAGGCGATGTGGCAGTGACCGAAAATTCTGAATGCTTCGGCAATGCAAATGCGAATGAGAAACTAAGAGCGATGGTCTTTCGTGGAGAAGGGAGCGCGTTCTCGGCTGGTGTCAACGTGGAATATCTTATAAAGCTTTCCCAAAATTCGTCTTCTGCTAATCTTGATAACTCCAACGCGTTGAAAATTTTCTTAGGGAATTTTTCTCCGGCGCAAGCAGAAAAGCAATTGCCCTTACGAAAGAGATGTTATCAGGAGTGGGAGACATGACACCTGATGAAGCTTTGAAATACAACGCTGTGAAAAACGGTGAGGCAAGTTCCACTGACGATTTCAAAAAAGGGGTAGATGCATTTTTAAACAAAAAACATTTGGAGTGGGAATAGTGAACATTGAAAACAAAGTCCGTACTGTCCCTGATTTTCCGAAAAAAGGGATCATGTTTCGCGACATTACGACGCTTCTCAAGGACAAGGAGGCTTTTAATTATGTAGTGGAACGATTTTATGAACGTTATAAAGACAAACAAATCGACAAAGTGGTTTCGGTCGAGTCGCGAGGGTTCATTTTTGGAAGTGTGCTCGCATACAAATTGGGGGCAGGCTTCGTGCCGATAAGAAAGCCGGGGAAGCTTCCGGCGGAAGCGATTCGGCAGGAATATCAGCTCGAATACGGAACAGACTCCATGGAAATTCACAAAGACGCAATTCAACCTGGCGAGAAAGTTCTGGTCCATGATGATTTGCTTGCGACTGGAGGAACGGTCGCTGCCGCGTGTAAATTGATCGACCGGTTGCAGGGAAAAGTAGAAGGGATTTGTTTTCTTATCGAGTTAACTCCGTTAAATGGCAGAAGAGCTTTACCGAAGACAGATATTTTTTCATTGATCGAGTATGATACAGATTAGGAAAAGTCAAAACTCAAAATTATAAACTAAAAATGTTTCATTGTTGAAGAGGATGAGATGGAAAAAGTAGTTCACTATACCGGATACAAAGATCTTAAACTTCTTCGCCGCGGAAAAGTGCGAGATATTTATGAGCTTCAGAGGGCATTGCTTTTTGTTGCGACTGACAGGATCAGCGCCTTTGACGTCGTTCTGCCGAATGGCATCCCTTATAAAGGAAAAGTTCTGAACCAGATTTCAAATTTCTGGTTCGGCTATACTAAAACTATTGTCAACAACCATGTGATTTCAACCGACATAAATGACTATCCTGCGAAATGCCGGCCATATGCAGATGAGTTAGCAGGCAGGAGCATGATCGTAAAGAAGACGAAACCGCTTCCTGTCGAATGCATAGTCCGTGGATATATCAGCGGCAGCGGGTGGATTGATTACCAGCGTACCATGGCGATCTGCGGAATTTCTCTACCAATGGGTTTGCGAGAGTCTGAGAAATTGCCTGAGCCGATTTTTACTCCTTCCACGAAAGCAGAGGGTGGCGTACACGACGAGAACATAAGTTTCGACAAAACTGTGAATTTGATCGGGAAAGGTCTTGCCGAGAAAGTTCGTCGTTACACGATAGAAATTTACAAAACGGCGGCGGCATACGCTGAAAGCAAGGGAATATTAATTGCCGACACTAAAATGGAATTCGGCGTCGATGAAAACGGAGAACTTATTTTGATCGACGAGCTCCTGACACCAGACTCGTCGAGATTCTGGGATAAGGCGAAATACGAAGCTGGTAAATCACAGCCGAGTTTCGATAAACAGTTTGTGCGCGATTATCTGCTTGCAATAAAGTGGAACAAGAAGCCGCCTGCGCCGGATCTTCCTGATGAAATTATCCGCGGAACGAGCGAAAAATATTTGCAAGCACTGGAGGTTCTGGCGGGCATAAAGCTATTTTGACAAAATCCTAAACAATATCAAAAATCTAAAGACAACTTTTAACTGTCACTTTTGGCTGTGAGCTATCGGCTAAGAGCTATTTTGATTCTTGACTTATCATTTCATGAGTTTCATAGCTGCTTCGTAAACTGCGTCCGGCTTTGTATCCATCATGCACTTGAAATGTTTTTTCGGGCAATACTGACGGCCAATGTGCGAGCAAGGTCGGCAGTTCAATCCGGTAATTTCCATTATCTTATTATCTGCGCCGTAGGGGAAGAATCCGAATTCCCTAACTGTTGACCCGAAGATTGCTACGATTTTTCTGCCGACTGCATTCGCGGCATGTAAAAGAAACGAATCGTTTGTGATAACTACATCTGCGTAAGGAAGCATCGCGGCACTCTCGAGAAGGGTTAATTTTCCGCAAAAATTTATTGCAGCAGCGTTTTCTGCGATTGCTCCACAGACTTTTGCATCATCCTCTCCACCAATCAGGACGACATGGTTTTCATTTGAAATTTTCTCTGTGAGTTCTATCCAGTATTCGAGCGGCCAGCGCTTAGTGAAGTGTTTTGCACCGGGGCAGAAGAAAACAAATTTCCGTTTATCATGGCTTACTTTCTTCCAAAGGATATCGGCTTTCTGCTTTGTTTCCTTTTCGAAAAATATTTCGGGAGATGGTACAGTAATTATATTTTTGTCGTAAACCTGAGCATATTTCAGTGCGACCAATCGGACATTCGAAAAGAAATTTAGTCTTGTTTTTACCAATAGTGCTCGTTTGAAAACTTCTTTCCGGATGACTTTTATTTTCTTTGCGGTTCCTATTCTCAAATAGATGCTACGGAAATTATTATGAAGATCGAGAGTTGCATCGAAACTTTCTTGCAGTAATTGCCGTCGCAGCTTTTCTAATTGATGGAAATCCGCATCATTCTGAACCAAATGCACTTTGCTTACGTTAGGATTATTTTGGATGAGATCGGCGTATTGTGCTTTCACGGCAAAATGGATTTCAGATTCCGGTTCTTGCGTCTTTATTATTTTCAATAAAGGTGAAGTCAGAAGCACGTCGCCGGCTGAACTCAATCTTATGAGGAGCTTTTTTGATGCTGCCATTGTTAGAAGTTATGAATTTAGATTTGGAGTTTCAATTGTGATTTACGGCAGTATAAAATTTTTCCCGGGCGATAAAGTTGATAGCAACTTGTGGTTACACTTTCTGAGTTGCATTTTGGCGAACATAAAAATAAATTCACAGAAGAGATGAGAGGGAAGTTATGAAGCAAATGTCTCGAACAATCGGAGAGCTTAAGAAATCTGGATACAAAATTTTGTCCGTCAAGGATGAAATGAGAAAAAATCTGATGATGAGACTGTGCAATAATGAGCAGCTATTCCCCGGAATTATCGGTTATGATAAGACCGTAGTGCCGGCGATTGTAAATGCACTGCTTGCGAAACACGACATAATCCTTCTTGGACTGCGCGGCCAAGCGAAGACGAGAATTGCAAGAAGCCTTATAAGTTTACTTGATGAATTCGTACCGGTGGTAAAAGATTGTGAGATAAACGATAATCCTTATAAACCGGTATGCAAACATTGTGTGGATCTCGTCAGAGACCATGGCGACGATGTGGAAATCGAGTGGCTTGCTCCCGACCGGAGATATGGCGAGAAACTTGCGACACCCGACGTTACGATTGCAGATCTCATCGGGGATATCGATCCGATCAAGGCGGCGGTGCAGAAGCTGCATTACTCGCACGAAGGAGCAATCCATTTCGGAATTATTCCACGGACGAATCGAGGTATATTTACGATAAACGAGCTGCCTGATTTACAGCCGCGAATTCAAGTTGGACTTTTTAATATTATGGAGGAGAAGGACATACAAATTCGCGGATTTAATATTCGAATGCCGCTAGATGTCTTGATGGTTTTCACGGCAAATCCGGAAGATTATACGAACCGAGGAAACATCATAACACCATTGAAAGACAGGATCGATTCGCAAATCCTAACGCATTACCCTCGCACGGTCGAAGAAGCCATGAAGATTACAGAACAGGAAGCATGGGTAAATCGAGACAGCGGGCGGGAAATCATAATGCCATATTATTTGAAGGAAGTTGTTGAAGGGATTGCATTTCAGGCGCGAGGGAGTGAGTTCGTTGATCAGAAGAGTGGAGTGAGTGTTCGGATGACTATTTCCATAATGGAAAATTTAATCAGCTGTGCGGAACGACGAGCGATTATAAATAATGAGAAAGTTATTGTTCCACGAATCTGTGACTTGCAGCAAGTTCTTCCGGGAATGACGGGAAAATTGGAATTGGTTTTTGAAGGCGAGCAGGAAGGCTCGGTCAAGGTCAGCCGCGCGCTTATAGGCAAGGCAGTGAGAGAAACCTTCAAAAAATATTTTCCGGACCCACTGCAGAAGAGAACTCGTGGACCGATACAAACCGAGGAGCCGAAGAGGACTTCCGCGTCTCGCCAAAGCGAGACGTCGGCTTATAGCAAAGAAGACGAGTACACGCCGATAATTTCCTGGTTTGAGTCTGGAAATAAAGTTGAAGTTGCCGATGATATGCCTTTCGATGAATTTTATTCCGAATTGAATAAGGTCTCGAACCTGAGAGATGTAGCAAAGAAGCACATGAAAGTGGACGAATCAAAAAGATATGAGCTTGGAACGTCCATGGAATTTGTGTTGGATGGACTTCATCAATTTTCGCGCATAGCAAAAGATGACACAGACAGCATCGTGGCGTATAAAGATTTGGTCGGCAGTATTTTCCCGCCGAAAGGAAGATACGAGGAGGATTGATTTTGCTCATAGAGAAATTTGAAGATGGTCCAATCTGGACGATTGGCTATTTGGTCTATGATCCGACCTCTCTTGAAGCATCGGTTATCGACGTACCACTTTGGTCATCCGACAGGATTTACAAGCGGATCAAAGAACTTAATCTGGACGTAAAATTTATAATTGCGACTCACGGACATTGGGATCATATCGGAGAGATAAGCAAATTGAGGGCATTAACGAGCGCAAAAGTATGCGCCCACCCTTCTGATGAGTGGATGCTGCAAGACCCTTACAGCGTATTGATTCCGCCGCCTTTGCCGGTCGAACCGGTAAGTGTCGATATTCATGTGGATCAGGGTTCAACGGTTTCTTTCGGAAAATCTGATTTAGAAGTTATTCATACTCCGGGGCATTCCGCAGGATCAATATGTCTCTACGAAGAGAAAGAAGGCATCCTGTTTACGGGTGACATACTCTTCTCAGGCTCGATTGGAAGAACGGATTTACCTTCCGGATCCTACGAGGAAATTTCCAAGAGCATTTCGACAAAATTAATGTCGCTTCCTGGCGATGTAAAAATATTCCCGGGTCATGGAGCAGACAGTACTTTGAAAAAAGAAAGAGATGAGAATCAATTTGTCCAGATGATATTTGAAGAAAGATGAGTTCGGATCGGACAACCACGAAGCAATTTAAATGCACAATTATGAGGTGAGCGATGAGATTAAGATATTCGAAGTGGACAGGAACATCGATGACAGACGAGCAACGTCTTCAGCAGATGATTTCAATGTTCAGCTATCTCCTTTTGCAGACGAGTGGCGACCCCGAGGAAGCACTCGACTGGATGCGTCAGTTGGGCCGGGAATACGAACTTTTTGACGAGGATATGACGCTTGAAGATTTCATAAACAAGCTGAAAGAACTTGGGTATATCGAAGATGCGAAGGATGTCGTAATATTAACTGCAAAAGGGGTACAGCGTATTCGTGAGGATGCGCTCCGCGATGTTTTCTCGAACTTGAAAAAAAGCCCAGAAGGCTCGCATGAGTCGCCTCACACGGGGCAGGGTGTTGACCGCCTGAGCAAGACAAAGAAATATTCCTTCGGTGATCAGCCTACAAATATTGATTTAACTTCCACTCTCACAAACGTTCTCAAGCACGACACCATAGATAATTTCAGTTTGCAAGAAGATGACATCGAAGTCTATGAGACGGAACATCAAACGAATTGTGCGACGGTTGTTTTGATAGATATTAGTCATTCCATGATTCTGTATGGCGAAGACCGGATTACTCCGGCGAAGCAAGTGTCGCTTGCTCTTGCGGAGTTGATCCGCACGAAATTTCCGAAAGATCATTTGAATATCGTTGCGTTCGGTGATGATGCGAAGGAAATAACTCTCGCTGAACTTCCGTTCGTTACCGTTGGTCCATATCACACTAACACACTCGCTGCCTTGCGGCTGTCGAGAAGTATCTTACGGCGGAAAGGGAATGTCAACAAGCAAGTTTTTCTTGTCACGGATGGGAAACCTTCGGCGATATTCGAAGAGTCGGGAAAACTTTACAGAAATTCTTTCGGATTGGATCCGAGGATTGTAAACAAGACGCTTGACGAAGCGGTGGCTTGTCGAAGAGAGAAAATCATAATCAGCACATTCATGGTAGCGAAAGATCCGTACCTGATCAACTTTGTCGAAGAGCTCACACAGGCAAACAAAGGACGTGCTTACTATTCGTCGTTGAATAAACTCGGCGAGTATATTTTTGTAGATTATATTCGAAACAGGAGAAAAAAATTTAACAGTTCGTTGCCGTAGAGCAAAGAATTGCTTAATGGGGGTACGGGTATTTCCAGATAGGAGGGAAGCAAGAATTAGTACAACTCAAAACGTGACAAGCCTAAAATAGACTATGTCTTGTACTTTGACAGGTCTCCTGTTTGGAAGATTCGAGACATAGCGAAAAAAACTGCAACTTCAAGGGAGTCAAAGAAGTCGACAGCGTAAGTGATGCCGTCAACGTGAAATTGGACGACGTACTCATAAATGGTAAGCTTGTTAAATAAAACTGATCAAGTACAGACGGATCAACAATGGGATGGAAATAAGGCAAGCATTAAACAGGTTTTTCGATTAAATTTCAATTTGAAAATTTAGAAAGTGTGAAATGCTTTTTTATGGCCGTGGCTCGATAAACACGAGCTTGACAAGCGATGATTTGAAGGCGGGGCTTTACGAGGCGCTCGATAAACTTGGATCGAGGACCAATGTTGCAATTGTTCCGCCGGATATTACTCGTTTTCATTCTCAGGCAGGAATTCTCACATATTACACATGGAAATATTATAAAGAGAAATTGAAAGATATTCTTCTGTCAATTGGAACTCACTCTCCGATGGACGAAAAAGAAATTGAGATGATGTATAGTGGTACACCGAAAGATTTATTTCGCGTGCACGATTGGAGAAACGGTTTTGTAAATTTAGGAGAAGTACCATCGGATTTCGTGAAACAGGTCTCCGAAGGAAGGGTTGATTATCCGATTCCGATCCAAGTCGATAAACTTTTAGCTGAAGGCGGGCATGACCTGATCCTATCGATTGGCCAAGTTGTTCCGCATGAAGTCATCGGCATGGCAAATCACAACAAAAATATTTTCATAGGAACGGGAGGCAAGGAGGGAATTAACAAGACACACTTTCTCGGAGCCGCTTATGGCCTTGAAAGAATAATGGGAAGGGCGGATAGCCCTGTTAAACGTGTGCTTAATTACGGCTCCGAGTGTTTTGCAAAACATTTGCCGATAGTTTATGTGTTGACGGTTATTGATAAAGATGAGACTAATAATTTTGTCGTGAAGGGTTTGTACATTGGCGACGACATAGAATGTTTTAATCTTGCGGCGGCACTTTCGCTCAAGGTAAATTTTTTCATGCTTGACAAGCCTTTGGGGAAAGTAGTTGTTTATCTTGATCCCTCGGAATTCAAGAGCACATGGCTCGGGAATAAAGCTATCTATCGGACGCGCATGGCAATCGCCGATGGAGGAGTACTAATCGTGCTTGCGCCGGGAGTGAAGGTTTTTGGTGAAGACAAGGGAAATGACGGGATCATTCGAAAATACGGCTATGTCGGCACGTCAAAAGTTTTAGAGCTTGTGAGGAAAAATCATGAACTGATGGATAGCTTGGGCGCGGCTGCACATTTGATTCACGGATCTTCGGAGGGAAGGTTTTTGATCACTTATTGCCCCGGCAATCTTACTAAAGAGGAAATTGAGAGCGTGAATTTCAATTATGCCGATCTTAAGGAGACGATGAGGCGGTATGATCCCAAAAAAATGATAGATGGCGTTAACATTATGCCGGATGGCGAAGAAGTTTTTTATATTTCTAGTCCCGCCTTGGGATTATGGGCATATGAAAAACGGTTCGAACAAAATTAGCATGGTACAGTGAAGTATGAGCTGTGGGCAGTGATCGGTACGCAGGATGCGATGTCCCGTCATAATCCATTTGGATGGCGCAGGGCGCGCACGGATTCAATGTCAAGTGAAAAGTAAATAATGAAACATTTAGAAATTCAATAAAATTGTAAATATGGAAGGAAATCTTAATGAAAAATAGCTTGAACATACTTTCCGGGGGTGCATTGGATTTTCTTTCACTTGGTGCCATGGTGCATCGCTTGGATCCGGGCATTGTACCTTTTCGGAAAGCAACGAAGTGCAAGATACATGTGAGCGGTGGAGAATTTAATGTCGCTGCAAATTTATCGGATTGTTTTGGTATGAACACCGGTATCGTAACTGCGATGGTTGATTACCCGATTGGAGAGTTAGTTGCAGAAGGTGTGAGAGCAATGGGTGTGAAACCGTTTTATAAGCACTTCAAGCACAATGGTGTTAATGGTCCGAATATAGCGACCGTCTATAGCGACCGTGGACAAGGCGTTCGTGCTCCGGTTGTGTTTTACAATCGTTCGAACGAAGCTGCAGCACAACTGAAGCCGGGTGATTTCGACTGGAACAAGATTTTTGCGGGAGGAATCCGCTGGTTTCACAGCGGTGGAATTTTTGCGGCACTTTCAGAGACCACGGGTGAGCTTATCATCGAAGGAATGAAGGCGGCGAAAAAAGCCGGTGCTGTCGTCAGCTTCGATTTAAATTTCCGCGAAAAGTTATGGAATATTTGGGGAGGACAACAGAAAGCGATTGAGGTTGTGCGTCGCATCGTCGAAAATGTGGATGTGTTGGTCGGCAACGAAGAAGATTTGCAGAAGGGATTAGGAATCCCCGGGCCAGAATTCTCATCAAAACCGAAACTTGATCCGGGTGCATTTTTTGGAATGATTGACAAGGTGATCGCTAAACATCCGCAAGTGAAAGTTGTTGCGACGACGCTCCGCGAAGTGCATTCAACTAACCATCATAGCTGGAGCGCAGTCGCTTGGATTGATGGCAAAACTTACACTGCACCGACATGCGAGCTTGATATTGTGGACCGAGTCGGCGGTGGCGATGGATTTGCCAGCGGTTTTATTTATGGATTGCTTTCGGGAGAAACTCCGGAGGAGTCCGTTAAACTAGGTTGGGCACACGGTGCGCTGCTTACGACAACACCGGGTGATACGACCATGGTAACATTGGAACAAGTAAGGGTGTTTGCAAAAGGGGGCTCCGCTCGAATTCAACGATGAGAAATTCACAGGGGAAAAAGAGGTTATATTTATAATCAAATTTTTTAAGGAAAAAGATTAATGGAAAATTTTTACCTGGATAAAATGTTCGGTCTTAAAGATGAAGTAGCGGTGATAATCGGCGGAAGCGGCGTGCTTGGCGGGAGTGTTGCGGAAGCGCTCGCGAAAGCCGGGGCGAAAACTGCAATCGTCTTTAATCGAGGAGAAGAGACAGCAAAGGAGCGAGTCGACAGAATAAACAAGAATGGCGGCGAAGCCATGATGGTACATGCCGATGCTTCAATCAAAAAAGATATGGAAATTGCACGGGACGAAACTATCTTGAGGTGGAAAAAAATTGACATACTGATTAATGCTCCAGGCATGAACTCCACGACGCCGGTTCTAGAAATTCAAGAAGACGAATGGGAAAGAATATTGCGAGTCAATTTGAAGGGAGTATTTCTTTCATGCCAGGTTTTCGGGAAACAAATGATCGAGCAGAAAACAAAGGGAAGAATAATAAATTTTTCGTCGGCTTCATCAGAAATTCCGCTTTCTAAAGTTTTTACATACGGAATTTCAAAGTCTGGGATTAACAACATGACTCGTTTTCTTGCAAGAGAATGGGCGCCATTCGGGATTCGTGTGAATGCCATCATGCCCGGATTTTTTCCGGCACAACAAAATCGAAAGATACTCACCGAAGAGCGCCGTAAGTCAATCTTTAATCATACTCCAATGGCAAGGTACGGTGAGGCTGATGAACTTAGTGGTGCAATGATCTGGCTGGCTTCGAACAACGCTTCTTCGTTTGTCACAGGAGCTATCATTCCTGTTGACGGTGGCTTTACCGCGATGTCAATCTGAGAATGGTTGCGGTAATCGAACGAGAATTATCACGCTTACTCACGAATCCGGTTGAACGCAATTCATCGAACTGTTAAATTTTGTCGACAAAATTATTTTGGATAAAAAAGTTATCAGTTAAAAACAGAACGCCCGGGTGGCGAAATTGGCAGACGCGCTAGATTCAGGGTCTAGTGGCCGCAAGGTTGTGCAGGTTCGAGTCCTGTCCCGGGCACTCTAATTTGGAGAGAATTAGCGGATTTATCGTCCTTCTTCTTTATCAGCTTGATTCTTCCCGTCGTCGAGGTACCAAAACGTGACCGGTGTTTTACCTTCTTCAAAAACATTTACTGCATTCCTCATAGTCTCAAGCCTAACTTTTGCGTAGGCCATAGTTGTCTTAATATCGCTGTGGCCAAGAATTTTGCTCACAGTCAGTACGTCCACCCCGAGGTCAATAAGTCGTGTGGCAAATGCATGACGGAGACTGTGAAATTTGAAGCCAGTTAGTTTGGCCTTCTTGCATATCTGCGCAAACATGTGGGTGACGTAGGAGCCTCATTGTGGAAAATAGAGTTTCGTCGAGAGAGTCAATCACAGATTTGGCAACTCCCTTATAGCTTATTTCTTGACTGTCCTGAGCGCTCTTTCTTTGGGGGTTTTTTTTCTTGCACTTCTGTTTTAAAAAACGAAGTACCCGTCAGCAATAATCCTCTTTAGAGCAGGAAGATGAAGACAGACATAGATAAGATGAATGAATAGAAAATATCCTCACAGTAAGCTCAATCGACGCCACTATTTTGTAGTGTAATGCTCCACGATGAAACTACCTTGCCAATACCTGATCGGATCACTAACTTTGCATTGGTACATAATATGGAAGCAGGTCACCCGAATCTATTCGATCGGGGGAATAATTTACCGGAGATGAATAGCCATTTGCGAGAACACAATGAAATTTCTTAACGAGTCAGAATCTGCGACAAAAGATCATTTCCGCATTCTTACTCTCAGTTGGGCAGGGTGGATATTTGATTTCTATGATCTAATCTTGTTCACGTTCCTTTTGATCCCGATCGGAAAAGAATTGTCTCTTTCTAATGTTTCCCTTTCTTTGATTCTTGGAGCGTCGCTCGCAGCCACGGCACTCGGCGGGATACTCTTCGGAATTCTCTCCGACAAGTATGGAAGGAGAAGTGTCCTTCAGTGGACGATTCTCACATACAGTGTTGGCACACTCCTAAGCGGATTTGCTTCGGATGTCGGCGTACTTCTTGTGTTTCGCATTATTACAGGTTTTGGCGTCGGCGGCGAGTGGGCGACGGGACAAACATTTATCGGAGAAACATTTCCTGCCAGTGTTCGCGGGAGATACAGTGCTTTTATGCAGACCGGTGCGCCGATAGGGATTATCTTCGCATCGATTGTCGGAGGATTTTTAGAACCTGTGGTTGGATGGAGGATGTGCTTCTTTGTTTCCGTACTACCGGCGGTTCTCGTCATATTTGTGCGAAGGTATCTTCCCTAATCGGATGTTTGGCTTGAACACAAGCGGATTGTCATGGAAGAATTATTGAACGAGACGAAGCTCGAGCGCGAACGCGGGTCAAAATTTCGTCTTCTCCTATCAAAGGATTACATTAAAATTTTCTTTCGCTCACTTCTTCTCGCGGTCTTTCTCATGTCGGCATATTGGTTCACCTATTCATGGCTGCCGGGCTATCTCCACGAGCAGCGTCATCTTACCATGACGCGCTCCGCCCTTTGGATGATTGTAACGCAGGGTGGCGGAGTGCTCGGTTATGTTTCTTTCGGATTTGCAGCTGATATGTTGGGACGCCGTCCTACATTTACAGCGTATTCGATTCTTTGGGCTGTCGGATTATTGATGATAACAATTTTTTGGAGTGCAGTCATCGCGTATCCTGTTTTAATTCTCGGATTTATGTTCCTCGTAGGTTTCGGGACGGGTGTCTTTAGCGGCTTCGGACCGTTATGCGCTGAACTGTTTCCCACAAGCATCAGGAACACTGCGATGGGCGCATCGTTCAATCTTGCTCGCGGCATTCAGTTCTTCACACCTGTCGTTATTGCTTTGGTGTCGAAAGGGTACGGCCTTTCAGGAGGAATTTCCATCGCAGCTTTGTTCGCAGTGCTGACTGGAATTTGGATATGGACGTTTCCGGAAACTAAGGGGAAAAAGATTGCATTGCTATCACATTAATAAGTTCCAAACACCAACTTCCAAGTTCTTTCTAAGGAGTCCTTCGGACCACTCTGTGAAGCGATTCCGCCGTAGGCTCCTTCGGTAAGACCGAACTGTACATCTTCAAAGTCAAGTGGACAAACTATTATTTTACCAAGAGACAGCTCTGAGATGTCCGCAAACATAATAAATAGCAGCCCCCACTCGGAGCCTGCCATCGTTTCACTTCCCAAGCAGAATCATTCTAATGTAAGGCTGCTTCTTGATTTCTTTTCCTGCGGAAGTGTCACTTTTAAACTTCTCGAACGCCTGACAAACAAGTTCTTGTACTTTGTCTTGCCTGCGGTTACCATAACGAAGCACAGCGCATTTAGGTTGCTCGGTTACAACAGGGTACAACTCATTCCAAGTCATGGAATACCTCCAATATTGGTTGTTGGTTATACCTTCTTATGCCGCAAAAAGGTCGTTTATAAGATTATGGAATGAGTTCTCCTATATAGGCGCAAACAAGATGGCACATTGGGGGAGACCAAACAGAGAACGTGTTGAACTGGAAAGAGGCACAATCTATCACAGACGACATCTCAGAAACCGCCTCTTAGGAAAATCCATGGTCTGTCCACTGACTTTAAAGGCCTATGACTTGACTTCCGTTTGAAGTTAAGTTATCGTTATGCCAATCAATGTTCAGTGTGGGCATTTCAAGAATACGATTGCTAACGAATCCAAAAAGGAGGATGACTATGAAAAATAAAATCATTATTCCACTGTGCTTGTTATTAATGATCAGTTTGTCTTGTAACAAGAATCAATTCGCCACTAACAGTCCACTACTAAGTTCTGCAAAACCCAATTTAAAGGCGGTACCAAAGTGGGGGATATGGCTGCTCAACGGAGATCCCACCCTAATTAGTCAAAGCGGGCCTACCGGCTCGGGTTGGACTGGAATCGGTCTTTATGCGGGTCTTTCGATGCCAAGTGATTCATTTGATTTTGCTGCGGCTTCTAAGGCTGGATACACTATTTTAGCTCAGCTTCAACGTGATTCGATCAGACTGAGCAGATGGAGTTATGTCAAGTATCAAATAGCGTGGGGAAAGAATCACGGTGCTTGGTGGTTTTACGTGGACGATGCTCTCTCAGAGCCAGTAAAAACCATTTCAAAAAGTCAAATAGATAGCGTCGCGATGTTCGTTCATGCTTCTCCGAGCCAACCACTCGTGACGGCGGAATACAGCCAAAGTCGCATGCAAGCCAACCCGACGTGGCACCAAAACGTGGATATCATTATGCCATATCAATACTCGGATTCATTGGCTTCGCAATATCAAAGTTTTCTTCAGTTTGTCTCTACAAATTATCCTACCAAAGGGCTCTTTCCATTACTTGGGTACCACGCTGACAATACTAGTGGAACGGGACCTGCATTTTGGCCTAACCAAACAGGAGCTTATCCTGATTACAATGGAAAGCCCGGTACTGGACACATTGCAGTTGCGGAAGCATACTCAACAGGCATGATCTTTTACTACACCTATTGGAACGGAGCGCAGTCTATACCATGGTTCAATTCCGTCACCAGCTATCTTAGGGAGTATTATGGAATGTGACCGCAAAAATCGGTCCGATCTTATATATGTAAACTAGACCATAATGGATCGAAGGAGATAACAACGGACAAGGATCGGCGCACAGGTGAATCGGCTGTAGCGATTTTCACTTTTGTGATTTAATGGATGTCCGTGTAGCGACAAACAAAATGTACTCACCACGACGAGACAGTCGTTTCTTCGAGAACCTCCATCTATAATTTATTGAAATGCGAGACAAGATGGCGCATAACATTCTTACTGGCGGAATGTTACGGAGATTTAGGGCAGTCTAATTATAGTTAGATGAACCCTGAAGGCAGGATAGGTACTTTAACAACGAGGGCCTTTAATAAAAAACACTTATATTAGAAAAGCAAATGAAAAAAAAGATACTCTAAAAAATATATATTATTTGTATATACAGCAATTTGACAAGCTAAGATTTGAGCTTGGAGATATTTTTGAACGCTGTCTGAGTGAATATTTAAAAAAAGCATATACTGTCTGTACCACAATATAAAGTCGTGCGTAGAGTATTATAATATTAAACTATATTTTAAAAATATCTTAAGGAGAAGTGATTATGGCAAAGATAAACTTTGGCGGTGTTGAGGAAGATGTGATAACTGTTAAAGAGTTCTCATTAAACAAAGCCAGAGATGTTCTCAAGGATGAGGTTGTTGCGGTTATTGGTTATGGTGTTCAGGGGCCGGGACAATCCATGAATATGAAGGATAACAGGATCAATGTTATCGTTGGACAGTCTAAGGCTTTTAAAGAAGATTGGGATCGTGCTGTAAAGGACGGCTGGGTGCCCGGCAAGAGCCTCTTTGATATTGAAGAGGCAGCACAAAAAGGTACAATTATTCAGATGCTTGTTACCGACGCGGCCCAAAAGGCAATCTGGCCGACCATTAAAAAATCTATGAATCCCGGAGATGCGTTGTATTTTTCCCATGGATTTTCAATAGTGTACAAGGACCAGACAGGTGTTGTTCCTCCAAAAGACATGGATGTAATCATGGTCGCACCCAAAGGCTCAGGGACGTCAGTTCGCAGGAATTTTCTGGCCGGAGCCGGGATAAATTCTAGTTTTGCGGTTTTCCAGGATTACACAGGCAGGGCTAAAGAGAGGGCGCTGGCTATAGGTATTGCCATAGGTTCAGGTTACCTCTTCCCGACGACCTTTGAAAATGAAGTCCACAGTGACCTTGTAGGAGAAAGGGGAGTTCTTATGGGGTGTCTCGCGGGCGTTATGGAGGCCCAGTATAATGTGCTCAGAAAAAATGGTCATACCCCTAGTGAGGCCTTTAATGAGACAGTGGAAGAACTTACGCAAAGCCTTATAAGACTTGTCGATGAAAACGGGATGGACTGGATGTATGCCAATTGCAGTGCAACGGCTCAAAGAGGAGCCCTTGATTGGCGGCACAAATTCCGTGACGCCGTTGCCCCGGTCTTTGATAAACTGTATCAGAGCGTTATAAGCGGCAAAGAGACTGAGATTGTTATGAAGGCCAATAGCGCACCGGATTATAAGGAACGACTCAGAAAAGAACTTGATGAAATCAAAAACTCCGAGATGTGGAGGGCGGGGGCCGCGGTTCGTAAATTGAGACCTTCAAACAGGTAGAACGAGATAAATCAGCCTGGATAAGATATTATGCCACCAGACGGTAAATATCCGGCTCAACAATTGTTTGAAAGAATGAAAAGTATAATTTTAATAATCGATACAACTATTGAGTAAAGTATCGCGTTTCAATTTAAGTAAATTCATTGCAAAAAGTATCTAATCATCGGTTCGAGTCTGACGCGGCTGGCATAGGTTCAGTACAGAATTGAAATTGAAGTGCACGAACTTATTCGTTCAGTATATTTTGAAAGTATTCAGTGCGGCAGCTTAGCGCCATTCGTTAGACGCTATCATACCTTTACTACAATTGGATATGAATAAATGAAATACAAATATCATCACATTGGAATTCCGACGACAAAACCGTTTAGCGGAGAAAAGTATCTTAGAGATTATAACTTATATCATGGTGGCTTCGAAGAAAGTGAATTTGGTATAGAATGGATGCGATATGAAGAAAATTGTAATCTTCCGGAGATTGTAAAAACAATACCACATATCGCATTTGAAGTAGACAACATTTATGAAGCACTAAAAGGTCGAAATGTAATAATTGCACCAAACAGTCCGTCAGAAGGCAATATCGTTGCGTTTATAGAAGAGAACGGTGCACCAATAGAATTTATTCAAACGAAGAATAGCGCCTAACCAGCAGCTCACCCTGAAGGAATATGCTGATGTGCAAAAGCCATGGCACATAAAGTAAATAACATGGGACTCGGTTCGGGAAGTGGCACATTATTGTTGGCAAAAAATTCGGATGGAGAGCATGCAATCTCGGTGACCAGACCGCGTCTCTTTCAACCGGTTAGTTCATCAGCCCCACAGTGAGTTTCTAAAAAACTCGATTTCAAAAGAAGATAACTTGTTGTCTGTCATACTCAAGTTGATTAGGGCTGAGGCACTCAAAATCGAACAGTTGATGTGTCGAAAGCGAACACCAAGTGAACTTCAAACGCATATCATCACCATTTCATCGAGAATGCGAGGCTGCGTAACACAAGACGATGGCACAGCATTTGCCCTAATTGTTTATGAATGCGCGAAAGAGCAACCAAGACCGTATGGTTATGATGAGTCGACCGAAATGAGTATTAAAATTCCGAAGAGCTGATGCTCCAGGTTTTGTGTGAATAGAAGGTAGTGGGATATTTTCAAAATAATGGCTCAGGTTTCGGGGAACTTTTCCGATAGTACAGCTGCATAAAAATGTATACCGTGCTTTTTTATTATAGAAAATCAAAATAGCCTATTACGGAAAATCTTAAATTTGTCATTAGAACCAAATGAAAATGAACTGAACACGAATAAGATGAAAAACATAGTGGAAGATCGCTTAATCCAGTTTGAGAAAAGAGAGACTAATTTTATTAAGCATTATACTTGACTTTCGCAAGAGAGTTTCACAAGTTCTTTTGTCTACGACAAGTCACTCTTGGCCATCGAATTCGTAGACGAGTTCAGAGGTATGTCAATTGTTTTCAATAGATTTTCAGAGTGTCCACAATCTGACAGAATGTGGCACAAGAATGTGCCATTTCTCTGGCATACGGGGCGTAAATGAATATCACGAGACATAAATTGTTCTTTATTCTATGGATTGTTTTTCTCCTACCCTGCAAAGTTTCCTACGGCGGGCACTACGACAACATGTTTCAACTCACCGAATTAGCGCAAGTATTTTCTGTGTTTGTCAAACTGAGTGTACCATGAACGTTTGCAAAAGAATTTCATTGAATCCAAAGGACATCAAAGTTTCCATTTTTATTATATTAATATTTTTGTACGGTTCGGCAGTGGGGCAATCTTCAGATTCGCTCAAATATTTTCCGTGTGATGTTGGCGACACATGGTTTTACTATGTCCAATATTCTCCCGGTGACTACGAATACAATACAACACGAATAGATTCCGTAGTAGGTCATCCCCTAGGGAAACTTGTGTACATGTCTGGAGATGAGTATAGGTCAAGTACAGTAGTTGTGGACACTAGCAAAGCTGTCGTATACGGTTACTATCCCGATGTTTTTGATTCGACAAAGCGCTATGCAGATTATTATCATTTAGAAGCCAATGTAGGTGACTATTGGTCAGAAGAACCAAGTGTGGATAGTAGTCTCTGGTGGGGCGTAAGTGCAGTGGTTGACACGACGGTATTTTGGGTTCGACGGAACGTCAAAACTTTTGAGAACTTTGTCGGCTTTTATATGGGCGATACTTCTGGAGCAAAAGATCACAACCCATCAAATTGGGGTGGCACTTTGTGGGAAGACTATGCCTATGGAATTGGGATGACTTTTCGTAATGTGGAAGCTGGAGAAGGGTGGTTTTTGATTGGCGCAATCCTTAACGGCGACTCAATAGGTACAATTTTAGGTGTAAAGGAAAAAGAAGGTAACATTCCAACACAGTTTTCGCTTTCACAAAATTATCCTAACCCGTTCAACCCAACAACTACAATCAGTTATCAGCTTTCAGTAGTTACTCTTGTGACTTTGAAAGTTTACGATATTCTCGGAAAGGAGGTGAAGACATTAGTAAACAAAAAAGAAACCACGGGACCATATTTCATCCAATGGGATGGCACCGACCAGTGCGGACATCATGTCGCCTCGGGCGTTTATTACTATCGGTTGACGACACAAAACGGTTCAATCACCAGAAAAGCAGTACTGGTTAAATAATCAGACTAAATAGGAGGGTTCAAAATGAAAACAATACTTCACTTCACTTACATTTTGTTTTTGTTGTCATTCTTAGGAATTGGGCGAGTCGTCGCACAAATACCACCACCGGACGCCGATGAGACGTGTGGTGTTCAAGCTACTCTTCCTTCTTCCGATCAAGTTGGCGGAAGGTGGATACCGTCAGCGACGCCGAACAGTTTTTTTCGTATTTTGGTCATTTTTGCGCAGTTTCCTGATGACGGTTATACGCAAATCTCGGATTGGCCGTTAGGTCAACCACCAACATACATGAATACCTTTATTGATTCGGATCCGAATCAAAACTCAAAAGTTGGAAACATGACGCAATATTTTTGGGAAATGTCCCAAAACACTTTTAAAATTATAGGTAACTGCTATTATGTAACCGCTCCTGAAACTCGCCAGTGGTATACCAATAACGCTTACAACAGAGCACAAATAAACAAGGATATCATTCAGAAACTTAATCAAACTGTAAGTTTTTCTACGTACGACAATTGGACAAAAACTTCGGATTACCATTTCCAAAATACTTCTGATGGTTTGGTGGACATGATTTGCGTCATTTGGCGCAACATCCATCAAGACGCTTCCTTTCCCTATTTGCAAGAACAATTCGGGTTTAGTGGCGAGGCTTCCCTTGGAAGCGATATTGAAGATGTGGAATTTACTGTTGACAATGGCGCTCGAAAAGTTGCGGAAGGATCCCCAGTTTTCGGCGTACCAGGATCTGGACTGACAATTGCTGTAGGCTACAATGGCCATGGCTACGTCCAGAATTCCACGATTCACGAACTCGGACATTATCTTCTTGGAGGAAATGAGTATCACATTTGTGGTGGCACATGGGGAATGATGTGGAACTGGGCTTGCAGGTCGAACTGCGCAAATGCTTTTGAACGGAATAAGCTTGGATGGATAACTATACAAGAGTATGACTACAATCCACCGAATCCGATCTCACTAGGAGATTACGTGACGACGGGACAAGCTGTTCGAATAGCATTACCGAACACCAGCCCGCAGGAATATTTTTTGCTTGAGAATCATCAGCGGATATCCATGTTTGATACACCTGATGACAACTACCCGGAGCAAGGTCTATATGTCCTTCATCAGTTTGGCGCGACACCCAATACGAGCGGAACAAATGGAATAGGAGAGAGCCCACGATTGATCTCTGCGGACGGGAAATACGTATGGACATTTGATCATTACGCTCCTTGGATAAATGGAGTTATAGTCCCGGTTTTCAAGAGGGGGGCTGCATCACCTGTAAACGGATACTTTGACAGTGACTTGATCCCTTATACGGATCCCCAAACTGGACAGGGAGAGAGCAATTTTATTTACGCCTACGTCGATCCAGTGACTGGTAAAGACAACGACACTCCGATTGAAGTTGGAGACGGTAACGATGGGTTCACGTTGAGCCACCATCTGTTTAGCGGTTCCACTAATCCACCAACTTTGACCTCAGGACTTGTTGTTTCTCCTGTAGCATTTGATGAGACGTACAACACCGGGGGGATTGTCAAGGTGCAGTTGTACACTAACTGGTGGGGAGGGACTTTAACACAAAATACGACAATCAGTGGGAACGCCACTATAACGGGTAATCTAACAGTAAATTCCGGTGTAGCTCTTACGATTGCTGCCGGAACAACTCTGAATTTTCTAAGTGGTTCTTCCCTGACGATAAATGGTACACTCATCTCCAACGTTAGTCTAACTATTCCGTCCGGCTCGACCATGATAATCAACCCCGGTGCGGCATTGCAGTTTGCTTCCGGCACATCGCTCACTGCCAACGGTGTCTTAAGTGTCAACGGAACCTTAGCGCAGCCGATCACAATCACGTCGACTGGCAGCACATCTCCAGGTGCATGGGGTTCCATCATCCTTAGCGGCTCTGGCGCAAATTATTCGACTTTGAGCCATGCCAACATCAATTATGGAATAGAGGTTGACGTGCTCAGTGCCAACAATGTCACCATCCAGAATTGCAACATAGAGAACAATTCTGGCAACGGCATCTACTTATATTCCTCGCCAAACTGCCAGATGCAGTACAACACGATAGCAAACTCGAATGCCAACCATGGTATTTATATCTATGGCGGCTCTAACGAGAACTGCTATAACAACGTCATCTATAAGACGAACCACAACAAGCAAGGTGCCGGTATATTTTATTATGGCAGCAGCGGCACCGTAGGACAGAACGACATCGATTATTTCGACTGGGGAATTCAGGCCCTTTGGGGGGCATCCCCAAGCGCGGAAATTAGCTCTTCTATAACATACAACAACCGCATTACCAATTGCCAGAATGGTCTCATGGTTTATGGAAATAGCTACTGCAACTTTGGGGTGCTTACTTCGTATCCCTCTGGGGGTCTGAATAGCATCTACAACAACGGCTATAACGCCGCCGTCGGAGATTACTATGTCACTTTTCCGAGCGGACTGTATGCCGAGTGTGACTGGTGGGGGAGCAATCCGCCTCCTTCAAGGTTTTACATAGGTTCAGAGAGTTATCTTTACTGGACTTATCCCGAGTCCGCAGACCCTTGGTCAAAGTACCCGCTTCCATCGATTCAGGACAAGGGAAGTGTAAAGGGTGAGATCGCGGCATCAGTTGCATCCACTTCAACTCAAACATCGACCCAGAGTACAGAAGCCGCTGATCCATCATCCTCCGATTCACTCCTTGCAGGAATTGGACTTCGGCAGGAAGGTAAGTTCGAAGAGGCAAGAGACTTCTTTAAGTCCTATCTTAATAATCATCCGGACGATCAGGCAGCTTATGTGTACCTTTACAGTTGTGCAGACAGCGAGACGGCGCCAAGCCTAATCCAGTATTTTAATGCTCTTCCAAAACAAGCTGCCAAAGAGCAGAAGATGCTTCTCTCATATTTGTATCTCAGGCAAGGCGACTCGAAGTCTGCGAAGCAAGTGAACGACGGCATTATCAGTGCAAACCCTAATACGATACTTGCAGCGAAAGCAAAGTTGGACAATTTCTACATTGCGTTGTATAACGATAACGACCTGAATAATGCTGCTGTGATTCTGAAGGACGTGGAACGTAGCGCCGGCCTATTCGCATCTACCGGATCTTCGACAACACCAATGGAAATATCCGATGCAGAACATGCACTTGCGGTTTATGTTGACCCGCAAACTGGAGAGATGCCGAACATAAACACAGAGCAGAGCAAGAACGAATCTGCCGTTACTACGTCTAGTTCTGCACAAAGTGGTTTGATGGCAAATTATCCGAATCCCTTCAACCCATCAACCAATATCAGTTATAATCTCCCGACAAGCGGTCATGTGACTTTGAAGGTTTATGATGTCCTCGGTAGAGAAGTGAAAACACTTGTCAACGAGGATCAAGCTTTAGGAACATATTCAGTTCGGTTCGATGCATCGCGACTTGCCAGTGGAGTTTATCTCTATCGGCTGACAGCTCCCGGTATTATGGTTACAAAGAAGATGGTCGTGACGAAGTAAGGATTAAGAGATCAAGTCAAGGTTTCAAAAGAGTCCCGTCGCAAGGCGGGACTTTTTATTGTGGCAACTTCGGAGACACACGCTACGGCAACAACAGCCAATTGGTGAATAGTGGCACGCACACGGTCTCTTTCAGGGCCACGAGCCAGTCATCGAGTCCGAACGCCTATGACGTGATCGGTGCAACTGTTATGGTAGGAAACTCCACCTGCACTCTCGGTGACGAGACGGCCTCTCTTTCGACCGGTCAGCCCATTCGCTATACGGTGAGGTTCTAAGAAACTCGATTTCAAAAGAAGATAACTTATTGGTTACAGTCTTTGCAATTGGTTGTCTGTCATACTCAAGTTGATTAGGGCTGAGGCACTCAAAATCGAACAGTTGATGCATCGAAAGCGAACGCCGACTGAACTTTAAACGCATTTCATCACCGTTTCAGCAAGATTTCGAGGCTGCTTAACACAAGATGATGGCACAGCATTTGCTCTTTATGAGTGCACGAAAGAGTAATAAGGACCGTATGTCTATGCTAAGCCGACCGAAATTAGTATTAAAATTCCGAAGAGTTGATGTTCTATGTTTTGTATGGATAGCAGGTTGTATGAGCAGTAAATCTGGGTTCTATTAGGATAATTCAGTAGTTGCTCGTTCAACTACGGACTAATTGGCATTCACAACTAGGAGAGCAGAAAATGAATATAGGATCGTGGAGGGAGAAGTATAGGGAAGAAGGGGGAAATACACTTCCGTCCGTCGTGGTCTCTGTGGTAGTTATGACCATCTTGTGTTCGGCTTCCACGGTGTAATCTCGTTACTGATCTTTTTAAAGTCTAAAAAATTTTGGTCAGATTAGGAAAAGGAGAAGTGCAGTTGATGCTTACGGGAATTCAGTCGCGCCTGAAGAGGGAAGGAAAAGCTTACCGCTCCCTAGTCGTTCGTGTATTTATGGCGGTAACAATCTTGCTGGCGGGGTGTAAAAACAAAGTTACAAATCCAAATCCAGTTCCACCATTCCCCGCCGGGAATTACCAAATTTGTTATTGCGGCTACGGGCAGTTAAAGATTAACAATATTTTAGGAACAGCTCCAGAAAACATTTCACTTCAGGATAGCGGTTATAAGAGTGGCGACTACGATGATTATCCTCAATGGTCGCCCGATGGAAGATATATCGTCTTCCAGCGTCTGCGGCCAGATACAATGTACAGCCCTTTCATCTATGTGTATGACACACAGAATAAGACTTACGCCAACTTGACTTCTGACGGGGGAATAGCCTCATCAAATCCCCAGTGGGCACCGAACGGGGAAGTATATTTTTCCTACGAAAGTCCGGTGCTTAGCCCCACAGCTACGTACATGATGAATCCGGATGGTAGTGGTAAGCGAAAGATACTTAATGATTCTGCAACTTCAATATATTTCTATCAGGATAGCTACACTTTCTTATATATCAACGGTACAGAAGTGTACAAAACTAATGTCGACGGCACGTTCCATGAACTTGTGCTTGAGCTTCCCCAACCTGGAGTGGCTCAGTATGTGACGATAAGAGATTTTAATCCGATTACCGGTGAATTCCTTGTGAATACGAATATGATTGCTGGTTCGCCGGAGGTTATTGCAACGTACAGTGCAGAGACCAACCAACTAAATGTGATTCTCACAGCACCTCATGGATATTCGTTGGCCTTGGAACGTTATTCCAAAGATTATATGCAAATCGCCTTCATTGAAACAGATACAACTACGTATCAGAATCAGTACCTCTCCGTCTTTGAGAATGGCAATACTCGGATGCTTGTACAAACTATAGGATCTATCGTGAAAGGAGAATGGTTCGATGTCAGTCCAATTCAATTTACACAGGACAGTAAATTTATTGCCTTCGTAAAAGATGTTTCTCCAGGTGGCCCATCGGTAAATTGGAAATCTTACCTTTATGCTGTAGATGTTGCGACTGGAAGTACACAGTACATAGATCAAGGATTCAATTCTACATGGGATCCATAACCTTAGTCCTGATTAGAGAAGGGAAGGAGGTGAACCTTTCAGCGACGAGATAAAGAGAAAATCTGAGCGGCGGTGGCTGCACCACCGCCGTCCAGTGAAATGACAAACGAACGGGCATTTGTCTTGTTGATACAATACTGATTTTTAGACAATGGTATGCCGTTTTTGTTTGACGATGGAAATAGTGCAAAAATTACTAATCACAATCAATTCCTAAAACGAAAAGAAGAGGAGTTACGTTATGAAACAGGCGATCAAAATATTGGTGACAGTTTTTGCATTGCTTTTTGGCTTTTCAATGCAGTCTCAGGCACAAAAAATAAGTTTAACTTGGGAACAAGTAAAGAGGATGTGTGGCGTGCCGGTTGACACTGTGCAAATGAAAATCGAGTACGCCAGAGGAGACAGCATGTACAAGGCATACCTCTCACAACCGAAACCTTTGGTGACACAGCAAGTTCCAAATTGGCGGTCGATGATGGGGCCGGTTGCATATCAGGACACGGATTGGTGTTCTGCAGATTGTTGGGCACACTCAGGTGCAGGGTTAGCAGAGGGACAACTGCACATTTCAATTGGTTCCAATATTGGGATATTCTTAGACGCAAGTGACATTGTCCATCATTTGGGATGTAGCGGATGTCCTTCTGACGCTTTAAATTACATCGGAAACTCAAAGGCAATATCATACGTCAGTGGCTCTCCTGGCACATATCCAAATCTGTTCGGAGTGAGATGGGGTATCGCTGCCATCGGCACCGTCTCTGGAATAAGCTCCATACAAGAGGCATTGGTATATGGCCCTGTCAGCGCGTGCTTTTACGTTTATGATGATTTTTACGATTTCTTTGATAGTAACCCCTATGCAGTTTACCGAACGACGCAATCGGGCAATTGCGTTGGTCACGCCGTCGTTATAGTAAGTTACGATAACACTCAGCAATGCTGGCTTTGCAAGAACAGTTGGGGAAATTGGTGGGCGGATGGTGGATATTTCAGGATCGGCTATGATCAATGTTGTATCGATTCTTGGCAGAATTGTACAGCAGTGGTAAGCCAAAGCTGCTACGCCAAGCTTATTCCCAACCTGATTCCATCGTTGGCAAGTTATGGATTTGTAAACGGAGAATGGGCATATGTTTCTGCAAACCAGACAGTAAATAACGGGCAAACGCTTAACATTACACCCGGATCGAGTGTAATCTTTCAACCCAGCACTTCCTTCACTGTCAACGGCACCCTGAACGCCATGGGCACCACTTCACAGCCGATCACGTTCACATCTTCGTCTGGAACTTGGGGTGGAATACAATTCAATAGTGGTTCAAGCGGATCACTAGTTTCGTATTCCATTATCAGCGATGCTAGCAATGGAATCTATGAAAACGGGGTCACCGTATCGATGTGGGATTGTGCGATAAAAAATTGCACCAACGGCATTTATCTCTACGACTCAAGCCCCAATATCTCTTACTCCAATATTTACAACAACTCATATGCTGGTATTTATTCAATCTCTTCCTCGCCTTATTTGTACAATAATTACATTCAAAACAATGATTACGGTGTCTACTGCACAACTAGTTCAAATCCGTCATTTGGATGGGGAGGCGGACAAGGGATGAATAATATTACAAATAATTCATACGGCGTCTTCTGCTGGAATAATTCGCTTCCGATGCTTGGTCAAAGTTCACCTTTGAATGGCGGGTATAATAATCTTGTAAATACTTCCTGGAATGTTTATAACATGTCTTCAGGTTCTATCTATGCCCAAAACAACTGGTGGGGAACGACTAATACCCAGAATTTTAAAATTGCAGGCACGGGTGGGGTAGCATATAATCCTTACCTTAGCTCAGCTGTAAGCATATCTGCACCGCCTTTGAACAACTCAGTATCTACTCCTTACGCTTCTACGGTCAGTGACGTATCATTATTGTCGGAATTAAGCAATGCTTATCAATTGGTTGCGTCCAATGATCTGGTGGGAGCGAGGAGTATATGTCTTAGCCTGATTACAAACTATCCTGATTCCAGCGTTTCATTCAATGCCTTGAACTTGTTAAAAGATACTTATCCATCAACGAATTTGCCGGTCTTAAGAGATGCATATAACTCTTTGTTTCACAATAAGGAGAAGAAAGAGCTATACGCGATGGCAGGTTTGATGATGGCGGGCATTGACACAGCAAACCACTTGAATCTGATTGACAGCGTAATAAATACATATAAGGGTAATAGTGTAGTAGAGCTGGCTTTGTTTGACAAATTTGTCTACTATTATTTCGAAAAAGGAGACAAACAAAATGCGTTAGAAGTTTCGGAAGAGATAGATACGTTGTTCCCACAGTCCCAAGGTAGCGTCGAGGCTCACAGCATCCTGGGGGATCAAGTATCTGGTGGTGTAAATGCGAGCGGGGAACAAACTCCGGAAAGAATTGCCACTCAAACTTCAACTGAATATTCATTAAGCAATTATCCCAACCCATTCAATCCAACCACAACCATCAGTTATAATCTCTCGACGAGTGGTCACGTGACACTGAAGGTTTATGATATTCTCGGTAGAGAAGTGAAAACACTTGTCAACGAAGATGAATCAGCCGGATACCACAATGCAGTATTTGATGCGAACCGGTTGGCAAGCGGCGTCTATTTTTATCGTCTGACTGCACCTGGCATCGTGGTTACAAAGAAGATGGTCGTGACGAAGTAAGGATTAAGAGATCAAGTCAAGGTTTCAAAAGAGTCCCGTCGCAAGGCGGGACTTTTTATTGTGGCAACTTCGGAGACACACGCTACGGCAACAACAGCCAATTGGTGAATAGTGGCACGCACACGGTCTCTTTCAGGGCCACGAGCCAGTCATCGAGTCCGAACGCCTATGACGTGATCGGTGCAACTGTTATGGTAGGAAACTCCACCTGCACTCTCGGTGACGAGACGGCCTCTCTTTCGACCGGTCAGCCCATTCGCTATACGGTGAGGTTCTAAGAAACTCGATTTCAAAAGAAGATAACTTATTGGTTACAGTCTTTGCAATTGGTTGTCTGTCATACTCAAGTTGATTAGGGCTGAGGCACTCAAAATCGAACAGTTGATGCATCGAAAGCGAACGCCGACTGAACTTTAAACGCATTTCATCACCGTTTCAGCAAGATTTCGAGGCTGCTTAACACAAGACTGAGGCACAGCATTTGCTCCTTATGAGTGCACGAAAGAGTAATAAGGACCGTATGTCTATGCTAAGCCGACCGAAATTAGTATTAAAATTCCGAAGAGTTGATGCTTTAGGTTTTGTACGAATCGCAGGTTGTGTAAGCAGTAAATCTGGGCTATCTTAGGATAGTTGATTAATTGCTTGTTCAACTATGAACTTATTAGCGTTCGCAACATAAAGGAGAGCAGAGAATGCAGATAAGATCATTGAGGGGAAAGATTCAGAGGCAACGCGGTTACGCTTTTCAGTCAGTCCTCTTTTTGGTGACAATCTTTTCTATTCTATGTGCTGTTACGTCTAAGGTGGAGTTTACTGAGAGAAAATGTATCCTGAAAACAATCAACACGGCCGAATCTCCTTCTATTCAAATCAGTCTTGAAGGTTTATTACAACAAATATTTCCTTGCGCAAATCCACTGAATCATCACGTCTTTTTCACACGGCCCATCTTTCACCGTGTTCGCCGTTCGCAAGCTAATCAAGATAATGGTGGGAATGTGATGGAACGCCGAGGATCATTGAATCTCCGTGATGTTAGGGGTCCGATCAACCCTCCGTTTTACAAAGGGATTTTAACTTTAGGCACTACAATAATGAGAAGAGGCCCACTATGTTTATGTTAATGAAGGGAAAAACAATTGGGGGCGTGATCCGAGTATTAAAACTTACGGCATATAAGATACCTTCTCATGTTTTACTAGAACCGTGTCGCGAGCAAAGAAGTCCATCCTTCAAGCGGCTTTTACCTCTGGTCACGAAGAAAGTATTGTTGAAAATAGGAGGAAATAATGGCAACAATGTTATCTACTAATCTATTTTCCAGTCCCAAAATAACAATTATTGCTTTTCTCTTGCTTGCTTTTACAGGCATTTCAAACTCTCAAACGTGGAAATCATTGGGGCTTGCGGGAGAAAACATAACCGCAATAGCAGTTGATTCATCATCAGGTTCACAAGTTATCTACGCAGGAAGCTATGGTGATTACTCTAGTGGGACACTCGGAGGAGTTTTCAAAACCACCGATGGTGGGGCGACATGGGACACGTTGGGCCCAGGAATGAATGTGATTAGGATCGTCATCAATCCTCAAGACCCAGACATAGTATATGCAGCTTTGGCGATCAACTATCTCAATGGAATTACAGGCATTATGAAAACTGTAGATGGCGGTCATACCTGGGCTTCGGCTGATTCAGGAATCTATTTCCCGCCTGACTTAGGAGTTGCCGACCTAACGATTGACCCAGAACACCCTGATACTTTGTACGCTGCGACCTACGGAATAACCGGCGGAGGGAGAGTATACAAAAGCGTCAACGGGGGCATATATTGGTCTAAAGCTGACACCATGGCACCTTGGTTTTCGGTTCCCACATTAGGGATAGATTCTATGAAAATCGATCCCCTGGCAGATGGGGCGACTGCGATATCTATTGATCCATGGAATAATGAGAGAGTGTATGCCGGGAGTGTAGGGGTATTGTATTTGGTTAGGACTTCGGACGGTGGAAGAAGTTGGTCATACGCGGGATTAACAGACACTCTAGCATTGGCCAGCTCGATTGCATTTGGCCAGAACTCTAATGAAATATTTGTTTCAACTTCCTCTGGTACTAATTGCAATGTCTATTTTTCATCTAATTCAGGTTCGACATGGAAAAGTGTCTTGTCCGACGGATATATGGGCTCAATACAGATTCAAAGAATCTATAATGTTGCTGATACTGTTGTTAGGGTTTTCGTCACAGAGGGTGTCAATGGTATGCTTGGAACCGTTTACGAGAGCACAGACAAAGGCGGAACGTGGTTAAACACGGGCGGGACTGGCAACGGAACCCTTTGTTTGTTCGGAAACAAACTCTACACTGGCGGAAACGGGATTTCCGTTGCTGATTCACTTTTGACTGGGGTAAATAAAACAGACGCCAGTCGTGTTCTGCCTTCAACTTTCAGTCTTAGTCAGAACTATCCCAACCCTTTTAATCCATCGACGACAATACAATATCAGCTTCCTCACTCTGAGAAAGTCTTGCTCAGAGTCTATGATATCTTGGGGAGAGCGCTTGAAACACTTGTCAATGAAGAACAAACCGCTGGAGTTCACACCGTGCAATTCAACGGTAATGGACTTGCCAGCGGCGTGTACTTTTATGAGATGGGGGCCGGTGCTTACGGAGTTGTGAGGAAAATGTTGTTAGAAAAGTAATGACTCTCAGTATAAATATGGAGCTAATTAGAAATCGGGATCCGACGAGCTAAACCATAACATAAAATAAGGAACACCCGGAGGTGTCTTCCTCTCTAAATTCGCCTGCCGGACGAAAATATTTGGATTTACATCCAACGGGGTTCCTTTTTTAATTTAATAATAATTAGACAAAAAGCAACATAAAGGAGAAATTATCATGATCTACAAAACTTCAGTTCCGATCAAAACACTTTTTGTTTGTTTTGTCCTCTTTTGTGCAGTTTGGAGCAATTCGAAGGCACAGCAAACCACTGGCGGAATCCACCAGATAAAGCAAGGAATCTGGAAAAACAAGAGTATCCAATACGCTGCTGGTCAAATATGTGTTAAACTTAAGGCCGGGATACTTGAGACTGATATGGCTCCAACCATTGAACAGATTCATGGGCAAATTATAAAGCACTTTGATAGGCTGCACTGGGGAGTAATCCAGGTCTCGCCAGATTCAGATATATTCTCATTGATAAGCGTTCTAAGTCAAAATTCGATGGTGGCTTCGGTCGAACCGAATGGAATCATTAAACTTTGCTTCGTGCCAAACGACCCCTATTTCGGACAGCAATGGAATCTACAAAACACGGGGCAGAATCCACCGGGCGGAACAGTTGGCGCGGATATCGACGCGACGGCCGCATGGAACATCACGACTGGAAGCTCAAATTACATTGTGGGTGTTCTTGACACGGGCATACCACTTGTCTCTGGCTCTGAAACACAACTCTCTCATCCGGACCTAAGCGATGCTTCGAGGATTACTTTAGGGCAAGATGAGACAAACAGCGGGGTGGGTGTACGAGACCAATGCGGTCACGGGACTCACGTCACTGGTATCCTTGGGGCAGAAACAAACAACGGTATCGGTGTGGCAGGAGTCGCTGGGAACTGCAAGCTACTTATTGTGAAAGCAGGTAATTGGGAAGGTTACCTTACCCCGTCAACGATCGAAAGCGGAGTTTCTGATGCAATAACTGATGGAGCTAAGATCCTCAATTGCAGTTTTGGATCGAACATCTACTACCTATACTACCTACAAATTGAAGATGCTGTTCTAGATGCATACAACAACAATGTTCTGATGGTTTGTGCTGCGGGAAACGAAGGCATTATCAATAATCCCCCCCCATTCTCTGACGTCGATTACCCAGGGGCGTTTTCCATAGACGGAACATTTTCTGGACACACACTTGGCTATAACAATGTCATTTGTGTTTCAGCCACTGACCCGTGGGATAATTATGCAATTTACTCAAGCATGGGTCCGGAAGTAAGGGTCTCGGCACCTGGCGGTTTTGGTGATCCCGATCCGGGCGGGCCGAGTTCTATTTATTCGACTACTCCAAATTATCCTTTTCATCTTGACTCAACGGGGGGCATCCCGCAGAATTACGGTTACTTGTCCGGCACATCGATGGCGACGCCACATGTATCTGGCATTGCTGCATTAATGCTTTCAATTGATCCAAGTTTGTCCCCCTCGCAGATCATCAGCATCATAGAAAACTCAGCTAACAAAGTCGCCGGCATGAATGGTGCTTCCTTCACAAGTCAGTATGGATATGGCCGCGTCAATGCTTATCAAGCTCTGAAATATACTCTAGAAAACTACGGTGGGACGCTTAGCCAGACGCTTACGATACCTCAGGGAGAAACATGGACATTTTCTCCAGGAGTTACACTCACCTTTGCAAGCGGGGCGGGCCTTAATGTTAATGGCGTTTTGAACGCCTACGGAACTGCATCAGATCCGATCACTTTCACTTCGGCTTCAGGCACTTGGGGAGGGATTCAATTCAATAGTGGTTCAAGTGCATCATCGATTTCGTACTGCGAAGTTAGCAACGCTAACAGCGGAATTTATGAAAACGGCGTCAGTGTGAACATTTCGAATTCCGCAATAAAAAATTGCACAAATGGTATTTACCTTTACAGCTCAAACCCCACTATTCAAAATAATAATATCCACAATAACTCTTACGCAGGGGTTTACACAATCTCTTCTTCGCCGAAGTTGTACAATAATTATCTTCAAAATAATGGGTATGGTGTTTACTGCTCAACGAGTTCAAATCCGAGCTTCGGAAGCGGAAGCACACAAGGTGATAATAACGTTACAGGAAATGGCTATGGAGTATTTTGTTGGAATAACTCACTTCCGATGCTTGGCCAAAGCTCACCTTTGAACGGGGGGTATGATAATCTTGTAAATACCTCCTGGAATGTTTATAACATGTCTTCAGGTTCTATCTATGCCCAAAACAACTGGTGGGGAACGACTAATACCCAGAATTTTAAAATTGCAGGCACGGGTGGGGTAGTATCTTCCCCTTATCTTAGTTCAGCTGTAAGCATACCTGCACCGCCTTTGAATAACTCAGTGTCTACTCCTTATGCTTCTAATGTCAGTGACGTATCATTATTATCGGAATTAAATAATGCTTATCAATTGGTTGCAACCAATGATCTGGTGGGAGCGAGGAGTATATGTCTTAGCCTGATCACAAGCTATCCTGATTCCAGCCTTTCGTTCAATGCCTTGAACTTGTTAAAAGATACTTATCCATTAACGAATTTGCCGGTCTTAAAATATGCATATGACTCTTTGTTTCACAACAAAGCTAAGAAAGAGCTATATGCGATGGCAGGTTTGATAATGGCGGACATTGACACAGCAAACCGCTTGAATCTGATTGACAGCGTAATAAATGCATATAAGGGAGATAGCGTAGTGGAGCTTGCTTTGTTTGACAAATTCGTCTACTACTATTTCGGACAAGGAGACAAACAAAATGCGTTAGAAGTTTCAAAAGAGTTGGATATGTTGTTCTCACAGTCGCAAGGGAGCGTCGAGGCTCACAGCATACTGGGTGATCAAGGATCTGGTAGTGTAAATGCGAGCGGGGAACAAACTCCGGGAAGAATTGCCACTCAGACTTCAACTGAATATTCACTAAGCAATTACCCGAACCCATTCAACCCAACCACGACCATCAGTTATAATCTCTCGACAAGTGGCCATGTGACAGTGAAGATCTATGATATTCTTGGTAGAGAAGTGAAAACACTTGTCAACGAAGATGAATCACCCGGACACCACAATGCAGTATTTGATGCCAGCCGGTTGGCAAGCGGCGTCTATTTCTATCGCCTCACTGCACCGGGAATTGCTCAGGTTAAGAAGATGGTCGTCACAAAGTAAGGATTAAGGAACAGTCTCAATGGAGTCCCGTCGAAAGGCGGGACTTTCTGTTATCGCTACTTGAGGCTCACTGTCAAGTCAATGCAATATGTCACTACTAACTTTGCTATACACGTTCAAAATCAACTGGACAAATTACGGGTTTTGCTAAGAGATGGTTGCGGGGGTGCCGGAATCCTTTCTCCGGAAAATTCTACCATATATATATGACAGCGTCGACTAACCAAATCATAACGACAGCGGGTGCCACTCTATACCACTGTGTACCAGTGTAACCAAATCCTTACCAGTGGTCGTTCAAAATGTGAGAAATGCTACTGTGACGGTAAAAAAAAGTGCCCGAAAAGATTTGAATTCAAGCACTTTATTTCTCTGAAAATATACCCAATTGATTCAGGGTCTAGTGGCCGCAAGGTTGTGCAGGTTCGAGTCCTGTCCCGGGCACATCGCATCAAATTATTTGTCACATGGGCCGTTCTATCATTTTTGGACAATGGCCTCCAATTTCCCTTGCATCATATTTTAACACTTCCTATTTTTCTTCTACTTGTTTTGCAGCGGTTATTCTTCAACAAAATCAAAGGAGGGAGTATGAAACAAATACGAATAAATCCTCAAATCAAACATCCTGTGTGTGGAAAGGAGTCCTTCGTGACTTTCGGGAAAAGTATGATTCTCATTTTGTCAGCATTATTGGCCGCAGGGTGTTCTTCATTGATGCTCAAGCCGGCAGATTTTTCGTGGCCTATTGAGGACCAAGCGAAAGTCGATTCGCAGGGAATGATACAAGAGAATCGGTACAGCATTGCTCTTAATGTTAAACCTTTGCTCTATGAGGAAACGAAAGACTCAGTCAATGTGAATGGTCATACAATTAATGTCATCCGCGACGCTCGTGGATTTTATTTCCTAACCGGCCCACAGTTTAAGAACGTCTATGTGTTCCGACAGGCTGATGGTGGTCTTAAACTTGAAAAGGAAATCCCCGTTTCAAAAGATGGACTGTTGTCGCCCGCATTCAATCAACGTGTTTCTTATATTGAATTAATCAATGGCAGTGACAAACCGATCATGCTTACAGAAGACGGAATCCAGGAGGAGAAGAAATGAAGTATATCATGAGTGCTATTTGTATTTTTGTGTTTGTTTTTGCGGTCACCTCGCAAAGCGGGACAGCTCAAGTAAAGTCTGACTATGTCACCGTAAAGTCATTCGAGTCGAAATACAATGTTATAAAGGAATTGATTAAGCAAGCAACGACGGTTCAGGAATGTGCGTCGCTGGGTGCTGATATCGATGATTTGGAAAAAGAATTTGCCGCAGACACCGTGCTGTTAAATAATGCACTGTATCCCGATAAGTATAATAACTGGATCAGCGAGCTTCGTGTCGAACTCCGCCTTTCTCAGGATAAGTTGGGCATCATCGAATCTCAAGTCTCACGCATCACGGGATTAGAAGAACAAGTTCGCACGTTGTCCGGAAGGATCGATAGCATTGCCAGCGAGAACAGCAAGCTAATTGCGTCGATAAATGTAATGTCATCTGCATTGGTAAAGAACCCAAAGACGATCGATTCGCTTAAGGGTATCGTCGAAAAACTTCGACAAGGTCTGAGGGATCGAGACGCTGCAATATTAGCCATGACAGATAGCTTATTTGTGCAGTATGGCACAGACGTTGCGGGACTCCCGGAGCAACAAAAGAAAATGCTGGTTGGAAAAATGCAACGTTACAACGTGGTTGCTAACATTAAAGGATCAGCCGAACAAAATATCCAATTCTTGGAATCAACACAATTGGGAAGCAAGGACATCATCAGTATGGTTTACGACCAGCGCCGCTTCAACTCATATTGGAAAGGACTCGGTCCGAAACTTTCTAGCCTTTACGTAGGGGGAAAAGAAAGAGAGAAAGAAGTCGCCTCAGTCGATTCCGTAATTGCAGAATGGGGAACAAAGGCTGATTCAGCACTATGGGCAAACTTGGATAGCGAATTCACAAGCAAACAAGTATCCATCGAGCCGTTTCATAACGCAGATGAATTTGTTTCAAGCTTGAGCGATTATTTCGATCAGCAAGGTGGTGACTCGAAAGCTTCGGATGCGGAAAAAGCTGGTCGGCTCAATCACTTCCTTAACGAGGTTTGGAATCCGAGCGTCGGTTCGCAAGTGCTGCCCGCTCTCGCTGATGATGGAATCATATCAAAGGATCAGCAAAGCCAGTTGCAAAAGAAACTTGAGTCATGGGAAAAGTCAGCAAAACCCTCCTACACGCTTCTCTATGCGGCGATAATTATCGTGGTCGTTTGGGTCGTCGTGATTATTTTATATCGGAGGCGGAAGAAACCGGAGGAGTCACAACCCACTCCGAAAGTATAAACCAAGTTGCTTTGATGGTAGAAAACGGCGGATCGACATCCGCTGTTTTCTACTGCGAAATTTCGTTGCAACCTTCTCAATGCTCTGACTCTTTTCTTACTCCAACAACTCCAGCTGTTTTTAAATATGTTTAGCTTAGTTCAACAGCATCCACGTTTCCTTTTCTGTTTCGAATTTTAACTAAGCTAACCAGGTTTGTCTAAATTAAAGATTTGTTATTTCGCGACACACTGAAGTTTAGTCCTCTATGTTTTTCATTTTCTGTATGCTGAAGTATTATATTGATGTTAGCAGTAGCAGAAGGGAATCTATAAGAAATCCGGCCATTTATAAAAATTAAAGAACGTCCCTATTAAGTTGTCAGCCATGATATTGAATGAGAAGAAAAATTGTCCTGTTTGGAAAGGATGCGGATCTATTGTCGTTATGACCAGGAATTTTTTTCTGGCCATGGAGTGTTTCAGGTGAGACTTTTATATTATGCCGTTACTTCTTGAAAAGTGATGAATGTTAGGGAAGAGCAATTGCAAAATCTTGAATTACGAATAGATAAAGTTAAAAACTCCTTTTTGAAGAAATTCGGACACGACCCGGAACCCATAATCATAAGTTCACCGGGTAGGATAAATCTTATCGGAGAACATACGGATTATAACGACGGTTTTGTTCTGCCTGCTGCAATAGACAGATACATCTATTTTGCCATTGCGCGCAGCGGTGGAACAAAATGCAGAATATATTCGGAGGACTTTGATCAACATATAGATTTTGACTTCAGCAAAATTGAAAAATCGAAATTGAGCTGGTCGAATTATCTTATCGGAGTTGTGGATCAATTTGCAAAAGCGGGGTACGGAATTGCGGATTTCAATTGTGTTTTCGGGGGTGATATTCCGGTGGGAGCTGGACTTTCGTCTTCTGCCGCAATAGAAGCCGGGCTTGCATTCGGGTTGAATGAGATCTTTGATTTGAATATAGATCGGAAAACTCTTGCAAAGATGGCTCAGAAATCCGAGAACGAGTTCGTTGGCGTTCGATGTGGTATCATGGATCAATTCGCAAATCTTCTAAGCAAGGAAAAATCTGTTTTCAAGCTTGATTGTCGGTCGCTCGATTATGATTATCACCCTTTTTCTGAAATTGCGCTGGAGTTTATCCTTTGTGATACACAGGTGAAGCACGAACTTGCATCGTCGGAATATAATTTGCGCAGACAGCAATGCGAAGACGGCGTAAGAAATATCTCAGCCCATGAGCATTCGGTAAAGAGCTTGCGTGATGTGAATTTCGGAATGTTAGATCGATATCAAAAAGAGCTTGATCCGATTGTATATAAACGATGTCGTTATGTCCTTGAAGAAAACAAAAGGGTAGAAGCGGCGTGCACCTCGCTTGAGAGATCGGACTACTCGGATTTTGGAAGACTTCTTTATGAATCCCATGAGGGGCTTAGGAATGAATATCAGGTAAGCTGTGGAGAGCTTGATATACTTATCGATGGTGCGGCGAAGATAAACGGAGTTCTTGGTGCCCGAATGATGGGCGGCGGTTTCGGTGGATGCACGCTCAACCTTGTAGAGAAAAATGCCTCCAATGAATTCAAAATGATGATCCGTGAAGAGTATTTACAACATATTGGACAGGAGCCGAAGTTCTACGAATGCAATCTTGTCTCCGGGACAAAGATAATTGGATAATGGAATGAACAAAAAATTTCTGACTCGAACCCATCGAAGATTAAACATCCTTACAGGTGAATGGATACTTGTATCGCCGGGCCGGTTGAAAAGACCGTGGTTAGGAAAAGTTGAGAAAGCTCCTTCGGCAGTTTTGCCGAAGTATGATCCGAAATGCTACTTGTGTCCCGGTAATGAGCGTGCAAATGGTGAAAAGAATCCCGACTATAAAAATACATTCGTGTTCGATAACGACTTCAGTGCGTTGACATACAACACAGGGAGATTTATCATCAATGAAAATAATTTGTTACGAGCCGAAGGTGAACGGGGGATTTGTCGCGTCGTATGTTTTTCTCCGCGGCATGATTTAACTCTCGCAGAGATGCGCGCAAAAGAAATCGGGGAAATTGTCGATGTGTGGAAAGACGAATACATTAGGTTAGGAAAATTAGCCGATGTGAATTATGTCCAGATATTTGAAAATAAGGGTGAGTTGATGGGATGCAGTAACCCGCATCCTCATTGTCAAATCTGGGTGGAAGATTCAATGCCGGTCGAGCCGGCAAAAGAAGCGAAGCAAATTGAAGAATATAGAAATCGCACTGGCAAATGTATCCTATGCGAGTACATCTCGTTGGAATTGAAAGAAAAGGATAGATTAGTTTTTGAAACCGAACGATTTGTTGTCGTGGTCCCTTTCTGGGCAGTGTGGCCATTTGAAGTAATGGTCGTTCCTAAGAATCATGCGTCGAGTCTTGTAGATATGACGAAAGCGGAGCGGGATGATTTTGCCCTTGCATTGAAGAAGATCGTGGTCCGTTATGACAATCTATTCGAAGTCTCATTTCCTTACTCATCGGGAATCCATCAGGCACCGACCGACGGAAAAAATCATGACGAGTGGCACCTTCACATGCATTTTTATCCGCCGCTGTTAAGATCAGCTTCAGTCAAGAAATTTATGGTCGGGTTTGAAATGCTCGCTAATCCTCAGCGTGACATAACACCTGAAACTGCCGCAGAAAAACTTCGTGAAATGTCAGAAGTCCATTACAAAAGTCAGAAGTAAAAATTATGGTGATTTAGATTTAACTTTTAAATTGTGTTTTCGACCTTTGACTTTAGATCTTGTTTAAGATACCTATTCTCTTGAATGCAAAAGGCTCATGTTCTTGATTTTCTATTGCTTCACGACTATATTTTTACATCTAACGCGGGAATAGCTCAGTTGGTAGAGCGCAACCTTGCCAAGGTTGATGTCGCGGGTTCGAGTCCCGTTTCCCGCTCAACAGCGCATGATTCGATAACGTAAATTACGTTAAGCGTGTGAATTCTATAAGGTGGCGACGTACCCAAGTGGTAAGGGAGAGGTCTGCAAAACCTTTATGCGGCGGTTCGAATCCGCCCGTCGCCTCACGTGATGCCCCCATCCTCTTGCCCTAAAGGGTTCCATTGAACCATCGTAACTAGCTGGAGATCATTTATGAAAACCGTTTTGGTTGTCGATGACGAAAAAGACATCGTCCAACTTATTCGCTATAATCTTGAGCGTGAAGGCTTTAAGGTTGAATCTGCTTCGGACGGTAATGAAGCGTTGAAAAAAGCAAGCGACGTAAAACCGGATGTGATTCTACTCGATATCATGCTACCAGGAAAAGATGGCTATGAAGTAATCAAGTCTTTGAATCAAAATGAGAGGACCGCGAGAATTCCCGTTATCTTTCTTACTGCTAAAAGCGCAGAGTTCGACGAAGTGTTAGGCCTTGAACTTGGCGCGGATGATTATATTGTCAAACCGATAAGCCCGCGCAAACTTATTTCCCGGATTCGCGCTGTGTTGAGGAGAGCAGAAGGGGTCAAGACAGAAGCAGGAAAAAACATCGACTATGGGAAAGTTGTAATCGACAGGGAAAGCTACATGGTTAAGATAAGCGGTGAGCAGATATTTTTCCCAAGAAAGGAATTTGAGATTCTCTACTATCTCGCCTCTCACGAGGGAAAAGTGATTTCTCGTGAAACGCTGCTGAGCAGAATATGGGGCACTGATGTTTATGTCGGCGATAGAACAATTGACGTGCATATCAGGAAAATCAGAGAGAAGCTTGGTGAACAAGCGGAGATGATTGAGACGATTAAAGGTGTCGGTTACAAGTTTAAGGCAGAATGAGTAATCTTTTTTCGTCTTATAAATTAAAAATTATCGTCGCGGTTTTATTGGGAATATTTATCTATACTATCCTTTTGCTTGTAGAGGAAGGCTTTTCGTTAAGGATTTCGTTCAGTGAAGAGCACCTTGTGGTCACTGGAATTGTCAGCACTATTCTTTTTTATATCTTCGAAGAAGTTTTCTTTGTATACAGTAAACGACAGACAAAAATTCTGAGCACCATACTCGATGCACTCCAACGCATCAGTGCCGGTGACTTATCCGTCCAGCTTCCTGAAACCGGTTCGGCCGAACTAAAGCGAGTTAGCGAGCTAACTAATCAAATAGTCGGCAATCTTAAAAAAGATATTGCGAAACTTGAGAAATTGGAAAGAGTGAGAAGCGAATTCCTGGCAAATGTTTCTCACGAACTTCGCACGCCAATCTTCAGTATCCAAGGGTTTATCGAAACACTTATTGACGGCGCGATTGACGATCCGAAGGTTAACAGAGATTTCTTGCAAAAAGCTTATGAACATTCGGATCGGTTAAATATTCTCTTGAATGATTTGATAGAGATCTCGCGAATAGAGAGCGGCGAGATGAGAATGAGTTTCAGATATTTTGACATCGCGGAATTTTTGAAAAGCGTCATAGAGGAAATGAGAATCAAGGCAGAAAAGAAATCTCTGGAAATTATTTGCGATTTAAATTCGTCCGCACAGATTCCGGGGGAACATGAGGTGCTCGTGCTCGGCGACAAAGAGAGATTGAGACAAGTTTTTTATAATTTGATAGACAACTCGATAAAATATACGGACAGTGGTGGAAAAATTTATGTCGGGTTTGCCGAGCTGCCGAATCACGTGAGAGTTTTTGTGAGAGACAATGGATGCGGAATAGGGGAAGAACACATTACGAGAATTTTCGAAAGATTTTATAGAGTTGACAAGGACAGAAGTCGCAGCGTTGGTGGAACGGGACTTGGGCTTGCCATTGTTAAACATATTGTCGAGGCACATAAAAGCAAAGTCGAAGTCAAAAGCGAGCTCGAAAAGGGTTCGGAGTTCAGTTTTATTTTGAAAAGCTGATATTGATCCATAAAATACAAAACTTACTATAGTTTGAAGGAGGAAGCAAATGCACAGACATTTTGAGGATGTACTCGAAGATCTGAGGTCTAATTTGATAAAGATGGGAAGTCTTGTCGATGAACAATTAAATATGGCTTTCCGGGCATTGGATAATGGAGACCTGAAGGAAACTGAGAAAGTCTATGAAAGCGAGAAAAAAGTAAACGAATTTGACAACTTGTTGGACAAACAGGTTGACGAGATCATGGCACTCGAACAGCCCGTTGCAGGCGACTTGCGTTTGGTAGTTTCCGCAATAAAGATGAATCACGAACTTGAGAGAATCGGCGATGTGGCGGTTAATATTGCTCAGCGTGTAAAACCTCTTATGAATCATCAGGAACTTGTTCGCAAGGCCAAGGTACTTGAGATGGGGGACGTTGCTCGCAAGATGGTGCATGATAGTCTTGATGCGTTTATACATGGCGATGCGGAATTAGCGCGCAGGATATGCAAGGAAGACGACGTGGTTGACGAGATGAATCGGATGAAATTCCAGTTTGTCATAGAAGAAATGGAGAAGAATCCGAATTTGATCGAGCCGGGTGCGCACTTGATCGTTGGCTTGAAACACATCGAGCGAATTGCCGATCATGCGACAAATATAGCAGAGGACGTCGTATTTCTCGTTGATGCAAAAGTAATAAAACACCACGCGGCTGATAACGGTTAAATTCTTCTTTAAAGAATATAGGCAGTCGTTTATTGCTATTGATATTTTGGTTTTATAACTTAGAGCAAATCGTGCAGAGGAAGAATGTTGTTTAAGAAAACTCAAAACATCAGACCTACAATGTCGGCAGCCTCTGATGGCTCGAGGCAGGAAATAGCGGCTCATCTACGGGCGGCTGATAAGAGTATAAAAGAAGGAAACTTAGCAGAAGCTAAGGAGGAACTCGATGAGGTAAGGGCTTTGGAACCGAATAACGTATATGCGTTAGCATTGGAGGAGCGCAGGCAGGCTCTTGAAAATGCCGCTAAGAAGCAGTCGGCGGAGCAAGAATCCGAGAAAATTCCCGAAACAATTCCTGTAGAAGCAGCCATCGAAGGAGAGAAACCCCCGCCGCTGCCGGAACCACGAATCGATGAAGAATCCATAAGAGTTGAGATTGAGAAGAGGCTTGAGAGTGAATATAAAAAAAGATTCACTGATGAAATAAGGAAAGCAGAACAACGAATATCCGAAGCTCTTAAGAAAGAACGCGAGTGGCAGGATGCTGAACGCGCTTCATTGATTGCCAATCTCGAAAAAGAAAAGGAGAAGTTCAGAAAAGAGATCGAGAAAGAATCAAAGCGCCAATTCGAAACTGAGGTTGGGAAAATGGAAGCGAGTTTCCGGCAGCAGCTTGCTGCCGAACGAAAGAAGGCAGAAGAGGGAACTCGTGCCGAGATGAGCGCACTATATGAAAAGTCGATGCTCGAATTGAAAGAGGCAGCTGTCAGGGAAAAACATGGGCTGTTAGAAAAAGAACGAAACGCCATTGATGAAAGCAAGAAGAAGGTGGAAGATGAGTTTCAAAAACAGCTTTCGGTTGAGATGGCAAAAGTAAAAGCTTCGACGATTGCAGAGCAACAAAAAGAGCGAGAAAATCTTCTCGATGCTACTAGAGCAAGACTTCAAAAAGAGTTTGAAGAGAAGTTAGAAGCGGATAAGAAACGAATTGAAGAACAGATTAAGTCGCAGCAGGGCGATCTTGAAAAGCATTATGAAGAACGATACAGGAAGTTGGAAGCTGAAAACCAAAGTGAGCTTAGAAAACGTCTTGAGGAAATAAACAACAACGAGAAGAAGGAGCTTGACCGCAGGCGCAGTGAAATGCAGGAACAGTTCGAGGCCGAATATAATGCTAGGCTTGCGGCTGAACTTGCCGCTCAACGGGTGAAGATTGAAGAGCAGGTGGAGAAAGAGCTGAAAGAACGCCACGCCAAAATTGAAGATGACAGAAAGAAATTTGTAGAAGAAGAGCAGTGGAAACTTGCCGAAGCCCGCTCAGCAATTAATGTGGATATGGAGAAGGAACTTGATAGAAGAGTTGCAGAGATAAAGAGTTCCATGGCGGCAGTCTATGAAGAGAAATTAAAATTTCTCGGGGTTAAGTTACCGGATACCCGCGAAGAAAAGCTTCGTATCTATATGACGCGATTGAGAGAAGCTTGGGATTCTCCACCCGTCACTTCCGAAACGGCACGGGAACTTATGCAGATGCGAGACATTTTCGGGTTGTCTTTTGATGATCATCTCCAGTGCGAAGGCGAAATCAGGCTTCAGGTTTACGTTACCGAGGTTGAAAAGGAGATTCGGAAAGGACGGATAAGGTCGAACGATGAAAGCAGTCTTGAAGGCTTGAAACGCAAATTCCAGATAACTTCTGAAGAGTCGGTCAAAGTTGAACCACATGTGCTTGCCGCGTTCCAGCGTGCAACCACGAAAGCGGTAATTCTCGTAGTTGACGATGAGGTTGGGTTTTTGGAAAGTGTAAAAGCCGTTCTCGAAGGGTTCGGATACGGCGTGCTGACGACACAGAGCCCAAATGAAGCTATGAAACTTCTCGAGACCACGAGTGTCGATATGATTATTTCCGATGTTATGTTCTCGGGAACTGATGGTGACGGCTTCTCATTTTACGAGAAGATACAGAAAGTTCCACGTTTGAAAAAGGTGCCGTTCATTTTAATGAGCGGGCTGCACGAGAGCTTTTTCATTCGAACTGGAGTTCAGCTTGGCGTTGACAATTACCTGACAAAGCCAATCGATCCCGACATGCTTGCGGCAGTTATCGAAGGCAAGCTGAAGAAATACAAGTCGCTGAGAGAAAGCGACTAAGTCGCGCTCTCGGTTTGCACAGTTTTTTAATCTCTCCAAAGATATTGCAGCTTGATGAAATATTGACGGGCTGTCAATTTAGTTCCGTATTCTTCCCCATATTTTTCAAAACTGTGAGTGGAGCCAGCGTAGAAAATTGTGAACGGGTTCAGTTTGAAACTGAATAACGGATCGATCTCGATCACTTTTGCGAATTGGTCGTATTGTCCTATTAATCTAACGAACACCTTGTCATTGAATTGGTATATTGAAGATATTCTTCCGATGTACCCATCGTAAAACAGGTTACCTCCGACAATATTTGACAGTCTTGATCTCGAGTAATCAATTGTTGCGGATAGCCTGTCGGTAGGTCTCAGGATGATTTCTGCATTGATGCTGTGGCCGCGGCCAAGTTCTGCTGTGGTTGCATCTCCGCGGTATATGAACCTTCCTAATGATGCTGAGAGTGAAATGGTCGCGGCGCTGACGGGACGCGCGTACAGATTAAAATTCCATCTATGCACTCCGGTGAAATTGACTGAGTGGAACAGTTCATCATTCACGGCGAGATAGTTGACCGACAGTTGAGTCTGGCCTTTCAATTGCGTAAAGATTGTTGGAACAACCCATCGTTCCTTCCTTGAATTGGTGTAATCGAAATGCAGGAAAGAATCTAAATCGAGTCCCCACCAATCCATCAATGACGAGTTAGGGTAGAATTGGACGGTATGCTCCATCTCAAGTGTTCTCAAGTCATTTAACGGGACGTAGCCATCTTCCGCCTGGAATGTAGGGGAGAAGTCCCTGTATGTGAATCTGAAACTGTACGTCCTGGCATCGCGTCTCATTTCAGCGAGCAGCGCGGTCCCGTCATATTCCTGTCCGTCGAACGCTTTCGTGAATCTTGTAGTACCGAAATGTGTACTGTCGGAAATCATGCTTGTGTCGTTCAGCTCTCTTGTGTTGGAGAAAAGCACCTGTCCGTCAAAAGTATAGTTTCCACCGAAGAATAGATTCCAATCAGGGCCAACGACGTAATTGTGGGCGTCAATCAAGTCTCTCGCAGTTCCCAGTACTCCAAGGAACGACTGTGTCCCGAAATCGTACTTTGCCCGAATAATATTTGAGAATGACCTGTGTGAGCTTGAAATAGTTGTGTTCCCATTATTATCCGAGACGCTTCCTTCCTCGGCTGCAATGATAAACGGCGAGTTTCTGTCTTCGGCGCCAAGATAAGCAAATGATAGATTCCCGTTTCTCTCTATCACCTTGGCTGCTCCGAGAGGATTGCTTATCATTCGGGAGTAGTAAGACTGAATGGATGTGGTAAGCAGATCGTTTCCTTCCATGAAGAAGGGGCGCTTCTCTGCATAAAAGATTGCAGAGGTTGTGTTCACGCTTATTTGAGTTGCATCCGATTCCACTTGACTGAAATCGGGATTTGCAACTCCTTCAATTCCAAGGCTCGGGTTTGGTGAGTATTTTAAGCCGAGGCCGACTCGTCCCTGCACATTACCGTTTGTAAATCCTGAGGTGGGGTCAGTATTATCATTGATATTGTCACTCTTGAATCCCATTACATACGGCAGCAATTCTACGTTGGCTGTGGACTGCAGCCCCTCAAGGCCTTCAAGAATTCCTCCCTGGCACAGGAGGCAAGGGTCGTTGAGGTTTAGTTTTACCCATGAATACTGGTAGCGGCTTTCTCTTGGCAAATTTCTCAAGAGGTCCAAGCTCCAATTCTGAACTTTCAAAGCTGGAAACCGCAGGCTCTTGAAGGGCAGAGCCATCTCCACGATATAACCGCTGTCGTTGACTGCTCCCGCCGAATACCAGACGACGTCGAAGTTTGCATCTTCGTTATTTCCGGTCCTCATAAGGTCTCCCTGGATTCCGTAAGGATTCACAAAAAACTCATAGGCTTTCTGGTGATCCGTATAAGTGTCAAGGATAATACCCACGAAATCATCGTCGAAGATGTTATCCCTGTCGGTAACGTGCGCTCTGATCTGCGAAGGATCAGTATCATGACAAATAAATGCCAAATAAAGAGACGCGGTGTCATAAAGCATTAACACGGTTGTCTTTTGTTTGGCGGGCAGATCATTCCCCGGTTGTACTTCGTAATCGAGCGTGACTCCCGGGGCTAATTTCCAGTGTGGATCCGAAAGCATGCCGTCAAGTTTTATGTGGCCGCTTATTCTGACGGCTTTTATGACATATCTAGTTTGATTAGTCGAATCAACTGAGGCATTGGCCAACAACGGGATATAAACTACGATAGCAAGTGTAAGGTGTAGAAATAAGGTTCTCACTGCATCGGTCTCCTTTGAGAAAGGATACGGCTGTCCGGCAAAATCGTTACACCCTGGCTGATAGAAGGAATAGTCTGATCTGCTGGTAAAAGTCAGCCGATGATCGGATTGTCCTTTGACTCACACCTTTCCGACTATCAAGGCAATTAATCCGAAAATCATCATCAGTTTGTATCCAAAACTCACTTCTGAAAAACTTTTCCTTGAGATGAGCAAGTAAGTTATATAAATGCCGATTGGGAAAATCGTAAGCCCACAAATTGTGAGAAACTGGATTGGTAGTATTCTTAATTGGAAAGCGCCATAGACCATCGCGAGCAGAATTGCTGTGAGCAAGGTCGAAAGGTATGCCGATACAGCTGTGCCGTACTTAGTTGCGATTGTTCTGATGCCGATCTCGCCATCGCCTTTGACATCCTCCGCATCTTTGATTATTTCCCGGGTCAAGTTTGTCAGGAAAGCAAATATCGCTGCCGGGTAGATGTCTTTAAAATCATTTACCGATGCCCCCCCATATATGAATGCAAGTCCCGCTATAAATGCGACTGTGAAATTGCCGAAGAATACTGAGCGTTTCAGTTTGTAGCTGTAAAACAGAACCGAAAGGGAAGCAATAATCGCAATCGAAAAAGTGTAAAAACTTAACATCGCGCTGGCAATCAAGCCCGCCGTTGTAACAACCGAATAAAATATTTTTGCTTGATGCGGGGTAAGTTTTCCAGAGACAAGCGGACGATTTGGTCTGTTTATCCTGTCGATATCAATATCGAAAAAATCATTGATCGCATTTCCGCCTGCGGTTATCAGAGACGCTGCTATTGCCGCCGTGACAATTTTCCAGCTCTCTGCGATGTTCACTCCACAAAGTATTCCGGCACACTCCACGCTGAAGAATGCAATTATGACGTTTCCTATTCGGGCTAACTTCAGATAATTTTTCATGCGGTTGATTGGCTATTCAAAATTGATTTACGATTCCAAAGTGTATTTTTCCCTCGATGAACGAATCACCTCTCCCGAGTGCATAACTCGCTTTCAGTATGCCGATGCCAGTCTCCACTTGCGCTCCAACCCCATAGCCGTAAAGAGAGAGTGAACTTGCCGGAGTGTTTACGATAAGATCGCGTTGATTGTAAACATATCCGGCGTCGACAAATCCGAAAAAGAATGATTCTTTCCCTGTCGCGAACCGGTACTCGATGTTTGTCCATGCTGCTTTTGTTGCGATAAATTGGTTTTCTAAATATCCACGAATGGTGTTTGTACCACCAAGTCGGTACATGTCGCTTTGGTCAAGTTCTGAGCCGGTCACTTGTTCGCCATGAAGGCCGATTGCGAATATTTGCCTTGGGAAAAGTTCATGGAAGAAAGAAAGGTCGATGCTCAAGTGTTGAGTAAAACTTGTCAATCGTGTATCTGAAGTTATGAGCTGTACCGGACCATAAATTTTCTTTTGGCCGAATGAGAGTTGGGTTTCGTAGAGAACACCATGGCGCGGACTGTAAATATCATCGCGAGTATCGAGAGTAATACCGAGACCGAAATCGAGAACGTTACTTTCGAAAACCGAATAGTTGCTGTCTGCGATTTGCAGCGGCGTTGTCGAGAGCGTACCTATGGATGCATTGCCGCTGAAGTTGTCGCTGAATATGAATGTTCCTGTCACCCCGAAATTTCTTGTGACGGAAGTCGAATCCTGCTGGCGCTGGGAGAAATCCAATTCTGCATTTATCGGATAACCGAAAATATATGGCTCGGCATATCCTATTTCCAAGTCTTGTGTCAGCTTTGTTTCCTGATGCCACATTGCGCGGAACTTGCGTCCTGTTCCGAAAAGGTTCAACATGGAAACATCGATCATGCCCGTGAAATATCCCGATTGGCCAAGCTGTGCAGGCATATATCCGATCACCCCGTCGAAAGTGTTCGTGTTTCCTTCGACGACTTTGACAAGTAATCCCGTTGTGTCGCCGCTTTCAAAAAGTTCAGGGTCACTGACACTCTGAAAGAAACCTAATTTCTGAAGCCGCTGTTTGGCGTTGCCTAGTTCGTCTTCGTTGTAATAACGTCCTGGCGGAATTCTTAGAGCGCGCAAGATGACGTAATCCTTCGTTTCTGTATTTCCTTCAATGCGTATCGCATCAATTCTAATTCGATTTCCCTCATTTATCGTTAGCGCAATTCCAAGCGAGTCGGTTCCATGTCGAAGATCCCGCTCCGTGAACGGGGTCTGTGACTCGCGGGGATGCCGGTAAACAAAAATGCTGTCGATAGAAATCTTCGCGAGCGGAAAACCTGCGGCGTTATATTTGACGAGGATGTCATCAATGTCTTTCTCAAGATCATCCTGGTTGAACGGCTGTCCCGAACGTGTTGCGAGTTCGCGGGTGAGTTCATTATAATTGAAAAATTTGTTTCCGTTGATGAGCAACTTTCTAACAAGCAGACGCGGCCCCTCTGAAATGTAAATTGCCAAGGTAGCTATCGATGAATCTGAAGATGGCCTGACGTAGAACGAATCGATTTTAAAAAGTAAATATCCTTCCGAGTAATATATGTTTTGAATTTGATACAATCCGGTTTTGATGCTTGCCGTATCTGAAGCGAGGAATCGGGATGAGTCGGCATGGAAATTTTCCGATAGGCTAACGCTTGAAAATGCTGATGCGCCTATGAATTTTATTTCGCTGATCTTCATTCCCGTCCCGCCATGCGGGGGGGGCTTCAACTGTGCATCTGCACTTGTTACCAAAGTCGAGGATAAACAAAGTAAGAAAATTGCTGACACATTCTTCATTCCAGTGAAAAATTAAGAAGAGACAGCGAGAATAAACAGGGATTTGATTAAGACAACATTACAACAGCAGAATCATTGATTCGACAAAATTACATCGACGGCGCGGCGCCTCCTACATTTCTTAGACGGACTTGTGAAAATCCTGTATCGTCTTCACGCTCAACTCACCCGTCTGAAGAGACCTGATCGCCTTTACGGCCGCCGATGCGGCGGAAAGTGTCGTTGCAAAAGAAACGCGGTGCTCGATCGCAGCCCAGCCGATCGCATATTCGTCATACCTCGCTTCTTCGCCGAATGGCGTGTTCACTATGAATTGTATTTTCCCGTTCTTGATATGATCGACAATGTTCGGCCTTCCTTCGCTGACTTTGAAAACCTTCCCGTTCTCAATGCCGTTCTTCGTAAAAAACCTGGATGTTCCTTCGGTTGCGATTATTTTGAAACCGAGGTTGATAAACTCACTCGCTATGTCTATCGTGTGTTTGTTTTTATCGTTATCGTTTACGCTGAAGAAAACAATTCCGGATTCCGGCAGTGGATTTCCTGCAGCAGCCTGCGATTTCGCGTAAGCCGCTCCGAAGTTTGAATCAATTCCCATCACCTCGCCTGTGGAACGCATTTCAGGTCCGAGAAAAACTTTTACGCGAGTGAATCGGTTGAAGGGGAAAACGGCCTCTTTGATTGCGATATGGTTGAATTTCTCGTTTGCGCGTGCCATGTTAAGGTCTCTCAATTTTTTCCCGAGCATTATCTTCGTGGCAACTTTCGCAAGTGGCAATCCGATGCTCTTGCTCACGAATGGTACCGTGCGGCTCGCCCTCGGATTGACTTCAAGTATATAAACAATATCGTCTTTCATCGCGAACTGGATATTCATTAGTCCGACTACTTTCAATCCCTTCGCAAGCATGACAGTGTATTCCTTAATTTCTTTCAAGCATTTGTCCGTGATCATGTACGGCGGAATTACCGCTGCGCTGTCGCCCGAATGAATTCCTGCTTCCTCGATGTGTTCCATGATTGCGCCGATCACCACGTCGTCTCCGTCAGCAACCGCGTCAACATCGAACTCGAATGCATCTTCGAGAAATCTGTCGATCAGAACCGGCTTGTCCGGCGAGACATCTGCTGCGGTCTGCATATAATGTCTGAGTGAGTCTTCATTATAACAGATTTCCATGGCGCGTCCGCCGAGAACATAAGACGGCCGCACGAGCACAGGATATTTGATGTACGAGGCGACATCCACGGCTTCAGTTACCGAATATGCAGTTCCGAACTCGGGATGAGGGATTTTCAATCTTCGGAGAAGCTCGCCGAAACGTTTTCTATCTTCAGCAATATCGATCCCTTCAGAGCTTGTACCTAACAATTTGACGCCAGCTTCTTCGAGAGGTTTCGCAAGTTTGAGCGGGGTTTGGCCTCCGAAACTGACTATGACTCCTTCCGGATTCTCAGCTTCGATCACGTTCATCACATCTTCAAAAGTTAGCGGCTCGAAATAAAGTTTGTCCGCGGTGTCGTAATCGGTAGAAACTGTTTCAGGGTTGCAGTTGATCATTATGGCTTCGTAGCCTTCGTCGTGGGCAGCAAGTACTCCATGCACGCAGCAATAATCAAACTCTATTCCTTGCCCGATCCGGTTTGGCCCGCTCCCTAAGATTATAACTTTCTTTTTGCTGCTCCGGATTGATTCGGTTTCGTCTTGATAAGTTGAAAAGTGGTACGGTGTCTGCGCTTCAAATTCTGCCGCGCATGTATCAACCGTTTTGAAAACAGGAGTCACATTTAATCTCATGCGCAACTCACGTATTTTTTCATCTGTCGTTCCGAATATATCGGCTAATTGCTTGTCTGAGTAACCTAACTGTTTTGCTTTATGAAGCGTTTCTCTGTCTAGAGGTTTCTTTTTCAATTTAGTTGCTATTTTTGGATTTTAACCGCAAAGATCGCAAGGACACGCCAAGTTTTTGATGATTGATAATTTTCTGCTCGTTTTTCGTCATTATCTTTGCGCACCTTTGCGTTCTCGGCGGTTATATATCTGATTACGACTCGACATAGAAATTTTCACGGAGCACGTTTTCAAAATCTACAATCTCTTTTACGTTTTTTATGAACCAAGGGTCAATTTTTGTAAGCTCAAAAATTTCTTCCACCGAAAAGCCCGCTTGAAGTGCATACCGCAGATAAAAAATATTGTCCGGTTTGAATTGCTTGAGTTTGTTTGCTATCGCTTTCCTTGTCTCGTCCAACTTCACGTTTTTCAATTTAGAAAAATTGTATTTATCTTTTCCATCGCTTCCCAATCCGAAGCGACCTTGCTCCAACGACCGAAGAGTTTTTTGCAAAGCTTCTTTAAATGTGCTTCCGATTGCCATCGCCTCGCCGACCGACTTCATTTGAACGCCAAGTGTATCGTCGGCGCCTTTGAACTTCTCAAAATCCCATCGCGGAATTTTCACGACGACGTAGTCAATCGAAGGCTCGAAAGAAGCGGGAGTCTTTTTCGTAATGTCGTTTGGAATTTCATCGAGCGTGTAGCCCACCGCGAGCATCGCGGCAATTTTTGCGATAGGGAAACCTGTTGCTTTCGATGCAAGCGCGCTCGACCGTGAAACTCTCGGATTCATCTCAATGACAACCATTCTACCGTCTGCAGGATTCACCGCGAACTGGATGTTCGAACCGCCCGTCTCCACGCCCACAGCACGGATTACTTTCTTTGCCCAATCGCGCATTTTTTGATATTCGCGGTCGGTTAATGTCTGTGCTGGCGCAACCGTGATCGAGTCGCCCGTGTGCACTCCCATTGGATCGAAATTTTCTATCGAACAGACGATGACGACATTATCATTTTTGTCGCGCATTACTTCGAGCTCAAATTCTTTCCAGCCGATGACGGATTCTTCGACGAGTATCTCGCTTATCGGGCTGACAGAGAGACCGTGGCGCGCGATTTCTCTAAACTCCTCGATGTTGTACGCAACTCCACCGCCCATTCCGCCGAGCGTAAATGACGGACGAATAATTGCGGGGAAGCTGACGTGGCCGATGATATTCATTGCCTGTTCCATGGTGCGGACGAACCCACCGAGCGGCACTTCTAATCCAACCGATGTGACGGTATCTTTGAAAAGTTCTCTGTCCTCCGCTTTATTTATTGCACTTAGATTTGCGCCAATCATCTCGACGCCGTTTTTTGCGAGCACGCCGGACTCGGCTAAATTGACCGCAATATTCAACGCGGTCTGTCCGCCCATTGTAGGAAGAAGCGCGTCAGGTTTTTCGATCTCGATTATTTTTTTGACAAATTCGGGAGTCAACGGCTCAATGTAAGTTATATCAGCAAGTTCGGGATCGGTCATGATTGTTGCGGGGTTGCTGTTGACGAGAATGACTTTGTACCCTAACTTCCGCAAAACTTTGCAAGCTTGCGTGCCGGAATAATCGAACTCGCAAGCCTGTCCGATCACAATCGGGCCGCTTCCGATTATCAGAATAGAATTTATATCTTCGCGTTTTGGCAATTACTGTTCACAATTCATTGGATAAAAAGTTAATTATCGACGGAAGTTGAATCAAGGAGTTGGAAAGAAGTTTGAAAATTCCCTTTAGGAAAATGAAGCTCTATAGAAGTGTGCGTCATACTGTTCGACGCCGAGTGCCAGTTGACATTGCGAAGCGGGAATGTGCATGTGCCAACGGGAAAAAACAGGTTGGTTTATCAATGCAATATTTCACCTGCGATTGCATTTCCCGGAACATCTAAAAGCTGGATGCTCGACATTGTTTTCAAAACCGAATCATCTTCATAAATCCACACTACTTTTTTGTTGCGGGTTATTTCGAAAGCGTGTGGAGCTTTTCCGAATTGGTTATGTCCCAACCAGTTGGTCAAAACCAAATCTCCGTTCGGTAAGCATTGCATTCCCGTCATAAACTTCAATTCGATTCCCGGCAATTCATCCTTCGTCAGCTGCCAGGTAATGTCCCCCGATGTATCGACTTCGACAACGCGCGGATCGCCGTCATGGTCGGAACATGCGATAAGCGTGTTGCCGTTCGGCAATCGAATTACGGAATGCGGGCCGCCTTTGATCGGGATTTCTCTGACCATTTTACCAGTGGAATCATATTCGCAAACTTTGTTCAAGCCATAATGTGCGACAAGATAATTCCCGTTTGCAAGTTTTCTTGCGTTGCGCATGAAGAAATGTCCGCCGTCCACACTGTCCGGAAGAAGTTTTATTCTCTTGACGACCTTTCCGACGGGAGAAACTTCCAACAGGGAGCCTGAAGTGCATTCGCCTATGAACGTGTTGCCATTCGGTAGCCGCTGGCACGCATATATTTCGCTTTTCGACTCGTAAGAAAAGACGACTTCCTTTTTTCGCGTGACTTCTTTGACTCCGTTGCCCGTATTGAATAAAAGATTGCCGTTCTGAAGAACCCAGATATCGTTGCATCGTTCGGCCGGATATTCCCATTCTACCTTGCCTGTTTCCGAAATAATAAAAACTTTTCCTTGAGTATAATCTGTACAAGCGAATGGGTGCGTCGTAATTTTTGTAGTGTCAACTTGTGCGTAAGAATTAATGAAGGCAAATGTAAAAGATAATATGAGGGAAATAGATTGCTTCATCTCGGGTTTCCTTTTTCATAGCTTTCTTTGAGTTCTTCCAAACGCATTCGCGCGGTTGGATCAGATTCAAAATGTGTTAGAAGTCTCTCGCAAGCATACTCATCACAGAATGCGCAGCTCTCGATCTTTCGTTCCGCTGTGCACTTTCTGATCTCACATCTCACACAACCAGAGAAGAGCCGCCCGCCGGTCCGGCATCCGTCGCAATCAGCGATATCTTGGACTTGAATGGACATCCCGTACTGTTCAGTAAAAATTTTTGCTATCTCAGCTCTCATCGACTGCTGCTTGAGTTTGTCTTGTTCCATGGTTGCGAGATGAATGGGGCAAGTACCGCATGCCAATCCACAATAAGCAATCATTGCATCCATATCATTCTCCCAGTTTCTTTAAAAGTTACTTGCTTTGATTCTGAACTTCAACCATCGGCATAAATAACCGAGTCGTTTGTTTTTGGAGATTGCTTTGTTTAAACTGTCAAACAAAAATAGCAGTGCTTTTGCAGACTGCCAATTATCATGAAATAAAAAGAGAGTCGTCTGATCTGATGAGGAACAACGCGATGAAATCTTCAAGTTCGAAAAATGCCATACTTACGCGAAGCCAGGAAAGGATCGATAAGACAAGGAATCATAGACGCGATGCAATCAAAGTTGTTAAGGTGCTGGAGGAGTTCAGCGACCCAAAGAACGTCGCAGGAATGGCGAGATTCGGGATTAGTTCGAAGAATACGCTCGGCGTATCTATACCGCTCCTCAGGGATTTGGCGAAGGAGATCGGTCGGGACGATCCTAACCTGGAATGGAAGCATTCGCTCGCGTTGGAACTATGGGATACTGGAATACATGAAGCGAGAATTCTTGCAGGACTAATCGACGATCCGGAATGTGTTACCGAATTACAAATAGAAAAATGGGTGAGCGATTTTGATTCCTGGGATATGTGTGATCAGGTATGCAGTAATCTTTTTGACAAGACGGAGTTTGCATTAGAGAAAGCGAGAGAGTGGAGCGGACGAAAGGAAGAGTTTGTGAAACGAGCAGGATTTGTTTTGATGGCGGCACTTGCCGTCCACGACAAAGATGCCGACGAGAAAACGTTCCTGAATTTTCTTTCGATAATAAAAAGAGAAGCGACTGACGAAAGGAGTTTCGTGAAGAAAGCTGTCAACTGGGCGCTACGGCAAATCGGTAAGCGAAACATCAAGTTGAATAGAGGTGCGATTAAGACGGCCAAAGAAATTCAAAAAATAGATTCAAAGGCGGCAAAATGGATCGCGACGGATGCTTTACGGGAGTTGACGAGTGCTGCTGTGTTGAAAAGATTGACAGATCGGTAACGGTAAAAGGATTCCATGACAAGGAGAATGTATGCCTGAACTGAGGCAGAATGTTTTGACGAGAGAATGGGTGATTATCAGTCCGGAAAGGGCGAAGAGGCCGGACGAATTTGCGCGGAAAAAAGACAATGAGCGCGTTTTACCTGGGTACGTATCTGACTGTCCGTTCTGTGTCGGGAACGAACATTTGACTATCGATGAATTGTTCAGAGTGCCGGACAATGATGGCTGGAAGATTAGAGTCATTTCCAATAAGTTCCCGGCTCTTTCCAGTCTAGGAGGACGAGTAAGAAGAGTAGATGGAATTTACCGCTCCATGACGGCGGTCGGCCATCACGAAGTGATCGTAGAACACCGGCTGCACAACATGACGATTGCATTGATGACAGACGACGAAGTCGCAGACATCCTGAAAGTTTATCAATACAGATACAGTGAGATCAAGAAAGACAGCCGGGTTGAAGCAATCATTTTGTTCAAGAACCATGGCGAAGCTGCAGGGACATCCGTCGCGCACCCCCATTCGCAGCTTGTTGCGACTCCAATTGTGCCGAATCAAATCAGGTCGAGAATCGAAGAAGCGCTCAGGTATTTCGATGATACCGGTGAATGTGTGTGCTGCAGGACTGTCCACGATGAGTTACAAGCAAAAGAAAGATTGATTTTTCAAAGCAAGAACTTTTTGGCGTTCATTCCTTATGCTGCCCTTTCACCGTTTCACACTTGGATATTTCCGTTGAGACATGTTTCCTCTTTTGATGAGATAGACGCCGCCGAGATCAATGACTTGGCTAAATGTTTGAAAGCCGTCCTTGCTAAACTTTATCACGGGCTTAACGATCCCGACTTCAATTATTCGATCCGGTCTATTCCGACACGCGAGCTGCATTCGGAATATTTCCATTGGTATTTTACAATCGTGCCGCGCGTGTCGAAGACTGCCGGATTTGAAATTGGCAGCGGGATGTACGTGAACACCGCTCTGCCTGAAGAGAGTGCGGAGTTTTTGAGAGGGGTGAAAGTACCGGAGTAGTACGACCCACAAAGTCGACTTGGGGTTTCGGTTTGCACTTTGTTAAAGGAAGGGGTAAATTTTGATGAAAATGTTCCGCAGAGAAAAACTTCAATATGCTAATTGAGTAAGGAGACCCTTTGACCTTTACTTCCATATTAGGTTACCTAATTAGTTTTGTATTAGGAATTGTTGGAGGATTATTTCTCGAAAGAATTAGGAAAAGGCAATCACGCCACGAAGCCATAAGGGAAATCACCTCTCATTCTGTATCTCTCGCTAAAGAGATATCCGAGAAATTGCATGGTTTCGATCAGGCTAACGCTAACACCCAATATTCTCAATTAGGCACATATTTTTTCTTCTCAAAATCAATTACGGATCCAGTGACACGTCACAACTTTAATGAAAGCCTAGGACGAGTAATCCTACTCGATCAAAAATGTTATGATTCGTGGCAGAACACACGCAAAGCGATAGACCACGCAGAGAGTTGGCATACAGAACTCTGCAAGGACGTTTCCTTGTCGGTTGGAGAAATCAACAATCCAGGTTCTCTTGTTACATATCGGGGGTTACTTGATGAAGCCCGAGTGGCTTTGCTCGAATCATTGAAGAAAACGGAGCGCTTTGCTGCAAGAGACACGAAAAAGAAAATAAAAAATTTCTTGGAGGAAAAATAAGGTGGCACTTTTTGAACAACGAACATTTCGCAACAGAGGATTGTGGTGGATTGCCCAAGTAGAGGGTTCAGGCGGACCGGGATCTCCTCAACAGGGCCCAGTTACTGAGCGAATAGTTCTTACATGCACAAGTGAACCTGATTCAAAGAGCAGGTCAATCGTAATCATCCCATCTGTACTAAATAAGATGAGCCATCGTTCAATTATTAAAGTATTAGAAACGGCAAGAGAAGTTGATTTTCGAATGGATCTATTTCCAAGTCCTCAGCCCTTTTTTGAAGAACCTGAAGGTAGAGAAGAGTTGACAGATAGCGAAGGACTGAATTGGATATTGAAGGAAGCGAGTGTCTTTCAATTGAAGAATCCTTCTTCTGCGGTGCGATCACCAGGAATAGATGTTTTTTGTCTTGATGATTCTGCCTTGAGAAAAGAAGTTTCGCTGCCTCAGGACATGACATTAAGGCAAATCCTTTCGCTCCAGCCGATGGCAGCGGCTGCAATAGTCGATACCATCAAGAGTTTCTTCAAAGACTATGAATTAAGTGAATTGGAGCCGATCTGATTGGAGGCAATAGGAACATACCATCGCCGCCGGGTCTTCGACTAATTCCTTTACCTTGACTAAGAATTGTACCGCCTCGCGTCCGTCAACCATGGTCGCCGTGGGAGATAGAGAAAATTTGTTTCTGATCATATCTAAGTCATTTCTCCTCGAGAACTAAGACCCCAAAACTCTTTTGGCCATCACCCGCATCAATCATCGTTGATGTGTAGATATGGTGCGAGGTCTCATCGAGTGCCATGGTTTTTGCTTTTGGAAGTGTGGCGATGCTTCCGACTAATGTGAAATCGTTTGACGAGTTCTCTTTTACTTCGGTGATCGTTCCGTCGCCGTTGGAACAGAATGCAAGACCGGCCGCAGGATCGAAAGCACAAGCATCGACTCCGGCTCCGATTGGAAATGTCGCAATTACTTTGCCTGAATCGGCATCGACGACAGCCATTATCTTGTTTCTCCCGCCGACAAACAGCCTGTCATGTTTGCGGTCGATTGCCATTCCTGTCGGTGTTGCGCATGGACTGAGTGGCCACTTGGCAATCACTTCAAGCGTTTGAGGATTCAGAACATTTATAGAGTTTTCCTCTTCAAGGTTCACAAACATCCTGCCTCTAAAATCGGAGACTGCGAATTCCGGTGCGCCGTCTAACTTTATCGTTCCTACGACATCTCCTGTCTCGGCATCAATGGCGGTTGCATTCGAGCTGTGTCCGTTGAAAGTGAAAATGCGATGTGTAAAAGGATCGTAAACGATTGCGTCCGGGTCGTCGCCTGTCGTATTAGTCTTGTATATCGTCCTCATGGTCTCCATGTCGAAAATTGTCACGGAGTTATCTTTGCCGTTGCTGATGAACCCTCTGGAAGATTCCGGAGCGAAAGCTATCCCATGAACACCATTTAGGTCGGTGATTTTGCCGATGAGGGAATCTTTCTTAAGGTCAACGACATCCACCTCACTTGAATGAGAAATGTAAAGCCTATGCATTGAGGTGTCGACAGCTAGATAGTCCCATTTAGCTTCCCCGCCGATCACAATCTTATCTATGATTTTGTATCCATGCGATTGAGCAAAAAGATTTGACTGCAAAAACATGGATACAAAAATTAACAAGAAACTGTTTATTGACTTACTCATTTGGAATCTCCAGTCTTTACAAAGAATTATTTTTTAGTTTCATATTGATCGATAACTTTAAGGTTATGTCCTGGGCGTGCGTCGACGGTTTCCAATTCAGCTTTGTTTCCATCAATCGTGAGAAAAGTGATGCACGGAAATGATTTTTCTGAGGGAGTAAAGGCAATCTTGGGACTGTCCGGCGAGGGATCTTTGAAGGTTGCGCCACCTGTTCCATTGATAACATGCACGATTCCGTTTTCCTCATCGACTGTTCCATCCGGTCGTAATGGCTTCGTCCTTAGGTAAATGTGGGCGTGCCCATTGAATATAAACTTGCAGTGGTGTCTGTAAAGACTCTCGACCCACGGCATGCAGGTCGCAGCATAGCTTTCTTTATACGATAGGTCGCCATAAGTAGGATTGTGCCATACTCCAATGATCCAATCGGTATCGGGGATGGTAGAAAGCAAACTGTCGAGCCAATGCTGCATCATGTCTTTTCCGGTGGCGTACCCGTCGCAAACAATTACGTCAATGTTGGATACATGATAGGAGTAAAAATGCGTAGTGCCATCTGCAGAGTTTGATGGCAAAATTCCCTCAGTGTATTTATCGAAGTTTTTCTTGCCGGAGCTATCTTTAAATTCATGGTTGCTCGTGCACATGAAAAACTTTCCCTTGATGAAAATGCTGTCCACTCCGGGATAGTGAAGGCTCCGCTGCCAGGCTGCATCCGTGCCATCGTGAGTGAAATCTCCGCAGTGAACCTGGAAATCCCAGTCTGTGATCTTGTAGAGCAGGATGTGGGCTATGTCCGAGCAGGCATTCTCCGCATTCTCTCGTGAGTCTCCCCAGAGAACTATTTTGACCTTCTGTTGAGCGAAAAGTTCCGTCTTAAATAACGTAAAACTGAGGAGAAGAAGTGCTGACAGCAATAAGTGCTTAATGTAGAATTTGCATCTCATGATAACTCCATTGTGTCTTGCGAACTTAAACTGAATATTTTTATTGCGCGAATAAGCAATTCTATATTTATGTTTTAGCTATTTTGTTATCGTTGCTGCGTGGAGCAAAATATTGTTTTCATCGAGCATCTTAAAGTTTAACGAATCGCGATATGCAGTAACCGAGAGAAAACCTAAGGAGCCTTTGCCATATATGACATCATCGCGCTGATTTACATCACGGTGCTCTGCTCCACCACCACACACAAAGAAATCCATTCCGTTATCCCTGAGATGCTGCATAACATGATCATGTCCACAAACATACACTGGGACATGATGACTTTCGAGGATAGGCAATACGGTGGATTTCAATTCGGGTGTGTCTCCATGCTTTGGTGCAGCAGAATAAATCGGATGATGTCCGAGAACAATCACCCACCGGTCGTTTGATGCTGACAAAAGTGAATCGAGCCAATGTGTTTGTCCGGCGACATCCTGTCCCTTGACATGGTATTGCTCATCCTGCTGCTGATATTCCGTGACAAACGGGGAGGTGTCCAAATGAACAATAAGTATTTTTGTCGAATCGTCAATCTTCTTTTCCTGAGCATAGTAGCGGTGATGGAACTTCCAACGTTTTGAGTATTGTGAGTAGTCAAGCTCGGCCTTGGGGCTGCCTTCATAGTCATGATTGCCGAGGGTTGGATACCATGGCACTTGGAGCGACGCATCAGAGTAGATGTCCTCGTATTCCGTTTTCCAGCGCGGGTCGGTTGCGCTCGCAATTCCTTTACCGTGGTAATTATCTCCGACCGTGACGATAAATTGATCTTGATTCTTTTGAGCTTCCCTGCCCATTGCAGCTGCCACTGCTTTCTGATTTTCTGAGGCGAAACCTCCCCAGTCGCCGATTATTAGGAAACGCACCGAAGATGAATCGATTTTCTCTCGTGAGGGGGGCCGTGTTACGGCGCCGATGGATAATAGGATAATGACAAGAAGGAAAAGTAACTTTGATCTCATAATTTCTCCAAGTGATTAATAAGACCTCGATGCAACCCCATGTGGGATTGCATCGAGGAGTGATGTTCTCGATTACCGTGCAAGATATTATTTTACCAAGAGCATCTTTTTGACGAAATTCTGGTCCGGTGTACTCAGACGATAGAAGTACACGCCGGTTGCGAGATTCTCTGCACTAAATTGAATTTGGTGTACTCCAGCGCTTTGATCGCCATCAACGAGCGCCGCCACTTCTCTACCCAATATGTCATAGACCTTTAGAGTTACATGGCTGTTGACCGGCAACTGATAGCTGATCATGGTCGATGGATTGAATGGATTGGGATAATTTTGATTTAGAGCAAAGGTTGATGGAATTAGATTCCCTTGATCTTTTACTCCAGTTGCCCCAAAAACACCGAGTGCCCCAATGTTGGTAGCCCCTGGCAGTGTCAATGTATCCGTACCGTTTATGAAGTAAGGATTCCACCAATGGTTGGAAGAAGTAGGAGCGGGCGGCGTAATTCCATGTCCTACCGCTGGAGCTGAAGCAAGCAGGTGATAATCGTTTGAGCCGTCGAGTGCAATCCAATCATTCGAGAAATAGGGCTGGTAACTTTCGAAAAGAGCGCTGGCTTTTACGTCAAAGATGTCGTTCGGAGCTGGTCGGCCGACGCCGTCGGACGGATAATACCGTGCCATTCCTCCCAAACTGTCAACCGAATAGAAGAAGAGGTTATTGTTATAAACCGTTCTCAAAGTATCAGCTGCTGTAGTAATTTCAAGTTCTTCGTACATATCGCCCATGATGTTGTTGTAGATCTGCGCACGGGCACTTGCATCCACGAGAATGGCATAACCGAGTTCATCAATTCTTCGCCATCCTCCTGCGACTATGGTGTTGTTGTGAACGCACATGTTCGTTGTACGGAGAAGCGTAGTACTTCCATTGATCTTAACTCCATTTCCGCCCGGCGACCAGATGACGTTATAAGCGACCTCGCCTACACAACCGGATTTGATGTTGATATTGTCGCCATCCGGAGCTCCGCACCACTTGATGACATTTCTAAGCACGCTGGCGTTTCCACCATGGAGTCCGATGCAATCATCGACTGTGCCTACCACCAGATTATCTGTAAATACCGTGTTCGTATGATTTTGATAATCGGAGGTGATGTCGAACGTCCGATAAGCGTGCCCCGATACGTCATTGCCTCCTGCCCAATAGATGTTAGTAAATTGAACTGTTATGTATTGGCATGAATCTCCAAGGATACCGCCCCACATTCCCGGATGTTTGGCAGAATCTACGAAAGCTGTCGTAATCACATTACGGTTTGTAGCCGTTCCCTGGCAGATGAAAGTTCCGAGAACATCGATCCAGCATGCGGCACCTGTCGTGAGATTATTCTTCATTAAAAGCGTATCGCCGGCGCTGATCGTAAGAGTATCACCGACATTAACGTAAAGGCTGTCGTTTATAACATAGGTGTGGTTGGGGACAGTTTTGCCCTTGACACTTCCTGATAAAGTATCGGGTAAAGTGGTTTGTGAAAAGGCAGCTCCTACAGCAAGAAAGAGGAGCAGCACACTTGCTAAAAGTTTTGACATTTGTTTCTCCTATGATTTTGGTTGTTTTAATTGTTTATTCCCGTCAAACTAAAAATTGTAGCTGATCCCAGCCGAGCCTGCCATCTTGTTCAAATCGCGTTCGATTACAATCGGCGCGTGTTTAAGATACTCCCCGGATTCGATCTCAGTCACGTCCTGGGCGTTGGTGAGGTTGGTCAGTTTTACGTTTAACTTCAGGTTGAAAAAGAGTATTTGCTCACCGGAAAAATCAAGCTGTCCGACTCCTTCTTCATACGTATCGTAACCGTCCAACTGGGCAACAGCCCTGAGTCGTTTTCCAGTGTAATTGTATGCGAGCTCTAACTTCGTTCCCCAATTTAAGTTGTCGTACGAAAGCATGACGTTTACAATTTGCGGCGACTGAGATTGAAGCGGTCCCGTCTCCTTGTAAAATGATTGTGTCAGGTCACCACTATTTATGTCTTCAATTGTAACCTGCTTTATGCTTGTAATCTTTGAAACGACGTACGTATAATTGGCCGTGACCCCGAAGACACCCAGATGCTTTGTGATTACGCCTTCAAATCCATATACAGTCGCAGGATCGCCATTAATTTTGGAAGTATTAAGTACTACTCCGACGGAGTTAAACTCGTCTTCGATAGGATCTATTATTCTTTTATAATAAATTCCTGCTGAGTAAACATCGAAGGAATTTGGATAATACTCATAACGAAGGTCCAAGTTTGTCGATACCGCGGGACGAAGACCCGGATTTCCCGTTGAGGAACTTTCGTCTGATCGATCGACCGCCGGGACAAGGTCGAAATAACTTGGGCGGCTCATGCTCTGAGTAACTGATAAGTGAAAAAGCTGCTCGGGTGTGAGTTCATATCGGAAATGGATACCGGGGAGGAAGTTAACCATATAAATATCTGCCTGCCGAAGACTGTCAACAGGATTCGCCATGGTGTTGTATATATCATGCGCCTGCTCCCACCTTACCCCGCCAAGAATCTGCAACTGTCCAAATATTGCTTTGTATTCAAGATATGAGGCAAGAAGGACTTCGCTTGCCTTGTAGTTTTGGTAACCATACACAGATGTGCCTGAAGTTGTTCCGTACCCAAACACGGTAACAACAGCGCTGTCAATAGTGGTGAAAGGCTCCGTATGTCCGGCGTAAGGGCCAGTTGTGAACACGTACGGATTAAGTTGATAATCGTCTTCATAATTTGCGCGTCTCAATCCCTGAACCAGCGCGCCAATCTGAATTGTTTGCGTTCCATCAGAAGTTATATGATAAGTCCCATCCATTTTCCCGAGATACTGGCGATCATCGTTCCATCTCCAGTCGTGTGTTATGTTAGCCAGTCCTAGGGTACCTGAAAGTACATGTTGTGAGTTGTAGTTTTGATAAACCGAATATTCAGCCTCGTCCGGCCGATCTTGCAAGGCGTCGGTGTAGTTAAGTGTCCACGCCAATGAGGCCGGTGAGTCGGTAAAATCTTTTCCTCCGAGAGAAATACTGGAAATGTCTTGTGTTCGCAGCGCAGACCGGTGGGAATACGTAAAATCCGCTGCGCCACGTTCACCATCGATAGTTACCTGTGTCTCGTGCCGGGTTTGAGCTTCCTGTTGAACCACATAAAGATAAGTTGCCGATAGCTCGTGACCCTGGCTCGCGATGAAATCTGCGTTGACCACTGCGCCGCCCCGCGTTCTATTTGTGTAGTAGTTTTGATCGGTGGAGTCGGCTACATACGGGATTATGTGCCCTGTTTGGTCGAAGGTGTTGATGTCCTGAGAGACTGAATAAAATTGATCCGGGACGTAAACGTAAGAATTTTGAACGGCACCCGCCGCCATGATTCCTAACCTGTTGTCAAAGAAACGATCGCCAACGAGGCCGTTGAAGAAGACATCCGGAGGCGCGGTCTTGTTCGCAAATATCAAGTTCGCGGTCGTGAAATCTGCCGGTGTTGGGTTGTAACGTGGTTTGATTTCCGTGGTGGGATCTTCATCGTCCACAGTCCCGTGCAACCTCTCCGGGTCAAGCTCGTTTACCGTGCTCCTGTCAAAAGTGCTGAAGCTGCTGCCGGCAACGCCGGAACTTGATCCGCTTGCAGCACTTAACGAAAACGTAAAATTCTCCGGTGCCTTTCGGAGGATGAGGTCAGTCGATCCGCCGATTGCGTCGCCAGCGACATCGGGAGTTAGGGATTTTTCGACTTCTATTCGTTCAAATAGTGACGACGGGAAAATATCCAGCGGCACAAAGCGGTCCTTTGATTCGGGGCTCGGTATTTTTATGCCGTCAACCAAAGTGTTGTTGTACTGCTGCTCAAGCCCGCGCATCACGACGTAACGGGCTTCGCCTTGCTGGCGGATCAGCGACATTCCAGAAACGCGCTGCATGGCATCCGCTGCCGACAGGTCGGTAGATTGCTCAATTGCCTGTGCGGAGATGACACTTACGATATTCTCGGAGTTTTTTTCCGTAGCTCTCGCGGCAGATTCAAGCGTGTTGTTTGCTCTCGCCTTAATCACAGTTTCGCTCAAAGTGATCGAATTATCCTTTAGAGAAAAATTCTTCACTAATTCGACAGAGTCGCTTGATATGGTGATTGATTCTTCCGCATTGGCATAACCAATTGCATAAGCTGCTAATTTGTAAGTCCCAACCGGTATATCATTTATGACATACTCACCGCTGGTATCGGTAATTGTACCGAAGCTTTTGCCTTCCAGAAAAACAGCGGCGCCGACGATTGCCGATTTAGTTTTTGCTTCTCTGACATGCCCTTTGATTGATCCCCCCATTGTATCCCTTGTTGAAATGAAAAGTGTTAAAAAGAGAAAGGCGTAAACAATTTTCATTCTTGTCCATTCTTTGAATTAAGAATCGATAGGATCTGGGGGGAATTCTTTGTGCTTCTTGATGACAACTGGTCAATCGCATTTTCTTCACGGCTCATGGCATAAAGTTACCGATTCAATATTAATAGACCGTTAATATTGTGCTGTTGTTATGGAAACAAATTGTTAACTCATGTGAGTATAATTGGCGTCGCGTATTTTTGTCCGTCTCTGTTACTGTCCGAAAAAGCACAAGGGTCATCCCAGAATAATATTTTTTTTAAGAAACCTATCGTCAGAGAAGGCATGGATTTCTATTTGAAGCACGGGCAATGACAAAGAGGAGGAACCTGTCATCGCGAGGAACGGAGTGACGACGCAATCCTATCGGGAGTTTTACAAAATGACGGACTGCCACGTGATGCTGAAGCATGACTAACAATGACTAGAGATGTTATGGTAATTATTGTCGCAAAACTGAATTCGAGGAACAACCTGTTGGACCTAATAGCTCACTGCCCTCTCTCCCCCTCTCTAAAAAATAGAGAGGGGGAATTGAAGGATGCCAGATTGATTCTCTTTCTTCAAGAGTCCGCGGAACGAAATGTCCGAGGACTCAATCTTGAGTCTGGAGACTCCGCTGAAGTGTGCCGGAGTACTTCACCGGAACGCTCTGGCTGTCGAGAGTTACCAGGGCGAAGAGGATTGTCCTGTTCCCGTAACTCTTGATGCTCACCGCATTCGAACCGACGATGGGGATGTTGAACGCCATCGCTGTGTTGAGTACGGTGGGCTGCGCTGCGGTTACGCCTCCAATGAACCAGAACGCGGGGAGCGATTCAGTTGAAGGATTGCCCATCGCTATGACATAAGCGAACTTTATGTTCGGCTCTTTGCTTACGTCTATGCCGGTTTCAGTGCCCAATGCTGCAAGCGGGACGGAAGGGGCAATCGATCCGGTCAGGACGAGTGGGATGGACTGAGCAGTGCAATCGAACTCGAAACCCATGTCCGGCGTGATTGTCGTCATGTCGCTTACCGAACCGGGGTTCACTAGCGGGTCGTTCTTCTGGATGATGTAGTTGAAAGCCGACATCCCCGACGGAGTCACGGGCTGCCAGACGGCAGTGAGCTCCGGTATGGAGATGATCGACTGTGCCAGCTTCGCGGAGAATTTGAAGCGTGAACGCCTGTCGATGGAACCTTGATCTTGAGGCGGTGTGTAGGGTTTCTTGGGCCTCATGGCTATGATGTTCTTTCCGTTTCTTTCACGAAAAGCCATCTGGCCGAGTTTTCCCTGGACCGTTCCGAACGGCCCTTTTGTTAGTTGTGCCATGTTGTTTACTCCTTTCAAGAGTTTTTATGGCTGTTGATTGTATGTGGTTACGACGCCGCAGCATTGTAACCGTTAATTTGGCGCTCCGCGCAGTGTACCACTCTCGCCGTTGCCAACGAGGACTTGATGCAAAGCGCCTGTGAATACGTTCCCATGCGGAGGATGGAAACGAAAAATCAAATTCCCTAGACGGGACATGCGAAACTTGATTGAGAGTTAACCGAGGCTATACCGGGAGTTAATCGAGATTCAACCGAGAATGGATCGGGAATCAATCGGGATTGCACCGAGAATCATTCGAGAAGCAACCGGGAACAGCCATGGCTGATTTCGATTCCCAGATTTTCAAAGAACTGTTTGAGGATACACTATAATTACTATCAAGCGGCATGTTTTTTGCCGACCCAAATAATTTTTTATTTTCCGGCCCAACGAGATCTCCTGCATCTGTGTGAAAAATAATTTAACGCGACATGGTAAATTCGAGGGGAGTTAGTAGTATTTAATATAGGAGCGGTTTGCAGTTAACCAGCCCACAAAGAAGTGATGGTAACCTTTGGAAAGTAGATTAGGAGGCGCAGGATGATACATAGGACTCAAAAACAGGAGCTTCAATGAAAGTGGCAAACTTACAGGACACGCGGGAGGAAGTTAAAAAGATAATGGCGAATCAAGATGAGTTGGCAATGCTGTACTCGTCTGGTGAAAGAATGATTCGTTCACTGAGACCGCGTACAAAACACGAGTTCGGCGGCAACGACATAGTAAACAGAGTGCTGATCGCCTTGTACCTCGGCAACCGCACGTGGGATAGGAAAAAGTACCCTGTGCTGAAGGATTTTGTTTACTCAAGATTATTATTGAGTGAAATAAGAAATATGTTAGACCACGACAAGAAACTTGTCAGGGAAGGAGAGAAAAGATCCAACAACGGAGATTGTGATGGTGGAGATGGCGAGGAAGCATATAGAAGAAAGGAACCAGTAGGTGCGTCGGGCTATTCGCAGGATTATGAGGGGGAGCTGGATCGAAAAACGATGATAGACGAGGCGGAAAAGGAATTAGAATCTGACGAGAAGAGGTTTTTTGTATTTCAAGGAATGATGGAAGGAAAATCTGCACAGGACATTGCGGGGGCAAATAAATACTCAGTGCCGGATGTTCGAAACGAGGTGCGCAACGTAAAGAGAACTCTTGACAGAATACTTAAAGAACGGCGAGAAGCTGTAAGCGATCCGAAAAAATTCAGAAAGCTTACGAGAAACACCTACGAGGAATCGGATTCTGAAGTAAACGCTTAACAAGTTGAGGCGTGTAGTTGGCTAACAAAGTTACGGACAGTAAGTTCTGAATATCAAATCTCGAAGATGGTTTTGCTGTGACGTTCGTAACTGGATGAGGGAGTGGCACCAGATATAAGAAACGCTGGTGCATGATCGATGTTTCGGCATAATACAAAAAACACTTTGGAGGTAAGATGGAGTTGTTAAAATTCTTGGCGTGCTATGCGGATATGTCCGACGAAGAGCCGGAGTATGTGCAAGAGTACTTAAAGGAGGCAGGAATTGATTTTGAGAAGTCTAGGGCGGAATTGATCGATGCAATTCAGGAAATCGATGCCCAAGAAATGCTGGCGAAAGGAAAAACGTTTAGGGAAAAATATGACCATATGCTGGACGGCTTGAAGAAGAAAGGCGGGACGCATTCTGAACAAACTAAAGAAGACGGAAAGTCAGAAGAGAATTCGAGGGAATTTGGATTTGCCTTCAGGAACCTCTCACACATGTCGGAGGAGAACGCATCGCAGATGTTATTGGAAGAAAAGAAACTAGGCCTTATCGCGCGTGCAAAGAAAGAAAGTGAAGAGAAGAAGACAAAGGACGAAATGAATGAGTAAGCTGCCATTTCTACGCAATAAGTGCATCCACCAAGAAGATGGCAGCGATGTTCCCCTGTCGGACCCGACGTGGCTTTCCTATTCTTTTTCATGCAGATGATGAACAATGTCACAAGACTCATTTACTTTAATTATCCCCTCTACAAAAATGGAGTGCCGTTCCGCCATGCTTGAAAATAACAAGATACTTCAAGGCGATTTTCGGAGTGGAGACATTGTCGACACGACTTTGAAAATCGCCCCCTTCACGCGGAACAGCACGCTCGGAGACTTCGAAGGAGCCGAGACCATTTTTGTGAGGTGCCATTTTTTTTTGGTTCATTTTCTTTTGGGCAAGCAAAAGAAAATGAACAATAACAGTCATAAACCATATTGTAAGATGAGCCGGTGGGTAAATCCACTAATGATGTTCTTTCTCTTGTCTTGCCCCAAGAGAAAGAACCAAAGAGAAGGTCAAGGCTTGAGAAAAAATGGCTGGAGATCTCTTCGCTCGGCTAAAACAAATGAAATACATATCATCTCCACGTACTGGAAGCAAGCCAATATTTGTTTTTTAACGCCTCGCTACGATATTTCCCTAACGCCATTTTTTCTAAGGCCACCGTTCAGTTATGGTGCTCATTTGTTCGGTCAAAATGCATTTTGGTCGTAGCATTAAACAATAATTTTGTCCAGCAGGATATTCAACGAAGGATGACTATGCCGGCATTAGCTGAAGCTGAGGCGCGAAAACTATTAAAAACTCTCAATGCTAAAAACCCCGACCGGATTAGAGACATCGAAAGCATCGCCAATGCTATAGGCCTTATTGTTGAGGAAACAGAAACGGAGAACAGTGACGGATACTCCCTACGGAATGAATATTCCGGGCTTATTAAGGTATCGAAGTATTCAAAGCAATCAGGGCAAAGACGGTTTACAATCGCTCATGAAATAGGACACTTCCTTTTGGACAAGGAGCCGGTTCACATTTGCAAGATAGAGGATATGGTAGGGTACAAGTCAAAGAAAGCTGATGAGGACAAGGCAAACGCCTTTGCTGTCGAATTCCTGATGAAGAAAAAGTGGTACGAAGATTTCGTGAAGGACAAAGACCCGGGTATTAAAACTATAAGAGAAGCTGCGGAGTATTTCGGGGTTTCGCTCACCGCCAGCGCGATAAGGTATCCTCAAGTCGAGAACTTCCCCGATGCAGTTATAATAAGCCGCAGGAAGCACGGTGGACAGGTATTATGGCCGGCGATAAGCGAATCTTTCCCGTACCAGTATATTCCGATAGACTATCCTGTTATCGGCTCGTCGGAAGCAACGAGGTCCTTCATGGGAGAACAGGTGGATACCAAACCTCACGATGTTCTTGCGGATTCATGGTTTTTGAATGACTTTAATTTCCGGCGCGATTAGTTCTGATGAAGCAATGTCATTCGCTGAGGATTTGGAACTTTTTTACAATGGGTGCAGTTCTTGGTAAAGATTGATAGGGATTTGAGCTACTCAGCTGAAATATCCAATGGCTCAAGCGGTGCCTCTTAGCAATCAAGAAGGCACTCCGTGATCGAAGTAATACTAACGGTTGCTATAAGTTTTCTAAAATGTGAAGTCTAGCATAATAAACGGATAATCGACACTCCTCGTTTTAGAAAGAGCAAAAGGATGAAGGGTTATGTACGCTACATTCATAACAGATTTCGTCTCCGTAATTATTTTGACAATTGCACTTTACTTGTTTTGGAAGGAAAGATCGCGTTTCCGTTCCGTAAGTATATTTGTTCCAGCGATTGGCCTTCTTATCATCAGCCACCTATTGGATATGCTTACTGAGCAACCCACTTTTCGACTTTCTCAATCTTTTCACTTTCCACCGGGTTATTTAGAAACGATTCTTGGAACAGCCGGAAATCTTGCTGACGCTGTAAGTTTCAGTTTGTTAATATATGGCTTCATAAGGGTACTAAGGTTCAAGGAGTCGAGAGATATACACATTCAGGAATTAGAGCAATTGCTTCCAATCTGCTCGAATTGCAAAAAGTACCGAACCGAAGATGGAGAATGGCGTCAGATTGAAGAATTTTTTGACCGCCGTGGTGGCTTGAAACTAACCCACGGAATCTGCCCGGACTGTTTCGGAAATCTTTACGGTGACGTGCTCGGTAGAAGCAAAAGCCAACAGGGTAACGCATAACTTCCAATACCACAACTGATGTCCTCGCTGCGCGTTGGAAGAAAACAAAATAGTCCACTGATTCCGTCCATGAATCAAACACAATGTGTAGAGTTGTGAATCCTGACCTTAAAGTGACGACAGATTAACCCTAGAGACTTGTTCTCAAGATTCTACGCGAGCGGTCAAGTTTTGTGGCTGTCTCTTCCTATCTTGTTTTTGCGATCCCCCCTTGATACATTTTACAAGTGAACCTTCAGGGCATTTAGTGGAACAAGCATTCAAAGTCGTCAAGAAATTAGTCGAAGACTTCAGGGCACACGAGCGGGATTACCTCTCCCCTGCTTATCAGGAATCCAACGTCCGCCAGGACTTTATTGATAAATTGTTCACCGCTCTCGGCTGGGACGTTACTCATGAGCGGCAGAAGAACCCTCACGAGTACGAGGTCCAAATCGAGAACCGAGTCCAGATCGGAGCCACGCAACAGAGAGCCGATTATGCTTTCTTCCTTGCACCCAACTTCCGCGATCCAAAGTTCTACGTCGAAGCAAAGAAGCCAGCGCGACAACTCCACAATCCTGATTTCTTCTATCAAACCATGCGATACGGATGGAATGGAAATACTCCTATTGCGATCCTCACCGACTTCGAGGAACTCTACATCATCGACTGCAGGGCGAAGCCGACGATCAAAGATGCTTTGAGCCGTCGGATACAATCGTTCCATTATACGGATTATGCCGACGAAGAGAAGTTCGTATGGATATATTATCTCTTCTCGCACGAGGCGGTTGCAAGCGGCTCGATAGAAAAGTTTCTCGCCACACTCAAAAAGCCGAAAGGGAAAGCCGTCCGCCGCGCCGGTGCACCAGTCGACGAAGTCTTCCTTGCCGAGCTTGACGGCCACCGCGAGAGTCTCGCAAAGGGATTCAAAAAATCCAATCAGGAATTGCAGGGCGAAGAGTTGACCGAAGCCGTCCAGCGAACGATCGACAGGCTCGTGTTTATAAGGTTTCTCGAAGACAAGGTTATCGAAGAAAAAGAAATTGCAAACCTTATCGACCGCCAGATGGCATGGGAGCTTTTTGTCGGTTACTGCAAAAGGCTCGAACCGAAATACAACGGACTGATCTTCAAGCCGCACAATATCGACAATAAAGATTTCAGTCCTCCGGACGAAGAAGTCTTTCAGGAAATATGTAATGGTCTTGCAGGGCGGAAATCTCCATACAACTTTGCGCAGATCCCGATCTCCATATTAGGCAGCATTTACGAACGCTTCCTCGGCAAAGTGGTACACGCGACCGACAAGCGCGTGAGGGTCGAAGAGAAACCGGAAGTCAGGAAGGCAGGCGGGGTTTATTACACGCCCGATTACATCGTGAGGTATATCGTCAAAGAGACTGTCGGAAAGCTGGTAGAAGGGAAGGCTCCCGAAGAGATTTCAAAGATGGCATTTGCAGACATCGCCTGCGGCTCAGGCTCGTTCCTCATCGAAGTCTATGACCTTCTTCTCAAATACCACGAGCGCTATTACGCGGAGCATCCAGACAAAGCAAAGAAAGCCGATCTCGACGATCGCGAAGGGCGGAGAGTTCTCTCGCTAAAGAAGAGGCAGGAGATACTCGTCAACAACATTTACGGCGTTGACATCGACTATCAGGCGACCGAGGTAACGCAGCTCTCGCTTTACCTGAAGCTTCTCGAGGATGTCACGACGAACGATGCGTACCAGTTCTCACTTCTGAAGGAAAAGATTCTTCCCAACTTGAGCAACAACGTCGTTTGCGGGAATTCGCTGATCGGGAGAGACATCATGGACGGCGATCTCTTCCCAGACGTTGACGAGAGCAAGCTGAAGCCGATGAACTTCGAAGATGCATTCCCTGAAGTGATGAAGCACGGCGGCTTCGATGCGGTGGTAGGGAATCCACCATATGTTAGGCAAGAAGGGCTTGGGGATCAAAAGGAATATTTCAAGAACAAATACAAAGCGTTCGACAGCACTGCCGACCTATATACTTATTTCATTGAAAAGGCGATTTCACTTCTCCGTAGGGATGGACTTTTTGGCTACATCGTGGTGAACAAATGGTTGCGCGCAAATTATGCTGTTCCCCTGCGTAGATGGCTAAAATGCCAGCAAGTCCAGCAACTAATTGATTTTGGGGATTTGCAGGTATTCAAAGGCGTAGCGGCATATCCATGCATTTTAATAATTCGGAAAGACAAGTCAGAATCGAATCTCCGCTTTGTGAAGATTAAGAAACTGGAGAATCTTGATTTAGGAAATGTGCTACAAACTCAAGGAATAGATGTCCTCACAGATTCTTTGCCTGATAGTGGCTGGGTTATGGTTGATAGCACTGCAACAAACCTAATCGGAAAGCTCAAGAGGAAATCAACAAGTCTTGGTGATTTCGTCAGCGAGAAAGTTTTTTATGGTATTAAGACTGGGCTGAATGATGCTTTTGTGTTAGATGAAGAGACAAAAGATAAGATGGTGCGAAAGGATAGAAAGAGCGCGGAACTTCTAATGCCATATTTGGAGGGTAAAGATGTCAAACGATACGTGAATCCAAAAGTTCGAATGTACCTTCTAAACTTGCCAAGTGGCTGGACCAGAAAAAGGTATGCAGGAGCCCGTGACAAATGGTCGGCTTTTCGTTCGGAATACCCTGTGATTGCCCAGCATCTGAAACAATTTGAGGTAGCTGCCAAATCGAGATATGACCAAGGAGAATATTGGTGGGAGTTGAGAGCCTGTGATTATTACGATGAATTCACAAGGGCGAAAATTGTCTATCCAAATATTTGCAAACAACCTGAATTCACGCTTGATCATTCAGGCTCATATACTAACCAGAAATGTTTTATCATCCCTATTGACGACAAGTTCTTGCTTGCTGTTCTGAATTCAGGCATCACTAGTTTTCTGTTTAAGACACTTCTTCCTAGGTTGCGAGGCGACTTCTTTGAGCCGAGCTATATTTATTTGAAAGATTTTCCGATTCCATTATTCGATTTGGCAGACCCCACTGACAAAGCTCGCCACGGCCACATTGTCCAGCTTGTCGAGCGCTTGTTGGCAGCGAAGGAAGAGTTGAGCAAAGCCAAGACGGAAGCTGAGACGACCCGTCTTGAACGCGAATGCGAAGCGCTCGACCGCCAGATCGATCAGGAAGTGTACCAGCTTTACGAACTGACTGAGGAGGAGATAGAAGAGGTGGAGGGAAAACGGGGTCGCAATGAACCTTGAGGAATACAATTGGATGATTCGACCTCATAAACGCCTGTTGGAGCAACTAATCCTTGACTTGCGATTTCACATTCAAGATATGGGCCAGATCAACTTGTTCATAGTGGAATCCCGTATGAAGACGTACGAGTCCGCATTAAGGAAGTCACAAAGGAGAAGTATGCAGATTCAAGAACTAAAAGACTTAGCCGGCCTGCGCGTTGTCGTCGGAACAAAATCTGAAACTGAACAGATCGCGCGATTCTTGTACCGTATGGAATTCTCAAATGATATTAGCATCGTTGCAGACGATTATATCACAAGAGAGGATGGCTACACCGCAAGACATATAGTTGTGAAATCGACTGGAAGTTATTTGAGATCCCTGTATGATGCTCGGGTCGAAGTGCAGTTGCGAACTGCACTTCAGCGTGCGTTCGATTCAATTTCTCGTGCGTGGAGCTACAATTCAAATTGTCCATATTCCCAGAAATGGAAAAAAGAGTTTGTTCAGGTTGCCGAGCAGTTGAAGAATGCTGATGAGAGAGTATCGTCTCTACAGGACGAAGTCGTTCGGCTTTCTGTGGAATTGGGAGACGACGATTCGTTGTCACCTTTATCCGTTCAGAAGATTGTCCACGATAGGTTCGCTGAATCTATCAGATTGGAAGATGCTCTTGATGAATGCCGATACTTTGTAGATGTAGGAGTTGATACGGTCGGCAAACTCAAGGCATTCTTTCAAGATCAGCGTGTCACGAACATTCGTAAAGAACTTGAGGTTGCGGCACAAAACGGGAATGAATCTGCCGCTAGCCTACTTGGTTTTACCCCACATTCATTCTGGACATTTGTTGGAACACGGCTTGAGGCCACGAGAGAACTTATGCAAAAGAAACCATAGAAGTGGCTACGGCTGGAGTAAGGAAATTTCATCATAAGGAAGCGCTCAATCGCCAGACTGATCAGGAAGTATATGAGCTTTATGGGCTGACGGAAGAGGAGATAAAAATGGTGGAGGAAAAATAGGATGAAGCAGCAAACCGCCTTTAAGGTTGACGACTGGTCCAAGCTGAACTCTCGGAAAAATCCAATTATTGCTTCTATCGCGAATCGATGGAATCTCCTTTTACAGCAGAAAAACGTGGAAGAAGTTTATCAGAAGTTTCTATCGGAACACGCTGGTTTATTCATGTCAAGGGATTTGCAACATGAGACGATAGTCATTTCGAAGCTGAGGCTTGGTGCCAACCATGTTGTTGACTTCGTAAAGACCATAGATCGTCATAGCGCAGGGCTCCAATACGTGTTCATGGAAATAGAGACGCCATGGTCTCCGCCATACACGAAGAAAGGGAAACCGTCTTCTAGGCTTACTGAAGCAATTCAGCAAATCCAAGACTGGAGAGCGTGGATAAGAAACAATAAGCCCGAATTTCAAAGACTATTCCCTTTCTACAATGCTGGCATTGTTCGGGATGAGCGAATCAGGTTTATGATAGTTATAGGGACCACTGAAAATAGCGCACCATGGCTTGAAAGAAGAAATCAAATTTCAGAAGATTTGGAGATATTGATACGTTCCTTTGATTATTTTAGCTACAACTTAAGAGATAGATGTTTCAGGGAGATGGTTCGCCCTCATCTGGTTGAGGGTTGCGACTTTATCCAGCAAATTTCTTTGGCAAACCCATTCTTCGAAGCGTACTCGGACCACACTTGGAGATCATTGGCACTCTCGTATCGGAACCATCGCAGGCATGATGAACTTGCTAGTTTACTTCTCAACCATAGAACGTATAACAAAAGCTTAGGATACTTTCATAGGAAATATCCCTTGATAAGCGCACGTGCTTTATTTGAGAGGCTTTTTGACGAAGATTCAAAGAACTTCCGCAAAGGATAGGAGAAGGCCGAATGGAAGAAAACGAAATTCGACAGTTAAATGTAGCCGGCTGGCCGGTTCCGGACGAATGTCTTATCGAGCTTGGGAGAATCTCCGCTCTATGGTCTATCTTAGAGAACTTCTTAGATATCTGCATTGGCAAACTCGCAGGCTTTGACCATCAGGATCCGAAGGTACTTATTCTGTTTAAGCATTCAAGTTTTCCCCAGAAGCTTGATATTCTCAGTACTTTATGCGAGCTGCTTGTCCCACAATACCCTTCTTTGAAAGGCTACAAAGAGGTAGTGATGAATCTTCGTTCTGCTCAGACTTTTCGCAACCGCTATATGCATAACAGTCCATGGTTGAATGAAGAGACCGGTGCTTATGAGATGCCATTAGGGTCGGCACGAGGTACGCTAAAAGTGTCTGTCGAGAAAATTGACATCATCGATCTGCGTCGTGTGTGGATAAAAATTCATGAGGCATCCCTTGACCTACATAAACTGATCTTGGGCAGACTACTGACCCCGGTATGGGAGCAACGAAAGAACAAGTCATCAAATTAAGAGAACTCGCCCGGAAGTGCCTGAGCCGCCCACCCAATGTCATTTCGACGAGCGCTCCTCGCGAGGAGAAATCTTCTGTAGAGTTCGTGAAATGTCGGTGAAGTAGTAATCCAAACAAGATTCCTCGATTCGCTTCGCTCACTCGGAATGACATCGGTACTGGAGGATTTGCATCCGAAAACAACTGCAGCGCGTAAGAATGTCTGAGCCGGGGTTGGCGCGGTCTTCGTAGTAATCTTGTAATCAAGTAAACCAAAGTTCAGAGAATGAACGGATTCTCGTGTCCCGGCTTTGTCGGGGCACGCAACGACAGGATGACTCGGGAAATGAAGAGAACGTGGTGGTACTACTTCAGCCTCCGCAAGAAAGCGTATAGGACAGGCAATTGAAACAGCAAGAGCAGACTCGATAGTGTAAACCCTCCGATCACCGCTACAGCAAGCGGCTGCTGCATCTGTGCGCCGGCACCAAGACCGAGAGCCAATGGCAGCAGCGCGAAGACCGCTGCGAACGTCGTCATCAATATTGGCCGTGCCCGCATCGCCGTGCCTTCAACAAGTGCATCAAGAGGGGGCATTCCGCTTTTCTCAAGCTCGCGAACCATGTGTATAATGAAGACGCCATTTTCCTGGACTATGCCAACCATCACTATCATTCCAACAAAACTCGATATATTGAGATTGATCCCGGTTATGTACAGCGCGAGGAGGACTCCGAATAGAGAAGTCAGATTTGTCAGGAATACGGCTGCGGTTACGGTAAACCCCTCAAACTCGTATATGAGTACCGTTATTACAAGCAGCGACGCCGCGATCAACACGATCAACAAACCAAGGAAAGACTCTTGCTGTGCTTGATAGAGTCCACCGAATGTGTAAGTGACTCCCTGCGGAAGCACTAACTTTTCGTGAAGTACTTTCTTAATGTCGGCTATCGTCGAACCGAGATCGCGTTCTGAGATTCTTGCCGTAACGGGGACCATCAGCTTCAGGTCTTCCCTGTCGATTTCGCTTTGCCCCTTCAGGACATCGACGGCCGCTATGTTTTTCAGCGAGACATAAAATTCTTTCGGCGATCTTATGCTTGCATTCTGAATTTGTTCCAGCGACGAACGATAATCATCCGGAAACCGAACGCGCACTCCAATGAACTTCTCGCCTCTCAGAACGTACGTATCCGCAGAGCCCTCAATCATTCCACGAAGCTGAACGAGCGCATCGTCCGGAGTAAGCCCCGCGCGAGCCGCCATGGTTAGATCAACTTTGACAACAATGGATGGACCGCTGACAACAATCCCGTTGAACACATCGACTACTCCCGGAACAGTCTTGATAAGGTTTGCAATCTCATCTGCCTTCTCTTCGATTACATTCTGGTCCGAGCCAAATAGTTTGATCTCGATTGGAGACGGCGTATAAGAAAGATCGCCAATCAAGTCGGTCATCGCCTGTCCGAACTCGATTTGAAGGGCAGGCTCCGTGGACTCGATTTTGGTACGAAGCTCATCTATGATTTGAAATACGGAACGGGAACGGTTGCTCTTCAGCCTTATCAGGAAATCTCCGTTGTTCGGTTCAGTGATGAAGAAACCAAGCTGGGTTCCGGTTCTCCTCGAATAAGAATCGACTTCAGGAATTTTACTTATTATACTTTCGACATGCGTCAACATCCTGTTCGTTTCATCGAGCGAAGTGCCGGGTGGAGATAGGTAATCGAGTACGAAGGAGCCTTCATCCATTTCCGGCATGAATCCGCTCCCGATTTGGGTGTAGATCACGTAACCGAGAGCAAAAGCCACCAGCATCCAAACGGGAGCCAGTGCCTTCCACTTTATCAAAAACCTTATCGCGCGGCTGTGAATAGCTTTCAGCCTGTGTCCGGATTGTCGTTCTCGCTCTATCTGGATTGCCGCCACGCGCGCCGTAATGAACTTCTCCGAAAGAAGCGGCACAAGTGTCAACGAATATATAAGTGAAACAAAAAGCGCAGTCGCCATGGTCACCGCGAGCGGCTTGAAGAACGCGCCGGTTACTCCGGACAAGAATGCAAACGGCAGGAACACTACAATTGAGCTGAGACTCGATCCGATTACCGCGGGCAGGAGTTCCTTGATTGAGTTTGCAACGGCTTCATGTACCGTCTTCCCTTCAGTCCGCAAATGCCTGAAGATGTTTTCAATCAACACTACCGTATCGTCGATTATGAGCCCGACAGCCGCAGCAATTCCTCCGAGCGTCATGATGTTTATGGTTTGTCCCATCGCTTCAAGGAAAAATAACGTAGTGGCGACTACTGCTGGAAGCGTTATGATTGCAACCGCACTGATTCTGAAACTCCTCAGGAAAATAAAAAGTATGATGATGGCAAGAAGAATTCCAACTGCAATCGAATCCCGGGCACTCCCGATTGAGCTGCTTATGAAATCCCCCTGGTCGTAAAAGTATTTAACTTTCACGCCCGGCGGAATCACGCCTGATAAATCATGAAGAGCTTGCCTTACGTTTTTCCCGATCTCAACTGTGTTTCCATCGGGCTGTCGCATGATATTTACAAGCACTGCCGGTTTCGCGTCGGCAGTCACGCGGATGTATTCTATTTGTTGCGATGCTTCCACCCTTGCCACATCGGATATTTTTATCGGTACGCCGGTCCTGAAATCGACGACTGTGTTTTTGACATCGTCAAGAGTCTTGTACAAGCCGTCAACCAGTGACAAATATATCTGATAGTTTCTTTCGACCAGCCCCGCTGAGGAGACAAAGTTCGTCTTCTTCACGGCCTGAGCAACATCGTCGATGCTCAATCCATATCCCTGGAGTTTCTGGGGATCCACATCCACTACAAACTCGCGATTCCTTCCACCCACCACTCTCACTTCCGCTACCCCATTTATTCTTAGCAGCACCGGACGAATGACGTAGTTGGCAAGATCGCGGAGCTGAACCTGATCGAGAGAATCCGAAGTGAGGCTGAAACCTTCAATCGGAAAGACCGTGGCATTCATTCTTTCAATGTCGATCGAAACGGTTGACGGGAGTTCGTTTCTAATGCTCGCGGCTTTACCTTGCAGAAGCTGGAGCGCCTGAATTATATCCGTGCCCCATTTGAAGTTGACGTCTATCTCGGATGAACCCCTGCTCGTAGCCGACCTAACTAAAGTAACTCCGGGAACTGACCTCGCTGCTTCCTCGAGTGGACGGGTCACTTCGACCATCATCCGGTCGGCAGGCTCCTCTCCGTTATCGGCAAGAAGTACTATCTTTGGAAAGTCGATGTCGGGGAACAGCGATATAGGCAGTCTGAAGAGTGCGAAGACTCCACCGAGGCTGAGTACAACCGCCGTGAAAAAGACAGCGCGCCGATGTGAAGTAATGAACCGGTAGAACCTCATCGACTATTCGACTTTTATGTTCGTCGAGTCGGGCAGCCCGTACCCGCCGCTCGTGATGACAACATCCTGTCTGTTCAGCCCGGAGATTATTTCCACGTGTACCGAGTCTGACAAGCCAATATTCACCGCCGTCAAAAGAGCCAGTGTGTCACCTTGCGCCCGCACGACAAAGTATTTATTCAACTCATCGTCATGGTACACCGCCGACTTAGGTACAAGAAGAACGGACTTGCGCTCGCCGATATTGATCGTGGCAATTCCGAAGATCCCAGGCTTTAAGAACTGAGGCATCGAATTGAATGTAATGCGGACATCGACTCTCTGACTTGAAGGATCCACATCAGGATTTATCGCAGCGATGATCCCATTCATCGACGGGAAATTAGTCGTTGGAAATTTCACGATAACTTTCTGCCCACGATGGACGGACTGAGAATTCTCAATCGGCAAGTTCGCCATGAAGTAAACGGAACTGTTGTCCACAATTTCCAGCAGGTCGGCACCCTCGGCAACATACTCGCCATCCGTGACGACACGGCTGCTAATCGTCCCATCGAAGGGAGCGGTAACCACGGACTTTGATGCCGACTGCTGTGCAAGTTCTAATGCCTTTTCAGCTTCATTTTTTTGTTCATCGGTGGTCGCCAGTGCCAGCATTTCCCTTGCACCCGCAATCGCCGCGTCCGACTCCTTTGAAATTATAGTAAGAAGTGCCTGTCCCTTCCTAACATAGTCTCCTTCCAAAACCTTCAGGTCAACAACCTTGCCAGCTATGACAGCACGAATCTTTTCATCCCTCAGAGCTTGGGCTGAACCTGGAACATTTATAACCTGGGTCATGTCTCCGACTATAACCCGAGAAGCCTCGACGGATGCTCGCGGCCTAACATCTGTTTCACCTTTGTCGCCATTCGAACACGCCGCTGCGAATAATGAAAATGTCAGAATAAAGAAAGGAATACGGATTGTTCTACCATTCATTTGGATCAGCTCCACTATAATTGAGTCGGCGCATCGTAAATTCACTTATTGAGATCAGGTTCCTCGTTTCCTCTATTGAAACTTTTGTATCATTTATCGATTGAATCGCATCCAGCACTTCAATGCTTGAACCGCTTCCGCCAGCGTACTTCGCCTTGGATAGGACTAGATCCTGTTGCGCGGTCGATAAATTGGCAGTAAGTGCATCAAGTTGTTTCTTCGCTTGCAAATAATTGTTTCGCGCCTGCACAAACTCAGATTCCAAAGACATTCTCAGGAAGGTGTTTTGTTCCGAAACGCTCTCTGCTTTGAGTTGTGCCGCTTTGTATTGGCTGTCAAAATATCCGTAAGAAATAACTGGCAGAGTAAAACTGACTCCGAAAGAAACACCGAATACGTTTCCAAGTCCCCGTTGGAGATTTGGTAATGACGTCAGGGCACCCGCATCAGCTGAGAGTGAAACGGCCGGCCTGGATTGCGTATGAGAAATCTCGGCATCGAATTCAGCATTCTGCTTTTCAAGTTCTGCGGAAGTGAGGTCTATGTTCTTCGAGGTGGAAAAAGAAGTATCGATATCGTTGAGTACGGTTGAAGTATCGACGTCAGTCACTTCCGCGGGTGAGACTCCGGTCTCTCTCGATAAATCAAGTAGCGCATTCCGCAACGAGGTTTCTTTTGCACTTGCTTCAATAACGGCATTGTTCAGACGAACGGAAGTCTTGAGCAAATCGTTCTCACTTGCTTGTCCGCCGGCATGAAGCTGGGTAACAAGTGTAAAATAGTCTTTCAGGAGATCCACGTTTTCTTTCAGAACTACAAGTTCTCTTTTCTCTTTCACCGCGAAAGTATATGCGAGGCAAGTATTATAAAGAATATCACCTTGAAGTTTCTTCAAACCTGCAGTCCCTTGTTGAATTCCTAAGTCACCTTTTTCCATCTGCAGGTTTTTCAACCCACCGTTGTAGAGAACGTAGCTCGTACCTAACTGGGCACCGAACTCTCCGCCGTTTGTGACAGCAGGATCATATCCCCATGATGGAGCGACGAGCAATTGGGAGTTAATTCCTATCTGCGGGTAATAGCTTCTATGAATTGCATCATTCTCATAAGTTGCGGCGCTCTCTTCTAACCTGGATGAAATAAGGAGAGGGTTCTGTTTGAGTGCAGCTTTCAGATAATAATCGAGTCCATGGTACTTGACTTGAGCGTTAGACATATTGAATAATAAAAGAAGGTGCGCAACAATAATTATAGCTATGGTATTTATCGAGAAGATGCCCGTCACCCGCCGTCGCTTCAGGCGGAAAAAGTTATCATACAAATTAGTAAACACTTCACAAATTAGTTCATAGAAAGGAAAAAATGAAACGATTGGCTCGTTGTGGTAGTGACTTATCTTCAAACTAATTAAGACTTCCCCATTTGAATACCTTTCTGAGTCAATCAACAAGCGACACATTTATCTTTCCCACACCATGGTAGCGGGACGTAAATAACAGTTAGAGGCTTCTCAAAATAAATCTGCACGAAAATAGGCTACTGCCACGCGCATCATATGATTCGTCATTGTAGTAATATCCTACACACAAGTAGAAATCTTACCTCGGATGTCGGTTCGATATTGCTCCTTCCGCAATGCAGGCTTAACCGAGAGATAACGCCGATCAAACCGAGAATGAACAAGGAGAGAAGCACAGGTCAAGGCCACGACTAAGCCAGTTCAGTGTAGGCTAATCCTACATTCTGATGGCCTGGATAGACGTGTAGTTAGGCTAACGGAATGTACTATTCCGGGACCACTTAAAACTCCTTCATTTGAACGATCCTCTTTTTCATTTCGTTGCATCGAAAAGATTCCTTCCTTAACTTTATCGCGTTCAATTTTTCTGAGGAGATAAAGATGGCTTACCAACCTAAATTGCCCGAAGGGTGGATTAAAACGAATCTCAATTATTACAAACACAGCGGAAGCTGGGCGTGGATTCTTCATCGAATCACAGGACTCGGCTTGACGGCTTATATCTACATCCACATTTATGCGCTCACGACTCTCACGCAAGGTGAAAAAGCTTTCGATGAAGAGATGAAACTTTTCACGACGCCGGTTTTCAAAATTCTGGAATGGCTCCTGTTCTCGCTTGTACTTTTCCATGCGTTCAACGGAGTCCGAATTGTCCTTGTCGATTGGGCGAACGGAGCGAGATACCACAAGAAAATTCTGACTGTGGTTTATAGTCTCGGCATTGTTCTGTTTGTCGGTATGGGTTACCTGATGTTCAGGGAGCCGATTAATAATATCTTTGCATCTTTAAGGTGAGGTAAGCAATGTATAAGCATGCAGGTTCAAGAGGAAGCGGCGCACCCGGTTGGGTACTTCAAAGGATAACCGGAATTCTTTTAGTCGTTGTTGTAATCGGACATTATTTCATCATGCACGCCGATCCGGCAAGCGGCCACACTTATGCGGCGGTATTAGAAAGGATGCATCATCCTTTCTGGAAGATGTTTGATTTAACTTTTATCACGGTCGGATTGTGGCACGGTTTAAACGGGACGTGGGGAATTTTCCGCGACTACAAAATGAAACCAGCGGTCAGTCTCACGATTTATGGAGTCATCATCCTGTCGGGAGTCGCATTCTGGGTTCTCGGCGTCAACACGATTCTATCTTTCTAAACTTGTCCTGACGTTAGGTGAGGATTGAAATTTAAGAGGAAGTTGTAATGATCAAACATCAATGCGATGTAATAATTGTCGGCGCAGGCGGTGCCGGACTTCGCGCGGCACTCGAAATTCCGGAAGGATTCAGTTGCGCCGTGATATCGAAAGTGTTTCCGACGCGCTCACACACGGGAGCTGCACAAGGTGGAATCGGAGCGGCACTCGGCAACGAGGAGGAAGACAGACTGGGAATGGCACATGTTCGACACCGTGAAAGGGAGCGATTATTTAGGCGACCAGGATGCAATCGAAATAATGACGAAGGACGCGATTCGTGCCGTTATAGAATTGGAACACATGGGCGTTCCTTTTTCTAGAACTCCTGATGGAAAAATCGCGCAGCGCAAATTCGGCGGACACACCAAACCTGAAAATCCATCCGATCCCGATTCGAAACGCGTTGCGGTAAAGCGGTCATGTTATTCCGCCGACAGAACGGGTCACGTCATGCTTCATGCGCTTTACGAAAATTGCTTGAAGCAGAAGGTCAATTTCTTTTCGGAATTTTTCGTGACCGATTTGATTATGAGCGGAAAAAATTGCGCCGGAGTTGTTGCGATAGATATTGCAACAAGCGAAGTACATGTTTTCCATGCGAAGGCAGTTATGCTCGCCACAGGCGGCTACGGAAGAGTCTATCGAATTACTTCAAATGCCCACGTTGGCACAGGTGATGGCTTCGCATTTGTTTATAACAACGGGCTCCCGCTCGAAGATATGGAGTTTGTCCAATTTCATCCGACCGGTCTTTGGAAACTGGGGATTCTAATTTCCGAAGCGGCTCGCGGCGAGGGCGGGATATTGTTGAACAACAAAGGCGAACGTTTCATGGAACGCTACGCGCCGACAGTAAAAGATCTTGCGCCGAGAGATATGGTATCGCGTGCAATTCTAACGGAGATTCGCGAAGGCAGAGGCTTCAAGGGGAGCGACGGAACATATTATGTCAACCTTGACGTGTCGCATCTGCCGAAGGAAGTGATCGACGCTAAAATCCCTGAAATCACTGGCTTTGCGAGGACTTATTTAGGGATCGAGCCGACGAAAGAGCCGATTCCAATCCAGCCGACGTGCCACTATGCTATGGGTGGAATCCCGACGACTGCTGATGCAGAAGTTACTAAAGACAAGAAAAACACCAAAGTCCCCGGGCTTTACGCCGCAGGCGAAGCCGCGTGTGTTTCCGTACACGGCGCGAATCGTCTCGGCACAAACTCTCTTCTCGACTTGATAGTATTCGGTCGCAGAGGCGGGAAGGCGATTGCGAAATTTATTAAGGACGCCGACTTCGCTCCGCTTCCGGATGATGCGGCGGAGAAAATGATTTCCGTCGTCGATAGGATTATGAATTCGAGAGGCAAGGAAAAGGTCGGCGCACTTCGAATGGAGCTTCAGGAAAAAATGATGGAGAAAGTCGGAATCTTTCGGAACGAAAAAGATTTAAAAGAGATGACCTCGGAAATAAAAAGTTTACGAGAGCGTTATCAGGAAATAGCTATTGATGACAGAGGAAAAATTTTCAACACGGATCTTGTCGAGGCAATCGAGCTTGGCAATTTACTCGACACCGCCGAACCGATCATTTATGGCGCCATGGTGAGACAAGAATCGAGGGGAGCGCATTCGCGCGAAGATTTTCCGAAAAGAGACGACAAGAAGTGGCTCAAGCACACTCTTGTTTATAAATCCGGGAAAAATGGGGCGCCGAAAATCGATTACAAGCCGGTGTCCATCACGCGATTCCAGCCGAAAGAACGAAAGTATTGAAAGGGAAATATGATAGTCACTCTGCGAATACAAAGATATAATCCGGAAAGAGACTCGGAGCCGTACTTCCAGGAATTTGTATTGGAAGCCGGCGACGACAAGGAAAGGATTCTCGATTTGCTTCATCAGGCCAAATGGAAATATGATGGCACGTTGACTTTTCGCCGCTCATGTGCTCACGGCGTTTGCGGCTCGGACGCAATCAGAATTAATGGAAGGAACAGGCTGGCGTGTTCCAGTTTGCTAAGAGATGTCAATTATGCGAAGCCGATTGTGATTGAGCCGATTCCATCGCTGCCAATCATTAAAGATTTGGTCGTCGATATGACAGACTTTTATAAGAAATACGAAGCGGTTAAGCCTTATCTGATCACGAAGGCCCCGACGCCGGAACACGAAAGGCTTCAGAGCAATGAGGATGCAGAGAAACTTTTTGAATCCGCGAAGTGCATCTTGTGTGCATGCTGTACGACTTCATGCCCATCATCATGGTCTGATGAAAACTATATCGGACCGGCGGCGCTGCTCAAAGCGTACAGATTTGTATTCGACACGCGAGACGAAGCGGCAGATGAGCGCCTCGATATTGTCGATACTCCGGATGGAATCTGGAGATGCCACACGATTTTCAATTGCGTCGAAGCATGTCCGAAGGATATCAACATAACGTGGCACATTTCGCAATTGAAGAAACGGCTTGCCGAACGGGAAATGTAATTACTGATTCCGATAGTTGAATGGTGATAAGAATATTCGTAACCGGCGGAACGTTCGATAAAGAGTATAACGAACTCGATGGCAAGCTGTATTTTAAAGATACCCATTTAGCCGAAATGCTGAAGTTAGGGCGCTGCAAAGTTGAAGTTGACATCAGGACTTTGATGATGATAGACAGTTTGGAGATGACGGATGAAGACCGCCTGATAATTCTTGAGAACTGCGAGAAGTGCAACGATGAAAAGATCATCGTCACCCACGGCACCGACACCATGGAACAGACAGCACAAGTAATCGGCAAGGTTGTCAAAGATAAAACTATCGTGCTGACTGGAGCAATGATACCGTACAAATTCGGAAGCTCGGATGGACTGTTTAACCTTGGAAGTGCGCTCGCTTTTGCAGAGACATTGCCGCACGGTGTTTACATCGCGATGAACGGGCGATATTTTAATTGGAACAATGTCAGAAAGAACAAGAAGACCGGTGAGTTTGAAGAGATCGGATAAAAGCGGCTGGCAGCATTCAGACAAGCTACTGATAACTGACAACGGAAGAGTGAAAACTGAAGAGAGTTCCAATGTCAAAGTTTGATAATAACAGATTAATCCGCTGCCCTTGGCCGACGGATGACTTGATGATGATTGAATATCACGACAAAGAGTGGGGCGTGCCATTACATGATGACAGAAGGATATTCGAATTTCTGATTCTCGAAGGAATGCAGGCAGGGTTGAGCTGGTCAACGATTTTGCACAAGCGCGAGAATTTTAGAAAGGCATTTGATAACTTCGACGTCGAAAAGGTTGTAAGGTACGATGGTCGAAAGATCAGGAGCCTATTGTCCGATGCAGGAATAATTCGCAACCGGCTGAAGTTGCAAGGTGCGGTGAACAATGCGCGGCAATTCATAAAAGTGCAGGAAGAGTTCGGGAGTTTTGATAAGTATGTTTGGCAATTTGTCGGCGGGATGCCTAAGGTAAATGCAAGGAAAACACTGAAGCAGTTGCCTGCGTGCACAAAAGAATCAGATGCGATGAGTAAAGATTTAAAGGAGCGAGGATTTAAATTTGTTGGCACGACAATTTGCTATGCTCACATGCAAGCGGCAGGTATGGTGAATGACCACATGGTGGATTGTTTCAGATATAAAGAGCTGAAATAATCAGTCCCATTCGACGTCTTTTCTGTTCAAATAGATTTTAAATTGATCCCAGATTTGCCGTGAAAATCTAAATAAATAAAAAAGCGGTGACTTCCCGACTAGCTGACAGTGAGTTGGGACGCCACCGCCTATGAAAGATATTTCTATCGTTTCTTAATTCACTTTGACTTCAGAGCCGTGCCGGGGGTTGTCTTTGCATTCATCATAGCTTGCAACTCCGCAATTCGCTGCGATATACTTCGTTCTTCAGGAAATATCTTTTGAAGTTTTTGCAGAAGGTCAATCGATTTCTGATAATCCTTTCCCATCTCGTACAAGTCTAAAAGTATCCTGTAAGGATTGTAGTAACTTTGCACATCGTGTGGGTTTTCTTGAATCGCCGCGAGCGCATCATGTTCGACGACGTCAGCATATTTATGAAATTGTGTCATCGCTCCAGCTGAATAATAGAGCCGCACAACATCGCTGAGGGTTCTATATTCCATCGGGATTACTTCGATTGGAATTCTGGATTCCATAGTGTCGAGACTCGCTATAGCCCCAGAGTCTGTCGCCGTGCATTTCCTCGTTCGTTGCAATCCGCAAGAAGCCATACCGGTAATTTAACATTAACTTCCGCACGTTGTCGTCGTAGTAAATGTTAGGATTATTTAAGTTTGTGAAGAAAAATCCGTACTGCGGCCTCGTCGAAAATTTTGAAGGAGTGTCGAGGAAACATTCCTTCGTGATGGGCATATTTAGTGTATAGTCTTCACTTTGGTTCCTAGATGCAACAGGAGTTAGTTCAAGCGCTAATCCTTGCATTTGAAGGTACGGGGTGAGTCCTATAAAATTTTCCGGTGCCACAGTCACGGCAAACATGATCGGCCTCTTCCATGCGTTTGTCTCGATGATGTTTCTCATGATGATGTCTTGTACCCTGATCGCTTGCACATCGCCGGCTTGTAAAGTCGGCCTTATCGTGTATTGCATGTATCCTTTATTCGTTATGCTCGTATCGGTGATGCCAAATTGCTGGTACACTTCCTTCGGAACCGGAAGTCTAAGTGTTTTTGTACTCCATTCAATCGGACCGATATTTTTTATGTCATCATCTGAAAAGCTTATCGGAACTTTCATCGCGCCATGCGGCGTCTCGTTTTTCAATTGAAGAATGTACCAGTCTGTATTTACAAGACTAAGATTAACGATTCTTACGTCCTGGCGGACTCCCATTCCTTCCTGCAAAAACCATAGGGGGAAAGTATCATTGTCGCCGTTTGTAAAAAGGACCGCGTTTGGCTTGCATGATTGTAGAATATTATACGAATAATCCCACGGCGCAAAATTACCATGCCTGCTATGGACATAAAAATTTTGCGCAAATATATTCAGTGGAGAAATCGCGAACAATACAACCGCGCTTGCGCCGACAAGTAAATTCCTATTTTTGTTTTCTTTCAATTTGTCGGATATCATGTCGATGATTCCGGAAGCACCGATACCGACCCACATCGCAAATACGAAGAACGAGCCGACAAAAAAGTAATCACGCTCTCTCGGCTGCGGGTCAGCCATGTTGAAGTAAATTGCGAGTGCGAATCCCATGACGATGAACATCGTAAGGAAAGCAAGTCCGAACTTCCAATCTCTCTTGAAATGATACCATAGCCCAAACATGGCAAGCAAGAACGGTATCGCGTAATATCTCGTCGGAAAACCTGTGCGGCCATCATACCAACCTTTCGGTGAGTTAAAGAGCGCGACAGGTGCATCCTGGATGTCTCCCGATCTGCCGATGAAGTTGAATCCGAGATAACGAAAGTACATGTGGACGAGTTGGTAATCGAAAAAATATTCCCAATCTGAAGAATACTTCTGATAATTTGGTTGGTACTGCGGTTCGGAACTCCATCTCCGGGGCCAAAGCGCCGGCTGCTCGCCATATTGCTCGCGGTTGAGATAGGTTACAAGTCTTTCAAGATTGCTTGGATTGTTTTCATTTATTGGCGGCAGAGCGTTCGCGCGAACGTAAATCAATGTGTAGGTCGAATATCCGAGTACCATGAGAAGTCCGGCCATTAACGAAGTGGCGAATATCCATCGCTTCGCTTTCTCTGCCTTGTAGACTCCGTAAATCGCTGCAACAATAATTCCAGGCGTTATGAGTTGAACGATGAAACTGTGGCTGATATCGAATGGTCCAGATTTTATATCGCCATTCAAAGTTGTAACGAGCCACTTTACTATTCCGGGATAAATAATGAAAAACGAAAGCGCGGTGATTATTCCAAATCTTATAAATGTTTTCCATCCAAACTCGTAATACCTGAAGTAGATGAGAAGCGCGATCGTGAAAAATCCTAGGATGCTTAATTGATGAATACCTATCGACAGCCCCATCACATAAGCGGCAAGCAGCAAATACCTTTGGCTTCCCGGCTCTTCTGCTTTCTCATACCAAACCATCCCGAGCCAGATAACACACGAGACGAAGAACATGCTCGACGCGAACAAACACGATTCAACTGCATTGAACCAGAACGTGTCGGAAACTGAATAGGTCAATGCTCCTATTACGGCACAGCCGAACACAACGATAGCGGAATGAATATCCGCCGGAAATCCTTTCCACCTGGAAATTACCTTCACACCGACAAGGTAAAGGAACATGATGGTGAGTGCACTCGCCAATGCCGATATAAGATTTATGCGGAGTGCAGGGTTACTAACAAACGGAGTCATCATGGCGACTCTGCCAAGAAGTGAGAAGAGCGGTGCGCCAGGCGGATGTGGTACTTCAAGAGCTGGGGAAGTAGCCGCGTATTCTCCGCAGTCCCAAAATGCGACGGATGATTGCGCAGTCATTCGGTACATGAAAAGTGTAGCGAGAAAAATTCCGAGCGCAATATAGCGATTCAATTGCTTGAAGTTCATTTTGTGTCCAGTGTTTTGTTAATTTATGGCATATATTTTACGCTTAAATGGCTGAAAAAACAAGATGAACATTCGGTTTAACATTAATATGAGACATAATTTTTCCGAAAAACTTGCAGAAAATTGACAAAATTGATATAATGAATTGCAAGAAGAAATTGAATTTTGATAAAATTGCTCGGTAAATTTTTCAATTGAAAATATTTTTTATGACGCAGTGAGAAACATTCCTGCGAATATCCATCAGATTTTTTGATGGAACAATTCAGCCCGTCCAATATTCACGGATGGGTTTTGGGCATCGACGCCCAATGCCGTTCGATTATTTGGTGTACGGCATGCCGCACGGCTGTATTTTTCAGATAAAAAGATTTCGAATAAAAAGTTTAGCTTCCATGGCACATAATTATTTAAAAGGAGATTGTATAAGACAATGAGCGTAAGTCAGCTTGCTAGTTCGATTGCTGAGTCGCCGACACTGAAGTTGAATGAGGAAGCAAGATTGTTAAAGGAAAAAGGCGAAGCAGTTATTCACCTCGGAGCAGGTGAACCGAAAAACAAAGCTCCGATCTCTGCAATACTTAGCGCAGCAACAAAATTAAATACGGGAGATATAAAATATACTCCGACCGACGGCGTACCATCTTTGAAGAAGGCGATTATCAGATATACGGAAGAAAACTATGACAGAGTCGTCGGTCCGGAAAATGTCATCGTTTCATCGGGTGCGAAGCAGTCCGTATATAACGTTCTCTACTCTTTGCTGAATCCCCAGGATGAAGTGATCATCCTCGCGCCATACTGGGTCAGTTATCCGGAGATGGTGAAGATGGTTTATGGTGTTCCGGTTATCGTCACTCCTGAAGACGGCAGCTTCTATCCTAGGATGGAAGACATCAAGAAGGCGATCAGCTCTTACACGAGAGCCATAATTGTCAATAGTCCGAATAATCCATCGGGCGTGATGTACTCTGCCGAATTCATCGGTGAGCTTGTCGAATATTGCGAGAAGAAAGATATCTATATCATCATGGACGATATCTACCACAAGCTTGTCTTCGATGGCAAGAAAGCCCCTTCGGCATATAATCATACGAAAAAAGATATCGAGTCAACTCACATCATCGTTGTGAACGGAGTATCTAAACTTTATGGCATGACCGGATTCCGGGTCGGTTGGACGATTGCAAATAGGAGATTAGTTGAGATAATGGCGAATGTTCAAAGCCAGATGACTTCATGCACGGCAGTTCTTCTACAAGCTGCTGCTGAAGGCGCATTGACTGGCTTGCAGAGTGCGGTTGAAAGCCTTCGTCTTACATTGGAGAACAATCGAAATGTCATGATGCAGGAGCTTAATTCTTTCACCGGTGTAAAAACTACAAAGCCTGATGGGACGTATTATTGCCTGCCGGATTTTAGTGCTTATGAAAAGAATTCAGTTAAGCTGTGTGAACTTCTTCTCAAGAAAGCTTTGGTCGTTACTGTACCAGGAAAAGAGTTCGGCATGGAAGGACATTTGAGATTGAGCTATTCCGGTTCGATTAAGGACATTACTGGAGGCATTGAGCGAATAAGATGGGCGCTTGATCCGACGGCGCCGAAAGAGATTTACATTGGAGAAAGAAAACTTGTGAGGGATTGGCTATGAATAATCTGTTGAATATAAAAACCCCCGCTGAGAAGGAAGCTAAAGCTCTAAAGAGTGACTACGGGCTCGATAACCATGGCATCACGGATCTCAGGATGTCCTATTGGAATTTACCGACCGAAGCACTTTACGAGGAAGTTGCTTTTAGAAGCGAGGCAAAGATAACACAGCTTGGTCCAATTGTAGCGAATACAGGGAAACACACCGCACGCTCTGCGAGTGACAAGTACATTGTGAAAGAGCCATCGACTGAAGACAAAATTTGGTGGGGACAATACAATAAGCCGTTTAGCACCGAAAAGTTTGACGGCCTCTACAATCGCTTGTTAGGTTTTCTCCAAGGAAGAGACTTGTTTGTTCAGGATTGTTATGTTGGTGCGGATACTGAATACCGTATGCCGATACGAATCATTACAGAGAAAGCGTGGCATTCACTTTTCGCGCGGGATATGTTCATACTTCCGACAACCAACGAAGAATACAGGAGGCACATCCCCGATTTTACGGTAATAGCCGTACCATCATTCAAAGCTATTCCGCAAATAGACGGGACTTCGACCGAAACATTCATCCTTCTCAACTTTGCGCGTCGTGTTTGCATCATCGGAAACACAGCTTACGCGGGCGAGATAAAGAAGTCGGTATTCACAATCATGAATTACCTAATGCCGCTGCAAGGTGTGATGTCGATGCACAGCTCGGCGAACATCGGAAAAGACGGCAGCTCCGCAATCTTTTTTGGACTGTCCGGCACAGGGAAGACCACACTCTCCGCTGATCCGAAGCGAAGGTTGATCGGGGACGATGAACACGGTTGGAGTGACGAAGGAGTCTTCAATTTCGAAGGCGGATGCTACGCAAAAGTGATCCGACTTTCCGAATCGGCAGAGCCGCAAATTTATGCGACCACAAAAATGTTCGGCACGGTTCTGGAAAATGTTGTATTCGATCCGGTTACAAGACTGATCGATCTCGATGATGAATCGATAACTGAGAATACGCGTGGCTGTTACCCCCTCGAATATATTGAAAATGCTGTCCTCGAGAAAAAGGGCGGACATCCGAAAAACATTATTTTTCTAACATGTGATGCTTCCGGTGTAATGCCGCCGATTGCGAAGTTGAGTCCTGATCAGGCGATTTACCAATTCATTTCGGGGTACACTTCGAAGATTGCCGGAACGGAAGTTGGACTCGGCAAGGAACCGGAGTCTGACTTTCAGTACATGCTTCGGTGCACCTTTCATGGTACACCACCCCTATTTCTACGCCGACATTTTGAAGCGTAAAATTATCCATCACGACGTGAGTTGTTGGCTTGTCAATACAGGTTGGATTGGTGGAGCTTTCGGGGTTGGCAAGAGAATCAGTATCGGTTATACTCGTGCGCTCTTGAATGCCGCATTAGACGGAGAATTACTCAAGGTCAAATTCACAACTGATCCTGTGTTCGGTTTCCAGGTGCCTGTAACTTGCGACGGAGTGCCCGCAAACATTCTTGATCCATCAGGTTCGTGGCCGAGTAAAAATGAATACATGAATAAATACAAGCAGCTTGCGTCGCGTTTCAAGGAAAATTTCAAGAAATACGAAGAAGGCTGTCCGCCTGAGGTGATCAAAGCAGGACCGAAGGTCTGAGTCTCTATTTTGGATCTAAAGTCCGTCCTGAATCAGGGCGGACTTTTTTTTTGAAATGCAAGATAAGCAACGCTGAATCGCGTGCAGATTTTTGATGAAACAATTCAATAGGTTGCAACAATCTCTCGCTTTTTGTAAATTTCCAAGCAATTTTTGAACTTTTTTTAAAGTATGTTTGAACAAATTTCGGAAAAATTCGAATCAATTTTCCACCGACTGAGTGGACAGGCGCGCATTTCGGAAGAAAATGTTTCTGATGCAGTTCGTGATGTGCGCCGTGCACTGCTTGAGGGTGATGTTAATTATAAAGTTGCCCGGCAGTTCACGGAAGAAGTCCAAAAGAAAGCCATCGGAAAAGATGTCGTAAAAAGTTTGAATCCCGGACAAGTTTTCATCAAAATTGTTTATGATGAGCTTGCCCAGCTGCTTGGTGGTACGACGAGCGAACTCGAACTTACGAACGACATTCCGAATGTCATAATGATTGCGGGACTTCAAGGCTCCGGTAAAACGACATTCGCCGCAAAGCTTGCGGTCCATCTGAAGTCGAAAGGGCGTTATCCGCTTCTCGTTGCATGCGATGTTCATAGACCGGCGGCTATTGATCAGTTGGAGACTCTCGGACAACAAATCAGTATGCCGGTTTATCTTAACCGCGGCGCATCTGCGGTTGAGATTGCTAAAAATTCGATTGACTATGCGAGAAAAAATGCCCGAGACGTCGCCATCATAGATACAGCAGGGAGGCTTCATGTCGATGAAGAAATGATGCGCGAAGCGGAAAGTATAAGGTCGGCGGTAAATCCGCATCAGATTTTGTTTGTTGTTGACTCTATGACCGGACAAGACGCGGTGAATACTGCTGCCGATTTCAATCGCAGGCTTAATTTTAGCGGTGTAGTGCTGACGAAGTTGGACGGCGATGCACGCGGTGGTGCTGCAATGTCTATCAGATCGGTCGTTCAAAAGCCGATTAAGTTCGTCAGCCTCGGTGAAAAACTTGATCAGCTCGAAGTGTTCCATCCCGACAGAATGGCTTCGCGTATTCTCGGCATGGGTGATGTCGTTACCCTTGTCGAAAAAGTTCAAGAGCAGGTTGACGACAAGAAAGCAGCAAAACTTGAACAGCGGCTACGAAAGAACGAGTTCGACTTAGAAGATTTTCGTGACCAGTTGAGACAGATAAAAAAGATGGGACCACTGAAGGATGTGTTATCCATGATGCCCGGAATTTCCGGCGCAATGAGAAATGCTACAATTGATGAAAAGGCGTTCGTAAGAATCGAAGCCATGATAAATTCGATGACTGTCGAAGAGAGAAGTAAACCGCACATCATTGACGGCAGACGGCGCAAGAGGATTGCTGCAGGTAGTGGTACAACGGTTCAGGATATTAATAAACTTTTGAAACAATTTGCGGAAATGCAAAGAATGTTTAAGACGCTTTCCAAGGGAAGATTTGGCAAAGCGGCTTTGGCAAACATGCGTTTCCCGGCTTAAAATTCGGAGGAATATTTGGCAGTAAGTTTAAGACTGCGGAGAACAGGACGAAAGAATCAACCATCATATAAAGTTGTTGCGGCAGATTCACACGCAGCTCGCGATGGAAGGTTCATTGAATCTGTCGGAACTTACAACCCGTTGAGAAACCCGGCGGAGATTAAGTTCAACGAAGAAAAGGCGTTCAAGTGGCTAAAGCGCGGCGCGATGCCTAGCGACACGGTACGAAGCCTGCTTCGCAAATCGGGTTTATGGTACAAGTGGTATTTGTTAAAAAAAGGTTTGGATGGGTCTGCTATCGCTCAAAAGTTAAGCGAGTGGCAAGCCGGACAAGAAGCTAAGTTGGCGCGAGATGCAGAGCGCAAACAGAGACATAAAGCAGCAAAAAAAGCGAAGAAGGTAAGTAAGACTGCCCCTGCGGCAGAACCGGCAGCAAGTCCACAGCCAGTAGAAGCAATCCCGCCTAGCGGGACGGTCGCGTAAAGAGTCTGAAGGATTCTTCTGGATGTCCCGACCATTCGGGATTTCTTCTCTAACGCATCTGGAAAAGTTTAGTTCTATTTACAGCAGAAGCGCGGTCATAAACTTTAGTCCTTGGAATATTCGTCTGCGTTTCTTAGTTATCAGGTTCAGATGAAAATGGAGGTCCGCAATGCATGAATTTGTTGAATACGTAATCAAGAAATTGGTGGACAAACCTGACAGTGTTCAGTTAGCTCAGGAAGAGAAGGAAGCCAACAAGGTGATCTTTCAACTGAAGGTCGATCAGGAAGATGTCGGCAAGGTGATTGGCAGGAAAGGAAGAACCGCCAACGCGATTCGAACGCTCTTAAGTGCCATTGCCGCTCGCGAAGGCAAGCGTGCGATTTTGGAAATAATCGACAAGCAGTAAAGCCCAGCAAGCCCGCTCTTACATTTCTCGTAATGGGATTTCCCACCAAAATCGGGAAAGGCGAAAAATAATTTAGCTATGACAAAATGAGAATCGATATTATCACGGCATTTCCGAAAATATTTTTCAGCCCCCTTAGTGAAAGCATGTTGAAGAAGGCACAGGAACGCGGCGTCGTGGAGATCGCGGTCCATGACCTTCGCGAATATACACATGATAAACATAAGACTGTCGATGATTCGCCTTATGGCGGTGGCGCGGGAATGGTGCTGAAGCCGGAACCAGTTTTTGAATCTGTCGAAAAATTATTTGCCGAACGAAATTATGACGACGTGATCCTTCTTGCCGCTGACGGCGAAACATTTGAGCAATCGACAGCGAATGATTTGTCGTTGAAGCGAAATTTGATTTTGATCTGTGGACATTACAAAGGCGTCGACGAAAGAATCAGAGAACGTCTTGTTACAAGAGATATCTCAATTGGAGATTATGTGTTAACGGGCGGAGAAATCGCAGCGCTTGTAGTTATCGATTCGGTCGTCAGGCTTTTGCCAGGCGCGCTCGGAGACAGTGAAAGTGCGTTGAACGATTCTTTTCAGACCGGACTTTTGGATTCGCCTCAGTTTACAAGGCCGGCAGAATACAGAGGAATGAAAGTACCGGACGTTTTATTGGGCGGCGACCACGAAGAAGTGAGAAAGTGGCGGGAAGAAATGAGCCTCGCAAGGACGTCGAAGCGCAGGCCGGATTTGTTCGAAAAAAATTTTGTTGAGCCAAAGGCACAGAAGCCTTAGTCTTAGAAATTTTAGAAAACGGAGAATAAAAAATGAATAAAATATCTTTGGTTGAAGCAGCGCACTTGAAAACAGATTTACCACAGTTTCGGTCCGGTGATACTGTTAATGTGCATTTCAAAGTAGTTGAAGGCGATAAAGAACGCATCCAGGACTTCGAAGGAATTGTCATCAGCCGCCGAGGAGCCGGTTTGAAAGAGACCTTTACCGTCCGTAAAATTTCGAACGGAGTTGGAGTCGAAAGAATTTTTCCGGTGCATTCACCTCGCATTGCAAAAATTGATGTCATCCGTGGAGGCAAGGTTCGACGCGCAAAACTCTTCTATCTGAGAGAGTTGGCAAGTAAAGCCGTTCGCCAGAAAACCACATAGCCAAGCGGAGGCTGGATGTTTCAGTCAACAGAAAATTTTGGACAGTCCGAAGAAGCTCGACCATGGTCTGGACAGGGTGATAAAGATGCCCAGTTTTTGGAGCAGGCAAATGTGTTCGGTGACCTTGAGAACATTTACCAAAAAGTGAAAACGGGAGAGCGGCTCGATCGTGAAGACGGACTAAGACTTTATAATACAAACAATCTTCTCGCATTAGGCCATCTCGCTAACATGGTACGCGACAGAATCAATGGCTCGAACACGTACTTTGTGAAAAATTACGTTCTTAATTACACAAACATTTGTGAGCTCGATTGTAAATTCTGTTCTTTCTATCGCAAGGAAAGACAGGATGGAGCTTACATGATGAGTCTCGACGAGATCTTTCGCAAGATCGAAGAAGAAAAAGAGAACATAACTGAGATGCACATCGTCGGCGGCCTGCACAACGGATTGCCGTATGACTACTATATCGAAATGCTTCGCGGCATAAAAAAAACAAATCCTAAAATTCACATCAAGGCTTTCACTGCCGTCGAAATAGATTTCTTTGCGAGGCTATATGGCATCACAGTTGAAAAAGTTCTATTGGATTTGAAAGAAGCTGGACTCGATGCGATGCCAGGCGGCGGCGCGGAAATTTTCAGCGAGCGAGTGCGTGAAAAAATGTTCGCGGATAAAATCGGTGCCGACGAATGGATAAGCGTTATCAAGACTGCCCATCGGCTCGGAATTCCTTCGAATGCCACGATGCTTTACGGTCATATGGAAAAAGTAGAAGAGAGAGTCGACCACCTGATTCGTCTTCGCGAAGTTCAGGATGAAACGAAGAGCTTCTTTGCTTTTATTCCGCTTGCTTACCATCCTCATGTGGAAGATTCGACTCAATGGGCAACCGGCGTGGACAACCTCAAAAGTATCGCCGTCGGAAGACTCATGCTCGATAATTTCCCGCACATAAAGGCTTATTGGATTTCGATGGGACCTAAAGTGGCACAGATCAGTTTAGGATTCGGTGCAGACGACCTTGATGGTACAGTCCGTGATGAGAGAGTTTTTCACATGGCAGGCGCGTCAACGGAAAATGCGTTGACGAAGCGTCAGCTTGTAAGATTGATCAAAGATGCAGGCCGTGTCCCTGTTGAACGCGACGCGCTTTATAATGTTATAGAAAGCTTCGCTTAGCAAACATCCAAGCAAGCGGGAAGAAAATCGTAGCAAAGGAAATACGGTGTCCAATTCACAGCTTTTCTCTAAAAAGGATACTTCGGACGAAAAGAGGAAGAAAATTGGCGCGGTAAGTTTTCTGAATACAAAACCACTCATCTACGGAATAGAAAAGAATCTTTTCCCCCATAACTTTGAATTGTCGAAGGAGATTCCTTCTTCACTCGCCGTCCAATTGAATGCTGGCAAACTTGACGTCGCATTAATACCGAGCATCGCTTATGCGAAAAATAGTCCGGAACTCCGAATCGTTCCCGAATGCGGGATCATCGCCCATGGTGCAGTGAACAGCATTCGTTTATATTTCAATAAAAATTTGAAAAACATCCGCTCCGTCGCAGTCGATATTAGCTCGATGACATCCGTCGTCCTCACCAAAATTATTCTCGCCGAAAAGTTTGAAGTGAAACCAGAGTTGATCGCTGCAAAACCGGACATTGATAAAATGCTTGCTTTTGCCGATGCAGCCCTCGTGATCGGCGACTCCGCACTGTTTCAGACCGGGTTGACGGGTCGAGACTATCTTGATCTTGCTGAAGAATGGAATGACATGACGGGGCTCCCATTTGTATTCGCGGTGTGGGCGGGAAAGCGAGATGCGCTCAACCCGGATGATGTTCAATCGATAGTTTTCTCCAAGAATCTTGGTTTGGATAATATCGATTCGTTGTGCCATGAAGCGGCAATTGAGTATAACGCGAGTTTCGATGTGGTGAAATCTTACCTCACGGAAAATGTCCAATTTGATCTCGGCGAGAATGAAATTGCAGGGATGAAGCATTTTTTTGAGCTTGCGTACTATCACGGTGCACTTGAATATTTGCCGCTGCTCAATTTTTTCCCGCTTGAAGCCGCCGCCGGGCAGAGTGCACCCCGATGACGGTCGATTTGACTATCCCAAACTAACCGATTGTAACAATTTCCCCTAAAAAATCGTAGATTTTCAAGTGAAAAGGAGGTTTATTAAATGAAGTGTTTGTTTCCATTCCTCGTATTTTTATCAATGATCATTTTTTCTTTTCAAGCCATGGCACAGGAAAATGACACGACTTATTCACAGCAAGGTGGGGTGATTGATTCATTAAAGTCAGAGCTTAAGGGAATCGAGAACGCATATCAATTGCTCAAGGCGCGAACCGATTCGACACAGCACTTAACAGAGGCTGACCGGGAAGAACTTGATAAACTTTCAAGTTCACTTCAAAGGATCGGTGAAGAACTTCGAGAATATTCGAATGATGCCGCGAGACTTGCCAATGAGGCGGCAAAAATTTACGACGTTGAAAATGCGGTTACCAAAAACGGCGATTACACCCTCGAAGATGATGTAGTGTCGGGTGACAACGTGAAGGTTTTGAATGGCGATGCTTTCATTTACGGAACAGTAGACGGCAGTCTCATCGTAGTGAACGGCGATGCTTACGTGCGCCATGGAGCGAAAATCACCGGCGACGTTATCGTTATAAACGGTAATGCGCACATTAGCGATTACGCATCGATTGAAGGAAATGTTATCGAACGTGAAGGAAGCGATCTTAAAGAACGAGATTCTTTCGTTCACAGGTTGGAGTTAATGGAGCATCCCGATATTTGGCAGGACCATGATTTCATTTTTGATAAACTCGCGGTCAACTACAACAGAGTTGACGGCCTTTTCTTAGGGCTCGGCACAGACAAAGATTATTTCTGGGATGGAGAAGACGATATCTCCCCTTACGGGTTTGCCGGATATGCTTTCAGCCTTCATAAATGGAGATATCAACTTGGGTTGGACAAATGGTTCGGTAACGAGGACAGATTTGAGCTTGGAGCCGAAGGGCACTCGCTCACCGATTCAAAAGATTATTGGATTATTGGGCCGAAGGAAGATTTTGTCTATTCAATTCTCGCTCGCGAAGATTTTATGGATTACTACACAAGGCAAGGGGTATCGTTCCATGCTGCGCAGTATTATGAAATGGATTCCCGGATTACGCTTAGTTACGATGTCGATAAATATTCTTCGTTGACGAGTAATACGAACTGGTCGATTTTCGGCGGAGGTAAAGTTTTTCGCGACAATCCAGCCATCACCGACGGATGGATGAGGAGCATTGTGGTGGATGTTGAACACAGAAACTATACGGGCGAAAAGGTGAAGAAGGGATGGATTGCAGATCTGCATTGGGAGACGACTTTGAACGGCGCTTTCGATTTCAAAGTTCTCACCGCGGATGCCGTTCGTTACCAGCCGCTGTTTAGAGGTTTGCAATTAAATTTAAGATTCAGAGCAGGCACATCGAGCGGCGAGCTGCCGCTTCAGCGATCGTATCAAATCGGTGGGTTCAACACATTGAATGCATTTCCATACAAAGAATTTTCAGGAAATAGGATGCTGTTGGCAAACTTCGAGCTTTTATTCAACCCGAATTTGTTCGAGCGCTCGGGTTTCTTTCCGTTGAATACCGGTGCATTAATTCTCTTTGGCGATGCAGGACAGGCAAAAGATTGCGGCGCTTCCTCAGGGCTCGCCGGAGGTTGGGGAGTGATAACTTCGAGAGACTTCAAATCTGATTTTGGTGTCGGCATCGGGAGCGATGATGGTGCCTTCAGAATTTTCGTTGCTTGGAGAACAGACATTGCGGCGTCACCTACTTTTGGAATCAGGCTTTCTAGGCCGTTTTAATTGCTCACAGCTAATGAATATTAGCAATGAGTTCGGAGTTGCTCGACGGAACATATAAATTTGTGGGTCGATGTCCCGCAGAGAAAAAAAGAAAAAGACGTAATGCGTATATCATACCATATTGGGTGGATAACCGCAATGCGATTATTTAGTAGTTAGCCGCAATTCGCTGAGAAAAGGAGAATACCATGGAACTTGATTGGGAACTCATTAGGAAAATCATGTTTGATGCTCAAAAGGGTGATAAATATCAGAAGGAATATCACCTTCCTCCATACGATGATTCTCTTGTAAACGCTCAAATCTATTTTCTCGCACAAGCCAAGATGATTGAGGCATGGACAAATTATGATGAATCACACGATAAAGTGTTAAGTGCATATATTAAGAGCATCCTCTCTCTTGGTCAAGAATTTCTTTTTCTCACAAAGGATGATAAAAATTGGAAAACGGTGATGGATTATTTCACCGATTCTCATCAGCAACCAGTTTTTGAGACTCTTGTCCATGCACTTAAACATATTGACGAAATCTTGTACTTGAAGGAACAGCGGGCACTTGTTGCCAAGCAGGACAAATATACAGAAGCAATTAAACGAGCCACCAATGCTACGGCAATCGCAACATGGCTTATGGCTATAGCCATTCTCGTTCAAATCGCACTGCCATTTATTGTACATGGATGCGCCCCTCAAACGCCAACCACACAAACATTGTCAATACAAAAGCCAGACACAACACGGAAATGAGAAGCGCGTATGGTAAACTGGCAATCAATGGGTCGTCATCATGGAGCGTATCGTATGCGAGAGTACGTTGCCACCATTCACCGCGAACAGCGGCTAACACGCGGAAAAAAGACGCGAAGCATTTGTATATACCACGTGTTCGCTTAATGCGAAGCGCAATACTTTTTTCCGCAGTACGTTATGTGCAATTGCCGGTGTTGGGCTCAATCTTAAAAACGATATAAAATCAGAAGGAATCAAACATGAAGAAAATATTCTTGATTAGCTTTGCTGTTTTGATTCCGAGTCAAATATCCTACTCTCAGAAAAATCAATTGAGGACACTAAACGAGGTTGTTTCTAGTTTTTATAAACCCTGGGATGAAGAAAAGCTTGATACAAAAATCCCTGCGAATCTATTGCGAGATGATATTGATTTATTTGTTAAAACCATAGAAGAGATTGGAGTAAATCCATACATCAATATCCCCAAAAATGCATTTTACCGAGAGATCGATTTATTAAAAAGAAAAATCGATAAACCTTTGTCAAGACGAGAATTCATAGATCTGATAGTTCCGATAGTTAGCGATCTAAGGCTAAGCCACACATTAGTTAAACCAGATTGGTGGGTGTATAAGAGCATCTTTGATGAAAAAGGTGGCACATATTTTCCCGTTGATGTCAAGATTACTGACGGTCATCTATTGGTCGATAAAGATTATTCGTCTTTGCATCTTGCTGAAGGTGAAGAAATAATTTCGATTAATAATATCAAATCAAAGACACTCATTGATAGTTTGTTTAGATATTCAAACAGTTCAACGCAGCATTCCAGACTAATGGATGTTCAAGAAGATTTTTCATTGTTACTTTGGTGGATATACGATATTTCCAGTCCATTCAAGATTGAGACAAAGAGGGCTGTTTACTCACTCGAAGGAAAATCTTCTGTTGAACTTGATAAACTGAAAAATGGAGGCACAAGCGAACAAACAGAATATAGAGAATACGAATATACTCCGATCGATGGTTCGACAAGCAAATTAACATTTAGAGATTTCGCAATTAAAGACACTGTGAGATATTTTCGCTTTCTTGATTCTGCATTTTATCAGTTAAAGGTGCATTCGATTCATAATTTAATAATCGATGCACGAGGCAATGAAGGAGGAAATGATTACAGTCTTGAAGTTGTAAAATATCTTTATGATAAACCTTTCAAAGCTAGCTCAACGACGTACTACAAGAAGAGCAAATTTGCAGAAGATTTCTTCCTTTTGTTTCTCTACCCCGAAGATAGAGATAATCCTGTAATGAGGAAGCTAGTAGTAAGTAGTTGTTTTGGTTCCTGTGAAGCAGAACATAATTATGGTCAATGTTACGAGTATGATGATAAATTCTATTCTCCTAAACCGGATTCAATAAGATTCAAAGGAAATTTGTTTGTTTTATCAGATAATAAGACCAATTCAGCAGCTGTTGACTTTGTGGTCTGTATCAAGGATTATGATATAGGAAGAATAATTGGTAATGAAACGAATCAAAGTCCATCAAATGATGCAAATGGATGTTATTTTGTGCTTCCTCATAGTAATGTGATGGCTATGGGGGCAACAAACTATGCAATACGTCCAAATGGAGATCCAAGTACAACCAGAGGAGTAGTTCCTGATTATGAAGTTACACAGTTAAAAGAAGATACTGAAAAAGGTGTTGATACAATTATGAATTATACATTGAAACTGATAAAGAATAAAAACTGAGACCAGCACCGACAACTGCACATAACAGCAACAAAAATGTAAAATGAACCGTACTGTTGCTCACAAAATAATGAGTCAATAATGGTTCGCAACGGTACGGCATTTTTGTTGCAAACGTTATGCGATTATGCCCTCGACACAACCACTGCTGTTCCATAACACAAAACTTCGCTGACTCCGCTCATCAGCTCTGTGGCGTCGTATCTGATTCCTATGACGGCATTTGCTCCAAGCTTCTCGGCATGTTCCACCATCATTTCAAACGCTTCGCCGCGTGTCTTTTCGCAAAGCTCGCTGAATAAAGTGATGTTCCCACCGAACAAAGTCTGAAGCGATCCGCCGATTGTTCCTAACACCGAACGCGACCGTACCACTATTCCGCGCACGACACCTAATTGCTTTACAACCTTAAAGCCGTCAAGTCCGAATGTGGTTGTCGTCAATGAGTGATCCATATTGTGTTTCTCCTATGTTGAATCAGTTGTTAAATGAGAATCTGAGCCAGAGGCTCATCAGCCTCAGGCTGAGAAGCAACGTTTATCGTCCATAATATACCAGCATGAGCTCAAAAGCAAAATATCCGCTGAATTTTGTGTATGAAAAAAGTGTTTCATTGCCCTCGTTTTTGTAAATTTGATTGAACCAGTTGAGACATAAAATGGAACATCTAAAGTCGAAGATCCCGATTGCGGGAATTGTTGGGATTTTCTATGCATGTATTATATTCGCATCGTGTTCAGTGCCTAAAATGAAAGTAGATCTCATACTTACAAACGGCGACTTCTACACGCTTGATTCGCGGATGCCGTATGCTCAGGCGGTTGCTGTAAACGACGGACGAATTGTAGCTGTCGGAACAAGCAACGAAATCGCTTCCCGGTTTGAAGGAAAAGCTACGGTTGATCTTCATGACGCGTTTGTTCTGCCGGGACTGACGGACGGGCACGGCCACATGTCGGATTTAGGATTTAGTTTGACGACACTCGATTTGAGAGAGACAAAATCTCCGGAAGATATCGCTAAACTGGTACAGGCTGGGGCGGCGAAGGCAGTGGTCGACGGATGGATTCGCGGCAGAGGTTGGAACCAGGAAAAATGGCAAAATAATAATTTCCCGACTCACGTTGTCCTCGACAAAGTTGCGCCGGACAATTACGTCTTTCTTGTACGAGTTGATGGACATGCGGTTTGGGTAAATAGAAAAGTCATGGATCTCGCAGGAATCACTCGTGCCACTAGAGACCCAAGCGGCGGAAAAATCATCAGAGACAGAAGCGGCGATCCTACCGGAGTTTTTCTTGATGCCGCTATAGATTTGGTCACGTCGAAAATTCCGCCGCCAACAGACTCTGAAATCGCGAACGCTATTCTCCTCGCCGCGGACACCTGTGCACGTTACGGCTTGACGGAAGTCCATGACGCCAGAATCGATGCGCAAACTTTGAAAGTGTATAAAAAACTTGCGGACGAAGGGAAACTCAGAATTCGCATTTATGCGATGTATCTTGGTACAGACTCCACTCTGCCGGCGATATTAAAAGATGGACCGCTGATAAACTACGAGGAATTTTTTACAATGCGTTCGGTTAAAGTTTATATGGATGGCGCACTTGGTTCGAGAGGCGCTGCGCTCGTGCAATCTTACACAGATGATGCGGGAAATTACGGCTTAACTGAAATGAGCGAAAAGGATCTTGAGAATTTGACGATCGCATCTCTCTCAAATGGTTTTCAAGTCTGCACTCACGCCATCGGCGATCGCGCAAACGACATTGTGCTGAATGCTTATGAGAATGCTTTGAAGGTTGCAGGTGTAGATGATCCACGGTTGAGAATTGAGCATGCGCAAGTTTTAATAAAGGTTGACATACCTCGTTTTAAAAAGTTAGGAGTGATTCCGTCGATGCAGCCGACACATTGCACTTCGGACATGTACTGGGCTGAAACGCGGCTTGGTCCCGAGCGAATAAAATATTCCTACGTGTGGAGGTCTCTTCTCGAAGATGGAAATATAATCATCGGCGGTTCCGATTTTCCCGTAGAGAGCCCCGATCCGCGGCTCGGAATTCATGCGGCTATAACGAGGCAGGATCTAAATGGACTACCGCGAAATTTCAAAGATGCCGAAAAATATTTTAAGCTGACCCCCGATGCCGTAAAAGATAGTTCCGACTTCCACGGCGGATTTTTCCCGGAGGAAAAGATGTCGCTCGAAGAAGCGATGAAAGCATTTACAATTTGGCCGGCATACGGAGCATTTCAGGAAAATGATAAAGGCACAATATCGGTAGGGAAGTATGCGGACTTTACCATTTTTAAGAAAGATTTCAGAAAAATTTTGCCGCAAGAAATTCCTGATGATGAAATATTAGGGACAATCGTCGCTGGAAAAATTGTGTACGCAAGCCCAAATTGGAATGATGGAACAGCTGAATAAAAGTTAGGATAAGACACTGTTTCGTCCATAAAAAAAATTTATTAAGATGTAAAAAAGGAAGGTCGTATGGATCTGAAAGTTGTGAGTATCGAAAAACCTGAGGATGTCAATTTTATCCTTGGTCAATCTCATTTTATCAAGACAGTTGAGGATTTACACGAAGCAATTGTCCAAACGGTTCCTCAAATGAAATTCGGAATTGCTTTCTGTGAGTCTTCCGGTCCTGCACTTATTCGTTTTTCTGGAAATGACGATGAGATGGTCGCACTTGCAAAAAAAAATGCGCTGCAACTTTCTGCCGGGCATGTCTTTGTAATATTCATGCGCGATGGATTTCCGGTGAACATTTTAAATACAATCAAAAATACTCCTGAAATCGCGAGCATTTATTGTGCGACCGGAAACCCGGCTCAGATTATCGTCGCCGAAAATGGACAGGGCAGAGGAATTCTTGGCGTTATTGATGGTGTTAAGTCTAAAGGAATTGAAACAGAGGCAGACAAGAAAACACGCCATGATTTCTTGAGAAAAATTGGTTACAAACTTTAGAAACTTTGTCGAGAATTTTTGGGAAAATTATTAACGCAAAATGAGTGGAGTAACCTTGACAAGGTTTAGTCGAACTTCTTTTCAAATTTGCCGTCTATAATCTTAATTAATGTTGGAGTCTATGAAGAATTATCTCTTTTTGTACTTGGTTCTGCCGACCGTTGTGCTTGCGCAAACAGACACGTTGACGTTAGAACAATGCGTTCAGATTGCGTTGAAACACAACCCGTCGATTCGTATTGCTGAAAGCGGAGTGGATTCATCCGAGTCGAATTTGGAGCTGGCGAGGTCATCGCTGATGCCGCAGATTTCGGCGCAGGCAGCCGTGACCCGAAATGGTGGCACATTTATTCTGGGAAAAAATGTTTTAACCGGATTTTACGATAACTATACTACCGGATTTCAAGCGCAGCAATTGATTTTCGATTTCGGAAAAACAATTACGAAAGTTTCCGGAACGGCCGACCTTGTTGACGCGTCGAACCAGTATATGAGATCGTCGAGTGAAGATGTCATCGTCAATACTTACATCACCTATTTCAATTACTTAGCCGCTGAGCGTGTCCGCGAAGTGGATTCGGAAACCGTCCAACAAGCTGAGGATCATCTCAAGCAGGCACAGGGTTTCTTCAAAGCTGGTACGGCACCGCAGTACGATGTTGTCAACGCGGAAGTAACGGTTGCAAATGCGGATGTTAATCTGATCCAGGCAGAAAATAATTTAAAGATTACGCGTGTCCAGCTTGAAAATGCAATCGGTCAGAAATTGCCGGACAATTTTGCGCTATCGGATATTTTAGAGGTTTCGTATGTGAACATCGACATGGAGACCGCAATTAATACAGCGTTGAAGAATCGTCCTGAGCTCCTTTCAAGTCAGGCAAATGTCGAAGCGAGCAAACAGTTTTTAGCTTCTGCGTGGACAGCTAATCTGCCAAGCATTTCCGCTTCGGGCGGATACAACTGGCGTAATCTAACGCCACAGCCTCTTTACCCCGGATGGAATGTCGGGGTTACCTTGTCGCTCCCGATTTTCCAAGGCTTTGCACTCGACGCGGGTATAGACCAAGCAAAGGCAACCCTTAAATATGCGGAAGCGTCTAATGATTTAGTTATACAATCACTATATTTGGATGTTCAACAACAAGAATTTGCGTTGCAGGAAGCGATCGAAAGCATACAAGCATCAAAAAAATTGGTAGAACAAGCGGATGAAGCTTTGCGACTTGCTGTCGGAAGATACAATTCGGGGATTGGTACCGCACTCGAAACCACAGATGCTCAAGTAGCTCTGGCGAACGCTCGGATTACCTATATTCAATCCCTTTACAATTATAATGTTTCGTATGCGAGACTCGAGCGCGCAATGGGAACTATAAAGTAAGAATGAGAGAATGAAGAGATGAAAAAAAAGAAAACAATGATAATTGCTGCGATTATTGTGCTCGCAGTGATAGGCGGGGTTTTATTTTTTGTTTCGAACGGCAAGTCGGAAGATCCTAAATGGCTGACGTTGAAAGTGTCGCGCGGAGATTTAGACGTTGTAGTTACGGCGACGGGCACAATTGCTGCCGATACGACTCTTCAAGTCGGGACGCAAGTATCGGGAACGATTGCCCAGCTATTTGCTGACTGGAATTCGCACGTAAGAAAAGGACAGGTGATGGCTAAATTAGATACAACGTTTCTCTGGGCAAGTGTTGAAGTTGCGGAATCAAATTTGCAAAAGGCAAAAGTTGCAGCCGATCAAGCAAAAGTCACTTTCGATAGGGTGAAACAATTATTCGACCGGAATCTCGACTCTCAATCCGATTACGATACGGCTTTGTCAACATACGAAAGTGCACAGGCAGATGTCAAAGGCGCTCAGACAGCTCTTGATCAGGCGCACATAAATCTAAGCTACGCGACGATCAAAGCTCCGATAAGCGGCGTCGTGGTTTCAAGAAATGTTGACATCGGACAGACGGTTGCTGCGGGTTTCAATACGCCGCTTCTTTTCACGGTGGCGAATGATTTGTCCCGCATGCAAGTGCAGGCGTCCGTTGATGAAGGAGATATCGGCAATGTGAAAGTCGCTCAAACTGTTACATTTACTGTCGATGCTTTTCCGTCTGATGTTTTCAACGGGAAAGTTTCACAAATAAGGTTGCAGTCTACGTTGGTTCAAAATGTGGTGGAATATACGGTTATAATAGATGCTCCAAATCCCGGTCTGAAATTGATGCCGGGTATGACGGCGAATTTAACGATCAATGTTGCGCAAGCAAAAGACGTTCTAAGAATTCCGACGACAGCTTTGCGGTTCACACCGCCGAGCGAATATCTGGATCAACTTATGAAACAACTTCCGGATTCAATCAAGCAAAAATTTCAGCAGCGAAGAAATCAAAATGGCGGCAATGCCGGAACAGGATCAGGCGGAGGAATCAACAGCGGCACAGGGGGGAATGCTCAGAATCGGGAGTTGACTCCAGGGAGTTATTTCAGAGTTTGGGTCATCGATGGCAAAAAAATAAAACCAGTGCGAATTTTGCTCGGCTTGTCAGACGGAACCAATACCCAGGTGCAAGGCGATCTTAAAGAAGGCGATGATGTGGCAGTTGGTACGCTGACCCAATCTTCTTCGAGCACGCAACAAAATAATCCGCTTGCTGGTGGTCAGAGGAGATTCTAAAGCCATGTCCGAGTCGATAATTTCCGTAAAACATATAGTCAAGATTTATAAGATGGGTGACTTTGAAGTTCACGCACTCCGCGGAATTAGCCTTGACGTTAACAAGAGTGAGTTTGTTGCTATCATGGGAGCAAGCGGTTCCGGTAAGTCAACCTTTATGAATATTTTGGGATGCCTCGATACGCCGACGAGCGGTGAATATTTTTTAGACAATATCGAAGTCGCAAAATTGGATCGTGATGAGCTTGCTCGTCTTAGAAATAAGAAGTTAGGATTTGTTTTTCAAGCGTACAATCTTTTGCCGAGAACGACCGCGTTGGAAAATGTCGAATTGCCGCTTCTTTATTCAAATTCAGTTTCTTCAGCTCAGCGAAAAGAGAAGGCGCTTGATGCGCTTAACGCAGTCGGACTTTCTGACCGAGCACTTCACTATTCAAACCAGCTTTCAGGTGGACAGCAGCAGAGAGTAGCAATCGCAAGATCTTTGGTGAATGATCCTGTCGTGATTCTTGCAGATGAGCCGACAGGAAATCTAGACACACGGACAAGTGTTGAAGTGATGGAAATTTTCCAGAAGCTCAACGAACGCGGAATCACCGTTGTCCTCGTAACTCACGAAATGGACATTGCCCAGTATACGGGTAGAAATGTCGTATTCAAAGACGGGAAGATAAATCGGCTTGTCACTGTGGAAGACAGAAAAATTGCCTCTGAAGAATTGCCGAAGATACCCGTATTGGAAGAAGAGTTAGAGTCATGAAAATTATTAACATATTAAAAATCGCTTACCGTTCACTTGGCAGAAATAAGCTTCGCTCTTTCCTGACGATGTTGGGAATCATTATTGGTGTTGCGGCTGTGATTGCAATGCTTGCAATCGGGCAAGGAGCAAGTAATGCGGTCAAAGCACAGATCGCTTCTCTAGGAACAAACATGTTGATTGTTTTTCCCGGCGCGTCAAATCAAGGCGGAGTCAGAACGCAAGCAGCGACATTTACACGGTTCACGGAAGATGACGCGATCGCGATCAGCAAACAGTGTCCCGCAGTTCAATATGTAACGCCCGTTGTAAGAAGTGTCCAACAGACTATTGCAAATAACCAAAACTGGCGTACCGGTATATGGGGCGGTTATCCAAACTATTTCGACATAAGAGCTTGGCCTCTGCAAAGCGGCAATTACTTCACAGCATCGGATGAGCGCGGTGAGACAAAAGTATGTATTGTCGGTCAGACCATTGTGACGAACTTGTTCGGACAAAATGCGGTTCCTGTCGGGCAGACAATCCGGATCGGAAATCTTCCTTTCAGGATTATCGGTGTTCTATCGGCGAAAGGTCAAGATGCGAGCGGGAATGATCAAGATGATATTATTATTGCTCCCTTTTCGACGGTTCTGAAAAAACTTGTCGGCGGAATTTATGCGAATGTGATTTTCGCTTCAGCGCTATCTGAAGATGCTATCAATGAAGCAAGCGATGAGATTACGCAGCTCATTAGAATAAGGCACAAGTTGACGGAATGGGAGGCGAACGATTTCACGGTAAGAACGCAAACAGAAATTGCAAGCACGGCAGAAGCTACAACAGGAACGATGACACTTTTATTAGCAAGTATTGCCGGGATATCGCTCGTGGTAGGCGGGATCGGAATAATGAACATCATGCTTGTCTCCGTTACGGAACGCACACGCGAGATAGGAATAAGGATGGCGGTCGGTGCGCGGGGCAACGATGTCTTGACGCAATTTTTGATCGAGGCATTGAGCTTGAGTTTCGCTGGCGGACTTATCGGTATCGTATTAGGGGTTTTAACTTCGCAATTAGTTTCCAACCTTCAGAAGTGGCCGATAGTTATTTCACCGGAATCGATTTGCTTAGCGTTTGCATTCGCGGCAGCGATCGGAATATTTTTCGGATGGTATCCTGCTCGTAAGGCGGCGAATTTGAATCCGATCGAAGCACTCAGATACGAATAACCTTTCATAACCTTGCGAAAGCGTCAACCTTTCGCAAGGTTATGTCCCTCCCAAAAAATTCCTTGATTTAAGAATTCCTGCGTTATAAACTATGTTCTAAAATCAATAAGTCAAGGCTGATAATCGTAATGTTTATATATTGTGGCAAATTCAATTTAAGTGTGGTACTATGCTCCTACCTCATACTGGCCCACAGTTCTTTTGCTATTGAAAAAAATCCAAAGGAAGCAAGCGGTGACACAACCGCTATTCGTCAGCAAGTTTCATATTCAGTGAACGACAGCCTTCCGAAAGACGTGAATAATGATTACTTGCCAAAGTGGTACGACATGATTACCCACATACCCGGAGACTGGCTCGAGTATTCGGAAGAGACTTTCGAAGTAAAAAACATTCCTGCGATTATCGGAATGGCGGGAGTGACGACTGCTTTAGTTGTAGCTGATCGTCAGTGGTATTGGACAGAAAAGAAATGGTACGATGAGTCTCCAGGTTTTCACAGATTTAGTGATTGGATGGTTTTTACAGGCGATGGGAGATTTCAGTTCGGGATTGTAGGGGCATTTGCCGCATACGGTTTTGCGTTTGATGATGTGCGTTCTCTTAGAACTGCGAGCGAATTGACGGAAGCTATACTTGCTTGCGGGGGAATTGTCCAATTGCTAAAACATATCACCGGTCGGGAAAGTCCGTTTGTCTCGACAAAGAGGACAGGCGCTTGGATATTTTTTCCAAATCAAATTCAATACGCAAAACACACTCCGCATTATGATGCGTTTCCGTCTGGCCATCTCGCAACAGCAACGACGACCCTCATAGTAATCGCTGATAATTATCCGGAAATAACTTGGCTTAGACCTGTGGGATATGTTGTGCTTGGTGCCATCTCGTCAAGTTTGGTTGCTTATGGAATTCATTGGTGGAGCGATTTTCCTCTCGCGCTCGCGCTCGGGTATTCATTTGGAGAAATTGCGACACATCCCTTCGGTGTCACACTGGATGATAAACATAATAGTGAAGCACCCAAGTTATCCTTTTCGCCGGTCGCTTCCCCGAGAGGTGCCGGACTCGGGATGTCCCTGTCATTTTGAACGATATTCAACCACTATAGCTAATAGCGGTTAGATGAGTATGATGCCTTCCAACCTAAGCAGGTACTCTTTCAATTTTATTCCACCCGCATAGCCGACTAATTTAAGATTCGATCCGATTACTCGATGACATGGAATCACGATCGGCAACGGATTTTTGCCTATCGTGGCACCGACGGCCCTGTACCCTTTTGTGTGAACATGCTTTGCGATTTGTTTGTAAGTGGAAATTGTGCCGTAAGGTATCTTAGCAATTTCCGCCCATATCCGCTGTTGGAACGTGGTGCCGATGAGATCAACGTCCAGATCAAATCTAGTTCGCTTACCGATGAAGTACTCATTGAGTTGTCGGATTGAAATCGAGTTCCTTTTCCGATCATCGACGATTTCGTCAGGCAAAAAGTTTTCATTTATCCAACTGAAGAAACTTGACTTGCCATCTTTTGGGAGAGCTATCTTGCAAAGACCTTTTTCAGTCGATGCGATGTAAGTGATCCCTATCGGCGCTTCGAACGAAGCACAGAACACTTTATGAGCTAAATCATTTTCAAATTGCTGATGAATGTTCAGTGAGCCAAGGATCGTTTCGATTCTCCTCATCTTCATAGAGGTTCTCACCATGGACGGCAGTACTTTTACTCGAAGTTGAGACATGTAATAAACCTTTTGCCTTTTGTCAAAAATAAAAAATATTCAGGCGTTACCTCTGTGCCTGAATATAAAACTTTCCTAAAAGCATATCCGATCTTCGTCTCTTGCGAACAATATAACTTCATCTTACGCCATGTCGCAGGAAATGGACCAATAATTCATAACCAATATAAGAACTAAAAGCTAACATAATAAAACCAGAAATCCTCGACAGAATCGTCAATGTTTCAGCCTTGAAAGAATCCCGTTTTAAAAATATTGCTTTCAATAGTGAATAATACCAGAGCGCGGTCCCGAAGCCTACTCCAAGCGCGAAAAGTGCACCGTCTCCAACTCCGCTGACAATTGTGCTTGATGATTGTATCATTCCGCTCAGAGTGATCCAGAAAGCGACAAGAGTTGGATTTGATACATACATAAAAACCCCGATTAGAAAAGCGCTGTGAAAATTGCCGTTTTTGGGGACGACGTTTTCGTATCTGAAATTCTCAACTTTAGTAGCTATATCTTTTATGCCGAGGTAGAGGAGTAAGAAAAAGCCGATGACCTGAAAGATCACATTCACTTCGAGCTTGTGAACGATTGTTGAGAGGCCGAGCATTGTGGCACTACAGTAAAAGAAATCCATCGCCGACGCACCAAGTCCGACGGCAAAAGCATTTCCGAAACCTTGCTTGAAACCCTTCGAGATTACCGTAACGTTTATTGGACCGATAGGGATCGATATAACAATTCCAATGAGGAGGCCGGTTAGAAGAGCAAGCATTTCGATGTATTACTCAGTAAATATTTTGCAATTTTTTTTTCTCAATTTCCCACAAAAAAAGCTAACCAAGTTAAAGAACGAAAAAAGAAAAAACAAATTACGATCTTAATTCAAAAGTTAAAACTGAATTGGCTTTTAGCTGATAGCTCGTCCCTCCAATAAATGGACGGGCCGAAAGCGAGCGCCAGTGACGCCATCTCCAACTCCATTATTTATGTCTAATTAGGTTTGCGGGATGGCGCAAAGTGCACACCGCTACACAAGAAGTGCGAACAAGGGCTACTCGCTGCATTTTGAACCTTGATTTTCAGATCGCGGTTGTTTATGATTTTGTTTACCTTAAAATTCAAAATGGAGGATTTTTGGATGTCATTTAAGCAAATTTTTTTTATACCAGTATTAGGAATTATGATCGCGGGCTGTGCTGCGAATATGAACGTCGATGACAAAGTGATAGCGACAGTAGGTAATAAAAAGATTACTTACGGTGAATTCAAAAAGCAATACGCACAAAATAACTTCGCAAGTTCCGATTCAAGAGACTCGATCCAGAACAAAGACAAATTCTTGCATCTTCTTGTCGATTATAATCTTAAACTTCTTGATGCGGAAAAGGAACATGTTCAAGATGATCCGGCAGTCAAAGTAGAAATGCAAGGATACGAGGGGGAATTGGCGGTGAGCTATGTGATGGAACATGAAATAACGGAGCCGATGGTCCAAAAAATTTATGAGCGGAAAAAATATGAAGTCAGGGCTAATCAGGTGTTTATTCGTTTTATTCCGGATTCCACTCATCCGGCGGGCGATACGTTGAAGGCATATAACGAGGCCGTTGAGGCGATAAAAGGGTTGAAGGCGGGGGCTCCTATTGATTCGCTGATCAAAATATATCGCGGCGGCGACACTTATTACATAACTGCGGGCAGCGTCCTTCAATATCCGGGCGGAGAAGAATTTGAGGATATGTTGTACTCCTTAAATTCGGGAGAAGTCGGCCCGACGCCGATACGGACGCCTTACGGGTACTTAATCCTAAAATTAACGGAAAGGCAACCGCGCGTTGAAAGCGTTCGCGCAAGCCACATACTCATTTCCATTAAAGGAAATGATCCGGCGGATACAATGAAGGCTTACAATGAATCGATTGCCATCATGGACTCGATCAAGCAGGGCGTTGACTTTGCCAAACTTGCCGAAGATAATTCTTCGGATAAATCTTCTGCGGCGAAAGGTGGAGATCTCGGATATTTTTCGCGAGGAATGATGGTCAGAGAATTCGACGAGGCTGCGTTCGACATGAAAGTCGGACAAGTCGTAGGTCCGGTTCGGACGCGATTCGGTTACCACATTATTAAATTGACGGATATAAAACCCGTTTCTTCATTTACTGAAGCTAAGGATAAGATTCGAGAAAATTATTTGAAGGGCGGCTATAAAATCGGTCTTGCTCGCTTTATTAATGGCGTTGAGGCTGAATACAATTATCAAAAGGATGAAGAGACGCTCAGATTCCTGTACGGAAAAATTGATACCACCAGACAATTTGAGCAATTGGATTTTGATTCCTTACTGACACCTGAAGACCGGCAAAAGGTCGCGTTCACTTTTGACAAATCTTCCGGAATCATCGACACCGTGTTATCATTCGAAGAATCGGGCGAAAGTTTTAAATCGATTCCGGCAAATTGGAAAAATATTAATTCTCTTGTTGACGAATCCGCAAAGCAAATGATACTTACCGTCTATTCGTTGAAAAAAGCACAGACGTATGCTGAATTCGATTCTCTCATCAAACAATACGAAAACGGAATTTTGCTTTATCATATTGAGCAGCAGATGGTTTGGGATAAGATCGCCGCGACCGACAGTGCGCTTAAACCATATTACTTCGAACATGTTGACAAATATTATTGGCCTAAGCGCGTTGACTTGAGCGAGATACGAGTCGGCAACGACAGCCTTGCGAAATTCATTTATGATTCATTGAAAAACGGAGGCGACTTCGATTCACTTGCTGCAAAATATACGACGCGCCCCGGCATGGCCAAGCAAGATGGTCACTGGGGAGTGTTTGCCGATTCCGCAAATGTTCTTGCGACCATAGCGATGGCTATGAAAGAAGGCGGCATCAGTAAACCGACCATATTCGAAGGCGGATATTCGATAATAAAGGTCAACCAATTTGTACCACCACAGCCGAAAACATTCGAAGAGGCACGCGGAGAGGTTTCTTCGGATTACCAGGAAATGGAGTCTAAGAAAATTCAGAGCGAGTGGCTCGAAAGTCTGAAGAAAGAGTTCGGCGTTACAATCGATGACAAAACTTTTCATGAATTGTTGGCACAGGACTGATTATTTGAATGCCTTGCTGCCGGTGGCATTGATATTTCTATCTATCGGATGCTCACGGCAGCAAGAGTCGGGGCGTCTCCTTGCTTCGGTAAACAGTTCTGAGCTTTACATGGGTGAAGTCGCCGCGCATGTCGACACTAACTCGGCATATGCGGTCAGGAATTATGTTTCAAATTGGGTCAACCAGGAATTATTGTTCGACGAGGCAAAGAAACAGGGTTTGGACCACGCTTCGGAGTTTAAAGAAAGAGTTAAAGAATTTTCCCGGCAGCTTGCGATCACGGTGCTGCTCAACAAAAGAATATATGGTGCGCCTGCTGATTTGACCCCTGAAGAAATCTCAAATTACTATGCCGCTCACCGTGAAGAACTTCGAACAACTGGAGAAGTGGTTTGTGTTAACCTGGCGGCTTTTGACAAAAGAAGTTTTGCGGTAGCTTTCAGGAATGCTCTCGTGTCAGGAAAAAATTGGAGCGAAATATTCAATGACATTCCCACTTATGCAGTAATGGATGTAAAGGATTCTGTGTATTTGACTCCTTCAGACATAAATCCTGCAATATGGAATGTGGTACAGTCGATCAGTGCCGGAAGTGTTTCCTTCCCAATTCAAGTTGACAGCTTGAGTTACGTCGTACAGGTAAAGCAGAAGTTTGGGGTCGGAGATTATTTCCCTCTCGATTACGCAACTTCGATGATCAAAGAAAAAATGATGATCGAAAAGAGGCGACAGCTTTACAAACATTTGTTGGATTCACTTCATTCGGTCGGAAATTTTCAGGTTGATCCGAGTGTTGCAATTAGAGATACGAGTATTCTGGAGTGATGAAGTTGATAAAATTTTGCATTAAAAATTTTAGATGGTCCATTTTTAATCTTCAACCGTTGATTGTATATCCAAAATTATTAATCCTCAGCCTCACATCTGTTGCATTAGTCGGAACCGCTCAAGCACAGAACAAACCCGTGCTTGACAAGATCGTCGCAGTAGTTGGCAATGAAATCATTTTGAAGAGCGAGTTGGATTATCAGGTACAACTTCTTGCTTATCAGAACAAGCTTGATCCGAATGATCAGTCGTTTCGAAGCAGAGTCCTTGAAGGGCTTATCGATGACAAGCTGATTCTCGCGCAAGCGATTCTTGACAGCGTGACGGTGACAGATGATGAGGTGAACAGGGAGCTTGATTCGCGAATTCAAAATTTGGTCAAGCAGCTTGGGAGCCAGCAGAAACTTGAGGAAGTTTATGGAATGTCGATAAACAAAATACGCAGCGAGTTTAGAGACGAGATGCGGAAGCAATTAATAATTCAGAAGCTGAAACAACAAAAGTTTGGCGACATGAAAGTCTCAGCTATCGATCTTCGAGACTTTTACGAAACTTATAAGGATAGTATCGCGGAAATACCGGAGCAAGTGACATTGAGTCACATCTTCATGGTTCCGAAACCAAGTGAGAAAGCTCGTGCAGAAGCGTATTCCGAGGCAAAAACAATTCTCGATTCATTGAAGAAGGGTGCCGATTTCGCAGAGTTCGCAAAGAAATATTCTCAGGATCCCGGCAGTTCTTCATCCGGTGGAGACTTGGGCTGGGCGAAACGAGGACAGTTTGTTCCGGAGTTTGAGCATGCTGTCTATGATTTGAAGCCTGGTGAGATATCGGATTTCGTGGAGACACAGTTTGGTCTGCATATCATCCAGTTGCTGGAACGTCGCGGAGATTTAGTACATGCAAGGCACATCTTAATCAGAATTCCTCATCTAAAATCCGATGATGATTCTATGATCGTTTTTCTTGATTCGCTTCATGCGCGGAACATAAGAGGCGAAAACTTCGCAACGCTTGCCCGTGAGTATTCGCAGGATCAAGATACACGCGAGCTTGGTGGCGATTTGGGAACGGTTACATTGGATCAACTCAAAGACAACCCGGCGTTTCTTGATACAGTGCGCAACATGAAAATCGGTGAGATTAGCGAGCCTATTAAAGTGATTTTCGGAAAATCATACGGTTATAATATTGTCTATTTGCGCAACCGGATTCCGGCTCACAAAGTTAATCTTGAGCAGGACTATGACAGGCTAAGCAACATGGCACTAAGCATGAAACAGAACGAGGCATATCTGAAGTGGATCGATCAAATCAAGAAGCAAATTTACTGTAAGATTCTGAGTTGATATTCTTTGAAGGCGCACTTCCCTCGGGCATGATGCCCGACCTGCTGCCTTCCTTTGCTGGGACTTTTTTCGTAACAAATAATTTTAGAGCATGTTTATGAGCGGTAAAAATATGTCGCAAAGACGATTAATTGAGAATCCGGAAATGGTGAGAGTTAATGTTGATTATAAACAGTTCAAACTTGACAACGGCTTAACCATCATCCTTCGCAAAGATAGTTGTGTCCCGGTTGTTGCGGTAGATGTTTGTTATCATGTCGGATCGAAGAATGAAAAGAATGGAAAGACCGGCTTTGCACATCTCTTTGAGCACTTGATGTTCGAAGGCTCGGAACACGTGAAGAAAGGGGAATTCGACAAATATATTTCGCTCGCGGGTGGTTATAATAATGCTTACACAACGGAAGATGTAACAAATTATTATGATGTCCTTCCATCGAGTCAACTGCCGTTAGCGCTCTGGTTGGAAAGCGACCGGATGCTGAAGTTCAGCGTGACCGATGAAGCACTTTCCACCCAGAGAGAAGTTGTTAAAGAAGAAAAGCGGTGGAGAGTTGATAACCGTCCTTACGGTGATGCCTCCGAGAAAATGCAGGGACTTGTTTTCCCGCTCAGCCGGTATCACTGGCCGGTGATAGGATCCATGGAGGACTTGGACGCTGCAACCATGGAAGATGTGCGTGAATTTTATGAGCGATATTACAGGCCTAACAATGCCGTACTTGTCATAAGCGGCGACATAAATTTTAGGAACGCCGAGAAATGGGTGTTCAAATATTTTTCAGATATTCCCGCGAGTGGTAACCCGATTCGGGCTATTCCATTTGAAGAGAAATCCGCGAGCAAGGAAATTACAGAGACTATGATCGGAGATGTTCCATCACCTGCGGTTTTTGTTGCATATAGGGTTCCGCAAGATGGTTCGTCAGAATATTATGCGCTTAACCAGATCGGAAAAATTTTATCGGATGGAAACAGTTCGAGGCTTTATAAAAGATTGGTATATGAAACGCAAGCCGTTTCCGACTTCGACATTTCGATTGAAGGTATGGAAAAGACAGGTGTATTCATGTTCTCGGCTTTCGTTACACCAGGGCATTCTGAAAAAGAAGCCCTGACGATTTTCGATGAAGAGATGGACAAGCTGGCGAACGCCGTCGTAAGCAATTACGAATTCATAAAGACACAGAACGCAACGTTATCGGCTTATGTCGGAAGGCTTTCTGTAAATAGCGGAGTCGCCGATGCTCTGGCACACTACCACACATTTTTTAACGATGCAGGAATGATTAACTCGGAAGTTGATCGCGAACTGTCCGTTACGCCGGAGATGATAATCGATGTCGCACGGCGTTTCTTGAAAGAAGACAAAAGAGTAGTTTTACATTATTATCCGACAAAGCATTAGTATGATGGAACGCCGTAAAATAGTAATTTTAGACCGCTCGAAACCGCCGAAATCCGGCTCGCAAAGTAAAGTGTCTTTCCCGAAATATTTGGAAAAAAAATATACAAATGGTTTTAAGTCGTTCGTTGTCGAAAATCACGAGCTTCCAATTGTGACAATAGGTTATGTTGTGAAGAGCGGCGCAACTTTCGACGGTTCTCTGCCGGGCCTTGCAAGTGTAACAAGTGAACTTATTACGAAGGGAACCAAGAAGCGATCTGCCGTTAAGATTGCCGAGGAAATAGATTTTGTCGGCGGGTCTCTTTCGACCAATGCATCATGGGACGCCAGTCAGGTGTTCGTTTCAGTTTTAAAGAACCATCTTGATGTAGCCTTTGACGTTTTACATGACGTAGTGACTAACCCGGCTTTTCCTCAGGAAGAGATCGATCGTGTTAAAACACAGCGATTAGCCTCAATTCAACAGATGAAATCGGATGCGGGATATTTAGCCGATACCCGTTTTGCCGCAGTCGTTTTCAGCGATCATCCGTATGGGAATCCACATAGTGGTACAGAGAAATCGATCAGCACAATGATCCGGAAAGATTTTCTTGACTTTCATAATAATTTTTATGTGCCGGATAATTCCTTCATTGCGTTTGCCGGAGACATCACTTCGAAGGAAGCCGATAAATATGTGAGAAAATATTTTTCAAAATGGAAAGGAAAGCAAAGGAATTCCCATGTCCCTCCCATGCTTTCGGGAAGTTACGAAAGAAAAATCGTTATCGTCGATAAACCGGCAGCGGTTCAATCCGCATTGAGAATTGGCGGCGTCGGGATTGCCAGAAATAATCCCGATTACGTAAAAGTCATGGTTATGAACACCCTTTTAGGAGGCTACTTTAGTTCGCGGATAAATCAGAATTTGCGGGAAGCCCATGGTTATACATACGGTGGAAGAAGTGCGTTTGATGCCCGAGCGCTACCGGGACTTTTTGAAGTATCGGCGGATGTTAGAAACGAAGTGACGAGCGAAACCATTGATGAAGTTTTCAAAGAGTTAAGCAAGATTCGCGACACCGTGCCATCAAAGGATGAAATTGAGATGGTAAAGAATTATATAGTCGGACTTTTCCCGATTCAGTTAGAGACGCCGCAACAAGTCGCGGCCAGAGTAATCGCGATCGAGCTGTACGATCTTCCCAAAAATTATTACAATAAATATCAGGAGAGTGTCCGGAAATTGACCGCGGGAGATATACGGGCCGCAGCAAGAAAGTACATTAAGCCCGATAGGTTATCCGTCGTTCTGAGCGGTAACTCAAAAGAAATCGGGAATAAATTAGGCAAGTTCGGCGAAATTGAAATCGTGGATTCGGACGGAAACAGAAAACCTTAGATCGTTAATTGTAGATTGAAGTCTTAAATGAATCAAACAATATTAGAAAAAGAAAGAATATCCGACGTAGAAGGAATCTCGCTGCTCAACAAAAGTTTTTCCGAGTTGCGAAATGAAATTGCGAAAGTGATCGTCGGGCAAGACGAAATCATTAAACAGATTATTGTGACGATTCTTTCGCGAGGGCACAGCTTGCTTGTCGGCGTTCCGGGATTGGCAAAGACCCTGCTTGTGAAAACTCTTGCAGACGCGTTGAATTTAAAATTCAGTAGGATCCAATTTACTCCTGACTTAATGCCGAGTGACATCACTGGCACGGAAATAATTGAGGAGAATGTTACTACAGGCGAACGGGCATTCAGGTTTGTAAAGGGTCCGCTTTTCGGGAACATTATTCTTGCCGATGAGATAAATCGCACTCCTCCGAAAACTCAAAGCGCGCTTCTTGAAGCGATGCAGGAATATCGCGTCACTGCCGCTGGACAAACCTTTCAGCTAGCCCCCCCTTTTTCGTCCTCGCGACGCAGAACCCGATTGAACAAGAGGGTACATATCCGCTGCCCGAAGCGCAGCTCGACAGGTTCATGTTTAATCTTTGGCTCGATTATCCTTCCGCGGACGAAGAAATAAAAATTGTCCAATCGACAACGGGAGATTACACCCCGTCGGTCAAGAAAGTTGTCGCGGGTGCTGACATACTGTATTTTCAGGAACTTGTTAGACGCGTACCAGTTTCCGAGTCGGTAATAAAATATGCGGTTGAGCTTTCTATCAGAACACGTCCGCAAAATTCATCAGCACCAGATTTTATCAAGCAATTTGTGAATTACGGTGCCGGTCCGCGCGCATCGCAGTATCTGATCCTTGCAGCAAAATCGAACGCCGCACTTGATAACAGATTCAGTCCTGATATCAACGACATAAAGAAAATTGCTCTTTCGGTCTTGAGACACAGAATAATAACCAACTTCAACGCCGAAGCGGAAAATGTAACAACCCCGGAGATAGTCAGACGACTTCTTGAGGCATGAAGAGTGAGGTCCTCATAGAGATGTTGCTGAAAGCCCATCAAAAAAAATTAACACAGAGAGACACAAAGAAAATTACAGAGAAACAAAGAGAAAAAATTTGATCATTCTCTATGTACCTTCATACTTTCTTTTTCGAGCTCTGCGTCCCCTTTTTTCAGTGGTAATTTTAGTGATACTGTCATTGTTGGCATTTGTGCCGACGCGATTGGATGCGCAAACTAAATATTGGGTTTTCTTTAAAGATAAACCGAATGAGGGTGCATTCACGCGACTTTCAAAAGGCGAATCGAGCGAAGTATATCTGGTGAATATGGATGTGCTAAGTCCGAGGGCAATTAGCCGCCGTCTCAAGGTACTATCTCCTTCCGTTGCCGTTTCAAGTTATGATTTCCCGGTTTATCCTCCTTATCTAGATAGTTTGAATTCCATCGGTTTGACAATTAGAGGAACGAGCCGGTGGTTCAATGCAGCGGTCATCGTCGCGGACTCTGTTCAATTAAAAATAATTCAACAATTGCCATTCGTTGTCGCGACAAAAAAAATTGTTGCTTATACTTCTCCAATTGGGCCAGTAAATCCGGTGCAGGCATTTCAGAAGATTCCGATGAAAGTTTCTTCCCAGCCTGGTGATTCAAGTTTTTATGGGCCTTCTTTTACACAATTTGAGCTTAGTGGAATACCGCAAGTGCATTCTTTGGGAATAAACGGCGCTGGTGTCTTAATTGGGATGCTCGATTCGGGATTTCGATATGAAACTCATGACGCATTAAAAAATATAAAAATTGTCGGAGAGCATGACTTTATCCAAAACGATTCCATCACTGAAAATCAACCGGGTGACGCGCCAGATCAAGATAATCATGGTACATCGACTCTTTCTGTCCTTGGAGGGTATTCACCCGGAAACATTGTTGGAGTTGCCTACGGCGCCGATTTCATGCTCGCGAAGACAGAATATGTCCCCGTAACGGACTACAAGTGGGAAGAAGATAACTGGGTTGAAGGGATTGAGTGGATGGAATCTCGGGGAGCCGATGTTGTCTCATCTTCACTTGGCTACGATCTCTTTGTTGATTCAAGCGGGGCTGTTGATTCATCCGAATCTTATTTCTGGTCGCGGGGCGATTTCAACGGAAAGACTGCACTTGCGAGTATTGCAGCGACCAGGGCGGCGGAACTCGGAGTTGTTGTAGTTGACGCGATGGGAAACGAAGGTAACGGCAATGGGGTCGTCGGAACGATGCTCGTGCCTGCGGATGCCGATAGCATAATTTCTGCCGGAGCAGTGGATTTGAACGGATATCTTGCCAGTTTTAGTTCGACCGGTCCGACAAACGATGGCAGGATTAAACCGGACCTTGTAGCGGATGGAGAAGGTGATTATGTTGCAGTTGCGCCGGGGCCCGATACTTATACCTATGAAAGTGGTACATCTTTTTCCGCGCCTATTACCGCCGGTGTCGCGGCGTTGATACTCTCCGTTCGGCCGAACTTCACGCCAATGCAGGTTATCAACTTACTCAAATCCACTGCTGTCGAAGTCGATGACCCGAATTTCCCAACGAGGACTTCGACATATCCGAATAACTTTTACGGCTGGGGCATTGTGAACGCATGGAATGCCATCAAAGCTCTCGGGATCGTCGGCACTCCCATTTCTGAAAATTATCTGCTCTTCTACAATTATCCGAACCCATTTACCTCGGAAACGCATATCAGCTTTGTATTGAAGAACGATTATCATGTCGGCATAGATGTGTATGATGTACTCGGTAGAAAAGTAAGCACCATTTTCGATGGGGAATTGCCGTCGGGTTACCAGGAGTTTACCTGGAACGGCAGATCCACTAACGGTCAAGATGTCAGCAGCGGAGTTTATCTCATCAGAGTTAATGTCGCCGGCTCGGTAAAGGTTCTTAAGTCCCTTTATTTGAAATGAATTTTTCAATTCGCTTCGATATTCCTTTTTCTATTTTGGCTTTGTTCGCAGTCGCATCGGCAGGAATATCTTATTTAATGTACCATAATGCAGCGGGCGTTTCTAAATCCAGCAAGACTTTATTAGGTGTGCTGCGTGCGTTATCGATATTTCTTCTCTTGCTTGCGGTGTCGAATCTTGTCACGGATTTTGTCCGGTTCACAAATAAGAAACGGAATGTCTTCGTGCTTATTGATGATTCGGAGAGCATGTCTTTAAATGATGGTACAATCAACCGCAAACAGATTACAAAAGAGGTATTGCGTTCCATCAAAGATTTGTCGGCTCATTTCGACATCGTTCCGGTAATTTTCGGTGATCACGTCATGCCGATTTCGAAAGATTTCGACTCGTTGAGGTTTGATCAGCCGATAACGAACATTGAATCTGCCCTGGTCGATGTCCCGAAGCAATCCCAACAAATGCCGGGTCAAGCCGCTTTTGCTATCCTTCTGACCGACGGTGATTACAACGCAGGTGGAAATCCAATTGATATAGCTCGCAGTTTGTCAATTCCCGTTTACTCTGTTGGAATCGGAGATTCAACGCAGCCGAGGGATATTGCTATCAGACAGTTGATTCTCTCTCCTTCAATTTATGCGGGAAAGAAAAATGTTGTGAAAGCAATTATAAGTTCGTTCGGCTTCGGCGGCAAGGTTGTGACAGCACATTTGATGGACGACGAGAAGGAAACGAATTCAAAAGAAGTTACACTGGCGGAAAATGGCTATGTCGAAGTTTCATTTGATTATACACCTAATGAACCTGGCACACACGTCTTGAAAGTCTATGTCGCGCCTCAGAAAGGAGAAGCCAACGATAGAAATAATTCGGCGACGGCGACTGTGGATGTGCTGAAAGGAAAATATTCGATCCTTTTAGTTGCAGGTGAACCGGCTGTCGATGTCGCGTTCCTGCGAAGGAACATTGAATCGAGCAGCGATTTTGATTTGAGCGTCCTGGTACAAAGAGATGCGAACACTTTTTATTTGCCGACGGGAGCATCGCCGCGGACAGGAGTTTCAACTGAAGCGACTTCGGCAGAGATTTTGTTAAAAAAATATGATGTGGTCTTGCTTTATGATTTTCCGAATTCGCATTCTTCAGAAACGCTTCGAATAGTTTCGGATATTTTGAATTCATCGGAAGTCCCGTTTGCATATTTTGCGGGAAGAGATTTTTCCGCAACGCAGGTAAGCAAACTGCCGAGGCTTCCGTTTTCCGTGGAGAATTTCAGATCAGAATTTTCAGGATTGCGGAATTCTCAAAACTTAGAAAATTCTGAAATTCAGGAAACCGAGGTTGGAATTTCCGCATTGGGGGCGGAGACAATCCCTGCAAGTTTGCAGTCGGTTTATTCTTTATTAAGCTCGAACTCAAATTTGATCCCGCCTTTGTATTACCAAAGAATTGAATGCAAACCTGCTTATGCAGCGGCGCCACTCGCGGTTCCGGTTTTGAATGGCGTGCGGTTAGATGTCCCTATTTTTTATGTAAGCCAGATAGGTAGGAGCGCTGCGTTCCTCGCGTACGGGTTGTGGAGAATGCAGCTCATGAGTTCACTCAGCGGACTTAACGGTGATTTTCTACAGGATTTCTTGACGACTCTCATAAGGACCTTGATGAGCAGCGGCAGGCAAAAACTTTTGACCGTCCACGCGGATAAAAAAGTTTATGACCCATCTGAAACAATAAATCTGGATGCGCTGCTTGAAGACCAATCGGGTTCGCCAGTAAGTGATGCGACTGTCAATGTGAACATAAAGAAATGGTTAACTCATCAGGTCGTGAACGATGTTCAACTTAATCAGACAGGTGACGGAAGCTACGTCGGCAGCCTAAGTGGACTTGGAGAAGGAAAGTATGCTTATATTGCGCATGCAAATTCGAGTTCGGGCTTTTTAGGTGTCGATAGTGGTACAATTGTCGTTGAACCGTTGAACATGGAGTTTGTTCAAACTTCCATGAATGCTCAACTTTTGAGACAGCTTTCGTCCGTGACAGGCGGCGAGTTCATGACGGCATCGGAATTCCTGCGAGAAGGATTGCAAATCGACCCGGAATGGAAAGAACCGGTTCGATTGTCAAATGTGAACAAGTTTGAGCTTCTATCTTCACTGCCGATTCTCGCCGTTGTTTTTGTGTTGCTCACGGTTGAATGGGTGATGAGGAAAATTGTGGGATTGCCGTAGAATCTATTTCAAAATTTTAATCTCAAAACTCCAACTCAAGAGTTAAACTTGTCAACAGAATCTTGTCGAAATCGAGTTACTTTTATACCCTTTATTTATTCACTTAACCTTTTCTTAATATTAATTTAACATCTAAGTCAATGCCTCTGCCTACTTTAAAGGCATGGCTGTTGAAATAGAAGACATCCTTTTGCAGGAGCCGACCATGAGGGTGGAAAGAAGATCGGTTATCCATGCCGACTTTGTTTTCAAAACCTTTGTCGGATTCTTTGCAATCATTGTAATTGTAATTCTTGTCTGGCTCGGAGTTCAGCTTTACATGTCATCGCGGCTTGCCTTCAGTTCGCTCGGCTTTTGGACATTTATCAAAGGATCCACGTGGGATCCGGTCAGCGGAGTTTTCGGCGCGCTCCCTTTCATTTATGGAACTATCGTGACAGCATTTTTGTCACTCATGATCGCAACACCTCTCGGAATCGGCACAGCAATTTTTCTTGCGGAACTTTCTCCGAAGTGGCTGAAAAGGTCTCTCCAGCCGCTTGTTGAGCTTCTTGCGGGAATTCCAAGTGTTATCTACGGTTTGTGGGGAATCTTCGTCCTGTCTCCGTTGATGGCGAGTACGGTTGAACCGTTCCTGGCAAATAAGTTCGGCTTCCTCCCGATTTTCAAAGGTTACCCCCTCGGCGTCGGTTTTCTTACAGCTTCAATTATTTTAGCAATAATGATTGTGCCATTTATAATTTCAGTATCGACGGAAGTCTTGAGCACAGTTCCAATGGCGTTGAAGGAAGGAATGTATGCGCTCGGGGCAACGAGATGGGAAACGATGAAAAAAATTGCGCTTCCTTTTGCAAAGAGCGGGATATTCGGTTCGATATTATTAGCTCTCGCAAGGGCACTTGGCGAGACCATGGCTGTTACCATGGTGATCGGAAATACTCCGCAAATCAGCAAGTCGTTGTTCGCTCCTGGTTACACCATGGCTGCGGTTATCGCTAATGAATTTACCGAGGCAACATCCGACTCATATTTATCAGCATTAGTAGCAGTTGCATTTATCCTTTTGCTTATAACACTATTGGTTAATGCAGCAGCGAGGTGGTTGATTTGGCAAACAACCCGAACAAAGTAAATCAGACAATTCTTTCGGGAGCTGGATTTTCTTATTGGCGGAGAAAAATCATAAGCGGATTTTTCACGACCCTTTTTTCCTCCAGCATTCTTATAGTCCTTTTTCCACTTCTTCTCATCCTCGGCTATTTATTTTTCAAAGGTGCATCGTCGATCAATTTGAATTTTTTCATTCACAGGCCTGCTCCCGTCGGCGAGAATGGCGGTGGTATGGGCAATTCAATTATAGGCTCTCTTTATGTTGTTGGACTTGCTTCATTGATTGGAATTCCGGTCGGACTTTTCGGCGGAATCTTTCTCGGTGAGTTTCCGCACAATAAGTTGTCGAATATCGTACGGTTTGTTGCGGACGTATTGAACGGGACGCCTTCGATTGTTATGGGAGTATTCGCTTACACTGTTGTTGTGCTTCCAATGAAAAGCTTTTCCGCTCTCGCAGGAGGATTTGCGCTCGGCGTGATGATGATACCGACTATCCTTCGTACTACCGATGAGATTCTTCAGACTGTTCCTATCTCAATTCGGGAAGCATCGCTGGCGCTCGGTGTCCCATATTGGAGAACAGTCCTATCAGTTGTTCTGCGAAGTGCGAAAAGCGGAATTGTCACCGGCATTCTTCTTGCAGGGGCAAGAATTCTCGGCGAGACGGCCCCGCTGCTTTTCACGAGTTTCAACAACGCTTTTTTCAGTAATAGTCTTGTTCAGCCAATTTCAACTTTGCCCGTTCAGATTTTCAATTATGCAATTTCACCGTACGAAGATTGGCATCGGCAAGCATGGGCGGGCGCGCTCCTGCTTGTTGTCAGCATACTTGTGGTTAATCTTATTGTGCGAACTTTTTCCAGACAGAAATATGAACAGGTACTATGACGAATTTTGCGGGTAATATTCGAATGAATTCCGACAGGAATGTTATTACAGAAACGGGCATAGTGGTACAGGATTTAAAAGCATACTTTGGAAATGTTCAAGTGTTGAAGGATATCAACATTTCGATGCAGAAAAATCTTGTTACGGCATTCATCGGACCTTCCGGCTGCGGCAAAACAACTTTTCTCCGAACATTAAACCGTATGCACGAGCTTGCTAAAAACGCATCGATAAAGGGGAGGGTGTTGGTTGATGGCACCGACATTTACGCGCCGAACGTCGATCCGGTTCTTGTGAGAAGAAAAATCGGAATGGTATTTCAGAAACCGAATCCATTTCCGACAATGTCGGTTTACGATAATGTCGTTGCTGGATTGAAACTTACCGGCAGGCATTCACGGAAAGGACTCGACGAGATTGTCGAGAAAACCTTAATTCAGTCTGCGCTTTGGGATGAGGTAAAGGATTCGCTTCATAAATCAGGCGCAAGTTTATCGGGCGGTCAACAGCAGAGACTCTGCATAGCAAGAACGCTCGCGGTCAGTCCGGAAGTGATATTGATGGATGAACCTGCGAGTGCTCTCGACCCTCTCTCGACGGCGAAAATAGAAGAACTCATTTTTCAGTTGAAGGATAGTTACACGATCATTATTGTTACACACAACATGCAACAAGCCGCTCGAGTGAGTGACTTTACCGCTTTTTTTTACTTAGGAGAACTTATCGAGTTCAGTGGAACCAGCGATATGTTCACGCGTCCGAAGAAGAAGCAAACGGAGGATTACATCACTGGGAGATTCGGATAAGGGAATGATGGAACAGGGATCTCGTCGATATCAAAAGAATCCGTCCGTTCATCATATACTGGCTTGCAACCTTGCCAAAGATTTTGCTTCGCAGGACTTTTCTACCGACCTTCTAATTACAATATAACCCCCCGCCACTTTTACAGAGCTTCCGTTTTCTCATAGCATCTATTATAAAGTTTTTCTGCCATTTTATTAAATTAATCAAAATGAAAAGAGCGGTGAGAAAACTTTTTGGTGCACCATCCTTTTCTGTGAAGATAGTTCTAATTAACAAGGAGATTTCTATGAGGATGATAGGTATTTCTCTATTCTTACTTTTAGAAGTGCCTTTGCTTTGGGCACAATCTAATAATAATATCCTTACACCACTTGATTTGCCGGCGCCGAGCAGCATTCGCACATCGGACGGCAAGCCAGGACCTGATTACTGGCAACAGCGTGCTGATTATAAGATTAAGACGTCGCTTGACACCGTCGCAAGCAGAATAACCGGCAGTGAGACGATAACCTATACAAATAATTCACCAGAGCCGCTTGACCATCTCTGGCTTCAACTGGATCAGAATTTGTTCAAGGAAGAAAGTCGTGGGAATTATGAGTACGATTCTCCGGGAATCAGATGGAGAGGCGCATTCAAGAATGGCGGCGACGAGCTGAGCAGCGTGGTTGTGGGACGAAACGGCAGGAAAGAGCAAGCCCATTTCATTGTTGACGACACAAGAATGCGAATCGATCTCAGCGAGCCTCTTCGGGCTCACGGCGGAAAAGTTGAATTGGAAATCGGCTGGTCGTTTGTCGTACCGAAATATGGCTCCGATCGAATGGGAAGATTTGAATCACATGATGGAACAATATACGAGATTGCGCAATGGTATCCTCGAATGTATGTCTACGACGATGTGAACGGCTGGAACCCAATGCCATATCTTGGCGAAGGGGAATTTTATCTTGAATACGGTAATTTTGATGTTGAGATAACTGTGCCGAAAAATTATATCGTGGTTGCAACCGGCACGCTTCAAAATCCTACACAGGTTTTGACAAAGATGGAACGCGATAGGCTTGCGGAAGCGCTGAAATCAGATTCGACAATCCACGTTATCTCCGAAAGCGAAATTGCCCAGCCGAGCACCCGTCCGATAGGGAATGGAAACCTAATTTGGAAATTTCACGCTGAGAATGTTCGCGATTTTTCCTGGGCTGCATCGCAGGCATTTATTTGGGATGCTTCACACTGGGACAATATTTTGTTGATGGCGGTTTACCCGAGAGAAGGAATCTCCACCGATACAACTCGTGGACCAGGATGGGAGAAGGATGTCCAGTTCATGCGCCATACTTTTAAATTTTATTCTGAAACGTATTATCATTTCCCGTATCCTGTTGCGACAAACGTTGGCGGAATCGTGGGCGGGATGGAATACCCGATGATCGTTTTCTGCTCGGTTCACTCGCGAGGGCAGGGATTATATTCTGTTACCGATCACGAGTTTGGACACGGCTGGTTTCCAATGACGGTGGGTAGCGATGAACGCCGCTACGCATGGCAAGATGAAGGAATCAATACTTTCATTAATTACTATTCAAACATCGATTATTATGGCGACAAGTCATTTCATTTGCGAATAGAAGATGCGGATAGCATTGCCAAGAGAATGGATTCTCCGCTCAACAGTCAGCCGATGATGACATATTCTGACAAAATAAAACCTCAGTATTATGCATTTCTGGAGTATTACAAAACGGGTTTCTGCTTGCATTTGTTGAGAGATTATATTTTAGGCCCGCAGAAATTTGATGTCGGCTTCAAAGCATACATACAAAGATGGGCGTTCAAGCATCCGCAACCGTCGGATTTTTTCAGAACCATACAGGATTATTCCGGCGAGGACTTGAGCTGGTTCTGGCGAGGCTGGTTCTATTCGACCGATGTCCTCGATCAGGCCATAGACTCCGTCGTTTCGGATTCGGCAAAGACTCTGGTTTACCTTTCCAATAACCGCGGGCTTGTCATGCCATGCGAAATTAAAGTAACTTTTGCAGATGCAAAAACAGATAGCTTCAATTTACCTGTCGAGGCATGGTTCGATGGAAACGATTATGTATTGCCGATCTATGATGAAAGAAAAGTTGAGAAAGTCGAAATTGATCCGTACCATGTCCTGCCGGACATTGATCGGGATAATAATGTTTGGGAAAATAAAAGCGGTACTGCAGGAAAGTGAAATAGATCTCTTCACCGTCCAAACGAGGTAATTCAAGCTTTGCTTGATGAGGACAGGATTGAAGTTCGGCTTCATCTATTTCTGTGTAACAACAATGGTTTCTCACTGAAGCGAAATCCAGTATAGCGGAGCAATCCCTTGTTGTATATGAAATACACAAACGGATTGCTTCGCTGATTTGACAACGACAAATAATAATTACTTTTTGGACAGCCTCATGGGAAGCAAATTATTGGCTATCAGCCTGTTCGTGGTTCATGCACGGGCTGATAATTATTTCGCAGTTTCTTTTCCCATCCCGCTGGGGTAGAATGCCACCGTTGCTCTATTTTTTCATAATCATTGTTGATGTAAGTCATTGAAATAAAACGACTAAGGCGAGTCAGTCTATGGCATTCAAATTGCTGAATTAGGAGCGATCAAATCTTTCTATCATCTGTATTTTGAAAGGAAAAGAAATAAAAATGGCTGAAGAGAATAAGACCGGGAATGTTGACAAACAGTCGACTCTCTCAGGTAATATTGTAACAATTGACGGTAACGAAGCGGCAGCGTATGTCGCTCATAAACTAAATGAGGTAATTGCAATTTATCCGATCACCCCATCGTCTCCGATGGGCGAATGGTCGGATGAGTGGTCGGCACAAAACCGGCCGAACTTGTGGGGAACGATCCCGCTTGTCGCAGAGATGCAAAGTGAAGGCGGTGCATCCGGAGCAGTCCATGGTGCACTTCAAGCGGGTGCACTCACAACGACATTTACGGCGTCGCAAGGTTTGTTGCTTATGATTCCGAACATGTTCAAGATTGCCGGCGAGTTGACGTCGACGGTGTTCCACATTGCGGCGCGGGCAGTCGCAGCACATGCACTCTCGATATTCGGCGACCACAGCGACGTGATGGCTGCACGAGCCACCGGCTTTGCTATGCTTGCATCGAATTCCGTTCAGGAGGTAAATGATTTTGCTTTGATAGCTCAAGCTGCGACCCTTGAAGCGCGCATACCATTCTTGCATTTCTTCGACGGCTTCAGAACTTCGCATGAAGTCTTGAAAATGCAGCAGTTGGCCGACGACCAGATGCGAGCGTTGATTAGCGATGAGCTTATTCGCAAGCACCGCGAACGTGCACTCTCGCCGGAGCATCCGGTCCTCCGCGGCTCTGCACAAAACCCAGATGTGTTTTTCCAGGGACGCGAAACAGTAAACCGTTTTTACGCAAACTGCCCGGCAATCGTTCAGCAGGTGATGGACCAATTTGCAAAGGTTGTCGGGAGACAATACAAACTATTTGAATATGTCGGTTCACCGGATGCGGAACGAGTGATTATAATAATGGGATCCGGTGCGGAGACTGCCCACGAAACCGTCGAGTATTTGAACGCGACAGAAGAGAAGGTCGGAATTGTAAAGGTAAGATTATTCAGGCCGTTCTCAGTTGAGGCATTCGTAGATGCATTACCGAAGACAACTAAGAATATTGCAGTTCTCGACCGCACGAAGGAACCGGGCGCAACCGGCGAACCATTATATACCGATGTTATAACCGCGTTGATTGAAGCAAGTTCATCAGGAAAGTTAGCGCTGAAATCGTTCCCAACGGTTATTGGCGGCAGATATGGTCTGTCATCCAAGGAATTTAATCCTGCGATGGTAAAAGCCGTCTTCGACGAAATGAAAAAGGATAAGCCAAAAAATCATTTCACCGTCGGTATCGTAGATGATGTCACTAACACGAGTTTGGATTATGATGCTTCGTTTGACATCGAGCCCGCCGAAGTTGTCCGCGCAGTATTTTACGGACTCGGTGCCGATGGAACCGTCGGTGCTAACAAAAACACGATCAAGATCATAGGTACGGAAACCGATTTCAACGCTCAGGGATATTTTGTTTATGATTCCAAGAAGTCCGGCTCGACGACAGTCTCTCATCTTCGCTTCGGGCCGAATCCGATCCATTCTACCTATTTGATAAACAGTGCAAACTTTGTAGCGTGCCACCAATGGTTTTTTCTTGAGAAGTTCGACGTCCTCGAGAAAGCCGCGCCGGGCGGGGTATTCCTGCTAAACAGCATTTATGGACCGGACCAAGTGTGGGACAAACTTCCAAGACATATACAAAAACAAATCATCGATAAACATCTGAAGTTCTATGTGATCGACGGATATAAAGTGGCACGGGAAACGAACATGGGAAGCAGGATCAACACGATAATGCAAACTTGCTTCTTCGCGATTTCCGGAGTGCTGCCGCGTGAACAGGCGATAGAACAAATCAAAAAGTCGATAAAGAAAACCTACGGCAGAAAAGGCGACCAAGTCGTGGAGCAAAACTTCAAAGCTGTTGACGGAACTCTCGCGAATTTATTCGAAGTCAAAGTTCCCGACAAGATTACGAGCACGATTGAAATGCCGCCTGTGGTTTCCGATCGTGCGCCGGTGTACGTCAAGAAAATTACGGCTCCGATGATTGAAGGCAAAGGTGATTTGCTGCCGGTCAGCGCGATGCCGATTGATGGAACATTCCCGACTGCCACAGCACAATGGGAAAAGCGAAATATCGCACTCGAAATTCCTGTTTGGGAAACGGACATTTGTATTCAATGCAACAAGTGCGTCATAATTTGTCCTCATGCGAGCATCCGCGCCAAAGTCTTTTTGCCGGCTGAATTGTCGAATATGCCTGCGACGTTCAAGGCGGTCGATTTTAAGAGTGCCGAGCACAAGGGCATGAAGTATTCTTTGCAGGTAGCTCCCGAAGATTGCACGGGCTGCGGGTTGTGCGTCGAGTTCTGTCCCGTAAAGAGCAAGAGTGAAGCAAAGGTGAAGGCTATCAACATGAAGCCGCAGGAACCGTTGCGGGCGACCGAACGGGCAAACTACGATTTCTTCCTGAACATTCCGGAAATTGACCGCAGAACCATTAAGTTCGATAACATCAAGGATTCACAGTTCCTGCAGCCGCTGTTTGAATACTCGGGCGCCTGCTCGGGATGCGGCGAGACACCTTACGTAAAACTCGTCACCCAGATGTTCGGCGATCGGATGCTCGTCGCTAATGCGACAGGATGCTCTTCGATTTACGGCGGAAACCTTCCGACGACGCCTTACACGGTCAACCGGGACGGACGCGGACCGGCATGGTCGAATTCTCTCTTCGAGGATAACGCGGAGTTCGGTCTCGGGATGAGACTTGGCGTGGATAAACAGACAGAGATGGCAAAAGAGCTTGTTCAGAAACTTGCATCTCAAATCGGCGGCCAGCTTGTGAAGGAACTTCTCGAAGCCGACCAGTCTAACGAAGCAGGTATCTATGAGCAGCGTCAGAGAGTGAAGGCATTGAAAGACAAGCTGTTTACGACCAAATCACCGGAGGCACAAAGCCTGCTCCATGTAGCCGATAACCTGGTGAAGAGAAGCGTCTGGATTTTCGGCGGAGACGGCTGGGCGTACGACATCGGTTACGGTGGCCTCGACCACGTCATCGCCTCCGGCAAGAACGTCAACATACTTGTACTGGACACCGAAGTTTATTCGAATACCGGCGGACAGATGTCGAAGTCAACATCGCGCGCGGCAGTTGCGAAATTTGCCGCAGGCGGAAAATCGATGCGGAAGAAAGACCTCTCGCTGATGGCGCTGATGTACGAAAATGTGTACGTCGGCCGGGTCGCGATGGGTGCGAACGATGCACAAACTGTCCGCACTTTCATAGAGGCAGAAGCTTATGATGGCCCGTCCATCATCATTGCTTATGCGCACTGCATCGAGCACGGAATCGACATGTCGCTTGGAGCGCACAATCAGAAAGTTGCAGTGGAGACAGGGTACTGGCCATTGTTCCGCTTCGACCCCAGATTAGTTGCCGAAGGAAAGAATCCATTCAGGCTTGACTCGAAAGCTCCGAAAGGTTCGGTAAGTGAATTCACTTCGCTCGAGAACCGGTTTAACATCTTGAAGAAGACTAATCCGGAGAGAGCGGAATTTCTCATGAAGCTTGCGCAGGAGGATGTGAACGAAAGATGGAAAATGTATGAGCAGCTGTCGAAGGAATACGAGCCACAGAAGGCGGGTGACGGAGCGTCTCCCAAGCCGGCTCCGACGCTAAACTGAATCATTAAACGATAATGTAATGTGAAAGAGATATTTTGATGATTGATCTTACGACGAGCTATTTGGGATTAAAACTTAAGAACCCTATCGTTCCATCGGCAAGCCCTCTGTCTCGAAATCTCGATACCATGAAGCGTCTCGAGGATTCTGGCGCTGCGGCTATCGTGATGTATTCTCTTTTCGAAGAGGAGATTGTCCACGAAAGCGCGGAGCTTGATCACTACCTGCATTATGGTACCGAGAGTTATCCGGAGGCTCTCACATACATGCCATCCGCTGCCGAGTACCACCTTGGGCCTGACGCGTACGTCAATCTTCTCAGGAAAGCGAAGGAGTCCCTGCGAATACCGGTTATTCCGAGTTTGAACGGAATAACTTCAGGCGGCTGGGTGAAGTATGCCGGATTCTTCGAAGAGGCCGGCGCCGATGCGGTCGAATTAAATGTGTATTACATCCCGACAGATTCTCATCTATCCGCTTCGGATGTCGAAAAACGTTACACCGATGTTCTTTCTGCAGTCAAGGAATCGGTGAAAATCCCTGTCGCTGTCAAGCTCAGCCCGTACTTCAGCTCACTGACAAATGTAGTCGAGAAACTTATCAAGGCAGGAACGAACGGGTTGGTTTTGTTCAACCGGTTCTACCAGCCTGACATCAATCTTGACGAGTTGGAAGTTACGCCCGATATAGTCCTGAGTAATTCTGACGACAGCCGTCTATCGATGAGATGGATCGCTATACTTTATGGAAGAGTTAAGGCAAGTCTTGCGGCAACGAGCGGCATCCACACCGCTGAAGACGTTCTGAAACTCGTGATGGCTGGCGCAGATGTTACGATGATGTGTTCGGCTCTGTTGAAGAACGGGCCGGGACATGTGAGAAGAGTTCTTGAGGGATTGAACCGCTGGATGGAAGAACATGAGTATGAGTCGATTAATCAGATGAAGGGAAGCATGAGTCAGAAGTCGGTTGCAGATCCCGCCGCTTTCGAAAGAGCGAATTACGTCAAAGCACTCAACAGGTTTAAGCTGCTCGTATAGAACCTCTCTCCCGAACAGAAAGTTCGGGAAGCCGAACATCACAGGATGTGAGCAGTTCGGCTCAGCCAAATAAAGGGCATCCCGCGATGCCCTTTATTATTTGGAGGTGTTGACCATCCGCGGAATTCCTCGGATACACTTCTCGTGGTTGGAGATAATCCACGCAAGGTTTCTCCGCTCACTCATGATGCTGAAGCATCACTCGCAATGACAGGAGGCGTTGGAGTGATTGTTGTATCGGAATGGAAATCTAAAATTAAGCAGTCATTGCGAGGAGAACGTCGTGCGAAGCGCGACGGACGACGCGGCAATCCGAATGGATGTGGCACGAATCGACGGATTGTCCCGCTATGCAGGATTTCGCAAAGCTCAACTTCGTCCAATTTTGGCGCCCTCGCAACCGCAGGAGACTTATTGTATCTTAGATAAGATCTGGAAAAGGTTTTCTGTGTCTATATACAAATTGGTACATTGCGAATGGAATAATTCATGAAACACTGGGCTTACAATTCTGTTTTCTATCATATTTATCCCCTGGGATTTTGTGGTGCGCCTCCGAAAAATGATCTTCGCTCGGAACCTGTAAATCGGCTCGAGAAACTGTATCAATGGCAAGACCACCTGAAGGCAGTGAAAATCAACGCGCTCTATTTAGGCCCGGTGTTCGAATCAACATCTCATGGCTATGACACGGTGGATTATTACCATGTCGACAGACGATTGGGTACGAACGAGACGCTGAAAAAAATAGTATCCACACTTCACGATAATGGAATTAGAGTAATATTGGACGGGGTATTCAATCACGTCGGTAGAGATTTCTGGGCTTTCAAAGACGTGCAGGCCAATGGGGAATCTTCGAAATATTGCGGCTGGTTTCACGGCATCAGCTTCGAAAAACGAAGCCCTTACGGTGATCCGTTCAGGTATGATGGATGGAAAGGGCATTACAATCTTGTCAAGTTAAGTCTTCGAAATGAAGATGTGATCCAACATCTCTTTGGCGCCGTCAAAGAATGGATTGAGGCCTACGACATCGATGGGTTGAGAATAGATGCCGCGGATTGCATCGATACGGATTTTCTTAAGAGACTATCTTCGCACACAAAAAACCTAAAGAAAGATTTCTGGTTGATGGGAGAAGTCGTCCATGGCGACTATAGAAAATGGGTGAACCCCTCAATGCTTGATTCTGTCACAAATTATGAATGCTACAAGGGTTTGTACTCAAGCCACAACGACTCTAATTACTTTGAAATTGCATACTCCCTTAACAGACAATTCGGAAAAGACGGCATGTATTGCAACTTGCCGCTTTATTCGTTTGTCGATAATCACGATACAAACAGAATAGCAAGCCAGCTAAAGAATCGCGCCCACCTATATCCAATCTATCTGTTAACGTTTACAATGCCGGGTGTGCCATCAATATATTACGGCAGCGAATGGGGCATCGAAGGGATAAAGATAAACGGCAGTGATGATGGGCTTCGTCCGTCAATCGATCTCGACTCCATGAAAGCCAACGACCAAGACCTTCTCAATATGGTTACCCGTCTTTCAGAGATAAGGCATAAGTCTAAGGCTTTGAAGTTCGGTAGTTATGAGCAGCTTCATGTAAGTCATGAGCAGTTAGTATTCTGGAGAGGTGCCGGAAATGAATCGATGATTGTTGCGACAAATTCTGCTTCAAGTCCGGTTGCTTTGGAGTTTGAAGTGCCGTTCCATGATGGAGCTATCCTTAAAGATATTCTGAATAAAGACAGGAAATATAAAGTCATACATAAGAAGCTAAGAATCGATCCGCTGCATCCGTGTTGGGGGAGCATTTTAAAGAGTGAGAATTTAGATCGAGATGGATGAACTACAAACCGATGGGTTGCTCGCTTCGCAGAGCGAGCTTTTCATTTTCTTATCAACTATTGTCCGCTCTTGCGTCCGTTAAGTGTGCGGCTTTGCGGTCGAAGTGCCCACGAAGCGACCGTGAGAACAGCGAAGATGAGGGTCACGATGACGTGCCATGCGGCGTCGCCGCAAACCGCGTGCGATGCAGCCGCGCCCGTCATTTCGAAGAAGATGCCGGCGTACGCCCATTCCTTGAGCCGTGGAAAGCGCGGGGCGAGCAAGGCTATGGCTCCAAGCACCTTCCAGAGCCCGAGAATCGTGACGAAATATAGCGGGTAGCCAAGGTGCATTATGCCCTCGACGGTTTCTGGCTTGTGCGCCAGTTGCGCCGCACCACCTGACAGCAACGCGAACGCGAGGATTGCGGTCGTCGTCCAATAGCCGATCACTTTCGTTTTCATAGTGTGTCTCCTTTCTTGATGTTCATTCCGAGCATCTTTTGTGGGATTATTTCCCCTCATTTCCTTTTGTGCTGTCGGCTGACAGAGTGGCAGTCTGATTGACTATCAGCGAATATCCTTGTCCAAAATCAGTAAAGATCAGGAGTCGTACGTTGCTGCCGTCTTTGAACCATTTCATTTGTTGATCCATAGATCCTTGCGAGCTTTCAATTTTTGCCGCTAGTGTGAGAGTATCTCTGACAAAGTTTCCTTTGTATTCCGGACGCTCTCCGAAATTGTTGAACATAGATAGAACATACTGTGAATTCTGAGAATCGTAGCCTAATGCTCCGAATCCTTTGTAGGATCCGAGTGCCGCGTTCTCTTCCTCTGTGGAGAATAATACGAACATTGAATCCAATCCCCAATGAGCTTTAATCGTACCCGTTCCGTTGGATGAGTTATCGCCCATCATGATGCTGGTCCGTGTTGTAAAGTGGCCGACCAGAAATGATAGTTTTGCCAATTCGGGGCCGAAGGTTGGTTTTATCATCTGCGCAAATGCCTGACCTGTGATCATTGCAATTGCTGCAATTATAAAAAAGATCTGCTTCTTCATGGTTCCTCCTCTGATTTTTTAATAAAGTACAGGTACGGTTACGAAAAATCAAGCGTAGTCATAATCTTGAAAACCCACATCCATGTTGAAATACAATCATAATTTTTGTTATCATTTCAGCGTTGAATATTTTTCTCCTTTATTCTATATTTTTTTGTTCTTAACACACTTCTAAGGTAATACGGTTGAATCTCGAATTGGTCGTTTTTCTAGTACTTGCCGTGGCTGCTATTGCCTCTGCAGTTTTGATGATAACACGCCGAAGCCCCGTAATGAGCGCACTTTATTTGGTCTTAAATTTTTTTGTCATCGCCGTTCTATATCTTTTACTGCGCGCACAATTTATCGCAATTATCCAGATTACCGTCTACGCCGGTGCTATCATGGTACTTTTCCTGTTTGTTATAATGCTTCTCAATCTTAGCGAAGATAATCTTTTTAAATGGAAGCTGACCTCTGCAAAATCGATCGCTGCGCTTCTGGGTATCGCGATGCTGGTTGAAGTTCTGTACTTTGTCACGTACTTCACTTCGACATCCGGAATATCCCCGAAGGCAGAATCGATGGGCACGGTCGAATCTATCGGCAAGGTTTTGTTCAAAAATTATCTTTTCCCTTTTGAAATAACTTCGCTCCTGTTGCTCGCCGCGATCGTCGGCGCAATTTTGCTTGCAAAGAAAAAGTTTGAATAATAAATGGTACCACTAAACTATTACATAGGACTCAGCGCAATACTTTTCACAATCGGCGTTGTCGGAGTTTTGACTCTTCGCAACGCTATCGTGATTTTCATGTCGATTGAGCTTATGCTTAATTCGGTTAACCTTTCCCTGATTGCGTTCTCAGCATATTCAGGCGACCCTGCCGGGGAGATACTTGTGTTCTTCGTGATCGCAGTTGCCGCAGCCGAATCTGCGGTCGGCCTTGCGATCATTATTGCGCTGTTCAGAAATAAACTTACGGTGAATATAGATGAAGTCAACATACTGAAGTGGTAAGGTCAAAGTACATATCGAACAGAGAGACTGCCTCAGAGTCTATCGTCATTTCCGAATGCCCTTGTCGGGAATCCATGTTCAAGGTGCCAGATTCCCGCTTGAGTCATGCGGGAATGACATGTGGGGTTAGTTCTTCCATTCATTTAAGACAGCCGCATAGGGATAATTCATGCAGAATCTAATTGTCTTCGTTGTAGTTTTTCCTATTATCGGCGTGTTGATAAATGGATTATTCGGAAGTTTTCTGCAAAAGAAACTTGGCGAAAAAATCGTCGGGATTATCGGAAGCGCGGCGATTGGTCTCTCATTTCTTCTTGCGATTTTAATTTTTGTAGATATGCTCAAACAGCCTGTCGATGAGCGCAAGCATGTGGTGGATGTTTACAACTGGATCACTACCGGAGGAATTTCGGTAAACGTTTCTTACTTGGTCGATCAACTCTCGATTGTCATGCTGCTTGTCGTCACCGGCGTCAGTTTTTTCATTCACGTCTATTCAATCGGATACATGCACGGCGACAGAGGCGTCTTCAGGTTTTTCACCTATCTGAACCTCTTTGTCTTCGCGATGCTTAATCTGGTTCTTGCAGACAATTATCTGCTCATGTTCCTCGGCTGGGAAGGTGTCGGACTCTGTTCGTATCTTCTGATTGGATTCTGGTACGATAGAAAATTTGAGGGCGTCGGTATTACATGGACCGGCGACGCCGGGATGAAAGCGTTCATCGTGAATCGCATCGGCGATTTTGCATTTCTTATCGGAACGTTTCTAATCTTTTCAAACTTCGGCACGTTTAATTTTGATTCAGTTTTCTCAGGCGCTGCATCGCGTTTTACAAGCGGAGACTCTACGGTAACATGGATCGCGGTCCTCTTTTTCATCGGAGCAACCGGCAAGAGCGCGCAGATCCCTCTTTACATCTGGCTTCCCGATGCCATGGCCGGTCCGACGCCGGTTTCGGCTTTGATTCACGCTGCAACCATGGTTACTGCGGGTGTCTATATGATCGCGCGAAGCTCGGTTTTATACGCACTCGCTCCGGCGGCGATGATGATTGTGGCAATTGTCGGTACGGTGACGGCGATTTACGCCGCGAGCATGGGACTTGTGCAGAACGACATCAAAAAAGTATTGGCATATTCGACGATCAGTCAGCTCGGTTATATGTTTCTTGCGATGGGCGTCGGCGCGTTCGGCGCCGGAGTGTTCCATCTTATGACTCATGCATTCTTCAAGGCGCTGTTGTTTCTCGGTGCGGGCGCGATCATTCATGCTCTTCACGACGATCAAGATTTGCGAAATATGGGCGGATTGAAAACTTTTATGCCGGGGACATACAAGACTTTCCTTCTTGCAAGCCTTGCAATTTCTGGAATTCCGCCCCTCGCCGGGTTCTTCAGCAAGGATGAGATTCTTTCCGATGCGTTTGCCTCTTCGTGGATTCTCTGGGTGATCGGTGCAATAACAGCGTTCCTGACCGCTTTCTATATTTTTAGACTTTTCTTCATGGCATTTGAAGGAAAACCGCGATTTGATATTCATCATTTACATGTCCATGATGCTCCGACATCCATGCTGGTTCCGCTCTGGGCTCTCGGAGTACTTTCGGTAATCGGCGGCTGGATTGGAATTCCGTCTTCACTTGCCGGCGGCGACTACTTCAACAAATTTCTCGATCCGGTTTTCGAAAATGCTCAAACTAAGATGTCTTCAGTCTTTTTTCTTGAACCGACTACCGAATATGTTCTCATGTTTATCTCGGTGCTTCTCGGGCTCGCAGGAATTTATCTTGCGTACTCGGCTTATTTGAAAAAGCCGGAACTTTCTGCGAAACTTCGCAAATCGGTTGGAGATTTCTACGATGTTTTGTTGAATAAATATTACATTGACGAAATTTATCGCGCGATAATCGTGAAACCGTTCGAATATGTGAGCGATCGATATTTGTGGCGGGGCATTGATGAAATTATAATTGACGGCTCGGTTAATGGAACAGGGAAGACTGTTAGATTTTTTGGTAAAATATTGCGGAGAATTCAAACTGGCTTCGTGCAGAACTATGCCTTCATTTTTGTATTTGGCATAATAGTTATTATCGGGTTCCTGATTTACTCCGGCTTATAACTCATAAATGAAAAGTGGAAAGCAAAAAATGAAACTTTGTTCACTTTAATAAACGCCAATGACTGACTTATTGACATACATAATTTTTACACCGCTCGTCGGAGCATTTATTGTCTTGTTGACTGGCAGCGAAAGGCTAATCAAGGGTATTTCAATCCTGTTCGCCGCGATCACATTTACGTTCTCGGTACTTCTGTATTTGAATTTCGACGCTGTTAAGCCGGGATTCCAATTTGTCGAATATATCCCGTGGATTTACAGTCTTGACGCCGCGTATCATCTTGGTATCGACGGTATCTCGCTTCTTCTAATTGTGCTCACAACTTTTCTAACTCTCATCGCACTCGTTGCATCATGGACGTCGATTACAAAGAAAATCAAAGCCTTCAACTTCTTCGTGCTCCTGTTAGAAGTCGGAATGTTAGGTGTGTTTTGTTCGCTTGATCTTTTCCTTTTCTATATTTTCTGGGAAGCGATGCTGATTCCGATGTACTTTATAATTGGAATTTGGGGACATGAAAGAAGAATTTATGCGGCAGTGAAGTTTATAATTTACACGATGTTCGGAAGCTTGTTGATGCTCGTCGCGATTATTTGGCTCGGGTATTATGCTGGTACACTTCCGGGCGGAAGATTCACAACGAATCTTGTGGAGCTTTATCATATCGGTCCGACGATTCCTATTGCGTTACAAACATTACCGTTCCTCGCATTTACGTTGAGTTTTTCCATTAAAGTACCGGTTTTCCCGCTTCACACATGGCTGCCGGACGCGCACACGGAAGCTCCGATGGCAGGAAGTGTTCTGCTTGCCGGCGTTCTCTTGAAAATGGGCATTTACGGATTTCTAAGATTTTCGCTGCCACTGTTTCCGCAAGCCACATTCAAATTTCTCCCATTGATGGCGGTGCTCGCGATTATCGGGATCGTTTACGGCGCGCTCGTCTCCATGGTACAGAAGGATATGAAAAAACTTGTCGCGTATTCTTCCGTCGCTCACCTTGGATTCGTGGTCCTCGGAATTTTTGCAATCACTGTTGAGTCGATACAAGGTTCGGTTATTCAAATGGTCAACCATGGACTTACAACCGGCGCTCTCTTCCTGCTCGTTGGAATGTTGTATGATAAAAGGCACACGAGGCTCATAAGTGATTTTGGAGGGATAGCAAGAGTTGTCCCGATCTTGTCGACTTTTTTTATGGTCGCAATGTTAGGATCCGTCGGCTTGCCGGGACTAAACGGATTTGTGGGAGAATTTTTAATCCTTGTCGGATCATTCAAGAGCGATTTCCTCGGCAGCGGAGCTTACGCAATTATCGCGACAAGTGGAGTCATTCTCGCCGCCGTATACTTACTGTGGATGTACCAGCGTGTCTTCTTCAAGACAATTGACAAGCCTGAGAATGAAAAGATGAAAGATCTGCGCGCGCACGAAATCATTGTGCTTGCAGCGATCGTTGTGTTTATCGTTTGGATTGGAGTTTATCCGAATACATTTTTATCGAAAAGCGAACCTGCGGTCAGAGCCTTGGTTGATGTTCTGACAAAAGCAAAAGTTGGCGCATTTGCATCTCGATAATGAAATTCAAAATTGAAAATTTCTGAATGATTCCTTTTAACTACACCGATATAATTTCCGTTAGTCCGATAATTTTCCTTGGCATTTTTTCTTTATTGCTGCTTATCGTAGATGCGTCATTCAAACGTCCTGCGATCGTTGTTTGCTGGTTGACCGTCTTAGGTCTGCTGATCTCCGGTGTATTAACAGTAAACACATATTTTGCGTCGGGGTCTGCATTCAACGGAATGGTATTCACCGGAAAGTTCCCGGCATTTTTTGAAGTTGTCTTTGTGCTTAGTGCGGTACTGAGCGTCCTTCTTTCTAAGCCTTATCTTGAGCGTGAAGGAGTCCACTTCGGTGAATATTATTCGCTGATTATCTTTGCAACGATTGGGATGATGCTCATGGCAAGCGCGCGTGATTTGATGGTGCTCTTCCTCGGGCTTGAACTTATGTCGATCAGTCTTTATGTCCTTGCGGGGTACATCAGGCGTGACCCGAAATCCAACAAAGCTTCGTTAAAATATTTTCTTCTCGGCGCATTTGCTACAGGATTTTTTCTGTACGGAATTTCACTCGTCTATGGTGCAAGCGGCTCGACTAATCTTTCCGTAGTCTTCGACGAGTTTTCATCCATTCGAACAAATCCGCTTCTCTGGATTGGCGCGGTGCTGATCCTGACCGGGCTCTGTTTTAAAATCTCGGCTGTACCATTTCATATGTGGGTTCCTGATGTCTATGAAGGTTCGCCTACGACGGTTGCCGGTTTCATGTCAACGGGAAGTAAAGCGGCGGCATTCTCAGCACTCGTGATTGTATTCAGCTATTCCATTCATCCTTCATGGCAGCTTCAAATCGTGATTGCTTATCTTGCCGCGCTCACGATGATTCTTGGAAACCTTATCGCACTTGTTCAGCAAAACATCAAACGGATGCTCGCATATTCAAGTATTGCTCACGCCGGATACGCTCTTGTCGGGATTGCGTCGGCGAATTCGCTCGGCAGGACTGGCGTTCTTTACTACATGCTCGCGTACACTTTCATGCAGGTCGGTGCATTTGGAGTTGTCTCTATCCTCGAAAGCAAAGAAGGCAAGTATTTGTCGATCTCCGATTATGCGGGACTTGGTTATAGTCATCCATTCGTTGCGGCACTGATGGCGCTATTCATGTTTTCGCTCGCAGGCTTACCGCCGTTTGCAGGATTCTTCGGTAAATATTATTTGTTTGCTTCCGCAGTGACTGCAAACATGACTTGGCTGGCAATTGTCGGAGTTCTGGCGAGTGTAGTTTCGGTTTATTTTTATGTCGGCGTCGTTGTCAATATGTATTTCGTGGAAGGAACTCATGCAACAGAACCGATTGCTTCTGGAAAAGATTTTGTTGTCGGAGATCCTGCTCATGGAAATGGAACAATTGCGGTTTCAAAGTTGGGAACTATTGCATTGATTATTTCTGCAGCGGCAGTGATCGAACTCGGACTGACACCGGGGTACATTGTAGCACTGACGGAGAAATTGTTTTAATAAGTTTTCGATATGGCCATCAGCTATGAACTGTCGGTGGTTTCTGTTATTTTGTGTGGGAGCTTAATATGGAACATTTGTTAACAGCAGAAGAAATGAAAGAGTGCGACCGCGAATCTATCGAAAATCGAAAGGTCAGTGGGGAATCACTCATGGACAAAGCGAGTCTTTGCACAGCAAAAGCGGCTTCTAAAATGTTGGGGGAAGTCCGCGGAAAACAAATCGCCGTTCTTTGCGGAAAAGGAAATAATGGAGGCGACGGTTTTGGAACTTCACTGTACCTCGGCCAGATGGGAGCAAGCATTAAAGTCTATCTGCTAGGATCGCCGGATGAAATAACCGGTGATGCAAAGATTTTTTTTGATAAATTAAAACAATTATCGCACGGAAACGCCGGAGTAGAAATCCTTGAATTCGAAAAAGATGCGGATACGATTTCCTTGGATCGTTTTGACCTTGTAATCGATGCTATTCTCGGAACAGGATTGTCGAGCGAACCGAAAGATGCTGCGAAGAAAGCCATCGACTTGATGTCCAAAGCCGCATCTCCGATTCTGTCGATCGATGTTCCGAGCGGGATCGATTCAAACAAAGGCACTCTCTATTCATCTTCTACGAGAGCTGCGGCAACCGTGACGATGGGAAATATTAAACGAGGTCTCATCATGAACGATGGAAAAGAAAACTCCGGTAGATTGTCTGTCGCCAATATCGGCATGCCGCCTGATCTCGAAGCGCTGAAAAACGTTCAGACATTTGTAATCAATTGTAAAGACGTGAAAGCCATGTTGCCTCGTCGAAAAGCCGAGACGTACAAACATGCGGTTGGAAAAATATTTGGATTGGTCGGTTCCACAGGTTTAACTGGTGCGGGTATCATGGTCGGTAAAGCTGCAATGCGGGCAGGAGCGGGAGTCTGTCGTCCTTGGAGTTCCATCTGAGCTTAATGCGATATATGAATCACAGCTAATTGAAGTGATGACCGTTCCACTTCCTCAAACTGGCGATGGAACTTTTTCTCTTGCCGTGCTTTTGCAGGTTCAAAAGAATCTTGAATGGGCGGATGTCTTGGTTGTTGGTCCCGGTATCTCCAGGAATCAAGAAACAGCGCAGCTCGTCATTAAATTAATTAGGAGTTATGATGGAGCGGTTGTCATAGATGCGGATGCTTTGAATGCGATTGCCGACCAGCCGGAGATTTTACATGAGACTCATGCTGAAATAATAATGACTCCGCATCATGGTGAGTTTAGTCGTCTTATCAAATTTTCACCGGCTGAAATAGCCGAGAATAGAATTGAATTGGCTCGCAGATATGCGAAAGAAAATAATCTCACTCTTGTCCTTAAGGGTTCTCCAACTGTTATTGCTTCGAAAGAAGGAAAAGTTTTTGTGAACGTTCACGGCAATCCGGGAATGGCGACTGCCGGGACCGGTGATGTCCTTACCGGAGTTATTGCAGCAATGCTGGGCCAAAAGTTGAGCCCTATTGATGCTGCCATTGCGGGTGTTTACATTCACAGCGTCGCGGGCGACATCGCACTCGAATTGAAAGGGGTATACTCGCTAATTGCGACTGATGTTATTGAAACTTTACCGAATGCGTTTAGGAGAATAGAGAACGGAGAAGTTGTTGAGTTTGACAAAATATCCTGACTTCGTAAAGTTTCATTTGCCTGCTTTTATCTGGATGGCATTTATATTTACTTTGTCCTCGATTCCGGGTTCTACACTTGCGTCGATTGAATTTCCTTATGCGCATCCGATTGCTCACACCTTGTTATACGCGATGCTTTATTATCTTTTTTACAGAGCGTTGGGTCACCAGCAGTTCAGCACATTTCTCAGCGAGTATAGGACAGGGATTGCATTTTTATTCGTCGCCGCTTACGGTGCCAGCGACGAGTATCATCAGTCGTTTACTCCGGGTCGAACGGAGGAATTCAAGGACTTCTTAATTGACGTCATGGCTGGATTGGTCGTCATGGTTGCGATTGTCTTGATAAATAAATCCCGCGGCGTGGGAAAAGGATTTTACTCACTATGATCGCGTAAAGTGTCATGGTACACTTAACGAGTACAAATAAAAACGCCGCATTATGTCGTAATAAATGACCGCTATTATCACTCTTATAATCTCACTCTTTTTTATAGCTATATTTTCGGCAGCAGAAACTTCATTTGTCGCTGCCAACAAGGTGTCATTGGTCGTGCTGCCGAGTCGGTCCCAATTCAAATCGGCATTTTTCTTTCTCAAGGATAATAAATCGTTTTTCGCTACTATAGTAGTGGGGAGCAATTTGTTTATAGCAATTTTTTCTTCGGTGGCTGACATCCTTTTTCACGAACGAATGGGAATCGAGATGTCGGTAGTCCTTCCACTCACGACTTTCATAGGATTTTTCTTCGGTGAGCTTATCCCAAAGAGTATTGCTCTCGAAAGCTCGGAATCGTCAGCAAAATATCTGCTGCCGATCGTCAAGTTATTCTATCTGGTGGCAAAACCATTGGTAATATTCACGGCGAATGTTTCGACTCGTATCGCGAAGTCGGTTTTTCATTCTTCTGCGCAATCGACTATTTTCGAACGGCGCGATGTCTACCGCTTTTTAGGAAACACGGTTAGCAGCGGCTATCTTGATAAAATTGAGTCGGAACTTATCCGTAAGTTGCTCATAAATGCCAACTTGCCGGTCAAAAATTTTTCCGTTCCGAGGACTCAAATTGTCGCGGTAGAATTAGCAACGGGGATAGACAAGCTTAGAGAAACATTCGAAAAAACCGGTAAGACGAAAGTACTGGTTTTCGATTCATCGCTCGACAATATTGTCGGAGTTGTTCACGCTAAAGATATTTTCATGGAAGTCGAAAAAGTCGATCAGCTAATTAGTGATGTCCTTTTCGTACCTGAGAACATAACTATTATTGATCTTCTTGAAGAGTTCAGAACAGAGAAAGTCTATGTTGCGATTCTTATAGATGAGTTTGGTGGTACATCTGGTTTGGTAACTTCGTCCGATATTATGGAAGTATTTCTCGGTGATGTCGTTCCGCTTGCGGGACAAACGGAAGCTAAACTGAAACGTATAAACAGTAGGCAGTACATAATCCATGGTAGCACTGAAGTAACTGAATTAGAAACGAGCTTGAGAATAAAACTTTCGAAGGGAGATTTCACAACGGTTGCAGGTCTGATGATTTCTCGGGCGGGAAAAATCCCCTCGGAAGGAGAGAAAATTTACATTGATGGCTATGAATTTCAAGTTTTGAAATCGGACGGACGGAAATTGGAAAGCTTAAAGCTTACGCTGTAAAAAAGATCGAATGCCAAAATTCAAAAGCCGAAAGTTCTAATCTTAAAAGCATAAATCTTTGTGATGATCCCGTTCATGATTCGTGGAAACGATGAAGTTGCGCCTCTGATAATTGGAAAGAACTGCAAGTTCCCATAAATTATTACACACGATACATGAAAAAATCTAGAATCCCATACGCAAGGATTGAAACATTTCCGGTTCTAACTTTGGGCACTGATGATGCGAAAGAAATTCTACAAAAAATAAAAAGCAGAAATTTAATTCTCGATAATCAGCTCATTTCTAAAGTAATGGCCATTATTAACGCCGTCCGATCGGATGGAGATGTGGCGTTGTTCAAATTTACCAAAGAGTTTGACGGCGTGTCGTTAAATCAAATCAAGGTTCCAGAAGAAGAAATTGAAAGAGCGCGGTCAAAAGTCGGAGAAGAAATTCTGGACATAATTTCCGAGGCTGCTGCCAATGTCAGGAAATTTCATGAGAAGCAAAAGCGAAATTCATGGATGGATGAAGATGGTGATGGAACGATTCTCGGGCAGCGAATAATTCCACTGGAAAGAGTCGCGCTTTATGTGCCGGGTGGAACAGCCGCTTACCCATCAACGGTGATAATGAATGCTGTGCCAGCTCAAGTTGCGGGAGTCGGTGAAGTCTATGTCGTTACACCGCCGAATAAAGATGGCACGATGAACCAGATTGTTCTTGCAACGTGCAGCATTCTCGGAATTGAAAATGTCTATTCTATCGGTGGAGCACAGGGAATTGCCGCAGTTGCTTATGGAACGGAGTCTGTTAAAAAAGTTGACAAAATAGTTGGTCCAGGAAATGTCTTCGTTGCTGCAGCGAAGAAAATTGTTTTCGGTGATGTTGGCATCGACATGATCGCTGGACCGAGCGAAGTTGTTGTTTTAGCTGATTTCACTGCCGATCCTGATGAGGTCGCTGCCGATCTTCTCGCGCAGGCAGAGCACGACTGCAACGCTGCTGCCGTATTGGTAACCACGGACAAAGCACTCGCGCGCAAAGTCGGAAAGAAAATTCAGGATTTCGTTTCAAATTTATCTCGCAAGGAAATTGCTGCTGAATCTATCCAGCGCAACGGCGCAGCATTTGTGGTAAATAAAATATCCGAAGCGGTTGAATTGATAAATGAAATCGCACCCGAACATTTAGAGATAATTGCGAATAATGACTGGGAAATTCTCGGCCACATCAGGAACGCCGGCGCAGTTTTTATCGGAAGGTATTCACCGGAACCTGTTGGCGATTATTTCGCCGGGCCGAGCCATGTTCTTCCGACAGGTGGAACGGCAAGATTTTCATCTGTGTTGAGCGTGGACACGTTTGTCAAACGCTCAAGTGTTATTCATTATTCGCAAAAAGCTTTTGAACGGGACTCAAAGAAAATTCAAATCTTTGCCGAGAATGAAGGTTTGACCGCTCATGCGCTTTCAATCAAAGTAAGAGACAAACGTGGACGTAAAAAATAATTTTAGAAAAAGTGTACTTGACCTATGGGCTTATACTGTCTCGGGTCATCCGGCGAAAATAAAATTGAACCAGAATGAAAGTCCATTCGATATTCCGGTGGACTTAAAAAAAGAAATCATAGAAGAATTTTTTCGAATAAGCTGGAACAGATATCCGGACGTTTTTTCAAAGAAATTGCCCGAACGGCTTTCCGAAATGTACGGACTGCCGATTGAATCGTTTATCGTTGCTAACGGCTCGAACGAGCTTATTTACACCGTTGAAATGTCAATTATCGAAGATGGTACAGAGGTACTTATCCCGCAGCCGACATTTTATTTGTTTGAGAAAGTCGCGAGAATACTTGGCGGAAATCTCATAAAAGTATTTGCGAAATCTGATTTGCATTTTGATGAGCAGAAAATCTTGGAGCAGGCTCGGGGCATAGAACGAGGATTGATCATTATCAGTTCGCCGAATAATCCGACTGGAAAATCAGCGACAAATGAATTTATCATCGAGCTGTTGAAATCTACATCCGCAATTGTGCTAATCGACGAGGCTTATATCGAATTTTCACAGTATTGTGGCACTATAGAATTGACGAAGACATATAATAACCTCGTCGTTCTAAGGACTTTTTCAAAAGCTTTTAGCCTTGCCGGACTTCGAATTGGTTATCTTACCTCGAATCCGGAGACAGCACGTGAGATTTTGAAAGTGAAGATACCGTTCACTGTAAATCCACTTTCAGAATTCACCGCGCTGAAGCTTCTTGAACACACCGATATTTTTAAGAAACGCATAGAATTTCTGAAGCAGCAGCGCACTACAATGGTGAATGAATTGAGAAAGCTAGATGGAGTTAAAGTCATAGATTCCGACGCGAACTTCTTTTTGTTTTCGACCTCATTTCCGGCAAGCAAGGTGTTCGAAGAATTACTCGAGAGGAAAAGTGTGCTCGTCAGGGATGTGTCATCTTATCCGATGCTTGAAAAATATTTGCGCGTGAATGCAGGCTCGAAAGAAGAGAGCGATTATTTCATTGAGTCGCTTCGGGCGACGATAAGTCAAAAGCAAAGCGTGCCTTAAATTCAATAGGAGCTTGGGAGGGCTTAGTCATTCGTCTATGATTTACGGACGAGCTTCTCGTCGAGACGATTCTGTGATTTTTCGCATAAGCTCCTACCTTGCGGGACATGAATTCGTTAATTCATTAATCCGATCATCCATCATTTCAGAATTCCATTATATGCCTTAGACACTTGTTCATCATATTTCTGTAAATTATATTTAGACAATGGCTGTACCTCTTATTTACTTTCTTGACGACGACGAGAATATCATTAAGCTTGTTAAGTATGGATTGCGAAATGAGCAATTCAATATGAAATTCTTTAATCGCCCTACTGACTTAGTCGATGCAATCAAAATCGAATATCCCGACGTGGTTATAAGCGATGTTATGATGCCTGAGATCGATGGGATAGAATTGATCGATAGGCTTCGTGGACTGTCACGGCTTATGCCTGTCATATTGGTTACCGCAAGGGCTGCGGTTGATACGGCGGTGCGTGCCATGAAAGCCGGTGCCTTTGAATATCTCACCAAGCCGATAAACTTCGAGGAGTTGAAGCTTGCGATAGGACGTGCGGTTGAAGTAGGCCGTCTTCGCACTGAAGTTGCCGAGCTGAAATCTGGATTTAAGGCACGCTATTCCTTCGACAATCTCATTGGCGAGAGCGAGCTGATAAAGGCAATGAGGGAATTTATAAAGCGCGTTTCTTCGGTGACTGAAGCGATCATTCTCTTGCACGGCGAAAGTGGAGTGGGAAAGAATTTAGTGGCGAGGGTGATCCATTATACAAGCCCGATTTCGGAGAAGAGATATTTAGAAATAAACTGTGCATCACTCCCATCCAATCTTCTTGAAGCGGAACTTTTCGGGTATGAAAAAGGTGCATTCACGGATGCAAAGAATTCGAAAAAAGGTTTGCTCGAAGTTGCCAGCGGCGGGACAGTGCTGCTCGATGAAATCACAAGTATGGATCTTGCTTTGCAGGCAAAATTCTTGTCGTTCATCGAGAACAGACGAATCAGAAGAGTTGGCGGTCTCGAAGAAATTCCTGTTGACCTCAGAGTTGTCTCAGCGACAAATTCCAATCTGGAGTCGGATGTTGCCTCGGGTAAATTCCGTAGCGATTTGTTCTACCGGATTAATGTCATATCGCTGACAGTTCCGCCACTTCGCGACCGAGATAAGGATGTGATCTTGATCGGGCGAAAATTCATCGAAGATTTCAATTCGAAGTTCAAGAAACATGTAAAAGGTTTTACAAACTCGGCTGAACGCAAATTATTGTCTCACAATTGGCCCGGAAATGTTCGCGAATTGCGCAACGTCGTCGAGCGCGCCATGATATTTGCGGAGAAAGACTATATCGACGGGGACGAGTTATCGCTTTCGAATATTGCCGCACAAGTTCCGGCTCATGAAGATGGACTTCATTTACAGAAGGGACTTTCATTGGATCAAGTTGAGGGGGAATATCTTAAAAAGGTCTTGGAGTGGAACAATTTTAACCTTGAAGCGACGGCAAGACAGTTAGGGGTAACAAGAAAAACTCTTTGGGAAAAACGGAAAAAGTACGGGCTCTTAAATTAGACTTTTTACCAGTGAGAGAAATTTTTCCTTCTCAACCTGCCAATTTAAAATGCTTGCCGCTCGGGCGCAGTTTTGTGCAAATTTGTTGTAGACTTCTTCATCTTGCGTGAACGCCAAAACTGTTCGAGCAATTTCCTCTATGTCTGACGGATTGACCGCAGCACCTATTTGAAATTTGTTTACAATTTTTTCCATCTCTGGAAAGTTCGACACTATTACGGGAAGTCCTGCTGAGATTGCTTGGAAGAGCTTGTTAGGCGAAGAGAGATAGTAACTTCTTCCTATATTTTCAGTCAGCGACACTCCTATATGAGCTTTCGCAAGTTGGTCTATGACCTCTGTAGTCTTGACTTTTCCGAGAAAGTGCACTCTATCTTGGAGGTGTAGAGCCGCTGCTTGTTGGACAAGCTCTTCGTGCAGTTGTCCATCTCCGACAAAATTTAGCTCATACCTTTCCGGCAGAATTGTCATGAGGTTTACTAAAATGTTTAGCCCGCGCCCAGGCTGCAATCCACCCGAGAATACTAAGATGATTTTATCGAATGATTTCTTCGATGTCTCTTTCCTGATGAATTTGTCGGGAACATTCATGACGACTGTCGACGGTGTGTGCCACTTTGCTTCTAGAATATTTGCGATTGACTGATTAACCGTCATTATCGCATCGACGAATCTTATTGAACTTTTCTCAACAAAGTTCCAAAATAAGAAGCTGCTGTGTTTTATTTTAAGACTTGGAAGTTCTTCGTAAAGTTCTTTTGAATCATAAATCAACTTGACTGAATTTCCTTTTCGTGAGTATCGGCGTTTGTTGATGATTGCAGGAGGAAGGGAAAAGAGATCACCGGCGATTACAACTTTGGCAGGTGACCTGCGCACTTCCGGTATTACGCGTCGGTAAAATTGCAAGAAAAATTTTTTGCCACCTTTTGAGGTGATTGGAACACGAACCATATCGCTGGTTTTTTCACTCGTTCCATCGGTTGAAATTCCGATGACTTTTGCCTTGAGTCCCGCTTCGAGAAGAGAACTCAGGTATTTTGTGCTTCGAGAATCGTATCGTGGATCAGAGCTGACGACAATAAGAACGTCAAGTCCGAAGGATCCTTTGGACATTTTAGAGAATGAATGACAGCGTGAATGTCTGGCTGTTGCCGAAATCCAATTTCATCGGAATGTAAGAATAATCGAATCGCAAGAAACTATAATCGATTCCTGCGCCGAAAGAAAAGCCCTCCGAGAAGTTTGTCCCTGCGGTGGTGGTTGCATATCCTGCTCTGAGATTCAGAAATTTGTGATAATTCAGTTCTGCGCCGACGCTCGGTATGATCCCGCCCGACTTGAAAGTCACAACACCGACATAGCCGATCCCGGTGAAATTATCGTCGATGGCTTTTGCATAACTTCCGCCAACCCGAACGAAAGCGGGAAGAGCAATTTTTTCAGAAATCATTGCCGACGACGTGCCTAAATTGCCGGCAGATAATCCCAATTCAATACCCCGGTCGAGCGAGTAATTTAATCCAAGATTTACCGCGTAGCCATGAGATTCATATACGAATAATTTTTCGTAGAGATACATTAGAGAGACGCCAACATCGACTTTGTCGAAACTGCGTGCATCTCCAATTGCAAACGCAAAATCTTTTGAAGAGAAAGTGGATTGTGGATCATCACTCGGCACAGTTCTGACTTCAATGTCGGGCACGTTTGAAAAGAGCAAGCTTGTTCCAAGAGAGATGTCGCCGGCTTCGAATCTAGTTCCGAACATATCTATTGTGGTTCCGGCAAAATAAGTTCGATGTGTCAACATGAAGTCGAGCGCGTTTTCATTTTCCAGTGCAAGACCTGCAGGATTTGTGAACACGGCATTCGGTTCTTTTGTAACCGCATCTGTCGAGTTGCCAAGCGACAAGTCGCGAGCCGAGTAGCCAAGCCTAAGAATTTGAAACCCTGCACTACCTGTCTGCGAGAAAGCCGACGAAGATGTGAAAAGCAAGAATGCAAAGATCAATCGTGAAGATTTCATGTTAGTTAAAATCCAATTGTTAATGAAAATGTTTGAATCCCGTATGGTGTGAACGGTTCTAAGACATACGCATAATTTATCTCCGGCGTGAAATCAAGAAAAGGCACTTTAACGCCAAACCCGAATGACGGAGTGATTTTTGTTCCCACGTATTGCTGATTGCTTGACGAAAAGCCGGCCCTTATCGACAGAATGTCGATTGGTGAAATCTCCAGACCGGCTCTAAATCCGCTCAACGAAGAAGAGGTTGCGATGTCGTACTCGGCAGAAATTGTTGAACTAGCGATCGGCAATTTGTACGAGGCGCCGATTTTGAAGACGTTAGGAAACTTGCTCGTGAAGTTAGACCCATCCGTTCCATAAAGACTCGACGAGTCCCAGCGATATTCTTCTCCGAGATCGGTTGCGACTAATGCGACGGAAAGAGCGTCTGTCAATTTATACGCTGCTCCAAAATCAAATCCGATTGAGGTCGATGTTACTCCAGAATAGAGATCGTAGTAGTACACTTTAAAGCTCACCCCGATTGAAAAGTCTTCAGTGAATCGATTGGAGAAACTAAAGAAAATCAGGTTTTCACTTGTCGATAGATTTGAAGTATGGACACCGTCGATGTCGCGTCCATCGATGTTGGACACTGTTGCGTTTATTATTCCAAACGACAGTCCGGCGGTAGGCTTCGCTCCTTGAGTGTAAGTTAAAACGTTCAGCTGCCTGTCTAACGAAAGAAGAGCGACTGAAGCCGCGACGCTTCCACCATCCTGGAACGAAGCGAGCGCAGGATTGTAGTAGGTGTAAACATTTCCTGATGTCACAGCAGAAATAGAATTTCCGAGCGACATTCCTTCTGCATTAAGTCCGATTCGAGCGAAGCTCCCGGGGTCGCTTTGCGCAAACGAAACCGAACAAAGAATCAGGATCAAACAAAAAGTCTTCATCTAATCACCAATATCTTTCCCCATCCCTGAGTCCCGCCGTTTACGGCGACGCTATAGAAATAAACGCCATTGTCAACGAGTCCACCATGGTCGCTTGCTCCATTCCACTGTTCATAGGCATCGCCTGCGCCACGCGAAGCATTTTGTAGAAGCGTCCTGACCACATGCATCGAAAAATCATATATTCTGATTGTGACTTGGCTTCCCATATTTTTCACACTGTAGTGAATCCTTCCAGCATCTAGATGAGGGGAAAATGGATTTGGATAAAAATAAGTAGAGTTAGAGTTTGCAACACTCACATAAGCTTTGAAAACTCTCCACTGGCTCGGATCAAATCCGTTTCCATTATCGATTCCCATTGCAGCGCCATCGCCGGATCCGAGCCATACCGAATCACCGCTTGTTGCTACCGCGTAGAAAGCTTGTGATAAAACAGATTGCTTTGAAGTTTGATCATAAATGTTTGTTATCACTTGGTTAGTGATTCCGAAGTCGGCGGTTCTGAAAAGTCCATCGTCCGAAACGCCGTAAATTATGCTTCCTTGAAAGGCGACGGCGTGAAAAAAGTGTCCGCCGAGAATATAGTGCCAGCTTGCACCCCCATCTGACGAATAGTTGAGCGCCTCGACATCGTTAGCATTCACCGGGATACCTATCGCACCCCAGATATTGTGTACAGAACCGTAGTTTTGTGCCGAAAGCGCGACCACGAAATCGCCGGACATGCCTGTTTCAGAGTGGTGATTGAAATGATGCCATGAATAGCCGTTGTCCGTTGTTTTATTTATGCCGCTCGCTGTACCAACATATAAAACGCTGTCACCGTCGGAACAAAGCGAAAAGGCTTCGTGGTTATAGTTCCCGCTTGTATCAACGCGAGGGTGGAGCTGGAAAGAATAAGTGCTATCCTGCGTTATGTAAGCCAAATTGTCTGGAGGCAAAACGACCCTTTCCCAAGTTTTTCCTAAGTCGGGACTTCTCCTTAATCCGCCGGCATAATTGGCGGAGTAAAGATACCCTTTGTTGAATACAATTGAATAAGAAACATTATCGACTCCTGTAGTGATCGTGAGCGCTTTAAGAACATTATTACCGAATGTTACCGTGGTGTCGGAAAGGGAATCTAAGCTCTGCGGTTCTCTTGCCCATGTTGTGCCATCATCCGTTGAAGCAAAAAGACCTTTTCCGACAAGACCGCTACTGCCTACGCTAGTATCCGAGGAGACGGCTGCGACGATTGTGTCTCCTTTCACCGCGATTGCTTCTACAGCTATTCCAACCGGACCCTTTGTCCCGATTGAATCTTGAAAACTCGCGCCGCCGTCGGTTGTTATATTTAGTCCTTTACCCGTTCCTAGAAAAACTTTTCCGTTCGCAATCAGTATTTGGCTGACTGAATTATCCGAAGGTTGAGTACTTGTACCATTCCCGACCATAGAATTTCCATTAAGCTTATAAGTTCGCTTTAGAAGCTGCGCGTTTGCGGTTGATACAATGAGAATGAGTGTGAGAATGAGTCGAAAACTTGCAATCGAAAATTGATAATTTAAAGTTGATAATCGAAGATGATTTTTTAATTTCATTTATAAACCGTGATTTGGTGAGAAACCGAATCGCTTGTCACGCCGCTGCGATTGACTGCATAGAATGTAAATTTATAAGTACCTAACGGAGGCGGATTATTTGCGCTGAGCGGAGGAAGTCCGATTGTGAGTATATAGATTCCCTCGTTTCCAATTGGACTTTGAGGGGACAATTGGAATTGTCCTCCGGAAGTCCCGTTTGGCAATGTAGAGTTGAAATAAACGTCTGAGATGTCGCTTAATCCATTAGGATCATGGACGTATGCATATAAGCTAAAAGCTATTGTATCCGTTGCAGCGATTTGTACCGAATCCGGAACAGATACACTGTCAACAACTGGAGGATTACTCGCGGAGTTAAAAAGCCGCACTACTTTGATCGCATAATCTCCGGGTGATCCAGCACTGTTGTAAGCCATAAATGTGTAAGTAAGATTGCCGACATAAACGGATGTCGGTGAAAATGAGAATTTGTCGCTAATGAAATTTCCGGAAAGTTGTGAAAATGAAACTTGGGTCAACGTATTACCGGAATCGTTTTGTACCATGACACTCAAATAGCCGAAATGTTCTGTCGAACTTACATTTACCTGAAAAGAATCGCTGATTGTCGGCAAAGTTTTAGTACCCAAATACGCTGCGATGTCAACGCTATCTTTGTCAAAATATGTGAGCTGTGCATTGATTAGAGGTGAGCTGTCTATCACGACATTGTTGGCTTTTTGACATGCTGCGATTGTGATACCCAGAAATACAACTAAGAGGAATTTTTTCAACATTACCTTGGTGAAATTGTGAAAGGATTTGGAGAAAATGACACGATGAAAATTAAGATTGTCAGCCAGCCAACGATTTTACGCTTGGTATCCAGGGGACTGGTGTCCATGACCGGAGGATGGTCTAGCTTTATGATGAAGAATATGATGGCACACCAGAAAAGCCATCCGGTCCATCCGAATTGTATATTTGCTCCTGTCCACAGACTCTTTGGGATGAGTGGAAGCAAACCGAGCAAACCTATGATAAGTATTATGAAGAAAAAAACTCTGGCTATTTTCTTGTGACCGCTGCCGAACATTGCGTAGATCATGTGACCGCCGTCTAATTGGCCGATCGGAAGCAGATTCATCGCCGTCACAAATAATCCAAACCAGCCGACGCAAAGAAACGGATAATGGTAAATCTCAGTCATCGGCGGGACGAATTCCTTATGCGGATTTGTAAAGATTATTTCTAATAATTTGAAAAGAATTGTGTTGCCGAAAGCGAGCGGAATACCTTCGGAGCCGGGAACTGTATTTGTTGCAAAATCATAATTCGGATGGATATGGATTAGATATTCTTTAGGCGGCAAGTGGGTGAATCCGAAAATCAAAACCACTATGCTGATTATAAATCCGATGATTGGTCCCGATACGCCGATGTCGAACATCGCTTTGCGTGATGGCACAGGAGTTTTTGTTCTTATGACTGCACCGAGAGTACCGAAGTTCAACATTCCCGGAAGAACAGGGAACGGTATGAAATATGGCAAGGTTGCCTTGACATGGTGCTTCAGTGAATAAAAAAAATGTCCGAACTCATGTGAGCCGAGAATGAGCAGTAGCGAAATGCTGTAAGCTAATCCCGATTTGAAATTCAAAAGATCAAACGGATCTCCGCCGCGCCACTCTACGCCTGCAAGCGTGGTTGTGAACAGGGTAATGATGAAGAGAACAACATGGAGAGGAATGTGCAGCTCTCGCCAAGAAATTGAAAAAGGTTCCACGTATTCGAATCGTCGCGACGATTCAGACATTCAATATTTTCGTCCTTTCCATGTTACAGCTTTTCCGAAATAGACAGAGAACGGAAGAATAGCGACATATATTAGATAATAAATCTCAAAATAAAACATAAATTTCAAGTGAGCAATTTTTCCGTAATGGCGAAGCGTTGGAATAATGAACAGTGAATCCATGAGGAGCTTCAGAAAAAAGAAGAACGCACAAGTTGGCAAAGAAAAAAACGGAGATAAAATGATCAGCCAATGGAAAAGGAATCCGGGCGCGAAGCGTGAGAAAACCGAAGAGTCCCGTGTCTTTCCCACCAGTTCCCCAGCGCTTCCGTTGTGAAAAAACTTCTTTCAGTGATTCGACCGGAAGAGTTTTGACGAGTGTGAGCTTGTCCATTGGATAACGATAGCTCCACTTGCCCGACGATGTGATAGCTTTGAAAAGTGCGAAATCTTCCGTAACACTGAACTTAATTTTTCTATAGCCGCCGATCTCGTTGTAGGCTTTTTTTCTAAAAACTAGATTGTTCCCAAGGCAAGCGACTGGCATTCTGAAAGTTGCAGCACCGGCACCAACAGTCAAAAGGAAATCCCAATCAATCGCCTGAATCCCATAAATAGATTTATCGCTTTTCGAAATCAGCGTAACTCCGCCAACGATTCCGGTGTCTTCATCAAAATATTTCAGTGTTTCGGTGATCCATGATGGTGGAACGACGCAATCGGCGTCCGTCAGAAAAATAAATTCACCCGTCGTTTTGTCGATGCCTTGGGAAAGCGCATTTGCTTTGCCGTGCAACATGTCGCTTTCGGCTGCGTCAACTCGTTTCACCCCGATGAATTTTTTTGAAGCATTGTCGATAATTAATGGAGTTGAATCGTTTGATTGATCATTTACAATTATTATCTCAAACAATTCGTGCGGATAAACAAGCTTGACGAGAGAGTCGAGACATGCTGGTAAATGTTTTTCTTCATCTTTCGCTGCGACGACAACAGATACTTTTGGCTGATGACTGGGAGCTGATTGCCGATAGCTGATTTGTCGTGAACGAAATGCGGCGTAGGAATAAAAAGAAAGTTCCGCAAGGTAAAATACTGCGACCACTCCCAACAAGCTCAGATACATTATTTGGCTTTCAATTGCTGAAGCACCTGAAGCTTTGCGGTTTGTATGGCTTGCGACGATGGATCGACATCGAGAGCTTTATCAAGCCAAAATGAAGTCGATGTCAAATTTTTATGCGAATATTCATAAGCAGCTCTCGCTTGAAACATTCGAGAGTAAAAATTTATGATCTGATGCGAATAATCGTTGTCAGCATACTTTGCCGCGCGGAAGCCGTCCAATCCAGTATCAGAGAAAAAAACATAATTCGTGTCGTTTTTCAATTCGAAGAGCAAACCGTAAGGAACCTTGTTGAAACCGTAGAGATACTGGTCTTCTATTTCCGGTCCGACAAAAACCTCTCTTCCGTTTTTCATAGCGCCGGAAATTATTTCACGGATAAATTCGGAGTAACTGCGCTCTATAACATTCGGGTCGTACGGCAAATCGTTTTCGAAGAGCCGCAGGTTACTTTGATAATCATTGTAAGCCGGATCGCCTGTGGGAAAAATGAAAGCGTAACGATTGTGAACTTGGGATGCGTACCATGATCGTCTAAGTAATTCCTTGTCTATGACGATAATATCTCTGCGAAGTTGGTCAACATTCTGATAGTACAATGAAGCTGAGACAAATGTGTCCCATTGATATGACATCACTAGGGAATTTTTCGGCAGGCTCGTTAAGATATCACGAGTGTACATTTCAGCCGCACAGTCATTGCTTGCATCAACTCCGCTGAAGTTTGAAAAAGCCGAGACCGCTGGGAATAAAAAAAACAGTGCAGCAACAACTATTTTTCCATGTGAGAGATTCGAAAGCCGTTCCATCAAAAAGCGGAAACCGATTGTCGCAAATAATGCGAGCGAGATATATGCGAGTAGGAAATAGCTCTCAATATTATGGATGCTGTAGTTTGCTGCGTAAAGCAAATCGCTCATAAGTAATATCGCCGTCCACCAGAAATATTTTCTATACGAAAATAATGAGATGGCAACTCCTAAAATTACAACTAATATTGTGATCCTAAATTCCGTGTAAAGACTCGAATAAAAAATTCCTAATTGATGCTGGAACACATCGAACGAGCTGAACATCCAGCTTCTGAACTGCTTTGCCGTGACGTGCCGGAAAAATCTTTGCATGTTGTCTGGATTTCCCCAATCAAGGAGTGGATGTTGGGACGCTCTGATTGGGAGATAAAGATATAAAAATCCGGCGATGGCGCCACCGAATATTATAAAATAGAGATGCTTAAGCTCAACTCGTTTTTGTCTGTAGCCCAGGATCAAAAGAAAGATCAGCGCCGGAACAGTTAGCATAGTCGTCATGTGATTAGTGAAGCCAAATCCCAAAGCCAAACCGGCAAAGAAAGCCCTTAACTTTGTTGGAGCCGAATAAAATTTCAGCCATGTAGCAAGAATAATTGCAAAAAGTAAAAGTTGTAGCGGATAACTTTCAACAACCGTGCTTTGCGTCCAGAAAGTCATTGAAAATATTAATGACAGTGAAGCAAACGCAGAAGCTAATCTTATAGAAAAATTTCTGTCGGGATTGTTTTCGGTGCTATTCTCTTTTATCGACTTTTGTTTGTTCTTCTTTTCAGAATTTCTGCCGTGCGAGCCGGTGATTTTTTCGTCAGAGGCAAACAGAAGCTGTGCGCGAAGGAAAACAAAATAGAAAACACCGCTGGCGATGGCAGCGCATGTGACAGCAAATAGATTTGCGCGGAGAACTACTTCCGAGAAAAACGGGATATGGACGAATGCGTATCCAAGAAGTGTGAAGAGTGGATAACCGGTCGGATGAGCTATGCCGAGTGTCCAGAGAACTGTGGTTATTTCTCCGCCGTCGATGTAAGAAATACTTCTCGACATGGTGGAAAGATAGACGCAAAATGACAAGGCAATAAGTAGGCAGCCTATTATAAAATCTTTGGATTGTTCTGAGGTTAATCTGCTCGTTTTGCTTTGATGGTCATTTAAAACTTTTGGCATTAAGCATCTTCTCGCGAAATTATACTTCTGATTTTTGAAATCAAAGCTAAGATGAACAATTGCACATAACGTTTATGAATGCTTCAGCCTTTTTGCCCGGCAAGGTCAGCGATTACTTTTCTGAAAAGCGAACCTATTCTCCGCATTCTCGATTTCAGGCTATCCGAAAATTCGGCCGGATTTTTAAAGTCGAGATGTAATGAAAGTGAGCTTAGTTCATGTTCGTCGTGCGGAATTTTATGATTTGCTTTCGAAAGGGAAACGTAATTCGCAAATTCGATAGTGCGGTAGAATTCGTATGCGTCTCTTACTTCGCTTGCTGTCTCATCCGGCAGAGCGGAAATATTTTTCAGTTTTTCTATTAAGTCGATGATTTTGCCGGGGAACACATCGGTCATCTTTTGAGAATTGTCCAATGCAAGTGACTGCAGAAGAAGTTCGATGGCAAACATGCCACCGTCGCCGGATTTTACATCAATCTCGTCGAAATATTTTTTGCTTTGAATAACTTTGTTGTAGATTGCTGCTATCTCTTCGACCGAAGCACGAGTCAGTTTGAAATTTTTCAGAGTTGCTGCGATCCGGCTTTCAATTTTTCCCGATGGGACCTGTTCGGAGGAGGAGGGTATGATATTCCTGAACCGGGTCATCGCCATGACTTCCCAAATCGACAGCCGTTTTTCTAAATATGTCTCGTATTCCGATTCTGTCATCAGGAGCGGTGCACTTTTTCCTTCCGGGCGAAGTTTCAAATCCATCATCAGTATCTGATTACCGTTTTCATCCAGAAGGTTTTTCTGAATTTCCGGGATCTTTTTCTCGACTGCTGGATGAGTTTGCTTCAACTTGTCCGGCAGAATGAATACAACATCAAGATCCGAAGCGAAATACATTTCACCGGATCCGAATTTTCCCCCTGCAATTATGACTGGGCAATTCTTAGGGAATGTCTTTTCGACAGCTTTGACAAAAAAATATTCTGCGGCATTCGTCCATCTCGCATGCATTTCGGAAAGCGATATCTCGCCCAACAAATATAGCATCCCTAATTTAATTTCGTTGAATTCTTTTTGAAGAGAAAGAGGAAGAGAATTTGAAGAATAAACTTCGGAATCGAAAAGTCTTTCCGATGAAAGTGTCATGTCCAAAAGCAGAGGGTTAGCAGTCAAGTAATCGACAAACCTTGTTGCTTTCGAACAGAGCGTTAGGATCAGTTTCCTAAAATTTTCATCTGAAAGAGATTTGTAAAACACTTCAAGACTTTTTACCGCGTGCACTAAGCGAGATAGGTTTTTTAATGTCAAATCTTGATCGACTGTCAGTTTTATGTCTTCGAAGAGATCAGGGGCAATCTCGCGAAATGCTTTTGTTATGGCAGCGGGGAATTCGACATCTCCGGCTCTAGTGATACCGCGAGATAGAAGCTGGACATTTCTGTAGCTCTCCTCAATTCTTGTTAAGCCGAAGTTTTCAAGAACGTGCCTTGTCCGCTCGTCTTTTATTGAACCTTCGAGAAGCTGTTCCATTTCTGTTCGTTCGATCGGCTGCTCGATGCGAAAAACATTGTTGAACAAAGCAGACACTGTGTCAAAGCGCGCAAACAATTCGTTCCGGAATTTTCTTTCATTTTTATATCCGCATCTCTTCGACAAATTCCGGAATTCTACGGCGTCGGACGGCAGTGTATGAGTCTGCAAATTTTTTAGAAGCTGCAGCCTATGTTCCACGATCCTGTAAAACTTGTAAGCATCAGAAAGAAGAGACGCTTCGTGTTTGTTTATGAATTTATTTTGTTCAAGCGAAGCGATTGCATGTAGCGTGTTCCCCGTTTGTATTTCAGGGTGTGAGCCGCCGTTGAGGAGTTGAAGCGCTTGGGCGATAAACTCAATGTCGCGGATTCCGCCGCGCCGAAGTTTGATGTTAAGCTCAGTTGGGTTTGCAGTTTCAATCCGAATTTTCATCCGGGGAATTTCATCCAACGGGTTCTCAAGCCACGTCCGCGGATAAACAAATGGACGAATATGGCTTATGAATGTTTGACTGACAGCCTCATCACCTGCAACGTGGCGAGCCTTGATAAGCATTTGTCTCTCCCAAAGTTCACCACGCGACTCATAGTATGCCATGGCACTTTCCAGACTTTGCGCTGCTGCGCCCGAATATCCGTCAGGCCGAAGTCGAAGATCGATTCTGTAAAGATGGCCCTCGGCGGATTCCGAAGTAAGATGATTTACAAGTTGACTAACGAATTGATTGGCAAGCGCAGACACTTCGGCAGGTTCTTCTTCGTCTTTCTCTGAAAAAAGGAATAACAGATCAATGTCGGAACTGTAATTAAGTTCATTGCCCCCGAACTTTCCGAGCGCGATGCAACTTATCGGCGGGGGGGGTATCCCACGTTTTTCCTCGAATTCCACTGTAGTTATTTTGAAATAGACTCTGAGAATTGTCTCTGCTAACCGGGAAATTTGTAGCGTTGTATTTTCAAGATCGTCCCGTCCGCAAATATCTCTCGCGCCTATTCGAAGAATCTCACGTTTGTAAATTCTCCTGACGTAGTCACTCTTGCGTGTTGTATCGTTGTAAATTGAAATCTGCCTTAAAAGTTCTTCTTCGAGTACCGTGGGATTAAGTTGTGATTCGATGCCAACCGGAGAGAAAAGAAAACGAAAGTATGAAGGATGTCTGACAAGAATGTCTGCGAGATATTCGCTAGTCGAAACGACCGTTAGGAAATCGAGAAGCAATTTCTTGTCTTTGAATAAATCCGAAAGGATCGAGGCGGAATTCGGAGTCGTGGCAAGAAACCTCTCAAGATTGTTTAGCGCCATGAACTGATCGGGCATCTGCGACGTCGTGACCTCAAGTTCACTGATGAACTCATCCATTTGAACGGCAGCCCCGGAAGTAACGATTAGCTCAAAAACTTTTTGGAGAATATTTGCGGCGTCTTCTTTAGCTTTTGCGTTCACGCGATTTTAAGTATTCAATTGTAAGGAATGCAAGAAATGCTGCACCAAACGTCAAAGCATTTTCGTCTATCATAAACTTTGAACTATGAATGGAAGCGGTCGCTCCGATTTTCTTGTTGCCGGCGCCGATCCACCAGAAAGTTCCCGGAACTTTCTGCAGGAAGTATGCAAAGTCTTCCGCACTCATCACGGGATGAAGCGCCACAACAGATTTTTTTCCGAAAATTTTTGCAGCTGAATTTTGCGCAAGTTCAGTTTCCTTTTCCCGGTTAACGAGAACAGGATAGCCGCGGCTAATTTCGACTTTGCATTTTCCACCTAAACTTTTTGCTGTTTCATCTGCTGTACGTTTTATCAGACCGAGTGCTTTTTTTCGCCACACTTCATTCATGGCACGAAAAGTTCCTGCTAATTTCACCTCGTCAGGAATTACGTTTGTCGCGGAGCCACCGTGTATGGAGCCAATTGTCAAAACCGAGGCATCGAGAGGATTTCTCATCCGACTTATCACATTTTGCAGCGACGTTATGACTTGTGCAGCAATCGGAATCGGATCAATTGCATTGTGAGGCGATGCGCCATGGCCTCCTTTGCCGATCACTGTGAAATAAAGCTCGTCAGCAGATGCCATTAGTGGGCCCGGTCTAAATCCAAACTTGCCGACGGGAATTTCAGTTGTTATATGCTGACCAAAAACCGCATCTACATTCGGATCGGCAAGTGCACCATCTTTTATCATCGAGGGTGCGCCGCCCGGATTTTTTTCTTCGCTCGGCTGGAAAAGAAATTTTACGGTTCCGTTCACTTCGATTTTCAATTCGGATAGAATTTTCGCTGCGCCGATCAGCATCGCCATATGTGCATCGTGCCCGCAAGCATGCATCTTCCCTGAATTTTTACTAGCGAATGGAACGTCGCTCTCCTCGCTTATCGGAAGTGCATCCATGTCTGCACGGAGCGCAACGACTCCACCATCGACGTTTCCGTTCAGGACTCCGACAAGTCCGGTTTTGCCGACACCATTCTTCACGCGAATGTTTAGGTTCTCAAGCTCTCTCGCGATTATTTTTCCTGTGTCGAATTCTTCGAAAGCAAGCTCGGGACACTGATGGAGTTCCCGTCTTAATTTTACAATTTCTGAAAAAGATTTTCTTGAAATGGAAAGGATTTTATCAATCATTCATTTAAAATATTTAGTTAAAGAATTAAATTCAATTGAGGCCTTTGCTGTTGGCTAAAAGCTAATCACTGATCGCTGCTTGCTGCTTTATTACTTGACCTGTATTCTTTGCAAACTTAAATTGTTTTATAATGACTTTACCAAACCAACTTACAATTCTTAGAATTATACTGACTCCGCTGTTTGTGCTACTCTTCGTAAGCGAGCAGTTGATTCTCAAGCAGGTGTCTGTGCTCGTCTTTTCCATTGCTGCGTTGACGGATTTGTATGACGGTTGGATTGCACGCAAAACAGGGAAAGTGACGAGATGGGGGATTTTCCTCGACCCGCTTGCAGACAAGATATTGACATCCGCGGCATTCGTGGCGTTTGCATGGCTCGGTATGGTAGGATGGTGGATGGTTTGGATTATCGTGGTACGCGACATTTCCATTACGCTACTTCGTTCGTTCGCCGAATTGCGCGGACGAACTCTTCACACAAATTTCAGTGCGAAAGTCAAAACATTCGCGCAAATGGTTTTCATTTACGGAGTTTTGCTAGCCGTTGTTTTAAATGATTCAATTCTGGAATTAATCCCGGTTTTTAGCATGATTCTTCAAAAGGATGTGCTGTATTATTCGATGTTGGTTGTCACGATTCTCACGCTCGGCACAGGACTGCAGTATGTCATCGAAAATTTTAAGATGATTCATTCTTCATTTCGGACAGTTGGTGGAAGAGCAGAATCTGAGTGAGTCCGCGGAAGGATCAAAAAGAAAAGCCTCTTTTCTCGATAAACTGATTGCAACTGGTTTAGGGAGCGGCTTTTCCCCGGCTGCACCCGGAACTGCAGGCTCGCTTATCGGGTTGCTCATCTATTTTATTCCGGGTTTTGAAAAGATATACGTCATCGTTCCGCTGACTGTCGTGTTCTTTTTCTGGGGCGCTTACGTTGCGGACAAAATGGAAAAATCTTTAGGACACGATCCGTCGCGCGTTGTGATTGACGAGATCGTCGGAATGTGGATCTCAATTGTCTTTATTCCTAGGAAATTTTTTTTGATCGCGATTGCGTTTTTAATTTTCAGAACACTTGACATCTTCAAGCCTTTTCCGGCGAATTATTTCGACAAAAAGAACGGCGGCTTTGCCATAATGTTAGATGATGCCGTTTGTGGAATTTATACGAATATTTTAGTCCAAGTTTATCTTTATTTCGTTAAGTGAAAACAGCAGCAATAATAACTATCGGCGACGAACTTCTCATTGGCCAGGTGACGAATACTAACGCGGCTTTCATGGGACAGAAGTTGTCTGAAATCGGTATCGAAGTTACTCGCATGGTTGTGGTCGGAGACCAGTACGACGAGATCATGAATGTATTCAAGGAGTACCATGGTACTGTCGATGCTGTCTTAGTAACCGGCGGGCTCGGCCCAACTCATGATGATATTACAAAAAAAGTAGTTGCGAATTTTTTCGGCACAAAATTAGTAATGGACAATGCTGTGTTGGAAAATGTGCGTGACAGACTTTCGAAGCGAAATATACCGCTGCGAAAAGTAAATGAAGAACAGGCGTTAGTTCCCGAAGGCTGTGAAGTCCTGATGAATCATTGGGGAACAGCACCGGGGATGCTTTTCGAAGGTAGAAATAAATTTTTCGTGGTGATGCCGGGAGTTCCTCACGAAATGCAAAACATCATGACGGAATATATCATGCCGCGTTTGAGGGCGAAAGCGGTCGGGCAGGTTATCAAACACAGAGTTCTGAAAACGACGGGGATTGTCGAGTCGAGCCTTTACGAGCTTATCGGAAACGTTGAAGAAATTCTCGGCGATAGAGCGAAGCTTGCATTCCTTCCGAGCCAGTTCGGTGTCCGCCTGCGCATCACCGTAAAAGCGTCGACGACAGAAGAAGCGGATTCGATTGTCGCGGATGTCGAGAGAAAAATCAGGAGTAAAGCGGGGAAGTATATTTATTCCGAAGGAGAGATAGACCTTGAGGAAATTGTCGGAAGAATCTTGACCGAAAGAAAACTTACGATCTCTGTCGCAGAGAGTTGCACCGGAGGGGACATCTCGCATCGCATCACAAATATTTCAGGAAGCTCAACCTATTTCAATCGAGGGATCGTGACTTACAGCAACGAAGCTAAAGTGGGAATGCTACATGTTCCGGAAGAGTTAATAGAAAAATTTGGTGCAGTCAGCGAAGAAGTTGCGGGCGCGATGGCAGAAGGGATTAGAAAAATTTCCGGGACTGACATTGGAATTTCCGTGACGGGGATTGCGGGACCGACCGGTGCGACGCCCGAAAAACCTATTGGCTTGGTTTACATAGGACTAACCGATCATGCTGGTACAGTGGTAAAAAAATATTCGTTCCCCGATGAGCGAGTCAGGTTCAAGGACCGCACATCTCAAGCGGCACTCGAGCTTGTGAGGAGACGAATTTTAGGCCTGATGTGAATGAGAATTTTTTTTGGCGCGACCATTCCGGAAAATACCAAAACACAAATCGTAAAAATCCAAGAAGAGCTCCGATCTTCTATTCATAATGCAAGGTTCGAAAGCAAAGATAAGCTTCATATTACGCTGCAATTCATTGGTGAGTTTAAATCAGAGAAATCATCCGAGCTTTTTTCTTCCGTCGCGATAGAGATTGAAAAGTCGTCATTTAGGTTTTCGGCCGTTGAAATTGTCGGAATAAATTTTTTCCTAAGTGAGAAAATTAGAAGAGGCATCTGGCTCGATTGCAAAGATGATGGTACGTTGAGCGAAATTGCCGAAGGTATAAAATCTATAACAAAACGGTTCGACATCGTGCCGGAAGTTAGGCATTTTAAAGTGCATATCACGATTGCTCGATTAAAAGAACAGGGTAGTTCGGCAAACCTCGACTTGAAGAAGTTCGAAAGCGAAGGTAAATTACGAATAGAGAGATTTTTTCCAATGAGTGTCGCGCTGTTTGAAAGTCTGCTGAAATCATCGGGCTCTGAATATAAAATATTGTCACAGATCTCGCTTCGCGGCGCATGAATATTTATTAAACAAAAAGGAGTTTTAAAAATGGCAGAGGAAAAAGAGGCTAAGTTGAAAGCGTTGGACATCGCGTTAAACCAGATAGAGCGCGATTATGGAAAAGGCGCAGTGATGAAAATGGGTGAGGGGCCAATTGCGAAAATCGATGCGATCTCCACCGGTTCTATTTCTCTAGATTGGGCATTGGGTATCGGCGGCGTTCCACGCGGAAGAATCACGGAAATCTTCGGTCCCGAGTCTTCAGGAAAAACGACGCTCAGCCTAAGCGTGATCGCTGAAGCGCAAAGACAAGGTGGCATTGCTGCGTTCATAGATACTGAACACGCGCTCGACTTGAATTACGCGAAGCGAATCGGCGTTGACACAAACAATTTGCTTTTGTCGCAGCCGGAGTTTGGTGAACAGGCACTTGACATCGTGGAGACACTTGTTCGCAGCGGCGCAATTGATGTGATTGTGATTGACTCAGTTGCCGCATTGACGCCTCGTGCGGAAATCGAGGGCGAGATGGGCGATGCACAAATGGGCGCACAAGCGCGTCTGATGTCTCAAGCTCTTCGGAAACTCACGGCAGCAATAAACAAGAGCAACACTTGTGTTATTTTCACAAATCAACTTCGGAGTAAAATCGGAATTGTCTATGGAAATCCTGAGACGACAACCGGCGGCAACGCGCTGAAATTTTATGCAGCATTGCGTCTTGATATTCGCAAACGCGATCACATCAAAGAGGGAGCAGACATTGTCGGCAACAGAGTCCGTGTTAAAGTCGTGAAGAACAAAGTTGCTCCCCCATTCAAGGAAGTTGAGTTTGATATCCATTATAACGAAGGGATTTCCAGAGTCGGAGATCTATTGGATGTTGCTGTTGATCAGAACATCGTTCAGAAAAGCGGCACATGGTTCTCGTATAAGAGCGAGCGGCTTGGTCAGGGAAGAGACGCCGCGAAAAAATATTTCCAGGACAATTCCAGTGCATTGAAGGATTTGGAGACGGAAGTCCGTGGAAAATTAGGTTTGGATTTATCTTTGAACAGGAGGAATGGCAATAACGGAAACGCGGTGGCATCTGAAAAACCTGAGAAGCAAGAAGAAAAGAAGCAAGAGGCAAGGAGTAAGAAGTAAGACTAGCCGTCGGCTGTCGGCAATCAGCTATGAGTTTGAGTTATGCGAATTGTTTCAATTGAAAAGGCTCGCCGCGGCGGCAAGTTTAAAGTGTGCTTCGGTGAAAGTAAGGAATTGCTTTTGAGCAAAGAAGTCATCGTTGACTACGGGCTGCGCAGGAATGATGAGATTTCAAATGAGAATCTTCTTAAGATCCAGTATTCGCAGTTGTACCACGATACTTATTTTGCGGCGATGCGGCTTATCAATTACAGGATGCGAACAAAGTCGGAATTGGTTCAGCGGCTTCGAGAGAAGAACTTTCCAAGTGAAATGATCGAACGAGTGATCGAAAAGCTAAACGGTCTCGGTTTGATCGACGATCAAAAGTTTGCTGAGCTTTTCATTGCAGATAAAGTGGCACGGAAGCCGGTCGGCAGGAGGGAGTTGGAACGCAGACTGCGCGAAAAGGGAATTCAAAAAGATATGGTGAGCAGAGCACTTTCTACGATTAGTGGAGATGATGTTCAAAATGGACTTGCTTTGCAGGCTGCTGGAGTAAAAATTCGCTCGCTCAAAAGATTTGATGTGAAGAAGAGGCGAGAGAAATTGATTGCCTTTCTTGCGAGACGCGGGTTCGATTGGAGCGTTATTAAAAAAGTAGTTGAAAAATTATTTGATGATGATATAGATGCAGGCGATCTTTAGAAAAAATAGCTTCAAGGTTTTTTTGCTTGTTATTTTTCTTCTGTTGCTCCTATGGGTCATCTCGCAGCTCGGAAGCGTTTTCATCCTTCTTCTTCTCTCGATCCTAATGACTTACCTATTGTCACCAATCATAGGATTATTGGAGACAAAAGGGATAAAGCGCCTGTACGGAATTTTGATAATATATTTTTCGATTTTTGTAATTGTCATTGTTCTATTGACGACATACTTGCCACCGCTGTTTGCACAAATTGTGGGTCTCGATGCCGCCATAAAGTCGTCTGACTTTAGCCAGCGACTCCAGTCAATCCAATCCGAACTGCAGAATAAATTTTCTTTCATTAACTTCGGCAATATTTCTGAGAAAGTAAATCTTACACTTCTTCAATTGGCGGACAAATGGTTTTCAATTCTTACGAGTGCCGGATCGGTCTTATTAACGTTGATAATTATTCCGTTCGTGACTTTTTTCTTTCTGAAAGATGGCGACTTAATTATTCGAGGGCTTATCGAATTTGTTCCGAACAAATATTTCGAGATGACGCTCAATGTCGTTTACAAAATCGGAATTCAGACTGGGAAGATATATTCGAGCATGGCTCACCGAAGCAGCTATTGTCGGCGCACTTTCCATTATCGGCCTGCTGCTTATGGGAGTGAAGTATGCAGTAATCATAGGAGTTGCTGCAGGAATTGCAAACTTGATTCCATACCTTGGTCCGGTTGTCGGCGCGGTGCCTGCGATCCTCGTGACACTTGTTCAGACGGGGAATTTAGAAATGGTTTTGCCGATCATCGTTCTGTTTGTCGGAATCAGGATAATTGATGACTTAGTAATAGTTCCGACAGTTTATTCCAAAGGGGCTGAGATTCATCCACTGACTGTTGTGCTTCTGATTTTGATTGCAGCTGAAGTGGGGGGAATTTTAGGAATGGTTTTGGCGATGCCGCTTTACACAGTGTTCAGGGTTATCGCAAGGGAAACATACTGGGGACTTGAGTCGTACAGCATTACAAAGGCGGGGGAAAGAACGACTGTGGGATAATGGACATTACAATTGTAGAGGTTAATGTCCGAAAAATTCTCTTTGGCATTGAATACGTCTTAGAAAGATTCGGGATATAAACACGGGGGTGAAAAAAATTAGCTCAGCCTATTGGCACTAAAGGCTGTTCCGCTTCAGAAAAAAAGAACCTCAAGAATGTTATGCTGCTTTTCGCACGCGGCCTTGCTTGATGCAAGAAGCGCAAACTTTCATGCGTTTAACTTTACCATCGACCATGGCACGAACGCTCTGCAGGTTTGGATCCCATCTCCGGTTGGTGATATTATGCGCATGACTTACATTGTGTCCATATATCGGCTTCTTGCCGCAGACAGCACAAATTTTTGCCATTTAATTCTCCGAAATTTTAAATAATTTAACCACCTGGCATATTTTTTCCAAGGTGGAGTTTTAAACTTTTGCATTGAAACTCCATTTATCTAATGATATATTTTCGGGCTGTAAATTGACGATCATAAGATTTTTCATCACCACAATCAGGAAGCCATTAAATAATCTACTATAATTTATGTCAATTACTCTGAAAAGTGTACTTGTAACCGGTGGTGCAGGTTTTATTGGCAGCAATTTCATAAGGCTGTTTCTCGAGAAGCACAAAGACGTTGAACTGATCGACTTAGACAAGCTTACTTATGCTGGAAACCTCGAAAGCCTGCGGGACGTAGAATCAAATCCGAAGTATCATTTTTATCGAGGGGACATTTCCGATTCGGCATTCGTGCGCAGACTTTTCCACGAATGGCATTTCGATGCTATTATTAATTTTGCTGCCGAATCACACGTTGACCGAAGTATTTTGGGGCCTCAGGTTTTCATTGAGACAAACGTTCGTGGTACGATGACTTTGTTAGAGAACGCGAGAGAATTCGGCGTAGAAAAATTTTTGCAGGTGTCGACCGACGAAGTGTATGGCTCGCTCGGTGCGACTGGAAAATTCACAGAAACAACTCACCTTTCACCGAATAGCCCTTACTCCGCAAGTAAGGCAAGTGCCGACATGCTGGTACGAGCATGGTTAAACACTTTCAACGTTCCCGCCGTAATTACAAGATGCTCGAACAATTACGGTCCATATCAATTTCCGGAAAAATTCATTCCATTAATGATTATCAACGCCTTGCAGGGCAGAGAGCTTCCGGTCTATGGCGATGGTGAAAATGTTCGTGATTGGATCTTTGTGAAAGACCATTGTGAAGCTATCGATTTCGTCCTGTATAACGCCAAGATAGGCGAGGTTTATAACATTGGCGGCGGAAATGAAATTCAGAATATCCATATGGCTAAACTGATATTGAGCAAACTTGGAAAATCGGAGTTGTTGTTAAAATTTGTGAAGGATCGTCCTGGGCACGACCGTAGATATGCAATGGACTCATCAAAAATAGAGGTTGAGCTTGGCTGGAAGCCGCGCCGTTCTTTTGAAGAAGGAATTGATGAGACAATAAAGTGGTACGCCGAGCATGATGGGTGGTGGAAGAGAATTGTTTCCCGTGAATATCAGAACTACTACAAACTTCAATATGGAGAAAGATGAGCAGCAGCATAGAGCATCTCAAGAAAAGAATCATTGAGAAGGGTATCAAAGTTGGTGTAGTAGGACTTGGCTATGTTGGATTACCGTTAGCTGCTGAATTCGCGAGCAAGGGAATTGATACGTTGGGGATTGATCTTGACAAAAGAAAAATCAACAATATAAATAATGGAACGAACTACATCGATGACATCAACGATGAAGAGTTTACTAAGCTTATAAAGTCTGGGAAATTGAAAGCTCAAAACAATTACGATGCTATTGGTACGTGCGATGCGGTTTTCATTTGCGTTCCAACTCCGTTCACTCCAAATAAAGAACCGGATATTTCATTCATCATCAATGCCACGGAGAATATTGCAAGATGTCTGCGTAACGGTCAGATAATTGTTTTAAGGAGTACTACCTTCCCGAATACAACCGAAGGCTATGTCCAGCCGATTCTTGAGAAAACCGGTTTGAAAGCGGGCAAAGATTTTTTCTTGGCATTTTCTCCGGAGCGAATTGATCCGGGCAATAAGAGATTCAAAGTGAATAATATCCCAACCGTCGTCGGCGGAGTAAACGAGATAAGTACTGAGCTTGCCGCCCTCGTTATTCAACACAGTGTTGACAAGGTGGTGCGGGTTTCTAATCCTAAAGTAGCGGAGATGGAAAAGCTGCTTGAGAATATTTTCAGGAGTGTTAATATAGCGCTGGTGAATGAGCTTGCGCAACTCTGTGACAGGATGGGCGGCATAAACATTTGGGAAGTCGTTGAGGCCGCCGCGACGAAGCCTTTTGGTTTTATGCCTTTTTATCCTGGACCAGGAATTGGTGGTCACTGCATACTCATCGATCCCTATTATCTCGAATGGCTCGCGAAAGCTTATGATTTCCAGACAAACTTTATTTCACTTGCCGCGGAAATAAACGAAAACATGCCGTTCTACGTGAAGAACATGGTACAGCGTGAATTGAGTTTCGTGGCGAGAAGTTTCACGAAAGCGAAGATACTCATGCTGGGGGTTGCTTTTAAAAAAGATGTTGACGATACAAGGCATTCGCCGGCACTGAAGGTAATGGAACTGCTGCTTCAGGACGGTGCGGCAAATATTTCTTACAATGATCCCTACGTTTCGGAAGTCCACGTCGATGGAAAGATTTTAAAATCTGTTGAGTTGACAACCCGACTTTTAAAATCAGCCGACTGTGTTGTGATTACAACTGATCACAGCTCGTACAATTACGATTTTATCGTGAGTAAATCGAAACGAATCATCGATACACGAAATGCAACGAAGAACGTAAAAAAGGGAAAAGAAAAAGTTGTGCTTCTTGGGGATGGGAAGTGAGCAAGAATTTAAAAATTATCAGTGTCGTCGGTGCAAGGCCAAACTTCATGAAGGTCGCTCCGCTTCACCGTGTCTTTTGTGGTATGGATACTGTTCACAGCATGATCGTCCATACAGGTCAACATTATGATGAGAATATGTCCAAGATTTTCTTTGAAGACTTGGAACTTCCTGAGCCTGATGTATATCTCGGAGTCGGGCCCGGAACGCACGCCGGACAGACTGCGAAGATCATGGTAGAATTTGAAAAAGTTCTAATGAAAGAAAAACCCGACATTGTCATTGTTGTCGGTGATGTGAACTCGACCGTGGCATGCAGCCTTACAGCTTCCAAACTACTAATTGCTGTTGCGCATGTCGAAGCCGGACTTCGTAGCTTTGACAGAACCATGCCGGAAGAAATGAATAGGATTGTCACGGATGTATTGAGCGATTATCTTTTTGTGACAGAAGAAAGTGGCGTCGTGAACTTGCGGAATGAAGGTGTGCGCGAAAAGAAGATTTTTCTAGTCGGTGACGTGCTGATTGACTCGTTCATTATCTATCGTGAAAAAGCAAAGAGATCAGATATAAAGAAAACTCTAGGAGTATTGCCGGGAGAATACACGCTGGTGACTCTGCATCGTCCGAGCAATGTGGATGACCGCAAAAGCCTCGAGGCGATTTTGAAAATTTTCCGTAGTGTTGAGCAGTATGGCAAGATAATTTTTCCAATTCATCCACGGACGAAAAAGCGCATTGAAGAATTCGGGCTTTCATCGCAACTTGCAATGGTGAAAAATGTTGCGCTGATAGAGCCGCTTGGGTATTTGGATTTTCTTAATCTTATGATGGACGCTAAAATTATTCTGACGGATTCCGGAGGAATACAGGAAGAGACGACGTTTTTGGATGTGCCATGTATTACCTTGAGAGAAACCACCGAGCGGCCCATCACATTGGAAGCTGGTACAAATGTTTTGGCGGGTTTATCAATTGAGAAGGTTGTGTCTCTCGTGGATGAATGTTATGCAGGAAGGTGGAAGAAGAGCAGATTGCCCGACCTTTGGGATGGGAAGGCGGCTGAAAGAATTTGTGAGGTGGTCGTCTCATGCGCAGGATTAGGTTCTTATCCAAAATAAGACTACAGAATAGTTTTTGATAATTTCTTAGATGAAAGAAAGATACTAATGGACCAAGATTTAGAGAAGAAAAACGGTGAGGAGGCTTTGTTAAGTCAAAAGAGCAAAAGTTCTTTTTGGCAATTTCTTTACATCCTTACAAAGTGGAAGTGGTTTATTATCGCGTACTTTTTTGCTATAATGCTGGTGATTACAATAGCACTTCTATTAATTCCACGATGGTATAAGGCAGAAGCATCTGTATTGCCTCCCGCAAACTCAAACATCTTGAGTGGTTTATCGGGACTTTCATCGATGTTGCAAAATGTTTCCCCGCTTATCAGCAGGTCTACTGGATTGGGCTCTTCATCGCCAACCTATACTTATCTTGCCATCCTTAACAGCCGTTCCGTTATGGACTCCGTTATCGACAAATTTGATTTGGTTAAAGTTTACAACATAGGTAGTTATCCTATGGAAAAGACTGAAAAAGAATTGCGGGGAAATACGAATTTCGATATTGATGAGAATGACGCAATAAATATCACGGTACTTGATAAAGATGCAAATCGCGCCGCGAGCATTGCAAACTATTTTGTAACGCTTCTTAACGAAATCTTTGTAAAGGTTAGTGTTGAGGAGGCCCACAACAATAGATTGTTTGTTCAGCAACGGTACGAAAAAAATCTTGTGGACTTGAGACAAGCAGAGGATACTCTGGAATACTTCCAAGAGCGCTACAAAGTCTATGACATGCCGCAGCAGGCAAGAGCAGCGATAACTGCGGACGCCGATCTTGAAGCACAACGCATGACGGCGGAAGTTGAGCTTGGTGTAATGCAACAGCAATTTGGCGAAGACGCTCCTCAGGTGAAGCTCAAGACTCTTCAGATACAAGAGCTAAATGATAAACTGCGCGACCTGCAAACAGGATCCGGGTCAGATTTCAATAAGGATGCAGGTGTTTTGCCCGCCTTCAAGAATGTGCCTGAACTTGGTATTGCGTACCTTCGATTGTATCGGGACTATGAAATCCAAACAAAACTGCTCGAGTTTACCTTACCTATGTATGAGCAGGCGAAAATCGAGGAACAAAAAGACACACCAGCTGTTTTAGTCCTTGATAAAGCTATTCCGCCTGAAAGAGCTACCGTACCGAAGAGATTATTCATTGAGATTATTTTTGCTTTTGTTGTTCTGACATCATTGATATATTTTGTCCACGTTCTTGAGCGAGTCAAGTCTCAGGAGTATGGATTGAATTCCTTGGAGAAAAAACTACAACAATACGCAGATAAAACCGCTCGAAGATTCAGAGTCAGAGAAGAAGCTAATTGAAAAAAGTCTACAAGAACACGGCACTTAACATAGGTGCTCAGGTTTTTGTATTGTTAGTCATGTTCTTTGCAATGCCTTGGCTCGTGAAAGGATTGGGGAATATTTCTTTTGCCATCCTATCCCTTGTATGGACGGTCATCACGTACTTTACTTTGTGGGATTTGGGAATTGGCCGTGCAGTAACAAAATTTGTTGCTGAGAAAAAAGCAGTGGGGAAAAACAATGAAGTTGCCTCGGTGATTTACATTTCCACGGTCATCGGTGTACTCTTGGGCATTGTGTTTGGGTTGCTAATTCTTGCTTTTGATTCGCAGTTGGCGCATCTGCTGTTTACCGTACCATCAGTATTTGAGTCAACAGTAAATTCTTCTCTGAGGATTGTTGCCTTCGCGATGCCGGTTCTTCTTCTACAAAGTGTTTTTCGAGGCGTAATAATGGGCTTCGATAGATTTGATATGTCCAATGTGGTCCAAGTCTTGAATGGAATTCTTCAGTGGGGAGGCGCCCTTGTTTTGGTGCTTCTCCATTTTGACGTAATGGGGGTGATCGCTTACGTAATGTTAAGTCGATTAGTAACCACGGTTGTCCTAGGGATCATGATTTATCGCATTATGGGATGGGTAGCCATTAATAAGGGCTGGAGTTTCTTATTGTTGAAAGATCTTCTTTCATTTGGTGGCTGGGCTATGGTTAGCCAGGTTGTGAGTCCGATATTACAATATGCAGAGAGATTTATGTTGAGCGCATTAATTGCGACAAGTATTGTGACATTTTATGTAGTCTCCTATGAGGCTACGTCAAAAATGTTAGTTCTTTCGGTGGGGTTGGTCTCCGCATTATTCCCTGCCATGAGTGAAATTCATGGAAGAGGAGGCTTAAATCAGGATTTCAGAAGACTTTATGTGCAATCGGAACGGATTTTAGTTTTCGCTTTTCTTCCCATTGGCGCTTTTTTGTTTATGTTTACACCCGAAATACTGAAGATATGGATGGGAGGTACTTTCGCAGCGAATGCAGGATCAGTTTTTGAAATACTTTCTTTGGCATTCTTAGTTAATGCAATAGCACAACTGCCATTCACGGTATTGCAGGCAGTAGGACGCTCAGATTTGACCGGGAAAATCCACCTTATCGAGTTGCCAATCCATCTCTCGATTACATTCATCATGATACGAAACTTCGGTTTGGTGGGAGCTGCAGTGGCAACTCTCTTCAGGATTATTCTTGATGCAGTTCTACTTTACTCCTTCGCGTCCAGAAAACTTGGGCTTGAGATTGGTATTCTTAAAAATTTTTGGAAATCGTGTGGAATTCCAACTGCTTGTCTTGCTGTAGGGATGATTTGTACATCTTTCCAGGAACGCGTAATTATTTTGAAGGCAATTCTTGCATTTACTTCGTTGCTGGTTTATGCCCTAATTGTTTTTCGGTTTTCGCTTCAAGAGGATGAGAAGAAATTTATAATGAACATGGTACCATGGAGACCGAATGCCTGAGTTGACGATCGCGATATATGTTCTAATTATGGTAGTGACTATTTGGTTGGGCGTACGCGTGTATGGCAGATGGATTAACCATATCACTATCTATGGCGTTGTGTGGGGTACACAAATAATCCTTTTTCAAATGAAATTTATTGCATATCCAAATCTTTCTTCTGAGACAATCATATTCATATTCGGAGCATGGACTGTTTTTGTAGTCGCATCGCTTACTTTTCGCAGTTTCTATTCTGGCCAGAGGTCTGTTGTTAAGGAACTGCCGGTTGGAGACAACAACGTCCTTCTCGTAATTCTTTTAGGAGTTACTTTGATTGGGGCGGCAGGAGTGTACCAGCACTGGACAATTTTGCTTAAGATGTTTGGCAGCGTCAAGAATGTCATAGTGAATGCAAATATTCTTTATTCATTTCGAAGAAAGGAAGCGGGTATCCCGGGGATGTGGCCTTATGTTGACAGCATTAGTCTGTCGGCAGATTTTCTTGGCGGGTATTTTGCTGGGATGCGTCGCCGGCCAATTTTATTTGGGATCCTTCCATTAATTGTTGAACTACTGAACGCAATTGCCGCCTTTGGAAGAAGCAGATTGGTCATCGGGGCGATTTTATGGTCAACTGCTTTTTTTCTTCCTCAAATGAAGAAGCAGGCCATAGACCCAATGGTTTTGAGAAAACGAATCATTTTATTGGCGTCAGTTTTATTGATATTTATATTTGGAATGGAATTCGTGAGAACATTTCGAGGAGTGAATGAAAGTTTGTCGGGAGAATCAAGAAGTCTTTCGCGTTTGAAAGGGATTGGATTCGTAACCCCCTCTATATATTTGTATCTTAGTTCTGATGTCGCCGTTTTGAATAAGTTTTTGAATTATGAATTTTCTGGAATTACGGAACAAACACCAGTCGGTGGTAATACTTTTGCGCCATTTTACCGAATATTTGCAAAATTTGATCTTACTCCTTCTGTTTTAGAATATCAGAAATCGTATACTGTTCCTGTATCGACAAATACTGGAAGTTATTTGCGTGAACTATATGCTGACTGGGGTATCTTTGGGGCGATGGTTGCTGTATATTTGCTTGGCGCACTTTGTTCTGTGGCACTTGAAGCATATCTACAAAGTAAATCGTTAGTGCTTCTTGCGATTATCTCGCACCTTTACGTCGTCGTGTTTTTTACGTTTGCAGTGCAGGCAACGCGGTTGGGTTACTGGGTAGTTAGTTTAATTATTGCTGTCATTGGTTCGTTGATCATTGAAAAACTTTCCGCAAAGAACAACCACGAGATGCCCATATCATTGAATAATGGGGACAAGTTTACCTTGTGAGGATCTGTCGAATTGTTCACTTGATTCAAGACGGATGAATTTGAATTTTTCAGGAATGAGCAACATCCTGAGGGGGCACCTTCTATTGCAGATATAATCACACTAAGAGAGTAATACGGATTCTATTTTCGGGAAAACATAAATTGATAACATGGGAAAAACGATGAGAAAATTAAATCTTGAAGAACGAGGATGCCATGTAAGAGTATACTCACAGAAGTTTTATCAAATACTTGTTTTGACTCATTGAAATCATTGCAAATAAAGCATAAACTTTTAATCACTGTGATCAACTGGAATAATCCAGTTGATTCCATAAATTGTGTCCAATCAATTTTTGCCAGCAGCTTTAAAGATTATTACATCCTTCTCGTCGATAACGGCTCTGCAGATAATTCTGTAAAAGTTTTACATGAATGGCTTCTTGAGCAAGATCGTGAAACTGACGGAGCAGGAGGAGATCTAACCTATGAAGATGGGAAAATCGTCTTCGTTGGAGGAGCGGTTGCTCTTCTTGCCAACGAGACTAACTTAGGTTTTGCTGGAGGTAATAATGCTCTTTTCAAGTTTGGTTTATCTATCGGTGCTCCCGATTATTTCTTTCTGCTTAATAATGACGCCGTTTTAGATAAAGAATGTTTATATAATCTTGTTAAGGTTGCTGACGAACGTAATGTTTCAGTAACTGGAGCATTGATTAAGGACTTGACAAACGACAATGTGTTGTTCAGTGGCGCTGACCCAAAATTAGAATTGTTTTTCTCAGCCAGGGCTGACAGAGAGGACACTTTGCCAACTCTTTGGGGAACCGGGCGGGTTGAAGGCAGCGCTATGTTAATCAGTGTGCATTTAATAAATCAAATGCTTGCAATTTATGGCTACGTTCTTGACCCTAAACTTTTTTTGTACTGTGAAGACAGTTCTCTTTGTCTCGCTGCTCAGTCAATGAGAGAAAAAATCTTGATGGTAAAGCCGGCATTCATCCGTCACAAATTGGCCGGAGCGTCAGGTGGCAAGAACAATAGGCTACAATATTATTACAGAACAAGAAACCGGATTTTCCTGGCAAACGAGTGGTTGTCATTTCCAGCTAAGATACTATTTCACTTTTATTATCCGCTTTCGCGAATGGGAAGAGTTCTTCAGAATTTGGTCATAGGGAATTTCCATGTAGCGTCTGCAATCTACAAAGGAATGATTGACGGTTATACAGGAAGAAGCGGGAAATGGGAAGGGCATGTGTAATGCTGAAATGTTTTTTGTCCCATGCAATGGACGGAGCATTCAAATGAGAGTGCTTTGTGCAGGAGAAACGGGCGATGCAGCCAGATGTCCTTGAGTAAGTCGTTTGCCTTCGAATCCCAAGCAGTCGCATTATCATGGTTTCTCAACTCATTTTTAACCAATTGATTGACGGTTCATGAACGTTCTCCAGCTCTCTCCACGAATCCCTTTTCCGCTTACTGAGGGTGGAAGTATAAGTATTTTCAATATTACCCGACAATTAAGTGAGAGAGGAGCGCGAATTTATTTCGTCGCTGTTTCGGGAAATCAGGATGTGAGGGTTCCGATTGAATTATCCGGAATATGTGCGGACGTTCTTGTCGCGAAAACGACTAAAGGTTATGGAGCCAAGAGCGTTGCAAGAAATTTTTTCTCATCAGTCCCCGTCAATCTAGAAAAATATCATTCCAAACAAATTCTGGGCAAGATTATTCAGTTCGGGGGACACAAACAAATTGATCTGATTCATGTCGACCATCTTCACATGGCTTACTATGGACTTGCGCTTCGAGAAATCCTTAAGGTACCGGTGGTTCTTAGGGAACACAATCTTGAGCTTAAGATCATGGAGCGTTTTTCCAAATCGTCGAGTAATCCAATATTCAGAGCCTATGCGAAATTGCAATTGAATAAATTTATCAAGTATGAACCGGAAATTTGTTCACAGGTCGACAAATGTATTATGATCACCGAACAAGATCGGGAGCGCCTCCTTTCGATGAGGAAAAATATTGACGCTGTTGTAATTCCTGCAGGTGTTGATACTGATTTTTTCAGACCTGACGATTTTGTTGGTGACGAAAACTCGATCGTTTATGTCGGCAGTCTGGACTGGCTTCCAAATGTCGATGGATTGAAATGGTTTGTCGGCGAAGTATTGCCGATAGTTATAAAATCAAAGCCGAATGTTAAATTCTATATATATGGCAAAAATGTTTCGCATGGTATTGATAAACTTGATGATGGAAAGAACGTATTTGTAAAAGGCTTCATTGAAGATGTTCGCCGAGTTTTCCAAAAGGGAAGAGTGGTGGTTGTACCCCTGCTTGCCGGGAGTGGAATCAGAATAAAAATTCTGGAGGCCATGGCGGCAGGGAAACCAGTCGTTACGACTTCGATTGGTTGTGAAGGAATAAAGTATGAAGCTGGAAAGAATATTATAATTGCTAACACGGCGCAAGAATTTGCCGACAAAACACTAATGTTGTTGAACGACGAAAACCTCTGCGGATCTATCGGTAAAGAGGCGTCGTCATTCGTTAGAAAAGAATATTCGTGGCACAAAATCGGTGGAATGTTTTGGGATACTTATTGTGAAATGATTGGCAATAACAGAATCAGAGGGGAACTCTGATTGAAAATATTGATTGTAACCACGCGTGTGCCATATCCTCCCTTCAAGGGAGACAAACTTAAAGTTTATAACATTGTTAAGCATCTTGCTAAGAGAAATTCAGTTAAGGTCTTATGTCTTACCAAAAATGTTGCCGAGGTTAAATATCTTGATGGCGTTCGATTGCTCGGAGCTGAAATTGAAGCTGTTCGGCTTTCTACAATGCATTCTCTATTAAATGTGGGATTGAATTTTTTTTCTGGTAAACCCAATCAGGTCTCATTGTTTAGAAGTAGGCAACTAGGGAAAAGGCTTGCAGAAATTGTTGATAGAGATTCACCCGATGTGGTTTATTTCCATTTCATCCGTAGTGCACAATATGTTAAGGATATGCCGCGAAGTAAAGCAATCAAAGTTCTTGACTTTACGGATGCAGTGTCTCTCTATCTTTCCAGATTTGTTGAGGCTGAAAAGAATCCATTTATTCGTTTGCTGGTTCGGAATGAAAGAAATAGAATAGAAGAATACGAGCACATTGCCAAGAAATTTGATGCCTGTTTCATCTGCTCACCATTGGATCGGGATTATTTGATTAACCGGGGAATAAAAGCCGATTTCCGAATCCTACCCAACGGTGTCGATACGGATATGTTCAAGAAATCCGACGGAGCATTAGATAAGAATAGGATTATTTTTACGGGAAATATGCCGTATTTTCCGAACGAAGATGCAGTGGTACACTTTACAAAAGTGATTATGCCAAGGATCTTAGAAAAAGTTCCATCTGCCAAATTTTATGTCGTGGGCGGCAGCCCGACTCGCAGGATTCGCCGGTTAGCTTCTTCAAATGTAATAGTAACGGGATTTGTAGAAAGCATTTCGGTAGAATATCAGAAGAGTGCGGTGGCGATTGCACCGATGCGATTCGGGGCTGGAACACTGAATAAAGTCATTGAACCGATTGTCTTGGGTATTCCGGTCGTGGCGACCTCTATTGCAGTCCATGGTCTTCCCGATGCCGCACAAAGAATTATTCAAATCGCGGACAACCCTGATGAATTTGCATCGGCCGTGATAAATATTTTAAAGAATAAAAATATCCGAAAGTCGTACAAGGAATTTGATGAACTAAGAGAATCGCTGAGTTGGGAGAAAATCGTCGGAGACTTCGAAGACAATCTGAAAAATTTGTGCCGTCTAAAGGAAATTAGAGCGGAGAATAGTTTTTCAGGTAAAGTAAATTCACTTGCTGTTAAATCCGCAAATAACGCAAAGTAATAATGTGATACAAATATTGTTTTAGATGAACAAGCAAAGTTATGTTTCGTTGCTTGAGCAATATAGTTTTCTGGGTGTTTCTCCAACGTTCCATTAGATAAAATACAAGAGAGAAGCTGAATTAGGTCTAAATTTTCCGGATGACGGGAATCACATAGTATGGAAATGGCGATTGATGACTAGAGACAGGATTATTCTTGATGAATAGATCGATAAGAAAAAAGAGTGGAGAAGCCCGTATTCTCCTGTTGATGGATTTCCTTTCGCTTGCGATCGCCAACACCATTTATTATTACGTCCGTGTTCGCAGCGGACTTTTCAGAGTAATAACTATCCCCGATTTTTGGGGACCCGTCCTTGTGCTCACCCTATTCTTTATGTTTCTGTACTGGTTTTGGGGGCTTTATAAATTTTCATATTTAAGTTCGAGGCTTGATGAGCTTATCGCAATAGGGAAGATTTCAACTTTTGGCATATTGTTTTTATTCTTCGTAATATTTTTTGATGATGCGGCTTCAGGAAGGATTCCTCATTTGAGGGCTTTAATTCTTTTTTATGAATGCTGTATTGTTTTTTTTGTCGGCATTACTCGAATCACTTATAGAACGGTGGAAAAAAGATTACTTCAAAATGGAATCGGTTTGCGAAATGCAATAATTGTCGGGTGCGGTGAACGAGCACTTTCGGTATATAATCTTGCCAACAAATACCGGACTCTCGGTTATAAGCCACTTGGATTTATTGAAGTTAGTGAGAAATCGGAAAATGAAAATTTGCCCGCTCCACTTTTATCCAGCGTGTCTAAATTGAACGATACCATAGATAAATTAAATGCGACGGAAGTTATAATCGCCCTTGAAGAAAAAGAAAAAGAAGGTTTAAACAATATTATATCAATTATCAACGGCGCGGATGTTTCGATTAAAATAGTTCCGGATTTATACGATTCTATCGCCGGCCAAGCTCATGCTTCTCAGCTTCAGGGATTTCCACTGATAGATGTTGTACCACAGATAATGCCACAATGGCAGATGGCAACCAAACGTGTGCTAGATGTCGCGATCTCCGTTTTTGCACTTGTGGTCGGGTTACCATTATGGATCATAATAGCGGTTTTCATCAAGCTCGATTCTCGTGGTCCTGCTATTTTTAAACAGGAGAGAATCGGCAAGGACGGAAAAATATTTACGCTCTATAAGTTCAGATCGATGTGCAAAGATGCAGAACGAAAAACTGGTCCTGTATGGGCTTCAAAGAATGACCCACGTGTTACACGCGTGGGAAGATTTTTAAGAAAAAGTCATCTTGATGAAACTCCACAGTTCATAAATGTTCTCAAAGGAGAAATGAGTTTGGTAGGCCCTCGGCCTGAAAGGCAATACTTCGTGGAACAGCTTTCAAAAGAGATTTCTCTTTACAGGCGAAGATTTAAAGTCAAGCCGGGCGTTACTGGATTAGCGCGTATCAAATATAAATACGACGAGAACATAGAAGATGTTAAAATAGATCTTCAATATGATCTCTTTTATATTGAAAATATGTCTCTTCGCCTGGATTTTCAAATTTTGTTTCAAACTATTTTTCACGTGCTGTTGGCAAAGGGGCACGCGTAACGTTGATTTATATTCAGAATTTTAAACCTTAATGTTAAACGATATGTCAGAAAAATCTCCAGGAAAACTCCTTGTCATTATCCCTACTTATAACGAAGCTGAAAATATTGGGATCGTTATACCGAGGGTTCTAAATTCGTGCCCCGGCAGCGAGATTTTGGTAGTGGATGATAATTCTCCTGATGGAACGTCAGGAATTGTAGATGACATTTCAAGAAACGATACGAGGGTTCACTTGCTTTCTCGCAAAGATAAAGGCGGGCTTGGAACTGCTTATGTTGCGGGTTTCAGGTACGCTATTGACAACGGGTATGATTGTGTTATGGAGATGGATGCGGACTCTTCCCATGAGCCGTCTGAAATCCCGAAATTCCAGCAAGCTCTCATGAATCACGCTGACGTCGCAGTTGGTTCTCGCTATGCATACGGCGTCTCGGTTCTTAACTGGCCGATGAAGCGTCTCTTATTGAGTTACGGTGGAAATATTTTTGCACGAGTTGTGACAGGTGTGCCAGTAAATGACATGACAAGCGGTTTCAAGGCATTTAAGATCGATGTTCTCAAGTCAATAAATCTAAACTCGATTCGTTCAAACGGATACGCATTTCAAGTCGAGATGAATGTGCGCGCTTACAGAAGAGGTTTCAAAATTGTCGAAGTTCCGATTGTTTTTACCGAAAGACGAGTCGGAAAGAGTAAAATGTCGAGGAAGATTGTTTTTGAAGGAATGAAAATTGTTTTGATCCTCGGCTTCGGAAGAATACTGAGATTTTTTGACTTGAGAAAACATTGAATCCGAAAGTTTCAGTAATAATCGTCAGCTTCAATGTCCGCGGGTTTTTAGAGAACTTGGTCACCTCACTGCGCCACGCACTTGATGGTATCGAATCCGAAATAATCATTGTCGATAATTCATCCGATGACGACACCGTGGATTTTTTGAAAAGAAATCATCCCGACATTGAGTTGATAGAAAACCGTACGAACGTCGGGTTTGGAAAGGCAAACAACCAGGGCTTAAAAATATCTTCCGGAGAATTTCTTTTGCTAATTAACCCTGACGCGATTGTGGAAGAAAACACGATTAAAGAAATGCTTGCATTCGTAAATCTCCATCCTGAAGCTGGAGCATCGAGCTGCAAGGTACTGAATGCCGACGGCACTTTGCAGAAAACATGTCGAAGGGGATTTCCGACGCCATGGGTAGCTTTTACAAAAATTTCAGGATTGAGCTCTCTTTTCCCGAGGACAAAAATTTTCGGACGGTACAACCTAACGTATTTGGATTCGGAAGAAGTTCACGAGGTGGATGCGATTGGCGGAAGCTTCATGTTTATTCCTCGAAAAGTTTTCGAAAATGTTGGGGGATTCGACGAAGATTATTTCATGTATGGCGAAGATCTCGACCTCTGTTACAAAATTAAAAAAGCAGGATACAAAGTTTATTACACTCCGCAAACAACCGCGATACATTTCAAAGGCGAGAGCACAAGACGGAGCAGCATAAATCAGACTTACGAATTTTATCGCGCCATGAGCGTGTTCGTGGAAAAAAGATACGGCTCGGGGACACTTCTTTCGTTTTCTCTGAAATTTGCCATATTTCTGAACCGACAGACGAGACTGCTTTTCAGATTTGTCAAAAGAATTTCGCCGGCGTTAATTGATTTTTCCATCAGCGTGCTTGCAATGTTTATAGGAGAATTTTTGAAGACACACCGGATATTCGCGATACCGAGTTACGGGCGACCATATTTTTACGTAGCCCCGGGAATTGTCTTTGTGATGTTCGGCATCGGCTTTGGAATCTACGGAGAGAACAAATTTTCTTTCCGGCTCTCCTTTTTAAGCACGCTTCTTACATTTTTATTATTCTCGTCGTTAACATATTTCTTTAAGGAGTTTGCCTTCTCAAGACTAATCGTTTTGATTGGAAGTCTCATCATGGCACTCGTCATTCCGGGCTGGCGATTGGTTTATCAATTAAGAAATTCTGTTGGTGTACCACGACATCCTTTCTTTGGCAGAAAGACGATTGTGGTCGGAACAGATAACAGGGCAATGGAGTTAATTAAGAAGATTCGCGGAAGAGTCTCGATGGGGTATGATATCGTCGGGATTGTCTCCGAAGAGAAGCAGCAGGAAAATCGTTTGCTCGGAATCAGGGTAGTGGGGAATTTGTCTGAACTTCCACGGCTTATTCGTGAAAGAAGAATAGACGACGTTCTCTTCGCTTCGGGCAAAATTTCTTATTCGCAGGTACTGCAGGCGATTGCGAACGCAAAAAATCCTACCGTGAGTTTCAAGCTTGTGCCCGACACCATGGATGTCATCATAGGCAAGACTTACGTTGACGGGTTGGCGGATGTTCCGCTTGTTGACATTGATTACAACATCAGCAAGACCCGTAACAAAGTTATGAAAAGGTTATTCGATATTCTATTTTCGATTATTGGTCTAATATTTCTTTCCCCGATTGCGTTTTTGAAAAAGGAGAGTGCGTTCCGAAGGGTTTTCAAAAAATTGCCGGATGTCTTATCAGGGAAATTGTCGGTAGTGGGTCGTTCAGAATATTATCCGCAGGGTAGCGATGAAGTTTTCGGAAAAACCGGAGTGACTGGGGTAGTTCAGCTAAACCGCGGGCAATCTCTCTCCGACGAAGAGATTGAAAAGCTTTATGTCTATTACGCAAGAAACCAATCCTTCTGGCTGGACTTAGAAATAATCGCAAAGAGTTTCGTGCAAATGTTTAACTGAAATAGTCGCTTAAATATTCTGCCATTCAGATATTTATCTCAATTTTTTCAACCTTGTTAAGGTTCTTAACCCATTTTCTTCACCGGTCAATAATTTTTTATTTTCCCCCTTGACATTGGAAACTAAAAATACTAAATTAGTTTCCATGGTACCAAACGATAATGAGCTTAGACAGACCATAGTTGACTTGGCTTACAGCAAATTTAGTCAGCATGGCTTCAAAAAAGTTACAATGGACGAAATTGCCTCCGAACTCGAAATAAGCAAGAAGACGGTTTATAAGTATTTTGAGAGCAAAGAAGCGATCCTCGAGGAAATTGTGAATCAACGGCTCAAACGCGGAGAAGCGGCTTTTAAAACTCTGCTTTCTGAAATCGGACCAGCCGATGACAAAATTAAAAAGGTCGCGGAAATGTTTCCGAGGTTTGTTGATCCGAATTGGCAAAGACTTATGGCAGATGTTGTACATTCAGTTCCATCAGTTTCGAAAAAGATCCAGTCCATTCTTACATATTTTATTACCAAAGTGGCGCCGAGCATAATAAGAGAAGGGCAAAAGGAAGGAACTATTAAGAAAGATCTCAACGTCGATTTGTTTACTATCGCTTACTTAGGTGCAGCTAAGGAACTTTTTAATTCAGATTTCCTCGCGACGCATCCTGTAACAGAAGAAGCAATTCCAAAGCAATTATTCAAGATTTTCATGGAAGGAGTTTTAGTAAGAAAATGAATTATCGAACTTTAAAAATGATCGGGACGATGTTTTTCTTTGCCGTGCTGTCGTTTGAAGGGTGCAGCTCCAATTCAAACAAGAATCAAGTTGACGCCACCGGAACCATCGAAACGACTGAGAGTTCAATTGGAGCACAAGTTCCCGGTCGAATTGTCAAAATGAATTACGAGGAAGGCTCGCTCTTGATGAAAGGCGACACGCTTGCCGAGATCGATCACCGAACACTCACACAGCAGGTGAATCAGGCAGAGGCTGCTTATGAAATGGCAAAGCAGCAATACGATCTGCTGGTTAAAGGAGCAAGAAGCGAAGATCTGCGAGCTGCCGAAGATGGAGTCAAGCAAGCACAAGCGAATTTTAATCTCGCACAACTTTCGCTCGATAGAACCCGGAACCTTCTTGTAGATCACAGCGTATCACAATCACAGATGGACGCGGTGCAAGCGCAGCATGATGTTGCTTCTGCACAACTGATGTCAGCCCAACAAAATCTTGAAAAGACGCAACACTATGCCAGACCAGAAGAGATAAGAAGCGCATCAGCACAAGTTCAGCAATCGCAAGCCTTGCTGAATAACGCTCAAATTTCCCTTGACCATTCATATGTAATATCACCAATTGATGGTACGGTTCTCGAAAAACTGCTCGAAGTGGGCGATTACGCAAATGTTGGTACACCTGTTTACACAGTCTCCGATCTTCGGACGATGAAGATGACGGTTTACGTCAGCGAGGTCGATCTGGCAAAAATAAGATTAGGTGATGATTCAAAAGTGGTTCTAGATGGAATGCCGGATCATCCGTTCGATGGGAAAGTGATTTATATTTCTCCGACAGCAGAATTTACCCCGAAGAATGTCGAGACAAAAGAAGATCGCATCAAACTGGTCTTTGCAGTGAAAATTGGTATAGCAAATCCTGAAAATTATCTGAAAGCCGGTTTACCTGCCGATGCAACAATTTACACGAAATGATTATTCAAGTAGAAAATCTTACGAAAAAATATCGCGATCTTATTGCGATCGACAGCATCTCGCTTTCAGTCGAGCGCGGAGAACTCGTCGGAATAATCGGACCTGATGGTGCGGGCAAGACGACTTTCATGCGAATCCTCGCAGGCGCATTAGTGCCGACCGGAGGGAGCATCGTGATCAACGACAAGACATTTGAGAGAAATCGTCAGGAACTGAAGGAAGAAATAGGCTATTTTTCGCAGATGAGCCAGGCTTATGGCGATTTGACAGTTTGGGAAAATATTGAGTTCTTTGGAAAGATTCGTAAAGTCAGAAACTGGCAACGGAGGGGAGAAGAGCTTCTTGAATTTGCCCGATTAAATGATTTTAAAGGTCGTTTAGCTGATCAGCTTTCCGGCGGCATGAAGCAGAAGCTTGGCGTCTGCTGCGCGGTGATTCACCAGCCTAAGATTTTGATTTTAGATGAACCGACAACCGGCGTCGATCCGGTTTCTCGAAGAGAACTCTGGCTGATTCTCGCGGCGTTCTTAAAAAATTCCATGACGATATTGGTTTCAACGCCGTATCTCAACGAAGCCGAGCGCTGCAACAAAGTTGCGTTGCTCAATCAAGGAAAATTGATGCGATACGACACGGTGCCCGCATTGATTTCCGGAACAACGCTCCGTGTTTACGAGATACATTCAAAAAATTTGAAAGGAGCATTTGCAGTCACCTCACGATTTCATTTTGTTGAAAACGTCGTCATACTTGGAGATAGAATAAATTTCGTCACGAACCATATTGGGGGAGATGGTGTAGAGTCTGTTTTAGATGCTGTGCGAAAAGAAGTTGATCCGAAAGCTGAAATGAAAGAAGTCGAGGCGTCGCTTGACAATATTTTTACAAACATGATCAAGTCCTAATTATGATAAAGGTATAAAGCAAAAAAAACAACTTAGGAGGAAACAAGAAGTGCATAAGATATTTGCGATGATAGGAGTAATAGGTTTTGCCGTGTCTGTGTATGCGCAGACACCGCTTACTTTGCAAGGCGCAATTCAAATTGGTTTAGATAATTCGAAGTCTCTTAAAATTTCCGAGTTGAATGTTGATGCTGCTCAGGAGAAGTATAGTGAGGTAAACGCCAATCGTTGGGCGAACCTAGCCTTCAAAGGTGGATACACAAGGTTATCAACTATTCCTCCTTTTAATCTTGACATACCTGCAGATCTTTTTGGTCCTGGTTTTCCTCCCGTACCGATTTCTTATCCAATTACTCAGAACTATTACAATTATTACAATCTCCAATTGCAGCTTCAACAGCCGATCTTCACAGGTTTTCAGCTTGAGAATTCCGCGAAGGCTGCTGAAAAGAATGCTGAGGCTGCGGTTTGCGATTCGAAGACTGACAAGTCGGATTTGAAAGTTCAAATTGCAACCGCTTACTGGAATTCTTATAATGCACTTCAGGCAAAGGAGTTCATGCAGGAAAATCTCGACAGAACCAACTCACATTACAAGCAAGCGCAAGACATGATGAATCAAGGGATGCTAACACAAAGTGACGTGCTCTCCGCGAAGGTTCAGGTTTCGAACAGTCAGCTCATGCTTCTGAATGCGGAGAATAATGTTAGGTTAGCTGCTGTTGCATTGAACAATGTGTTAGGTGTACCATTAACCACGGAGTACACGATCTCGTCAACTCCTCAAGCTGGCGACACCACCATGCCTCAGTTGGGAAACTCGTTACAACAAGCTCTCGACAATAGGAGTGAGCTGCAGTCTTTGAATTTGAAATATCAAGCCGCGGATGCCGCCGTTGCTGCTGCTTGGGGAGCTTACCTGCCGCAAATAGCTGTAGTGGGCGATTATTATTACCAACGTCCGAACCAAAGAATTCAGCCGCCGATTGATGCCTTCAAGAACACATGGGATGCAGGTATAGTTGTCAGTCTGCCGATCTGGAATTGGGGACAAACAGAAGCTAAAGTTGACGAGGCGCGCGCGCAGCGTGAGCAAACTGAACTTGCTGAAAAGCAAACGGCGGATGCAGTATATCTTGATGTGACTCAGAGCTATCTGAACTTCAAGCAGGCGAAAGATAAGATCGGGGTTGCACAGACGGCAGTGAATGATGCCGAAGAGAGTTATAGAATTTCCGACCAGAAATTCAAAGTCGGATTGGTAACGAATACCGATTTGATGGATGCTGAGATTGCTTTGCTGCAAACAAAGCTGAATTACTCGCAGGCGCTTACTGATTTAGAAATTGCACGAGTGAGTTTAGAAAAAGCGACGGGACAGTTTTAATCGAAGATCGTGAATTAAAAAATGACACTCGCAATTAGAGCTGCAAACCTTACGAAAAAATTCAAGAGCTTCACCGCGGTGGATTCAATCTCGTTTGAAGTTGAAGAAGGTAAAGTAGTCGGATTCATCGGCGCGAATGGAGCCGGGAAAACTACGACTATCAAGATGCTTTGCGGCTTGTTACGACCGACATCAGGCGAAGCCATGGTTGCAGGCTTCGACGTCGCAAATCATCCTGAACTAGTCCGGCAAAGCATAGGCTACATGTCGCAAAGATTTTCTCTATACCATGATCTAACGGTGAAAGAGAATATTGAATTCTACGGCGGCATCTACGGTCTCGGCAGTAGTGAGCTGAAGAAAAGGATGGATTGGGTTGTTGAGGTTGCCGATCTAGTTGGAAGGGAAAATATTTTGACGGCTGATCTGTCCTTAGGTTGGCGCCAAAGACTCGCGCTTGGTTGTGCGGTCTTGCATAAACCGAAGGTTGTATTTTTGGATGAACCTACAAGCGGAGTCGATCCAGTAATTCGAGATAAGTTTTGGGAGTTAATAGGAAAGCTTGCGCAGGGAGGCGCAACGATTATCGTTACTACTCATCATCTTGAAGAAGCTGAGTTTTGTGAAAATATTATCATGATGCATTTGGGAAAGATAGTGGTGAGCGGCTCCCCGGAAGGGATTCGAAGGGAATTTGCTGATTTACCGTTGTTCGAGATAGAGACGCAAAGTTCAATGAAGGTTTTCAATTTACTAGAACCCGAACCATGGGTAACTGAAGCTGCAATCCTCGGAGGGAACGTCCACGTATTTGCGCAGATAGATGATCCGGTTGCGGCTCTTGAACACGTTTTGAAAGAGAACCGAATTGAGAAATTCTCGATTAAGAAAGCTGCACCGACTCTCGAAGACATTTTTATAAATGCAAATAGGGGAAGCGGAAGGTTATAGGGTGTTTGAAAATATTCTCACGATATACACAAAAGAATTTCGTCAACTTAAACGTGACAAGTTGACTTTGGCAGCAATCATTTTTACACCCGTGTTAATGCTGTTGCTGTATGGATATGCGCTCAATTTTGACGTGAAGCACGTGAGATTGGGCCTGCTTGATGAATCACATACAAAAGAGAGCCGTGAACTGGCTCAGAAATTTTTCAGCACAGAGTATTTTGATTTTGCTGGAAACGTGTCGGATGAACCTGCGGTTGACAAATACATCCAGGATGGCAAAGCGACGGCGGTGATGGTTATTCCCCGCGACTATGCGAAAGACATCTTGCTTGGCAGAGGCACCAATGTCCAATTCGTGATCGATGGAACAAATTCGAATAATGCCACCATCATTATGGGCTATGTGGAAGGGATAATCCAGAATTATTCCCAAATTTTGACCGCGAACTACATGAATCAAAAGGGTTTTTCAATATCTATGGGGGCGATAGATTTCAGACCGAGGGTCTATTACAATCCGGAATTAGAGAGTATGAAGTACCTCGTTCCCGGTCTGGTGGCGTTCATCTTGATGGTGCTCACAATATTGATTCCCGCAATTTCCATCGTACGCGAGAAGGAACGCGGCACCATGGAGCACATCTTACTTGCCCCTGTCAGACCACTGGAGATAATACTGGGGAAAACACTCTTGTACTTTATCTTATCTTTCGGAGCGACGGTCATGATCATCGTAGCAGGAGTCATTCTGTTCGGCATTCCTGTTAGAGGGAGTATCACCCTGCTCGGATTGGTGACCGTTCTCTTCCTGATTGCGGGCCTTGGGATAGGAATTCTCATATCGACCGTTACAGCCACTCAGGCACAGGCTTACCTGGCTGCCTCGGTACTGGGATTTTTGCCTAACATGGTTCTTTCAGGATTCATTTTTCCGATTAGCAGTATGCCGTTTTGGCTGCGCCTTGTGACATATGTCTTCCCTGGCAGATATTTTATCGCATCATTGAGGGCGATTCTTTTGAAAGGGGCCGGCATCCTCGACATATGGGACCAGATTGTACCACTGGTTCTCATTCTTGTCGTCGTACTCGTAGTTGCGTCGAGACGAATGGCAGCGAGGCACTTGACATGAAGAGAGTGTTCTATGTTGTAAGGAAAGAGTTTCTGCAGATGAAAAGAGATCGCAGAATGGTCGGAATGCTTTTTGTGGCCCCCATCCTTCAGTTGGTTCTTCTCGGATATGCTGCGTCGTTAGATATAAGAAATATACCGATGGTCGTTTGTGACTTGGATAATAGTAAACAGAGCAGGGAGTTGGTCGAACATTATTCCTGCTCCGAATATTTCAATCTTGTCGGCTACACGAAAAATCCTGACGAAATAGACAGCTATTTTCGGAGTGGCAAGGCGGGAATTGCTCTTATTGTCCCTGTCAATTTCGGCCGCGACTTATTAGCGGGAAGGAATCCGCAGCTTGCCGTGGCTGCAGATGGGTCAGATTCTAACACCGGTGGAATAGGGTTGAGTTACGCAAGCAACATTGCTTTAAGTTATGCAAGGAATATCCTCGTGCAGCGCGCGGAACGATTCAATTTGATAAAAAGTCCTGACGATCTGCCGCAGGTAACTGCACAAACCAGAGCATGGTACAATCAAGATTTGAAGAGTGTGAATTTTATGGTACCGGCCGTCCTCGTGATGGTCTTGATGTTGGTTATGACCGTCATGAGCTCCATGGCAATCGTGAAGGAAAAGGAAGCCGGGACGATCGAGCAGATCGTTGTCACGCCGCTTCGCGATTGGGAGTTTATCCTTGGAAAGATGATTCCGTTTACGATTACCGGATTCATCCAGGTGTTCCTTGTACTTATCGTGGCTGTTTTCTTTTTTAGGGTTCCATTGACAGGAAGCCTGCCTGCTTTGCTCACACTTAGCGTGCTGTTTGTAATAGTCGGACTCGGACTTGGAATTTTTGTTTCTTCAATTGCGAAAACCCAGCAGCAGGCTACTATGACAGCGCAATTCTTCTTGCTCTTTCCGATGCTGATACTTTCCGGTTTCATTTTCCCGATAGAAAACATGCCAAAGTTCTTCCAGTACTTGACTTATCTGATACCGATAAGGTATGCACTTGAAATAGTGCGCGGGATATTTTTGAAAGGCGATAGCTTTGGCGACCTAATTCCTCAGACACTTGCACTGCTTGTGATCGGGACATTCGTTCTCTCGCTGAGCGTTAATAGATTCAGAAGGTCACTGCGGTAACTCGAATATAATATCGGAGCCTTAGAATTATGGGGATATGGTAAAGAGGGAACACGTCATTATTCCCCGATTCCATCATTCCATCTTTTACGCCCCTTCGCGCTCTGTAGTGGTTCTCAAAGGCTTTGACGGGATATTAAGAACATCCTCTGGAAAAAATTCTGAAAGAAATGCGACTGCATCTTTAATTGAAACCACTCCCGTCGGTTCATTTTTTCCATCCACAACAGGAATATGTCTGTAACCGCCAATGTGCATAAGATTTAATGCCTGTCCGATCGAATCTTCTATTTGTAAACTTTCTGGATTGGGGGTCGAATAAACAGAGACAGCGGTACTTCTGAGGTCACTTATTTTGCCCGCCACTTTGTATAAGAAGTCTCTTTCAGTGAAAATGCCGACGAGTTTTTTTGACTCCACCAGAAGCACGCAGCCGATTTTATGTCTCTGCATTTCTTCAACAGCTTTTTGAACTGTTATTGAAGGAGAAATTGTTATCGCTTCCTGGAGCTTCAATGCTTTTATCGGCAGCCTAATTACCTCGTTAGACAGAGTCTTTTCGCGCCGTTTTGGGTCTCCGTACATTTCCTGAAGCTCATCATCTAATTCTTCTGTCATGGTACATTTCCTTTTTTAAGTTAAAAGCCAAAAAATCAAAACGCGAGTAAAGTTATTTTTGACTTTTGCCCTTTGACTTATCTGAAACACGTCTGCGCTCGTCCTCCATCAATGCTATAACTCGCACCTGTTATCCATGATGCCTTTTCAGACGCGAGAAATAAAATGAGATCCGCGACTTCTTCCGGAGACCCTGCGCGTTCGAGCGGATGTGTTGAAGTGGAATGTTCAAGAAAATTTTGATATTGTTCCTCATTCATTCCACCAGCTTTGTGAAGGTTGGTAACGACAACTCCAGGATTAACCGCATTGATTCTCACTCCTTTTGATGCTACTTCAAGTGCCGCGCAGTGAGTCAATTGATCGACTCCCGCTTTGCTTACACAATATGCAAGTACATTCGGAAAAGCACGCACTCCTGTAACACTCGAAACATTCACGATGTTCCCTTTTCGCTCAATAAGATGCGGCATAGCAAGCTGCATTATTCGAAAAACCGAACGCAGGTTTATGTCGAACATTTCATCCCACTGCGACTCGCTTGTGTTTTCAATTGTTCCATTGGAAATTATTCCAGCTGCATTCACAAGAATATCTATTCCTTCGAAATTATCAAGTGCGGCTTTGATCAACTTCTGCCGATCCGCTTCTCTTGTTACATCTCCTGCAATTGCCATAAATGTTCCATAGTTATCGGCACATTCTTCCTTCAAAGATTCGAGACGATTTTGAGTTCGCGCAAAAGCAACAACGTTAGCGCCATTTTGGGAAAACTTCTTTGCCGTTTCTTTTCCGATGCCGCTCGAAGCGCCGGTTACAATAACGGTTTTTTCTGTGAAAGTATCCATTTTATTTTTTAAAGATTTCCTTCCTGTTAAACTTTTAAACAAAATAAACGCACGTCGCGGCAACTCTGAATTAAAAAGCTAAAGAAATCGAAAGTGAATTTCAAATCTGAATTAGCGATAAGTGACTTCACATAATATCAGTTAGAGTTTGGTGTGGGTTATCTCCTTGATTTTCAGGTGTTCCTTAGTTAGTATTTTAGCTAATTAAGTCCGTTCCATGGTGAACTCTTGATTAATGAGCAAATGGTCCTATCTGAAAGTTGTGGTTGCAATGTCAGTCCTTAATTCTTATGCATTCTGACATTCGGCATTTATAATAAATTGAGGACGAATGTTTAGCGGCGTTGACTATTTTAATATGGAAAGTCTATTCTCTGCAGAGGGAAGCTTGGAAAGGACACCGTGCGCAACTTTGTGTCGAAAGAAATTATCCCAATTATCGAGAACCATTGCCGGGAAGGAATTTTCCCGATCGATCTTGTTAAGAAGATGGACGAACTTGGACTTCTACGTTCAACTTTGTCGCCGAATTATGGCTGCGCGGAATTAGGCAGTGTCGCATTTGGAAGTGACATTACAGGTTTTGATGCGTTTAATTGACGGAGAAAATACAAATGAAGGCTGAAAAGAAAATAACAGGCGATGCATTGACGTTCGACGATGTTTTGTTAGTTCCTAACTATTCCACTGTGCTGCCGCGCGAGACTGACGTGAGAACGAAATTAACAAGGGGGATCAGGCTTAATATACCGCTTATCAGCGCTGCCATGGACACGGTAACTGAAAGTGAGCTTGCGATCTCACTCGCGCGTGAAGGCGGCATCGGAATCATTCACAAAAATTTTTCAATAGAAAAGCAAGCAGAGGAAGTGGATCGCGTCAAGCGTTCCGAAAGTGGGATGATTTCTGATCCCGTTACACTGGGTCCGGGACATACCGTTAGTGAAGCAATTGCATTGATGAACAAGTATCACATTTCTGGTATCCCGATAGTCAATGGTGAAATGCTTGTAGGTATTCTTACGAACAGAGATTTGAGATTTGTTGACCAACCTGATCGCAGAGTCAGTGACTACATGACAAAAGAAAGCCTTGTAACCGCGAGAGTAGGAACGACACTTGAAGATGCGGAAAAGATTTTGCAGAAACATAAGGTAGAAAAACTTCCCGTTGTTGATACAGCGGGAAAATTACGAGGACTCATCACTTATAAAGATATTCAGAAAAAGAAGAGATATCCGAATGCGTGCAAAGACGAACGAGGCAGGCTGCGAGTTGGTGCGGCGGTTGGAGTAAAGGCGGAAACTGTCGATCGAGTAGAATCGCTTGTGAAAGCAGGAGCAGATTTGGTAATCGTTGACACTGCTCATGGTCATTCTCGCGGCGTAGTTAACATGATCAAAGTGTTGAAGAAAAAATTTCCGCAATTGCAGCTTGTGGCGGGAAATGTAGGGACAAAGGAAGGGACAATCGAACTAATCAAAGCAGGCGTCGATGCTGTGAAAGTCGGAATTGGCCCGGGAAGTATCTGCACGACACGAATTGTTGCGGGAATCGGGATACCACAAATAACCGCCGTTATGGAATGCTCAGTAGCTGCAGCAAAATTTAAAGTGCCAATCATTGCCGACGGAGGCGTCAAACAAACGGGCGACATCGCAAAAGCTATTGCTGCCGGCGCGGACAGCGTCATGATCGGCAACCTGTTTGCCGGGGTCGAAGAAAGTCCAGGTGAAAAAATCCTATACGAAGGCAGGGCATACAAGACTTATCGTGGAATGGGTTCGCTTGAGGCGATGAAAGCCGGAAGCAGTGACAGATATTTTCAAGATGTTGAAGATGACATAAAAAAACTTGTGCCGGAAGGAATCGAAGGACGTGTGCCATATCGTGGTCCACTCAGCGATACTGTCTATCAAATGCTTGGCGGACTTCGAGCTGCGATGGGTTATTTAGGTTGTAAAAATATTGATGAGCTCAAAAAGAACGGAAGATTTGTGAGGATAACTTCTGCCGGACTCAGCGAAAGTCATCCGCACGATGTTGACATAGTTCAAGAGGCACCGAACTATCACATATGAAGGTCACAGACTTACAGAACCATTGTCTGAAGTCTGTAAAAAGGCTTCAGAGGCTTTTGCGGAAAAAGCATTTGGATGGTTTCTTTGTAGCTGATTTGGCGAACGTTCGCTATCTAACGACTTTTAGCGGGACTTCTGGATTCTGTCTAATATTCCCGGACTCAGCCTATTTTCTGACCGACTTCCGTTACAAAACACAAGCTGCTGATGAGGTAACAAGTTGTGAAGTTGTCGTCTTCAATGGAAAAGTTTTCGATTTGTTGAGCAAAAAATTTTTCAAAAGGACCATCGGTAGAAAATTGTCGGTTGGTGTGGAAGATAATTTGCTGGTCGGCACGTTCGATGAGGCAAGCTCAAAGTTGCCGCAGTGCAAATTCGTTAAGACGTCGCAAGTGATTGAAGCTTTCGCATCGGTGAAATTTGATGCGGAAGTCGAGAGAATCAAGAAGGCTTGTTCGATCAGTGGAAGTGCTCTCGAGTTGCTTGTGCAAGAAAATTGGATTGGAAAGAGAGAAATAGATTTATCCGCGACAATCGAATTCAACCAGAAAATTTTAGGTGCATCAAAAGAATCTTTTGACACGATAGCTGCGAGTGGCTGGCGCGGTGCATTGCCGCATGGTGTTGCATCTGAGAAAGTTATCGAAGAAAATGAATTCATGACGTTGGATTTTGGATGTTTTTATGATGGATACGCCTCTGACATCACGAGAACATTTCAAACAGGAAATAAAATTAAACCAAAGTTAGCTCAAATTTACCAAATAGTGTACGATGCTCAGCGAAAAGGAATCGACGCTGCCCGCCCTGGCGTTCATGCGAAGAAAGTTGACAAAGCTGCGAGAGATTTTATCGAGAAAAAAGGGTACGGTAAATATTTTGGCCATGGTCTAGGTCATGGTGTTGGGCTGAGAATTCATGAACTGCCAAAAGTGTCAAAGACAAGCGACGATGTGCTCGAAGAAGGAAACGTGATAACGATTGAGCCTGGAATTTATCTGCCGGGAATAGGTGGTGTTAGAATTGAAGATGATTTCTTGGTGACTAAAGATGGATTAGTACAGCTTTCACATTTTTCAAAAGATAGGGAATACTATATTTCTGCTTATGAGTAATAAAGTATTAATTATAGCTTATTATTTCCCGCCGATGGGAATGAGCGGCGTTCAAAGAACTCTTAAATTTGCGAAATATCTAGGCAATTACAATTGGGAACCGACTGTCTTGACGGTAACGCCGACCGCCTACTACGCGCTCGATTACGACATGATGCGTGAGTTAAACGAAAGTGACATCAAGACAGTTCGCACGAATTCGATCGACCCGACTCGACTTTTTGAAAGTGGCAAGCCTGTGAAAATGCCGCATGAGAAGCTAAGAAATTTTCTTAGCGGAATAAGTCAAGCTGTTTTTGTTCCGGATAACAAAGTTGGTTGGAAACACGAAGCGATAAAAGCGGGAAGAAAACTTTTACATGAAGAAGAGTTCGATGTCATTTTTTCAAGTGCGCCACCATATACGTGCCACCTCATCGGCTCGGCACTTTCGAAGGAGTTTAATATCCCCCTTGTTCTCGATTATCGAGATGCTTGGGTTGACAACCCGCTGCATTTCTACATCACCCCGATGCACAAAATGCTCCATCAGAAACTTGAGAAAAAAGTTTTGAGGACTTCTGATCGTATCATAACGATAAATCGCAGGATAAAAGAGCTAATGCTTCGACGGTATCGTTTCCTTAGTTATGACGACATTGCGATAATTCCGCAGGGATACGATCCGGAAGATTTTTATGTCGAGAATTCGCTTAAACTGCCGTTCTCTGACAGAATGCGGTTCACTTACGCGGGGACTTTTTATCGAAACAGAACGCCCAAATATTTCCTCCGCGCGTTGTCGGAAGTTATGAGAGAATATCCTAATTTGAAAAACAAGGTCGAAGCTGTTTTCATCGGCACTTTTAGAAAAGAGAACTTTCCGATGATAGACGCGCTCGGTTTAGCAGAGGTTGTTAAGGTTTTTGGCTATCTCGATCATAAATCAACCGTAAGATATTTGATGACAAGCGACGTCCTTTGGATGACGATTGGCAATGGAAAAGGGGAGGACATGATATCAACGGGAAAGCTTTACGAATATATTGGAAGCAGGAAATCGATTCTAGGACTCGCTCCGGACGGAATTGCGAAAACCACAATACTCGAAAGCGGCGCCGGAACAGTTTTAAATCCCGATGATGTTGCTGGGATAAAGAAGGCTATAATTGAATATTATGAGTTGTGGGAAAAGAATCAGTTGCCGGAAATTCCTACTGAATTTGCTCAGAATTATGACAGGGTAAAATTGACAGGAGAACTAGCGCGTGAATTGCAACTTCAGCTGGATTATCGCGGTTCTTATGTTAAAGTCGGAGATGATAGATGAAAATACTCGTGGTGGGCGGCGGAGGGCGAGAACACGCACTTGTTGACGCGATTTCACGTGACCATGATGCAAAAATATTTTGTGCGCCCGGCAACGCTGGAATTTCGGAGCAGGCGGAAATAGTTAACATTAAGGTCGGGGATATTTTTTCTCTGCTGAATTTTGTCGAGGATAGTAAAATAGATTTCACGGTTGTCGGTCCCGAACAGCCTCTTGACGCGGGGATTGTGGACACATTCGAGAGCCGCGGTAAGAAAATTTTCGGTCCGTCTAGGCTTGCTGCCCGACTTGAAACGAGCAAAGTTTTTGCAAAGGAATTTATGAAAAGGTGGAAGATTCCGACTGCGGAGTCGAAAGCATTTTCAGAAAACGAACATCATGAGCTTGTAGAATACTTAATGAAATCCCAATATCCCTTGGTGCTGAAAGTCGATGGACTTGCAGCAGGCAAAGGAGTTTCCATTGTTAATTCGTTTGAAGAGGCGAAAATTGAAGTCGACAAATTTTTTGTGAAGAAAATTTTCGGAAAATCCGGAGAGAAGATTGTCGTTGAGGAATACATGACAGGAAAGGAGGCATCGATCTTTGCAGTAACAGATGGAAAAGACTGCATCGTGCTTCCTGCGGCTCAGGATCATAAACGAATCGGTGACGGCGACACCGGGAAAAATACAGGCGGGATGGGATCGTTCGCGCCGACACCATTTGTCAGTGAGAATGAGTTGCGAAGGATAAAAGCTGAGACTATTGAGAAAGTATTGGAAGGAACGAACGCCGAGGGATTTCCTTTTACAGGATGTTTATATTGTGGTATGATGTTGACAAGTGAAGGTCCGAAGGTCGTCGAGTTCAATGCAAGGTTCGGCGATCCGGAAACTCAAGCCGTTCTTCAGCTTGTTGATTCTTCGGTTCTCGATCTTTTGTATTCATCTGCTGCTAAAACAGTCGGTTCATACAAGCTGCAGTTAAACAATGCGGCTGCGGTTTGTGTTGTTGCATCGTCCAAAGGTTACCCGGAAGAGTATGAAGTTGGAAAAGTAATTACGGGTTTAGAGAAAGAAATTGCAGGAACGAAAGTGTTTCATTCAGGTTCAAAAAAAGTTGACGGCAAATGTGTCACGTCTGGTGGAAGAGTTATCGGGGTTACAGGCGTTGACCGGTATGGGAAAATTTCCAACGCTGCTGAATTGGCGTATGAACGTTTAGGTCAAATAAATTTCGATGGAATTTACTTTCGCCATGATATTGCGGAGAGTGCCATCGAGTTTGAAAAAAAAGGGAATAGGGATTATTAATGAAAATTCTTGTAACAGGCGGCGCCGGATATATAGGATCTATTTGTGCAGAAGAGATACTCAACGCGGGTCATCAAGTTGCCGTTTATGATAACCTAACCGAAGGTCACCTATCGGCAGTTGATTCACGGTCGGAATTTATACTTGGGAAACCAGAAGAGCCATTTGATATTCTTAAAGCCATCAAATCATTTCAGCCGGATGCGATCATGCATTTTGCCGCTAATGCGTTGGTAGGTGAATCGATGACAAATCCGCAAAAATATTTTCATAACAATGTGGTCAATGGCATCAAGCTGTTGGATGCAGCTGTGGAATGTGGTGTTAAAAAATTCGTCTTCAGTTCCACGTGCGCCACATATGGCCCGCCGGATCGGGTGCCGATGACTGAAGATTTACCTCAGCGTCCAATCAATCCGTATGGTGAGTCGAAGTTGATGTTTGAGAAAATTCTTCAGTGGTATCACAGGATTTATGGGATGGAGTTTATCGCATTCAGATATTTTAATGCTGCTGGAGCCAGCGAAAATTATGGTGAACACCACCGCAACGAAACTCACCTCATACCGAATGTGCTCAAAGTTGCTCTCGGACAAAAGTCGCATTGCGAAATTTTCGGGACCGATTATCCAACTCCAGACGGCACATGTATTCGTGATTATATTCACATTATTGATCTTGCTCATGCTCACATACTCGGACTCGAACAGGGCAAGCAAGGTTTCTATAATCTCGGCAATGGCGATGGATATTCTGTTCGACAAGTTATTCAAACCTGCGAGGAAATCGTCGGCAAAAAAATTCCCACAGTTGAAAAACCCCGACGCGAAGGCGATCCCCCAAGATTAGTTGCCTCTGCTGAAAAAGCAATTCATGATCTCGAGTGGAAACCGAAGTATTCGAAACTTGATGACATTGTCGCTACAGCCTGGTCATGGCACAAAAAATATACCAATGGCTATTCGGACTAATGATTGACGATGTTTTTGTCGGGAAATTGTTTAGTGCTGATAAGCAATCGGCAGCACGAGCGATTTCAATTGTAGAAAAGCAGGACGGATCTTCTTTAGACTTACTCGATATTACCCATAAAAGACTGGGCCACGCTTACAGAGTTGGAATTACCGGACCGCCCGGTGTGGGGAAGAGCACGATAGTCAGCAAGCTTGCAAGAGCACTTAATGGAAAAAAAAGAAAGTTGGGATAATTGCCGTTGATCCAACAAATCCTTTTACCGGTGGAGCTTTGCTTGGTGATCGAGTCAGGATGATGGAGTCTGAGTTCGCGAGGCGGAATTTTCATAAGAAGCATGGCAACTCGAGGCAGCCTTGGAGGTCTCGCAAATGTTTTCGCTTTGTCCAGTTGAATCATTGCGGTCTGATAATCGTCTTTCTTATGTAGGATCGAATCGCTGATTCAACCAAATTACAGATTTGGGACGATGTCCCGCGCTACGTTTTTCATTGAAACAAACTGAGCCAAGTGGTAATTTACTTGCCCTTTTGATGGAGAAATTAATGACGCGTGATGAAATAATAAAAGCACTTTCAAATATAGATGACCCTGACCTTCACAGAGATATAGTCTCCCTCGGGTTTGTAAAAAAAGTTGATGTTACGGATAGCAAGGTTGATATAGAAATTCAGTTGACAACTCCGGCGTGTCCGGTGCGAGATGAAATGAAATCACAAACTGTCCATGAAATAAGAAAGTTGGGTTTCAATGGAGAAGTGAATGTTGTGATGACGAGCCAGGTCGTAAGTCACTCGAACCAAATCAGGGAACAGATTCTTCCCGGTGTTAAGAACACGATTGCAGTTGCGAGCGGGAAGGGAGGTGTTGGTAAGTCAACTGTCGCAGTCAACTTAGCCGCAGCTCTCGCGAAAGACGGTGCGAAAGTAGGGATTGTGGATGCTGATGTGTATGGACCGTCGCTACCGTTGATGCTCGGCGTTACGGAGAAGCCGGAAACCGAACGGATTGACGAAAAGCGTTTTAAGATTTATCCGGTGGAAAAATTCGGAATAAAGATGATGTCGATCGGTTTTCTTGTTGACACTGAGACGCCGATGATCTGGCGCGGACCGATGGCGAGCGGCGCGGTGAAACAATTCCTGACAGATGTTATATGGAAAGATTTAGACTACATGATTTTTGATTTGCCGCCCGGAACCGGAGATGTTCAACTAACGCTTGTGCAGACGATACCTTTGACCGGCGCCGTAATTGTTACGACGCCGCAGGATGTTTCTCTTGCTGATGTGAGACGCGGCATACGAATGTTTCAAAAGGTAAACGTCCCGATTTTCGGCGTCATTGAAAATATGAGTTACTTCGTCTGTTCGCATTGCGGTTATCGCGAAGAAATTTTCAGCCACGGCGGAGGAAAAACTACGGCGGAGAAATTTGGAGTTCCGTTTCTTGGAGAAATCCCGATCTATACGCCAATCAGAATCGGCGGCGATACCGGAAAGCCGATCGTCATAATGGAACCGGAATCGGAGCAAGCGCAAATGATTCAATCGGTCGCGAGACGTCTCGCAGCGCAGATAAGCATAACAAATCTTTCGGTTGAAAGAAAACAAAAAATAGAAATAGCATTGTAATGGAATAATTAAAAAGGCAAGAGGTTACAAAGGTACAAAGGGAAATGATGGATTCTCAAGAGCAAATTGTTGAACATATAAAGAAAATACTTGTTGAAGCGGACAAGTTTTTGTCGATTGACAACGGCGGTGTGGAGTTCGTCGAGCTTGAGCACGATGGGATTTTACGAGTAAAGTTTGCCGGTTCATGTGCGCTCTGTCCGCTTAGGCCGATGACGCTCAGGGCCGGAGTCGAGAGAGCTGTAATGCTGAAAGTGGAGGAAGTCAAAAGGGTTGAACTTGTCGCAGGATAAGTGCTGCACAATCAAAGCTTCATTGGATCCATCTCTTCACAACAATAATTTTTTATCATGATGGTTCGGGCAGGGAACTTTCTGATAAGCTCATAGTTATGAGTTGCAACCAAAACCGTTGTTCCTCCCAAGTTAATTTTCTTGAGCAGAGTCAAAATATCAGCAGATGTAGCAGGATCGAGATTCCCCGTCGGCTCGTCGGCAAGGATGGCAACAGGATCTTTGACGAGCGCTCGTGCGATGGACAATCTTTGCTGCTCGCCGCCCGAAAGTTCGTCCACCGGAGAATTCTTTCTATTTATTAATCCGACCTGAGTCAATGCCCTTGTCGCCTGTACCTTCATGTCGCGAGTCGAATAACCGACAGCTTGCAACACAAACGTAACGTTGTCATAAACCGACCTGTCGTCCAATAATTTATAGTCCTGAAATATTATGCCTAATTTTCGTCTGAGAAGATGAAGCTTCCTTCTCTTGGTCGTTTTCGACGAGAACGAGTCAACATTAACGACACCGGCAGTCGGAACAAGATCCATATGTAGCAATCGCATAAGCGTTGTCTTTCCGCAGCCTGTCTCACCGACGATGTAGACAAATTCGTCTTTAGATATGGTTAGGTTGACATCTGAAAAAATCAGATGCTCATCGTAGGCGAATCCGACATTGGAGCAATTAATCATGGTTTTCAAATATCCAAGGTTTCACCAAAACAAAATGAACTCTTTCCGAACTGTCGTCGGCTTTGAGCATAGTAAAATCTCCGGCGGCGAATTTTTCGATGAACCCTTTGCCAGCCGCAAGTTTGTGAAGTGTGCCGAGTGTGAATACATGTTCACGATGAACTTCTTCGAATAATTTCCCGTTCCTTTTTATTCTGATTTGTGTCGTGTGAGTTTTCGTTTTCCGATCGTATATGGAACGTCGCTGATAATGAATTTGTCCGCATCTGCCGCGTTGGACAAACAATGATGGGTCGTTAAGAGAATTTGATTCAAGGCTTGCGTCGAAAATGAAAACGCCGCCGGGCTTTAAGTTAGAAAATACATTTCCGAGGAATTTTTCGACTGAACCTTTGTCCGATATGTAATTGATGCTGTCGTATACACACACCATGGTATCAAATTGATTCGCTGAACGATAAGTCAACATGTCATGATTTATGAAATGAGCACTGCAACTCTCCGAATGGCCAACGCGTCGAATTTTCGACTGTGCTTGTAAAAGCATCCGCTTGGAATTGTCAACTCCAGTTATATCGTAGCCGAATTTACATAGGATGAGTGAAAGATTGCCCGTTCCGCAGGCGAGTTCACACAGCCGTTGTCCTTTAATTTTTGATCGGCGAGTCTCGACACCGGCAAGTTTCATCAGCATAATTATGTATTTTGCCCAACTCTTATAGTCCACTTCTCGCATCATGTGATCATAGATAGCTGCGGATTCGGTGTATGGCGGCACAGCTTCGGCTTCTAATTTGAAAAAGTCTTCGTGATGAAGCCGGAAAGAATGTTTTTGCACTCGTGGAATTAATCCCTTGTTGACTTCCTGTTTTTGGATATCTCCAGCGCGAGTTTAATCGCTTCTATTGTGCTGGATGGATTTGCAATTCCTTTCCCCGCAATGTCGAAAGCTGTTCCATGGTCGGGGGAAGTCCTGATAATGTTGATGCCGGCGGTGAAATTTACTCCGGTGCTAAAGGATTTCATCTTGAGCGGGATCAAGCCTTGGTCATGGTACATGGCGAATATCCCGTCAAAAAGCCCCTCACGATAGGTTCCGAAGAATGCGTCGGCAGGAAAAGGCCCGGCTGCATTTATTTTCATCGAAGCCGCCTCTTGAATCGCGGGCTTTATCAGTTCGTTCTCTTCTTTTCCAATCAAGCCGTTCTCGCCGGCGTGGGGATTTAATCCTAACACCGCGATCTTTGGTGATTTTACTCCGAAATCTCTTCTGATAGAGTCGTCGAAGATCGCTAATCGTTCACAAATTACTTCCTTCGTCAACGCGCGTGAGACTTCCGCGATTGGGATGTGAATCGTCGCAAGAGCTATTCTTGCAAATCCGGACGCCATTATCATGATGGAACGATTTGAATGTGAGAGTTGCGTCACCATTTCGGTTTGACCGGGATAAGTATATCCGGCTAGCCGAAGCGACTCTTTTGATACTGGCGCTGTGACAATCGCGGCCACTAGATTCTCAATACACAATTGAACCGCTTTTTCAATTGCGTTGCCAGCCCAGAAGCCGCTTTCTCTCCTCAACTTTCCAGGCTTGATTCTATCGTTGAAGTTCGGGCAAGTGTCGAGAATCGTTATCTCACTTCTTCCTACTGCGTCGGCGAGTGAATTAACTCTGAGAATTTTTCTGCGAAATGAAAATTTGTTTGCGTAATATTCGAATGCCTTGAATGGACCGATGAGAAGCGGCGTGCAGTTCGAGCGAATCGTCCGACTTGCTGCCGACTTCAATGCCACTTCAGGACCTATGCCGTTGTAGTCTCCGATTGCGATTGCAATAACGCTCATAGATCTTCCGTTTTGTAAAGTTTGAATTCACCACTGATGCCTTGCTCTCTGAACATCAGGCTTTTTTTCTGACTCGGGTAGTACCAGATTTCATAAGTGCCATCGCTTCGAAATTCACGCTTAACCTCAGCAGGCTTGCCGAACAGTATGTAAGCTTTCCCGCGGTCGGTGGCAGCTCCGTTATTTTCGGAGATTGTCTTGAAATGCTCGTAAGCATAATCGGCTCGCTGATAGAATTCGTCTTCAAGCTCGTTGAAAGCTGTCTTGGGAATCGTGTTGTGTGACTTCCAGTATTCGTTGAACTTTTCCCTCTGTTCTTCATTATTTCCAGAACTTATGTAAGAAAAGATAGAGTCGGTAACGATGTATTTTAAAAGCGAAAGGGCCAACGGGAAGTTTTTGAGCGTGAAAGGTTTGTCGAACCACAGATAAGAAAAGTGTAACTTTTCCGATTTGCCATTCAGAGAAACTTCGATTGAGTAGGTCCCTTCTTGAAGTGTATCAACATCGAACTTCGCGATGTACAAGGAATGTGTTGAACTTGGTATAATGGCGAAGGAGATGGAACTATCAGAATCGCGTTCAGCTCCTGAATCTTCCATTGCCTGCAACACTGCTTTTAACGGAGATAGAGAATCTAACTTACAAATCAAAATACTTTGTGGTGAGCTTGCTGGGCCATTTTTATTTGCCTCGAGTTTTAACGTGATGGGAATGGAACCTGTATCTTCAGTGAGAAATACTGCGTCAATGTTTCCCGGGAATCGCGCGATGTTATTGTGAAGATTCGGGTAAATAGTCTTTTCAGAGAGTGAATCAAGGAAGATTGTCGATAATATGCCGGCAAACCTTTCACGTGCAAAGTTCTCGCTTTTTGTCTCACTGAGGTAAGTAATTTGTTGACCATCATCTATCAACTCTGCAGAAACTTTAAGCACAGATTTCGGCAAAGTCATAGTAACGATGTCTTCGGCGAAGATTTTTGAATTTTGTGTAAGATCGAAATTGTTAGCTGTAATTTTTTTAACATGAAAATTGTGATAATTAATCCCGGTGACGGAATCAGTGGCATCTATCGAAAAAGTTAAAATGGCATCGAATGTTTCATTCCTGCGTACAGGATTTCCTGCGTGTTTGATAAAAATAATTTTTGAAAATGGAACGGAATAGGTGAATGAGACAGTTGCACTGTCTTTCGACGAGTTTACAATCCAATTGGAAAAACCATACGCGGGATTTGTGAGAGGCGAGTTTCCTATTTGGGGAATCGGCTGTGCAAAAGTTACAACTGCCAACAAAAGGACAATAGATGTAATGTGAATAGTTCTCATCAAGATTGATTAAAGTTAATCAGCGAATGAGTTTTTATCAAAATATTGTTTGCAGAATTCCCCGAACATTGTTTATATTTAACAAATGAATTGTATCAATTACATAAGCGGATTAAGGATGGCATTATCTGATGAATCCGCACACCAATCCCGTTCCGGCGCCCTGTCATTTTGGTGCAGCTTCTTTTACTCCTACGCTTATTTCCCCCACCGGGGGATATAATCTTTTCAAATTCAAAATTCAAAAGTTAATTAGCTCTTAGTTGAACGCTGAGTGCTGAAAGTAATCTTTCTTAAGATGTGTACCATGATGTATAAAAAATAAAAAGTGTAAAAGGAGTAAAGATGGTTGTTATATTTGAAGAAGAAGCCACGGAAGATGAGATTGGAAACGTAATAAAAGTTCTCAACGAATTCGGCTTCGATGTTCACCGTTCGACCGGTGTATCGCGCACAATAGTTGGAGCGATCGGTGTCAAGCCGGATTTTGATCATAGGCAAATTCAGGTTCTGCCTGGCGTTGATGAAGTTTATCGAGTTACCGAACCTTACAAGCTTGCCAACAGAACCTTCAAGCCGGAAGGAACTATTATCGATGTTAAGGGCGTGAAAATAGGCGGGAATGAAGTTGTCGTTATAGCGGGCCCCTGCGCCGTCGAAAACGAAAAACAGCTTTGCACCATTGCGGAACATGTTGCGAAAAACGGAGCGAAGATTCTCCGCGGCGGTGCATTCAAACCGCGCACTTCTCCATATTCATTTCAGGGATTGGGCGAAGATGGATTGAAAATGCTGCGCAAAGCCGGCGACGAATTTGGCTTGGTTGTCGTAACGGAGGTCATGGATAAAAGCCAGATCGACATCGTGGCACAGTACGCGGACATACTTCAGGTCGGCGCGCGGAACATGCAGAACTTCACTCTGCTAAAAGACCTAGGGAAAATTACTAAGCCGATCATGCTTAAGCGTGGACTTGCCGCCACGGTTGAAGAGTGGTTGATGGCAGCAGAATATATTCTTGCAGGCGGAAATAGAGAAATTATGCTATGTGAGCGTGGCATTAGGACGTTCGAAAATTCGACTCGGAATACGTTAGACATAAACGCGATTCCTGTAGTGCATAAGAAAAGCCATCTTCCCGTGATTGTAGATCCATCGCATGCAACCGGCATTCGTGAAAAGGTTGTGCCTGTCGCGAGAGCCGCGGTCGCCGTCGGAGCTGACGGTATCATGGTTGAAGTCCACAATGATCCAGGCAAAGCATTGTCGGACGGTCCACAGTCACTTTTCCCCGACCAGTTCACGCAGATGATGAAAGAAATTAGACTGATCGCGAAAGCCATCGGTAGAGAAGTCGCTTAATCGGAATTCAACTTGGACGAATTCGAAAGTTTTGATTCAACAAGAAAAATCGGTGTGATAGGCTGCGGGATGATCGGTGGCTCGATCGCTTTGTCGCTTTCGAAAAGCGGACACAACGTGCTCATTCTTGACCTGCCGAAGAACGAAAAAGCGATCATAAAACAGATCCCATTTGTAACGTTTAAGAAAAGCGTTTCCGACCTGTGCAGTGAAAAACCCGACGTAATTTTCATTTGTGTGCCGTCGGAAAGAACAACGGAAATTCTCTGTGAAGTTTCTTCATTTGCATTTCCCGGAACGATAATCACCGATGTGGCCGGAGTAAAATCGCCTATCATGGATGCAGCGAAGAAGTGCGTTCCTGAGAATGTCGTTTTCGTCGGCGGTCATCCGATGGCAGGCTCTGAGAAGTCCGGTGTCGAAGCTGCGCAGCCGTTCCTTTTCCAGAATGCCGTGTATGTTATCAGCCCGCTTAAGAATTATCCCGAGAAAACAATCTCTCCGCTTCTTGAAGTGGTTCAACAGCTTGGTGCGAGAATACTTTTTATGGATGCAACCCAGCATGACAAGATTGCGGCAGCCACGAGTCACCTGCCACAACTCGTTGCTGTTGAACTAGTTAATTTGATAAGCGAACTTTCGATAAGGGACGAAAACTTTAATACGCTTGCCGCAGGCGGCTTCAGAGACATGACACGAATTGCGTCAAGCGACTTCGCGGTGTGGAAAGATGTAATTTCATCCAATCGCGGAAATATCGACAGCATACTAAGCTCATTTATCAGGCGGCTTACTGGCTTGGGCGAGTTACTTAATAAAGCAAACATCGAAAATATCGCTCAGGAATTTGAAAACGCGAAGATGGCGCGGTCAAGAATCCGAAGGGGTGGGAAAGGTTTCTTGCGGCCGCTTTACGATCTTTATGTCGTTGTCGAAGACAAAGTCGGCGTGCTCAAGGAAATTACATCTACTCTTGCAGATTCCAATATCAACATAAAAGATATAGAGTTGCTAAAAGTTAGAGAAGGAACCGGTGGAATGTTTAGGCTCTCTTTCGATACAGAACAAATTCAAAATAGCGCAGCTCAAATACTGGAACAGAGAGATTTCCAAATTTTACGGAAAGAATTCGAGGGATAATTTAACGTCGCTGTAATTGTCCGAAATGAATACAGCCTTTTGTTATTTCCGCTTGTTTCAAGCGGGAATTTTTTCTTCCTCCATTATAAGATTCCCGACAAGAGCATTCGGGAATGACATTGACAGCTTTTTAGACAACCGCAACCACGGAAAAATTAGTCTCTTTCTATTCGCCTTCTTCTTCGTCTATTTTCGTTTCTGTAGCACTGACTTCCGTTATTTTCATTTTGATTCCGTCAAGTGATATAGCAAAAAGAGAATCTGTTTCTGAGGAGAAAATTTTCTGGAAATCTCCCGGCTCGAAGAGGTCGGAAAAACGGTTCGTACATTCATCTAACTTCCTGAGATAATAGTGAGGATTATAATCACTCAGATCTTTTGTGTCCTTGTCGTAAAGCCGCGCGTTGGCAAACGAGCGTTGGTGTGGATCACTTCCGACAATATAGTAAGAAACTTTATTGCCAGGCCTCAAATCTAATCCTGCGTAAATTGCTGCTTCAAAACTTGCCGTTCTGTTTCTTTTGTTCGCCCTGACTGCCGATTGATAATCATTGATAGACTCTCTAACCGTTTCAGTGCGTACCATCTTCTCTGTCGGAAGTTGACGGCTGAGTATCTTACTTGCATAATTGACATAAAGATTATGCAGTGCCTGAATGTCTTCTCGAAGCACAAGCTCGATAGCGTTGGAAATGAAATCTCTTCCGAATCTCTCCATGCTTCTCGATATTAAAGCGGAGCCGCGAATCTTAACTTTACCATCATAAGCAAGGAGTGCGTAGTTTTTTTTCTTGTAGCTCAACATTTTTTCATATCTTCCGTCAAGCGAAAGATTTATTCCTTGCGGAAGCGAGCGCGACAACTTTGCTGTGAATTTTTTCTCTTTTTCTTCGCCAACATGTTCAGGCGGTGGCACAAAGTATAACCCGTCAGTGTCAACTTCTAAGAGTGTTCCACCTTCTGAAATTATTTGCGTTATCGTCTGGCGAAGAATTTTTTGTCCTGTCTCCGTAACCATGTCGGCAGCGGTGTAATCGTTGAATATTCCGCGTGAATAACCGAGATATCCGTAAAATGAGTTGATCAAAATTTTTAAGGAAGACTGCATCGCGTCTAATTTAAGCTTTTCCATCGAGTTCAACTCTTCTTTCATTCGTTGTTTCGTGTCGATTCTCAACTTGGCAAGATGTTTCAAGGTTTTCTGAAACACTCCAAGTTGGTCCGATGCCGGTGAAATCTTGTAGCTGATCATGACGGAAGGGTACAGCGATTCAACATCCGCGTGAACAATTGGTCCCACAACTCCGCAGAGGAAAACATCGGTGTAACCTCCGGTGGTTTGCCTGCCGGTTTGCGGCTTCGGGATCGAATGTTTTTTCCTGAGGTATTCGCGGACAAAAAGTGATTCTATCTTTGCGGCTGAACCTGTGCGAGATATTTGGCCGTAATTGTACGGTAGAATTTGTGCCAAATAAAAACTCGTCTGAGACAGGTGCTCGGATAAAAGCCTTGTTTCTCTCACGTCATCCAACGCGTATTTAACCAACAGGTCGGAGTTCGTAAGCCACGTCTCGGAAATTTTTGAGCCTTCAATATACGTCCTGTCTTCTGCAGCGAATCCGAAATGCTTCGCAACATTTTTCAGTCCGTAGCTTTCAAGCTCGCGTCTTGTCGCATCGTAGCTTTGTACTAAAAGCCATGTGTCAATGATATGCCTTCCCGGAATTTCGATGTTCGAATATTCAATCTGCTTCTCAGCGTACGAGACATGCGATGTGAAAACCTTTGGTTCAAGAGAATCTCTGCCGACCTTGAGTTTGACATCATTCATCTCGCAACGTGCCATGATGTACGGCAAATCGAAGTTATAAATATTGTGCCCTTCGATAACATCGGGGTCGCGCTGCTTGATTATCTCGACGAGTTCAGTCAGCATTTCTGCTTCGCTTTTCTCGCGGCCGTCGATTACATATTCCCAGCCGGAATTGTCCGAGAGCGAGATAAGTATGATCCTATCATCCTGACGCGACGCCACCGAAAAACTAAATTTGGAAAAAGTTTCGATGTCGAGCTGCATTCTTCTTAGCTCAGCGAATTCCATATCTTTGAAAAGTGTAATTCCCGTTTGCATCAGGAACTGGAAAACAGGATCAAGTTTGACATAGACTTCTTCAATTTTTGAATAGTCGCGCGAAGCTTCTCCTGTATCAATATGGAGATTGTCAGCGACCCTTCGAAGTGCAGCCCGCATATCGCTCCACTTGCGGAAAATGCAAAGATGTTGATAGTAATTATTGTCGGCTAACTTAACGTCCCAGAATTTTTTTCCAAATTCCTTGAGGAGTGAAGAGTCTTTCAAGAAAAAGAAGGGATAAAATTTACGCTCCTCTGTGACAGTCGCGCTGTCAATACGTTTCACTATCTTGATGGTAGTTTCGCTAGTCTGATATGCTGCCACAACTTTTGATTCATCATTGCGGCCGAAAAGAATCGCGTCGGTCATAGACTATAATCTAACACAGATAAGAGGGCGATAAAATGTTCCTTATCTTATGCACCATAGAGCAAAATTATCGCATAGTGGTCTCTCATGCAAATAAAATAATGGCGAGCCATTGTGCAGCCCGCCACAATTTTATGCAATCACTGCCTGTCAATTTATCTCATGCCGTTTCGAGGCCAAACAGGTTTTCCGGAATCATCTCGGAGTTTGATTGTCTTACCGCCGGTTACTATTTGGGCAGCGATAATTAAATCATTCTGATTGAAATGAACTTTCGAGCCTGTAACTTGCACTAGATCGCCTGTATTGAATGCGATCGCTTGTTGATCCAGGTATGAACTTGGACCGACAACGACGGTTGAGGTGCCGCTCGTATCCTTAACCGTCAACTGTACATTGTACATATTTCCTCTTGGAGAAGCGACACTGTCAACACTGGCGACAGTACCGGATATAGTCACAATAGAAGTTGTATCATAGAACTGCCGGTGCTGGCGCACGCCTTGCGCAAAGACCGCGCTTGTGAACAACAAAGCTGCGAAAAGAATCGCTGTGGTTCTCATTTTTTCCTCCCATTTATTTTTGTTTTGGTCTGTTAAACTTGAAGCATAACAAGATGTTTTCATTACACATTAGATGCGAAAGATGGGAAGAAGTTCAACTCTTTCTAGGTTTCTTTTCTGTCCAGCAAATTCATCTTTTTACGTCAGTCATGTCCTTTATTCAGTCGCTGTCTATTCAGAACCATGAAGCTGTCAATCTGCGTGTGTTGAATCTGATCTGGTCCCGTGCCGTTGATTTTGTATTCTACTTTTTCTCCGGCTTTAAATGGGCCTATTATCGCCGTCCAGTAACTGTTATTCCTGCTATAATCGTTGTACCTCCATTCGGCTTCTACGTTGTATTGCTTTTCTACTGAATTTTTGTTCGAGACGGAGATTTCCACGCTGATAGCCTGTCCTAATTCTATAGGGCAACTACCGATCCATATTACGACTTTATCATTTTGAAAAACTTCCGCAGGCGTTCTCGGCGCGTCCTCTGTGTTATGCCAGATTACCATCTAATGACTCACGATTTAGTTTCTGAAAAGGAAACAGGTTCTGCATCATACCTCACATAAGTTAATGTAAAGTTTTGAAGGATTAATCGCAAATAAGTTTTGTTACAAAATAGGCTTACCGCATTGACTCACGAGAAGGTTGTTTTTTCGAGAGCCTCCGCTTATATTCTGTCGAGGTATGAAACAAGATGGCACATGCGGAACTATATTGAGCTGACAACTTTAGAAATGAAACAAGAATGAACGTTTCGCTCGCACATGACATCCTTACTGCCGGAATGTCATGCGAATGCGTGGAAATATAATTATAGTTAGCTGCCGTTTGCGAAACATCCCTTATTGTTTTGTTATAACCAAAAGGTCAAATAATGGAACATCCATGGCTTGATTTCTGGATTCAAGTAGCTTCAACAATTGTCGGTGGCATCTTTCTCACCTTTTTATTCTTTCTCGCAAAAGAGAAAATATTCAGCCTACCAGCACTAAATGGACTCTGGACGCTGGAATTGACTACGTTGTCTTCATCTTATAATCCTTACATCCAGATGAAGCTGACATTTCTCCTCTTACTTACCCAAGAGGACAATTCAATTTTTGGCACTGGTGAAAAAATTAGAGAGGTCACTCAAGAGAGCGAAAAACATTATGAAGGCAAGAATCGTATCCAAATAGAAATCAAAGGATATATCACAAAGCGCTATTTTAGCCGAGATGAAATTGTGATTCGTGTCGAAGAGGCCGGTGAAGTTCGTAAAAGTTCTTCTGTATATTCCTTAAAGGTTACTAGGAAGAATAAACTGAGCGGCACATTTGTTTCGACTATCGCCAATTCATCTGGCAATGTCTTGTGCACCCGCGGTAATAGTCATTATAATTTTTCTCGAAAGACCTGACGATGCAAGATCACCGAAAACAACCTTTATCAAGGTTGTTTTACTCTATTGCTCCGAAATCTATCAAGAAAGACTTTGATTTTATTTGTTATGCTCTTTCTTCCCTTGATGGAAATGGCCTTTCACAATTTTTACTTGATGCGCTTATAGTAGCCGAAGATCATCGTTTCTATCAGCATCCCGGTGTAGACATCATAGCGATCCTACGTGCGATCTGGTCAATTCTATTTCGTAGACGGATTCAAGGTGCAAGTACGATCGAGCAACAGCTTGTACGAACAATTACGAAGAGGTATGATTTATCAATTCTTCGCAAGATACGCGAAATGTATCTTTCATTGATGCTGTCATCGATGTTTCCCAAGGAAAGAATTGCAAGAAATTATCTTTCTGTTGCCTATTTTGGTTGGAAGATGAATGGCATCGGACAGGTTGGTCTGCGATTAGGATTTGACCTGACAAATGTTTCAAAACGGGATGCTGCATCTGCAATTGCCCGCATTCGATATCCAGAACCAAATAATGGTTCAATAACGCGTCAAGCTCAGATTCATAACCGTACGAATTATATTCTATTTAAATTGCAGACATTAGAAAAGACAAATGGCACCTAACCTCTTTAATAAATAAAAAAAATCAATACGTAGAGAAACAATATTTTAGGATTGTTCTCACCAAATAATACAGAAAAAAGAGACAGACGAGAACAAGAACAAAGCGATGATGCGTTCTTTCTCTCTTTGTTGTGGGGCAATCGCAATAAAAGAATCATTCATCTATAAACAGTCCGCGAGAAAACGAGGCTGGATAAAGAAAAATGAGATCCTGAGCCAGAAGCTCATCAGCCCTCTGGCTGAAATGCTCAAGGGAAGCGCGATATCATTTCTGCCAGATCGGGATTACAAGAATCGTTGAATTCTTGCAAAAAATAGGGCTTTTCCCACGTCAAAGCTAAATTTCACATTTTTTCAATATTTGCTTGCATTTGATCTAAAAAAACTGTTAATTTTGAGCGAAATTGAACATGGCAAAATCGAGGTACCTTGCAGGCAAAAGAATAATCCCACAGCCAATCACGAAAGATATAAAAGTCACTGAATTAATCGACAATTATTTTCAAGCGTATAATGCTGCTCGTTTGAAAGAGGCAGCTCAGTTATTCGCAGAAAAAATGCTCGATCCTGATGTGACGATTGGTATGAGTCTTACCGGAGCGTTGACGCCAGCGGGATTGGGCGGCTCATGCATAGTTCCGCTCATTAAAGCCGGTTTTGTTGATTGGATTGTCTCCACAGGCGCTAATCTTTATCACGATACACATTTCGCAATCGGCCATTCTCTTCATAAGGGAAGCCCTTTTGTTGATGATCGGATCCTGCGGAAAGAAGGCGTAATTCGCATATACGATATTTTGTTCGATTACAAAGTCCTTCTCACCACGGACGAGTTTTTCAGATATTTAATTGCGCAGCCGGAATTTCAAAAAGAGATGGGAACAGCAGAATTTCATTACAGGATCGGCAGATATATTTCTGCTCGAGAAAAATCTCTCGGAATAAAACACAGTTCGGTGCTGGCAACGGCATACAGGTACGCTGTACCGGTATATACCTCGAGTCCGGGCGACAGCTCGATCGGAATGAATGTGGCTGCGATGGCGCTCGATGGCTACAGGCTAAAATTGGACGTTTCAAAGGACGTGAATGAGACTGCAGCAATCGTTCTCAATGCGAAGCGGTCAGGCGGACGGAGCGGCGTCTTGATTTTCGGCGGCGGCTCACCGAAGAATTTTATGCTTCAGACGGAACCGCAGATTCAAGAAGTGCTCGGCATAAACGAGAAAGGGCATGATTTTTTTATTCAGGTTACCGACGCAAGAGCGGACACCGGGGGGCTTTCCGGCGCAACTCCATCCGAAGCGGTAAGCTGGGGAAAAGTTGATCCGAATAAATTGCCGGATACTGTCGTGGCTTATCTCGACTCGACGGTGGCGATGCCTTTGTTGACGTCTTACGTTCTAGCAAAGCGAAAACCAAGAAAGCCGAAAAGGCTTTTTCTTCGTTTGCCTGAGTTAATCAACCATTTACAAAAAGAACATGTTAGGTCGGTACGAAGAGCGAAATGATTTTTAACTACGAACATTCGGTCACTTATCCGAAAGGTTTCTTGGCAAGCGGTATTAGTGCTGGCATAAAGCAAAATGGTCTGCTTGACCTCGGGATGCTTGTCAGCGAGACTGCTGCTGTAGCTGCTGCTGTTTTCACTAAAAATAAATTTCCAGCCGCGCCAGTTTTGTTGTGCAAGCGGAATCTTTTGAATTCTAAATCGAGGGCTGTGGCAATTATTGTCAATAGCGGTTGTGCAAACGCACTTACCGGAAAATCCGGGATGAAATCCGCCGAGAAGACTGCGGCGAAAGTCGCAGAAAATTTCCATGGTCCGAAAGATGAGATATTGGTTGCTTCGACGGGAGTTATCGGGAGGCAGCTTCCGATGGAAAATATTTTAGAAGCGATTCCGCATCTTGTCGGAAGCCTCAGAGACGACGGCGATTCGGCATTTTCGCGAAGTATTCTGACGACGGATAAATTTCCGAAGCAGGTAGCGACCGAAATAGCCATTTCGAGAGGCAAAAAATTTCGCATCGGAGCGACTGCAAAGGGCGCAGGCATGATTCATCCTAACATGGCGACCATGTTGTGTTTTGCCGCGACGGATGCGAAGATCGACAAAAAGAAGTTGCAATCTGCATTGAGTGAAGCGGCAGAAAAATCGTTCAACACTGTGACTGTCGATGGAGACACAAGCACCAACGACAGCGTATTCATTTTAGCTAACGGTGCATCGGGAACCGCGATTAGTTCTCAATCCGATTACAAAATATTTGTGGATTCTTTGACCATGGTGTTGCGCGAGCTTGCGATGATGATTGTGCGAGACGGAGAAGGTGCAACCAGATTTGTGAAGTTGAATATCCAAGCAGCTCCGAGTTACAACGATGCAGTAAAGGTCGGCCGCGCGGTCGGGGTGTCTCCGTTAGTGAAGACGGCAATATTTGGAGGCGATCCGAATTGGGGAAGAGTAATTTCGGCGGTTGGAAATTCGGATGTAAAATTTGACCCGGCTAAAGTGGAGTTGGACATCGGAAGAATTTGTGTGTTCAAGAGAAACGAGCCGCAGAAAGTTGATATATCAAAAGTAATTGATTTGTTCTCCAAGAAGGAAATTGAAATGACGATCAGGCTCAATGCGGGGCGAGAATCCGCGCAAGTTTATACTTGTGATTTGAGCTATGATTACGTAAAAATAAACGGTGAATACACCACATAACCAAAAACCAAAAAGGAGTCACGTATGGGAAAGTACGAGGAACTTCATCAACTCGTTAGCAGCTTCGAAGAGGATTTCAGAAAATTCTTTGAGAAGCAGAACAAAGCCGCCGGCACCCGTGTACGCAAGCACATGGGAGAATTAAAAAAATTCGCACAGCAGGTTCGCTTGGAAGTTCAGGAGACCAAACAGAAAATGAAAGAGGGAGGGAAGTAAGACTTGTCCGTGGTTACTCCTCTCAGGAATGAGGGGAGTAACCTTTTTTTGTGAATACGTCAAGACTTATCTTGATGTTTATTCTCGTTGTCTTCGCTTTTATGCAGATCGATCATTTTCAAGCTATCTATATAGTTTGTGCTTTGCGGGTTTTTGAGTTCAACAAACTTGCGAGCTATCATTTTGATTCTTTCTGCAGTCTCAGCTATCAGCTCAATCCCGCTTTCTAATTTATCATATTCTTTTTGCTTCAAAGATTTCCGCATCATATCTAAAGCAAGATAAATCACGTTCAACGGATTGTTGATTTCGTGGCCAACTGTTGCTGCAAGCTCCACGATGGACAGTCTTCTTGTTAGTTGTTCGATCTCATTTTGCAATCCACGGACACGCATACCGCTTTGCACTCGAGCCAAAACTTCCTGATGCGGGGCGGGTTTTGTAATGTAATCGTCAGCACCGGCTTGCAGTCCACGCACGCGATCTTTGGTGTCACCTCGTGCCGTCAATAGAATTATGTAAGTGAATCTCAGTGTTGCGTCGTTCTTGATCCGGCTTGCCAATTGTTCACCGTCCATCTCCGGCATCATCCAGTCTATTATCATTACGTCCGGTTTGTATTCTCTCGCCGCTTCAAGAGCTTCCTTTCCATCTTTCGCTTCTCGTGTCTCGTAACCTGCTTTCGATAGAATGCGGTTTAAAATCATTCTTGCGTTTGCATCATCATCCACAACTAAAATTTTAGAACTCAATTTTCCTCCTTTGTCCATTGTGGTATCGTGAAGTGAACAGTAGTACCTTTACCCCGTCCCTTGCTTTCAATTTTTATCTGACCGCCCATCATTTCTAGAAGATGTTTGGAGATAACCAATCCGAGACCTATGCCGCTGAATTTTCGTGTCAAACTTCCATCCACTTGAATAAACCTTTGAAAAAGTTTGTCTCTTTTCTCTCTCGGAATTCCTATGCCTGTGTCCTTGATCATGAAACGGATGTTTCCATTCTGCTGCTCGACCGTGACCTTGATATATCCGGCAGATGTAAACTTTGTTGCATTTCCCAACAGGTTAATCAAAACTTGCTTGAGCTTTCTAACATCCGCAGATGCAAAGAGTGGAGAACCTTTAATGGAAGATTCTAATGCCAATCCTTTTTGGTCGGTTTGTACAGTAAATAGCCTACAAACATCCGTAATAAGTTCATCGACATAAATTTTTTCAATCTCAAGCTGCATTTTGCCGGCTTCGATCTTTGAAATGTCGAGCAAATCATTGATGACACTGAGGAGATGGTAGGAACTGTCTAATGCGTTTCGAGTGAACGTTCGCAGCTCGTTTTTATTATCGTAGTAACCTTCGGTGATCAATGTTAGGAACCCTATGATTGAGTTGAGCGGAGTTCTTAGCTCGTGTGAAGTATTTGCAAGAAACTCGTCTTTGAGTTGGTTGATTTCTATAAGATGGTTGTTAAGCTTTTTCATCTCAAGCAAACGAATCTTATCCACGGAATTTTTCGGATTTTTCTCATCGTGTCTGCTAACGGAATTCCGTCGAGATTTATCTGCGGCATTTCGTTTTGCCGCGACACCGGATTTCTTTCTCATTCCTGTCGTTTTTATTCTGGTGCTTTCTTCAAGAGCTGATAATAACGGAGAATCACTTTTTGATATTGCGGCGGAAAATTCTGGCGGATTAGTTTTAACAGCTCCTGGTCTTGTTCGGAAGTTGAATTCGTTAGGTTTAATTCAGCGGGACTTTTCCCTGCGACGTTCTTACCGGGTGTACTTTGGCGGTTGTTATCGTAATCTTGTTTATTTATCGAGCGCGAAGCGTCAAGCATTCGCGAAAGAATTTTTTGCTGTCGCTGGATTGTTTCCGGCTTTATGTTGTTGTCCTGCAGATCCTTTACAACGTCCTTCATATCATTTGCTATCTGGTCCAGATTTCCGAGAACTTTGTCTTGTTCGCCTATGGCTGCCGACTGTTGTGCTTCTTGCGCAAGCTGCTCGAGAGATTTGTGGATCACTTCTTGTTGCGCCGCGAGTCGCGAGAGCTCAGCTTGTTGCTCCATGGAGATTGTACCACCTTCTCCCAACTTCCGGGTTAGAGCATTCAAACCTTCCTGCTGTTCTGCAAGCTGCTGAAGTTGCTGCATAAGAGACATGAAACCGCCGGAACCTTGTCCGTTCATCATCGCTTGAAGGGTACTTTGAATAGACATCGCTGCCTGATTCATCGAGCCCATTGCCTGGCTTTCCGACTCGGCTGCGCTCGACTGGCCCGATCTTTCTTGCAAATCGTTCAGTGCGTGCTGCATCTGCGAATAAGCCTCGCCGATTTGTCTTCCCATCTGCGGAGTAACCGCGAAACTTTTGTTCGATAGTTGCATCATTTGCTGAGTGGTATAATTTAACTCCTGCATTAATTCATTTTGTCTGTCGGCAAGCTGACGTGACTCGGCCGAGTTCGGCATCAACCGCGACGACTGGTTGCGCAGTTCCTCTTGCTTCTTTGAAATTTCCAACAGGTTTTGTTGGGCTTTGAGCATTGCGTTCACAGTTTCCTTCTGCTGATTCTGAAGCATTTCCTTCTGGGCGTCGGACAAGGTTTTTTGAAAATCTTTTAGGGCAGAGGATATTTGCTGCTGTGAACTTTGTGCCTGTGAGAATTGTCCTTGAGAAAGTTCCTGCGCGGAATTTTGCATCTTCTGTTCCGCTTTGGATTGTTCTAATTGCTGGTTTGCCTGATCGATTTTTTGAATAGGCATTTCATTCGCGAACTTGTTCATTTTATTCTTCAAATCCGACATTGCATCCTTGGTGTCCGAGAGTTCCCTTTGAAGCTCCTTCTGATTTTCCGAAAGCTGCTGCCTGTTTGTCAATCCAGTCGAATCGGATTCGGCGGTTGACTTTTGCAAATTCTGCTGCTGTGCCATCATCTGCTCTACGCGCTTCTGAAGCTCATCGAACTTCTGTTCTATCTCGACCCGCTTGATCAAGCTCAACGTCCGCTCAATACCTTGGCGAAGCTGTTCTTCGTTTACCTGGAAATTTTGCATCGCTTGCCGCATTTGCTCCGGGTTTAGAGATTGGATTGCCTGTTGCAGTTTCTTTAACGCATCCTGAAACTCCGGAGAGTTGATCTCCTCTAATGCCTTCTGCAATTCTAAATATTTCTCGAGGGTTTGCGGAGACAGGATTTTGTTCTCCAGCATATTCTGCGTCATGGATTCCGCTTGGTTTCTTACGCTGTCAACTTGCTTCTGTAAATTCTCATATTTTTGCAAAGTGTTTTGCATCTTTTTCTGTCGTTCCCAGCTCATTTGCAGCGTAGTAGCCTTCATTTCATTAGAAAGTTTGTCGAGCTGTTGCCGTAAATCGTTTGAATTGTCGAGTGCATTCTCAGTTTTTGAAATAAGGTTGCTGTGCTCGCTGTCTGTTGAAGCGAAAACCTCATCGAGAGATGGAAGACGAATTTGATATTCGGTACTTGAAGTTGCTTTGGGGCCATCGACAAAATCGTTGTCGAAAACTTTTGCGTGGTAGCTTATCACGTCTTCGGGAACGAGATTGAGCGAAGTCAAGTCCCACATGCAGGAAATATCCTGGTCACCGGCATTTTTCGTCGGAAGCTGAATCTCGATCGAATGATAATCCTTTTCGGGCTGGACATACTTCGAACTGACAAGTTTGTATTCAATCAAAAGTTTTGTGAAACCGTAATCATCGCTGATTCCAATTCTCAATGGGAGCTGCATGTCTCTGCTGAGATCTACATCTTTTCCCGGATAAGTAATTTCACATGTCGGATATTCATCGTTGACGGCCTGAACCGTGTAGACAATCGGGTCACGATTTTGCAAACTGTCTTCATCTAAGAGGCTAAGCTTATATTTGATGGTACGGCTTATAACGAGTTCACCGTCTGCATTTTTCCCGTTGACATTGAAAGCTTTCTTTGTAGAATCGTTGATGAGCAACCACGCCGATTTCAATTCTTTGTTTGTTCGGAGAGTAAATTCGGCGCGCGTTCCTACAAGGGCGGAAAAATCTCCTATGTTATCCTGCAAAGTCTCTACAGCTTTTTTTGTGTATGACGGATAAACAAGAATCACGTGGAAGCTCTGCACGATCGGAAGGTCCTCAACATCGACATTATATTCGCGAGTGTCCTGATCGCCAGCGGTTACGAAATACTTCAAACTGCTCCGGACATCAGGAACCTGAAAATAATATTTTCCGTCAGCACTTTTATTGATCTGGTGTTCTTCAAAATCGCGTTCGTTATTGTACCTTTCGCTCATGACAACATAAAAGGGAAGTTTTCTTCCAGTAATTAATCCAAGTGCCGTTTTGATTTTCAAAGTATCTCCCCGTGAGAGCAGAATGTCGCCGGGTAAAACTTCTATGGAGTACGCGCTTGGGATTTTTTTTGTGAAATTAAAAACTTTGGCTAATGCAGAAGGCATTTGAGATGGAAAGATCAAAAAAAGGACAAGACCAACAACGAACGACGTCAAGAAAGAAAACTTTGCGTTTGTTTCCGACCTGTAACGCAATGCAGAAGTAATATCATGGCGACATGCTTTTGCGAATATTTGTTCGATGTATGCTCGTGCCAATTCTTCCGAGTGATATTTATTGGGATTCGGTTCGTCCGATAAAAGCTCGATCGCATTTCTCAATCTGTCTTTTAATTCTGGAAACACGTTTCCGACTTCAAGAGATATTTCTTTTACATCTTCGATATGAGGATGCTGAAAATATTTTGTAAGATTAGGAAGAAGAAATTTAAAGATTGGTATAAATATAACAAGCAGCGCGGTGAAGAAAAGAATTGCTCTTCCGATTGTATTAAACTCAAAGATAAGTTCGAGAAGGGAGCAGAAAGTTAGAGATACTAAGATAGAGGAGCTGGTTATCAAGAACGTGTTTACAACTCTGCAGGAAATTTTCTTCTTGTAAATTTTCTGGAGCGAATTCATTATCCCGACATTCGGGATGTTTGACAAAATCTCTTCCATACTTAATGAGTTAATGCCCAATAAACGAGATTAGTTCCGAACTTCAATGCTTCGAGTCGCTTCAAATCCGGGTCGTGATGAACTTCCGGAGGGTCCCATCCGTCGGATGGGTTGCTTTCGTAAGTGTAATAAACGACGAGCCGGTCTCCTAAAAATATTCCGAAGCCTTGGGGGGACCGCCATTGTGCTCGTGAGTCTTTGGAACACCTTTCGGAAAATCATAGACGCAATGGTACAGCCCGTAAGAAAAGGGAAGCTCTACCAACGGCTTATCCGGAAAAACTTTTATTATTTCTCTCCTGAATGCTTCATCCATTCCATAGTCGTCATCAGCATACAGGAAGCCGCCGTTCTCAAGGTATTGTCTCAATCGTTTTGCCTGTTCGTCTGTGAATCTAACATTTCCGTGTCCTGTCATGAAGAGAAATGGATAAATGAAAATGTCGTCGCTCATTATATCGACATAGTAGTAATTCGGATCGACGTCGATGTCGGCGTGTTCATTAACAAATTTTAAGAGAGTGGGTTCTTCGAGCGGGTCATTGTACCAGTCGCCGCCGCCGTCATATTTCAGACGCGCGATTCTAAACGCACTTGATTTTTGAGCAAGTGCTTCTTCTGCAAATCCGATGACCATCGTCGAAATTAAAATGAATGATAAAAAATGCTTCACCACTCTCAATCTAAAGAAGCTGTCGGGGAGAGTCAAGATAATGCGAGAGTCTCGTTTGAAGTTTACCCATAGAAAGTTGTAAGTTAAGCGGTGGAACATGTTTTCAATCATAACGGTTATATCACCGTTTTCCTCACGGTAGCCTTCGGCGGCGAGTTCGGATTGTTTGCCGGTGTTGCCCTCGCTCGCACGGGATAAGTGACATTGACTGGGGTAATTGCGCTCGGCACAGCGGCTTCCTTCGTCGGAAATATGTTTTATTATTACGCGGGAAAATTTCTCTGGAACAGATGGAGTTTTTTAAAGAGAAATTTCAATGCGAAAGTGGAGGCGACTTCGAATATCGTCCAGCGTTTCGGTTCTCCATTGATGATCATCACACGGTTTTTCTACGGTGTTAGAAACATTGTCCCGATTACTCTCGGAGTTTATAGAGTGAACATAGTGGTCTTCGTGGTTTATAATATAATCGGAGCGTTTGTGTGGGCTTGGTTCTTTACCGAAGCGGGAAAGCTTTTCTCGATTCACATCATGAAAAACTTTGTGAGCTTCCGAACAGGTCTTCTGTGGGGAATAATCACTTCTGCTTTGCTTGTCGTTTTGTATTTGGTGATCCGCAAGACTGTTTCAAAGATTCATAGATAATATTTGTAAAACCAAGATTCAAAGATCAACAGTCAAAAAGCGGTACTTGGCTGAGACTGTCAGTCAGCCATTTATTATACGGACAGACTAATTTGTTTTTGACCTATGACTTTTTATTGTGTCCCATCATGGCAATCGGTGCAGAGTCCTTGCTTCCAAGCATCGCCTATGTCCGTCGGATGTTGAAACTCGACTCCGGCAAGGCTGACTTGTTGCTGCGGTTTTGTGCCTTGAGACATTATAACATGACACGTCTCGCATTTATTCGGAATGATTTGTCCATCGGTGGATTTGTGATTGCTATCGTGACATCTGAAGCAGCCTAAATAATTTTCATGGCCTATGTTGTTCGTATAAGCTCTCCAATTGACTCTCATGTAAGGAAAGAAATTTGCCTGGTAAATTGACTGAAGCGATGCGACTGCTTCTTTAATTTCCAAACTTTGTGTAGAAGCTGTGATTGGGTATTTATCCTTATAAAAAGATTCAACCGATACCGCTATACTGTCAAGTGCATCTTTTGTATTCGTGTATTTCGGAATCAATGCGCTGACTGCAGTTTGCTTTATCCATGGAAGACCAAGACTAATTGCTCCGCTTGCCATCGCATCGTTGACTGCATCTTCGGGTGTTGTGATGACGTGGGTCGGCCGATTGTGGCAATCCATACAATCCATAGTCTTCACCGCTGATTTTTTCACTGAGTCGGGAGTGAATGGATTATTGTCGATTGCAAAAACTTCGCTCTTTCCATCTGTGTCAACCACACGTACCCATGGTATGCTCTGCGATGAAGAGTCAGTCGGTAGATATTGGACCGTGTGTGTAACATGCCAATGCACCGGTGGACGCTCCACTTCAGCGGAAGTACTCCTCCCGATCTTGATGAGCATATCCAATGTCCATCGGGTGTTAGCCGAATCTTCTAAGAAATATGATTTCGTTATTCTGCGCTCTCCGACGAACGATTGAGGCCAATGACATTGCTCGCACGTCTCTCTTGCAGGGCGCAAATTTTTTATCGGAGTTGGAATCGGTTGAGGATATTTGTGAAAGATGACCGAATAGACTTGGTACGCGCCTGAGAGTTTCGATTTGACGTACCAGCTTGCACCGGAACCGACATGACATTGCACACACGCCACTCGTGCATGAGGCGAATGTAAATAGGTTGTGTACTCCGGATTCATCACTGTGTGGCACACCTTTCCGCAGAAAGAGACCGATTCGGTAATTTCGAAAGCTTTATAGCCGCCGATTGCCGTTAAGATCATTAGAAGAAGAGTGCCCGTTGTGAAGAGCATGAATGCCGTTCTTTGTTTGCCGTCGTTCAGATCTATTCTTGGCAAAGGCGGTTTACCTGTCTCTGCAGCTCTCCGCCGTCGCTTTCGTTCTACAAGTGCGCCGCTCGGTATTATTATCAGGCCGAGAATTAAAACGCTCGGCAAGAGAATGTATGTAACAATTCCGAAGTACGGCGGAAATGCACCCCAGAGCATATCCGAAAGCATCAATAGAATAATCGACCCGAATGTTACTGTGGCAATTATCGCGCCGACCATGCTTATCGGATTGTAAAACAGATCCGGAAATTTCCTACTGCTCATTATTACCTCTGTAAATCAGTTTTTGGTTCTTTGTTTGTCACTTGTAGGCATTAAAAGCTGGTAACTGTACCATGGTCTCGCTCGAAGAAAATTCGCCCGCACGTGTAAATATCAATTCAACATAATTTTTTAAGGCATTAAAGTTACAACCTTTTTAATATTCACTGCAATATATTTCACCCGCATATTCCTTTCTCGTTCTTCCTTGAAACTTTATATTTAATAATGATTATAGATATGGATAAAAACCCTTTCCGCATGGTGTGTCATTCCTTCGCCCATTCATGCCGAGTCTGCTGGGACTCATTCGGTCGGAATGGCAAAGCCGCTATATTGCGACTTTTCGGCCAAATTTCTAAAAGAATTGCATTAGTTGTTTCATTGATTCTTTTTGCCGTCGTCACGGTATTTCCTCAGGATACTCAAGTTGACTCGGATTTAAAATTCGGGCTTGAATTATTCAAGAATAAGATGTATGACCTTGCCGAGGAACAGTTCACTAAATTTTTGCAGCAATATCCTGCTTCTTCTTCTGTTGCGCAGGCAAAATATTATCTCGCCATGTCGCAATTCGACCAAAACAAATTTGCAAATGCAGCGACAAACTTTCAAACCTTCGCGGTTCAGTATCCGAACGATCCGCTTGCGCCGACGGCGTGGATGAATGCCGGCGATTCTTATGCGAAAACGGATGACTATGCCAACGCAGGTCTGTCTTACGAGCGGCTTCAGGTTTTTTATCAGAAGGATGTTCGTGCGCCCGGGGCTCTGATAAAAGCCGCAAAATATTTTGAGCTTTCCGGCGATACCTCTCGCGCAGAAATTTCACTTCTGAATGTTGGGCAAGATTATTCGACGACTCCCGACTATTTCAGCGCGGCTCTTCAATTAGGCAATTTATATTTTAACTCGGGCGAAATCCTCAAAGCCGAGAATCAATATAAGGTGATTCTTTCTTCCGACAACGATTCAGTTCGTGTAATGGGACTTTTCGCGCTCGGCAAGTTAAACAAGATGCGTGAGATATCTGCCCAAGCCGAAAAATACCTCGAAGACGCTGCGCAATTGAATATCACTCCATGGAGTACCGATGCGACATTCGAAAGTATTGGACTTGACATCGATATGGGAAATTATTCTCTTGCACTTCGTCGGGCAAATCAAATAGATAAGGCGGACTTGACTACCGATCAAAAGGATAAGCTTGAATTTGAAAAAGTGTACGCTTCGCTTGCCATTGGAGACAGCACAGTTTCAAAAAGTATTTCTCAAAAATTAGAGCTGCTTCCGTCAGGTTATAAAATTAAATTAGCATCTCTACTGAAAGTAAAAAGAAGGTACTCCGATGGCATCGCGCTTCTCAGAAATATTCCCGTTAAAGATGCGACAGACGAATCTCTGAATTTATATGCCGAACTTGCATTCAGGGCAGGGAAGATGCACTTAGCCGATTCTCTCCTATCATGGTATATTGATCACTCGAAGAATCCAACGGCAAAATTGGTAGTGAAGCTACTTGACGTAGAAAACCATTACTTGTCGAATATCCCGTTCGCAGGAAATACAGGAAAAAATGCGGAGAAAGCGCGGCAGACTTTTAATTCGTATCAAAATATCTTGAAAGATATTCCGGATGTGTATCTGTATTACAAAGCTCGCTTTGAAGATGGAGATGGAAATTACGAAGACGCCCTGGCTGATTATCGTGAGCTTCTTGCGACGTATCCCGAATCCAACTACGCGGCGGAAGCCGACAGTATTTTAAATTACATTTCAAATTTTAAGGATGTTAATTACAAAAACGCTGTAGCAGGTTTGGCCGATATTGTTTCCGAGCAGGCGATACCATCGGGTAGCAACGGTGCCGCTCTGCTTCAACTTGGAAAGTTATTTGAGAACGATCTCAAAGATTATGACAAGGCCGTGAAGATTTATCGCCAACTTTCTTCAGTTGCCGCTGGAGATACAGAAAGAATCGCCGAGTATCTCCTTGCGGGTGCGCTTATAAAAGCTGCTGGAGGCAACGATGAAAAAGATTCCGAATCATACTCAATTTACAAAAAACTTGCCTCAGCTCCGGAGAACGATTCAATTGCCGAAAACTCTCTCTTTCATGTGGTGGATATGCAATGTGCATCGGGAGACTCGGTCGAAGCAGAAAATTCCGCACTGAATTTTCTCAAGAGATTTCCGAATTCAGGATATGCCGCGAACATTTATTGTTTGCTTGCAAAGACATTATACAACAGCGGAGCGTACCATGAAGCAATCGTTCAGGCTGCACTTGCCGGATCGCTTCCCGAAGCTCAATTAGCCCTTGCTCGGTCTGAAATCGCCATCGATTCATTATCAAGTGCAAAATCAACTCTCGAAAACTTTTTCGACTCCGAGCCGCCGAAAAAATATTTACTGAACGGACAATTGCTTTACATCAACCTTTTGCAAAAGATGAACATGGATGCAGAGCAAACTTACTTAAATTTTCTTGCTACGCTCGTTCCATCAAACTATAAGGATAAAGTAACGGAGCAATTCGCCGATTATCTTTTTACAACCGGTCGTTACGACACGGCTTACTCTGTTTATCGGACGCTCGGAGATGGGCAGCTTTGGTATATAATTCCGCCATCTGTCATTTATAAAATGGCTTATTGCAAACTGAAGTTGGGAGACGAAAACAGTGCAAAAGATTTCTTCCAGCAGGTCGTAACAAGCTCGCAAGACCCCGTTCAAGTTTCTGATTCTTATAACCAGTTGGGAAAGATATACGAATCGTTTGGTGATAAGCGGGTGAGCGCGGCGTTTTTTGAGAGAGCCGGCTCTGGCGACGTTGCGGCATTATTGACCGCGGGTGAGGCGTATTTTAAAATGGGCGATTACGATGCTGCAGTCCAGGTCTATAAGAAAATCCTAAATGAATCGACCGCCGATACTTTGAAGACATTTTCTGCGGCGCGATTGATAGAGATAGGTTATAAAAATGATAGGATTGAATCTGCCGATGAAGCCGCATCAAGATTCAAAAAAAATTATCCTGGAAAGGACGATGAATATCTTGCGCGATTTCTTGTTGACAAAGCTGAGTATTTTATCAAGAATAAAAAATATCAAGAGGCTCGGAAAATTCTTGATGATGTCAAAAGTGATTATGATGATACTTCCGTTTATCCGACGTCGCTTCTCGATCAGGCGAGGATATTGGTTGAAACCGGCGATATAGACAAAGCTCAAGAGAAATTGAGAGACCTTCTGAAAAAATTTCCAACGAACGCCATCGCACCTGCTGCGCATTTTGAACTTGGTAATATTTACTTTGTTAAAGAGAAGTACCAGGATGCGATAGACAACTTCAGAATTATCTGTGCTGATTCGTCGTCCGACCGCGACTTGATGCGCGACGCCATGAGCAGGCTTATCAGCTCCTATGAATCCGCGGGTCAGTATGATGGTGCACTAGACGTCGCCAGAAAATTCATTGCGGAGTATCCTGACGATCAATCCATAATGGACATGAAGATCAAGGTCGGTATTCTCTATGAAGAATTGAAATATTTCGATCAAGCGCTTCTTACATTCCAAAATCTTACGAAGGAAGCCAGTCGTGATTATCAGGCGGAACTTCATTATTATGTTGGTGCGATCTATGATGATAAAGATGATTACGCGAATGCAATTTTAGAATTTCTAAAAGTTCCATATCTCACTTCGCCGAATGCGGTGGTTGACTGGGCAGCTCAAGCATACTACATGGCGGGAAAGAGTTACGAGCAATTGAACAAACCGAACGAAGCAATCGCCATGTACGAGAAGATAGTGGATAAGCCGCACACCGACGCGACATTTGTAGCGGGCGCTGAACGAGAAATAAACAGAGTAAAAGCATTGCTGAAATAATGAAAAACGGGAAGTGAATAGCAAAACAATAAAAAAGTGAAATCATGTTCGAAAAAGAAATTTCAAGCTACGCGTTTAATATCTCGAAGCGGTACACTGGTGAGCGCATTGCGCTCGGTTCACTTCTGATCGATGTCGAGTTGCCGGATAGCTTCAAAAAATTTGCAGAAGCTGAAGTCGAAGGGATAATGGATGAAGAAGGGTTGGTCGATAGCAGGACAGGAAGGCTCAACTGGACAAATCCACAAGTTCAGGCATTGTTTAAGGAAATCCGACATGTCCTGAAAAATTATTTCGAATTTTCAAAAGAAGAATTCCTCGAGCTTGCAGAGAAGGCATCGAAGTTTATTTTCAATTATGTGATCCGTCCGCGTTGGACGCTGGAGAAATTTCTTTTCAAAGGGGAAACCGAAATCGATAAATTGAGTATCGAAAAGGCGGCGAGATTTTTTAATGACTATTTATATTATCCTCGAGAAATAGCGGAGTATCTTGAGTTTCACAAAAAAAGTACGCTCGATATTGCGACCTGGAAGAAACTCCACGCCAAGATTGATGAACACCTTTTGAGTATGCTTCCGTCGAGTTTGGATAGTCTTACGGCGTCTCTGTTTAAAATGTTCCAGTTCGCGGCAGGGGACGAGAAGGTGCCGACTGATGCGGTGATCCTTTTTTTCCGGGACAAGTCGGCAACAGAGATCGTGGACCGGGTCGAATTTGCGAAAGAAATTAATAACATCCAGTCTATCAATTTGCCAGATCTCGAGATGATACTACAGGCTACATCGAAAGAAGTAAGCCAGAAGATCGATTTGCTGCCAAGCGTGGAGGAGCCCCCGATAGATTTTAGAACGTTCGAGAGACAAACAGTAACGATGCCTTTAATGCCTGAAACAAATCAAAAGTTAAAAGTTCCCGTTGAAGTCGGAATAGACTCCAGTCAAAGTGATTCTCATTCGGAAGAAAACTCTGATCTCAAAGCGTCCGAACATTTCCTTTCAGAACAAGGGCAACAACTTGACCAGCAGTTGTTATCTGAACCGGAAAAGAAAAAAGAGGAAACCTCATCCGTCCGGACTCATTTAACGGCGAAGCAGGAAAGCAGGATCATAAAAAAAATATTTGGCGGAAGTAAATCCGGGTATCACATCGCAATTTATAAATTAGACGCGAGTCCAAACTGGAAAAGTGCCTCCAAGATTGTCGAAGGGATATTCATTGATAACGGCATCGATCCGTTTTCGAAATATTCAGTTGTATTTACGGAAGCTGTCAGCGCAAAATTTCGTCCGGAGAAATAATGCATTTTGTCGATGAAGCTATAATTCATGTCAAGGCGGGCGACGGCGGAAATGGATGCGTAAGCTTCAGACGCGAGAAGTTTGTTCCCCGTGGCGGTCCTGATGGCGGAAACGGTGGAAGGGGGGGGAGCATAATTTTATCTGCCGATAAGAGTCTGACTACACTTCTCGATTTTCATTATCGGGCTTCATTCAAAGCTGCTCGTGGTCAGCATGGACAGGGATCAGGCAAATTCGGAAGAAGTGCCGACGACTTAGTTATCAAACTGCCGCTCGGAACGCTCATCGAAGATGCCAAGAGCGGGGAAACGATTATCGATATGGTGAATGACGGTCAGGAATTCGTGATTGCAAAAGGTGGCAGGGGCGGAAGAGGAAATGCAGAATTTGCCACGGCGACGGACCGCGCACCGCGCCGCGCAGATCCGGGTGAATTGGGCGAAGAGGGAACTCTCAAACTTGAATTGAAACTTCTTGCCGACATTGGACTTGTCGGATTTCCGAATGCAGGGAAGTCAACTTTGCTGTCCGTCATATCAGCAGCAAAGCCGAAGATAGCCGATTATCCTTTCACAACGCTTGTACCTGTTCTTGGGATTGCCAAATACAAGGAACATTCTTTTGTCGTTGCGGACATGCCCGGGTTAATTGAAGGAGCAAGCCATGGCAAAGGGCTTGGCATTTCCTTCTTGAAACATATCGAGAGAACAAAGGCAATTGCAGTTCTTATAGAACCATCGTCGCCTGACCCGATTGGTGATTTTGAAAAGTTAATTGAGGAGATGCGAATTCACAGCATAGAGCTTCCGAAAAAAGTGAAGATGCTGGTTTTCACAAAAATAGATGTTGCCGATGATGGTTACGTTAGTGAGTTGAAGAAACTCAAGTTGCCTAAAAAGGTCAAGATACATTTTATCAGCGCGGTCAGAGGGGATGGAATTAAGGAGCTGCTTGAAATGTTTTGGGGAGCAATTAGTCCTCGCTCATCTCCGCGAGCGAGTTCCTAATAATATTGATTCCTTCATCGACTTCTGATTTACTTAAATTGAGAGGTGGTCGGAAGCGAATCGTCCGTTCACCGCAGCCGATGAGGATCAAATTTTTTTCAAAGACTCTGTGCCGAAGCTCAAGCCGCCTTTCGTGTGATAGCATATCGAATGCGCAGAACAATCCGAGTCCGCGTGTATTGAAGATGAGATGTGGGAATTCCGTCTCCAATTTTCTCAGTTTACTGAGCAAGTATTCGCCAACTTTAGCGGCGTTTTCGATAAGTTTTTCGTCATGAATTATTTGCAGGAACTTAGTGAACCGTACCATGTCGGTAAGGTTTCCTCCGAAAGTGCTGTTTAATCTTCCGGAGATGTTGAACACGTTCTCGTTGACTTCATCGAATTTTCTTCCCGCAAGGAATCCACACACCTGAGTTTTCTTTCCGAATGAGATTGCGTCGGGTTCGACAAAGTGCTGGTGTGACCACATCTTGCCGGTCAGTCCGATGCCTGTCTGAACTTCATCCATGATCATGATGATGTCGTTCTCAGAACAAATCTCGCGGAGGCGGATAAAAAATTCTTTCCTGAAATGATTGTCTCCTCCCTCAGCCTGTATCGGCTCGATTATGAGTGCTGCAATATTTTTTCCGTATTCAACAACGGCCTGCCTGATCTGGCTGATAGCGATTTCTTCTTCTTGTTTTACAAAGCGGATGTTCTGTTCAGTAAGAGGAAACTTCATTGCAGGGTTGTGAATGCGTGGCCAATCGAACTTCGGAAAATACTTTGTCTTGATCGGGTCGGTGTTTGTAAGAGAGGTTGTATAGCCGGTCCTGCCATGGAACGCCCTCCTAAAGTGAATGACCTTCATCCTGTTTTCATCATCCTGCGATCTATAAACGCCGGACTTAAGATTCTTGTTCATCCTATAGTCGAAAGCGGCTTTCAGAGCGTTTTCAACTCCGAGAGCGCCGCCTTCAATCAGAAAAACGTGCGGCAAGTATTTCGGTATGGCAATCTTTGAAAATGTGTCCATGAACTCCGCCATCTCGACGGTGTATGAATCGGAGTTTGACGGCTTCGCAAGCGAAACGTACGCAAGCTTCTTCATAAACTCCTGAGTCGTCATTTTAGGGTGATTGAATCCGATTGGAGATGAGCCGAAGAACGTGAAGAAATCCAAAAAATATTTTTTTCGCTTTGCATCAAAGATATAAGAACCTTTGCTTTTTTTCAAGTCGAACACGATATCGAATCCGTCAACAAGCATATGTTCTCTCAAAACATCCATAACTTGTTCGGGTTTGATGTTCGATTGCGATGAGTTCTTAAATACTTTTGGCATTGTTAACTCTTTAAAGTTTGCAATATTCAGCTCTTGGTTATCAGTATCATTCGTGTTCCATGTTCTAATCCGGGCTGAAAAAAAGAATGATTGACAAAATTAATATCAGAATCGGAAGCAATGAAAAAAAAATGACATAATGCATCGGCCGGCTGAGAATCAGCTCGTCTTCACGGAAGAGATGTTTGCCGACAAGATGTGACCCTCCGGCACATGCACCGCCTGCAAGCGCGACCAATGTTATTGACTTTATCGGACCAAGTGAGAATTTCAAAAATGTCAGTTGTGCTGCCATGGCGATCGTCAAACCTACAAGCAGTCCATAAAGACCGCCGAGCCAAACAAGAAACGCTTTGTTCCGAAGCAGCGAGGACGTTTTCACTCTTTTAATCCTAAAGCGTTATAAATGTAATCAACATTTTTAAGAAGTGCGTTCATATCGAAAATTTTAGCAAGCTCATCTCTGGAGATTTTCTCGGCAACCTCATGATCTTTCGCAAGTGCTGTCAAAAAGTCTTCGGCGGTTTCCCAGCATCGCATTGCATTTCGCTGCACAATAGCGTACGCCGCTTCTCTTGTCAATCCCTTTTCGATCAGCCGTAACAAGACATCTTCCGAGAAAAAAAGTCCGTGAGTGATTTGTAGATTTTTTTGCATCCTATCGGGATACACGACAAAGTTCTTGAAAATTTTCTGTAATTCTAAAATCATGAAATCAAGTCCTAATGTTGCATCTGGGAATATCACACGCTCTACCGATGAATGAGAAATATCTCTCTCGTGCCACAATGCCTGATTTTCGAGTGCCGACATCGCGTATGACCGGACGAGTCGCGCCATTCCGCAAATGCGCTCTGCGTTTACCGGGTTTCGTTTGTGCGGCATCGCCGAGGAACCTTTCTGACCTTTTGTGAACGGCTCTTCGGCTTCGAGGACTTCAGTCCTCTGAAGATGGCGCACCTCAAGTGCCATCTTCTCAAGTGTGCCTGCGATTACGGCAAGCACTGTCATAAATTGTGCGTGCCTGTCACGTTGGATAATTTGTGTTGACGCAATCGAGGGACACAAGCCAAATTTTTGCGCGACGTATTTTTCAACTTCAGGAGAAATATGAGAATAGGTGCCAACCGCTCCGGAAATTTTTGCGACGGATATTTCTTGAATGGCACTCTCGAGACGTCTTACACCTCTACCAAGCTCATCATACCACACAGCCATTTTTAAGCCGAAGGTAATTGGCTCGGCATGAATTCCATGAGTACGTCCGATTTCAGGAGTGTTTTTATATCTCAGGCTTAATTCACCGATCATTTTTCGGAGATCAAGAAGATGTTTGAGAATAATTTCGCCGGCTTGTTTAAGTTGAATCGCAGAAGCCGTGTCAAGAACATCTGAAGATGTCATTCCAAGGTGGACGAAGCGAGCCGCTGGTCCGACATTCTCGCTGACGTTTGTCAGGAACGCAATGACGTCGTGCTTAACGGTTCTTTCTATTTCGTCGATTCTCTCAACGTTGAATTTCGCTTTTGCTTTCACTTCGGCAACTGCCTCGGCGGGGACTCTGCCGAGTTCAGCCTGTGCTTCCATTGCTGCGATCTCAACATCGAGCCAGATTCTAAATTTGTTTTCTTCACTCCAGATTGAGTTCAGTTCGGCAGGCGAGTAACGTTTTATCATTTATTTGTTTTCCCTCATTCCAACTTTTAAGGTCAGGTACAATAACTTGTTATCACGATAAATTTCGACTTCCACTTTGTTTCCCGGCTGTAAATCATCGAGTTGAGATTGAAGTGCGTCGGCATCGCGAACAGGATCATCGTGGTACTTCAAGATTATGTCACCGGGCTTAAATCCGGCTTTCGCCGCTGGACTTCCGGATTCCACATTGCTGACAAGTGCGCCTGACAGTTCATTCATGTTGAGAGATTTTGCAACATTTTCATCGACGGGTTGAAGCTCAATACCGATCCACCCGACACGAATAACTTTGCCATATTCTTTCAATTGTTCCACGATGAGCTTTATTCTATTTATCGGGATTGCGAAACCATAACCGATATATGATTGGCTTACGCCGCCAGTATAAATCACCGTGTTCATGCCGATGACTCTTCCTTCAGCGTCAGCAAGAGGTCCGCCTGAATTTCCGGGATTGATCGCCGCGTCTGTTTCTATCATCCCGCTATAATTTCTTGAATCTGTCCCGCTACCGGGATATTCGACTTTCAGATTCATACCCAGCGAACTAATGACTCCGACGGTTACTGTCGGCTTGTTGTTGATGTCAAAAAGTCCGAAAGGGTTTCCGAATGCGATTGCCCACTCGCCGACGAGGATGCTGTCGCTGTTTCCAAGTTTGCAGTACGGCAAATCCGCTTCATCGATTTTCAGTAGGGCGATGTCGCTGTTCGAATCGTGCCCGATTATTTTTGCGGGTCTCCTTGTGCCGTCCGTCATGGTTACAAGAACTCTCATCGCATTCTGGACAACGTGGTCGTTTGTTACAATATATCCGTCTGGAGAAATTATAAATCCGGAGCCTAAACTTTGGATCTCGATTTTTTGCCTTTGCATGAACTCGCGATAGAATGGATCATTTTGGAAAAACTGTCGAAAGAACGGGTCGTTTGCGAACGGACTGACTTGCTGCTCCTGCACGGCGGTAACATTTATGCCGACTACCGCCGGGCTGATTTGCTGAACGGACTTAGTTATTGCGTTTGTCCGGCTCGAAGTTGGGTCATCCTCAGGAGGAAATGTTGATTGAGAACGTGCCACTTGTGCAGATAGACAAAAGAAAACCAACAATATTATCGGAACGGATTTTTTCGGAAATGGAAAAATCAATAAGAATTCCCTTTCATTTGGAAATAGTTTTCAATTTGCAGCTGTCATTTGTTGAATTGATAACTGACTACTGACACCTAATAATCATTATAATAGGAAAAAACGGAGAGAGTTTCAATTAACGGAAAGCGGACAAGTTTCCCTGTGGGAGGGTGAATGAGCCTAAGTGTAGGGGAAATTTAGTATGTCACCGAAATTGTAAAACTTCCAGTGTATGTCCCGATCGGCTGATCAGGCGCAAGCGAAGCAGTTCCACCAGCCCAGAGGTAATAACTCCCGCTGGTGTTTGTTGTAATTGTGGCTCCGCTTCTGACTAAGGTCGAAAGGTTTTGAGCTGTATTGTCGTTGCCGACGAGATTGCCGGTGAAAGCAATGGTGTTTGATCCGCTTTCGAGGTTGGTTGAAGAATAAAAAACTGCGGCGAATGAATTTGGACTTGCGGCGAATGTGAAATAAGCCGATGCGTTGCTGGTGAGCGGATTTATATTTACGGAAGTAACCCCTTGGACAACATATCCCATGTTCAAATCGCGAATCTTTGTGAGAGAAATTTCATCATTGACAGACATATACACATCACCCACCGCAGTCGCTGACTGAGCGAAAGTTTCACTCAGCGTGAATGAAATCAACACGATGACACTTAATAATATTTTTCTCATGATGTCAAATTAAAGAAGAGGCAGGCAAAAAAATTGCCTGCCTCATAAATCTTGTTAATGGGTTAGTATGCGACGGCAACCGTAACCGTACCTGAGTATTGTCCCGCAACGGCAGTATTAGGAACTATTACAGAACCACCGACCCAGACGAATAAGTCAAATCCGACGACCAATGAAATGTTCGTTGTTTCTGTAAACGGACTCGTCCCCGAAACATCCGTTGCATTGGCTTGGGCATTCGTGGTGTTATAGGAGTATGTTGCAGTCCACGGAATGTTGTCTGAGTGACTATCTGTTAGATTTGGGCTTGGAGTAACTGTGACAGTCACAGGCGTGCCGGTTGATCCCAAGATTTCGAAGTAAGCTGCATTACCAGCGTTAGGGCCGTTTGTGGGGCTGACCGTAGCGGTAGCACCTGCCAGCTGATTTCCGAAAGTGAGATCACGAGCCTTGGTCACGGAAAGTGCTGTATTGACCGTCAGGTTGACGTTAGCGTTAGCACTCTGTGCGTATGATTCGCTCGCGGCAAATGCTGTAAGGATTACAGCGATTGCTAATAGTTTTTTCATATTATCTCCTCTTAAGTTTGTTTAAGCCTTATATTAGTTTATAAAAACCGTTTTCCAGAAGCTCCCCTGATTTTTAAAATAAAATCTTTGAAACGTGAACTGCAACTCGTTTCGTGACACAAGCGGTCTGTGTGGAACTCACACGAACCGTCGTTTGGCGGCGCCGCCGCGTGCGGTGGAGAGCGTCCGGCGTACTATAAGGCAATGGTCGTGCCGCAAGTGTTCGCATCAATTTTTTAAATATTATGACATTTTCTTAGTCTTAAATTACGGCTGTAACTAAACCGTAATCGAATATAAAAAATGAGTAACAGGCAAAAGCACGAATTTAAAGTGGTCAAAACTTCCATTTACTCTATGTCTTTTTCTCTAGAAGTTTGCGAGAAGTTTTTTATTCGATTGAGAGTGTTCGACTAGCCTCATCACGTTCAGCATCGCATCGCGTGGTGAAAGTCGGGCTATAGATCTTCTCAACGATTGATATGCTGACAAGTTATCACCGAACAACAGTTCCTCTCTGCGTGTCCCTGACACAGTTAGATTTATCGCGGGAAAAATTCTTTCGTTTGCCAGATCACGATCGAGCACAAGTTCCATGTTACCCGTTCCCTTGAACTCCTGAAAGATTAATTCATCCATTCTCGAATTTGTGTCGACAAGGACAGTCGCGGCAATTGTAAGTGAACCGCCGTCTTCAAACTTCCGTGCTGACCCGAAAATTCGCTTGGGTACTTCGAGTGCTCGAATGTCGACTCCGCCGGACATTGTTCGCCCGCTGCTTTTCTGGTGAGTGTTGAAAGCACGACCCAGCCGGGTAAGTGAATCAAGAAGAAGAACAACGTCTTTTCCTGTTTCGACCTTTCTTTTGGCATATTCTGGTACAAGCTGCGCAAGGCGGACATGACTGGCAAGGTCGTTGTCGTTTGAGCTTGCGAAGACTTCACCTCTGATCGTTCGCCGCATGTCGGTTACTTCCTCAGGGCGTTCGTCGATAAGAAGAACTATCAATTCAATCTCAGGTGCGTTTGCATTTAGCGCTTGAGCGATTTGCTGAAGGAGAATTGTCTTGCCGGCTTTTGGTGGGGAAACGATCAGTGCACGCTGTCCTTTGCCGAGCGGACAGAAGAGATCGATTATCCGCATTGCGCGGTCTGACTTCGGGCCTTCAAGTGTAATTATTTCGTTGGGGGATACTGCGTCGCGAGACGAAAAATCCTTTATCTCTTTCCATTTTTCCGGGCTTAATCCGTTCACGGACTCGATGCTACGTACTTCCGGACTTTTTTTGCCGAAATCTTCTGCAATGCCGTTGATTGTCACTCCTTGCCGAAGTGAATATTTAGCGATCAGAGATTGTGGTACAAAGACATCAGATTTGATTGGGCTTAACGTGGGAGACAAACTTCTTACAAAACCATGTTTTGTCTCGCCTCGTCGGGTTTGGTCTATTTCTATAAGACCGGAAAACGATATTGTCATTGAATCCTTACTTTAAGAATTTAACTTTGAACTCTTGCAAGATGGAAAGATAACTCGACATAAATTTTAACTTCCAAAATCAAAATGTCCACGGCCGCCCCAAAGACATAGTAACGATGTCCGACAATTTAGAGTTTGTCATTTGTGTTTGTCCCGCTCAGATATTCTGATATCATGAAACGTGGGGGCCGCCTACGGCAGCCGTATCATTTGAGAAATCTGATTTCGGAGCGGCAATGGCTCTAAGACGCTCATTTAGGGTTTCGAAATTCGGATTTTGTTCAGATTATCCAGATTAGATAGTAACAATTTAGTCTTTATTGTCATATTTATCAAGGTGACATATAGTGTGAAGAAAACAAAATATCCTCCCGGATAAGAACATTAAAGACCAGAGATAATTTTGGTGCTCAAAAGGAAACACGCAGGTGGTTTAGACGTGGTGAACAATTAGATACAGATCGTAGTGCACATTGTAAGTCAAGACAATTTTAAGTGAAGTTTGATTTAGAGTTCATGCCGCATCATGGCGGCGCTCGCCTCGAAAGTAACGAAGAGTCTTAGGATTTCCACAATCGGTATCGGAGAAGATGCCGATTGTAACGGGCAGATACTTATCTATGCCGATATGCTTGACTTTTTGGTGGGCGTGGTTTAACATCATCTGTGGTTCGCATAACATAACAGGGCAGAAGATTTGTCTGCAAAAAATCATGGCGATCTTATTAATCAATCTGTTGGCAAACCGGGGCAACCTTTTCCCGCTCGGGGCTGTCATGGATTTTGGCGTATTGATAGTGACATATCAATTCAGATGAGGAATAGTTAATGGGCAAGGTATTGGTTTTGTACTACAGTAAAGACGGCAACACGAGGAAAATGGCAAAGTATGTCGCAGAAGGTGCAGCGCAAATAGAAGGAACAGAAGTTCGGATCAAGTCTATTGGTGAAGCGAACCGGGGTGATATATTTTGGTGCGATGGACTAGCGCTCGGCTCACCTACTCAATTAGGTACAGTTGCAGCAGACATGAAAAAGTTCTGGGAAGATCTTTTACCGGATTGGCAGAAGTTGGATGGAAAGATCGGCTGTGCCTTCAGTTCGCAGGGAGGTTGGGGCGGCGGCGCAGAGCTAACATGTCAGTCCTTACAGACAATAATGATGAATTACGGTTTCCTGGTTTTCGGTTTAACTGATTATACAGGACACCAATTTACGGCGCACTATGGTGCAACTCAGGCCGGAGAGCCGAGGCAAGAGAAGGAAATGGAAGCATGTCGGCGATTGGGCAAGCGATTGTCTGAATGGGTTGCAGTTTATGTTGATGGCCGCAAGGACTTACATCCGCTCAATGGTTTGTATAAACGTAATCCCTGGGATGAAATTGGACTTGAGAAGTGAACCGGACATCAGCGACTTGCAGATAGAATGGTCGTTGAAGAGATGATTCCCGGTCTCACATTATGGAAATGTTCCGCCAGCATAAAGGAGTCATTAAATGAAATTCTTGAAACAATTATTATTTGTTCTCGTGATTACGGCATGTCCAGTCGTGGCTGCAACAACCCATGTGTGGGAAAAACAGGAGCTCACTTTCACAGCCGTAAATCATTACAACAATCCTTACATAGATGTCACGATCTGGGTAGACCTCATAGGGCCTGGATTCAACAAGCGCATCTATGGCTTTTGGGATGGCGGTCAGACCTTTCGTGTGCGCCTCGTTGCAACTGACACCGGTACCTGGAAGTGGAAAAGCGGATCGAGTCCGGACGATTCTGGACTAACAGGAAAAACGGGATCCTTCACCGCGATTGAATGGACTGAGGTGGAAAAGAATGAAAATCCTCTGCGTCATGGTTTCCTCCGCGCGACGGCAAACCTTCATGCACTCGAATGTGCTGACGGGACACCATTCTTAATCGTCGGTGATACATGGTATTCAGTCGGCACCAACCGTTTTAAATGGTATGACGACGACAAAGAACGCCCTATCGGGCCTACTGCCGGATTCAAAGACTACGTTCGCTACCGTAAGGCTCAAGGCTACAACTGGATAAATGTCATCGCCGCATTTCCTAACTGGATCACTGACGGCAAATCATGGCACATCGTCATGGACGATTCTGCCCATACGACCGTACGTTCCGCATGGCTTGAGTTCGGCACGGGAAGCGCGAAGAATATGGACAACGAAGGCGGACGCCCGTTTTTCTTTCCCGGCAAAGTCCCCGGCTACGAGATGGAGTTTCCAAATGTCGATAGCATCAACCCGGATTACTTCAAATATTTAGACCGGAAAATCGACTATCTCAACGCGAACGGCTTTATTCCGTTCATCGAAGTATCGCGACGCGACACCGGACTGTGCTGGTACAAATACTACGGCTGGCCAGATTCGTATGCGCGATTTATCGAATATATCTTCTCGCGCTACCAGGCGAACAACACCGTCCTGAGCCCGATCCATCTCGATATCATCGACGAGACCGTCAGCCCCGACGATTACACTGCCGCGGTCCATGAAGTGGAGAAGAAGTTTGGACTGCCTCCGTTCGGTACTCTGCTTTCCGCCAATGCAAATCCATCAACTCTCGAAAACTGGGGCGACAGTTCTTGGGTAACGCTTCACCAGATCGGCAACATGCGGGAGCATAATAACTACTGGTACCTCACGGAGATTTTCAATCTGAAAGACCCGAAGCCTGCGCTGAATGGAGAGCCGTACTATGCGGGTTACAAAGACGCACGCGGCCCGGGATCTGCCAACTATACACGCGGCGCGACTGGGGGCTCTGAGTTAGATAATGCATTTGTCCGCTCGGGAATTTACGGCAGCTTCCTCTCAGGCGGGCTCGCCGGACACGTCTATGGTGCCGAAGGAATTTGGGGCGCCGACATCGAGCCGGCTGCGCCAACGCACATGTGGGACGCATTTCAGTGGCGTTCGGGGGCGGAGATGCAATACCTCCGGACATTCGCGTTTTCCATCGGCCGGCGCTACCAGGAGCTCGTTCCGCTCGCCGACCTCGTCTCTCCGAACAAGACAAGCGATATTCTCGGTTACCAGGGGTGGGCTTACTGTGCCCGCACCGACGACGAAAAGATTTTCCTCGCTTATTTTGAACGTGGCTGTCCGCAGTCACAGATACGCGGCGCGAAACTAAACAGCGTGTACCGTGCACAATGGTTCGATCCGCGGAGCGGAACATGGCTTGACGTTGGCGACGGTGAGGTCGCGGCTAACAAGATCGGTATCATAGCGTTGCCCAATTTTCCCAGTAGCGGGGATTGGGGGCTCCGTCTCGTGTACCAGGGCTCGGTTACAAAGAAATAGTTAGCGGCGATTATAATAAAAGCTTGCACTTCAGTCATAAGAGGACTCAACATGGGAAAAATCAAGATCATTGCTCTACTCATCATAATGGTTTATCGAGTAAATACTTATTGCCAGTCTGACCAAAGACAGAATCAAACCCGGATAACTGAGGATTTATATTATACAGAAATCCAGGATAGTGTCTACATGTTTATTCATTATTTCCCTTGGGGTTCTAATGGTATGTTTATCCTATTACCTGACAAGCAGGGATTACTTATTAACACACCGTGCGAAACAACCGGTACTGAGTCTTTGCTGAATTGGATAGAAAAGAGTTTTGGGCATCTTAAAATAACCGCAATTGTTACTGGTTTTCATCAGGATAATCTTGGTGGCGATGAAGTCCTACTTTCCAAAAACATCCCGGTTTCTGGTCCTGATTTAACAGTGAAACTCGTAAAAGAAAATTGACTAAAGGATTGCACTTCAGGTTCGAAACAAATAAATTCTTCACGTGAATTGTTACATCCGAGAGTGCGTGCGACAAATCTTTAGTTTTAAAAAGGAAAAAACGTAGGACAATTTTGTATCGCCTATACCTATAAGTGATTGGTGTAGCAAGCCAGCCTATGTGGGTATCGACTTTTTTAATTCGAATTAATTAGGAGAGTGTAAATGAGTACAGTTACCAAAAGATTTCGTATTCCCAGCAGCACGGCGTTGATATTATTCCTGCTCGTCAGCATGGGAGCGGGAATAATGTTTGCGCAAGTCAATGATAAAAATTCAGCAACTGTCACAAGGTGGCAGCACCTAAAATATGCAATCTTTTTTACGTCCGGGGATGTTGAGCGTCTCCTCGCCGATTCAGCTCAATTTCAAAAGACGATGGATTACTTTGGCCCGGTAAAGCCGGAGAGAGTTTATTTAGACGGTGCAGGCCGCAATGGGAAGGTTAATGTGCCACTCCTGCAGAAAATCGCCGGGAGATTTCATGCATTAGGTATAGAGGCAGATGGGGCCATGGTGCCAACTTCACCGCGTTTTGGTCCATCCACGTACAATAATCCAGAAGACCTTGCGTCTCTCAAAGAACGTATGCAGGGTCTCGCGAAGGTTTTCGATAAAATAATTCTTGACGATTGGCTCTTTACAAACGCTGCTGATCCAAAAAGTGTTGCGGACCGCGGAAAGATGAGCTGGTCAGAATATCGCACGAAACTTCTCCTTCAGCAATCGAAAAAATATATCATAGATCCCGCTAAAGAAGTAAATCCGAAAGTCGAAATTATTATAAAATATCCGAACTGGTACGAAGGCTTTGGAGAGAACGGCTACGATGTGTACCATGAAACGCATCAGTTCGATAAAATGGCGGTCGGCATCGAGACGCGCGATCCTGAAAACCAGCATCAGCACATACCGATTTACAGCGGATATATATTCCAGGAATGGTATTCGAGTGTCGATCCGTCAAAGTGGGTTGGTGCTTGGTTGGACAACTACGACATGTCCGGAGAATACAACGATTATAATGCTCAAGTTTGGCAAGCCGTGTTCGCCAAATCTCCTGAGATAATTCTTTGGTGCGCAGGACAGCTTTGGCCTACCAACCCATCAAGCGATGTCTATCCTCATTTCACCGCAATGTTGTCTGAGTTTGACAGAGTCGCCGGGATGTTGAATGGCGCTGCACGTGGAGTTCCTATTTATTTGCCGTACAGCTCAACGGGTGAATACAATATTTTCGGATATCTTGGCATGGCAGGAATTCCGCTCGAACCGGTTGCCGAATTTCCGAAAGAAAGTCAGAGCGCGATATTCTGTTCGAATTCACTCCAGGATCCGAAGCTTGCCGATGAGATGATCGCTCGGTTGCGTGAAGGAAAGGATATTTTCATGACATTCGAACTTTGGAAGAAACTTCAGAATACCGAGTTTAAAAACACCTTGAGTCTTATGGATTATAGTGGTGCAGTAACTTCATCTGATTTCAGGCTGTTGGAAGGTGGATTCCGCGAAAGGACTGTCAAAGCCGATCGCGCTTTTACTTTCCCTGGCATCGAAGCAACGACATGGCCCGAATCGCGCGATGTAACACTCGTTAGGGAAGACAATGATTTCTCAGTTCTTATGAGAGTGCCTTACCTTAAAGGGACAATTTATGTCCTCAACATGCCGGAGAACTTTCATGATCTTTTGGATTTGCCGTCTGACGCTCTCAATTTAATCCGTCAATCGTTTGCGAGAGAATTAGGCGTGGAGTTGGATGGACCGGGACACGTAGGGATATATCTGTTTGGTGACAAGCAGTATGCACTTTACAACATGAATAGTGAAGCCGCGCAACTCTCGCTGAGGTTTTATCGAAAGATTTCTACTTCCGGCTGGCACGAATTAGTAAACAACGAAGGACTATCGATCAAACAGGATACAACATTTGTGCGGTTTGGTGGCCCTGTGATAAGTGATGTTTCGTTAACACTGAAGCCGTTTGAAATCGCAATCGTGCAAGCACCATGAATTCATTTTGGTTTGCCGATTCCGAATTGCAGATTTCAGTTTGGTATTCGCAATTCGAGATCCAAAGTTGAAATTGTGCCCCCATAAGGAAAAATCGTATGAAAAAGGATTTCCTAAGTATTAACGATTGGTCACCGCAAGAACTTAAAAAACTTATTGAGTTGTCGGCGAAGATGAAATCTCATCCGGAGAAATATAAGAATTCGCTCAAAGGGAAATCGATCGCATTGATATTTGAAAAACAGTCGTTGAGAACCCATGTCGCATTTGATGTTGGGATATATCAGTTAGGTGGTCATTCTGTTTATCTCACCCAGTCAGACATAAATTTAGGAAAGCGGGAGAGTGTCTATGACGTGTCGAAGAATCTTGAAAGATGGGTGTCTGCGGTGGTAGTTAGGACTTACGCACACCAAAGTTGTGTCGATATGGCAAGGTACATGAAGATTCCTGTGGTCAATGCTTTGACAGATTATGAACATCCCTGTCAAGCCATCGGAGATTTCTTGACTGCCATGGAACACATTGGTAACTTGAAAAAGAAGAAATTTGCTTTCGTAGGAGATGGAAATAATGTTTGTAATTCTCTCATGCTGATGGCTGCAAAGTTGGGAATGAATTTCGCTGCAGCTACTCCTAAGGGTTATGAGCCGAAGGACGAAGTCATAAAACTTACAAAGAAAGCCGCGAAAGAGAGCGGCGCAAATTTAGAAGTCGTGCATGACCCGAAAGATGCGATTCATGACGCCGATGTGGTTTATACCGATGTCTGGATCAGCATGGGACAAGAAGATGAAAAAGAAGATAAGCAAAAGGCGTTTCAAGGTTATCAAGTCAACAGGGAATTGATGAAGTCGGCAAAGAAGTCCGCAATTTTCATGCACTGCTTGCCTGCACATCGCGGCGAAGAAGTAACCGACGACGTCATCGATTCGAAGCAATCAGTCGTTTGGGATCAATCGGAAAATAGACTTCATTCACAAAAGGCAATCTTGTTCACACTTCTGGCAGGGAGGTAGTGGAACAAGCATACGAGTCCGTTAAGAGGCTAGTAGATGACTTCAGGGCGCACGAGCACCAGAGGAATCAGTCAGTGCATGAGCTTTATGGGCTGACGGAGGAGGAGATAAAGGTGGTGGAGGGGAAATGAAAGAATTATTTTCTTTGCTGTTGTTTGTTCAGTTGGACTCATCAAGAGTGGCTCCGCCAAATAGCGTAGTCCAGCACATCAAGGGGGTGGCAAATGATGTCAATTCATGAACTATTGAATGTACTAAGAGACCCACTGTGGGTGTCCGTGGGCGCAATTGCGACGGCTGTCATGGCGATCATCACCTATTTGACTCTCAGAAGTTACAGGAAGATGGAAAGAAAACGAGAAAACCGAGAACTTATAGAGAGGATCATCCAACCTGCAGTTGAAGCTTTGACTGGCTTAATAGATATAGAATTACCAAATCTTTCTGATACGTTAAGTATGCAGTCGTGGAAGGATGCCGAAAGACAAAATCCTTTACTGATTTTTAGAATCGAAGAAAAACTGCGCGAGAAAATCAGAAGGTTCTCGGTTGAAGTTGACGAGCTAGCAAAAAGGAAAAATTGGAAGATTGAACTCATGCACATTGCAGCAAAAAGAGTGATCGAGAAACTGCTGCCGCCACCCGCAGATAGGGACTCAGCCACCAATGCCAACCGAATCTGGTACATGTGGAGATTCAAAAATGGGAGACAGTACCTTTTTCGTGTTGAACAATTCATTTTCCAAGACAGTACCCTTGAGAAAGAGATTGCTACCTCTCAAGCGTGTAATTCAGACTCTATGATCGATGAAAAATCGTTCTTCATGGATGGACAAGAATACACAAGGCTGACCCCTGAGTTATTCGACGAAGCGCTTGCCAATGCAAAACTTGACCTCCAACAAAATAAAGATCTGACGGAGATACTAAACAAATTCAAACGCCTTTTCGCGGAAGCAACCGATCTTAGGAAGAGATTGGAGTCATTCAAAAAGAAACATTCCAGCTGAACTTTCTTTGGCGGCAGGAGGGGAAATGAAAACGGCATTAACTGGTGACTTGTTCAGGAGCGAAATTTGGAAAGCGATTTATTCTATCGACAGGCGTCAGTAAATATTCCAACACTCGAAGAATATGAAGATATTAGCCTTTAGCGATTGGCGAGATCAACCCTTCAGTCTGATCATCGAAGCCATAAAGCGACATAAACCCCATGCAATCTTGTATGCGGGGGATGGCATAAATCGATTTGTCAAGCCTGCGTCGCATATCCTTATTCAAGTAAGAAAATCGCAGGAAATAGTGAAATATCGCACGCTGGGACAGAAAGGAAGGTCACAATCAGTCATAAGCAGAGGCGACGCGAAACGGCTGAGAGAGACCCTATCAAGTGCGTTTCGAGAATCCATGGAGTTTTTCGAGAAGGTCCAAGTGCCGATTTATTTTGTGAACGGCAACCATGATTTGGTGGGCCATGGTAATGGTGGCACCCTTGTGCAATGTAATCCTTTTTTTGATTCGGGATTAAGCGAGATTGGTTGTTTTGTGCCCTTCACTTTCACATTCGGAAAGGAGATAATCGGAGATGATAGATCTAAAGTCTCGATTTTTGGATCGGAATGTACAACGGATGGAGAAGTAAAGACAATTCCCAAAATGTGCGCGGATATTATTCTTTCGCATGTGCCACCAATAGGAGAACTTGATTTATCGAGTGTAGGAAGAATAGCTCATATTGGCTCCCGTCGACTTCTGCAAGCAATTCGGAAAACCAAACCAAAGTTAGTCGTTTGTGGACACTCTCATTACTGGGGAGGCTCCATCGACAAAGTTGGCAGAACAAAAATTGTGAATGTATCGTCAGACCGGGACCCCACTAGGGGAAATTACGCGTTAATAGACACTGACGATTGGAGCGTGGAGCTTCGTGAAACTGGAGATAAGAAACGACAGTTGGTTTTTCAAGTAATGTCGGGGAAAATCAGGAAGTACAGCAAATCTGAGGACCGGTTCGACGTTGATGACCGACAGTTCGCTTACAAATTAGCGTTGGATGAATTGAAGAGTGGCAGATTAACAGTTGAAAGGATGCTAGATAACCTTGATAGAGAGGGTGAGGGCACGACTCCTTTACGGATGAGACTTACGTCATTGGATTGGAATTGTCCCGTGATAAAGAAGAGGCTCACGATCGATTTTGAAAATAGTGCATTCGTCAAAGTAGAATCTGGTCTTATATCCGGGAATGAGCGCTCCACCATGTTTCTTGTGGGTACCCGCTTTCACGGGAAAGTACATCAATTTCTGATGCCAAATGAGAGGATCAGCATGTTGCGGTTTTTCGGAGCGCTAGGAACTCACCAGGTCGTCGTTTGGACGCCAAAAGACAGAACCATGCTCCACAGCCTTTTCGAAGCCAGAAGAATTCATTTTGATTACTATGTCGTTCTATCTCGCGTCTCGAGTCTTGTCATATGGCACTCTTATGGATTGCATGAGTTGCATGAAGCCCTATATGGAACGAGGGCTCGCCCTCCTGGGTCACTATCAGCCAAGGAAGTCGGAATTTACATAAGTCATATTCATAGGCGCAAAAAAGATTGTCCCTATTGTCCACCAAAGTTGGTGTTGATAAGGAAGATCAAGGAGAAAAATCGCGAGGATTTGCGAAAGCTGGTCGAGGTATGCCGAAAATTATCTGAATTCGCATAGAGGTGCAAGCGGCAATGAGCATACCCTCCACGTTAAAGTAATCTCTCCTTTTTGTTTTCAGTGGCGGGCACTGTCCGAAAGGATCCCCTCGGGACTGTCGGCTTGTCGGAGCGCTTCGCCGATATCCACGATTCCATTAACTGCCGCGGGACTTTTTTATGAATCGACGCGAATTGAAGTTCCTCTTAAAAAGATTTATCTTTTACAAATACGATTAAATTATTATCTCGATCAAAGGTTAGACATGTCATGATACTCACTCTTTGTAAATCGAAAATCCATCGTGCGATTGTTACACAGGCTGATCTGTATTATGAAGGGAGTTTAACAGTCGATACTGAGTTGCTCAAAGCATCGCGAATACTTCCGTATGAGAAAGTTCAGGTCGTAAATGTCAATAACGGTGAGCGGTTTGAAACTTACACAATCCCAGGCGAAGCAAGTTCAGGAATAATTTGCCTGAATGGTCCTGCAGCCCGGCTGGGTGCCGTCGGAGATGAAGTTGTGATCATCTCTTATGCGGACTTCGAGGAAGCTGAAGCAAGAGATTATGAGCCGGTGATTGTTCTTGTTGACAAGAAAAACAAAGTTAAGAAAATAGTCAAAGGTCATTTGTCCGCCGCAGGCGGAGAAGGACCGTCAGTCTGAAATAAAAACATGCATTCGACACAATTTCTTACCGTAATTCTTGCGGCGGGCAAGGGAAAAAGGATGGCGAATCCTGACCTGCCGAAGGTGATGTACAAAGTAAATGGGAAACCGATGATCGATCACGTGATCGAGTTAGCGCACCAGCTTGACAGTAATTCTGTGATTGCAATAGTTGGATTCAAACGGCAAATCGTAATTGACCATCTGAAAGAAGAATTCGGCAGTACGGTTTCCTTTGCCATTCAGGAAGAACAATTGGGAACGGGACATGCCGTAATGCAGACTGAGCAAATACTGAAGGATTTCGATGGTGATGTCCTGATTCTTTCGGGTGACGTGCCGTTGCTTACGCTCAGCACGATGCGGAATTTTCTAAAAACTCATTGGAGAAGCAAATCGGCAATGACCGTTTTGACTGCAAACATGAGCAACCCAACGGGATACGGTAGAATCGTTCGATTTGCGGATGGTTCTGTTGACAGAATCGTTGAAGAAAAAGATGCCTCACTTGAAGAAAAGAAGATCAATGAAATCAACTCCGGAATTTATGTCTTCAAGCGAAAAGAATTATTTGAAGCACTCCGTCATATAGATTTTGAAAATGCCCAGCACGAATATTATTTGACTGATGTTCTTGGATACTTTACGCACCATAAAATGAAAGTCAGTGCGGTTTTGGCGAAGCACTTTGATGAAATAAGAGGCATAAATACTGTAAGTCAGTTGATGGAGGCTGAACGGGCGTTGCAAACAAATGGGGAAGTCTTTGGAAAATGAGCCTAATAGCACATGAAGAGAAAAAGATGGTGGAATAGTTAAATGAACCGCATAGCACATGAAAAGAAAAAGATGGCAAAATAATTAAATGAAATGACAAACGCCGAACAAAGAAAACTCATCGAAGCGTTGAAGTATAAGACAGGGAAAATGTTGTCGAAGGATAAATATGACTATGAGATGTTTGCGAAGCGGGACAAGGATGACGAAGACCTTGATTCGCTTTCCATGAAGAGACTGTGGGAACTGTTCGAGAAGTATGGCGATAAACGATAAAGTAGAAATTTAAAGTCCAGAGACACAATCCGAAAGCTAAATCAAAATTATCAAGATTTTCACTTTTGACCTGTAATTTTGATTTTGCATCAGTAGCCCACCATTTTTTCTGATCATAGATTCTCAAAATCCCTCAGTTTTCGATACCGTCCGTGATATTCATCACATTTAGCCAAAAAGATGTTTGGTGATTTCAACTTTTTGTGCTATTTTTATCATACAGAAAGTTGTTTATTGGGAGTGGAGAATGATACCCTATATTTTGGGTGGCACGAAAAGGACTAGTCCAGCGTTATATCTTGGGACTCGAGCTTTTAGTATCATTAACAACTAATGGAGGAGCAATGATAAGACAACATATTCGTGGTCTTGCCGTTCAGTTTATCATTTTTAGCCTTATCGGAACTGCAATTATCTTAACTCAAAAATCCAATGCTGCCCGTTATTCATATTACAGCACTGTTGTTCCGGAAGCTTCAATACCCAAACTTGATCGCCAAACTTATGTTTTCTTGACTGACTACGGCAAAAAGCTTCAGGAACTCAGCAACGCTTATGGAATTGATTGGAGGTTGGCTCTAGCTGTCTTGAGGCAAGAATCTGCATTTGATCCCGAAGCAACATCAGATAAAGGTGCGGCAGGTTTGATGCAATTAATGCCAGAAACCGGGTTGCAATTGGCAATTGTAAATAATGTTGATGACATTTCGAATCCGGTTGAGAACATCAAGCTCGGAATTATTCATTTGCGAGATATGCTCCGGGAATTTTCGGATTCCGAAGGCGACAATAGAATAGAGCTTGCTGTGGCTGCATATAATTGCGGACTGTCAAGAGTACAGGATGCGCAAAGAGTCGCAGAGTTCTTAGGTGACGAACCGAAAGCATGGACTTCTGTTAAAGCGGCACTGCCGCTTTTGTCGGCAAGATATTTTCCATTGCATAAGCATATTTGGGAAAGTGGAAAGCCGACGTCGGGCACATTCGGCGACTACGAGCAAACTCTGACTTATGTTGAAAATGTTATACACTATTATAATATTTATCGAAATGTTTTGCATGAGTGATGGAAAATAATTTTTGTTTTCACGCCCGTCCATTCATAATATGGACGGGCTTTTTTTGTTTGTTTCTCGCGGCCGCTCCACCTCAGTTTGTTTATGCGCAGCCGCCGAAGTGGGACATAAATATATTTAGCAGTATAAATAATTGGCGTTCTAATTTTCTCGATGCGATCGTCGGTACTATCGGTTATTCAGTTCTCCCGCTTGCGATTGCAAGTCCCGTTGTTTTTTATGGAGTTGGCTTAGCGGAAAAGGACGGATATACTTTTGATACCGGGGTCATGATTGGAGTGTCTGAGGCATCAGCTTATGTGGTTTATTATTTCCTCAAGAACGTTGTCATAAAACGTAAGCGCCCTAATGTGACGCTTTCGGATGTTCACACAATGCATTTAGACACTGCCGACAAATATTCGATGCTATCAGGGCACGCTACTGCTGCATTTGCCATAGCGACAGCGTTGACTCTCCACTATCCAAAACCTTACGTTTACATTCCGGCTTATGTTTGGGCTGCATTTGTCGGCTACGGAAGAATTTATATGGGCTTGCATTATCCGAGCGATGTCGTAGCCGGAGCATTTTTGGGAAGCACGTCTGCGTTTGCAACTCATCTTATCAGCCCTCAATTGACGAAATGGCGCAAAGAAATTCTCGGTGATGATATTGGTGTGTAATTGAGCGCCTCTCCGGTTCCTAAATTTGTCAATTTGAGAATCAATTTCTGAGAATTATGTTTCACTCAATTCCGCGTAGTATCAAAATCGCGCTCGGTTATATTTTGATTTGTCTCATCTGGGGAACAACATGGCTTGCGATTAAGTTTGCGATATTTACTTTGCCACCATTCTTCAGTGCCGGAATAAGATTTACAATTGCCTCGCTCCTTATCCTTCTCATTCTGAAAATACGAAAGTACAAGTTTCACTTCGAACTTAAGCAGACCATCTTCCTCCTGTTAGTTGGTCTCGGCTCGTTCAGTGTACCATACGGTTTGGTTTACTGGGCTGAAGGGAGAATAACCTCCGGCTTGACAGCCACAACTTTTGCAGTAATGCCGTTCTTTGCCGCGATATTGTCGAGACTTTTCTTGAAGACTGACGATCATTCTTTTTGGAAGATTTTCGGCATTATTCTCGGATTCTCCGGCTTGCTTGCAATCTTTTGGGGAGACTTGAGATTCGGTTCGATCGATTCTGCAGAAGGGATCCTTGCGGTGGTTGCGAGCGCAATTACAAATGCCGCCGTTGCTGTCGGCGTGAAAAAGTTCGGAAAAGAAATCGATCCTGTTTTTATCAACCTTATCCCGATGCTGCTTGGCGCTGTTACTCTTTTGCTGACGAGCGTCTTTGTCGAAAGCTGGAAAAATTTGGAATTCAATGCCTCAACGATCGCTGCGATTCTTTATCTGGCAATATTCGGCTCGGTTGTCGCCTTCACGCTTTATTTTTATGTGCTCAAGCATATCAGTGTCGTGCTTCTTTCGATGACTTCATTCATAACTCCTGTCCTCGCTCTCACTGCAGGTGCTGTCGTGCTCGGAGAAAAATTTCCTTCAGGAACACTTTTAGGCGCTGCATTGATTTTGTGCGGGATACTTGTTTTGAATTTGTTGGGCGGGAACTGTCACAAGTCGGAAGAAATCCAGGGTGCGCAAGAAGAGGCCTCCGTGAAATGAAATCATGGTTTTTGGTTCTCATCCTTTTACCGGTTGTTTCTTTCGCTCAAGAAATGGAAATAAAACAGAGTTCAAGTCAAATTGGCAAGATCAGGAACGAAAAGCGAGTGAACTATTCAGGACACCATTCTTACAATGTGATCGAATATAAACTCTCGATGGATTGGTACGATATTCTCAACGGATCATCTAATTCATATTCCGGAATCATGCAGATCAAATTCTGTCCCGATCTTGTCAGCCCGCTCGGCGAAATAGATATTGACGATGACACGACGTACTTGCATGTAGATTCCGTTTTTGCAAACAGTATAGTGCTCCAGTTCAATATTGTCGATACGGAGTTGAACATAACATTAGACAGGCAATATTCGGCGAGAGACACCGGAATTGTCACGCTGTATTATCATGTCGTTGATAAACCTGCAATTCAGCAGAGAGGGTTTTATTATTACTATGCCGGCGAACAACCGACATCAGGATACACCGTACCGCACACGATTGCTTACACGATGAGTGAGCCGAGCGATGCTCACGACTGGATGCCGTGCTATGACGATCCTTCTGACAAAGCGCTTTGCGAAATTTCTATCCGCGTTCCTAATGGTTACATAGCTGCATCTAATGGCACTCTCGTAAGCAAAATCGATAATCAAGATGGAAGCACGACATTCGACTGGAGCGAGAATTATCCGATTGCGACATACCTTATGTGCGCAACCGCCGCACAATTTGCCGTTGTGCAGAGAAGTTATACAAAAAGTGACGGGAGCGTTATTCCGGTTCAATATTATGTTTATGCTGAAGATTCTTCCGGTGCCGTCTCAAACTCCGAATGCGATATTGATACGGTTGCCTCGATGATACAATTTTACGAATCACTGTATGGTGCATTTCCGTTTGACAAATATGGCATGACCGGAATTGAACCGTTCCAATATGGCGGCATGGAACATCAGACGATAACAACTCTACTTCGCAAATATGAATTCAACCGAAGGGTCGTGGCTCATGAACTTGCTCACCAATGGTGGGGTGATATGGTTACACTTGGAACATGGAACGATATTTGGCTGAACGAAGGTTTTGCGACATATTCCGAAGCGGTGCAGCTTCAACATCTCAGCCAGTCGAGTTTTGAGAGCGAGATGCAATCTTATGAAAACCAGTATTTTTTCTACGATACGGTTCAATATGCCATTTATGCACCGCAAGCGCAGGGTGCTTATATCTTCGATCTTGTTGAATATTACAAGGGCGCCTGGGTGCTCAACATGCTGAGGAATGTCGTCGGCGATTCAACATTTTTCGCAATATTTAAAACGTATCGTTCCGATTTCCAATTCGGTAATGCAGTTACCAATGACTTTGAAAATGTTGTTAACCAAGTAACTCAATTGGACATGAGCTGGTTTTTTAATGAATGGATTTTTCAAGCGGGATATCCTGTATATTCTTACACTTACAAAAAGGAAGGAAGCTCGCTTGTATTTTATTTGAAACAAGAGCAAACAGATGCACCAATTTTCAAAATGCCCGTTGAGTTCACGATTTATTTCCAGGGGCAAAAAACAGTTGGAAGTTTTGTTGATTCTACGGCGGCACAAACATTTACTATGCATTTTCTATCCCAACCCGATTCGGTAGTTTTTGATCCCAATAACGCAATCATGAAACAAATGGTAACATGGGACACCACGATACCTTATTCTTCAATATCGCTTAATAATTTTCCGAATCCTTTTAGTGCCGCTACGCAGATAACATACACGATACCCGTTGGAAGCAAAATCAGCCTTGAAATATACGATGTGCTTGGCAGGAAAGTAAGAATTTTCGATGAAGGTTATCAAGAAGCCAACACATACAACATTAGATTCGATGCGCATGATCTTGCAAGTGGAGTTTATATTTGCAGGATGACGACCGGTTTCGGGAATAAAGTAATAAAACTTTTATTGGAGAAGTAATGAAACGAAGTTTAAAATCCGCGTTCTTAAAATAATTTAGTGAGCCTTACTATTTTCGATGATAAATTTGCTTTTTCCTGCCACATCTTATAGTTTATGCACTTGAAAAACGAGTGCAGATGAAACAAGAATATATAGAAGTTTCCAAAGATTCTGGGAAGATAGATTTCAAGAAAGTCAAAGTTGTAGTCATAACCACTGTTATGCTGTCGTTTATTTCGTACTGGCGAGCGGCGGCAGTTGTGGTGTCCGATCTCGGCTCGAGTGCATTTTATGCGCTTGGAATTGCTGAAAAAGCTGTCGGTCCATCGGCACCTTGGTTCATACTGTTCGTGATGTTGTTTTCCTACGGCATACGTGCTGTCTATATTGAATCGTCGAGCATGTTCGTGCGAGGCGGTGTCTATAGAGTTGTCCATGAGGCACTCGGTGAAACTGCAGCTAAGTTTTCTGTTTCCGCACTCCTCTTTGATTATCTCATTACTGCTCCAATCAGTGCCGTCTCCGCGGGTCAGTATATTGCCGGACTATTTAACTCAATAATCCATTTGGCAGGGCTCAATATTGTTCTACCGCCAAACTGGGTGTCGGTTGTGACTGCAATAATCATCGAACTTTACTTTTGGCGCAAAAACATAATCGGCATTGAGGAGTCGAGTGAGAAAGCTTTAAGAATATTTCAAGTTACGCTAGCTCTGGCGGCTCTATTATTTATTTGGTCTGTCGTTACAATCTTAACCGGCGGAGCGAAGTTTCCTCCTTTCTCCATTAAGCTCTCGGACGACTCTCTCGGTTGGCTTAAACATGTTGGGTGGTTAAAAACTATCGGTTTAGTCGGAGTACTCGTCGGAATGGGACATTCGATCCTTGCAGTAAGCGGAGAGGAGACACTTGCACAGGTATATCGGGAAATTGAAGCACCGAAACTGCGGAATCTCCTTCGAACGGGACTTATTATCTTTATCTTTAGTTTCATGTTTACTGGGATCAATTCTCTCTTTGCTTCAATGCTTGTTCCTGAAAACGAGTTGATTGGTGTTTACAACGACAACGCTTTGAGCGGTCTGGCAATGCATCTATTAGGTCCGCAAACTCTTCTTCTTACGATGCAGGTGTTTGTGGTGGTTGTTGGATTTCTTATACTCGCCGGCGCAGTAAATACTGCTTTGTTCGGCGCAAATAGTGTCTTGAATAGGGTGGCCGAAGATGGTGTCCTGCACGAATGGTTTAGGAGACCTCATCCGAGATTCGGGACTTCCTATCGGATCATAAATACGCTGGTAATTCTGCAGCTGCTTATAATTATCCTGAGCCGCGGCGATGTTTTCATGCTTGGTGAAGCGTACGCATTCGGAGTCGTTTGGAGCTTCATCATGAAGGCACTTTCGATGATAGTCCTGAGAAGAAAATTTAAGGGACATCGTGAATGGAGTGTTCCACCGAACATTAAAATTGGAAGTTTCGAGATTCCTATCGGACTCGGTTTTGTTTTCCTGGTTCTGTTTGGGCTTGGATTTACGAACCTTTTCACGAAGCCGATAGCGACCGAGGGTGGCGTCACATTTACAATTATATTGTTCGGGCTATTCGCTTTTTCCGAACGTGCAAACAAAAGAATCGCAGCCTCGCGCGGCGGAGAGCTGGAAAAATTTAATGTCTATGCTCAAGGCAATCTTACTGCCGAAGCGATCGGATGCAAACATCCGAAACGGAAATTGGTCGCGGTACGTGCGCCTAATCGTCTCCAGCATTTGCAAAGATGTCTTGAAGAGAATGACCCGGATTACGTCGATATCGTTGTCATGACGGCAAAAATAATTCCCGGCCAGAGCGTAGCTGTTCAACATACAATAGACCTTCCGGAGGAAACTCTCTTCAGTGAAGTCATCAAGATGGCTGAGAAGCAGGGAAAGACAATTCTGCCGATCATTGTCCCGACAAACAATGCGGCTTATGCAATAGCACATACCACCGTAGAAGTTGGGGCGGAGGAAGTATTCCTTGGTGCTTCCGAACGATATCCGGTGGAATATCAGATGCAGCAGTTCGCGTTGTATTGGGGAATGGTTGAGGCAGACGAAAGTCACCATGTGGCGATTCGCACTGTGGGTCCAACCGCTGAGATGAGACTTGAAATCTAAAATTCAAGTCTCTCCTAAGACCAGCCGGGATTCCGACGAACAAAAGCCATACTAAAGAGTTAATTGGTTTGCATTTCTCCGATTCTTTTGTAATATTTTTTGAGCGCTTTGCGCCATGCCGCATTCCATATGCAGAAAAAATTGAGCGGCACATGAACGATCATTAGTTGAAATTTACAAGAAGTCTACGAAGTCCCGAATGACGTCGGGTTCCACTGGGATCTGATTAAAGTTTACAATCATCACAAAATCAATTGAGAGTCTGCATCTGTTGAGACTTGGTGTCTTATTTCCGTCATAGGAGAGAACTTTTTGAATGAAAAAGAAAAAATAAGAAAAGAAATTTTAAAACTTCGCAAACAATTGACCGAAGAAGAAGCTCTTCAGAAAAGCAAGCTTGTGCTAACCCAATTGGAAAACTTGCCCGAGTACAGAAATGCTGGTTTGGTTCACACGTACGTTTCTTCGAAGCCGAATGAAGTCGATACGGTCATGCTGATTGCCCGATCGTTTGCCCGCGGAAAGCGCATTGCGATACCGGTCATCACGGATAAGAAAGAAAGAAAGTTAGACACCTCTGAGCTTATGAACTTAGGAGACTTGACAGAAGGCCCGTTCGAGATAAAGGAGCCGAAAGTGTTTTCTCCTGTACCACGCGAAGAAGTTGATATCTTCATTGTGCCGGTAATCGCGGTTGACAGGAACGGCAACAGAATAGGGTGGGGATTCGGCTATTACGACGGTCTTCTGCGAGCACAGCAAAAACCTATAGTGGCACTTGCTTACAAATTTCAGATTGTCGACGCGATCGAGCCTTCCGAAACAGATATCAAGGTAGATTATGTTGTCACTGAGGACGAAATCATAAAAACGGGCTTGCGAAAGTGAGACAATGAAAATGGACGAGCAAAAAACGTCTCCAGAGAACAGGGCAAATCAGTCCGAAGAGGTCTCGATAGGATCATCCTCGTCAGGACAAGAATCGCTGCGTAAATTATATAAGTCACGCTCGAATAGAATGATTGACGGTGTCTGCGGTGGAATTGCAGAATATTTTGAAGTTGATATAACAGCGGTACGAATGGTTCTTGTTGCATTTACAATCCTAAGCATTGGGGTAGGGATCATCTTTTACATTGTTGCCATGATAATAATACCAACGAAACCTTTGTCAGCTGAGATAACTACCGATGATGGTACAAAAATATTTTCTGCTCCTAGAGCGGGACATGCACCCGGTGCGACTGCCACCCTGATAATTGGAGTTATTGTCATGGTTATCGGCGTCACTCTCCTCTTTAATCATTACGATCTATTTTCCGTTACTTCGATGTGGCATTCCTTCGGCAAATTAGTCTTGCCGGTCCTTTTTATCTTGATTGGCGGCGCACTTCTTCTCGGAAGAGAACATGGAGAAGTTCGGTTGTCGATAAGCCATGGTGATGCAACGCGTGTGGCTGAAAGAAAAAGACTCTTCCGTTCTGGGCGTGATAAAAAAATCTCAGGTGTGTGTGGCGGATTCGCAGAGTATTTTTGCGTGGACTCTACAATCGTGCGGATCGTCTTCGTATCGCTAGCATTTGCGTCGTTCGGATTGGCATTGATTCTTTACATTGCATGTGCTTTAGTTATTCCTATTGAAATTGATTAATGACTGAAGTTGTAAATAAAAGAAACCATCTTAAAAGTTTCCTGCTAGGAATTCTGATACTTGTTTTCGGTGTGCTCCTTCTGATGAGCCGCGCCGGAGTTGTCGAATTGAATTTCAACCGCATAGCTGCCTTCTTAATTCTTGCGGTAGGCGGCTTCGAGGCGATCACGGCTTTTGCATCTTCAAATCGGCTACGGTTATTCTGGGGTTCGGCGCTATTCTTAGCTGGGATGCTCGTTGCGCTTATCTCTTACAATTTTATTCCGGATGCCTGGGACCAAATTTGGCCTTCTGCACTTCTTATTCCGGGGTTGGCTTTTCTAATGCTCTACTTTTCCAATCCCAAAGAATACTCCCTGATAATTGTCGCGGTGTTGTTTGTCGCAGTCGGCCTGGCTGGGCTATTATTTGTAAGAGGCAATTACAACTTTGGTGAAAATATCTCCAACACGTTTCGCCTTCTAGTACCGGCGGCAATTGTCCTTGCAGGATTTTTAGTCATTTGGAAAAATTTCTTCAAAAGGAGAGTGTGATAACTGAGTAAAAATTTCCCGCGATGTGCGGGGTAAACACCAGTTCAAAAGTCAAAGCTACCACACAAAAATATAAAAGTGGATTGGTTGTTAGCTAGTTGATGTATGCTGACGGCTAGGGGCCATTTTATGAAATTGCATCTCAGCTTCCAACAGAATAAATTTAAGTCAAAATTAAACTAAGGTGAAGAGTTGTACGCATTTTTGGTCGTTTTAGAGATAGTAATTGCCATTCTTTTAATGGCAGTGGTGTTGATGCAATCCAGCAAAGGCGGTGGACTCGCTGGAAGTTTCGGCGGCGCAAGTGCAGGTTTCGGCAATATGTTCGGAGTGCGCAAGACCGCTGATATTATGTCGAGAATGACAACAATTCTCGGCGCTGTCTTTATCGTGCTCGCTCTTTTTATAAATTTGTTCTTCCTTCCGAACAAAGCTACGAAAGAACAGAAAAGTTTCCTTCAAACTCAGGGTCAACAAAGTCTACCTGCACAGCAGGTTCCACAAGTCCCAGTCGAGTCGCCTGCCCCGCAAACGGGATCTTCGACAAACCAGCCGCAAAAATAGATTTGATTGCAAGCGATGTCTGAGAATCCTCTCATCCTGCTTGTTGATGATGAAGAAGAAAATTTAGAATTATTTTCAACAATACTTGAAGACGTAGGATACCGTATCGTTACCGCCACAAGTGCTGGAAATGCGCTCGAACTTTTAAATAGTTACAAGCCCGACCTGATCATAAGCGATATTTACATGCCAGAAATGGGTGGCTTTGAATTTTATGAGAAGGTGCAGAAGATCGTGGAACTTAGGCATGTCCCTTTTATTTTTCTCAGCGCCCTCGCAGATCGCGAGCACGTCAACGAGGGAAAAGGACTTGGCGCCGATGATTACCTGACAAAGCCGATAGATATCGACGAGCTTGTTACCACAGTCAGGGGAAAGTTGAAACGCGCGGCTGTTCGTCGAGATGCAATGCAAGATGAGTTTGAAACTCTCAGGGGAGAAATACTATCCACACTCTCGCATGAGTTGAACACACCGCTTACTTACATCATCGGCTTCTCGGAAATAATCAGCAGCAGCGCTTCGCAAATACCGACGAGCGAATTGAAAGAATTTGCGGAACTGATTCGACAAGGGGGGGGCAGATTGAAAAACCTTGTCAATGATTTTCTCGAAGCAATTCAAATTGACTCTGGGCGCACGGCAGAATTCTATGAGAAAGATAAACGGCGATTCAACCTCGCAAACACACTTAGAACTTCTTGTGAAGAATATTCTAAATTAGCATCAGAAAAAAATATTGAATTCGAAACTGACATCGGTAATGACTTGCCGGTTGTAGCTTCCGAAACGCTTATTCGCGACATCATCGGTAAGCTCTTGTCAAATGCCGTTAAGTTTACTCAAAAGGGAAAAGTGAAACTATATGCCGCTGTCGACGGGGAATGTGTTAGGGTGGAAATTTCGGATACGGGAGTCGGAATTCCACAACAAGAAATGCCGAGAATATTTGAGAAATTTTATCAAGTTAACAGAGGCAAACAGCAACAGCAAGGCGCGGGACTCGGACTTTATATTGCCAAGAATCTGGCGGCAATAAATAACTGCGAAATAAATATTTCCTCATCGGAAGGTGTTGGAACAAAAGTCATACTTAACATTCCCACCCGGTAATCAGCTGCGGAAAGTTGCCCCTCTATTTTTTTCCCATTCCAGCATTTTCTAAACTTCCCACATCAGCAAGCACGCAAATTCTGGATACTGCTTCGTACGAAATCTCCGCACTTGATTCGACCGCGACCTATGTGATCAACAAAATAATCATCGAAGGGGATGTCGCAGAACGGCAATCCATACGAGTACTCTGGATCCCGCAAGGTTGAGAACTATTAGAGTAATGGCATCATGGAACAGTTTATTTTCGAAATAGAAAACCGCGCGAGAAATTCTGACGGCAACGATGTAATAACAATAGATGGTGATGAACATTTTCATCTTGCTCACGTGCTGCGGGTGAAAGTTGGCGAGAAAATCTTAGCTACCGATGGAAACGGGACAACATGTCTTTGCATCGTCAAGCGGATCAAAAAAGATAAATCGATTTGTGAAGTAATTGAGGAATATCATAACTTGAACTCTTCGCTGCGCAGAGTTTTGTATCGGTTTAGCAGTTCTGAAGCCGATTTCAAAATTAGAATTTGCAATTGAAAAGTGCACGGAACTTGGTGCGAGTCGACTCATGTTATTTAATTCGGAGCGGAGTAAGAATGCAAATCTCCGTTTCAATCGGCTGAAAAGCGTTGTTAGATCTGCCGTCAAACAGTCACTTCAGAGCAAAATTCCTGAATTGGCAATTGCAAAAAGATTGGAAGATGTTGCATCCCAAGGCAATGCTTACGAAGAGAAAATTGTGCTCCATGAAAGGTCAAACGACATGGTCGATGACTATTTGTCGGGATTAAGAAAAAGGAGATCAGTAATTGCGCTTGTCGGTCCGGAGGGTGGATTCTCAGGAAACGAGATCAATTTCTTGATCGGAAAGGGTTTCAAAAGTTTCTCCGTTGGTAAATCGCGCTTGAGGTCTGAGACAGCCGCAATTAAAATAGCGTCGTTGCTCGCAGTGTATTGAGCAAGGAGCATAGATCAAAATCAGCATTTAGCTACGGGCTGATGACAAATTTACTTACGACTTTTGAGTCGTACTTTTGAATTATTAATTATGCCAGAAGAAATCATTCAGCTTCAACACCATACCCAGGATGCTAAAGATGCGCCGTTCCATCGTGATATTCGCGAGCTTGGCACGATTCTCGGCAAAGTTTTGATCGAACAGGAAGGGAAGGAGTTCTTTGATCTCGAAGAACAACTTCGCTCACTGACAAAATCTCTTCGCTCGAATTATTCGCTTGAAACGAAATGTGAGATTGATGCACTCATCGATTCGCTTGATCTCGACAAAGCCGGCAAAATTGTACGGGCATTCCTTTATTATTTTCTGTTGAGTAACACGGCAGATGAAGTTCACCGCATCAGGCGGCAGCGAGCACATGCAATTTCAGATGGCACACCGCAGCGCGGCTCAATGGAAGAAGCCGTAAGCGAGTTGTCAAAATCCGGACACGCTTTCGATTTCGTAATGCAAATTTTAAATATTACAAAAGTCGTTCCGGTATTCACAGCGCATCCGACGGAAGCTACACGCCAAACAATTCTCCGAAAAATTTTGAATATAAGCGAACTTCTTCTACGGCGCGAGACGATAACACTGACTCCCGATGAATTGGCTGATTTACGCAAGCAGCTTCATGCTGAAATCACAATGCTCTGGCAGACAAACGAGATTCGAATGAACAAAGTGACAGTGCACGATGAAATAAGGCGCGGTTTATTTTTTTTCGGAGAAATACTCTATGATGCAATACCTGTTTTGTACGAGAGACTCAATAGAACGCTGAAAAATGTTTTTGATGTTGAAGTCACTGCGCCGGTAATCTTGAAATTCGGATCATGGATCGGAGGAGACAGAGACGGCCATCCGTTTGTCACCGCGGAGGTAACGAAGACAGCATTTCAGCTTCAAAAGAGACAAATAATTTCGCTTTACATAAAGGACATGAATGTTCTTTACGACACGATGAGTACATCTATACGCTTGGTCAAGGCTTCGCAAGAGATGATTGACTCCGTAGAGATTGATAAAGTCAACCTTTCCGAACAACTGGCCGAAGAAGACCTGAAAGATCAGTCCGAAATTTATCGCGTTAAAGTTTTTCTGGTTTATCATAAGCTGAAAAATACACTTGAGGAAAAAGGACATCGTTACCGATCCGCAAAAGAACTTATTCATGATCTCGAAGTGATGTACCACAGCCTCTTGACAAATAAGGGAGAAATAATTGCGGAATCCAGGATAATCCCGCTTATTTACAAAGCCAAAACTTTTGGCTTTCATCTCGCATCTTTAGACATTCGTCAAAACTCGTCGGTTCTATTAAAAGCTGTTTCGGAATTATTCAGGATATCGGAAATCGAAGGAAACTTTTCTGAGTTGGATGAGATCGCACGGATAAAAATCTTGACTCGTGAAATTTTGAATGCTAAACCTATCGTGAATCCAAATTTGTTTTTGAGCTCGGCTACAACGGAGGTATTGTCGGAATTTGATTCAATAGTATATGGAAAAGATTATGCCGGAGAGGAAGCCTGCAACGATTACATTATCAGCATGAGTTCGTCCGTCAGCGATGTTTTGACGGCGATGCTTTTCGCAAAGGAGGGCGGTCTTGTAAAAGTGCAGGAAAGAAAAGTGACCCGGTCACGATTGGACATTCTGCCGTTGTTCGAGACAATTGAAGACTTGAGACAAGCGCATGTCGTGCTGACAGATCTCTTCAAGAATGATGCATACATGCAGCATCTCAGGCTGCGCGGGATGGTACAAAAAATAATGATCGGTTATTCCGACAGTAACAAAGACGGAGGAATTGTAACTTCGAATTTTGAGCTTATAAAAACTCAGATAAACTTGAAGAAGGTCTGCGAAAAATTCGGTGTCAAGCTCGTGCTGTTTCATGGCAGGGGAGGGAGCGTATCGCGCGGCGGCGGTCCGCTGAATCAGGCGATACTTTCGCAGCCGATCGGCACAATCGAAGGAGAAATAAAAATCACAGAGCAGGGCGAAATGATTTTCGTAAAATATGCCACGCCTGAAATTGCACTCCGAAATATTGAGCTTACAACTTCTGCGGTTCTTCTATCGACCGCGAAATATAAATCCGGCGCAAAGGATTCCCATAAAAAATATTTGTCCGTTTTTGAGGTTATTTCGGAAACGGCGATGGTTCACTACAGAGAACTTGTCGATCATCCGGATTTCCTGGAATACTTCAGAGGTGTTACTCCAATTGATGTAATTGAGAGGATTGAAATTGGCTCACGGCCGCCTTCGAGGAATGATGGCACAAATTTGAAAGACCTCCGGGCGATTCCTTGGGTCTTCTCGTGGACACAGAACAGGCAGCTGATCTCAGGTTGGTACGGATTTGGATATTCACTTGTGAAGGCTGTCGAAGAAGAAATCGTTTGTTGGAAAGATTTGAGCGAGATGTATGATCATTGGGAATTTTTCAAAGCGCTGACCGACAATGTCGAGATGGTACTCATGAAATCCGACATGGTTATCGGGAGAGAGTACTTGCGTTTGTGCGGAAACAGGAAAAATTCGGAAAAGCTTTTTGAGATGATAAGGGAAGAATATGATAGAGCATGCAAAGCAGTTCTGAACATTACAGGTGAAGAAAATCTTCTCGATTCAAACCCATCGTTGCAACGTTCGTTGAGAATGAGGAATCCTTATATCGATCCGATAAGTTTGGTGCAGATAAAATTTTTACAGATGTTCCGTGATGAAAAATCGGAAAACGGAAAGCGGCATGAGATACTCGATTTGCTAAGATCGACGGTGAACGGGATTGCCGCAGGGATGAGGAATACGGGATAGGAAAGTTAAAACCACAGTGCAAAAGTCAAAATTATAAACAGCCTTTAGCCATTAGCTGAACGCTAACAGCTAATCGCAACTTTTCAGCTAACTCTTTTTCTTCGATGTGCAGTTGTGCCTGATAAGTTTTGAGGGCAGCACTGATTTTTAAAATGTCCATGATGGCCTTCTACTTATAAATTGATGGTTTAAAAGTTGCCCCCCTCAACTTTTCTCCTCAAGTGTTGACTCGCAGTCAACATGGTTTCTCTTGCATTTAAGTAAAACTTCTTGCAAAATATAACATGGTTGATTGATCTTAAATCAGTCCTTATGCAAAGTAAGGTAATCAATTAACTAAACTGAGGTCAAAATGAACAGTCTTCAAATTACTAAATGTACTTTTGCATTAATCGTTGTCTTTTTCTCACCGTTGCTTTTATTGGGGCAGATTTCGCACTCTGCCTCGTTCAACGCGTCGGATTTTTCATTCAGACAAAGAAGCTAATGGTAATCAAATAATATCAAATGGAACCGTGTAAAAGAAAAAACATAATATTGAGGATATGTACGAAACGCTTTCTCTTGTATATCGCGCCGCTTTCCTTCATCGTCTTATTTAATGGTTTCACGAAGAATGGTGATAAGACTCAATCGAGTACTTATGCTTGGACCCAGAGCGGGTTATCGAATTTTGAAGTCTCAGGTATTTGGGCAAAGGGTAGTAATATTATTGCAGGTGCTTATCTGGATCCATCTTCTTATGTTTACCTTTTTCTTTCGACCGATGATGGTTTAACTTGGAGACCGGTAGATACTATTCTGATTCATAATACCAATCCACTTAGTTTTAATATCCAGATTCCCCAGATTTCGGTTTTCGGTGATAGCACAAATTTTTTTGTGGGAATTGGTGATATAGATGGCGATAGCGGCAATGTATATCTTTCGACGGACAATGGGGTGAGTTGGACCGAGCAGGATTCGAGCTTTCCAAGGAATATTAGTAGTTTTGCAATAATTGATACGACAATTTTTGTAGCAGGCGGTAGCGGGGTGGAGCTTTCAACTGACAACTGCATAAGCTGGAGCGCCACGAGCGAAGTGCCGGCTGTATGGGTATTATGTACTTTGGGGAATGTTATCTTTGCGGGAACCGAAGGTTATGGGATATTTCGTTCCACTAATAACGGCGCAAACTGGGTTCAGCTCGATACGGCAATCTATTATGCAGATATTGCAACAGTTGGAGACATATTGTTCGCTGGAGCGAGCTATGGTAGTTATTCTGGCGGTGGTCTTTTCGCCTCGTCAGACAGCGGGATGAGTTGGAGTGCTGATACCGCGCTCGCAGACCACAAAGTTAATCTTCTTTTCGGAAACGGCTCAGATCTATTTGCAGAGACATCCAGCGGGCTTTATTTTAGTGCAAGCAACGGTGGGAAATGGAAGAATATTTTAGCCGGGACATTTGCTGATTCAATTAATATTGAAGCACTTACCGTGTGCGATTCGAATCTTCTAGTGGGAACAGCCTACGGGGTTTGGAGTTGCCCTCTATCAGAGATCACTGCAGTCAAGCGTCAAGCATTTCCCGCTACTCCAACCTCTTTTAACCTTGAACAGAACTATCCAAATCCGTTTAATCCAACCACGACTATCACCTACCAGTTGTCAACACTCAGCAACGTGACACTCAAAGTGTATGATGTTTTGGGAAGATTAGTCGAGACGCTTGTTGATGGCAGACAAACTCCGGGCAAGCATTCGGTTATGTTTGACGCGAGCCGTCTGAGTAGCGGAATTTATTTCTATAGAATATCTGCTGGAGAATTTTCGTCGGTTAAAAAATTAGTCGTCATCAAATAGAGGTGAAACCTTGCGAAGGTTTGGAACCTTCGCAAGGTTATAATGCTACAATCCTACTTTGTGCCTGTGTCTTTATCTAAAGGTTCCACTTTGTCAATAGACAACATGTCCATCCCACCTTTTTGATAGACCGTGCCGGTGACTTTCACTTGCTTTGCTGCATACTGTACAAGAAGTGAATTGGCCGGTTTCTGAGTTGACGTCATGCAAAGGAAAACGTGGCCGCTCTTGTCGAGTATTCCAACGGGCAGGCCGTTGTTAATGCACATCTGAGCGCAATCCGCATGATCGGCACCGTGCTGACCTTTGGTCATGTAGCACGCCATGTCGATGACTTCACCTTGAATGGTCGTTGCCTTTGGACTCTTGTCCATTTTCGCGCTCATATCTTTCATGTCTTTCGTGTCCTGCGCGTAGCTCGATGCGGCAGTGGCAAGAATTGCAGTGAAAACAAACATTGCTATTTGTTGCCGTGGTACCATCTTAAATTTTATGCATCTCATCGTATCTTCCTCGTGTTGGTTTTTATTTTTGCGCTTTGTCGTAGCGCGTTGAAGTTTCTTTCCAGTTGATATTTTTCATGAATGCGGCGATGTAATCGGCGCGTTTCAATCCGTAGTCGATCATGTAAGCATGCTCGAATACATCAAGTACGATTATAGGAGTACAACCGGCAAGGTGTCCCATGTCGTGTTCATTTATCCAATCGTTGTAAAGCGCGCCATTCGCGTTATCTAAATAGAGAAGAGTCCAGCCTATCCCTCTCATACTGCCAGCTGCTCTGAAATCGGCTTCCCAGTTCGCATAACTTCCAAACTGTTTTTCGATTGCACCATGAAGTGCTGTGTTGTTTCCGAGATGCTCTTTGCCGCCAAGGTTATCGAAATAATATTCATGAAGTCTCATGCCGTTGAATTCCCAGCCGAAGCGTCTCTTCAACTCGGCATATTCAGGCGTCCCCGTCTTTCCGTCTTTCAATAGCTGTGTAAGAGTATCTGCTAACTTATTTGTGTTTGTAACGTACCCTTGGTAAAGTGTGAAGTGATTCTCAAGCAACTGCTTTGAGAAACCCTCCATTCCGATTAATTGATTGTAACTCTTAGCTTGATATGGCATTTGCTACTCCTTTCCGCCGGAAGCTGATCAGCCTCAGGCTGATTTAGTGATGAGAAGATGTTCCATGATGTTAAGAATAATTAGATCCATTTTAACTTACCTTGGACAAATCAGAACCACACGGCTTGAATGGTTTACACGAAAGTTTATCGGTAAATTTTTAAGCATCGAATGAATGTCCGCAGCCACACGTGCGTGTTGCATTCGGATTGTCGAATGTGAATCCTTTTCCGCTTAAGCCGTCTTGATAATCAAGAACAATTCCTGCAAGATAAGGAAAACTTCGCTCATCGACGAACACCTTCACGCCGTTCGCATCGAAAACCCTGTCGGTCTCAGTTGATTTCTCATCAAACCCTAGAACGTAGGTGAATCCGCTGCAACCGCCGCCTTTAACTCCCATTCTCAAGCCGGAGCCTTCCGGTATATTATTCTCTTGCATTACTTTTTTTATCTCGGCGACTGCTTTATCTGAAATTGTGATGTCATTCTGGGCTATTAGTACCTCAGCCATTTTCTTCTCCTAAAATTTATTTGTAATTTTTTTCGATTAAAGAACTGGTTTCCCCAGCGCCTTCGCACGAAATTCCGGATAATTTAACGTCCACGTGCCGGATGACACCGGTTTCAATATGCCGTCAGAAATCAACTCTTTAATTAACGTATCTGCTATGCCTTCAAGTTCCGCATCAGACACTTTAAAATGGCCAGATATTAAGTAGTACTTCACTGCATATCTGATATCGAGGTAGAAGACATTTGAAAGATGGAATATTGGAAATTTGGAATGGAAATACTGCAGGAATTGAGTTTTATTTTCTTTGATGAAATCAATCTCTGTCATTGAACGCCTCGATTTGTGAAATATAAACTTGCCGCTGTTTAAATTCAACACAATGGTACAGGAAGGAAAGTCAAAAAGAGCAATCTCCTAATTCTCTTTTGACCCTGTTAAATTGCATATTACGTCGTATCTGATTAAATTTTTATGAAAAAAATTGGAGAATATTTAAATGGCAATCAATGTCGGTATTAACGGTTTCGGACGAATTGGAAGAAACGTATTTAGAGCTGCATACAAGAACAAAGATATCAACATCGTAGCAGTAAATGATATTACAGATGCAAAAACTTTGGCGCATCTTCTGAAGTATGATTCGATATTTGGAATTTTTGCGGGGAATCTCGCAGCGAAAGATAGCGAGATTATCGTTGATGGAAAATCCGTAAAAGTTCTCTCCGAGAAGGATCATCATAATTTGCATTGGAAAGACCTTGGGGTCGATGTTGTCGTCGAATCCACAGGACTGAAACAATTCACGACCGGTGATGAAGCGAAAACACATCTTGCGAACGGCGCGAAGAAGGTGATCATTTCTGCACCTGCAAAAGTATTTGACCTGACGGTTGTCCTCGGTGTCAACGAACAGTTGTATGACCCGAAGAAGCATCATGTCATTTCAAATGCGAGCTGTACCACGAATTGTCTTGCACCCGTTGTAAAAGTTTTGCGGGATTCATTCGGGGTGAAGAAGGGACTTATGACAACCATTCACTCTTACACAAACGATCAGCGAATCCTTGACCTTCCGCATTCCGACCTGCGCCGCGCACGCGCAGCAGCGCTTTCGATGATCCCTACTTCAACAGGAGCCGCAAAGGCAATCGGTCTTGTTATGCCGGACTTAAAAGGAAAATTAGACGGCTTCTCGATGAGAGTCCCGACGCCGGATGTCAGCGTTGTCGATGTTGTCATCGAGGCTGATAAAGCCACCACTAAAGAAGAGGTCAACAAAGCTTTGAAAGCCGCTTCCGAGGCAGGTCCGCTCAAAGGAATCCTCGGATACAGCGAAGAGCCGCTTGTCTCTATTGATTACAAAGGCGATCCACGTTCTTCGATTGTCGATGCGCTGAGCACCATGGTCATCGATAATATGATCAAAGTTATATCATGGTACGACAACGAGTGGGGCTATTCAAACCGCGTAGTCGATCTGGTGAAAAAAGTCGGCTTAATGCTCAATTAAAGTAAACTGTAATTTATCTCTTATGTAGGTCGGCCAGGTTGGTCGACCTATATTTTATGGAAAGGGTAGATTGAACTTTTTTCTTATTGTTGCTGCGGTTTTTTCTTTCAATTCAAGTAGTATTCAAAATGACTTCACCGCTCAAGAGGTGTTTAAGAAATGCAAAGCACGCGCTGTTGAAATCGACAGTAACCTGAAGAGCATTGATATCCAGCTCACGCAGAAGATGGAATTCCAATCCCGCGGCGGTGATAACGACAGTCTCATTTTCAAGATCACAGTCAATCATGGAAAGTTCGAACGGCAGCTTATCTCGACCACGGTTCCGAATGGCGACAGGTTCAACGGCGGATATGATGCCTTTGACAAGATGTTCTTTTTATCGGAGTATTTTTCCGATGAGGGAAAGACCATGACTTCCTGCGAATTCGAGAAACCCGATTGCCGCGGCTGCTATGGCATCGATTTTATTTTTTCAAAATCTTCGGAGCAAGGCGATCCGATGAACATGGTCTCCGCTTCATTGACTGCCGACGATTTTACACCGGTTCACATCAGCGAGCGCGTGAAGGGCTTGCCTTTGGGTACGGAGTTCGATGACGAAATCAATGTTTCTTATGACAAAAATCTCAATATATGTTATCCGGAAAACATAACGATGCGAGTCTATGCTCATCTGTTTTTTCTCAAAGGAGGGATCGCAATTGTGAAAATTAAAAATGAAAATTTGAAGAAAATGTAAAAACTTCTCAGCCTGAGGCGGATCAGCCTTTGGCTGAAATTAATCTGGAGTAAAAAATGAATACGACTTTTAACAAAAAAACAATCGATGACGTTAACGTAAGTGGAAAAAAAGTTCTGGTGAGAGTTGACTTTAATGTGCCACTCGATGAGGACAAAAAAATAACCGATGACAAACGAATTGTAGAATCTTTGCCGACGATTAAGAAAATTTTGAAAGATGGAGGCATTCCCATTTTGATGAGCCACCTCGGAAGACCGAAAGGAAAACCGAAGCCGGAATTTTCTCTGGCGCCGGTTGCGAAAAGATTGGGTGAGTTGCTTGGTATCAAAGTGATAATGGCGGCAGATTGTATCGGACCCGAGGCGAAGAAGGCTGTTGCATCGGCGAAACCGGGAGATGTGGTTCTCCTTGAAAACTTGCGTTTTCATGCTGAAGAAGAAGCGAACGATGAAAACTTTGCTAAGGAGTTAGCTTCACTCGGTGATGTTTATATCAATGACGCATTTGGCAGTGCACACCGCGCTCATGCATCGACTGAAGGGATCACTCGCTTTCTGAAACCGGCGGTTGCTGGCTATCTCATGGAAAAGGAATTGCGATTTCTTTCGCAAGCGGTCGGCAATCCGAATCGTCCGTATGTAGCGATAATCGGCGGCGCGAAAATTTCCGGCAAGATCGATGTTATAAATAATCTTCTCGGAAAGGTTGACTCACTGATTATCGGTGGCGGTATGATGTTCACCTTCCTCAACGCAATGGGCAAAGAAATTGGTAATTCGATTTTAGAAGCAGACAAAGTTGATCTTGCGAAGGAACTTCTCGACAAGACAAAAACTGGAAAAGCAAAACTTCTTTTACCTGTCGATTGCATTGTCGCAGAAAAATTCGAGAACACCGCAGCAAAAAAAGTTGTAAGTGTTGACGCCATTCCGCAGGGCTGGGTCGGAATGGACATCGGTCCGAAAAGCGTTGAACTTTTCAAGGATGTAATCGTGAAAGCGAAGACAGTTGTTTGGAATGGTCCGATGGGTGTTTTCGAAATGGATAATTTTGTCGCCGGGACGAAAGCGATTGCCGATGCATTAGTTGAAGCGACAAAGCATGGTGCATCGACAATAGTCGGAGGTGGCGACTCTGCGGCGGCGATTGCGAAGTTTGGTCTCGAAAGCAAAGTCTCTCACGTTTCAACAGGCGGCGGAGCTTCGCTCGAATTCCTTGAAGGAAAAGTTCTTCCCGGTGTTGCGGCGCTCGACAATAAATAGAAACATGGCCAACTTGAAACGGATGGAGGCGAGAGATTGTTCAGTAAGGTGAAGAAATCATGAGCAATTACACAAGTTACTCGAGCTATTACACGCCCCCATCCAGATTCAAATTTTTCCCGAAAGGGATGAAGTTCCTTCTTGTTTCCACCATCGGAGTTTTTCTCTTTCAGCTTTTTCTGCAACTCGGCCTTCGGTTCGGCGATGTCTATCTCTACAATATTTTCTTCCGGCTTTTCGCGCTCTATCCTCTTGGGCAAGGCTTCCTCATTTGGCAGCTTGTCACGTATCTATTTCTGCATGGTGGGTTCTTTCATGTCCTCTTCAACATGCTGGCACTGTGGATGTTTGGTGTACAGCTGGAAAATACCTGGGGCACGAAAAGATTTCTTATATATTATTTTCTTTGTGGAATCGGGGCCGCACTTTCAAATTTACTTTTGACGCCACTCTTAACAACTCCCGCTCCGACCATTGGTGCATCCGGCGCAATTTATGGAGTTTTGCTTGCATTCGGAATGCTGTTCCCTGATGCACCGGTGTTCCTGTATTTCCTTTTCCCGATTAAGGCGAAATATTTCGTTGCGATTTTCATCGGCATTGAATTGTTTTATGGAGTTACTGGTACACAAGACGGGGTTGCGCATTTCGCGCATTTAGGTGGCGCGCTCGTCGGTTTTATTTATCTAATGACTTATCGCAAATCGCTTCCGGCATTTGATAGGATTTCCGATTTCTTCAGAAGGAGTAAAGAAAGTATTCAGCAACGTTTTGTATCTGAAAAGAGTTATGCCAATCGGAACGTGATTACCGATGCCCATTTCGAAGATATGAAAAAGAGGAATCAATCCGATTCTAAAAGTATTCATTCGGGACAAAATGATGTTAATCAGGACAAGTTGGACGAAATTCTCGACAAGATAAGTGCATCAGGTTATGATTCATTGACCGACGAAGAAAAAAAAGTTTTGTTCAATGCGAGCAAGAAACTAAGCTAAAAAGTGAAAAGATAGTGGTGATAAGTGAAAAATTGGTGGAGAATTGTCTTTTCTAATTTTTTGCTATTCGTTTTTCACTTTTCACTAAATATATGGGGATACGATGATAGAGCTACCGGTAGTGTCAGATAAATCAGAGACGATTACAAGACCTGAAGTGAAATTTCCACTGCGAAAATCACGCCGGGTTCATATCGGTAATGTGCCGGTCGGTGGTGGGGCACCGATATCGGTACAAACGATGACGAAAACAAAAACTTCCGATATCAATGCGACTGTGAAACAAATCGCCGAAGCTGCGGATGCCGGCTGTGATATTGTTCGTGTTACGGTGAATGATAAAGAAGCTGCCGCCGCGATTGGAGAAATAGTAAATCGGTCTCCAATTCCTGTCGTCGCCGACATTCATTTCAACCACAGATTTGCTTTGAAGGCACTCGAAGGCGGAGTCGCAAAAGTTAGACTGAATCCAGGTAACATAGGAAGTGTCGACAGAATCCGGCAGGTGTTGACGCTTGCAAAGGAGAGAAAAGTGCCGATTAGGATCGGAGTGAATTCCGGCTCACTTGAAAAAGATATATTGGAAAAACACGGCTATCCAACAGCCGAGGCACTTTACGAGAGCGCGATGCGGCATGCCGAAATTTGTGAGGAGAACGATTTTCACGACGTAATTATTTCCGTGAAGTCCACCGATGTGAGATTGATGATCGAAGCTTACCGGTTGATTGCACAACGTACCGATTATCCTTTGCATTTAGGTGTAACGGAAGCCGGACCGACTCGTGTCGGTACGATAAAATCCTCGATCGGAATCGGAACGCTGTTAGCGGAAGGAATCGGCGATACTATTAGAGTCTCATTGACTGATGATCCGGCAAAAGAAGTCGAGGTCGGAAAGGAAATCCTGCGGTCGCTCGGACTCGCGACAAGGAATATCGAGCTGATAGCTTGTCCAACATGTGGCAGGCTTGAGGTGGATTTGTTTTCGATTACCCGCCAGCTTGAAGAGCGTCTGGCGGGGATGAAAAGGCCTGTGAAGATTGCGATACTTGGCTGCGCTGTAAACGGTCCCGGAGAAGCAAGCGAGGCGGATATCGGAGTTGCATGCGGAAAAGGTGTCGGGATTTTATATCGCAAAGGTGAAGTCATCCGACGTGTCAAGGAAGAAGAAATTGTTAATGCTGTGGTTGAAGAAGTCGAAAAGTTTCAACCGGAAGCTGCATGAAAAATATAGAACCTTACAAAGGACATCTTCTAAGATAGAAAAGCCTTCACAAGGTTGTGGCTCAGAATTTAAAATTGAGAGTTAAAATTTAAGATGGTGGATTGCATATTCTGTAAAATATCCGGCGGAGAATTAAAAGCAGATTTTATTCTCCAAGATACCGACGTATTTGCAATCAGAGATGCACACCCGGTAGCACCAACTCATATTTTGATTATAACGAGGAAACATATTCCAAGTTTGGTAGAGCTTGATGGTACAGATGATTCTGCACTGATTTCCAAAATGATATCGACTGCCGTTGAAGTTGCGGAAAAAGTCTCGTTATCAAAGCGCGGCTTCAGACTCGTGTGGAATTGCCGAGGGGAAGGTGGACAAACTGTTGACCATATTCATCTTCACTTACTTGGCGGCAGGCAGATGAAGTGGCCGCCAGGATGAATAAAAATGAATCGGGTAATTTTTATCGCTTGGTTTTTGCCGCTCATTTTCATGGCAATTGCGTTTTATGTCTTATTAGAAAGCGAAGCTCCGCCAGTAGCGAAAATAGTTTTCACAGCGCTTCCTATTTCGATTTGGATATCCGGCGGCTTCGCCATTTACCGGGAATATCATGAGCAGGAAAAGGAAAGCCGCAGAGAGGAGGATATCCTCGAAGAGGCGAGGCGTATTCTAAGCACAAGAAATCATCATGAGGAAAGACGCGATTGAAATTTACGTATAGTGGTACAGAAAAGCTGGAAAGCAGGGGCGCAAGGGCACAGAGGAGAAATGGAGGAACCAGTCTGAATTTTTCTAATTTTATTTCCGAATACTGGTATCTCGTTGTCATTTATGCAATAGGTTGCGCTGTAATTTCTGCGGTTGTTGCTCGCACAAAGCAAAGGGATCCAGGGAATTGGTTTATTTTAGGTTTGGTGCTTGGAGCCATCGGCATTGCTGTTGTTCTTGCGATGAAAAGGCTTCCCGACGAACTTGCAGCTAAGAATAATTTGCTCCTTGATAGGGATCGTTATTTGCGAAGCGGCTGGAGAGTCCTTTTTTTCTTTCTATCGGTAATTATACTTTATTATTTGTCGGGGGTCCTTGCGAAACTATCGCGAGTGGTTCCCGAACAATCTCTTCTATTTCTGTTCTACGTTGCCGTCCTAATGTCAAGTTTTCTAATGTTGCAATTCATAGATAGACGCCGCCTAAGCTCGGTTGGATTTCCTTATCATGGAAAAATTTGGAAAGAAATACTGCTTGGATTTTTGATCGGTGTGTTGATGATTGGAATCGTAGGAGGAACCGAGTTAGCGGTGGGTGCCTTAAAACTTAATTTGAGGAGCAATTTCAGTGTACCACTATTTCTAAGAAATTTTGGGCTCAGTTTTTTATTTTTTGGCTACTTTGCAATTGGAGAGGAATTATTGTTCAGGGGGTATCCTTTTCAAGCATTTATTGAAGGAATGGGATCGGTGGGAGCAATCGTTTTAATGTCGGTCGTCTTCGGTTTGCTGCATCTAATGAATCCGAGTGCAAGTGCTGTCTCAACAATTAACACAGTGCTTGCCGGTGTGTGGCTCAGCATAGCATATCTGAAAACGAGAACGCTTTACTTCCCGTTTGGGATGCACTTCTCCTGGAATTTTGTGCAGAGTTTCATTTTTTCGCTTCCGGTCAGCGGACTCCTTACCAATCGTACCATCTTCATCCCGACAGATTACGGTCCTGATTGGCTGACTGGCGGTCGATATGGTCCCGAAGCAGGCGTCGTGACTACCGTTATCTTGGTAGTCGCAATTCTCTATTTCCTCTTGGAAAAGCGTATCAATCCTGCTTTTGACTATGCCGCTTCGAAGAAACGTAAAGCGCTATCACAGCATTAGTGTAAACACTAATGCTGCATTTCCAACATTTTGAAGCTTTACTGCCCGGTGTTTGAGGCAAGTTGAACTTTAAGCCAGAAATCAATTTGCTTTGGTGCCTGACTGTTGTTCCCGCCACCCGAGTGTCTGCCTCTGCCGCCTCCACCTCTCATTCCGCCGTATCCTCCCATGCCACCGCCGCCCGGCATACCTTCACCACCGCCTTCGCCTCCTGTCCCTCCACCTTCGCCTTGTCTTGACATTCCTTCTCCGTTGCTCCGTGCCTCAAACTTTCCAGTAACAAATTCAACTCCAACACTTGTGGCTTTTGGATTGATCGCGTAAGGATGTTCAGGCGACACGCGAAGAGGGACTTTCATTTCATAGATAAGTCCATCGCGGCTGTGGCTCATCTGTAGATCAATTCCTTTTGCATCAGCAATTGTCAATCTAACAGGCCCATTTTCGTTCACGCCTAAAAGTTCAAGTTCGTTGGGTGTCATATCGGCGAAACTCGCACTTTGATTTTCATTTTCGTCGGGATTATCCGCGTCGCTTGTCGAGGATCCCGTAGGTGGAGATGGTTGGCGCATTTCTCCGCCGCCTTCACCTCTTCCTAACGGGAAATGAATTCCGAATTTCTGAGAAGTCCCGCCCGATTGGTCGAACCAAACGGTAAGTCCTGATCCGAGCACTTGAAATGTTTGCATTCTATTTGTGGTCTTAAGTATGATATACATATAATTGCTGTCGTTGCGCACACCTGCCGTCAACTGTGCATCGGGAATGTAAAACATGGTGTCGTCCCAGTCGTTGTCTTTTCCGTCGATAACAATTTGGTTTGCGTTCCAAGCGCTCTTCACGAGGAGTGAGCTTGTGCATCCGTTAAGACTTAATGACGCAAATGCGATCACGATAGGAAGGTACTTCAATTGCCGCATTAGGAATCTCCTTTTGGTCTGAATCATTGAATTGCATGGTATAACTTGTTACTAATTGGACGATTAACCGAGTGGAAAGTTTATTGGCTCAAACCTTTTCAGGAATATGAAGAACCCTGATAAAGTTTTAGACTTGCTTCTTACTTAAGCAACATCTAATATTGCCTACAGGTATTTTGATGAAAATATCTGCATCATAAAGATTGTGCAACATTAAAAAGGGGAAAGTATAGTATTATGAAGCGCAGTCAAAAAATTATCGTTCTCAGTCTGGCAGTTGCAAGCATCATGATTAGTTTTGGGTGTAGTCATGTGACAGCGCCGAGCAACGGTAACCCCGGCCAGACAACCGTTAGTGCAAATGAAAAACAAGTTGAGTCGGCGACGAATTCATTTGCAACAAACCTTTTCGGACAGGTTGCTGCTCAGGAACAGGGCAAAAACTTCTTCATTTCGCCACTGAGCGTATCTATGGCGCTGGCAATGACGTTGAACGGTGCAGGAGCGAACAGCCAGACTTATTCTGCCATGCAACAGACTCTCGGACTTAACGGGCTAACCAATGATGAAATTAACCAATCGTACCAGGATTTGATCAACATGTTCAGTAATCTTGACCCAGATGTTACTTTCAATATTGCGAATTCGATATGGTACAAAAATACCTTCCCGGTGCTCAGCACCTTTTTGACGACTGACTCCATTTATTACGACGCCGAGGTGAAGCCTCTTAATTTCAGCGACCCTGATGCGGCGAATACGATCAATTCGTGGGTAAGTGAGAAAACGGATGGAAAGATCCCATCTATAATTGGTCAGTCTATTGATCCTGTCACAGTGATGTACCTGATAAACGCGCTCTACTTCAACGGGACATGGAAGTACGATTTCAGTGATACTTCGAGTTCGACTGTAAACACGTTTCAGTTAGCGGGCGGGGTTACGGAGTCCGATTCAATGATGATCGTCCATGATACTTTGAGCTATTATGCCGATTCGATCTTCCAGGCTGTGGAACTTCCTTATGGGAATGGCAATTACAGTATGGTGGTTCTCTTGCCGAATATTATTTCTTCATCCGCGAATGCTTCTGCTTTGAATCAAAATGAGCTCAGCACCATAGTTGGTAGCCTCAAGCCGGAAGATGTTGAGTTAACAATGCCGAAATTCAAGGTGCAATATTATACGAGCTTGAAAAACATACTTTCTCAGATGGGAATGGGGATAGCGTTCTCTCCCGGTGCGGATTTCACGAGGATAAACTCTGGAGGAGGACTTCAAATATCGGATGTATTGCACAAGACGTATATTGCTGTTAATGAAAAGGGAACCGAAGCAGCAGCAGTGACGGTCGTGGAGATTGGACTTACTGTTGTAGGACCAGGCCACGATGGGCCATACATTATCCCTGTTAATCGACCCTTCATTTTCTTCATCAAAGAGAACCTCAACAACACAATCATGTTCATGGGCGCGATAGTCGATCCGAATGCGGTAAGTCAGAACTGAGGAAGGCGTTGCAAATCGAACCTTGTCAAGGTTTCTTTTAACCTTGACAAGGTTAATCATTGACAGACTTTTCTGTTCTACGTTATTTAGCTAAATTTCTATGTATTGAAAACGAAGCTAATGACGCTGAAACCGGTCCCTCCGAAAATAAAATCACAATTCCAGATTCTATCGATTAAAAAGCGTGCGCAGAAGGTATTCATACTTCTGGGAAACGAATATCCTGAAGCGAAAAGCGCATTGAAATTTAACAAACCGTTCGAGCTTCTCATTGCCACCATTTTATCGGCACAGTGCACCGACGCGCGTGTAAACATGATTACGCCCGAACTTTTCAGAAAATATCCATCACCGAGACATCTCGCAGAGGCTGATCTGCGCCAGCTTGAGCGGGAAATAAAGTCAACTGGCTTTTACAGGCAAAAGGCAAAATCGATTGTCAGTTGCAGTAGATCAATAATTGAAAAATTCGGCGGAGAAGTGCCGCGTACCATGGAACAGCTTCTGACTCTTGATGGCGTCGGCAGGAAAACGGCAAATGTCGTTCTCGGCAACGCATTCGGAGTCCCTGGAATTGCAGTCGATACTCATGTAAAAAGATTAGCGCAGCGGCTTGGCTTTAGCAAAGAAGATGATCCGACTAAGATTGAATTTGATTTGATGAAATTGTTTCCCAAGAAAAATTGGACGATACTTTGCCATTTTCTAATGTCGCACGGCAGAAAGGTTTGCACTGCGCGACTTCCGAAATGTGAGATGTGTGTCGTAAATAAATTGTGCCCATCAGCGTTTATGGTTGCAAAAAAGGATGGAAAAAAGTTTGAAAATTAGAGTTGCCCACAGTCCCGATTCCGATGACGCATTTATGTTTTATGCACTTGCGAATAAAAAGTTTGACACCGGCGGGATTGAATTTGAAAACATCCTCAGTGACATCGAGACACTCAATCAAAAAGCCATGATGGGTAAGTATGAGGTAAGTGCAATTTCTATTCATGCATATCCATACATCTCCGGCAAATATCAAATGCTGAGCAGCGGCGCCAGTATGGGAGACGGTTACGGCCCTATGGTTGTTAGCAGGAAGCCGTATAAAGTTGAAGACATAAATAATCTCAAGGTCGCAATCCCGGGTAAACTTACTTCCGCTTTTCTTGCCCTGAGTATTTTTGCGGGAACTTTCGAATACGAAGTTATTCCCTTTGATAAAATAATTGACAAAGTGTTGTCTGGTGAGTTCGATGCGGGATTGATCATCCATGAAGGGCAGCTCACTTATGAAAAAGAAGGGCTTCACAACATAATCGATCTCGGGGTGTGGTTTAAAGAAAAATTTGGTTTACCTTTGCCGCTTGGTGGGAATGTGATTCGACGCGACTTGCCTCCCGATGTCAAGAAGAAAGTTGCTTACTATCTGAAAAAGAGCATCGCGTATTCACTTGACCACAGAGACGAAGCGTTGAAGTACGCGCTAGGATTTGCCCGTGGCATGAACACGGGTCTTGCCGACAAGTTTGTAGGAATGTACGTGAACGACTGGACGCTCGATTATGGAAAGAAGGGTGAAGAAGCAATTCAAATGTTTTTGGATTTGGCTTTTGAGCGGTCTCTCCTTCCGCAAAGATGCGTCGCCGAATTTATTGAAACTCCGGAAAAGTTGTAGTTGCTAAGTTAAAAGTGAAAAGTTGAACGAGACAGCAAAAGATATTTTTGACGGGGAGCATCTTTCGAAAGGGGCGCGTTGGGCACTTTTCATTATGGCCGTCGGCGGGATATTTTATCTCGGTGGCTCGACGGCGCGCGGGATAATCGAGAACGATCTTGTTGAGATCGGCACTCTGAAATTTCGACAAGACATTCCGTTCGATGCCGAAAAAGAAATTTATAATCTTCTCGCCAGAATTTCGCTGCTCGTCGTGTTCGGATATTTACTCGCGTTTATCGGTTTCTGGGCTTTCATCTTCAAATCAAAGTTGAAAATGAAGGAGCATCCGAATGCTTTAATGGCTGTAATCTTGTTTGTGATTTTTATTCCGATTGAATTTTATACTTCGTATCTTGATTTGAAGTTTTTTTTGTCATACGTGGATTTTCAATTGCAATTATTTTTAGGATCAGATCCTGGTCCGCTCCGGGATGAAATGAGAAAATTATTTGTGGAACGAGTGGGCGGACTCGGAGGTCTGTCGGTGATCGCGTTGCTTTCATACTACAGCGCGATCGGAGTTCTGATCTTCCGTCCGGTTAAAACAACCAAATCAGAAGAAACATTAAAAAATGCCGAAGCTGAAGACCGAAGCATTAATAGCTGAGCTTGAGGACGCCGCATCGCAGTTAGGGCTGAAAGTGATCTATGAAAAAGGAGATTTTAGCGGCGGTTACTGCATTCTCAAAGAAGAAAAACTGATTGTGATCAATAAGAAATTCGATCCGAAGCATCGTGCATCAACGCTTGCTCAAAGCTTGTCTGAAGTCGGGATTGAAAATCGTTTTTTGAAACCGGCAGTGCGCGAATACATCGAAGAACAAACGGAGACTCGAAATGAAACTTCTCGTAGCTAACGGTCCAAATCTGAATTTGACAGGCTTGCGTGAGCCGCAAATTTATGGAAGCGACACGCTTGCGATAATCAACTCGCAGCTTAAAGAAAAATTTTCGGAGATCGACTTTGATTTTTTTCAGTCGAACAGCGAAGGTGAGTTGATCGACAAAATCCAATCCGCCGGCAAAGCCGGTTTTGACGGAGTCGTACTGAACGCCGGTGCACTTTCGCATTACAGTATTGCATTGAGAGATGCGATTGCGGCGGTAAACAAACCTGTTGTTGAAGTTCATCTCTCGCAAGTTTTTGCACGCGAAGAATTTCGAAGAAGGAGTGCGATATCGGAGGTATGCAAAGGAACAGTAACCGGCTTCGGCAAGTTTTCATATTTTGCAGCGGTGTTTGCACTTTCCGAAGTTCTGAAGAAATGATCAAAGCTGTAATTTTTGATCTCGATAATACACTTGTTGACTTCATGAAAATGAAAGGCGAGGCGATCGACGCAGCGACTCGTGCCATGATTGATGCTGGATTGGATTTATCGTACGGCGAAGTCAAAAATCGAATAGATGCGATCTACAAGGAAAAGGGAATTGAGTTTCAATATGTTTTTGATTCCCTCCTCTCGGATATTTTTGAGAAAGTAGATTACAAAATTTTGTCTGCAGGCGTTGTGGCATATCGGCGAGCGCGCGAAGCGGCACTTGTTCCATATCCGCATGTCAGCATGACGCTTTATGAGTTATTGAAAATGGGAATGAAGCTTGCCGTCGTATCGGATGCGCCGGCAAGGGAAGCATGGCTTCGCTTGACCTATCTTAACATGCACAACATTTTCGATGCCGTGGTAACATTTGAAGACACAAACAAACGCAAGCCGCATCCGGCACCGTTCACGCTTGCTTTGCGCAAGCTCAACATTAGGGCGGATGAAGCGCTGATGGTTGGCGATTGGGCTGAGCGCGACATCATCGGTGCAAAAAAAGTGGGTATGAAAACTGTCTTCGCTCGTTACGGCGACACTTTCAATACGGAAATTTCGGGCAGCGATTACGAAGCCAATGACATTCAGGAACTGATTGCTTTTATAAAGAAAGAGAACTCGAATGGTTGAAGGAGTAGGCATCGATATAATTGAAGTTAGCAGGATTCAAAAAAGCATCGAAGACTACGGTTTTCTTTTCACGGACAGGATTTTTACAAATGAAGAAATTAAGTATTGTTCCGCCAAACCTAATCCGTTCCAACATTATGCAGCAAGGTTTGCCGCGAAAGAAGCATTCAGCAAAGCCACGGGCACAGGATGGAACACCGATTTCTCATGGCAGGAAGTTGAAGTGATAAATGAAAAAAGTGGCAAACCGTTCTTGCGCCTTACCGGAAGTTCACTGGAAAATTTTGGCGGAAAGAATATTTTTTTGTCGCTTTCTCATTCCGGGGATTATGTCACAGCCGTTGTCATCATCGAAAGTTGATTTAAACCAAAACACCGTTTTTTACGTCTCATTTATCGGACCGAGTTGGAAATTATGCAGAAAAACAATTCCTGTGAGAGTTTATCTTGCCTTTCGCGGGAGGAATTTCGACTTGCTGAATCATGCAAGGGTAATGGCTTGATGTGGTTGGGATTGATTATTCGCAATTTTTCTAGGGTTGTATAAATAGAATCCTTTGAATGCAGAGTCTGAACGATTTAGAGCTTGTCGGACAAGTGAAGTCAGGGAACGACAGGGCTTTCGGTGAGATTGTAAATCGCTACGAAAGAAAAGTTTTTTTTGTCATCAAAAGAATGTTGAATGATGATGATGAAAGTGCTGATGCGACGCAGGAAGTTTTCATAAAACTGCATGACTCTCTGAAGAGATTTCGCGGCGACGCGAATCTATATACATACATTTACCGTATCGCCACGAACGTTGCTATCAGTTATTTGAGAAAAAGAAAAGTGAGAGCGGTTGTAAGGTTGGATGAAGCGATAACAAATATATTGACCGGCGGCAATGAGCCGCAGCGCGAGGCTGACCAAGGCGAACTTAAGAAGCTTGTAGCTCAAGCTGTAGATTCACTGCCGGTTCAGCAGAAGCAGGTTTTTGTTTTAAGATTTTATGAGGAACTTTCATACGAAGAGATAGCGCAAGTGATGCACAGATCTCTCGGTGCACTGAAAGCGAATTATTTTCATGCAATGAAAAAAATAGGAAAGTACTTGAAAAATGAAATGTGATGATGTTGTCATTAATTTGCCGGATTACATTCGCGACAAGGTCGAGCCGAACCTCCGAAGGTGTATGGGGAGCCATCTCGATATTTGTGCAACGTGTAAATCCGAATTTGAAGAAATGCGCGAATCTATCATGGTACTTGGTAAATTGGCGCCGGAAGAATATCCAGACGCATTTTGGCAGGAGCTGCGTGCCATTATCATGGAGAAGATATCTTCACTTCATCGAGCAAGATGGAGAGTCCCTGCGTTCGCTGGTGGATTAGCTGCAATTTTGGTGTTGGTTGGGATCGGAATTTATGAATATGCTCTCAAGCCTGTTCCAATGATAAATGGAGGGGTTGAAGCAGTTACTGCACTGGCGTCCTCTGTACCTGCCTATGAGATTGTTGAACTTCCAAACCTAAACATTAATTACGTTGATGTTGCCGATCCACAAGTTGCCGCTGTTGACGAAATGAATACTGTTGATGATTCTACCCAACAAGCTGTTGTCAAATCTATGTGGACAAGAGCAATAACTGATTCCACCGCCGCGACATATTACTTCGATTATCCGGCAAATGTTCTTTCAAATTGAGGGAGAAATATGAGAAAAATTGTTATCCTGTTTTCAATTGTTATTCTTCCGATTTCCTGGGCTCTTGCTCAGGAGATGCCACCGCCTCCTCCAACGGAATCAGGGCCGGAAAATCCAGAAATCAGAAAGCAACTCGAGCAAATCAAAATCTGGCAAATGACAAAAGAGATGGACCTTCCGACAAACAAAGCAGAAAAGTTTTTCCCGTTGTATAATAATTATAATACGGAATTAAGGAGTATCACCACGCAGCGCAGAGAGGCAGTCCGCGGACTTGACTCAACGATAAAAAGAGAGACCGGAGAAGTGGAGGTGAGAAAGCAAGTTCAGCAGGTACTAAATTTAGACGCGCAGATGGCATCTGTTCATGAGAAGTTCATGCAATCATTGGAAGGAGTTCTCTCGCCGGTGGAAATCGGCAAGTACATAGTTTTTGAACAGAAGTTTGATAGGGAGATTCGCGAGAGGATTAGAATGATTATGCAGCAGAGAATGAGAACCGGCGGCCGCTATTGAAAAATATTTAGTGAGTAAATTTAACCCGCAGAGAACACAGAGGTGCGCGGATTCCAGGAGGTGTTTCACTGTGTCTCTCTGAGAAAAATATTTTTTTGCCCTCTCTATTTAAAAATCCGCGCTAGTGTTTTAAATTTCCTACACAAAAACATTTTACACTTGAAATCTAAAGTTCTTTTGCACATTGCCGTTCTTGTGGATGTCATTGCCGTGCTGATAATATTTGCAAATAGAGCGACGGCAGAATATTTACCGAACGGGATAGCAAGCCCACAAAATTTGCCGCTCGCGGTGGTGGCCATAATCGTCATTTTCCTTGCCGAGGTTTCTTCTCTAAAGAAAATTTCTAATTTTCAACTGCCTCTCTTTTTACTTTGTGCTGCACTTCTACTTTTCTGTTCGTTTTATCTACCGCCTGTTAGTGAATCGGGTACAGAAGTACCGGCGGTTTTGGCATACGCAGCTTTGATGGTACAGCTCTCTACAGTTGTAGTAGCTGCATTTTCTAGACTTCCCACACTCGGTAAGTCATTTTCTTTTTTTATATTTTTATCTGCGGCGTGTACTCTTGTCGGTTTTATATATACATTCTCAAACGATGAAACGTTTCAGGGAAATTCTAAAGTTGATGCCGCAGTCGTACTCGGTGCATCAGTCTGGGGAAAACATAAGCCGAGTCCTGTTCTTCGCGGCAGACTCGATGAAGCAATAGAGATTTTCAAATCCGGGCGCGTGAAGAAAATAGTTGTAACAGGAGGAACTAAACGATTCGGCACCGTGGAGTCGGAGGTTCAAGCCTGGTACCTTGCGGAAAATGGGATATCCGGTTCCGACATCATAGCGGAACACAATACTTTTTGTACTTCCGAGCAGGCAATATTTGTCAAGAGAGTATTGATGGATTTGCTTGACATGAAGAAGCTCGTGATCGTCACCGATGATTGGCACTTGCCGCGTGCATTGTTAATGTGCCGGTGGGACGGCGCCAAAGTTGTGGGGACGGCGAGCGCTTATAAGATGTTAATACCCAATGAATTATATTCCCGTGTGCGCGAATCGGCAGCAATACAAGTCTTTTTGCTCTTCGGAGCATGATCAGTATTTAATCTCTTAGAAGTGAAATTTGTACAATGAAAGCAAAAATATTTTTAACAGCAGAGAGAGATAAGACGCGCAAATGCGACCTTTGCCGCTCCGAAATCAGATTCCTTATTATCTTGCGGCATCCTGTAAGCGGCAGCGGACTTAACGGTTTCACCTTTTGGTTTCGATTCTGACGTGTTAAAACTATGATCTCATCAAATCTTCGATATGAACCATGATATCTCAACGCCGACTTGCACGCGAGCGCGTTCTGCAAGCGCTCTATGCATTCGACATATCCCACACTTCACCGGATTTTTTGAGCGCGGATATTTTCAAAGACATCGAAAATGAAGCTGCTTTGGAATTCGCAAAAAAATTATATCGTGACACACTTGATAATATGAAAGACATCGATTCAATTCTTCAGGGACATCTAGAACATTGGGATATTTCTAGAGTGAACCCGATTGATCGATGCCTCCTCAGAATGGGAATCGCCGAAGTTCTTTATGCTCAAGAAATCCCGACAAAAGTTACGATCAACGAGTTAATCGAGATGGCAAAGAGATATAGCACAGAAGAGAGTCCGAAATTTGTCAACGGAATTCTTGATGCGGCGTCGAAGCAATTATCCAATGAAAGTAAGGTCCAAAAAACTGGCAGAGGTTTGATCAATACTTCAACCAAGAAGAAGCCATGACGGGAAGGAATTATTCCCCTCTAACTATTTTCTCCTGGACGCTATTCGATTATGCCCGCACTTCTTTTTCGGTAATGATAAAGACAGTCGGGTATGCGCTGTATTTTAGGGAAATTGTCGCAGCTGGAACACTGCGCGGCGATTTCTATTGGGGACTCGCCGACAGCATTTCTATGATTATCGCGGCTGGACTTTCCCCTGTTTTAGGAGCCGCGAGTGATTATTCGCATCGCAGAAAAAGGTTCCTCATCGCATTTTCAATGCTATGCATCTTCGGGACTGCATTTCTCTATTGGATAAAAAGGGGAATGATTCTTCCCGGTATGCTTGTTTTTATCGCAGCGAATGTCGGCTTTCAAGGCGGCTACACTTTCTATGATGCTTTTCTTCCGGAAATTGCCCCGAAGTACATTTACGGACGTGTATCGGGGTACGGTTTCGGAATGGGATATTTAGGCGCGCTCTCAATTCTCGCAGTCGCATTCCCGTTTATAAAGGGAGGTTTTGCGCCATCAAATATTGGTAGCTTCAGAGAGAGTTTCCTAATAGCCGGAGCTTTTTTCGCGGTTTTCTCCGTGCCGGCATTTATTGCCCTTCGCGATCATACCGGTGTGTACCATCATAAACTGCCGTACTTTCGATTGGGATTTCGGCGAGCTGTCAGAACTTTCAAGCGGCTCGGTCAATACAAATCGCTTTCCAAATTTCTTCTCGCGTTTTTCTTTTATATCGACGGAGTCAACACGGTAATTTTCTTTTCGGCGCTTTATGCCCGCGGTACGCTCGGCTTCACGCCGGCTGAAGTGATAATATTTTTTATAGTGGCACAGTCGACCGCAATTCTCGGCTCGGTTATATTCGGAGTTTTGACCGACCACTGGGGACCAAAGCGAAGCATCACGATCACTCTTTTCATTTGGATTGGTGTAGTACTCTCCGCGTTCTTTATTCAAACCAAAGAACAATTCTACATTGTCGGGTTATTTGCGGGAGCCGCAATTGGCTCGTCTCAGTCTTCGAGCAGAAGTCTGATGGCTTTCCTGACGCCACCGGAGCATGCAGCGGAATTTTTCGGCTTCTACGACGGAATTGCCGGGAATGCTTCGGCAATTATGGGACCGTTGACGTTCGGGGCAATCTCAAGCTTCAGCGGCAGTCAACGAATTGCTGTTCTGTCAGTGCTGATATTTTTTGTCGGTGGTCTTATATTGCTTCGGCAAGTTAAATTCCAATGGCAGAAACGGGAGAATGGATTAGAGGATTAATTGATTAATATGGATCTGTTTAACGAATAATTTGAGATAGTCGAATGTTATTTCGATTTTTTTTGTTGATGATAATGACGATGAGTACCGCAATTGATTCGCAAAAATATGTCGTTATAGAAGTGAGAAATGCTTCTTTGATCGATGTGGAAAACGGAAAGCCGTTTTTATTCTTTATCAAAATCAAACTGGCGAGCGGCATCCATGTAAATGTTCAACCGCCAATTTCCGTAAAGCCTCTCACCGATGGAACGACAATGAATGTCAAAAAAATTCCAGAGTCGGGAGAGTATCTCGATTTATCGAAGCCGATCGAAGTTGAATGCAATGTTACAGGCATGAATCTCGGGCAACAGAAAGTAAATTTTGTTGTAGCCTACACTTACTGTTCTGAAAAGGAAAAATGGTGCCGGTTTGGAAAGGATACGACATCGATCAGTTTAAGAGTGAAGAAATAATTGAAGCCCATTTATTTCATCTCCGACATACATCTCGGTGCACCTTCGCTCACGAAAGATTTCGAAGCAAAAAGAAGAATTGAGTTGCTGAAATTTTTCGACATAGTTGCGAAAAACGGAAGTCGGTTGATCATCGTCGGTGACCTTTTCGATTTCTGGTATGAATACAAATATGTCGTTCCGAAAAATTATTTTTGGTTGTATGCTAAGTTCAAACAAATGATAGATAAAGGTGTTGCAATGGATTATATCGCTGGGAATCACGATTTTTTTCTTGGCGAGTTTTTTTCGAAGTCCATCGGACTTAAAGTTTATCAGGACGGCTTTTCAGAAAATATAAACGGGAAAAAATTTTTGTTTATACATGGCGACGGATTGGCGGTAAAGGACTCCGGTTACAGAATGCTGAAAAAGATTTTGAGAATCGGATTTACGAGGTCGGTTATCCGGTGGATTCATCCGGACGTCGGTTTTTCTCTTGCGAAGGCATTTTCTAAAAAGAGTCGGGAATATACGTCAAATAAAGATTTCGGTGAGACAGACGGTATGACACTCTTTGCAAAAGAGAAGCTCAAAGACGGTTACGATTTCGTCGTGATGGGACATAACCATGTCCCGAAATTCGAACATCTTGGAAAGGGTGTTTATGTTAATCTCGGTGATTGGTTGCAAAATTTTACATACGGTGTTTTCGATGGCGATGCAATGCAGTTAATGAATTGGGAATTTGAAAAATGAAATGGCGTTATTCAAAGGAAGAGATGGAACGTTATTTTAACGATCCGGAGTATAGAAAATATGCAAGAAGGAAAAGAAAATCTTTTTTTAAAGAAAAGCTCAGTTTTGGACTCGGAGTAATCTCTGCTGTTGTTTTGTTATTCGTTGGATATATCATTTATATTATCAGCGGCTTGCCTTCGCTTGAAGAGCTTGAGAATCCGAAGGCGGATCTGGCGACGCGCGTTTTGTCCGCGGACGGGCAGATAATCGATCAATTTTATATGAAGAATCGCGCGCTCGCAGATATGAATGAAGTTCCGCATTATGTTGTCGATGCTTTGATTTCCACCGAAGACAAGAAATTTTATTCGCATTGGGGAGTTGACCCGATAAGAATTTTGAGTGCCATAGCAATCGACGTCATCCATTTACGAGCAAAGGAAGGTGCGAGTACAATTACCCAGCAGCTCGCGAGGAATCTTTATTTGTCGCAGGAAATTTCATTGACAAGAAAGATTCGTGAAGCAATAACTGCGGTTCAGATAGAGCGCACTTACACGAAGCAAGAAATTATTGCGATGTATCTTAACGATGTCTATTTCGGCAGAGGCGCATACGGCATCGAGTCCGCTGCTCAACTTTACTTCGATGAATCGTCTTCCGATGTTACTCTGTCTCAAGCCTCACTCTTGATCGGAATGTTGAGGTCACCTGCTTTATATGATCCGCTCGACCACCCTAACCGTGCCGAGAGAGTTAGTAATGTCGTGCTAAAGAATTTGCTTGATGATAAAAAAATTTCAGATGCCGAATATGAATCGGCAAAGAAAACGCCTCTCGACATAAAGTATCATGGCCCATCAACGGGACTTGCTCCGGCTTTTGTGGAGACGGTACGGCAGGAACTTGAGAAGAAAGCTGAGAAATACCATTTCGATATTTATCGTGATGGCTTGACGATTTATACAACACTCGATTCGCGAATGCAGCAATATGCCGACAGTGCAGTTGACCGGCATTTAGCTGATTACCAGAAACTCTTTGATTCGAGATGGAATTGGAAAGAAAACCAATCCATATTGTGGACTGTTGTTGACAAAGCGATAAAAGACTTACCTGAATACCGTGACGCAGCTAACGATTTGGACCGAAGAGCAATTTATAAAAAGCTGCATTCAAGTCAGGCATTTATTGACTCCGTAAAAAATGCCGAGCAAACGATCCAGGTCGGATTTGTTTGCATCGATCCAAGGACAGGTTACATAAAAGCGCTTGTCGGTGGATCGAATTATAAACAATTTCGTTACGGATTAAATCATGTAACTCAAATCGAACGTCAACCAGGTTCTGCGTTCAAGCCGTTTGTCTATACTGTTGCGGTCGATAACGGTTATGCTCCATCATACAAACTTCTCAACCAACCTGTTACAATCGTCATGGCGGACGGAAGTCGATGGACACCGAGAAACGCCGACGGTGAATTCGGCGGAGAGATGACGTTACGCGATGCTATAAAAAACTCAGTGAATGTTGTGGCAGTACGTGCAGTCCTCGGGCAGGACGCTATTGCCCCTGTAAACCAGGTTGTTGAGTATGCGCACAGGATGGGAATCACTACGTATATCCCTCCGTACACATCGATTGCAATGGGAACAGCTGACGTCGTGCCTATTCAACTTGTTTCTGCTTATGGTGTCTTTGCTGATGAGGGAATTCTAACAAAGCCGATCTCAATTTTGCGCATCGAGGACAAGAATGGGAACCTAATTGAAGAGGATCAAACGCAATCCATGGAAGTTCTGAGTAAACAGACCGCTTATTTAATGACCGATATGCTGCGCGGAGTAGTAAATGGCGGTACAGGCGAGAGAGTGAGAAACTACTTTTACCTGGATTGTGCAGGTAAGACAGGCACCACTCAAGATTTTGGAGATGCGTGGTATATCGGATACACGCCACAGTTGGTTGCTGGAGTTTGGGTTGGGTTCGACGACGACAGGGTTCACTTTACCGATTGGGACGGACAAGGTGGAAGAGCCGCAGCACCAATTTGGGGAATGTTCATGAGAGACGTTTATAATGACAGGGAAATAGGATTGCCTATCTCGTCGTTTGTCCAGCCTGACGGCGTTGTTACGGCAACGATTTGTACGCAAACAGGGAAACTCGCAACTGAATTTTGCCCCGAAAAAATTACGGAGATTTTCAATTCAAAGTATTTGCCGCCGGTTTGTGATGCCCACACTTCGCCGAATAAATTATTAGCTCCACAGCCGGATGGAAAAATCGGATATTGAAAAGTTAAAATTCAAAAGTCAAAAGGCAAAATTGCATGTCAGCCTGCGAAAGTAATTTCAGGTAAGACTTTAGTTTTGAGTTATAGCTTTGACATTTGACTCTTTGTTTCTACAGCATTCCTCGATATGCTCCGCCATCGAATTGAATCGTTGCGCCGGTAACGTAGCTGTTCCTCTCCGAGCATAAGAATGCGACGAAGTCGCCGAACTCCTCGGGAGTGCCGAGCCTTCCCATCGGAATTTCTTTTACGATATTTTGTAAAGCAGCTTCTTTGGTGATCCCTTTCTTGGCGGCAGTTTCTTCCAACAGGTAATCGATTCTCTTTGTCGCGATGTAATATGGTGCAATGTTGTTGATGAGCACATTATCGCGCGAAAGATCGCGTGAGATTGTCTTCGTAAGTCCCACGACCGCAGTCTGATCGAATTGGAAAGAATCAAATTTTCTGCCGGTTGCTTTACGGTGATAGACGAAACATTTACGATCCGTCCCCATTTTTCTTTTTGCATAATCGGAACGACTTTTCTTATAAGTCGAACAGCACTCATCAAACTTAAATCGACAGCTTTTAACCATTGCTCGTCGTTGAAGTCGTTAAAGCCTCCTGCTGGTGGTCCACCTGCATTAGAAACTAAAATGTGAATGGTGCCGAAATGTTTGACCGCTTCATCAAAAAGGCGGTCGATGTCCTCGGATTGTGTAAGGTCGCATTGAATGGCAAGCGGCGATTTTCCTGTTTTGCTTTTAATTTCATCGACTGCATCATGGATGTTCTGCTTGTGTCTGCCGTTGATTATTACATCTGCACCTTCGGAAGCGAGCGCAATTGCCGTGGCTTTTCCTAATCCTTTTGTGGAAGCTGCTACTATTGCGATTTTATTTTTTAATCCTAAGTCCATCGGGATCTCCTTGTAAACTTTATTCTTAGTAATATGATTGCGTATTAGGGCACAATCAAGTTAAATTCAACAATGAAAAGAAGATTTGCCGTAATCATAGATCCTGACTGTGAGAGAGTTATATTTCCGAACGCAAGCTATTGGGGGCAAGTCAGTGGATAAGAAAGAAATCATTCATGCTCTCGAAGAAATTTCTTCTCTGCTGGAACTGAAGGGCGAAGATAAATTTAAGACGGCGGCTTATTCCCGCGCCGCACGTTCCATCACGCAATCTACTGCCAATGTGGTCGGACTCATTCAGAAGGGTGAAGCGAAAAAAATTCCGGGAATCGGGGATGCACTTTCGAAGAAACTGACCGAGCTTGTCGAAACAGGCAAGATTTCTTATTTAGAGGAATTGAGAAATTCTTTTCCGCCGGGGTTGACCGAACTGTTTGAAATTCAAGGACTAGGTCCGAATAAAGTCCGCGCGCTTTACGAACAATTGGATATCAAATCTGTTTCTGAGCTTGAATACGCTTGTAATGAAAATCGTCTCGTCGCTCTGAAAAATTTCGGTAAGAAAACTCAGGACAAAGTTCTCTCTGCTATTCAGCAACTAAAAGTGAACAGCGAGTATCATCTTCTCAATGTTATCCACGAAACGGCTCTAGAAATTTCAGGGGAACTTGAAAAACTTTCGGGCGTCGAAAAATATGAGTTCGCGGGCAGCTACCGGCGAAGAAGAGAAATAATCCGCGACATCGACTGTGTAATAAAATTTAGGTCCGGCGAGCGGGATAAGTTATTCGCGTCTTTGCAGAAACTTAAAGGTGTCGAGAAAGTTAAGGACGTTCAAAGCGACCTGGTTTCCGTAGATTGGGAGAATGGAATTTCTGTCGAGTTCATAATAGTAAACAAGGCTGAGTATCCTTTCGCTGTCTTACATTCTACCGGAAGTAAAGAATTTTTTTCGCACTTGAAGGAATATGCATCATCACACGGTTACATGCTTGGGGTCCGAGAGTTTAAGAAAGGGAAAGATAAAATTCTATTCGAGTCCGAAGAAGATGTTTTCACAGAACTCGGACTTCAGTTCATACCTGCCGAAATTCGAGAGGGTGACGATGCTGTGAAGGCCGCTTCCAAAGGTGAAATACCGGAACTTGTCAAGCCGGAAGAAATTTTGGGACTTTTTCATGTTCACACGAACTGGAGCGACGGAGTCGACTCGCTCGAGGACATGGTCAAAGCTGCTCGCAAACTTGGGCTGCAATACTTCGGACTTAGCGATCATAGTAAAGTTGCGATTTATGCGAATGGATTGGATGAGAAAAGATTGAAGGAACAAGCGGATGCTGTTGACAAATTGAATAAAGAAATAGAAGATTTCTTTATTTTCAAAGGAAGCGAAGTGGATATATTGTCTGATGGCAAACTCGATTTCGCAGACAGCGTCTTAAAGAAACTCGATTTCTCCGTAGGATCTGTTCACAGTAAACTCAGCATGAAAAAAGATGAGGCGACTAAACGGTTAACAACAGCGCTAAAGGATCCTTATCTGACTTTTCTCGGGCACATGACCGGCAGATTGCTCCTTGGCAGAAAAGGCTATGAAGTCGATATGGATGAGATCATCAGAACCGCAGCCCGTAACAAGAAGGTCATCGAGATAAATGCTAATCCCCATCGTCTTGACATCGACTGGAGGTACATCAAGAAAGCAAAAGAGGCCGGGATAAAATTTTCTATTAATCCTGATGCTCACTCAAAAGCAGGGTTATCCGATTTTCTTTACGGAGTTTTCATAGCAAGAAAAGGCTGGCTCACGAAAGACGATCTTGTAAACACGATGAATGTGGAACAAGTCAAGAAATTTCTTAAGAATGCCAAAGGTTAGATTCATCCTGAGCCCAGTCGGAGGATTTATTCCGCTCAATAAAGAAGTTGAAATAAAAAAAGGCGAGACACTTTTCAAGGCGGCTCGCATCAACGGAATTCCTATCGGAAGCTCTTGCAGAGGAGATCGTGTGTGCGGCTGGTGCAAAGTTGAAATAGTTGCCGGCATAGAAAACTTGTCGCAGCCTGAAGAATGCGAAAAAAAACTTATGAAATCCGCGAGCTACGGGAAAAACGAGAGAGTCGCTTGCAGCACAAAAGTTTTCGGCGATGTCAGCATAACGACCGGGTATTGGTAAAAAGAATTCTGAATTAATAATCCAAATTATGAGATACGAAAGACATATTTTTATCTGTACCAATAGAAGAAGAGACGACGATCCGAAAGGTTCTTGTGCACAAAAAGGAAGTGAAGACATCCGTGAATTGTTTAAGAAAGAGTTGCATGTGCGCGGGTTGAGAACAAAAGTCAGAGCGAATAAAGCAGGCTGTCTCGATGTCTGCGAGTACGGACCGAATGTCGTTATTTATCCGGAAGGTGTTTGGTACAGCGGCGTGCAGAAAGAGGACGTCGTTGAAATAATCGAGAGACACATTATTGGAGGGGAAGTCATCGAGAGGTTGTTGATGAAAGATCCGAGATACGCTCCCGACCGCTTGAAATATTCGCCGCTCGAAAAAGAAAAGTAGGTGTTGCCGTATTGGCTAAAGAAAAATTTTCTGTTCTGAGGACATCTGAGTCGGGGCGGTGGGATTTGGACCCACGACCTCTTGGTCCCGAACCAAGCGCTCTAACCGGGCTGAGCCACGCCCCGTGGCCGCATTAATATAATTCACAGACTGGGTAAGAAAAAATAAAATTGAGAAATTCCCTAACAATTATTTTTGACTTTTAACTTTTGAATTTTGATATTGTTTAGATGTTCCTGAAAGTTAAAGTCCATCCAAATTCGAAAGAAAACAAGATCATCCGAAAAAACGATGATAGTTTCGAGATATTTGTTCGTGCCAAACCTGTTGACGGAAAGGCGAACGAGGCGGTTCTGAATTTACTCGTTGAGTTCTTAAAATTGCCTCGATCTAAAATACGTCTGGTTAGGGGAGCACTCTCGCGCAATAAAATTGTAGAGCTTTTGAAATAATCGGAAACTATTTTTCCTTCTCGCAATCCATTGTTACGAATGGAACCTGCATAGAGAAACCGCCTGACTTTTCGGCTTCGGCATTGAGTCTGTTTTCGATCTTCTGAAATAATTCTTCTTGCCGATCATCCGGAATCATTTTTTTCCAGCTCGGCATGAATGCGAATTTCATGAAGAAATGATCAAGCATTGCAGTAGCATCGAAGAAGCGGTAGTAAAAGATGTCATCGTAGATTGAGATAACTCTGAAGCCGTGCTTTTCCAGATCGTTTTTGAATTCAGAAACAGGTTTGCGTTTTGAGTAGATATGTTCGGATAATTTCTTTTGGTATTCTTTCATCCCGCAATCTTTTAAGACTTCACGGTACACATCATAGAATTCTACAAACGTTTGATCCGTGTTAAAAGTAAAAACAAACTGCGCACCATGTTTCGATACGCGCCCGCATTCCCCGAGCGTCTTTTCAACGTTTTTGACATTGTTGATTCCGTTGTTTGAAACGATTAAATCGAAGCAGCTTTCCTCAAACGGCATCTCTTCGGCGCGTCCTTCTACAACTTCGACATTCGACAATCCGTATGTTTCAATTTTTTGCCTCACGCGTTCGATGCCCGCTTTCCATGGATCGAGACCATAGACCTGCGACGTTTTTCCCAACCTCATTGAGAGCTCTAACAGAGGAAATCCCGGTCCACATCCTATATCTAATGCTCTCATCCCTTTTTTGTAATGCACGGTATCAAGGAGCCGCAAGCCGAACGGTGCTGACCAGAGAGAGAGTTCATCGATAACCGAGATTAATTCGGGATTATTTAAATTGCCGTAGAAATGGGTCATGGTATCCCTGAGTTTATTATTTTGTTGAGACGCGGAATTTTTACTCGACAGAAAAATACTCGTGCTTATCGAAAGAAGCAAGTTCGACTTGAAGCTTTCAGAAGGACTTCTGAAGGAAAAAATAGAATATGAATAAGGCAACAGAGATAATTGAGTGGGAGTTTGATATTTCAGGGTACGGTGGTTAGATTTAGAGGAAGATGATTCATACAAAAAACAGAAAAACGAAATAGTGCGGCTTTCATGCTCTGGAAGCCAGAAACACGCAGTGCTGCATGTTGCAGGTAGTTATGCGCAAGCAAAGTCTGGCACTTTCATAGATAATATGTATGAGTAAATATTTTCTAATTCTATTGTTCATTTTCGTTGGATGCTATTCTCCCGATCCACTATCCCGAAGGGGGCGGTGGGAAGGTGATGTGTTCATCGTTACTGACGGGCTGCGACTTCCGCTCCATGTTATGTTTACAGACGTATCGGTTCACCGTCCTGATAGCCTCATCACGTTGGAGGGAGTAATCGATGATTCAACGGTGGCAGAAGGCCTTGGTGGCGCGACTGTCATAAAACGCCACACCTCCGTTGGGTGTTCATCAGGTTATGGAGGTAGATTTAGATTAGAGGCCCTTGGCCTACATGATACTCTGGTCATCGGTGACGTAGGTTACATCGCCAAGTGGATTCCAGTTGGAGAGGTTGTAAAGGAAGGGAAGACATCTTGGTGATGTCCATGTGCCACCTTAGCAAAAGTTCACGTAAATATGAAACGACTTTGCCAGCGCATAACAACGGCAATCACGATGCTCGATTATTATATATTATTTAACTCGCTTCATGCCGCGCACATAAGAGGCTTCAAGGAGCGCGGCACGAACGTGATTGCCGCGGACGTTATGTGCCATTGCGAACGGCTATCGGAAATGAGCATAAGGAGTAATTTCGATTGAGCATCACGTGTGAGGGTTCGGAGACTTTTCTTCTTATCAATGGATTAACTGTCGATCGGCCCATCAGACTTGGCTCAGGAGTTGAGATTTTGCCCGCTCGATGTGACCCGCAGCCTGACGCCATTATCAAAGTATCAAGAAGCGAGATTGATCTCGGAATTGCGGCCATTTTTCTGAGGCAGGTCTCGAGTCAAATTCACATTACCTGCAATGATACCAAGGCGCTAGCAATACTCGCATGGAATACACTGTGGGATGCTGTTCTCTTAAGTGCCATCCTCAACTGCGATGCATCCTGCAACCTTCAATCCGACACACCCGCAGAATCCTTCGGTCCAAAGACATCCTTGCACGTCATCACCTACCATCTTCATATTACTGGTTCATCGGAAGCTCGGAAGATCAGTGAGGAAGAGGCCCAGTGGATAGAGAAGCATTTCGAGACCGCACGCGATCTCCTAAAGGATGCCAACTTCATGAACGCAGCACATGCGATGGCTTCTTATAATTGGCATCCTCACCCACGAGCAAGACTGGCCATCCTATGGTCGGGCATTGAGGGACTGTTCGGTATTGAAAGCGAGTTAGTATTCCGCATCAGCCTCTATTGTGCCAAGTTCCTTTCCCCTATCGACGAAGAAAAAAGAAAGAATATTTTCTCATCAGTAAAGCGTCTTTACAAACTCAGGTCTTCAGCAGTTCATGGCTCGGACTTGCATGATGGCACAGACTCTGGAATAGTTGATTCTGCCAAATTGTCGCAGGCTTTGATCAAACAGTGCATCGAGATCAATGCCACACCAAAACAGGAAGAGTTGGCGCCATGAAACTCGCAACGGCACATAACATGCGGTACAAAGACGCTCGTCATTTGCATATGCAATGTTCTCGCTTCATGGCGCGCGCATTATATCAAGAAGGAGCGCGCCACGACTTTGTCCCGCAGAACGTTATGTGCAATCGCACGACACAATAGAAAGGAGATACTTATGAACATGCTGAGATTCAATGCTGTTGGACTGTCAGTCCTGTTGATCACACTTCTCTCCTCTTGCAACAAAAGTTCGACGGGACCCACTCAATCCTCCGGCAACTTGATAGAAAACCCAACGTTTGAAGTAAACGGGAAACCATCTCTCAGCTCGTGGGTATGCGACACTTCGTTAGCTACTATAGTGCAGGCTGCCCCGACTGGCGATGGCACTTGGTCTCTCCAACTTCAGCCAGGGTGGATACCACAACAAGGCTTCGCCCAGACCTACGTCTCCGCTCAATCAGGAGTCGGTGTTTATAAGCTGACAGTCTGGATGAAATCAAGTAATAGCTGGCCCGCAAGCGTATCCTTAGGAACATGGTCACAGGGCCAGTGGGTGAACCGTATATCCGCTTCTGGTGATTCATCTGAATGGTCAATGATATCTGTATTGGATACTCTATCTCCCTCGCCCTCGGATTCTATAGCGGTCTACCTATCAGCTGGAGCAACCGAACTCGTATCGGGCAAGGTTCTCTTCGCCGATGTAACATTACAGAAAGTTCAGTAAGCGCGACTGCGTATAACATGCAGGACAAAGACGCTCGTCATTGTATATGCAAGGTATTCGCTTCATGGCGCGCACACTATAGGCCACAAGGAGCGCGCCACGACTTTGTCCCGCAGGACGTTATGCGCCACGCTCTGCAGACCGTCAACGGTTTTCCTAAGGCTGTGAGGGAATTGTCGCCAAGCGATCCCTTCGGGATACTCCCGAACATGAACTTTACAAGATGATTCAATGGAAAATCATAAAAGAAGTGAATCTATATTTTATCACGATAGCCACGGGTAGTTTGACGCCGCGAGAGTGACGGAGATAAGTTTTGTGTTCGACAGGAGTGTGTCGGGAGAGATAGCGTTGAACAATGCAGCGTTTGAGAAAGAGTTGTAAGGGAGACGCTTTCCGATAACGGAATGTCGAGGACCCCACCTTTCTTTGGTGGGAATGCCTCACCGCATGGAAGGGTAATTATGTCATCAAGAGAGTCATAGTTCAGCCTATAGAGGTCATAGCGTGGATTAGGTGGAATTTGATGGCTCCCAGGGGTCACGTTAAGCAACAGAGCAGTTCCGGTCATGGATTGACCCATTGCCGCCGGAGGGAACGATAGGCAGGAGTTAAGAGCCAGTCCGGGATTCATGGACGGATTCGTTTTCAGAGACGGGCACGTGGTGGAATCCATGTCCATTCTAGCTTTCAATGCGGTTCCCGACAGCATTTGTGTTATATTGTTTATAAGGAGATGCATGAAAGATAAAACGGATAGCAAATTAACGGTTCGAATTGCCTCTTCGATTCCCAAGACGCTGCAGTCGCGGGACTCTGCCGATAGGTTGATCGGAACTGTGATTAGTCTGTGGAGGGCAAGGCCTGACGAGTACAGGAAGAATCCGACTACTTTGATTCTCGATTTCGAGGGTATCGAACGATTATCGGAATCTGCTGCGGGCACTCTGATTGAGTTCCGTCGGGAATCCTCGGAGGATAAGAACCCCGTAATAGAATTTTCAAATATGTCAGTCTCCGTCAATGAGACATTCGCAGCTGCCGAGAAACCTCTCCGGCGCTTTCACAAGAGAATTAAGACGCGGGGAAAAAAGAAAAATAGCTTTGTGATAGAGATCTAGGTCTTGCAACGAAAGACAGAGAGCGTGGACGGGTCAAGGCGTGTCCGCACGGCATCCTTTGTGCGAAGATTGATACTCGAAAGTCTCAGGGGAAGGTCGCCTCTTCGGAACACTCCCATATAGACAGCCCACTTAGACACAATAGCTATACATACGCCCAGCGCTTTTCTCATTATTAAGCATACGTTTTGTAATGTCGCTTATATGAAACTCTGTTTCCCAGTTTCATGTCCAACCTAAAATTTCCTGCATGGGATTCCTCTTGAAGAAGCTGAGTCTCCGGTTCCATCTTTCCGAATGAAGCTTGCGAAAAAGAATTTAAAATCCTCTTTCGTCTGCCGAAGGGCCATAAATCGAGGGAACGGGTATATTATTCAGACGCATATAGACAGTCAGTTGTCCGCGATGATGGACAAGATGGTTGATCGTTTGTCCTACGCTTTCCTTCTTCGGAAGACTCATCAGAACCTGTCCGTTGTTCTTGAGATAAAAGAGTTCGGAAAGCGCTTCGTCTGAAGCATTCTGTAAAGCATTCTTCGCTCCCTTTAGATTATCATCGAAGTGATTCACTAATTCAGTGGTGGTCTTTGGTTGAAAATGCTCCCATGTTGCAAAATCAATTACGGAAATTTCGATCGTATGTTTTATCCATTTTGGAATTTCGGCGACCAACAGAGAAAGGTAACCCATTGGCATCGACTTCTCGTGCGGCTTCCAGTCAAATAATTTTTCGGGAATTCTTTCGAGGCACTTCCGGCTGGCGGGTGCTTCTCCCTCTAATTCTTTTAAGAATCCTGCAGCTAACGTGGTCTTACTCTCCATAGCATTCTCCTGTTTGAGGATGATAACGAATTTTTCTTCGCTAGAGTTTCATGGGATTGAGCGATTTCAGCGACACTTCTATTATGTTCTCATCTTTCTGCATTTCGCTCAGCACCGAGTTTGATGGTGCTCCGTCGAGCAGCAATGTGCAGCAGGCAGCTTTCGACGTTTCGAAAATTATGTTCGTCATCTCTTCGATATTGATCCCGCTGCTTCGGAGCTTGTCTAAGATTCCTGCAAGGACTCCAATGCGGTTGTAGTGGCGGACTACGAGCGACTGTGTAGCAGAAGAACGTGCCCGGATGTTGACCGTGTGTAGTGGTACACCTGTTTCTTGAAATGACTTGACGATATTCACGACTTCATCGGCTATAGCTTCGGAAGCTTGGTCTGTTGATGCTCCGATGTGAGGCGTGCCTGTTACCATACCTGCGAGCTCTTTATCCGCGAATGGAGCTTCACTGCCGGTCGGTTCGTTCTCAAATACGTCGAGACCGACGCGCAGCTTCTTTGTTTTGATTGCATCCTTCAGAGCTTGCGTGGCAACGACTTCTCCTCTTGATGTATTGATTAGAATCGCCCCGTTTTTCATACAGTCGAAAAAAACTTTATTGATTAAATGGTGAGTCTCTTCTTCGTACGCAACATGGATGCTAACCGCATCCGATCGTTGCGCAAGACTCTGCAGGTCCGGAACGCATGCAACGCTAAGCTGTTCCGCGGTCTCTTTTGTCAGACTTCTTGACCATGCAATTACTTTCATCTCAAGACCCTGAGCGCGGCTTGCGACGGCTTTTCCGATTGCTCCGAAGCCGACGATTCCGAGTGTGCGGCCCTTGAGTCCTCGTGCTTTGCCGTATTCCTTCTTTTTCCAAGAGCCATTTCGCAAGTCGCAGGTGGCATTTGTAACTTGCCGATCTGCACTAACTAAAAGTCCAATCGCAAGCTCGGCAACTGCCTCCGTGTTTTTCCCCGGACAGTTCGAGACGTAAATACCTCTCGTGTTAGCGGCAGCGAGGTCTATTGTGTTTACACCGGCGCCGGCGCGAATGATAAGCGAAAGATTTGGCGCCGATTCGATTGTCTTTGATGTGACTTTTGTTGAACGAACGATTAGAATGTCAGAATCCCCGATGGCTTGCGGAAGGTCGTCCGCGGTCAGCTCTGCATTCACTGAAACTTCTATTCCAAGTTTCTTCAATACCGATACCGTCTTATCCGAGAGTTTATCCGCGATGAGGACTTTCATCTTTTGCTCCCTTATACTTTTTTCTTTTCACCCTATTGATCCTATCAAATACTTCTCAGCTTTTGTCCCCTCCGGCACAGAAATAATTCTTAACGGGACCTGCTTGTATAAGATAATTGAGTGGGACATCATTCCGTTCTCGTGCGCCTGGAGGGACTCGAACCCCCAACCGACAGATCCGAAGTCTGTTGCTCTATCCAATTGAGCTACAGGCGCGTTGTCGTAACGATCCTTTGAAGAAGTAATTTATTATCACTTACTCCGAATTCCAAGTTAAAAACTTACGTGAATCACCTAAAAACAATTTGCAACTATCGACATAATGTGTTATACTTTCGGCACATGAAGGATTTCGAGTTTAAGAAACTTTATTACTCCATCTCCGAAGTGAGCCGCATAACGGGGCTTGAGCAACATGTCTTACGTTATTGGGAATCTCAATTTCCCGAGCTGAATCCAGCAAAGAATAGAGCCGGCAATCGGATTTATACCAATAAAGATATTAGTTCGATTTTTGAAATCAAGCGGCTCGTTCGTGATGAAGGTTTTACAATTGACGGGGCAAAAAAAGTTTTGAGTGCTAAGTCAAATAGAAGCTCAGGGCTGGTTGTTGACATTGAGGCTGAGAAAAGGAAGAATTCGCCGCAAGACTTGAAGCAGACTTTACTTGAAACGCGTGCATTCTTAGATGATCTTGTCCAGCGACTCTCTGATAAAGCTTGAAATAGACTTTTTATTTGTGCCTCTTCCGCTGACTTACATTGTTTGAGTCAGTCAAAAAGATTAATTTAAAGTAAACGGAACGTGGCGCAGCCCGGTAGCGCACTTGCTTGGGGTGCAAGGGGTCGCGGGTTCAAATCCCGCCGTTCCGACAAGGACGAAATGAACATTTGAGAGGCTTACGAAATGAGCTGTGATGTACCAGCATGTGCCGCTCGATCATCGCCATTTAGTGTGCGGCATGGCGCGGGGCGCTCACAAGGTCTGAATTATCTGCAGAAGATTTTTGAATCCCACCAGGTCAATGACTCGCTTAAGGACTTTTATCTCTCGGATCCGATTTGGTTTCCGAAAAGATTCAAGGATGAAAACGATATTGAAGTTGCCGCGTTCATCGCTGCGATGTTTGCGATCGGGCCGCGGTACGCAATAATTCGCTCACTTGAAAAAATATTTAACGAACTTGGGGAATCGCCTTACAACGCCATCAAGAATTTTGATTATGTCCATCTTCTTAAAAAAATGGACGGTCATGTTCAGTTCGCCTACAAGAACATAACCGGAAATGATATTGTGCAGGTATTGTTTGTGCTGAGTTCTCTCGTAACGCATCACGGTACGATCAGAAATGCGATACAAAAAAATATAAATGGTGATGGAATAATAAATCATAGAGCGTACTATATTTTGACAGGGTTGCTCGAGAAAATGAAAGCGTTCGATATCCCGTTGCGACTCGGTGGTGAGTTGACCCCGCGTGCAAGCGCATTGTTGGCAAGTCCGAAACAAGGAAGTGCGTGCAAAAGGATGAATATGTTTTTGAGGTGGATGACGCGCAAGGATGAAATTGACTTCGGTTTTTATGATTGGCTTGGCACGGACAAACTCATTATCCCGCTTGATGTAAATGTTTCAAGAGCCGCAAGGAAGTTGCAGTTGACAAAGAGAAAAACCGACAACTGGAAAACAGCAGTTGAGATTACCGAGAATCTCAAGCAACTTGATCCAATCGATCCCGTCAAATATGACGTCCCCTTGTTTCTATATGGAATCGAACTGAGGAAGGGCGAATGAGAAAAGTGAAAGCGCGGATGAAAATTTCGGATTGGAGATTGCAGATCGCAAGCCTACTTTTGCTCCTTTTCTTTTTGTCAAGTTCTCTCTCTGCACAGCCTAAAGTCACGGTACTCAAAGTTGGAGACACAACTTCTTACATCGGAGGATTTATCAGTTTGAATCACACCTATGTGTCATTGATCGACTTGTCGCAGAACCTCGGCCTTTATGATTCCGTCTTGCAATCGACGGGGAAGTTAGATGTTTATTCCGGGTATGGGAACATTCTTTTTACACCGGACAACAATTTCATAGTTGTCTCGACCAGCGGCGAGTCGAAAATTTATCAGTTGCCGCTGCCGATTCTCTCCGCGAACGGGAAATTATATATACCCGCTAATTTTGTGAGCGATTATTTTTCTCTCATCCTTCATGGTACACTTGCTTTTGATGAAGCAAAAGGAGAATTTGATTTTGCGACTGCGAATGTTGCACCGCCATTAATAACGGATGTGCAAGCCGAGGAAAAGGCGAACGGAGCGGTTGTGCGGATAGCAATGGAGAACCTGCCGAGTGCGTGCGAAGCTGCAATAGGACATGACAACACTTTGTATATCACCATCATGCCCGCAGCTGGCAACATGCGGAAATTAAGTTCGCTTCCGGCAACGGATATCTATTCGAATGTTTTGGCAATTCAAAACCCAAATTCGGTGCAGCTTAGTTTCAAATTGAAACGGAAATATATTTCACAGCAGACCTCTATCGACAGCACCGCGAGTGCTGTGGTTGTGGCGCTCTATTCTCAAGCTGATGTCAAGAATATTGCCGTCGATGAGATCAAGAAAAAACTTGAAGATGAGAAAAAGGATTGGAAATTGGACATTGTCGTGATTGACCCGGGCCATGGCGGGGAAGATCCGGGTGCGATCGGCCTCAAGGGAACGATGGAGAAAAATGTAACGCTGGCAGTCGCTAAGGATTTGAAGAAGGCGATAAATGAAAGATTGCCGAAAGTAAAAGTTGTCATGACGCGGGATGATGATGAGTTTGTTGAATTGGATAAGCGCGGCGAAATAGCGAATGAGGCAGGTGGAAAACTTTTCATCAGCATACACTGCAATTCGATGCCTCATAAGCCGAACTCGATGAACGGGCTTGAAACTTATTTTCTTCGTCCAGGTAGAACGGACGAGGCGATTCGAATTGCTGCGCAAGAAAATGCTGCTGTGAAATATGAGAACGATTATGAAAAGAAGTACGAAGCTTATGATGAGGATAACATGATTTTGACAACCATGGCACACAGCGCCTATGTAAAATATTCAGAGCAACTGGCGCAGCTGATCGAAGATAATGTTTCCTCAACAGCTTCAGTCGGGAATAACGGAATCAGCCAGGCAGGCTTTTATGTGCTCGTCGGTGCGTCGATGCCAGCGGTTCTGGTCGAAACCGGGTATTTATCGAATCCAAAAGAGGAAAAATATTTGAGAAGCAAAAATGGACAGGAAGCGATAGCAAGAGGAGTAGCAAATGCTGTCGTGAAGTACAAGGATGAATATGAAAAGAACTTCACACAAAACTAAATCGAAAAAAGTCGATGATATTGGAAGGGAAATTCAGAATTTCCTGAAGCGGAACCCGCTGTCAACATTTAAAAAGCGGGAGCTCGCGAAAGTGTTGGGGTATACTTCCGAGCATGAATATGCAAGGTTCAAGCAGGCTCTCCGGCAGCTCGAGCAGAAAGGCGACGTTCAGCAAAGCGGCAGAAGAAAATTCGGCTCCACACCGATGACGGATACTGCAACCGGATTCCTAAGACTCGGCAGATATGAAAATGTATTTTTCATTCCCGAGCAGCCAACTCTAAGCGGTGATAGCAAAGTTCAATTTGTGGTTTCATCGAACGGGTTGGGAGATGCAAAATCCGGAGACCGGGTCAGCGTCAAAGTGGTTGGCGGAAAAGGCAAGGTGGTTATCGTTAAGGTCATCGAGGTCCTGGAACGTGAGGAAAAGAAAATTGTGGGGACGGTTGAGAGAGTCGGGAATGCATTTAAGTTGTTATTGCACGATAAAAATTTTCCACCATCCATAGATGTTTCCAGAAAGAAGCTGAACGGCGCAAAAGAAGGCAACAAAGTTCTGGCAAAGCTCTCTGTCGATAAATACACCGGCTATTCTGCGGAAGTTGTTTCAATTTTCGGAGACGCAGGCGATCCGAATGTCGAGTTGGAAAGTATCGCGGCACAGTTTGACCTTCGAAAGAATTTTCCCGATGATGTTCTGAGAGAGGCAAGGTCATTCCGTGAGGACATTTCTCGGGAAGAAATTGCGGACAGGCTTGATCTGAGAGACGAGATGGTTTTCACAATCGATCCTGAAGACGCGAGAGACTTTGACGATGCGGTTTCACTGAAAAAAATTGCGGACGATGCCTATGAGTTGGGGGTGCACATTGCCGACGTGAGCCATTATGTACGACTGGGGAGTGCGCTTGATGCGGAAGCGTATAAACGTGGAACAAGTGTCTATCTGACGAGCGGCGTGATTCCGATGTTGCCTCATGCACTTTCAAACGAGATTTGCAGCTTGATTCCGGAGCTCGACAGGCTGACGTATTCAGTAATAATGAAAGTCGATTCACACGGCAAAATTTTAGATTACAAATTTGCGAAGTCAGTGATTCGAAGCAAGAGAAGATTTACATACGAAGAAGTTCAGAAAATTATAGACACACGTCATGGTGATTATGTTGAGACAATTATCGAGATGAACAAGCTTGCCCAAACGCTGGCGAAGCTTCGGAGCCGCGCCGGCAGCATCGACTTCGATTTACCAGAAGCGAAGTTTGTGCTCGATGAACTTGGAAGACCGGTAGAGATAATCAAGAAATTGCGTCTTGATAGCCACAAACTCGTTGAAGAATTCATGCTGCTGGCAAATAAAACTGTCGCGTCGCACATAGGCAGGCACGGAGTCAAGGCAAAGCCGTTTCTTTACCGTGTCCACGATGCGCCTGATCCCGACAGAATCAGGGAGCTGGCTGTGTTCGTCTCGCATTTCGGTTACAATCTAAATTATGATGGCACAGTAAGTCAGAAACAGCTTCAAAAACTTCTTCAATCAGTGGAAGGAAAATCAGCGGAATATTTGATAAACGACATCATGCTGCGCTCGATGGCAAAAGCAATTTACTCGGAAAAAAATATCGGCCATTACGGGCTCGCTTTCAAATATTACACCCAGTTTACATCTCCGATCAGGCGATATCCGGATCTTGTGGTTCACAGGCTCTTGAATGCTTACGAAAACGGGAACGAATCTCCCGAAGTTCAGAATATGAAGAAGATGCTCCCCGATATTTGCAAATCTTCCAGCGAAGCGGAGCGCCATGCTGTGGAAGCCGAGCGCGAGTCGGTCAAAGTAAAACAAGTCCAATACATGATGGAACACATTGGCGATGATTTTGATGGGACAGTGGCGGGGATCACTAACTTCGGAATGTTTGTCGAGGTTGATGATTTGTTAGTTGAAGGTCTTGTCCATGTAAGAGAGATGGACGATTATTACACCTTCATTCCGGGAGAATTTCAGTTGAAGGGAAGACGGAGCGGCAAAGTGTACCAGCTTGGTGACCGCGTCCGTGTAAAAGTCTTGCGCGTGAACATGGAACGACACGAGATTGATTTCGCCCTCTACTAAAAAATCTTATCCGCAAAGAGACCTAAGATGTGCAAATGCCGCCTTTCCCCCTCCTAGATTATATTTTTTATTATGATGCGGCATGCCTCATAAGCGTGTAAAATAATTGGGCGGGAGAAAAATTACGAATAGAAATATTTACTTAGCGATTTAGTCTTTTGGCTCCACCAGATTAGCTCCCAGATAGATTGCTAAGAACTATTTCGCATGGTTATTTGAACAACGGGGTTTGAAAAGTATATTTTATAAAGGAGTTTAATTTAAATGAATGACTTTGGAAATATGCAGAAGATGCTTTCTGAGCTGCAAAAGAATATCGACAAGGCGATGAGGGAGCTTGAGAACATGAGCGTGACCGGAGACGCCGGGGCCGGAATGGTTAAAGTAACCGCGAATGGGAAAAGAGAGATATTGAAAATAGAGATCGAGCCTGAAATAATAAAATCTCAGGACAAAGAAATGGTTGAAGACCTTGTCGTTGCTGCCGTCAACAATGCTTTGGAGAAAGCAGATAAGATGGCGACGGATCATCTAGGATCAAGTGCCGGCGGTCTGCTGACGATGCTCCCAGGTTTTAAGTTTGGTGGAAATTCTTAAATGATTTACACTTCTCAAGCACTCGAAATTTTAATTGGCGAACTGAGCAAGCTGCCGGGAATCGGAAGGAAGACCGCTCAACGGCTTGCTCTTCATTTACTGAAAACAAATAATGAAGATGCTAACCGTCTGGCGGCTGCAATCATTGAAGTGAAACGAAAAATACGATATTGCTCGATTTGCTGGAACATAACGGAGAAAGATCCATGCTCGATTTGCTCAGATCCGAATCGTGACCACTCCGAGATTTGTGTTGTCGAGGATCCGAGCGATGTTCTCGCGCTTGAGAAGACAAACGAATTTCATGGAGTTTATCACGTTTTAGGAGGTGCATTGAGCCCGCTGGAAGGAGTTAGCATTGAACAGTTGAAAGTAAAAGAGCTCCTTAACCGACTTGACGATGGAGTCAGCGAAATTATTTTGGCGATGAACCCGGACGTTGAAGGCGAAGCAACGACAATTTATCTTGGCAATTTGTTAAAGCCGCTTGGAGCCAAAGTGACAAGAATAGCTCGCGGAGTTCCGGTCGGCGGCGACCTGGAGTTTGCGGATGAAGCTACTCTGGTTAGAGCATTGGAGGGGCGGGTTGTCGTCGAATGATGAGGTCATCCGTAATCTTGATGGTGATGCTCGTTGTGATTTCGGGATGCGATTTATTCGAAACGCGGCAGCCGGAACCGCCTCAGCAGGGTCAGTCGGGTTTTACGCCGCCTACTTCTGCAAGTATCGTAATACAAAATCTAACGAGCGCGATTGCCAACATGAATGTAGATAATTATCTCTCGTGTCTTTCCGATACCACCTTTGGAGGAAGAGCATTTTCCTTTGTTCAATCATCCGATGTGAATCAACTGATTTTCCAAAATTGGGATAAAAATTCGGAACAAACTTACTTCAACAATCTCATCATACAATCATCAAGTAGCGCAAGCCCTGCTCTCACATTATCTTCACAAAATTTTAACTCGTTAAGCAGCGACTCAGTTCTTTTCAGCGCAAACTACACGCTTTTTTGGCCAAACAAAAGTTACTTGCAACAAGTGCAGGGAAGTTTGCAATTCTATTTGGGCCACGACAAAAACCAGAATTGGTCCATTTACCGTTGGATTGATTCAAAGATCGGCGATAACTTAACATGGAGCGAGTTGAAAGCTCAGGCAAACCCATGAAGTGGATGATTGTTTCGTTGACTTTTCTTTTTATGAGTTGCGAGAATATTTTTGCCCCGAAATTGGCGACGCAGGAACAGACGGTTGGCGGTATTTTGTCCGATCAAAAAACAATTGATGGGGTATTTCAGAATTTTGTTTACGCATACACATTCATGGACACGAGCGTTTACACAAAACTGATTGGCCCGAATTTTACTTTTACTTATTGGGACTACGACAATAACGTTCCTATTGCGTGGGGAAGGGACGACGAGATGAGATCGACGTACGGGATGTTCCAGCTTGTGAATAGGCTCGATCTAATTTGGAATGCCTCTTCGGACAGCAGTGTGGATTCACTACATGCAACAGTTACGCTCGAGTTTACGCTTACCGTGGCATTCAATCCTGCTGACATCGAAGAAGTGGATGGCAATGCATATTTTGAATTAGACAGACCATCTTCGTCGGCACCATGGCAGATAACATTATGGAAAGACGAATCTAATTTCTGAGACAATGAAAAAAATCCGAGTAGCGTTCCAGGGCGAGAAAGGAGCTTACAGTGAAATTGCTGCTAAGCATTTTTTCTCTAAAGAAAATATTGAGCTTGTTCCATACAACACTTTTGCAGATGCGATCCATGCTGTGGCAAGTGGAAAAGTGGATAGCGGCATTGTGCCAGTTGAGAACACTCTTGGGGGCGGGATTCGTGAAGTGTTCAATTTGCTCGACGAAGAACCTGTGTTCGGAGTGGGTGAAATTAAGCTGAAGATTTCTCACTCTCTTCTTGCGATTCATGGAGCGAAGTTGTCTTCTATTAAAAAAGTTTATTCGCACCCACAAGCGCTCCTGCAATGCAGAAAGTTCATCCGCGAAATGAAATTGACTCGAATAGAATATTATGATACCGCAGGAGCTGCGAAGTATGTTTCTGAAACTGAAGACCCAAGCATTGCAGCGATAGCAAGTGAAGCCGCAGCTGATGATTATGGACTTATAGTTTTGAAAAAACACCTTGAAAGTGATGGCCGCAATTTTACCAGATTTTTGGTCATTTCGAAGAAGTATTTTGTCCCGGCGGACGCGGACAAGACTTCGGTGGTATTTGGTTTAAGAAATCACTCGGGCGCGTTACACAAAGTGCTAAGTGTTTTTGCAATCCGTGACATCAATCTTCTGTCTATTGACTCGATACCGATTGTCCGAAAGCAATGGGATTATGAATTCTTTGTCGACTTCAAGGGAGGCATCGAAGATGAAAGGCAATCGAACGCGATCGATCATTTGCGTGAGATTTGTCCTCATGTGAAGGTTGTCGGCAGTTATAAATCCGGAAGGACGGTGATGTGAGAAGATTCTGGTTCGTATTAAGAGAAGCATTCCGTGGGTTAGGGCGAGCAAAGCTTAGCGCATTCTTTTCGATTCTCATGGTCGCACTTGCGTTTACTTTACTGGCCAGTTTTTACATCACGTCGATGCAGGCAGAAAAATTTCTGAATTACTTGAAAGCAAAAGTGGAGATCGAAGTATTCTTATCGGATTCGTTGTCGTCCGATCAAATTCGAGAAGTCAAAAATAATCTAACGGCAACGCGTGGTGTGAGCAGCATTCAATTCATAAGCAAAGACGATGCGGCAGACATTTTTAAAAAAGAATTTGGACAGGACATAAAATCCGTGCTTGAATTCAATCCGTTGCCTGCTTCGTTCCGAATTTTTGTAAATGATCAAAGCAAAAATTCGCACGATGTGGGAAGGATAGCCGCAACCGTTGAAAAAATTCCGGGAGTGGAATCGGTCAAATATAGAAAAATTTTGTTGACGCTCATCGATAAGCGGGTCAGACTTTTTTATGGAATCGTCAGCGGTTTCGGCGGTGCACTGGTTTTGCTCTCGATATTTCTCGTTTACAATTCCATGCGCTTAGCTATTTCGCACAGGAAACGGATCATAGATGCAATGAAGTTAGTCGGCGCTTCGCGGAGTTTTGTGAGGATGCCGTTCCTGCTCGGCGGAATGATACAAGGTTTCACAGGCGGATTAGCGGCAGCGGCTTTAATTTACGGCTTGATGAAAGCCGCCATTGTATTGATTCAGGAAAATATTATAGCTGAAACTTTACCCCCCCCTGAGTTTTATGCCGCGATTGTCGGCATTGCGACCTTATTAGGATTGTTTTCGACTTTGTTTGCGACGGGGCGATATATTAAAGAAAGCCTTGCATGAATTCTGAAGTTTATGTATAAATTTATAATTCACGGCGGAAAGAAACTTTCCGGGAAAGTCGAGATCAGCGGCGCAAAAAATGCCTCTCTTGCACTAATGCCGGCAGCTCTGCTTGCACCCGGCACATTCAAAATCGACAACACGCCGGATCTTAAAGATGTTACAACCATGGCACAGCTCATGGAGACGTTGGGCGCGACAGTATCTTTGGACGAAAAAATTCAAACGATCGATACGATGGCCATAAATAGATATGAAGCACCGTATGAGCTGGTGAAAAAAATGCGCGCGTCAATTTATGTTTTGGGCCCACTTCTAAGTAGGCATGGATATGCGAAAGTGTCGATGCCGGGTGGATGCGCGTGGGGTCCGCGCCCCGTCAATTTGCATATCGAGGGAATGCAGAAGCTTGGCGCTGAGGTGACGCTCGACTCCGGCTACATTGTTGCCAAGGCAAAAAAATTGACCGGTGCACGAATACACTTTGACGTGCCGAGCGTCGGCGCGACTGCCAACATTATGATGGCTGCTGTTCTTGCGAAAGGAACGACAATGATCAGCAATGCTGCGCTTGAGCCTGAAGTCACAGCACTTGGTGAGTTTCTTAAAAGAATGGGGGCGCGAATCGAAGGCTTGGGCAATCCGATTGTCACTATCGAAGGTGTAGATGATCTTCATTCGACAGATTTCAAGAATATTCCCGATAGAATAGAAACAGGAACTTTTTTAATCGCAGGCGCCATGGCTGGCGGGAAAATTACCACGGTAAATTGTGATCCTTCGCATGTTTCACAGCTTCTCTCAAAACTTGAACAAGTGGGCGCAAAAGTTGACTGCGACGTGAATTCGATAACGATAGAAGCTGCGAAACAACTTTCCCCGATTGACGTTTCCACTGCGCCGTACCCGCGTTTTCCGACGGATATGCAAGCACAGTGGATTGCGCTGATGTCACGTTCGACAGGATCTTCAGTTATAACTGAAACGATTTATTTTGACAGGTTCAAGCATGTCCCGGAGCTGGTGCGACTCGGCGCGGACATTGAAGTAAAAGAGAACGTTGCGATTGTAAAAGGGGTTAAGTCTTTAAAAGGTGCAAAAGTGATGTCAACCGATCTGCGAGCGAGTGCATCTTTGATTCTTGCCGGACTCGTCGCAGAAGGCCACACAGAAGTGCTGCGTGTTTATCACATGGACCGCGGCTATGAACACATTGAGAAAAAATTGAGAGGACTCGGTGCAGACATTGAACGTGTTGAAAGCGACGAGTTTTAGTCTAACTTTCCTTATCTTGGCTGTATTCCTACTTTGTGGATGTAGCGCCGGTAATCAAACCGAAACAAACGCTTACCAGTGCTTCTACGATTATGCAATTTCAAAAGCGGGCCAGCCGACTTTCGATGCAAGATTATTTTGGTCGCCGGATTCATCTTCGCGAACGAAATCTTTAACTGGCAACCGTCTTGATGTTTATGTGAGTATCAAAAAATCAAGATTGAATTACGCGAAGCAGGACAGTTCTTTTCGCGCATCATATGTTTGCACAATTCGCCTAATAAAAAATGGCGAGGATCTGGTTACAAAAGAATTTGACAGAACAATCCGACAGAATACATATCCTGGTTTAAACGATAATTCTTACGATGCCTTTCTCCAATCGTTTCCATTAGAAAGCGGCGAGTGCCGAGTCGAAGTAAGCGTGAGTGATGAAGAGTCGAAATTGAAAGCCGTCAAAGTTTATCAAGTCAATATTCCGGAAACGTCCAATGCGAATTCTGTCATGGGCGATATTTTGTTTCTTGCGAGATATGACAGCATAGGAGGCGGGCGAAAAATAACGCCATTCATTCTATCCAATGTAGGCTTATTAGCTGACACAATTAGTTTTTTTACCGTTGTGGCATCGAAGGCACCGTCTCTCGACTCCGTTTCCTTTTTCTTGTATACGCTGCGTAGGGATGTAAAAAATACGATAAATATGAATTTACAGGCATATGTGAATCAGCAGATGAGGTATGATCCATGCAGCAATGGAACAGACACAATATTGGTTTACAAGTATTCCACCGTCGCAAAATTGAACGAAGGATATACATTTATTTTTGGTGTCATTCCAAAGCCGCCGATTGGAGATTATTTATTAAAAGTTTTGGCGCGCCCTGAGGCGTTCAACGAAACCGATGCGAATGACATATTGATTTCAAAATTTTACTTTCATGTTTATAACCAAGGTTTTCCTGGTATAACTGATGATCTCATGGAGATGGTCAACTCTTTGAATTATATTGCTGCAACCAGTGAGATTAAGAAAATTGTGGAAGTGAAAACCGATTCCGCGATTAAAGCGAATCTTCTGAATTTCTGGAAAGACCATGGCGGATACGATAAGATGGCGAGATATTACCAGAGAGTCGGCGAGGCAAACCGGTTTTTCACTAACAATTGCATAGAAGGGTGGAAAACTCCGATGGGAATGTTTTATATCGTGTGTGGCCCTCCGGATAATGTCGAATGTGAAGGGATGTGGGATGAAAGGTGGGCGTACATTCAGTCGTCAGCACAAAGTTCGATGACGATAGCATTCCGGCTCGGAAAGGAAACTCAGAACATCGACGACAGGGTTTATGGAATAGAGAATATTTATTCAACTGCCGACCTTTGGGATTACTATGTTAATGAATGGCGGTACTGACATCTAAGGCGCTAAGAGACAAAGGCACAAAGTGGAATGATGGAACACACATGAAGATTCTGGTCAGCCGTCTGAAGTTCATTGGCGACATTGTTCTTACAACTCCTGTCATTGAAGTTCTCCGCGAGAAATTTCCAGATGCCGTGATTGATTACTTGGGTGATAAAGGCGGCGTGACTCTTTTGCAAAACAATCCTAATTTGAATAAAATTATCCCTTATGATTTATCAGCGAAGGAGATAATGGAACAGTTTCGAATTGTATCAGTCCTTCGAAAGGAAAAGTATGACGTTGCAATCGATCTTTTCGGTAATCCAAGAAGCGCGATAGCAATTTTTCTTTCCGGTGCGAAAATGAGAATCGGCGGCAACTTCGGATGGCGCGGAAAAACATATACTCATCCGATTGTGATACGAGAGAAATTGACGGCGGTAAATTTTCATCTAAGATACCTTCTGCCGCTTGGCATCAATGAAAATTATAGGAGTCCGAAGATTTTTCTTACTATAGGTGAAAGAGAATCTGCGGCGAAACATTTGACATTGTTAGGAATTGGTGATTCGCGATTAAAAATCGGTTTTCATATCGGCGCGACGTGGCCCGCGAAAGTATGGCTTCCGGAACATTTTGCCAGGCTTGCGGAATTAATTGTTGAGAAGCTCAACGCACAAATTATAGTTACATACGGGCCGAAAGATATTCAATACTTGGAAAAGTTTTCATCAGTGACTCATGTGAAATTTACAGCGATTGCGCCCCAGGAATTAAGGCAGCTTGCTGCAATTATTTCCCGATGTGGTGTTTACATTTCGAATGACGCGGCCCCAATGCATATTTCAGCCGCGGTCGGAACCCCAACAATTGGGATTTTCGGACCCGGTGAGCCAGAAATTTGGTTTCCTTACGAAAAAAATCTTGGTCACGTTGCGTTGTATAAAGATATTCGATGCTGCAACCGAGATTTCTGCCAACTAAGAGACGAAGATTATATGCGGTGCATGAAAAGTATTGAGCCTGAAGAAGTGTTTGAAACTGTGAAGCAGATTTTGAAAACTGAAAAAAGAGAAGCACGATGACAAAGATAGAACAGAATGCCTTGCAGGAATTTATTGACGTGGTTCGAAGACTGCGGCGAGAATGTCCGTGGGATAAAATCCAGACGAACCGTTCAATCCGGCATTACACAATCGAAGAAGTTTACGAGCTTGCCGAAGCAATCGACCAAGAAAACTGGGCTGAGGTCAAGAGCGAACTCGGCGATATTCTGTTAAATGTATTACTTCACGCGCAGATAGCGGAAGACGAAGGAAAATTTACGCTTACCGATTTGGTGAATGATGAGACGAAGAAGATGATTGTACGCCATCCGCATGTTTTCGGGAGTGTCGAAGCAGATACGCCGGAGCAGGTAAAAATAAATTGGGAGAGAATAAAATCGGAGGGGGGGAGAGAATCCATCTTCGATGGGATTCCGACTGCTTTTCCTGCTCTTGCGCGCGCCTTCAAAATTCAGGATAGAACGGCAAAAGTTGGGTTTGATTGGGGAAATCCGGAAGAGGTGTGGGCGAAAGTCGAGGAAGAAATCCAGGAATTAAGAATGGCGTTCGAAAATCAAGACGCAAAACATATTGAGGAAGAATTCGGGGACTTGCTTTTTTCCCTTGTTAATTATGCTCGCCACATTGGGGTTCATCCGGAGAGCGCACTGCGAGGTGCAACAGAGAAATTTCAAAAGAGATTTCTTTATATCGAAGATGAGCTATCTAAGAAGAATGTCTTGCTCCATGATGCAAGTCTCGACGAGATGAATATGCTATGGGAAAAGAGTAAGGAGATGAGGTAATAGGACACTCTGTGATTAGAAGTTTATTTAATTTTTATCTCCATCAATTTTCTTGCCGGGTTTTTCCGTATGATGTAATCATAAACACTCCTGATCGCTTCTTTCTGTCCGGGCCAAACTAGAAGCGAAATTGCGCCTTCTTTTTTCAGCCAGCGAAACTCTTTGTGCTCTTCAGAAAGTTTCACTCCTGTTTCATTATCCACTTCGGCGGCAAAGACCGGGCTTACATTTACCGAATCGTTTGTGAAAAAATAAAAAGTATTTGTGAGAGGAGTATTGTAAAGCCTTTTCGGCTCGACTCCGATTTCTTCCCGCACCTCACGAATCGCTGCTTCGTAAGCTTTCTCACCATGTTCGATCCCGCCGCTTACAATTTGCCATAGTCCGGGATAAATCTTTTCGTCGTCGGCTCGCTGAAGCACCAGGAACTCCGGAAAAGCTTTGCGCCGAAAAACGACCACTTCAACGATTTCAAAATTTATCTTAGCCATCAGGAGTCCAGTAAAGTGATGAGTAATAATTTTCGGTAAGCCATACTTCCTACCGCTTACTTGTTCTCATTCGCTTGATATGTCTGTAAACAAAATAGCCTATGGCGATAATCAAAACGACCACGACCACTATATCGATGATCTGACTATAATGCCGTATTGTATCCCAGTGACTTTTCAATCGGAAGCCTGCATAAGCTAAGAATGAATTCCAAAGCCCTGCTCCTATTGCGGTGTAGAGTATGAATTTACCGAATTTCATTTCGCCGGCGCCGGCCGGAATAGAAATTAGATGTCTCACAACCGGTATGAATCGGCTAAAGAAAATTGTTTTGTCGCCGTACTTGTTGAAAAAGTTTTCCGTAACCTCAAGATCGCGCATGTCTAACAGCAAATACTTGCCAAAGCGAGTGATGAACGGCCTTCCGCCATACAGTCCGGCATAGTACGATATCGCCGAGCCGATGATGCTTCCGACGATGCTAAAGAATATTACTCCGAGAAAAGAAAATTCTCTTTCGAAAATCAAGAAGCCGGCAAACGGCATCACTGCTTCGCTCGGCAGAGGAGCCACCATGCTCTCCAGCGCCATGAGTACGACAAGTCCTGGATAACCAGAAATTCCGATCCAGTTGACAATGTGATCAATAAGTAATTCAGTCATAAAATTGTATTGAATTTAACTGAAAATAAGCACATTTGCCAAGTGAATTCAAAAGGCAAGATTGTAACTCAAAAGTAAAAACTATGATAATTTAGGTTTGACTTTTAAAAAGTAGTTTTGATATTTGGGTTTTGACTTTTGGGACTTAGTGATGGAGCTGATATGTGATCCGATGCGTCCCTATTATGGTGCAGTGAACGCGTTATTCATGTAAGGTTTGCTTAATCGTTGCGAAAAAAATACGGGGGTTAAGATGAATGAATTGTGAACACTCTGCAAGCTGCTGGAAAATTCAGTCGAGTCCTTTCGTAGTCCGTGAATGCTCAACTCGAAGATCGGCGTTGTTCCAGGCGACCATATTGCAGCGTTGAGAGCCATTCAAAGGCAACACTCACGATTATTTCTGATGGAAATATGCTTCGGACATGTCTGACATCGGTCCGCCGGTTGTTGAAGTACACTCCGATAAACTCCGCTACATTAGACGAGCAGTTGCTGGCAAGCTTGCCTAGGCGGACAGGTAATATCTCTAAAGTCAATTAGTGAATAGCTCATGGATGACAGCAACGAATAGAGAGCGACGAGTCATAAACCGTGACCTACTAGCGGCAATAGATTTTGTTTCACATTTTTGAAATCATGGTCTGTCATTCCGTAAATGTTGTGATCTAGATAATGTTCCTGTACTTTCTCGTTTTCTCTAAGAACTCCTTCCAACTTGAATCCCAATTTTTTAATCACTTTATTACTTGCCCCATTATCAGTCGCGGCTTGGATGTAAATCCTATGTAATCTTAATTTTTCAAAAAGATAATTCATCAACACTGCCGTTGCCGTTGTTGCAAGATTGTTCCCCGTCATTTGTTTCCTGACCCAGTAGCCGATGCTGGTACGCTCGTTTATCCAGTCGATTTGATGCGTGCTTACCAATCCGGCAATTTTGTCCTCAAATACTATACAGAGATGTACTGCCGACTTCATTTGCATTTCATAAATCCACTGTTCCACGATATGCCTTTCGTCGTTAACCGAACGGACATATTCTACCCACGGAAGCCATTTTTTTAGGTGCTCACGTGATTCCTCGATGATTCCGAACAATTCGTTCGCATTTTTCAATTCGACTGAACGAAGTAAAATTCCTGAGCCTTTTAAAATTAGTGAACCGAAGTCGTCCATGATAAATTAAGATGAATTTATGAGACGCATTTTACAAAGTAAAAATTCAAAAAAACTATAAGCTGTCAGCTTTCATCGGTCAGCAAGAAAAGTTAAAATGAATTAGCTGATAGCCCATCCGTTTATGATAGGGACGGGTTGACCGCTGATGACCGATTATACAAGTTGCACTCAATCCTAACAATCTTTATATTCATCATAACATGATCAAAAAAGGTCACGTTGAACCGTTAAGTTTGCACAGTCCAAGTGGATTATTTACCTCGATTTGGCGTGAATACAAACAATCGGTGAAGGCGGTCTAATGTTGTACGAATATATCTCGATTGGGTACGCGGCAACAAATTTGCTTCTTGCCCTGATAATTTATTTTAAGGCGACTAGAAGTGCGATAGTGAAGTTCTATCTTTTCCTTGTCGTCAGCCTGGTTGTTTTCGGCGCGTGCGGCTTTTTAGCGACAACGATCACCTCTCACACCGCAAGTAACGTGATTGCTGCGGTCGGGTCGTTCCTTTTCGCATTGTTCCCGTTTTACTTTCTCCATTTTATGATTATTATGGTACGCAGAGAGGAGCTTCTTCAGTCTCCGCTTACAATCGCATTTATCTATTTTGCCGGATTGTTCAGCTATACCTTCGAACTTCTTGGTCTACTTCCGAAACCGATCACCGCCGGCACGGGACTTTCACCAATCGGATACGTTTTTCTTATAACATGGATGTCGGTGATATTTAGCATAGGCATTGCACTCCTCTTCACTTTCCTAAAAGGGTTCAGTGATAAAGGTATGAAGTCGAACATCATCGTTGTCGGGTTTGCGTTGCTGCTTTTAATTTTGCCCGGTCCTTTTACAGAATCTATTTTGGTGGCATTCTTTCCGAAGAATATGGATTTCTATATTTTTGCATCGCTGCTCTCGTTAGTGTTAGCTTTGTACTTTGTCTTTCGGCACAAGATTATCGTCAACACGTTGTATGATGCCATGCGGTCGGCGTTGACTTTCATGAGCGATGTGCTTTTCAGAACGGACGACGAACTTAATATTAAACTTGCCCGTGGTGGTTTGTCGGAGGTTTTAGAATACGGAGAAAACGATCTGATAGGGAGAAATCTTCTCGACCTCACCAGGCAAGATGAGGCATTACGGTTATATAAAGAAAAAGCAATTCAGGGAAAGGAAGACGAAGTTGTGGTTGACGTCGATTTTCTCACGAAGACAGGCCGGGCAGTTCCGATGAATCTTTCAATGACAGTCGTTGTTGAGACAGGGCAAATTGTCGGATTCGTGGGTGTAGCCAGAGACATCACGGAAAAAAGGCGGTCGGAATTGCTTCAGACCACTCTGTACCGGTTGTCCGAGATCACACGGGCTTCTGAAAATTTTAATGAATTCTGCAAGTCGATCCATGAAGTGATCGATCAATTAATCCCATCGAAGAGTTTCTATATTGCTTTGCGTGATGAAGTAAATCATTCGTTGCCGTGCCCCTATTATGTCAACGAGGTTTATGAATCTGCGGAATTACAGCCGGGATTGGAATCGTTCAATGAGAAAGTGATGATGAGTGGGAGTTCATCCACCTTGACGATCGACGAAACCCAGCAACTAAACCAATACCAATCTACTACATCTGATCGTAAAATGCCTACTGCTTGGATTGGTGTACCACTAAAGACATCTTCCGGAACAATCGGTGTGCTGGGCATTCAGAAATTTTCTGCTTCGCAAGGATTTAGCGACGACGACAAGAACCTTCTTTCGCTTTTGTCGGGACAAATTGCCGCTGCAATAGAACGAAAACAATCGGATGAAAAAATAAAAGAACAGGCGGCGCTTCTAAACAAATCACAAGACGCAATTATAGTTGAGGCATTAGATGGCACAATAACTTATTGGAATGAAGGCGCGGCGAAAGTCTACGGCTGGGGCAGTGAGGAGGTAATAGGAAAAAAGCTGAAAGATCTTTTTGGAGTTAATGTTCCTACCGAGACTACATCGGCTCGTGAAGCTGTATTGAATGCTGGGGAATGGTCGGGAAAAATTGATGGGCATAACCGCCAAGGCATTGAAATAACGATGGACTGCCGGTGGAAACTTTTGAAAGATGATGAAGGTAATCCGAAAACGATCATGAAGGTATGCACTGACGTGACGGAGAAAACGAAGTTAGAGGCTCAGTTCTTGAGGACTCAACGAATTGAAAGCATTGGGACTCTTGCAGGCGGAATTGCGCATGATTTAAATAACGTCCTGGCACCGATCATGATGTCGGCTAAAGCTCTGAGGCGCAGATTGAAGGACGAGCAAAGTGAAAAAATTATTGAGGCCATCGAATCGAGCGCAAAACGCGGAGCCGAGATGGTACGCCAAGTATTGATGTTCGGTAGAGGCGTAAAAGGCGAACGCGTTGTCATTCAACCCCGACATGTGATTAGGGAAATGATTAACATGACGAGCGAAACCTTTCCAAAATCGATTCGCATCGAGCACTTTATGCCGAAAGATTTGTGGACCATTATAGGAGATGCAACCCAAATCCATCAGATTTTATTAAATCTCTGTGTAAATGCGAGAGACGCAATGCCGGATGGTGGTACGCTGATGTTGAGTGCCGAGAATGTCGTCCTCGACGGCGATTACGCGATAACGAACTTAGACGCAAAGCAGGGGAAATATGTTGCTATTACCGTTTCCGATACGGGTATGGGAATCCCGCCAACTTTGCTTGACAAAATTTTTGAGCCATTTTTTACTACGAAGGAAGTTGGAAAAGGCACCGGTCTTGGGTTATCAACAGTTCTCGCACTTGTCAAAGCGCATGGCGGCTTCGTGAATGTTTATAGTGAAGTTAATAAAGGGAGCACTTTTAAAATTTATTTTCCTGCAGCTGAGCTGGCTGAAGATGAAGCGGCTGTCGACTCCGATTATGATCGATATGTTGGACACGGAGAAACGATATTGGTGGTGGATGATGAATCGTCTGTAAGGGAAATCGCAAGAGCTACGCTTGAAGCTTATGGCTATCATGTGCTTACTGCAGCAGACGGCGCCGAGGCGATTGCAGTATTCGTCAAGAATATGGACGATGTCAAAGCAATTATTATAGATAACATGATGCCTGTACTTGACGGGAAATCAGCTGCAATTGCGCTGAAACGGATGGAGACCACCGTCAAGATTATTGCCACTAGCGGTTTGCAGGAAGAAGTTGCTGGTCCATTTGCAGAGCAAACTGATGCGTTCATTAGCAAGCCATTCACGGGAGAGAAACTTCTTAAGACGGTATATGAAGTGTTGAACGAAGATTAATTTCGGAATCTCAATTTTAAATAGTAAATTATTTAAAAATGGAGATATCTGTTGGGTGGTTTCGACGTAGAGAGACTAAAAAGTCTTTTTGATAATTTCAACCGGAAGCGTGTTGCCGTTGTTGGCGATTTAATGGTTGACAAGTATATTTGGGGAAGCGTCTCACGAATTTCGCCGGAGGCGCCGGTACCTGTTTTGGAGGTTGAAAGCGAATCGACACGACTTGGTGGCGCGGCAAATGTTGCCAACAACGTCAAATCGCTTGGCGCCGAGCCAATACTATTTGGGATCGTTGGTGATGACGAGGCGGGGATTAGTCTTAGGAATATTTTGAGAGAGATGGGCTTGCCGGATGACGGCATCATCACCGACACTCAAAGGCCGACGACAGTCAAAACTAGAGTGATAGCCCATAACCAACATGTTGTCAGATTGGATTATGAAGTAAGAAAAGATATCGACGCAAAAATCGTTGAACGTATATCCGATATTCTGAACTCAATGTCGAATAAAGTGGACGCAATTTTGCTGGAAGATTATAACAAAGGAATGCTCACTAAGGAATTGTTAGATGGCGTAATAAAATTTGCACGAAAGAATGACAAGGTTGTGAGTGTCGATCCAAAGCAGAACAATTTCTTTGAGTATAAACAGGTCACAGTTTTTAAGCCCAATAGAAAAGAAGCCGAGAACGCGCTCGGCTTACCCGCCGAGTCTGATGAGCAGGCGGTCGCCGCTGTCAAGGAATTATTAAGACGTCTAGACTGCGAGAATGTTCTTTTGACACGCGGTGAAAAAGGTATGATACTTTTTGAACGCGACGGAAGCTACGCTCACATTCCGACAAAAGCAAGAAAAGTTGCCGATGTCTCCGGTGCCGGTGACACGGTGATTTCAACTTTGACCGTTGCCCTTGCTTCTGGAGCGACCGTAAAAGAGGCTGCGGCAATAGCAAATCATGCGGGCGGAATTGTTTGTGGAGAAGTTGGCGTCGTTACTGTTGATAAAGAAAAATTGTTCAGCGCCGTTTTGAACGATTCTAAATCTTTGGAATTCTGATGTCAAATATTTTTTCTCGTGATGAACTCGCACGAACAATTAATGAGCTGCAAAGCTGCGGAAAAAAAATCGTATTCACAAACGGCGTGTTTGATATATTACACAGGGGACATGTGGATTATCTCAATTGTGCAAAGTCGCAGGGTGACATATTGATCGTAGCAGTAAATTCGGATGCAAGTGTGAAACGGATTAAAGGTGAAAGAAGGCCGATAGTCAGTGAGAACGATCGTGCGTGTGTCATCGCAAATTTGAAGAGCGTGGATTACGTTTGCATATTCGGTGAAGATACACCGTATGAAACTATAAAACTTATTCAACCGGATGTGCTGGTAAAAGGCGCAGATTGGAAAATTGATGACGTGATCGGTAAAGATATAGTTGAAGCACGCGGCGGCAAAGTGGTGACGATTGAATATTTAGATGGAAAGTCAACAACTAAAATCATAAACAAAATTCTCTCCGAAGGTTCTGAGAGAGAGAATTAATGCAATACTGGCGCTGATCATGCGCAAAAGAATTTTCTTACCAGTACTTGTCTTCTTCATTTGTTTGCCTCTTCTCGTCTTCTTACTTTCATACACGCGTTTCTTCAACGAGGAGGTTCGGAACTTACTCACTTCAATCGTTGACAACCAAACTAACGCGCGCCTTTACATCGGTGAGATTCACGGCAGCATACTAAGTTCGTTCAAAATCGAAGGAGCGGCGCTGATGTATCATGATGCGCCGATCGCGCTTGTCGATACGATTGAAATTTCTCATCTTCCACTTTCTCTAATAACAAAGACCGCAGAGGTGCTCAACGTTGATCTGGTTAATCCGCGATTTTATCTAACAAAATATAAAGATGGGACGTATAACGTAAATCACATTTCGAAGCAGCCTTCGAAGACCGGAGGAAAACTTGATTGGACAGTCATGTTGAAATCGCTGAGAATTCTCGGCGGTCGGTTCTCACTATATGATTCAACTGCCCGTGCAAAAAATAATACAGCATCAACTTCAGCGGATTCTCTTCCCATAGACGTTTTTGATGCCTCGCATTTCACTCTAAGCAATATCAACCTATCGGCGTCCGCAAATGTGTCCGGCGACAAATTGACAGCAGGAATAAAAGATATTTCATTGAACATCGAGCATTCCGGTTTCACAATTGATTCTCTACGGTTCGACTTCTCCACGTCGGATGCGGGAACGGAAGTGTCAAATTTCTACTTGAAATCGAACTCTACGCAGATTCGCGCTGACTTGGATTTGATTGGCCAAAACTTGCTGGACTCCTTGGATGTAAAATACCTTCGTCAAAAACATTTCACCGCAAGCATCGAAGCAAGTGGCGTCGGCACTAGGCAGTTAGGAAAATTTATAGATCTTCCACTCAATCCAGTATATACTTTCAGCCTGACATGCTTTGCAAGTGGCAGCCTCGACACTTTGAAAGTAAAGCAATTCTTTCTGACGACAGGCAGCTCATATGTTCCTGCCGCCGCTACTTTTTACAATGTCATTGATTCTTCCATGACAATGAAAGTTCAAATGGCTAATGCTGTGATCAACACAGGTGAATTATCCGCGCTGTTGAAGAACATTGATTTTCCCGTTTTTGGTGATCCTATCATCGTGAATGCCGATGCGGAAGGGCAGCCTCGCGATCTCAATGTCGGATTGCAAATGAAGAGCGGTGGCGCGGAGATACTCGGAAGTTCTCACATCTATGATGGGTATTATGATGGCAAACTGACTTTCCGCGGCATTGATGTTGGCCATCTTCTTAAAGCCAATTTTCTCAAAACACAATTTAGCGGAGATGTAACTTTTTCCTTGAGGCCTTCGACAAGCAAAATCCCGGACGGCGAGTTCACCCTGAAGATTGATTCTTCTAATTATGATAACACTGCAATTCAAAATGGTACTGTCGATGTCACTTCTGATCATGACAGCCTCGGCATTAAGTTGAATTTGTCAACTACAAGCGGGAAAATCAGCGGCACAGCTGAACTTGATGTTGCGACGAAAACTTACGATGCAGAAATGTCGTTCACTGAGTTAGATATCGCACCTTTTGTCCGTGTCCCGACATTGAAAGGAAATTTTTCAGGTGGTTTCAGGTTCTCCGGTAGTGGATTCAGCATTGATTCAATTGACGCACAAGCTTCCATACTAATAAACTATGGTACGCTTGGAGATTTTCCTGTAGACAATTCGACATTTACGGTAACGTTAAATACTAAAAATGTGGAAAGGGATTTGAGTATGCATTCCCCATTTTTGGACGTTGCGATAAGCGGAGACTTTGTCCCGGACAAATTGCCATCACAATTGTCCGCTATATTCTTGACTCTGGCAAAAACTTTCAGTAGCCGCATTACCGGAAAGTCGGACAGCACGCACGCTATATTTGCAGGTGTAGGCAATTTCAATACCTCCGTGGATGTGAAAGTAAAAGACGCAAGATTTGTGGGTAAACTTCTTGGAGTTACGGAATTGTACGGGAACCCGAATGCCCACTTGAACTTTCTATCGGACAGGAAAAGTTTTTCGATGGAAGGTGGGGTGACAATTGATACTCTAGACTATGCGAATGATTCTGTGCATGTGAATGCTTCCAAGATGAATGTTCAATTCAACCTGAGAACCGGCGACAAGCTTTTTGTTTGGGATTCGGGAAGTTGGTCGGTAAACGGCAGCCTTGGTACGCTCGGAATAAATGGGACGCGGATTACTTCGAAAGTTCTGAAAGTTGATTACACCGCCGGGGATTCTTCTCAACAAAATTCGCTTTCGATTTCAACCATTGCCCAAGTTGATACGCTTCTTGAATTTTATGTTGATGCTTCCGCAAAAGTGGAAAAAGATTCCATCGATATTATGACTAGTACCTTGCTCGGAAAACTTTACGGAGTTTCCTTGACCAGCGAAGCTCCAGTTCACGTCGTCTATTCGCCGGAGGCTTTTAGAATTTATCCTGCAATTTTTTCAGCCGGATTTAGTGATGACTCGATTGGCGCGTATTCCAAGATTTTCTGTGATGGGACGTACTCGATAGAAGATGGAGCTGATTTGCATTTCATGTTCAGCCACGCTCCACTCGCGGCGCTGGAGAAGTTTGCACGATTGGACACCAATTCTCTCAAACTAAACGGAGAAATTAACGGTGATGCGAATCTGTCAGAGACTGAATCAGGTCTGATGGTGGCAATCGATTTCAACGGAACGAATATTAATTACAACGGTTCGGCGGCAAAACTAATCGATGGGAACGTTAAGATAAATAATGATTATGCTGAATTGTCCGCTCAGTTGTCGAAGGAAAATGATTCTACCCGATATGCACTTCGTATGGGCGGCATCGTACCACTTTCAAGCCATTCAAGAAAAAATCTTGACCTGAATCTTGCAGCGGATTCATTGGATATCTCATTCTTGACGCCGTTCCTGGCCGGCGTCAATAATTTTGGTGGACTTGCAACAGGTAATATGGATGTTTCCGGAAAGTATTCATCACCGGAGTTTAGAGGGAGCTTGCAAGTTGCTGATGGAATGCTTCTGCTTGCAGCGAACCAGATACCTTATTCATTTGCTGGTACAATCATCGGACAGGGTGGTGACAGGCTTTTTCTATCACCGCTTAAGATAACGAGCGCTGCGAGAAAAACGGCAGAAACGATGACAGCTACCGGTCCGCTGAGAATTGACAACAACACAATCGAAGAGTTTGATATCAAGCTTGATGGTACACTGTTGGCATTAAATTCGACATCCCGAACGAGCAAGCAGGGAATTTACGGCACTGCAGTTGTTGGATCTGGAGAAAGTGGATTAATGCTGAAAGGAAGTTTGGCGAGGCCCTCACTTGAAGGCTCAGTCAAAATTCAGAGCGCCGATCTCACTTTGCTGCCGCTCCAAAAGAAGAGTGGGAATACGACGCAGCAAATTATCTATCACTTCGCGACTGATACGTCTGCCAGGTTTACTACACACTATGCGGAAAATGAAGCTGCCGCCGAGGCACAGCCGGAATCTTCCGGCAGCATTATAGACAGCTTGAGATATAATTTGGATGTCGAGACTAAAGATAACGTAGGACTTACGATGATATTCGATCCGAATACTGATGAAAAATTATATGCATTGTTAGGCGGCCGGCTTCATCTATCTAACTTATCTGGTACCATGGTGCTAACCGGCGATGTTAACATACAGAATAATTCCTACTACGATTTTTATAAACAATTTGCTGCTACGGGAAAATTAGTTTTTACCGGAGATCCGTTGAACCCGACATTAGATATAACTGCGGAATATCAGGGTGATCTTGATACTTCAAGTTCTAAACCGCAGGTAGTCGTAATCCAAATCAAAATGGCGGGTACATTTAATGTACCCAAGCCTGATATCTCAATGACCGTGGATAATAGTCCATTCCAGGGCGACGCGCAGACAAACGCTATTTCTTTTATTTTAACAGGCCAGTTCGAAGATGAATTGAGCTCTTCGGCGAAACAAAGCGCCGCAAATAATGTGTGGTCGCAAGCTGGAGCGGGTGTGTTGGGAAGCGTTGGCTCATCTGTTCTCTCTGGAGCTTTGACAAACTTGTTTGCCGAACAATTCTCTTTCATACAAAGTGTGGGTTTGCAGTACAATCCCAACTCAAATATCACTGATCCAAACTTGCAAATTAGATCTCGAATAGCAGGCGGAACTTTGACGGTGCAGTCGCCGTTGGTTACGTCCGACATCGGCAATACGGGATTTACTTTAACATACCCGATGCCATTCCTTAGTAGTTTGGTTGCTGAAGCATCGAGAAGCGTTGAGGTTACCAATCGCACGCTCAACCAGCGTGAGGCAATAGACATGATGCGGTTCTATTTTCAATTGAGCTTCTAGACACTTCGAAGAAAAATTTTCTAAAAGAGAGAAGAAAACCCCTCGGACTATAAGACACAACAAATTTAACTTTGCGTCCTGTTCCGTCGCGCTAAATCTTTTTTCTATGAGCTTTCGAGCTAAAATTATTTTACGCTAACCTTTGTTTCGCTCAGCGCTTCTAGGTATAATTTTTCGTAGAGTGGAACGATCAAGTTGACATCAAACTTTTCCACCGCACGTTTCCTTGAATTCTGACTGAACAATTCCCACTTTCTCTCGTCGATCAAGAGTTCGATTGCGTACTTTGCCATCCGTTGAACGTCACCAAGCTCGGCGATGTATCCAGTCTCACCATGGACGACTAATTCCGGCAAGCCGCCTGTGCTGGAAGAAACGACAGGCACGCTGCATGACATAGCTTCAAGCGCAGAGAGGCCGAAGCTCTCCGACTGACTTGGCATCAGCATCAAATCGGATGCTGACAAAATTTCAGGAAGAAGGGTTTGTTTGCCAAGAAATCTTACGTCTTCGAAAATCCCAAGCTCGCGAGCAAGTCGTTCCGATTCCGATCTGTCCGGTCCATCGCCCACGAGGACGAGCTTAGTTGGAACTGCTTTCCTGACAACATCAAAAATTCGAATTACATCGGGAACCCGCTTGACCGCTCTAAAATTCGAGATGTGAACAAGTATTTTTTCTCCGTTGGGAGCAATCCGCAATTTGAATTGACAATCCTTCTTTCGTTGAAACCTATCCGTATCGACAAAATTAGGTATAACTTGAATTTCCTTATTTGTATTGTACATCGTATTCGTTTTCATCTGGAGAAATTTCGAGACCGAAGTAACGTAATCGCTTTGCTCGATTGAAAACTTTACGAGTGGAAGAAAACTCGGCTCAAGGCCGACGAGCGTGACGTCTGTACCATGAAGTGTCGTAATTACTTTAATGTCTTTTGTCGGTGCGAGGATTTGCTTCGCAATGAATGCGCTTGTCGCATGGGGAATTGCATAGTGGACATGAAGGATATCGAGATCATGGTACTTTGCAACATCAACCATCTTGCTTGCAAGCGAATCCGTGTAGAGTGGGAAATCAAATAAAGGATATTGCGACATTTCAACCTCATGATAAAAGACATCGCCAACAAAATTATCAAGTCGCGCAGGGAGCGAATAGCTGATAAAATGTATTTGGTGCCCTCGTTGGGCGAGCGATTTGCCCAACTCGGTTGCGACGACACCGCTTCCACCATAAGTTGGGTAACAAGTGATTCCTATTTTCATAAAGTTCCCTCTTCATAAAAAATTAGTCGCCTTAGACCATTTAAACAATCCAAAGCGGGAAATCATTCCGTTGCGACCAAGCAGAAAATTTCAGCCTCTAAAACCACGGAGACACGCAAAGGGGATTAGTGATGATTTACCCCCAAGTTTTAGAATGCGTGGTACAAGCCGATGTAATATGAGAAATGCTTATATGAGGTGATGCCGTTTCCCGCATCGCAGGACCAAAGCATTTGAGTGTCTTTCACAACAGGAATTCCTCCACCGATGTGTAGTCCGGTATTGTTCGGTGCATCTACTGACGACTGTGTTTGATGGAACAGTTCTGCGCCGAGAAAGAAATCGTCTGTGAAATTATACTGGACAAGAAGGCCTGAAAAATTCCAGTTTTTGTTTCCAATTCCTGGATTGATCCAATAACCTGCGCCGCCATAAACCGTCCAATTTCCGATGTCCTTTTGCAGCCAGAGTGGGAGGTAGAGCTGTGCTTTGCCAGTCCCAAGATTTCTCGAGGCGCTTGCGGTCGGAACTTCTAATATCGGAAAAGTTGCAATATCGGGAATGAACGCGCCTTGATTGATGAATCTGAATTTTACTCCGAGTTCCGTGTCTCCATATCCGAATTGTGACGGCCTTCCTTTCGGAGTGTCGAACGCGACAGGGAGTACAAGGTGAAATTGTGTGTTAGGAAAAACTCCATAATTGAATTCAACTGCGGGGCCGATTCCCGATGTACCTGTTGCATCAATAGTCCCACTTGAAAAAAGATAGAGTTCGCCGTGCGAATAAGGAACTGGAATAGGGTCATCGGTGCGAAAAGGAGGACCGGCAAAAACTTTTCCCACGCATAAGAAAACCAAAACTACCCCCAGAGGCTTCTTTGTCATACTTACAACTTTTCTGAAATGTTATTAGTTCACCTTATGAACGATATTATCAATCCGAATGTTCCATCGTATATATATATTGCATATTTGATCAAATGCGACAGTTTGCCTCACTTTCCAGTAAAATCTCCCGAATGAAATCAAAGATGAATATCAAAATTGTGTTACTTTTCAAGAAATTAGCTTTGTAACTTATCTAATAATTCGGCATCATAATTGTGAAACTAATAAGCGTAAATTTCTCTAATCAATTTTACAACGAATGATAGAAAGAATAAAGTACCTGAACATCCTTGTTTTACTGACGTTTCTCGTCGGACAAGTTCAATATGCTTATGCTTCATACCTCTGTACTATGAAGAACGCGCCGGTCAGATCATCTTCCATGCCGATGGCTATGGATGAAGCAAATTCCCAAGCATGTGATGAATGTTCCACCTTTATTCAGCCAGAGTCCGGGCAACAAATTGTCCAGTCAAATTGCGTACTGGTGCATCTTACTGACAAAAGTACTCTTGATAATTTCACGAGTTTGAACAAAGCGATTCCCCATGTTGTTGGAATCATTGCTATCGTCAATCAGCAATCAATCACCAATCATCAGCTATCAGCCCGTCCATCTATCATGCGAATGGGCGATTCACCACCGCTAGACCTACCTACTTTTAACAGCAGCCTCCGCATTTAAGACAATTCGCCTTTCGTAGTTAATTAACTCTAAACACAAAGGTGAAGTATGTTTGTTTTAAAAAGTCTCCGCTGGAGACGGGTGAGCCTATGGCTCAAGAAATCAATATTCAAAAATCAAATTGCGGTATGTGCCATCTTCTTCACAACGATGTCGGCATCTGCGCAAATACAGTCCGCAGGATCCGCCGGGTTAGACAGCTTGATTGCGATTGCAATCCAGAACAATCCTGAAATCGCTATGGCGCGTTATGAATCGAAAGCGGCGCAAACGAGAATAAGCTCTGCCGGTCAGCTTCCTGATCCTGAATTCAAGATTGCAGCGATGAACGTTCCATCTAATTTTCGTCTGACAGCCGACGAGATGACGATGTTCCCGCAATTCACGATAATGCAAATGCTGCCGTGGTTTGGAAAACTTTCCGCCGCGAGTGAAGCAGAGAAGTATAACTATGACGTTTCGAAAGATCAGTCGGCGGGTACATCTCTCGAAGTCATTGCGAACATCAAGAAGGTTTACGGGGAAATCTATCAGACTCAGAAGACGCTCTCTTATTTGGAATATAAGAAAGCCTTGCTTGAAGGCGTAGTGAAAGTGGCGAACCAGTTATTTGCAGTCGGGCAAGTTCCGCAACAGGATGTATTCCGATCAACGGCAGAGCTGACCATGGTACAGATCGACATCGTAAATATGAACGGCATGTTGAGAAAGGAATTCGCCGAACTTGCCGCTCTTGTGGGAAGCACCGAGCAAATGGCTATTCAAGTCGATACGCTTGAGCTTCCACAATTGCAGCAGCTAACAACGCTTGATACCTCATTAGTCGGCAACAATCCATATTTGTCACAAATGTCCAACCTGAGAGAATCGGCAAATGCCAGGATATCATTTGCTAGGAAGAATGCGGTTCCAGATTTAAGTGTCGGCGTTTCGTACGGGTATCGTGGAGCGTTGATGCCTGACGGCACGAAAGCATTAAACATGATGAACTTTGAAGTGGGACTCAGCCTCCCGATTTTCTTCGGATCAAAACAGCAGAAAATGATCGACGAGGCGGATTTCATGAAACAGGCCGCCGACCAGCAATACAATTCCGCAGAAATTTCACTTCAAAGTCAGCTAAGATCGATATACGCGGAAGCAGAGTCGCAATATCAACTCATACCGCTTTACGAAAAAGAGCTGGTTCCGCAATATGAAGCGACATACATCTCATCGCTTTCCGCATACTCGGTTGGCAAGACTACGTTCTCGATGGTAATAGATAATCTTACGACTCTTATTAATACAAAAATAGAATTGGTCAAAATAGAATCTGCATACTTCTCAGCTTCTGCTGAAATATCAGAGCTCATTGGAGAAGGTGTCGAAAATTATAGAGGTGAAAGATGAAGAAGACAACTAAAGTTTTGATGGCGGTCATAGTGATAACCACGATTTTTGTTGGCTGCGGCAAATCGTCAAATGATACCGGTGCTAAAGGAGATTCCACTGCGGCAGCGAGCAATAAGGGAGAAAGAAAAGTCCTCTATTGGTACGACCCGATGAGTCCGACTATCCATTTCGATCATCCGGGTAAGTCCCCGACGATGGACATGGATCTTGTCCCGAAATATGACGGCGAAGACGAGGATAATCCGAATATCATTAAAGTCGATCCTGCCATGGTACAGAACATCGGAGTGGTCACCGCACCTGTCGAACACCGAAAACTTACTCGAACAATTAACACTTACGGCGTCGTTGCTCCCGACGAAAGAAGCATCAGCGACATAAATACTCGTGTCGGTGGATGGATCGAACAACTCTATTTCGACTATACAGGCATGGATGTCAGGAAGGGACAACCGATGGCAGTTATCTACAGCCCGGATCTAATAGCTGCCGAACAAGAGTTTCTGCAGATGGTAAGTTTCTCGCAAGTGGGTGGGGATTCCGCTTCGCGATCGAGATCGCTCATTAGCAGTGCCCGTGAGCGCCTCGGATTTTTTGGAATGAGTGGGAATGAGATCGACGAACTTCAGAGAACGGGTAAAGTGATAGACCGGGTCGTGATTCATTCACCCGAGGACGGTGTTATACTGGAAAAAGATATTTTCACGGGACAGAAGATTTCGTCGGGACAGACTCTTTTCAGAGTTGCGGACCTGCGGCATATATGGATCCTTGCAGACGTCTTCAAGATGGACATGCCGTTTTTGAAATTTGGCTCACCGGCCACGGTCAGCTATTCGCAGGATGCCTCTGAAAACAATTCGCAATCCTACGCCGCGATGGTGGATTTCATTTTCCCGGAGGTGGACGCGACTGCGAGAACCGTCAAAGCAAGAATTTCACTGAACAATCCGGGAATGAAAATGAAGGTTGGCCAATATGTGAACGTGGCTATTCATTCTCAGGTCAGCTACAGCGCTATTGCTGTTCCATCTCAAGCGGTAGTCAACACCGGGCTTAGGCAGGTTGTGGCGGTGGCACTCGGCAATGGGAAATTTGAGATACGGCCGGTTAGGCTGGGCGTTTACGCAGACGGCTACTATGAAATTACTGAAGGGCTGACCGAAGGTGAGACAATCGTAATCTCCGGACAGTTCCTCATCGACTCAGACGCAAACCTGAAGTCCGCCGGCGCATCATTGATGCCGGATGCACAGGACAAATCTGACACGACTTCCATTCGAAGTGAGAAGAACGGCATCAAGAATATGCCGGATATGCATATTAATCGGCCGTCTCCGAAGAAGAAGTTAGCTGGTGGAACGAAAGATGTGAGTATGGACATGAATATGCTGGGAATGGACATGAGCGGGAAGAAAGGCTCGGTTAAGCCGCAAAGCGATACCACAGGGCAGGAGAGATAAGATGCTTGCAAAGACAATAGAATGGTCGATAAAGAATCGCTTCATAGTAATAATCCTCCTGTTGTTCGTTCTTGCAGCGGGATTCTATTCGCTGACGACGAGCCCCGTCGATGCAATCCCGGACTTGAGCGACGTGCAGGTCATCGTTTATACTGAGTATCCGGGCCAGTCGCCGACAGTGGTACAGGATCAAGTTACTTACCCGTTGACATCGTCCCTCATCTCTCTTCCGAAAGCGAAGGTGGTACGCGGGTATTCGTACTTCGGGTTTTCGCTCGTATATATCATTTTCGACGATGGTACAGATTTATATTGGGCAAGAAGCCGCGTCCTCGAATACTTAAACTATGCCGCGAATCGCTTGCCACAAGATGTCATACCGAGTCTTGGCCCGGACGCGACTCCTGTAGGATGGATTTATGAATATGCACTGAAATCCGATAGGAGAAGCCTCGGAGACTTGCGGTCGATACAGGACTTTTATCTCAAGTACGGCTTGTCAACAGTGCCCGGCGTTTCCGAGGTGGCAAGTGTCGGCGGCTTCGTGAAAGAATGGAGGGCGACTCTCGATCCGAGAAAACTGCTTGCATACCATATCTCGCCGATGCAGGTAATGGACGCGATAAAGAGAAGCAACAATGACGTCGGCGGGGAGGTCATCGATCAGGCAGGATATGAACTGATGATAAGAGGGCTTGGATATATCAAGTCGGTTGACGACATGAAGAAGATTCCATTGGGCGTTTCGCGTAACGGGAAGCTCTTCCAGCAATCAGCTATCGGCGACCAGCCAGCCTCTATCATAAATGGACAGGCTAATTCATCCCAGCAAGGGCAAGGTTCCATGGGAGAAGGAACTTCTCAAACAAGCGTGTCTTCCGGTAGTGGAAACTCTTTGCCGCAATATTCAAACAACGACTTTTCAACCGGCACACCGATTCTCCTTGGCGATGTTGCAGACGTAAATATCGTGGCTGCTCCGCGCCGCGGAGTTTCCGATTTGAACGGTGAGGGCGATGTTGTCGCCGGCATTGTTGAAATGAGGTATGGTCAGAATGCACTTCAGGTAATCAACGGCGTGAAGAAGAAATTGGACGAATTGAAGCAGGGACTTCCGCCTGATGTGCAGATCATTCCAGTTTATGATCGGTCGGATTTGATTAACCGAGCTATCAATACACTCGAAGATAAACTTATTGAAGAATCCATCATCGTTGCATTAGTATGTCTTCTTTTCCTGTTCCACTTCAGGAGCGGATTAGTTGCTATTCTAACTCTTCCGACGGCTATTCTCATCGCATTCATCGTGATGAGATGGCAGTGCCTCAATGCGAACATCATGTCGCTTGGCGGGATTGCAGTTGCGATTGGTGCCATGGTGGACTCGGCTATTATCATGATCGAAAACGCTCACAAACACATCGAGGCCGACGGCGGCAAAACGGATAGGTGGAAACTCATCACTGAATCATCGAAGGAAGTGGGCCCGTCTCTTTTCTATTCGCTTCTTGTGATCACCGTTTCATTCATTCCTGTCTTTGCACTCACCGATCAGTCAGGCAGACTTTTTAAGCCTCTCGCATTTACAAAAACTTATTCGATGGCAGCGGCGGCTCTTTTAGGCATTACGGCCGTCCCGATTTTGATGGGATACTTTATTCGCGGTAAAATTCCGCCTGAAGAGAAGAACCTAATCAATAGAGTCTTGATAAAACTTTATTCTCCCGTTTTAGATTTTGTTCTGAGATTCCGGTGGTATGTTTTAACTGCGGTGGTCATCATATTCGGAGTTACGATTTATCCGTATATGAAGTTAGGCTCGGAGTTCATGCCGCCGCTGTGGGAAGGAAGTCTTCTCTATATGCCGTCGACTTTCCCCGGAATCTCCGTGACGCAGGCAAGGCAAACGCTTGAGATGACCGATAAGGTCATAAAAAGATTTCCTGAAGTCGAGGCCGTATTCGGAAAAGCCGGCAGGGCAAACACAGCACTTGATCCCGCGGGTTTAGACATGTTCGAGACAACCGTTTCGTTAAAGCCCGAATCGGAATGGCCAAAAGGAATGACGCCGGAGAAATTGAAGATCGCGCTCGATGATGCTCTTCAAGTGCCCGGGTTATCCAATGTGTGGACGATGCCTATAAAGAACCGCGTCGATATGACAAGCACAGGAATCAAGAGTCAAATTGGAATCAAGGTCTCCGGTCCCGATTTGGATTCCCTCCAAACTATCGGAGAAAACGCAGAAGCGCTGCTCAAACAGCTTCCGGAAACCTCAAGTGCGTTCGCAGAACGGGTTGAAAATGGAAACTACATCGACTTTGCTATCGACCGCGATGAAGCGGCGCGATACGGAATCACGGTACAGGATATCGAGGAAGTCCTGCAGGGTGCGGTTGGGGGAATGCCGATCGGGCAGATTGTCGCCGGCATTGAACGTTATCCAATTACAGTGAGATATGCGTTAGAGATGCGCGATAATCCTGAAGAGTTAAAGCGCGTTTTGATTCCGACTTCGACAGGGGCCCAGATTCCACTCGGAGATGTGGCAGAGCTTACCATCCATCAATGTCCGATGTTTGTCCGAACAGAAGGCGGGACCCCCACGACATATGTTTATGTCGATGCGAACACTTCAGACATCGGCGGCTATGTTGCGAAGGCAAGAAAGTATCTCACAGATAATCTAAGACTTCCCAACGGTTACTTTATAACATGGAGCGGGCAGTTTGAGTTCATGCAGGAAGCCGCCAAGACCATGATGTACATAATTCCCGCGACGCTCGTTCTTGTTCTCCTGATAATCTACCTGAACACGAAATCAATCACCAAGACCCTGATCGTCATGCTCGCGGTGCCTTTCTCGCTTGTCGGCGCGATCTGGTTTCTGTACATCTTAGGCTACAACATCAGCGTTGCAGTCGCCGTCGGGATGATTGCGCTGGCAGGACTCGATGCCGAAACGGGAGTTATCATGCTTCTGTACTTGGACATAGCATACGACAAGATGTGTGCTATAGGCGCATCCGCCTCAGGCGGAAAAGAGGCAGGGAAGATGCTGACATTCGAGAACCTAAAAGAAGCAATCCACGAAGGCGCAGTGCGTAGAGTCCGCCCAAAGATGATGACAGCATCGGCAATCCTAGCCGGACTGATACCGATCATGTGGGCGACGGGCAGCGGTGCCGATGTCATGAAACGTGTCGCCGCGCCGATGGTCGGCGGAGTCGTAACGAGCGTGCTGCTTGAGCTCGCGGTCTATCCGGTAATTTATTATTTGTGGAAAGGAAGAGAGTTAAACAAATCGATCGAAGTGTGAGGCGGGCAAAGGCATTACAGGGCTGGCAGCCCCGATTTTATGCCGAATAGGACGGTGCGTAATGCTGGGGATAACGCAAGATATACGGAAGATACACGGAATCAGTATGGGGACTCATTGGGGGAACGTTGGGGCGTTAGCGGCATTTGACTCCGAAATCATCCTGTTATGCTTGACAAGAAGGAGCAGAGGGGCTAAATTTAGATTGTGATGGTTGCAGAAGTCGTGAAATCATCGGGTGCTGGACGGCCGAATAAGGAGCGGAAGCTCTTCGAGGTTCTTAGGCAGGAACTGAAGCTAAGGAACTATTCGTATAAACCTTCAAAGCGTACAGGAGTCATCTTCGAGATTTTACGGGGTACATTGCGCCCAAGCATCCGAGGGATATTGATGATGATGGCGTTCGTAACTATCTATTGCATTTAGTTAAGGACAAGCAATTATCGTCTGGCACGATTGGTCAGATTATCAGCGCGATAAGGTTTCTGTATGTTGAGTTGTATAAGCGACCTCTTGCACTTGATGGAATTCCACGACCACTGAGGGAATACAAATTGCCGGTCGTTCTTTCTCTTGAAGAAGTAAGGCGTCTCTTCGAGGCTCTGGGAAATGAAAAGCATAGGATCATGTTGATGCTGGTATATTCTGCGGGATTGAGAGTGGGCGAAGTCGTAAGATTAAAGCCGGAAGACATCCAGGGCGATCGAATGATGATTCATGTTCGCGGAGGCAAAGGAAAGAAGGACAGATATACTGTTCTTGCGGGAGCGGTGCTGGACGGTTTGCGCGATTACTGGAAGGCGTACCGTCCTGAGAAGTGGCTATTCGAAGGACAAGAGAAAGGAAAGCCATATTCGATAAGGAGCGCGGAGAGAGTTTTTGAGAAAGCGGCGGCGAAAGCGGGCATTAAAAAACACGTTTCGATTCATTCATTGCGGCACGCTTTTGCGACGCACTTGCTGGAACAGGGAACAGATATTAAATTTATTCAGGAGTTGCTTGGACACAGTCGTGTTCGAACAACCGAGATTTACCTGCACGTGGGCAAGAAGGACATTGGACAGATTCGTAGTCCGATTGAATCGATAGTGCAGACGAAAGGCAGAAAAACGACATAAAGTGTCGTGTTTCAGTCAAATATGGTACAAAAAACGCAATGCGTTATTGAAGTAGTTATCTGTCATGGACGCCCGCCTCTTAGGGCGATTATAGACAAATAAAAGGAGATTACATGAATTCAACCAAAAAGACAGCAAGACTTGCAGGGACACTGTATCTAATCTACATGGTAATATTTATCCCTTCCACGTTTGTTCAATCCAGCCCGATTGTATCAGGGGATGCCGCATCAACGGCTAGGAATATCATGGCTCATGTGTGGTTATTCCGAATAGGTTTGACGATGGAACTGGTTGCCGCTTTGTTTTTTCTCTTAGCAGCCTGGGCTTTATACGTGTTATTAAAAACGGTTAACAAAAACCTAGCTTTACTATTTCTGTTATTAAACTTAGTCGGTGTCGCGATAGAGTGTACCAGCACGCTGATTCATTTTGCGCCTGTGCTGCTTCTGAGTGGCGCAGATTACTTAAAAGTGTTCCGACCCGATCAAATGCAAGGTCTGGCAATGCTATTCCTCAATTTTAACGGTGGTATGATTTCGATACTATTTTACGGCATGTGGCTTTTCCCTCTCGGTTATTTAGTTTTCAAGTCGGGCTTCCTTCCGCGGACCTTGGGGGTATTGCTGATCCTTGATGGATTTAGCTGTCTGATTTCCTTTTTTCAGTTATGCCTTTTCCCAGGCTACGAGAAATATATGTACGCGTTGTATCCAATTATGTTTATTGCTGAGTTTGGGCTTGCTTTGTGGCTATTGATTAAGGGTGTAAAGGATCAACCATTAGAAACCATATCATAAACTATACTGAAAGATGAGATATTGCGGGCGTCCACGAACAGATAACAACGGCAACAATGACGTTCACACATTTTATATTTTTGAATTAAGGAGTTCACTCAACGCCGCGTTCATTTTTATAATATTATGGATGCGCGGCGCTGCATTGTTGCCGCATACGTTATCTGTCATTGCTTTGACCGAATCGTTCGGACTCAATCTGTCTTGTTGAAATTGGAGGTTTATTATGAAGCGCGATCTTGATCTGGTTCGTAAAATTCTTATCACCATCGAAGGGAAACCGACACTTGACCCTGTGTCAGTGGAGATCGAAGGACACGAGTTTGAAGAAATAGCGTTCCATCTTCTCCTACTTAAGGAGGCGGGTTTTATTGATGCCATTATTTCACAGGACGAGACTGACGAGATTATCAATGTCTTTGTCTCTCGTCTTACATGGAGCGGCTGTGAGTTTCTCGATCTTGCTCGCAATGATACTATCTGGAGCAAGTCTAAAAGTACTCTCAAGGAAAAGGCCGTCAGTGTCTCAGTCACTATTTTCACAGAGTTACTTGGGCGTACCTTGAGAAGCACCCTCGGATTGGTATGATTCAAGTATTTTTCTCATCAAGTAATATGACTCTCCAATTCCTGCTGAGCCGATTTTTTCCTTCGCTTGCTTCCATTTTTCATCATCGCCGCACAAAATGGCAAACTCTTTTCCTTCATCGCTCAGTTGGATTAGGTTTCCCTCTTTGCAAAGTAGAAGATGGAACTCCGCTTTGTCGATTGGCATCGTGCGTCCATCTAATAACATTACAAATCTCCTGATTATGTCAAGATCACGCTTCATATATTTCTCCGTCTTAAATGATGGAACATTTTCTAAGGGGCAAAGCAACGGACAGATAACAAGCAGAAAGAAAACGCTCATCATGGAACATATTTCGTGTTCGCTTCATTCCGATTTGTCGCCAGTATCGGAGCTTCGCGCGTTTGTAGCGCCAAATCGAAACGACTTCTTTCTGCATCACGTTAGCCGACACGCAACATCTAATAAGCGTTTTGGCTGAAGCAAAACATACGGAGGATACAATGAAGCACGTATTTATTCTCATGACGTTGATGCTTACGGTCGCTGGCTGCACCAGCACCACAAACCCGGTCTCTGCAGCTTCAGGTACATTACAATACATCCTGACGACTGCGAAGCAGGCCTACACTGCCGACGATACGCTACATTTCACATTGACTGTTCGTAATGTCGGTTCCACCACGGACACGGTCGCTATTGGCGATGCTATACTGTGCACATGGTCTCTGAAGAATACTTCTGGTGCCGTGGTGTACTCTGGCCAAGCCCCCACCGGCAATTTGATAGGCCTACTTCCCGTGGCTCCTGGCGAGTCAAAAGTAATCGACGGATGGACGCACGGCCTGACTGACTCGTCTGGTAGCCCCCTCCCCGCAGGGTCGTATACGTTCGCTGTGGACTATGCCAGCCACCTCGCTTCTGTGGGTTTAAGTGTACAGTAAATGTCAAGGCATCAGGTAAGTTCAAGGAGTCGCGCGTCGGCTAACATGCGGGACAAAGACGCTCGACATTGTATATGGAACGTGCTCGCTTCATGGCCCGCACATTATAGGCTGCAAGGAGCGCGCCACGACTTTGTCCCGCTGTACGTTATGCGTCATGCCCGCCATCAATATCTGCAATCGTCTATTATGAATGGCTCACTTATCCATTGCGGGATATTCCTATGAAGGCGATGATTGACACGAATATCGTAGACAAGATGGTTCAGGATGGAAAATTTGCGGAAGCACTCAGAGCCATGGTTACAAAAGGCAGTATACAGATATTCTACACTGCAATCGTTAGGAATCAAATCCAGCAAGTTCCAGATTCAAAGAAGCGAGAACAGCTTCAAGATGCTCTTGAATGCCTTAAAGCGGAGTACATTCCCGTTGAGTTTGCCCCTTACGGTTACGTATATGGCGAGTGCTATGGTGGCCTTTCACGCGATGTCATTCTTGATCGTGAGGACTTCATCCGTGGCAATAACAAGCAAATTGAGGATGCAATCATAGCCGCGACCGCTAGTTCGCAGAAATATCAGCTGGACTATATCGTGACAGAGGACACGAAGTTTATCAAAAAGATGAACCGTCAGGGGACTCATACCAAAGCAATTAATTTTGAGGAGTTCAAAAACAAGATCATGGAACCCAGCGAGACATTAGGACAGCAGCATGAAAACGGTATTTGACCTTTTCTCAATCGATCTGAAGACATTGCCAAGCGCGAATTGTGTCGAAACTGGTACAACGACCAATTCATCAGGTGACCAAATCACCGAGTATACACTTGCGTTGGACAGAGCCGAACTCGGTCTGTTCAAGATGATGAGAATACTGCAGTTTCAAAACGGAGCAAAGAACGTTGGGTTTTATAATCCCAATTTGGCTTCGGTCAACGTCTCATCGCTTGAAAGACTTATCAACACCCTTTACTCATTTTACGGCAATGATTCTAATGTCATACCGCGCGGCGCGTTCACCGCTGAAGACCAGCACGATGTGCAAAGCACCATTTCAGACCCAGACAATAATTTCTGGATCGGTAGACAATGGACTAATCTTGATAAACACGCTGTCATGCTCACACTTGATAACAACGGTTTGGAATTGTTTGTCCATGGTGTCCCCAAATAATCATATATTCAAACTGAGGCGGGCACGAACGCATAACAACCGCAGAAAAGACGCTCGATTATTATATATGATGGAACTCGCTTCATCCCGATTGCCATGGTCTGGTTGCTTCGCAATTATTTATAATGGCAATCGGGACGACTTTTTTGCGGGTCACGTTAGGCGTCATTGGTTTGCGCCTTGTTCTATTCAGTTTGTTGATAAGATTGAGAGGTATCATGACTCGATTTAGTCTATTCATGCTTCTGATGAGTTTGTTGGCGACACCCATTGGCTTGCCAACTTTTGCTCAGAATGTTGAAATGCGGGTGGATGATGGACGACCACTCCCAATAGTGTTGACTGATACTCTTGCGCTTGACACCACTGTGTCGGTGAACCAAGATAGTCTTCGTGCTACGGTTGCTGAGCGGAGCGCTCCAGAGTTCATAGATGGTTATGGAACATTTCCGAGCCTCATTTCACAGGTCACGCCGCGATGGCCTTCGGAAGCCTCTCACCAGGATACCGCAAGAGTAATTATTAAATGTCTCGTTGACACAACGGGCAGAGTAGTAATGGCGGTCGTCCTTAAGTCTAGCAACGCAAAGTTCAACAAGGCATCGTTGCGGGCTGTTATGCAATCAATGTACAAGCGGCCTTCGCGTCCAATGTGGCTCCCCATGCCGTTTGTCTTTAGACCTGATAGAGGCAATGAGAACAAATAGCCCACTTACTTCTATATTTGATACCGAATGAACGCAAACCAACGAACGCATAACAAGCGGAAGAAAGACGCTCCGCATTATATATTCAAGGTGGTCGCTTCATGGTGCGCACATTATAGCCCCCAAGGAGCGCACCACGACTTTCTTCCGCGGGACGTTAATTGCAATTGCCCGAAAGATAAAGGATGTCTTAAACTTTGTTGATAAAAGAAAAGGAAGAAATCACAATGAAAAAATCACTAATTCTATTGGTTTTATTTTGCGCAATAGCAAGTGCACAACAACCACCCAATCCACAAATCATTAGCAGCAGGGCTGCAACAGTATCGAAGACAGAAGCCGATACTGGCTCGGTTTATTGGCAACAAACCAATGGACCTTATGGACTGGACGTGACTTCCATGGTGATCGATTCATCCGGGAACATTTTTGCAGGAACTGATCGAGGAGTATATCTTTCAACAAATAATGGGAGTAGTTGGACACAGGAAAATAATGGTCTGGATAACCCGGGAGTGAGATGTTTAGCGATCGATTCATCCGGATATATTTTTGCAGGATTTCGTGGAGGAGTCTGTCTTTCAACAAATGATGGCAGCAGTTGGACCTATGTAGATAGTGGTATGGCTTTCGTGTACGTGAATTCATTAGCGATCAATGCATCGGGGGACATTTTTGCAGGATGTTATGGAGGAGTATATCTTTCAACAAATAATGGGAACAGTTGGACAGAGGTAAATAATGGTTTGACGGACACGACGGAAGTGTTTTCTTTAGCGATGAATTCATCGGGGTATATTTTTGCTGGAACTGATGAAGGAATATATCTTTCAACAAATAATGGGAGTAGTTGGACTCAGGTAAATAGTGGTTTGACGAACACGGAGGTGCTTTCTTTAGCAATCAATTCATCGGGGAATGTTTTTGCAGGAACTGATGGAGGAATATACCTTTCAACAAACAATGGGAGTAGTTGGACTCAGGTAAATAGCGGTTTGACGAACACGGAGGTGTTGTCTTTAGCAATCAATTCATCGGGGAATGTTTTTGCAGGAACTTATGGCAGAGGCGTTTATCTTTTGACAAAAAACGGCAACAGTTGGGCTTACGCAGATAGCGGTTTGACAAGCACGAATGTGTATTCATTAGCGATCAATTCATCGGGGAATGTTTTTGCTGGGTTTGATGGAGGCGTTAGTCTTTCAACAAATAGTGGGAGTAGTTGGACAGAAGTAAATAATGGACTGAGGTGCGCGATGGTCTTGTCTTTCGCGATCAATTCATCGGGGAACATTTTTGCTGGAACTGATGAAGGAGTATATCTTTCAACAAATAATGGGAGCAATTGGACTCAGGTAAATAATGGCTTGGGGAACATTGAGGTGTGGTCTTTAGTGATGAATTCATCGGGGAGTATTTTCGCGGGAACCTATGGAGGAGGCGTCTATTGTTCAACAAATAGTGGCAGCAGTTGGACACAGGCAAATGATTCTGGTCTGGTGTACAAGTATGTGCAGTCATTAGCGATCACTTCATCGGGGTACCTTCTTGCAGGCCTTCATGATGGAGGCGCCTATCTGTCAACAAATAATGGCAGCAGATGGATTCGGGTAGATAGTGGTTGGACGACAGCGAACGTGCTGTCATTCGCGATCAATTCATCGGGTGACATTTTTGCAGGAATTGAAGGAGGAGTATATCTTTCGACAAATAATGGAAGTAATTGGACTCATAGAGGTTTGACGAACACGGGGGAGGTGTTTTCTTTAGCGATCAATGCATCGGGAAACATTTTTGCAGGAGAGTATAGAGAAGGCGTTTATCTTACAACAAATGATGGTAATAGTTGGACTCAAACAAGTTTGGACAGCATGTTCGTGTATGCATTAGTGATCAACGCATCGGGGGACATTTTTGCAGGAACTACTAGTGGAGGACCTTATGGAGGAGCAGTATATCATTCAACAAATAATGGGAGTAGTTGGACTCAGGTAAATAATGGTTTGACGAACACTTATGTGTATTCATTAGCGATCGATTCATCGGGGTATATTTTTGCAGGAACTGGGGGAGGTGTTTGTCGATCAATTAATTCGACAACTGATGTAAAAACACAACTCACTATTCCAAAGGGATTTGCTTTGTTACAAAATTATCCAAATCCGTTCAATCCAAGCACAGTCATCAGCTATCAGCTTCCAGCAAACAGTTTCGTTACCTTGAAAGTCTATGACGTGTTAGGTAGAGAGGTGAAAACTCTGGTTAACGATCGTCAAACTGCAGGCACTCACTCGGTGACATTTAACGCGAGCAGCTTGTCGAGCGGAGTGTATTTCTACAGACTCGAAGCAGGGACGTACCATGATACCAAGAAACTTTTGTTTCTCAAATGAATGGGCGGGCGACTGCAAGTAATAAGCAAGAAAAAGATACTCTCCATTATATATGCAAGGTGGTCGCTTCATGGCGTTCGCCCGATAACTCGACGCTACGCGACATTTATAGCGGACGAAAGCAACGACTTTTTGCCGCTAAACGTTATCCGACACGCACCCTTAATGAGGTTCGATGTCGAACGTACAGAATATGGAGGATTCCATGCGGCACATAGTCATGTATGTAAGTTTCTCGATCATTCTGATCGGGTGCGGCAAGCAGAGCAATGTGGTATCACCGACAACAGACTACGATTATTCCGATAGTTTGCGGTTTACGTTTTCGATTCCCAAAACCTCATTCGGAATCCATGACACTTTGATTGCAGGACTTACAGTGTTCAACGAAGCTAGTACGCCAGATTCCATAGTGTACGGTCCAAGCCTATTTCTTTGGTCTCTGCAAAATAGCGATGGAAGAACGATAATGTACGGACCAGGCTTATCTCCCTTGTGGGTGACTATTGAAACGATAGGTCCACATCAAACTATGGGACTATACAGCATCCGCCAGCCGATAGCGGACATGTCAGGACAGCAGATCGCAGCAGGATCGTATTTACTAAAGGCTTCCATAGCTTCGCCTAAGTTGCAATTTTCATTGAGCCTGTTCCTACATTGAGTTATTCCCTATGGGTTGTCGAAAGAAACGAATCAGAAGAGGTTGCGCGCCGGATAACAACGCGAATCACGACGCTCGATTATTATGTATCATGGTACTCGCTTCATGGCGCCGTCATTTTAAACTGCATGGAATGGTGACACGGCGCGGTTCGTGCGGACGTTATGCTCCACCGCCTTATACTTTCAACGGGAGGCTAAATGATTCGAAAGTCCAGCAATAATCGACAACTTGATTTGCTCGGTGCTTGGGAAACCAATAATCGCGTCACTGAGTTCTTCTTCGAAAATCTCCCAAGCGGATTGTGGAATATGAAGATTCCAGGTGCGCCTCAGCGGACCGTCCGTATGATCGCAGGCCATATCCATAATGCGCGATGTATGTGGATCAAAATGGTTGGGAAGCAATATGGAATCAAGATACCCAAGAGTGTTGACCGCAGACGTGTCAGCCGAGCACAATTACTTCGCGCAATAAAACGAAGCAGCAAAGGAATTATCCAGTTGCTGAACGTGGGCCTTGATCAAGACGGCATATTGAACATTCGCGTTCCGTGGAGCAATATTCCCTCTGATGTCGTACACTTTATGGTCTATCTTGTGGCCCACGAGGCTCACCATCGGGGACAAATTGTTCTCGCAGCCAGAGAACTAGGTCATCGACTTCCACAGGATATTACCGCTGGTCTCTGGCAGTGGAAGAAACGACACCGAGAAGTTGCAGCACAACGAACGGGCGGCGGCGCCTAACATGCGGTACAAAGACGCTTCCCGACCAAGAGCATTTCGGGACAGGCTCATTTCGTTCTCGCTTCATCCCGCTTTGCCGCGCTCATCGAGCTTCGCACATTTGTGGCGTCAAAGCGCGACGGACTTTTTTGCGCGGGGCGTTAGCTGCCACTTGCCCCAAGAACCTCATGGCACAAATGTCGCAAAAATGTCGTAACGAAGACGCTACAAGTATGGATGCATATCAATTATCTTTGTGTTGAATTTAAGAGGACGACATTTATGAAAAATGAACTATTAGGCAAGCGTGTAAAGGAACTAAGAGTGAGGAATGGCTTTTCGCAGGAATCTTTAGCAGACGAATGCAAGGTAAGCCTAAGGACGATTCAAAGGATTGAAAACGGCGTTACCATTCCCCACGGCTATACGTTATCAAGATTGGCGAAGGCATTGCACGTAGGTCCCGACGAATTGGTGGAGTGGTCAAAACAAGAGGACAAAGGACAACTGAATCTCCTGAACCTTTCGGCATTGACACTTTTGATAAATCCCTTTCTGGGGACAATTCTTCCATTAGCGCTGTGGATTACAAAAAGGGACAAGATAGAGCATCTCGACGAAACCGGGAAAGAACTTCTCAACTTCCAAATAACTATGTTGATACTAATTTCAATTTTACTCTTTCTCTTCATCGCTTCAATTTTTGTATTTAGACCGGAAGAGGTTATCTTTGGATCGGCAATAAGTTGGGCGGCACGGGGTGGTCATACTAGTTTATTTACTGTGGTTTCAACTCTATTATTTCTCGGCTTCCTTGGATTGTATTATATATACAGCACAATTGTGATTATAAAGAATTCGATTCGAATTTATAAAGAGCTGCCTGTGATCTATAAACCGGCAATACATTTCATAAAATAATGAAAGAAGAAAATGAATAAAGTATCTCTGATCATCCTAACGGGTATGCTTTTGTCTCTGACATGTTTTGCGCAGCCGCGAACCAAATATTCCGTACAACAGGTGAAAGAAGATTTCGAGTATCTCTATAAGACCCTAGATGCTTCGCACTATAATCTATACTTAAATACGAAAAAAGAAGTATTCGACAGAGAATATAAGAGAATTTCGGAATCGATTACAGATTCACTTTCGCCGCTTCAAATATATAGATTGTTTTGCAGGTTTGTTGCGCTTGCCAAAGATGGACACTGCACATTACCTGACCTGCCTTGGAGTTCCTATGGATCGTATATTCAGAATGGAGGAACAGTGTTTCCCTTGAACGTGTATTTCAGGGAACGACAAGTATTTGTCCTTGATAATTTTTCCCCCGATTCTTCAATTGCCCCCGGCGATGAAATTGTATCCGTCGATGGAAAACCAATAATCGATGAATTAAAGAATCTCTACAATCACATCTGCAGTGATAACGAGTATTCCAAGAATTCATGGATTGAAGCGGTGACGTTTCCGCGAGCTTATTGGATAGTAAACGGTGAAAAGAAGAGCTTTGAAATCGGAATTAGAAAAAAAGACGGAAAGCAATTAGACTGTCATATTTCTGCAATTCCGACCGGTGAATTTGAAGCAAGAATGTCGCATAAGAAACCGCTGCTGAATCAGACAAGGAATTTTCATTTCATAGATGATGTCGCATATATCAAGCCGGGCGTTTTTTATAATCTTCAGAAAGGCGGGAGTCCCCAGTTAAACAGCACCGTGCTCGACAACAAAGAATTTACTCAATTTCTGGATTCTTGCTTCATCCTCATTCACAACAAGAAAACTCGCAATCTGATTATTGATTTGAGAGACAACCCAGGGGGAGCAAATACCTTCAGCAATCCCTTAGTTGCCTTCTTTGCAACCGAGCCGTTTATTGGCGGTGGTGATAAATTCTTTCTTAGAACAAGTGAAATCAGTAAAAGTTTTTGGAAAGATGTTGGCGATACTTCCGAACTCTCCGCGGATATTAAAAAAGAAATGCTGTCAAGAGAGAATGGCAATCGATTTGAAATTCCGACATCCAAATATAAATACCGGCCTCGCACCGATTCCCTGAGATTTCAAGGATGTGTTTATGTTCTCATCAATCGTTTCAGTGGCTCCCAGGCAGTCGAAGTTCCGGCAATGATCCAACATTACGGATTTGGCAAACTGGTCGGTGAACGAACATCACCGTTGGCATCTGCTAATGCCAGACAATTTGAATTGCCCAACACACAATTGACCGTATATTATTCAGAAGCGTATTATGGAGATACTTCTATGTCGAATGGAGTCGCTCCTGACTATATGGTAAGCGATGATCCATTGACCGATAAAGACAAAATCCTGGACTACACGTTGAAGCTCATAAGTGAGGGCAAGTATTAAGGTGGATGCCGGAAATTCTCACGGCAAACGGCAACTAACACGCGTGGTTACGTCGCTCACGTTTTGCAAAGACCAAGTGAAACCGGACTTAATAAATTATTGTGTTCGCTCAATGCCGTCGCGGTCCGGGTACTGAATGGGTCATCTGCTAAATCCCGCGCTGGCACTGCATAACCACGCGACACGTTAGCCGCAACGCGCCTGTCAAGACAAAAGACTGAACGAGAAACCTATGGCAGATGAAGATGAGAGAGTAATTATTCACCGTCAGAGAGATTCTTCCGAATGTTCTAATGATCGCTTTGCTCAAATTCGACGAAGAGTTTACCTCTGCAAACTGCCGTAAAGGAGGACACTACAAAATCTTGACAAAAGAGAAGAGCAGGGTTATATTAATCCATGATAATTGGAAACGTGCGGAAATCATCTGACATGGAACCGGCCCCGAGGTGGCTGTACCAACAATGAACGAAAAGCACCGGGAAGCTGCACTGTGCAGTTCAGCGCATGCGGTGTGGCAAGCCGCGTGTATTTGTATCGCTTACAGGCACGGGATTTCGTTCAGACATATAAGTTAGTTCTCTTGAAATAATGACAAATAACAAAATGAAATCATTAAAGGAGTAAGAAAATGAAAAAGTTGATTCTCATTAGTTCTATGATGGTCGGCTTATTTTATACTGGTGCAAGAGCCCAGTGGGTGCAAACCAGTGGAGCAGTCGATACTAATGTCACGCAATTTGCCGTAAGCGGCTCTGACATTTTTGCAGCTACTAATACGGGATACAACACAGGCAACGTTGTTCTTTCGACCGACAATGGCACGAGCTGGTCCAATGTAGGGCCGAGTTTGGGCAGGGAGATTGATGCTCTTGCTGCTGTTGGTTCCAATCTCTTTGTATCTTTGGATGATGCAGGCATTTATCTCTCGACCAACAATGATTCTAGTTGGACACACACAAGCATGCCGGCCGCCTATATTAGAAGTATTACAGCAATCGGCTCAAATCTCTTTGCAGGAGATTATTATTATGGTGTTTATCGTTCTACTGACAATGGTACAACCTGGACTCAAATGGATTCCGGTTTAACGGCGCTTGCGGTCAATGTCCTTGTTCCGAGCGGTTCAAATCTTTTTGACGGAACTTCGGGCGGCGGCGTGTTTCTCTCGACGAACAACGGCACAAGCTGGACTGCGATCAATACGGGTTTTTCGAAAACTACTTATGGTTATATCGATGCTATCACCGTCAGCGGTACGAATGTCTTCGCCGGCACGTATGAGGCTGGTGTGTTTCTCTCAACGAACAACGGAGCAAACTGGACACCCGCCAGCAATGGACTCCCCACGATAGGAATAAGCTATGACCAAATCCTTGCGTTTGCCGCAAGCGGAAAAAATATCTTTGTGGCACCATCTGGGGGTGGTGTATACCTTTCTAGCAACAATGGGACAAGTTGGACTTCAGTCAACACGGGCTTGAAGTACATGGGTATCAATGCACTTGCCGTGAACGGGGGATATCTTTTTGCAGGCGGAGACAGCAGTGGTGTGTGGCGCCGTCCGCTCTCGGAAATGGTTACCGCAGTAAAGGACAACGAAAACGATTTGCCGAAGCAGTTCTCTCTTTCTCAGAATTACCCTAACCCATTCAATCCGACCACGGTTATTAGTTATCAGGTACCGGCGAGCGCCATGGTGATATTGAAAGTTTATGATGTGCTTGGAAGGGAGGTAGCGACTTTGATCAATGGGAGGCAAAACGCAGGATACTATAACGCAACTTTTAACGCAGGGAATCTTCCAAGCGGAGTGTATTTCTACAGGCTTGAAGCAGGAACGTACCATGATACCAAGAAACTTCTATTGCTTAAATGATAGGTAACTGCAACTAACAGGCCGCACCACGATGCTTCCCGACAAAGATAGACTTTGTCGGGACAGGCTGTCTTTGTATAAACAATGTGCTCGCTCAATGGCGCCGTCGTTAGAATATTTGGGGCATCGCCATTGCCCCGCAATAAAGGAGTGCGCGGCAAACCCCCTAAAGAGCAGCGAGGAAACTGTGGTTCATGCAGAGGTTAACAAAGTTGGCGAGCTTTAAAACTCCGAGTATCTATGAACATGCCGATGAATGAAAAAATTCTTTTTTCATGGAGCGGCGGCAAAGATAGTGCCATGGCTCTTTACGTACTACAGAAGACCGGTGGCTACGAAATATCTGCGTTACTAACAACTGTAACAGAGGACTACGATAGAATCAGCATGCATGGTGTTCGCCGTATTCTTCTTGAGCAACAAGCAGAGTCTTTATACCTTCCGCTTGAAAAGATCTGCATCACGAAGAATGCATCCAATGATGAGTATGAGACAAAAATGAGAGCCAAGCTGATGGACTATCAAAGTAGAGGTGTTTCATCAGTTGTTTTTGGGGACATTTTTTTAGAAGACTTGAAGAAGTATAGGGAAGAGAACCTGTCAAGAATAGGAATGAAGGGAATCTTCCCTATATGGAAAAGGGATACTACTGAACTTGCCAATGCATTCATAGATTCAGGATTCAAAGCAGTTATTACCTGCGTTGACTCAAAAGCTCTCGATAAAACATATGCCGGCAGGCTCTACGATAAGCAATTTCTGAGTGATCTCCCTTCCAGTGTTGACCCATGCGGGGAGAATGGAGAATTTCATTCGTTTGCATACGATGGGCCGATATTCCGGGAAAAGATAGCATTTGCAATTGGAGAGATCGTTTTGCGAGATAACCGTTTTTACTTTTGTGATTTGATAGCTGCTAAGGGTATTGCTGCTAGGTAACGTCTCAGTTTGGGTGTGGCAGGATAAAACAGGTGATGTCATTGCGAGAATCTGCCGCAGGCGGAGACGTAGCGATCTCAGTTTCCTGAATCATAATTTATTCACGCTAAGAGGAAAATGAAATTGCTTCTCCCGAAAAGGTTGGATCGCAATGGCGGCGCGTTGGTGATGGCACTATTTAAACTAAGCCACTACCGACCACCTTGCCAATGCTTGGTCGGATCACTAACTTTTCATTAGCAGATAAAATAAACCTGTTCAAACTCCGCGGATTCTTTCGGCGTCGAATAATTAATTTTCCACTAAATCGGAGATAAAAGACGTGCATTTTCTTTTGATAGTATTTTTAATCGTTTTGGTTGCAGAGCTAATTAGAGGCAGAGACAAGTACATTATTATCGATTCACAAACAGGACGGGTGCGTGGAGTTGAAAAGAAAGGATTAGGATGTCTGGGAACAATAGTCTTGATTCTTGTGCTCATGTATTTACTCCGACATGTCTGAAGACGGCTATAAGCGCTTTCCGCTTGCGAACGCCTGATTGGATCACTAACTATGCATTGGCATATAACGAGGGGGAATGTCAGAGTTGAATAGTTTATTGTCGTCGCATAGTATGTGGCTTGTTGGGGATAATTGTGAAACAGAAAAACCTTTTAGAAAGGATGCTGTAATTTGTCTGTCGGCTTTTTGGCGAAGGTCAGTAGAATAAAATATGGATTGTTAGACATGTTTCGAGGAAAACATTTACCAATTGAAGGAATAAAATGGATAAAATTAGGATATTAATTTGCTTACCGCTTTTATCTCTATTTATGGGCTGTGCGGAAGTAGTAACATTATTTCATGATTCTTCGCAGAAAAGTGAAGTGTATTCAAATTTAGGAACAATAAAGGTTAACATATTTGATGACGCAAAACCGGAAGAAGAAAAAAATGGATCGCTAAAGTTTACGCCTCCGATCGACACTTTTTTTCTGTCCACGATAAAAACAAAAATAGCCCAAAGCAACCTTTTCACTCCATCTGATCCTGCTGTATATCAACTTTCGGGAAAGATAAACAGATTCCAAAGTGCTTCTACACTAAGTTCAGGGAGATTGGTCTTTGGTTGTTTGGGTCTTACCTCATATTTGGCGGGCGCTGTCCTTGCTATAGCTGAGAATGACGCCACATATTTTTATGTCGGAACGGCTGTCGCAATTCCTCTCATAGGAGGTTCACAATTCTTTGATTTCTATTATGTAGCTTCTGTTGGATTTGAATATGCAATCAAGAAAAAGGGTATTGAAATATATAGGGATACAGTATATGCAGAATCAACTCTTGAAAATCCGAAATGTTCACGGATGGTAATGCTCGATCAATTGTTGGATACATGTATCAATCAGATGCTAAAACGAATAAGTGAAAATGTCAAGTAAATGTCTGCCAAGTAATAAAAAATCTATATTGGAAGACAGCTAAAGAGTTTTTCTCACCATGACGTTCCCCCCCAAAACCGATCCAGTGTTATATTAGTACGAAAGTCGGATCACTGACTTTGCATTGACACATAATATGGGGCAGCTTACTCCTCCCATTCAGCCTCCAATCATCCGGATGTGTTGTCTCGCATATAATGAGAAATACACGGAACCATTCTCTTCCTGACCACGTTATTTATTATAATGATGACACAATGCAAAAGTAAAGTTGCAATGAATTCTGGATTCTGAGTTCCCTTTTCTTGTTTCCTGCAATTCATAATTCTTCATATAAAAATCTTAGCCATAGAGAGGTATTCAATGAAAAAGTTTTTCCACCTGCTGTCTGCTGCTGCTATCGGCCTGTTTGTTCAGTCTATAGCGCTTTCACAGATTTCGATTACCACCGCTGATCTGCCTAATTACTTTGGCGAAGGGAATTCATTGTTCATCTATGGATCTTCGGATACTGTGATGATGAATGTAGGCACGGCTTCCAGTTCGGCACAGCAGACATGGTCTGCTCCGTCTGTGAACATTAATGATTCACTCCGGACGGATAACATTCTTCCATCGTCAACTCCATACAATGCCGACTTTCCGGGGGCGACGTATGCTCAGAAATTTAGCATTTCAGACAGCAGTTTAACAATTGAGATTTATCAATATTATAAACTCTCGAATGATTCCCTCTTGAGTATTGGCTCCGTTAAGAATGAGTCAGGGTCAATCGGTAGCATGACAATTGACACAAGCATCATCAGTAATATGACTCAGCTCATTTTTCATTTTCCCGTACAGCTGGGAGATGCCATTGGCGGTAGATCAGACACTACCGATGTAGGAGGAGGAATCAAGGAAGTAATAACCAGCGTAACAACGATCGACGCATATGGCACATTGAATCTTCCCATAGGTTCGTTTGGCGCGCTTAGATCAACGGACGTGACCTCTGAAAAAGAATACTATGGTACCACTCTGATCAATAGCTCTTCAACATATTCGATCTCATGGCTTACGGGAGAAGGACATCAATTGTCGGTGGCAGTCGACACGCTTTCATCGGGGAACGTGAAGGTGTATTCGGTGACTTTGACTTACGCGGGTCAAACTCCGGTGACGTTTGTCAAAACGTCGGCTGAACAGCCGGGCGGTTTTATGCTTGCGCAGAATTATCCCAACCCGTTTAATCCATCAACAGTGATCAGTTATCAAATTGCAGCAGTTACTCACGTTACTTTGAAGATTTATAATGTGATTGGCGAGGAAGTAGCAACTCTCGCAAATGAAACAAAAGGTCCGGGCGAATACAGTGTGAAGTTCGACGGCAGCAACTTCCCGAGCGGTGTATATTTCTATAGACTTCAGGCAGGAACTTATAGTGACACAAAGAAGCTTTTGCTCTTGAAGTAGGCGGGTAAAACTGCGCACAACCGTTTATAAACGGTTAGAGTCAGTTGACAAAAGATCGCAACGTCAATGCAGAGGCATCACCTTGCTAATGCCTGATCGGATCACTAACTTAGTAGTGGTACACAATATAGAATACAGGCGCGTCAATATGTGTACGTCCGGACAGCCGATTGATTTCGTTGATTTCACCGGAGTGAGATTAAACGTTCCAGGAGAGCGGTCGTTAAAATAAAAGGAAGGGTTGCTATGAAACCAAAATTGATTGCTTCGACACTATCGTTGCTTGTTGTCTTCGGTTTATCAGGTTGCTACGCCGTCCCCGGAGATTCCGATGGGTCGTATGGAGTGCCGGACAGGGATCACAACCACCATCGGGGAGACGAACAGCCACCATATTACAACACTCCTCCCCCTCCGCCAGGTCCTAATGCGACGTACAGCCCGCCACCGCGTGCGCGAGAGAGGGTACCAAGCTACGTGTCTCCTCCACAGCAGAATCCTAAACCGACGCCAAAGCAGCCGGCACAACCGCGGGTTCGCGAACAATCACCGACCCCTCCGCCCCCTAAGGCACCGACCCCGAGGACCAGGCCCGGCAGTGTCTCTTACAATGCCGGCAGCCGAGGCAGCGCAATCCAGCGCAGCCAAATGTAATTTTGGACCGACATAATCCATAATGGATGGCGAAAGAAGAAACAGCACTAATTTTTGAAGGAGGATGCAATGGGTTCACAGCACTTGAGAGCGAAATCGATAGGAATTTTGACAATACTTTTTGTAGCTTTTCTTGCTACATCCGGGGCAGGCGAGGCTTTTGGGCAGGGGACTGACAGCCTGTTCGGCTTCTCCGCCGATGTCAGAATTTTCACTGCATACGCAATGATGAATTCAGCAGGCAGCGGCGGTGAATGGCGCCGGGCAGGAATGAATCCGATGAGGAGCGAACTCCGTGCCGACCTTGCCGACAGGCTTGACACGACCTTTCAGCAGAAGTTAATGAATTTCGACCAAGGCCATGGAAGGATAATGGAAACATATGAGGCTGCGCTTTTGACCACGGGGCCGCCTGATTTCCTTTTGAGTTACGATCCGAAGACGACCGGTGAAATTGCGGAAAGCGTCCTGTCGGACTCAGGCCTCCCGGAACTCCTCGCCGAGTTTTACAGGAAAGCGGACATTGCCGATCTCTGGGTTAAGTATCGCCCGCTAATACAGGCTGAGAATGATAAGTACAAACCATTCGCTAAATTGGCTATGGAAGATGTTGACTCCTATTGCCACTTCGACAGCAATTACTTCTCCAGCAGCAGCAGACGTATCAATTTCCAGTTCATGCCTATGCTTCCCTATTATGCATCGCTGACGGCAAGGGTGAACGGTGAAATATACTTGATTGTCGGACCTCAGGAAGACAAACCTGATAAGTCGATATTTTATTACTATCTTTTTCGTTATGTGGCTATGCCGCTGGTAAGGGCTGACTCGGCAGACGTGGACAGGATTGATGAACTTTACGACTCGGTGAAATCGCAGATCGACATGAGGCATGGAAATTGGAACACTCTCGTTGCGGAATGTTTTGCAGAAGCTATGGATATAAGACTAGAGAAGAATCTCTACGATCTGGACAGCTCCGCCGTGGATTCGTCTCTTCTGAATGAGTACAAATACGGCTTTATACTTTGCCCGACGATTTACAAGAGCCTTGACAAGTATGAGAAATCGGGGATGACATTCAGCGATTATTTCCCGATGATAATGAAAAACATAGACCTGCAAGATGAAAGCAAGCGATGGAGTAAATTCTGGTCAATGCAATAGGAATATGTCACGATGAAAAGAGAGCATTACTCCGAGAATCAAATTCATCAGGGTATTATAAAGGGGCTTCTCAAAGGCATCGAGGAAGCAAACAAATTTAATAAGTAGTATGGGTCAACGGGCATATGCTGGCGAGAAGAAAGATGCTTGTTATCAAAAAAATAGCGTTTGCTTCATATCTCACTCATTGTATGTTTCATGCGGAACGGAACTGCATGTTTCGTATGCACGTTAGCGGTAGTTGTAAAGGTAACGGCAGGCACATCCATTATATGAATTAAGTTTGCGGACAAATAAAACCAGAGGAAACAATGATAATCAAAAAGGAAACACTTCAGTTTCTCAAGGATCTGGAAGAAAACAACGACCGTGAATGGTTCAACAATAACAAAGATAAATATATTTCGGCAAACGAAAACTTCGTTCAGTTTGTGCAATCGCTAATTGACGAAGTGGCAAAGTTTGATAAATCTGTCGCAGGTCTCGACGCAAAAAATTCTGTGTTTCGAATTTACCGTGACATGCGTTTTTCGAAGGACAAATCCCCTTACAAGACACATTTCGGTGCGACACTGTTAGGAAAAAGCAACCTCTGCGGCAATGCCGGCTATTATTTGCATCTGCAGCCCGGCAATTCTTTTCTTGCGGGCGGGGTTCATATGACCGAGCCGAAACATTTAAAAGCAATTCGCGAAGAAATAAGCGGTAATGGAAAAGCATTCTTAAAAATTATCGGTGATAAACAATTCAAAAGCAATTTTACAATTGAAGGCGAGCAACTTACAAAAGTTCCACAAGGATTTGACAAAGCTGACCCGATGGGTGATTACTTGAAATACAAAGAACTTATGATTCGTCACGAAGTTGACGGCAGAAGAATCCTTTCGAAAGATTTTGTTTCCTATTGTTCAAAGATTCTTAAAGCAATGGTGCCGTTCAATTCGTTTATAAACAAATCGGTGGTGGTCGTTAAATAACAAAGGGCATTTTCAAAATGTCTTCTCCCGTGATGAAAAAAATTGGAGAAAGGAATTTCACCGCTTTGGCTGGATGCTTACAAAAAATATCCGGAAAAGAAATAACGACAGTACGGACAGAAACGACTGCCTTCAACAGAGGCTTTACTGCAAACGGGTAGACAGCAGCGAAGCGAGAAGCAGGGGTGCCGTGGTGCGGCGGGATGTTATGACGTCATTGAAGTCAAAAGAAAAGTCTGAAGACCGCCACCGCAGAAGAGTTGGAATATGATATCGTTCCGGTTTACATCGCCCAACAAACAAATGCAGCTCCGTTTCGCTCCGGGCTTCGCCAGGGCTTAAGGGTGGCACTTCCATGTTCAGCTCCGCTGAACTCTGCAAGCACTCCAGCGATTTCAGAGGTAGCGTACATCTCCAATCAGAGACAATTCAAGCATTCAACATATTTCCCTTTATCCTGCATCCCAAGGACAGGGACAAGGATAGTTGGAAAAGCTATGGGATATGTGTCAAAATATTTCTTAAGGCAGATCGACACTATTGCACTATTATAGTGCCAGTCATCAGTGTTGGATGGTGTATGCAATGATATGGGAAGGTTCCCGTCGAATCGAATGTTATCGTTTTACTAGTTCCAGGTGTAATGTCACCGGTATTCCACACATTCGTATTGCTTGTGGATGTATGTGTGGACACAGAAGTATTATTCCAAACAACCGTCGTACCCTTAGCAATTGTCAGGGTTTGCGGGTTAAAAGAAAAGTCTACAACTGTAACCGTATCCGATGATGTATTTCCAGCCGGAGGTGGAGATGTTGAATTATTTTTGCATCCACCAAGCAACATTATCGACAAAGCTATTGCCAATAATTTCTCTTGCACTAATAATTTCTTCATAAATCGCCTCTATACTAATTGCAAATAATTTGGTTTTCATAGGTTAAAAACATTTCCCCACCAAAACAAGTTCCTCTTTTGGATGACCGTTTTATGATTCGGTATGATTTGCAGGATACGACGACTACACTTATTTTTCATTATATTTAGATAGAGGTCATATAAATACATAGATTAACCAGACATTACATTGAGTCTGTCAAAATATGATTCAAACTGTACGAATCAGGGTTCGACAAGCTTGATTTAACTCTATTCCTCTTTAACATAGGCTATAGTTGATTGCATAGACTCATCAATTCAGCTTGTACTGGTATGCCAAAAATTATTGGCTTTAAATAGCTGTGCTGGCTCACGACATTTAGTCGCGTGCTTGTTAGGAAACATTTCTAAGAGAGGGATATTAATATGAACCAACTGCCTCCGGCTTTTTGGAGCATCCCCGTAACTGATATGCTCAATAAACTTGAGACGGCAAAGGACGGATTGACGGGCGATGAAGCCAGACAGCGGCTCGCACGCTATGGCGCTAATCTACTCAAGCCCCCAAAGCGGTCGGATGTGTTGACGCTCCTGCTCAACCAATTCAAAAGTCCGATCATCCTCATCCTTTTCTTCGCAACGGGGTTGTCATTTTTCCTCCATGATTCGGTCGATGCAATTATTATCCTTTCTATTGTCCTCATCAGCGGCTTGCTCGGATTTTGGCAGGAGCGCGGCGCTTCGAATGCCATAGCAAAACTGCTTTCCATTGTGCAAATCAAAGCGGCAGTGAGGCGTGACGGAAGCTCCAAAGAAACTCCGGTCGAAGAGATTGTGCCGGGAGATATTGTTATCCTGAACGCGGGAGATGTTGTTCCCGGTGACGGACTGGTTCAAGAATCCAAAGATCTTTTCGTTGATGAAGCCATGCTCACAGGTGAAACGTTCCCCGCGGAAAAAGCGGCAGCACTTTTGTCGGCGGAGACACCGTTGGCTCAGCGGACAAATTCGGTTTGGATGGGAACCCACATTGTGAGCGGCAGCGCAACCGCACTGATCGTCCACACGGGCAAGGAAACCGAGTTCGGCAAAGTGTCCGAGCGGCTAAAACTGAGGCCGCAGGAAACGGATTTTGAACATGGCATCCGGCGATTCGGCTATTTCCTCATGGAGGTGACGCTCGTGCTGGTGGTCGCCATCTTCGCTATCAACGTTTATTTGGCGCGTCCGGTTCTGGACTCATTTCTCTTCTCGCTTGCACTCGCTGTTGGACTAACACCGCAGCTGCTGCCGGCGATTATCAGCATCAACCTTTCCCATGGCGCCAAACGTATGGCTGAAAAGAAGGTCATCGTCAAGCGGCTCGCTTCGATTGAAAACTTCGGCAGCATGAAGGTGATCTGCTCAGATAAAACCGGTACACTGACCGAAGGAATCGTCCACGTTCAATCCGCCTGTGATGTGGAAGGCGCTCCAAACGATAAAGTCCTCCTTCACGCTTATCTCAATGCTTTTTATCAAACAGGATTTACGAACCCGATCGATGAAGCCATCCGCGCCTATCGCAAGTTCGACCTGTCCGGTTACCGGAAGGAGGACGAGATCCCGTATGATTTTCTTCGTAAGCGATTGAGTATCCTGGTTTCACATGATGATACACATCTGATGGTGACCAAAGGCTCGATGCAAAATGTGATTGATGTCTGCTCATCGGTGGAAACTGGAGATGGAACCGTTGTCGATATCAATGCGGTGCGGGGCCGAATCCAGCAGCACTTTGAGGAATTCAGTAGTAAGGGCTTTCGTACCCTGGGCGTTGCTTACAAGAATATGGGATCAGAGTCACGCATCAGTAAAGACCACGAAGCGGGCATGACGTTTTCAGGGTTTCTCGTTCTTTTTGATCCGCCCAAACCCAATATAGTTGAGACGATTGCCAGCCTAAAGAACCTCGGCGTCGTGCTAAAGATCATCACAGGCGACAATCACCTCGTCGCTGCCAACGTCAGTCAACAGATGGGATTGTCGGACACAAAAATCCTCATAGGTCAAGACCTCAACCAATTGAGTGATGCCGCATTGCTTAAGCGTGTGGAGGATGTGGATGTCTTCGCTGAAATTGAACCCAATCAAAAAGAGCGCATCATCCTCACTCTCAGAAAAGCTGGAAATGTCGTTGGGTATATGGGCGACGGCATGAATGATGCGTCGGCGCTTCATGCTGCGGATGTCGGAATTTCTGTTGACAGCGCTGCAGATGTTGCCAAAGAGGCGGCGGATATCGTCTTACTTGAAAAGGACCTGGGCGTTTTAGTGCAGGGTGTGCGCGAAGGGAGGGCGACTTTTGCCAACACACTCAAGTATGTATTCATGGCAACCAGCGCCAATTTCGGAAACATGTTCAGCATGGCTGGAGCATCCCTCATTCTGCCGTTCCTCCCGTTGCTGCCCAAGCAGATTCTGCTTACCAATCTCATGACGGATTGTCCTGAGATGACTATTGCAACCGATAGCGTGGATAAAGAAATGATCGATCATCCGCGGCGATGGGACATTAAGGCAATCCGCAAGTTTATGATTACATTTGGGATTGTAAGTTCGGTGTTTGATTATCTAACTTTTGTTGCACTTCTGGTCGTTCTTCATGCGACTCAGGTTCAATTCAGAACGGGTTGGTTTCTGGAATCCGTTGTCTCAGCATCATTGATTGTGCTCGTGATTCGAAGTCGGAAACCTTTCTTCAAGAGCCGACCGGGGAAATATCTCTTAATGGCAACTCTGTCAATTGTTGTTGTAACGATGATTTTACCCTTTACTCCATTTGCTGAGATTCTTGGATTCAGCCCGCTGCCATTATCGTTCTTTCTGCTAATCGGGATCATTATATTTTTATACATTATCGCAGCGGAAATGGCGAAGACGGTTTTCTACAAGAAGGTAAAATTTTGAATGGGAAATATATGCAAGACTGGAAATGTCGCCTGACACGTCGCACTACGACGTTCGCGCATTGGAAAAGAACAAAGGAGCTTACTCAATCTTTCCGCTATTCGTGCGGACGGACCGTGTGGTGTAACGGAACGTTCAATGTAATCACGACTTGTCATTTATCAACGGAAGGTTTAAGATAGGGCTGGCGCCTTCCGAAGTTTTTTCTGTTTTTGTCAATCAAACCGGCATTATTCCATCTTTCTTGCAATCATTTTAGATAAGCTCGTATTGCATTGCATTTGACAATTTGAGCTTCTAACTTACTGAAGTTCTAAGGAGGTATTATTGGTTTCGCTTATTATTGTGGTGATCTTGAGCTACTTAGTCGGCTCGATTCCGATGAGTATCATTGTTACCAAAGCCATAAAAGGTATTGACATACGAAATTATGGAAGCGGAAACGCCGGTGGTACAAATGTCATTCGAGTGCTCGGTTGGGGGCCGGGAGTTTTTGTGATCCTTTTTGATGCGCTGAAAGGTTTCCTTGCTGCCGTGGTAATCTCGCGATTCTTCTTTGGAAACTTTCCACTTGACAATGGAACGCCGTTTTCAGATTTCACTGTGGTACAGATCATCGCAGGAATCAGCGCGATCCTAGGTCACACATGGACTGTGTTTGCAGGTTTCAAAGGCGGAAAGGGAATCGCCACCGCATCCGGTATGTTAATAGGAATTGCGCCGATAGAAGTCGCAATCGCCGCAGGCGTTTTTGTAATGGTTGTCGCAAGTTCAAGATATGTTTCACTCGGTTCGGTCAGCGCGGCAATTACATTCCCGCTGGCGATGTTCGTTCGGGCAAACGTGTTCGACGTGGCGATGCGGTACTATCACTCGATGATTTTTTTCAGCATCGCAATTTCAGTCTTCTTGATATACAATCATCGTGCGAACATCGACCGTCTTTTACGCGGACAAGAACACCGACTTGAGCAATTAAAATTTTTCCACAAATCGAAGATGCGCGCTACTTCAGGTAAATGAATGTCACCGTGCTTGGTGCCGGCGGTTGGGGAACGGCGCTGTCAATTCTTCTTCATGGTAACGGGGCGTGTGTTAAACTTTGGGTATACAAAGACGATTACGCTCGTGAACTTTCGGAGACAAGAGAGAACCGCACATATCTTCACGGCGTTACAATTCCGCATGACATTGAAATAACTTCCGACATTGAAGCCGCCGCAGCTTCGGCAGAAATCGTTGTCGCTTCCATTCCTTCGCAATTTCTCCGCGAGCAACTGAAGGGGATTTCCGATCTCGATTTTCGAAAAAAGCTTTTCATCAATACCGCGAAAGGAATCGAAGCCTCGACGCTTTGCACCATGTCCGATGTGGTTCAATCTTCTTTGAAAAAATGTCCATTGGAAAATTATGTAGTTCTTTCCGGACCGAGTCATGCGGAGGAAGTCAGCCGCAGGATGCCGACGGCTGTTGTTGCAGCATCGCACCATCGAAAGAGTGCCGAGCTTGTTCAAAAGATTTTCATGAACACTTATTTCAGAGTCTATTTGAATCGAGATGTGAAAGGTGTCGAGCTTTGCGGTGCGCTGAAGAATGTTATTGCATTAGCAGCGGGAATGAGTGATGGTGCGGGCTACGGTGATAATACAAAAGCTGCATTGATGACGCGCGGTATGGTGGAGATAACAAGACTCGGAGAAGCTCTCGGCTCACATCATAAAACATTTTCGGGGCTTGCAGGCATGGGTGATTTGATCGTTACTTGTATGAGCCGGTACAGCAGGAATAGATTTGTCGGTGAACAAGTCTCAGCAGGTAGAAAATTAGATGAAGTATTGGATGAAATAAAAATGGTAGCCGAGGGAGTTCCGACGGCGAAAGCCGCGAATCAGCTTGCGAAGAATTTTGATGTTGAGATGCCTATCATGGAACAGGTTTATAACGTTCTCTTCAACGGAAAGGATCCACAAAAGGCCGTTCGCGACCTAATGACGAGACCCGGAAAAGACGAGTACTGAGAAAAAGGCACGGGGTGCAAAGTAACATCCTTCTTATAAAGGAGAGGAAATGAAGATAGCATATTTTGATACATTTGCGGGAATCGCCGGTGATATGGTACTCGGAGCTTTTATCTCTGCTGGTGTGGATGCCAAGGAAGTGAAGGACGAGCTTTCAAAATTGGGAATTGGGAATTGGGATTTAAAAATTGGGAAAGTTGTTCGAAGCGGGATTACGGCTGCAAAGGTCGATGTGGTGGTTTCCGGCGAAATCGAAAGAGTAAATGATCTTGGGGCGGATGTCAGCTCTCGTCCACATGGACAGGATGAATCTTACGGTCATCATCATAGTCATGGTAGAAGTTATCTTGAAATAAAATATCTGATTGAAAATTCCGGGTTGTCGAATTTTGTGAAGTCGAAGTCGCTGAGTGTTTTTCTTAAACTTGCGGAGGCTGAATCTAAAATTCACGACACCACCGTCGATAAAATTCATTTCCATGAAGTCGGTGCAGTCGATTCGATAATCGATATTGTCGGGACCGCGGTTTGCCTTGAGCTTAACAAAGTCGAAGAAGTTTTCACTTCCCCTGTTCGCGTCGGCTCAAGCGGCTACATCGAAGCGCAGCACGGGGTTCTTCCTGTTCCCGGTCCTGCTGCGCTTGAGATATTGAAAAATTATCCGGTTGTGTTCAACGATCTTCCTTACGAATTGACGACTCCGACGGGAGCTGCAATTGTTGCGGCACTTTCCAAAGGTGTATTAAGAAACAGGCCGATCAAGATTGAAAAAATTGGATACGGAGCCGGCACAAGAGATTTAGGCCGCTTACCGAATTTGTTGAGAGTCGTAATCGGGGAATTGAAATCGGAGCACGAGGAAGACCATACCATCTTGGTCGAAACTAACATGGATGACATAAACCCGCAGTTGATTCCGCATGTAATTGAAAAAGTAATTTCTGCCGGAGCGACGGACGCTTTTGTCGCGCCGATCATTATGAAAAAAGGGAGACCGGGATTTCTGCTTTCAGTTTTGATGGGCGAATCCTTGCTTGAGAAAATTTCGTCTGAAATTTTCTCGCAGACAACGACACTCGGTCTTCGAGTCCAAAACATAAGAAGAATTAAAGTTCATAGAGAAACAAAAATCGTGAAGACGAGCTTCGGAGAAGTAAAAGTGAAGGAGAGCAGCGTTAACGGCAAAATAAGAATTGCAGTAGAATTTGAGGAGTGCAAACGGATAGCAGAGTCGTTGTCTCTTCCGCTCGCTGAAGTAATGCAAAAACTGAATGCGGAGTTGAACAGGGAGTGAAAATCGGAGATCCCGTACGCGGGAAAGAATTCTGTGATGTTGCATTTCCAATTCCCGTCCACAGACAATTCACGTACGAAATTCCAAACGACCTCCGCGAAGCCGTAAAGATCGGTGCGCGGGTGACTGCGCCTTTTAGAAAAAGATTCGTCACAGGCGTAATAGTTGGCTTCCCTGACAAAACGGATATTGAAGATCTGAAGCCGATCCACGATGTGATTGATGAAGAGCCGATTTTCTCTGATGCGATTCTGCGGTTGACAAAATGGATATCCGATTATTACCTGAGTTCGTGGGGTGAGGGACTGAAAGCCGCAAGCCCGACCGGAACATCGGTTGAAAGCACACAGGTGGTTAGGCTTTTAAAGTCTGAGGCTTATCCACGGAATGAAACGCGTCAAAAAATCGTCACTGCGCTCCGTGACAAACAAGAGCTGACGGTAAAACAGCTTGCTAAAAAAGTTGGTTTGGGTGGGATAAGATATCATGTCGGGAAATTACAGGCGGATGGCGTCGTAGAAGTATCGGAAAAAATCAACGAACCTCGGGTCTCGATCAGGTATGAGAGTTATGTCCAATTCACGGAAAAATATGATGCACCCGAAAAAATATCGGATGTGTTAAGGGAACTCGATAAGCGTGCCACGAAACAATCCGAAATTTTATTGAAGCTGACTCAACTTCTGAAAGTTTCAGAAGGCGGCGTGAGTGTGGTCCAGCTTCTCGCGCAAGCGAAGGCAGACATGAATTCTTTACTTGCATTAGCTGAAAAGGGAATAGTTGAGCTTTATGATAAAGAGAGCTACAGGGAAGCCGAGTATGGTTATCATGAGGCGGACAAAAAATTCGATTTGACGACACAGCAGAATGAGGCAGTCGGTAAAATTAGAGAGGCATTATCTTCGAAAAGATATTCGACTTTTCTGTTGCATGGAGTTACCGGCAGCGGAAAAACCCAGGTGTATATCGAAACAATCGACTTTGTACTTCAGCAAGATGAAAGCGCGATCGTTCTTGTCCCTGAAATTTCATTGACTCCTCAAATTGTAGATCGCTTCAAGCGGCGATTCGGAGAGATGGTCGCGGTTATGCACAGCCGAATGTCACTCGGAGAACGCTACGATGCGTGGCGCCGCATTCACAGAGGAGAGGCAAGAGTCGTCATCGGGGCACGAAGTGCAGTGTTCGCTCCGGCAAAAAATTTAGGATTGATAGTCGTCGATGAAGAGCACGAATCAAACTACAAACAAAGCGACACTGTCCCACGGTACAACGCAAGAGATGTCGCGGTGATGCGCTGCTCGATTGAAAATGCGGCTGCAGTCCTCGGCAGTGCGACTCCCTCTGTGGAATCATACTATAATGCCGCGACCGGAAAATATGCGCTTCTTAACTTGCTGGAAAGAATCGATGATGCAAAAATGCCGAAGATTGAAATCATCGATATGAAAAAAAAGCGGAAAGAGAAATTAGTGTTCGGCAGCTTTAGTGATGACTTGAAATCAAAAATCGACGACCGCCTGGCGAAGAAGGAAGGAATTATTATACTCAGGAACAGGAGAGGATTTTCTACCTACCTTCAGTGCAGCGAGTGTGGCACTACCGAGATGTGTCCGAACTGCGATGTCGCCCTCACTTTTCACAAAAGAAAGAAACATTTGCGGTGTCACTATTGCGGCTTCGTCAAAGAACCGCCTGTACGCTGTCCGAAATGTGAAAGCGGAAAACTGTTCTATGGCGGTACAGGCACGCAGAAAGTCGAGGAAGAGTTAAGCGCGTATTTTCCGGAGGCGAAGATACTGCGAATGGATCTCGACACGACGTCGACACGCGGGGCGCATGACAAAATTTTGTCGGCGTTTGGAAGCGGAGAAGCCGATATGCTTGTCGGAACGCAGTTGGTTGCTAAAGGACTTGACTTCCCGCGAGTCACTTTAGTCGGAGTAGTATCGGCGGACTCGACGATGCTCATGCCGGATTTCAGATCGAACGAGCGCACGTTCCAGCTTTTGACACAGGTTTCAGGCAGGGCAGGCAGACGGGAAAAGGAAGGCGAAGTTATTATTCAAGTTTCAAACAGCGATGAAGAAGTCCTGACCTTCGTTGAGGCCCACGATTATTTAGGCTTTTACAAAAAGGAAATTGAAGAACGACGGCAATTGAATTATCCGCCGTTTTCGCGAATGGTTGTCTTAGAATTTCGAGGGGTGCATTTGAGGGATACAGCAGCTGCGGCAGAAAGAGCTGCGGCTAAAATCAAGAGAAGACTTCCTGTGATAGCCGTGCTCGGTCCTGCACCGGCAATAATCGGGAGACTGTTAAGCAAATTCAGATTTCAGATTGTAATCAAGTTGAGTAAGCAGCTTGACAATTCAAGCGAAAGACTTGAAGCAGTGCTCGATGAAATCGATTTGGATTTGAAACGAGCATACGGAAATTCTGTCAGCTTTTTTCCGGATGTCGATCCGGCAACGACGATGTAGAAAGGGATGGAACATTAGAATGGTGGAACAATTTGTAAAATCACGAAGCATGTTTCAATAGTTCTTTGATTTTTTCAATTGCTGGTGACATCAGATTTTTAATTTCGTTTTCATCGTACGTTGCACAAAGACTTCCCGAGTCGACTAAGCATTGAGATGATAATCCCAAGCAAATCAAGCTACCTTTCAATAAGTCATATATTGGTGCTCCATAATCTTTTGGGATGAAGTGCTCAATTGCATTGCGGATTTCGAAATGTAGCCATTCAAGGGTCTTCATGTCTTCATCAGAGATGCTCAGAGTGTTCGCCTGGGTATAAAATTTCATAAAATAGTCTGATTGAAGCATTGCCAACAATTCAAAGAAATTTTTTAGATACTCGTTTTCGTAGTGCTCGTGCCATCGTTTTGGATTATGTTTTGAAGATAAGCTTGTGTCTTTCAGTTCCTTCGTTCGAAATCGCCAAGCCTTTTTACAACCAGGAACGATATTTTCTTCAAGATAAACAGGCTTATTTGAATTAATGTGAAAAGTATAAGTCATATTTTTGTGCTGATCTTGCTTCAGAAGGATGATATTAAAATTTGTAGGGCCTTTTAAAACTTGAACCATAGCTCTCAGCAAGCAGCTATGCGCCTCGACAGCGATTCGGAAATAGTTTGTTGCCTTTCGCTCAAGTTCAAAATTAAGGTGTGTCAAATCCGACTTGACTAAGTCAATATTTTCAACGAAGTAAATTTCCTTTTCATTCATGAAACACCCCCGACATGTTTTATCTTATGCCAAATTGCGGTGAAACTTTGGCCATTTCTTTCCTAAGTTTCTATCGTAAATGCTTCAGCATCAAATAAATAAACGGCGCTGAAAACAGGAGGCTGTCGAATCGGTCAAATACACCACCATGGCCCGGTATTATATTTGAAGAATCTTTTGTACCGGCATCCCTTTTGAAAAGGGATTCGACGAAATCACCGGCTTGTCCGAATATGCCGATGATGGCTCCCGTTACGAGCATGAGTCCCAAGCTGAGATGAGGTAAGGCCAAATATTTTGCCGCTGCCGCAGTTCCTAATGCAAAAATAAATCCGGCAACTGCGCCTTCCCAACTTTTGTTTGGGCTGACAAACTTGCTCATCTTGTGTTTTCCCATCGACTTCCCGACGAAATAGGCGGCAGAATCGCAAATCCAGATCGATGCGAGTATTGCGATCATGAAAAGTCCCGCGTCTCTATCGTTTGGAAAAATCTGATCAAGTCCGAACCGTTGTCTGATTGCGGTCAGCATTGCTCCGAAGAGTCCGATGTAAATAATTCCTGTGAGAGTTGTGCCGACATTCTCAAATGCACCGCTGACTTTGTCGGTTCTCTTCTTGGACAATTCCGATAATAGTACGAACGCAACCATCACGACGAGGAAATCAAATGCGTTGCTCAGCCCGGATAAATATGCGGCTGTGTTGAGAATCGCCGCAAAAGCTATTCCCATAAATGCAGAAGCCTCGATATTTTTTGCCTTCGCGAGCGAATAGAATTCATTCGCGGATAGAACAATGAGTGCGGTCGTGAAAAGAAAAAAATATGCTCCCCCAAAATAACACGCCGCCGCGATCAAAGGAATCGCAACAACTGCAACAAGAACCCGTATGGTAAGATTTGACATTAGTTTTCATTCTCCTCTGCGCCGCAGGCGCATCAGCCTTCGGCTGATTCTTCTTCGTCAAGATTTAATAATTTTAAAACTTCCACAGCCGCTTCTTCATTTTTATAATGCACCATTACTTCAACGATGGTCGGCCGCACGGCTACATCGGTCGTATCCGGGTTTAATTTTGTAAAAACCTGTGTCTCGATTCCTCGCTGTTCCAGGTTAGCATAGAGCATCGCCGCTTCGTAATCGAAATTGAATCTGTGGATGACTTTCCATTTGTCCGAATATTCTCTATGGGTCGGATCATTACAAAGAATCTTTTTCGCGAAATTCTCCGCACATTCTTCACAAACTGCTCTTCCGCAGACGACGCAAAAACCGATTGCACGATTCTCAATATGGAAATCACAAACAACACTTTCGTCGATTTCTCTTCTTGAATTTAAGGCACCGCATGTCGGACAGTAAAGAAAAACTGCAGCGTCAAAATCTTCTCCACAGTTGCTGCATTGTCCGGATAATGATGTATCGTTCCCGCAGCTTGGACAGATTAGAAAGTCTTCCGCGCCGACAAATCCGCAATTCGGACAGATCATGCTCTTTTTATCTCCTGTTCAGATTCTATAGACAATCGCCGCTTATATTTCACGGTTAGGTTCACAGTGACGAAGAAAATTATTGCAAACGTGATTGACCATCCGGCTATGTAACCAAATCCTAACCTTGTGTTGTCGGAAGCGGCGATCATGCTGTCCCTTCCCAAGCTATAATAAACTAATGTGGAGACGAAATTATTCGTGAAGTGTGCAGCTACCGGCACTAAAATACTTTCCGTAAGCGATACGAGGTAACTCAAATAAATGCCGAGAACACAAAGTGGAACAAGTGTAAAGGGATCAAGATGGTACGCCCCGAATATTATTCCGGTCAAAATTATTGCCTTCTTCTTCGACATGCGGATTTCAAAATTTCCTTGCACCAGCCCGCGGAACAAAGTCTCTTCACATATCGCAGGCGTTACTGCCACAACCAGCACAACAAGAAGGAATTCCGATGGTGAATGCGCTGTGATCAAGATTTTGTATGTCTGCTCGATCGCTTTCTGAAGCTGCTCTATGATTTGCTTCAACTGCGGAGGAAGGGGAATCAACCCTTGGATGTAAAGATAAATTTCAAGAAGCTGCTGCAGAGAGATGACCCCGATTATGGCGAGTAAGATGTAAAGCAAATCTGCCCTTCGTATCCGGAGGAGCTGTGGCCATTCTTTCACCTGGAGTTTAGCGAGAAAGAGAGTCGGAAGTAAAATGAATAAAAATTCTGCAAACATCATTGCAAGTCTGAAAACAGAGATCTGATTGGATTCCGGAACCACGCCGAACAAGAAAACGGTAATTCCTCCTGCCACGACCTGGTACAAGAAAAAAATTATTAAAAGGGATATTAAAGCAAATGCTACCGGCTTGAATTTTGTCCGCTGATCCTTTTGCTGCCCGGTCGAAATGGCCGGCGTATTCTGCGAGTGATTTTCAGGTTGTATTTCTTGTCCTTCCGGCACTTCAGCTCCTAAAATTTTGCAGCAAGTGTTCCTGCCAAGCCGCTGTAATTAACAAGCTCTGCGTCAACTGAACCGATCGCGACCTGAGTCTGCACTTTCACAATCACTTTCAACGAGTCGTCAGTTATCCATACCATGATCTTACCGGTGTTTCTGAATAATCCGCCTTTCACGATGATCGGCTCAATTATTTGGCAATGGAATTTGCCCGCTTTAGTTTCCACATCTTCTTTGCCGAGATACGCGACGTCAAGAGGATAAACTTTGTCCTCGTAAAAATTCGAGAAGTGAATTTCCTGTCCGACTTTCATCGTGTCATAATCGAGCGTTCTTGCATAAAAAAAGGTGCTGACAATATCCTGTGAATAAGGTTGGATCTCGTATGGCCCACCTTCACTTGTCTTAGCGGTGTGACTTCTCTGATCGAACCACGCGACAAAATCATTTTTGTATCCGCCTTCTCTTATATGCTGCTCAAATTTCCACGGGAAAAGCCCACGGACATCCAGCAAGGAGTAATAGTAGTCTCTGACTTTGAAGAAGAGATCGAAAAATTTTGCGGAGCGCATTGTGAATTCAACTCTGTAACACTTCAGGTTGTTGTAATACTCATATGATGGAACAGCGATTGTCGCGCTTCCAGCCACGATGGGTCCATAATAGATATCGTAGTTGAGCTTCTCGCCGGCGGTAAAAGCTGAATTGTTAAGAGTGCGTAGATCATTATCATTGGTGATGGTCGATAGCTGATAGGCGAAAATGATGAGAACGACTGCTGGAATAAACGCCAACATTTTCATCGTGAATTCACTGAGATAAATTTGCGAGCTGATTCAATTACTTCATCGACTGTTATTAAAGACAAATTATCGGAGCCGTCATTAGGTGTCAAGATTACTTTTTTATCAGTAAGTGGCGCCCACCTTACCGGTGTCATTGGTTTTTTGTTCGGATAAATTCCGATTACGGGTGTGCCCACTGCTGCGGCAAGATGGATGGGCCCGGTTGAATTCGAAATGAATACCTCTGCTTCTGAAAGAAGTGCGATGAATTCGAGGAGTGAGAACTTTCCAGCTACATTGGTCGCTTCTGGAATCCCTTTTGATATGTCTTCGCAAAGTGATTGTTCCTCGGCGGTACCAGTCACAATAACCTTTGCTTGTAAGTTGACTGAGATGTTCCCTACCAATTTGCGAAATTTGTCGGTGCTCCATTCGAAAGCTGAGCCGCCGCTGCCGGGGTGTACCACTATGGATTTCTCTAAATTATTTTCCCGGAGAAAATGTTTTATTCGAGTGAGCACATCGAAATTCAGTTTCAAAGTCGTATCGAAAGATTTTTCTTTACACCCTAAAATTTCGATGAGTGCAATATTGTATTCTGCTTCATTCTTTACGGAGTTTTTCCGGTGCTCGTACACTTTCCTGTTGAAGAGGAATGAATACCATCGGTATGCGGTGCCCACTTTTATCGGAATTCCTGCGAGGTACGCTGCCGCCGAAAGTCGGAATCGTGGAAAGAGAAAAACTATTGCATCCGAATTAGCATTCTTGAGTTTTTGCATTGTTGAGATTATTGATTCACCGACGCTGTAAGTTATGACTTCATCAACGTTGGGCGAAGAACGAACCACATCTGCAGTATAATTGCTTACGAGTGCCATGATATGGTTTTCGGGGAAACACTTTTTCAACGACGCAAAAACAGGCAGTGAAAGAACAACATCGCCGATATGGTCGGTTCGTGAGACGATGATTCTTCTGAATTTTCGCGGCATCTGGAATAATATAACTTTAATGATTCCTCATTTTCAATTTGAATAAAGACTCGTTCTTCTCAGCCAAAGGCTCATCAGCGTCTGGCCGAGATGCCTTTTACTTAATATTCGGAATGTTTATAATTCTTTAAAGCGAGGATGTCCGATCATTTTCATGTCATTCAGTACTAATCAGTTATTTGCTATCAGCTATGAGTTATGAACTATTAGAAGAGCAGCAGCCCGTAGCATCAGACGAACGGATTCTCAAAGTAAAAGATTTGATGCGGCTTGCAAAGGGAGTCCTTGAGCGAAATTTCTCTGCCGTTATAGTCGAAGGAGAAGTCTCCAATTTCAAGAGACACATGCCGTCAGGGCATCTCTATTTCACATTGAAAGACGACGAAGCACAAGTTCGTGTAGTAATGTGGCGAACCGACGCCGCACGAGTTCGATTTAACATCAGCGACGGAATGGAAATTCTTGCTAAAGGAAAAATTTCTATTTATGAGCCTCGCGGAGATTTTCAGTTGTATGCGGTAAATGTTTTGCCTGCGGGACAAGGAGCTTTGCAACTTGCGTTCGAACAGTTAAAGAAGAAGTTGGATGAGGAAGGGCTTTTCAACGAAGAGCATAAGAAACCACTTCCTGAATTTCCGAGGAGAATCGGTGTGGTTACTTCGCTCGAAGGCGCCGCCGTTCGCGACATTATTAGTATTGTCAACAGAAGATTCCCGGCGGTCGCGCTTGTCATTTATCCAGTCAAAGTTCAGGGAGATGGTGCCGCAGAAGAAATATCAGAAGCAATAAAAGATTTCAATAAATTGACTAATATTGATGTTATGATTGTCGGAAGAGGCGGCGGAAGTTTGGAAGATCTCTGGGCGTTTAATGAAGAGATCGTGGCACGCGCTATTTATGCCAGTAGGATTCCGATCATTAGTGCTGTCGGTCATCAGGTGGATTTTACGATCGCGGACTTTGTTTCGGATGTTCGTGCCGCGACACCGAGTGCTGCGGCGGAGTTGGTTGTGCCGGACAAGTTTGAAATTCTTGACAGCGTACAGACACTTTTGCGGGAAATGACAAAATCTGTAGAGCAAGCGCTGAGTGAACTTACTCTGAAACTAGATACATTGACCCATCATTATGCGCTTCAGCAGCCGGCTTCACTTGTGGAACAGAAGTCACAGTTTGTTGATGACTTGACGAGAAGAGTACAAAATGAGATGGAACATTTTATTGATACAAAATTGGAAAAGCTATCATCGATAACTTCTCATCTCAACGCATTGAGTCCGAGTGGAGTGCTGAGACGCGGTTATGCTTTCGTCGAAGGTTCACGCGGTTTTGTCGGCTCAATCAAAAAAATTGAAATTGGGGAAAAGGCAAAAATACATTTGCATGATGGAACACTCGATTCACAAATAACAGGCAAAAATGAGCAAGAGCAATAGATCAAACGACAATCGGACTTTTGAGAACGCATTGAAAAGGCTTGAGGAAATTGTGGAGACTCTTGAAGTTGGAAACTCGCCTTTAGAGGAATCGATTGAGCTTTACGAGGAAGGGATGACGCTCGCGAAGTCTTGCATGACGCAGTTGAATGAAGCTAAATTGAAACTGAAAAAAATTCAAAAGAACTCCGGCGGCACGCTTAAGGAAACTGATCTTGAAACATAAGTGGAAGGTAAATGGAGTATAAATATCTTTATTCAATAAATTCTCCTGCGGATATTCGCAAACTGGAAGTGAACGAGCTGAAGATACTTGCACAGGAAATTCGCGAGTTCCTGATAGATACGATCTCGAAAATCGGCGGCCATTTGGGCGCGAGTCTTGGCTCTGTCGAATTGACGCTTGCGTTACATTATGTTTTCAATACGCCGGAGGATAAACTTCTTTGGGATGTGGGCCACCAGGGGTACATTCACAAAATTATTACCGGTAGGCGCGACAATTTTCAGACAATGAGACAGTTTCATGGAATAAGCGGTTTTCTGAAGCGCTCGGAAAGTCCGTATGATGTTTTCGGAGCGGGACATGCAAGCACTTCAGTTTCCGCCGCGCTTGGAATTGCGACCGCTCGTGATTTCATGAACGAGAAATTCAAAGTCATTGCCGTTATCGGAGATGGAGCAATGACCGGCGGCATGGCGTACGAGGCGATGAACAACACAGGGCTGCTGAAAAAAAACCTTATCGTCGTGTTAAACGATAACCGGATGTCGATCGCTCCGAATGTTTGGGCAATATCGAATTACTTCAGTAGCATTGCCGCCACAGGAGTTTATAACAAATTTAAGAGTGACGTTTGGGAAATTACAGGCAAGTTGGATTCCGTCGGCGATAGAATTAGGAGAGTTGCTGGCAGACTTGAAACAGGCATGAAGGCAGTTGTGACTCCGGGAATGCTCTTCGAAGCTCTCGGATTCAGATATTTCGGTCCGTTCAATGGACATAACGTAGTGCAGCTTGTCAAAACTTTCCGCGAGGTGAAAGATCTAAAAGGTCCGCTTCTGGTACATGTTACAACAGAGAAAGGGAAAGGGTATTTGCCCGCCGAAGAGGACAAGCAGAAGCTGCACGGCGTTGCCGCATTCGACAAAGTTACCGGCACGCAATTTAAGGAAGATGGTCCGCCTGCGCTCACGAAAGTGTTCGGCGAGGCGCTTGTTGAAATCGCAAAGGAGAATGAGAAAGTCGTCGGCGTAACTGCTGCAATGCCCGATGGAACGGGCTTGAATATTCTTCAGAAAGAAGTCCCCGATAGATTTTTTGATGTTGGCATTGCCGAGCAACATGCCGTGACATTTTGTGCTGGTATGGCAACCGAGGGTTACGTGCCTGTTGCTGCGATATACTCGACTTTTTTGCAGCGTGCATTCGATCAAATAATTCATGATGTTGCACTACAGCATCTTCATGTTGTATTTGTGCTCGATCGCGGCGGACTTGTTGGCGCTGATGGTCCGACTCATCATGGAGCATTTGACTTAACTTATCTGCGGCTCATCCCGGGAATGGTGCTCATGGCTCCCAAAGACGAGAGTGAGCTGCGCGATATGCTGCTGACTGCTGTGAATTATAAAGATGGACCGGTTGCGGTGCGTTATCCGCGCGGCAATGCTCTCGGTCTGCCGAAGAAAGAAATGCAGCAGATTCCTATAGGCAAGGGAGAACTCCTGCGAGGCGGCAGCGATGTCGCGATCTTAGCGGTCGGTATAATGGTACAACACGCAATGAGGGCGGCGGAGATTTTAGACAAGGAAGGAATCACCGCTGAAGTTGTCAACATGCGCTTCGTCAAACCGATTGATGCGGAGCTTCTGGAAGAAATTGCGGAAAAGTTTAATCATATCGTGACCATCGAAGACAACACAGTGAAAGGCGGCTTCGGTAGCGCAATTCTGGAATGCCTTCAAGAAATCGGTAAGCCGCGTCGTGTTCTTAATCTCGGGTTGCCCGATACCTTTGTGGAACATGGAACACCGCAGCAACTATATGAGCTTGTTGAGTTGCATCCTGAAGGAATCGCGAATAGTGTCCTAAATTTTCTTAAAATTGAAAGAGCTTCATCTAAGGAAACAATATCGGTGAGCAAATAATCATGTCGGAAATCAGATTAGGGGTTATTGGCGGAGGAGCGATTGCGCAGGTCATTCATCTTCCGTTGTTAAACAAAATGAGCGGCGTGAAGGTCGCCGCACTCTCAGAGTTAGACAACCAGCGGTTGCAAATTCTTGGCCAGCAACATGGTATTCAGAAGTTGTATCCGGCGTTTGAAGATTTGCTAAAAGATCCTGAAATAGATGCAGTAGATATCTGCACTTCGACAGATAGCCACTTCGAGATCGCACTTGCCGCTTTGAATGCCGGGAAAAATGTTTTGATCGAGAAGCCCCCGACGATCAATCACAATCAATGTGAAACCCTTGCGAAGACAGCTGAAGAAAAGGGAAAGGTCGTGTTGGTAGCAATGAACAACCGCTTCAGGACTGACTTCATGATGCTCAAAAGCTATTTGAGCGATAAGCAGCTTGGCGAAATTTTTTACATCAACGCAGCATGGCACAAGAAAGAACCGAGCACAAAGATGCACTTGGATTCAAGGTCGCAAACAAGGCGTGGTGTCATGCTCGACCTCGGGATCGTGTTAGTTGATCTTGCTTTGTGGCTGCTGAATTTTCCGAAGATAAGTGCAGTTAATGCAGCTTTTTTCAGCCGTAGATTCAAGAAAATTGAAGATACCGCTCTTGTTACGATGCGAACAAGCGGTGGAGCTATGATACGATTAGATGCGAGCTGGGGGCTTCAGCAGCCTGACGAAAGTTTTCATTTCGAAATCTATGGTACGAACGGAACCGCCACGTTGAGTCCGCTGATTCTCCACCATCGCGTGAAAGATGAACTTGTCAGTCTGACGCCGGTGCAGAACTCGAAATTTGAAAATGTGTTCAAGCGAAGCTACGAGGCTGAGCTTACTAACTTCATAAGATCGCTGACTGGTATGAAATCGGAAGTGCCAACAATTTCGGAGATGTGCCATGTTATGAAAATAGTCGATGCGTCTTATACCTCGGCGAAACGAGAAAATGCCGTGAAAGTGTAATGTCTCTTGTCGTTCTTCTCACCGATTTCGGGGTAAGAGACTATTTTGTCGGGGTGATGAAAGGTATTATATCTGAGATAAATCCTCGTTTGAAGATTGTTGACCTCACGCACGAGATTGAGCCGCAAAATGTGCGGCAAGCTGCGTTTGTTTTGTGGGCTTCACGAAAATTTTTCCCTGAAGATTCCATCTTTGTAAACGTTGTCGATCCGCGAGTCGGTAGCGAGCGAAAAATAATTTGCGGAAAAATCGACAACAAAATTTTCCTTGCTCCCGATAATGGACTGCTCGATTATGTCGTCGCTGAAGCTAATGAAACTGAATTTTATGAGATGACAAATAAAAAATTTTTTCTTCCGGCCGTCAGCACAACTTTCCACGGGCGAGACATCTTCGCTCCTGTGGCTGCATATTTATCACGGGGTACAAGATTGAACGAACTCGGCAATACGTACAGATATCCGAAAGTCAAACCGTTTTATGAGAGAATTGTGAAAGGTAGGAACGAAGGTGAAATCGTATACCATGATCGTTTTGGAAATGTATTTACAAATTTTCTTTGGGACGACTCTCTTCTTGCGGAAAGCTCAAGTCTCAGGATCAATTCAAAGGTCATAACTAAATTCTTTCGATCGTATTCCGAAGGAAAGATAAAAACTCCGGTTTGCGTTAAAGGGAGCAGTGGGCTGATCGAAATTGCCGTCAATCTCGGCGATGCTTCGAAAATTTTGAAGTCGAAGATCGGACAGAAAGTAACTCTTGTCTCGAGGTAAAATGTTTACGAGTGAAGGTCTAATGCTGCGATGTATTCGGCTTGCAAGAAATGGAAAAGGAAATGTGAGTCCGAATCCGATGGTCGGCTGTGTCATTGTCAAAAATAATTCGATTATCGGAGAGGGATACCATGAGAAGTTTGGCGAGGCACATGCAGAAGTGAACGCAATTCGTTCGGCTTCCGAAAGTGTCAAAGGTGCGGATGTTTATATCAATCTTGAACCATGCAATTTTTACGGGAAAACTCCGCCGTGTACCGACCTGCTTATTGAAAAACGCATCAGGAGAATCTACGTAGCGGTGCTCGATCCAAATCCGCGTGTGAACGGAAAAGGAATCAAGAAGTTAAGAGAAGCTGGAATCGAAGTGGAAGTCGGTTTGGTATCCCAACCAGCTAAAAAGCTGAATGAGGCTTTCATAAAATTTATGACAAAAAAACTTCCGTTCGTCACTTTGAAAGTTGCTCAGTCGCTTGACGGAAAAATTGCCTTGAAAAACGGGAAGTCTAAATACATAACTTCAAAAGAGTCGCTACGAAAAGCGCACGAGCTTCGTGCGGAATATGATGCAGTGCTTGTTGGAGCAGGGACGATAAAAACCGATAATCCGGAATTAACCGTCCGACGAGTCAAAGGAAGATCTCCGGTTCGAATAGTTCTCGATGGAAATTTGTCTTCGCCTATCGGTTCGAAAGTTTTTACCGACAGAAAAGCAAAAACGATTGTATTTTACTCATCAAGATTGGAGAGAAATTCCATGATTGTGAGAAAGAAAATTGACACGCTCAGGCGACAGGGTGTTGAGATATATCTTTTAAGGAGTGATGTCAACGGCACGATCTCGTTGGTTACTCTCTTGAAGCAAATCGTTGAGATGGGAATTTCTTCTGTTTTGGTAGAAGGAGGGGCAAATATTTTTTCTCAGTTTATAAAATCGAGAATGGCTGATAAGCTTCATCTTTTCATTGCACCGCAAATTCTTGGGCGCGGTATGAGCTTTACTGATGGATTTGAGCTGAAAGATTTATCTAAAGCTTTATTTCTGAAGGATGTCGAGTTTTCTCAAACTGGAGTTGATCATTTGCTCACGGGATATTTTTAATTTTTATAATGCTTCACAAATTTTATCTCACTATATGAAGGCGGAAAATGTTCACTGGAATTATTGAAGAGGTCGGCTCTGTTAATCAGGTGAAAGATTTTGCGAACGGCGCGAGAAAAATCTTTATCAAATGTCGAAAAGTAATTGATGATTTGAAAATTGGGGATAGCCTTGCAGTGAACGGAGTTTGCCTGACAATTGTTGAAAGAAATAGAACTCAAGTCGCAATTGAAGCAGTAGAAGAAACAATTAAGAAAACGATGATAGGGAGTCTTAAGCCAGGTAGTTTCGTAAATTTGGAAAGAGCTGCTCGTTTGAACGACCGACTCGGAGGTCATCTCGTTCAAGGGCATGTCGATGCAACGGGGAAAGTGGGATCGATTGAGAAATTGCCGATGAGTCGAATGTTCCGGTTCCAAATTCCGCGTGCAATGATGAAATATTTAATCCCTGTCGGAAGCGTTTCGATTAACGGAGTGAGCCTGACAGTTGCGGAGAAATTAACCGATTCATTCAAGGTTGCAATCATCCCTCATACTTTTGATAATACAACTTTCAAATATCTGCGAGTTGGTGACTCTGTCAACATTGAGATCGACATGATTGCAAAATATGTGGAAAACTTTTTAAAAAGGTAAGATGGCACGCAGAATCTTTTATCGGGTCGTTGATGACGGAAGAAATTTTATTTCGTCGGAAGAATGGGATGTAATCCGCAGCTTGCAGCATTGGTATAATTCAGAATTTTTCTGGACAGGTGGAAAACTCAATCTACGTCGCTTCGTCGTTTTTCCAAATTACGACTGTGTTGGAAATGAAACGACAAAAATAAATCAGGAATTTTCCATGCTTGAAGAGGCAGGTTATTCCGAAGGAGAAATCGTTGACAGATTAGAAGCGGACGGCTTGATCATTGTAAAGCGCGGAGGTTACGAAGACGGGATGATCGCAAGCGGTTTTACACGAGTTGCGGACAACGAGTTCAATGCCTTCCTCGTCCTTGATTTTTTGCTGAAGATTTCGCGCATCGCTGCCACGGCTGCTCTTGAAGTTTACGACGAAGGAAGCTTTGTGAAAACTCATAATATCAGGCTGGAAAGTGGCGACGGATCTGTAATAGAAAAATTAGTTGGCGCCAAAATTTTAGATGAGGTGAAAACCACTCACAGAATTTTTGCAGTCGTAAACCCCGATAAATACGACGGGCACTTAGAGTTCACGAATAGTGTTAGTAATTTCAATGAACTTCAAGCCGATGAACGCGCGAAAGTTGTCAAAGATTGGAATTGGCTCGGCTACGAAAGTAAAACGGATTTCGATTTCAACGGCGACGACTTTTTCGGCTTCGACTTAAATCAAAAACTTTGCCACTTATATTTTAAATAGATCAGAGGAGAAAACATGAAAACAAAATTGATTGTGTCCGTGATGGCGCTTCTATTTGTTGCTGCATGTGCAAGCGCACAAATCACATTGAAAGAAGGAGACCGCGCCCCGAATTTTTCTTTGAAAGGTAGCGATGGAAAAATGCACAAGCTCAGTGATTTTAAAGAAAAATATGTGGTCTTGTACTTCTATCCAAAGGACGAAACTCAAGGTTGCACAACCGAAGCGTGCAATTTCAGAGACGATATTTCGTCAATCACCAACGAGGGTGCAAAGGTAATCGGAGTAAGTGTCCAGGATGTTCAGTCGCATAAGGATTTCATTAAAAAGTATGGTTTAAACTTTTTGCTGCTTGCCGATACCGATAAAAAAGTTGTGAATGAATATGGCGTATATAATGCAAAGTGGGAGATGGCGAATAGAGTCACTTTCATAATCGACCCTAAAGGCAAGATCGCGAAGATATATCCGCAGGTTGATCCGAATGAATCTGCTAAAGAAGTCCTTGCTGAATTGAAAACACTCGAGAATAAAAACTGAAACAAATGGAATAGTTCATGGTTCGGATCTGATACTTTAGAGTCATCAGTTTGGGCCATGATATGTTAGGCAAGGACAGGAAAGAGATTGTATCCGACAAAATTCAAGAAGTTAGACAACGAAAATGTACTCATAAAGTGGGACGACGAGGCCGAATCTACGATATCACTGAAATATTTACGCGACCGGTGTCCGTGCGCATCGTGTTCGGGTGAATCGGTCCTTTGGCGTGAATACAAGCCGTCTCCCCTGCAAATTCTTACACCTGGGAAATACAATCTTAAGTACGCAGAAGTTGTCGGTAATTACGCAATTGCGCTAACGTGGGATGATGGGCATAATACCGGCATTTATGCGTTCGATTATTTAAATAGAATTTGCAAGGAGTATAACGGCAAGAGCCTTGAAACTGCTGAAGGCCGGAGTAAGTATTAATTTTTAACTGTGACTCACTTTTTAAAGTGAGTCACAGCTAATATATGGATAACATTATTTCTGGGGGATTTCTAGAGCGAGATATGTATTCACTTTGTTTGAGGTAATTACACGGAATAACAGCGCATCGCCGGGTTTATGTGCGCCAACAATTTTTTCTACCTCGCTCGCTGAGTCAACCGGTTTATTGTCAACGCTAGTGATTAGGTCCCCTTGTTGAAGTCTACGGTCTTCAGCTTCACTGCCTGAAGAAACACCGGTTACTAGAACACCATTCTTTGCATCGTATTTATCTAGTGTTGCTTTGTCTGCATCTTGAATTGAAAGCCCAAGTGATTCCAGCGTGGTCACTGAGCCTTCTGTCCCATTGCTGTTAGAGGCGAATTCTTCACCACCTCTTTCTTTAAGAGTGATGGTTTTTTCTTGAGTTTTTCCATCGTGCAAAATTTCAGCATCAACTTTATCGCCAGGACTTTTTGACGCGACCAGGGTTTGAAGCTGGTTGGCATGATCAATCCTTTGTCCGTCAAATTTTAAAATGACATCGCCGGCTTTGATATCGGCTTCCTCAGCGGGTGAATTTCCCTCGACAGACTGTACCAGCACGCCTTCAGCGTCGTTCATTCCAAGAGCTTTTGCCATCGTTTGATCGACATCTTGAATTTGAACGCCGATATAGGGACGAATTACTTTGCCATGGTCGATCAAATCTAATGCAACTTTGTGTGCGAGGTTTATCGGGACTGCGAAGCCATATCCCTCGTAAGTTCCGGTGTTTGTTGCAATCGCCGTATTGATTCCAACCACTTCACCATGGAGATCGACGAGCGGACCGCCGCTGTTTCCGGGGTTGATGACCGCATCGGTTTGGATGAAGTCTTCAATGCCGTATTTATTCTGGATGATACTTATATTTCTTCCGAGCGCGCTAATGATTCCTTGAGTCACCGTATAGTCGAGTCCCATCGGATCTCCAATTGCAACCACCCATTCACCTACATGGACACTGTCTGAATTTCCCAATGAAGCAACGGGAAGATCGCTGCCGTTGATTTTTATTACGGCTATATCCGTCGTCGGGTCGCGACCGACCAGTTTTGCATCGAAAGTTCTTTTGTCCAAAAGAGTCACTTTAATCCCGTCATGATCAGCGTCCTGGACAACGTGATTATTTGTGATGATGTACCCATCAGGATTCACAATCAGTCCGGAGCCGAGTGCTTTTTCCGGAGTCGGTTGTGGTGAAGGCATATTGAAATTATGAAATGGGAAATCAGGCCCAAAAAAGTATTTGAACATGTTATCCGGAGAATTCTGTCCGTTCGGGACATTCACCGCTTTTGGTGTTGATGTAACCTGTATGCGTACGACTGCCGGAGTTACGGCATGTGCCACGGTAATAAATGCATTGCTTAGTTGTTCTACTGCTGGAGGGAGTTGAACTATCGGTGGATTCGGCGCGCCCAATTTGACATCTTTTGATGAAGTGCCGAACTTTCCGAATGATAGACCCATTGTCAATGCAAAGACAAATGCTATCACCCCCAAAGCTCCGAATCCGTAGGCGAGTTTTCGTCTAATTATTTTAGCCATTTTTTATCTCCTTTATTTTCTGACAATAATATTGCGGTAAGAGAGTGAAGTCGCAATTAAAACGGGATGAAAAGATTTTCACGGCTAAAACACGCCATTGGGCTGAAAGTTTTGACCGCGAAGAACTTGCATGATGCGAAGAAGTTTTACTCCGCATCTTTTAAAAAATTGATTGCCTTTATTGTCTTTGGAGAAAATCGTGAGGAAAGCTCCCGCATAGCACAAGCCAGCCAGTCATCGAGCCCCAATACCTATGATGTGATCGGTGGAACTGTCATGGTGGGAACCTCCACATACAATCTCGGTGACCAGACGTCGTCTCTTTCAACGGCCAGTCCATCAGCTATACGGTGAGCTTCCAAGAAACTCGATTTCAAAGGAAGATAACTTATTGGTTACGGTCTTTGCAATTTTGTTGTCAGTCATATACAAGTTGATTAGGGCTGAGGCACTCAAAATCGAACAGTTGATGTATCGAAAGCGAACACCGAGTGAACTCCAAACGCATATCATCACCGTTTCAGCAAGATTTCGAGGCTGCTTAACACAAGATGAAGGCACAGCATTTGCATTACTTATGAAGTGGTACGTTTCGCCTGTAAGAAGGATAGTTCATTAGTTGCTTGTTCAACTACGGACTTATTGGCGTTCGCAACTTAAAGGAGAGCAGAGAATGAATATAGGATCGTGGAGGGGGAAGGGCCGGGAAGAGGATGGATACGCTTTTCCATCGGTGTTGTTAGTGGGAATAGTTCTGTACGTCTCGTGTGCGGTGATTCCTGGAGTGGAGTTTTCACGCCGTGAGGTAGTTCAAAAGGCCATCAGTCTTTTCAAATCACAATCTGCCTTGGCGAAAGTGATCGCTCAGATTTCAATACTCTGAGGATGAAAAGAGCGGCACCACCTTGGTATTAATGACTTAATGGATTTAGAATGGAGAGCCTGGTTTGTTGGAACGATCGGCACATTTTCAGAGAAATATTTTTGAGCACCATGACATGTTCAAAACCTGATGACATATTCAGATTGAAAAGAGGATATAACACAATGATAAAATATATTTCATTACTTATAGTCGTATCCACCGTGGCCTTCACCTCCATGACTTGCCACCAGCCGACGCAGCCTCAGCCGGGGAGCGACTCCTTCACCATATCGCTTTCAGATACTTCCTGCACCGTGGCGTGGCTGAGTGTCCATCTTGGAGCTTCATTCAGTGAAAGGACAGTAGAGATAACGCGTGACTCAGCAGTTGTGCTGACGCTCAACCTTCGCCAGACAGACACCACGATGGCCGACACAGGACTCATGCCCAACAAAGCTTATACCTACGTTGCACAACTTACAAGCGGTGCAACAGTGGTTAAGTCAACTGATCCACTTTACGTGCGGACGCTCGACACAACAAGCAACAACTTCACGTTTCAGACGTTTACACTCGGCGGTGCAGCCTCGAGTGTGCTGAACGATGTGGCAATAATAAACGACACGCTCGCGTACGCGGTCGGACAGATTTACGGTTATGACTCTACCGGACAGGTTGACCAGCAGCCGTATAACCTGGCAGTATGGAACGGGATTTCATGGCAATTATTGCGAGTACAATTCTATACCTTCTGCGGTCAGCAAAGTACGGGTTCTTACCCGGCGAATGCGGTCCTGGCCTTGAGCGATACGGAGATTTGGATTGGCTCAAGTAATTCGGAAATGGCAACATCGAATGGGAATGAGCAAACTGGAATCACCTGTCTTCCTGTGTCGGTATCAAAGATGTGGGCCGAGAACAAAAATGCAGTATATACTGTAGGCGCACTCGGCCAAATCGGTTACTACACTAATGGTACCTGGGTACAGATCGCAAGCGGAACGACACTGGATATACTGGATGTCTACGGAGCAGGTAACCAGATACTTGCAGTGGCAAGCGATAATAATCCTTACGGTGAAACTATCCTCAGCGTCAGCGGAAATACCGCAACTCAAATTTCATCGAACCCACTTGGAGAGGACGAGTTGTATGGTGTGTGGTTTATTCCTAATCGCCATTACTATGTAGTAGGTGACGGGATATATGAGAAACATCTTCTTTCTGAGAGTGCATGGAAGAACGGCACATTAGACATAACTCAATATGCGACGACAAGCGTCAAGGGGAACGGAATAAACGATGTATTCGTGGTCGGAGCGTACGGTGAGTTCTTACATTGGAACGGAGTAAGGTGGCAAAGCTACCGAGCGATAACCGGAGTTAACGGCAGTTACACGAGAGTGGCAGTGGATGGAAACTTGATTATTGCAGTTGGTCAGAACAATACACAGGCTGCTATTACAATTGCGAGACGATAACAAAGAAGAAGAAGAAAGGAAAATCATTATAACGCCATGACAAGATGTTTTTTATTACTGCTGATGATTTTTATAGTGGCCTTCACCTCCATGACTTGCCACCAGCCGACGCAGCCTCAGCCGGGGAGCGACTCCTTCACCATATCGCTTTCAGATACTTCCTGCACCGTGGCGTGGCTGAGTGTCCATCTTGGAGCTTCATTCAGTGAAAGGACAGTAGAGATAACGCGTGACTCAGCAGTTGTGCTGACGCTCAACCTTCGCCAGACAGACACCACGATGGCCGACACAGGACTCATGCCCAACAAAGCTTATACCTACGTTGCACAACTTACAAGCGGTGCAACAGTGGTTAAGTCAACTGATCCACTTTACGTGCGGACACTAGACACGACAAGCAGCAACCTTACTTTTCAGACGTCCTCTTTCGGTGGCAATTCCGGAAGCTGCACGCTTAATGACGTGGCGATTATTAATGACACACTAGCCTACGCCGTTGGAGCAATTTACTTGAATGACTCAACAACGGGACAGCCTGATCCTTTACCTTATAACCTCGCGAAATGGAATGGGACTTCATGGCAACTAACCAAAGTTGCCGTTCAGACAACGCACGGACTCGTAACTGCGCCATTCTATGGGATCTATCCTTTTTCAAGGAACGATATTTGGATTTTATCTGGATTACCAATTCACGGAGATGGAACAGACTGGACACAGTATGATTTGTACGGCATGGGAGTGCTCAGTCAGAATAATGGATACTTGACAAAAGCATGGGGACAAAGTTCAAGCGACATCTGTTTTATCGGGACGCAGGGAACCATAGTCTACTATAACGGCAGCAGTTGGACCCAGCTTGCAAGTGGAACGACGTTGGATATACTGGATGTCTATGGGGCAGGTAACCAGATACTTGCAGTGGCGAGCGATAATAATCCCTACGGTGAAACTATCCTCAGCATCAGCGGAAATACCGCAACGCAGATTTCATCGAACCCACTTGGAGAGGACGAATTGTATGGTGTGTGGTTTATTCCTAATCGCCATTACTATGTAGTAGGTGACGGGATATATGAGAAACATCTTCTTTCAGAAAGTACATGGAAGAACGGGACATTAGACATAACTCAATATGCGACGACAAGCGTCAAGGGGAACGGAATAAACGATGTATTCGTGGTTGGAGGGTACGGTGAGTTCTTACATTGGAACGGAGTAAGGTGGCAAAGCTACATAGCCAAAACCGGACTTAATGGCAGCTACACGAGAGTGGCGGTGGATGGAAACTTGATTATTGCGGTTGGTCAGAACAATACACAGGCAGCCATTACAATTGCGAGACGATAACAAAGAAGAAAAGGAGATAACGCTATGATAAAATTCATATAACTACGGGCGGCGTTACAGCACCGCCCGCAGCAGATTAAACGGCAAATAAATCGGCTTAAGGCTGCTAATCCCAAGGGGGAAACCTGCGCCTTTTTAGTTGCCATTTGAAATTAAACAACTACTTAACACAATTCAAAACTTTGAAAGGGAAAAGAGATGAAGAAGATGGCTTTGAGGTTTCAGTTTTCAATTGTTGTTTGCTTATTCTTTTATTTTATCGCCAATGGTTATGGTCAACAGATATTGCAAGGCCACGTACCTGATGCGATATCGAATTTAGGGTTACAGCCCATAAGTCGTTTGGACAGTACAAAGTATCTGTATCTCACTATCGGACTTCCGCTTCGGAATCAACAGGGCCTGACGACTCTTCTCCAGCAGATGTATGATTCGGCAAGTCCGAACTTCCGCCAATATCTAACAACCGAACAATTCACGGAACAGTTCGGACCGAGCCAGCAGGATTATCAGGCAGTTATTGATTTTGTCAACGCCAACGGCCTAACCGTAACCGGAACGCACGTGAATCGCGTGTTGGTGGATGTAAGCGGAGCTGTTTCCGACATTGAGAAAGCTTTTCATGTGAAAATGAACGTGTACCAGCATCCGACCGAATCGCGGACTTTTTTTGCGCCGGATGCCGAGCCGACAGTACCTTCCGGGCTCACAATTATAGATATCAGCGGTTTGAACAATTATGCACTTACGCGTTCGGCGCTTCACAGTCCATCCTCGAATAAGAATAAATATACCGTGCAAACCGGCTCCGCTGCGGGCGGCGATTACTGGGGCCACGATTTCCGTGCAGCGTATATGCCCGGGCCGCCGAACGATACCCGCACGGGAACCGGACAAATTGTCGGAATAGTAGCATTCGACGGTTACAATGCAACCGATATTTCCGGGTATGAAAATAGTGTGGTTCCGCCGCTGTCCGCTGTCACACTTCAGAATGTGCTTGTGGATGGATTCAACGGGATTAGTAGAGGGGAACATTCGAGGGAAATCACGGTGGATATTGAAATGGCAATCTCCATGGCGCCCGGGCTGTCCAAGGTAATAGTGTATGAAGCGTCTCCAGACTCGATTGACTCTTCGCACGGCGGCATATGTCACGTAGGATGGCACGACCTCCTTGACACTATTGCTAACGATAACGTAGCCAAACAGATTAGTTGTTCTTTTCAAATTGGTGCAAAAGACACATGTGACGTGGTGGCCGACCAAATCTTCCAGCAAATGGCAGTTCAGGGCCAATCGTTTTTCGTTGCTTCCGGTGACTATAGTTCCTACCGCGTTGGTAATCCGTGCCCGTTTCCCCAAGGCTCGGACTACGTAACAGACGTCGGCGGGACAGTATTGAGCATGAACGGTAAGGGAAGTTCCTATGGTTCGGAAACTGCGTGGGGAGATGGCGGTGGCGGCTGGAGTACCAAGAACCCGATTCCAAGTTACCAACAGGGTTTGAATGGCATCAACGGGGCATCAACCACGTGGCGAAACATTCCAGATGTCGCCATGATAGCGTCTCCGTACATGGTCTTTTACTACGGTGGCGGGCTTGACAGTACCGATGGCACAAGTTTTTCGGCTCCGCTTTGGGCAGGCTTTACTGCGCTCATAAACCAGCAGGCTGCTGACAGTGGGAAGCCGAGCGTAGGGTTTCTTAACCCCGTGCTTTATTATATGGGTAGCGGAGCTTTTCATGACATCACTGCCGGCTCCAACGGCTATTCTGCGGGTCCTGGCTACGATCTCTGTACAGGATGGGGATCGCCCATTGGGCAGCAGACTATCAGTGATATCATCACCTTGGATAACTTCAATGCCACGGTAGATCAGAAATTACAGGGCGGCTCGACCTCCGTTGACAGCGTTGCAAGGTGGCAGTCAACTCGGTTTAACACTTACCCGGCCGGGACAAGTTTTCAATTCTATCTTGGAAGAAATGAAATCTTGCGCGGGGCGCAAAAAACTATTTCAGCACAGAAATATAACAATTGGAGCATAAGCGGAACGGTACAATCTGATGTTACAAATCATCATCTTTTTAACATTCAGACCAAGTCCAATAACTCCTTTGTCTCAAATCTTGTTCCAACAAATAATGCCACAGTGCAAGCGCAATTTATCGAAGGAGGGAGTCCGGGCGGCTACGTGAACTTCAAGGACCCGTGGAGAATCGATACTACGGATCAATACGGTCGAAGAAACCAAGGGATGTCCGATTGGGCAAGGCCGGTAAACTATTCCTCAAATAATGTCGGTCTCAGCTCGCCAGATAGTGGAGCGTTCTTAAATCAGAATCCAAATTTCTTGCCAGGAGTTCCAACGTACTCCGTTAGCGCGCCCGCAACGCAGTCGATAACGGCGAACGGAAAGGCGTACACCGGCATCTTCGAATACTGGAGCGGTACAAGCGCAACGATTGATTCGGCAACAAATCTCTCGACACCTGTGGTTTTTACCAACGCCGGTGCTACTGTGGCTGCCTATTATAAAGGGATCCATCTTTCCAACGACGCCTCCGCCTTTGCCAACAACAGCCAGAGGAAGTTTGTAACAACGAAAGTTGGTAACACTACATTTCTTCATCAGGTCTATACCAGTGCAGGCCATGTCTGGTATGAATACAGCACGAATGGTGGAGCGACATGGAATCTCGGACAAAACGGGTTGGCGACCGGGCCTTACGGGCCTCTTGATGGTACAGCGGGAGGGAAATGTCCATCCATTGATTGGGATTCACTAACTAATCACGTCGTGATTGTGTGGCAGCAAGCGGCAACGACTCCTTACACCTACACTATCCAGTACATGACATTCTGGCCTGATAACTATTTGGCAAACAGTTACTCACTTAATTCCTATGGCACTCTATATACCGACGGATCCGATGCTTATTCCTCGGTAAACGCTAATCCGAATATTGCAGTCGGCTCGAACGAAGTTTGGCTTCTAACATTTGAAAAGCAGAAGGCATACTCCACAGGGAATGGAACGGTTTCTCCAGGAGTCAACATACTGTGGGGGACTTTTCCAGGTGGAAATCCATTAAACATTAACAATCCCTCCAACATCCCAACTGTTATTTCAGGAACAAACGCCAGCTCTTGCTATGCTACCATATATGGAAACAAGGCGAACAACTACTCTAGCAATGGCAATTTTAATGGCGATTGTATTTTTCCCGTAGCATGGCAGCAAGGTAGCTGGCCACAGTGCCAGATCAAACATTCTGAGCTTTACTTCAAGGGTAATCCTCTGGTGGAAGCTTATCAATCGGCCGTCACGCAGCTATCGCAGAGCACCGTAGTGGCTAATTACCAGCCTTCGACCATCGGCCTTCTGACATCAAGCTCTGACTCAAATTATTATGCGATAAGCTGGCTCTTGGATTATACCGGGTATGGTAATCCAAGCAGCGTTAAGCTCTGCTACAAGAATGGCGGTTCTTCTACGCTCTATACGTATGGTTATGATCCGCAATCATGCTCCATTAACCTCTCCAACAACAACAGCGGCAGTTATTTTGTTTGGAGTCAGGTATCGAGCGGCACGTGGTCAAATGAAGTTGTCTCAGCTGCTAATCTCGGCTCCACAGAAACACTCGGCAGCACGGGCCAAAATGTGCAATTGAGCAACGGAGCAGGGAAAAGCAATATGTATGAAACGTCCTTCTACCCCTTCACCGCGCCATATTATTTCAGTACTCCCATCGGTCTGGGTAACGTAACCGGCCTTCAAAACACTGCACCTGCCCAGCCATCTAATAAATCCCAGGATGTTCTCCAGACTATTATTGCCGCACAGACATTCAACTCCAGAGGTGTTGTCCTCGGCAGCGACTCGGCTCAGCTTCTTTATCTATTTGGAGATATTATGGTTGATGGAAACAACGTGCCGTTTGTAACCATTCCAGACACGTTCAAGTCAAAGAAAATTAGCGATGTGAATACCCTTTTAGAGACGCAACCTTTCTCGCTGAAAAGTAATTCTAAGGTAACATTTGTTGATTTCACGGTTGCAGCTGACTCAGAAGCGGTATTTGCCTTACTTGGAGATACAGGTTATGTCTCATTCAATGTCGAATTACTCAATGCATCTACCAACAAAGTTCTCGGTACCATAAAACAGGCAAGGTTCGATTCATCGAGTCTGAGCAAGTACAGTCAAGCTGCTTATAATCTAAACACACGTGGAATTTCGGGAAGTAATCTGAAAATTATAATTACGGCAAGCACAAACATTAGCAACCCCATAGCAATTCCTGTTGATGATTATGCGACGGAAAATATTGCAACAGATGCATCGATTCAGAGCTTGACGATGCAGCAGTTGAACTTAATAACGACATACGCGCTCGCCCAGAACTATCCAAATCCGTTCAACCCTACGACAACAATCACCTATGATTTACCAGCTAACGGTTTAGTCACTTTGAATGTTTACGATGTGCTTGGCAGAAAGGTGGAAACGCTTGTCAGTGGACGTCAGAACGCAGGGAACCATTCCGTCGCTTTTGATGGATCACATCTAACGAGCGGAGTGTATTTCTACAGAGTAAATATTACAGGTAACGATGGGAAGAATTTCGTTTCGACGAAGAAGATGTTGCTAATGAAGTAATAATTGAAAAGTCCAATCACCGTGCAAACAAGAGTCCCGTCGAAAGGCGGGACTCTTCTATTTTGTCATCCTTATAATTCCACGGCACGGCTTTTCGTCTCCATTTCGCGAGAGAGAATAAGAATACATCGCTGCTTAAAAGATACTTCCAGTTCCATCATTATAAAGGTGCAAGATGAAAACAGGGTGAGAATCGCCACAAGTTGGACGCGGATTTAACCGAGAATTAAAGCCGATCGAAAGCCAATTAAACCGAAAAAAATGGTTTGAGGTGACAAGGAAGTTGAAATTAAGGCGCTACCCTTTTTCCTTCACTTTGTCATTTATGGTAACGCTGAACTTACTTAAGATTGTAGTTGGAAAAATTGCCTTCGAATTCTATATTAGCATCTAAAAAAAGAATAGGATCATGAACGAAGGAAAAGTTGTGCAAGTTATCGGGCCCGTCGTCGATATAGAATTTGGCGACGGCAGTCTTCCAAAAATTTTGAACGCGTTAAACATTCCAAGAAAAAGCATCGATGGTGTTGATGAAATGCTTGTCGTAGAAGTTCAACAGCATCTCGGCGAAGATACGGTTCGCGCAGTCGCCATGGATTCTACGGACGGATTAGTTCGCGGAATGAAAGTGATTGACACAGGCGGTCCGATAAAGATTCCGGTCGGCCCAAACATCCTCGGCAGAATGATCAACGTAATTGGGAAGCCTATAGATGGACAGGGTGCTCTTGACGCAAAAGATGAGTATCCGATTCACAGACCCGCTCCTAAGTTTGAAGATCTGAGCACTCAGAAAGAAATGTTCGAGACCGGAATAAAAGTTATTGATTTGCTCGAGCCGTATTCACGCGGCGGAAAGACGGGGCTGTTTGGTGGAGCAGGTGTTGGAAAGACTGTTATAATCCAAGAATTAATTCATAATATCGCGACGCAGCATGGTGGATATTCGGTCTTCGGTGGAGTTGGAGAGAGGACACGCGAAGGGAATGACCTTTGGCTTGAGATGAAAGAATCCGGCGTCATAAACAAGACTGCACTTGTGTTCGGTCAGATGAACGAGCCGCCAGGGGCGCGTCTGCGCGTCGGTTTGGCAGCCGTGACGCTCGCAGAATATTTCCGTGACGCCGAAGGAAAAGATGTCCTTCTTTTCATCGATAATATTTTTAGGTTCACTCAAGCAGGATCTGAAGTGTCGGCGCTTTTGGGACGCATGCCTTCAGCCGTAGGTTACCAGCCTACGCTCGCGACGGAGATGGGCGCTTTGCAGGAAAGAATCACTTCAACCAAGCGCGGCTCCATTACATCCGTGCAAGCGATTTATGTTCCTGCAGATGACTTGACCGATCCGGCGCCTGCAACGACTTTCAGTCACCTTGATGCAACAACTGTGTTGAACCGCGACATAGCAGCTCTTGGACTTTATCCTGCGGTCGATCCGCTCGATTCGACTTCGAGAATTCTTGATCCTTTGATCGTTGGAAATGAACACTACGATACGGCAAAAAGGGTAAAAGAAATTCTTCAGACATATAAAGATTTGCAGGACATAATAAACATTCTTGGAATTGACGAGCTATCTGATGCAGATAAACTTACTGTTGCAAGAGCAAGAAAGATTCAACAATTTTTGTCGCAGCCGTTCTCTGTCGGTGAAGCTTTTACCGGCAGGCAAGGTAGGTATGTCAAGTTGAACGACACGATCACCGGTTTCAAAGCGATCATCGACGGAAAATGCGATGAATGGCCCGAGAGCGCCTTCAACATGATCGGAACAATTGACGAAGCCGAAGAGCAAGCAAAGAAACTTCAGGCGGCTTAATGGCAGATTCGAAAGAAGCTATTCAAGACAAATTGTTCAAGCTTGAGATTGTTACTCCGCAGAAGAATGTTTTCTCAGGCTCTGTCGAATCATTTTCGGCGCCCGGAACTTCCGGGGGATTTCAGATATTGCACAACCACGCACCATTCTTGACCACGATAACGATAGGGGAAGTAAAACTACGCAATGCAGATGGGAACGAGTTAGCCTATTCGACAAGCGGCGGCTTCGTTGAAGTGAGCAATAACACTGTTACTTTCCTTGCAGATACGGCGGAAAGAAAAGATGAAGTTGATATTGAAAGAGCCAAAGCTGCAAAGATGCGCGCAGAAGAGAGGCTGAGGAAAAGGGAAGAGGATATCAACATCGCAAGAGCTCGTGCCGCACTTGCGCGAGCAATTAATAGGTTAAGAATCACTGACGCTCTGTAATTAAGTAAAAATTAAAAAGTCAAAGCTCAAAAGTGCAAAACGGTAGGTGTGTTAGAATTCCAGAGTAGTTTTTGAATTCTGACTTTTTTGAGACGCCATCCGAACTTAAATTTATTCCCGAGAGGAGAACCTTGCGTAATTTTGCACTTATAGTGATTTTTTCGGCTATGATGATCGTCGAAGGATGCTCAAGCATCAGCCGGTCCTTAAAATCTTCGGATCAGGACACGACGCAGGTAGATATGATTGCGAATGACCCGAAGTACCGTGCAGCGATGGACCACTTTGTGGATGGGAATTTGAACGACGTGAGTGGGGAATACGCTCAGGCAATCCTCGACTATCAGGATGCAATTCGTTATTATCTCAGTGCTGCCATACTTGATGCCATGGCACAAGATTATATCAGGCTCGGTAAATCCGACATGGCAATTCAAAAATCTCATGAAGCCGTTTCACTTGCGCCTGCAGATCTAAATTATAGAAGGACTCTCGCGGAGGCTCTCTTGTCGGCATTCGATACTGACAGCGCAAAAATCGAGTATGAGAAGATCATCGCCATGGATAGTAGTCAAGCGGAAGATATGCTCGCATTGGCACAGCTTTACCAGCAGAGTAATCCTGAAAAGGCGGCAGACCTTTATGAAAAGGTTCTGAGATCAAACGGGCCCGATCTCCCAACCATGATGCAGCTCGTCCAGATTTATAACTCGATGAATCAATTTGACAAGTCCATCAACGTTCTTGAGCAGATGTTGAAAATAGATCCGTCAAACGCTGCGATAAAAGAAGCGCTAGCAGATTTATATCTCCAAACAGGGGAAAACAAGAAAGCGTTGGAAATTCTAGATGACATGTTGCGTGTTCGGAAAAATGACTTAAACTTGAAAGCTCGCGCAGCGACCGCTTATCTGCGCTTGAAAAATTATGACAAAGCCGATAGCCTTCTCGATACAATCTTCACTTCTGATTCCAGCAAAGCGGATGCGAAATTTGCCATCGCGCAGTTTTATCTCGATGAAATGCAGCATGATTCATCAATAGCCTCATTTGCGCTCCAGATATTTAATAGAATTCTCATGCTTTACCCACATGATGCGCGAGCATTCCTTTTGACGGGATTGGGCAACTCATATGTGCACAACGACTCTATCGCAGAGTTTTATCTGAACAGATCGGTTGAGATTGACTCGAGTAATCCAGGGGCATGGCAAGCGCTTGCCGTCTTTTATTTCCAAAAGAACAATTTTAATCGGATGTCAGAGGAGATGTCGAGAGCAGTCAAAATTTTTCCCGAAGATTTTCGGATAAATCTTTTTTACGGATTGGCGTTGAATCGTGCCGGAAAGAATGCCGAAGCCGTCGAGCCTCTTGAAAAAGCAGTTGCATTGAAGCCGACGGACATGGATGCGCTCAGCACTCTCGCACTCGTTTATGAAGCGTTGAACAGGTACGATGATGCATATAGAGTTTACGAAACTGCCCTAAAAGTTGACGCGAATAATTCTCTCATCTTAAATAACTATGCCTACAGCCTTTCTGAAAGAGGGTTGGATTTGCAAAAAGCACTGAAGATGGCACAGATGGCTGTTAAACTTGACCCGAAGAATAGCGCGTATTTGGATACGATCGGATGGGTTTATTTCAAATTAGGTGACTATGGGAATGCCGAATCGTATGTGAAAAAGCTTTGGTATTAAGAACTCAAGCCGACGGTTCGCCGGCAACACTTGAAGAACATTTAGGCGACATTTATGCAAAGATTGGAGATATGAAAAACGCGCTGAAATACTGGGAGAAGGCGCTTGAGCACGGCCCGAATAACGAATCTCTCAGGGACAAAATTGCGAAAGCGAAAACTTGACTCGTTCCCTCCTTTTTCTTGGGTTGCTAATCGGGGGGTGTGCCACGACGTACACATATATGGATCTTTCCAATGTCACGCCGCAATTAGTTGCCAGTAACGTTGAAAGTCAATCCCGCATGTTCGAATATTTCTCATCAAGCGGTTATGGCAATTTTGAAACTCCTCAGGGCGATTACAGCGCGCGATTTGATATTTCAATTCGCAAACCTTCACAGACGTATGTTCGTATTTATGGTCCCTTCGGAATGAAGGTGGCACAGATAAAGTTGAGTTCCGACACCCTTATTGTTTACAATAGTTTTCTCAACGAGCTTTATGTCGGGAAACCTACAGCAGACAACTTGCGCCGCTTTCTGATGATCACTCCAGATGGTTCTTCGGTTACAAATCTTCTATTGGGTTTGATGTCGCCGCCTGAAATTCATGACAGCTCCCGCATTTCCTCGAACGTTGACGGCAGAAGCGTCAGCTTCACTTACGATGCAGGAGATACGGTCGAACGATATTCCGTTGACGGGAAATATATGCGAACGACCGATTACGAAGAATCAATAGATGGAGAAGCAGTGATGCGGATTCAATATTCCAATTTCACAGATGTTGGGAACGTTTATTTTCCAAAGTCGATTTTATTTGAAGATGTGAGGCGAAAAATTTCAGCAAAATTATTTTACCAGGAAATCGAGTTGAGTGAAAATGATGATCTTGAATTCAGTGTTCCTGCGGATGCTAAAGAAATCTTTCTTAATTAATTGTCATTTAAAATCCAATGTCCTTCGATTTCACCATAATCCTTTTCTATGAGGAAAAGGAGGGCTTAGTCTGTTGACATGGTTGGGATTTAAAAGTGAAACGATTATATCGCATGCGACTTTTTCAACGAGAACTACTTAGCGCGGTATTGGTTCTGGTTTCATGTAGTTCAGCCCTTCCGCAGGAAAAGCCGAAACTAAACATGAAAAAGGAAGAGCTGCAGCAACTCCGCGGGAATATAAAACTTTATCAAACAAAAATTGCGGAGAGCAGCCGCAAAGAGTCGGTCTCTCTTGAAAAACTTGACAATTTTGAAAAACAGAATTTACGTACACGGCAAGCCATTAAGAAAATCTCTGTCGAGGTCGCCATCAACTCACAAAATATTGAGGACGTCGAAAAACAAATCGACATGGCGAGCGGCAAACTTTCTGAGCTAACTATTGAGTATGCGAGTTTTGCCAGGAGTTTTTACGAACGAGGACGGTTGCACGACCTCGAATTGATTCTAACAGCATCCTCGGTAAACGAAATGCTTGTTCGTTACGAATACTTGAAGAGATTTTCCGACCGGACTAAGACCGACATGGACTTGATTACTTCCGAGCGCGACAGGTTAAATGTTCTGAGAGGGCAGCTTAACCGCCAGCTTACGCGACAGCAGAATTTTCTCGATGAGAAAAGCACGGAGGAGACGGAGCTTTCATCAAGAATTATCAAGCAGAAAAATCTCATTGGCGAGCTTCGGCGGAATAAGAAAGCGTACGCGGAACAATTGAAGAGATCGCAGAGCGCAGCAACCGATCTTGAAAATCTGATCCGTAGTCTCATCGCAGAGGAGGCCGCCAAGAAGAGAGAAGCGGGAAGAAACGTTATTAAGGCGAAGATCGCTGCGGGTCAAAAAGAAAAAGTACCCACCACGCTTCCCGGGCCGAATATCCAACCGACTGCAGAAAACGTATCGGATATGAAAGGTCATCTACCATGGCCTGTGAACGGAGGGAAAGTTGTAGCGAAGTTCGGCGAGCAAGAGAACCCGGTTTTGAAAACGGTCACACTGAATTACGGAATCGATATAATTGTTCCTGAGAATTCGCAAGTGAAAAGCGTTGCCGACGGCGAAGTGTCCAGAATATTCTGGCTACCGTCGTATGGGAATCTCATCATCATTAATAATTACAACGGCCTCCGGACGGTCTATTCTCATCTTGCGGATATTTTTGTCAAAGAGGGCGACAAAGTGAAAAGGGAAGAACCTGTCGGGGCGGTTGGCGAATCCCTCGGAGGGTCGATTCTGCATTTCGAAGTGTGGCTCGAAAAGGACAAACAGGATCCTGAAACATGGTTAAGCAAGAAGTAGAATCCATCCATTCTTGGAACGCGGCAGGGTCTTTGATTTCGAAAAAAGTCAGCTTCTTTTATTCAGTTCTTTTCATAAACCTGATGCGTCTATTTTTCTTCGTAGCTTCAATTTTCAACCAGAAGACTCGCCGCGGTTTAAGAGGAAGAAAATATCTTTTCGCTGATCTGGAAAAAAATCTTTCACGAATTCCGGTCGGTAAGAGAATATGGTTCCATGCATCTTCTCTCGGTGAGTTCGAGCAAGCGAAACCGATTATTGAAATTTTGAAACAATCAGGGTACAACATCATCGTTTCGTTCTTCTCACCATCGGGGTACGAGCATTCTTTGAACTATTCCAGCGCTGATGTAATTACATATATTCCACTTGACAGTATGAAGAACGCACACAGGTTTGTGCAATTGGTAAAGCCATGTGTTGTAGTGGTGATGAGGTATGATTTGTGGCTGAATCATTTGATTGCTGCGAAAGAGTTCGGAGCAAAAATAATAATTGCTGATGCTACGTTTTCTATGAAACTTTTTAACCGCGCCGAATTTCTTAGAAATTTCTACAGACAGCTTTACCGGCTTGCCGATTCGATTCTTGCAACGACCTCAGAGCAGAAGAAGATGTTTGACTTTTTCCTTGGCAGGGACATAACAAGTGTTGTTGGTGACACTCGTTTTGATCGCGTTCACAGCAGGAGCGTTTTAAATAATGTGGCTCAGAAAATTCCGGTCGCATTTGACAAATCGAAAAGGATCGTCATGGTACTCGGCAGCACTTGGCGTGCAGACATTGATGTAATAGGGGAAGCTGTGAAGAAGTTATCTAAAAAATTCCCGGCTCTTTCTGTTTTGATTGTTCCGCACGAGCCAACTATCGAAGAGGTAAGCAAGCTCCATGATCAATTCCCTGCGGCGAGAATTTTGTCGCAGATCAGCGACGGGCATGCCGATGGCTCACCTTTTTACATAGTTGATCGCGTCGGACTTCTGACTCAGCTTTACGTTTTCGGTGATATCGCATATGTAGGTGGCGGTTTCGGCGTGGGTGTTCACAGCGTTCTTGAACCGGCGGTTTACGGTATTCCCATTATTACGGGACCACGCATTGAGCGATCGGACGAGGCAATGCAGCTTATGCAGGATGGCGCACTTTTTTTTACAAAAGATTCCGCTGGCGCTTACGAAATTATGCTTAAGATGGTACAGGACGAATCCGCAAGAAAGAAAGCCGGGAAGATCGCGAAGGCTTTTGTTGATCGGCACTTAGGCGCATCCCTGATCGTAGCCGAACAGGTCATGAAATTTTGCGGAGATTAAGTCTTTACAAGGTTCTATAAATTTGAAAACGAAACTGAGCGGTAGCGAGTTCGTTGCTGAAGTCTCAAACGTAATCAGACAGGAATTAAAATGCGCAAAGTGGATAGAATCTTTATACAATGTTTTTGAGAGCCGAGGAGAGATTCGAACGTTCGAGGAGCTTGCCTTTGAGGCGAAGAGTTTTCAAAGGTTATCGCGGCTATTTGCTGCCGGGATTTCCGAAGATACTGCAAAGAAGAAAGTCGAAGTTGAAATCGAAAGCACTTTTAAACGATTTTCTCAACTCCTCGAGCAAGCTGCATCTGGTCTTCAAGACAAGGATAGTGAACAATTAAAAAAAGAATTTCTCACTTCGACAGTAGATTCATTCGAAAACATGAGAGTTCTTTTAGCTGACTTTTCTAAGGTGAAAGATTTTTACCTTAAGAAGCGCGATAAAGGCGGTTTTGATTAACCTTGCTAGGATTTTAGAACTTTCGCAAGGTCGTGGGCAAGTATTTCTTCTGCGATCTCGTCACAGACAATAAATCCTTTTTTAGTCAGAAAAACTTTATTGTCCGCCACATTCGCATAACCGACTTTCTTCAAATCGCATATGAAACCGGTATCCAAATCGATTCCGAATTTATCACGAAGAATTTTTAAATCCATTTTTCCTTGACGTAATTGAAGCATTACGAATTCATCAACGAGCTGCGTATCCGTTAGTTCCTCTTTCGCAGAAATCGGAAGCCGATCATTAGATAAACTAGAAAGATAGCTGCTTAAGCTTGAAATGTTCCACCATCTTGAGCCCCCTAGATATAAATGGGCGCTTGGACCGAATCCCACGTATTCCTCGCTGTTCCAATATTTAAGATTGTGTTTGCATTCAAAACCATGGCGAGCATAATTCGATATTTCATAATGTTTGTATCCATTTTTCTCTAAAAAGCCCATCGTCAACTCATACATTCTCCCCTCGGTGGATTCATCGAGAGGTTTGATTTCACCCGATGTGACCGCTGTTAAGAGCGGTGTGCCGTGTTCCACGATGAGATTGTATGCGGAAATATGCTGTGGATTCAACGCGACTGCATTTTCAAGATTCGAAAGAAGTTTGTCTTCTGCGCCGGAGGCGCATCCGCCTCTGGCGGAGGTTTGTTCTGGAAGTCCGTACATCAAGTCGATATTCACATTGTCGAATCCCGCCGAGCGTGCGAATTCCAATGCCTCAACCGCTTGTTGAGAATTATGTATTCGGGAAAGAAATTTCAATTCATGATCGAAGAACGATTGTACCCCGAAACTTAGGCGATTAACGCCCAATTGACGATAATCAGTGAGAGATTGTTGATTAACTGTGCCCGGATTGCATTCCATGGTGAATTCAGTTTCGGCAGAGATATTAAAATTTTTGTGAAGTGAGTTTGTAATAATTTCAAGTTCATAAGGATAAAGAAGGGAAGGTGTGCCGCCACCCAAGAAAATTGTGTCTGCGCAGAGCTTTTCCGCGCAATTCAATGAAAAAAGCTCTATCTCTTTAACAAGAGAATTGACAAACTTATCTCTTTGAGAAATATCTTCAATCGAATAGAAATCGCAGTAAAAACATTTCTTTTCGCAGAAGGGAATATGTAAATATATCCCTACTTTATCAGGATGCCGATTCGATTCCACTTTATTGACGCAATTCTTTGTGTTATGTCATAAACCGGGATATTCGGGTCCCATGACCAATATACTATCATTGCTTTGCCAAGAATGCTTTCGCCAGGAACGAACCCCCAGAACCTGCTGTCGAGACTATTTTCCCGATTGTCCCCCATCATGAAGTAATAATCCCTCTGCACTCTATAATTTTTAACAGGCTTGCAGTCAACATAAACAGACGAGCCGCGTACCTCGCAAGAATGTCCTTCTCGTTCAATGAAGGTCTGCCATCTAACAAAAGCTGCCGCATCGAGTTTTATACAATCCCCTTTTTTCGGGACTACAATCGGACCGTAATTATCTTCGTTGAAATTGGAACCGATCGGAAAAATTTCTTGATTGGGAAAACCCTTTGGATAAACGGTTGCTGTTTCAAATTTAGTGCTTGGAGGAAAAGGAATCATTGTGTGGTTAACGTAAAGAATGCGGTCTATCACTTGAACTGTGTCTCCCGGTGTGCCGATGCAGCGTTTAACATAGTTCTCATGATCGTCCGGTCTTACCTGATCTCTGTAGCCAGGCCAGTCGAATACTACGACATCTCCGGTTTTCGGATGGCTGAAGGCGGGAAATTGCAAAAATGGTATCCTAATATTTGTGAACGGCAAATAACGGGGAGACTTCGCGCCGTAGACAAATTTGTTTGCGAAGACCCAATCACCGGTCATCACCGTGTTTTCCATCGAGCCAGTTTGCACGCCGTAACCTTGAACGACAAAAGTCACGATAAGCAACGCAATCATGAGAGTAGTAAAATAACCGGGTATCGCCCGAGCACGTTCATTTGTTCCGGTCTTTTCTCTTCGGCTCACTTTAAGCTTTTGCATGTCAACTCCCTCTTAATCTTACTTTATTAACATTCCTATTCGGTTCAAACGCACGCTTCCCAATTTTGAGAAAATATCAAGGAAGGAAATATCAGGGTTCCACGACCAATAGACGACCATGGCTTCACCTACGATATTCTGGAACGGGACAAATCCCCAGAACCTGCCGTCGAGGCTGTTCTCGCGGTTATCGCCCATCATGAAATAATAATTGTGCTTGACCGTGTAATCTGCTGCAGGTTTGTCATCCACATAAACTGTCGAGCCTCGGAGGTCGCATTGGTGTCCTTCGCGCTCGATAAATATTTCCCATTTCAGATAATCTTTCGCGCTCAAATGGATTATATCGCCTGTCTTCGGCACGACAATCGGTCCGTAATTATCTTCATTGAAATTGGACCCTTCGGGAAATATTTGTGGATTCGGATAGCCTTTCGGGAGCATTGTAAACGAGTCGAACTTTACGCCGGCGGGATAAGGGACAACCTGACCGTTAACATAGACAACTCTATTGATAACCTGAACTGTATCGCCGGGTAATCCGATGCAACGCTTTATGTAGTTTGTCGGTTCGGGAGCTTTTAACTGGTCGCGGTCACCGGGCCACTCGAATACTATCACATCGCCGCGGTGCGGATACTTCAGAGATGGAAGTTGAAAATATGGGATTGCAACGTCGGTGAATGGAATATATTGCGGGCTTTTCGTGCCGTAAATGAATTTGTTAACCAACAAAAAATCTCCCACAAGAAGCGTGTTCTCCATCGAGCCGGTGGGGATTCTGTATGCTTCGATGACAAATATTTTAAGAAGCAACGCAGCGACAATTACAAAGATCAATCCTTCAATTGAATCCTTGAATTTCTTTTTCTGTGGTAGGGGCTTCTTCGTTGTGGTTTGTCCGCTTGGGCGGGCTGCTGGTTGGCTCAATTTTTATTCTCCATTTCAGATATGAATTCTCAGTTTTCAGTTCACGCAACTAATAAATATTATCTTTGCGTATTTGGTTGTTGAACTTTTTAGTTGGCGTTCTAGAATCATTCTTCGTCGTTTAGTGAAAGAACGGCAAGGAACGCCTCCTGCGGAACTTCAACTCTTCCGATTTGCTTCATCCGCTTCTTGCCTTCTTTTTGTTTTTCAAGGAGCTTTCGTTTCCTTGTGATGTCTCCGCCGTAACATTTTGCCAAAACATTTTTTCTTATCGGCGAGATACTTTCACGCGCGATAACTTTGCTGCCTATTGCTGCTTGAATAATCACTTCGAAAAGCTGTTTCGGAATTAGTTTACGTAATCGTGAGTCAGTTTTCTTCCCCAATCATACGCTTTCTCGCGATGGACAACGGAAGAAAGTGCATCGACAACGTCTCCATTCAAAAGTATATCAAGCTTCACGAGATCCGATTCGCGATTGTCAAGATATTCATAATCAAAAGAAGCGTAGCCTCGCGTCAGTGATTTCAGTTTATCGAAAAAATCAAAGACGATTTCAGCGAGCGGAAGTTCAAATCTTATGTCGGCCCGTTTCGGATCGATGTACGTCGTGTTTTTATAAACTCCGCGGCGGTCCATGCAAAGTTTCATTACATTTCCGATGAATTCAGACGGACAAATTATCTGTGCGGTTACATACGGCTCTTCGATATGATCGATCTCGGATGGCAGCGGCATGATTGCAGGATTGTCGACAAGAATTATCTCGCCGGAGTTTTTCACGACTTTGTATTCGACGTTCGGAACGGTTGTGATAATCGTTTGGTTGAATTCGCGCTCGAGCCTTTCCTGGACAATTTCCATGTGAAGGAGCCCGAGGAAGCCGCATCTGAATCCGAAGCCGAGAGCTGTCGAAGTTTCCGGCTCGTAAAGCAAAGCGGCATCGTTCAGCTTGAATTTTGCCAGTGCATCGCGCAGTTCCTCGAAATGTTCGCTTTGAGCCGGGTACAATCCGCTGAAGACCATCGGTTTAACTTCACGGTAACCGGGCAGCGGCACACTTGCGGGATTATTCGCGTTCGTAACCGTGTCGCCGACGCGCGTTTCTGTCAGTTCTTTCACTCCCGCGATCAGGTATCCGACATTTCCCGCTTCGAGCTCATTTGATGGCACACGATCCATTCCGAGAACGCCGACCTCTTCGGCTTGGAAAACTTTGCCTGTTTTATGGAACAAGACTTTGTCATTTGTTCGCAGCGTGCCGTCGACGATTCGGATGTAAGTCACGACGCCGCGGTAGGAATCATATTTGGCATCGAAGATCAAGGCGCGAAGTGGGGAATCCGCGGAGCCTGCCGGCGGCGGAACTCTTTGGACAACGGCCTCCAATACATTTTCGATTCCCAATTTTGTCTTTGCGCTCGCCAGCAGAATTTCATCTTCTTTGCAGCCGATCAGATCGACGAGCTGCTTTTTTACGTCATCGATCATGGCACTCGGCAGATCGATCTTGTTGATAACCGGAATTATTTCGAGTCCCGCATCTATGGCGAGATAAACGTTGCTTATCGTCTGCGCTTCGACGCCTTGCGACGCATCGACAACGAGAATCGCTCCTTCGCAGGCAGCAAGTGAGCGCGAGACTTCATAGGAAAAATCGACATGGCCGGGAGTGTCGATAAGATTAAGTGTGTAATTATTTCCATCTTTCGACCGGTATTTCATTTGAATTGCATGGCTCTTGATTGTGATGCCGCGCTCACGTTCGAGCGGCATGTCGTCAAGAATTTGATCGACCATTTCCCGCTCGGTAATTGTGCCGGTATATTCAAGGAGCCTATCCGCGAGAGTAGATTTACCGTGATCTATATGAGCGATGATGCAAAAATTTCTAATAGCCTTGGGAGAAAGGTTCATTCTAATTTGTTAATTCAACTCTTCTGTTTTTCAGCCGGAGGGTGATGCGCCTCCAGAGCAATGTATTAATATACACAGAGTAGCGTGTTTTATCAATTTATGTCTGTTGCGGGTAGTATCTTCCTTGTTTTGTCGCGGCGGGCAAATTCTGGCTTGTGATTTGATAAACGTTCATGAGATCGCTAAATTAATTCCATGGCGTCATTAGGCGAAGTTGACTTACAATATATTCAGGAATTGCTTGGCCATTCGAGATCGAAGACAACGGAAATCTATACCCATGTCAGTTCCAAGAGCATCGCAGCCATACGCAGTCCATTAGATAATTTGGATTTATGACCCTCATAGAATATCATACCATTAAGAAAGTAAACACATGTATGTGTGTTATTACACTAGTTATACGCAAGGCTGCAACTTAGAATTCATTAAAGTAAGGAGGTAGCATGACATTCAGAATACTCTGTTCATTTATATTGCTCACAGTGCTTGTACTTGTTTTCAATTCATGCTCAAATCCCCAAAAGGACTACGAGCCAGTTCAGCAACTGCAACTCGCCTCAGAGCATGCAATTGTTAGCACTAGCGACGACTCCACGAAACTGAAGTACTCCGATAGTGTCATCGTTGCAATAAAGGATTTCATCAACAATCACCCGAAAGGTGAATGGAACCTGACGGCGAAGAGTGCCTTGGAGCACTGGCAAGCTAAGAGGGACTCTATCTATAAAAGTTTGCAGGTTAGAAATGACTCGTTACAGGAGGTCATGAGTCGTGAGACAGATTTCGAGGAAATTCAAAAGCTTCAAGTGGCCGCCGAGGATGTCATGCAGCATTCGTCCGACTACGCTGTTCGGATGAAAAGCTGTTCTGACATGATGAATGCGCTGCAAAGCTATCTTGTCAAACATCCGACAGGTGAGTGGAGCACTTCCGTACAGACCTCATTTTTGTCTTGGAAATCAAGAAGAGCTGAATTGGTGCAAGGACTTCGCTCGCTTCTCGACATGTTATCATCATTGATGAAACAGCGCGCGATTCAAGAAGCGCAGAAAGTTCATAATTGGTCTAACGTTGAGAGTGTGCAATTGGAGAAATCTGATACTACCACCGTTGGTGGTCTCATCCATGTTACGAGTACATATGCGGTACGAATGGTGGCAGCCCTAATGCGCTCAAGTATATACAAGCTGGAGATTACCGTTTCAGGCAGCATTGACCCAGAGGCAAAGCGGCCATTTGTTGATAGCAACGTTCGAGTTGTTGAATGAGGTGCAGCCTTGCGCATAACAAGCGAGACAAAGACGCTCGTCATTAAATAAGAATAGTGTTCGCTTCATCCCGCGTTGCTGCTCGTTCATAGCTTCGCTCTTTTATAGCGGCAATCGGGACGAACTTTCAACTGATAGACGTTATTAGCGGTAATTTTTAAGAAAACGCTACAATATCGTATGACAAATAAGATAACAGCGATTTTCGTTCGCAGACGGTTTCAAGACAGTGGCAAAGATCAAGCACCTGACTACTATGTTTATGAATTTTCAAATATCGTTGACAGCGACGGAACAATATGCAAGGACAAATGGATTAAAGAAACTAAACTTATGCAAGCCGTAACTTTCCAAGAAGGGAAACAATATCAGATTACACTTAGCGACAGCCCATGTTCATCAATTAATTTGCCGTACCCGATTGATTCAATGGATTCAATTAGATTACCCTACCCGATTGAAATTGCGTGGAACAACAATTTTAAGGTTATAAAATATGGGGGTAGAATAATTTCACATGATTCGAAAAAAGGGAAATATTTTGACATAAGTAATCATAAAGAAGTTGACAGTAAATTCAAACCAATTACAGATGAAAAATTATTTGATGGAAGTGACAGATATAATAAAGCAGCTTTAAATAAATTTAGTAAAGGAGCATTGACCGAAGATTTATTATTAAAAATGAATTCCCGTGGAGTATTTTTCTTTGTCCACTATTATGACCCACAAGACAAAAGAAAAAATGGTGGAAATAGTTATGGTTACACGAAAGATAAAAGCAAAGGGAATTACATCTTAATTCAAAAAGAAACACAAGTAGAAATTGACAAGGATTTAGAAAATATAAAACGAAATTACGTTACTAAATCAATTGAAAAATATTTTAAACTAACGACAGAAATATTAATACCGAAAAGAAAAAAATACCGCCAACAGCATCTAAAACCAATAGCTAATAACAATGCAACTTGAAACATCAAAACACTGTGCATATTCTGTGCGGTTTGACAATGACGTACTCGAAAATCGCTTCTGGTTTTAGTTGCCAACCGTTAGCCGCAAGCTAAATAGAAGTAAACAATAATGACAGATGAAAACAAAGCTTCAAGATAAATAGACGGATATTGATTGAACGGCATATATGCTCCGAACGGACTGAAAGGTCAGTTCTCGTCCCAATCCAGACATAGATAAAATATTTACTTAGAAAACCAGCGCTTAACGGATTGAAGCTTCAACCGAAAACCCAGGGAATGTCGAACCAAGTTTTCCTTCATTGTTAGTGTACCAACTCAAAACTAAATTCAAAACATGAGAAAGATATTTGCGATCATCATTGTGACTCTACTTGCGGGAAAAGTATTTTCTCAGTCTGCGGACGAGATGAACAAGTTAAGAATAGCTCAAGCGCTCGAACAGGTTGGCGAATATGACAAGGCTTTGGAATTCTATCAACAGCTTTATCTGCTCGCGCCGGACAATTTCGTTTACTTCGACGGGCTTCGTCGCACTTATATGAGTTTGAAAAAATATGACGACGCTAAAGTGCTTCTTCAAGAAAGATTGAAGAACGAACCGGCAAATGTTGTTTTAATGTGCCAGCTTGCTGACGTTTATTATAAAGTTAGGCAATCCATTGCAACGGGTTCCAGCGCCACGGGACAGGATTCCGCAGTGATCGTGTGGGACAAAGCTCTCGCAATCGATCCGAAAAATCCGAATACTTACAGAGCTGTTGCGGCTTCAATGGCGGATAACAGACTGTTTGATGATGCGATCGAAGTTTATAGAAAAGGTGAGTCGGCGATGAACTCGCCGACGATGTTCGTGAACGATATAGCGCGGCTTTATTTTTTGAATGCTAATTACCGTGAATCGCTTCATGAACTTTTGAAAATGTTAGATGCGCAGCGAACGAGTGCGACTGTTATGAATATCGAAGTGGGGCTTGGTGTTCATAGCTCCAGCAAGGAAGCACTGGATCAATTCACCGACGAGATGAAAAGGGAAGTGGCTGATCATTCCGACGATTTTGAATATCGACAGTTGTTGGCTTTTCTCTTCATGGAGACGAAAGATTATTCGTCAGCTTACGCCACATACAAATGGCTGGATGAGCATTCCGGATCGAGCGGGACACAGCTTCTTCAGTTTGCCAACAGAGCATACAACGACGAGGCATACGAAGCCTCCGGCGATGCTTATAAAGAGGTCTCAAGTCGTTCGAAGAATACCTCCATCGTATCCGAAGCTATTATGGGCTATGCGAATTCGTTGCGTGCGCTTGGCGAAAAAGATTATGCGGAAGATGATCGCCCGTGTGCGGCTGAGGATACACTGAAAGAATTGAACGCTTCAATTGCTGCCTATGAAAGAATTATAAACGAGTTTTCAAATACTCAGTACTTGAGCGCAGCCGTGTTCAATTCGGCTGAGATAAGAATGGAATACTTCCATGACTTTACCGGAGCCGAAAAACTTTTGGATGGACACAGCGAGATATTCAGCATGTCCCGTGATGCGGGAATTTTAATTCTCACACGCCTCTATATGCTGGAAGGAAAATTTCAGGATGCTTGGGGCGCCGCTTTGCCAGAAATTACTTCACAACAATCGTCGAGATCGCAACTTCCGCTGCAACAATATAGCGGAGGAACAGACGGAGTAAACGTTCTGTCTGCGCCGGAGGCGCATCAGCTTCAGGCTGAAAGTTTTTATGATCGAATCGAATATCAAGCAGCGCTCGCTCTTTATTATCTCGGCATGTATGACAGCTCGAATTATTATTTAAAAAGGATTACATCGAATCCGATGTCCGATGCTGCTAACGATGCGATCCTGCTTTCGAATATAATTACGAACAATCGCAGTAATCCGGAAGCGCTTAGGGAATTTGCAACCGCTTCATCGATGATAATGTCGAACCGGATTCCGGAAGCCGCAGCAACGTTAGAAGATATTCTTAAAAATTATTCGCAGACTCCGCTGGCAGAAAATGCGAGATTTGATTTGGCGGCTGCGTACTGCAAAATGGGAAAGCTGGCAGACGCATTGAAAAATTATTCGATGCTTACCGAGGACAGCACGGGAATCTTTGCCGACCGAGCAGAGTTTAGAATTTGTAGAATCTACGAAGAAACTTTGCATGAAAAATCCAAAACTATCGCCGAGTACGAAAACTTTTTGGTGCGGTTTCCGAATTCAATTTACCAAAACAAAGTGCGTGAGATACTTAGAAATTTGCTCGGTGAAAATTCTTAAGGTGGTACGATGAAACAGGTTACGTTTTTTTTGCTGTTTTTATTGGCGACAGCGAGTTTCGGTCAGTCGAAACTTTTCATTTACATGGACCTCAAGCAGACAAACGACTTGAAAGCTTACGGAGTCGCTTATTATGCGCTTCAACACGGGATGGAAGTCGATTGGCTGCTGAATTACCGCGGCGGCTCATTCATGATGGATTATAACGAGGCAGTCGCGAATGAATGCAGGATCCGTGAGGTGGCATTCGACCAACTTTCGGCAGCCGAGGCGTCACAAATTTATGCGACGGTGCAAGATGTTGACAATAACATGGATGTCGTGCGCTTGGAGAAAGCGCCGAAAATCGCCGTTTATATCCCGCCGGATTACAAACCGTGGGATGATGCGGTTACACTTGCGCTTAATTATGCTCAGATACCTTACACGCAAATCTGGGATGACGAAGTCTTGCAAGGCAAGCTTTCTCAATACGACTGGCTGCATCTTCATCATGAAGATTTCACCGGACAGTACGGAAAGTTTTATGCTTCTTACGGTACCGCCCCATGGTACATAGAGGAGCAATCGACTTACGAGAAAGAGGCACATAAGTTAGGGTTCAAAAAAGTGTCCGATGAGAAGAAAACAGTTGCGAGTGCAATAAAAAATTATTTAGGACAGGGAGGTTTCTTATTTGCGATGTGTTCTGCAACTGAAACCATCGACGTAGCGCTCGCCGCGCAGCATATCGATATTTGCGACGTGATGTTCGACGGCGACCCGCCCGACCCCAATGCGCAAGAAAAGCTTGATTATTCGCAGTGCCTCGCATTTCAAAATTTTAAATTGGTAATGAACCCGTACGAATACGCGTTCTCAGATATCAATGACCCCCCGAACAACATGGTGCAGTTTCGCGATCATACCACGGATTATTTTACTTTGTTTCAATTTTCGGCGAAGTACGACCCTGTTCCGACGATGCTGACGCAGGATCATGTGAATGTCATAAAGAATTTTATGGGGCAAACGTCATCGTTCAAAAAAAATCTTATTAAGCCGGAGGTCATTATACTTGGTGAGAAGGAAGGGACCGACGAAGTAAAATACATCCATGGCGATTACGGCAAGGGGACTTTCACGTTTTTGGGCGGACACGATCCGGAGGCTTATACGCATTTGGTCGGCGATCCGCCGACTGATTTGTCGCTTCACAAAGATTCACCCGGCTACAGATTAATTTTGAACAATATTTTGTTCCCCGCGGCAGAACGAAAGCCGCAAAAAACGTAAAAAAGTTATTAGCATTAAGCGTTTAGCCATCAGCTAAGAGCTAATTTGACTTTTTTCTCGTCTTTTTTCGTGCAGACTTAAAAACAAGTTCCCGATCTTTGAGGTAAAAAAATAATACTTTTTTCTTGACAATACTTCTCACGAGCCTTAAATTGATTTATAAGCTGGTGATAGAACAACGGTGTGCAGGTGTGGTAACGTATGCTGATGGAAACCGATAGTTCGGTAATTTAGTAAGGTTGCTCCGAAAAGGGCTTTAACTGAGAATCATTTAGAAAATTTCATATAGATTTTGATAAATGTCATTCCCCGAATGTTCTAATCGGGGGTAAATCACAGTTAAAAAGGAGTTTGTGCAATGAAGGGGGCGGTAGCGGTTTTTGCGATTATTTTTCTCACAGTGAGTTCGGTTATGGCGCAGGTGCACATAAAGGATTCAATAAGCATTTCGCCGAAATCTCCTAAGAAAATAAGTGATTATCCCTCCACAATTCATCTTTACTACGCATCAACAATCACGATTACGGTGACTGGTGGACAAGATGATGCTTCTTACCAAGCTACTAAGGAGATGGACTTCGTGGTGCTTCCTCCAAATTCAGCAATGATTATTAGAGATGTCCTTCATAATGTGGGGGCGACATGGACATCGCCGGAGTACGAAGCGGGAACAGATCTGACGCTCGCCGTTATTGAGTACCATATATCCGGTGGGATAGACACTACGATTGCCCCTGAGGTGCAATACGTTAACGTTACCGATACTGCATTCAGCTTATGTGCTGCTAATGTCCGAGGAGGTGCGGTATGGTTTAATTTGGTGATTAATATCAAAGCCATGGTGAATTATCTAGATGTGACATCAACACCTGATACAATTAGTTGTGTGGATTCTGCTTCCGTGACAGTTATAGCGAAAGATTCCAGCGGTGCGGAAGTCGCTGTTCCTGATAATGCACCGATTTATGTTCAGACAAGCGACAATTCTCTAAGTTATTGTACATTGGTCGGTCCTGACGGAACGAGAAATTGGTGGATTCAAACTACATACGGCCAGGCTCGTGCCGGTAATATTGAATGTGTGGCACTCGCGCTTTCAGGTGGACCTCAAATACAGATTAGTGCGAATACATCAACGGCAGATCCAGCGTGGGGGGACACAACAGTGACAATAGTTGCGCCTCCGGTGGATCATTTTGATTTAACGGTATCACCGGATACGATCGCACATTCCAATACAGAAAGTACCATCATATATGTTCAGGCGATGGATGCAAACAATCAGGCTATTTACTATGACGGGGATATACAAATTTCCGCTTCGCCGACAGGGTATGGTGATCTTGGTTATACAAAACCAGTGATAAACGGTGCAATGGAGAAAAGTAATATGGGCAGTAAGCACACAACACTACCAGAGCCAGTGTCAAAGAGTGCAATGGAGAAGAGTATTCTTGGCAGTAAGCACACAACACTGGGTCTATCACCGGTCAGTAAGCCTTCAGTTGTGGAGCCCCAAAACAAGAATACGACGATGTCAAAGATCCAGTCCGCTGGAAAGAATGTTGCGACAATAGATGGGCCACTGAAGGTCTACTATTCGTATGCCAACGATGGTTATTTGTTTTACGCACCTGACGGCACTCTGCCTGACAGCAACACCACAATAACTTTCACAGTTTCCGCTGTTGACCAGCCGAGCGCGACAGGAACGGGAACCTTGGTGATAAAAGGAAGCGGCCCCAAGCTGCCGATGTTTCCCCTAGATTCCACGATATGGGCTGACAGCGCTTACGATCATGATATCAAGGGGTATAAGAATGGGGTTCCGGTTTATAAAACTATTCGCAATGCTGGTTGTGCGTTATCTTTAATCGCGTCGGTACTGACGGAGTTCAATTACCAAATTAATGGATGCCAAATTAATCCCCTTGTACTGAACGACTGGATGGATGGCGAGCAGTACGGGGGATACGATGATGAGGGAAACGTGAATTGGAATGCAATAGACATCCTTTCAGGTAGACAACTGAACGCTGTTGAGACCCCCATGCCCCCTGCTGATTTCGGCGTTACTGCATTTTCACACGACCCAAGTATTCTCGATGGTTATCTTGATAGCGGTGACATTGTCTTTGTTGAAGTTGATGACGGTGGAATAACGCATTGGGTCGATGTCGAACCACAACAAGCGGACGGCCAGTATCCGATTGTTGATAACGGGCATCCAGGCAGACACTTCTTGAGCAAATATGGCGGGAAATTTTGGGAGTACGTCGTCGTCGTACCGAAGTAAAACTGAAAATAAAGGTGGTAAAATGAGACGAAATTTCTTTTTAGCAATATCAATATTTTCGATTCTTGCATCGGATGCTTTTGCACAGATTTTTGCCGATGTTCGAATAGTCTTGGATGGTCCAGTTGAGTTTGTTGTCACCGATTCTCAAGGAAGAAGATCTGGTCATAATCTGATTACGAATACTTATTACGACGAGATCCCTTACGCAGGATACGGGGTCGGATCAAACGGTGGAATTGAGTTTGTTTTCCACACCGCTTTGGAGGACACATCCTTTAGCACCGCATACACGATGCAGCTTTGGGGGACGGGGAATGGTTTCTTCACAGGAAGCGTTGTTATGAACCAGACATGGTCGGGGAAAGGCGCAAGATTTCACGTCGTTGGTGTAATAGACTCAAATCAGACATTGGGCTATGTATTCAGCTATTCTACAGACTCCACGGTAACCCCAACCATGATGAAGATTGTAACCTCTCAAATTATTCGTCAGGATCTTGATAACTGTCACAAGCTGCGAATGCTTGGCGGGAGCAATTTTTATAATGACTTGGGAAATATTCTTACTTCATTCGAACAATATCTTGCTCAGTCAGATTCCATATCGGCACGAGAAGAACTAATGCTGTTTCAGCAAACAATTGGTTCCACAACGAATGTAATGCCAGTCCCGAATGGTATAATAAACGCCAACGCGTGGAATATCTTGCATAATGATGCGCAATCTTTTATCCGTCTCCTTCCTGTTCCACTTCCACAGCCATTCGTGTTCGAGGCTGACTCACTGCTCGCATCATTTACTCAAGCGTATGAGAACGGCTGGATTGGAGATACATCGTTCGTCAACTCACTCAACAACCAGCTTTTCAACGTGGCAAAGAACTTGGAGAAAGGAAACATCACGAAAGCGAGTGCACAGTTGGCGAATTTCTTCAATCGAATACAGAAAGTCTATAACAACACTCTCAACAAACAACAGAAAGGAGAGCCGCAGCCGGAGGACTTTGTAACGCTGAATGGCTACAATCTTCTCTCTGCAACGACATTGCAGCTCCTGACTAATCTTGGCGCTTTAGGAAAAGTAGAGAGCGTGCCGGAGCAGTTCACCACTATCCAGGCTGCCGTTAGGGCTTCGCAGCCGGGGACAACGATACTTGTTGACTCGGGAACGTACAACGAAGTTGTAAACATCACCAGCAAAGATTCCCTTACGCTTCTTGCGTCGGGAAATGCGACAATTCAAGGTATACACATAGCTAAGTCGAGCGTCATTGACATCAATGGTTTCATCGTAGACGCTTCGAGCGCGGACACAAATGCCGTCGAAATTGTGGGAGCAGAGGACAGCGACATCACGATAGAATCCAATCAGATACAAAACTCTGCAACGAACGGCATCAAGATAGGTCAATACACCGTTCGAACGAGAATCGTCAATAACGTCATTGTGAACAATCAAGAAGACGGAATTGATTTTGCAGATGGGACGAGCGGAGCGCAATATGTCATCAATAACACCATCGTGAAAAACGGTTACAATGGAGTTGACGCAGCATCGCAGCTAAGTCTTTACTTAGTCAACAACATTATCTCTTTCAACGGAAACGCTGCAGGAACATCAGGCGGAAGATACGGAGTAAAAAGAGATGCCGGCACAAATCCGACAGACATCACGCTGCTCAATAATCTTATCATCGGTAATGCTGGAACGGTAAACAAAAAGAACTCGCAAGACATTGCCAACTACCAGTTGATATTAGATGCCTCGGACGGCGGAAATATCACGACAACTGGAGCTGAAGGAATCGGAATTGCAGGATCATCAAGTGCACAGTTCGGCGATGTTCTTTTGCCGGATTATCATTTGACGGATACTTCAATTGCAATCGACAAGGGAACTTCGAGTTTCGTAGCGCCTGATCCTCAAACAGGACAACTGCCCGATGAAGACAAAGATGGCAACGTCCGGCCGCAAGGTTTGACGTATGACCTCGGCGCGTATGAGTTGAGGTGATGAAGAAGAAAAGAAGCAAGGAGAATTTCAGATATGAAAATGGTTATGATTTTATCATTGTTGTTTGTTGGAAGTGCATTTGCCCAGACGCCTAAAGTTGCCTCTGCGCTGGGGGCGCATCAGCCTCTGGCTGACAGCAATGCTCCCGGACAAGTCTGGCAAATACCGTTCGCGTCAACGGGCAACACGATTTCTCTGAACATTCAAAACAACTCCAGCCTTGAAGCAAAGAATGTCTCTGTAACATTCAATCACCTTCCGACATGGCTGATTTTCAAATCAAGTACGGCGTTGCTGAAGGATGTGAGTGCAAACAGTTCGGGTGATGCCGAGTTCACATTTTCCGTTGACAAGAAAGCGCTGCTCGGGAAGGATACAGCACTGACGGCGACGATAAGCACATCCAATGGTCAAACATGGACGAAAAACATCACCGTTGAAGTTGCAGCGCCAACAGATTATAAGCTTTACAATAACTTCCCAAATCCGTTTAATCCATCAACGAAGATAGCATTTGATCTTCCGAAAGCGTCTCATGTGAAACTCAGTATCTACGATATCGTGGGTCGAGAGGTGGCACAAGTTGCGGATGCAGATTATCCTGCCGGCTACACTGAGCTGACATGGAATGGGATAAACAAAAACGGGGTGACTGTGTCATCGGGAGTTTATTTCTACCGGGTAAGCACTGGGAGTTGGAGCCAGGCAAAGAAGATGTTGATGTTAAAGTGATTTTGTTGAGAGTCAACCTTGTCAAGGTTCCAAACCTTGACAAGGTTATTATTTGGCCAATCTTCTATGCTCGACCATGATACACCTGTTTATGACTACCTTCATGCCATGGTCTGCTGCGTATTGAGCTGCAGATTTGTTTATCACTCCTAACTGCATCCATAGAACTTTTGCCTTTGCAGCGACCGCATCCTTGGCGACTTCGTCAACGAACTCGCTCCTTCGGAAAACATCGACGACATCAACCGGCTTCCAGATGCTGCTTACGGTCGGATAACATTTCTTGCCGAGGACTTCATTGTATTTCGGATTGACGGGGATAACGTTGAATCCCTCTTTGAGAAGATACTGCATTATCATAGTACTATCTCTATTCGGATCCTGTGAAGCTCCGACAACCGCGATTGTCTTCGCGCTATTTAGAATTTCAGTGAGCTGTTTATCGTCTTCGATTGTCGTTCATTCCTTAAAGTAGACGTTTACATTTCGTGCGGCGAATGCGTCATCCAGACGCCGAACCGGAGTTGTCATCGGTGCAGACCGAATTGTTTCCGGAGAAGATTTTGATTCTTCGTCGATTTTCAAAAGCGCATCTGCGAAAGCATCGAGAGTCTCTTTCGTCTCCGTTTCGGTTGGTTCGATCATCAATGCTTCATGGACGATTAACGGAAAATAAATTGTCGGCGCATGAAAACCATAATCGAGAAGTCTCTTTGCGATATCGAGAGTTTTTACTCCGCGATTTTTTTGAGCATCAGCCGAAAGCACAAATTCATGCATCGGTCTTGCCTTGTATGGAACAAGAAAAGAATTACGAAGTTTGCTGAGTAAATAATTTGCATTTATGACAGCGTTGATGCTGTTGTTTCTCAATCCATCGGGCCCATGCGAGAGAAGGTAAGTATAAGCGCGGACATGCATGCCGAAATTTCCGACGAAAGAATGAATTTTGCCGATGCTGTTTGATTTGTTGAAGTTCAAAATAAAATTCTCACCATGTTTTTCAATTACCGGCACTGGAAGAAAATCTTTTAACTTCTCGTTTACTGCAACAGGACCGGAGCCTGGGCCGCCGCCTCCATGCGGAGTTGAGAATGTCTTGTGCAGATTTATGTGCACAACGTCGAACCCCATATCGCCGGGCCGAACAAGTCCGACGATTGCATTTAGATTTGCGCCGTCCATATACATAAGCCCGCCGACCTCGTGTACCATCTTGCTGATTTTTAGAATGTCAGTTTCAAAAATACCAAGAGTGTTCGGATTTGTCAGCATCATTCCAGCGACTTCATCATCGAGATGCCGCTTCAAGTCCTCAAGATCAACCGTTCCATTTTCGTTGGACTTTACGCTGACGGCTTTATATCCGCTGATCGCCACACTTGCCGGATTTGTGCCATGTGCCGAATCGGGCACGAGAATCTTGCTGCGTATCTTACCTCTTGATTCGTGATATTTTCTGATGAGCATGATGCCTGTCAGTTCGCCTTGTGCGCCCGCAGCAGGTTGAAGCGAAACCGCGGACATGCCGGCGATTTCGCGCAGCATCTCCGAAAGATTATACATTATTTCAAGTGCACCTTGAATTGCTTCCTGCGGCTCAAGCGGATGAATGTCGGCATTTCCCGGCATCGCCGCAGTTTTCTCGTTAACTTTCGGATTATATTTCATGGTACAAGAACCGAGCGGGTAAAAGCCTTTGTCAATGTGATAATTCATCGTTGATAGGCGAACGAAGTGTCGTACCACTTCGTTTTCACTTACTTCCGGCAGCTCGGCGGGAGTAGAACGCAAATAAATTTTCGGAATTTCCGAATCGGGTGGCACATCGAGTTTCGGAAGAGTGTAACCTTTTCGTCCCCTGTGCGTTAATTCGAATATGAGTTTCTCAGGCATTTGTGATTTTCTTTTTGATTAAATTAAAATTGGATGCAGAATTAAACAAGATAAAGAAAGTAGTGGTAGTTGGTGGATTGTAGTTCATAACCCATGGTTTTTAGTTATGAGCTAACAAACTTGAGTTTCAAAGGGTGCTTGTCTAAATTAAAGCAAATAAAAAGGAGTTGATCATGTCGCGAGGAGTGATAATTGCATTATCAATCGTGGGCGCTATTGTCCTTATAGGACTTGGCGTATTCGCCTGGGCTTTCGGAACCTATAACAAGCTTGTTTCCTATGACGAAACTGTCAAACAAACTTGGGGACAAGTGGAAACACAGTATCAGCGGAGATTCGATTTGATCCCGAATCTTGTTGAGACCGTCAAAGGTTATGCGAAGCATGAGTCGGAAGTTTTTGAAAATGTTGCAGCGGCACGTTCGAGTGTCGGCAAGTTGACGATTACTCCTGAAGTGTTGAATGATCCACAAGCATTTCGGAGATTCCAGCAGGCTCAGGATGCCTTAAGTTCGGCGTTGACCCGGCTTCTTGCGGTTTCGGAAAATTATCCAAACCTCAAAGCAGATCAGAATTTTCTTGCTCTCCAGTCGCAGCTTGAGGGAACCGAAAATCGAATTGCTGTAGGCAGGGAACGATTCAATTTGGCAGTTCAAGATTATAATGTTCTTGTAAGGAGAATACCGTCATCGATCATCGCATCGTTCTCCGGTTTCCATGAGCGGCCGTACTTCGAGGCTCAAGAAGGCGCAAGTGCTGCTCCAAAGGTTCAATTTTAAATGCGACGACTTAAGTTTTTAGTTGCAGCATTTCTACTTATCGTTGCCGTAGCGCATTTTGCTTTTTCACAAACTGTTCCATCACTCACGCAATATGTTACCGATGAAGCGGGTGTTCTTAGTCCCGAACAACAGGGCATGTTAGAGGTGCGGCTCAAGGCTTATCAAGACACAACCTCAAACCAGATTGTTGTTCTCGTGGTGAATTCTGTCCCGGGAGCCGATGTCTTTTCATATTCAATGTCGGTTGCGGAAAAGAACAAGGTTGGTCAAAAAGGGAAAGATAACGGTATCGTTTTTCTGGTTGACATCGGTGACCACAAAACATGGTTTCAAGTCGGCTATGGACTTGAAGGAGTTGTCACGGACGCCTACGCGAGTTATATCTCGAACCAAATTGTCATCCCGGAATTTAAATCGGGAGATTACTATAACGGCATAGACCATGCCATCACAGCTCTCGCATCGTTGATTGCAGGAACATTTCATGCCGACGTTAATCAAAGGGAAAACTCTAAACCTCTGGGCAGAATCAATCCGCTTTTCTTTCTCTTTCTGATCGTACCTATTTTTCGAATGTTGTTCTGGAGCAGGAGGTATTCGGCATCCTCCCGCGGAATTAGAAGCAGTGGTTGGTTCTTTCCGCCTTTCGGGGGGTTTGGAGGAGGCGGTGGTGGCTTTAGTGGTGGTGGATTCAGTGGAGGCGGCGGATCATTTGGCGGCGGTGGAGCCGGCGGAAGCTGGTGAATATCAAGTCATTGATATGGTTATGACAACAGAGGAAAACAATTTTACAATTTACAATCTAAGATTGGCAATCTAATTATATGCTCATCATAATGGACAAAAACGCGACGGATGAACAAATCGAGCAAGTTGAAGATAAGATACGCTCAATGGGCTGGACGCCGCACGAAATTCCCGGTTCTCTCCGAATCGCGATTGGAATTACAGGCAACAAAGGGCTTGTTGACCAAAGCCTCTTTTCGAATTTGCCCGGAGTTGTCGAATGCATTCCGGTAAGCCAGTCGTACAAACTTGTCAGCCGCGATGTCAAGCCGGAAAACACGGTAATTCATTTGAAGAACGTCGATGTCGGCGGAGAAGAATTGGTCGTAATGGCTGGTCCATGTTCAGTAGAAAGTAAATCACAAATCATGGAGACAGCAGAGTTTGTGAAATCTCATGGTGCCAAGGTGCTTCGTGGAGGCGCTTACAAGCCGAGGACTTCTCCATACTCTTTCCAAGGTTTGAAAGAAGAAGGACTGAAATATCTCCGCGAAGCGGCTGAAAGATTCGGATTGAGTGTCGTAACGGAAGTGAAGGATACGGAAACGGTTCAGCTCGTCAGCGATTATTCGGATATGCTTCAAATCGGTGCGCGAAACATGCACAACTTTTCTTTGCTCGAAGCGGTTGGGCGGACTAAGAAGCCGGTCCTTCTCAAGCGCGGTTTAGCTGCGACTATAGAAGAGTGGCTAATGGCTGCCGAATATATAGCATCGCAGGGAAATTACAACATCGCTTTGTGTGAACGGGGAATTCGGACGTTTGAAACTTTCACGAGGAGCACACTTGATTTGAATGCAGTCCCGTTGGTCAAGCAGCTTTCACATCTTCCTATAATAGTCGATCCAAGCCATGGCACAGGAAGTTGGGAGCTTGTTGCTCCGATGGCATTGGCGGCGGTTGCTGCAGGAGCTGATGGACTACTGATCGAAGTGCATCCACACCCTGAGAAAGCATTATCCGATGGCAGGCAATCGCTTCGACCCGATAAGTTTGCCGAGCTGACGGAAAAGCTCAAGAAGATCGCGCCGGTTTTTAATAAGAGCTTTGCTTTATGATACAATATAAGATTTTGACAAAAATCGAGCTTCGGCAGCTCAGTGAACAAATCAGTGAGATCGAGAAGAAAACATGCGCAGAGATTCGCGTAGTGGTACGCCATAGAAAACATTGGAGCGAAAGAAAGTTGACGCCGCGCCAGATAGCAGAACGCGAATTCGGATTACTCGGAATGAAGAAGACAAAATTTGGGACAGGAATTCTTGTCTTTATCCTTCTTAGCGAAAGAAAATTCGAACTCCTTGCCGATCGTGGGATCATCGCCGTGCTTCCTGAAGAATTTTGGACAGCTATCGCGGGAAAACTGTCGGATCATTTTTCGAAAAGCAATTTCTATCACGGGCTCAAGACGTCACTTGCAGAGTTAGGAGAGATCCTCGAAAGCAAATTGCCGCCGGTAGCCGGCGAGCAAGAAGAACTTCCGAATGACATTATAGAGGAATAACGATAGGCGCCTCTTACGCGATGCCACATAAATATTAAATAATCGGAGCAGCATTTGGAAAAATTCAACTTAGCAATCGGACAAATCAAGCCGAAGCTTGGCGATCTGAAAAGCAACCTTGAACGTCATATTGAAATTGCAAAACAAGCCAAGAATGGTGGAGCACATTTGATCCTTTTTCCGGAACTGGGTTTAACCGGATATTCCGTTCGTGACTTGAATGCAGAAGTTGCACTCGAACTCGGCGATAAATTTTTTGATCCTCTGAAATTACTCAGCAAAGAAATTTCGATTGCCTTAGGTGCGATAATTAAAGATGAAAACGGTGGGATAAGAAACAGCCTAATTTATTTTGAAGATGGAACGGTCAAGCACGTTCATTATAAAGTCTATTTGCCCACTTATGGAATTTTTGAAGAGCAGAGATATTTTCTTCCCGGAAAAGAAGTGTCCGCGTTCGAAACAAAATTCGGAAAACTTGGACTCTTGATCTGCGAGGACCTCTGGCATGTTTCACTTCCTTATATTCTGGCTGTTCAAGGAGCGAAACTTATTCTTGCATCTGCCGCAAGTCCAACTCGTCTTTCCGGTGGTGCAGAAGAGCACTCTGGCTATCTTGCCAACAGCGAGCAGCATAAAAGTTTTGCTCGCTTGCTCAGCATTTATCTTGCATTCGCAAATCGTGTCGGTTTTGAAGATGGAGTAAATTTCTGGGGCGGCTCCGAAGTTGTTTCCCCGCATGGTGAAATTGTGTCGCGGGCAAAATTATTCGATGAGGATGTTGTTTATTCAGAGATTGATTTAGCTGAAGTTGAAAGAGCACGACTCTTTGCTCGGCATTTTCTCGATGAAAATCCGGAGCTGCTTGCCGCACATTTGAAAGAGCTTGGTTATTGATCGGAGCATGACGCATAATTTAATAAATTTGATGTCAGAGCGGCAAAAGAGCACAGTGACACGCAAAGACAATTGATACAAAATGGTTTTATCGGTTATTTTCTTTGTACGCTTTACGGTTGAATCTTTTAGCCCAAACTTTTTATCTAACGATAAAGCAAAAACTTTTTTCTGAAGTTCTCGAATTTGCGGGTTCCATTTTGCCAGGATGATATTATTTTCTTTGGGCTTTCTACTGCTTCGATCATGAGCCTCACTTGCGGTGTACCGGCAAGTTTATCGAAACCGGTACTTCGGATCTTCAGGGAATCCGGGTGAAGTTTTTTGATTGCCCATACGAGATTTATTCCCATATCGACCGGTCTAAATTTGTTTCTATCTGTTACTAAAATATTGACTCCCTGGCAAATTTTGTTTTTCCACTTTGGTTCGGTTACCCATGGAAGGGTGCGAGGAATAAAGTTGATCGGTTCGAACTTCACGCCTGTAAGATGCTGGGAATTCAGTAAGCCGGCAAGTTTCTTTCCATCAATGAAGGGTGCGCCAATGTATTCGAACGGCTTGTCTGTCCCGCGTCCTTCCGACACATTTGTCGGTTCAATCAGGACACAACCAGGATAAACTTCAACCGACTGCATGTCGGAAAGATTTGGAGACGGCGTTATCCATTTAAGTCCGGTTTGATCATACCACATTTTTCTGTGATAATTTTCCATCTTGATAACAGTTAAATCGGCCTTCTTCCCACCCGCAAGCCAGCCAGAATTGTTTATCATGGTTGCCAATTCTCCTGGCGTCATTCCGTAAACACTCGGGATTGGTTGAATCCCGACAAATGATTTTAGCGAATCGAGGAGAACTGGACCGTCAATCATATCCGACCGAAGCATGTCTGGTCTGTCAAGAACAATGTACTTGATGTTATTTTCTGCGGCAACTTCGAGAGTCAAGTCAAGCGTACTGATGAACGTGTAAAAGCGCATCCCGACATCCTGAATATCATAGATCAGGACGTCGATTCCTCGCAGCATTTCTGCAGTCGGTTTATTTGTCATTCCATAAAGCGAATAAACCGGTATTCCTGTTTTCTCATCGACGCTGTCAGAAACTGTGGCACCCGCGGAAGCTTGTCCTCTTATGCCATGTTCCGGGCTGAAGAGCGCGGCGACTTTCACGTCCGGAATTTTTGAGAGAACATCGACAATATGGCGACCGTCGTGGAGAACTCCGCTTTGGTTTGTAATGATGCCGACAGTTTTTCCTTTAATCATTCCGAGATATTTCTCGACAAATATTTCGTCGCCCGTCTTGACTCTATTACCGGCGAAAGTCGAAGCCGTAAAAAGAAACGGCAAAAGAAAAGCTACGAGGAATAACTTGAGTTTCATGGGATATTTTTTTGACCTATCGTTATTGATTTTATCTTTCATACGTTTGCCATACTGAGTACCTAATTCTAATCAAAAATACTCATCTTAATTTTTAAAACGAAATTGATTTTCATATGTTCGAAATATATTTTTGAAAACAATGAGCCAATCACTTTTCCTCGGCTTCGATGGAGGAGCCACGAAAACTAAAGGTGTTGCACTAAATCCAGAAAAACAAATTATAGCTGAAGGAGCCGGGAAATCGGCTAACTTTCAAATCATTGGAGTTGAACAGGCTTCAATAAATATTGTTGCTGTAATTGAATTAGTTCTTAAGAAGGCAAGTGCCGAATTTTCTCAAATAAAGACAATGTACCTTGGATTAGCCGGTGCGGGAAGAAAAGACGATGCAGAAAAAATGCGTGACGGCTTTATAGATTTTCTTGAGAAGAAAAAATACTCGGTTCCTAAAGTGCAAGTTGAAAGCGATGCAATTGCGGCCCTCGAGGGTGCCTTCGGCGGCAAGCCGGGAATGATTTTGATTGGAGGAACAGGCTCGGTTCTATTTGCAAAAGAAGATAACGGAGAAATACACCGCGTCGGCGGCTGGGGAAGATCCATCGGTGATGAAGGAAGCGGCTATGCAGTCGGACGATCATGTTTGACAGCAATCGCCAAAGAATTCGACGGTCGCGGGAAAGAAACCATGATGACTCGACTTCTGAAAGAGAAGAAAAACATCGATAGCCCGCAATCATTAATAGCAGAAGTATATCAGAAGAATTTCGACATCTCCTCCGTCGCACCGATCGTCATCGAAGCTGCCGAGAAAGGAGACGGAGTCGCGCTTGAGATCGTAATGGCAAATGCAGATGAGCTTATAAAGCACGTCTGTGCCATGTTAAACAAGCTGAAGATGCCGCTACCGCTTGTTCTTATTGGAAGCATCCTTTCAGCCGACAATATTCTCTCGCAGAGTTTCCGAAAAAAAATGGCGGATAAATTCCCCGAAATGACAATCCAGAACCCGGAATTTCCACCGGCAGTCGGTGCGGCGCTCTTAGCTTTTAAAATGTGAAAAACTGCAAAATGAAATTCTCGTTGATGTTTATTGCATTATTGTCCTTGTTGGTTTTTACTGGAATTCATCAAGAGAGTTCAAACCATGGAATTAATTTGCCACAAACGAGTTTGAGATTTGCTGCTCCGCAAGAAGCCGGATTCGAACCGGAGAAATTGGCGAAGCTTGACTCGGTTGTTAATTTTTGGATTGCGGATAGTGCGTTTCCGTGCGCACAGCTTTTGGTGGCAAAAGACGGAAAGATCATTTTCGACAAAGCGTTTGGGACTTATGATTACTCGCCGCTTTCGCGAACCATCGATTTAAACACGATGTATGATCTTGCCTCATTAACAAAAGTTTGTGCCACTACGCTCGCTGTGATGAAACTGTATGGCGAAGGAAGGTTGGACATTGAAGCGCCTGTCGCCAGATACATTCCGCAATTTGGACAAGACGGAAAAGGGAAGATTGCTGTTCGCAATCTTCTTGAGCACGACAGCGGACTTCCGCCGGATCCGCCGATGTATCTATGGAAAACTTCGGCGATTCCGCAGGAACAACTGGATAGACTACTAAAAAGTCCGAGATCTTTTGTTGTCGCCGATTCGTTTGGCAACAACTTCAATGTGGCACATGATGCGATGTGGGATTCTTTATACGCAACCCGACTTGAATATCCAACGGGGGCAAAAATGGTTTACAGCGACATTAACTTTCTAATGGTTGGGAAGATTGTGGAAAAAATTGCCGGGATGCCGCTTGATAAATATGTTGTGGAAAATTTTTATCGCCCATTAGGAATGATACATACGATGTTCACCCCGCCGGCCTCGCTTGCGCAGACATGCGCTCCGACTGAATATGACTCAGCAGCCGGCGGCTTGATTCAAGGAGTGGTAGACGACGAAAATTCTCGTTCGCTCGGCGGCGCGGCTGGACACGCGGGATTGTTCTCAACGGCGAAAGATCTCGCTGTTTGTTTGCAAATGCTTTTGAACCATGGTGTTTACGATGGTCGGCAATATTTACAAGACTCTGTAATCGCTTTGTTCACGCGGAAACAATCGATCCTAAGCACACGCGGACTTGGTTGGGATACAAAAGCTCCGAACCCGCAGTATTCAAGTGCCGGACATTATTTTTCGCCGAACTCATTCGGACACACCGGTTCTACAGGCACATCAGTTTGGGTTGACCCTGAGCGACATTTATTTGTCATCTTGCTCACTAATAGAATTTGCCCGGCTCGCGATAATGAGAAAATTGCGAGAGCGAGGCCGAGCATCTATGATGCAGTGATCGGGGCGCTTGGTAATGGAGGAAATTGAATGACCATGCATATTGGGTTTGCTCAGTTGTAGAAGGTTTATTATACTGTTGCAAGATCGGTTGCATCGATAAATAATGAACGACTTTTCAAGAAAAATAAATGAGCAAACTCGATAAACACAATTTTTTAATGTCAGTAGAAATCCTTTCAGTCAGAGTCGATGTGCTGGATGATCAGGGAATAATATCTAGAATCAATGAGTTTTTGACGATGAACAGCTTTCATCAAATTACTCCGGTAAATCCGGAGTTCATTATGGCTGCGCAGCACGATGAAGATCTTCAGAATATTGCGGCCAAGTCAGATCTAAACGTTCCGGATGGGGTAGGTCTGCAACTCGCCGCAAGGATTTTAGGAGTCTCGATCGGGCAGAGGGTCACAGGGGTAGACTTGACCTGCGATTTAGCTAAGATTGCATCGAAGACCGGCCACTCTATCTTTCTCCTCGGTGCAGCAAACGGTGTGGCGCAAAAAGTCGCTGATAATCTCAAGGCTACATACCCTGGCTTGAAGATTGCAGGCGCTCATTCTGGATCGCCAAGTGAACAGGGGATCGTCAATCGAATCAACAGCTCGGGAGCTGATATTCTTCTTGTTGCTTTCGGCGTGCCAAAACAGGAAAAGTTTATTTCTGAAAACAGAGAACGACTCAATGTGAAAATTGCGATGTGCGTCGGCGGCACGTTCGATTTTATTGCCGGAAATGTCCCCCGTGCACCCCGATGGATGCGTCAAATTGGATTGGAGTGGGTGTTTCGTTTGATGAATCAACCGAAGCGCATCAATCGAGTCATCACCGCGACGGTTCGGTTTCCTATTGCAGTGGTTCTCAATAAGTTCTTGAAATATTCCAGGAATGGGAAAAATTCTATAAAGGCTGGATTGGAGTGACTGCAATAGGTCTCACCGCCAAACATATTCATATCCTCGATGATCTTGAGGCTGGCATTATCACCGTTTTGGTAAAACGACCGATCGATATTGCATGAAACCATCGGAAATTTTCCGCCGCGTCAGATTGCGGTTCTCCCGTTTCTCTGTCATGGAACATTTGAGAGAACTGTGGCTTGCCCGTCGGATGACACGCCATGGAGTTATTGTTGTGACTGGCGGGAGGCCGTCACCGAAGATCTTCAATAGGGGGTAAGATTATCGTAGACAACTGTCAATTTTATGAAGGGGTTCGGCTCGCAGTCGGGAAAGATGCATTATTGAAAATCGGAAATGGTACCTACCTCAATTGGAACACATTGATTGTGGCATAGGAGAAAGTGGAGATCGGTAAGGATTGTCAGATTGCATGGGATGTGATCATTATGGATTCCGACCTGCATCCTATAGAGGGTAAGACCATGCGGAACAAGCCTGTCATTATCGAAGACGATGTGCGATAGGATGTCGCTGCATCATTCTTAAAGGAGTTAGAATTGGCAATGGAGCAATTATTGCGGCGGGAATCCGTAGTGACGAATGTTTTGCCGGGCACCATTGTCAGCGGCGCCCCAGCGCAGGTCATTGCAAAAGGGGTGATCAACAGGCAGAATCTGTAGATTTAACGAGGGCTCGGCTGCCATGTGACGACTTAAGAATGAAGCACTTCGAATCCTTTTTCTCGAAATCAATTCCCTTCCAGAATTCCAATTCGATTCTTCTCCTACCCGTCTGAATGACGCAATCGAACAGGCGCCTCGGATTTCAGAGCTTAAGCCGCTTAATGAAACTGTTTTTATGCAAACTATAGCGAAGCTACACCGTAAACCGACTAGAGAGATGTTGAGTGTCAAAAGTATAGTTGGATATAAGACGAAGATTCGAATATCATTAGAAAAAAATGGCTTACAAGAAACTTCGGAGCGGAGCGTTAAGTCTCGCATGGGGGGCGATTTTTAAAGTCTCGAACGTTGCTGAATCTCATTCCAACAAGTTTCCGCATATGGAGTTACCTAGGTAGGGCATATATGACAGAAAGCGGCAAATAAAGTTAAGAACGTTTCTTACGAAACAGGGAACTTTTTACTCACAATTTGCTTTTAGTGAAGCAGAGAATTAAATTCTCATTAAGGTAGCCCTCCTGTCCTGGGCATAAAAAAGAATCAGTTCTCTATAAAAAGCAGTTAAAAAGTCTTGTGTCGGAATTTATTACGCATCATAGAGGAAATCTGTGCTTAGAAAAACATTATGATTGATACGGAGACAAGAGAATCACGTTCGGCCACAAGTACCCAAGAAGGGTTTTTTGGAAATTATGATTGGTGTCTGAATCCATTCTTAAAGGTAGAGGATCTTCTCGCTCGCCTTGGAGAAGAATTGCATCGCTATCGAACACTGAGGATGCCATGGGAGCGCCGGGAATCCAGAACGAATCTTTATATTTTCGTTTGTGCCGTGAGTTGTACCGTCGATGATTACTTATCATGGCGGCCTCTTGCACTTGAGCCGCTGGCAAAGGAATACTCGAAGCTGCGACATTTGATTTACTTTGCTGAACGACTGTCGAACCTTCCGATGTACCTTATGTCTCTGGCAGAAAGGCAAAGGATATCGCGCTGGAAAATTAGTTGGGATGAATCTGTCGAGTTCGTGTGCGGATTGATAGCGGCAGATCGCGAACTTACTCTGGATGAGTTATCGGACCTCGAAAGGCGGTTCAAGACGCTGTCGGCGGATCCGTTATCGAGCAAATTACTAAGCTGGCGGATGAGGTTAAATGATGGTTTCAGATGTCAAGACATGACACACCATGATGTATTGAAAATGGCTGACCGATATGTTCAAGCCAGGTCGGTCGACACTGAGGGAGATAGAGTTGTCATAATAGGTGCACGAACGGCTGGAGCATATTTTGCACCTCTAATTAAATCTCACCTGCTGTCCAGGGGAATAGATAATATTTCATGGATGACCGTTCGCCCGAAGCTCGGTGTTTCCCCCCGGGAAAGAAAAAAACTTCGTCGTTATCTCACCGGTAATGTAACTGTTATATTGACCGATGACTATTCGAATACCGGGTCTACGTTTGCACTTCTTCAGGCTGCCGTTATAGCTTTTGGCGTGTCCCCTGACAGAATAGTCCTTCTTGTCCCTCGCCACCCCGCGCAGGCCAAGACAATCCTTTCGACATCCCTAGAGACGAAAGTTATTACTCTCGAACAGAGCGAGTTGTACATGAATGATTCGATGCAAACTTGTTCAGCAGTGGAGGTCCTTCGAGAATTGCTCCTTGCGTCCGATGACGATGAAATATCCATTCAGAACAACCGGTTCGTTGACGACATGAATAGAAAGTTTTCGCACCATTATCCGGAAAGTTTTCAAGCGCGTCTCAAGCGTCTTTTTGAGGTTCGGATTCAACACAAAGATGGAAGTGCAACAATCAAAAGAATTCTGGCAAAAGGGGTTGGATGGGGATGGCTCGGGTATCATGCCTACATTGCGGGAACCAGGTTACAAGGTTTCGTGCCTGAAATCATCGGACTCAGAAACGGGATGCTCTTCATGGAGTGGCTGGAAGGCGAGACAATGTCAGGCCGCAAAATGTCGGATGAGATTCTTGATCGAATGTCTTCATATCTAATTCGTCGGGCCAACGTGTTGTCGCTCAATGAGGATCCACGATTAGTCTATCCATTTGTCGGATGGGGGTGGTTGCAGATTCTCGGCATCTTGCGACGGGTGTTTGGAGCCAAGGTTGGCTATTTGATGAATAGAGCATTGCTCGAACAATTGAGTAAGATAACGCGGCCGCTCCCGATTCTCACCGATGGCAGAATGAAACCGGACGAGTGGATTGTTACCGATAAGGGGCTCTTCAAAGTTGATTTTGAGCAGCACAATTTCGGTGCCCCGGAGTTTGATGTAGTTGATCCGGCATATGACATTGCAATTGCCTCTTTCGAATTCAGGTTGACTGAGAAAGAGGAAGAAAGAATTATTCTAAAGTATTCCAGGGAGAGCAGCGACAAAAATGTTGATGACAGAATGGTGATTTACAAACTTTTGTTTGCTACAATTCAAAAGAACAGAACACTTAGCGAGTTATTTCATAGGAAGCCCCAAAGCGATTTGGAGAATCTGAATCAACAATACATACTGAGTTGGAACTACTTGGTATTCACCATGAATCATTTTTGTTCAGGCCTCGTGAAGTCTCGTTCAGCATGGGAGACGGGTCCGAATTTGGTTTTCTTGGATCTTGACGGTGTTTTTGACAGCGAGACTCTCGGATTTCCGCACACGACTACAAGCGGGTTGACTGCGCTGGTTCTTCTTAAGTCGAACGGATACTCAGTCATTCCAGATACGGGTAGGAGCATCGAGCATGTCCGGAATTATTGTTCATCTTATGGTTTTGACGCAGGCATTGCAGAATATGGCAGCGTGATATACGACGGTGCCAAGGGCACCGAAATTGGATTAGTGGACAATGAGACAACCGAAGAACTCCGCCGTCTCCGCGAGTTGGTGCAATGTCTTCAAGGCGTCTTTGTTGATACGACCTATCGTTATGCAATCCGGGCTTACAGGTACAACGCAAAAGGGACCGAGGGATTAAAAAGAGAAGAGGCAGAATATCTTCTAAAACAGTCCGGTTTCCAAAGGATCAAAATAATATTGAGGCAAGCAGACACATACTTTGTCGGAAAAAGTATTGACAAAGGCAAAGCAATGGAAGAATACTTAACTCGAATGCAGTACATTCGTGATATGTCGGTTGCGATCGGTGATTCAGACGAGGACATACCTATGTTAAAAATTGCGGCGAGGGCGTTCGCGCCTAAGAATTGTTCGCAGGGAATTCAAGAGTCTGTCAAAAACCGGGAAGTGTACAATCGTATCTCAATTTCGTCAAAGGGGACTACTGTCGGTAGTCGAAGCTCTTCTCGGTGTTGATCACAGGCACCCGATTAATGATTTTCTCGACCTGGGAAAGTCTGACACCGTCCATCGCTTAATGCTGGAGTTGTTGACGATCGAGGAATATTCGAGACTTCGAAAGCGAAGGCTAGCGTTTGCCTTGGATCGTAGGTCATGGCTTTCTGAGGATATGATCCAAAAGGTTCATTTAGTTCATCAACATGGCCGGAGGACAAGATGAGCGAAACAAGCGGTGCTATTGCCAAAGACCAATTTGCAATAGAGTACGCCGCAATATTGGAGAGATACCTTTCATCCGGAAAGGAGGCAGACCTAAGCAAGGCTTATGAATTGGGTGTCAAGGCTGCCATGTCCGGAAAGCTTCTCCATGAAATGCTGGAAATGCATAAAGAGACGGTGGCAGGAGTAGTAGTTGCCGAATCAAATAGTACTCATATCGGGGAAGTTTTGCGGAGAGAGTCGGCTTTCCTGACAAGGTTCTTGATGCGATTTGAAACGGCTTACCAAGCACTCACGAAAGCCGGTGGGAATCTGAAGGTCGAGATTGCGGAAAGGAAACACACGGAAGACGAGCTTAAGAAAAATGAACGTTATTTCAGACCGCTTATAGAAAACTCGCTTGACATGATAAACATTCTCGACTCCGATGGTGTGATTCGTTACAGCAGCCCTTCGTGCGAGAAGGTGGTCGGCTACAGACAAGATGAATTAGCCGGGCGTAATTTTTTCGAATTTCTTAATCATAACGATGTGAATACTGCATTAGAGATTTTCGACTCGGCGAAAAGGTCAGTCGAGCAATTCACAACTGTTGAGTTAAGGTACAGGCATAAGAACGGGTCGTGGGTCACTTTGGAATCCATGGGGAAGAGTCTCATCGACGATCCGGAAATTTCCGGCTACGTTTTGAGCTCGAGAGATATTACAGATCGTAGAAACCTTGAAGAGTTGCGGCGCCGGTACGAGTTTATAGCCAACGCCTCTGGAGAATTAATGATGCTTGTAAACAGGGACTATTATTACGAGGCTGCCAATGAAGCCTTGTGCACTGCTCTGAATCGGAAGCGTCACGATGTAATCGGAAAGAGTGTCGCCGATATTTTTGGCAGAGAGACTTTTGAGGAAATTCTAAAGCCTTCGATCGACCTCGCATTTGCCGGGAGCGGGCAGTGTAAACAATCCTGGCTTGACGTGCCGGAATTGGGAAGGAGATTTTTTGAAGTCTCGTTTTATCCCTACCGAGATTTGATGGGTGTCGTTACCCACATTGCGGTTATCAAAAGGGATATCACAGACCGAAGGCATGACGAAGACGAGGTGAAGAAGAGCCATATGCGCCTCACCGAAGCACAGAGTGTGGCACATGTAGGGAGTTGGGAAATAAACGCCTCAATGGACTTTCTCCTCTGCTCGGAGGAAATGATGAACATTCTCGGGCGACGTTTTGAGGAAAGCATGCTCTCATACCAGCAATTCATCATGCAGGTACCTCTAGAGGATAGGGAGAAGGTTGATTGCATGTTCCGGAGTTCGCTCGCAAAAGGGGAGTCTTTCGATATCAGCCACAGAATTTCCCTGACAGACGGGGTAATTAGAATAGTTCGCACGCGTGGAAAAATTGTCGAGGAAGGCAATGGAGAATCGGTCAAGATGATAGGAACCACACAGGACTTGACTGAGCAGGAACTTACACAAGAAGCGCTTACCTCCTATGAGATCCGGTATCGAAGGTTATTCGAGACTTCGAAGGATGGCGTCCTTCTGATTGATGCTGGGACTAGAAAGATAACCGATGTGAATCCCTTTCTAATTGATTTACTCGGTTACGACAAGAAATACTTCATCGGAAAATCCATTGATGAGATAGATGCGGTCAAGGGCATTTCGAAATCCGAGGGTATTTTTTCTAACGTGCTTGAGAAGGAACACGTTCTTGCCGATGACATTGTATTGCGCAGTAAAGGCGGACAGCAAGTCCATCTGGAATTTGTCAGCATTTCATACATGGTTAACGGGGGCAAAGTTGTCCAATGTCATTTCTGGAATATTACGGAGCAGAAACGACTGGAGGAGGCTCTACAAGACAGTGAGGACAGATTTCGTGCTCTTATAGAAAATGCTATAGACATTATTGCTATAGTTGAGAAGGATGGGAAATTTAAGTATGTCAGCCCGTCTGTCGAAAGCGTGCTCGGTTATAAGCCTTCGGAACTTGTGCACAATAATATTCTGAATCTTGTCAACGCGGAGGATTCTAAAGAAATAAGAGACATCCTGACAAGTGTTGCCGATGAAGCAAACGGACCAAAAGGCTCTTTCGAGTTCAGCTTCATGGCGCAAGACGGCTCTTGGCGAATAATAGCGGCAACAGTTGCGAATCTTTTGAGGATTCCCCTAGTGTCGGGCATACTTGTGAATGCAAGCGATGTGACTGAGAAGAGACTTCTTTTGAATAAGCTGGAATCGGCGGCCCGGCATCGAGAGGAAGACATGAGGAAATATGCGATGTCCCTGCAGCAGGCCCAGGAGGATGAAAGAAAAAGAATTGCGATGGAGCTTCACGATGATATTTGCCAGAGACTCACTGCGATGAGACTTAACCTCACCGTGCTGCAGGACGACGTCCAATCTCGGAAGAAGCTTCTCGAGAAGCGTTGGCAGGCAATCAAGAAAGAGATCGACAATGTTGCGACGGAAGTGCGCAGGATATCGTCGAATCTTCGCCCTTCGGCACTTGATCATTTTGGCTTGGTTACAGCACTACGGCTCATCTGTTCGGAGATGGAACGTGTTCATGGACTCAGAACGGAATTTCAAACCAGTGCCTCGCTGAAACAACATTACAATCCACAAACCGAGATCGCAGTTTTTCGTATAGCACAAGAAGCGTTGACAAATTGTGTGAAGCACTCCGGCGTTAAGAGCGCCGAGATCAGGTTGGAACAAAACGGAAAAATATTGGAGTTCAGCGTGTCGGATCAGGGAAAAGGGTTCGATGAATCGGATTACATAAGAATGATGGAAGGCGAAAAACATATGGGATTAATGAACATGAGAGAACGCGCGCGTCTTCTCGGAGGAGGGTGCCGGATTCAATCGAGTCCGGGAGGAGGGACAAATATCTTTGTTAGAATACCAATCGTAGAGGATGAAATTGAGCAAAATTAAAATTGTCTTTGCGGACGACCATGCTATAGTTCGCGACGGGCTCAGGTCCCTATTTAAAAGTGATCCCCAGTTTTTGCTTCTCGGGGAAGCGGCAAATGGTGAAGAGGCTTTAGAACTCGTGGCAAAGCATAAACCGGATGTTGCCATACTTGATATTTCAATGCCTGGTGTTAACGGCATTGAAGCCACAAGAATAATAAAAAGGACGCACCCTTCGACGAAGGTAATGATTTTAACGATGCACGAGAATGAGCAGTATGTCCACGAATTGATACAAATCGGAGCAGACGGATACGTTCTAAAGAATTCGGAAAAGAAGGAAATATTCGATGGCGTCAAAGCAATTGCAAGAGGCGAACACTTCTTCAGCTCTGATGTGTCAAAGCTGCTGATTGGAGGCCTGATAAAGAAAAGCCGCGGAAATATGGAGCAGCATCCTCCTGGGAACGGTGATCTGACTGAAAGGGAAAAGGAAATTCTTAAATTGATTGCAGAGGGAATGACAAGTCGTCAGATCGCAGCTCATTTATCCTTGAGTGTTAGTACTATTAACGTTCACAGGGCGAGTCTGAAAAGAAAGCTGGATATCCATGATGTTGCCGGTCTTGTAAAGTACGCTCTCCGAACTAACTTGACCGATCCGAGAGTGGAAGACTGATTTGATATGCTGATGGACAGAAGACATCGTGCGAACGATCATGGAGACTTATATGGTAGCAACATTTGGGACGATTATTTTTGCGACAGTTATCGCCATTTATGTGGAGACGATCTTCAACGATAATGCCTATTATCTTGGAAGCGGAAATGTGCCATTAACATATATGAGAGATTAATGGGATCATTTTTTGAGGCGATGCTCGGTTTACATGGGCCGGTGAAACTTACAGATCTGGAATCCTCGATCGCAAGACCAGGATACTTAGGTAGGGGGAAAGAAGTTTACGATGAGAGAGCGTGGAGAGGAGGAGAACTATTTTGGTGGAGAACCATCAACTAAGCAGAACAAACGAATCATCCTACGAGATACGAGGCAAAACCAAGCTGATTGGGCAGAGTGAAGCAATCAAGAGGATTCACTTAACCATTGACATGGTTGCGGATTCGCCTACTCCCGTTTTAATTAGCGGAGATAGCGGCACCGGTAAGGAAGTGGTTGCACACCTTATCCATGACAGAAGCCCTCGACAGAATCGACCGTTTCTTGCAGTAAACTGCGCGGCCCTTCCCAAAGACATTTTTGAGAACGAACTTTTTGGCCATGATCAGGGAGCGTTCACCGGCGCCAACGGTCGAAAAGAAGGCTATTTGGAAATGGCTAATGGAGGGACGCTTTTCTTCGATGAAATGGCTGAGATGCACCCGGATATTCAGGCCAAGTTGCTGAGAGTACTGGAGACAAAGTCATTCAGGCGACTCGGGGGGAAAGAGGAAATAAAAGTAGACGTCAGGACGCTGGCTGCCACAAACAGGGACGTTCAGTTGGCGTTGAAGACGGGCGACCTTCGCCTCGATCTTTATTATAGGTTCAGCGTTATCGAGATTCACCTCCCCCCATTGAGAGAGAGAAAAGAAGATATTCCATTGTTGATCGAAGGTTTCCTTGAATCTCTTTGTGTCGCTCACAAAAAAAATTCCATGACGCTTTCCGCAGAAGCATTGGAGGCGATGATCCAGTATGATTGGCCAGGGAACGTTCGCGAGCTCCACAACGTAATTGAGCGTGCGGTTATCATTTCAAAGTTTTCAGAGATTGGTCCCGAGGTATTACCGGAGCGAATAATTGGAAAGCTTAGGACAACGCCAAAGTCCATCACGATTACTGTTGGTACCTCCCTCAAAGAAGTCGAGAGGATTGTTATCCAACAAACCCTTGCATCGGTTGGAAACAACAAGACAAAAGCTGCCAAGGTCTTGGGGCTGAGCCGGAAGGCACTACACAACAAGCTTGGTATCTACAACAGTAGCTTACTGAACGATTAGTTCGTCATTTTCAAAGAAAGAATTGAACGCCCCTTCTTCTTAAGGCGAAGCAGCATCGCTTTCGGTCAGCAGTATTTGATACTATTTGAGTACACCATTTTCTTGGAAACTTGCCCGGAGGCGGCTTGGAGCGTGTAGATATCGCTTGGTAAATTTCGGGCGTTTAAAGATGTCGTATGACGTCCCGCCGGCAGATATCCATCGACAATAGTGGCGATTTCCTGTCCAAGTGTGTTATAGACTTCAAGTTTCACTTGACCTGCCATTGAAGTATCGAGTTCAATGTTAGTGACAGGTTAAACGGATTCGGGTAATTCTGTTTCAAAGTAGGAGTAGTACGTACCGGCGTGGCACCGAACCTCCTGTGCTCAGAAAAGTAACGCCATTTTGATATGTCTTTCAGATGACGCGCGCACCTTCATCGCTGTTAATACAGCAGACAAAATACCCCCAATAAACTTTTCACTTCTTACCCTTTTTTCAAACCTTTAACTCCGACTATCTAATCTGTTCCATCGTCGTTCCATGATACTCCTCTCCCGAAGGGGCATTTCGGACTTATTTGTTTCTATGACATTCGCCGCTATTTTAAAAGCACCATCTTCTTTGCGACTTCACTTGAACCGACCTGAAGCCTGTAAATGTAAACGCCGCTTGGAAGCTCCTTCCCATCAAATTGTACTGAATGGGTCCCAGCGTTCTGGTAGCTGTGCACAAGTGTCGCCACTCTTCTCCCAAGAGTATCATAGACTCTCAAAGTAACAAAGTTGCTTGCCATCAGTTGATAATTGATTGTCGTTTTCGGGTTAAATGGATTTGGATAGTTCTGTTTCAACGTCGCGAGTGCCGGGATCGGCGTCTTGGAATTAGGAGCATAATGGAATATGTTTACCCGATCTGCATCAATCAAAGTTTGAAATGTAATTGTGTTGGTTGTTTTGTTTAAGTCCATTCCAAGTTCATAGAAGAAATAACCACCCAATCCCTTGCTTTCAACGTAATTGAATTTGGCGGTAATATCATTCGAGTCATCAAAAGACAATTCCCAATCGTGCGTCGTGCCTGCCGAATCGTTAGAGAGAAAAGAGCCTTGATAAGTCGAGTTCCAAACATATTTTACATTAGGGAAATGGGCCGTGTTATAATAGAGTTGATAAATGCCTGTGGTATTGCCGATGCCGTAGGCGTAATCAGGAATATCCGCTTTCCCGGTTGGTTGAGTAGTCCACATCTCGCCCGGTGCCGTAATACCATTGGAATTTATTGTAATTCCCATTGAGTCAGTAGTGGTTCCACCTTTTATCAAAGTGCCGCCAAACTCAGAAGAAATTGCTATCTTTGAAAGAGGCATCCCATTAGCATAGAGTGAATCAACAACAACATCGCAACTAAGTTCAGGCTTGCCGATCATATTGATGCCATACACTGGCCCATTAAACCACGTAGGCCAGCCAGAAGAAACTCCATCACCGCCGTACATCTCTTCAGTTAGCATGTCTATGTCGTTTTGCTTCTCTGCGTATACGCTGAAGGGAACCCATTGTCCACACGACACCGTAACTATGTATGCCGGGCTTGGCAAATAGACACGAATCGAATCAAGGAAATTCTTGAACTGCGCTGTATCACTGGCAGATGGATATTCCCAATCCACGTCAATGCCGTCATAAGGTGCCCACGCTCGCTTGACATATTGTGCAATTGATTGACAGTAACCCGATATGAGCAATGACGTAGTACATTGATCCCAATACGTTGCGGGATATTCAGTGACGGAAAGAAGAATTTTCTTGCCCTGGCTATGAGCACGAGCAACTATACTATCACGTTGTGCGAGAGTAGTCGCCCCCGATGTATCGAGCACACCAGCAGGGAAATTAACACTGCCTGCATGACCTGGGGCAGCACCGAAGTCTATAAATACATCGTATGCCTTCCATTCAACTTCGCTGTAGGTAAGCGGATTTCCCCAGTTCCAATCGGCGATATAAGTCATTAGCCAAGGTTTATTTTGCGCATGAGAGAAGCCTGCAAGCAATAAAGCCGAAGCCATTATTGCAAACAATTTATTTTTCATCATATCTCTGCTCTTCTGAAAAATTATTAAAATTACAAATACTAACGATGGCACATCTGTGCCAAGCGCGCTTACTCTATATTGGTGCCATAAATATTATTTTTCCCGGTTTGATAATACCTTATTAAAAAGTGATATTGGATGATAAGAAAATAATATCTTTCAGGTAAAATATCGTGAAGGAATATCAATAGCATCTAATAAAGATGCTGTGAATGCTGCAACAAACATTTGAAAACTCCATTGAATAACACTCCATATTGCAACTATTATAAGCCAAACAATTACTCCAATAAAGCGGTACGTCTACCTGCACGAAAGGTATGTCAGTCGATGTTGCAATCAACCATATTTCACCAGCTCTGGTAACACCATTGTCATTCGTCATTACTTCGCCGTCGCTCCATAATATCCCGCTGCGTTGTGAAAAAATATAACATGGAGCTTAGTCAAAGTCAACAAGAGATAGAAATGCCATCCCCCGCTTAAAAAAGATGGCATTTGAGTGCCTTCAATCGTGTTGTACAAGATAATTGAGGGGCGCCAACGCTCTTTTTATGGTTTGTCATCAAAGAAAGTCATTACACGTGGTATAGATTTTGTGCAAAAGGTGATATTAAAACGGAAATAGACAGACGGGAATCTTATGGCGAGGCAAAATGGTAGGATTCGTCATTTCGGATTTGAAAATGATCAACTCAAAATCGGAAATCGATCGGTTCTCTCTTTTTTGTAATTGTGCTATGCTACGAAAATTATTGTGCGAACCAGTAGCTATAATTACTTTTTGCGAAATTCATCTTCTCGCGGTTTTTTATGAATTTCGCCGGATTTCCCCCTACCACGGTATATGGTTCGACATCTTTCACAACGACCGATCCGGCAAATACGACCGCTCCCTTCCCTATTTTTACTCCCGGCATTATGAGTACATTAGAAAACACAAATGCATCATCACCTATTTCGACGCCGGCTCCGACCAGATGCAAGTCCGCTGCGTTGGTGTCATGGCCCAGCGTATAAATTTTTGTATTATTCGCAATGTTAACATTATTGCCAATACGAATTCCAGTTCGAGCATCCAAATAACAATGCGGATTGATCGTTGTATTATCGCCGATGTGCAGGTTCCTGAATGAAAAGAACTTCACGGGCGTGTGTATGTAAGAACTCTTTCCGATATTGATCCCGAACGATCTCAGAAAAATTTTCTTCATAGAAAAAAACGGAATAATATTATACAGCACGTTAAAAAGAAACACGGCTGCAAAATAAATCTGGGCCTTGAATTTACCTTTCAAGCCATTTCCTAAAAATAAAATAGCAAATTTCAATTTATCCTAGGTTTGTGATTATAATTTACGCAAGTAATGATCAACCACAAATGTCGGTAGTTCACTATTTTAAAAATCTTGCAAATCTCTTATCTTATTGCGAAAGGAAACTATGTCAAGCACTTCTCCTTGGGAGTCTTCGCCTTCTTCTCGATCAAGTTCTTCCTCGTCGCCAAGTTTATCACCGTTATTGACTTACAAAATAGATAACACACATCCGGTCGAATTGATTGATCTTACGGAAGCTTTGTTAAGCCTTGGAGATGAGTACGCGCGATTTGTTGAATCGTTACCCGCGATAGAAGAACCCAAAGAATATAAACTCGTTATTAAGGAGATACGGAGCGGAAGCATTGAAACTCAGCTGATGGAACTCACGCCCCCCGCGCTTCCCTTTATGAACGATAACATTGTAGTGCTGGAATTCGGTAAGTATCTGATGACCGCAGTAAATTATTTCCTTGGGCGATCAAATAACAAACCTTCTATGGATCGCAGAAGCTATGATAACATTGCTAAGATTGTAAATCCTGTCGCAAAAGATAATGGCTCGCAAATGAATATTCAGAACCATTTCCAAGGTAACGTGGAAATGACTGTGAATGTTAATTCTGTGGATGCTAATGCTATTCAGAACGCAATCAATAGAGAGAAGCTTCTGCTTAAAGAGCCAGAACATAAGTTTTATGAAAGGGTTGTGCTTGCGTGGTATCAAGCATGCGATACCATTGACACTCCAATAGGGGACAAGGCGGTTATCGACGATATCTCATCTAAACCGTTGAAAGTTATTTTTCAGACGGATGAAATGAAGGGAGAAATTATTCATGGCACAACCGACCCATTTCGACAATTGTATATTGTTGATGTATTAGTGGAGACGGTACAGGGCTTACCAGTTGCATATAAAATTTTGAAGCTGCACGAAACTTTTGAAAGTCCTGTTTAAGCCGCTATTCGTTGTTTTCTGTAACTCAATAAGTCTTCCCAATTCCACAATCTATTTGTTACTCTCTCTCCCATTGCGGGAGTTACTCAAAGCGTTTGGTGAATCCTCATAAAGTTGTAATGGAAGAAGTGCAACGCCACGGCAGACTGCGAGTTTTCCAGCTTCTTTGGGAATGCGTTTGTGAGCCTAGTAAATCTCCTCATCTGCATCCTCATTGTCATGTTTTGATGTTCAACATGGCTTGTTGTGAGACCGGCTTTTCCTCGGACTTCCAAGAGTAGGGTTTATCTCGGCACATATTATGTGAACCGGACTGTATCGCTCCTCACTTTTTGTTTCCTCTCCGTATTGTCTGAATACCTGTCCGTAATCAATCTCACTTCCGAAAACCGAATCAACGGCTTTGTAATAGAGTTGGTAGTCATCGGTTGACAATTGGAAACGGTTTGTAATTTTGCCTCTAAGTTCCTTCATAGAATCATAAGCCATTTCGTAAGTTCTTTTTCCGTGCATTGTTTCTGTTTCTTTACAACATAAGTCCAAATCTCGTCCACTCGCACATATCGGCAATGCAAATTCACCAATTGGGTATCAAGAATTTCATGAGCTTGTGTTCCAGCTTCCACAAGTAACCGCATAGTGGTCTTGATCATATTCGGTTTGGTCTGACTTTTAGCAGTCGGTCATGATCCTTCAGCAGGAATTTTTTGCTTCATCATTGTTGGGATATTGATAATTTATTTTCTGTTTAGACACGAATATATACTTCGGAACAAGCCAGACGATCCGCGATCTGATGAGCATAATCTTGCTCAACATGAACTGAACATAATTGAAAAGCAGGGACAATCCCCTAAGATTTTTGATCTAAACAATTCAGTAGCACCTTCTCCTAAGAGTGCACCCGAAAGTCGAAATGGTAGCGACTAAAACCTACATTATTGCAGCTAACATTATAGATTGCAGAGGACTAATAATTTACCTCTAAACGAAATTTGCCATCGAAGATTGGGAATACTGTCTTCCTTATAGTTTGTTCATTAAGACAAACACAAACAGTAAGACAATATCAAACGCTATTAGAGAAAAGTACGGTGATATTAATCATGATGTTATCGAAATAAATAAACAAGACTATTACGGATGGCTACCTGACGGGTATCGGGACATATTCTATTAGTTTAAAATAGGACACTATCTTCTTTTCACCCCAAAAATCTAACGTGCTTATACTACTTACTCACATTTAGTGAAATCAATGTAGTATTCCTTACCGAGTTCAAACTGAGCTTGTGCATCAGGATTGACAACGAAAAGGGCGATCTCTCCACCCGGAGTCGCTTTGAAGAATTGCTGATTTTCTTCACTGCCGTTATATACTGGAATGAATCGTAATTCTGAGCAATCGTTACTTTTCCATAAACATACAAATTTTGCTCCTATCAGGATATTTCTCCTTAATCTTAGTTTTGTGTGCTAACCGGATAAGCATGTAATCAAAATAGTCCACTACCAACACTCTTTAGTTTTTTTATCGTTTGTGTTATATTCATTCGTGATTAAAAGTAAATTACTCGCGTCAACATAGTCGAATAACTTACGCAAAGGCGTATAAATTCTATCCGATGCGGTATTTCTTGATGGCATACGCGTTGCAGATATTTTATATACTTAATTTGCAAGAACGAACTAAGATACTTTCTCAAGGTTTCACCGTTGGACACAGAAAAACTGGAGCCGCACAATTGACCAAGGATTTGCCGAAGGATGCTCATGAGCAAATTTCTGTCTCCAACATCCTCAGATAGCGTGTTGCTCTGTTAGGTGGCGAAAATGTGAAAGCAGGGGATCATCAATTTGTTTTCAACGCCGAGAGATTCTCATCTGGCGTCTATCTTTACGTCGTGCGCACAGATAATCAGATATTCAAACAGAAGATGTTGCTGCTGAAATAGCGACAAATGTCGTAATCGTAAATAGTATCAAGTGAGAACCTTAATACATTTTAGGAAAATTATCGTGAGAAGTCGTCAGGAAAGGAGACGATGATTATAATATGAGCGACCACAAAAATGAATGGCCATTTCCGGAAATGGAAAACCTGCATCCTCAATCTGCCAGCATCATTATTAACAATTACAATTACGCGACGTTTGTCGGAAAGGCCATAGACAGTGCCCTCGCTCAAACTCACACAGCGCAAGTCATTGTTGTCGATGATGGCTCCACTGACGGATCTCGAGATGTAATCAATTCTTATGGGGAGCGCATTGAGGCCGTGTTCAAAAATAACGGCGGTCACGCATCGGCTTTCAATGCCGGTTTTGCCAGAGCTACAGGAGATATCATATTTTTTCTGGACTCAGATGACATGATGGAGCCTGATTCAGTTGAAACGCTGCTCGCGATCTGGCGTCCCGAAACGGTGTTGGCGCATTACCCCATGACAGCAATTGATTCAGATGGTCGTCCATGCGGTTTCATTCCGGATCCACACGCTGGTCTCGCTGATGGAGATGTTCGCAATGAGCTTCTCGCCATCGGCAGTTTTGCAGCGACTGTCACAAGCGGGATGGCGTTTGCCCGACCTGCTCTTGCTCGTATAATGCCTGTGCCGGAACGCGACTTCAGTGAGGCAGCGGATGGCTACTTGTTGCGAGCCGTGGCATTTCTCGGCCCCTTGCAGCGTGTCGAAACAAAACTCGCTCGCTATCGATGCCATGGTAGAAATGTTAGCAATCCATGGAGTGCGCCTGGAGGTTGTGCTGCTGGATTTCGAAGAAACATTCGATGGTCGCAAAAGGAATTCGAGGCGACGCAAAAGTTTGCAAAGATGTTCCAGTTGCCCGTCTCCTCTGATCTCGGCGAACGAGATCCCAACTATCTCGGTTACCGCTTGTTCTCATTGCTTCTCGATCCCGCCAACCATCCGATTGCAGATGACCACCGCGCAGGTTTGCTTCGGCGCTATGTAGTGAGTCGCTGGCGTTCATCCTGGTCACTGCGTCGCCGCCTCATGGCAATCGTTCTGGCATCTCTATCCGCGCTTGCCAAGCCTTCCACGGCGATGACGTTGATTCTCTGGATGCACGACCCGAGCACCCACCCCTCATGGTTCAGGAGTGTCGCAGCATGGCTCAGAAGACGGCAGAGCGGACAACCTATCCCCTCTCATCGAGCCAACCGATAAGGGTACATGGCGAATACATCGTCGAAGTCTACTTTTGTCATGGTGAACTTGTCCCGTAGAAGTCGTCAGGAAAGGAGACGATGATTATAATATGAGCGACCACAAAAATGAATGGCCATTTCCGGAAATGGAAAACCTGCATCCTCAATCTGCCAGCATCATTATTAACAATTACAATTACGCGACGTTTGTCGGAAAGGCCATAGACAGTGCCCTCGCTCAAACTCACACAGCGCAAGTCATTGTTGTCGATGATGGCTCCACTGACGGATCTCGAGATGTAATCAATTCTTATGGGGAGCGCATTGAGGCCATGTTCAAAAATAACGGCGGTCAAGCATCGGCTTTCAATGCCGGTTTTGCCAGAGCTACAGGAGATATCATATTTTTTCTGGACTCAGATGACATGATGGAGCCTGATTCAGTTGAAACGCTGCTCGCGATCTGGCGTCCCGAAACGGTGTTGGCACATTACCCCATGACAGCAGTTGATTCAGATGGTCGTCCATGCGGTTTCTTCATTCCGAATCCACACGCTGGTCTCGCTGATGGAGATGTTCGCAACGAGCTTCTCGCTACCGGCAGTTTTGCAGCGACTGTCACAAGCGGGATGGCGTTTGCCCGACCTGCTCTTGCTCGTATAATGCCTGTGCCGGAACGCGACTTCAGTGAGGCAGCGGATGGCTACTTGTTGCGAGCCGTGGCATTTCTCGGCCCCTTGCAGCGTGTCGAAACAAAACTCGCTCGCTATCGATACCATGATAGAAATCTTAGCAATCCATGGAGTGCGCCTGGAGGTTGTGCTGCTGGATTTCGAAGAAACATTCGATGGTCGCAAAAGGAATTCGAGACGACGCAAAAGTTTGCAAAGATGTTCCAGTTGCCCGTCTCCTCTGATCTCGGCGAACGAGATCCCAACTATCTCGGTTACCGCTTGTTCTCATTGCTTCTCGATCCCGCCAACCATCCGATTGCAGATGACCACCGCGCAGGTTTGCTTCGGCGCTATGTAGTGAGTCGCTGGCGTTCATCCTGGTCACTGCGTCGCCGCCTCATGGCAATCGTTCTGGCATCTCTATCCGCGCTTGCCAAGCCTTCCACGGCGATGACGTTGATTCTCTGGATGCACGAGGGGAACGCCCGCCCCTCATGGTTCAGGAGTGTCGCAGCATGGCTCAGAAGACGGCAGAATGCATAACCTGTTCCCTCTCATCGAGCCAACCGACAAGGGTACATGGCGAATACATCGTCGAAGTCTACTTTTGTCATGGTGAACTTGTCCCGTTCTTATGATATGTATGCTGCTTCGGTAAAGGAATCTCGCTTGACGGAATTTCGGCATCTAAGTTTTTGTATTTTGAGATCCTGGAATGAGTTCAAAAGACAAGTTGTCATTTTTTGTGCAGTCTCCTGGACTCATTTAGGTGGTCCGAAACAGAATTAGAGAATCACAAAGTCACTGCGATGCAATCCTTCGCTCACGTCTGGATCTCATTTCTTGCTTGCAATCTCCGTTGTGTATATTGTAAACGGTTTTTAGTTATTCTATCGCTTATATTATATTCATCCGTGATTAGGAGTAAATTGTTTATCTCGGTATACTTGTAAAGGTTTCACTATTTGACACGGAAAAGTTGAAGCTGCACTTCTACCGATCGAACCTTGACAGGGTTGCATGCATGAATGGCAAAATAAGGGAAAATTATGTTAGCACTTTCTATTCTGATTTTTTTTATGATAGTGGCAATAATACTCGGCGCGAAAAGGTGGCGGAGAAAATCGACAAAGTATCTGATCATCGCTATCATAGCATTGCTGCAAACCGTCCTCGTAGCCATTAATATGTATACGATGAAAAGTCCAAAGGGATGAGATTACAACAAAAATTATGATCCATAAAGAAAAAGATGTCTCATAGAGATACACAGAGAAGTCACTGAATTGCGCAGAGATTATGTTTCTGGCATTTCTCAGTGAGTTCTCTGTGCCTGCGCACAGAAGTGACCCGGCACTCAGGTGTGGGATTCTGTTTTGTGTCCCGATTTTTCAGTGAAAAAAACTAGTGAAAGTAAATCAGCTTGTCAAAATTCTCTGGTTTCATGCAGAAATATTCGAAGTTCACAATGTTACGACAACTCGGACAAAAAATCCAACTCGATAAAGTTGCTCCGTACGTAATAAGCGTAATTGTATCTCTCGCTGTTTCCGGGATGTTGATTATGAGAAGTGGGAGGCCAGGACCTGCCGTGGCTTTTGTCTTTTTGCTGGCGGTTGTTTTTGTTTCTTTCTATCGCGTTGACTGGGCATTCTACCTCTTCTTCGGATTGGTCCTGCTCTTTGATCAATTCCTCTATAATCCAGCCGGTGACCCGCCAACTCATTGGATTGGTTACTTTGCCAATATCAAAGGGATACCTTACCTTCCGTATTTTGAAGCCGGCGTCATGAACCCCCTCGAGATCCAGCTTGCACTTATGCTTTTCGGTTGGTTCATAGCGGTAAGTTCAAGAAGGGCGACGAAGATGCAAAGAGTTCCTTTGTGGGGACTTGCCCTTCTTCTGTTAGTTAGCATTGCCTTTTCGTTAGTTCACGGCTTAGCGACGGGCGGCGATTTTCTTTCATCACTCTGGGAAGTCAGAGCGCTTTTTTATTTCCTTTTACTTTATTTTTTTGTTCCACAAATAATCCAAACAAGAAAACAGATTGACATTTTGCTGTGGATAATGATAATTATGATGACGATAAAAGCGCTGCAAGCCACAGCAGCGTTCGTGCAGGCTCGGTTTCAATTTTGGGGGTTACGATAGTCTTACGAACCATGAAGACCCCGTGTTCATCGCGGACCTGTGGATTTTGCTCATAAGTTTCTCAGCGCTCCATGTCAAAGCGAAGCAGCGTACCGCTCTCTTGATTTCCTTGTTACCTATGCTGGTAGGTTTCTATGCAGGTCAGCGGCGCGCTGCGTACGGGGGATTCATCGTATGCTTTGTCGTATTCATTTTAATGCTGCGGCCTAATGAGAGGTTGAAAGTCGCTCGAGTATTGCTTCCGATCCTCCTTATTGTGGTCTGTTACTCTGCAATCTTTTGGAATCGCCCCGGCAGGCTTGGCGCTCCAATTCAGCTAATTAAATCCGGACTCTTTGAAAATGATGAAGCGGAAGCTGGTGAGCGTTTTAGTTCTAATTTCTATAGAGAAATTGAAAGATATGATTTGGCGGCTACGGTTAAAGCCTCACCGGTGATTGGAATCGGTTTTGGAAATAAGTACTTGCAGCCATTACCATTGCCTGGGTTGGTTGGCTTTGAGCTGCGTTTTTGGATACCACACGACGAGATTCTCTGGATAATGGTAAAGATGGGAACGGTCGGATTTTTTATCTTTTTCCTTTTCATCGATGCCCTTTTGTTTGAAACTGCAAGAATCGGAAGGATGCTCAGCGACCCTTTCCTTAGATCGTTGACCATAATGATTGCCGCAGTAATCGTGAATCAAATAATAGTATCATATTATGATTTACAGTTGACTTTCTACCGCGACATGGTGTTTTTAGGGACACTGTGCGGGTTACTTCCAACCATTAAGGCAATAGGCAGAAGTCAAGAGATAAATTGAGTGCGGTCGGCAGGTTTGTCGGAAGCATCGCGTTCCGGAAAAGTCCTGAACTTCAAAGAGGTGAATTAATTAGGAATGTTTTGCGTAATGGATTCTTCGCTTCACTTCGTTCCGCTCAGAATGACAAAAATCACGAATCCTGTCATTCTGAGGGAATCCTTCCAGCGAAACGGGACCGACGACCGAAGGGTCTATTCTCTCGACAAGGACAAGCATTTGGCAGCACGCTCGTCAGTGAACGCCGAAGAGGTAAAACTCGTTTTTGCAATGATGAATCACGAATCCAAAATCAAAAATCCAAGGTGGATACGTACCGCACGTTGTCGCGAGAAATAATTAATCAATAACACAGAGAAAAAAATGTTTCAAGAGCAAAACAATAGAGATGGATTCAAAATTTTAACGATGGTCGGGGCGGGTCTGCCAACTCGTCCCTCTATAGAAGATGAAAAAAATGATAAAAGCATTCGTTTTTCGTTATACGAACGAACGCTCAATTCAGATATGCTCAACGAACAAATGATGGCACAGGCACCACCGGCATGGCGAAGGTGGATTTACAAACGATTGCCCTACGCTGTTTCGCAGGTCATCGAAGCATACATCATTCGCCGAAGGTACGATGTCATTGTTTCATGGGGTGAACGTGTCGGGCTCCTCTTCGCCTTGATGTTAAAGATTACACACAAAAGATTCCCCCACATTGCGATGATGTACTCGATATCAAAACCTAAGACAGCGATCCCTCTCAAACACGTTAATTCTCACATTACAAGTTTGATACTTTGGAACTCCGCCAACCGGGATTTCGCAATAAATCATTTAAAAATTCCGCCCGACAAAATCAAGCTTATTCCTTATTCCGTAGATCATAAATTTTATCGGCCTATGCCTGTAGAAACCGATATGATCTGTTCTGCAGGACGAGAGAAGCGCGACTATCCGACTCTTGTCGAAGCAATGCGCGGGCTGGAAATAAAATGTCATATCGCGGCTCCCTTAAACTGGAGAATCTACGATGAGGTAAAGGCGCTCTATGAACAAACTCTTCCACCAAATGTCACCGTTGGTCCAAAATCGCCGCAGACCGAACTGCGTGCTCTTTATGCACGTTCGCGATTTGTTGTTATGCCGCTTCTTCCTGGTGGTAGCGACAGTGGTTTGACCGTCATCCTCGAAGCTATGGCAATGGGAAAAGCCGTGATTTGTACACGTATGAAAGAGAATGGAAAGCACGACGCCATTATAGAAGGCAAGACAGGTGTTTTTGTTCCTTATGCCGACCCGGTTGCACTTCGTGATGCAATCGAGTATTTGTGGAATCATCCTGAGATTGCAGAAAAGATGGGGCGCGAAGGCAGAAAGCGAATCGAAGAGGAATTTGCATGGGATCAATTCGTGAGTACCGTGAAGAAGATTACGCAAGATGCAATAAATGAGGTTGCACTTGCAACAAGGAGAAAAGAGTCAGGAATAACCAGTAGCTCATTGAACAAATGAACGGAAAATTTAGAACAAAAATTAAGGGAATGTGTCATGAACAGGACAATAGTATTACGAGCTTTCCTCACATTGACACCTCTTTGGGCGCTCCTTCTTATCGGAGACTTAAATAAAAAGACAGGTCACACCATGGGTTACAGCATGCCGACCGGATGGAAACTTGGCGATGGCAACAATGGTTATTTGTCAGTTTCACAGGTGGACTTTACTGCAGTGACGGATGTGATTTGTTTTGCTTTAGTATGGGATTCAGATGGTACGCTGAATGCAGCGGATAACACAATGACACAAGCTGGTCCAGCGGCACTCGTAAATGCTGCACACACACGGGACGTATGACCTACTCTATCGCTAAATCCATCTTCAAGAACACAACAGTGATGATGTCAGCTCAAATGATCACCTGGGTCTCAGGATTTGTGCTCCTCTTGTTCATTCCAAGGTACCTCGGCAGTGAATCGTTCGGGAATTTGTATTTAGCAATGTCGATTCAGACAATTTGCGCATGGTTCATAGATTATGGCGGAGGAAATTACGTTACTAAAGAAGTTGCTCGTGACAGGTTGAGTAGTAACGTTTCGGAGCTTATGAGCAATTCCGCTATCTTGCGAATCGGGTTATGGTTCTTGTCGCTTGTGGTGACTTTAGCGTTATGCGTAGCCGCCAAATATCCGTTCAAAGTTACAATCCTGATTATGACGTTAGGAGTATCTAACCTCTGGGCAGGCATGACATCTTTGCTTCGTGAATGTTATCAAGGGTTTGAGTATATGAAATATCCTTCTATCGCCTCGGTTGTCGAACGGAGTTTTTTGATGCTGACGGCTGTGCCGGCGTTGCTCCTCGGCGCGAAAGAAATGGTAGTCGTTATTTTGATGGCGGTCAGCACTATCTTTAGTTTCGGAATCACATGGAAATACTCCAAGTTAATGTTTCGGTTCAACTATTCATTTCACACGGCAAAATTAAAATTTTTTTTGAGTGAAGGACTCCCGTATTTTCTCTGGTCGCTCTTCGGAATCATTTATTATCGAATTGATGCGGTCTTGCTTTCGGTGATGGTACCGAATTCCGTGGTAGGATGGTACGGAGCTGCATATAGATTCTTTGACATATTGATGTTTGTGCCATCCATTTTCTCACTGGCTCTATTCCCAATACTCTCGAGACTGAGTACGTCCGAATATGGCTCGATGAAAAACACTTCGCAAAAAAGTCTCGAGTTTCTTCTATTAGCCGGCATTCCGATAGCCTGTGCCCTGATATTTTTTGCCAGAGATATAATTCGAATACTTTTCGGCTTGGCCCAATACACCCCATCAATTGTAGTTCTTCAGGTTTTTTCAGTTGGAATGCTCATCGTTTATGTCGACTTTATCCTTGGTGGTACAGTCATTGCTCTTGATAAGCAGAAGCAATGGGCTGCGGTAGCATTAGCGGCGATTTTCGTAAATGTCGGCTGTAATTTTTTCCTTATCAAATATTTCCAAACGCAATTCAACAACGGCGGGATAGGTGCCGCAATCGCAACGAATCTGACTGAACTTTTCGTTATGATAAGTGCTATTTGGCTTCTCCCGAAAGGATTGTTCACACGGGAACTTTTTGTCGCTACGACAAAAGGAGTAGTGGCGGGAATTATGATGGGGCTTGCAATTGCCGGCACACGGGCGTTGGGCTTCCCTTCGATCGCTCAAGCCTTCGCGGGTGTGATTGTTTACGTACTTTCATTACTTATTTCGGCAACATTCACACCATTGGAGATAGAACTTTTTAGAACAGCGATTTCTATGAAAAGGCTCAGACAAGTTATGGCAAGAGGGAAAGGGTGATAGGGTCATGAAGATCTTACAGATTTCGTCATATTCGCCCGTGCCTCCGATCTTCGGTGGTGCACTGCGGATTTTCCACATAATGCAGCAACTGGCACGTCGGCATGATGTTATGTTTGTGACATTCGGAACAGAAAAAGGCAGAGAACTTCTCAAAAGTGAATTCAGTGGGATGGTACGGCAGATTCACACGTAGTTGAGAATAGATCTCTGGCGGAGTAACATCGTTTTCAGTCGTTAGTATTTGATACTATTTGAGTATGACCATTTTCTTGGAAATTTGCCCGGAGGCGAATTGGAGCCTGTAGATATATACACCGCTCGGCAAATTGACTGCGTTGAGAGTGGCGTTGTAGTATCCTGCGTTTTGCCACCCATTGACCAATGTCGCAACTTCTCTCCCAAGTATATCATAGACCTTCAAGATCACGTAACTACTAACTGGCAATTGGTAATTGATCACCGTTGTCGGGTTGAACGGGTTTGGGTAATTCTGTGATATCCCATAACTCTTCGGGACACCTGACTCATTTTGCGATACGGCCGTTATCGTTCCCTTACCACTCAGGGGCACCTTTGTCAGCGGAACGCTGGCATTGCTCAAGATATAAAGGGTGTCTGAATATGCCTTTGACGTGTCCGGAGTGAACAAGACAGGCAGCCTCATCGTATCTGCTTCGGTAACCGTGTCATGCGCAGACGCCACAGCGAACCATCTTGTGCCTGTGTAAACCGAATCGATTATAAGTGGAGCTAAAGAACTGTTCGTTATTCTAAAAGTGTCTGTCTTTGTCAAGCCCAAGTTAGCTGGAAATAAACCAAATGCAACGGCGGACGGACTGACTAAAATTTGCGGCGCTCCATTTCCGCTCAAGGGCACCTTCGTCATCGGGATGCTCGCGTTGCTTATGATATAGAGCGTGTCTGAATATGCCTTTGACGTGTCCGGAGTGAATGTAATCTTTACAATCAGAGTCTCAGCATTCGCAACCGTACCATGAGTGGAAGTCACTGCAAATCTCGTTGTCCTAGTAAAGAGGGAATCTATTTGAAGTGGGATTAGAGATGTGTTGGTTATCTTCACCGTATCAACCTTTGTCGAATCGACTGCAGTCGTTCCAAAATCAACTGCGGGTGTGATTATTGTGATCGATGAAGAAGGAGGGATGGAATAATTCGACGTAGTTATCGTGATTGATGCAGTTTTTGAATTTCCCGCGGCGTCTGTCGCGACGGCGGAAATTGTGTGAGAACTGTCCTTTAATGAAGCTGTATTCAGTGAGACAGAATATGGGGCAGTCGTTACGGTACTGCCAATCTGAGTGGCGTCCACTTTGAAAGTCACTCCGGTTACAACACCGACATTGTCAGAAGCTTTCGCGGATACGATTACTGTTCCCGAGATTGTAGAACCGTTAGCAGGAGATGTAATCGCCACAGTAATTGTATCTTTAACTGGCGGTGGAGGCGGCGGAGGTGGATTATAAGGACGGCCAAATATGTTGGTCTCGGCTGCATCAATAATACTCTGCATAGGGAATGTACCAGTCGAGTGATTGTAAGCCATGCCAAGTTCATAAAAGAAATATCCACCTAATCCCTTGCTTTCAACGTAAGTGAATTTAGCGTTAATATCATTTGTATCGTCAAAAGATAATTCCCAGTCATGCGTGGTGCCTGCCGAGTCATTGGAAAGGAAAGAGCCTTGATATGTTGAGTTCCAATGATATGTCACATTAGGAAAGTTTTTAGTGTTGTACCAGTATTCAAAAATGCCGGTACCGGGAGCGTCTTTATAACCATAATACGGAATATCATATTTTCCAGATGGCTGTGCCGTCCACATTTCGCCCGGTGCAGTAATACCGTTAGAAGCAATAGTTATTCCCATTGAGTCAGTAGTGGTCCCACCTTTCATCAAATCACCGCCAAACTCAGTAGAAATTGACAGTTTTGAAGCAGGTACACCATTAACCTCAAATGAATCAACAGGATCATCGCAACTGAGTTCGGCCTTACCGATTAAATTTGCACCATAGACTGGCCCCATGAACCATGAAGGCCAACCCGAAGAAACTCCATCCCCGTCATACGTCATAATATTGACCATATCTATGTCGTTCTGTTTCTCTCCATATAACCTATAAGGAGCGTACTGTGCGCTAGTTACTGTAACGAGATATGTCGGGCTTGGCAAATAAACTCGGATCGAATCAAGGAAATTCTTGAACTGCGTAGAATCATTGCCGTATATCATCGGGAATTCCCAATCCACATCAATGCCGTCATAAGGTGCCCATGACCTTTTGACATATTGTGAAATCGCCTGGCAATATCCCGATATTCGTCCTGCTGTGGTACAGGAATCCCAATATGTGCAGGGGTATTGAGTTATGGAAAGAATAATCTTCTTGCCCTGAGAGTGGGCACGAGCTACTACGCTATCACGTTGGGCAACAGAAAGTCCGCCCGACGTGTCCAATGTACCATAAGGAAATCCTGCGCTGTTGTGAGCAGGTGCAACAGCGAAGTCGATTATAACATCATAATGGCTCCAATCAACCTGACCGTAAGTCATCGGGTTGCCCCAGTTCCAATCAGCGATGTAGGTAAATAGCCAGGGTTTGGTTTGTGCTTCCGCCTGTCTATTAGACAAAAATATGGCCAGGGCTGTTGCCAAAACGACGGTAAAACGCATAAATATTTTCTTGATTATCATCGGCTCTCCTTATTATTCATATGTACTATTGTCCCCTATTCAACATCTACCTGTCTATTAAGATAGGCCAATAATCATCGGAGTCAATACCCAAATTAGTTATATTGGCAAAAAAGTAGAAATTACGAACATTAATTTTTCTTAATACCACGGTAATGTATATATTCATGGTATTCCTCCGGGTTCATTGTACGTCTAATCTCAATCTAAGGTCGATGCTGAAATTAAGCAAGATGTGTAATGATGTCCGTCAGCAATTAGAGGATAAGGTGTCATAAAGAAAAAGGCCACCTCTATTACCCAAAGGAGATGGCCTGTCTGGATTCTCTATCGGAGAGCCGTTCTTATTTCATTAGGATCATCTTCTTTGAAACTTGTGCGGAGTTGGATTGCAATCTATATATATATATTCCACTTGCCATATTCTGAGCATTCCAGACTATCGTGTGACTTCCAGACGACAGATTCCCATCCGACAAGTCAGCGACTTCCTGTCCGAGTATGTTGTAAACTTTTAGGGTTACATGGCCGCTTGATGGCGTGGAAAAAACAATCGCCGTCGATGGGTTAAATGGGTTTGGATAGTTCTGTTCCAATGTGAGATTGGCCGGCGTTCGGCTGGTATTACTTTTTACCCCCGTAAGAACATTCTCTATGAGTTCAAGATTATCCACGTAGTAGGTTTTCTGGAGTCTACTGGTTTCAAGTATGTCAATCCAAGTGAAGTTTTGGTTAGATGGATCCAGTTCACTCATGGGAATCGTGATTACATTCCACTGCTTCGGGAGAATGCTTCCATATGTTACTTCCGGGAAAGAGTTTCCCTGGTCGTTCTCGAGCAACAAGCTGAAGGATGCCGATGAATCGGAGTAGACCGCGAATTGGACATCGTTGCAACTACTAGCCACCACCGCCATCGCCGATTCGGAATTCCCGGTGTTGTAATGCAGTGATAATGCGCCCCCGGCCTTTTGAACAACCCCAATCGACCTGTTGTTGCCGGGGTACACGTGTGAAGTATCCGAGAGATTGACTGTCGCACTCCAGGTTGCGTTTATCCATGGGCTGTGAAGGGAATCATCGTAAACTATCAGGATGGAGGAAGCAGCAGAAGAAGTGGTAAAGCTCCATGCGGACGACCAGCCGCTTGCACCGGCAGTGTTGCTCGCCTGAACCCGCCAGTAATATGTTGTGTTTCCTGAAAGGGCGCCGGTTATCCTCGAAGTTGAGGTTACTGTCGAGTCATTAATTATCGTCGAACTAAAGCTGGCAGAAGTTGATACTTCTACTTGGTAACGAGTTGCGTTCTGAGATGCACTCCAGCTTAATGTGTCGCTCAACGGCAGGTTGGTTGAACCGTTCGCCGGAGAAGTCAACGATGGTACAGAAGGAGCGGTAAGCGGAGTTAATGTTGTAAAGCTCCATGCGGACGACCAGCCGCTTGCACCGGCAGTGTTGCTCGCCTGAACCCGCCAGTAATATGTTGTGCTTCCTGAAAGGGCACCGGTTATCCTCGAAGTTGAAGTTACTGTCGAGTCATTAATTATCGTCGAACTAAAGCTGGCAGAAGTTGATACTTCTACTTGGTAACGAGTTGCATTCTGAGATGCACTCCAGCTTAATGTGTCGCTCAACGGCAGGTTGGTTGAACCGTTCGCCGGAGAAGTCAACGATGGTACAGAAGGAGCGGTAAGCGGAGTTAATGTTGTAAAGCTCCATGCGGACGACCAGCCGCTTGCACCGGCAGTGTTGCTCGCCTGAACCCGCCAGTAATATGTTGTGCTTCCTGAAAGGGCACCGGTTATCCTCGAAGTTGAAGTTACTGTCGAGTCATTAATTATCGTCGAACTAAAGCTGGCAGAAGTTGATACTTCTACTTGGTAACGAGTTGCATTCTGAGATGCACTCCAGCTTAATGTGTCGCTCAACGGCAGGTTGGTTGAACCGTTCGCCGGAGAAGTCAACGATGGTACAGAAGGAGCGGTAAGCGGAGTTAATGTTGTAAAGCTCCATGCAGACGACCAGCCGCTTGCACCGGCAGTGTTGCTCGCCTGAACCCGCCAGTAATATGTTGTGTTTCCTGAAAGGGCACCGGTTATCCTCGAAGTTGAAGTAATTGTCGAGTCATTAATTATCGTCGAACTAAAGCTGGCAGAAGTTGATACTTCTACTTGGTAACGAGTTGCATTCTGAGATGCACTCCAGCTTAATGTGTCGCTCAACGGCAGGTTGGTTGAACCGTTCGCCGGAGAAGTCAACGATGGTACAGAAGGAGCGGTATGCGGAGTTAATGTTGTAAAGCTCCATGCGGACGACCAGCCGCTTGCACCGGCAGTGTTGCTCGCCTGAACCCGCCAGTAATATGTTGTGTTTCCTGAAAGGGCACCGGTTATCCTCGAAGTTGAAGTTACTGTCGAGTCATTAATTATCATCGAACTAAAGCTGGTGGAAGTTGAAACCTCTACTTGGTAACGAGTTGCATTCTGAGATGCACTCCAGCTTAATGTGTCGCTCAACGGCAGATTGGTTGAACCGTTCGCCGGAGAAGTCAACGATGGTGGAGCAGGCGGAGCTAATGTTATGAAGGTTACATCATTGCCATTTGTAGTGCCGCCGGCGTTAGTGGCAACTAATCTATAGTGATATGTTGTACCGGAAATTAAGCTGTTTAATGAGGCACTTACTGTCACACTTGAACTGCCTGCCCCTGCATTGGTTGACTGTGTTGTGCTTCCATAATTTGTAGAATTTCCGTATTGAAAATAGTTTGTAGTACTAGAACCGTTCGGATTTACAGTCCCATTTAGTGTTGCGGAGGTTGTTGTTATGCTACTGGCTGCCGAAGTTGTCGCCGTTGGAGATTTGACAGATACGTTAGATACAGTAACTGTTATAGTGGCAGTTTTTAAATTTCCCGCGGCGTCACTGGCTGTTGCGGAAACGGTATGAGATCCGTTTGCATATGTAGCCGTATTCCAAGAGGCTGTATATGGAGAAGATGTAAGTGAAGCTAATTTAGTGGTATCTACTTTGAACACGACACTAGTAACGCCCACGTTATCAGAAGCAGTAGCAGATAAAGTAATAGTTCCGGAAACCGTAGAACCGTTAGTAGGAGATGTAATCGCTACAGTCGGAGGGATAGTATCTTTGACTGGAGGTGGTGGATTAGAGCCATGGCCAAATATACTGAACTCGTCTGCATCAATCAGGCTCTGAAATGGGAATGTGCCAGTGGTATGATTATACGACATGCCAAGTTCATAGAAGAAGTAACCGCCTATGCCTTTGGAAGCTACATAGTTGAACTTAGCGGTAATATCATTTGTGTCGTCAAAAGATAATTCCCAGTCATTGGCTGTCCCTGCTGCATCATAAGATAAGAAAGAGCCTTGATATGTTGAGTTCCAATGGTATGCCACTCCAGGATAATTAGTGCTGTTGTAATATTTTTGGAAAATACCAGTGTTAGAATTGTTGTAATATGCAATATCATATTGTCCAGATGGTTGTGCTGTCCACATTTCGCCCGGTGCAGTGATGCCGTTGGAGTTAATAGTAATTCCCATTGAATCAGTAGTGGTTCCACCTTTTATTAGATCACCACCAAACTCAGTAGAAATTGCTATTTTTGAAAGAGGCACACCGTAACGTGCAAATGAATCAACAACAGCATCGCAACTGAGTTCGGGCTTACCAACCATGTTGGCACCATAGACTGGCCCCATGAACCATGACGGCCAGCCCGAAGAAACTCCATCACCATCGTATATCATAAGATTGACCATATCTATATCGCTTTGCTTCTCTGCATATAGCCCAAAGGGGGCCCACTGTCCGCTTGTTAGTGTAACGAGATATGTCGGGCTTGGCAAATAAACTCGGATCGAATCAAGGAAATTTTTGAACTGCGTTGAATCGCTATTAGATGGAAACTCCCAATCCACGTCGATGCCATCATAAGGCGCATTTGCTTCCTTGACGTACCGTGAAATTGATTGACAATATCCCGATATAAGGGCTGGCGTAGTACATTGATCCCAATAGGTGCAGGGATATTCAGTTATGGAAAGAAGAATCTTCTTGCCTTGGGAATGAGCACGAGCAACTACGCTATCACGCTGTAAGAGGGTAAGTCCCCCTGAAGTATCCACTGTTCCAGCAGGGAAATTGGCATCGCCCGTATGTCCTGGCGCGACGCCGAAATCGATTATGACATCATAATGTGCCCAATCGACTTGACCGTAGGTCATTGGGTTGCCATAATTCCAATCGGCAATATAGGTGAACAACCACGGTTTCGTTTGCGCTTTTAATGAAAGATTAGTCAGGATTACAGCGACAATCAGAAGCAGCAGGAATTGAGGAATTTTATTTATCGTTTTCATAAGCTCTCCTTGTTCGTTTGTACCTCAATGATTTAAATGTCACAGATTTTTGGAAAGCCGAAAGCATTGCCGACTGCCTCGCCCCCCTATCCCACGCTGATGGGCACAGTCGGACTGTGCGCCAAATTTCTTTTGTTCTCCAAGAGTCATTATTTTCCATTTGTATGCCGAACAAGGATGAGTCGGGCCAAAATTGGTGCCTCTCTTAACTGCCTTGTTTATAATCGTTTAGAACGGCAGGAGAAAAAGTAATTTCTGGTGGGAATCTGATACCGAGTAAAGATTACAGGAGTGCCGGAAATAATTACTTCGCACTTTAGATGTCAGGAGATTGAGAACGTCTTCTGTTTTATAACTGCGATGAAGTTTCAGGAGCACTGGATTTCCACGAGTCTTCAATCAGTCTTAACTATAGAATGACAATTATTATCGATCCGCGTGTGAATGATAGTACCCGAGAGATCACGCTTTGGGATATTAAATCGGAGGGATGAACTTGCCAAACATCAATGTACCCTTTTCAGTATCTTCGACGAAGTAGGGTATAACCCGATTACATATTTGGGAGGGATTGCTTGCTAGAAGGGAGTATTTCTTTTCTCAATTTTCGCAAACCATTAAACCATTATTAAGTCTTATCTGCAAATTACTGGATAAACCAGTAGCCATAATTCGATTTTTGATATTCATTCTTTTTTCTATCTCTGATGAATTTTGCAGGGTTACCTTCTACCAGGGCATAGGGGGTGACATCCTTTACAACCACTGGTCTCGGATATACGACAGTTCCTTGACCGACATTGACTCCTGGCATTATAATGACATTTGAAAAAATAAATGAGTCATGGCCAATTATCACCGGGGCTCCAATTTGGTGCAAGTTAGGGTAGTGGATTACTTTGATTCATTAAAGCAGAATTACTCCGGCAATGGAAGCGAGAGTTACAAGCAGAATGTGGAGTTGGGAAAACTTATTGAGTTACGGCAGAGAGAGAATAGCAGCGTGAAACTGAAATTAGGACACTACCCCATTTTGTTCATTTTTGATTCGACTGTTTCCCGATATACTTGAGCGGAAGAGCTAACCCTTTGCAAGTCTCTAACCTTTTGCTCGGCAGCCGCAAAGTCGGGCTGAGTCTGACCGCTTCTGTGATAATTGTATCTTTCCCGTTCTTTAAAAATCAGAGAGCGCAGTTCTTCGATTGCTTCGTCAAGTGTCATAGGTTTATCCTTCCTTATTTCTTCTTGCCTCAACCCAAATCCGGATTTGAAAATTTCCCAAATCGTGAACCACCGTTTTCAAAATAGCCCACTACCCACGTCAGTGAATGAATGTCGTGGCCAAGCGTATATGTCTTAGTATTGTTAGCAATGTTGACATTATTACCTATATAAATTTTCTTCCTTGCATCCAAATAACAGTTAGGATTGATTGTCGAATTATCGCTGATGCTCAGATCCCGGGGAGAGAAAAACTTAACCGGTACATGTGCATAAGATTATCTGCCAATTTTGATTCTGAATGATTTCAGGAAAATCTTTTCGAGCGTGAAAAAGGGGAGAAGATTGTAAAGTAAGTTGAACAAGAATACGACCACAAAATAGAACTGGATCTTTATTCGGCTTTTCAACTTCAACGATTAGCATTGCACATTCTTATGATTACTCAACGAGACGGTTGTTAATGGCATACATCTTCAACTCGCTCACTGTTTTCATGTTCATCTTCTCCATAATCCGTGACATGCGTCCGCTTACTGTTTGCGCACTGATTGAAAGCTCTATTGCTATTTCCCTTATTCTCTTGCCCGCAGCAAGTGCGCGCATTATTTGAAGCTCCACTCCTGAGAGTACCGCGTGAAGTGCTTCGAGCCTTCGCGTTTCCAAATTCATTGCAAGTTCCTTGGTGATCCACGGCGTAACATATGCTTGCTCTCTCGCTATTTTCCTGATTGCGATTATGATAATCTCTGGAGAAGTGTCCTTGGTCAGATATCCTGCAACGCCTGCCTTAAATGCCATGGTGGCAAAACGGTCTTCAGGATGCATACTCAGCGCGAGTACGGGGATTGAAGGAAACAACCTTTTTAGGTTAGTCAGTAGGTCAAGCGTCTCCGTACCCGGCAAGGTAAAATCAACTATGGCTATATCGGGGGAAGAAGTCCCGAGATTCTGAAATAAACCGGCCGAATCAGAAGCCTCGCCCACAACCTTAAAGTCTTCCTCCTCCTCCAGAACGAGACGCAAACCCTTTCTAACCAAAAGATGGTCTTCTGCCAGGAAGATTTTGATCACTTGTGTGGTTTCATAAGACATGGTTAACCGTTCGTACAAGGTATGCTTACTGTCAAAGTTGTGCCTTCACCCTGCAAAGTATCTATCTCGAATCGTCCGCCGAGAGCCGCTACTCGTTCTCTTATTCTCAACAGGCCGAATGAACCTCTGTTCCGCAATCTACTCTCGTCTATTCCGATGCCATCATCGGTGACTTTGAGGATGAAAAAATCGCCGGTCGTCATTGCACTGACTGCGACATGAGTCGCCTTCGAGTGGCGAGCGATGTTTGTGAGAGCTTCCTGGAAAATTCTAAAAATAGCTGTTGAGCTTCGTTCGCCAAGTGCCATGGTGCGTTGCAGGGTATTCACTCTGCATTGTATCCCTGTGCGATCCTCGAACTCTTGTGCCTGCCAGAGAATAGCCGTGGGAAGTCCGAGCTCATCCAAGACGGCCGGTCTCAGTTCAGTGATCATTCGCTGTGTCGATTTTATAGTTGATTCGACAAGCTGAGACGTTTGTGAGATCTTTTCCAGGAGAGATATCCTTTTCACAGGATCCACTGTCTTAGAAATCATTCGGTTAAGGATCGTTAAATCAATTCTGAATGCCGTAAGCATCTGTCCGAATTCGTCGTGAAGCTCTCTGGCAACTCTGACCCGCTCGCTCTCGCGTGTGACTTCAAGATGTTCTGCGAGCTCATGGAGTTCGACCTCACGATTTGCCAAAGCCTGTTCCCGTTTCCGATTCTCTTTGAGGTCTTTCAAAGTGACGGAGAAGCCGGTCACGCCATCATCTCCTAACTGAAGGAGCGTAACAGTGGTGCGCCCCCAGTAATGCTGTCCATCTTTAGAAGTAAATTCAGATTCATCTTCGGCATGACCGTGCTGATTAGCCATGGATAGAATATGCTGTACCTGTGAATCTCGCAGTTTGTTTTCTTTAAACAGAATTGAAAAGTGTTTACCTGCGATCTCACCTGCATTGTATCCAGTCACGTAGGCTGCGCCGTTGTTCCATGTTGCTATTCGGCCATCGACATCAAGCATGAAAACGGCATAATCTGTCTCATGTGTAACCGGAGATTGAGATAGTCTGTCTTCCTCTGTTAATAGGACTCCTGTAGTATTAACAAATGTCCGCTGAGAGATCGGGCTCTCCTTGATAACCCGGACAATGCCCATCATGACATCGTCATTTGGATAACCAACTTGAACAGCGGTCAGCTCTATATCGAGTCGTTTGCCATCCTTCGTGGTTATGGCCGACCGAAAACGGCAAGATTGGCCCTGCTGTGTTTTCGCAGCAACGAGTCTGTCTATGAAATTCGTCCACCGCATCGGGAGCAATTATCTCCGAGCATGGAATCTCCAGATCATGTTTCGATTTTCGGTCGAGACACATTTTTCGGAACACATCGTTTGTTCGTAATATTATCATCTCCTTTGAGTCAATCACGATCATTCCTAAACCAGCCGCATCGACGAGTTCTAAGAGTGTCTCGCGTTCGTTCGAGATGGTTGTGAGCGCTTTCTCAGCATTGGTCCTTGAGAACGTGTTTATGATGGAGAATGGTAGGCGATCTAATTCATGTAACTCAACGCAGTCATCCGCACCTTCCTCAAAGTATCGCAGTGAAGATTGCTTGGAGTCCACGTTCGCTATTACTATGAATCCCATCGATGGACTAAGACGTTTTATATTTCTTAAGAGTTGCAGAATACTCGGCTCATTTCCAGAATCAAAAGCCACTATCACGTCGACGGGAAGCCACCCTTTGTTTCCAAGCTTCTCGATTGCAGAATGCAAGTTCTCAATTGAAACTACAAATCTTCTCCTGTCTAAATCATCCCTGATTTGAGCAGTGTAATTTTCCTTTTCCGCTACAAGCTGTATCCTGATCTTCCTACCAAATCGCATTTCTGTGTCTTGCGATTCGTGGTCTTTTGTTTCAGCGCTCTTCAATTTTGCCATTTTTTGTTGCTCGTCGACATTCTGATTAATTACCAAATCGTTGTAAAAGTTTCGGCTGTTTTCTATTTTGCATGTCCATTTGTTGTTATCAAATTTGTCGCGTAATAAACAATTGCAGCACCCACAACCGCGATCACAGCACCTACCCACGGCTTGATTTCTGTCTCTTCGGATATCTTACGCGCATCTAACTCGAAATAGAAATCATCGCCTTTGAAACCGGCAGGAAATTCGTCACGTATCCCCCAGATAATTTGTCGGTCCTTTTCCGGGCAAGATTCCGGTCCCCACATCTCCGGAGACATCTCTCGGGATATATTCGTACGAATCGTCAGTCGTCCGCCGGAGTGTCAGCCGGACAGTATAGGTTGCGTTCTTGGGACCAAGTAGGTTGTACTTGATAGTAACGTAGCTCCCTGAAGGAACAAATCTTACGTTCTCAACTAATCCGTCTTGGGGTGCAGTTGTCAAGCCCAGTGCTTTTGTTGGTATATAGATTACCGATACAAACGACGATACCAGACATCCGATTAAAAATTTGTTCACTTACGAAATCCTTTTGAGTAGAGCACAGAATCCATTCCGTAATACAACGTGGCAAAAACTTTCCCTTGGAACAGATTTATCGGGCATTCTACTATTACGCTTCATCAAAATAGCTATTCATGGTAAGCGGAGTCCCGTCATTAAAGGTTCTGTTCTGTCATAACGTCTTTCTTGACAGACCGGTCCGGTTCTTGGGATTTTGCAACGATGTTACCTTGAGAATCAATCTCGGCAGCATGTGTGTTTATTTCCCTGAACTGAATCTGGGACAAAACTACTGGCACGGAATACACGTCTGCGACCTTTCTTATCCTTCGAAGGACATTCGGGTTGATATCTTTGTTCGACAGAAAAATCTTTGATATTTTTTTCCTTTGCAGCACAGCGCCCAAGCGCCAGTGTCCGCCTAAAATCGGCACATCATTGATAAATTTTCCTTCCATTTTAGGATCGTCGTCCAGAAAACCGACCGGAATCAACCGGGGATTGTCATTTCGCATCAGGGACTGAAGGACTAATAATCCGCTCAAGTCTGCACCATAGATCAGTACTCTTATGCCATCTTCATGTCTTATTCGAAAAAGATGATTCAGAATGTGGAAAGAGATGCGTGAACCAACAACAAGCGTTGCCAGAAAGTAAAAATCTAATATCATCTTGACAAACAAATCCGAATCAAATTTCGTCATATGGAAAGCTATCAACACTGGCACTGAGCAGAGTACTGCCGTCGCTACGCATTTTGTGATCCTTACGAAATCACCCACTGCAAACAACTTATTATCGACTTTGTTTAATCCTCTGGCTAACAAAACCATGAATTGCACGGAACAGACTGCCAGTACGGCAAATATAATGTGCGTGTAAGGTGGACTGTTGTGTGTGAAGGATGAGACGATCATCTGCGATGCAAAGAAAGAAACTATAGTTGCAATGAAATCGAGGGCAAAACGTACAAAACCTTGGTTAGGGAATGTCTTGTTATATAGGCGAAGTAATATTCCATTCTCAAAAAACCGCATCTCATGATAGCCGAGTCTTTTGACTACAAATATTGTAGCTATTGCAGTTACCATGAGGATGAGAGAAGAGCTCAGACTGCTCGCAGTTACCAGAAAGGCGCAGAGTCCAAAGATCGACGACACGAGATAAAGAACAAGAACGGCATCACGGTGAGAAAATCCGTTCGCAATTAGCTGGTGATGAATGTGGCGTTTATCTGGAAGAAAAAGAGAGTGAAGTTTTTTGCCAAGAGAACCGGAATTCTCATCGACAATCGAACGCATGAGTCTTCGAAGCATGGCCAGAAGGGTATCCATTATCGGCAGACCGAGCGCCAACATCGGGACGATGATCGAGAATGCAGTTGATCCTTTGACCGAGCTTCTGATTGAAATGATCGACAGAAGAAACCCCAGGAATAGACTCCCTGAATCTCCTAGGAAGATTCTTGCGGGATTGAAATTATATCTGAGGAAACCTAACGACGACCCCATCAGTAGGGCAGCTAAGATCGCCGTATCGAAATAATGGTTTAAGAGTGAAATTCCCAATATCGTCAGGCCGGATATAAATGCGACTCCGGCGGCCAATCCGTCTAGCCCGTCGATCAAGTTGAATGAGTTTGTTATGCCGACGACCCACAAGATCGTCGCGGGGAGTCCTAATATTCCCAGACTGAGCATCCCTCCATTATCTCCGAAGGGATTCGAAATCGTCGAAATTCTATATCCTGCTATGTATACGAGTGTACCGGCGAACACTTGTGTTAAGAATTTCTCTCCGGCCTTCAATGTCCACATGTCATCACAAATACCTACGATGAGAACAAAGGCGATAGCTACAAAGAGAATAAGCATATGTGGCATCACCCTGAATTCTTGAGGGAAGACTTCAGGGAAAAGAGAGTAAATGATTCCGGCGGAAATCAGAAAGCTGACAAAGACCCCAAGTCCTCCCATTCGCGGGATGGGCAACTTGTGGATTTTGCGAGCGTCTGGCATATCTATTGCTCCCACCATGGTTGCAAATCGTCCCGCCAATGGCGTCAGTAGCAAAGACAAGACCAACGGTATTCCGATGCTCAAACCTAATATTTCCAGCATTATTGTCCTCTTCCTCCCATTTCAGATATATTGAGTTTCATAAATCGACGAAAGCGATGTGTGGTCTTTCATAAAAGCCTTTCATGATTCCTTGATGAGGGTTTACTTATCAACATCAAAAGAAGCAGATATCATTTGGAAAACCTCGGAGGTTTTCTTGGGTGCAATACTGTAATCGAACCTGATTTTCCAAAAAGTGAATCCGAACCCTGTTCTAAACTCGTCGAATCCGGCGGCAAAAATATATCCCAACCGAAGAGCTATGTCCTGAACCGGAAGCACCTCAACTCCTACTTTATAGTAAATCGTTGATTGGTTAAAGAACTTCTGGCAGTCGAATGCCATGCTAATCATTGGTTCTCTTAAAGAAACCGAAGATGGGTATCCCATCTGTATCCCAACTTGCATGTTTGCAGGTGCGTTGTACCCGGATGCGAGAGCAGTCTGAGAAGAACTGTCTGAAAACTGAATTTGTCTGCCAATGTTGTCGAACGCTAAGGTGTAATTAATGTCAGCAGTCGGAGAGTAATTGATCGCACCCGAAAAACTCGTTGCCCACACTTTTGAATGATCAGTTCCTCCAAACTGGACGATCCAGGCTCCCCCGGCACTGATCACGGGTGTCAGAACCGTTGCCGCTCCAACCTCGTATCCCAATTGGACAAAACGACGATCCCAAAGGTTATCCTTGGTGCCAAGAAATCCATGACTTAGCAAGTCCGTGCTCAGGGCGATAGCAAGATCACTTGATGATATCATTGGCAAAGCAAAAGTTTCATCGAAGGTCCCGTCTCTCTCTTGAACATGAGTAAGGTACATCGCCTGACTTTTTAACGAAGCGAGCGAGGCCGGGTCGGAATACATAACAGTGACATCGTGTGGATCGGCAACGTCAGCATCACCCATCGCAAACCCTCTCGCGCTCGGCGATAGCATCTGTGCAGTACAATTCGTTACTGATAGGACCGTAAAAATTACGGTGAAAGATGCTGACCAGATTATTCCCTTTTTCATCTTCATTCCTACAGCTTGCTTAAGCCAAAAAACAAAATGACCCCTGCTCCGAACGTGGCTAGGTCTTTTATAAAGTCGTCTTCCTCCGGAACAAATACGGTATCACCAGGTCTGACTTTTGGGATGCCTTGTATATCGCCTTTCTCAAGGCACTTTATCAGATCTACCTCTTCGTATCCTTTAGGATTGTTTAAATTACTTCCATTCCCAAAAATCCTGACATGTCTTAAGTCGGCATCTGACGTCAGGCCACCTGCTTCAGCGATGATCTCGAGTAACGACTCGGCTTTAAGAGCCGGATAGTTCGCCTGTTTGGTCACGGAGCCCAGGACGCAGATTCTCAAATCTATTTCCAAATGGGACACCGTGACTCTCGTATCTCCTTTTACATAAGCTGCAAGACGTTGTTTGAACGCCTCCGTGAAATCACTGCTTGTCATCCCGGCAGCGACCACCTCGCCGATCAGTGGAACTGTCACTGTGCCCAATTCCTTGACTGTGCCCGTCGTGTTGAACTCAGGATATCCCCAAACCGTGATTTCTAATTGATCGCCCGGCTTGATTATGTCGGCATCCTGGCTTTCCTCCAGCGGTGGGAGTGAACTCGTGTTTGATCTGCTCCGAGCCTTGAGCGTATCGACTGAACCTGGATGAGTCTGGGAACTAGTGAATGCACCGCCTGTGCAACCCACAAAAGCTATTGTCACAACAGTAAGAAATATTACAGGTAATTCTAATCTTGCCGGAGATTTACTTTTTACTATGTTCGTCATAAAGGAGTTGTTGTCCAAATCAATTACTCATTCTTGCCTTAATTCTGCGTGATGGAGTTTTTGTCATGTGAGATTCGTGTTCCTTAAATAGCTGAAGGATATTGATCCGCTTTGTCCAAGACAAAGCCCGATCTTCCCGCAGGATTGCATATGCCACGATCTTCGTGAATGCCGGTAAGCGTGGTGTAGAATATGAGTCTCTTCTCAAGATAATAGGATAGGTCAACAACCATGCCATGTGAGAAAAGGCGAAATTCGGAGCTAAATGAAGTGGAAGATGAGATGTGTATACGTTTCGATCGAGAGCATGTGTGTATATTCTGCTCGCCTGCTTCGAAATGAGCACATAAGGCGGTTGCCGTAGACTCCTTTTTACACACCAAGCTGAAACCACGACGTTCCATAGCGTATTTCGGTGAGGTTGCACTCTTTGAATACTTATCTTTTTAAAGCGCTAACTCATTGATTCTTTGTTTTTCTATCGAATGAACAGATTTGCATGACAGGCAATTGCGGCATATTTGTTGATGGATACACTACATCAAGGACGAAAAATGGAATACTCCCAATTTACTTTCGCTGAATTATTGTCGGTCTTGCGACGAAGAAGAAAAATGTTTATCATTCCGCCGATCATCGTCACGGTGATTTGCGTTGTTGGTGCTTTTCTTCTCCCGAAGGAATATGAATCATCAACAACAATTCTCATCCAGCGCAACGAAGTTCTCAATCAGTTGATGAGCTCAATGGGGGAAGAGGTTTCATCCGATGACAGGCTTGGGATCACCATCGCCGACATAAATCAAATAGTATACAGCCAACCCGTGATTGAGCAGTTAATAGATAGTCTCGGGATGCGCAACATGGCCCTTACCAAGGGTGCGGACGATAGACTTGTAAAGAACCTGATAATGAGTATAAAGACCGAGACTCCTGGTTTCAATCTGTTCGCGATTACTTATCATGATACAAATCCGATACGTACTCAAAGAGCTCTTGCCCTCCTGAAGGACTTGATTACCCAGAAACTACTTGAAATGGAAAACCAGAAGAATGAATTTGCCGTTCAGTTTTTTGAGGAGAAAGTCAATGAGGCTCAACAAAAATTTCTGGAAAGCCAGGACAATTTGATCTCTCTGCTAAAGCAGCGTGTTAACCAATTACCGGCAGGAGACAGAGGTCTTTACGATCAACTTTCGCATAATGATACTCGCATTGATGAAACGCAGGATTTGCTAAATGGTTATAGAAGCTCTCTTGATATTGTAACGAAAATTTTAGATTCCGGCGTCAACCCGAACAATCTCCATGACCTAAATCAACTTCAACTGGCAAATATTCGCTTTGCAAGTGAGCTAAGAGCTTCAATGGACAATTATGACCAACTTTCCCAAATATACACACCGGAATATCCGGGAGTCAACAAAGCCAAAAAAGATGTCGAGGATAAGCTGGCGAAAGTGCGAGATGGTTTAGAGTCTGCCATTTCCGAAGATCGTTCACAACTGTTCGATCTTGAAAAAGAGAAAGTGGGGACAGTCTCTTCAATAGAACAGGTTACCATCGCGAAGACGGAGGACCAGGGTACCGAAGCGACTTATGACACTTACACCAAGCTTTTCGAAGATATGAAAATGAAATTGGAGCAAGCGAGAACGACGAGAGATCTCGGTCAAAAATCGTCTGCACAAATTGTCGTGATTAATCCTCCGATTCTTCCGACAACACCTTCCAAACCAAATCGCGAATTAATTATTGGTATGGGGATTGCCATGGGTCTCTTTACGGGAATTCTTGCTGTTGGCATGGCTGAGATCATAGACACGAGAATCAGGACGCCGAAAGATCTGGAGGTATTCGGCAAACCTATTATTGCGTATTTGCCTGCACCAACTGCAAGACCAAAGAATTGACTGGGTATTCGTTGTTCATGGATGAGAAAAATCGTTCAAATAGTTCTCCGCTTGATGGGGGTAATAGTGAAGGGCAAGGAAAGACGCATTCTCCGATCAGGGAGGAAGATGAAGAACGTTCCCGCGGGCGGCAGGTTGAAGAGATTAGTCACAGCCACAAGCAGATAATCTTGGGTACCAAACCGGGAAATGGTATTGATGATCGAATTATATCCGCCGAGTTGTACAATAGCTTTAACTATTCGGTTCTCCTGCAGGAAAAAAAACAGCTCGGATACTCCATCGGATTTACAAGTGCGAACAAGGCAGAGGGGACAACCACCGCCGCCTGCAATTTTGCGATCTCCTTGTCGCTCGGCTCCAAAAGGAAGACGGTTCTTGTAGATATGAACTTAAGTAGACCGAAACTACATGACGTCTTCAAGACTCCCATCAGTCCGGGAATAGTGGAAGCTCTCTCCGGCGATAAAATTTATGTGACTCCGTCCAAGATAGACAACTTATTTATTTTGCCGGTCGGCAATGTGACTGGAAAAAAAATCGGACTTGCCCACGTGTCGACGTTCAATGATGTAATTCAATCCTTATTGAGAGAATACGAATTGCTTGTAGTGGACTTGCCATCTCTGGACACTAAAGAGTTTCCTACAGCTTTTTGTAATCAGTTGAACGGTTTACTGGTTGTAGTAGAAATAGGAAACACAAGACGCAGAGATATAGAGAGAGTCTTTAGAAAGGTCCACAGCGATCAAATCCTCGGATTTGTCATGAACAAGGTAGATGATGACAAGCTCTGACAATTTACGCGCAATCATTTTGGAGAAAAGGTCAAGATGTCGGCACACTTATCGTGTATATCAATTTTGTTCTCGGTAATACTGTCATAGCTCTTGACAAGCAAAAGTAATGGGCTATGGTTGCATTCGCCGCAATTTGCGTTAACGTGGTATCTAATTATTTCCTCATAAGATATTTTCAGGGCCAATTTGGCAATGGAGGAATGGTATCTGCTATAGCGACCGACTTAACAAAACTTTTTGTCATGCTGTGTGTAGTTTGGTTGCTTCCAAAAGCAATCTTCACAAGAAAGTTATTTACCATCACGTTCAAGGGTTTAGCGGCAGGGGCGGCTATGTCAGCCGCGGTGGCCGGCACCGCGCTCCTTCATATCCCCCTAGGGTATTCAAGCTGCAGTCAGCATAGTCGTTTACGTAGTATCGCTGCTCGTACGGGCGGCGTTCGAAAAGAATGAAATCGGGGATTATTCTCGAAGCGTTTTAGCCGAGCACTTTTAGAGGATATCCCTTTCCAAGAAAAGGTGTTTAACTTTGAAAATATTACATGTTGCCCCGTATTCGCCGGTGCCTCCAACTTACGGCGGCGCCCTTCGGACATTTTATATCTTGCGTGGCCTTGCCCTCAGACACGATGTCACTTTCGTGACCTACGGCACAGAGGAACAAGAAGAGCAATTACGCGAGCAATTTGGTTCGATAGTCAGACATATTCATATGGTTCGTCTTAAACCGTTTTCTATCCGCCACCCCAGGCTGGGACTGATATATTCCTACATCTCCCGTAGGAGTTTGTTCTTCCTGTTTCGTAATAGCAGGGAAATGAAGCGTACCCTAAGAGACTTATGCGAGAGTGAGATGTATGATGCCGCGGTGTTTGAATTTCCTTTATCAGTCATGCCAGATCTGAATGTCGATGGTGTGAAAGTAATTGATGAGCATAATATCGAGTACAACAATTTCCTGAGAATGTCTAAGGTTGTCCGATCCCCTCTGCGAAAATTATTTTATTACCGTGAATACTCGAATACCTTTCGGGAGGAGTTGGAAATTTGTAGAAGCATGGATGGAATCCTGGTTACTTCTGCCAATGACGGCGCCATCCTTGACAGGGATGTGCCTGAGAAACTTAAGTACGTTGTTCCTAACGGCGTCGATACAAAATATTTTATTCCATCTGAACAATCCCCTGAGCCATACTCGATGATTTTTACGGGAAGGATGGATTATGTTCCGAACGCAGATGCGATGTTCTACTTTCTGGACATGATTTTTCCCCATATAAAGCGCGCCGTTCCTCAGGCAAAGATTTATATAGTTGGCAAAAGACCGCCGGAAGCTCTTAAGCGTCGCGCCTCTGATAATGTAATAGTTACGGGATTTGTGGATGATGTCAGACCATACGCATGGAAGGCGAGCGTATATGTGGTTCCACTGAGGATGGGAGGCGGGACGCGAATTAAAATACTCGAGGGGCTTGCCATGAAGAAACCTATCGTGACGACACGAATAGGTTGTGAAGGGATTAATGTGCAGGGCGGAATAGATGTTGAAGTTGCGGATGACCCGATCGAATTTGCTGAAAAGACGATAGACCTGCTTCTCAACAGGGAAAAAGCCGAAGCCCTCGGAAGTAAAGGGTATGAATTTGTAAAATCACGGTACGATTGGGATTCCATTGCGTTGCTATTGGACGAGTCGTTGCGTGCGATCATCTCTCGCAAGAACAGCATCACTACATTGTTGCAATCAGTTTTGTCCGACATTTCCGATGAACAGAAAGTTAAGGCTGAAGAAGAAACTTCGGCGATTCAAGAAAGCTCTAGTGTCAAAGTTTTGATATATCATCGAGTTGTGGAGGACAGGCGTGTCAAATTAAATTATTCCTGGAATGTTAGTCCGTCCCAGTTTCGCAAACATCTCGAGTTGTTAGACAAATGGGGATTCACATATATAGACTTTGAGGACTACTTCCTGATTCGGAAAGAAGGACTTCAATTACCGAAGAAACCTGTGATCCTGACTTTTGACGACGGTTATGATGATGTTTATGAACGAGTTTTACCGATCATGAAGGAGTTTGGCGCAAAAGCAACTTTGTATACCCTTGGCAATCGCTCCATTACGACTAATGTTTGGGATGAGCCTAAAGGAGTGCTTGGAGCCGCCCTGATGGATAATTCTAGGATCAGGGAATTGCATGAATCGGGGTTTGAGATTGGTTCTCACTCAATGTCTCACCTAAACTTGACGAAGCTTCAACCGGACGATGCCTGGAGAGAGATAGTTAAATCAAAAGAAGTTTTGGAAGACCTGCTTCAGGCTCCGGTAATCTCTTTTGCATATCCTTTTGGTGCCTTAAACGAAGGACTAAAGGACATGGTGCAGGCTGCGGGTTACGAGTACGGCTGCGGAGTTTTTTCAGGACCGCCCAAATTTACTTCTGACCTTTTCAATATCAGGCGAATACCCATAACAAATCGTACACACACGGTCAATTTTGCTGCCAAAATGCTGACGCCATATGAATATTATAGTTGGCTAAGGTGGGAGGCCGCGGACCGACTGGCCCATCATACGGCTATGCTCAATTCTTGGCCCAGATATACATTATTGAATGAGAAACGTATTGGCAGACGCCGATAATTATATAAAACTAACAAAAGCACCATACAAGAAGTGGAGAGACAATCATGAATGACGCCTTGGAAATTGGTTCAAAGGTAGATAGGGAAAAAAACAACGATCATTATGGCTCAAGCCTTCTCAACTTGCCTCCACTTACCAGCCCGAACGATGCGAGCAGAGATCCGGTCACGTTGGATGCTCTTCTTCAACAAAGTGTTCATCTAATCTCAATGTTGAGGATGTCGATGGGCTCCTGGCTGATTTCGAGCGAGATTTCAAGAAATAAAAAGATAGACGTCGTCAGAAAATATGAAATTCCGACCGTTGCAGCAGAGATGCCGCCGGAAATTGTCTTGTCAAAAAGCCGTCTGTTGGAGTATATGGAACTTGCTGTAGTTTTCGGAATGACATCCGTCGAGTATCCGGAAGGATACGCTGACGCAGTCCTTAAGCCTAAGGAAGTATTGAAGCTGGCGGATGAATATGGATTGAATGTGCAGCTCAAGGTTACCATGAAGAAGAATGGGGAACATGACAATCGAAACGTCGCAAAGATAGTCGATGTGTGTAAAGGTTGGCTTGATTCAGGAGCAGAGAACCTCGTCGCCGATCCGTTCGATGGGCCGACCAACATGCCGAATACAAAAATTTCGATGAGGATTAATAGGAGCCTTGTCGACGATCTTGCAACTTCATTCGGGCTTCACACGGTTCAATTCGAAGCTCAACTTAGAACAACCCAGATATACTTAATCGACCAACTTGGTCCGATGGTTCGTTTGTGTGCAGTACACATCGAAGAAGTCCTTGAGATGGAAGCTTACAGAAGACAGCCGTATTCTGGAATCTTTGGCGGACCAAACTCCGTCGTTCATTCAAAGGAATTCAACAGACGTCGGTCTTCCACCACCGGGACGCGACGCAAATTAAACGCGACTCTTGCCGAAATCGATGAGTCTCAAATCATGGGGGATGAATAAAGGCATATAGATTTGTTGAATCTAACTCAGCAGGAATTTTGTGTCCGGCCCGCGATTAGGTGTTCAAACTTGTTTAACTTAATAAGCTATGATTGAAATTCTAGAAGACTTTGATCAAACGAAGTCGGTGATCGGAGAATGGAGCGGTCTTGAAGATTGCGAGTTCTTAGCACTGCCGAACCTTGGCTCCACATCAGGGCAAACGAATCACATAGCCTGGTCACATATAGAATCTGTCCGAGGACAATTACGGGACTGTTTCTCATCGTGATGGATTTTCTTCAAGTGGGTTTCAACGGAATCAAGACAGTCTTTGTGACGAGAAGAGCTCATAAAAGAAGTTCGGATCATGTTTAGTGAGTTAAGGAAAAATATTGTAAATACTATTGCATCGCGGCATGTAGTTGGCTCTGGTCTTGAGGATGCTCTTCCGGTTTGCCTCTGGGCAAACAAAATGGGATTTCGCACGATCCTTTCTCCGTGGGCTTGGCCTGATGATGACTCTCAGATTATGACTCGGCGTTACAAGACGGTGTTTGAATCGTTGCAGAACAAAGATTTCGATTGTTACCTCTCCGTGAAATTAGATGCGATACGCTATGACTTAGGACTTTTCAAAGAATTGGTAGAGGCGGCACGCTCCGCCAAGACGAGGTTACACGTAGATTCTCTTGACCCCGGCTCTGCCGATATGGCGTTCGATTTTATCGAGAAGGGCAAGCAATGGCACCAAGATTTGGGCTGCACTATTCCGTCAAGATGGCAGCGAAGTATAGACGACGCTGAACGGGCGCTCGAGCTCGGGCTTTCTGTGCGAATAGTGAAAGGGCAGTGGGAGGACCCGGGTCGTGGCAGAGTTGATTGCACGAAAAATTATCTTGCGATTGCTGAGAAGTTGGCGGGGAAAGCACGCCAAGTAGGAATCGCGACACACGACATGCCTCTTGCCAAGAAGGCTTTGGCCTGCTTGACATCTGCCAATACCTATTGTGAAATGGAACAACTTGCTACTCTTCCTTTGAACGGTATGAAAATCGCAAAGAGATGCGGATATCCCTATCGATTATACGTGGGCTATGGCCATCCCGGGGTTCCATACAACATCAGGTTTGTTCTTTCCCGCCCGAGCATGGTCGCCTGGATCATTGCGGATTTTGCGTTCAATCTAAGAAAACCATGGTCGGGTGTGATTGCGTAACCCTTTCCAAGGAATTGAATAAGTGATTGGAGAAATCAGCAAGTGAAGGCATTGATTGTCTTCTTGGATTGTATCGTTCTCGCGCCAATCTTCTTTATATCTTTTTACCTTGCTTTTTTAAGCTTCCTTGCGTTCTTCAAGAACCCCAAGCTCATTCCGCAGAAATCGGTGGCCCACAGGCGTTTTGCTGTTCTTGTTCCTGCGCATGACGAGGAAGTTGTTATTGAGAAAACTCTGTCCAGCCTCACCGACTTGGACTATCCGAGTGATAAGTTTGATGTCATAGTCATTGCTGACAATTGCACGGACAAGACCGCAGAGATATCAAAAGCTGCTGGAGCGAAAGTGCTTGAGCGCTTCGACTCAAAGTTGCGGGGAAAAGGTTATGCACTCAAGTGGTGCACTGAACAGCTTGCGAGTTCCGGAGTGTCGTACGATGCGTTTGTGGTCATTGATGCTGATTCCGTGACTTCGCGAAATCTGTTGACTGTCTTTGACATATATCTCGAAGAAGGTGCTGAGTGTATCCAGTGCAGTGATATGATAGTGCCCCAGCCTGGTGCCTGGAGTCCGGAAATGACACGTCTTGCGTTCATTCTCCATAATCATGTAAGGCCGTTGGGGAAAATGGCTCTCCGATGCAGTGCAGGCTTAAACGGCAACGGCATGTGTTTTTCTAAACAGTTACTCGAGAAGTACCCATGGAAATCTTTCTCGAGGGTAGAAGATCTTGAACGTTACCTTGAGCTGGCATTGGATAATATCAGGGTACTTTTCGCTCCCGAAGCAACAGTTCATGCAATCATGCCGACCGAAGCACGTGATGCCGAAAGTCAAAGGAAACGATGGGAGATGGGAAGATTCCCTGTGATAAGAAAGTATGCTGGTCGTCTATTGTCGAGTGCGATCCGAAACAAATCATACATGATAATGGATGCACTTATTGACCTCGTAACTCCAGCCTTTGTGAACCTCTTTGTTGCGGCATCAGCCATATTATTCTTCCATCTCGTGGCTCTAATTTTTGGTGCGTCATGGCTCACAGGGTTGACCTTGATGTGGTTGATAGTCATCTTACTCGATTCATTTCATGTCCTGGGTGGTCTGAATGCCGCACATGCAGACCGGGATACTTATATTACCCTGTTAAAGCTTCCTCGTTATGCCATTTGGAAATTGAAATTATATTTCAAGACTTGGATAAAAGGGGACGATAAAGGTTGGGTGCGAACTGCGAGAGATACTGATAGAAGCGACACTCATGTGTGAGTCTGCCACCAGGTTACACAGCAAATTGTCTGCTGAAATCGTAATACCAGAGGTTCTATCTTTTCCTGTGTGAATGTTCCAGCGTTATAGCCTCTTCGGCAAACCTCTTTATGTTATTCACAAATTGATCCCATGTGAACTTCTCTTCGATTTTCTTTCTCCCTTCGTGTCCCATTTTTTCGGCAATTTCTGGATGAGACCACAAATACTCAATCGCTTCACGAAGCGCTTTTGGATCACCCTGTGGAACGAAGATACCTGTTTTGCCATCGATGATAACATCGTTTTGTCCCTTGGTTTTTGAACAGATCACAGCTTTTCCCATCGCCATTGCTTCAAGGATTGAAGTCAAGCCGTTGTCGGAGTCGGTCGGCAGCAAGGGAATAACAACAAATCTTGAACGAGCGTAAAGTTTTCGTAGTTCTACCGGATTCAACGGACCAGCAGTGAGGTTGGGCGGCAGTGAGTCTTGTTCGTAGAGTACTTTTACGGTGTCGAGTATTTTTCCGCCGCGTGACTTGCCTGCCGCAATATGACATTTGATGTCCAACCCACGCATTGCCTCTACGAGAGTTATGTAGTCGCGCATCTCTTGTCCCACGGCGCAGATCGTGTCGGTTTCCCGTGGCATCGGTCGAAAGAATTTTTGGTCGACATAGTACGGTATGAACCTGATTTTCTCAGGCGGAACCCCCAACCGATTTATTGCAAATTCCCGATGAGTAGAAGTCCAGAGCACAAGCGTCGTTATATGCGAATGAACTCTTTTCAGGAAGAATGCTTTCTTAGGCTTTGAAATCCAGAACATGAGGGCTACATGGGGGTACCTTTTCCCGGTCAACTTAAGAATTGCGGCAAATAGAATGGCATCCATGTCTGACCAGGAAATAACCACATCATACTTTTTCCGGGTAATGTATGCTTCGACCACTTGTGAAACGATAGTCGGCAAATATTTGTACAGCCACTTGCGCGCTCCCGATATTTGAGAGATGTATTTCTCGTTGAGCATAACTGTCCCAAGAGTTCGTTGATATAACGAGCCACGGGGGTATTCATCTGCTTCTTCGCGGGCGGGATCGCTTTCTGTTAATCCGCTAGATAGGATTGTCAACGGCTTGATGTTCTTCGAAGTTGTGATATCCATAGAATTTTTCCCTATCTATTTTGTAATTTTATCGTTCGATTCGTTCTTGACGACACTTCCGATGGAAAAACAATACAATAGCAAAATACATGATGGTGATCAAAATTCAAATATGCATCCGCATAGAACTTGTTGTTGTTCATCATTTCCGTCGCGGTAAAGTCTGACTGACGGGATTCCACCACAAACAGGGTCGTGCCACTTCGTCTCTTCCAAAGGGAAAAAGACGTGGATGGGTTTGGGATTTCATTTGATTAAGGTAAAGGGTAGACTTCGGTGAAGGTACGAAGCACGAATTATCACGAGTTGGAAATTGGTGGCGAGGAATTCAGTGGACAGGGGCGGAATTGAACCGCCGACACACGGATTTTCAGTCCGTTGCTCTACCAACTGAGCTACCTGTCCATGTAATACAATCCAATATAAATTCAGGCCGAAAATTTTTCAAGATTTATTTTCAATTTTGTTAGTGTTGCATGTTGGCTGTCGTCTTAGTTATTTTCTAATTAAATTTGGTAGGCTCACATGCTCATTAAACCTTCTCGGCTTCGAAAAGGCGATCTTATCTCGATCATTTCTCCAGCGAGCGCGCCGAGAGATTCAAACAAAGTCCACAAAGGGGTAAAATATTTTGAATCCCTTGGCTACAGGGTCACCATCAGCAAAAATGTCTTCGATGTTAATGGCTACCTTGCCGGTACAGACGAAGAACGAGCTGAAGATCTGAATCAAGCTTTTGCGGACAAGAATGTTAAAGCGATCATTTGTTCGCGCGGCGGTTATGGCACACCGAGAATTCTTGATAAGGTCGATTATGATGCAATCAAGAAAAATCCTAAAATTTTAGTTGGATACTCCGATATTACAGCGCTCCAGCTTGCCATCTTCAAGAAGACTGGTCTCGTTACTTTTAGCGGTCCTATGATGGCTGTCGAATTCGGCGGGAATGTTGATTCTTATACCGAAGAAATGTTCTTCGATATGTTGACGCACCATAAAAAAGTGGGCGTGTTGAGAAGTCACAAAGATTTTCGATTTTCATTCAAGGGTAAGAAAAAATCGCAGGGAAGATTAGTTGGTGGCAATCTGTCATTGATCACTTCGATCCTCGGCACCCGGTACGTTCCGGATTTCGTCGGTAGTGTCCTTCTCATAGAAGAAGTTTCTGAGGAGCCGTATTCAATAGACAGGATGCTAACGCAGCTTCGTCTTGCCGGAATCCTGTCAAACGTTTCCGCGTTTGCGCTTGGACAGTTCACGAATTGTGTGCCCGAAGAGCCAAATAAGCCGCACCGAACTTTGGAGCAAATACTTCGAGAAGATTTGTTTGCCATTGGCAAACCGGTTGTTTCGAACATTCCTTACGGACATGTGCCTGTTAAGATGACACTGCCACTTGGAGTTCTTGCATCGGTTGATCCTGTGAAAAAAAAGTTTTCGATAGACGAACCAGCGGTGAGTTGACGTAAAGTGAAAAATGACAAGTGGAAATTTTTGATTTTTTACTTTTAACCGTTCACTTTCTAAGATCTTTCAGCTAAACCCGCCAGGGAATATCATCGCGGCTGACTTCGCTGAACCGAATATCTCTGCTCTCGTCCCGTTTATAGAGTAATAACTCGTTGGGCTCTTCAAGAAAATTCCAGAACAGTTCCATGTTTCACTACTTTCGTAATTTTATTTTCTGTAAAATGGTACGGAAGATATGCGTAATCTTTAACGTCCGCTATAAGAATATCGGCTTGCTTTCCGACTTCAATACTTCCCAATCTGTATGACAAGCCAATGGCCGCAGCGGCATTGATTGTTGCAGCATTCAACGCTTCTTCGACGGTCATTTTATTGAGACATACCGCAAGCCACATCACTGTTTGCATGTTGTCAACCATTGAAGTACAGGGATTGAAATCGCTTGCGACAGCGATTGCGCAGTCGTTGTCGATCATAACTCTTGCCGGTGCAAACTTACCTTGCAGATATGCTGACACCGCCGGCAGTATTACTCCTATCGTATCACTCTTGCCAAGCAGTTTTATTTCATCCTGTGAAATGTTTTCGAGGTGATCGACAGATGTCACTCCAAACTCAACAGCAAGTTTTACTCCACCATTTGCCGAAAACTTGTCGGTATGCATCTTCAGTTTGAGTCCGTTCTTACATGCAGCCGTGAGAATTTTCCTTGCCTCATCGATTGTGAAAAATTCTTCGTCGCAGAGTACATCGCAGAACTCCGCGAGATTTTTCTTCGCAATATAGGGGATTAATTCATCCGTCAATGTTTTGATGTAAATGTTTCTGTCGTCCTTATTTTCCTGGGGGGTCATGTGCGCGCCTAAGAAGGTTACGATGATATCCTGAATTGAATCTTCCTTTAAATCTTGCGCTGCCTCCAGTATCTTGACTTCATTCTTGAAATCGAGCCCGTAGCCGCTTTTTATTTCCAAAGTCGTCGTTCCCCAACTTAACATTTTGTCGATTCGTCTGCCGGACTTTGATCGGAGCTTGTGCCTTTGAATTTCACGAATTTTTTCAGCGGTTTTGATAGTTCCACCGCCGCTCGTCTTGACTTCAGTCATTCCCTTCGCACGCATTGCGAATTCACGTTCTCTTGTACCAGTAAAGATCGCATGTGTGTGTGGATCGATAAACCCCGGGATGAGAATTTTTCCGGAAACGTCGAGAACATCGCAGTCGGAATCAGCCTCAACCTTTCCGATAGTTTTTATTGTACCATCTTCAATATAGATATCGACGCCAGCCATGACTCCGACATCGTTCATCTCGGAACCGTGTTTGAATAACTTGCCACCAGTGGAACATGTGACAACGCACTCCGGATTTTTAAGTAAGAGCTTCACTTTGAGCTTTCTGTGTAAGTCGCCGTGACATTTGCGGAAACGGAAACTGTTGAAGGATTAACGGAAGGTGCCTCAGTTGCCATAACAGCCGAGTAGCGAAGTGGAACAGGTGGATGAGAATATGATGTGCTAATTGATTTCACTTTTAGATTTGTCAAGCCTTCAAGCTGAGCTATCGCTTCCGCTTTGTCGTTAGCTTTCTTTACGGCCTCTTCGAGTGCCTTTGTCTCAAGTAAATCCAGATCGTTTGACTGGAAAATGACGCCGTTTATGGTTACTCCATCCACCAAAGCTATCCTGCCGAGAACGTCGTTTAATTTAGATAGTCTAACTGAAATAGACATTGAAGATGAAACTTGATAATAATCCGGAATAATTTGATCAGGCTTTTGGTAATTGAACGATGGTGTGATGCTTAAATTATTTGTCTTAAGTTCAGTTGTATCGATGATTTCCCGGAGGGAACCGACAAGAGCATTATATCTTGTCAAATAAGTTTTGAACGCCTCGGTCGCTTTCAGTTGTCGCGTAATTATGCTCAAGTTAATTTCGGCAATATCCGGATTGGCATAGATATTCGCTTCGGCAGACACAGTGATTTCCGATCCATGTCCTTCGCTTGCAGAATTGGATTGTGCATAGACTGCTGCCGCAAAGAAGAGAGCGGCAAAAAGAAATGTGAAGATCCTCAACATTTTTATTTCCTCCATTTTTTATTATTTATAAAACGAAGTACTAAGATTCAAATCACTCTATACCGGCTTGTGAATTGATTTCCCATCGAGTAACTTTTCCTATTCTTAAAATGGCTATCAAGTATTTCATGGTCGCATCCAATCGGGTCAACAACATTTTCCGTAACCTGTGGAAAATGTCTTCAATAAGAGGTAACATAAAATGATAATATGTACCAGATGTGCATTGGCAGTCACCGTGGCTGCGGTTTTCATTGCTGGTTTCCTTCAAGCGCAAGAAAAAGCCGGTTATAAAAACATTCAGGAAGCAATTCGTGCCACCGGGATGTTGGCGGGTAAATCTGGACCGCGAAGCCTGAATTGGATCGATGATGGCAATCGCTACTCATATATAGCGGCCAGCGATTCCACGAAGCAAGAGGATATCCGCTCGTTTAATCCAAAAACCGGAAAGGATGAACTTATTTTTGACGCGCAAAGTTTTACTTTTCCAGATACAAATAAACAATTTGAGTACCGATCGTTCCAGTGGGCGCACGAGTCGAAGCATATTTTGTTCGAGACGAATTTCAGAAAAATTTATCGCAGGTCCGGAATTTCTGATTATTATGTTTATTCATTGGCGAATAAGAATTTGAACGTTGCCGCTAAGAACGCAAGAACAGCGGAGCTATCTCCAGACGGTTCGATGGTTGGGTACGAGCGCGATGGGGACCTGTTTGTTTATGACTTTGCCGCAAGAAGTGAAACTCAATTAACGAACGACGCGGGGGAAAATATTTTCAATGGGCATTACGATTGGGTTTATGAAGAAGAGTTCGGACAAGCGCAAGCGTGGAACTGGTCACCGGACAGCAAGTATATCGCTTATCGGCAATCCGATGAAAATCATGTGCCGGAAATACAAATTTCAAATTACGAAGGACCGCACAACGAATGGGAAAAAATTCCGATTCCACAAGTCGGCGATCCGAATCCAAAAGTCCGAGTTGGAGTCCTTGATGTAAAAGGGCAGAAGAATATCTGGCTCGATCCTGGCGAGAGTGGAGATTCTTATATCCCGAGGATTTACTGGACGAGCGAGCCAAATACACTTGCAATGATTGTTCTCAATCGCGCACAAGACGATTTAAGACTTTATTTTTTCAACGTGACAAACGGCAATCGTCGGTTTATCATGGAAGAGAAGAACAACACCTGGGTTGCAATTTTTAATTCTTATACGGACGTGAATGACATGATGTTTTTTCCGGAAAATGTGCATGAGTTCTTTTGGATTTCCGATAAAAGCGGGTATTATCAAATCTACCGCTACGGCTATGATGGTACTCTGCTTAATCGTGTCACGAATGGGAATTGGGACGTGATAAAAGTTTTGAGATTCGATCCTGACGAGGAAACTATTTATTACACTTCCGCCGAGGCTTCTCCGTTGGAAGAAAATCTTTATTCAATCAATTTTGACGGCACTAATGAAAAACGTTTGTCGAAGGCGTCGGGCTTTCACCAGTTTGACATGTCGCCTAATTGCAAGTATTACATCGACACATATTCTAATACAGAACAGCCGCGGCAAGTTGAGTTATGGAATACCGATGGTAAAATGCTCAAGAAAATCGAAGACAACGCGTCGGTCAACAAATTTATTCAGACGCACGAGTATTCGCCGCGCAGGCTTTTCAGTTTCACAACATCCGACTCCGTAAAGTTAGATTGTTCCATGATAAAGCCTTTTAATTTCGACTCGACAAAAAAATATCCGGTTATACTCACGATATACGGCGGACCGGAATCACACTCGATTTATAATTCATTCGATTTTTCGGGATGGTATCAGTGGTTGGCGCAAGAGGGATATATCATCGTGGATGTGAACAACAGAGGAAATGCAAATTACGGAAGCGCATTCATGAAAATCGTTTATAAGAAATTGGGCTACTGGGAAAGTCACGACTTTGTCGAGACAGCGCACTATCTCGCGACGCTTCCTTACGTTGACACAAGCAAGATGGCAATCATGGGTACAAGCTACGGCGGCTTCAGCACGGTCTTTACGATGCTCACGCATCCCGGCGTTTTCAAAGTTGGGATTGCAAATTCTCCTGTGACCGATTGGCGGTTGTATGACGATATTTATACTGAGCGCTACATGGGGCTTCTTTCCGACAACGATTCGGGTTACATAAAAAGTTCTGCTATGACGTATGCAGATAGCCTCAGGGGAAAACTTCTTCTCGTGCATTCGATGATGGACGATAATGTTCATCCGATCAATACGATGCAGTTTTTGACAGCGTTGGAAAATGCGGGCAGAGACGCTGATCTACGAATTTTTCCACCCGGTGAGCATGGCGCAGTTTACAGCCCTGGTACTTATCTCTTACTGCTGAAAACTTACGACGAATATTTGAATTTATATCTGAAAGGAAATTGCGGAAAATTAAATCCGAATCAATGATGGTTTTCCTCGTGATTGCCTTTACGCGTCGCGATTAGTATATTTCAAGAGGAGATTCATGCGGGATATTCTTGTTGTTGACGACAATGCCATAAATCGGCAGCTTGCAGTTTATCTGCTGAAGAAAAACGGCTATAATGTTTTCGAGGCTGACTCGGGAAAACAGGTCTTTGAGTTTCTTGCGAATCGGTCGCCGGATGTTATTCTCCTCGACATTCAACTTCCTGAAATAGATGGTATAGAAGTTCTTAGGCGCATTCGCGAAAATGATTTGACAAAAGAGATAACCGTCATTGCTCTGACAGCATATACGATGCGCGGAGATAAAGAGAAATTTGAAGCCGCGGGTTTCGACGGTTATCTGCCCAAGCCAATCGAGCCAAAGACTTTTGTAAATGAGATTTTGGAAATATACAATTCTTGAAAAGAGACGAGACTTTTGAAAAGCTAAAGAGTTTGTTCATAGCGGACTTAAAGGAAAAGATCAAAACTCTACTGAGAACGATTGACGATACGAATCTCGCGAATGGAACGTGCGATTGGGAAACGGTTGACAAGATTGCTCATCAAATAAAAGGAACAGCAAAGTCGTTCGGTTATTCGGAAATTTCGACAGTGGCTGATGAATTGGAACGATCGGTCGAAAAAAAGAGTTTAGAACATTCGGGAAGTTTAATTAAAAAAATATCCGACTTATCCCGGAATGATTCATAGGGATTTGTTCTTTGAAAATTCGAGAACCAATTTTCCGTCCTAGGATTCTATTACAAGCGGATTATTTCTGATCTTTGGGGATGATACTGGAATCGACGGGGATTTGGGAAGCTTTGAACTGCGTGTCGCGGTTCTCCGGTGCCGCGTTAAAAAATCGGTAAAACTCTAAATGCGAACTATAACTACGCATTGGCTGCCTAATTAAAAAAAGGTAACCCGTCCACTCAGAGGTTCTGTCTGTCGGCACTGAACTGGGCGTCGATTAGGCAGGCTTTCCGTTTGAAAGTTCTCGGCGGTCAAACGGAAAAAATCAGTCGAGATTGCCGATCACAACTCTGCTTCGCGAGCAGTGTTCGGTGAAATTTTTGGTCGAAGCTATGCACGAAGACGTTCATTGTTCCTATCTTCGGACCGGGGTTCGACTCCCCGCATCTCCACTATACTTAAAGTCAAAAATCAAGATTCAAAAGGGCATTAATTCAGGTTTTGATTTTCCTCGCCGTGGTTTTTCCTACTGCTTGAGCGGGCGCGAACTTTTTTCCGCCAGACGTTAGCCGCCATTAATGGGCGGCGTTCTGTAAACGACATCAACTCACAAAATCGAAGGAGACACAATATGCCTGACGTTAAATGCGAAGACTGCAATGGAACTGGAAGATGCAAACACTGCAAAGGCACTGGGAAGCAAGGATACCTGGGCTATGGGAAGCCAGGCAACATGCCTTGTCTCAAATGTCAAGGCTCAGGTGTATGTCAGAAATGCCACGGTCGTGGTGAGCACGTGAAAATCTAATTATCTTCAAGGGGGTGCGGCAAAATGATTGTCGGTCTCCATTGTCTTATTATGTCCCCACCAATGTCAAAGAGAATAGCCCATGCAAAATTTCGTTGAGGAATTAATCGCTGACCTTTTCCAAGCCAAAGGTTACTTTGTCACCAAGAACTATTGGATTCCTTTCAGTACTCTACGGAAAAGAACGCAAGGAGGAAGAAAACAGAAATATGAATCGCAAAGCTGGACCGACATAGATGTTTTTGCTCGTAATGAAAAAGAGTTAGTGATAATTCAAGTGAAAGCGATTATCAACGACAAGAAGTTAGTTGGAAAAATCAAGACATTCTTTAAACGTATAGATGACTTTATTGAGCAAGGGAAAGCCCCCGATGGCCGCTCGGATATCAAATGGTGGAAAAAGGGTGTCAAGGTACGCAAGCTGGTTATTTACGAATGGGAAAACTCTCCCAAGTTGTACATCAATTCCATTAGAAAAGCTGGCATCGAAGTAGAACCGTTCAGGAAGTATTTCAAGGAACTGATAGATTACGTAGAGAATAAAAAGGGAGTGAAAGAGGAAAACGCAGCGTTGAGGTTGTTCCATTTCCTAAAGCAACAGGGGTTTTTGAGTCACGACATTAACGCCGGCTAACAACGGGGGCAACGACGCTCATATATTTATGAAAATAGATTCGAAATATGAAGTTCGCTCCATGGTGCTCTCAGTGAGATATTTAGAGCGGCTCTCAATAAACAGTATCCAATAAACTTTCTTCTCTCTGCTTCCGTTAGAAATAAAAAAAGTCCCGCTTTCGCAGGACTTTTTTTATAGACGTACTTGTTTCGATTTCTTTAGTACATGTCACCCATCGGAGGAGACGGCATCATCGGTTTATCCTTCTCTGGTTTCTCACATACGACCGCTTCTGTTGTCAGAAGTAAGCTTGCAACGCTCGCTGCGTTCTGCAATGCGGTGCGAGTAACCTTTGTCGGATCGAGGACTCCAGCCTTTAGCAGATTTTCGTACTTCTCAGTCTGCGCATTGAAGCCGAAATCGTCTTTTCCATCTCTCACTTTTTGCAAAACGACGGAGCCTTCAAGTCCAGCATTGTTGACGATCCATCTAAGCGGTTCTTCTAGAGATTTCTTTACGATCTCTACACCGATTTTTTGATCCTCATTTTCCGTCTTCACGGAATCTAACTTGGATAATGCTCTAATCAATGCCACGCCGCCGCCTGGAACGATTCCTTCTTCGACTGCCGCGCGTGTCGCATGAAGCGCATCTTCGACGCGAGCTTTCTTTTCTTTCATCTCGACTTCTGTTGTCGCGCCGATTTTCAATACGGCAACTCCGCCGGAAAGTTTTGCAAGTCTCTCCTGCAGTTTTTCTTTGTCGTAATCCGACGTTGTCTTGTCGATCTGCGCCTTGATCTCATTGATGCGGCGCTTGATGTCGTCTTTGGAGCCGGCGCCTTCGACAATAGTGGTATTGTCTTTATCAACTGTTACTTTCTTCGCCGTGCCGAGGAAAGTAAGCTGCGCGTTCTCGAGCTTAAAGCCTTTCTCTTCGGAGATAACTTGTCCGCCCGTGAGAACGGCGACGTCTTCCAGCATGGCTTTTCGTCTGTCGCCGAAGCCGGGTGCTTTGACGGCAACGCACTTCAATGTTCCGCGAATCTTGTTGACGACTAAAGTCGCAAGCGCTTCGCCTTCAAGGTCTTCTGTGATGATGACAATCGAGCGACCTGCTTGCGCAATTTTCTCAAGAATGGGGAGAAGGTCTTTCATCGCGGAGATTTTCTTGTCGTGGATGAGAATGTAAGGATCTTCCATGTCTGCCTCCATCGATTCCGTGTCCGTAACAAAGTACGGTGAAAGATATCCGCGGTCAAACTGCATCCCTTCCACGACGTCGATGGTGGTGTCGGTTCCTTTCGCCTCTTCCACTGTGATGACGCCGTCGGTGCCGACTTTCATCATCGCGTCGGCAATTAGCTCGCCGATCACCGTGTCATTGTTCGCCGAGATCGCTCCAACCTGGGCAATCTCCTTCTTGCTGTTCTTGTCAACCGGCTTGCTGATACCTTTGAGCTCTTCGACCACTTTGGCCACTGCGAGGTCGATGCCGCGCTTTAGCTCCATCGGGTTTGCGCCTGCGGTCACATTCTTTAAACCTTCACGGAAGATTGCCTGTGCCAGCACGGTTGCTGTAGTTGTACCATCACCTGCAACGTCCGAAGTTTTCGATGCGACTTCACGCACCATCTGCGCACCCATGTTTTCTATTGTGTCTTCAAGTTCGATTTCTTTTGCAACGGTGACACCATCTTTTGTGATTGTCGGTGCCCCGAACTTTTTGTCTATCACCACATTACGTCCGCGAGGTCCGAGAGTAACTTTCACCGCATCCGCGAGTGTATCCACACCCCGTTTCAGTGCCGAACGTGCGTCAGGTCCGAATTTAATTATCTTTGCTGCCATTATATATCACACTCCTTTTAATTTATAAAATTGCAAAAATGTCGCTCTCGCGCATGATGAGGTACTCCACTCCGTCGTAAGTGACTTCGGTACCGGAGTATTTCCCGTATAAAATTTTGTCTCCAACTTTGACTTCAGGCGGAATCTTCTTTCCGTCCTCAGTCCTTCCTGGCCCAACCGCAATGATCTCGCCTTGTTGCGGGCGTTCCTTTGCCGTATCGGGTACGTAAAGACCGCCTTTGGTCTTCTCTTCGGCTTCCAGCGGTCTTACGACAACCCGGTCTGCCAACGGTTTAATCTTCATTTATTAACCCTCCTATTTTTAAAAGTTCTTTTTGAATTTTCGTGTCATTCAAAGACTTATGCGCATTTTGGCACTTGTCCTTTGTGACTGCTAATTTAAATCATGACGATGTCAAAGTCAAGCACTCTTCTCAAGGAAGTGCCAAAATCTGAGTGTCCTGTAAACCCTCTTTGCTTAATCGAGTTGAAATTTATGGAAACTTGCCACCAATTTTGCGGAGAATTGACCTGCAAACGCAAGTTGCATTCTCAATTACCATATTATTTGGCAAAAAATCGGCATATCGGTTGCTGTAAATATGTTTGTTACAAATGCATGATGATATTGTAAAAGTTAAGTCAATATTCGTGATCACTTGATCAGCTAATGTTTTGGAGAGCCAGCCTGCAATAAGACTTAGCTGAAGGAGAAAAAATGATCTGGTTGATGATAGTCGCGGCAATTATGATAATTCTCATCGGTTCGATCATAAGTGAAATGATGAGCGCACCTAGGGGTTATCAAGATGATAAAGGCTTTCACATAATCAAAAGCGGCGAGCTTCCGTACGAAGCATCTTTGGTTAAAGAAGCTACCGCGGTTGAGTTCTTCGTAACGGAAGATTGCAACGGTTGTGGAATTTGCAAAAGTATTGCACGGGGTTTTTTCGACAACGAGGAATATGTTCGTCCTTACCTTACTATTTGCCAACCACAAACCAAGGACGAAGTGGAACTCCTTAGAGATATTTCGTCTTTTTGCACTAATAATGCAATTCGCGAGGCTTCGATTCCCGAGCTTGAGCCGATCCTATTAGGGAAAAGGAAAAATTAATGTTCGAAATCTTAAATAAAGAAACTCCCGCAAAATCAATTACGAAATTTATAATCAAAGCACCGTATGTTGCTCGCAAACACAAAGCCGGAAATTTTGTCATCATCCGGGTGAACGACCATGGCGAGCGAATCCCGTTGACAATTGTAGATTCAAATCAGGAAGCCGGCACAATAACTATAATGGTACAGGCCATCGGCAAAACCACTAAGCTTCTGAGCTTACAAGAGAAAGGGGACTTTCTTTTAGATGTTGTCGGGCCGCTCGGCAATCCAACACCGATCCATAATTATGGTACAGTTGTTTGCATCGGCGGCGGTGTCGGAACTGCTGAAGTTTATCCGATAGCTTGTGCGTTGAAGAATGCCGGTAATAAGCTCATCACAATTGTCGGCGCAAGATCAAAAGAACTTATAATACTTGAGAATGAGCTGCGGGAAATCTCTGACGAATTTTTCATTACAACAGATGATGGCTCATACGGAATGAAGGGCTTAGTTACGAATGCCTTGGATGTGTATTTGAAAAAAGATACAAGTGTCAAAGCGGTTTACGCGATCGGACCTATTATTATGATGAAATCCGTATCGGATTTTACGAAGCCGATTGGAATTCAGACATTTGTAAGTTTGAACCCTATTATGATGGATGGCACAGGAATGTGCGGGGCATGCCGGGTGTCAATTGGAGATGAAACAAAGTTTGCTTGTGTCGACGGGCCCGAATTCGACGGACATCTCGTTAATTTCGATGAGCTTATTACACGGAATCGAAGTTACATGGATTTGGAAAAATTGTCATTAGAACAATTTGATAAGGAACTTCTTCAACAAAACCACTCGGGAAATGGTCACGAATGTAAGGAGAATGTTAAGGAGGCTGCAAATGCCTAATGCGCTCAAGCCTTCGCAAAGATTGAAGATTCCGAGACAAGTTCCGATAGAGCAAGACGCGAATGTTCGAAGACATAATTTCGAAGAAGTCTCATTTGGCTTCGATGAAAATATTGTATCTCAGGAAATGCTTCGCTGTATCGAATGCAAAGAACCGCTGTGTGTTGAAGGCTGCCCGGTGCGAATAGATATTCCGGGTTTTATCAAGCTGATAGTTGAAAAAGATTATCTTGGAGCGGCGAGAAAAATTAAAGAGAAGAATTATTTGCCCGCAATAACAGGGAGAGTGTGTCCGCAGGAAACACAATGCGAAGCAGTTTGTCCCATTGGGAAAAAACATCTTCCGGTTGCGATAGGAAAACTGGAACGTTTCGTTGCAGACTATGAAAGGCACCATGATGCATCTAATGGATTTGCCGTAGACCAGAAGCGCAAGGAAAAAGTCGCGATTGTCGGATCGGGGCCTGCGGGTTTAACATGCGCCGCAGAGCTTGCAAAGTTAGGCTACAATGTTTCGGTTTTCGAAGCACTTCATTCTGCCGGCGGAGTTTTGAGATACGGAATTCCTGAATTCCGTTTGCCGAAATCGATCCTTGACGTGGAAATTGAGAACGTAAAGAAGCTTGGCGTGGAATTCATAACAAATTTTGTTATTGGAAGAACAGCGACGGTTGATGAGCTGATGGGCGATCTCGGTTTTGATGCGGTGTTTCTCGGAACCGGAGCTGGAACACCAAATTTTCTTGGCATTCCCGGCGAAAATTTTCCCGGTGTTTTTTCCGCGAGCGAATTTTTAACGCGTGTCAATTTCATGAATGGATACAAATTCCCGGAATACGATACTCCTGTCAAGATCGGGAGGAGAATCGCAGTTATCGGAGGAGGAAACACGGCGATGGATGCGGTCCGCACGGCGAATCGTCTCGGGACGGAAAAGGCATATTTGATATATCGTCGGAGCAAAGAAGAAATGCCCGCGCGCGAAGAGGAAGTGCATCACGCGGAAGAAGAAGGGATTGAGTTCCATGTCCTGACGAATCCCGTTCGCATAATTGCCGGCGACAATAAATGGGTGAAAGCCATGGAGTGTGTCAAGATGCAGCTCGGCGAGCCGGACGATTCGGGACGAAGAAAACCGCTTGTAATTCCCGGTTCTAACTTTATTATGGATGTTGATACGGTTATCTTTGCAATAGGTCAACGTCCGAATCCAATATTGCAGGCAACGACACCGGGTGTTGATGTATCGAAACGTGGAACAGTCGTGGTTGATAAGAACTGTCAAACGAGTCGTCCGGGAGTTTTTGCAGGCGGCGATCTTTCGCGCGGCGGCGCAACGGTGATTCTCGCGATGGAAGATGGTCAGCGGTCTGCTGCAGCAATACATGAATATTTTGCTAATTGAAAAGTTTCAGCCAAAGGCTGATCAGCCTTTGGCTGAAGAGACAACTTAATTTGAATTTTGACTTTGAAATATGAATATTGGTATTCCTAACGAACTTGCGAAGCATGAGAATCGTGTTTCGCTGACACCATCCGCCGTCGCGACGTTGACTCAGCTTAGAAATGCGATTTTTGTGGAGTCGCAAGCAGGACGGTTAAGCCACTTTGGAGATGAGCCTTATCGCAAAGCCGGAGCCACGGTTGTCTATTCGAAAGAAGAAGTATTCAGGCGATGTGAGCTGATTTGTTCCGTTGAAGCTCCCATGGTGGAGGACATCGGTATGATGGAACGCGGGCAGACCACTTTCAGTTTCCTAAACCTTCCTGTTGCCAGACCACAGTTTATAGAATCGGTTTTGCAGAAAAAAATAAATATGATCGGATATGAATTTGTCGAAACTGAGGATGGTGACAGGCCCGTCGTTCATTCAATGAGTGAAATTGCAGGGCAACTTTCAATTTTTATTGCGGCCCGATTGCTTGAGACAGGAAATCATGGACGCGGAATAATTCTTGGCGGGGCTGCCGGCATAGCGCCAGCCGCAGTCGTAATTTTGGGAGCCGGCATTGTCGGAACTGAAGCTGCGCGCACGGCGATCGGACTTGGAGCCCAGGTTATCGTGCTTGACCATAACATTAAGCACTTGAGAAATGTTGATCGACTTCTTACGAAGCGTGTCACGACAGCACTTGCTACGCCAGTGAATGTGAAGAAGAGTGTTGCTTACGCCGATGTTTTGATAGGAGCGATCTCCATAAGAGGTGAACGCACTCCACATCTTGTAACCGAAGATATGGTCAAGACTATGAAACCGGGCGCGGTGATTATCGACGTTGCGATTGATCAGGGCGGATGCGTTGAGACAAGCCGGCCAACGACACTTCAAGATCCGGTATTCGTGCTCCATGATGTAATCCACCATTGCGTGCCTAACATAACAGGGGCAGTTGCAAGAACTGCGACCTACGCATTGACAAATACTATTCTGCCTTATGTCATCGAGATAGCCCAGAAAGGGATTGTGCAAGCGTTAAAAGACGATCAATGGCTTGCCAAAGGAGTCTGTGCTTATGATGGGAGCTTCACGCAAGAGATCGCAGCAAAAATTTTCGGGAAACAGTTTCGGCCGATAGAAAAATGTTTATAACCGCAAAGGACGCAATCGTGCGCAAAGATAATGCTCTTGAAGCAAAAGTTTCTTTGTGTGTCTTTGCGAGCTTAGCGGTTAAAATGTCTGACTTTTAAGAAATGTCCTGGATCGATACATATCGAAGCAGGGTCACGACCGCGGGGGAAGCGGTAAGAGTGGTCAAATCCGGCGACAAAGTCTATCTTCATCCCGGTTGTGCCGTCCCGGAGATATTAGTTGACGCGATGGTGGAACGCGCTCCTGAAATTCGGGATTGCGAAATAATCCATGTCCTTTCGGTCGGGAAGGCGAAGTACACGGAACCCGAAATGGCGTCTCATTTCAGACATACCGCGCTCTTCATCGGCAAGAACGTCCGCGACGCCGTAAATGAAGGCCGCGCCGATTTTGTCCCGGTCTTTCTCTCAGAGATACCGCGTCTTTTTTATTCCGGCGAAATAAATATAGATGTCGCATTGATCCATGTTTCTCCTCCGGATGAGCACGGATTCTGCAGCTTTGGGGTCGGAGTCGATGTGACAAAACCGGCGACCGAAGTTGCAAAAGTGGTCATCGCCCAGGTGAATCATAGTATGCCGCGAGCGCTGGGAGACAGTTTCATCCACGTCAGCAAGATTCACAAGGCGGTCGAAGTTGACGTGCCTATCATGGAGCTTCCGCAAATTGAACCCGACACAACCGAAGAGGAACTTCAAGTCTTCAAGAAAATTGGCGAGAATATTTCCGATCTGATCGAAGACGGATCTACTCTCCAGCTTGGTATCGGAAAGATTCCCGATGCGGTGTTGATGTCGCTCGAAGGGAAAAAGGATCTCGGCATCCATTCCGAAATGTTCTCGGACGGTGTTATAAAACTTGCCGAGGATGGGATAATTACAAACGAAAAGAAATCTCTCCATCCGGGCAAGATGGTTGCAGGTTTTGTGCTTGGGAGTAAGAAACTTTTCGATTTCATCCACAATAACCCGATAGCTGAATTCCATCCGACACACTATGTCAACGATCCGTTTGTGATAAGCCAGAATAAAAAGATGGTCGCCATTAACTCGGCCATTCAAATCGACCTAACCGGACAGGTCTGTGCCGATTCTATCGGCTACAATTTTTACAGCGGCTTCGGCGGGCAACTCGATTTTATTCGCGGCGCAGCAAGGTCGGAAGGCGGCAAGCCAATTGTGGCTCTTCCTTCCACGGCAAAAGGTGGAACCATCTCAAGAATCGCCGTCCATCTTACGGAAGGTGCCGGCGTCACCACTTCGCGCGGTGACGTGCATTACGTTGCCACCGAATTCGGGGTTGTCAATTTGCACGGCAAAAAAATCAGCGAAAGAGTAAAAGCATTGGTCAGCATTGCGCACCCTAAATTCAGGGATGAGTTAACTTGCTTTGCAAAGAAAAGATTGTGGATATAGTCGGGTCTTCAAGTCTGGGGATTGGAAGTAAATCCAAAAAATGAATGGTTTCAATAGAATTTTTGGTTCCGGTCCTGTGGGGTTATTCATAAGTGTAGCCCTACTTCTTCTTGCTAACTTCCTGAAGGGTATGCTCAATATTCCCGAAATGTTTGTCGATCATGAAACTATTCGTGTCTCTGTATTTATTACTTTGACCGTTATTTGCATCATGGTTGTCGGTTGGAGTTTTAAATCCTTGGATCCAAGATTGAGAGGAAAAACTCTAACAACAACAGGAGCCTTCAGGTATTTCCGTCATCCTCTTTACGCCGCGTTCGTGACCTTTTTCGACTTTGGGCTGGCAATTTTACTAAATAATTGGGCATTTGTTTGTTGGGCTTTCCTGCTTCATCCAATATGGCATTTCCTTGTGAGGAAGGAAGAAAGTATGTTGAGGGAAGTGTTCCCGAATGATTATGAGGAATATTGTAAAATTACAGGAAGATTTTTTCCCAGATTGATCATAAAAAAGCGGTAGCGCTGTCAGCTGTTCCTTATTTGATTATCATCGCCCATCCGAAATTCAGTAATAAATTGACCTGCCTTGGAAAAAGGAAACTCTGGATATAGAAACTACAGCTCGCTGAGTTTCATACTAACCTTATCTTTATAAATCATCATTGAAGGGAAACGATCCGGAATTTTACGATGTGTACTTTGCAACTCATCCGGTGAGAGCGTGATCCTGTTCGCAGGCAGTGGGTTGCCTTCTGCCGCGAGACGGGAGGCAACTTCATTAATTTTGGTTGATAGTAAGATGGAATAATGGAATATTGAATGAATGGGATGATTGGTTAACTAAATCGTTGTGGAAAGCAGGTTGAAAGAAATGTTGAGATAAAAGAGTATGCGGAGATTTGTAAGAACCATGATCTCAGCACCTTTGACTATTTCGACAACTTACTCATTTGAGAAGAAAAAGACGGAAAAGAATTTGAAAAAGGATTGGACAAAAGCAGACGACAGAATACTCCTCGCGCATTATAAAAGGAAATCCGGGACGGAGCTTGCCTGGCTGCTCAAGAAACCTCTCTATACCGTAATGCTCCGGGCGCGTGAACTGGGGATCAAGATTAAGCATCCCTATCCGGTCCAAGTTGAACCGGCGCAGAGACAAGACAAATATTCACAAAAATCTAGTTTGCCCGCAACCTTGCCAGCGCCCAAAATCAAGACGAAGCAAAATAAGGGCGAATACCCTCCTAGAAAAAGTGGAGTCAATTCGTGGACATCGCAGGAAGACAAAGTGCTCCGGAAATATTATAAAATGAAACCGGTGCGGTTAATTTGCAGGATGCTCAGGCGGACGGAATACGGCATAATCAATAGGGCAGGAGAATTAGGTTTGCGCAAAAAAACACTCGCATGGACTCCCCGCGAGCTTTCGTTTTTAAAAGAACATTACCCGACAAAGGGAGTGCAATTTATTGCAAATGCTCTGAAACGTTCATTGTCATCCGTACATGCCACGGCGCAGAGGCGCAGAATTAATATGAAAGGAAGAATACGTTGGACGCCGAAAGCAGATGCCTATTTGAAACGTTGGTACGGTCAACGTAAGACTTTTGAAATTGCAAAGAGTCTTGGAACATCGGCGCACGCGGTTGGAGATCGGGCATGGGATATTGGTGTGGCGAGAAAGAAACCCCGCCCATGGACGCAAGAAGAAATAGATTTTGCCATGAATTCTTTCCCCGAACTAACGCACAAGCAAGTCGGCGTGGCATTGGGAAGAACCAAAGCCGCCGTGGGGCATTTCTATAAAAAGATGAAGAAACGCAAGAACACCATCCACACATGGACGACCGCGGAAAAACAATTAGTACGACGATTGTACAATACGAGACCGATCAAAGAGCTTGCAGAGCGACTGCATCAGCCGCGGCAGCGCGTGCGCGCATTGGCATATCGAATGGGTCTTGGGCCCCTGACAAAAGGAGTCTCCACGTTACACAGAAGCCGAGCGCACGTTTATTCGCGCGAATTACGCAACAATGACGTATGTGCAAATAGCAAAGAAGCTGAAGAGGCCAGTTTCAGGAATTATTGATTTTGCCGGCAAGCTAGGATTATGATACGGCGCGTGTAACAAAGGAGATTGCCGCCAACCATGAGGGAAAGAACGACGGCGGCAATACGAACAGTAGTAATCCCAAAAAGCTGGATGACAAGTAAGATCAATTAGCAAAGTTGCAAGCAGTGGGTTGCCTTCCGCCGTAAGGCGGGAGGCAACTTTTGTTTTGTCACATATGGTCAAAGTGGGTCGTCGCGCCTTATTGTCCTTTTGACAGTTCCGAGAGTATTTCTTCTAAGTCTGCTTTCGTGAGCAGGGCCGCATCAATGCCAATCTGATCTTTCAGTAGTTCGTTTGCGCTCGATCTGTCTGTCGCTATGAAATACTCCAAGGAGCATCGAGCTATTGGTTCTCGAAAATCATAATGGTTCACTTTAAACCCAGGTACGGCTGCAATCAAGAGTGTTCTTGAATCAAGAGGCAAGACGACAGCTTTCAAGGTGTCTCCTTTATCGAGGAATGCTTTGTAGGGTCTTGGCCCATCGACATGAAATAAGACTATAGAGTCGCCAAGAATCAGAGGTTCCTCAAGTTGTTTAGCTAAAGTGAAAGAGAGATTCTTGTACTGGATGACACGCGTTTCGGGTGCTATCGCAGTCTTCAACACACTTATATGACCCGATTTGGCGGCCTGCTTCAGCATCTTTAGGTAGAGTGGGCGCAATACTTCTGCCAGTGGCCGAAAGTTGGTTTTCATTCGCTCCATGATCGTCGGGACTAGTTGCATAGATTGCTCAATGAGCTCTTGGGAAAGGCCACGTTCGGCCAGGGCGTTGGCCATGGATTTACGAAACCTCGAAGGATCGGTTTGAAACCTTCTTAGTAGAAAGGCGGCGAAAGTATCTTCATCAGACATGAACGCCATGAGATATGAGACGAGTAATTCACCCGCTTGCAGAAAGCTTTCCCGCAAGTGTCTAGTGCGGATTTCAAGATGAGCGATCAGCTGTGGAAGTAGGGGATCGGCTAGACGCGTGCCGATGCCGTGCCGCAAGTCTCTGACTAGGCTGCTAAACTTACCCTCAGCAACAGTAATAAGGTCATCGGCCTCTGTATCTTGACCTTCTGTGTAAAACCGTTTCTCAACTCCGACGTTTACGAGGTTCGTATTGAAAGGCGATCCGGCCTTCGGGTACACCCATGTAAACGAATTGCTCCCCCTCACATAGCTAGCAAATCCTTCCATCAGGAACCGCGGAATAACGTGCTGTCGCTCCCCTGACATCAAAAAGCCCAACTAACGGGTGCTAAGCTGCTACGATTACTTTCAAGTTGTACCACGCAAACCAGTTCCATTTTTGCACATTCAAAGCCACACCAGATTTCTGCCAGCCATAGTCAGCGTTCTCAATCTCTTCTGTTCAGATTCGGCAACAGGCAGGTCTAGTCGCCATGGATATTAGAACGAACGCTCAAGGATCTTTGATTGGTATTGTTTTCCATTGGTGTCGGTTGCCCTGATAAGAAAACGGAAGGATTTATCGTTGCTGATTCTCGTCGGAGCATCCCCCGGCAGTCTTAGAGAGAAGGATGCTGATAAGGTCCCGAGTTTACCTGATTCTATTACAAAAGGACGTGAACTGAAAAGATAAGAGTGGCCATACGATGTTTCTGTCTTGTACGAGTCAAGCCGAATTTTATAAGGTTGATCAGTGGCGAGCTGTTGATCAGGAAGTATTTCGATCTCTGCTTCGGCAACCGCTATCCCTTTTTCCCCAGTATTTTGAAAGACAAGTTGGAATTCCAGTGATAATCCTTGGATCGATGAACCGACCAAGAAACGAGGTTTGTACGATGATATCTCCAAAGCGTATTCTGGATTAAGATGCGTTCTCTCATGGTACATTAACTCCAAGTCATTCCGGTTAGCTGCAAAGACACCGGTAGATTTACGAATGGGAATATAATTCTGAATTTCACCTTGTTTGGGCGTAACATATCTGTGAATAACATGTGGTCTATCATTCGACAAAGGTACCTCAAAAATCGATATAATCTTTGTTGAACCAGAATCTGCTATCGGGATTTCGTGTAATATGAACTCCACTGGCGTGTCCACGTTTTTCACCACTAGATTTCTGATCTCAGTTTGGTCTTTCAAACCGCTCAAAGAAAATGGGGAATTGTTAAGCCCACCCTGTTCATCCATCCCAATTATCAGAAACCCGTCAAGCCCCGGAGTATTTGCAAGTGCAACAAGGTCCTTCAAAAACTCATTCTGTGCGTGTGGATCGATTTTATCGTCAGTGTTCTTCAAGGAATACCAACGACTCTTGAGCTCGAGTTTGTTGTCCTCTGGATTCTGGCCCGATGCTATTCTGAGACGAAGGTATTCTATCTTTTTTTGTAGGTCTGATTCATTCATAACTTGCATCGTTGAGAGGCACGCCTATAAACCATAATTAGCTTGCCCTAAATCCGCAAGACATTCCCGCCAATAGGCGGCGAGCAGGCCGGCGGTAAGAAAGTTATGTGCCATCTTCTCTCGCATCTCGACAAAATATAAATGGAGGTTCCCGAAGAAACAAACTTAGCGTCCTTTTGCGGGGGTTCATTCCGTCAACATGATTTTCTTGGATGCCGCAGCAATATAAAGAAAAGAAAATCACATCTCATGGACGAACCACGTCAACTTCACTGTAAATGACGAACGAGGTAAAATCAAGTTGAGAAGTCAGGTCTCTACTTTTCAAATTCTATTTTGTCACCCACATTAATGCCATATTTCTCGCAAAAATCCGCGTTCACTTCCACAACATATTTAGCCGGAGCACCGGACGATATCGAAGCCTCGCTGAACGGAGTTGCTTCAGGATATATGGAGACGATTTTTCCAGACTTATCTGCGAAAACCATGTCCAGCGAAATATATGTGTTCTTCATCCAGAACGTCAACGGCTCTTCATCGTCGAAGATAAACAGCATCCCATCGTCTTCGGACATGTATTTCCGCCACATCAATCCTTGAGTCCTCTCTGCATCATCGTCTGCGATTTCGATCTGAATTAATTTTAGCGTCGCGTTCGTGCCGTGCTTCACAAATACAAGCTGACCATCGTCTTTGAAAGCCGGCTCGTCGGTAACTCCTGTCCCGCCGTTGGTCTGTCGATGGAAATTAGCGGAAATAATGGGCAACGCGACCACAAGAGCGATCCACAGGATTTTTCTCATTATCTGGCTTCCCGGCGGGTTTCTCTGTCTATACTTTTTGTTCCGCATCATCACCTTGAGGATTATTGTTCTTTGAAACAGCCATCACATTCAGTATTATGGTTGATCCGATTGAGCTTGCTGACGTTTGGAGTGCCAGCACGAAGAGAATGCGCTCGATGATTCGTTCGGTATGTTTCATTTTATGAACCGGGTCCATGATTAAGTTAAGGCTGCTTGCCGACAAACCGGCCAGAACTTCGACGACACAAATTGACTTATTAAGTATCAAAGCTCCGGCAATCGGTTTTCGGACGTTGGACAAACGCCTTGCTCCCTTACAAGTGAGAAGTTATCGTTTTAAATATGATATGCAATTTTAAACACGATGTTTCTCGGCTCTTCCCAGCTCGCGGCGCTGGCGTATGCACCTTTTATCAAATGGATGTGATCAAGGACGTTCGTGATGTACAAGGATGGCTCAAGCGTCGCACCGCCGTTAAGATAGAAAATATATCCGCCTGATACATTGATTATCCACGAGGGCGAAGTGTGGGCGAATTGGTTAAAGTCGAATAGGCCTGTCCGAAATGGAATGTTGTTCGGATTTCCGTTCGTTAGTCCGGAGCCGTAGATGCCTGTGAGATTCGCAAACCAATTGATGGGTTGGTAATTGATAGAACCGACAATTGACAACCTCTGATCATGATCCAAATCTGTCGCAGAACCATCATCTGATATCGGCAGGAATCCGCCGGTCACTACGCCTGAGCCGTAGGCGTGAATAATCGAAGAGTTAATGTAGCCTGATAACGGCGTTGATGGATCATCGTATGAAAGTCCTAATTCAATTCCAGTAGTATGGACTTGATTAATGTTAACCGGTGTCTTGATGGCGCTTGCGCCGACCGTTTCGTCGTCCACTCCAGGACTCGCGTATTTATAAAAAGCATCCACCTTGCTCCGGAGTCCAAATCCATAATCGCGTGTGTAAACTGCTTCGTAAAAATCGTCACGTTCGGGAAGCGTTGGAACACCTTTGTCATACTGCGTTATTTCGATGGTTCTCAGCCCTTCTATATTGGTCGGCATGAAGAGTCTTCCGTAATACAGGTAGGCTGAATTAGATTCATCGAACAAAATATTCCATTTGATTCGTGGGCTTACTTGTTTCTGAAGAGTCGTGTCAGGGGTGCTGTGCTGGTCGTATCTGACTCCGAGTTCGATCTTTGTCCACTCCAAAGGGTGTATTTCACTTTCGGCAAACACACCGAAGTCGGAACCTGCATATTTTGTATTCACAACCGGGCCAGCATAGCCTGCACTATCTTGTGATGTGAAATTTTCCTTTCCGTTTGTGCTGCTGAAATCCATTCCTACTGCGTACATGAAGTGGTGGGACAATCTGTCGTCGTACTTGATCCTCGTGCCAAGAGTCGTGAAAGATCGATTTTCGGCAAGTACATAACCTGTCGTGTCGTTTGGAAATTGAAAGGTGGCAGGATCGCCCGGACCCGGTGTGTAAACAAGTCCGCCTTCACGCGCGTAGACGCCTGCAAACAGATTGCTCTCCTTATCGTTTTCTGTCGAAATCGTGTGATAATATGACAAAGTCTGAAACGAGTTTGAAGTATTCTGAACATCGTTCATGATTCCTTCAACGGAATCATAAGGGACTTGAGTATATGTTTTACTGTCGTTCAGGTTAGCCGTTAAGTAATCGGTTTCGCTTAACGTGTAATCAAGTTTGCCGTACAGGAAATAATCAAATCCATGATCATGGAAAACTTGAGTCACTGGTGGATCAATTCTGCGGTCTGTTTCCTCACGGGAGCCCGATAAAAAAACTCCGAGGTTGTCTATGTGGTCGCTTAGTGAAAGGCTTTGTCCATTCGAATTCAGCGCCTTCAAAGCTCCCACTTTATTTCCTAGCGTATCGTTCGAGCTAGGCGCGTAATAACTGCCGCCATAGGTAGATGCGTCCAAATGAAAACCTCCCGTTGGAACCCGATTTTGTAGATCGATGACTGCAGTGATTTGTCCGCCATATTCCGCCGGCCAGCCGCCATCCATTAGCACGGCTCTGTCAATTACTTTCGGATCGACGATGTCGTTCAGGCCGCCGAATACTCCGAGGGGAACCGGAAGTCCGTCGACGAAATATTCATATTCTCCATGCTGACCACGGATGTGCACTTCTCCTGTCGGCGCTCGTGCCGCCCCAATCAGGTTTTCCTGAACCAACGTGGTCATCTGTGTGCTTGGTGGCGCGTGGTACGCCTCCGACTCAAACACTTGGTTCCCAGTCCCAGTTGTGAGACCGAATGATGTCACGGGTGTCATGTGCTGTCCGACAACTACCTGTTCATTCAAAGTAAAAATGTTGAGCGCAACCGAGTCAATTTGGTGATTCTTATCGACAACCACCGACTTTGAGACATCATTGTATCCGAGGGAATGAACCAATAGATCGTAGGTGCCGTCATCAATGTCAACAAATTTCGCAAGTCCCGCAGGGTTCGTGATCTTCTCGGCGATTACATATCCATCACGCCGCAGGGAAACAATTGCAAGTTGTATTGGAACTTTGAGATCACCATCATAAACGATTACTCGATAGTTTTCCCCCTCTTGTGGATTTGGTCCGCCGCCGCCCGATATTGCCGCAGGCTGTGCTGCGATCTGTGCATGGAGTGGAGATGTTATTTGCAGCGTGCAAAAAATAATTAAGAACAGAAAAACGCTTCTAAGCATTGTATTCTCCTTGAGAAATTGTGTTTGACATAATGGTACACCACTCTTATTGAGATTGGAGCGCCAATTTTAATAGTTAGTTGATGGAGTTATGCTTGAGGAGGGGCGCGAGTGGAAAGGTTGTGTAATGGGGGAGTGAAAAGATGGTCGAGTAGTTCCACCTCGAGAAGTGAGAAATAATCAGGTGGAGTGAAATTTTGGGAGAAAGCAGCTGTCCCAGTTGTCGATTGCGCAAAATTATGAGCAGGGCAGACTAAATCATTATCGCTTGCGTCAAGAGCGTGGTGTAAAGCGTTTACCGGAGTTAAGCTGATGCCGCTCTCTAATGGAACGAAATCCTTATGGGCAAGCGAGAAAGTTACGGTTATAAAAGCATAAAGAACCAGTACGCTTCTTGCAGTTGCTTTTCGCTTTTTAAACGACATCGTGGTTTAGAATTTTTCTCTTGATATACTAAATATCATAGACGAAAAATAGAATGAATTAGTTCCCGATGCAAGGAAGTGAAAACTATCGAAGGTCGGAAACATGGCGTGTCATCGGATTTTGTCGAGCGCTTGCTTCAAATCATCGATGAGATCTTCAGAATCCTCGACGCCGACTGAGAGTCTTATCAAGGTATCTTCCAGTCCGGATTTGAGTCTAACGTCACGCGGCAACGACGAATGTGTCATAGATGCTGGATGTTCGATGAGCGATTCAACACCACCAAGACTCTCCGCAAGAGTGAAAATTTTTGTCAGCGTCGTCAGCTTTTTCGCGGCTTCTATGTTGTCATTCTTCAACGTGAAAGAAACCATTCCGCCGAAATTTCTCATCTGTCGTTTGGCGATTTCATGGTTGGGATGAGTTTTGAATCCGGGGAAATTCACCGTCTTGACTTTAGAGTGATTGGCGAGAAACTCTGCAACTTTTCTTGCATTCAAACAGTGCCGTTCCATTCTCAAATGCAAAGTTTTTGTTCCTCGAAGTGCGAGAAAACAATCGAATGGGCCTGGCACGGCGCCGCTGGACTTTTGTATGAAGTAAAGTTTCTCGGCAATCGCGTCATCATTTGTCATTGCGGCGCCTAAAATAACGTCGGAGTGCCCGCCGAGATATTTGGTTGCGCTATGCATCACGATGTCGACGCCAAGCGATAAAGGTTTTTGAAGAAATGGAGTTGCGAATGTATTATCGACGACAGATAATGTGCCACGCTTTTTGGCGATCTTCGCAACGCCTTCTATATCGACAATCCTGAGGAGCGGATTTGTCGGCGTCTCAATCCAAATCATCTTCGTGTTTGGCTTCAATGCCTTCTTCACATTCTCCGCCTTGCTCATGTTTATGAAGTCGAAACTCAATCCGAACTGTGCAAACACTTTAACAAAAATCCGGTATGTTCCACCATACAAATCATTTCCCGCGATGACATGATCACCGGCTTTCAAAAGTTTCACAATTGCATCGATTGCTCCCATGCCGGAAGAGAATGCTGCGCAGTATTTCCCATCTTCGAGCGCGGCTAAATTCTTTTCGAGCGCGGTGCGTGTCGGGTTGCCGGCTCGTGAATAGTCGTATCCTTTGTGGACGGTTGGCTCGGATTGCACGAATGTTGATGTTTGGTAAATCGGAGTCATGATTGCGCCGGTCGCGGTGTCTGCTTCTTGCCCCGCGTGAATTGCAAGTGTTCCGAACCCTAATGATTTTTTTTGTGACTTCATCATCCTTCCTTTGCTTCCGCTGAATTTTCAGTCAATGCGTATATGAGATCCGATTTTGTGATAATGTCGAGCAAGTTGTCCTCATGTTTAACGACAACTGCTGCAGTTTCTTTGTCAAGCATTTTGTAAATTTTTTCTATGGAAACATTCTCCTCCACGACAGGGAACGGCTTGTCAAGAAATTCTTTCACTTTATGCTCTCGCAACGCCGGGTTTGATACGAGTATAGATAGCACTTTGTTTTCAGTGAGACTTCCGATAATTCTTCCATCTTCGATAACAGGCAATTGTGAAATGTCGTTTTGCTCCATCAAGCTTGTCGCCTGCATCAGCGTTGCCTCAATGCGCACGCTGATCAGAGAACGTTTTCCTCTTCTTCCGTACGTGACATCGCTCGCGGTTAATTTAAGCCTTGGCTCGAGATATTGGTTGTCTTTCATCCATGTGTCGTTATAAAGTTTCGATAGATATTTGGAACCATGGTCTGGAATAATGACGACAATCATGTCGTGTTCGGTGAGGGTTGCGGCAATTTTCAGAGCTGCATACATGGCAGAACCCGTGGATCCGCCCGCGAACACGCCTTCTTTTTTTGCGAGCTGCCGCGTGACCAAAAATGAATCTTTGTCGGAGACGGTGATGACCTCATTGATGTTTGTAAAATCCATTATCTTCGGCATCGAGTCCTGCCCGATTCCTTCGACTTTATATGGATGACTGTCTGGAAATTTTCCACTCCTGAAATATTCGGCATAAATACTTCCTTCAGGATCTACGCCGATAACTTTTATCTTCGGATTCTTCTCCTTCAAATATTTCGCTGCGCCGACAATTGTCCCGCCAGTTCCGATACCGCAGACAAAATGAGTGACTTTACCTTCCGTTTGATTCCATATTTCTGGACCTGTTGTTTCATAATGTGCCTGAGGGTTACTCGGGTTATCATATTGATTAGGAAAATATGAATTTGGAATTTCGTGATTTAGCCGATGCGCAACCGAATGATAACTTCGTGGGTCATCCGGTTCAACAGCGGTCGGTGTGACGATGACTTCGGCGCCGAATGCGCGCAATAAATCAATCTTTTCCTGGCTCATTTTATCTGGCATCGTGAAAATACATCTGTACCCTTTCATTACCGCCGCAAGTGCCAAGCCCATTCCGGTATTTCCGGAAGTTCCTTCGATTATTGTTCCGCCCGGTTTTAGAAGTCCTCGACGTTCCGCGTCTTCAATCATTGCCATGCCGATTCGGTCTTTGACTGAGCCGCCAGGGTTAAGGTATTCAAGTTTTGCAAGTAAAATTGGTTTGATACCCGGAGCCATTCGCGTTAGTCTGAGCATCGGCGTGTTGCCTATTATTTCAACGATTGAGTTGTACCACATTGTCTTTCTCTAATGGACGTTAGAATGGAACAGTTAAGAAAAGTCAAAATTCAAAACGCAACATTTAGCTTTAGGCATTTGGCTATCAGCTAAGAGCTAATTCAACTCTTGACTTTTAGTCTTTTATTTTGTTAAACGAATCTTTGTTCCGGTTCGAAACCTGCAGCCTTTATTGCACGAGTAATATGATTTAAACTAAAACCTGAAAAATGTTTTGTGCCCGCCGCACTCACAACATTTTCTTCAATCATTAAGCTTCCGAAATCATCTGCGCCAAACCGGAGCCCAATCTGAGCAATCTTTAGTCCTTGCGTTACCCAACTAACCTGGATTGAAGCGATATTGTCCACCATGAGACGAGAAATTGCAAGCGTTTTTAGGTAATCGAATGCTGAAGATTTTTCCCGAAGATTATCATGGTTCTCTGCCAACTCGGTGTTTCTCGGTTGAAACGTCCATGGAATAAATGCCGTGAACCCATTTGTTATATCCTGCAGCTCGCGGACAACGATCATGTGTTGAAGCCGATCTTCGCAGTCCTCGACATGACCGAACATCATCGTTGCCGTCGATTTAAGTCCTAACTTATGAGCTTCATACATAACGCCAAGCCATTCGTCAGATGTACATTTCTTAGGAGCAATTTTATCGCGGACATCATCGACTAAAATCTCTGCGCCGCCTCCCGGAATAGAATCGAGTCCTGCAGCTACCAACCGCTTGATTACTTCGCGTGTCTTCAGTCCGCTCTGATCGGCAATGAAAACAATTTCTTCCGGTGACAAAGCGTGAAGGCAAATGTTGTAATTAGATTTTATGAACCGGAATACGTCTTCATAATAATCGAGACCTAATTCCGGATTCAAACCGCCTTGCAAAAGTATTCTAGACCCGCCAACGTCAAGAGTCTCCTGGATTTTGTTTCCAAGCTCTTCGTATGTAAGAGTGTAGCTCTTTTTCTCATCACCGACCTTTGCATAAAAAGCGCAGAAAGTGCATTCGGTAACGCAAACGTTTGTATAGTTGATATTCCTGTCGATAATATATGTGATGACGGGTTTGGGATGCTTTTTCCTTCTGACATGGTCGGCCATCATACCGATTGTCAGTAGATCGCTTGAATTAAATAATTCCATTCCATCTTCAAAAGTGAGGCGTTCACCTTCACGAACTTTGTCGAAAATTCGCATCAACATAAATTTATCCTTATTAAAATCGCAAAAAGTGGTCAAAGAAACAACGGAACACGAATCGAAAGAATTTCTCAGAGAGATTGCGTTCATATTGCCTGAATAACAACGATCATAATATGTGAGTTCATTCTTGGAAATTGATTGGGCGTCGATGCCTGGGGCTTGGGGTTCAATTCCATATTGCTGTGAATAAATTCACATGAGGGAATAGCCGCTATGATACTCTTGGACTTTCCCATTGAATGGCATAGATTATTTTGCAACTTCTGTCGCAGGATGTTAAATTTTATGATAGAAAATCATTATAAAGAATGAGAGCTTTGATACCCGTCGCAGGAGTGGGAACACGTCTGCGTCCTCATACATATTCGTTGCCGAAGGTTTTGTTGAACGTTGGCGGGAAGCCTATCGTCGGACACATAGTCGATAAACTTCGTGACATCGGGATAAAAGAAATTTCTGTTGTGGTCGGATACATGGGCGAGATGGTCGAGGAATATCTCACGAAAAATTTCAAAGCTAATTTCAAGTTTTTCTATCAGGAAGAAAGGCTCGGTCTCGGACATGCGGCTTACGTCGCACTGTCCGAAGATAGCAGCGATGAACCGCTTCTGATTATTTTGGGCGACACGGTGTTCGATGTCGATCTCACTCCGCTTTTGAAAAGTGAGTATTCAAGTATCGGCGTGAAGAAGGTCGATGACCCGAGAAGATTCGGAGTCGCGGAAACCGCTGATGGAAAAGTGACGAAGTTGATAGAGAAACCAGATAATCCGACTTCAAATCTCGCACTTGTTGGTTTGTATTTCATAAAATCGCCGCGAAAACTTTTCGACGCGCTAACAGAAGTCATTAACAGGAATATAAAGACGAAAGGCGAGTATCAGCTTACAGATGCTCTACAAATTATGTTGGATCGTGGCGAACAGATAACTTTCTTCGAGATTGATGGCTGGTACGATTGCGGAAAGCCGGAGACGCTTCTTGAAACGAATAGGCACTTGCTGAAGAAGACTAAACATTTCAAGAAACGTGACGACGTTGTAATTATTCCACCGGTTTTTATCGCGGATTCAGCGAAGATTTCGAATTCCATTATCGGGCCTAATGCTACAATAGACTCGGATGTCTTCGTGCATGATTCGCTGATTCGTGATTCCATTATAGGCTCAAGTGCGTCGATACAGAACTCGCTTCTTGAAGGATCCATAGTCGGACAAAATGCACAACTTAAAGGAAGTTTCAAACGCGTCAATGCGGGCGATTCGACCGAAATAGATTTTTTATAACAAACTACCGGGGAAATAAAATAATGTACAGGTTATTCACATCAGAATCTGTCACTGAAGGGCATCCTGATAAAATTTGCGATCAGATTTCTGATGCAGTTCTTGATGCACATCTTGCAATCGAACCGAATTCCAGAGTTGCATGCGAAACTTACGTGACGACTGGACTGGTTGTAATTGGTGGAGAAGTGACTACGAGCGAATTAGCAAAGTCGAAGATTGATGTCGCAGAAGTTGCTCGTAGCGTAATTGAAAGGATCGGTTATACCAACAGCGATTATAAATTTGATGCGGTCTCTTGTGGGATTATAAATGTAATGCATTCGCAGTCTGGCGATATCAGCCGTGGAGTTGTAACAGGCGGCGCAGGTGATCAGGGAATGATGTTCGGTTATGCTTGCGATCAGACTGGGGAATACATGCCGCTTCCCATCGCGCTGGCGCACCGGCTTACTCGCCGCCTTGCAGAAGTCAGAAAGATGAAGAATTCTCCGATGCCGTATCTCCGTCCAGACGGAAAAAGCCAGGTAACTATCGCTTATCATGACGGCGGCAGAGTGACCGTTGATACGGTTGTTGTCTCGACTCAGCATGACCCGGAGCCAAAGGGGATGACTGAGAAGAAATGGCAGGACAAGATTGCGGCAGATGTCAAAAAATTTGTAATCAACAAAGTCATTTCTGAAAAATTGCTGATGAAGGATACAAAGTATTACATCAATCCGACAGGCAGATTTGAAATCGGCGGTCCGCATGGAGATGCAGGCCTGACTGGAAGAAAAATTATTGTAGATACTTACGGCGGATACGCTCCCCATGGTGGCGGTGCATTTTCAGGCAAAGATCCATCGAAGGTTGATAGAAGTGCAGCTTACGCCGCACGTTATTTGGCGAAGAACATTGTCGCTGCCGGCTTAGCTAAAGAATGTATGATCCAGCTCGCTTATGCAATCGGAGTTGCCGAGCCCGTTTCCGTTTTGGTTGATACAAAAGGCACAGGAAAGAGTATTTCGGATGCTGATTTGGCAAAAATTGTTGAAAGAGTTATGGATCTCAGACCTGGTGGAATCACGAAACATCTTGACCTACGCCGGCCGATCTTCGAGAAAACCGCGGCTTACGGACATTTCGGTAGAGACGACAAAGATTTTACATGGGAGAAATTGGATCTCGTGAACACTCTGCGAAGAGAAGTGAAATAATTTCTAAAATGAATTCGACAACAAGTTCTAGGAGATTTTTTTGATGAATGAAGTAAAGGGACTTTATAAAGTTAAGGATATTAAGCTTGCTGACGAAGGCAAGAAGAGAATTGCATGGGCAGAGTCGAGAATGCCGGTGTTGATGGCACTGCAAGAAAAGTATAGTGTGACGAAACCGTTCAAAGGATATAAAATTGCCGGATGCCTTCATGTCACGAAGGAGACCGCAGTTCTTGTGAAGGCATTCGTGGCATGCGGCGCACAGGTAAGCTGGAGCGGTTGCAATCCGCTTTCAACTCAAGATGACGTTGCCGCGGCCCTGGCTTCGGAAAATATTTCTATCTTTGCATGGCATGGAATGTCGGTGAAGGAATTTTACTGGGCAATTGATGAAACGATAAAAATGAAACCGAACTTGACGCTTGACGATGGTGCAGATTTGATTTTCACTCTACATAAAAAGTATCCTGAGCTTGCCGGAACTATAATTATCGGTGGGACGGAAGAGACCACGACCGGCGTGCACAGGCTTCGGGCAATGGCGGCCGACGGTGCGTTGAAATATCCTGTTGTTGCAGTTAACGATGCGGAGACGAAGTGGGATTTCGATAATGTCTATGGTACAGGTCAATCTACACTTGACGGTATTCTGCGCGCAACAAGCGTTTTACTTGCAGGGAAAAATTTAGTGGTAGCCGGTTATGGACATTGCGGCAAAGGAGTCGCGATGCGTGCAAAGGGACTCGGCGCAAATGTAATTGTAACAGAAGTGAAGTCGACAGCGGCGTTGAAAGCTATGTTGGACGGCATGAGAGTTATGACGATGGACGAAGCCGCAAAGATAGGTGACATATTTATTACTGCAACCGGTGTGAAAGATATCGTGGTCGCTCGACATTTCGAGAGAATGAAAGATGGTGCGATTGTCTGCAACACGGGACATTACGACTGTGAGCTTAATCTGAACCATCTCGAAGACATTACAAAAAAAGTTCAGGAGATTCGCGCGAACAACGAAGAATATTTGACGAAAGATGGGCGACGAATTTATGTCTTGGCGCAAGGGAGACTTGTGAACCTTGCCGCCGCCGAAGGGCATCCATCAGAGGTTATGGATATGTCGTTTGCGAACCAGTTTATGTCGCAACTCAGGCTTGTGGAGCTTCATAAAAAAGGAAAGAAGCTTGAGAATAAAGTCCACGACATTCCTGCAGAGCAAGACCAGGAAATTGCGATGGTAAAATTGAAAACGATGGGAATAAAGATTGACAAGTTGACGCCAGAACAAGTGAAATATCAGACTGACTACAGTTCAGGAACGTAATTCTAAATTGGTTTGAACAGTATGTGTAAAGGCTGTTTGGGACTTGACCGAACAGCCTTTTGTTTTAGTAACGTGCAGAGCGGGATTATGATCGTACCATATTTGTTGATGTAAACTAATTAATGCCATGCAGGTAACAAAAATCGATTTCTTGGATTTACCAGATCTTGAGCCTTACCGTACTATGCGACGTCCCATGGAACACCGGGCGAAAGGAATCTTCGTTGCTGAAGGCGAGAAGGTGGTCCGCCGTCTGATCGAAAGCGACCTAAATATGGTGTCGGTCTTGTTGACAAGAGAATGGCTCGATAAATATTCGAGCGTTCTCAAGAACCATCAAGTTGAGCAGGGCGTTTTCGTCGCGGCGAAAAGTCAGCTTGAACAAATTGTGGGTTACGGATTACATCAGGGAATCATGGCGATAGGAAGAGTTCCTGAGTCATTCGACATCTTAAATTTCTCGAAAGAATCTCTGGGACCAAGATTGTTTGTTGCTGTTGATGGAATAGCAAACTCTGAAAACATGGGAGTGATCGTCAGAAACTGTGCGGCGTTCGGTGTGCAGGTGTTGATAGCTAATGAGACTTCATGCGATCCGTATTTGAGGCGTTCAGTCAGAAATTCAATGGGAACTATTTTCACTCTGCCTGTTGCCAAGGTTGATAACCTTTCTAATGTCTTAAAAAGTCTGCAGGACGATTTCCTATTTCGGATCATTGCAGCCGATCCGAAAAGTGATTCAGTTGAAATGTCAGATGTCGATTTTACAAAAGATGTTTGTTTGGTTTTTGGGAGCGAAGGTGAAGGAATTTCAAAGGAAGTTTTGGAGTATTGCAATGTTCGGATGAAAATTTCGATGTACCATAATGTCGATTCAATCAACGTGGCAAGTTCTGTCGGAGTGATCCTTTATGAAACAGTTCGTCAAAGACGGGCATCGAAAATTTGTTCTCCACGTCAATAAATTATGATCGTTTGAGGCAGTCTGCCTCCGGATAAAGATGAAATATCGCAAATATATCCATTTTTGACGGATTTATCGGCACGGGCGTTGTGCCATTCTAATATGAGCGAATAGAATGCGGTTAATTTTAATGAGAAGTTTTTCAGAAAAATAGCAGACAGATCGGAGATAAGAAATGTGTCTCGGTGTACCCGGAAAGGTCATGAAGATAACGGAGAATGAAACCGGAATGATGATGGGGACGGTGAACTTCGGCGGCATATCGAAAGAGGTTTGCCTTGCATACGTGCCCGAAGCAAAGGTGGGGGAATATGTAATAGTCCATGTCGGATTTGCAATCAGCATAGTTGACGAGAACGAAGCGAAACAGGTTTTTGAATACCTCAACGAAATCGATGACCTTAAAGAGCTTGGCGAACAAAAGCAGGATTGAGAAATCAGATGCATGAACTATCGATAGCGGAAAATATTATAGAGATCGTCAAGGAAAATCTTGCGGCAGACTGTTCTGTCAAAAGTGTAAAGGTAAGAATCGGTGAACTGGCAAATGTCATTCCCGATTCACTTGAGTTTTGCTTTGGCGTCATCACGAAAGGCACACCGCTTGAGAAAGCAATTCTCGAAATTGAAAATATCAGTATAATGGCACACTGCGAAGGTTGCGGAGTTGATTTTGAAGTTGAAAGTTTTTTGTTCCAATGTAAGAATTGTGGAAGTACTGACGTGAAGATTGTTTCAGGGAACGAATTACAGGTAGTCGAGATCGAAGTCGATGATGAAATTGAGGAATCAGCATGAGTGTAGTGACTATAGAAAGAAAAGTTCTCGAGAAGAATGATGAACTGGCACAGCAGAACAGGTTGCTATTCGCGAGGAACGGAATTTTTGTCATAAATCTCGTCAGCTCGCCCGGCTCGGGGAAGACAAGCCTTCTTGAGAAGACGTTAGATTATCTCAAAGGCAAGATAAAAATTGCGGTGGTTGAGGGTGACGTTCAGACAGATCTTGATGCCCAGAGAGTTGCAAAGTTCGGCGTGCCGGTAGTTCAAATTGTAACTAACGGAGGATGCCATCTCGAAGCGAAGCTCGTGCAAGATGCGATTGAAAATATTGATTTGAAAGACATAGAGCTTCTTGTTATTGAGAACGTCGGCAACCTTGTCTGTCCTGCCGGTTACGATTTAGGTGAAGCGATGAAAGTTGTGGTAGCGAGTACGACTGAAGGCGACGACAAGCCATTAAAATATCCGGCTATGTTTCGTAACGCTTCTGTTTTAATTATCAACAAAGTTGATCTTGTTCCTTACGTCAATTGTAGTTTGAACCAGCTTAAGAAGAACGCGCTTCAAATAAATCCGAACTTGGAAGTATTCGAAACTTCTTGTACCACGAATGCGGGAATTCCTGAATGGTCGCAATGGCTCTTGAATAAGACGGAAAAGCCTTGAAAACCCTGCTCCACATCACCTTACACGGTGCAGTTCAGGGTGTTGGATTCAGACCTTTTGTTTATCGGCTTGCTGTTGAAATGAGACTTAACGGGTGGGTACTTAATTCATCTCAAGGAATTTCTATTAATGTCGAAGGTGAAAAAGCTTTGCTTGACCAATTTGTAATTCGACTCGCAAAAGAAAAACCGCCGCGAGCATACATTCAGGGATTGGAAACTTCTTTTCTTGATGCTGTCGGTTATACAAAATTTGAAATTAGAGAAAGTAACTCCGACGGTGAGAAAAGCGCGCTGGTACTTCCTGACGTTGCGACGTGTCCTGAATGTGTCGATGAAATTTTTGATAAGAACAATAGAAGGTATCTTTATCCTTTCACAAATTGCACGAACTGTGGACCACGGTTCAGCATTATCAAATCGTTGCCGTATGACAGACCTAACACGACGATGAAGAAGTTTGAGATGTGCGAAAATTGTCGGCAAGAATACGAAAATCCACTCGACAGAAGATTTCACGCGCAGCCGAACGCATGTCCGGAGTGCGGGCCACATATCGAGCTGCGGGACAAAAAAGGTGTGGTTTTATCGTCGCGGCACGATGCACTTCTGCAAGCTGCTGAAGCCATTCGAACCGGAAAGATAGTTGCACTCAAAGGAATTGGCGGCTTTCAACTTCTCATGGATGCGAGAAATGATGAAGGAGTAAAACTTCTGAGACTCAGAAAGCATCGTGAAGAAAAGCCATTTGCCTTGATGTATCCATCTTTATATTACTTGAAGAGTGACTGTCAAATTTCGGAAGTAGAAGAAAGGCTCCTACTTTCGCCTGAGGCTCCGATCGTACTGCTAAGAAAAAGGAAATTAGAAGACTCAGAAATAGCTTTATCCGTTGCGCCACGTAACCCATATTTAGGTGCGATGTTACCTTATGCACCGCTCCATCATATCTTGTTGCGCGAGCTTGGATTCCCGGTGGTGGCGACAAGTGGGAATATTTCCGACGAGCCGATTTGCATTAATGAACGAGAGGCACTCGATAAGCTGGGAAATATAGCTGACGTTTTTCTCATACATGATAGGCATATCGAGCGCCATGTTGATGATTCTGTTGTCCGTGTAATGTCGGATCGTATGCAGATGGTGCGCCGCGCACGAGGATATGCACCGTTTCCGGTCGAATTGGATTCCGAAACCGGAATTCCCAGATCAAAAACGGTCCTGGCAGTCGGCGGACATTTGAAGAATACAATCGCGATAAATTCCGGAAATAATATTTTTCTGAGCCAGCATGTCGGTGATTTATCAACTCAGGAAGCATTCAACGCTTTTGAGAAAGTGACTGGCGATTTCCAAAAGTTGTATGAAATTTCTCCAATGGTAATTGCGCATGATTTACACCCCGATTATCTATCGACACAATTTGCCCGGACGTTGGAAAGCGAGAAAGTAGGAGTCCAGCATCACTTTGCCCATGTTGCCTCTTGCATGGCTGAGAATAAGTTAAGGGGTGAAGTGCTCGGAATATCGTGGGATGGAACAGGCTATGGGGAAGATGGTACAATATGGGGTGGAGAATTTTTAACGACCGACGGCGCATGGTATGAACGAGTGGCGACAATCCGATCTTTTCGACTGCCTGGGGGTTCAGCTTCTGTGAAGGAGCCACGACGCACTGCCTTAGGATTACTCTATGAAATTTTTGGGGCAGAGTTGTTTCAAATGGAAGACATCAAACCAATCAAAGCGTTTGCCCCGGGAATGCTATCAATTTTGAAAAAGATGCTTGAAACCGGTCTAAACTCTCCGGCTACGACAAGTGTGGGACGTCTATTTGATGCTGTTTCTTCGGTAATTGGATTAAGGCAGATGGTTAATTTCGAAGGACAAGGTGCGATGGAATTGGAATTCGCACTTGAGGAAATTGAGTCTGATGAGATGTATGGTTTTGAGATTATCGAACACAAGAAACCGAAAACTGAAGGCGGAAGTTATTACAGACCTGCGTTTATCATAAATTGGGAGCCGATGGTTAAAGAGATTCTTGTCGATAAGTTCAATACAATCTCAGCCGGATTAATTTCTAAGAAGTTTCATAACACTTTGGTTGAAATGATTATTGATATTGCGGAACGAGTCGGTCAGGAAAGAATTGTCATTAGCGGCGGCTGTTTTCAGAATAAATATTTAACTGAAAGGACTATCGCGAGATTGACCGAAGAAGGATTCAAGCCATACTGGCACCAGAGAGTGCCGCCGAATGATGGAGGAATTTCACTGGGGCAAATGTTTGTTGCGTTGAATAGAAGTCAGAAACGAGAAAATAAAAATCAAACGCAGAATGTCAGAAGTCGGAAACAAGTGACAAGATGAAGTATATAGACGAATATAGAGACGCAGGTGTCGCCAAGAAATATGCGGAAATGATTTGCAAAATTACTACACGCGAATGGACCATGATGGAGATATGCGGCGGGCAAACTCATGCGATTGTAAAATTCGGGATTGATTTCCTCCTTCCTAAAGAAATAACTCTTGTTCATGGGCCAGGATGCCCTGTTTGTGTGACTCCTCTTGAAATAATTGATAAGGCGATTATAATTGCAAGCCGCCGTGATGTTATCTTCACTTCATTCGGGGATATGCTTCGTGTACCGGGTTCGAGCAAGGATTTACTGACTGTGAAGTCCGAGGGCGGCGATGTCCGAATCGTTTATTCTCCGCTTGATGCGGTAAAGTTAGCCCAGAAAAAATCCGAATAAAAAAGTTGTTTTCTTCGCAGTCGGATTCGAGACGACCGCCCCGGCTAACGCCATGGCTGTCTGGCAGGCAAAGAAATTGGGTATAAAGAATTTTTCGATTCTTTCTTCGCATGTCCTTGTTCCGCCTGCAATCGAAGCGATTCTGTCTTCACCATCTAATCGTGTCCAGGCATTCCTTGCCGCAGGACACGTGTGTACTGTAATGGGATATGAAGATTATTTTCCAATCGCAGCGAAATTTAAGGTGCCAATAGTTGTTACCGGTTTCGAACCAGTTGACATCTTGCAAGGAATTTACATGGTAGTTAAACAGCTCGAAGATGGAAGAGCTGAAGTCGAGAACCAGTATTCAAGGGCAGTGCGGAAAGAAGGGAATGTTCCCGCAAGGAAATTACTCTCTGATGTCTTCGGGATCATTGACAGAAAATGGCGCGGCATTGGAATGATTCCGCAGAGTGGCTGGGCGTTAAAACCGGAATTTGCGGAACATGATGCCGAGAAAATATTTGACGTCGGTGGAATTGAGACACAAGAGTCGCCGGTTTGTATCGCAGGCCAGATCATGCAAGGGCTTAAGAAGCCGCACGAATGTGCTGCGTTTGGAACAAAGTGCAAACCCGAACATCCGCTCGGTGCCCCCATGGTTTCATCCGAAGGTGCGTGTGCAGCGTATTTTCATTACGGGAGATTCAAGGATGTTGAGAGGAATTGAGCTATGATAAATAAAACTAAAATCGATCTAAGCGCTGGCTTCGCGTGCCCTATTCCAAAATCTGACTATACAAATATTCTTCTTGCGCATGGCAGTGGTGGCAAGCCTACTCATCAACTCGTTGAAAAGATGTTTCTGCCTCAATTCAAAAATGAATTGCTTGAACCTTTGCATGATGGTGCAGTATTTAAAATCGGTGGAAAAAAGCTTGCATTTTCAACGGACTCTTACGTTGTGAATCCGATTTTCTTCCCGGGCGGCGACATCGGGGAACTTGCAGTGAACGGAACCGTCAACGACCTTGCGATGTGCGGCGCGCATCCGCTCTATCTGTCGTCTGCTTTCATAATTGAAGAGGGGTTGCCGGTTGATGACTTGTGGAAAATTGTTCTCTCAATGCAGGGGGCCGCGAAACGAGCAGGCGTCATGCTAGTGACCGGCGACACGAAAGTTGTTGACCGCGGCAAAGGAGATAAGATATTCATAAATACTTCCGGCGTTGGAGTAATAGGTAATGATGTCAATATAAATCCGAAGAATATAAAAGTTGGTGATAAGATAATTCTGAATGGAGAAATTGCGCTGCATGGGATTGCAATCATGTCCGTTCGCGAAGGACTTGAGTTTGAAACTCAAATCGAGAGTGACACTGTGTCATTAAACGGTCTGGTCGAAGAGATGTTAAAAGTCGGCAAGAACATTCACGTCTTGCGCGATCCGACACGAGGCGGTGTTGCCACGACGCTCAATGAACTGGCTGAACAATCAAAACTTGGAATTGTATTAAACGAAGAAAGTATACCGGTTCCCGATGATGTGCGCGGCGCGTGCGAAATTCTCGGACTTGATCCGCTGTACATTGCCAATGAAGGAAAACTTCTTGCTTTCGTTTCGTCAGTTGATTCCGAGAAGATTCTTGAAGCCATGCGGAAACATCCGCTCGGTAAAGATTCGGTTGTGATTGGAGAAGTTGTGGATCAGCATCATGGTACAGTGGTTATGAAAAGCAAGATCGGCGGAACGCGGGTAGTAGACATGCTTACCGGAGAACAATTGCCGAGAATTTGCTGATATTATCAAAGCAAGAGAATAAAGAATTTCAAACAGTATAATATCAACCGGAGTTCGCACTTTTCATAAAGGAGAGTCATGGTTAGAAAAATTCTTTCTGGGATCATCTTGTTTCTTATTTTCAAAAACGCTTTTTCTCAGGTCCCTTTACCCGATGCTGCAGTAATCGTTAACGAAAGCACTCTCAATGGGTTTCTCAACGCAGTCGGGCCGCTCAGCGGGAAGGAGAAATTCAAAGTCATCGGAATTGAGGGAGATTACATCTGGGCATTGAAAAATGCTCGCATAGAATTGTCCCAGGATCAGGCGCGGTTCACCGCAGACGCAACTGTAAAAGCCGGACTATTCTCATACAGCGCCCCGGCGACGGGCGATGTCGAGGTGAAATATTTTCCCGAGACGAACAGAATAAAGGTTAGAGTGGTCCAGGCCATATTCGAGGTGTACACGAAAATATTAGGGAAGAAGATCCATATCGCGAACGTCGATGCCGCAAGGTTTTACAGACCTGAATTCGAATTTGTCGGCCCGCGGCCTGTCCAGCCGAGTGTTCTCGTATATCTGCCGGACGGGAGCACAAAGACAATTTATATTGTCCCCGTATCGCAGAACCTGAGGCTTGAGCCCAGACAAATAGTGGTAACATCTCGGCTCGTATTTTCCGATCAGCCGCCACAGGCAGGTCATGGCTCACGTTAATACAGTCGGTGAGAATGCCGGATTGTGAAACGACCATATTTTTTCGACGAAGGCAATATGCTCCATGGCCAGAATGACTAAAATCCGGTGGGACAGTAATCACTTTTCAAAAGGGGGGATGAATCTATTCCGCCACTTCAAAACGCCGCACGATGTCCAATTGTTTCTTAATGGCATCGAGTACGACTCAGCTTATGGGACAAGTTCTCCTGTGTTTGTGCTTCAAGAGCGGAAGGCGAATTGTTTCGAAGGTGCTCTGTTCGCCGCTGCTGCTTTGAGAATGTTAGGATATAAACCATTGATTGTTGATATGATTGCCGCGAACGACGACGATCATGTAATTGCGCTCTTCAAAGAAAACGGCTGCTATGGTGCAATTGCGAAGTCGAACACGACACTCCTGAGATTCCGTGAGCCAGTGTATCGGACGTTGAGAGAGCTCGTGGTATCGTACTTCGATTTCTATTTCAATACCTTCGGTGAAAAGACATTGCGTACTTACTCGAACCCGGTAAATCTCGTCGCCTTCGATAATCGTAATTGGATGATAACTGATGAAAACCTGGACTTCATTGGCGATTATCTCTATACGATAAAACACCAGAAAATTCTAAGCGTGAAACAACTCCGGGGTTTAAGCCGGGCGGACGGCGATCTCGTCGATCTTTGTTTCAGCGGGGCCGTAGCAGACGGAGTTTTCAAGCCGAAGAAGAAATAGGAACATCCCTTTATGCTGTAGAATTGTTGTTGTCAGAGTTCGTGAAAAAAAAGGTGGCAATCCGTTTCCTATCGAGTTGCGGGAGACGATTATAAATACAAAAATCGTATGCTAAACTATCCGCGCGAAATAGTTATATTAAGTCAGTAAAGAAAACACCTTCGCGTCTTTCAAAGAGAAAACGACTGATAGTGTTCGGAAGCCGGGATTTGGTCTTCTAATCGAATATCCCTATCCAGTTGATCTTTGACGGAGCTCATCTTCCCTGCAATTTTTATCAAATCATAGAAAGGTTTAAATGAAATCAGCATCTTTCGTGCTGAGCAAGGCGATGATAGCTTTGCTCGAAGCACAGGGAATAACAGTGGCAACGCCCGTTCAAGAAGAAATCATTCCGGCGATCGCTAACGGACAGGATGTCCTCGCACAATCTGAAACGGGATCAGGCAAGACACTAAGTTTCGCAATCCCAATTATCGAGAAACTTCAGAGAAGCGACGGCCTGCAGGCTCTTGTCCTTGTGCCGACGCGTGAACTCTGCGTGCAAGTGACAGGGGAGTTCTTCAAATATTCATCCGGCAAACATCTCGGCATCGTTTCGGTGTATGGCGGAGTCTCAATCAACATGCAGACGACGAAACTCCGCAACGCAAACATTATCATTGCAACTCCCGGCCGGCTCCTCGACCTCATGAACAGGAATGTCGTGAAGCTGGGTTCTATAAAATATTTTGTCTGCGATGAAGCAGACAGGATGTTAGATATGGGATTCATAAGAGATGTCGAGAAGATCGCACGCCAGCTTCCACCTAAGCATCAGACTATGTTATTCAGCGCGACGGTGTCGAAGGAGATAGAGAAACTCGCGTGGAAATTCCTGCATAATCCCAAGAATGTGCGATTGGCGTCTACTGTAAAGCAGATATTCTTACGGCAAACATATTGCATCGTCACACCCGAGCGGAAAATGGATTTGCTTGCAAGCCTTCTCAAAGAAAAGCGTCATCTTGCAATTATATTTTGCAACAGGAAGCACATCACTGTGAAGCTCGCAAAGGAACTTATGGGGCTAGGAATATATGCACGCTGTCTCAACGGCAACATGTCACAGCCACAGCGCGAACGCGTGACGAATGAGTTTCGGCAAAATAAATTTACCGCTCTTGTCGCGACCGACGTGGCTGCACGTGGACTTGATATCGACAATGTCTCTCACGTGTATAACTATGAGATTCCGAAAGACGTAGAATCATACACCCACCGCGTTGGGCGGACGGCTCGTGCAGGGAAGAAGGGCGAGGCAATCTCACTCGTGGCTACGGAAGATGAGAAGAAGTTCTTTCAACAGATACTCTTCAAGTATCGCGGCGAAATATCGCTCAGAGACACCGGCGATGTAGCAGTCCTCCCTATAAAAGCCGGTCCCAACAAAAAGGAGCATAAAGATCGAAAGCCCGGTACAGAATGGAAAAAGAAGTGGCAGAGAGTAGTGAACGATAAAGGTATGAGGCGTTAGAATGAAAAAGTGTGATGCCCTACACTCGAACGTTGCACCGGCAATAATTTAAAATCTTAATGTGAATAACGTCTCCTTGTCGGGGACCGAGTGCACCGTTATTCCGCCTTTATGTGCGCGCATTATTTGACGCGATAAGCTCAAGCCTATGCCAGAGCCTTCCTTGCGGGTAGTGAAAAACGGGATGAAAATTTTCTCCAGTAATTCTTCGGGAACCCCGTGGCCGTTATCGACAACCTGGATAATCGTTCCGCCGCGTTCGTCAACTTTACCTACAAGCTTTATCGTCGGGGAAACGGTCGCCGAGAGCGCGCTGATTGAGTTCATTACAAGATTTATTATGACTTGCTCAATTAAGTCAGGATCGGCGGTCAACTCGAGATTTAACGGTTCAACTGAGTAAGTATACCAGATCTTCTTCATATGGAATCTGTCTGAAAACAATTTCTCAATCCTACCGAAAAGCTCTGATACTTTGACTATCTGGAAATTCGGTACAGGTACGCGTGTAAGATTTCTGTAGTCATCGACAAAGTGGAGCAAGCCCTCACTTCTCTTTGAGATAGTATCGAGCGCGCCTTTAACATCCTGCAAAGATTCCGTATTTATTTCTATGGAAGGGACACCGGAAGTTGGAGCCTTGATATCTATTCTGTTATCGTCGATTCCTGCATCCCGTTTCACGTCTCCATCGTCTTTCTCACCGATTGCGGCATCCAACATTGAACTCGCCGTCGAAGACAATGAGACGATAGGTGTAACAGAGTTCATTATTTCATGTGTGAGAACACGAATCAAATTCTGCCATGCTTCCATCTCCCGCTCTTCCAATTCGCTTTGTATGTTTGTTAACGAAACGAGAGTGTAATGGTTCTCTCTTAATTTGAATTCCGTTGCGTAGATCGATAGCTGGGATAGTTCATTATCTGTTATGATCTTTACGAGCACCTTATCGCCGGCATTTATTTCCCTCAGTGCCGCGACGAGCGATGGACTGATATCGGAAAGCTCCATGATGTTCTTGATGCTGTTGACTTTCAGCAGTTTCTTTGCTGCAGTGTTCATCAGCTCGACATTACCATTCTGCGTAAATGTCAGGAGTCCTATACCGATGTGCTGAACGACAATTTGCAGGTAGCGATAGTGTTCTTCCTTTTCCCCGCGGGTTTTTCTGAATTCCTCAATAACTTCCGAGAACGCGTTATTCAGTTCTTCAAACGACGAGCCTTTCACGGTGCTCCTGAAGCTCTGTGAAAAATCCGAATACTTTATCGAATCAAAAAACCTGGCGACGTCTCTATTTGTCTTTTGCACGTAATGGATGAGCGAGTAAATCTGGGCAACGATGAGCAGTGCGACGATGAACGGCGTTGCGATGAAAGCCGTCTGAGATAGTAGATAAATCAGCAAGAATGACGAGACGCAGATAATAATTGTTCGAATAAGGACGATTAGGCTGAATCTTTTAAAGACCATATTTCTCCAACCTCCGGTAAAGTGCCGCACGAGTTATACCCAATTCCTTTGCAGCCTTTGTCAGGTTCCCGTCGTGTTTGCTAACGGCTTTGATTATCAGCATCTTTTCGGCTTCATCCAAGTGATAATTATTAAGTGCCATCATGTCTTTCGATGAATCGTTCGATGGGAAAAAGAAGTCCGACGGCTGGAGCACGGTTGACTCGCTCATTATCACTACTCGTTCGAGCATGTGTTGGAGCTCCCGAACATTGCCGGGCCATGAGTAACTCTTCATTCTGTCTAGAGCTTCGCCGCTCACCGATTTCGATTCTTTATTGTATCTCTTGCAATACATATTTGTGAAATGTTCGACCAAAAGCGAAATGTCATCGGTTCGCTTTCTTAGCGGGGGCAACTGAATCTCGACAGTGTTTATGCGATAGAGCAAATCCTGTCTGAACCTATTTTCGGATTTCAATTCCAGCAACGGAAGGTTGGTTGCACAAATGAGCCTGATGTCGATCGGCTTCGGAATGTTTGCGCCCAACCGTGTTACCTGTCTATTCTGGAGCACGGCGAGGAGTTTCACCTGCAAGTTCGGGGTCAGATTCCCGATTTCATCTAAGAATAGAGTGCCCTCGGAAGCAATCTCGAAACGCCCCGCGCGATCTTCCTTTGCGTCGGTGAATGCACCTTTCATGTATCCGAAAAGTTCACTCTCGAACAGCGATTCGCTGAGTGAACCGACATCGACACTCAGAAATATTTTGCCGTGTCTGCCTGAGTGTCTGTGGATGGCGCGTGCGACTAATTCTTTTCCGGTCCCATTCTCTCCGAGTATCAGCACGTTGGCATCTGTCTGAGCGACCTTCTGGATCATGCTGAAAACTCGTTTCATCTCTTCAGACACGCCGATGATCTCCTGGAACTGACTATCGAGATCGCTCGTGAGTTGTTTCTGTTTTGATAGAAGATCCTCAATCTCTCTTTTCGAATCGCTGAGTTTCATCGTGGACGAAATAGTTGCGAGGAGCTTCTCGTTCTGCCACGGTTTCAGAACAAAATCTGTTGCACCTTCTTTTATTGCTTTGACAGCCATCTCGATGTTTCCGTAAGCAGTAATGAGGACAACAACTGCAGTCGGATCGAGTTCAAGAATTTTCTTCAACCAGTTGAATCCTTCGCTTCCACTTGTCGCGTCGCCTGAGAAATTCATATCGAGAAGAATTACGTCGTAGTGTTCGTCCTTGAGAATGCTTGGAATCCGGTTCGGATCTTTCTCGATGCGAACGATGGAGTAATGCTGTTTCAGTAGGAGTCGCGCAGAGAAGAGTACGTCTTCGTCATCGTCGATTATCAGGATTTTCCCGTATTTGCTATTCATGCTGTGCCATCTTGTTTGCTGCGTTGGCCAGTTCTTAAGAGAAGAGAAAACGGAATAAGGGACATAGAGAACCTACGAAAGAAAGTGAGATAACCATTATATGTCTGAATCATACTAAAAACTCTACTCGTGTTTTATATTCTCTACTTTTGATGCAAGTAATATTCCCTCAATGAACCTCTTCTTTTCAATAATTCGATGCTTTCGAACCGCCTCACCGTTCATTTTCGGACGTCATCGTTCGTTTTCGGACATTCAAACTTTGCAATAAAAATGGAAATAAGCAAACACGATTTGAAATTCCACATTTTCAATTTTATTCTCCCGGAATTTGAGGGCATACCAATTGCACTTTCTTTGATGTGAATATTTGTAATTATAATTCAGAAATTATCATGATGATTCAAGGGGTGACTGTTGGATAAAAGAATAGAAAAGAAACCGCTGTACAAGAAAACCAGATTCTGGATTTATACCGCCGGATGTGTGCTCTTCCTGGCTCTGGTCGGACTTATACTCAGCGATAGCGGATCTAAACTGAATGTCGAAATCGACAAGGTCACAATCTCTACAGTGGCAGAGAGCGACTTTCAAGAATTCATTCCTGTAACTGGCAGCATTTTGCCAAGGACGACCTTTTATTTGGATGCAATTCAAGGAGGCATTGTTGAGCAGAAGTTTGTCGAAGAAGGCACGATGCTTCACAGTGGTGACAAGATATTGAAGCTTTCAAACACAAACGTCCAGTTGAATGCACTTCAGCAAGAAACATTCACTTATCAACAGATCAACGATGCACGAAACACGAGATTGCAGATCGAACAAAACAGTATTTCTCTCCAGACAGCTCTCGTGGCCGCAAATTACAATTTTGTCAATGCCAGTGAGATTTTTAATCGCCAGAAACTGATGTGGGAAAAGAAATTAATATCTCAACAGGACTATCAGCAAGCAGAAAACAATTACAACATGGGCCGCGAACAACAAGAATTGGCAGAACGAAATTTCGTTCAGGACTCTATCTTGAAACAAACCCAATTGTCTCAGATATCGGCATCAATTGATCGGTTGCAGAAGAACTTGGAATTGATACGGGAAACTATCGACAACCTAACTGTCAGGGCGCCAATAAGCGGACAATTGACTGCACTCGAAGCTGAGACCGGCCAATCGAAATCTCCCGGCGAGCAATTAGGACAGATCGATGCTCTGGACGGTTTTAAAGTTAGGGCTGATATAGATGAATTCTACATTGCACGGATAATCAAAGGGCTTCATGCAACGAGTGAGATCGACGGGAAAGACTATAAGTTGGTCGTAATGAAAGTATATCCCGAAGTAAAGGATGGAAAATTTCAGGTGGATATGGAATTTGACGGGAAGGTTCCTGATGGAATACGAAGAGGGCAGACTTTGCAGATACGACTGCAGTTGAGTGAAAGGACAAAGGCGCTACTCCTTCCACGCGGCGGCTTCTATCAGAAGACCGGCGGGCAATGGGTTTTTGTTCTTAATAATTCCGGCAGCGAAGCCGTTAGAAGACCAATTAGTCTCGGCAGGCAAAATCCAGATTACTTTGAAGTCCTCAACGGACTAAAGCCAGGAGATAAAGTAGTTACCTCTTCTTACGACAACTTCGGCGATATAGAAAAATTAATTTTGAAGTGAGGAAAATAAAATAATGTTTGTAAACTATTTGAAAATATTTATTCGAAATATGCGGAGACACATCGGTTATTCAATTAGCAATATTTCCGGATTGACGATAGGCATGACCGCCTGCTTCCTTATTTTACTTTACGTTCATTACGAATTGAATTGGAATGACAACAATAAAAATTTCGACCGCACATATCGAGTTCAACAAAAAGTATTGTTCAAAAATGATATTGAGATTTACATGCAGACCGGTTACCGGCTTGCCTCAGAATTAAAAAATCAAATCCCTGAGATAGAAAATGCCGCTACTGTAGGAAACGTTTGGAACGAATATCTTTCAACTTCCGACAGGCTTACTTTTAACGAGAAGCAAGGCTATTATGCCGATGATGATATTTTTAAGGTTCTCACATTCTCCTTTCTTCAGGGAGATCCCAACAATGCGTTGTCTGCGCCATATTCGGTAGTTATTTCAAAAGAACTTGCCGATAAATATTTCCCAGGAGAAAACCCCTTTGGTAAGACCATAAAGGCATCGAAGAACAATTCACTTAAAGTAACCGGTGTGTTTAAAAATTTACCGTTCAACGATAATGTGCGTCCGGATTATATAGTTTCTTTGTCAACCTATCGCGAAGTAGCCGATTGGAAAGATTATGATAAACTTGAAAACATTGGCTCCGCTATATTCTTAACTTTTGTTATGCTGAAGCCAAATACATCACCGAATTTTGTGGATAGGAAAATTTATAATTTCTCCGACAAATATGTAATCAACAATTATAAGAAATTGTACCTCAAGCCATTATCGGAAATAAATGTCACAGGTGAAGAAAGCCACGACTTTGAAATAGCTTTATACTATATCGGTGGATTTGCAATCTTCGTCTTGGTTCTCGCGTGCATTAATTTTATAAATTTGGCAACCGCAAATTCTTATTTACGAAAAAAAGAAATCGGCGTCCGTAAAGTTGTCGGTGCATCGAGATTTACTCTCTTTGTCCAGTTTATCGGTGAATCTTTGATCTTTTCGTTTATCTCAATGCTAATAGCTTGCATGCTGGTCGAGATGTCGCTGCCGTATTTCAATGCCATCGTACAAAGACACATAGAAATCAGTATAAGCCATGATATTAGATTCATCCTCGGTATGATTTCAGCATTCTTAATCACGGGCATTCTTTCAGGAGTATACCCGGCGTTATATCTTTCTAGTTTTCGACCTGCCCAGATAATAAAAGGAAATCTTTCGTTATTCAAACAAGCGAAAAGGGGTTCTTCAAAAAGTTTTTTACGAAAATCGCTGGTCACGCTTCAATTTTGTATTTCGATTACACTGCTGATAAGTACGGTCTATGTTGTTAAGCAGGTCCATTTTATGAAGAATAAAGACCTTGGATTTGAGAAACAGAATCTCCTGGTTTGCGAAGTGTTCGGTCAAACCAACAATGGCCGTTTTGAGACCTTGAGAAACGAGCTGCTGAACAATTCCAATGTTATAGATGCTTCAATTTCGATAAATGCGCCTTTCCATGGAGATTGGGGAAAAGAAATCACGTGGGAAGGAGCAGCACCGAACGACAAGATGAGCATAAATTATAATAGCGTCGGTTATAATTTTATCGACACTTACAAGATGAAGATGATGCTTGGTAGGAATTTTTCAAGACAATTTCCTTCCGACGACAAAGCGTGCATCATTAATGAGACTGCATGGAAAATGCTCAAGTGGGAGAATCCTTTAGGGAAAAAGATTGATGACAATAAGTACACCGTAATCGGCGTCGTCAAAGATTTCCATCCTTATACCGTCCATGAAAAGATACCTCCCTTTTATATGACGCTAAACGCTGGAGATCTAAAAGAAGGCGGAATATTTGCGGTTCGAATTAAGCCCATCGACAAAGAAAACACGGTTGTTTTTATCAGACGTCAGTTCGGCCTTTTTTTCCCGAATGCGATCATCGATGTGGCTGATTTTGACAATGATTTGGACGTAGGTACAAAAGGTGTTTGGGAGGTAGTCGAGAAGATATTTATCGGTTTCGGAATTATCGCGGTTTTTATTGCCGCAAACGGTTTGTTCGGAATGATCTCATTCGCTTCTCAAAGAAGGATGAAGGAAGTAGGCATTCGCAAAGTTTTCGGTGCAAACAGTCCGCAGCTTTATTTGATGATGTCAAAAGAATTTATTTCTATTCTTCTTTTCTCTGCACTGATTGCACTTCCATCGGGTTATTTAGTTTCACACACAACCCCGGGCGCATATAAATACCAGATGCAGCTTATGGATTACATAATGTGCATTGGCGTGATGGTCTTTACCGCTTTAGCAGCTTCAATCTATCACACAACAAAGGCGGTACTTTCCAATCCCGTTGAAACATTGAGGTATGAATAATATTTAATAACATAATTTATTGGAGACAAAATGATACGCACTAACGGTCTTAAAAAAATCTATCTAACGGAAGAAGTTGAAACAACCGCTCTTGACAGCGTGAACATTGAGATAAAGGAAAAAGAGTTTGTGGCGATAATGGGGCCATCGGGCTGCGGTAAGTCAACGCTGCTAAACATATTCGGACTCTTAGATAATCCGTCGGATGGGCAATACTATTTTCTCAATGAAGAGGTTTCAAAATATACTGAGCGGCAACGTGCCAACATGCGTAAATCCAACATCGGTTTTGTCTTTCAGAGTTTCAATTTGATCGACGAGCTGACTGTGTTTGAAAACGTTGAACTTCCGCTTCTTTATCTTGGCGTTGCAACGTCGCAGAGAGAAAAGATGGTCAACGAGGTCCTGGAAAGAATGCAGATAATGCACCGCAAAGATCATTTCCCACAACAATTGTCTGGTGGACAGCAACAGCGCGTAGCCGTCAGCAGGGCAGTGGTCGCCAAGCCTGCACTTATTCTTGCCGATGAACCGACTGGAAACTTAGATTCCGCAAACGGCGAAGAGGTAATGAATATTCTGACGAAGCTGAACGAAGGTGGAACAACGATTGTCATGGTTACTCACTCACCCCACGATTCAGAATTTGCGCATAGAATTATCCACCTGTTCGACGGGCATGTGGTGACTGAAAATTACAAAGAGAAATTTCACGTCTAACATTCATTACACCTTAGTGTCTAGATGGTAATAACTTTTATCGCAAAGCCGCAGAGACGCGAAGAAGAAATAAAATAAGGGATTAAAATGATAAGACTCAACAGCATTGAAAAGTATTATTCAAACAAAGTCATCAAGACATACGTACTGAGAAACATCAACTTAGATGTAAGGGAAGGCGAGTTCCTTTCAGTTATGGGTCCATCCGGATCCGGGAAGACGACACTGCTAAACATCATCGGGATGCTGGACGCGCCCTCGAACGGAGAATATTATTTCTTGGATGAGCCGGTTCATAAGATGAGCGAGAAGAAGCTGACGGAGCTTCACAAAACCTATATCGGATTTGTTTTCCAGAGTTACCATCTCATTGACGAATTGACTGTTTACGAGAATCTTGAAACTCCTCTCCTGTATCAGAAAGTGAATGCAAACGATAGGAAGGGCAGGGTCGCAGAAACGTTGGACAGGTTTAGCATGGTGGCGAAAAAAGATTTATTCCCCAATCAGCTTTCGGGCGGACAGCAGCAGCTTACGGCGATTGCGCGGGCTGTCATTGCTGAGCCAAAGCTGATCCTCGCGGATGAGCCAACGGGGAATCTCCATTCAGATCAAGGCAAAGAAATAATGGAACTGTTGAAGGAACTGAACAAACATGGAACCACTATAATACAAGTGACACATTCCGAGACAAATGCCGCGTATGGGAACAGAATCATAAAGTTGAAAGATGGATGGGTCGAAAAATGAAAGGAAACAGGAGAAAGGTTGAGACCAATGAGAAAATCGAAAAGCATGGTTATCCTTTCTACTGCCTCCTTCCTCCTATTAAATCCTGGAGGCTGTCATGATTAAGAACTACTTGCGAGTCGCTTTGAGAAATCTCAGGAACTATAAAGCATATTCATTCATAAATATTGTGGGCTTGGCGGTCGGCATTGCCTGCTGTATCGCGATTATGCTTTTTGTTCGGGACGAGTTGAGTTATGATAGGTTTAACAAATATGCGGACCAGATATATCGACCGAGGCTTCTCGGCCGGGTGAACGGGCATGATATGGATATAGCAACATCTCCTGCCGCAATGGGCCCGACAGTGTACCAAGACGTCTCGGATGTCGTTGCGTACACTCGCCTGATCAAGGGCGGTTCTACCGTGGTCCGATATAAAGACAAGACATTCATTGAAGAAAGGTTTTTCGGGGCAGACTCGACGGTCTTCGAAGTATTCACTTTTCCCTTCCTGGCTGGAAATCCGAAAACGGCTCTTACTCAGCCGAACACTGTGGTGATAACCGAATCGATCGCGCATAAGTATTTCGATAATGACAACCCAATTGGCAAGATCCTGAATACGGGAAAGAAAGATAACTTTGTGGTGACCGGCGTTATCGAAGACATCCCGCAGAATTCACACTTGCATCCGGATTTTATGGCTTCGCTCACGGGATTGCAGGACAGCAGAAATCCAACATGGCTGAGCAACAACTATTACACGTACCTTCTGCTCCGAAAAGGAGTAAACCCGGTCGAATTTCAGAAAAAATTGGACGAGGAAGTTATCAAATATGGTAGTCCGCAGTTGAAAGTCATAACCGGTATTTCTCTCGAACAGTTCAGGGCGGCTGGAAACAAGTATGGATATGTGCTTCAGCCTCTCACTTCGATCCACCTTAACTCGCATCTCGATTACGAGATAGAGCCGAATAGCGACATAACGTACGTTTACATCTTTTCTGCGATCGCCGTCGCGATATTGCTGATAGCCTGTATCAACTTCATAAATCTGGCAACGGCGAGATCGGAGAGGCGTGCGAAGGAGGTTGGAGTAAGAAAAACGTTGGGATCGACCAGATCGTATCTCATCGGACAATTCATGTCGGAGTCGATTTTGATGAGCATAATAGCGGTGGTCTTGGCTGTCGGAATCGTTGAACTCTTTCTTCCCTTGTTCAACGACATCGCAGGCAAGAAAATGAGCTTTCATTTATTCAGCGATCCATTATCAATTCCGCTTCTCATTTGCTTTGCCGTTGTTGTTGGGGTCATTGCAGGAGCTTACCCCGCATTATACTTGTCGTCTTTCCGCCCGATCGATGTTCTAAGATCCGAACTGAAAAAAGGAGGAAGAAAATCGCTGCTCAGGAACGGGCTGGTGATTTTCCAGTTTGCAATCTCGATCGCCTTGTTCATAGGAACTTTCGTTATCTATGCGCAGCTGAAATATGTCCAGACTAAGAATCTTGGATTTGATAGAGAAGAGACTATCGTGATAAACAGGACAGACGATCTTTCCAATCAGCTCCAGTCCTTCGAAGATGAGTTGAGAGCAAATAGAGGTATCGTAAGTCTTACAAATTCAAATGCAATTCCCGGAAATCAGGGTGGAGACAATGCGTGCCGCGTAGAGGGCGCACCAGAGAACCAATATGAGGATGTCCAGCAGATGTACTGCGATTATGATTTCGCAAGAACATATAGGTTAGGGATAGCAGCCGGTAGGTTTTTCTCGAAAGAACATCCTTCGGATAGTGCTGCCGTGGTTGTCAACGAAGAGGTTGAAAAGAGCTTCAATGCAAAAGAGATCGTCGGCAAACATCTCGTTTTCCCGGGCGCGGGCCCCGCAGGAACCGAGCTAAAATATGAGGTGATAGGAGTAGTAAAAGACTTCAACTACAGGTCGCTTCACGAGCCGATTCGTCCTCTGGCCATTCGCCTATTTCCGAAACAAGGATTCATCGGGCGGTTCGTTACAGTTCGTCTGGCGCCGGGTGATCATTTGAGCACGATCTCTTTCATTGAAAACGTCTGGAAGAAGTATGCAGGGGATGAAGAATTCAGTTCCAACTTCCTTGATGAGGACCTTCAGAAACTTTATGCAGCAGATCAGAGAACCAGCGAGATAGCCAGGGCATTTTCAGTCCTCGCGATCTTCATCGCATGTCTTGGCCTTTTGGGGCTGGCGGCATTCGTCACTGAGCGGCGAACGAAGGAGATCGGAATCCGAAAAGTTCTGGGTGCTTCGGTCGCAGAGATCGTGGCGCTTCTCTCAAAGGAGTTCGTCAAGTGGGTTCTGGTAGCGAATGTCGTCGCATGGCCCTTGGCATACTACGTCATGAATAATTGGCTGAAGAACTTCGCTTACAGGACTGACATGAGCGTATGGATTTTCGTCGCCTCAGGTGGTTTAGCATTTATTATCGCGTTGGCAACAGTGAGTTCACACGCCATCAAAGCGGCAATGGCAAATCCAGTTGAGAGTTTACGATATGAATAAAGCAGCAATCAGCTCATGGCTGATAGCTCATAGCAGAAAGTAAAATGAATTTGGAGGAAGTGTATGCTGAAAAATTATTTGAAAATATCATTAAGAAAAATGGCGCAACAGAAGCTGTATTCATTTATCAATGTTGGTGGTCTGGCTTTAGGGATTGCCCTCTTTCTTCTCATAGGAGTATATGTAAACCGCGAAATGAGCTATGATAATTTTCACAAGGCTAAAGAAAACATTTATCGCGTTTGTAGGATAGAGGACGAACCTTCAGGCAGGTTATGCTCCGCAACTACGCCTAATGCTTTACCCAAAGCCTTACAAAACGATTTTCCCGAGATCAAAAATGTTGTCAGTATCGTTGCGGCAGGCGATGCTGAGGTCAAAGCTGGCGAGAATAAGTTCCAGGAGAAGATATTGTTCGCTTCTCCCAATTTTTTTGACATGTTTGATTTTCAATTTGAAATCGGAAACTATAAGCAGCTAAATGAAAACATAAACTCAATAATCTTAACCAGCCAATTGGCGAAGAAGTTGTTTGGTAATGAATCACCATTGGGAAAAACCGTAACTGTGCACGGACAATTTCCCTTTACTGTTTCCGGCATACTTAACAATATTCCTCAGAACTCCAGTTTCCAATTTGATGCTTTCGTTTCCAAGGAGTTTATTTATCGTTACATATTGCCAGATGAAGAAAAGAAATGGTACTCCATGGGTGTGGAAACATTTGTTGAAGTCTCTCCAAAGTTATCTCCCGAAAATCTAAAATCACAGTTCCCTCGGTTCTTAGACAAGTACATTTCTGACTACCTAAAGGGCAGATTAGAATTGGATCTTCAGCCGCTGCGAGACATTCACACCAACACAAGTGTAGAGAGCTATCTTTTTCCGCCCGTTTCCAAGACTTCTTTGCTAATATTTCTCCTGATTGCTTGCACCATATTAGGTATTGCAAGCATTAATTTCATAAACATGGTTTCTGCCAGGCAATCCGAGCGCGATAAAGAAGTTGGTGTGCGTAAAGTAGTCGGTGCCAACCGGGGCCAGCTTGCTTATCAATTTCTAACTGAATCTATTCTAATGACATCGATCGCTACAGTCCTTGGATTCGTGCTGCTGGAATTTATCCTGCCATATTTTAACAATTACATTCAACCGCCGCTAAGTTCAAACCTGTTCAACCATCCCACATTTTTAGCCGCTGCATTTTTGTTTGCCCTTTTGCTTGGTTTGATAAATGGATTGTATCCCGCGGTTCTTCTTTCGGCAAATAAACCGGCAGCTATTTTAAGAAAAGAAAATAAGAGTCTATTTGGCGGAATACGCTTGCGTTATTTGCTTATCACATTTCAGTTTGGAATTACTATCGCCCTTATCTTCGGTGTAATTTCGATCTATGCCCAAATTTCATTTATGAAGAACCATAATTTAGGTTTCCTTTCTGAAAATCTCATCGCGATTCCCACCGATACAAATCCTACGGAGAGCCCGGATAACGAAAAGATAAGGCTTTTTACCGAGATAGTTCAGAACGATGGACAAAATCATGGAATAATCTCGGCGGCCTTTTCTGAAAATGTTCCAGGCTCAAACTATCCTAATGAATTCGGTATTATCCCGGAGGGTGGCAAGGATGCTGATAAGAAAGAGATGGTGATAACACGAAGTGTCAATCAGGATTTTTTCAACACTTATCAGATGAAAATCGTAGAAGGACGTAATTTTCTGAATACGATGTCCACCGACCATGATCAGGCTGCGATAATAAATGAAACGGCAGCTAAAATTCTTGGGTGGAAAAATCCAATTGGCAAGCGGTTCAATTTCGCCTTTGATCCTAATTTGTTTACGGTGATTGGTGTGGTAAATGATTTTCATTTTAGATCGCTACAGAATAAAATTGAGCCTTTGATCTTTATTGAATGCTGGGGAAAGAAAAACTTTGTGACTGCACGCGTTCGTTCAAATGATATTCAGAAAAGTATTGCTTATTTGAAACAAGAATGGAACAGGATTATGCCTGCATTCCCGTTTGAGTACCATTTTGTCGGAGATATGTACCGTGAAAGCTATAAAGCAGAAGAGCGATTGCTGAATACAATCTTAACTTTCGCAGTGATCGCAATTGTACTTGCCTCACTTGGCCTTTTGGGGTTGACTGCATTAACTGCGGTGCGACGTACAAAAGAAATCGGGATTAGAAAAACTCTGGGAGCTTCCGTTGCCAATATCGTCTTCTTGATGTCGCGAGAATTGATGTTTTGGGTCATCGTAGCCAATATTGTTGCCCAGCCCGTTGCATATTATTTCGTTATTCGATGGCTGCGAAATTTTCCTTATAGAATTGAATTAGCATGGTGGATGTTCGTGCTATCCGGAGGTGCCGCGTTGTTGATTGCATTAACCACTGTAAGTTTCCGGGCAATAAAAGCGGCGACGGCAAATCCGGTGGAGAGTTTGAGATATGAATGAAGCAGCAATTAGCTCTTGGCTGATAGTTCATTGCAGGAGGAAAAATAAAATTGGAGGAATCGTATGCTGAAGAATTATTTCATAATTGCTTTGAGAAATTTAAGAAGGCATAAAACCTTCTCATTTATAAACATCGCAGGATTATCAATCAGTCTGGCACTCGTTATGTTAATAGCCACATATACACAATTTGAAATGAGCGTGGATACATTTCACAAGAATTATGGGCGAATATACAAAGTTGGCAAAGGAACTACTCCTGCTCCGCTTGCTGAGTTGATTACATCCAACTTGCCCGAAATCCAAAAGTCAGCACGAATAGAAAGCTTCAGAACGACGTCGGTGACGATGAGATACGGCGACAGAATACTGAAAGTTGAAAACATAATTTTCTCTGATCCGGATTTCTTCGATATTTTCACTTTCCCTGCAATGAGGGGAAATCCGCAAGAAGCATTAAATGAACCTATGGCATTGGTGTTAACGGAAAGCGAGGCTAAAAGAATTTTTGGGAGTGAAGATCCGATTGACAAAGTCGTAAAAATGAATAATCAGTCCGATCTGACTGTGAAAGCAATTATAAAGGACATACCTCAGAATTCTTCTATGCAATTCAGTGGGGTTGTGTCTTTTGTTAGCATCAAAAAGATGATAGGTGCGAATTATGATTTTTTTAGCTGGGGTAACCGCAATTACGAGACTTACATTTTGTCCCCCGAGCGATTTAATAAAACAGAATTAGCAAAAAAGTTAGAACCCGTATTAAAGAAGAATATTCCGCCCGATCAAAAAGATCTCAACGCTGATTTATACCCTTTTAGGGATATTTATTATAATCAGGAATTATCCAGCTTCAATAGTCATGGGAGCGCCGAAAAAAACTTTGCGTTGATCTCCATTGCAATACTCGTTCTTTTGATTGCGGTAATTAATTTTATCAATCTATCAACTGCGCGGGTATTGGCAAGAAATAAAGAGATGGGTGTTAGGAAAACTATCGGCGCCAGTAGATATAACATGGTGGTGCAGTTTCTAAGCGAGTCGATGCTAATGAGTGTTGTTTCTATGATTGGTGCCGCCCTAATTGCAGTAGTCTTGATTGAGTTACTCGGCAATTTGATCGACTTCCATCTATCGCTGTTTCCGAATTCCGTTTTGTTGAGAAGTGTGATCTTTTTAGCAGCTGCTGTTCTTTTGGGAATACTATCAGGCATTTATCCTGCATTTTATCTGACATCATTCAAGCCGGACTCAATTCTAAAAGGCAATATTTATCGCGGGCAGGGGAAAGCATCTTTAAGAAAAGCGTTAATAGTTTTTCAATTTTCAATTACGATTGTTCTTATGGCATCCACCATTGTAATCTACAAGCAGATGGATTATGTAAGAAACAAACCGCTGGGGTTTCAAAAGGAAAATATAATATACTTCCCAACTAACAACATGGAAATTTTTTCAAAGAGAGATGTCTTCCGCACAAGAATCCTTCAACTGCCATCCGTGGAAGATTTCTCATACTCGTTCTCTGTACCGGGCAAAATGGGAATGACCTGGGGACAGGATCTAAAATACGAAGGGAAGGAATCTCACGCGTGGTTTTACGCGGTACCAACTACAAGTGACTTTCTAAGATTGCTGGGAATGAAAATTGTCGAAGGAAGAAACTTTATCGTAAATGATACGAATGATTTAAGGAATTTCATTGTTAATGAGACATTTGCTGAAAAATTCGGGCTAAAAGAGCCTCTGACCGCAAGCATCACGGGTTGGGGTGAAGGCACAGGTAAAATTGTAGGTGTTGTAAAAGACTTTAATTTTCAATCTCTGCACTCGCAAGTCGAACCGTTAGCCTTTTTTAATGAACCGGATTATGCCAGCTACGGGTATGGCTTAATCAAAATGAATTCCGCTAGCTATAATGATATGAAATCTGTGATCAACAATTTGAAATCAGTCTGGAAAGAAATATCACCTGATTTCCTTATCGAATATAATTTTCTGGATGAAAGCTTAAGTAGGCAGTATAAAGCGGAAGAAAGATTTGAAGAAGCATTTCTTTGCTTTTCACTGTTCGCAATTTTCATCGCCAGTCTCGGTTTGTTTGGCTTGACGGCATATACAGTTGAGCAAAGGACGAAGGAGATCAGCATAAGAAAAATCCTCGGCGCAACAGTAACAGGTGTTACATTCATGCTTTCAAAGCAATTTATCATGCTCGTTCTAATATCAAATATTATTGCCTGGCCCGCTGCCTACTATATCACGAACAATTGGTTGAAGGATTTCGTGTACAGGATTAGTATTAGCCCATGGATTTTCGTAGCGTCGGGTGGCATGGCATTGGTCATCGCGCTGTTGACTGTAAGCTCACACGCGATCAAGGCGGCAATGGCAAATCCGGTGGAGTCGTTACGATATGAATGAACCACGAATCAGCGGCACCAGTTTGGTTCTCGCCGAAACGCTGAGTCTTGACTCGTGATACGGCTGGACAAAAGGGGCGGCAACACATGATGAGAAGATATCTGACATTCGCGGTTCGAAATCTCTTCAAGCAGAAGACGTATTCGCTCATCAATCTCTTGGGCCTGTCCATAGCTATTGCCTGTTGTATCTTGACGTTTCTGTATGTCCGCAACGAGTACAATGTTGACAGGGTTGTCTCGGATTGCAGCAGAATATTCCGAATCGAAAGCCTTTGGCGCCAGAAGGATATGGGCATTCCAATCACCACGCTTGCGCCGGTAGGGCCAACGATGGCTGGCGTTTATTCTGAGGTTCAGGCGCAAGTCCGACTGTATCTTGTTTCCGCTACCGTTCACACTGATCAGAAGAATTTCAATGAGAATGTAATAGTCGCCGACTCTTCGTTCCTGTCCGTATTTGATTTGCCACTGGTTGCCGGCAACTCGAAGAAAGCTCTTGAGTATCCTCGGTCCGTGATTATCACTGATACATTGGCCTGCAAGATGTATGGCTCCACAAACGTCATCGGTAAGACGATGCGGTTTGACGTGTGGGGTGGAGGTGAGAAGGAATACGTGATTACCGCCGTGCGCAAGACGATAGCATGGAACTCCATTACAAATTTTGCTGGAGGAGACTATGATCTCATAGTGCCATTTAATCCGCAGGGAGACTTCGCGAGCGTGGAGGGACTCCACTCCTGGGATAGCCGCTTCATGATGACGTATGTAAAACTTATTCCTGGCGCCTCGGATAAGGAGATGCAAAAGAACCTGGACGGTTTCATCGACACCTTTGCACCGGCACAATATCGCAGTCAACTCCGGCTTAAGTTGGAGTCTTTGACGAATATATATCTTGATGATAACAATGGAAGTGCCAGGCGTGTTTGTACAATCCTGACATTGGTAGCTGTGCTCATGCTTCTCATTGCATGCATTAATTTCATAAATCTCACGATGGCCCATTCGATGCCGAGATCGAAGGAAGTTGCCATGAAATCAATTCTGGGCGCATCGCGATCGCATTTGGTCGTTCAACTAATGGCTGAGTCACTGATTGTTTCCATTGGCGCGGCAATACTCGCCTTATCCATATCCGAGATTGGCCTGCAAAAGTTTCTTCAGCTTTTCGGTAAACCACTCGTTCTCACTCACTGTTGGGACTTTCGAACGATGTTGTTTATCGCCATGGTGACCGCAGTCGCCGGCATTTTCGCAGGCTGCTACCCTGCGATTCTCCTCACATCATTTAAACCCGTCAATGCAATCAAGGGGTTTTTCCTGTTCAGGAAATCGCCCGTCCGTTTTCGATCTGCCCTCATCATTGTTCAATTCTCGATCGCGATTATTCTCCTGGTATTTGTGACCATGATTGCCCTCCAAGTGTCCTTCTTGTTAGATAAGAACCTGGGATTCGACGAAAACAAAGTTCTTGTGATAGATTCTGTGCCAAGAGAATGGAGTCGGCGGGCCTTGCCAGAATGGCATTGGTGGAAGCTCGTTTGCGGGAGATTGCCGGTGTCACTTCAGTAACCCTTTCGTTCGACACTCCTACCTACGATGTCGCAAATTCCATTGCGTTGCGCCGCCAGTCATGGAGCAGCCAAGAATCCATTAGCATTCCCGTGTACACTGTAGATGAGTCGTTTGCAGATACATATGGAATAACCTTGAAACAGGGGAGATTCTTTTCTCCCGCTCATCCAACTGACTCGAGCGCCATAATCTTGAACGAGACTGCCGCGTCGAGATTGGGATTGAATGACCCCGTCGGAATCACCCTTGTTGGCCCGGGAGGCAAACCCGTTCGAGTAATCGGCGTGGTCAAGGATTTTAATTTTGAGTCCTTACACACTACTATCCGCCCTCTTGCGTTTGTCTGGGTCAAGAGTGGGAAAATATACAGAGATATCTCAATGAAATTGTCCGACGCGAATCCCGCCGGAGTGATCGGTCAGATTCAGCGCACGTGGCAAGAAATGTTGCCGGATGCTCCGTTCGTGTACTTCTTTGTGGATCAGCGCATCGACGGATTCTACAAGGGAGACCGGCAACTGAGAGACGTCCTCGGACTTGCTGCTGGGCTAGCGTTCCTCATTGCTTGCATGGGAATGTATGGGCTCGTGTTTTTGAACGTCGCCCAACGTGTCAAAGAAATTGGAATTAGAAAAGTTCTCGGCGCGTCGGTCCAAGATATTGTTATCCTATTTGCAAGGGACACTGTAAAGTGGGTAATAATCGCTAATGTGATTGCGTGGCCAGTGGCGTACTACATTATTGGCAAGTGGCTTAGCGATTTCGCTTATCGAACAGCGGTTAGCCCATGGATATTCATATTGCCAGGCACATTTGCACTCATCGTTGCATTGGTAACGATCAGTTCTCATGCGATCAGAGCGGCGACGGCAAACCCGATAGAGGGTTTGCGATATGAGTAAGCTTGAAATGCCATCATGTCTGTTCATTGAGAAATGAAGCAATTGCAACGGCGAATCGAATAACAGGAAAGAATAAATGCGATGAAAATTTACTTAACACTAAAGAGGAAGCCCAAGATGAAAACAACTAAGTTAGTATCAATGCTATTCGTGTCGGTTCTTTTTATCACTTGTCTTTGTTCTGCTCAAGAAAATGTTATCAAGCCGGATTTGTCGGAGATTGTTAAGAATGGCGGGTGGAAGATTGTCAATCGCAACGTGAGTCTGTTGAAGGCGGACGGGAAACCTGCCATTTATCTTGATGGTCAACCCGGCGACGGCGTGGTTTGGCTGGAAGGCTTTGAATTCAATAATGGCACAATAGAAGTTGACATAAAAGGCAAAGATGTCCAGGGAAATAGTTTTGTCGGAATCGCATTTCGAGGTGTCGATGAGAAGACTTATGACGCAGTCTATTTCCGTCCCTTTAATTTCTTGGGCACAGATTCTGTCCACAAAAGTCACGGTGTTCAATACATCTCTTACCCGGTCTATACATGGGATAAATTGCGTGAAAAACTTCCCGGAAAATACGAGAGCCGGGTTAGCAATGTTCCCGATCCCAACTCATTCTTCCATGCCAGGATAGTTATTCAAAAACGAAAGATAACCGTATTTGTAAATAACAGTAACAAGCCATGTTTGGTTGTCGAAGAATTGTCTGGAAGAACTGGGGGGTGGGTCGGTTTATGGACGGGAAATTATTCTGATGGTACCTTCGCAAACCTTAAGATAACTAAGAAAGATTAGCAATGTCCGTTGATTATCACATTGCTCAAGCTGAGCTCACACGCAATAAGGGCGGCGACGGTAAATCCGGTTGAGAGTTTGAGGTATGAATGAATTGGCAATTAGCTCATGGTTGGTAGCTTATAGCAGAAAGCAAAATGAAATTGGAGGAAGGGTATGCTGAAAAATTATTTGAAAATAACAATAAGAAATCTTCTCAAGCATAAAGTCTTTTCACTAGTAAATATATTGGGACTTGTTGCAGGATTGACTTGCAGCTTTTTAATAATAATCTATGTCCTTTACGAAATGAGTTATGATCGTTTCAACAAAAATGCCGAAAATATTTACCGGCTCGGCAGAGAACTGACAACCGCAGAAGGGACGGTACGGGAGCCTTTATCAAGCGCGCCGGCGGCCCTCGCGTTGGAAAAAGATTTGTCTGGAATTTCCAACGTTGTACGTTTCCACAATGCGGGAAAATCTATCGTCCAATATGAAGACAGACAGTTCTACGAAGACGATGTTTATTATGTCGACCCTTCTGTGTTCAACATATTTTCTTTCCCGATGGTCAACGGCGATTCTAAGACGGCTCTGCTAAAACCATATACAGCGGTTATTACCGAAGAAATGGCAACAAAATATTTCGGTGCTTCAGATCCGGTCGGAAAGATTCTTAGGATTAACAATAACCATGATTATGTGGTCACGGGAGTAATCAAGAACATACCGGACAATTCACATCTTGAAATTAACATCCTCTTTTCCTTTGAAACACTGTACGCGGAGAAATATCCTAATCTGGAAAACTGGTCATCTTTTGAGGATCAGACGTATGTTCTTCTAAAGGACAATGTTGATTATAAGGCAGTAGAGAAGAATTTCCCGGCGCTCATCGATAAGTATATCGGCGACGAACTTAAAGTTCAGGGGAAATCTATAAAATTCTTTCTGTTTCCTTTGACAAAAATCCATCTATATTCCCATCTTGAAGGATATCCGCCTGGACGCATTACTCAGGTATATTTCTTTTTGATGCTCGCTGTGTGCATAATATTAATTGCATGCCTTAACTTCATAAACCTATCCACTGCCCGCTCAGCAAGCCGAGCGAAAGAAGTCGGCATAAGAAAAGTCGTTGGCGCAGACAGAAGTAAATTAACTTTCCAGTTCGTCGGCGAGGCTGTCATTCTAAGTGTGGTCTCATTTATTTTTGCACTTGTTCTTGTAGAGCTTGTTCTGCCGGCATTCAGCACTATTATCGGGCAGAATCTTAGATTTAGTTTTACCGAAGAGCCCTTGCTGTTCTTGGGATTTTTCGGCCTGGCAGTTCTTGTAGGCGCAGCGGCAGGAAGCTATCCTGCATTTTATCTTTCCCGGTTTCAGCCGGTCCGCGTATTGAAAGGGAACCTAACAGTTGGCGCGACGAAAACCAGCCTTCGAAGCATATTTGTAATACTGCAGTTTTTTACGTCGACTGTATTTATTATCCAGACGATTGTTCTCGGATATCAAATACATTACATGAGAAACAAGGATTTGGGATTTAATAAGCATAATATTGTTGTCCTGCCAATCACCGATGCAGAGGTTAGGAAATCCCTCCAGTCCTTGAAGAAGGAACTTAAGAATTATTCGGGTATTGTTAACGTCACAGCCGCTTCAACATTGCCAGGATGGAATATACCGAGGGACTTTAAGATGCCGCAAGGTTATACCAAGGAGCAGATGCAGCTCATGGACGAAATAGATGTGGATTGTGATTTTGTCCCCACAATGAAGATCAAGCTTGTTGACGGAAGAAATTTTTCCCAAGAATTTCCAGCGGATACAAGTAATGCACTAATCATCAATGAAACCGCGGCAAAAAGATACGGCTGGGAAAATCCAATCGGAAAAACAATCCAATACAGTACTGGGCAAGGCAATCTTGTAAAGGGGACGGTATGCGGAGTCGTGGAGGATTTTCATCTTGCCTCGTTATACCGTCTCATTGAACCGCTGTGCATAAGCGACAGGTCGGATGAACTCAACTACATTCTCGTGCGAATATCGCCTCGAAATGTCGACCAAACGCTAGGCTATATTGGCAAGAAATGGAAAGAGATTTATCCAGACCACCCTTTTGAATATTCTTTCCTTGAGCAATCGTTCGACCGCTACTTCCAAGTCGTGGAGAAAGTGTTGCAAATTTGCAGCTATTTTACTTTCATGGCAATTGTCATTGCCTGTCTCGGGATTTACGCTCTGGCTGCTTACACTGCAGAACACAGAGCCAAGGAAATTGGAATTCGAAAAGTATTGGGGGCTACCACATTTGGAATTTTTCTAAACCTTAACAAAGAAACAATAAAGCTGGTCGCGATATCGATAATCCTTGCATTACTTTTTGTCCAGGTGCCTTTAGTAGATACCCATGAATTCCTTCCATATTTCGTCAAGACAGACTTCATGGTTTATGTGGAATCTGCTTTGTTTGTGATTTTAGTTGCACTTGTCACCATTTCTTATCAATCAATTAAGACCTCGTTAACGAATCCGGTCGATTCGCTAAAATGTGAATAAACAATTCTTGTCGGGAGAAATCTATGAGAACATCTATTCTTTTCGCATTAGTCTTTTCATGCCTTCAGTTTGTCCTGGCGTTTGCACAGGTTAAACAAGACAGCACCGGAATGACCGGCGATCTAACAATTATCGTTCAAGGATTGCACAGTGATAACGGGACAGTACAGATCGGTTTATTCAATTCGGAAGGAACATGGAAGATGGGAAAGGATAAATTTAGAGGAGCAAAAATTGGCATAAGAAATAGGAAAACCGTTTGGATTGTAGAAAATATTCCGTACGGATTTTATGCCGTCAGGCTTTTTCATGATGAGAACAATAACGATAAAATGGATACTAATTTCTTAGGGTTGCCCATCGAGAGCTACGGCTTTTCCAACAACGCAAAAGGATTATTTGGACCGCCGAGTTTTGACAAGGCTAAATTTATGTTTGATGCGCAACATAATGAAATAATGATGACCGTTGATTGATGAGATATGGAGATACTTACATGGGACGAAAGTATAGAGCAGGGAGATGCTTATTTTTAAGCAAGCCGGAGACGGGAGACCCGATTGCGACCTCCTGTTTCCTGTCTGCGATTTACGATCATTGAAATTTGGAGGAAGGGTGTGCTGAAGAATTATTTTAAGGTTGCAGTAAGAAACATCTCGAGAAACAAAATATATTCGTTCATAAATATTGCGGGGCTTGCTATCGGGATGGCATGTTTTATCCTTATTATGTTGTGGGTACAGGACGAATTAAACTATGAACGCTATAATAAAAATGCCGATCGTATTTGCCGCGTAATTTGGGACATGGATGGCACTCAAATCTTTGCAACCCCCGGTCCATTTGCCAACTGGCTGAAAGAAACTGTCCCTGGTATCCAGGAGGTAACCAGAGTGAACGCTGATAACAAGAAGCTTCAATATAAGGATAAGGGACTTGATGCAACTGCACGCTATATTGAGCCGCGCTTTTTCGACATTTTCCCATTCCAATTCATGAAGGGTGACCCTAAAACAGCTTTAAATGATATCGGCTCCATAATCATAACTGAAAGTACTGCACAGACACTCTTTGGCGGAGAAGATGCTATGGGTAAAACCATCATCCAGCCAAACGATCCGCGTCCTCTAATAGTCACGGGAGTTGTGAAAGACATTCCCCGGCTAACGCACGAATACCTCAGAAAAGCTGATTGTTTCCTTTCATTCGCACTGCTCAGGACTTCGCGGGACCCCGATAGCTGGTACGCGCAAAATGCGGACTATAAAACTTATGTCCTCCTGAACAAGGGTGTTTCTTATTCGACTGTGAGCGAAAGAATGAACACGGAGTTCAAAACATTTCTGGATAAGTATAACCCGGCTTTAAGCAGCCATATAAAGTTTTTTCTGCAGCCAATAACTAAAACACATCTGTACTCTGATTTCAAGTTTGAAAATAAGGAAGGCAACATCCAGTATGTAATCTTCTTTACGCTTATCGCAATATTCATTTTGTTCATGGCGTGTATCAACTTCATGAACCTGGCAACTGCTCGTTCTATAAAACGTACCAAAGAAGTCGGGTTGCGGAAAGTTATCGGCGCAAATCGCTCTCAACTCATAGAGCAATTCCTTGGAGAATCAATCCTCATTTCCGGCATTGCTTTTGTGCTTGCCTTGGCGATCGTTGAATTATTTCTTCCGTCCTTTGGTAATTTTACCGGCAAACCGATGTCTATCGACTTTTCAAACATCGAGATATTTATCGGCTTGATTTGTCTCCTCATTTTTACCGGCATCTTTTCAGGAAGTTATCCCGCAATATTTCTTTCGTCCTTCATTCCGGTGAAGATTTTGAAAGGACCGGCTGGTGTACATTCCCGTACATCGTTGCTCCGACGGCTGCTCGTAATTGGCCAGTTCACCATTTCCATCGTGCTCATTATTGGGACGATTATCATATATCAACAGCTCCATTATATGAAAAATAAGGATTTGGGATTTGATAAAGAAAATCTGATCTATTTGGAGACGGAAGATTTTGGCGGCAAATATGAAACCATAAAAAATGAATTGCTCCAGCATCCGGAGATTATCAGCGTAGCCGCTTCAGGGGATATGCTTTTGAATATTAGTACAAATAACGTTGCCGATTGGGAAGGAATGGATAAAAATGCGAAGTGGGTTAGTTTCCCAACTCTATATGTTACCGAAGACTTTGCGCAAACATTTAAGTTAAAAATGGTGGAGGGGAGATTCTTCTCAAAAGAGTATCCCGCCGACGAGATGGAAAGTTTTGTCATAAATGAAGCGGCGGTAAAAGCTATGCACTTGCAAAATCCAATCGGCAAACGATTGAACGCCGGTAGAAAGTGCAGGATTATTGGGGTGGTGAGAGATTTTAATTTCAGGTCGCTGCGGAGTGAAGTTGAGCCCTTAATATTATCTCTCTACGGGTACCGGCATTTATATGTGCGTGTAAAGTCAGACGATATTGGGAAGACTATCGGGATGGTGGAGCAAATTTTTCATCGACAATATCCTGATCACGAATTCAGTACGCATTTTTTCGATGAAGAGGTCGACAAACTCTATCAATCGGAAGGAAGGATGGGAAACATCTTTGGATATTTTTCACTCCTGGCAATCTTCATCGCCTGTCTGGGCTTGTTTGGGCTGGTATCATTTGTTTCTGAGAATAAGACCAAAGAAATGGGAATCCGTAAAGTGCTCGGGGCATCCGTTGCTGATGTAGTATCAACGCTCACGAAAGATTTTGTCATGTGGACACTGATGGCCAACATCATCGCGTGGCCGGTTGCGTACTTTGCTATGAATAAATGGCTGCATGACTTCGCCTATCGCATTGAGATACGTTGGTGGGTGTTTGTCTTATCAGGAGGATTAACACTACTAATTGTACTTCTCACCGTATGCTATCAAGCGATCAAAGCCGCGACGGCGAATGCGGTGGAGAGTTTACGGTATGAGTAAGCTCGAAATCTCGCTTGTAGGATGGCGATTTGGAATTGGAAGGAAGGATACCATGATTAAAAATTACTTACGTGCTGCACTGAGAAACTTTAGAAACTACAAAGCGTACTCTTTAATAAATATAATCGGTCTTGCTGTCGGCATAGCATGTTGCATCGCGATACTACTTTATGTGCGAAACGACGGGATTTTGTTCGATACACGGCTGCTACTGTTGACGTCGAGTACTGTGAGTTAACCAATAAACATATCTACTTTAAGAAAGGAAATCTTCATGAACACATCACACCACATCTCTCCGATTCTTCAGAATCGGCTTAACACTCTCATCATATCAGTTGTATTGTTGGTCAGCTTTCCGATGCACGGATATGCTCAAATGAAAGATACGTCAACTGCTCTGCCACAGGTTGAAATTGCAGGCACTCAGTTACTCAAGATTACTTCTTCCATTTGTAATCAGGAATATGTTCTCTATATTAATCTGCCCCGCGGTTACGACGATACTACAAAAACATTTCCAGTTCTCTTTCTTCTCGATGCTCAGTATGACTTTACATTAGTTCAGGCAGTTTATGGCGAACAATACTACGATGGTTTCATTCCGGGAATTGTCATTGTGGGAATTACATGGGGCGGGAAGAATCCGGATTATGATAAATTGAGAGCTTATGATCTAACTCCAACAGACATTAGTCATGCAGGACAATATGGAAACGCCTCAAATTTCCTTGCATTCATAAAAAAGGAACTTATTCCGTTTATTGAATCAAAGTACCGGGTTAAAAAAGATGACCGGACACTAGTAGGCAGTTCGTTAGGTGGACTCTTTACTTTGTATGCTCTGTTTCATGAACCGGAGACATTCAATCGCTATGTTCTCACAAGCCCGTCGCTTGGATGGGATAACAATATTGTAGATGCCTACAATAAGAGTTATGCGGAGAAAACAAAAGAACTTCGCGCAAAAGTATTTATGGGAATTGGTGGATACGAAGATGTGCCCGCCTTCCAAACATTTGTCGATCAACTAAAGGCAATGGACTACACAGGCCTTGATCTTCAGACAAGAGTTCTGGAAGGAATGGGGCATTCCGGTGGTAAGGCAGAGGGATATGCACGAGGGATGCAGTTTGTTTATGCTAAACCAGTAGTGAATATTGATCCAAAAGTTCTAGATCAATATGTTGGTGAGTACGAAGTCAATCCGCAGTTGCATGTCAGGGTGGAGCGAGATGGCAATCAGCTCGTTGGAATTGCTCCAGGCAGCCCGAAACTGATGTTCTATGCAGATACGGAGAAAGATTTTTACAGCAAAGGTCAATATCTGATCATTCATTTTCAAAAGGATGAAGAGGGAAAGGTCACCGGATTTCAGATCGAACCGTACAGCGGTGGAGGCTTTGCAAAGAAAGTAAAGTAAAATGTGCATCCTGACCGATCCGTGGCTTGATCAATGGGTTCTTCAAAAGTTGTAACGAACGACTTGCTAAAAGATCGTGCTTACAGGATGGACATACGCGTGTAGATATTGCCGGTTTCGGGTCTGCTTGCTCTGGTGATTGCGTTGTGGATTGTTGGCACTCATACGATCAAAGCGGCGACGGCGAATCCGGTTGAGAGTTTACGATATGAATGAGGCAACAATTAGCTCATAGCTCATAGCTGAAGCTCCAATGGACTCCTTCGGAGGATCCCGTGAACGGGACAGTCGGGAATATATCGGGGGATAATCTCAGCCAGGGGCTGATGCGCCTCCGGCGCAGAGAATGAGGCGATAAATTACAGCAGGGAAGGAATCAGGATATAACTCAGGCGGTTGGTAATAATCAGAGAGGTGGCGGGATCGGGAGTGGCGATCCCACTTACGAAAGAATGGCGCGGTGTAGCCCGCGTTAAGATACTACTCCCTCCGACAGTAATAGGGGAGCACGAAGCAAGCTGTAAACGTTGAATCTAAAGTTTGTGTCGCTTACTTTTAATCAACTTGGAAAAAGAAGCGTGGTAGGAAATAGTCGATGAAATTACTTATCTCCAATAACGCAGCGAAAAGAATATGACAGTTGAGACTCATTCCTAAGATCATGGGCGATTCTTCAAACGTTGTAGCTATTCGTTCAAATTTTACCTCCATCACCGATAAAGTGGCACATTACTGCAAAGTGGTGACGGCTGTGGAAGAAACGATTAAGATTCAGGGTGGACTTGATGAGTTGTTTGATGAAGTGGAGAAAAAAGTATTAAACGTGAGGAAAACATAGTGGAGAACATTGTCTATATCTTCGGGGCTGGTTTCTCGGCTCCTCTGGGTTTACCAGTCATGAGTAACTTCATTTCTAAAGCTAAGAATCTCTATGATGCCAATAACGTTAGATATTCGCATTTTCTTCCTATCATAAAGGAGACTGAAGACACCTTGCAACTGAATTACCGCAGCGATCCCAGCCACATTGAGGAAGCCCTTTCAACATTGGAGATGAAGCGCTTGGTAGAGGGGAAAAGTGGTATCTCGCCGTATAAAACTTTTGTGAAGGAGGTTATTGAAGCGACAACTCCACCTCCACAAGATATGCTGGCGCTAACTAATCAATTCCCGTTGGGCTACTTCCTTTTTGGTGACAAGGATAGTGAATGGTCAAGATTCGGGCCATTTGTCGCATCTCTCTTTTCGTTAACAGCAGAAGTTATTAAAGCCCCGGAGCCACACTTCGACAAACCGATTACGCGTACACACGGAAAGATAAGCGAAGATTGTAAAGCGAGGTATTCCATAATCACACTTAATTATGACTCTGTTCTTGACGATATCTTGAAGTATATCCGTTTGAATCTTGCGCGGGGAATTAATCTGCAGTTCGTGGCTGATGAAGTAGGTAGAGAACCACCAGGGATGCGCATGGTGTCACTTCTTAAGCTCCACGGAAGCGTAAGCGACCCTAACAGCATCGACTTGCCAACTTGGAATAAGAACATGTATACAGAGGAAAAATCACGTCTATTGAGGGTAGCCTATAATTTGCTCAGTCACGCAACGCAACTACGAATCATTGGCTATTCATTGCCTCCTGGTGACTCACATGTAAGATACCTACTGAAAGTGGCCGGAAAGAGCGTATTTAACCTTAAGGTCATAGATATTCTTTGCCTTGAGCAAGGAGTCAACATTGCAGAAAAAGAGTACAGAGATTTTATTCGATCGGGGAAAGGTCGTTTCATAAATGCAGATGTGAGAACTTACCTTGATCAAATAAGAAATTATTCAGCAAAACCCGATGGGTTGATGTCGCCAGATGTTGAAGATGCTCATAACAATTTCTTTGACGGGGCAGTCAGAATCTGAGCGGGATTTGTGGAGTTTAGTTTTCTCCTTCCCAAACTCCCGCTTCGGAGGATTGTATTGAGGCTACGTTTCTTTTTTTTCAATTGTCATTCCCGCGAGCTATTGGCGGGAATCGAGTTGTCGTTATTTCATGGGTTCCCGATGGGAGCATTCGGGAACGACAGGGTAGCGGCCGTCATGGGAATCAGATAATCAAGTGAATCATTATTCAGACGATGAACGGACTACCACACTCAGCGTGAATACCGAGATCGCCGCGTCGCCCCGCAAATGCGGGGCTCCTCGCGATGACACGAGAATATTGGAGGGTTACATTGGTTATACAGTTCGAGATTGGAAATAATCCACTCAAGATTTCTCTCCGCTTATTCATGATGTTGGAGCATTATTCATTCGATCGAAATGAGAGTGGCATCGTGTGGCGCAGCATCTGCGACAAAGGTCGTCAGGGACCGCTAAAACCGTATATATGAATCAAAGTAACCCACTATCAACCATTCTTGATTTTTTTGTGGACGCAAGATACTTTCTATAAAATAAACAAGAGGAATTACTATGAGTGAGTTCGGACAAAATTTCGGCAGACTGCTTCTCAGAATTACCATCGGCGGCTTACTATTGTTCCATGGCGTATCGAAAATAATTCACGGCATAGCATGGATGCAAGGACCGTTAGCTGCATCCCACTTGCCCGGCTTTATTGCATACGGAGTTTATGTCGGCGAGGTCGCAGCGCCTGTTCTGATTATTCTTGGAATCTGGACAAGACCTGCGGCTCTTGTAATTGCTTTCAATTTTTTTATGGCGATTTTGCTCGTCTCACACCCAAGAATGTTCTCTCTCAGTCCCGGTGGAGGATGGGGAATCGAATTGGATGCGCTTTATCTTCTGCCCGCGCTGGCGATTTTCTTTCTTGGCGCCGGAAGATTCAGTGCGTCGGGTGCTAAAGGGAAATGGAATTGAATAACATCTGGCTTTTGGGATTCAGCATTCGTTTTGCCGAAAGCCAGATCTTAAATCTTTGTCCATTCGGAAGACTTTAATACCTGCAATGCCGGAAAAAGATTTATCACAATTAGAGTTTAAGCAAACTCATCCTTTCAAAAACTATTTGCGAATCTACAACGGGCAGTATCTTAAAATTACCGTTGCGATAATCCTTTTCACGATAAAAAATTCACCCGTCTGGATACTGCCTGTTGTTATTGCACGAATGATCAACATCATAAGTGACACTACCAAATATTCCATTCATGATTTATGGGTGGTCGGCGGAATCTTTTTCTTAATCATAATTCAAAACATTCCGACGCATACTCTTTATGTGAGGGTTTTCAGCAGCGCCGTCAATACGATGCAGTTGAATTTGAGGTCATCAATTGTCAGACGGCTTCAGGAATTGTCTATCTCGTTTCACGACAATTATCAGTCCGGCAAACTTCAGACAAAAGTACTCCGTGATGTTGAAACCCTTGAAATACTTTCACGAAATCTTATGAATTCCGTTCTGCCGGCGATTCTAACCATCATAATTGCGTTTTCATTTACAGTTCTCAAGCAGCCGCTTGTGGCAATTTTCTATTTGGTGTCGGTTCCTGTCTCATCGAGTCTCGTATTCTTTTTTTCAAAGAAGATGACAGCAAGGAACAAGGAATACCGAAATGAAATAGAATCGCTTTCGGCAAATGTGGTTGAGATGATACAAATGATTCCAATTACCAGGGCGCATGGCGTCGAGGATGTCGAAGTTTCTAAGATGAATACCCGGCTTGAAAACGTAAAGAGTAAAGGTATCCGGCTTGAAGTGATAGGGGCATTGTTCGGCGCAAGCTCGTGGACATCATTCCAGATTGTCATGCTCGTTTGCCTGATGTTCACATCGATTCTCGCATTCAGAAAAGCGATCAGCGTCGGCGACGTTGTATTGTTCCAGAGCTTTTTTGCGATGATCGTCGGTGCCGTGAATATGATCCTGAATTCTTATCCGGATCTTGCGCGCGGCTTTGAATCGATTCGATCTATCGGCGAGATACTTGAATCTCCGGATATAGAGCAAAATGCGGGGAAGCGAGCTGTGACGTCAGTCGAGGGACAGTTCATTTTTGATAATGTCAGTTACACTTACGACAAAGCTCAGCAGCCGGCAATAAAAAATATTCGTTTAGACATCGCTGCAGGAGAGTCAGTTGCTTTTGTCGGCGAATCGGGATCGGGAAAAACAACTCTGATGAGTCTCGTAATCGGCTTTAGAAGGCCGACTGTAGGACGGATATTGCTTGATGGTACAGACATGAGGGAGCTCGACCTGCGCCAGTATCGCAGGTTCCTGGCGGTTGTACCGCAGACTACGCTTCTCTTCAGTGGATCTATCCGTGAAAATGTTATTTATGGCATCGACAAGGTGAAGGATAGCCAGCTCTGGGATATCCTGGAAATGGCGAACGCGGCGGAGTTCGTTTCGAAAATGCCTCAAGGGCTCGACTCTAAACTCGGTGAATTAGGAACACGGCTTTCGGGCGGTCAGCGCCAGCGCATTTCGATTGCAAGAGCACTAGCAAGAAATCCCAGGGTGATTATACTCGATGAAGCTACTTCTTCGCTTGATGTCGTTTCGGAATCTCTGATCCAGGAAGCCATACAGCGATTAGTAAAGGGAAGAACCACTTTCATTGTGGCACACCGATTATCCACTATCCGAAATGCCAACCGTATTATGGTGATGAAAAACGGAGAATGTGTGGAATCAGGAACTCACGAGGAGTTGATGAATGCGAAAGGCGAATTCTATAAATATAAACTGTTGCAGCAATAGGTCTCGAATCGATAACTCACAAGTGTTCTTTTAGATTCCCTCCAAGTAAATTATATTCTCACAAGTTCTTGTAAGTAAGTCACAACAGAGAGAGTTTGTCGATGGAATCCATATCGAAAATCCCATTCGCGGGAATTGAAACCAGCACCGATGTTCGCCATGATTGGACTAAAGTTGAAATAAATGACATCTATGGCATGCCGTTGCTTGAACTAATTTACAGAGCGGCAACTGTTCACAGGCACTACCATGATCCATCGGAAGTGCAAGTGTGTTCCCTTTTGTCTATCAAGACCGGCGGATGCTCGGAAGACTGCGGATATTGTTCTCAGTCATTACATTACGACACGGGGGTCAAGGTTCAACCGCTTCTCTCACTTGAACAAGTTATGGAAAAGGCTCAACGAGCGAAAGAAGCAGGCGCAACCCGGTTTTGCATGGGAGCCGCGTGGCGTGAAGTCCGCGACAACAAAGATTTTGACCGCGTGCTCACGATTGTCAAGTCGGTGAACGATCTCGGACTTGAAGTTTGTGCGACACTGGGGATGATCACGGAAGAGCAAGCGAAGAAACTGAAGGAAGCCGGTTTGTATGCCTACAACCATAACATCGATACCTCAGAAGAATTTTATAAAAAAATAATTACAACTCGGACTTATCAAGACCGCATAGATACAATCCAGAACACGCGCAAGGCGAATATCACTGTTTGCTGCGGCGGAATCATCGGCATGGGCGAGTCAATCGACGACCGGATTGCTATGCTTATGACGCTTTCCAATCTCAATCCGCATCCGGAGTCCGTTCCAATTAACGCACTCGTTCCTGTCGAAGGGACGCCGCTTGAAAATCAGGAGCCGGTAAACGCATGGGAGTTCGCGAGAATGATTGCAACCGCAAGAATTCTCATGCCGAGGTCGATGGTCAGACTTTCCGCGGGAAGGCTTCTACTTTCGCAAGAAGCGCAGGCGCTTTGCTTCCTCGCCGGCGCAAATTCTATTTTCGCAGGAGATAAATTGCTGACGACTCCAAATCCAACAATTGATGAAGACGAGAATTTATTTACGTCGTTGGGATTAAAACCGAGAAAGCCGTTTCAGGAAGCTAATAGCTGATTGCTAATAGACAATATGATGAGATAGAAAAGAAATTACGAATTTAAGAAAATGAGACGCTGGTAACTGAACGTGGACACAATAGGAGCAAGACTTCATAAGGCACTTGACGAAAGGGAAGCCAACCAATCGCTTCGCAGTTTACCAGCAGAATATACTGGGACAGCAAAAAGTGGATTGGTAGATTTTTGTTCAAATGACTATTTGGGATTTGCACGATCTGAAATTCTGCGAGAGAAAATCCGACAGATGGAAAAAGAATTTGCCGATGCAAAAATTGGTTCGACAGGATCGCGTCTCATATCTGGGAATACCACGTTTTGTGAAGAACTTGAGAGCCGCATCGCGAAGTTCCACCATGCCGAAGCCGGATTGATTTTCAATTCAGGTTATGATGCGAACCTTGGAATTTTTTCATCCATACCACAAAGAACTGATACAATTATTTACGACCAGCTTGTTCACGCTTCAATCAGGGATGGAATAAGATTAAGTTATGCGCGCGCATTTTCTTTAAAGCATAACGATTTTGAAGATTTAGGACGGAAGCTTAAGATGGCAACAGGAAATATTTTCGTTGCAGTCGAGTCTATCTACTCGATGGATGGCGATTGTGCCCCGCTGGAAGAAATGTCGGCGCTTTGCCGCCAGTATGGTGCTAATCTGATCGTTGATGAAGCTCATGCTACGGGAGTATTCGGGAAATGCGGTGAGGGAAAAATTGTTGAGCTGGGCTTAGAAAATGTAATTTTCGCGCGGCTTCATACTTTCGGAAAAGCTCTCGGCTGCCATGGTGCAATCGTGGTTGGTTCGGAGACATTGCGGTCATATCTGATCAATTTTGCGCGATCATTCATTTACACGACTGCGCTTCCATTTCACAGCTTGGTGTCTATCAATTGTGCCTACGATCTTTTGGCTTCGAGCGATGAGGAGCAGGCCAAGTTGAGGAGCAGAATTTTATATTTCAAGAATGGAATCAAGCCTGATATTCGTCAACGAATGATTGAAAGCGAAAGTGCAATACAATGCGTTGTTATTCGGGGAAACGAGAATGTGAAATCAGTCGCGCTCAATCTTCAAGAAGCTGGATTCGATGTTCGGCCAATTCTCCATCCGACTGTCCCGAGCGGTGAAGAGCGTCTTAGAATCTGTCTTCATGCTTTTAATACGGAAGGTGAAATTGCTCGTTTGATCACTGCACTGAAGGGAGTAATTCAATGAGAAGAATATTTGTCACAGGAATAGATACAGGTATCGGTAAAACACTTGTATCTGCCATCCTTACCGAAGCACTTGAGGCAGACTACTGGAAGCCGATACAAGCTGGTGATCTTAATGATTCTGATACCGACAGAGTTCGACGCCTTATCTCTAATTCCAGATCGGTTCTTCATCCTGAGGCTTATCGGCTCACGCGGCCGTTATCACCCCACGCAGCAGCCGCGGCAGAGGGTGTTGTGATCGATATGGATGTGGTACGAAACTCCATTCCTTTGACAAAAGATCGTGACCTTATAATAGAAGGGGTAGGCGGGCCTATGTCGCCGGTCAATGACTCGTTTGTCGTCATGGATCTCATAAAGAGTTTTGATGCCGACGCAGTGATAGTTTCCAAACATTACCTTGGAAGCATCAATCATACTCTCCTCACGATCGATGCGATGAGGCGAAGGGGACTTCCCATAGTCGGTATATTCTTTAATGGAAAACCAGTACAGTCATCGGTCGATTTCATCCTTCGTTACTCCGGCATTAAAGCTCTCGGTTCAATAAACGAAGAGCCAAATCTAGATAAAGAGACAATCAGAAAATATGCGGACATCTTCAGAGATGAGTTCAGGTAATGAGCCTGTCCGAGCGTGACAGCAAAGTAATCTGGCATCCCTACACGCAGATGCAAACCGCGGGAATGCCGATTGCAATCGTTCGCGGCGAAGGCGCACGACTTTATGACGAACCGGGAAATGAATACATCGATGCGATATCGTCGTGGTGGGTGAACGTTCATGGACATGCAAATCCATACATCGCTCAAAAGATTTCCGAGCAGCTTCAGATGCTGGAACATGTTATATTCGCTGGTTTCACTCATCAACCTGCGGTTGAGCTTGCCGAACGACTGCTCAAGGTTTTGCCGCGGAATCAGTCGAGAATCTTTTTCTCCGACAACGGCTCAACAGCGGTAGAAGTTGCCATAAAAATGGCATTGCAATACTGGTACAATCGGGGAATCGAGAAAAAGACAATAGTCGCGCTTCGCAATGCGTACCATGGCGATACGTTCGGCGCGATGTCGGTGAGTGAGCGCGACATATTTACGGCGCCGTTTCGTGATCTATTGTTTGATGTCCTTTTCGTTGATGTACCTATGAAAGGGATGGAAAACAAATCGCTGATGCAGTTAAAACGAGCGGCGGAAACGAACGAGGTGGCGGCGTTTATTTTCGAGCCATTGTTGCAGGGTGCAGGGGGAATGATCGTTTATGATGCTGAACCGCTTGATGAACTTATTGGTTTCTGCCGCGGAAATGAAATCCTGACAATTGCTGATGAGGTTCTGACGGGATTCGGCAGGACAGGGAAGTTTTTTGCTTCCGATTACCTGAGAAACAAGCCAGATATCGTTTGCATGTCGAAGGGAATCACTGGCGGGACTATGCCTTTCGGAACAACTTCGTGTACAGAGAAAATTTATAATGCATTTCTCTCGAGTGACAAGAGAAGGACTTTTTTTCACGGACATTCGTACACAGGAAATCCTGTCGCATGTGCTGCCGCACTTGCGAGCTTAGATTTATTCGAGAAACATGAAACATGGGAGAACATACACAGAATCGAAACAAAACACCGAGATTTCCTGTCGAAGATTTGTAATCACCGGCTGGTGGAGAAGCCAAGACAAATCGGAACGATTATTGCCTTTGATATAAGAAGCGGCGAACAGACATCGTACCTCCACTCATTGCGAGACACGATGTATGATTATTGCTTGGGTCATGGCGTCATTATCCGGCCGCTGGGAAATATTGTTTACATCATGCCGCCATATTGTATAACTAATGAGGAGTTGGAGAAGGTGTATTCAACAATATGTGCCATGTTGGACCAGATTAAAAATTCCAAATGAAATGAAGAAAACTGATAACCATATTGCCATAACCGGCATGGGATCTATCTCACCTCTCGGGTTTAATGCAGATGAAGTTTGGCAATCATTTCATCGCGGAGAATCTTTTATCAAGCCGATGCCGTTTAACGGCGAGAAAGTACCGGTTGGAAGTCTATCTATGCAATCCCAAAATATATTAAAATCTATTCAACTTGAGGAAGATGGTTATCAGTATTTAGACAAGACTGTAATAATGGCGATGCACTGTGCCCGTGAAGCAGTAGAGCAGGCAGGATGGAAACGAGAAAATGAAAAACTGAAGACCGGTGTGAATATCGGCTCCTCGCGCGGCGCCACTGAAATTCTGGAGAAATACCATAAAGCGTATCTTGAAAATCCTTCGGGCCGTGTTTTTCCATTGGCGTCTCCAACAACAACGCTCGGTAATATCTCTAGCAGTGTCGCCCATGATATTGAAGCCGATGGCCCAGCGATTAGCCATTCGGTCACATGCAGTACGGCACTCCATGCCGTGTTCAACGGGATAGCCTGGATGCATGCGGGAATGGCCGACAGGTTTATCGTCGGGGGAGCCGAAGCGCCGTTGACCGGATTCACTATCGCGCAGATGAAGTCGCTTAGAATTTATACCAACGATATTGATGCTCGCTGTCCGTGCAGACCCTGTTCATCTGAGTCCCCGCTCCGTGATACATTGGCGCTTGGAGAAGGCGCTGCTCTTTTTGCCCTTGAACTGTTGACAAACGATGAGCTGTCGAAAAGGGAAAACATTTTAGGAGTCATCGATTCGTTCGGGTATGCACAAGAAGATTCTAACACTCCAACGGCGGTCACCGACGAAGGAGAAGCGCTGCAAAGGTCGATGACCATGGCTTTAGAAAACATGACGACTCAATCTACGGTTGATCTGATAATTGTTCATGCAACGGGAACAATCAAAGGCGATGCAAGTGAGCTGAACGCGATAAGGGCAGTATTTGGAAAAGATTTACCCGTTCTCGTCTCGAATAAATGGCTCATCGGCCACACTTTCGGAGCCTCTGGTGCGCTAAATCTTGAGTACGCGCTTCTTATTCTCGCTAACGACCACTATATCGATTTTCCTTATCCTACATTATTTAAAAACAAGAATAGACCAATTAAAAAAGCTATGATAAACGCTGCTGGCTTCGGGGGAAATGCGGCGAGCTTGATTGTGTCACGACGTTAATGGTCGAAGGTTCCGTCAGCGCAAGTTGATTGATGCGATTCTTCCGATTAAATTTTATCTTAGTAGTTCAGTGAAGATTTTCCGCGCAGGAAGTCTCTGCAATATTTGAGGAGCCGAACGTTGTAACATTATCGTGTTTTTCACGTTCAATATGAAGTCGAGATTTTTCCATTAATTGAAAAGCGTCGATGGTTAAGAGGGCAAATACATTTTCCGTAGTTCGTGCACTTTTTTCAAACATAAATCAAATTCGGGTTAAGCCCACTATCAATTGGTTCTTCATAAAGTACCTACACAAGTTCAATATCCTTGACGTTGGTGGAAAGCTCATACTTCACTCACATCTTCCACCGATCAATAGCGAAGCCTACAAGCGATTCATCGTGGAACACTTACTTAACAAAAATGCAGGTCCGTCACACGCCCAGATCGGCGTCACAAATGCCTGTCCGCAAAATTGCGAATACTGTTACAGCAAAAATAGGAATGGAAAGGTGATGGAAACAGGCACCATCATCAAGTTGATAAAAGATCTGAAAGAAATGGGTGTGTTCTGGTTAGGATTCACCGGCGGCGAGCCCCTTCTTAACAAGGATATTGTGCGGATTGTTGAAAGCGCAAGCAATGGATGCGCAGTGAAACTTTTTACCACAGGCTGCACACTGACAGAACAGCTTGCTCTCGACCTAAAAAATGCGGGAATCTATTCGGTTTCAGTCAGCTTAGATCACTGGAAAGAATCGGAACATGATATAGTGAGGAGATATCCGGGGGCATTTAAAGCCGCGTTAAATGCAGTGGAGATATTCAAAAAGATGGGTGATATACACGTCGGGGTGTCTGCCGTTCTCTCAAGGGAGATGGTACAGCGGCGGGAAGTTGAGAAATTTTTGGTATTCCTTGAAAAACTTGAAATCCATGAAGTGTGGCTGAGCGAAGCCAAGCCCGCGATACCGCGGCTATGGAACGATAGCTTTGTTGCGAATGAGGAAGAACGGCTTGAGCTTTGCCGGCTGCAGGACGACTATAACAAAAAGGGAAAAATGACCGTCAACTATCTTGGCCACTTTGAAGGGAAGGAACACTTTGGTTGTGCCGCGGGGAACAAGATGATCTATGTCGATTCGTGCGGGAATGTAAGTCCGTGCGTATTTCTGCCGGTTTCTTTCGGAAATGTTAAGGAGAAATCTGTCCAGGACATTTATGGCAGCATGAGGCGGCGTTTTCCAACGGAAGATTGTTGCTTTGTCAACGCAAATTATCCGCTGGTTCAAAAATATTATCATGATCGTCTGCCGCTAAACGAAAAAGAAACGTTAGCCATGATGGAAGAAGTTCACTTTGCGCCGATGGCAAAATTCTTTCAACTTCATTACTCATGAGAATAGCATAATGTTAAAATGGTACAAATACTTCAGTTTAAGCTTGGCGCTAGCCTTCGGCGCAGTCGGTATCTTGTTTTTGTTTATGGGCGACGATGTCCTCGTTTTCTTTAACCGACTCTCAAACGTGCTTGGGATGGAACAGGTTGAAGTTACACCGGGACATTTCTATGTCATTCTCGCCGTTGCTTATATGTATATCGTGGCAATGCTCGCTTTTCTGATGTACCGAGATCCAAAAAATAGCACGTTTCCTTTTCTCCTGATCAATGCGAAAGCCGCAAGCTCGGTCATTTCAATCTTTGTTTTTATTGTCGACAAACATCTTCTCATCTATATTACAAACGGCATAATTGATGGACTAATTGCTTTGTTGGTGGGTATTTTTTATGGAAGTTTTAAAAAGGCTTCCTTATGAATATTCGTCTTGCTTTGCTGAATATCTACCTTCCGAACAAGTTAAAAATAAAAAAACTAAGAGAGTTACTTGAAGTAACTGCTAAAGCTTTTCAGATTCAGCAACCTCCGATAGAGGGCACTCATTTTGCGAATGCGCTTGGAGCCTATGCGGCGTTCACGCGAGATGCCGCGAAACAACAAATGGATATAATTAAAGACGTGAGCGTGTTGAAGCGACAATTGTATGATGGAGCATTTCGTTTTGGAGAAAGACTTCGAGAAGAATTGAGAATCGATTCACGCAAAGACGCCTTGAAGGCTGCAAGATTACTATATCGAGCAATAGGAATTGACTTCCGCTGTAGTGAATCCGGTGAGGTCATAATCAACCGATGCTACTTCAGCAATATTTACTCGTGTGAGGTGTGTTGGATAATTTCATCTCTTGACGAGGGACTTATCGCCGGACTTTCCGCGGGTGGGAGATTGTGGTTCGTATCGCGAATTACCGAAGGCAGCAGTTCATGTATCGGCGCGATTGAATTCGAGCGAGTGGGTAGGCTGTGAAGAAAGTGATAGTGGTCGGCACCGGCGCCGGCGGGGCGACCGTAGCAAAGGAGTTATCTGGGAAATTTGATGTGACAATCCTGGAGGCAGGCAGAGAGTTCCGTCCGTTCGGCATGAATCTCAAATTTCTTGAAAAGGCCAGGCACACCGGACTCTTTTTCGATGAGCGTGAAATTCATTTTCTCTTTCCGACTATTAGAATTCAAAAAACCAAAGAACGAATGTCTTTGGTGAAAGGAATCGGATTAGGAGGAACCACGACCCTTGCCACAGGGAACGGTTTGAGATACGACTGCGATCTGAAAGCAATCGGAATATGCCTTGATGAAGAATTTGAAGAAATTAAAACTGAAGTTCCGATTAGCACGGAGCATCAAAAAATTTGGAGGCATTCAACCCGGCGGCTTTTTGAGGTTTGCAAAGAAATGGGACTTGATCCGCAAGTCACACCAAAGATGGTTGATTATACAAAATGTAAAAGGTGTGGAAGGTGTGTGCTGGGCTGCCCGGAAGGAGCGAAGTGGGACACCCGTCAACTTCTTGGGGTTGCTATTTCACATGGCGCACAGCTCGAAACGGGATGTGTAGTTCGGAGTATGGCTTTTTCAAACGGCAAGGTGACACGTGTCATGGTACAACAAGGATGGCGCAGGAAATTTATCTCCGCCGATCTTGTCGTTCTTGCGGCTGGAGGTTTCGGTACCCCTATTATTCTTTCAAATTCCGGGATTGAACTGGAGCCAAGGTTGTTCGTTGATCCTGTCCTTTGTGTCGCCGCTGAAAGCAGGAATGTATTCCAGAACAAAGAAGTTCTCATGCCATTTGTCGTCCAGCGAGAACATTTTATCGTCTCGCCATATTTCGACCAATTGAGTTTTTTCTTCAATCGCGATTGGCGAATTCCCGCTGAAAATATTGTTTCATTGATGATAAAACTTGCCGACGAAAACATCGGCGGATTGACGAACCATATTTTCGAAAAGAGGTTGACTCCGCTTGACAAGAATCGCCTGCATGATGGAGTCGAGATTTGCACTGAGATACTCGAAAGGTTCGGCGTTGAAAAGGGAAGCATTTTCCTTGGAACGTTGAACGCCGGACATCCGGGTGGAATGCTGCCGCTAACTGCAAAAGAAGCCGGCACATTTCATAATGACCGGTTGCCGGAAAATCTTTACGTTGCAGATGCAACTCTCTTTCCGCAATCGCTCGGCAACCCGCCAATACTCACTATCATGGCTATGGCGAAACGCGTGAGCAAGATATGTGCGGAGAAGTTTGCGGCGTAGAGACATCGGCGCGTGAGACTTGCTTGCTAAACCCATGGTGGCTAAAATAGTGGTAGTGATGAATTTAAAAGGAGGAGAATGAATTGCAAAAATCAATTTTATTGATATTAATGATTGTGTGTTGTGCCATGGCCGGTGTTGTACTTGCCCAACAGGATGAACAAAAGCACGATTCCTCTCAAGCTGCAATACCGAAGCCGTTTCAGGTTGTAACTCACCACGCCATCACAATTAATGGCCAGCAAATCCGTTATACTGCCACAGCGGGAACACTCCTCCTGAAGAATGAGAAGGACACCGCGGTCGCATTATTCGGATTCATAGCTTACACGAAGGACGCTGTCACTTCTAAAGACGAGCGCCCGATAACATTTGCCCACAACGGCGGGCCGGGATCGTCTTCAATCTGGCTGCACATGGGTGCTCTGGGGCCGAAAAAAGTGGTGATCGACGACCCGGAAGCGACTCCGCCTGCGCCATACAAGATGGAAGACAATCCATACTCGCTTCTTGATGTGACGGATCTGGTGATGATAGATCCTGTCGGAACCGGATTGAGTAAGCCGGTAGGGAAAGCGAAAGGGTCCGATTTCTGGGGCGTTGACCAGGATATCAAATCAGTCAGTCAGTTTATTTTTCAATACATTGGCGCGAACGATAGGTGGAATTCACCGAAGTTTCTGCTCGGCGAAAGTTACGGAACGACCAGGTCCCGCGGGGGTTGCCGACTACCTGTTCGAAAACATGGGTATTGCTGTGAATGGCGTTATCCTTGTCTCCACTGTCTTTAATTTTCAGGCGCTCGAATTCGCGAAAGGCAACGACTTGCCTTACATCTTGTATCTACCCACGTATACCGCGGTATCATGGTACCATCATGCGTTGCCTATGCAAGTCTCCAACCTCGATTCTCTTTTGGGAGAGGCCAGGCAATTTGCGAAAGGAGAGTATGCGGATGCGCTCTTCAAAGGTTCTGCAATCGACAGCGCGAAGCTTAATGAAGTTATCGGCAAACTTTACGAATACACTGGCATATCGAAGTCTTACTGGAAGAAGGCGAATCTCAGATTGGACGAGCCGCAGTTTACGGAAGAGCTGCTTCGCGATCGCGGGGTCACAGTCGGAAGGCTAGATTCACGGTACGAAGGGCCGACTCCCGATTTGCTAGGCGAATATTCGGACTATGATCCGCAAAGCACGGCAATCAGTCCAGTGTTCATCACGGACTTTATGGACTACTTTCACACCGATCTGAATTACCCGGCGGATCAATCGTACGTTATAGACGCATACGGCGATAAAGATTTCAAATGGGACTGGAAGCGTGGAGATTCGACCGAGTGGATGGGTTACCCGGATGTGTCAGGCGACCTCGCGGACGTTATGCAGAAAGATCCATATCTGAATGTCCTTGTCCTGAACGGGTACTTCGATCTGGCGACGCCGTTCTTCGGGACGGAATACACCATGGATCACCTCGGAGAAAATATCCCGGGAGTCAAAGATCGAATCCACATGGAATACTTTAATGCAGGCCACATGATGTATGTCCATCCGGAATCGCTGCCGGTTTTCAAATCAGCAATTTCGGAATTTATTCAAAGCATGATACACCCGAAGAAGAGATGACTCACCGCTGACTATTCGTTATAAGCTATGAGCCATGAACTACGAACTGTTGGTCACCTCTGCTTGACAATACAATGTGGGGCTCTTATATTTTTATGATGTAATTAAGGGCGAATTGAGATCATCAAGAGAAGAAACTATAATCTAACCATAACTTAAATCTTTAATCATAGGAACGTAGGAAAACATTTTGAACAATATAGTCGAAGAACTTGAAGGTAGATATTACTTCGATCCACTTAAAAGGAAATTTGAAGAGAAAGCACGGCAAGTCGGACTCAATGAGGCCATGAACTACCTAACCGAAATTATGCAAGGAAGTATCCCAGAGGTCGGGAAACTAATACAAAATCGAATTGATGACGGTTTGATTAGTGACTTCGATCAAACGAGTAAAACAGTAGCTGGAAATGCCTTTCAAGGACTTGTTGCTTATGGACTCACAAGGCATCAGCAAGTTGGCAATCTTTCGCAGGACATTGTGATAACACTTAAGCCGAAAAGGCATCGAATTGTAAATGAATATGCAACCATTAAAGTTGGTAATGACGTTCAGAAACCAGATATTGATCTATTGATCTACAGCAAAGAACACACGCTGCAGAAACCAGTTATAATTTATTCAATGAAAACATCTCTGCGTGAGCGGGTTGGGCAGACTTACAAATGGAAACTCTTAATGGACATCGCTATCGCCAATGATTGTCAATCCATCAAAACAAAGTATGAACTATCCTATAACGCTCAAGTAAACTTTAAGGTTGGATTGATTACAACAAATTTTTATGAGGAGATTACAAGTCCACAGCAAGTTGGGATGTTGCGTTTCTTTGATTTTGTATATATTACAAAAGTGGGTGCTTGGGGAGAACGAGTCCGAAATTTCTCTCGCGTAGTTCAAGACCTAAACCAAATATATGAGTGAATCGATACGTTCTGCTGAACATCGTGTGCAAATCAACTGGGACTTTCGCGGTGAAGATACGAGAGCCATGACTCATTGCTTCCACGATTATCCTGCTCGAATGATCCCACAGATTCCAGTCAGGTTATTTGATCTGTTCGGCACATCTGCCAAAAAACTCTTTGATCCTTATTGTGGCACAGGAACTTCACTTGTTGAAGCACGATTGAGAGGGATTGATGCTGTAGGAACCGACCTGAATCCTCTCGCTCGACTCATTGCTAAGACCAAAACAACACCAATCCGCCAGCAAATTCTTGATTTGTATCTCAAAAATTTTTCAGAATTTGTTTTCAAAGCTCGTCTTGAGGGTGAACCTTCTGTTCTCCTGCTACCAAATTTTAAGAACATTGAATTTTGGTTCCAGCCTGAGGTCATTCGCAAATTGGCCTACTTAAAGAAATATATTTGGCAAATCGATAATGAAGGTGTTCGGGACTTCTTCAAAGTCGCTTTCAGTGAAACGGCTCGTGAGGCTTCGCTTACACGTAACGAAGAATTCAAATTGTTTCGAATGACTGAGAAACATCGGACATCATTTAAGCCTGATGTTTATGGAATCATTGAGAACAAACTTTCGCGTAACCGCAATGGCATGCTTGCTTTCTTAGATGCGCTGAAAAGATCTCCGTCCAAGTCCACAGTTTCTGTTTTCGATTTCAATACAGTCGAAGGCATTCCTAAATCCATGGCACAATCCAACTTTGATTTGGTTATTACGTCACCACCTTACGGGGATTCGAGAACCACAGTTGCATATGGGCAATACTCTCGACTATCAAGCCAATGGCTGGATCTGAAAGAAGCAAATCTTGTTGACAAAAAACTTATGGGCGGTCAATCAAATGGTCACATCCCGAAGTTTGATTGCAATCCCTTAGACAAAGCTATCGCACAGATTTCAGAAGCTGACAATAAACGAGCTTTAGAGATTGCTTCGTTCTATATCGACCTTCGAAGATCTATAGAAAATGTCTCGACGTTGGTTAGTCGTTCTGGATATGTTTGTTATGTTGTCGGCAATCGCAGAGTGAAAGGTGTGACGCTTCCAACTGACGAAGCCATTGTTTGCCTTTTTGGGCGCAACAAATTCGTACATGTGGATACATTTGTCCGAGCTATTCCTAATAAAAGAATGCCCTCAAGAAATAGTCCAACAAACGAGCGTGGCAAACTTGACACAACGATGCTGAATGAGTATATCGTTGTTATGCGAAAAGAATGAAGAGGAAGTAACTATTACCAGGGCAACAGAAGGCGTTTTCAAAAATTTCGCTTCAGGGGATATTCTGTTCCACCTTACCGTTTTGCTCTAAGTCCAAGGGGGTAATTTTGTTATTAACAATCTTTTACAATAAATAACCATCATCGGGGGGCACAAGTGCCGCCTGATCCCTCACTTCATCAAAATCATTTTCTTCGTCGATACAAAACTACCCGCAACTATCCGATAGAAATAAACTCCGCTCGCCAAATTCCCTGCGTTGAAAGTCACCGAATGACTTCCTGCGTTCTGTCGCCCGTTCACCATGGCTTCCACTTCTCTTCCAAGGACGTCGTAAATCTTCAGAGAAACAAAGCCGTTAGCTGATAGCTCATAGCTGATATTCGTTGACGGATTAAAAGGATTGGGATAGTTTTGATATAAATCATATCGAGACAGTTGACTTGATGACGAATGAACAGGCGTAGCATTTGCCGGAGGCACCGCGGCAGAATTTATGTCGAACCCGGGCCTGCTTGTCCATGGGCTGATATCCACGGCTTCGAAATCTTTTCCACTGAGATTCTTAAGAGAACTTAATTCGTTGTCGTCCCACCGGTCATCGTGGCTCCCCTGAAAAAACCAGTTACTTCCGTTATCGGCGACTATAAGCCCGTACCTCTTCATCGTGCGAAGAATTACCTGCATTCGAGAAGAATAACTTGAAATATTGACCGTATCCTTCAACCGAAATCTCAAGCCCATCGGCGGCAGGTTTGTATTTGTCGAGTTCGATGCATAATGCCTTGCCGGCCAGATATAAGTGTTCTGAGAATGTTGAACTGTAAAGCGAATTGCATGATGGATTATGCTGTCGGTCGCCATGGCAAGTTCAACTTCATCATATCGGATGAGCAACGGAAAGATCGGCAATCCAGCAGCATCAGCGGACGTTGCACCGTCAGCTCTTAGAGAATCTGAAGTAAGGTCGAAAACTGCTCCTGAGCCTGCCCACCAGCTTGATGAATCTGAAGGCGGGAATGTGCTCCAATCTCCCGGATGCGGCATGGAATGTCCGGGCGGCCATGTGTACCATGTCTCATAAAGTTTGTGCGCACTCGTGTCGATGACCAGGATGTGCCGGTCTCCATCGCTGTCATCTGTGTAGTTGTTCAGCCCTTCCACCAGCGGCGGAATTGGAATCGGATATGGACCGGCGTCGCTCTCACTTGCATATTCGAAAGTGAAAGGAACCCGCGCCTGGCCTGCGCCAACTAAGTTGTATGGAATTCCAATAGGGCTTCCTTCGTAGGAAGTTCCGAAATCCGGATGTATCGATGTATTTGCCCCGATGCTGTTCACGAAATTATCGGAATTAGGATTAACCGGAAGAGAATCGATCGGCATATTTAAGGCATGATTCGGAGGAAAAACTTGCCCAGCGTAATGTGCCATTTGCTGGCTCTGTGCGTTTACAACAAATAAAGGAATGAGTGCAGCAATGATCGGGGAAGCCGCTGCAACAAAATTGATTCTCTTCATGAGTAATATCTTTAATGAGACGCAGCGCCTTTGAACCTAATTTCCCGCCGGAATCGGATGCGCTATCTTTGCGCTGTCTGCAGAGAAATCAAATCCATGATAGAACGGACTTTCCTGATTATGACACTTTGTGCAAACTTCCTGTGTCGGCAAGATCAGGCCGACCAGAGTCCCGTCAATTTTCTTGTCGTGTATGTCTTTCATGGTCGACATTTTCCAGTAGTCGCTCGCCGGGCCATGGCACGTTTCGCATTGAACTCCCTGTGTCGGATCAAACGTTGCTTCGAACATGCTCGCAGGCTGGCCGTATGCGGTTTCGTGACACTTCAAGCATTGGGGAGTTTTTTGAGGGTCATCAATGCTGCGAGACTTGGCAATTGCCTTTGCCGTGTCGGAACCTAAATCGACGAACGCTTGTGCATGTTTTGATGCCGCCCATATTTTGAACTGAGCACCCATTTTATCTGCACTGTGGCATAGCTTGCATTTGCTTGCACCAATGTACTTGTGAGTGCTGTCTGCCGGGGCCGATTGAGCAAACGTCAAACTCACTCCGAGCATAAACATAAAAACAAGAATCAACAAGATTACGATTCGTTTCATTGTTTCGACTTCCTTTCTATTTGTCTAATCTTAAAATACAAGAGAACCACTAAAAGAGTAATGACTAAAGTTGCAATTCCGAGGCCGTGTCTTCTGAAATAATATTCATCTATTGCGGTCATGGCACTTTTCTGTGCGTCTGCGACTATCTTCAATCCGGGTTGAGCCGCCAACACGAGTGGAGCAACTTCAAATGCGTGAATCTGTACGCGGGATTCAACTAAAGATTGGTTGACGTCTTTGAGTGAATAGCCCGCATCGGAAACGTCCATCCCAAGTTGTTCTGCATGTGCTATGAGTACTGCCGCGTTCTTCTGACCGTTTGTGAGGCTGTCTAATGCGACTTTCATCGCTAAGATCGACGTCGAAGCGGAGTCGGAAGAATTATCTTTGTGACACTTTCCGCAAACTGCATTCTGTCCGAAGCCTACCATCTCGTCGGTGGGAGGCATCACGAGATGATTGCTATGGCAGACGACGCAGTCCGGCAACTTTTCTTTTCCGAAAGCATTTTTGTGAACACTCTTATCGAATAGGTCCGCGTTTACTTGATGGCAAGTTCCGCAGACAGATGCGACTGAAGACACGCCGGGCGGCACTGCGCCATGATTCCCATGGCATGAATTACATGCTGGAGCGCTTAAATCTGAATTCTGCAGCAACGCTATCCCGTGAACACTTTGTTTGTAATTTTCGTATTGGTCGGTGGGAATATGATACTGTGCCATATATGTTTTGTTGCTGTGACATTTTGCGCAAGTCTGCGGAATATTTGTCGGATAGACCGGGGATTGTGGATCCTTGACCGACCGGATCAAATGATTCGAGTGGCAACTGACGCAGGTTGCAGGCTTAGGATCGCCGGACTTGTTTTTCTCGCCGTGAACACTCGTCAGATATTTCTCGTACTGGTCTACAGGGAGCCCAGGATTGGATTTCTTCATATATGCGGGATCGCTGTGGCATTTCGCGCATGTCTTCGTCACGTTGGTCGGGTAAACCGGCGAGCGCTTGTCGTCAACATTTACAATGTTGTGTATCCCGTGGCAAGAAACGCATTGGGGACCATCATTACTTTGATTCAACGCCCTGCCATGGATGCTGGTTGTAAAATCATCCACGACATCATTCAAATGAAAATCTGCCTTGAACGTTGTTTTTCCTGTACCGTGACATTTTCCGCATATCTGAAGAAATGTGGAGGGTTTTGGGATACCTATGTAGCCTTTGGCAGGGCTCATTGCTGCGTCTTGGTCGTCAAGTGTTGGATCTCCACCGTGGCAGTCTGCGCAGGTAACGCCAGCCTTGAAGTGGACGTCGTTCATATATGCAGCGGCTTCGGCACTGCCTATATCATTATGACAACTGTAGCATCTGTCGACAACTTTCTTCTGCTGTGCACGCGTTGTCGAGACCATCGACAAACAAAAAAAGGTTGGAATAACAATAAGGAGCATTATCCGTCTCATCTCTACCTCGCTCCTATGATTGTTAGGACTATTATGTAAAGCACTACGCCGATTCCCAGGTAATTAATAATCTTGTTCCGCAAACCTTTCGGCGTTTTAGAATCCCAGAACGGTATCAAAAACCACAGGAGCCCTGCCAGTCCGAAGAGACTTACTCCGACAACTTCACCGTCGAGGCTCAGAATCTTTGCCGGGAAGAATTTCAACGACTGGAACATAAATAGGAAGTACCACTCCGGCCTTATCCCCATGGGTGCCGGCGCAAAAGGATCTGCCTTGTTCCCAAGCTCCCAGGGGAAAAACAATGCGAGGATCGCAAGTACATTCAACACGATCAGCCAGAGAAGGACATCGCGCATTACAAAATTAGGGAAGAATGGGATGTGTTTCTTCCTCGATTCAGGAAGATCCTTCCATGACTCAGGCTCACTGATCCCCTGTACCTGTATGAATAACAAATGTATTCCGAGGACAACTGTAAAAATTGCGGGGAGAACTGCGACGTGCAATCCGAAAAAGCGTGTCAGCGTTGCGGTCGTCACATCATCGCCGTTGCGAAGAATCTCAACCATGGGTTTGCCGATCCCTGGAACCACTCCGACTATTTCTGTGCCAACTTTTGTAGCAAAAAATGATAGAGTGTTCCACGGCAGGAGATAACCACTAAAACCGAATGTCAGGCATAGTGCGAACAGGAGGAAACCGCTGTACCATGTTAGTTCTCTTGGTCTGCGAAATGCTTTTGTGAAGTACACAGAGAACATATGAATCAAAATGGAGAGTATCATCAAGTTTGCAGACCAACTGTGAATCGATCTGATGAGCCAGCCAAACTGGACTTTAGTGACGATGAAGCGCACGCTCTCATAAGAGGTCTGGGCGCCCGGTTGATAGTACATGAGAAGTAAAATTCCGGTCACTACCTGTACTATAAAAAGAAATAAAGTCACGCCGCCGAAATAATACCAGAATGAGCCTCTGAACTGAGGTACTTTTTTCTCTTCTGTGAAATGCTTGATAAGACTCAGGTTATAACGTTCGTTGAGCCAGCGCATTAACTTAGAATCATTATTCATCAATAGCTCCTTAGCTCTTCGACACAATTATGTCGTTGCCTTTAACAGCGACTTTATATTCCTGAAGCGGACGTGGAGGCGGGCCGGATATATTCCGGCCGTTTAAGTCGTAAACGCCGCCATGGCAGGCGCAATATATTTTTGCCATGTCCGGACGGTACTGTACCGTACATTGCAAGTGAGTGCATACTGCACTGAACGCCTGAAGCTTACCGTCAGGAGTGTCCACGATAATGGCAGGTTCGTTTCCAAATCTAAATACCTTCCCCGAGTTAGGCTTAAAATCTTTTACCGAACCGGCGATAACGCTTGAGGGAGCCGCTTCGGTTTGTTTAGGGACCTTAAAGTATTCGACTATCGGATAGAGGACTGCAATAAGCCACGCCAGAAATCCGAAACCCAGAAGATAGTCGAGAAATGTTCGACGTGATATGTTCTTGTTTCCAGGAACCTTCATACCCTTCCTTCTCTTGTTGATTTGATTTAGCAGCGTGTCGCTGCTGTATTACAAGATATATCTGCTAACTCGTCTTACCGAAATGAGCAGTATTTACTTTTAAGGTGTTATAATTTTTAACTATAAAAAACATGAAGCATGAATATTGCAGATTCTGAAGAAATAAAAAAGCCCTTCGAGAGAAGGGAAATATTGAGATAACAATGCGCTTTGTGAAAATGCATCTCTAGCTAAGGCTCTGCTTGGCAAAAGCAATGCTTATGCCATCGAGAAGCTCTAATTCTGTACAAAACTCCAAAGGAATTCATGTCTTGCGGCGAATTGCCAGCAATGATAGCGTAGCCGGAGGCAAATCTCCACCGATAACTACCGGTTCCTGTATGGAAATGAGATGTGAGGTTCATCTATCCTTAGAACCCGACTTCAATTTTGACCTGGCATAAATGAAAGAGATAGCAAGAAGGACCATGCCGAGTATGAGAAGTGATATGATTCGTGAGGTTGGTTCAAGTTTAATGATTCCGACAATCAAAAGATACAGAGCAGTCAATATGAAAGTAAACAACGCCATCCATCGATACTTCATGTTCTTCAGAATTAGACTGATGACATAATATGAAATTGCAACAGCCAGCCAGGACAGGCTTATGTAGTCTGGAGGGACGGTATGATATAATGCATAAGGAAAAATAAAAAACGCCGCAACCAAATACGCAGTCCGCATCCTGTCGGTCTTGAGCTCTAAACGATGTCTCTGCCAATTCAAGACTCGAGCGCTTAACAGTGCGACCATGCCAAAGCTGAGGCTTGTAACACTGACGGTGCCGGCAACAGCCAGGTATGTAATAAAGATGACCGTGTAGATAAAAAAATTGGTGACCACAATGAACTTCGAGCGGAACCATACCGCAGTTGATACAACTAACAGGCTTTGCCAGCACAACCAAATGAATGAGTCGGGGGTTTTGAACTGTGCGACTATAGCAACGCTCAACGCCGCGTATCCGGTCATTGCATAGAAAAATGTTTGATACCTGCTGTTCTCTCGCAGCCAGAAAATCATTGCGAGAATGATGAACATCACGGAAGCAATGAGATGAGAGAGGGGAAGTCTATCTTGGAATTCTGCTACCGTCATTGCTAAATAAAGTCCGTATCCTACGAGGCAGTTAAGCAATGAACTTAGAATTACGATGCTATTTTCCTTCGGAGCCTTTTCTCGGAAATAGGTTGCCGATGCAAAAATCAGAACAAAAAATAGAACAAATAGCACACTACCATACGGTGATGTTCTGAGCTCAATCGGGTTGCCGACGACAGGATTATTTATAAGCCACACGAGATGTGTGAAATATGTCAAGATAATTCCGTAGATGACAAGAATGTACCATTTGTATTTAATCGAGAGGTAAAGAACCAGCAGAGACGTGACGGTCGTTATCATCAAGAATGAATACATCTGTTCACTCAACAAAGCAGTCGCGTATCCCATCATGAGAGTCACAGCTGTCAGGTACACGGAGCTTTGACGGATGGAGATGATTAAGCTTATAGTTGCGATTAGTAATAGCAGAACCACTTCAGGTGTTCTGTCTATCAGCACAGGATGTTCACTGAAGTAGTGAAGCCGCAGCGTAGCGAAGAAAAATAGCACGAGTCCGCCTCCCCGCAAATAGCCAGATAGAAAAGGAGACGACTTGCGTAAATAGCGGGAAGATAGGAGAACAGAACCGGAAAGGATAAAACCGAGTATGGGAGCGAATGCCGGATGGAGGTCATGGTACGGTTGCAGTAATAGAAAGGCGATCCCTGTGATGAGAGCGGCTATCCCGGCTTTTGCAAACCAATAGAGACCGATCTTAAGCTCGAGTGTTTCCCTTTGCGGCGGTTCGGGTTCATCTACCACGACATTCGTCTTCTCCTTGTCCTCAAGTGGCTCGAAATTGAGATGCCTCTCGATCCTGGAAAGTCTGGCATCTAAGTTTGCCAAGAGTCTGACTCAAGGGCTCGGGATCGTTCTGCCTTCCGCGGTCGTCTGTCATCCGGATTTTTCCTTGTTTGCTCCCGAATGCCTATTTCTACTTGCCACATCGGGAGACATGGTGTCGGAGTATGATTTACGTCGGCATATTAGCAGGCGTCCAAGTAATTGTCAAGTCTGGCTGGCATTAGCGTTCACATGATGGACTTGGTTTTGATAATGGAAGCGTCATGTGGATGTTATAAATTAACTAGGGGCCTTAGCTTCAGTTCACAGCCACCACTGAATCACCTCTGAAGTGAGCTCTCGATCATCTTCCATCTTGCCAATAGTTCGTCCAATTTCTTCTTGTAATCTTTATAAACATCTTTCTCTCCTTGAGTCGGCGCGGCATCGGCACTTTGAACGGCTGTTGTTAGTCCAGCTACCACTCCAGCAACAGATGACAAACTTGGCTTATCTTTATCGGCGATTGCTGAAATGGAATCTTTTAATGATACAGAAACGGTTTTGTCGTCAAGGATTTTTGTCGCTGTTTTGTAAGCTGTTACCGCTTCTTCGAGTGCGGCATCAATTGACTTTGCAAACGACAATTGTTCTTGCAGTTCATTTGCACTGACATGAACGCGTGGATCGAGCTTTACGGTGAAAGGTTGCGTGAAATTTTTGCCATTTACTGTCAGAGTGGCTGTATACTTGCCGGGCAGCGCAAGAGATCCTTCCGGATCAAGCGGGGTACCACTATTTTCATCATCATCCCACACGGCGGCAATCTCGAAGTCGTATTCGAGTGCCGGCGGTCTCGGATATCGCAAATCCCAAACGAAACGATGCGCGCCTGCTGTTGCATTAAGCACTTTCTCAGGTTTGATCCATCCCTTTTGAAAATATCGAAACTCTGTCGATAATTCTTTCGGTTTTTCATCGCTCGAAAATTTCCGCACGACATTTCCTTTGGGATCACGTATCGTCAGCATTATGGGGTTTTGGGAATTATTTTTCAGCCAATAATCTACAATTAAGCCTGTCGGCGGGTTCTGTCCCAGTGCAGTTTCCGGCGGCCATGGTGTGTCGCGGTTTTCATCTGCACGAAGTCTAATCGCATCTGCCGGATGAAATAGATGAAAATCCTCCGTTTGTAAATTGGCTGTAATTTCCCGCAGCGGCTCGATGTCATCTAATGTCCAGATGCCTCGTCCTTGAGTGCAGACAACTAAATCGCTATTGTGTACCACTATATCTCGCACCGACGCAGTCGGAAAGTTCAGAGAGAGAGGCTGCCAGTTCGAGCCGTCATCGAAAGAGACATAAATGCTGCGATTCGTACCAGCAAAAAGAAGCCCTTTCTTCACATTGTCTGTTCTCACGACGTAAACATATTCATCGGAAGGGAAGCCGTTTGTAATCGTCTCCCACGTTTTTCCGTCGTCAGTTGTCTTGAGAATCACAGGTTTCGAGTAGCCGAGTCTTTGTGTGTTCACTGCGACATAAGCCATGTGAGCCGAGAACGGAGATGGATCAATTGAAGCTATTTGTCCCCATAATGGTACATTCGGTGGGGTGACATTTTCCCATTGTTTGCCACTGTCCGTTGTAAGTTGAATCAATCCGTCATCTGTGCCGACCCAAATTACTCCCTCCGAAATTGGAGACGTCGCAATACTATAAATGACCCCGTAGCCTGCGTTTCTCGCTTCTTCAGGATCGGGATTATTATTGTCTACGGCATTAACAGTTTTGCCACTTAAATCCGGACTGACTTTCTGCCAGTGGTCGCCGTCATCCGTTGACTTGAATAAAAACTGGTTACCCAAGTAAAGTGCGTGTTTGCCAATCGGAGAGAAGACAAGCGGTGTGATCCATGTGTATCGATATTTTACGCTCGTTTGTCTTTGACCGTAGCTTGAAATGGGCCACGGAGAGATTTCGGCAGCTTGTCTTGTTACCTCATCGAAGCGGGAGACGTGCCCACCGAGTCCGCTTCCGAAAATTAAATTCGGATTTCCGGGTTTCGGGACTTCATAATCGCGTTCATCGCCGCCGACTGGATGCCAGTCTCGGTCTTCGATCACTCCATAAGGACCGCGGCTGAGGATTCCAACTGTACCATTATCTTGCTGGCCGCTGTAAATCTTGTAAGGAAATTGATCGTCAACTGCGACGTGATAGAATTGTCCGGTCGGCTGGTTGTACCAGCTTGACCAGCTTTTTCCGCTGTCAACGCTGACGACGCATCCCTGGTCGCAAGCCGTAATCATATATGCACTGTTGGAAGGATTTATCCAGAGAAAATGGTAGTCGTCGCCGCCCGGTGCGCCTTTGAACATCTCAAAACTTTTTCCACCATCGATGGATCGGTGTATGGAGCGGTCCATAATATAGACGATGTCGGGATTGCGCGGATCGACCGTGATTCTGCTGAAATATGCGTTTGCCAGATCTGCATCTTTGTTTGTAAAGTCCCATGTTTTTCCGCCGTCATTCGAGCGGTACAATCCGCTTTTGTCCTCTGATGCTTCACCAGAGGCGGATGCGCCTTCGGCGCAAATGATAGTCGCATAGACAATCTGTCCGCTGCTTCCACGTGGAACTCCAAGTCCGATGCGTCCAAGCAAACCGTCAGGGAGCCCGCCGCCATCAAGTTTCCTCCAATGCATCCCGTCATCAGTACTTTTATAAATTCCGGAGCCGGGTCCGGTTTGCGGCATAAAATAATCTAACCATGGATGCATTTGCATTTGCCAGAGCGCGGCATAAACAACTAAAGGATGAAGCGGATCGAATGCGAGGTCAACCGCGCCTGTGCTGTCATTAACATACAAAACATTTTGCCAATCTTTCCCACCGTCCGTTGTAAGATAAATCCCGCGTTCGCTGTTCGGTGCAAATACGTCTCCCAGTGCAGCGACTAAAACCCTCTGAGAATCGTCGGGGTCAACGAGAATTCTCCCGATATGCTGTGTTTCTTTTAGCCCGACGTTTGACCACGTTTCTCCGCCATCACCCGAGCGATAGACTCCGTCGCCGGATAAGATGTCATATCGCAAATCTACCTGACCCGTACCAGCGTAGATCACATCAGGATCAGAAGGAGCAATGTTGATTGATCCGATCGATGAGGATGTCTCATGTTGCATCAGTCCTTTCCATGTGCGGCCCGCATCTGTTGTCTTCCAAATTCCGCCGCCTGCCCCACCGAAGTAATAGACTTCGGGCTCATTCGGGATGCCGGCAGCCATGGTTGCCCAGCCAGCACGATATGGTCCAACGAGACGCCAGTGCAAATTAGAATAAGTTTGGGGAAGAATCGATTGTGCTTCGGCTATGCAGTAAAAAGCCGTTAAGATGATTATGGCTGAGGCAGCCAGACCTTTAAAGCTCAATCCCAAGTGTTTCATGATGTTTGTCCTTCGGTTGTATGCTGGTACAAATGATAAAACAGGTTCACAAAGTTAAGTGGAAACTGATAAGTTTGCAAGTTTGTTATTAGATGTGATATAAATAGAAGAAGCTGGCTGTTAGAGTGGCAAACCAGACATATTTGTGACTGAATTTTACTTGAAATACAAGGAGTGTAAAAAATTATAGGTTTGGCACAATCACTGTCCCAGATTTCCAGTGGATCACCGGGGACTCTCCGCCATAGGCGGATGCGCCTCAGGCGCAGAACCCCGAACACGATTAGCAAACCAAAATGTTTTGTAAGTCAAGGAGATATAATGTCAGCAGACAGGGATGTTGGAATTCAGTGGATCACCGGGGACTCGAACCCCGAACCCACTGATTAAGAGTCAGTTGCTCTACCAATTGAGCTAGTGATCCATGAAGTAAAATGTAATATAAAATTTGCTTGCTCTAAAATCAATCCGAACTTTTTTGTGTAAATAAGAAAGGGAAGGTCTGTAAAATGCGGTTACCGATCGGGCTTGAAAACGTTGATGATATCTTGCGATATTTGCAGGAGATGGTGAACTGAATTTGACGAGATTGTATATTTCATCCGCGGTGCTTTCCGAAGCTGGGGCTGTCAACGCGGTGAGTTTGCGGATTGCAGACAAGCCGGAATATTTCAGTATGAAGCGTGATGGCATACCTGAAAATTATCGAGCCTTAAATCGCAAAGAATTCTTTCAGTCGCTTGGTTTTGATGAAATGTCGGTCGCCCGCGGCAAACAAGTTCATGGCGACAATATAAGATTTGTCGAAACACCCGGCAATTATCCGGATACTGATGCTTTCGTTACGAGGAATAGAAATCTAATTTTGTCAGTTTCAGTTGCCGATTGTGTGCCAATTCTGATCGCAGACAAAAAATCGCAAACGGTTGCCGCCGTTCACGCCGGCTGGCGGGGAACTGTGAAAAAGATCACAGCGAAGACGATCGGATTTATGTATAGTGAATTAAAGTGCGATGCAGAAAATATTTTTGCTTTTATCGGACCCTCAGCTGGAGTTTGTTGCTATGAAGTCGATGGTGAAGTTGCAAAAGAATTTTCAAGTTACGAAATAAAAAAGAGTTCAGGACCTGAAAAGTTTATGATAGACTTGAAAGCAGCGAATTTCTCACAGCTTATTAACAATGGAATTCCTGAAGCTAATATTGGAGTAAGCAAGTATTGTACGATATGCAATACAAATTTTCATTCTTTCAGACGAGATGGCGAGTCGAGCGGAAGGATGCTCGCGGCTATCGCAATTAGATCGGAGAAATGATGTGTGGAATAGTAGGTTACGTCGGAGATAAGGATGCCAAGAAAATTCTTATCGAGGGACTGAAACGTTTAGAGTATCGCGGCTATGATTCTGCCGGAGTCGCACTTCTGGTGGGTAATCATGTTGTGGTTACAAAAACGGCAGGAAAGGTTACGAAATTGGAGAGCCTAATTTCCAATTTGGAAGAATCCAAGATCGGAATCGGTCACACTCGCTGGGCAACACATGGTGAACCAAATACGATAAATGCACACCCGCATACCGATTGCAACGACAAGATAGCGTTGATCCATAACGGCATCATAGAAAATTTTGCGGCGTTGAAGACAAAATTGATTTCGTTAGGGCATAAATTTAAAAGTCAAACGGACACCGAAGTTCTCGTGCATCTCATCGAGGAATTCTATAAGCGGAATAAAAATCTTGAGCTTGCCGTGAGGCTCGCGCTGAAGGAAGTCGATGGGACGTTTGGAATTATCGTGATGTCTGCCGATGAGCCGGATGTTCTTGTTGCCGCAAGGCGCGGCAGTCCGTTAGCCATTGGACGCGGCGATTCGGAAAATTTAGTTGCATCGGATGCTTCGGCTTTGATTAGCCATACGAGACAAGTAATATATCTCCAGGATAATGATCTCGCAGTCATCACTCGTGATAGTGTGGTGTTGAAAAATCCTGACAACGAGCAAGTGCAGAGAGAGACAGAGGAGATTACATTTGACATCGAGCAGATCGAAAAAGGCGGATATGCGCATTTCATGTTGAAGGAAATTCACGAGCAGCCTGAAACGGTTTTGAATGCGATGCGAGGTAGATTGATTCTTGAGGATGGAATTTCAAAAATGGGAGGAATCAGCGGGATAAACGATATGATCCTCGGCGCGAAGAGATTTATCATTACGGCTTGCGGGACATCATGGCACGCCGCACTCGTTGGAAAATATATTATAGAACAGTGTTCTCGGATTCCGGTCGAGGTTGATTACGCATCGGAGTTTCGATACCGAAGTCCCGTGCTCCTTGACGGTGATGTTGTTTGGGTAATCAGTCAAAGTGGAGAAACTCTGGATACTCTTGCCGCGATGAGAGAAGCGAAGGAGGCTGGAATTCCTTCGTATGGAATTGTAAATGTTGTCGGCAGCACGATTGCTCGCGAGTCGGATGGCGGTATTTACATTCACGCGGGCCCGGAAATCGGTGTGGCTTCAACAAAGGCGTTTACTTCCCAGCTTGTTGTTCTTAATCTCATAAATCTTTTTGTCGCCCGGAGAAAGGGGATGTTGAGCGAGTCGCGCGGAAAAGAGATTGTGAGAGAAATGCAAGCGCTTCCCGAAAAGATCGAGTCAATTCTAAAATTAGAAAATGAAATTGAGAATATCGCGGAGCAGCTTAAGGATTCCAGGAACTTTCTATATCTGGGCCGCGGTGTGAATTTTCCGGTAGCACTAGAAGGTGCACTGAAGCTAAAAGAGATTTCTTATATCCATGCGGAGGGATACCCGGCGGCAGAAATGAAGCACGGTCCTATCGCACTGATCGATGAGAACATGCCGGTAGTATTTATTGCGTTGAAAGACTCGACCTACGATAAAGTACTCAGTAACATTCAGGAAGTTCGCGCTCGCAAAGGAAGGGTTCTAGCAATTGCAAACAAAGCAGACGACAGGTTGAAGAGTCTTGCGGATCATATCATCGAGATTCCTGAGACGCTCGAGATATTGAGTCCGATACTTTCGGTTGTTCCTCTTCAATTATTGGCGTACCACATTGCTGTCAAGCGAGGCTGTAACGTTGACCAGCCGAGGAACTTAGCAAAGAGCGTTACTGTAGAATAAAAATCAAAAGGGAAACCTTCTCACTGCCTTCGTCTGAATATCCGAGGGCACCTTCGATTGCACTTATCGTCCCATCTTAATATCTTGCAGCCGGAATGACTCGAAGGCTCTCATGATTATAAATTACCGAAGATGGCTGGCGGCATTCTTTCTATGCGACTTCAGCGACAGGAGCAACATCTTTCTTATAGGAAGCCCAGACAAAGGATGTATTCTAACCGTACTTCTTCTGGTTGCTTCATAGTTTTCCTTCCATGCTAACAACAAAATTCCGAATGGGTCCGAGATTTCCCGGGAGTTGGATATAATTGTACTGGAACAAATTGTTAACATGTAACCCGATAGTCACGGGGAACCCCCATTGCGTGAGGTCGACTGTAGCACGAGTGTCGACAACTTCAATCGGTACCTGGCTATCCCAGTCGACAATGAATGAACTTAACACATTATCGAGTCTCTCCATTTCGCTTATATATCTGAAATCAACGCCCAGCGAAATCATCTTGTAATCCAAAGTCGTAGACGCATAAAACTGATGGCGCGAACGAAACCTGAGAACTGTCCCGGTACTTAAATCTATCGGCCAGCTGTAAGTATACCCAAGATCAAAACGGAGGAATTTCCCGAACATATCCCCTTTCAGGTCGAGCTCACCTCCCTGGACTCGGGCGCGGGACACGTTGTCGAAATTAATCCTCAGGCCGCCTCCGGTAGTATCAAATTCCGCCTCTATGAGATTCCAGAATTCGCTTTGGAAGAGTGCCCAATCCAGCATGATGTTCTCGGTGAAAAAGTGTGTCCCACCAATTTCAAACGACCAACTCTGCTCCGGTTTGAGATATGGATTCGGAACAATAGGCAGGTAAGGCGTCCCGGCATTGACATATAGCTCGGCTATAGACGGCGCACGGAACCCTCTCCCGAGCGAAGCGCGAAACGTGGTGGCAGGATCTGCCGAAAAGACAATGCCCAACTTGGGGCTTACGCTTGCCCACATCGGTAAACCAGCAATTCTCTGCTCGTCATACCGCAAACCTGCGTCAGCTCTAAGTGGTTCCACCACACGTATCTCGTCTTGAACATAAGTGGCCAGACCATACCCGAAGTGATTACCGTACTGAAAAGCGGTGACTTGATCAAGATTTCCAACAGCACCAAATGTCAGCGTATTCGAATCGGTAAAATCCGAGTTACCTTGAAATTCAAGTGTACCAGTGTTTGCCAATGAGGAGCTGCCCGGTACGCCTGAACTGTCATATCGGAGGAAGCTGTTGAAGTACTCACCTCTGAGGTTATACGAGAACATATCGCTCACAAAGTTCCTGAGAGAAAGACTGGTGTTCCATCTTGTTGTGGTAATATGTGAACCCTCCTGGGCGGTATCTGGCTGCAGGGCATCGGCTAAACTTGTCCAGTAGTAGAAGCTGGCCTCCCTTTCGTGGACGACATTGGAGGTCAACCTGAATTGTTCAAATGGGGAGAAGTCATATTCGAGTTTGCTAAATCCATTCCATCGGCGGTAAGAGTCATTTTCTCGATAGCCATCGTCGGCACCATAGCCGCCATAGGCAAGGAAGCTGAAGTTGCCAATTCGTTGAGAGTGACCTGCGTAGATTCCTTCCATCCCACGCACATTATCGCTCCAACGCCACTGGGTGTAGTATGGCTGATCGTAAAATCCGGAGTAGGCTCGAAAGTTGGTTTGCGCAGTATCTGGAATGTCCCGCGTTATGATATTTATGACTCCACCAAGTGCGCTAGAGCCATATAAAGCAGAGCCTGCACCTTTGACAACCTCAATTCTTTCGACTTCATCCACGGGAATTGCCTCCCAGACAATCTCGCCCGTGTCTCCGGTCAGCAATGGCATGCCGTCAATGAGAAGGAGTACTCGGCTGCCTACGCCCTGACTATAACCGGTGGAACCGCGAATGTCGATCTGGTCCTGGAGCATCCGCACACCAGGAACATACTGCAGTGCGTCTTTTACGGTGATGGCATTTATGTTCATGAGGGTCTGACCGTCAACCACACTGACACTCGCCGGAACATCTTGCAGTGACTCTTCATGTTTTGTCGCTGTCACGACGACCGGTTCAGTTTGAATAGGACGGGGAACAAGTTTGATGACAATATAAACTGATGCATCAGGTTTGACTTCAATGTCGGGGATGACCTTACGAGCGTAGCCGACCAAGGAAACGACTAAGGTATATTTGCCCACCAGAACTTTTGTCAAGGAGAATCTTCCGTCGGCAGATGTCACGGTGCCAAGGACGGTGTTTTCAAGGTGGACACTTGCACCGGACAGATTTCTCCCCTCATCCGAAGCCATGACAATTCCAGAGATCGAGCCCACAGCGGGCGGGGTCTGCGCCAACCCGAGCTTTGTCTGGGCAGCAGTAAGAATCAGCAGCAGTAAGAAACTTCTCATATATTCGAAAGCAATTTACTTCTAAAGACTTTTAGGGGCAAATAAGTGAGAGCAACCGCGACCAGATATCGGTCTGAACTTGTCTCGCGAATGGGATGATTCGAGATTGGCCGAAGATAACCCTCTCTATACTCAGCTTAACAAATTGGACAAAACACTAAAGTCTCTTTAAATTAATACGTACCACTGCCCAAACCGAGTTCCATGTTGTTTACTTTAAGCGCCATGAATTTTGCACCCACGCTCATGCCATTAGCTTGAGCGATTTGTTAGCCAGCGAAAAAATCAAATAGAAAATAATACACCTACAAACATTTGAAAGCCGCGCGTATAAACGGCACCTGTACTAGTATTATCAATATTCATTAAGCCTAATGAATATTTGAGATCGAAATTTGCTTTAATCAGCGGTGTAATGCTATAATCTAAACCGGCTCCAAAATCTATTGCAAAATCAACATTCTTGTCCTGATGCTTTACATCTCCATCGAATTCTTGACCAGTAATAGCGTCGAAAGACTCTGCTTTTGCAGAAAGAAGATAACCTACATTGGGACCAAAAAATATATGCGGTGTAAAAAGCGGCATCGGCAAAATGGCTTTCAGTTCCACCGGAATTTGAAGGTATTGAGAACGTAACTTGCTCCAAGAGGCGTTGGTATTGGAGTTTGTTATAACAACGGTAACATCTGTACCCTTCTGAATATAAGAAGGTTCTGCACGAAGCGATAATATTCCATTCATTGGAATTTCTACAATTGCTCCGACAGAAGTACCTAATAGTAACGACGTGTTCGATATTCCTGACAGCTGCTGATTTTCATATGTAAATATTCCCCAGTTTAAACCAACATTTGGCCCAATTAAGACTTGAGCTTTACTTTCTTGAATGCCACACAAGAAACAAAAAACAAATAAGCACGTTTTGATTTTCCAATTAATCTGCTCCATGAATTTATTCACTTTCTTATTTTTACTATGATTGTGAATTATTGATGGTTAACTACAATTAGCCTGCCACGCATTATCATGACATTCCGGCAGTAAGAATGTCATGTGCCATCTTGTTGCACGCCTCGACAAAATATAAGCGGAGGCTCCCGGAGAAACAACCTTCCCGGGAGTTATTCCATCAGATTGATTGAACGGTTAGGCGGCACGTGGCGACGAGATCGCCAACTTGAACCTGTCTGGATCTTTCAACCGGAATGAGCGCGCCCCCCAAGGCATGTCGGCAGGCTCCGACTCGAGGGTACCACCAAGCTCTTTGATTCGGTTTGCAATCTTATCGATATTTTCATCTGTCGTGATGTTCAGCGAGAATCCTTCTCCTTTGATCCGGTCCCATCCTTTCGCTCCGTCATCTTGATTAATCGACAGCCGCATATTCCCGGCTTTTAGTGCTACCGATCGCAGTTTCCCATCACGTTCAATCTTACGGTCAATAGTGAATCCCAGCAGATCGTGATACCATGCAAGGCTTTTGCCGAGATCCTTCACGGTCAGTGAAACCGAGAGCATGCTGACATGGAAGGACTCAGATTCGGCGTGCTTGGCGGCGCCGTCAGGGATTAGTGAATTGGTGTTCATAGGTTATCCTCTACTATAAGGTTTATGGATGTTTGGATTTGTCAAGGGACGTGTGCAGATGGTCTGCCTGCTAAATTCAGGTTCACGACAACTCTTCCAATGCGCACTAACTATAATTAGCCTGCCGTATACCCACATAACATTCCGGTAGTAAGAATGTAATGTACCGTTTTGATTCGTGCCACGGCATAATTTATACGTATATGCCCGAAGGAGCAACCCTCGTACGTTTTCGTCCTCAAGTTACTACTCGGGAATGAGGGTGTTCCTCAATGCGCCACCGCTTGAGAATTTATTTCGAAAAACACTTTTCCATCAGCAACAACTTGTGTCCCCCTATCGAAAATCACACATAAAACTGGCATGAAGGATTTTGAAATTTTGCTGTGTTTTACGATCACGGAGGTTAGCTTTGGATTCTTCCACACTCTTGATGGAGTAATGGCTTTGCCCGTGTACATATGCGCCACATAAGTATCACTCGAATTTTTCTTAACTGCAGTTGTACCCGGGTAATGTTTGTAGTCGATTGACATGATATGCCCGTTGAAAAGATATATCGAATCAGATGTACTGTAGCCATTATAGACTTCTTTTGATACCATTATGCCGTTAATCCTGTAGTCGTCAACTATCCAGCTTTTAGAAACCAGTTCCCCTTTATAAATCAATATAGAATCGGATCCCTTGTATTCATCGTATAGTGTGGACGAAACGGAAACGCCATTAATCGTATATAATGTAGTATCGTCGTCAACCTCTATTCTGATGAGTTTATACACGTAAAACCAAGTGCTGTTATTCAATTGACCCACCTGTTCTGGCATTTCTTCGATTATTTCTTCGCTAGAATTGGGAAACCCTCCTTCGATACTTTGTGGATTACCAATAGCACGCTTTACTTCTCCCGGTGTCATGCCAATCTTGATTTTGGCAATAGTCATTTCTTCAAACGTAGCCAGCGTTTTTAGTTGGCAATATGGTACGCCTGTGAAGACAAATACAACAAGGATAGAAATAACGAAACGTCTCATTACCTTTCTCCTTTCATTCCTTTGGGAAGGAACGGGATTTTTACCAATCCATTATGTGCCATGGCTTTTGCACTTATGCTCATACAGTCAGCTTGAGCGCCTGGTTATGCCACGCCATATGTGACAGCTAACTTATTTGTGATTCCGATTGTTTGCTTGCGTCGGAAAGAATCTGCTCTAAAATCTTTCTTACTCTTTTGTCCGAGTGATATCGAAAAATCAAATAAAGTGCATGAAAAATCAAAACTAATGCAATGATGAAAAGCACCCACTCGACGAAATGAGGAATTCCAGCGATTGTGATTTTCTCCATGCCTTTGACTATATGGATCTGTCCAAGTATTATTACTCCTAGGAACAACTCTCCCAAGTATCCGAAGTAAGAGAGTCTGCTTGGAGCATTCAAACGCTCGAACTTTTTTAAGGCTTCAAGCTGTAGCCGAAGTTGAATTATGATTGATGATTCCATTTTATAATCCGTAAAAATGTTAGTTTGTGAATACTAGCAGCGCCGCCTACCTATAATTATCCTGCAACACATCTGCATAGCATTCCGCCACTAAGAATGTTATGTACCATTTTGATTCGTGCCACGACATAATTTATAAGCGGAGGCTCCCGGAGAAACAACCTTCCCGGGAGTTATTCCATCAGATTGATTGAACGGTTAGGCGGTTTTATGAAACGGCCTTCGGTGATGGTCCATAGATATTGTTACCGGGATTCCCATCTGTGCAGGCAAGAACGAGGAGCCAGATAGCGCCGACAATTGGAATCAATATAATAAAAAGCCACCATCCACTTTTTCCAATGTCGTGCAGTCTTCTGACGCACACTGCAAGGCCCGGAATAAGTATGGCCAAATCGTAGAGCAAATATATCCAGCCATAGGGCAGATTTGTCGTATAATTCCCTATGCCAAACTTAAATGTTGTGCCCAGAATATTGTCGACAATCAATGCAACTACAGCAAAAATCACATTGAACAGAGCGAACATCCAATATTCTTTTCGTCTTGCTCGCCCAGTGAAGTTCGCGTAGTTGTCTCTGACAACTTTCAAATACCATTGCATAGCGTGATTCTCCTTTTTCTTTTGTTTTTACCTGACTAGAGGAATTCAGAGATATAAAACCGCTTCACTGTAATTAGCCCACCACCAGTATCTTCACCGGTGGCTCGCCAATGAGCGGTTACCAATTCACCGTGTGCCATCTTGTCTCACGTCTCGACAAAATATAAGCGGAGATTCTCGAAGAAACAACTATTTTGCCTGTGGCTATAAGGGATCTTCATTAAATAAGTACCTGAAAGATACAGCGTTCATTCTTAAAAAATCGCAACTGCCGGAGTTTGATGTCAATGTTTGATCATCACTGAGAGCATCTTAAAACGTTCAACTGCTTTTACAGAATGAGGAACATCGGCAGGAATAATTATAAATTCGCTCCTGCCGACTTTGATGTTTTTGCCTCCAACAACAAATTCTGCTTCACCGTCGAGAACTTCCACAAAGGCATCGAAAGGAGTGCGCCCACTCAATGATTGACCCTTATCGAAAGCAAATAGGGAAATCGTACCTACTCCGCGCTTAATCAACTGTTTGCTGGCAACCGAACCTTCGGAGTATTCAACTGAACCGGCTGTCTTCATTGCTTGTGAGCTAAAAAGTTTCTTCTCATCCATCATTCCTTCACTCCTATGACATTTCTCAATTCTAGAATTATCTGCTTGCTATCTTTCCCCTGTGCCACCTTGTTTCGCGCACCGACTTAATATATGGGGAGGTTCTCGAAGAAACAATCTTCTCAGTGAAGTCAATGCGACCAACCCATCCGGGGTTGGTTTTGGCAGGATGATCGCTTATAATGCATATTATAGGAAACAAAGTTGCCGGAGTACGGCGACAGTAGGAAAAACCTGAAAACAATGGAGGACTTATGCCGAAAAATAGTCTTAGTGTAACAGACAATCGCACAGGTAACCAGTATGAACTTCAAATCGAAAACGGAGCGATACACGCGAGCGAATTACGACAGATCAAAGTGAAGCCGGACGACTTCGGTCTGATGAGTTACGACCCTGCCTTCATGAACACAGCTTCGTGCAAGAGCAAGGTTACGTTCATCGACGGCGACAAAGGGATTCTGCAGTACCGTGGATTTCCCATCGAACAGTTGGCGGAGCAGAGCAGCTATCTCGAAGTCGCTTACCTGATTATCCGCGGCGAATTGCCAAAAAAAGAAGAGCTGGAAGACTGGAAGTACCAGATTACGCATCACACTTTTGTCCATGAGAACATCAAGAAATTCATGGATGGGTTTCACTACGACGCGCACCCGATGGGAATGTTCATCAGCACAATAGCTGCGCTCTCGACATTTTACCGAGACGCGAAGAACATATTCGACAAAGAGTCCCGCCAGCTTCAGACATACAGGCTGATTGGGAAGGTAGCCACGATCGCGGGCTTCGCATACCGTCATTCCATGGGTCTCCCGTATTCTCATCCCGACAACGACCTCAGCTACGCGGGGAATTTCCTGAACATGCTTTTCAAAATGACCGAGCCGAAATACAAACCTAACCCAGCACTGGAAAAGGCTCTGGACGTCCTATTCATTCTCCACGCGGATCACGAGCAGAATTGCAGCGCGAACGCCATGAGAAGTGTAGGTTCATCTCATGTGGATCCATTTTCGGCCCTCGCCGCGGCGTCTGCGGCTCTTTACGGTCCACTGCACGGCGGCGCAAATGAAGAGGTGCTCAGAATGCTGAAGGAAATCGGCTCGAAGGACAAAATTCCCGCGTTCATTAAGGGAGTGAAGGAAGGCAAAAGCGAGAAGCGGTTGATGGGATTTGGACACCGCGTTTACAAGAACTACGATCCTCGTGCAAAGATCATCAAGAAGCTGGCAGACGAAGTGTTCGAAGTAACAGGAAAGAATCCACTTCTCGACATCGCACTTGAACTTGAGCGGATCGCCCTCGAAGACGATTATTTCATGTCAAGAAAGCTTTATCCCAACGTCGACTTCTACTCCGGACTGATTTACCAGGCGATGAAATTCCCTGTCGACATGTTCCCTGTCTTGTTTGCGATAGGAAGAACAGCCGGCTGGATCGCACAATGGGAAGAGATGCTTCTGGATAACGAGCAGAAGATCGCCCGTCCGCGCCAGCTCTTTTTGGGTTACGGCGAGCGGCAGTATGTCCCCCTCATTCGCCGATAGGCAATATTAGGTCTTAACAAGTGCAGCGCGAAACCATCCGATCCGTTTCCTGTGGTGCAACTCACTATGCATGACCAACCTTTCTATCGGCGCCAATCGGATGCCACTTGACTATAATTAGCCTGCCATTATATCCACACGGTATTCTGGGACAGTAAGAGTGTTATATGCAAGCGAAATGTTTGCTTTCGTCTCATTTGTTTCTCTTATTACTTCTTGGTTTGAATATTCAAAAGCGGTGTCAATCTTTGGTCGTACGGCAAAATAATTGTTGAGTTATTGGGGCTATTCACTAGCTCTTTGAGCTGAGAGATGTAATACCATTGCAGATAATTCTGTGTCAATCCATTATTGATTATTTTCTGAGCATTCGCAATGCCCTGAGCCTCGATCGCTTTTCGCTGCGCTTCCTTCTGAGCATACTGTATGGTGTATTCCATTTGTTGCGCTTCCTGAGAAGCTTTAAGTTTTGCCGCAATAGCATCGCTGACAGTTGCCGGCGGTTCCACGTTTCTGATAAGCACGTTATCCAAAATTACGCCTTTACCGTTCAACTCCTGCAATAATAGTTCAGTAACCATCTTAGTATAGGCGTCTCTTTGGAGGGACATAACATCGCTGGCATCAAACTTGGTAGCAGCATTTACCAGGGCAGTTCTAATCGCCGGCCTTACAATCACTTCTTCGTAATTCAAACCAATATTACTGTAAACCTTATTTGCCTGCGATGGATCTAAGTGATACCAGACGGTGACATCGAATTTCAGAATAAGCTGATCGCGTGATAGCGTGGAAACAGCATCATCACCACTTCTATTCCCTTCGTTATTGACTGAAGACATAGTATAGTCTTTCGTTTGAATAGACATTTTATAAACATCGGTTAAAAAAAAGATTGGATGAAAACCAGCCTGAAGAGACTGTGAACCCACATTGCCAAACGTAACAGGAACTCCTACATATCCTGGATCAATAATAGTAAAAGACCCAACAGCGAATGATAATACTGCCAACCCAAAACTTACATATCCAATCTTATTGAATCTAATGTTATATGAGGCATCGCTTGCTTTAACAGTCAGCAGCGCAATTCCAACAACAACAAACAACACAATAAAGAATAAAGTAATCATGATTTCCTCCTTTGTTTTTGTTCCTATTACTAATTTTCAATAGCATAATTTGCAACTTTCTAAAGTTTTCCGCTCGATATTGTTCGCATGTACCATCTTGCTTCACGCCTTGATAGAATATAAGCGTAGATTCTCGAAGAAACAATTTTCCTATGGACTTCAAGATTTGATACGCACGTTGTGAAGCAACAAAAACCTATGCACGCGATGGTTAATGTACCCGGCTTATTTTGTGAGGTTGAGTTGCTGGGTAGGCGACGTTATTAACTTTCATCAACAATTGAAAATATCAACCCACCTTTGAAGATGTATTCAGATTTTCCTTTCATATCAATATTATCACCGGCCTTTAATCCATTTGGCAAATCCATTGCCAGAATTGCTCGATATTGTATCTCAACGTTTACTTTGTTGTCCGTTTCTTTATATGAAATTATCTTTTGTTCTCGCTCTTTAAATAGTGTTACCGATTGTTTAGCAATTTTTTCAAATTCATCTATCCCTATTGCTTGGACATTTACTTCTCCGTTAGAGATGTTCTTGAACTGAACCTCGGTGTGCAATAACAAAAGCATCGAGTCAACGTCAAATGAATTGTACGCCGCAATGAAATTTCTGATTATTTCTTCTTTTTGTTGATTCACAACTGATGAAACCGCCTAACTATGATTACCCCGCCATCGATCCACGTAACTTTCCGGCAGGATGAATGTTATGTATAATTTGTCATTCCGACAGAATGAGCCCCGACAAAGTCGGGATGAATGAGCGGAGAAATCCACTATCACGTAAATCCACCTTACCAGATACCAGGTATGAGCCTCTTTGTTCGCTGCTGATACTCGATGTACTCTTTTCCGATTCCTCTGACAAGGACTTCCTCTTCCACGCGAATACGATGGAGTAAAGCCATCGCTGGCAGCGTGATCACTACTAGCAGAGAAAGCCAATTCTGTAAAGCAATACCATAGCCAAGGCAAGCCAAAAGCAGACCGCTATAGGAGGGATGTCGAATCCATCGGTAAGGGCCGGTGCGCACCACTGTAGGTCGTTCATCCAGTTCCACAGTAGTTCGAAAATACTTGCCGAGCACAATAATTGCCCAGATGCGGAAGGCCAGGCCCATTATCATAACCCCGAACCCAACCCAAAAAAGGATTTTTATTCTGCTGCCCGTGAACCAAAAAATGGATATACCATTCAACAGACCAGCTACCGTCATGCTGGTGGCGATTGAGATAAAGTTGTAATTTCGTGTCCCTTGATCATGTTGTGTTTTTCCTTTGCCTGTCAACTTGTCTCGAACTACAAGCCATATCTCTAACCCGATCCAAATCGCCGATATGCCAAATATTAAAAGTGAAAATATATTCACGATTCTTTCATTAATTCTTCCTGATCAATGGTTTCTTAATCTTCCTGAAGTGGATCTCGTTTTCTTGTCCTGGTGATTCAATTTGACGCAAGCAATAAGTTTGTTCTTGTCTCATTTCTAAAGTCTTCCGTGCCCCATCTTGTTTCATGCCTCGACATAATTTATGTGGTGGTTCTCGAAGAAACAATCTTCCCACTGGACTTCAAGATTTTATTCGCATGGTGCGGCTTCGCCGCAGATATTAGATTTCATGCCCAGTGGTTTTTCAACTCCAGCCTTTGTTAGGCGCGCCTTAAGATGAAGTAAATCGCTTTACGACCTCCCGAACTGTGATCAACCATTGCTCTCGTTGTGCCTTAGTGCTGGTGATAACGATATTGAACATCTCCCGGTGAAAGGTCCTCACGCCACAGAGATCAAAGATGCAATTTTTCCAAAGGGCTTGAAGCGGGTCACCAAATACTTCGAGTTCACGTTCGGTGGATGTGTTGGAGGTGTTGAACACAAGAGCGAACTTTGCTTTCAATAGTCCTACCGGAATGCCTTCGCCGCTGTCTCCATCTTTGAACCTGTATGCAACGCCCGGACGAATGATTCTGTCTACCCAACCTTTCAAAATTGCCGGCGGCTGTCCCCACCAGTCGGGGTGAATCACGATGATGCCATCTGCGGTTGATATTTCCTGGCAGTGAGATTCGAGTTCCTTGGGGATGCACGCATCTGCAGGGATCTCATTTGCCGGACAAGCTTTATATCAATATAGATGGAGTAAATTGAAAAATCAAAAATGGAAGGTCGGAAGTCAAACTCCTTCCCAGTGAGGAAACAGTTATGTTCCTATCTCCGCTCGTCCGAGTTCATCAATATCCGTATTCTCCAAAATGTTTTTATGATAGCCATTCATGGTCACGTTGATCATCGCAGTTCCCAAGTCTTCAAGTGTGCAAACATGCTTCGGCAACAGGGCTTTCAATACGTGGTAAAATAATCCTAATGCTTTTGAAATCCCATAAGCATTCTTCAAACCTCTGATCGGCTTGATGAATCCCGGCCTGAACATGTATGCCGCCTTGAAGGGAAGCTTCAACAAATCGTTTTCAGTTTTCCCTTTGACTCTCGCCCACATGAACCGACCCTTTTCTGTGCTGTCTGTTCCTTCTCCGGAAACGTAGCAGAATGTCATGTCGGGGTTGAGTCGCGACAATGTGTTCGCGGCTTGCATCGTGAGGTCATAAGTGACCCGCATGTAGTCTTTCTCTTTCTTCCCGACAGAAGAAACTCCGAGGCAGAAGTAGCAGGCGTTATAACTTTTTAGGTGTTCTTCGACTTTCAAGTAATCGTAGAAATCATCGTGGAGCAGCTCTTTTAATTTCGGATGCTCTACATTGCACGGCCTTCTGCTTATGACTAAAACCGATTCTACATCGGGATATTTGAGGCATTCGTGGAGTACTCCTTCGCCAACCATGCCGGTAGCTCCGAATATTATAGCTTTGATTTTCATTGGCTACTTAATCTAATATCTCCCGGCGGACGAGCAAAGCCCGACATAAATCTTTAGGTGACAACCAATTGCTCTCACCTTTAGGCTGAAATCCTTACTTCAGATAATACGCAGCCGAAAGCCAGCCGCACCAGTGCTTGTAAGATGCTGGCGCAGTCGTTCCCATGCCTGTATTCTTTAGAGGAAGTACACTTTCAGTATAGGAGTCCGAATAGCGGAGCACTTTTCCATCGAGAGATTTACCGGTTGACTTCTCAATTGTTTTCTCTGTCGTGATAAGCCCGAACGGAACAGAATATTTCCCGCACCACACAATATTTTTGAACTGAACTGTGAGGTCATCAACTTTTTGCGGCGTTAAAATTCCATCGAGGTCTTCATGGGCGATGCGTCGGTCGTTAGCAGTCGCTTCTTCGTGTGCCTTCGCATCTTCGCCGAACGGAATATTGTTGAAGTCGCGTCCGTAATGATCGGCGTCGGATGACATTAAAAATGCAATATCCTTTCCAGGAACGAGGTGGTTTTGTTTTATGTAATCGGAAATTATCGTGGAGAGTTGACCTGAAATTGTATCCATTCTTCCGAACGGCATTTGTGTGACCATGATCGGTGTGATTTTGATATCCGGATTGTAATACTGCAGGAAGGGAAGTAATGCCTCAATCGAATGCTCAAGAGTGTGTGCTTTGTTGCTGACGACATAGTATGATGTGTCTAATTTACTCTTTATAAATTCTCGAAGCGGTGAAACTGAAATGTCATGTTCAGGACCGTACCAGTATTTGAAGCTATCGAGAATGATTATGTTGTGTGGGTCGCCGATCTCCGGACGTACATCGCCGTGTGTCACGCCAAATATAACAACTTCTTTTACGCGAAGAACACGATAGAGCGGATAATAAACTCGTGCAGCGTAAAGATAATCGTCATGCGGTGAAATGGCTGCAACGATATGCGCTGGCGCCGGTGCGGTTCTCTCAATGCTGCGCAGATAATTTATAAGCCTGCTCATCTGTTTCGCGTCCCAGCAGAAACCGACGTCGTCTCTAATCGGGCGTACGTCCTGAGCTAACGCGACTACTGCGGCAGATATCAGGATGAACAAAAATTTGAAAAGATAAATTAAATGCCTCATAGTTCCTCCGATATTTTCTTAATTTACAAAACGCGAGGAGAGACTGCAATTTTTGGGCAACGTGCTCGGACAGGGAGCTTCACCGTTTGACTGCAACAATTTGCCAATTTAGAATTTGTCAAGCAATTAAGCTTGGCAAAGAAGACAAGGTTTAACGGACCGCTGACCGAGTTGAATCTATACACTCCCATTTTCTTGCGTTCTTCTGTCCGGCATGCTCTGAAGAATAACGGTTGCACGCACTCACACAAATTATTCCCTTCAGTTGGAACTCCTCGTAAGGTCGATACGTTAATTCAAAAAGGTGCTTAATATATATTCGAGACAACAAACATTAACTAACTTTCGTAGGAGAAAATATGCGAACATATCTGAAACACTTGACAGCAGTAACATTCATTGTCTTTGCGGTTGCTTTCAGTGCGGTTGCACGAGAGAGCAACGCTGTCGAGGAAACATTTATCCAGAACCATGCACTTGAAATGCTTGAAATGGATCTGCACAGAAGTGACGTCCCGGGAATTGTAAAATCGGCGATTTACACCATCGTTGAATGTAAGAACAGCTTCCCGGATTTGGATTACTCCCGGCTTCTGAGCACGTTGAACAAAGTGGCAAATAAGAGCGACAAACAATCCATCGGTTACGAGGCGCAACTGGCCAGTATGTATTTGTCGCACAGCTCTGATATCTGGATAGTACAGATCCCCGATGCAGAGCACCACGAGTATCTCTTCAAACAGATCGCTGATCAGCTTGGACAACTTGAACAGAAACTGCTCGCGCGCCAAAGTGATCAGAATATCACGGCGAAAAAATGACGACCGGTAGGGTAGGTTGACATAACCCAACGGAGCCTCGTTTATCGTGGCTCTGTTGGGTGGCTGGCGCTCGACACTGTAAGAGGTTTCTTACATATCATTTTGTCCTTTCATTTTCTCTAAAACAAACTTCCCTTTTTTTGGTAACAACAAACTCTTTGTAATGGCTAGTGGTGTTATAGCCTACGATAATCCTCATCTCTCTAACATCCATATAATTATATAATTTTAGAATATTCTATTTGCTTGGTACTGATCCGATCTCCTCCTCCAGCTAGCAACTATGATTGGTGTCTCGCTGCACAAAGAATTACCATGTTTCTCGGAATGGGGTCGAACGGTTTTTACAGGTCACGAATCTACTCAGAACCATCTTCTGTTTTCTTACTCATTTATACACGGTAACTCTGAAGGACAGCACTTAAGAAACGTTGACGAGTCCACGGCGCTGAAATCAAAGAAGATTTTTTTGAATCCCAAGTTTTGTTTTTTGATGAGCTTTTTTGTTATTTTACGATTGTTTTTCCTTCAACAAATCAATGCGCGGAGACAAGCACATGACATTCACCATCCGTTTTCTCAGGTTCCTCTATCTTTCCTTTCTATTCGGTCTCTTACTAATTACTACGCCTATGGCCCGGGAAAAAGGGACAAAGAAACACGAGCGCTACATTCAGAAGCCCGAACGTCCGAATATTGTTTTCATATTGACCGATGACATGGGATATGGCGATATGACAACTTATAATCCAGAGTCAAAAATATCGACTCCCAATATAGACAGGATGGCCAATGAAGGGATGAAGTTCACCGATGCTCACGCCGCTGCAGCATGGTGCACCCCTTCGCGCTTCGGACTCCTTACCGGCAGATACCCGATGAACAGAAGCATGGATTGGACAAAAGGGAGCCTCATTACGACCGACTTAATGACCATTGCTTCAGTATTGAAGCAACAGGGCTACTCGACCGCTTGTATCGGGAAATGGCATCTCGGCTTCGATAATGTGAATGCTTGGGAAGGATTTGACTATAGTAAACCCGTCGAAGGCGGGCCGCTCGACAAAGGCTTCGATTATTTCTTCGGGATTCATTCTTCCCTCGACATCGGCCCTTACTTCTATATTTACAACCGCTACGCCGTTGAAGCGCCGACCGACTCGACACCGGGACATCAGAGCGATTACGTAACCAAGCCAAAGAGAAATACGGGCCAGCATGTGTTCTTCGGCACTCAGGGTGCTATAGGTTCCGTACAGGGCGCATTATGGAGAGCCGGAAAGATTGCGCCTCATTTTGATTTTGAGAGAGTCGCCCCTACTCTGACTGATTCTGTCCTGGCGGCAATCACTCGTGATGCAGGGATTGAGAACGGTAAACCATTTTTTATCTACTATGCCATGACCGGACCTCATACGCCATGGGTCCCCTTGAAGCAGTTCCAGGGGAAGAGCGGTGCCGGGCCATACGGTGATTTTGTGATGGAGATGGACCATGAAGTCGGACGTATTATGCGGAGGCTGAAGGATCTGAATATCGCAGACAACACCATACTCGTTTTTGCAAGCGATAACGGACCCGTCTGGTTCACGCGCGACGTGGAACGCTATCATCACAGCTCAACTTACATATATCGCGGAATGAAGTCAGATTCATGGGACGGCGGTCATAGAGTACCGCTGATCTTTGACTGGCCGGGGAAAGTGGCACACGGCTCGATCGACAGTAACCTGGTCAGCTACACGGACATGCTCGCGACATTCGCAAACATCGCGGACGCAAGATTGGATCCGGAAGTCGTGCGCGACAGTTACGACATAACTCCCCTTCTCACTGGGAGCGGTCATTCCGGAAGGAATGTTATGGTCGAGCAGGAGGAAACAGTTCGCGAAGGCAGTTGGAAACTCATCTTCGGTTCAGGGATGGGCGACCTCCACGGTGACTACGGCGACGAAGACTACGCGAAATTCCAACAAATCAAATTCGAACTGTATGACCTCGCGAAAGATCCCTCGGAGACAACGAGCCTCCTTGAGGTTTATCCAAGGAAGGCTGACTCGCTTAAGGCATTGATGTATCAACTCGAGGAAGAAGAATTCAAAGATGAACAGAAGTAATTTCATAATGACCATTTCCATACACAGAAGCTCACATCATTTCATATAGAGAAGAATTCGTGCCGACTTCCGATGCATTCCACATGATGGTCAAGCCGACGGGGGCTATTTGCAACCTAGATTGCGAGTACTGCTTCTATCTCGAGAAGGAAAAGCTGTACCCCGGCACACAAAAATGGGCGATGCCGGAGGATATGCTTGATAAATATATAAGAGATTACATACATGCTCAAAAGACGTCGGCCATTACTTTTGCCTGGCAAGGTGGGGAGCCGACTCTTCTTGGAGTTGATTTCTTCAGGAAGGCGGTGGAGCTGGAGAGGAAATATTCCGACGGCAGGGCAATCGAAAACAGTTTCCAGACTAACGGCGTTCTATTGAATGATGGGTGGGGCGAATTCTTTGCGGAGAATAAATTCCTTATCGGATTATCCATCGATGGTCCGCGCGAAATTCATGACAGGTACAGGGTGTTCAAGGGGGGACAGCCCTCCTTCGACAAGGTAATGGCAGGATTGGGTTATCTCAAGAAACATGGCGTTGAGTTCAATACTCTCACCTGCATTCAGAGGGATAATTCGTACAAGGCGCTCGAAGTCTATGATTTTTTGAAGGCAATCGGGAGCAAGTTTCTCCAATTCATCCCGATCGTCGAGAAGCAGGGACCCGCTTTCGGCAGCTTACAACATACGGATGTGGTGTTATCACGAAAGAATCCGCCCCTGACGGACTGGTCAGTGGAATCGCTTCAGTATGGGAAATTTCTGGCGAGTGTATTCGATGAATGGGTCCGGCACGATGTCGGGCAATACTACGTACAGATGTTCGATGTGGCATTGCAGATATGGTACGGTCAAGAGGCGAGCATCTGCGTCTTCAGAGAGACCTGCGGTTCCGCACTTGCCCTGGAGCACAACGGCGACGTTTACTCATGCGATCACTTTGTCAACCCAGAAAACAAATTAGGTAACCTCATGGACGAGGCGCTCAACAGGATAGTAGATTCCGAAAAGCAGGTAAAGTTCGGCCAGAATAAGCTGGCTACACTTCCAAAGTATTGTCGTGAGTGCAGCGCTCGCTTCGCGTGCAATGGTGAATGCCCGAAGAACCGATTCATCAAGACTCCCGACGGAGAAGACGGCCTGAATTATTTGTGCGTGGGCTACAAGTCCTTCTTCGACCACATAAGCCCTTACATGAGATTCATGGCGCGCGAGCTTGATGCAAAGCGGGCTCCTGCGAACGTCATGGACTGGGCAAGGGAAAAGGACAAAGGCTTTCCAGGTTACAATGTGGGAAGGAACGATCCCTGCCCTTGCGGAAGCGGTGTCAAATTCAAGAACTGCTGTGGAAGTTGAACTTCACGCCCGCCTGGAAGGAGATACATAATTTGTTCCTGTTATATGGATTCAGATAAATTGCATCAGGTGAGCACCGCGCCATCAAGTTGCCGGAAAGAATCGTCCTAACACTTGACGGAAAGATATAGTGATAAATTGCTTTGGCTGAACCTCTTTGAATTAAATAGTGGAAGCTATCATGAAACGAAGACATTTCATTAAATATTTTAGTTTAGGGATTGGAACGGTCCCGTTCATTTTTAAAAACATTAGCAGCGGCTGGAAGGCCGAGCAGGACTCTCCGAACTTCTTATTCATAATAGTTGATGATCTGGCAACAACTCTTGGCTGCTACAATAAGGCGTATGTTAAGTCGCCAAATATCGATTTACTGGCGAAAGAGAGCGTCCAGTTTAACCACGCCTACTGCCAGGAGCCGATCTGCGCGGCTTCGAGAGCAAGCCTCCTTACGGGTTTAAGACCGGAGACTGTCGGAGTTGAATACCCATACAGCTATTATTTTGTCGAGAAAATCCTTCCGAAATACGGAACCTTCCCGGATAAATTCGCAAGCAACGGTTCTTATGTTCACTGGATGGGCAAAGTCCACCATGGTTTTGATCCCCTTAATCCCAAAGTCGGCTTCTTGCCTCCGGGAGATGATTACTACTCCAAAGAAAATATCCAACGGATGAAATCGGACGGCAGCTCCGCTAACATCCCGCCATTCGAGACTACCGATTTGCCGGAACAGAATTATTATGACTTCAAGATTGCTGATCAGGCTATCCGGGAACTCACCAACCTGTCCAATTCGAAGGATCCTTTTTGTCTCGCTGTCGGTTTCAAGAAGCCCCACTTGCCATTTACAGCGCCGAGGAAGTACCTGCAGATGTACGATGATATAGAAATACCTCTTCCGGAGAATCCCTACAGACCGGAGGGTTGTTCGAAATTAGGATTCGACCCTTACCACCTGCATCAATACCGCTGGGAGCATGACGACCCTGATAAATTGTTCTCCGATGAATACACTCGAACCTTGCGCAAGTATTACTTTGGGTGCATCACTTTTGTCGATGCGCAGATCGGGAAGCTCATAAGAGCTCTACAAGATTACGGCATGCGCGATAACACTGTGATTGTGTTGACGGCGGACCACGGTTTTAATACCGGCGAGCTTAACCATTGGGGGAAAGCAACTCTTTACGAGGAGTCCGTGAAAGTGCCACTGCTGATTTCCGACGAACGATCAACAGCAAATGGGAGACAAAGCGATGAGCTGGTCGAACTGGTGGACCTTATGCCGACGATGTTGGATATCGCAGGTTTCACTGTTCCAGATTATTCGGAAGGGGCAAGTCTGAAGCCCCTTCTATCAAGCCCCGACAAAGAATGGAAGAAAGCCGTCTTCAGCAGACAGCCTCGTGGCTTGACCTGTAACCCGATCGGTTACTCTATGCGAACCAAGAGATATCGTTACACCGTATGGCAGGATATTGAAACGGAGGAAATCATCGACAGAGAGCTCTATGATCTCGTCGCAGACCCGTTCGAGAAAAAAAACATCGCATTTACTCCTGGAAATGAAACGTTGATCGACGAATTGCACGCGCAATATTTAAGAGGGTGGAAATTGGCGCTTCCCGATGGAATAGTGAACAGGTCAAGCAATCCGGTAGGTCCTCCTCCTTATGCCTGGGGGCCCGAAGGAATATCGCGGAGGGCAAAATGGCACGAAGTTTACGGGGGTAAAGAAGAAGATAGCTGGGAAAAGGCAACTGAAATGAGATTGAACGCAACCAGGAAAGCTAAAAAGGACTAAGGGTTCAGTTCTCCTTTTGCATCCCTATGTTCATGACCTGACAAAATAGCAGTTCACATTTACATTGTTGAGTATAGTGCTTAAGAAATGGAGGAGGTTCGATATTAGCTTCTTTCTCATCGATGACATTGTTAGCGAAATGGATATCCGAAAAAAATCCTTCAGTTTTCTAGATCCAACCTTTTTGTTTGGAATCATTTTTCAATCAATTTTCAGACAATGAATCTAAACAATACCATATGCCGCAAATGAACTGTATCCACCGAAGAAAACCCCACCTCCTTTGCAGCAACAATGATCTCTTCAATTTTGAGTCGGTGTTCTAAGGGTGGACCGCTTTCTTCCTGTTTATATGGCCATTCTACCACGCACACTTTTTGCTTTGCGACACGTTTAGATTCAGAAAGTGCTTTGATGATATCATCAGACTCGTGCAGAACATGACCTAAGAAAACTAGATCAAAAGATATATCCTCTGACGGTATCTGCTCAACGGTTCCGTGCAGAAATGTTCCGCTTGGCACAAATTCTTTAGCTGCTTTCAGCATTTCAGGATTTGGATCAATCCCTGTGACATTTATTCCTCTGTTTGAAAATGCTTCCGCAAATATGCCGCTGCCACTGCCTACATCAAGCACATTGTTGACATGGATTCCCTCAAGACAGAGGTCAACAACGCGATCTACTTCGAGTAGTGCAACCCGTTGCGGTGCTCGAAGGCGTTCTACTTCTCCATTAAACCTGCGTTCGTGCACATGTTCCTTTTTTAGCATTATATATTCATCAATTACTTCCCAAAGATCATCCTAAGCCCGATCAAGACAATTACGATCCCAAAAGCTTTTTCAAGAATTGTATTGGACATGCCAACGGCAAATCGGGCACCGAACAGGCTGCCAACGATAAATCCTACGGCAATCAATGAAGCTACTTTGATATCCACAAAGCCTTGTTTGTAATATGCCCAGGCGGCGAGGATGCCGATAGGAGGAACGAGAAGCGCAAGCGTTGTTCCTTCCGCCTGCTTTTGTGAGAATCCGAAAAGGAAGACAAGCGCCGGAACAATTAGTATTCCACCGCCAATTCCTACAAGCCCGCTCAAAATACCAGCTGCCAATCCCAGAATAATATATAATACTAACTGTGACATAACGGAGTATCCTTAGATTAAAAATCCACTAATGTAATTTTTCGGGATGATCTAGGATAGCTCCATTGATAATTGCTTGAACGGCTTCATCGATGGTAGGTATATCCGTGACCAGCGGTTGGATATGATAATCGAGCATGCTTTGATAAGCCCCGGCACCCATGCCGCGTGTGAGCACCATCTGGCAATCTTTTATCGTATCGGCCATTTGCGCGTGCCTGTCCTGCGAAGCGGCGTCGAATCCGTGCTGCCCGCCCTGATGAGCATGACTATCGTGGTCATGGCGTCCAAACGTATGATGGCCGGCTTTTTCTCTGCGCTCTCTTTTCGTAATGACTCCATTTTGAATGGTGACAACTTCGTAATAATGCGCGCGTCCAAAATGCTGACTGATTGTACTTCCATCGTCTGTAACGAAAGCTATAGTTTTGTTTAAATCCGAATTCATATATGTTTCCTTGTAATAATTGAGTTCAAGATATTTCGAATTATGATAATTGTCAAATAATCGGAGGACACTGTTTTGATCTCATTCGGAAAAGAAGATACCGGAAGGAAAGGATGAGCGGGCACTGCCTGCCGAAATCGGTGATACCGAGAAAGAGCGCACCAACCGAACCTATCAACAAATAATAATTCCTCGGGCTTTCCAGAATAAAGAGAATAATCCCCAGGATTCCTATTCCCTTTAATACATTTCTAATTATGATCCGACGCTGCACATTGTTTCCTTCAAGCGTCTTTCTTTTTGATCGTTGAGAGCTTTAGTGGCAGATACAACGGGCAGAACCCGATTGTGCTGGTCAGCAAGAAGATTACTGCGAAGACGCCGAGAATGATAGCTGCTATGCCTGTGATTTGATTCGTGAAGTATAGTATAGCAATGACTACTGCTGCAAGGACGCGGACTAATTTGTCGATAGAACCCATATTCTTTTTCATGATAATCCTCCCTCTTTTAGGTGAATGGTTTATATATGTGATGCGAGAAAGCCGGTAAAGATTCTTCAACCACTAAAAATATTCAGTTACAGAATTCCGAATCTATTTCATTTCCCAATCATCTTATTTGTGGAAAAGTAATAGATTAACAAAGGATAAAAACCATGTCAGAACATCTCAACAAACACTCATTCCGTGATAAAGTCTTTGATTATGAGAAAAACAAAGAGTGGAAATATGAAGGGAGACTTCCGGCGCTAATCGATTTTTGGGCACCATGGTGCGGGCCGTGCCGCATGGTAGGGCCAGTCATCGATGAGCTTTCCAAAGAATATGCAGGCAAGGTGAATTTCTATAAAGTGGATACGGACGAAGAGCAGGAGCTCGCAGGGATGTTCGGTGTTCAAAGCATCCCATCGCTGCTTTTCATTCCGGTTGGCGGCGAACCGAAAATGGCTATGGGCGCGTTACCGAAAGAAGAACTGAAAAGGATTATTGAGACTGAATTGATACCATTGATCCAAGAATCAACTGTCGTTCAGTGAATCCAATCATTCTTCAAATCAAAGAATTCTTATTCACTTCGACCTGGCGAAAGGGGATACTGTTTTCCTTCCTCGGGCCCATGCTTGCATGTGGCGATGCGTCTCTTCTTGGCTTTGCAGATGTGACTTTATTCCTCCTGGCCTGAATCAAATCCCGCGAAATCAGCCTTTCTTGGCGGCATAATACTTGTATTTATAAATACAGGTATGCAGGATCAAGAAAAAGATACACCAACTCTTTCCATCAGCGAAGTCGCAGAGATGCTGAAAATCTCAGTAGAGACGATCCGCCTTTACGAGCGTAAAGGTCTTATTCTCACGACAAAGACAGAGGGCAACCAGCGCATCTTTTCAGAATCGGACGTCGAAAGAATCAAATGTATTCGCACCGCAATTAACGGCCACAAGATTTCCATTGAAGGCATCCGCCGCATTCAATCGTTAATCCCGTGCTGGGAACATATTCAATGTCCGATGGAGCAAAGAGAGAAATGTTCTGCGTTCTTCCGCGCCGATGCAGGCTGCTGGACATTTAAGGACAAAAACAATGATTGTGCAGAGCGCGATTGCAGGTGCTGCAAGGTGTACCAGCTTTCGGGCGATTGCGAAAAAATTAAATCGTTGATTCACCATGATGTTATGTCTTCACTATAGTTTAACAGGCAACGAGGGGGCTAAATTATGAAAAAAGTATTTCTTCCTCTTTTTATAGTGGTGATTGTTATCGGAATGGTTTTAACCGCGCTGCATAAGAACAGTTCCGATATTCCACCACTTACAACTCTGAAAGAACGATATTCCCTCAAGTCAAAACCCTCCGTCGATCATTTATTATTTCCGGAGCTCAAGAAGAAATTCAAAACACCTCAAGAAGTAACCGCAGCTTGCATCTCCTGTCATAACGGCCGGGCTGAAGAAGTGATGCGCTCGACTCACTGGAACTGGGAACGCACCGAGTATGTCGAAGGTAAAGGCATCCGGTCGATCGGCAAGAAGAATATCTTGAATAATTTCTGTATCGGTATCGCTGGAAGCGAACAGAGTTGCACCAGATGCCACGCAGGATACGGATACGCAAACACCAATTCTTACTTCAAAGACTCACTTAACGTGGACTGCCTCGCTTGTCATGATAACAGCGGAACTTATATGAAGGCCAACGAAGGAGCAGGAATGCCCGACACATCGGTCAACTTAAGCTTCGTTGCACAGCATGTCGGCAAACCAACACGTACTAACTGCGGCACGTGCCATTTCTTCGGCGGCGGCGGAAACAATGTGAAGCACGGCGACCTTGAAGAAGCTCTCTTCGATCCGGCACGTGATGTAGATGTCCACATGGCAACGGATGGGTTGGACATGCAATGCGTCGATTGCCACACTGCCGAGAAGCATCAGATGCTCGGTAAGATGTATTCCGTCTCATCGATGAACCGAAATCGAGTTCAATGCGAAAGCTGCCATGGTGCAATGCCTCACAACGACGATGTCTTAAACGAGCATACGCTCAAAGTTGCTTGCCAAACATGTCACATACCGGTTTACGCCAAGGTAAATCCGACAAAACTTTATTGGGATTGGTCAACAGCAGGGAAATTGAAAGACGGCAAACCTTATATCGAGGAGGATTCAAACGGCACGGACACTTACATGTCTATCAAGGGTTCCTTCAAGTGGGGCAGGATGTTGAAGCCGGATTATATCTGGTTTAATGGGACGGCTTCTCATTATCTCGTCGGTGATACGTTCGATCCATCAAAGCCGTTGCAGATTAATGAATTGTACGGTAGCTATGACGATCCCGACTCGAAGATTTATCCGGTGAAGATTCACCGCGGAAAACAAATCTACGATGCAAAGTATGATTACCTGATTCAACCCAAGCTGTATTCATCCAAACCCGGCGACGGCGGTTTCTGGGGCAACTTTAACTGGCAGCGCGCCGCTGAAGAAGGAATGAAGCAAGTCAATTTGCCGTATAGTGGAAACTATGGCTTTGCTCAGACGGAAATGTACTGGCCGGTCAACCACATGGTTTCATCGAAGGAGCAGGCTGTCCAGTGCGCCGAATGTCATACACGCGACAATGGCCGGCTGGCGAATTTAGGTGGTTTCTATATCCCCGGCAGAGATTACAATCCATGGGTTGAACGCCTCGGAAGCATCCTGCTCGCGCTCACACTTGCCGGAGTGATTGTCCACGGAGGTGCGCGGTTTATATTGAGCCGCAAACGTAAAGGAGCAAAATAACATGAAGAGAGAATATATTTATCAAAGATTCGAACGCTTCTGGCATTGGACCCAGGCGGTGCTAATCATATTTCTCGGCGTGACCGGATTTGAGATTCACGGCTCGATCAGGTTTTTCGGTTACGATCAGGCAGTGAAGTACCATGACAGCGCCGCATGGAGTTTTCTCATCCTCATTGCGTTTGCGATATTCTGGCACTTTACGACAGGCGAATGGAGACAATATTTGCCGACATGGAAAAACTTGCGTGCGCAGGCAGAATATTATGTCTTCGGGATTTTTCGAAACGCTCCGCATCCGACAAAGAAGACCGTTTTGAGTAAACTGAATCCCTTACAGAAACTCATCTATGCAGGATTGAAGGTGCTCGTCATTCCCGTCATGGTTCTCACCGGCTTCATTTATATGTTTTACCGCTATCCGCAACGTTACGAAGTTTTAGGTCTGAACATCAGCGGACTTCAAACAATTGCCGTGGTTCATACGATTGGAGCCTTCCTTTTAGTTGCATTCTTCATCGCGCATCTGTACCTGATTACCACCGGGCAAACGGTGACTTCAAATCTCAAAGCTATGATAACAGGATATGAAGAATTGCCCATCGAGCATGAAAAGGGAAGTTCAAAAATAGGAGTCAATACGTCAAAAGTCGTAGATCCCACCCTTGGGATCAGTGAGGTGACAAAATGAATACAAGGTACATGAATCCATATCTCGCCGGTTTTTTTCTCGGTATTGTTTTGTTGGCGACGATTTTCATTACAGGCCGTGGACTTGGGGCGAGCGGTGCAATCAAAGACGCCGTTGTCGCAATAGTTGACGGCGTTGCACCAAACCACGCTGAGTCATCGCCATTCTTCGGAACTTATGCCGGCCCCGGAAAAGAAAACCCGCTCAAATCATGGCTCATTTTCGAGATCGTCGGCGTAATTATAGGAGGGTTCATTTCCGGCTTGATTTCCGACCGCCTGAAAATTGTCACCGAAGCCGGACCAAAAGTTAAGCCGAAAGTCCGTTGGACATTCGCAGCGATCGGCGGCGCATTGTTTGGCATAGGGGCACAGTTCGCACGCGGTTGCACGAGTGGTGCGGCGCTGAGTGGAATGGCAGTCCTTTCGACTGCGGGATTCGTAACAATGATGGCAATTTTCGGAACCGGATATGTCGTGGCATACTTCGGGCGAAAATTGTGGATACAAAAGGATTAAAGGTGAAAACATGGGACCATTTGTACCTGATCTGATTTCCGACCAACTGAATTTGGTTGTTGCTCTCATACTCGGTATTGCTTTTGGGTTCGTTCTCGAGCAAGCCGGTTTCTCCTCGTCGAGGCGGCTGGCAGGCGTATTTTATGGCTACGACTTCACAGTGTTGCGCGTATTCTTCACCGCGGCAGTTACGGCAGCGAGCGGCGTTCTTTTGCTTGGCCATTTCGGGCTCTTAGACACCGACGTGATCTACGTGAACCCAACATGGATGCTCCCCGCGATTGTCGGCGGAGCAATCATGGGGGTCGGATTCATTCTCGGCGGCTATTGCCCGGGCACAAGTGTTTGTGCGGCAGCAATCGGGAAAGTTGACGGAATGTTTTTTATCGGCGGAGGACTTCTCGGAATTTTTGCATTCGGCGAACTCTTTCCGCTCTATCACAAGTTTTTTGACTCGACATTTCTCGGTCCAATCAAAGTTTTCGATTCACTCGGAATGTCACAGGGACTTTTTACATTTTTATTGATTGCTATTGCCGTCGGAGCTTTTGCCATTACGACAATTATTGAAAAGCGGGTCAATAAGAATGATGCTCCTTCCTTGCAATTCAAACCGGTAAAACATTTCGCTGCTGGAATTGCTATCATTGCGCTTGGCGTTCTGTTCATCTTCATGCCCGACCGGAAGACAAGCCTCGTTGAAAAAGTTTCTAATCCAAATTATGTAGCAACTCATCCGACAGCGACAATGGAAGTTGACGAGTTGGCTTTTCGAATTGTCGATAACGAGCCGAACTTCCGCATCATTGACGTTCGTTCACCGGCAGAATACGCAAAGCTTGCCTTACCTGGTTCAAGCAATATTCAGGTCGCCGATTTTTTCAGCAAAGACGTGAATGCATCTTTTTTACAACGTCATGTAAAAAAAGTTATCGTTGGTGATAACGAGGCGCAAGAACGCACTGCGTCCCTGTTACTGCAGGAACTCGGCTACGAGAATCTCGCAATCTTGAGAGGTGGATTCGATGCCTTCGACAAGACAATCCTCAACCCCTCGATATTTGTTCCAGCAGGGACGAGATGGGATGGAGGCGTGAAGAACTTTCGGGAAAATGCCCGCATCGATATAATAAAAATGATCGAGTCAAACAAAAACAAAGCACCGAAGGAAATCAAGACGAGAAAAATACAGGGTGGTTGTTAGATTGATGCAGACTCTTTTTGCAATGGCAAGGTATTCTCGCCTCTTCTAAAATCTGCCGGAAGAAATAGGTAATCCCGCCACATTCTTTTCTTTGCGGACACTGCTAGCTATAAACGGCATAGCGTTCAAAAGTGAAACCCTTAACAAACGAGTGTTACTCCCAACTCCACTTTACAAATTCTTAACACAACGTTAATAGAAATGTAAACGCATAAACTGAATTAATAAAATAAGAGTTTTGTTGAAACTAATAAGTCTGATACACTAAAAACAAAATAACAGAGGAGGATTACAAGATGCTTAAGAAAGTAGTAGTGATAATGGCCGCTGTTTTCGTTTCAGCTGCCATGTTACGTGCGCAGACAACTATCAACGGCGCAGGATCGACGTTTGTTTACCCGCTATTTTCAAAGTGGTCAGAGGAATACCACAAACTTAAACCGGATATCGAAATCAATTACCAGTCTATCGGTAGCGGGGGTGGAATACAACAACTTATCGCAGGTACTGTAATTATTGGTGCTAGCGATGCTCCGCTTAACGACGAGCAAATTGAGACTGCGGAGAAGGCATTTGGACCAGTGCTACACATTCCCGAGACAATGGGTGGTGTTGTCATGATGTACAACATTCCGGGGGTTAAAGAGACTCTTAAATTCGACGGCGCAACGCTTGCGGACATTTACCTCGGTAAGATTACATCATGGGATGATCCAAGAATAAAGGAATTGAACCCCGGTGTAAGTTTCCCGAGTACGCCAATAATTCCTGTCCACCGCGCCGATGGAAGCGGCACAACGTATATCTTTGTAGACTATCTTTCGAAGATAAGTCCTGAGTGGAAGAACAAAGTTGGTGTTTCCACAAGCGTCAACTGGCCGGCGGGTCTCGGCGCAAAGGGAAGCGAAGGCGTTTCCGGACAGGTTGAGAGAACTCCAGGGGCAATCGGTTACGCCGACCTTATTTATGCTCTACAGAATAACATAAGTTATGGCGATGTCAAGAATGCTGACGGAGTTTACATTCACCCGAGCTTAGAAGGTGTTACAGCAGCAGCGGCGGCGGCAGCGAAGACATTCCCGAACGATCTCAGGTTTTCAATCACCGACGCACCGGGGAAAAATTCATATCCTATCTCAAGCGCCACGTGGCTGCTTGTCTTTGAGAACCAGCTACACTATAAGAGAGGAAAAGCAGCGATTGACTTCATTCATTGGGTAATTACGAAGGGGCAGACCATGTGTGCAGGACTTGACTATGCTCCCATACCTGCCCAGCTTGAAAAGCTTGACATGGCAAAATTGGAAATGGTAAAATACAACGGTCAGAGATTACTAACTAGCAAGTAATTCTTTGAGAACAAGAGGATGCGGGGCCGTCGGCGCAAGCTGCGGCCCGCTTTTTATTTGAATAAGATGCAGCTAATAGAAAAATCAATTCACAAGATGTCAATCTACACTCCTGAAGAAACCCATGGCGATTTTCAACCTCCGGTTACCCCTTTGATCAAGACGCTAAGGTAGGGGTACAAGTGCATGTTGGCATCACCGAATATCATGCATTCCCGGGATGAAGACGGCGGACAAGTCCGTCTCTGGAGGAGAGAAGCGCTCTGCGCGACGAGAATCCTTCTGAGATCTTTCTCAAATGCAAGGCAGATAGCTGATGCATGGGTGAATGCGGAGCTTTAAATTATGACTTCCCAAACGGGAGCTTGGGAAGGAAAAAACAGGATGACAGAGGGTTTGGAAGTCATTCGTCTGAATCGAGCTCGGGACCCTCTGCATTTCGGGCTGCAACAGCACTTAGTCGCTTCTTCAGTTTTGCTTTCAATTCAGTGACGTTCTTATAATAAATGACATTATGTACTGTTAGATCGAAATGGATCCTTGTTCCATCTTTAGCTATCAACATAGGCCTCTTACCGTGCGCTTGTGCGTAGCCAACCTCATAATAGACGTTAGGTCTTTCGTACGTCAAATCAGCAATCAAGAATTCTGATATCCGAATTCGCTGTAGTATCGCTTCAGTGATTATGTTTTGTTCCTGAATGTCATCAACTCTAATCGCACTTATACCAAACGATTCAAATTCCGCTTTTATCCCATTTAACACATCGACTAGGTCGAAATTATTGGGGTCCATACTCATTATTATAAATGCGGTATCTTTCTCAGTTCTTTCCTTGGCTGGATTAGGTTGGGATTCGATAATTTTATCAAAGACTTTCAGAGTCGTATTAAGGTTTGCCGCTTTCGTTACAGCAGATGAAAGATCTTCATATTCAAGGTATGCATCAATCGTAAAATCATGATTGATGACAATCTTGTCAAAGCCCGGCTTGGCTAAATTTTGGCGTGTGGCACCACCCCAGTATGAACCAATGGACTGCACGAGTTCAAAGCAAAGTTTAACGTCGTCAATGTTAACCTTCAGGTGATTGGCTACATCCTCAGCAGTAACATCCGCGAGGTTATGGGCCAATATTCTCTCCTTTATGTACTTTAGGAGGCGATCCGTCAACCGGATAAACTTATGCTTTTCGTCTACATGCCAAATGCCCAGTAATGTTGGCGTGATCAAATCAGGGTTGATCAGCCTCGAATCAATATTCTTTGGATCAAATCCCGGCCCGGTTTCCTTGTAAATATCTATCCTGAGATCTTTCACGGAAACCTTCTCCCTTTTTTCGAAGGAATCGACCACTGCTTTTAAATATAGCTTTTGCTGGGGGGTCACATCTAACTTTTGAAACGCATATGCCATTGGGTTTTCCTCTACATTATGTTACTTATCTCTGAACACTTCACAGCAAGTGCAACCCTCCTATATACCATTATACCATTAAAAGTCTTCTATTGGAGTGAATGACATTACAGGGCCTATCGTCACGGTTGCAGAAGACCCTTTGTGGCTGAGCTGTTGCTTCCTAAGCGCAAGCTCGCTTTGCACCTCTGGATGCATTATTTCCATGGCCTTTTGAATAATTGAAGCGGCGGTCTTCTTCATTTCCTCCTTAAAGTTCGCATCGCCTGGTTCGAATGTGCCGTCAAATGCACACTTGAAGAATTTGAAAGGCCGTTCCTTAATTGCAGGCCTGGAACCCGGATATGTTGTTTTAACTTTGGGGGGTGGTGGGTATAAAGTAGACATTATATCATTTTGACTTTTAATATTTAGTGCTTTATGTTTGGGCCATATCCCCGCTCCTATTAGTATTTTACAGTAGCCATTTTCATTGTTGCTAACTCTGAAGAGAATAAGAATTTGTCTGGAAAATCCACAATCCAAAGTGCCTTCTATCTCAAAAAAGATGTTCTCTGTTTTCATATGGTCTACCTGCCAAGCATCGTTTTTGAAAGTGGGTGAATCTTCTATTGATTTTATTACATCAACACTCCGTAGCTCAATCATACATTCCTTAACAAATCGCATGATGAGGGCATTGGTCTCGTTTCTCACTTTCTCTTTTTCTTGTTCTGTCTTTACTATCCTCGATATTTCATCAAACTCTTCTTTGAATACTGCAGAAGACTTTTTTATTTCGTCAAACATAACGGCGGAAGTACTCTTCGGCAATGTAGATGAATTAAGTATTTCTTTAATATTGCCTATTGGGCACAACTCAAGTCTCTTCTTCCAATCCTTTGAAAGCATATTTCTGCATAATTGCACAACATCAGGTGGGTGAGTATCATTGATAATTTTAGGCATATTTTCCTTGATCTCAATCACAAGGTTAGGATAAGGTTCGATGCCTTTGAACAATTCCTTTCTCATAATGAGGTCATGCATGACGGCGCCAATTTGATATATGTTTATCGCGCGCCATCCATCTTCGGTGTTTTCTTCCTTTCGGGTCAATAATTCTGGTGGAGCATATCTAAGTGTTGCTAGGAACTGCTTCTCATCTACATCTGTCATCGATGGACTCTCGATGATTCTAAGCACCCCAAGATCCATCAAAGTGATCTCGTTATTCTTCCTTACCATAATATTTTCAGGCTTGATATCTCTGTGTGCCAATGGAGGGTCATTCGAAATTAGCTGTTCTGTTGTTTCGATCAGAGTAGTTATCGTTCTGACAATGAATTGCGTTTCGATTGCATTAGCCTGAATGAACTCTTTCAAATTTGTTCCTTCAATGTACTCCATAACAATGTAGTGATATTGAATGCTTTCTATTGTAGTCATCCCCCCGCCGATTATTTTTACTAGATTGCTTATATGATGGTCTTTGAGGCTAAGCTCTAACTTAATTCTCTTTTCCTGTAGCTCAACACCATACTTCTCGACAAGATCATTATCGAATATTTTTACAGCATATTTATCACCGGCGCGATCTCCACAAAAGACAGCGGCTGATTTCCCGCAGTTAATGTAGACCTCAATGGTAACACCTTCGATTTCTCTGCCTTTGATGTTTTCTAAAAGGTCTAATCCTTTTTTCTTATCCATGTTATCTCTCTCGGTTTATTAGTTTCTTATCAAAAGCGAAAGAGCAATACACTCTAATTTACGCCGTACCATTTCATGTGAATATAATGCAGTACATCGAAAAATAAAAAATAGAGCTGGCAATTATTAGTTTCCTACTTTGAAAATAATTAAGACTTCTCCATTTGAATGCCTCTCTGATCTGCTCAACAAACAACACACCGATCATTGCCACGCCATGCCGGCAGGACGGGAACAACCTTAAGAAACTTTTCACGATGACTCCACACTAAAATAGGATGCTACCACGGTTCTCACGCGACTCGCTGCTGTAGGAATATTCCACACATGAATGCATTTCTTACCTCAAGAGTTGCCTGAGCCACAAGGCAGGCCCAAGGCCAAGATAAGGCCGACTTAACCGAGAGTGAACCGAGAATGAACCGAGAGTGAACAGGGAGAAATCTGGCGTTCGGTACTACGATTCAGTGTAGAGAAATCCTACAGTTTCAGAGCGAGGCTAAAGACAATGCAACTGTCATTTCAACCCTAAACTTAGGCAGAAGAAAAGACCTTTCGAAGCTGCTTATGGCAAATCTCATTATGGACACTGTTTGGGGAATTATTGGGTTGACAAAATAGTTATGTATTTGTATCTTATTATTGAAATGAATATTAAAACGCCTTCGATTACATTAAACGATTCCAGCGGATGCACATCCTGCGCTTGTTGTTGTAACTGTATGATGGGATCGCGTTGTTTTCGCGAAGGTATAAGCCCATGAGTTGATTTAACATCAATTTGATTTTACAAGCCCTTCGTTGAAAACCAGCGAAGGGCTTTTTTTATAAAGAGGATTCAACTTCGAATGGAGACGAAAAAGTTTCTTTGAGTTTCGACTTATTTCACTATTATATATAGAACTTCAGTCTATAGACTCAGAAAAAAAGGAATATTGAATTGACAAAAACTGGCATCATCAAATCCAATCAGGCTAATGAAAAACTAAAGTCGTTAGCCAACGTTCTGCTGCAAAAGCAGGAGTCTCAGGGTTTTACTCTTCCCGTCAAGGCTGAGACTCATCGATTCGCAGATGAGATTATCAAGTGCCTCTTCCCGACCTTGTCCGAGAAAGTGTACTTCACGGCGAATGAGATTCAATCTAAACTGATACTCCTCCAAGGGGATGTGAAAGCAATATTGCATTCAATGCCTCACAAGCCGGGTGATTCCGTCGATGATATCGTCGAAGCTTTCTTCGAGCGGCTTCCTGAGATATATAGGAAGCTCTGGCTCGATGCCGAGGCGATCAACCGTGGTGATCCTGCGGCTGAAAGTGTGGATGAGGTTGTACTTGCGTATCCCGGCTTCTTGGCAATTGCGATCTACCGGATCGCTCATGAGTTTTATCAACTCAATGTGCCGATTTTCCCGCGATTGTTGACCGAGTACGCACACCAGCTTACCGGCATTGACATCCATGCTGGCGCACAGATCGGAACGCCGTTTTTCATAGATCACGGTACCGGCATAGTAATAGGGGAGACAACGGTCATCGGAAACGATGTGAAAATTTACCAAGGGGTTACACTCGGTGCATTAAGTGTCGATAAATCGTTGGCAAATACGAAGCGCCACCCGACTATCGAAGACAATGTCATCATTTATGCACAGTCAGTTATTCTTGGAGGCGACACGGTTATAGGACGCGACAGTATCATCGGAGGCAATTCGTGGTTGACTGGGAGCGTTCCTCCGTATTCGTTTGTGTACCATGAAACGAAGGTGAACGTCAGGACTCCAAATGAGACAAATGGCGGAATCGATTACGTCATTTAGTGTGAGCGATATATTCAATCTATGGTTAATGAACAACTAAACTGAGGAACATCATTCATGAAAGCAAATTCAATTCTTGAGACAATCGGCAATACGCCGCATGTCAAGATCAATCGGCTGTATCCATCAAATGTCAATGTGTGGATGAAGCTTGAACGTGCAAATCCTGGTGGCAGCATCAAAGACAGGATCGGACTTTCAATGATTGAGGATGCGGAGCGGCGCGGCATCCTGAAAGCGAGCAGTGTGATAATCGAGCCGACATCCGGCAATACCGGAATCGGCCTCGCAATGGTCGCCGCTGTCAAGGGATACAAACTTATCCTTGTGATGCCGGAATCAATGTCCATAGAGCGGCGACGGATACTTACAGCCTATGGTGCATTGCTTGATTTAACGCCGAGAGAAAAGGGAATGCGCGGAGCGATTGACCGCGCGAATGAACTTGCGGCGCAGACACCGAACGCATGGATTCCACAGCAATTCGAAAACCAGTCGAACATCGCTATACACGAGTGGACGACAGCGCAGGAAATTCTCAAGGATTTTCCAGAAGGTATCGACTTTCTAATAACCGGCGTAGGGACAGGTGGACACATCACAGGCTGTGCAAACGTCTTGAAGAAGAAATTTCCCAAGATCAAAGTCTTCGCTGTTGAACCGTCGCTATCGCCCGTCATCAGCGGCGGCGCGCCAAGCCCGCATCCACTCCAAGGAATTGGAGCAGGATTCATTCCCAAAAATCTCCACATGGAAATTCTCGACGGTGTTATCCAGGTGACAAAGGAAGAATCGTTTGAGTATGCGGTGCGGTCTGCAAAGGAGGAAGGGATCTTTATCGGGATTTCTTCCGGTGCAGCACTTGCTGCCGTAGCGAAGAAACTTCCGGATATTCCGGCAGGAAGCACCGTGCTGACTTTTTGCTACGACACGGGAGAACGGTACCTGTCGGTTGAAGGACTATTTTAGTGTCTTAAGAAATTTCGTCTATGTGATTGCAAGGTAATTAACAATTAATATTAAGGTGGAGTGCTCGGAGTCCTGACCGACAGAAGTTATGGACGAGAAAACTGAAATCACAGTTGAACAATTAAAAGCCAAACTGGATCGCGGCGACGATCTCTTCATACTCGATGTTCGCGAGCCACAAGAGTATGAGATTGTAAATATTGGAGGCTATCTGATTCCACTCTCGACACTGCCGAAAAGAATTGGCGAGCTAGATTCTTCGAAAGAGATAGTGGTACACTGTAGATCCGGCGCGCGGAGTGCTAAAGCCGCCGAATTCCTCCGTAAGAATGGTTTCAAGGACGTTAGAAATCTTGTCGGTGGAATTAATGCCTGGGCTGAGAGAATAGATAAGAGTCTGCCGACGTACTAACGATCTGGCCGAAAACTTCTTGCGCCATATTTGGTCATTCCGACCGAATGAGGCCAGACTCTCCGAGGGTGAGCCGGGATGAATGAGCGGAGGAATCTACTATCAATTAACTTTACATTTCAGGAGCCTCATAAAAGATTCCTCGATTCTGGCACAAAGACGCCATCACTCGGAATGACGCCGTCGACAGAGATCTTTAGACACCAGGCATACTTTCCACATTAAATCCTGCTAACCTAAGAATGAAGGAAAAAAATCGATGGCGAAAGAAATAACAATCCGGCTGGCGACACCGGCTGACGCCGATCGCATCACAGAATTGTGCATTCAGCTCGGCTACAAAGTGGTACGCGAGAATGTGCGGGAGCGTATTCAAAGGATCATGAACAAAGGAGATACGGTGGCTTTTGTTGCCGAGGAGGACGGATTCGTCAACGGATGGATTCAGGCAACAATAAAAACCACGATCGAATCTGGAGAGTTTGCTGAGATCATGGGTCTCGTCGTAGACGAATCGGTGCGAGGTAAGGGGATTGGCAAAAGTCTTGTTCGGAAAGCCGAAGAATGGGCGAGAAAGTCGGGTCAAAAGTCGATACGAGTCAGGACAAATGTGGTTCGGGTGCGAACACATGACTTTTACCGGAATCTGGGCTTCGAAGAGACGAAGAAACAGATTGTCTTTCAGAAAGGGCTTTGATCGGGTGCCTTCATTTTTTGGGGAAGAATAGAAGGCGTGTAGGCACACAGACGCAGCGAATGCCCGAACAAAACTTTGGGCACCGCTATGAACTTGGGGAAAGAATTCATTTCAGGGCGCTGAATAGTTCACCCTCTATTCCTGACCTGTCATCAGGACATGTTTTTCAATTGACACGTTGTGCGTAAAATATTTCCTGAGCTTATTCGTCTTAATAATTGAAAGTGCAAACCAGCTTAGTGACTGAAAACTCGAGACAAATAGAAGCCACGATAAAGAAGGAAAAAGGAAGACTTTTCAACTTTATTAGGAAAAACGTTCCTACAAAGGAAGATGCGGAAGACATTCTGCAGGAAGTCCTTTATCAATTTGTGAGTAGCTTTGACGACATCGAGCTGCTCGACAGGGTCTCATTGTGGCTCATGCGCGTGGCGAAAAATAAGATCATCGACTCTCGAAGAAAGAAAAAGGAGCTGCCGTTTCGCGATGTGAGAATCAGAATCCCGAGTGATGAGGCAGGCGATTCGCTGTCTCTCGCGGACATCATTCCGGACCTGAGCGGCTTACCGGATGAAGTCTATTGGCAAAAGATGTTCTGGGACGAAATTGAAGACGCACTTGATGATCTGCCCGATGAGCAGCGCGAAGTGTTTGAGATGAATGAGTTTGAAGGTTTGAGCTTCAGGGATATTTCTGAAATCAAAAATGAACCGCTCAATACCCTACTTTCAAGGAAGCGGTATGCGGTTCTCTACTTAAGAAAACGTTTGAAAACTTTATATAAGGAGTTAAAAGAAAATGTGTAACACACACTGTAGGCCATGGTGGTTCCTTGTCGGGATTCCGTTCATGCTGATATTCCTGGCGGTCGGGCCCGTGATTGTGATGCTGTTGTGGAACTGGCTTGTGCCGGTAATCTTCGGATTGAAGACGATTGATTTTTGGCAGGCACTCGGACTGCTTGTCCTGGCAAAAATTCTATTTGGAGGCTTAGGTTTTCACCACAGACGGAGATTTTATGGACCCCCGCGTCACTGGAAGTATGGCGGGCATCATTGGGGCAAGTGGCATGAAGAAGAATCCGAATCATCGGAACCTGAAAGTCCAAAAGAATAAATAGTCGGCTGAAAGGTAGGTCGGCCAGCCCTGGCTGACCTACGCCGGTTGAATACCACAGAACAAAAATCTGTGACAACGAATAAAAACAATTGACGGGAAGCTCACTATTACTTCATCTCTAATGAATTTACCATGAGAATTACGGAAGAACTATTTCATGTGAGAAAAAAGGATTTCCAACTTTTTTAAACTCGGGTAAACACTTTTATATGCAGCAAAAAGCTGCTGATATTTTTTATGCTTTTGCATTTCCGGCTTGATAGTTTTCCTAATCCCGGTCATTTCATGTGTGGCTTCTCTGAATGACCTGTACCAGCCTGCACCCACAGCAGCGGCAATAGCCGCCCCCAGGCAGGATGCTTCGGTGTTTTCGGGAATACAGATATTTCTGCCGGTTATGTCGGCGAAAATTTGACACCACAAAGTATTTGTTGCGCCTCCCCCGGTCGCGACAAATTCAAGTACCCTTGTGCCAACGTTTTTTTCGACGGCGTTTATAGCAAATAATTGTTCGAATGCAATACCTTCCAGAATCGACCGGTACATATGTCCGCGAGTATGGAATGATGACAAACCGACAAAGGCTCCTCTCGCATTAATATCCCAATATGGATTCATGGCGCCGCATAAGTACGGCAGGTGCAACAGGCCGTCGCTTCCGGCAGAAATTTGTTGTGCTTCTTGTTCAAGCAATCCATAAATATCGGATCGCTTTAACGGATCGATCCTCAATATTTGTTTTATAAACCAGTCGATGGCAAATGTACCAGCTCTTAGACTACACTCGTAATAATACCCGCTTTCAGAACAACTGATCATAGTCCGAAAGGCTTTACTTATTCTGTACCGTTTTCCGTAAACACCTGCCACCACGGCCGTACCGAGGTTGAGATAAGCGCGCTCAGGGGTGAGCGCATTCGCCCCAGATCCGGCAGCTTGTCCATCTCCACCACCAGCAACTACAGAGGTATCGGTGTTCAGTCCGGTCAACGTTGATGCTTCTTTGGAGATTCGTCCTAGAATCGTACCTGGACGATAGGCTCCTGGTAACTGATCTTCCTTCAACTCAAGGGCTCTTAGGATTACCTGGGACCAGCTTTTGTTTTTCAAATCGAAAAGCCCGAGTGGATCCGCACTTGCCCAACTCGTTTTAAATGCGTTTGTCAATTTCCATACAATGTAGGTATGCACATCGCATATCATGCCGATATTTTTAAATAACTCCGGCTCATGTTTTTTCATCCATGCCAAACGATAGACAACGGGGGCATAGTCTGCAGGTTTGCCGGTTATCCGGTGTATGTTGGCTTTCCCAATTTCTTTTGAAAACGATTCTACTTCATCTTTGCATCGCTCGTCCAGCCAGATGATTGCCAGCCTGAGACACTGTCCATCCTTGTTTAACGGAACAAATGTTTCTCGTTGATTGGAAACTGCAACAGCTGAAATTTTTCCCGGACCAATTCGGCGGGTTATGCTTCGTAACACATGTTGCGCTGAAATCCACCAATCATTCGGGTCTTGCTCATAATAATGGGGCTTTGGTGAATAGAGGCGGATTGCTTCGTGGGCTTGCGCCGCAACATTTCCTTTTCTATCAAAAACAATCGCTTTAGTGCCGGTGGTACTGCAATCCAGGCCGATGACGAAACTCTCTCTCCTTTTCCCTGGACCTGACTTCATTTTTGTTGGCGGCACTTTACTAACCTATAGATATCATGGCTTTCATAACACCGTCTTTGTAATTTGCTACCAGATCAAATGCTTTTTGGGTTTCTTCCAACGGGAAGTGATGGGTTGCCATTGAACCCATATTCACTTGACGCCGATCCATCAGATCGATAGCATCTTGCGTGCAGTGAACCTGCCTGCGTATGTTTATGATAGTAATTTCCTTCCGTCTCAGATCATGGATTGGAAATGATATTTCGTCTGCTTCAGTGATTCCGACGATCACTAGCGTGCCCCCCGGTTTCAGTAATTGTATCGCCTGGCCGATTGCCTCCTCGTTGCCGCTGCATTCATAAACAACATCCAGTAGCAATGGCTCAATGTTCGATATTTCCCTTACGATATCCGTGCGATCCGGGTTTCCGGACCATGTGGGATTCAGTTGTTTTGAAAACTTCAAGCGTTCTTCTATCTTATCCGTAACATAAACATCCCCGATATGTTTTGTGCGCAATACATGAAATACGGACATTCCGATAGGGCCGACGCCAAGAATAGCTGCATTTGCTTTCATAGGAAGCTTAGGTCTTTCAACAGCATAGACGCCTATTGCTAGCGGCTCAGATAAGGTTGCCTGCTCAAAGGTCATGGTCTCTTTTATTGGGTAACAACATTTCTCATGAAGCACGATATATTCACACAGGCAGCCTTCCAATTGTCCCGGGCATCCAAGAAAGAGAAGTTCGCGGCAAGTGTTTTCTCTGCCAACTTTGCATTGATCGCAGCGGCCGCAAGATACAGCCGGATCAATAGCAATTCTCTGGCCAGATTTCAACCTCGTCACTTTACTTCCTGTACGCTCAACGGTGCCAGACGCTTCATGCCCGATGATAAAGGGAAATTGGACAATCTGGGAACCGATTCTTCCAGACGTATAATAGTGAACATCCGATCCGCAAACGCCGACTGTACTTATCTTGATGAGCACATCGGTATCATGAGTGATTTCCGGAGCCGGCACCTGCATGATTTCGAACTGTTGTATTCCTGTAAGTAATACTGCTCTCATGACAATACCTTATGATTTGCTTTAATATATCAAAAGAGACCGGCAAAAGTATAGTCTTATTTGCAATGCAAAGAGCCACGAGGATTCCCCGACCGGGGCCAAGATGATTCCCCTTTTCCTGAAGCACCTTCTTAAGGTCGATCTCTTGGTCGTCGATGGCTCTTCGGTCTAAAAACCATCGACCGACCATCCGCTGAGTGCCTCTACGCGATCTTTGCCGGCTTGTTGGAACGATCCACGCCGCATACGTCAGAACCACTTAGTCCTTTCAAAAGCATCCTGCGGACAAACATAAAGTTTAAAGTATGCATAGCGTCAGAGATTCCTGTGAGTGAAGCGGTGAAGTTAGCAGTCAAAGGGAAGTTCACGATTACTTCAACCCCTACGGTGCACCATGGTCGGCATGAACGCTGCGGCGAGCATCATAAAGTTTAAGCAGTTCGGATAATCATTCGTACCTGAGCGATTCTACCGGATCGACACTTGCGGCACGGCGGGCAGGGAAGACTCCTGCGAATAATCCTATTACAGTCAGGACAATCACGGTGAAGAGCATGATACCTACCGATAGTATTGGTCTGCCGAGAAACCGCATCGGGCCGTCACTGGTGTTGACAAACCCCATCGCATATACAATTCCCCACGAAAGCAGCAGTCCAAATGTTCCACCCATTAAGGAAATGAAGAGAGTCTCAAACACGAACTGAGATAGTATGTAAACTCTCTTTGCACCCACCGCTATCTTTATCCCGATTTCCCTCGTGCGCTCCTTGACGACAACGTACATGACATTCGCCACGCCGACACCAGCTATCATGAGCGTGAAGAACCCGATTACGCCGAGAAAGATCGATAGACCAAGCGTTATTTTTTGGATGATACCATCGATTATTACCGTGTCGAATACATTGACCGCGCGTTCATCTGTCGGGTCAAACCGGTACTTGGATCCTAGCACCCTGTATATCTCCGCCTTCATCTGGTCTTCCATGTTCGGCGCGCCGGGTTTCAACAGAATTGAGTTCACATATTGGTATCCGTAAATCATCCTGAATGTCGAGTACGGTATTATGGCACGTCTCGAATCGGGACCGTTGTTCATTGCGGTCTGAAGTTTCTTCAGCATGATTCCGACGACTGTGAACGGAACATTATCGAGCAGGACAACTTTGCCGACAGGATTTTCTCCTTTGAAAATGTCTTTAGTAATATCATCTCCGAGGAAAAGGCTTCGCTTCTGGTATCTTACGTCGTTCTGATCGATGAACCGTCCGCCGCTTTGTGGATACATAGCGCGCATGTCCTCGAAATCCTGGTTGGCGCCTTCACATTCGGTTGTCAATCTCGTCTTGCCGTATGCCAGCTCGACATTCTTTCTATACTGCGGGCTTGCCATGATTATATTTGGCACGGCTTTCGTCAGCAGATCTACGTCGCGTTCTTCGAGGTTGATCGTACGACCTTTCGGCAATCCTTCGAATACTTTCCCTGTTTGACCGCTGTAAACAATCATTACGCGGTTGAATGCATTGACCATTCCTGATCTCATTGCCACACCGAAACCTGATCCGAAGGCGAGAAGCAGCACGACGGACATCGTACCCCATGTGATTGCGATGAGTGTTAGGATCGCGCGCATCCTGTGATTATTCATGTCGATGAAGAATTCTTTGATAAGTTCGGAAACCATTTCAGTCCTATTGCCGATTAATCTCTAAGACAGTCAACTACATCCATATTTGCAGCACGGCGTGCAGGCATCATTCCTGCAATCAGCCCTATGATTGATAATATAATAATAGTGGATGCTACCACCGGCGTTGATACTTCAGGCGTACCGATGTAATCCTGGACGGGAAGAAGATGCAGAAGCGTAACGATCCCATAGCCGATGCCAAAACCGATTCCTGCGCCTAATCCTACGATCATGAAAGTTTCTGCGAAGAACTGCAGGAGGATAGTGGACTTTCTTGCTCCGACGGCGCGCTTCACTCCGATTTCCTTCACGCGTTCTTTCACAACGATGAACATTATGTTCGCGACACCAAGCCCGGCAACTCCGAGAGTGAAGCTGCCTATGATTCCTAGGAAGAGTGTAAACCCGATTGTGATATACAGGAGGATGTTTTCGATCTCGACCGTATTCCAGATGAAGAGTGCGTCCTTATCATTCGGGTCGAACTTGTATTTCGATGAAAGGGCATCGCGTACAGCTTGTTCGACCGCGGCCGTCTCGCCTGGGTTCGCTGCTTTATATAAGAGGTCTGTAATGTATTCGCTTCCGAACATTGCGGTGTAAGTAGTAGCGGGTATAAAAATCCTGTTTTCATCGCGCACATAGTAGTTGGAGTTTTGATTCTTAGGTTGCATAACTCCGATGACCGTGAACGGCGTCTCCCCGATGAAGAATATTTTCCCAATCGCATCCTTTCCATCGAAGAGGTAATCCTTGACTTTATTTCCGAGCACAGCCACTCTCCTCCGTCCGGCAATGTCCAGAGTGTCTATGAATCTGCCGCCTTGTGTCGGGATAACATTCCTCATTTGTTCATACTGCGGATAGACTCCTGTGATGCCAGGGCTCGTGATGTTGTTGCCGTATCTTGCCGGAGTTTCAGTCTGTATGTACTCAGGGCAAACAGTTTGGATGCCTCTGATTTTTGCCTTCACAATAGAAGCGGCATCCTCTGTCAGAAGTATTTGTCTGCCGATTCCGAATCCCTGATAAGCTTTCGTCGTTTTATTTGGGAAGAGGACGGAAATGCTTTCTCCCATGCCGTGCATATTAATCATCGTCTGCTTTTTGAAACCGAGTCCGCAAGAGATCAGCACAATGATTGTTACTGTTCCCCAGATGATTCCAAACATTGTCAGGAATGCCCGAGTCTTTTGAACTCGGAGGTCGGCGAAGAATTCAGAGATAAAGCTTAAAAGCTGTGCCATTGTGTATGGTTACTCAATTTTCTCGACTGGTTTTTCCAATATCTTGTCTCCTTCTTTCAACCCGGAGACGACTTCAATATTGATGGCGTCGCTTAGTCCTGTTTTTACAGAATGGTCTTCCGACTTGTTGCCGGGCAATGCCAGCTTGACAAAGGAAGAATCGTTCCTGAATGTAACTACACGTTCAGGTATGTAGAGCACGTTTGTCTTCTTCTGAATAATAATGTCAACATTTGCCGAGTAACCCGCCCGGAGTGCAATGCTCTTCGTGGGTGCGATTGCTATTTCAATTGGAAAAACGGAAGCGTTCTCTTTCTTTTCTGCCTCGAGCCAGATCTTCGACAACTTCCCGATGACTGTATCTCCAGGGAGCGCGCCAATTCGGAGCTCCGTCGGCATTCCTTCGTGGAGCTTACCGACGTCTATCTCGTCAACGGTTCCTTTGAAGACCAGGTTTTTCATGTTCGCCATCTTCATCAGGACTGTTCCTTCCTGATATGAAGTCAGCGGCGTGACAGGATCGCCGACTTCAACCGTGCGTGAAAGCACATAACCGTCTATGGGCGCATAAATTATCGATTCAATCTTCGTGTTACCTATCGTTACTTTACCGCTCTGCATCAACTCAAGTTCCTCTCGTGCGATCTTGACATGCAGCTCGGACTCCTTATACGCTTTTTGTGTGTTTTCAAAATCCTGATCCGATACCAAAGCTCGCTTGTGTAGAAGGTCCTGACGATTCAGCTCTTTGGAAACGTTATCGAAGTCAACCTCCGCCAATTCTACCTGCCGCTTCGCGTCCGCCAGCTCAACCGGAGTGGGATCAGGCTTCACTTCAAGAAGGGGGTCGCCTGCGTGAACGTAAGCCCCGACATCGACAAACAGTCTCTTGACTGCGCCGCTGACCTGTGACTTAATGGATATCTCGTTTTCAGGCTCAATTGTCCCGATAGCCAGCGCCTTTTCCATGATTGTGCCGCGTTGGACATTCACCGAAGCGACTGCATCCTTGTCGCCGCCATTCTTTGACTTCGTTATGATGAAGGCTGCGGTGCCAAGCAGTACAACTGCAACGGTGATTACGACATATTTTCTTTTCTTACTTTTGCGTTTGTTGAGCATTTTCACAACTCTCTTTTAAGTCTCGCCGCATAATACGGAATAATAACGAATTGGTTTCGGCAGTTTGAGGATTGAGGAAGTGATTTCTGGCAGTGGGCTACTTTCATTTGGAGTCGTTGTTAGAATCCATAATTATAATTCCCGAGCACGCGGGAATCCAGAGCATTTTAAAAAACCAGATTCCCACTTTCATGGGAATGACAGGAGTCTCAAAATAGCCCACTACCTGCCGGAGATGAGGGACTTATCGACGGAAATGTCGGTTTGTGGAATCAGCGAGGCAGAGCTTCAACGAGCCCCTTTCCAAACATAAGTTTGGGAAGGAACTGAGGAGAGGCATTGAATTACTTTTTCATAATGTCTAATCTCACTGTAGAAGTAATACAATGAAATCCTTAATCGGTATATGTCTGCTCTTTTCCTTGAGTATTTTCTGCGCTTGCAACCAAAGTACTGGGCCAACAACTCCGCAGCAGCTGATCCACGGTACGTTCACCCTTGACGGATATGGCGAAGTTCTCGATTCTACATACTACAAGGTTTGGTCGGACAGCTCATGGGAATCCTTCTACGAGGACACGACTATAAATGGAACAAGGTATTCTGCGTTCCTCGACGCTTACGGTGACGAATATCTCTATGGACCTGACGGCAGCTATGACGGGTTCTGGTTGTACGGTTGGGATCTTATTATATTCAACGCCCCTCTTCCCGGCGTTCCCGACACCATGGCCGGTGGCGTGACGTACGCTCTGACAACGACCTTCTCCGATCAGGGTGTGAGCTATGTACTGGAAGATGATGAGACCCTGTTGGATACCGGATCAGTGACTGTTCCATTCGGGACGTTCAACAATTGCCTGGTGCTTGAGTCCGTGAACACGATATCGAGCGGCTCAGTATTTGTCGCCGGAAGCAATACGGATTATTGGCTCGCCAAGGGTCCGTCCGACATCCAGCGCTGGTATATTGATATATATACAGGAGAGATTATTCAACAAATCCAGATGGCGTTTGGAGTGGTAAATGGGCAAAGTTGGGGTGTGATTCCTCCGACCAAATCTTTGAAGCGAACAGCCGCAATTCCGTACTCGAATATCAAGCGACCGAGTTCAGCTTCACGTTCCGGTAAATCCAAGCTTGATTTGCATTCTCTTGGGCCAATTATTCTGAAAGGAATAATCAGATAAGCACAGAGTAAGAAACACTCTAAAATGCAGTGGATCAACAGGCTGTTACCAGTGTCGATTGGAATGTTTTGACGATGGCCAAGGTCTATATAATAATTCTGCAGATATATTCGTTGACGCCCTATTGTATCGAGATCCATTTCCGGATGCCCGGACTTGCAGTTCGAACAGCGAGGGAATAAATTGATCAAGACATTGGTCTGCTAAGAACTTAACATTCGGAAATGAGACTTTGAGAGCATAATGCAATGAACTTCCAACACAAAGTGGCTGGCGATCTGCTGGTGGGGCTCGACCTAGGATCCTCAATAGCTGAGTTAGATACCCTCCTCGAAACGGCCCGGGTTGAGACCTCAGCCTTCAGTGATCTTTTCCTGGATAAGGTTGATCTTATTCCGGGCACGAAGGGATCTGGCAAAAGTGCTCTCTTCCGGATATTTGTTGATTTTCTTCCCGAGCAGATGCTCCAACATAGAAAGGTTGTGATTGCCCATGGCGTTCAAAAGCACGGGGATAGCGTTTTCCAAGCATTTAAGGAGCAGTTTAATGCGTTGAGTGAGGATGACTTTGTAAACTTTTGGTGTATTTATCTCACATCTTTGGCACATGAACAGTTTATCAAAGGCGAGCTTTATAAATCTATCCTCAGCAGCGCAAGCCCGGAAGTTAACCGCTTCTTGCAAGCATGTGAGAGAGCAGGCATACCAGAGATAAAGGCTCCAAAATCTTTAAAAGACATCTTGGCTTGGACTCTCCATGTCCTTAGAAAGTGGTCACCGCAATTGTGTTACAAGCTGCCAGATGATTTTGGAGAAGTAGTCTTAGATTTGTTTGGCAACCCTGTTGATTCCCAAAAGGCCACCGATAGCAAAGCAAAACCCGATGTACCCCTGTATATGGAGGGAATCAAAGATTCCCTGGAGGCAGTGCTGGAAAAGACTGGGTTAAGCATATGGCTCATGGTTGACCGCCTTGATGAAGTGTTCTTCCGTCGTAGTGGACTGGAGGCAAGAGCACTGCGTGGACTCCTCCGTTGCACGCGTTTGTTCACAACTCCTGCTTTACGGGTTAAGATATTCCTCCGCGACGATATGCTTGAACAAGTCGTTAGTACGGGAGATGGATTCACTGCTCTCACCCATATCACAGCACGTCAAGCAGATACGCTACGTTGGTCAGAAGATATGGTACTAACAATGCTTGTTAAGAGACTCTTTGCAGATGCCAACCTGCGAGCACATCTTGGAGTAGACAAGGATAGACTTGATGCGAGTCATGAATACCGAATGCAGTGTTTCTATATGGTGTTCCCGCAAACCGTTCACAAGGGTGATAATCAGAGCCCCACGCTTAGGTGGATCTACTCTCATACAGAGGATGGGAGAGGCGTGGTGACTCCTCGGGATGTACTTGATCTAGTGACAAAAGCCAAACAATTTCAGCAAGATAAATTTCAGCAAACGCCCGATGGATCGTCGCCATGGTTGATAGGTCCCGAGGCTGTGCAGTACGGACTTGAAGAGTTGTCGAAAAGGAAAAAGGACACTTATCTTAAGGCTGAGTTTCCTCCCCTTTGGCCTTTTATTGAGAAGTTTCAAGGCGGAAAGGCTGAATACTCGGCGGATGCCTTGCGGAAGATTTTTGGCAAAGACTGGGAAAACATCATCAAGGATCTGGTCGCAATTGGATTAATCCGAAAGAGTCAGAGCGGGGATCAACAGACATTCTGGTTCCCGTTTGTGTACAGAGCGGGACTAGAGATCACACAAGGTCGCGCGTAGCATTCATCACATTGGGAATCCATGAGATTTCCTCTTTTTCCCAAGCTCTTCGGGCTATACTAAAACTCATTATCTCATTCTGCGTATTACATTACATAGCCTGAATGGCAGTCTGAGGATTTTGTGATTTCGGACAATTCCGAGACACAAGCGGATCCCATACGTGACTTACTAAAATGTTTTTATGTCGCTGTTCGGATCGATATAATACCTGTTGATCTTTACTTTGCAGAAGAACTCGTCTTCGTCAACTCTGAAATTTCTCGGGTCGAAGTTTTTCAATCTCATAGTTTGCCACTCGGTCGTGGGATGTATTAGCTCGAAGTGATTCTTCGAAGTGGTGACTTTTATTGGCATCTTGAAATCTTTCACATCAGCGTCCCACTTGAAACGTAAACCTGTAGTGTCTCCTTTCTTCGTAACGAACACCGTCAACTGAGGTAAGCTCGGATATCGAAGATATTGCTCGAAGAAGTAATTATAATCTGTACCGGTTTGCTGGTTTATATAATTAATAATGTCGTCCGCATCGACGGTTTGATAAGCATACTTCTGTTGAAATCCTTTCAAGATTGAAAACCAAAGTTTGTCATTGGCGATAACATCTCGCAGTGTGTTGAGCACGAGCTGGCCTTTGTCGTACATGTCGCTGGAGCCTTCATGGTTCACATTGTACGGCCCGATTATCGGCTCCTCATTTCTGACATTTTGTTTCTTCGCATTGATATATTCTAACGCCGCTTTGTGTCCCCAGTTGTATTCGACGTAAAGTGCTTCAGCATACGCGCCGAAGCTTTCATGTATCCACATGTCGGCAATGTCTTTTGATGTAACGCTGTTACCCCACCATTCGTGCGCGCTTTCGTGTATGATTATGAAATCGAATCTCGACCCGACCGCCGAGCTTGCTCTTCCTTCGTAGCCAAGCCGGTAGTGGTTGCCGTAGGCAATGGCAGATTGGTGTTCCATGCCGTTGTGTGATGACTCGATGAGTTTATAGCCATCGCGATAGAACGGATACTTCCCGAAATATTTCTCATAACATGCGAGCATTGTCTTGACTTGTTTAAACTGCTTCTCAGCTTTCTGTAGATTTTCCGGCATCACGTAATAATCGAGAGTGAGCTTGCTTCCGTCGCGGCTCGTGTAAACGTCATCGAAGTGAGCGTACTTTCCGATGTTTACGGTTACATCGTAATTGTTTATTGGGTAGCTGATAAACCAATTATACTGTGTACGCCCGTTGGGAAGTTCAACTTTGCTCCTCAATCTTCCGTTTGAAATATCTTCCATGCCTTTAGGAATCGTGACGCTTAGCAGCATGCTGTCCGGTTCATCCGATTGATGATCTTTATTGGGCCACCAGAGGCTCGCGCCTGTTCCCTGACAGGTTACCATCACCCACGGATTACCTTGCTTGTCTTTTTTCCAGATAAAGCCGCCGTCCCATGGTGGATTCACAGCTACTTGAGGTTTGCCGGAATAGTAAAATACGATTTGATGTGTCATGTTCTGCTCCAACTCTTTTGGCATATCAATAAACACGGCACAAAACTGACGGGAATACTTCAGCAGTGTACCATCTTCATATTTTATCGAGTCAACATGCATGTTCGCAAAGAGATCGACCTGCATCTTGTTGAATGCAGTTACGACATTGAATCTGACGGTGTTTGATCCTTGAACCGATTGCGAATCCGGATCGACTGCAATATCAAGATGGTAGTAAGTTACATCATAACAGCTTCGGAGAGGCGAAAGAAATCCGCGGAGAGAATCCGCGCGAGTGAATGATCCCCAATTGTAATGAGAAGGTTCCTGTGCCAGAAGGATTGTTGAGGAAAAAAGAAGAAAAAGGACTGTAAATTTTTTCATAGTAGTCACTGGTTGTCGTTTCAATTGAACATCTGAGGGTTACATTCCCCCCGCTTGAGGCGTTGTCATTCCCGCATACTTTTAGCGGGAATCTATTTATGGATGCCCGACAGAAACGTTCGGGCATGACACGATACCTCACTGCTTGCGGCGAGGTGATTTATTAAAAATACCAGAAATAATTTAATCTCGCTGTCGAAAGCTTACAACAAAACCCATCGGACAATCGACGAATTACGCCTGGATTCTCTCGAAGAGATAACTGCCAACGCCAAGAAGAACAGCCGTAAGTACAACAAGAACAACCAAGTCGGTCGCCATGCCGAAGGCTGTTGTCGAGTAAAGACAGGAATATCTTAACCCGTCAACGCCGTAAGTCAGCGGGTCGATTAATGCAATTAGCTCCAAAGCTTTTGGCACTCCTTGAAGAGGGAAGAGCGCACCTGAAAGGAAGAACGTCGGCATCACGAGGAAATTAATTATTAACTGAAAGCCCTGCATGTCTTCCATCGTGGATGCGAGACCTATCCCGAGAGAAGTGAAAAGAAGAGCGACCAGGAAGACAACAACCAGAGCGAGAGGCAGCATAAACAAATTCTGAGTCCTGAACCCGACCAGCAGAGCCAGTACAAAAACAATTATTCCCTGGATCGTGGCTACCGTGGCACCACCGAGTGTCTTACCGAGCATTATCTGAAATCTCGACACGGGCGCGACCATCGTCTCTTTCAAGAAGCCGAATTGCCTGTCCCAGATAAGATCTATCCCGGAGAAAATTGCGGTGAAGAGAACACTCATGAGAATAATTCCGGGAGCTAAGAATTGCATGTAATTCCCCGCGCCGGCTCTTTTATAAATCGAACCGAATCCGAACCCGAAAGCTATAAGGAAAAGAAGCGGCTGACCGAGTGAGCCGATTATCCTCGACCTGGACCTAAAATATTTCTTTATCTGCCTTAACCACATAATATAGATTACGTTCATCTTTTTCTACCTCCCCACATTTGTCTCCTCCTTCTCATACGATCCAAGCCGCTTGCCTCTTCTTCTCGAATCTTGTGTCCCGTCAGGTTGAGGAAGGCATCTTCAAGTGTGTCGGAGTTTGTACGGCTTTTCAGCTCGCCAGCGGTTCCCATCGCAATGATCTTGCCTTGGTCGATGACAGCTATGCGGTCGGCGACCCGGTCTGCCTCTTCCATGTAATGTGTGGTGAAGAAGACCGTCATGTTCTCTTTTTCGTTTATATCTTTCACGTAGCTCCACATGTGATTTCTGGTTTGCGGGTCGAGACCCAGCGTCGGCTCATCCAGGAAGAGAATATGCGGATGATGTAATAATCCCCTGGCAATTTCCAATCTTCGCTTCATTCCTCCCGAGAATGTCTTAACATAGTCGTCCTTTCTTTCCCAGAGTTCCACAAATTTTAGAAGTTCCTCGGTCCGCTTGTTCCTTATGTCCTTAGGAATATTGTAACAGACGGCGTGGAACTGCATGTTCTCGAGAGCCGTCAGGTCGTCGTCAAGACTCGGGTCCTGGAAGACTATTCCGAGAGATTTTCTAACTCCATCCTTGTTGCGTGCCGGATCAAAACCGTTCAATATTATTTTCCCGCTTGTGGGATGCAGAAGAGTCGTCAGCATCTTTATTGTGGTGGACTTTCCCGCTCCGTTTGGTCCCAGGAACGCGAAAGTCTCACCTCTCTTTACTTCAAAAGAGATATTGTCAACTGCAACTATGTTACCGAATTTTTTTGTCAGATTTGAAACAGTGATGATGTTCGTATGATCGTTATTGAAACTCAAATTTTGCTCCTTTAAAGTAACGTTGGTAGTTCCCTTTTGCAAAGTTCATCCTCCGCGCAAAGCGCTCACAATGTTTAATCTTGCTGCACGTGCAGAGGGAAGAAACCCGCCGAAGAATCCCATTAATACCGCGAACACTAGGGATGCAACAATTGAAGCAGGTGTAAGAGCAAAGCTGAATGTCAACTCCGAAAAAGATGTAAAGTTCATGGTTGATACCGATACAAACTGGAGGCATGAAGCGAGAATTATTCCAAGGAGCCCTCCAGTGAAGGATATCAGGATCGCCTCGCAGAGGAAAACAATGAGTATGCTTCTTCTGCTGAATCCGAGTGCACGCATTGTTCCTATTTCAACTGTGCGGTTTGAAACTTCGGCGTACATTGTAATCATCGCCCCGATTGCAGCGCCGAAGCTGAAAATTATTGTTATCATTGTTCCAACAACTTTTATGAAAGTGGCAAGCGTTTCCGACTGTTCCCCGAAATACTGCTGCTCGGGTTTTGGCTCGAATTCCTGAAGTCTTCTATCCGACGCGAAAGCTTGCTTGAACTTATCGAAGTCCGAAGGATTATCAAGTTTGACAGTGACCGAAGAGACACTGCTTCCTCGGTGAAATGCATCCTGAATCTGATGATAGTCACACCAGATTTCCGATTCGAAGCCATTGCCGTTGTTGGAGAAGACGCCTACGACCTTCCAGTAATCGCCGGCCAGCTTGATCGAACCTCCTATATGTGCGTCCGCATATCTTTTTGCTACGGGTTCGCCGACGATTACTTCGTGCATTGACGGATTGAACATCCTTCCTTCGATTATCTTGACATCTGGATGCAAGTAAAATGTGTTCTGGGAAACTCCTCGAACTGTAACGTTGGTTGTACCACCATCTGGCGTAGTTAAATTTATGACCACGACCGGCTGATAAGAGATCGCCGGAGAGCCATCCGGTATCTTTGCGATGTACGGAAGGGTACTGATCACATTTTGCGTCGCGCCGATTATTATGCTGGAGATTTCGCCATTCGATCCCTTTCTGACAATAACGGCGTTGTCCGGTGAACCGGTTGCGACGAGAGTCTTCTTCACGCCATCGGCCAGCATCAGAACCGCACTGAACACAAAGATGACCAGTGCTATGCCTGCGAGTGTTATCAATGTCGAGATTCGTCTCGTCCTGAAATTCTTAACCATGTATTTGAATGGAATCTTCATTTGTCATCTCTTTCAAGAAATTGTGTGCACGAAATTTCAAATTTGACTTTCACTGCTTAGCTGCTTACTAGCTATGAACTTTTTACCATTTCGAATTATCCGGCAAATCTCAATCCGTCGGCTATCTTCGTGTTCAATGCACGCTGGATGGGAAAGACCGCTGCAGCGATGCCTACTATCAAAACTGCCGCGAGTGCGAATATTAGGTTATGCAGTTCCACTTCGAACACCGGGAAGAAAGTTCTTGGAACGAAATCGCCCATTCCCTTCACGGACATAAAAGTCAGAACAATGCCGAAACTTCCTCCAATTGCGGAGATGAAAAGAGATTCTCCAAGAATTAATCCGATCAGATGCCCCGCGGAAAATCCAAGCGCTTTCAGGACTGCGTATTCTCTCGTTCGTTCTCTTGCCGACATTATCATCGTGTTCGCGAGGACCAACATTATTATTCCCACGATCACGAACGACATGTATTGCATTCCATTAATGATTGCGCTCGACGAGGATAAGAAACTTTGTTGGAAGGCTCGCTCGGATTCTGTCTTGGTTTCGGCAGAAGAGTTTTTGAAAAGTGCGTCAATCTGGTTACTGATTGCGCTCTCGTTATTACCATTGTCGATTCTTTCGATAAACCAACCGACCTGATCGCCTCTCGTTGGCCAATCCTTTTTCACTTCTTCATTCAGGTAGGTCCAGTGAAAAAACAGTTGCGTCGCGTCAGTGGATTTGAACTTTGGCGTGTAGATTCCGCGGACAACGAACTCCCATTTTCCGGGATAGATGTCACCATTGATAGGAATTATATCTCCGGGCTTGAAGTGGTACTGCTTCGCAAGCTGGCTGCCGATCACGCAGGCATTTCCTTCCTTCTTGAAGTCATCAAGTTCCTTTGCGCTGAGGAGATATTCTGGATAAACATCGAATACGGTATTATCATCGACCGCCATGCGTGCGAAGAAATGACTCTCGTCGATGTACGTGCCGCCGAACCAGTTCATGAATGTTACTTCTTTGACTCCCGGTATCTGCTTTATCTTTTCTAAGTACGAGTAGGGAAGCGGGTTTATTATTGTGACAGCATCACGCGTGACAAGTCTGTCGATTTCCGATGCTTCCACTCCGGAGTTCCAGCTCGTCACCGCAGTCTGGATCAGTCCGAACGCCATGACCGCTATGGCGAGTCCGAGGATGGTCAAGCCGGTCCTCAGCTTATGTCTGGACATATTCTTCGCTATGAGTTTTAATACTCTCATGTCATGCCTCCAGCAAGTCGCCTTTTTCGAGATGGCGCTGCAATTTTGCGTGTCCCGCCGCATGAGGATCATGCGTGACCATCACAATTGTCTTTTTGAATTCCGAGTTAAGTCTCTGCATTAGAGTCATGATCTCCTCGGCTGAATTCTTATCGAGATCTCCCGTCGGTTCGTCTGCGATCAGAAGAAGCGGGTCGGTGACGACAGCCCGTGCGATTGCTACTCTCTGTTCCTGTCCTCCGGAAAGCTGTTTCGGATAATGATCCATTCTATCCACCAGTCCGACTATCGAGAGAGCACTTTCCACGTGCTGTCTCCTTTCTGCCTTCGAGAGCTTCGTCAGAAGAAGCGGGAGCTCAACGTTTTCGTATGCGGTCAACACCGGGATTAGATTATAGAATTGGAAAATGAAACCGATATTCGACGAGCGCCACTTTGCAAGCGCGGATTCACCAAGTTTGGAAATATCCGTCCCATTGACCAACACTTCACCTTTTGACGGCTTGTCGATTCCGGCGATCATATTTAGTAAAGTTGTTTTGCCAGAGCCGGATGGCCCCATCAGCGCGAGGAATTCTCCATCAAGCACATTCAGATCTATATCGTTTAAGACGGGTATCTCAATGCTGTCCCGCCAGTAAGATTTCGAAACATTCTTTATCTCGATAAGGTTTGCCATTTATTCTCCTGATTTTGTTTTAAAAAAATATTAGCCGTCATCGATCAGTTCTTGTGTCCTTGTTTATGATCTCTCGCATCCAATGTCCCATGATTCCACTGTTCCAGCGTCATATTCATTGCTTCACTGCTACCTTCACACCGTCCTTAATCTGATCGCCCGGTGATTCAATTATTTGGTCTCCGTCTGCTAAGCCGGATTTCACTTCGATATTATCACCGACAATCTGACCCAAGTCGACGGATGTTTCGACCGCTTTGTTGTCTTTGATCTTGAATACGACCTTTTGTCCGTCGCGGGTGACGACTGCTGTTGAAGGCACGACCAGCTTACCAGAATTGTCTCCCGCGCCGTTTGTTCTCTCGGTTTTCAGGAAGAGTACCTTCGCACTCATCTCCGGCAGGACGTTGCTGTCGTATTTCTTGAATGCAACTTTCACCATGACTGTCGCCTTGCCCCGGTCTGCCGTCGGGACGATCTTGGCGACATAGCCGTCATAATGGACATCGGGATAAGCGTCGAGTGTAATCTGGCATTCTTGTCCTGTCCTTACTTTCTCGATGTTGGATTCCGACACATCCGTTTCAACTTGCAGGGAACTCATGTCGGCAATCGTGACAACAGCTCCGCGTGAATTAACTCCGCCTGCCATCGGTGCAACAATCTCGCCGACATCTGCATCCTTGGTCAACACCGTGCCATCAAACGGGGCACGGACGACGGTATTCTCGACGGCAACTTCGGCAGATTCCAAATTTGCTTTGGCGACATCCACCGATGCCTGTGCCTTCTTGTACTGTGTTTCGAAACCCTGAAATGTGGATTCAGTGACCGATCCTGACTTCAGCAGCTGTTCGTTTCTGTCGTAATTCTTTTTTGCATCTTCGAGGCCAACTTCGTTAAGCTCGAGGTTTGCTTTTGCCTCGTTGAATTGAGCTTTGACATCGCTGTCTTCAATCCTTGCGATGACCTGATCATTTTTTACCTTGTCTCCTTCGACTACTCCAAGATAGACCAAGCGCCCGGTCCCTTTCGATGCGACGGCAGCTTTTCTCTGTGCCACGACATAGCCGCTTGCCGTCAACAGAGCGTCGCTCTGAGACTGCGATTGCATAACTACAGTTGCCGCATTCACTTTCATCGGTGAATTGAAAAGAGTGCTTGAGACTGCTATTGCTGCCGCGAGTAAAAGTATCAAAGGGATACCGATAGTAAAAAGCCTTTTTGTCCCTTTCCCTGAACCAGGATTTTCCTCTCGTTTTGATCTGTCGATCTTTAGTGTAGATAAGTCCGCGTTTTTTGTTTCCACGTTCACCTCTTTATCGTTTTAGAAATTCTCGCATCAATCCTCCAATTCCTCGCAGAAAAAACCGTGACCTTTTATTTCAGTAACAATCTTATCGATGCCTAAGTTCTCACATTCGACGCGCAAAACCTTGTCACGATCGTCAAGGTCGATTGTGCATGCATACACGCCGGGTATTTTCTGTAGATCGCGTTTCAAGCTGAGGAATTCCGACCTTTTGTCTATGTTTGTGCGTAAAATGAACAAATCAGTTAATTGTGTCTGTGGTTCATAAACATTCGTATCCATGATGTTCCTCAAAGTTGAATGGTACAAGTTTTCCTTCCTGTTTCAAAAACGAGTCTCCTCAACTCATTATGACGAATGAAGATTCTAAAATATTGTTCCATCATTCTGTAGCCAGCTATGATTGAACAACTAAAAGACTGATTATTCGTTTATCTTCCTTTTTTCCTTGACATCTGGTTTCCCGTGTGTACGATACTCGTCTTTATATTCTACCAAATCAATTTCACATCCATCTCCGATTACAACATTTTTTCCACGTACCACTTTAGCTTTCGTGTATTCCAAACGAATATCATCACCTTCAATACATTCGGTAACGAGTTTACCGCCATAAAAATTGGCGGGGAGGAAGAATGATTTAAATACGTGCTCCAATTTTAAACCGTGTCCTCTTCGAACATTTACCGTTTCACCACCGATCTCTGCCACTTTGCATGTGCTGTGAATTATAATCTCAACGTTTTCTGCGTTTAGCAATCCGCCGATCGTCAGAAGTCCTTCCGATCTGAAAGTCTCAGCTTCGCAATTTTTCTTTATCGCGGCATAACCCTTGATTCTGATATCTTCGGATTTGATTCCACCTTTTGTGTCCATTCCGCCGTGAATGACGATATTCTTTGAATTGATGTCGCCGTTAACTTCGACATTTCCCGCAACACGTATATTGTAGGATTTCAGAACGCCCGTGATGGAGGTCGAACCGACTACTCTTGCTCCATTTGTTTTTAAGTTGCCGTTAATTTTTGAATTGCCAACACATTTGAAATTTATGCAATCCAAATTTCCGTTGACGATGCTGTCGCCAAGAACTTTCGCGTTATTGTAATTTCCCCCCGCTGCGCTGCTGTTTCCGATGAGTTTTAGATCAGCTCTTGTACCGGCTTTCATCTAAGTCGTTCCTTATCTAAACTTTTTTGCTCAGCTTTACTCTTGAGTCGCCGGTTTTTTCAAATGTATTTTTGTATTCGACAACGTCGATCACACACCCAGGTCCGATCTCGATGTCTTTTCCACGCACGACTTTTGCCGTTGTACCTTCAAGGTAAATCGTATCGCCTTCGATAGTTTCTGCCGAGAGTCCGCGTGCCCATCCGGGGAAAATGGAGTCGATGAATTTTCGCAGACCAAACGCACTGCCGAACCTGATCTCAATATTTTCCCCTCCGATCTCTTTCACTTTGCAAGGCCCATAAACCTCGATATTTATTTTCCCGGCATTGAGAAGTCCACCGATGGTGAGCCCACCTTGCGATTTGAAGACTTCCGAGCCGCAGTCCTTGTTGACTCTTAACATGCCGCGATTCTCGATTGAGTGTGCCATGATGCCACCGTGAATTTCCATCATGCCGTCGATTATCAACCCTTGTCCGCTTAAATTGCCGGTAACCTCAGATTTGCCCGCGACCCTCATGGTGTCTGTTTTTACATTTCCGTTCATGCAGCCGAACCCGTTTATCTGGAGATCAATGCATTCAATGTCGCCATTTACATCTCCTTTACCGTTTATCTGGACGAAATTGAAATTTCCGCCAGATGCATTGCCGAGTCCGTTTATTCTAAGATCCGCTCTGTTTTGCTTTTGCATCTATCATTTCTCCGAATTATAGTTTCGCTTTAAGTTCCTCAATGCAGCTTGATACGCTCAGCTGGCTCACGATTTTGACGCCGCTTTCAAGCTGAATTTGGGTTGGCGGGGAAAGAAGAAGACAAACTGAGACACCCAACTTTCGTATGAATATGAGATCGCAATTCTTGCCTTCGAAGGCGTGGTAATGTTCGTCGAGAGTTTTGATTATGATTTTTCCTTCCTCCGAGCTGATCTCGCCTGAATGCAGCATTTTATCGAGAATGTAAACGAACAGGATCCTTTCGAAATCGAAAGAGTCCGGCTCCCCGAAAATTTCGACAAAAACATTCATAGCGGTTTCCGAAACGATCAGTTCTTCTATCAGTTTATTTTTTTCGGAGTGCACGTCTGTCGGATTGGGTGAGAGAATGTCCGCGAGTTTGTCGAGCGAAGCATCTTCTTTCATGTTCTTAATCTTGTCGATGCGCGAAAGAATCTTGTCGCGCGGGAAGAAAGTTTCCTGACCCGTGAAAGTCGATTTGCGGATAAACCATTCTTCTGGTATCAGCATCTTTCGTTTCCACCGGTAGAGTTGGCCATAAGATATTCCTGCCAGCTCAAGCAAATCTTTCTTTGAAATTAGATTATATTCCATATCCAATTAATCTCTGCAATAATATAACGCAACACTGTTACGTTGTCAATAGCGAAATTTATTCTGTTTTAAGAGACTTTGTAACGCATTTATTAATAACATAACAAGCCTCATCGTTTTCCGTAGTGGTTTTGTTGAAAATTAAAGAATATGTTGATCAGATTTTTTATCAAGCGTAAAAGTCTTTAATCACAAAGCTAACGAAATCCATCTGTAAGATGATGAATGTATGGAACACAAAGGGCGCTAGGATGAGTGAACTGCCGCATTATTCTATTGTTCGATGCGCCCTCATTCGTTACCTTTGTATCAACAAAGTTAGGCTGTTTAATGAAAATACTTCTGGTTTATCCACACTATCCGGATACATTCTGGAGTTTCAGGCATGCGCTCAAGTTTATTTCGAAGAAAGCTGCTTTTCCGCCGTTAGGGTTGCTAACGGTGGCGGCGATGCTTCCGCCCGAGTGGGAAAAGAAAGTTGTCGATTTGAACGTGAATCAATTGCAGGACGATGAAATTCTTTGGGCTGATTATGTTTTCATAAGCGCGATGTCTGTCCAGAAGGTATCGGCTAAAGAGGTTATAGCCAGATGTAAAAGACTCGGAAGAAAAATTGCAGCGGGCGGTCCACTATTCACTGCGCTCCACGATGAATTCAACGATGTCGATTACCTTGTGCTGAACGAAGCAGAGATTACTTTAAAGCCATTCCTTACCGACTTGGCAGAAGGGAAGGCACAGCATATTTACACAACTACCGAATGGGCGAGCATAACCGAGACTCCGATTCCTCAATGGGATCTCATCAACTTCAAGAACTACGCTTCGATGAATGTCCAATACTCACGCGGGTGTCCGTACGATTGCGAGTTTTGTGATATCACCGTTTTATACGGGCGTGTTCCACGAACTAAAACAAAAGAGCAAGTCATCGCTGAGCTCGATAGTCTCTATGATCATGGCTGGAAGGCGAGTGTATTCTTCGTGGATGACAATTTTGTCGGCAACAAGAGCAAACTCAAAAAGGAAATCCTTCCTCCTATAATTGAATGGATGAATGAAAAGAGGCATCCTTTCTATTTCAACACAGAAGTCTCTCTGAATTCTGCCGATGATGAAGAACTCTTGACCCTGATGGCCCGCGCAGGATTCAATGCAGTTTTTGTCGGTATAGAGTCGCCGAACGAAGAGAGTTTAGAAGAATGTAAGAAGATTCCCAACAAGCGACGTGATCTTGCTGCAAGCGTAAAAAAGATACAGAAATTCGGGATGGAGGTGCAGGGAGGATTTATACTCGGCTTCGATGTAGATCCGGCCTCTATCTTCGACAAGTTGACAACATTTATTCAGGATACGGGTATCGTAACAGCCATGGTTGGACTTCTAAATGCACCGCGTGGAACCAAGCTTTACAAAAGAATGGCGAATGAGGGTCGGCTTCTCCATGTTTTCTCCGGTGACAACACCGATTTCTCGATGAATTTTATCCCAAAGATGAATCGTGATGCACTTGTCAAAGGGTACAAGAGCGTCGTGAAAAGAATTTACTCGCCGAAGCAATATTACAAACGAGTTAAAAACTTCATGAAGAATTACAACCCGACTCAGACTAAAGTATTTCGAGTAGTTAGCTTTGATTATATCAAGGCACTTTTCAAATCCATTGTGCGGCTTGGAATAATTGAGAAGGAAAGAGTCTACTATTGGCGATTGTTCTTCTGGTCGCTTTTCACCAGGCCGCAGCTCTTCCCGATGGCGATCACATTTTGCATTTATGGTTTTCATTTCAGAAAAATTTTTGAAGAGCATATTCTTAATTTGAAATAGCGTTTATGCTTATTGCTCATACATGGCTCGTAGCTTATTTCTGATAGCAATAATAAGTCATTAGCTCTGGGCTAACCTTCCAAGATTTCATCACAACAAAACTTCTCTCGCTTTTCCTCTCCTCAAAAACAGGGCTCACGACAATCTGCACTAAAATAATTAAGGAAAAGCAAAAAAAATCCGCCTCTAATTTTATTAATTAAGGAAAATCATAATTTCTCGAAAATAATAGTTGACAAAAACTTTGGAATATCTTTACTTATTATTGTTAATGTGAGTATTTAATTAAGTTTATTCGTGATTTGCAGTTGTTTTCTTAATAATCTTTATAAATTGGAGCTAAATACCGAGATGATCAGATGAAAAAATCGAGGCTATCATAAGACCTCAGACCTCACAAAATGGATGATATACATGAAGCACTTGATAAAGCCGGAGTTCTTGGCATGACGGTCACTGAAGTAAATGGCGTAGGCAGACAAAAAGGCGACACACAAAGTTGTAACATCACATAACTAAATTGAAAGGATTACCTATGAAGCATTCATCTATTCCGTTTACACTACTTGCAGCCGTGTTCTTTTCTACTGTGGCATTGGCAGCAGATTCCACCTCCACCCCTGCTCCAGCTCCGCCGAAAATAACATGGAATGCCTTCGTTGACGTTTACTATACAAGAAACTTCAACGATCCATCCAATCGTATGAACGACCTTAGAAATTTCGACATCAACGAAAACCAGATAACACTGAGCCTTGCTGATCTAACAATACAGGAACAAGCACAACCTGTCGGATTCAAAGTGGAACTTGGCTTTGGTACGACCAGCGACTTTGTTAATACTGCTTCAACATTTGGAACCGTTAGCCCTTCATTAGCAAATGTAATGCAGGCTTATGGTACGGTCATCGTTCCGATTGGTGCCGGGCTGACTATCGACGCCGGGAAATTCGTGACCCACATGGGAAACGAGGTGATCGTTTCACAAAGCAACTGGAATTACAGTAGGTCCTATTTATTTGCCTATGCTATTCCGTATTACCACACGGGAGTTCGCTTGACTTATCCCGTAGCAAGCAATGTCTCGGCTACACTTCACATTCTGGACGGATGGAATTCTGTTATAGATAATAACAAGTTCCTGTCGCTGGGTGGAACGCTGAACTATTCACCTGACTCCACCACCAATATTGTCTTCAACGGCATTTGGGGTCACGAAAATATTACCGCAATTGAAAATGGTGCACGAGATGTTTACGATTTCATCGTGACACAGCAATTGTCAGGTGCATTCCAAGTTGCTGTTAATGCTGATTACGGGCAAGCTGGTACAACGTTAGGTCTTGCCTTATGGAAAGGTGTTGCCCTCTACGGCAGATACGCGCTCACATCTAAGTGCGCCCTCGCCGCACGCGGGGAGGTTTATTATGACCCGTCGTTCGGAGGTTATACCACCGGAGCAGGATTTAGGAAGGCGACATTCCAGGAATACACACTGACGTATGAGTACCATCCATACGATCCGCTTCTGATACGTATTGAAGCGCGCGACGATTTCGCAAACGGTAAATCGTTTGTGTCCGCAAGCACTCCTCTTGCCTCAAGATCATCTCAACCTACGCTTACGGTAGGTGTTGTAACATCGTTCTAAAAGGAGCATAAGCTTTGTTTACTAATAAATATTATTCATAATGCAATCCTAGGAGGAAAAAATGGCTGAAGAGAAAAAAGTAACCATGAAGAAGACGCTCGGATTAACCGGCGTTACTGTAAATGCCATGGCGCTAATTGCGCCTGGCGCATTCCTTTGGATAACGTATCAAGTCCAGGCATCCAATAACGGAGGAGCGACGGACATGTGGAGTGGCATTTTCGCCGCTTTGATCGTTTCGTTCCTTACCGCATTTGCTTTCTCTGAGATGGCGCGCCGCTATCCAGAGGCCGGTGCGGGTGGATCGTACTACTTTGCTGAAAAAGCATTTCTCGATCGTGAGAAAAAATCTCACCAACGGTTTGCTCGCATCGCGAAATTCCTCACCGGGTGGGCCGCACACCTTTTTTACTGGGTCTACACCGGAGTGATGGTTGCTATGATGTCTATACTTGTCACATATATATTCGGAGCGTTTAATGTTACTCTTTCGATACCGATGCAAATTGCCGTTGCTGTCATTTTCGCAATCATAGTCGGCTTCATAGCGGTTCGAGGTATTACCGGATCTACAAATGTTGCAATTGCCATCAATGTTGTTCAGTTAATCTCGTTGGTCGGTTTCAGCATTTTAGCGATCATGTTTCGTATAACTAATCCCCTTCATGCTGCACAATGGGCTTACTCATCCGCTCCAGCAGTGGTACTTCCACATAATTTCGCAGCAATGCTATTCCAATCCACGATTGCTATTTTGATCCTGGTTGGATTCGAGTCGTCCACCTCACTTGCAGGTGAAGCGATTGACCCCAAGAAGCATATTCCGAGAGCAGTGATCCTTGCGCTTGTCATTCAAGGGCTATTCGCATACCTATTTGAATACTTTGCCGCTAATTATGCAGTCTCGGAAAAGCTGGCTTATATCGGTGCGGATGGAACTAAGTATTTTGGAATGGATGCTGCGGCCCAGTCTGGAGCTCCAATAGGAGATCTTACCCGCCTGATCGGTGATGCTATGTTAGGTGGAAACGGCTTTGCATTGATGATCGTCGTTGCCGTTACGGTTGCACTGGCGGTATTAGGTACGACACTCGCTGCGATGAATACTGCCGTGCGTATCAGTTTTGCTATGGCACAGGACAAGGAGATGCCGGGACCGATAGGAGCTTTGCATGAAAAGCATGCTACTCCTCATGTTGCCGTGTGGATTCTCGTTGCTGTTTCGGCGATCATCGGCAGCATTGGCGTTTTGAACGTTACCGCTCTTACCGCGATTACCTTAGCTTCCAATATCGGAACGTTTGCTCTTTATGCACTAATTTGTGTACTGACATTTATCACATTTGTTGGTCGCAATGAGTTCCACAAATTTAAACACGGTGCTATACCATTCTTAGGCCTAATCGGAAACATCGGCATGCTAGTGGCTGTTGTTGTCATCGGACTAACAACGCCTGGCGTTTCAGCTGATGCGACCAAGCTGGCGCTGTACATAACCGGCGGGTGGGGAGCCGTGAGTGTGTTCTACTTGTTCTGGAACAGCCGCAGAAGTGGCGTTCAGATCGTTCCGTCTGTCAGCACGATGGAACAGCGCGATCGAGCGTAGGTAAATAAATTGATGAATTATTTATCCGAAGGATTCCGACCATGTCGGGAGAATTATTAGTTCAGGGAAGAGACATTGAGAACTGTGGTCTCTTCCCACTTGATTTTGTGCAAGGAAGCTCAATGACGGCAAATGAGGTGGCTGAAATAGAGTCAAACAGCTTCAGCCACGTTGGCAAAGTCCGAAAAGACAACCAGGACGCTGTTCGACTCTGCGACCCAAACGATGATTTGACTGCCGTTGCCGGCCACTTGTATGGCATCGCTGACGGAATGGGCGGCTTGGCGCATGGTGGTGTCGCGAGCTCATTAGCGTTAGAGACTTTTTTTGAAACTTTTTATGCTGCGAATGGAGTCTCTCCACTACAAAAATTTCGCGTTGGCATACAAAATGCAAATTTGAGTGTCTACCAAGCAGCACAGCGAATGAAAGTCGGCCGTATGGGTACAACGTTGACAGCAGCAAACATAGTGGGACACGACCTGTACATCGGACATGTCGGTGACAGCCGCGCGTATTTGATCCGAGGAAACAAAGCGACATGCTTAACTAGTGATCACACCCGCGTCGGAGAATTAGTGCGTATGCGGATATTGTCGCCGGATAAAGTGCGCACGCACAGCCAACGTTCTGTGTTGAATAAGTGTCTCGGCCTCGAACTATTTATTCAGCCGGATATTACAAAAATATCGGTTCAAGATGACGATATAGTAATTCTCTGTTCGGACGGAGTATGGTCTGTGATTGAGGATGAGGAATTTGTTCACCTGACAGAAGCTAAGGATAGTCCGGAGAACCTTAGCCAAAAAATCATAGAACTGGCGATGGACCGTGACAGCGATGATAATCTTTCGATGATCATATTAAATCTTAACCGGCTCGCATCTCATAACGCTGCAGAGAAGACAAAACGGCCATGGTCTCTGCCGGAAATGTTTCGTCGAATCATCAGATGAGCCAATAAATCGTAACTAAGGTTATAGCAAGAACATTTTCTTGCTGTAAAAACAATATCACCTGTAAATCAGGTTACCAAAACTATTTAAGCATAGTGGTTTTTACTATTAAAGAATCAACAATAATTAGAACACAAAATAATTAAATTCAGGAGGAAACATGGCAAAAGCTGTGAAGTCTGCTAACGAAGTAGATAAGCTCTTAAAGTTCGTAAAAGACAGTGATATTGAAATCATCGATTTGAGGTTTACCGACATCCCGGGGCAGTGGCAGCATTTTTCGATTCTGCCAACCGAATTGACAGAAGATTCATTCGATGAGGGAGTCGGCTTCGACGGGTCAAGCATACGTGGATTCCAAGCGATCAACGAAAGCGATATGGTACTTATTCCCGATGCAACAAGATATTTCATTGATCCATTCACTTCTCACAAAACATTGGATATTGTCTGCAACGTAAAAGATCCGGTCACTGGCGAGCCTTATCGCCGCGACCCGCGCTTCATTGCACACAAAGCTGAAGCTTATCTCAAGTCAACAGGCTTGGCAGACACCTCCTTTTTCGGACCGGAATATGAATTCTTCATTTTTGATAACGTCAGATTTGCTCAGACAGTCAACACAGGATTTTATGAGATCGATTCAGATGAAGGTATTTGGAACAGTGGAGCAAGTGATATGCAAAACTTAGGTTATCGCCCGAAAACTAAAGAGGGTTATTTCCCGGTTCCGCCGATAGACAGCTTCCAAGATATTCGGTCGGAGATGTTCCTTACGATGAAGCAGGTCGGGATCAATGTGGAAGTTCATCATCATGAAGTTGCAACAGCAGGTCAAACAGAAATAGACATGCGGTTTGCCCCATTGATGACCATGGCTGACAACATGTTGACTTTTAAATACATCACGAAGAACGTGGCAGCAAAACATAACAAAACAGTTACGTTCATGCCGAAGCCGCTGTTTGGTGACAATGGATCAGGGATGCACGTACACCAGAGTCTGTGGAAGGGTGGAAAGCCTTTGTTCTACGGCAACGGCTATGCGAACCTGAGCGAGATGGCATTGTACTACATCGGTGGCTTATTGAAACATGCACCTGCCTTGTGTGCTATTACAAATCCGACGACGAACTCCTATCACAGGCTGGTACCAGGATTTGAAGCGCCTGTAAATCTTGCTTACAGCCAACGCAACCGATCTGCTTGCGTCAGAATTCCGATGTACTCAAAGAACCCAAAGGCAAAAAGATTAGAGTTCCGCGTACCGGATCCTTCGGCAAACCCTTATCTAGCCTTGCCGGCACTCTTGATGGCTGGACTGGATGGAATCATGAACAAGATCGATCCGGGTGAGCCGCTTGACAAAGACATTTACGATTTGTCACCGGAAGAGCTTCGGAATGTACCGTCAACTCCCGGCTCGCTTGAAGAGTCGCTGAAGGCGCTCGAACGGGATCATGACTTCTTATTGCGCGGAGATGTGTTCACGGAAGATTTAATCAGCACGTGGATAAATTACAAGATGACAAACGAAGTCAAGCAAGTCGCCTTACGGCCACATCCGTATGAGTTCATGCTTTATTATGATATTTAAGTTACAAAAAACTTATTGTGTTGAATGGGGCTGCCCAAGTGGCGGTCCCTTCAACATCAAGTTGGTCTGCGACCCTGTTATGACTAGTTGTAGGTTCTAAAAAAATGGATGAGGTGTTTGCACAAAGGCAACTGAAGACTTTTTGCAGGAAAATTAGAGAAAGGGAATACCATTTTTCAAAATTGGTTTCAGCCAGATTTCAATAGTGAAATATGCACAGTGCAGATGCCGGGCGCAAGATGCCGTTTTGACTCTTGGTCGACCGTTGCAGAAACGTTGCTTTTCAGTGAAATCTTTAGTATACTTCTTGGATTTAATTTTATCGCAAGGAGTACAGCATAATAAACATGCCTCTGCGGTCAACAAGTGCCGTAAAGTATTTTTTTTCAGCCTAAATTATAACTGTGATACTTGCGAAAGACACCAATGTCAGGATCATCAATGCTCCAAATCGGCGACCAATTTGATCACTTCCAAATTCGAGCGCATATTGCCAAAGGTGGCATGAGTGACATTTACCGTGCCTATGATTTGCTAGGTATTAAAGAAGTCGTTTTGAAAATCCCCGATAGCATGTCTATCGGCGACCCTGCACAGTACGAGCGTTTCCAACGCGAGTTGGAAGTCATGCGAACTCTCAACCATCCTGCAATCCAGAAAGGCTTGGGATCGGGACGTTATAATAACACACCATACTTGATTACCGAATTGATCGATGGTGAATCCATGCGAGATCTTATTCGCAGAGTTTCACCGTTACCACCCGAAGATTCAATTAGACTTATCCGCAAGATTGCCGACGGACTTGCGCACTGTCATGATTATGGAATTATTCACCGGGACCTCAAGCCTGAAAATATTCTTATCGCATCAGATGGACAGCCTGTGATATTGGATTTCGGACTTGCATTGACCAAAGGCGCGCACCGAGTAACGTATGCTAACTTAACTAGCGCCGCAGGTACACCCGATTATATGGCACCAGAACAAGTGGAAGGCCATCGTGGCGATCAACGAACAGATATTTATGCTTTAGGAATAATGTTGTATGAACTCTTGACCGGAGCTCCGCCCTTCAGCGGTGACAACAATCTTGCAGTGATGGCACAGCATCTGCGCGGAGGGATTCCTCGACTGGATCGCAGACAACAGGGAGTGTCACCACAATTAGCGGCACTGGTCGCCCGCTGCCTACAACTTAATCCGGACGACCGCTTCCCAGATATGCATGCGCTTCTCCATGACTTAGACAATTTGGATGCAATAGACATTTCGATTCTTGACCGTGCAACAGGTCCTGTTCCTGCAGCACCTTTCTGGCGTTCGCCTACCGCTGCGGCAATCGGTTCTGCTCTTCTGCTGTTGACTGTCATTATTATACTTGCTTTTGTCCTTCAACATTTTCACAAATGACGACTCAATCGAAAGTTTCATCTCCCGAAAAGTTACTCTCTCTTGTAAGAGAGCGCGGGATTAACTTCATAGACCTGCAATTCACAGATGTCGGTGGCGCGGTGAAGAACGTGACGATCCCTACCCAGGAACTGGAAGCAGCTCTGAATCACGGGATCTGGTTTGATGGTTCTTCCATCGAAGGTTTTGCACGAATTGCAGAAAGTGATATGTATCTGGTTCCAGATATAACTACATTTGCCGTATTACCGTGGTTGACCGGAAACGAGGCTACTGCCCGATTGATTTGTGATGTTTACACGCCCGATAGTCAGCCGTTCCTTGGAGATCCGCGAGCTGTGCTTAAGCAGGTTATGGCTGAAGCGGAAAAGATGGGTTACATATATAACACCGGTCCGGAGTTGGAATTCTTTCTGCTGAAACCTTCACCAGATGGTGGATTGATACCACCTCGACCCCAGGATAGTGCCAGCTATTTCGATCAGCCCCTGGATATGGTGGCAACAAGCATGTGGCGACAGATAACGGAAGCGCTATCGTCCTTCGGGATCGAAACCGAAGCAATGCACCATGAAGTGGCAACCGGACAACACGAGATAGATTTCCGATATTCCAACGGACTCAAAACGGCTGACAATGCCGTTACTTTCAGAGTGTTAGTGAAAATTCTTGCGCGACAAAAAGGACTATACGCTACATTCATGCCGAAGCCGATCCGCGGAATTAGCGGTAGCGGAATGCATGTACATCAAAGTCTTACTTACAAGGCGAACGGATCGAACGCTTTTTCCGATCCCGGTGACGCGCACGGGCTTTCGAAGATCGCCAAACATTTTATTGCCGGCCAACTTGCACACGCAAGAGGGATGTGCGCTGTTCTCGCTCCTTTGACTAATTCCTACAAACGCCTGGTAGCAGGATATGAAGCTCCGGTTTATATAAGCTGGGGGCGCATCAACCGCTCCGCACTAATCAGAATCCCGCGGGCACACACGCATGAGTCGACACGAATCGAACTGCGCTGCCCGGATCCAAGCTGCAATCCTTATTTAGCATTTGCTGTCATGCTTGCTGCTGGGCTGGACGGAATACGCCGCGAACTGCCTATCCCTGACGCCACCGAGGAAGATGTTTATCTCATGGCGAATACCAAACGTGGAGCAAAGCTCAACGTCATTCCGGGATCCCTTGAAGAAGCAATTGTTGAAATGGAGAAAGACTCTGTGATTCGAGAAGCGCTCGGTGCTCACACCTTCGAACGGTTCATCAGTGCCAAGCGACTGGAGTGGGACGATTATCGATTGGAAGTAACGCCGTGGGAGTTAGATAGATACCTGCCGAATTATTAACAGATAAATAAACTGCAGATATGACAGAGACGGGCATACCGCAGAATCCTGCCTGCTGTCTCAGTACTCAAACAACATAATAGAGTTCGTTTTGTACCACGATCTTGGGTTTGCTCCCTTTCGTGGATGGCTACCGCACGAAAACGCTTTACTCTTAAAAATTGAAGCTGATCGTAGTATTGACGAGCGATGGTGCAATGAGCTGATATCCGTTCACGTGAGCGATTACCGGGATTCTCAGGTCCCCGTAAAAGTTGACTTGTGGGCTCAGCTTGATCTGGATGCTCGGCGCGACCAAAAGCCTTTCATACCCAGAATCGGTCGGGTCGGAATTTACTCCGCTGTCAACGCTGCGGAATGAAGCAATAAGCTGGAGCATCGGGATAATTTTGTATGTGTCTAATAAGTTATCGTAGTGTGCCCCTATACTAAAATCAAAACTATCTCCCGGCCGGTAGCCTTCACGCGAGTTAAACGCGTGCTGCCATAACGCCTGTGCGTACCATCCCCACCCATTTTCTTGACCCATCTGATAACCACCTAATAGTAAATCCGTCGTTCCACTTCCGATTTGCGTGTCCCTATCCATGAGTGATTGGTCGAACGGCCCTGTCGGCAGTTTCAGACCGAATTGAATCCCCGTTGACATGTCCTCAGATAAGCCGGTGTATACTCCAGTGACGCGAACGTCACCTAATGCTCCGTGGTCGACGGAAGCTAAACTGCCGGCGTCATCGATGGTTTTGAAATATCGATCCCAAATTGGAGCTTCAACCAGGACACCCCATTCTCTATTTATCATATCCTCGAAACCGAGAGTATAAAAGCTTGTACGAGTCTGTTTGTCATCGTTCAACCCGGCAGCGGCACTGCGCCAATTATTCCAGTCTTCGGTCTGATCCATGTAATTGTAAACGAGCGATAAACTATATCCGGATGAGATAGGCATCATCCATCTTGACCCGACAGAGAAGACATTGCACCCGCAAGCGCAGGCAAAGATTTCGGACGGGACGCAAATTGCTACGAGCACGGCGAACAACAAGATGCCGTAATTTTGTTTATTCATGAAATAGCCTCTTTCCGAATTCAACCAAATCGTAATGGTTCAAGTTCCCTATTCGCCTTGATTTTCAGATAGCGACCGTTTATTCAGAGATCAATAAGAATATTGAATCTATACTGATGTTCCAGAGCCATTGATTATTGCGAGTCGTCGTGTTACTTTTATAAAAAAGGTGCTACGTGAAAAACAGCGAATTAATCCGATTCGGAGTCTCTATGGAGAGCGAACTTCTCGACAAGTTTGATAAGATGATAGACAGAGGAGGCTATACTAGCCGCTCGGAAGCGATCCGGGATTTTGTCAGGGAGAAAATCGTTGAGGATGGAGTCCATGATGCGAATACTGCTGCGTTCGGAGTCCTGTCGTTTGTCTACGACCACCATGTTCGAGAGCTCGAGGGAAAGCTCACAGACTTCCAGCATGAACACTTCAAAAGCATAGTCTCTACTTCGCATGTCCACATCGACCATGATAATTGTCTCGAGGTAATAATATTGAAGGATAAAGCAGGGGAAATAAGAGAAATATCCGACAAGATTTTGAGCTACAAGGGAGTTAAGCATGGTAAATTGAGTCTCACGCTTACCGGAAAAGAATTCTAACATCAACAAAGGAACAAAGCATGAATTATCTTAGGTACACTTTACTGTCATTAATTATTTGTTTTTCATTAGCATATTCCCAATCACAGAAATCCGATTCGACAAAGACATATCATAGCGAGCCGGTGGTTGTCACTGGGACTCAAGAGGGCTTGAGCAGGAAATATGTGCCGGCATCTGTTTCGGTCGTTACATCCGCCGATCTGCAATCGAGCGGCGAGATATCGCTCCTGGATGCATTGAGTGAAGAAGTCCCGGGTTTGTTTGTTCCACAAAGAGGTTTGATCGGTTATGGAATAGAAAATTCTGCGGGAACGATTAGTATCCGTGGTTTGGGCGGAAATCCCACTACTGAGGTACTTGTGATGATCGACGGAATCCCGCAGTTCATGGGGTTGTATGGCCATCCGCTATCCGATTCATATCTTAGCGAAGATGCTGCAAGAGTTGAGGTGATCCGCGGACCGGGAAGCATGCTTTATGGAACAAACGCCATGGGCGGCGTGATCAATATAATTACAAAGAGAGCTGAACAAAATGGAATTGAGCTCACCGGCGGAGGCAGTTACGGCTCGTTCGACACCCAGGAATATAACGGCGGCCTCGGTTATAATGACAGCAAGTTCAATGTACTCGTCTCCGGCGACCATGATCAAACTAACGGAACCCGGCCCTATTCGAGTTTCAACATGAATGACGGCTACTTGAATGCAGGATATAACATCGACGACAACTTCGATCTTCATCTTACTGGGAGCGCAAACAGGTTCAATACATACGATCCCGGGCCGGAATCAGCGCCATTGATCGACAATTGGTTCGACGTTCTTCGGAGTTCGAGCAGTATTTCTCTCGACGATAAGTTCGCACAGACGGACGGTTCACTGAAATTATTCTACAGCTACGGACACCATCTGACCTATGGCGACTTTCATTCCGATGACAGAAACCTGGGGACTGATATACATCAAAACTTTAGGCCGTTTGAAGGAAACATAGTAACGGTGGGTGTGGATTTACAGCACTATGGTGGAGGCGCCTATGACTCGGGATCAGACTACGGCATCCATTACATAGATGAATCCGGCGTCTATGCTATGGTGGAGCAGTTCTTCATGGATCAAGTTATGGTCGATGCAGGTGCGAGATACGTCATAAATAGCAAATTCGGCGGGCAGGTAGTCCCGTCTGTCGGAGCATCGTGGACTGCGACGAGTTCCACTACGCTGAAAGCCACGGTCTCGAAAGGGTATAGAAATCCAAGCATCGGCGAACTCTACATCTTTTACCCACTACAAAACCCGAATTTGATACCTGAAAACATGTGGGATTACGAAGCCAGTTTGCTACAGGCCATAAGCAGCCGGATCGATCTGGAACTTACGGGATTTGTCGAGAAAGGGAGCAACCTAATTGAAGGGGGATATGGCACGTTTACTCCGTTTGTCAACTCCGGCAAGTTTACACACAAGGGTGTCGAATTTGCGGGGAATTACTCGCCCATAGACGGTCTCAGGCTGAATGCGAGCTACAGCTATGTTGAACCAGGACAGGAGACTTATGAAACTCCCAAGCATAAGTTGTATATCGGACTGAATTACGCTTACGAACGCACGACTTTCAATCTGACGTTCCAGCATATCGCCGTTCTCTATGGTGCCGACGGTTCCCAGGAAAAACTTCCTGACTATACGTTGCTCAGAGCACGTGTTTCTTATCAGGCTGCAGAGTTCGTGAACATCTATGTCTCCGGGGAAAATCTTTTTAACGTCAGCTACCAGACTATTTACGATTACCCGATGCCGGGAAGAATTCTGTTTGCGGGATTGAACCTGAGTTTCGGAACACGGTAAAAGCTCCAAATAAAAATTGACAACAAAAATGATGGAGTATAAAATGATAACTCGAAGGAATGCTTCATTGATTCTTCTTGTAATGACAATGATGCTATTAGTGTTTTTCATAACATCTTTTGTCAGTTATGAAAAAAAGATTGAGAAGAACTGCGTCCCATTCATTCTCCAACTTTCACAAAGTGGAACTGACAAAGTTACGGCAATTCTCGACTCAACAAAAAGTGTGCAGATGAGATCGGGATTTGTGACTCTTCGACCGGGAGAGGACGTTGGATCACACAACACGGGAGAGCACGAAGAGCTCCTCATCATATTGAGCGGCAAAGGCATAGCAGACATCGGAGGTTTCGGAAAGAAAGATATTAAGAACGGAATGGTGGTCTACATACCCCCGAACAACCAGCACGATATTTTCTGTACAGGATCGTCTCCATTACAGTATATTTATGTTGTGTCTCGGACAAAATGATCTCACAAATTCTTTTGGCTTCGATGTGACATTCCAACGTGTCATGGTATTGGTGAGCGTAAGATGAGCAAAAATAGAAATAAGACTATTTTCATCCGGTCATAAGTAGGTTGGAATTTTCGACAAAAGCATCTAATTTAGATTATCATGGAACAGTCATTAGGAAAACAGTTAGTTCTCGATGAACTTTTCGATCTCACTCTTTATAAGGAAATGCGCGAGATTACATCCGTCGATTTGAAGCCGATGTTTGCTGAACTTATCCCCACGGAGACAAAACACTTTGCGTTCTGGCAGGATTTTTTCTCAATAAAGATTGAGAAACTGGATTTCAGAAGGCGGCTGAAGCTTAAGCTTCTCACTTCTGTGGTAAAAGTCTTCGGCACTCTTGGTGCCCATCTTGTCCTTGAAGCAATAGAAGTTTACGGAGTACGGAAGTATGTCAACGTTTGGGAGAAGTATAAGGGAACTCCAACGGGGGAGGCGGTACGAAAAATTTTGGAGGATGAGTTCCAGCATGAAGACGAGATTGTATCGTCTTCGATAGAAAGGCACATACATCCTGAGCGGGTTAGGGATATTTTCCTTGGATTGAACGACGGGCTCGTAGAGATTTTAGGGGCGGTCTCGGGATTTTTTGCTGCACTCTCCGATTTGCCCGCAGTAATTGCTGCAAGCATCGCTGTCGCTGTCGCCGGAGCTATCTCGATGGCAGCCGGTGCTTACGGCGCCGTGGATTCAGAGAATGAAGTTGAACGAATAGAGTCAGCCAAGAAGGATTTTGAGTTCGAGAAATCCTTTGGGGAAGGCGGCACTCAGCCAAAGGCTGATGAGCCTCCGGCTCAAGGGAAGACTGAAATTAATTCTTCAAGTGCCGTTGAGTCGGGATTAATCGTCGGTATTTCATACCTGCTTGGCGCGACGGTGCCGGTGCTCCCGATGCTCCTCGGAGCAAAGAATATTTTATTGCCGCTCGTTGTTGCAGCGGTAGTTATTGTATTCATATCGACCGTGATTGCTTTTCTATCCGGGATGAGAATGTCAAGAAGGATTTTTACGAATCTAGTAACCCTCTTGATAGCTGTTGCCGTAACCTACCTCGTCGGAATTTTGGTGAGAACAATTTTTGGAATAAGTATCTAACGATTCGAATTCCAAAGACGACTCGATTCTCTCCAGAGGATTGGGCGAACACATTTACCGACCGTTCCTGCTTGCTCAGAACGAGAAATTAAGCGGTGACCATGGTATCAGAATATGAAATCAAACTGGACAACTGGAGAAACCAGCCAAGCCGGATCAGAACTGTCTAAAGATGTCGGGGACATAAATTGGCAGCCTAAGACAATCCGATTCGATTTGCCGATGTCGAAGTAAAGACCAGGAGTGACGCTGATGAAGCCGACCGACGTGGAAATATTTTCCGTCTCATTTTGAGGGAACATATCCTCATCAAGCAGCGAAGTAACGCCGTATCCTATTCTTACAAACCCGTTTACAGGTGAGCTCGGATACCTTGTATTCAGGGTAAGGTTGATATAGAAATTGCCTGCCGAGTGCTGCCCGTTTATCCCAAATGACCCAAGGTACTTGACACTGTCAACTCCCGAGAAATAATCAATCTCATATTTGTCGAAGAGCGCATTATAAGAAATGTCTTCCCATTGCAACCCTGCTTCAATTCTTCCCGCGCTATTATCTCCTTCGAAGCACAATCCTAATCCCATGTCCCATTCGAATGAATGTTTCCCATCGGCCTGGGAATAATTCCCTCCAGCGGAGAACGAGAGCACTTTTGATAGACCGTAATCAAAGCTCAGCCCTGCTACGTAGGAAGGCAAATTCCAATTCAAATTCTTTGTAGTGTCATATTGCGGCAATTGAGAGATGTCTTGATTGGTTTGAATCTGCAGGATGCCGTTCATGTTTGTGTTCGGCATTAGCTCAAGATACGGACTTATGCGCAGACGTCCCGACATGTCGACATCGTTGACCCGTATGGGGATTTGATGGATTTGCCCGTCCACTTTGAGATTATTTAGCTCCACGACCTGTTCAGGAATGTAGCATCCGGCAAATATAAAAACGAGCGCAGCTAAAAATATGTTCAAGCAGGGAATTCCTACCATCCTCAGGAATTGGTTTCTCTTTATCATATCAACCTCCACTGAGATCCTTTTGTGAATGCGCATACGCCAAATTATGCTGCTGTGGAAACTATGTAAGAAGGATAGACAACCCAGATGAAAAAGTCAAGAAGTCCTTGAGAAAGTTTCTGCAGTGTTAGGGTGAAGTTATGGAGAGTTCTCATTTATTTTTCACGAGTGTGCAATTAAGATTTGGAGATCCGTTGGAGCAGGTTTCTCCGCTCATTCGGTCGGAATAACCTGTCGCTTCCTTTGTTATTTTGGATTTTTATATTTTCTTTATGACTATCATCCCTCTTTTTTTTATATTATGGCATATGCCGATGATGGACAATATTAATCTATCCCTCGATAAAAATGAACCTAAAAATATTTCACAAATGTGAGTATACACAATGTTTATGAAACACCTTCGTACCGCAGCAATCAGTATTTTGCTGTTTAGCGTCCTGACGGGGCTGTTGTATCCGTTGGTAATTACAGGAATCGCACAACTGATCTTGCCGTGGCAGGCAAACGGAAGCCTGATCAAGAAGGATGGAAAAATTGTTGGATCGGCTTTGATTGGGCAGCCGTTTAGCGATCCCAAATATTTTTGGAGCAGGCCTTCGGCGACGAGTCCGTACCAATACAACGCCGGTTCGTCTTCGGGATCAAACATTGGCCCGCTGAATCCGACTCTTCTCGCTGAAGTGAATCAAAGAATCCATAATCTGAAAAGTGCCGACTCGACAAATATTCAGCCGATTCCTGTTGACCTCGTCACCTCTTCAGGAAGCGGACTCGATCCGCACATTAGCATTGCTGCTGCATTGTACCAGCTTCCTCGTGTCGCGAGAGTTCGCCACATGGGTGTCAAGAAGGTACGCACTCTCGTGAACGAATATACCGAAGGAAGGTTTTTAGGGTTTTTTGGTGAGCCGGGAGTCAACGTACTCAAGCTGAATATGGCGTTGGATGAAATTCAAAATACTTCGGAGAGATGATAATGGACTTAATCTATATAGGTATCACGGTAGCACTCTTCCTATTGACATGGGGATTGATGAAAATATGCGAGGTTCCACACTCGGGATCCTCAGAACGAGCCCTTCGGGACCAACCTTCATCGGCTGAAGAGAAAAAATTCCCGCATACTGGATCTCAGACTGGAGGGAAGTCATGAACTGGATTTATTTGATAGCCGGCATTATTTCGCTCGGCCTGTTCATTTATTTATTTGTTGCACTGCTTAAACCGGAGAAGTTCGAATGACATCCAACGGCATATTTCAAATTGTTTTTTACCTTATGGTCTTGGTGCTTCTCGCCAAACCACTTGGTGAATTCATGGCCCGGGTATTTCAGGGAGAAAGGACGTTTCTCCACCCGATATTCGGTCCATTGGAACGATTTATCTACCGAGTCTCCGGGATAAATCCAGATGAGGAAATGGATTGGAAGCAGAATGCGATTGCAATGCTTGTCTTCAACGGCATCGGAATAGGGATAGTCTATGCATTTCAACGGCTCCAACAGTTTCTCCCTTTTAACCCGGAGCACTTCAGCGCGGTTACTCCTGATTCGGCATTTAACTCCGCTGTTAGTTTTGCCACCAACACCAATTGGCAGGGATATGGTGGCGAGACAACGATGAGTTATCTCACACAGATGCTGGCACTAAGCGTTCAGAATTTTCTTTCTGCCGCCACAGGAATAGCGATCCTGATTCTTTTCATTCGCGGGATCATGCGCCACTCCGCGAAAACTCTCGGCAACTACTGGGTTGACATGACAAGAAGCGTGCTTTATGTCCTGCTTCCATTGTCGGTTGTTTTTGCTCTTGTGCTTGTCTCGCAAGGCGTAGTTCAAACATTTTCATCATACGCAACTGCAACTTTAGTTCAACCGACAGCCGACACTAGCGGTGCAAGGGTAAGGGAACAGGTTATTGCGCTCGGTCCTGCTGCCTCGCAGATCGCGATTAAACAGCTCGGGACAAACGGCGGCGGATTCTTCAACGCCAACTCAGCGGACCCGTATGAGAATCCCAATCCACTGTCAAATTTTCTAGAGCTGCTATCAATTTTGTTGATTGCAGCAGCACTCTGTTTCACTTTCGGTCGAATGGTCGGAGACATGCGCCAGGGGTGGGCTCTGATCACAGCCATGATGATAATACTTTTGGCAATGCTTACGCTATGCTATTGGTCGGAACAAAATGGGAACCCGCTTCTCACTAAACTTGGAGTCGATCAGGCTGCGAGTGCTCTTCAATCTGGCGGAAATATGGAGGGGAAAGAAGTAAGATTCGGGATCGCCAATTCGGCGTTGTGGGCGACGGCAACTACTTCAGCTTCAAATGGCTCGGTCAACTCGATGCACGATTCATACATGCCGCTTGGAGGATTGGTTCAGTTAATCGCAATGCATCTCGGCGAAGTTGTGTTTGGCGGCGTCGGTTCGGGTTTGTACGGGATGCTCGTGTTCGTGATCGTGGCCGTGTTCGTTGCCGGACTTCTTGTCGGCAGGACACCCGAGTATTTGGGACACAAGATCGAAGCGTATGAGATGAAGATGGCTTCTCTTCTCATACTCATAATGCCGATCATAGTACTGGTGTTTACTGCATTAGCCGTGATCTTACCGGCTGGAACATCGTCGATAGCGAATCCCGGCCCGCACGGATTCAGTGAAATTCTTTACGCGTTTACGTCTCAAGGTAACAACAATGGAAGTGCTTTCGCAGGACTGAATGTCAATACACCTTTCTATAATATCACAGGCAGCATTGCGATGTTTATTTCCCGGTACTGGCTCGCAGTGCCGACGCTGGCACTCGCGGGCTCGCTCGTACGTAAGAAAAAAATCCCCCCAAGCGAAGGAACACTGCCGACTCACACGCCGCTATTCGTATTCTGGTTGATCGGGGTAATCCTGATAGTCGGCGCCCTCAACTTCATGCCTGCACTTGGACTCGGTCCGATTGTCGAACATTTAATGATGGTCCATTAAAAGAAAGAAATTGATTATGCTTGCAGAGAATTTGCAATCGAAGAGACCTTTAGTCCTCACTAAAGAGATATATAAGCGCGCGCTGGTGGATTCGGTTCTCAAATTGAATCCCATGTCCATGATGCGCAATCCGGTAATGTTTGTGGTTGAAGTCGGAAGTGTACTAACCACAGCATTATGGCTGCAAGCGATGATCGGCCGCGGAGAGGCACCGGCATGGTACATCGGTACGGTTTCACTATGGCTTTGGTTCACAGTCCTCTTCGCAAATTTCTCCGAGGCACTTGCCGAGGGACGTGGAAAGGCGCAAGCGGAAGGTCTCCGTAAGGCGCGCCGTGAGACGATGGCAAAATTTCTGGACGAGCCGCACCATGATGGAAAGTTTGAACTCATTACATCTACCGCTCTGCATAAAGGTGATTGCTTCCTCGTAGAAGCCGGTGACGTAATTGCGGCAGACGGCGAAGTAGTCGAGGGAATCGCGTCGGTCGATGAGAGTGCAATCACAGGTGAAAGCGCGCCGGTTATACGTGAATCAGGAGGTGACCGAAGCGCTGTAACTGGAGGAACACGTGTGCTTTCAGACTGGCTCGTGGTCAGAATGACTTCTGAGCCGGGAGGTGGATTCTTAGACAAGATGATTCATCTTATCGAAGGCGCAAAGAGACAAAAGACACCAAACGAAATCGCGCTTAATATTTTGTTGGCGGCATTCACGATCATTTTCTTGACGGTATGTGTAACACTTCTGCCATTTTCTCTTTTCAGTGTCCAGGCAGCGGGGCAGGGAACTCCGGTTACCGTGACTGTTCTCGTTGCACTTCTCGTATGTCTCATTCCAACGACGATCGGCGGACTTTTGTCTGCGATAGGAATTGCCGGGATGGATCGGATGATTCGTCACAACGTCATAGCAACTTCTGGACGAGCCATCGAGGCCGCAGGCGACGTCGATGTTTTACTCTTAGACAAAACTGGTACAGTAACTCTCGGCAATCGTATGGCGACCGAATTTACTCCTGCTCCGGGAATTTCACAGGAACGGTTGGTGGATGCGGCACAGTTAGCTTCGCTTGCCGATGAAACGCCGGAAGGAAGATCAATTGTGGTCCTTGCAAAGGAGAAATACGGCTTGCGCGGCAGAGATATACAGCAGATCGCGGCGAAGTTTGTTCAATTCAGTGCTCAAACTCGTATGAGCGGTGCCGACATTCAACCCGATGGGAAAGCTTCGTTCAGAAGTATCCGGAAGGGCGCGGCTGACGCAATTAAAAATTTTGTCGAGCAGCAAGGTGGAAAGTATCCGGCACAAGTGGATCAAATGGTTCAGGATATCGGTCGCAAGGGTGGAACGCCTTTAGTGGTTGCAGAGAATGGAGAGGTGCTTGGTGTAATACATTTGAAAGATATTGTCAAAGGAGGAATAAAGGAACGATTTACTCAACTCAGAAGTATGGGCATAAAGACGGTTATGATAACCGGCGACAATCCGCTGACTGCAACCGCGATTGCAGCAGAAGCAGGGGTTGACGATTTTCTTGCGGAAGCAAAACCGGAAGATAAACTCAAATTGATCCGCCAATATCAGAGCGGTGGAAGGCTTGTCGCGATGACAGGTGATGGAACAAACGATGCTCCGGCTCTTGCTCAAGCGGATGTTGCAGTTGCAATGAACACTGGCACGCAACCTGCCCGCGAAGCTGCGAATATGATCGACCTCGACAGCAACCCGACGAAGCTCATGGAAATTGTCGAGATCGGGAAGCAGCTCTTGATGACTCGCGGCACTTTGACGACTTTCAGCATTGCGAACGACGTCGCGAAATATTTCGCGATCATTCCCGCGGCATTTGCAACGACCTATCCTGTCTTAAACGCTCTCAACATCATGAAGCTTGCCACCCCGGAGAGTGCCATCCTCTCTGCAGTTATCTTTAATGCTCTGATAATAGTTGCGTTGATTCCATTGGCATTGAAAGGCGTAAAATATCGTCCAGTAAGTGCCGTGCAGCTTCTGCGAAGACACCTCCTCATTTACGGCGTCGGTGGAGTCATTGCGCCGTTCATCGGGATTAAGCTGATTGACCTAATCATAAATGGATTACACTTAATAAAATAGCGTTAGAAAGATTCGCCGAGAGAGTTTTCTCCGGAAACATAGCCAATTGTGGGGGACTCCCCGTCAACCTTTTATATCGTCGCTTCTCTATCCTCTCGCGTCCCAGTTTACTCGTGTTCAACCGGAATTCAGTGGCTTATTTAATTTCCTTCACAAGTCGAAAGCCCGCGAAATTCACCCAACCGGAGGAGGTACCATCATTGCGAACTGAAACCCGGCAATTGTATGAACTACTATTCCATGCCCCTCCTTTAACAACGTGATACGGTGTGTTAGGATTGTTAACATTCCAAGCTGTGCCGTCTGCAGGTGCTCCATCATAGGTTTTGTGATACCAATCCAGACACCATTCCCATACGTTTCCGCTTAAATCGTAAATTCCAAGTCCGTTTGCCATCCTAGTTCCCACTTCATGTGATCTCCCTGCCGAATTTCCAACGAACCATCCAACATCTTCGATATAATCGCTGCCACTGTATTTATACCCCTTACTTTTGTTTCCTTCACGAGCAGCATACTCGAATTCAGCTTCGGTTGGTAAACGAATGGGTTCCCCCAGTTGTTCAGAAAGCCAATTACAATATGCGTTGGCATCATCCCAACTTATGTTCGGTATAGGCATCTTATCTCTTCCCCATCCATTGTCATCTGGCTTACTCTTACCAGTAACGTCACAGAATGCATCGTATTGTTCAAATGTCACCTCGGTAGGACTCATATAAAAAGATTTTACTTGTACCGTGTGTTCAGGCTGTTCGTCACCGTAACCGCCGCTACTCCCCATTTGAAATGTTCCACCATCAACAAGAACCCACTTAATATCACCCAAGTTTATGTAGTTAGTTTGTACGTTGTCAGTAAATAACTTGATCGCATCATTTATTGCAGTTGACTTACCTGTGTTCATGTAAACACAGCTATATACCTTAACTCCATTCGTCGTTAATATCCGCAACTCAAATCCGTTGCTTAGTGCCTTACCGGTTACAATTAAACTGATATTCAGTTCGTCTCTCAATTGGTATAATGTATGTTGATCATTTGGATCTAAAGAAGTCAGGCCCAACACATCCATCTGAGCTTTAAGGACATTATAAGGAAAAATTGTAAACTTCTTTAAAACACTTGTATCCTGTTTAAGGATGTCAAATAACTTAATATTCAATGTGGAGTCACCGTCGAACGCTAAGAATGCTAACCCTGTTGGAGCCCTGTACTTGTTGAAGGGATTGTTAGTAGACAAGGGTGTATAATTGGGCACTATCACCTGAGCAGAAGTCTGGCAAATGATACTCAAAGTGATAAGAAAAAATGCGGAAAAGACGGCTAACTTATGCTTCACTTTGATCCCACTATTAAGTTAATTGTTGAACCCTTTTGAAGTCGGGTACCCGGCTTAGGCACCTGCCTCACCACCATTCCATCATTAGCCGGGTCTGGTATTGTGCTCACCGCACCTATGTTAAGTCCATTCAATGATAGAATGGTTTTTGCGACATTGAGTTGAGTGCCAATTAAGTCGGGGACAGAGACAAGAGGGATTATAGGCTGTACCTGTGCCTCGGGGGCCTCTTTGTCGGAGCTAGCTTTACTCTTTGAGGGAACCTGTGACGGGGTGGACTTATTGTCATCGGTTGACGATGCTTCTTGCGTCTTTTGGGCATTGAGTTCATCAGGTCTAGCATTTTCGTTTGAAGGTCGAACTTCATTGCCATTGTTTTCTTGATTCACGACGGGTTGGCTGTTTTGGCTTTGTTCTTTGGTCGGTTCTACATACTTCGTCTCCGCATTGGGCATAGCCGATTCATGAAAATTCCCGATCTTGTTCATTAACATGAGCGTTATCCCCACGCCCAAAATTGCTACGGTTCCAATAGCAACAACCCATACCAAAGGACGTTTTTTACCCTTGTTCAATTCCTTGTTTATTATTTCAGGTTCTGTGGCATGTGGACCGATAATTTTTTCCTCTTTAGAACTCGATGATGGTCCGGGCTTCATATCGCTACCCTTCATCGGCAGTTCCTCTTTAGAACTCAACCGTGGTTCGGGCTTTGTATCGTTGCTCTTAATCGGCGGTTCCTCTTTAGAACTCAGGGATGGTTCTGGCTTAGTATTGCTCTTCATTGGCTGTTCCGTTACCACTTGCGGCTTTACTATGCTTTGAGCAATCGTGGTAGTTTTTTTCAGTGATTCTTCAATGACAGGAGACTCTACCTTTTGATGCTCATTGGATGTCTCCTTCGGTGTCGGCTGTTCAACAATTGGAGGCATGGTTGTTTTCACTCCTGTTGGTTCAGTATCAACCATTTTTGCCCTTGTTTGCTCGACTGACGGAAACTCTCTTGCAGGCTGCTCAACCTGCCTGTAGTTTGCTGATTGAACCATTGATTTAGCATTGAGTAACCCTAAAATCTCACCGCAACTTTGTACCCTCTTCGATATATCTTTTTGTAGACACTTATCTACAATGTTCTCTAACCATTGAGGTACTTGTCTTAACCTGTTAATGGGTATATAGCGGCTATTAATTATCAAGTTAATTGTAGCAAACGGATTCGTTTCGCTGTAAGGCAACTTGCCTGTGAGCGAGTAATACATTACTACTCCCAACGAGTATATATCACTTCTTCCGTCCATACCCTTCCCACTTGCTTCTTCTGGGCTCAAATATTCAACAGACTCCATGTCTCTACTGAATGAAGGTCGATTCCCTTTGGTTGACTGTTGAATTCCAAAACCAAATAATATGATTCTCCCATCCTCGTGTAGAAAGATGCCTGAGCACTTGATATTACCATGCACAATCCCATTGCGGTGTAAATATCCGAGTGCGTTCATCACTGGCATCATTATATTGACGAGTTCCTCTGGGGAGAGAGAACCATGTTCTGTGATTTTTCTTTGCAAATCAGTCCCCTTCAAAAACTCCATAGCCATATAATGGACATCTCCCTCGATACCCTCATCGTAAATGGAAATTATGTTGCTGTGTGAAAGCCTAGCAATCGCCCGAGCTCTCCGATGAAATCTATCTGTATAGTCGTGGTCCTTTGCAACATTTTGTAACAATACCTTCAAAGCGACTTCTCTTTCTGATTGTACCTGAATTGCTCGGAAGACAATTGATGACTCTGTTTTTGCAACTTCCTCTAAAACCTCGTACTTTGCTGCAAGTGCATTCCTGACATAGTTCAAGGAGTCAACAGCATCCGTTTGACCTGACGAAGCTCTATCAACCGGATCAGTTGGCACAGCTAATACTCTTTTGCAATGATCACATATCTTCGCGTCAATTGCCACTTCTTCTCCACAAGAAGGGCACCTACCCATTTCTCGGGGCTTGGCTTCAGGGGTCAAATATATGATTTTCGGGTTTCCGCCCTCTGGCGGTTGCCTCTCGTCCTTTGCTGTTTTCGGTTCCATTTTTATTTCTCCTTTATCTCTGGGCACCGTTCTATTAGTTCGCCCAGTTTGACCGTTCCAACGCTTCTGCTTCTCTATGTATCAAGAAATGGACCACATTAACATCGTTCCTAAAAATCCACTCAAATCACGTAAATACGATGCCTAACAAACACTAAAAGCTACTCCAACGCCACACATGGAGTGAGCATCTAAGATTACCTGTTCTACACGTACCAGTGAAAAACCGTAACATGCCGCTCTGGTAAGCTAAGAACGTAACTATTAACTGTTTGTGTAATCTTCTTTTTTCTCCCGATTTTGTTCACGTTATTTCGTGGTCACCTATTCAGCTTTTCCACAAGATGTCATATCACCAACGCCTTCCCGCTCATTCCATCCCGCTCTCCGGCCTCCCTATAAACCAGAACAGTTTTCAAGGTAATGGAATGTAAGACTCGCCAACGAAAAAGTCAAGTGCGCGTGGGCACATCGCATTGACTAATATAAAAGAATTAGTTGAGCGCTTGCAAAAACAGTAGCTCGTCGGATAAAGTTAGGTGTGAGGCCAGGATGGATAAGCATCTTGAGGCTTCAGCGGCTTCCGGTTCTGTTTGAGCGGTTTCTTTTTCTTTGCTTAATTTGATTAAATTACTTATGCAATGTCAGATATAAATGATTCTCGTCCCGACCCCGATGCTCTCCTGCGACTCATAAAAAAGGAAGAGGAACGGAGCGATAAAGGAAAGCTGAAGATATTTTTCGGAATGTGTGCAGGGGTTGGGAAAACGTACACAATGTTGAGTGAAGCGCGGGATGCGGTCGCAAAGGGAATGGATGCGGTCGTCGGTTACATCGAGACCCACAAACGCATGGAGACCGCAGAGCTTGTTTTGGGTCTGGAAGTAATTCCGAGAAGACAGACAGTGTACCGTGGCACACTCCTTGACGAAATGGACATCGACGCCATCCTCGAAAGAAAACCGAAATTGGTTCTTGTTGACGAATTAGCGCACACGAATGCTCCCGGAAGCCGACATGCCAAAAGATATCAGGATGTGCTGGAACTTCTCGACGCCGGAATCGATGTCTATACAACTTTGAATGTACAACATCTCGAGAGTAGGGCAGATGCAGTTGCGCAAATAACCGGTACGACTGTAAGAGAGACCGTTCCTGATTCAATCTTCGAGTCGGCGGATGAAATCAAAGTGATCGACATTTCGCCTGAAGATTTACTAAAGCGCCTCGGTGAAGGAAAGGTTTATGCTCCCGATCGATCCAAGCAGGCGATTGCGAATTTCTTCAGGGAAGGGAATTTAGCGGCACTCAGAGAAATGTCACTGCGGCTCACTGCCGAGAGGGTTGACCAGCAGCTCCGTGAATATATGCAGCGGCAAAAAATTTCCGGACCATGGAAGTCCGGACAGAGATTAGTAGTCGCAATTAGTCCGAGTCCGCATTCGATTTCTGTCATTCGGTGGGCAAAAAGAATATCTTACACCATGGATGCATCATGGATCGCGGTTTATGTCGAGCACTCCGTCAAATTAAACGAGAATGAAATAGAACAGCTTGCGAAGAACATGAAACTCGCAAGAGAGCTTGGTGCAGAAGTCGTGACGACAGCTGATGACGACATTGCAAATGCTCTCATCAGAGTTGCGCATGAGCAAAATGCCAGCCAAATACTCGTCGGGAAGCCGAACCGTTTGATATTCTCGCGAGCTGCACGTCTAGTTGATAATGTTATAAAAAAAAGTGAAAACCTTGACATATACATAGTGGGTCAAGAAGCGGAGAAAAGTAAGAAGTCGAGCGGTTTGCATTTACGGGGGCCCCAGTCTAGCCTAACACAATATGTTACAGCCTGTGCACTTGTTCTTATGACAGCGCTTTTGTGCTATCCATTTGCACCCTTTATGGGATATAGAACGGTATCGTTCATAATCCTTTTTGTAGTTTCCCTCCTTCCGTTGAGAATGGGACCGGGTCCGACACTTCTTGGGGCGGCAATAGGGGCAGTAGCATGGGACTTTCTCTTTATTCCTCCTCGATTCACTTTTGTAGTCGAAAATTTCGAAGACGTTCTGCTACTGAGTTTATATTTTCTAGTTGCATCTGTCACTGGCGTTCTCTCGGCACGTGTTCGTAAAAGGGAGAAAACACTTCGACAGCGCGAAGAGAAAACCTCGGCTTTGTTTTCACTCACAAAAGATCTTTCATCTGCCCATTCTCAGGACGATGTCATTCAAGGCGCGATCTCAAATATAAAAAAATATTTTGATGCAGAGGTGGCTATCGTGCTTGGTGATCCGGACGGTGAAATATCATCAGTAGCACATAAGTCAAGCACATTTCTTCCTGATTCAAAAGAGTTCAGCGTTGCAGCATGGGCATATTGGAATGAGAAACGCGCAGGGAAATACACCGACACGATTCCTTCCGTGCAAGCAACCTATTTCCCGATGTCCGGTCCGCGCTATCCTCTCGGAGTAATCGGTGTGAAGTTGCTCGACGGGACAAAGTTAACGCTTGATCAAGAGACACTGCTGGAAAATTTTATTTCACAGATTACATCCGCCATAGAGCGCGAACTTCTCAATGACTTAAATAAGAAATCAGTTGTCCTCGCGGAATCGGAACGGCTTTATAAAACCCTTTTCAATTCCATTTCGCATGAATTTCGTACCCCGATAGCCACGATAATGGGTATGTCTGAAAATCTTCTTTCTCCAGCATCTCGAAACCGGAAACCGGACTCCGAAATAGATAACTTGAGGGAAATTCATATTGCGGCAGAGCGGTTGAATAGGCTTGTTGCAAATTTGCTCGACATGACGAGACTTGAATCTGGAATGATTCAACCGAAATTAGATTGGTGCGATATCAGAGACATAATCAATCAGTCAATCAAAGGACTTGAGAGAGAACTTTCGGAGCATAAGGTGAACGTGGAAGTAAAAGATGTGCCGCTTCTCAAGTTAGATTTTGTTCTGATCGAGCAGGCATTGACGAACCTTATTCACAACGCCTTACTTTATACGCCAGATGGAACGACTATCACGATCGCTAGTTTTATTGATGAAAAGGATTGTGCGATTTCCGTCACAGACGAGGGGCCTGGATTTTTGGAAAGCGACACGGAAAAAGTTTTTGAAAAGTTCTACCGTGCAACTGACGGAAAAGCAGGTGGCACAGGGCTTGGACTAACGATCGCGAGGGGTTTCATCGATGCGCATCATGGCACAATAACTGCAAGAAACAGAAATGGTGGTGGCGCAGAGTTCATAATTCGTCTTCCGATGGAAAAGGGAGTTCGAAACAAAGAGGAGAAACCGGCTTGAGTGACAAACCTGTCGTGCTTGTAGTAGATGATGAAGTCCAAATACGTCGGCTGCTTGAGCTGACGTTGGAATCGAGCGGATTTATCGTTCGGTTTGCGGGGAAAGCAGATGAAGGCTTGGCAAAGACAGCTTCCGAACGACCGGAGCTTGTAATTCTCGATTTGGGTCTGCCGGACATGGATGGATTGGAAGTATTGAAGAAAATTCGGGAATGGTCATCGGTGCCCGTTTTGATTTTATCAGTACGAAGTGCAGAGAGCGACATCATTGCTTGCTTGGATGCTGGTGCAGACGATTATCTAGTTAAACCTTTTCGAACCGGGGAACTTCTCGCGCGCGTGAGGACAGCAGCGAGGCATCATCAAACTCCGGAAGAAAAAAATATTTTCACTTCACATAATTTGCAGATCGATCTTTCTGCCAGAATTGTAAAGAAGGGAAGTGAAATTTTAAAATTGACCGCGACGGAATATGCTCTTCTCTCGCTCTTTGTAAAAAACGCAGGAAAAGTTTTAACACATAAATATATTCTGGAACAAGTGTGGGGGCCAAACCTTGCTGAGGAGACGGAATACACAAGAGTTTATGTCGGACAGCTCAGGAAGAAAATCGAAGATAATCCATCAAATCCTAAGATTATTCTCACGGAATCAGGAATAGGATACAGGCTCACGTCAGAGTCAGACTGATAGTGAGGAGAAATTCAGAACAGCGTTTGAGTCTTGACTTGGGGGAGGTGAACTTCCTAAATAGGGAGGTCTCTATTAAATAAGATGGCACACGGCGAGTTAAAATATGAAGGGGGGCACAAAATGAAACGAGCAATCCTGGTTATAATGGCGTTATCTTCTCCAAAGAGTTTATACTCGCGCTTGGATCCTGTGACGCATTAGTGCAATCGTTAGAAAATTATTATCAGGTAACCGGCGACGAGTTCGGCCACCGGGAACCAGACACGACGAGGCATCGGTAATGGTTCTCCGTCTGCGAATCGTGGACTGGCCAGAGTGGCAAGGACCGCAGTTGACAAGAATTGCTGTGGTTGTTGATTGCGTCCTACCCAAGAGCTAATTTGCCATTTGCGTTTCTAATACATTAAAATAAAGCTTGTATTGTGCCATGAAAAACAAAAACCATACACGCGTAACCGACGAATCTGATCTTTCCGGGCTGACTCTCCTCGGAAAGGGAACAAAGCCGCAAAAAAGGCTTGAGACCTTTCCGAACCACCATCCGGAGCGCGATTACATCGTGACATTACGAACTGACGAGTTTACTTGTGTTTGTCCGGCGACAGGTCAACCGGATTTCGCGAAGCTGACGATTCAATACATTCCGTATAAAAAAGTGGTCGAATCGAAATCTATGAAACTTTATTTATGGTCATATCGCAATGAAGGTGTGTTCCACGAACATGTTGCGAATGCAATTCTTGATGATCTCGTCAAGTCTCTTTCACCGCGCTGGTGCAAGGTGACTGCCGACTTTTTTGTGCGCGGAGGAATCTCGATATCCGTCGAAGCCGAACATGGCAAAAGGAAACTATAACTTTTGCTTGACTTTAAGTCTTTAATCGCCTAAAATGTTTTACGGTCGTTGATAGACCGCAATGTTGAACTTTGGTATTTCTTGCAGTCTTAACTTTACACTTCCCGCCAGCATATATAGCGCCATCGGCGGGAGAATCCCGAGAGTGGGAATTGAAAGGAAAAAAGGATGAAGACGCTTGTATTTATTATTCTTTTTGCACCTGCCGTCGGCTTTTGTCAAGGATTCTTGCCAAGGTGGGAAATGTCAACTTCAGTAGATGCCAACTCTTTTTCAAATCCAAACGGGAGCAATTGGTACGCCTCGCTCGCATTGCGACCGGGTTTTTATCCCATGCTTGGCGAAGGGCTTTCCGTGGAGCCGGAACTATTCTTAGGTGAAACGAAGGGACAGACACTGGCGATGAATTTGAGCGGAAATATTTCTTACAGCCTCGGCATGGGTTATTGGCCGCTTGTGCCATTTGTGTTGGCTGGTTACGGACTTGGTGATGGCGTTCCTTTTAACCAACCTTTGAGTCGCACACCAGGAGCAACTCCATCGACTATAAATGTCTATAATGTCGGTGGCGGTTTGAAGATTATGGCGTTGGGGGGAAGAGGGCTGCTCAGAATCGAGTACCGCTATCAGGAGTTTAGCTCGAATGCTTCATATGCGCCGGTGAGAACTTTTGCAAGGCGTTTGCTGGTCGGATTTGCAGTATTGCTGTAGTTAATTAAATCTTATCAACGTTTGCGGTGCACCATGGCACAAAGAAAACCGCTGCACTTAATTTACATAAAATTATTTTGTGCCGAGAGCGGGAATCGAACCCGCACGAGGGGTTAAGCCTCGCTGGATTTTGAGTCCAGTGCGTCTACCAGTTCCGCCATCTCGGCTTGTTTGAAAATATAACAGTCCGGGGGATTTTAATAAAGATCTGGTCATCTATGTCATTATTCTTGCCGCCGTGTAACCAAAATCTAATCGGTGCTTCGCTATTTTCAAGAAGTTTCACGTCGCTTTCCATAGTGGTACACCTAAGTATCTAATCGCATCATCTTCTGTAATTGTAAATCCAAGAAGAACCAAAGCATGAGCGAGACTTCTATGTTCGCACATGCCTGGCGACTGATAACAGAATTCTAGGTTTCGCATGATCCTCCTTTTTGATTATAGGTTCTTATACCAAAAAGAGGACCCAAAAGGGGGCAGGTCTTTAATTGTTTCACGGCCGCAACAGGCTCGATAAAGAGGTGTGCCTTTTTTATATTATGTGAGAGTAAAGCCGGAGAGCGATATTCTTTGAAAATCATATGAACAATTTATGGACGAATATTTGCACCATGATGCAGCGACGCCACAAATTGATGTTTGAACTAATATGATAAAGCACAAATTCATAGACTGGAAACAAAAATATAGTGAGGATTGTGTATAAAAAAATGAAACATTACCTCTCAATTTTGATACTGGTGCTAAGCGGCTCACCGAGCAAATCAGAAAAGAGGAATTCATTATGAAAAACTTTACCAGAGCTTTAAGATGCTGTTTCCTTATAATTGCAGCTTCAATTCTTTTTTATGCACCGGGCATTACTTATGGACAACACTTGACAATCTCCCATAACGGCAGCAAACCCGTTACGTTAAACGGTTCAAAAGAAGGCTCAGTTATTGTGACCGACGGAACGGGAAAGATCTTAGCACAAAAAATACCTGACGATCCCCACGCAATAGTAAAGCTCATTGTCACTTTCAAAGATCCGCCGTTAGCATTATATAAAAACAAAGCGCGGTTGAAGACATCATCCATAACATCTATCTATTCATCACTACAGTCGTCTCACAGTTCATTCAAAACTTCTCTCAATAGTATAAAACAGACATTGTCTTCACAATCCCATTTTGCTTATGATTTTAAAATTACCCGCGAATACTTTAGGGCGCTTAATGGTGTTGCAATGGAATGTAACAGAGGCATGATAAGCCGGATAAGTGCGCTTCCAATGGTTAAGTATGTCGCATTGGACGGAGTAGTTAAAGCGGATGAAACCCTGGAGCAATCGGTTCATCAGATCAATGCAGATAAAGTGCAGGACAGCCTCGGCTATAACGGGAAGGGTGTTCTGATCGGAGAGATTGATACGGGAATCGACTATGCTGATTCCGCACTGGGCGGAGGAATCGGGCCGGGTTTCAGAGTTATCGGAGGATATAATTTTGTATCGAATGATAACGACCCAATGGATGATAACGGACACGGAACCCATGTTGCCGGAATTATCGGAGCCAACGACAGTCAGTTAAAGGGAGTTGCACCTGGAGTTAATTATCTTGCAGTGAAAGTATTGAATCCACAAGGAGAGGGTTCTAACTCCGACGTTATTGCCGGAATAGAATACTGCCTTGATCCCGACGGCAATCCTGCAGTTGATATTGCAAATATGAGTTTGGGCGGTACTGCCGAACCCGGCAACCCTGTCGATAGTGCAGTGACTAATGCAACAGCAGCAGGAATACTGTTTGTTATAGCCGCAGGTAATTCCGGGCAATCCGGATTCGGAACGATCGGATCCCCTGGCACATGCCCATCGGCTTTGACTGTAGGTGCATGCGATTCAATTAACCAGGTAGCTTTTTTCAGTTCCGAAGGGCCTGATCCCATTGATCCGGTAATTAAACCCGAGGTTGTTGCCCCCGGATATAATATAATCTCAACTTACTTAAATAATACATTGGCGGAACTTTCGGGTACCTCTATGGCGACGCCGCATGTTACCGGTGCGGCGGCATTGCTCAAGCAGCAGCACCCGGATTGGACGCCGGCTGAACTTAAAGCGGCTATCGTAAATTCTTCCGATACTCTTAAGGATGCAGTATCGCTGTTTATGGAGGGAAAAGGAATAATTAATGCATTCGGAGCTGCAGAATTGGGTATGGTGGTCGAACCCGGCTTGATCGATTTCGGAATGGCCGATCCTACTTTGAATACGTGGACAGATACACTTCAAATTATAATCAAAAATATCCGGACAACATCGCAGCAGATAAGTCTGCAGGATATTGAGGGACTGCCTGCCGGTGCCGGACTGACATTTAGCGGAACTTCTTTTCTTCTTGCTCCGCAGCAAGATACTTCTATAACTGCAATACTTACTGTACCAAAGTCGGTTCCCTTAGTACAAACACAACCGGGCGCATATACAGGGAGTATTGAATGTGTTTCAGATTCGGACAATATCAATATTCCATTCGCTTTCTTTAAAGCTACCAGCATAGTGATTACCTGTGATGTGGCCCCAAATTTCTTTTCAATTTCCAATCGGGAAACCGGTTATTTTAGTACCAATTTTACCCCGGGGCCGGGTATAACGCGATTTATAGCGTTTTTGCCGGAAGGTACGTATGATATTGTTGCACAAATGGAAAAGGATACTCTCGGTTTTCAAAATACTTATTTTATCAGCCATCCAATCGTGGATACTACCGGAGTAACGTATGTTAATATTAGTTATCACGAAGCTACGATAAATATGGCTTCAGATTCAATCTATGACATGAATAACAATCGAATCTACCCCAATTCCAATTCCTCGTGGTATTCACAAGCCGACTTAATATCGGACAATGAAAACGGTGAGAAGTTTGAAATCTTTGGCGTTTTTCCTGCAGTTCCTTCCGGGGATAATTTATATCTTAGTCCGCTCGATACCGGATGGTTTGTGCAAAAGGATATGGTTATTCCAGCCGGTACTACATTATACGCTTTAACAATGCATAAGCATGGCATAGCATCAAGGCAGGATGTTACCTTTCACACCGGATCTAACGGCCTGGCCGGATTTGGCCTTCAATGCGGCTACGATAATCCACTCTTTGATAATTCAAATTATTCAAAAGAAATACAAGTGAATTTTAACATGTGGAAGAGTCTATTTGGCCTTGAATTAGGTCAATCCCAAGGATATAATATTCCCTATTTCCCAAACGGCACAATTTATTTCAATAAGGAAGATGGCGACATTTCTACTCTCAATCAGTACACATCGACTGGTTTATGTGTAGGGTATAGCAACGACCAGGCAACTGATTCGACCTTCACAACCGTACTCACCACTCCGGAGATCATACAAAACGATAGCGGGCAAGTTCAACTCGTTCAGAAAATGGTTGATGCGTCTACTCAACCGGTAGAACAATCCACGGCACTTAATATTGCTCAACTTAATCCCGGTGATACTTTCAGCCTCGTGAATAATTCATGGATCAATTTTCCCGACTACATTACAGGTTTAAAAGGTGATACTTTAGCAATGATTACAAATGATTTGGTTTCGTCACAAGCTTACGAACCAAATGACGGAGGAACGAAGGAGTCCAATGGTATATATGTAAAAAATAACGTATTTGCTCCCACATGGTATACTCCTCTATTCGGGGAACAGGTGTTTTCGCATAACAAGATTCAGAATAACATATCGGTAGGCGGATCTACTTCGAAAATTGGAGCATACTATATCTTCAAAAATTTAAAGGAAAACGGCGGTGTCTACGAGATACTCGCAAACCCTTCTCCATATACACTTTTAGGCCAGTCCGGACAATGCACTGCTGATTTTAAATACCAATTGCCCTCTCTTTCAAATTGGCCTGAAAATGCCCCCGTTTATTTTCCGGCTGTTTCTCTTTTCCAGGTGCTTGCCAATGGGACACCTGCCCAATGGGTACAAACCGGACAGGCCGGAAAAATCCGGCTTATATTGTATGATCCAAATAATAATGTAGATTCTGTGGGAATCCTGCTGCTTCCTCCTTCGGGCCAAAGTATTTCATTGTCCGTAACAAAGGTAAGCACACAACTTGTTATTCCGTTTGAATATGATGCAGCGCTTCCAGCGAACCTGACTGCGGGATTTTTTGATGCCGTTGTGCTGGTAAAAGATGCTAACGGGAATAAATTTGAGATGACTGCCGCCCCGGCATTCTATTATGGAAGTACAATGAATAATGTTCGATTTGATTCCCGGATTCGTATGAGTTCTTTCAGACTGAATAATGCTGCTACCGTGAATTTCAATACGGGGGATACACTGAACTATACACTTTCTTATTTCAATTACGGCAACAATACCGCGCGGAATATCAAAGTGACATTTCCTTCATCACCGTATTTCACGCCGGTTGGCAGCCAATCGTTTATTCTGGATTCGCTTAATGCAAACGATACTGCTTATGTTCCGCTTAAACTTGTGTCTAACGGAAATCAACAATCGTCAATCGAACAAACGGATTATACCCCTTTGATAAGCTGGACTTCAGGAGCAACAACATATCAGAGGGAGAACTATCTGTTTATTGACTTTCCAAATGTTGACACAGGCCTAGCCCGGAATGGGAATGGCATACCTGATAAATTCGAGCTTTATCAAAACTATCCTAATCCTTTTAATCCATCGACAACGATTAGATGTGATATCTCTAATATATCGCACGTGACATTGTACGTGTATAATGTACTCGGCCAGATGGTGGCAAAATTGGTCGATGGTTTGCAGATGTCAGGAAGTTATAGGGTTACCTGGGACGGTACGGCTCACGGCCATGTAGCGTCAGGTGTTTATTTTCTCCAGATTCGTGCAGGAGATTATGTAAAGACAGTCAAGATGCTCTTGTTAAAATAGAAGCGCTTACGTGAGTGACCTGCCTTCAAAAAGTGATCCATTTAAAACTTAGTAGAAAGTATATTATGGAACAAAAGAGATGATCGTCGGGACATACGATCAGCCCAGGACTAATAAAAAGTTGAGACAAATAACCATTATAGGAAATAAAGGCAGGCCCTATTCAGGAACCTGCCATGGTATCAATAACAAACCCCAGTTTCAAAGTAATTCACAAACTGCTGTTGTATCTCCTTAACGATTGACTTGACTTTGCTAACCGTCGCTTTGACGAACTTAGCTATCTCCTTCAGCTTAAAACCTTCAATAAGGATTTCAACGACCTTTCTCTGAAGATCATCGAGCCTGATTATCCAAATGCTATAATCCACATTGAACACCAAAGCTTCGTCGATAGCTACTTTTGATTTGGAGCTGATTGGTATTCAATCTTGCAATTCGGTAACGCTAATCTTTGAGTCCTGACGGCGAAGGAAAAATCCAAGCGGATCTAATTGGCTCGTGCCACCATAGCCGTTTTTGCAGATGCTCGGCATATCGACTTCTTTTGCTCTTTGCGTAACAAATGATTTGAAATCGTTTTTCTTGATGTCGCGTCCAGAGACTAGGTCATTTTGATATTTCTCGAACGCCTGACAAACAAGTTCTTGAACTTTGTCCTGTCTGCGTTCGTTATAACGAAGTACAGCGTATTTAGCCTGTTCAGTCACAACAGGGTACAGCTCGTTCCAAGTCATAGTAAGGTCTCCAATATTGGTTGTTGGTTATACCCTCTTATACCCAGGAAATGAGCCTCGTGGTAAGTAGTGTTACAGGAGATCCGTTGATAAGAATGGTATGTAGGTGCAACAAGAGGCAGGCAGCGACTGATTTTTTTTGTTTTTATAAAAAGAAGGTACTATTGGGATTGGAAAATGATTTCTTGATTTTTTTGGGAAATTCTTTTCGGGCTATATGGCGACACCCAAGATGGTTGTTTCTTTGAGATACTCCCTATAAATTATGTCGTGGCACGAAACAAGATGGCACACAACATTCTTACTGCCGGAATGTTATGCGGATATACGGCAGGCTAATTATAGTTAGGTGCAATTTATTAATAAATGGCTAAGTCAGAAAAACATCCAACACTTGATCTTGAAAATCCAGATAAATCCCTTGCAGAATTATCTCAAATGATTAATAACTTGCAAGGAAGGCTGGTGGGTTTTGGGATTGAACACACAAATAAAATAACGGGTCGTCCATTTGATAACGATGATTACATTCTATTACGGGAATCAATTCTTTTTAGAGCGAGCAGTTTATTATTTCATCTAAGGTTGCTTCTTAATATTCAAAAGATGCACATCGAAAATCTGAGGAAAACAAAATTCAATTCTTCAGATAGAACCCTTTTATTATTGGATAGTCGAGAACAACAAATCTTTTTATTCGACAGTATTATTTTTCACGTAACATCCCTTTTTGATTATTGGGGTAATTTTATTGATTATGTTTGTGGTGCAAAAAAACAAATGACCCTTAAATGGAATGGTGTCATACGTTCAATTAGAGACAAAAATAATTCAATGTTCCAATCTCCCGCCGCTGAAATTATTCTATCTCTCAATAACGAATTTGTCGGTGTACTATACGAGCACCGTTCTGACTTGATACACTATAAAACCGATTTGGGTGCCGCACAGTCATCGTTTAGTTTAATGACAGCCGAATCAGATTTTACAGTTTTTGCGCCAAAAAAGTTTGTCGCAAGGTTTCCGCATCTAAAACTTCTGTCAAAATCTAATGAACTTACTTTGAACTATGTCTCTTTCTGGCTAATTGAACAAACTTTTGATTCATTAGATAAAATATTGCGAAAACTATTTGAGCATATTGAAGTAAATCGTAAAATTGAAAAAGGTAAAGAAGTATTCATATTTATGCCACCCAAAAAAGAGATAAAATAAAATTGCAACCTAACCTCAACCTGACGGCATGGGGTGGAATGTTGTGGGGATGTATGGCAGACTAATTATGATTATGCCGCATTAGAAAGGAGTACGTAATGTCGCAACTAGAGGAGAAACTGCATGAGATCACGCAACAGATTGCTAAGGGAACCATACCTGCTAAGGTAAGCGTGCGGCAAGTCATAGATTGGTATGGAGTCTCCCGACGTGGCGCAAACGTAAACTACCAAATTCGTCGAGCGTTCGAAAGAGCGGGACTAACTACTCAACCCGACTTCGAATGGGCTTATATTGACGAGCCCATTTCGATTGTTGCCGTCGGGTCGGAAGCAGAAAGCCGGAGTTCTATTACTAATAGGATTGGAGCTTTAGAATCCGCCAATCGAAAGCCAGTATCCATAAAGCCGGACAACAACTTAAGTGAAGCATTCACGATTATGCTCAAGAATGATTTCTCGCAATTGCCCGTAATGACGACTGACCGAGAAGTTAAAGGAAGTGTCACGTGGAAATCTATTGGGTCAAAGTTATTAACTGGCAAAAGATCTGACTTCGTTCGTGATTACGTTGAGCCAGCACAGGTAATATCGGCGGAAACCTCGTTGTTTGATGCGATCACTTTAGTCGCTCGGCATGGCTACGTAATTATTCATGCCATTGACAGGACAATATGCGGCATTGTGACGGCGAGCGACTTGAGTCTGCAGCTAAAGACCTTGGCAGAACCATTCATATTGGTTGGTGAATGTGAGAGCCTTTTAAGGCGCTTTATTCACGGAAAATTCTCCGCTGAGCAGCTTGGGCAAGCAAAGTATCCTGCTGATACTATGCGCATCATTGAAGGTGTCTCAGACTTGACTTTTGGCGAATACGTTCATTTACTGGAGAATCCCGAAAATTGGAAGGCGCTCAACCTGCTGTCGATGGATCGGTGTATATTTATCGAAGACCTTAAACGTGTTAAGGACATAAGGAACGATGTAATGCACTTTAATCCCGAAGGAGTTGATCCACAAGCTATCCTGGACTTGCAGGCATTTGTGCATCTACTTGGGCAGGTGCGCACGTTGAACACACCATGACGATGTTTAGCGTATCATGATTCAAGACATTGAATTGGCGGCATACCAAGCTGTTGGCCCTGACTGAATGAGCACGGATACGCTAGCCATGGCGCATAAAGTAAACAACGGGGAACTCGGTTCGGGAAGTGGTACATTTTACTTTATCGTTGCCGCAGCTTAACGCCCTTAGGGGGCAGTGACTAACAATCAAGTTTCTAATTAGAAAATATTGAGAGACTTTAACTTATGACTCCCAACGATATTAAAAAAGATATTGAGCATTTTAACCGCTGGTCTCACACTTATGACGAATCATGGATTCAACGATATGCCAATCGGGTGCACATAGAAATGCTTGATATGGTTACAAAAGAAATTGTTTCGCCAAAGACTGTTCTTGATATTGGATGTGGGACGGGGAAGTTATTGCTCAACGCGGGAGTGCTTTACCCATCGGCTCAACTGTTTGGTATTGACCCGGCAGAGGGCATGGTCGAACTTGCTCGTGGGCGACTACCTTCTGCCACAATTTATTTGGGTACGTCAGAATCGCTACCACTATCTGATTCCTCTGTTGATGTGGTACTAAGCAGCATTTCATTTCATCATTGGAATGACCAATTTGCAGCCCTCCGAGAGATAAGTCGAGTTCTTCGTCATGGAGGCTGCTTTTGCTTAGCTGATATATCAATTCCAGCATGGCTTACGAAGTTCATTCGACATATCAAGGTAAAAAGTCCCTTGGCAACGAGTCAATTGTTCGATAAGGCAGGTATGCCGGTTAAAATCCAGCATCGTACTTTTACCCGTTTTATTTGGTTGACGCTTGGTGTCAAGGGATAGAGAAGAGTAATGTCCGAAACCAATATCTTAGGAAGTAGTGCTGCCGCCTAACCTGTCGCTCAACCCAACGGCATGAGCTGAACTGCAAAAGCCATGGCGCATGAGGTAAACAACGTGGAACTAGGTTCGGGAAGTGGTACATTATCGTTGCGGCGGCTAAGTCGTGCCTTTTAAGCATACACGTATTTAACCTTATCATCTTGCCAATGCCTGATCGGATCGCTAAGTTATCATTGGTATATCATTTGGAGGGAGGTCAATTTGAATTCGAGCACTTTATAGTTGTGAAACCAGTGTTAACTGATTCCATCTCCTGTTTTCTCACCCTTTTCTGTCCGGTAGGCTGTGAAGGTCAACAGCAATGAACAAAACGAGCTCCCGCCAGCACAATTCTTCCTGCCGCTAAAGATTAACTTGTAAATTCCGATAATGCAAATGGAGCCGTATTGGGCTCAAAAGAGAACGAAAAAAATTTAGACGATGGAGACACGAAATGGCACAATTTGTAGAAAATAGAAAGGTCCTCTTCGTCGATGACGATGAAGGATTTTGCAACGCATTTAAAGTTTTTATGGGCGATCAGAGTGTGGAAGTTTACACACTTATGGATTCCACAGTAATCGAGGATTTTCTAAAATCAAACGGACCTTTTGCCGTTGTTCTTTCAGATCAAATAATGCCTGGCAAGGATGGAATTGCAGTGTTGCGTGAGGTGATGAAAACTTCTCCCGACACTATGCGCATTATGGTTACTGGCTGCGCTGATGTGGAAACGGTAAAGGGAGCCGTCAATGAAGGGGGAATCATCCAATACATCTCAAAGCCTTGGAATGATGACGAGGTCCGTTCGCTGATCAATAATCTCGTAACGCGTTACAATGCGACAATGGAGAAGCGGTTTCTCCTTGGCGAGTTGAAGTTGAAGAACGAGGCCTTGCAGCTCATCCTGCAAGGAACTGAAACCGGAGTGGAAGAGCTTTTGAGGGATTTAATTGCCGCTGTCGGAGTAAATGTCGCATCTCAGAACCTTAAAATTAAGAAATTGGGACAAGCGGTTCTCAAAATGATGCCGAAGTTGAGTGAAAAGGAAAAGTGGGAAATTAGGCGCGCTCTCGAATTGTTCAACCTTGGATTGGCTTTGCTTCCTTCTCGTGTGCAACGTAGGATAATCACGGAAGGTATGGGTGTGATTAAAGAAATCCCACTCGCGCAGAATCACCATCTCCTTGCCGCCCAACTGCTGAGTGGAATTCCAAAATTTGAAGGTGTTGCAAACATAATTCTCCTCATGAGAAAAGACTTCGATGGAATTGGCGAACCTTATTCCAACAACACCAAAGGTAAGGATCTTCCGCTTGGCTCCCGCATATTGAGAATCCTTCTCGATCTCGAAAATAAAAGTACCGGCCATTTCGGCGAGCGAGAAGTTCTCAAGAGCATGATAAAAGAGAGTGGTATCTATGACATTGAGTTGATAGGAAAGCTGTTCGGAGTGGAAACAGAAGAAGACAGGAGATGCGAAAATTCCCGTGTATGAATTCGGCATGGGGATGGTCTCTGATGAAGATTTGATGGCATGAAAGGGTCAGCTATTGCTGTGAAAGAATACAATACTTATCGAGACTACCTGTAAATTCTTGAATCAATGAGGAAATATCAATCCAACAGCACGTCTTCAAAGTCAAGTGGACAAATTATGAGTTTTGCTAACAGAGGGATTTTGAGTCCAGTGCGTCCACCAGTTCCGCCATCTCGGCGCGCTTGTAAAATATAATATTTGTCGCCTGTTTCTAAAAGAACTACTCCGCAGAAAGGAGTTTTCCAATCTCCTCTACAAAATTTTTGCGCGGAATTTCTTTCTGGATCTCGCGGCTTTTCTTCAGCCACTCTTCACGCTTTGCTGTGTCCTTGCTTGCCTCTGCACCTGCTGTTAAGTCTTTGATGGTCACAGTCCCATTTGCAAATTCGTTCGACCCGACGATAACTGCATACTTCGCTCCGACTTTGTCCGCGTATTGGAGCTGTTTCCTCAAACTTTTTTCTGTACCTAGATATAAATCTGTTTTGAATCCTACATTGCGGAGTTCATTCGCAATTTTAAGATATTCCTGAAGTTTGTCCTGTTCCATGATAGTAACGACAACATCGACAAAATCATTATCGGCCTCATTTCCCATCGCCGCAAGAAGTCGATCAACTCCAATTGAAAACCCGACTGCCGGCAAGTCTGTGTCTGTAAATCGTTTCACGAGGTTGTCGTATCGTCCGCCGCCAGCGATGCTGCCGAACTGCGGCTTGTCTTTCAGAGTCACTTCGAAGACTGGTCCGGTGTAATAATCGAGGCCGCGTGCGATTGTCGGATCGAATGCGACGATCTGGCTTCCGAGTCCGAGTACATCGAGAAAACCGTCGAGACTCTTTAAGTCCGTACAGCTTTCTTCTCCGAGGAGACCCGATAATTTACCGAGGACTTCCTTCCTATCACCCTTGGGAAGGGAAAGGTAATCTTCTATCTTGCTGACATTTGCAGTAGTCAATCCGAGTCCCGGAATAAAATCGCCCGACACATCTCGTCGTCCTTTCGTCAACTCTAATTCTATGTTTTCCATCCCGATCTTGTTCAGCTTGTCCAGGACACGGAAAATGTTTTTTGCTCGTTCAGCCGGTATGCCGCTATATTCGACGACTGCGTTCAAGACTTTTCTGCTATTGACATTGACGATGAATTCGCCGACGACGATTTTCTGCAGTGACTTCACTACCGCCGAGATGACTTCCGCCTCTGCAAGCTGGCTCGAAGTGCCGACGACATCGACATCGAATTGCGTGAACTCACGGAACCTTCCAGGATCCGGCTTGTCAGCGCGCCAAACCGAACCGACCTGATAACGCTTGAATGGCTTTGGCAAGTCGTTGTACTGCGCCACAATACGAGCGAGCGGGACAGTCAGATCAAATCGCAGCGCTATATCCTGTTCTTCCGGACTCTTGAAACGAAAAATCTGCTTCGTGTTTTCCTCACCGTATTCACCTAACAATATTTCCAGGTACTCGAGAGCCGGTGTTTCAATCGGGAGAAAGCCGAAGCTCTCGTACACCTTTTTTATTATCGAGATGATCTCGTTTTTCTTGGAGGCAAATCGCGGCAGTAAATCGCGGAACCCCTTAACATTTTGCGGCTCTATTCTTTCCATTCGAAAATCGCTTTTGTGAAATTGGTATTATAAAATCAGCTGCGCCTTAGGCGCATCAGCCTCAGGCTGAATAAATTTACGAACAAAAACGGAGAAATCTTATATCAGCCATGTGGCGTATATTCTGGGGATTTCTTACGAACCGACAAATGGCCATTCTTTTTTTGAATATGCTCTTATAAAATATATAATAAATCCTACAACTAAGATTGTCACAGCGTATTTGATTTCGTGGAAGAAATTTTTTCGTGAGACGAGCACGAACATGAATCCGACGAGTGAAATCAAAGCAGGGAGGGGGTAAAGCCACATCTTGAAAGGACGCGTAGCTTCCGGATGTTTCCACCGCCAGATGAGGAGACCGACCGTCTGCGACAGAAATTGTATCGTTATTCTTATGACAACAAGTGCCGCGATCACCTGCAATAAACTCAAGAAGCAAAATAGAATTGTGACAGCGCCGAGTGTCAGCAACGAGACATAAGGAAAGCGTTTTTCTTCATGAATGCGTGCAAAAATTTTAAAGAAGTTTCCGTCCATTGCCGCCGCAAATGGAATTCGTGAGTAGCCTAAGAGCAACGAGAAGACCGATGAGAATGCCGTCCACATGATAAGAAAGGTGGCGAGTTTACCTGCCCAGCTTCCGTAAAGTTTTTCCATCATGGCTGAAATCAGGAAACCACTTTCATTAGTCCCTTTTATTAATTCCTGCCACGGTATCACGCCTATTACGCTCACGTTCATTATGATGTAAATAACTCCTACGAGCGCTATCGATATTATGATCGCGCGCGGTATTGTCTTGGTGGGTTCCTTCACTTCATCCCCAAGGAAACAGACATTGTAATATCCCCAGTAGTCGTAAACTGAGATGAGCATCGCCGAACCAAGTCCAAGGTAGAAGTTACCCGATAATGAAAAAGCGTTCGGTGGAAAATTAAACGCAACTGAACTCTTGAAATGAGTAACTCCCGCGAAGATTACCCATGCAATTGTTCCCATCACGATAATCCACAGAAACCTCAAGAGTTTATTTATGGCGGTGGTTTTTCTGTAGAGAAGAATCAAGGCAATTAAACAGGCGGAGATGGCAACAAAAGTAAGTCCATTCCCTGTCAGGTTTGCATGAAGGCTCTCTCCGAATGGAAGCTGGATGGTAAAAATGGCATTGCTTAGTTTCGGAAAAAAGTATGTCGAGTACTCGGCTAATCCGAGGCAGCCTGATGCGATCGAGAGGGGCGCGCTGAAGATTAATTGCCAGATGAAGAGGAACGACATCATCTTTCCGAGCTTGCGTCGTCCGTAAATTTCACCAAGATAGTGGTACGTTCCACCGGAGCCAGGAAGAGCGGCCCCAAGTTCTGCCCAGACCATTCCGTCGCTCATCGCGAGAACAGCACCCAATATCCAACCCATCATTGCCTGTGGTCCTCCCATCGCGGAAATAATAAGCGGGATTGTTATGAACGGACCTACGCCGATCATGTCGATCATGTTGAGCGAGACCGCACCGGAAAGTGTTAATCCTCTGACAAGATGAAGGGAAGTCTGCGGACTTTTAGATTTAAATTGCGTCAAGAAAAGTTAAATTGAAAAGTGAAAACTCAAAACTCATATTGATTAATGGTTGTTAACCTTGTCAAGAATGAAAAGGAACCTTCGTAAGGTTTATTGCCTCGGCTGTGAAATCAAATTGAACAGAAGTTTTATTCCACCATCGTTCAAAATTTTCACTTGTCTGTAAAGCGCCAGAGATGTGTAAGTATATGTTCCCTTACCATATTGCGTCCACAAAAGAGAAGTGGACGGTTCGCTTTCATCTTCGTCGCTCATCGCAAGCAGCCTGATATATTTATTCGATGTGAGTGTTGTGTCGCCGTTCGGCAAATAAATATTACGTTCCTGCACCCATCCATCCCAATCCGACGAAGTTATTTCATTCGGATAGTGAAAGAGTCTGCTTTCAGGATAAAGAATAGTAACCGGTTGCGTTTCTTCTGTTACCCGTTCATCAGTAATTTCGATGGGATATGGAGCAAAGTTGTGTCCTTCCCATTCTGGATGCCTGTCGTAAAAACATACGACGTTGCCACCGTTCTTTATGTAATCGAGAATTCTGTCGTTGTGTTTAACGAGATCATGGCGGTGGAGATATGCCCGTATGTCCAGAACGACCGTCGTAAACTTGCTCAAATTTTCCGATGCGAGATCAGCCGAATCTATGATTTGATATTTTATCCCGAAGGCATCAAAAGTTTCCTGAAGCGTGTTGTCGTAAGTATTCACAAGCCCGATATAGTCTGATGTTGTGAATAAAGCCGTGACATTTTTCAGATAAGCAAGCGTTCTTTGGAATCTCAATCCTGGAACACTTTGCTTCGGATGCGGCAATACAGCAAAGACGAGTGAATCATTCATATGATTGTTCCCCGGTAATCTCAGTTGCATGTCTAAATGGTCTCTTTCGGAATCTGGCAGGACAAAATGCTTTGTCAGTATGTTGTGTGTGCCAAAGTAAACATACAGCGTGATCGGAAGCGATGAGTTGGTACGATTAAAAGTATCAATCACGTAGGCCCTTTCTTGCTCATTATTCTCTGTCGTAGCAGGTGATGATAGCAGCGAATACTTTGGCGAGACATACATAGAGAATGGTCTTAAGTCGGCGGTATACACTTTTGGAACGGGCGATATTATTCGCATGGAAGGTTCTATCCCGGAGAATAAATCGCGGGGGTCATAAGGGTATTTCTTGTCGCAGCGAATAAGTTGATAAACACGCTGTTTGAATACGGGCGGGAGCTTTGTAAAATCTACTTTATCCATTCCTTGCGTTCGATGTTTCTTCAGTGCATCCCAAGCGATTTGCTCTATCGATTCCGAACCATATTTTGTGTCAACCGGAATTGTTACGAGTGAATCCTTTTTAAGTTCGGATTCGCGCAGGACTCTAAAGTAGAGTTTCTTGACCTGCCATGGTGTTACGCCAAAACGGAATTGTTCGGGATGATATGATGGATCAGCCGCCTCTTCGAAGGCTTCGTAGATAGTTATGCCAACAGCTTGGTGGTTGCCATGCTGGCGGTAGGGAAGTGTGGTTATCGTGTCGTGGTTCGTGATAACCACGTCGGGTTTTAGTGCACGAATCATGTAGACAATTCGTGCAAGAACCGTATCTTTCCCGCCCCACACGCGGAAAGTCTCTTTGGCTGTTTTTGAAAAACCGAAGTCGGGGAAATTTAAAAAACAAATTTGCGTTCCTAAAATTTGTGACGCGGCAAGAGTCTCTTCGGTACGCATCTCTCCAAGTTCTTCATAAAGTTCAGAACCGATTATGTTTTGTCCGCCTTCTCCACGAGTGTAGAAAATGCTGTACGCTTTTATGTTTTTGACATGAGCGTAATATGCCAATGTTGCACCATCCTCATCGTCGGGGTGAGCAGAGAGGCTCATTAGAACGAGATTGTCTTTGCTGCTGTTGGACTGAGACTTACTAAATGCAGTAAAAGGAAATGATAAACTTATTGCAAAGGTAAGTGCAAAAAAATATTTACCGTCATAGAACTGCCAGCTTTTGAAGAATTTTATTATAGTCAAATTTCCCCCGAGAACTTTTAAGACAAGATATAATTTGGCATTTAAAACTTTAACATTCTTGGTGGTCTAAAAGTTTGTAAACATAATATGTTAAAATCTTCCATGTGCCGCCTTGCGGCATCCCGCATTTTCGTATTCGATAATTTTTGCCGGAAAAAAGATTTAATTTTTTTCATCATGGTTTAAACTTATTTGACTGTCTATTCATATTCAATCTCAAACATGAATAGTATGCCTGTCCTTTCCTTTGTCTTGATGCAAAGGAGAATGCCCACAATACCAAAATTGTAAGAAAAATGGCTGAAAATTTCTCTGCCCCGCCTTCTGCGGGGTAAAAACCAATGTTGCCTTTGCCGCTTTGATATCAAAATAAGAAATATGATTTCGGGGTGGTTAAAAGGGGCATTTGATTTCAGCTAGAGGCGGATGCGCTTCCGGCGCAAATGTCCTTTGAATCTTTTGCTTCTAACCTTGTGAAGGTTTTGAACCTCCGCGAGACCTGGGGTATTATTTTATATCACGTTATCGCATCGCTCTGCCATTGCCCGATCTTCGAGGATATCTCTAATGTGACACACGTCATTCCTCTGAGATAGTTAATGAGTTAGCTTTAGTCAGTTTTTAGGAGAGCCAAGACCACAGACGAACTATTGAGAGCGTAAAGGAGAATAGATAATGGCTAAGCCAGCAGGACAATTTGAACAAGGATTCGTTTCTAAGGAACTGGAAATGATTGATAGGGATATTAAGGAACTTGGGGGCATTTATCATGACGTTCTGGAGACTGAGCACATGGATACTCCAAGGCTTATACAATTGCAGCTTATACAGTCGCAGATGTTACGAACGCTCAAAAACATTGAAAGCTTACTTTCTAAGAACTAGTAATGCTTGGTTGACTCCGACAATAGCCGCCAGCTAATCGGCTCTATCTGAGTTAGAATCCGTGGATGCTGTCAGGAATGGAAGCATCTATTTTTTTCGTGGGGGTGTGGCAAAATCTGCTTTGATTGTAATCGGAGCTTCATGAAACGTAGAAATGTCTTGTAAAAAACCAAGGACAGATTTTCCTGAGAACGGATTCGAGTCTACCAAACGCCTTTCAACTGAAAACCCTTCATAAACAATCTCGAGAAGCATGTTAGAAAACTGCTTCTGGGGTAGAATCCTATTCCTAGATTTGATTCTTTGAAAGATGCGTCATCCCGAAATATAATAAATAAACATGCTTATCGGGTTTGCACTCAAAAGAGGAATAAATGATGGCTAAGACTATAGGAAAATTCGAACAAGAATTTGCTTCTAAATAAATGATAAATGGGAATGATTAATAGGGATATAATGTTATACAACAAACGATGACGGATTTTCCTGAGAACAGATCTGAGTTTACCAAACGCCATTCAACGGAAGACTCCCCACCAGCAAATCTGATAGAGTTTAAATAAACCAAGGAGGAGGACAAATGAGCAACTATACCCCAAAGCGGTTCGTTTATTCGAACTGTTTCTATATATATACTACTTTCACACTGCTTTTTTTTGTGACAGCAGCATCCGCACAATATTCCCGTTCTATCCAATCTACGCCGCAGGCGCATCTGCCTCTATCGGACATTCTTAGCCCGGACGGAAGCATAAAGGCTGGAACGACACAAGGCAGTTTCTATGCACATGGATACAGAATGGTCACGAAAGAAAATGGAGTGCCGGGATTCAAGAAAATAGCTTCGGATCCGAACGACAGAAACTGGGACCCGTCGTTCACCGTTGCCGGGGTCAGTGGATTCGGTATAACGGCTGCCGCGAATGGAGACACGCTCTATGTCGGCGGAGCGTTTGGCACTGCCGGCAATATCATCGCCAGCGACATCGCAGCATACAACTTGACAACTAACAAATGGTCGTCGCTCGATACAACAAGCTCAGACCATGGTGTAAGCGGCCAGGTGGTTTCCATACTTGTAAATGGCAGCGATGTGTACATCGGCGGATCATTCATCTCGGCGGGGGGCGTTTCCGCGAACAATATCGTGGATTACAACACCTCGACAAGGACATGGACGGCGCTCGGTTCCCGTACAAACAACGGTGTCGATAATACTGTCTATGTGATGACATATTTCAGCGGCAATTTGTATGTCGGTGGTGCCTTTACGCACGCCGGCGGATCCGCTGCAAATTACGTCGCAAAATGGGACGGGACAAGCTGGTCGGCACTCGGATCCGGAGTTGACGCTGATGTTTACACTCTCACAATCAACGGTCAAAGCCTATACGTAGGAGGAGATTTTCTGGATGCGGGCGATGACACGGCAAATTTCATTGCAAAATGGGACGGCATAAATTGGAGCCACGTCGGAACCTCTGCAACAGATGTAAATAACTCTGTTTACTCGATTGTTTCAGCAGGGAATTCATTATACATCGGTGGAGCTTTCACGAAGGCCGGCGGCACAACCGTGAATGGAATCGCAAGGTGGAACGGAACTTCATGGAGTCCCGTGGGACCAGGGGTAGCAGGTGGAGCTAGTCAGGTGAAGAGTCTGATTTGGTCAGGCAACAATCTCTATGCCTGTGGTTCATTTACCACGGCGGGTTTGCTCACGGTAAATAACATTGTAGAAATTGACACGTCCGCTGACACATATTCTGCCCTCGGTACAGATACTAATGCAGGTACCAACGATCAAATTTATTGGGGTACTGCTGCCGACGGAATACTTTACATACCGGGGGTGTTTACTAGCGCAGGCGGAACAAGCGCCTTTGGAATAGCAAGCTGGGACGGCACGAATTGGTCGTCATTAGGTGGTTCAACGAACGCTCCCGGTGGGTCCACCGTCTATGCGCTCGCAGTGAGCGGCTCCAACGTCTATGTTGGAGGCGATTTCCTTAATGCGGGACCCGTAGCAGCGAACCATATTGCCGTTTTTAATACAAGCACCTCAACATGGTCTTCGCTCGGAACAGGGATTGCAAATGGGGTCGACGACATCGTTGACGCGATTGCTGTATCCGGGAGTAATGTTTATGTAGGGGGATCATTCCTTCATGCCGGAGGTGACACGGCGAATTACATTGCAATGTGGGACGGCACAAAGTGGAACACACTTGGTACCTCTCCGAATGATGGAGTTGACGACCCTGTTCTTGCGTTGGCGACTTCCGGCACTGACCTATACGTTGGAGGCATCTTCAGTCATGCAGGTGGAAAATCCTCATCCTATGTTGCGGAGTGGAACGGCACTGCGTGGTCTGCTCTTAGCACAGGAGTCGATAGCTATGTCTATGCAATTGCACCTGGTACGGAGGAGATATATTTTGGTGGTAACTTTACGCACGCAGGAGGCAGTTCTGCAAATTATATTGCATCCTGGAGCGGAACAACCTGGTCGGCGCTCGGCACTCCCACCAACGGAGTCAATGCCCGGATTAATGCCCTGGCGGCATATGGAGACACTGTGTTTGTGGGTGGTAATTTTGTAAATGCGGGAGGAAGCCCGGCACATTATCTTGCAAAGTGGAACACGCACCAGTGGACGGTTCTCGGCGCAGGCGTGAGCGGCGATGTCTATGCTATTGCAAGAAATGGAGAAGACCTATTCATCGGAGGATATTTCTTGACGAGCGGCCTGGTGAGCGCAAACAATGTTATTATGTGGAGCATTGCAGACAGCGTGTTCTCAACTCTCGGCGACGGGACGAACGGCACTGTTGATGCGGCAGTCTCAACCGGAGAAGACAATTATTTTGGCGGGTCCTTCAGCATCGCCGGTGGGAAACCGTCTTACACCTTTGCGAGGTACAACCCAAACGGCATCGTTGCAGTGAAAGAAAAACCTCCGGTCGCAAGTTCGTTCGAGCTTTTGCAGAACTATCCTAATCCGTTCAATCCTACGACGACTATCAGCTATGAGCTACCAACCAACAGCATCGTTACCTTGAAAGTTTATGACATACTTGGCAGAGAAGTGGCGACGCTTGTGGACGGGACGCAAAGTCCGGGAGAATACAGCATTAAGTTCGACGGGAGCAGATTTGCAAGCGGAGTGTATTTCTACCGATTGTCGGCAGGGAATTACACCTCAATTAAGAAAGCCGTGTTGATGAAGTAAACAAGTTGGAAGCAGAAAGATGAACTCACCAGAGTCCAAATACTCTGGTGAGTCTCTTTTGGCTTTGACAGGGTTTTGCAAAGCCGGTTCTTGAATGCAATGTTATTTCCTTGGGTTGGTTCTTTGAATAGAGCGTCATCTCAACATATAGGTAAGGATTTAGATAAAACAAAGAGAGAGAAGAATGAACAACGATACTAAGCAACGGAGCGTCTATTTAAACCGTTTCTATATATATACTGCTATCACACTACTTTTTTTTGTGACGGCAGTGTCTGCACAGCAATCCTGTTCTATCCAATCCATTCTTAGTCCTGACGGAAGCATCAAGCCTGGAATAACGCAAGGGAGTTTCGATGCACATGGATATAGAATGGTCACCGAAAGGAATGGTGCGCCACAATTCGAGAAAACAACGTCAGATCCAAATGACAAGAACTGGGACCCGTCCTTCACTATTGCCGGAGTTGGTGGATACGCTGGATACGCTTATGTAGCTGCCGTGAACGGAGACACGCTCTATGTCGGTGGATTTTTTGGTGTCGCCGGCAATGTCATCGCAAGCGGCATCGCAGCATATAACCTGACAACTAACAAATGGTCGGCTCTCGATACGACAAGCTCAGACCATGGTGTAAACGGCGGCGTCAATTCCATAGTTGTAAATGGAAACGACGTCTACATTGGTGGAGAATTCAGACTCTGCAGGCGGTGTTTCCGTCAACAATATAGTTGATTACAACACCTCGACGAGGACATGGACGCCGCTCGGTTCCGGTACAAACAACGGGGTCGATCAATATGGTGTTAACGCGATGACATATTTCAGCGGCAAACTGTATGTCGGCGGTTACTTTACGCACGCCGGTGGAGCAGCCGCAAGTCGTATTGCAGAATGGGACGGCTCTTCATGGGAGGCTCTCGGATCGGGAGTTGATAATACGGTTTACTCTCTCACAATTAGTGGTGGAAGTCTATACGTGGTAGGAGAATTTCTGAATGCAGGTGGCAGCCCGGCAAAATACATTGCAAAGTGGGATGGGATGAACTGGAGCTACGTCGGAACAACTCCCACAGACCTCAATGGCAATATTACTGCTATCGCTCCGGGAGGGAATTCGGTGTACATCGGCGGCATTTTCACGCAGGCTGGCGGCACAACCGTGAATAAAATCGCAAAGTGGAATGGAACTTCATGGAGCGCCGTCGGACCGGGGGTAGCAGGGTACCAGAGTGAGGTGTGGAGTCTCATATGGTTTGGCAACACTCTCTATGCCTGCGGTTACTTTGCAACTGCGGGTTTGCTGACAGTTAACAACGTCGTGGAAATTGATACGTTAACCAATACATATTCTGCCCTCGGTTCAGGCACTACTGTAGGTACCAACAATGAGATTCAAAATGGTACTGCCGCCAACGGAAAACTTTACCTGCCAGGGTTCTTTACAGCCGCAGGCGGAGTAGTCGCCATCGGAGTAGCAAGCTGGGACGGTACCAATTGGTCGTCATTAGGCGGTTCCACCAACGCTCCCGGCGGATACACTGTCAATGCGCTCGCACTGAGCGGCTCCAACATCTATGTGGGTGGCGATTTCCTTACTGCAGGAACCGTTCCAGCGAACTACATCGCTGTTTTCAACACCAGCACATCAACATGGTCTTCGCTAGGAACCGGGACAACGAACGGGGTTGACAACGGCGTTGATGCCATTGCTGTATTAGGGACTGATATATATGCAGGAGGATATTTTACAAATGCGGGTGGTAACCCGGCAGATCATATTGCTATGTGGGACGGCACAAAGTGGAATACACTCGGTACAACTCCGAATGACGGAGTTGACGGCGATGTTTTTGCGTTAGCCCTTTTCGGTTCTAAACTATATGTTGGAGGCAAATTTACTCATGCGGGTGGAAGTCCCGCATCTTACGCTGCGGAGTGGAACGGCACGGCTTGGTCCACCATTGGCACTGGAGTCGACAGCAATGTCTATGCGATCGCACCGGGTACTGGGGAGGTCTATTTCGGTGGTAACTTTACACACGCAGGAGGAAGTTCTGCAAATTATATTGCATCCTGGAATGGAGCAACATGGTCAGCGCTCGGGGCTCCCACCAACGGAGTCGATCGAATAGTTTATGCCTTGGCGGCATACGGAGACACTCTGTTTGCTGGAGGAGCATTCTTACATGCGGGAGGAAGCCCGGCAAATTATCTTGCAAAGTGGAACACACACGATTGGACAGTTCTCGGCGTCGGCGTGAACGCCGAGGTCTCTACCCTTGCAAGAAATGGTGAAGACCTTTTCATCGGAGGGTATTTCTCGGCTAGCGGTCTTGTGAACGCAAACAAGGTTATTATGTGGAGCATTGCAGACAGCGCGTTCTCGACTCTCGGTGACGGGATGAACGACATGGTTGATGCGGCAGTCTCAACCGGCGAAGACACTTATTTTGGTGGAGACTTCAGCACTGCCGGTGGGAAGCCGTCTTACAACTTTGCGAGGTACAACCCAAACGGCATCGTTGCAGTGAAAGAAAAGCCTCCGGTCGCATCGTCTTTCCAACTCCTACAGAACTATCCGAACCCGTTCAATCCAACGACGACTATTAGCTACGAGTTATCAGCTAACAGCTTCGTTACTTTAAAGGTTTATGACATTCTCGGCAGAGAAGTCGCGACGCTTGTGAACGAGACACAAAGCCCGGGTGAATATAGCGTGAAGTTCGACGGGAGCAGATTTGCCAGTGGAGTCTATTTCTACCGAATGTCGGCAGGGAATTACACTTCAATTAAGAAAGCAGCATTGGTGAAGTAAGAAATAGCCTTGCCTCGAGTTGTAGAGATAAGCTCACCAGAGTCTGTTAGACTCTGGTGGGTCTCTTTTGAGACTTGACAAGGTGGTACAAAACTGTCCGTCCATGAATCACGGACTGTGCATTTGAGTAACGCCCTTTGAATATGAGTGAGCTTTCCAGCGGCGGGTGCGTGTTGAAGTTTGCTTTCCGCCAGTGCCAATCGCTTTGCGCGGATAGTTCGGATTTTTCTCCTTTTTTCCAATCGGAGTTCGGGAAGTAGGGAAGTGCGAGTGCTGAAAGTTAGCGGCAATTTTCCGCTTGCATTTGCAGGGTGCATTTGAGTAACATTCTTTGAACACAAATTGAAATACATGCGGATATAAGGTTTTGGGAACAAAATATTTTACGTCGGATGAATATCACACACGTGAGGACACCCGCCGCGCTCTTTTAGATAGGATTGCTCTCAACACCCGGTTCTATTTCGTGAGCAAATACATTTCCATCGTATTGAGGACCCGCAAGCAAGCAATGCAGGGGAGATACGATGCGGAAGCATGGGCATTATCTTCCTTTGATATCTTCAAGCTGATCGAAAGTTGCGGGGGCAAGTTTCACGTAACGGGATTGGAGAACATTCGCAAATGTAGTGAGCCTGTGGTATTTGTGGGCAACCATATGAGCACGTTAGAAACCATGGTCTTACCATGTATCATTGCTCCCGAACAAAAAGTGACCTTCGTGGTGAAGGAAAGTCTCGTGAGGCATCCCTTTTTCGGAGCAGTCATGCGATCGAGAGATCCGATAGTGCTCGGCAGGGAAAATTCGAGAGAAGATCTGGCGGTTGTCTTAAACAAGGGACAGGAATTGTTAACGAATGGAACGTCTGTCGTAATATTTCCACAGAGTACCAGGATGGTTGAGTTTGTGCCGGCGAAATTCAATTCACTCGGAGTAAAGCTCGCTGCAAATGCAAAAGTCCGGGTAATCCCAATTGCTTTAAAGACCGATTTCTGGGAAATCGGAAAATATGTGAAAGACCTAGGGCACATAAGCCGGAATAAACCGATTCACATCGCATTCGGCGAGCCTCTGACGATTTCCGGGAACGGAAAAAAAGAAAACGCTGAGATAATCGATTTTGTTATTTCCCACTTAAAAGAGTGGAATGCAAAGGTAGCGTAAAACGTTGCTTCTTCGAGAAGCTCCATATATATTTTTTTAAGTATGGAATAAGATGGGACACGTGGAAAGATGTTATCCTTCTGAGCTTGCCGGATAGAAAAGGGTAAGAAAATAGGAGATGGTTTTGAGTAGATAGAAATAAATGGAGAAAGGTCAGGTTGGTGAAATAAAGCCTCGTTACTAATTTTTTCTAAAGAAGCATTAGAAATAGCCGAATATTATATTACATGAAGTCAAAAGACGGTCATTTATGAATAGGGAATCGAAACATCACTTCGTCGAAACGATGACAGTGCAAACGGAAGAGCATTGCGGAAAACCACAAGCTGCGGCGCGAACGAGCAAGATGGATCCTGACAAGATGTTGCGTGCGGTAAGTCGGACATTCGCCCTTTCCATCGAGCGGCTCCCGTCTGACCTGCGGGATATGGTCGCAACGGCATATTTGCTCTTTCGGGTTTCCGATTGTCTTGAAGACAATGAATCGTTGGTATCGAACCACAAGGCAGAGCTCCTGCGCATATGGGCTCGCGTGTTAGCCGATTCCATGCCGGTCTCTTCTTTAACCGGCGAAATTATTCATCTCGACAAAAGCGACCCTGAAGTGTATGTCGCCCAACACGCCGATCAGCTTCTTGAAGGGCTGCGCCGGTTTCCCCAGCCAATCCAGGAGATCATCACAAGTCACGTCAACCAAACTTCGTTGGGCATGGCTCGCTGGCAGGAGAACGGACCCGAGGTACGCAATGAGGAGGAAATGGATGATTACATGCAGCAAGTGGCGGGGCGCGTGGGCTATTTGTTGACCGACCTTTTCGCATGGTATTCACCTGTCATCATGGAGCGGAAAGAAAAACTGCTCCCGTTATCCCGACATTTTGGCCTGGCGTTGCAGACAGTAAACATCATCCGGGGATTGCGAAAAGACTACGAAAGAGGATGGGTATATGTACCGCGCACCTTTTATGAGCCGCTTGGCTTGACTCGCGACAGTCTCTTCGCAACAGAAAACGCCGCCAAGGTCTTGAGAATAATTGATCGATTAGCCGACAAAGCTGAGACACACTTGCAGTACGGGCTTGACTACATTGTGAGTCTTCCAAAATGGCTGCATGGAATACGCCTCGCTTGTATATGGCCCCTGTTGTTCGCGGTGCGGACACTCGCAATTAGTCGAAACAATATCAGTGTAATATTGACTGAAGCCAAGATCACACGCCCTGAGGTAAAAAAGATTATACGCGACACCACTCTCTTCGGCTGGTCCAATCTCTGGCTAACCAACTACTACGACCGATTACATACAATTCGGACTGCCTGACTGCCTGAATTCTTGATCGTCATGGTCAGGTCACAAAATCGGGGTCGCATCGATTTTCTTCTAGCGAAGTTTCAGAACTAGGGTGCTTCTTTACAACTTCTGAATCAAATCCTGAGGGTCTTCCAAGGATTTTGTTTCTTCGAGAGCCTCCGCTTAAATTTTGTTGAGGCTTAAGCCAGGATGGCATATAACATTTTTACTGCCGCTCTGCCCGTCGCTCATCGACGAGATGGTTTCGAGGTCCTGCGGCTCATTAGACAGCTTCTTAATTAACATGGGTTTTGCTTAATGAAAGCATTATTAATAATTGACATGCAGGTGGAATCTTTCAAACCTGAAACTCCGCGCCTTGATGCTGACAACATTGTTCAAAGAATAAATTCATTGTCAAACCACTTCAGACAAAATGGAGATAAGGTAATCTTTATCCAGCATGATGGAACGAAGGAAAACTATTTGTTACCCGGCACATCCGACTGGAATGTTCTACCATCATTGATTCAAAGTCCGGACGATATTTTTATAGGAAAAACCGCGAACGATTCATTCTATGGTACGGAGTTGGAGACGGTATTGAAAAAATATGGAATAACGGAATTATTCATTACCGGCTGCGCAACAGATTTTTGTGTCGATTCGACAATTCATTCTGCTTTGAATAGGGATTTTAATACTGTAGTGGTTAAAGATTGCCACACGACAGCAAATCGTCCTCATTTGAGTGCTGAAAAAGTAATTCAGCATCATAATTGGGTTTGGGAGAACTTGACGCCTACGAAAGGCAAAATACAAATGGTCTCATCAAAAGATTTGCGTAAGTAACCTCAAGGAACCCCAAGTTTGTTTCTTAGAGAACCTCCCTCTATATTTTATTGAGTCGCAAAACAAAACAGTTTAACCACACACTTGAAATAGGTGCCTATGTCTATGTCAATCCGCCTTGCTAATCCGGGAGACATTCCCGGGATCACCGATATCCTGAGAAACCTTGGATGGTTCGATAAGCTCTCGCAGGCGCCGTTGGAAGTCGCCCAAGGACAGATCGGCCGTCATCTGGCACTTTGTATGTCAGACGAGAGCCACACAGTCTATGTCGCGGAAGAGGGAGGAGTCATCGAAGGATATGTCTCGGTGCACTGGATTCCGTTTCTGTTTCTAAGAGGACCTGAAGGATACATCTCGGAGCTGGTCGTCGCCGATCCCAATCGTGGACACGGAATAGGAGCGCAGCTTCTTGAGAAAGTGAACGCCGACGCAAAAAAACGCTGTTGCTCCAGGCTCTCGCTGCTCAACAGTCGCGGGCGCGAGTCGTACCAGCGTGGTTTTTACCAGAAGCACGGATGGACCGAGCGCACGGAAATGGCAAATTTCATTTTCAAGATCGAGCCGACAAGGTAGGCTCGACAACCCTCGGGGCAAATCCTGAAAACCTGACCATGGTTGTTTCTTCGAGAACCCCCGCATATATTTTCGAGACTCATAGCAGGCCGATCATAGTCAGACCGCACAACAATATCGTCATGAATAAGCTTGTTGAAGAAATACGCCGATCCCTTGCTGCCATGCCCTGCAAGGACGCTCCGTCCTTTCGTCTGGTCCGGCGCGAGTGGTCCAGGCGGCTCAAGGATTCTCCCGGCGCGTCCGTTATCGCGTTGGCAAAACAGTTGGTACCGCTGGGATTCTGGGAGCGCATCTTCGCCTATGAGACCATTGTTCATCATCAAGCTGCCCTCAATGCTTTGACCAAACGGGATGTTGTTTCCCTCGGCAAAGCTATTCACAGTTGGGGAGAGACCGACTCATTCGCCGTTTACATCGCCGGCCCCGCCTGGCGCGAGCGAAATATCTCAGACCATGTCGTACAATCCTGGGCTCGCTCTTCCGACCGATGGTGGAGACGGGCCGCATTGGTGAGCACGGTTCCGCTCAACAATCGTGCTCGTGGTGGTCATGGAGACGTGAGTCGTACGCTAAAGATCTGCCGGATGCTCATCCGCGACCATGACGATATGGTAGTCAAAGCACTCTCCTGGGCACTCAGGGAATTGAGCAAACGCAACCCGGCGGCAGTCAGGACATTCGTGAAAAGGTATGATGAGCAGTTGGCGCCGCGCATCAGTCGAGAAGTTACCAACAAGCTGCGGACCGGGCTCAAGAATCCCCGTCGTGCCTCAGGTTCTTAGTTCGTGCAGCCTGTCAGGAAGTTTGCTTGCTTACCATGGTTCATTTTCTTAATATTGTTCCTTAAACTCACAAACTGAAAGGAGTAAATATGGGAAAAGCAATGTCAAAGTCGCAGGTGGCAGATTATTTTGCCAAGAAATTCGAACTGAAGAAAAAGGTTGCCGCCTCATTTCTAGATGAATTTGCGAGTCTGGCTTACCGCGAGGCAAAAAACTCGTTTACGATTCCGGGAATTGGAAAGCTTGTGCTTGTGGACAGAAAAGCTCGTCTCGGAAGGAATCCCGCGACGGGCGAGCAAATTCAAATTCCTGCCAAAACAGTCGTTAAATTTCGAGTAGCAAAAGCTTGTAAAGACGCGATCTTGAGCAAGAAATAATAATCCATTTCTGACCGAAAGGATATTCCACCAGGCCATGGCATCTGGTAGAATCTTTTTTGAACACCCTTTCAGAAGGACATCGGCCTCGGCCTCATCTATACAACCACGATGTGCTTGTACTCATATTGATGGCTGTGATCGTTACCTTCTAGGAGTACCCAAAAAAGAAAACATAGTGATCGAGAAGTTCAGGCGCGAATATAGAGCTTACATGGAGAAGACAGGAAGGTTTTTCCTTAAGCTGAGACTTGACTAAGATGCCGCGGAGGGAACGCTAAGGTTGCTTCTTCGGGAAGCTCAATTTATATTTCGTCGAGGCACGAGATAAGACGGCACATACTTTTTGTCTGCGGAATGTCTTGCAAATATATGGGAGGGCAAATATAATTGGGGAACATCAAGAATACATTCGGTAAGAATTAAAGCGAGGATCAAATGAAGCACAGAATTGACTTAGCTATTTTTGAAAAATCGACTTTGTTCATTTTAGCTATAAGTTTGGTGTTGACCTCGAGAATTAATGGCCAAAATCGAGATCAATCAATTTCCAACCGGGCTCCTGCTCCGGTAATTGATAGCACGATTATGGCTCTCAACATCCCGAAGGAAAGCGTAAAGTCCTTCGTAATCCTCCAAACAGGGGATACGATTGTCGGTAAAGCTTTTTATTCTCTGGACTGGCAAAGCAAACGGATTACACTATTGTCTTCTCTTACCCCTTTGGAATCAAAATCTGCAAAATCAATTGTCGTCAGCAAACAGGGAGTTCTCGCTTTCACAACTGTTGATTCAGCACGAAAAGAGCGTCTTTTTATTCGCAACTCAGATAGCACTGTAGTCATCGATCCGCCGTTTCATGATCGGTATGTTGCCGAGGTGATTTTTACAGGGCAGGTTGAAGTGAAGTTTGGAGAAAGTGCGCACTTCCCAGCATTTGCGTTGTCGCCTAATGGCAATTATATCATTGCCTATGCGAATCGAGATTTAGCCTTGATTGACACTGGTGCTGGCACGGTAATAACTCAGTTTACCGCGGCTCGTCTTAATATCGGCGAACAAATGTTTCAATATTTCATTTCAGACACTGCAAAGTTTGACGGTTTATATTCCGACAATGGATTCTACCGCAAATTCGTGGATTGGGCAACTGACGATGCGAACTGTCTAATCATTTCAGACTTTTATCCGGGGCAGCTTGAGAATCGCCAGGTTGGGATTTGGAAGTATAACTCAGTTGACGGCTCTCGTAATGAAATTGGACCCAACGTTGAACAATACCTCAGCATTTCTGCCGACGGTCGATATATACTTTATACGAATAATGATGAAAGCTGCTGTGGTGGGACAAATTATAATGACAGGTTATTAATCCTTTATGAAATAAATACCCGTACAAAACAATTTTTGTTTGATGAATGGGCTTCATATAATAACGAAGGAAAGGCAGAAGAACACATTCCGATAAATGCTGAATTATCACCCAATAACCAATTGGTTGCCACAACGATTAGTGGCTACATTGATCGCGGCGCTAAATCCAATGAGCCTGATGACCAAGGCCCTGATACAGTGGGTAATTTTAAAGCAGATAGACTCGTTCTCGTCCTTAAAACTGATGGTACTGTTTGTAGCAAAATTCGCGACCGCGAACTGCTTGGCTGGTTGGACGGTTCTCATCTTCTTATAAGACCGTATTTTGAACAATGGAACGAACCTAATAAATGGATATCCACAGAAGGTGATCTCGAAGTATTTGACTTAGGCTCGGGTCGAGAATTACCTCTCCTCTCAAACTCAGCAAAATATTTATCAGTACAACGGAGTTTTCACGAATAAATTCGTGTTTTCGGTCTCTGTGCCATGACCTATCCGCTCAGCTTGATTCAATAGACCCAGCAAAAGAGCATGGTACTGAAACAAAGAAAATTATCTTGCCCCCCTCGTGTTCCAACCGCATCCGACTTCTACCTCTTCACTTTTGCGAGATTGTCAGTAGCCGTTCCTTTAATGAACGTGTCGATCTCTGTGTAGGAAAATTCCACACTAAATTACAATTCAGACGTCAACTGTTGATTCGAGAAACACTCCTCCAGACACAGGCTTAACCGAGAGATAAGGCCGACTAAACCGAGAGTGAACCGAGAATGAAGCGAGAGAGAAGAGCAGGCTCACCGCCATGACTGATGTAGGATAATTCCACACGGTGAAAAGCTGAAAGGGAAATTGGAGGCTAGATGAAATTACAATTCCTTCTATCAGGAATTGCATTTCATCAGCTCACAAGAAAGTTTATGATGCGCTATCACTGAACCTTGTCATTATGCTTTGCGCGATAGATCCTTCGACTCGCGCGATTCTGCATACGATTTAATCGTGCTTTATTCCTTGGAGTTAGTCTGCCGCCGTGTTCGGCCCTGTCCATTTGCTTTCTCGCTTGAATTCGACCCTGTTGTCGCTCAAGCCTTCGCGTTTCACCTTTTGTCAACTGTCCGCTTTTGACACCTTGAGCAATGCGTTTTTGCTGGTTGATTTGTCGCTGCGCCACTTTAGGCCTAGCCGGCGCTTGTGTTGGTTGATCCTGAGCCATGGCAGCTCCAGAAATTGCAAACGCCATGATAATGGCCCCTATTAATGCGGATTTCTTCATTGTAGTCATCCTTTTTTGTTTGTTCACAGTTTTAGACACAGGCACAAGATAGGGAGTTTAAGTTTAAAAAGCCTTTTTGAAGAGATAAATTTTTATTAACCTGTCATTCATGTGGCACAGAAAAACCCCTGTATTTAAAACTTGTAAATGTTCATCGTTAATTTTATAATTCATTGATGAATCTTCTCGCAATTGAAACATCCTGTGACGAATGCTCCGGAGCCGTTTTAGTCGATGGAACACTAAAATCAGTGGTTATCTCCTCGCAGCTTGTCCACAATGAATATGGCGGCGTCGTGCCTGAGCTTGCTTCACGCGCTCACATGGAAATGATTGTACCAGTTATCGAAGAAACCTTGAAAAAGGCTGCCGTTTCCAAAGATGAGATTGATGCGGTTGCGGTAACTTATGGACCTGGGCTTGCCGGCTCGCTAATCGTCGGATTGAGTTTTGCGAAGGCTTTCGCTGCAGCTCGCGGAATTCCTGTAGTCGGCGTAAACCACATGGAAGGACATTTGTATTCGAGTTTTCTCGAAGAAGAGAAGCCGCAATTTCCATTTGTGGCTTTGATCGTCAGCGGTGGACACACTATGTTGGTTCATGTGAATGAACCATACTCACATAAGCTTCTCGGACAGACTCGCGACGACGCGGCAGGTGAAGCGTTCGACAAAGTCGCGAAGCTTCTCGGACTCGGATATCCCGGTGGTCCCGTTATCGATAAGCTCGCGAAGGACGGAAATCCACAGGCATTTAAGTTTCCACGTGCATTTATGGATAGGGATTCTTTCGAGTTCAGTTTCTCGGGAATAAAGACAAGTGTTCTCTATTTGCTCCGTGAATTAAAATACAGGCCGGAGGATGCTAGCAAGAAACTTGTTCGCGACATCTGTGCATCGTTTCAGCGTGCCATTATCGATGTCCTTGTCGAGAAAACGATTCGTGCAGCGGAAAGATATTCCGTGCAATCAATAACAGTTGCCGGTGGTGTTGCTGCAAACGGCGAGCTTCGTAGTGCATTGCAGGAGCGTGCAGGGTCGATTAATGCGAGAGCTTTTTTCCCGCGTCCGCTATATTGTACTGACAACGCTGCCATGATCGGAATCGCCGCTCGTTTCAAATATAAAAAATTTGGAATGATCTCGGACCTTACATTGAAACCTGTACCGAATCTTACATTTGTGCCGGAGGCGCATCGGCCTAAGGCAGAGAGTTTTTGAATTGAATAGAATAAAACAGTTGCTCTGTTCCTTCTCAGAAGACGGCGGGCAAAAAAAGCTGCTGAGCGCATATATTATGCCGGGTTTTCCAAATGCGGATACAACGATAGAAATTTTAAAGTCAGCAGAAGAAGCCAGGGTGGATTTTGTAGAACTTGGAGTTCCGTTTAGCGATCCGCTCGCCGACGGACCGGTTATCCAGAAAGCTGCGCAAGTCGCGATCGAGAATGGACAGACACCGAAGAAAATTCTTGAGCTCGTGAAAAAGTTCAGAACAGAATCTTCTGAGCCGGAGGCTCATCAGCATCGGGCTGAGCTTCCAATTATCTTAATGGGGTATATCAATTCTTTTTTGAACGGGATCGGAAAAAACTTTGCAGAAAAGTTGAGCACTGCAGGAGTCGATGGAGTGATCATTCCTGATCTTCCACTTGAAGAGTCTATTGAGATACGCAAACAAATCGAAGGCGCCGGTCTGAGCCTTGTCCTGCTTGCCGCTCCGACTTCGAGCGACGAGAGAATAAGGAAAATCAGCGAGGTCTCGGCCGATTTTGTCTATTGTGTTTCTGTGACCGGAGTAACAGGTGCGAGAAGGGATCTTATCAGCAGCGATGTCACAGATTTTTTGAAACGCGTCAGAAGATTCTCGCAAAAACCTTTTGTGGTCGGATTCGGTATATCTACTCCGGAAACCGCAAAAGAAATCTCGAAGTATTCAGACGGCATTGTCGTCGGTTCGGCTTTGCTTCAGCGAATTTCCTCCGCGCCTCGAGGTGAAGAGGCAAAGTTCGCTTATGAATTTTTAACAAGCCTCCGGACGGCGATTGACAAATGAGTAACATGACATCGCTGCGGAAGAAGATTGATCGGCTTGACAAGCGGCTGCTGAGGCTCCTAAACAAGCGCGCTAAATATGCGGACGAAATCGGAAAAATAAAGGAAAAGCTTGGACTTGAAGTATATTCGCCGGAGCGGGAAAAACAAGTTATCGAGACTGTCAGCCGTGAAAATCCGGGACCGCTCACCGAAGAAGCTGTCAAACGTGTCTATGAAAGAATCATCGACGAGTCGCGCCGCCTCGAACGTGAAAGTGCCGAGGAGCGAAGAACATCTCTGCAGACAAGTGGATTAAGAAAATTTTTTCGAATGGATGCTTTGCAATCCGACGGATTTCATTTGGGTGACGCGAGAAAATTAGCGGCTTTTGTTTTAAGCATAGTGGCTGCTTCTATTTTCGTGTGGATTGTCATGTTTATCGTGCCGTACCACCATGCCCAAGAAAGAGGAGCAATTGTAACGATCAACCGCGGCATGGTCGCCGATAGGATTTATTCGAGACTTTCACAAGACGGCGTCATAACTAATAAATTTGTTTTCAAGGTCGCGTCCAAAATTTTCTCGGTGGAACATAAAATAAAAGCAGGGAAGTATTTACTTACTGGATATTTTTCTGATTACGACGTGATGAAATTGATTGCATCGGGAAAAAGCAATTTGATTGTCACTGTTGCAATTCCTGAAGGTTTGACGGCAAAACAGATTGCATCGATTTACCATCGTGAACTCGGCGCCGATTCGATTCAATTCGTGAATGAAGTTCTCGGCGATTCGGCTGCAACAGCTTTGAACATTCCGTCAAAAAACCTGGAAGGCTACTTATTCCCACAGGGTTATGATTTTTATTACAACACCGAACCTAACGAAATTGTGAAACGAATGGTCGACGAGTTCAAATTGTTTTTTAATGACACTCTGAAATCTCGTGCCAGCCAAATGGGAGTTAGTATATCAGAAGTAATGAAGATTGCATCGATAGTTGAAGACGAAGCGAGAGTCGATTCCGAAAGAGCCATAATAGCCAGTGTGTATTACAATCGTTTGGAAAAACATATCCTACTGGAAGCCGATCCGACGATCCAGTATGCACTTGGCGAACGGAAAAGAATTTACTACAAGGATCTTCACGTCGATTCACCTTACAACACATACAAGAAAATCGGGTTGCCGCCGACCCCGATATGCAACCCTGGCGCAAAGTCCATTATTGCCGCCTTGTATCCTGCGGAGACAAATTATCTATATTTTGTTGCCAATGGAAATGGCGGACACAGGTTTAGCGATACTTATGCTGAGCACCTCCGTGCCGTCCGGGCTTACAGAAGGGCCCGTCCGCGTTAGGATGTTACATTCGATATTAAAGCTCAGGCTGAAGCAGGCTGTTGGCGAATTCGGATTTCGAGCGCTGCTTAAATTCCTCGCTCCGGATTTTCTTATCGGAATTTTTCTCGCGCTGTCAAGCGGAAATCGAGTTGATACGAATTTCGTGTTGAGGGTCGGAGTAATTGCGTGTGGAATCGCTTTGTTCACATTAGTCGTCGAGACGCGGAAGCTCTTCTTTACCGGAGGCGACGTGGAAAATTTCTATTTTGTTCAGCCGACAAAAGTTTCCAGATTAGCTTCTCTTTTGGCCGTGATCATTCTCAACCTTGTGATAATTTTCTCTGTTATTGTTCCGTCGATTCTCTTGACTTTTCCTGGTTCAGATGTCTTTACAGAAATGATTTTTCTTTATATATCTGTCGCTTGCGTTTCTTCCGCGTTTTATTTGCTCATCATATTTGCGGTCGCTTCACTGCCGCGACGGGTTGCCGACATGTCGCTTACAATTTCCCAGATAGTTATGGCGCTGGTACTTCTGTCGGTATTCCAACTTCCATTGAGGGAAGAGACGATCCATAGCTTGTCTCTACTTCTTGATTCAAGCATTTTGTCCCATCAAAATTATTCGTATATCGGGATCGCGGCCGCAGGATTTCTTACGTCTTGTTCCTTTTTCCTCACTTTTCCATTTCAGGAAAAACTCATTTCAAAATTGAACCAATATAGTTCAGTGGCGCGTGTGGAATTGGTATCCCTAGTCGAGCAGATAAAAGGAATGGTGATGATCTGCAGCAAGGAAGAGGAAGCTGGTTGTATGTTTTTTCTTTCGAACATTTTCAGAAATTCATCGTTCAGACTCTCGACCATCGGAATAGCTGCGACGCCTATCATGGTTGCATTATATTGGTCGATGCGCGGGGTTTATTTTCTAAGATTTGATATTACATCGATATTTTTTCCCGCAGAATCTGTGGCACCGCTTGCATCTCTGACGATATCAGGGGTTTTGGTTTACTATTTCCTGTCTCAGAATATCTTAAGCTCAAAGGATCATGAGGCGAAGTGGATGTTAGAAGCAAATAATGGATTTAATGCTGGGAAATTTATACTTGGAGTCCGCAAATCACTTTTGTTGACGGTGCATATTCCAATGGTTGTCGTAATTTTTTTTATAATCCTTTCCACTGAATCGCTCGTGCCTGCTGTAATCGGGACATTGACATTTTACTCCCTAACCCATGTTGCAGTAAGCTGGTTTTCCGTTATACAGAAACGATTTCCGTTCTCACTGCCGTTCACACAAATCGGCTCGATTGAGCTTCTTGGTATGGTGTCCATGTTCGTCTATTCATTTCTCATTGTAATTATCCTATATTTTTCATATGGCAATTTACAAAATCTTTTGTTGGTGAATCTTTTTGCGTTTATTTTGGTAAGTGTCCTCGAGTTTTTATCGGTGAAAATCGTAAACAGCAGAGTTAAATTTGCCTCAAGATAAAAAGAAAATAATCGTAGGGATAACCGGGGCGAGCGGCGCGATATACGCGCTTCACACCGTTCGTGCGCTTCTTGCCAACGGAGTCGAGGTGCACATGATCATCTCCGACTACGGAGCTTATGTAATCGAGAGTGAAACGGAATTTCCATTGAAGAGCGGCAGTTTGCTCGAATCATTCAAGTCGAAGTATGGCGATGAGGTGCTGAATGGCAATATTATCAAGTACAGTAACAAGGACCTGGCAGCGACAATTTCCAGTGGCTCATTCAAAACGGATGGAATGGTCATCGTACCGTGTTCCATGAAAACACTGGCGGGAGTTGCGCAGGGTGTTGCGGGAAATTTAATCGAGCGTGCGGCAGATGTGACGTTGAAGGAAGGAAGAAAGTTTGTGCTCGTTCCGCGTGAGACACCGTTGAACAAGGTGCATCTGAAAAATTTGCTTGCGGCATCGGATGCGGGTGCTTTCATATTGCCTGCGATGCCGGCGTTTTACCAAAAGCCAACTACGATAGAGGAGCTTGCGGATTTCATCGCAGGCAGAATACTGGCGCTTTTCGACATCGAAGCAGAACTTTTCGAGCCTTGGCAAAAATAATCCGTTTCGTAAATCTGGTCCTAATCGCCGTCATTGCCGGATGTGCCGGACAGATTCCGCCTTCCGGCGGACCGGTTGACAAGACGCCGCCGAAAATTATTTACTCTTCTCCATCGCAAAAACAATTAAATTTCAATTCTCGAAAAATTATTTTGACCTTCGACAAGTATATGTCCAAAATGGATGTCGATAACGCCATTTATTTTCCACCTTATAATTCAAAGGATCTGAGTCTTGATTGGTCGGGGAAGGATTTGACTATAACGCTTCATAAGCCACTCGAGCAAAATCGCACTTACATTCTGACTATCGGCGTTGGCGCAAAAGATTTAAGAGAAAATCATTTGGCAGGCGCGGTCAACCTTGTATTCTCAACAAGTTCGGTGATCGATACTGGTACAGTTAGCGGCGAAATTTTCTCGGATAAAGCTCAGTCTTATACCGTGGCTGCATTTCCAGTCACAGCGAATATTGACACCCTTAATCCGTCAAAGAACCTTGCGAAATATGTGACTCAATCCGATGACAGTGGAAGATATGTTATGCAAGGACTTGCGGATGGGAAATACCGTTTGATTTGTTTCGATGACCAAATGAGAAATTTTACTTATGTTCTGCAGACCGATGCCTATTCTTCTGCAACACATGACATAGAAATTACTAAGACGCTTCAGGATGTGAAGGACATTAATTTTGTCCCGTCAATTGAAGATACGTCTCTGCCACAATTATACGGCACGGAACTCGCGAAGGATGGCTCGCTTGTTTTGAAGTTCAGTGAGGTAATCGATTCGGCGTCGGTTTCACCGTCAAGATTCGTGATCCGAGATTCAATTACAGACCAAATTTATCCCGTTGACTATGCCGTTCGTGTTGAGGGAAATGAGTATGACGTTGTTCTTGGGATGCAGAAGCCGTTACCTTTAAGACGAAAATATTTTGTAACGGTATCCGATAGCGTAAAGGATCTCCATTTGAACCGCATGTCGCCGCAAAATAATCCGTTGGTAATAGAAATCGACAGCGCGACGACGGACTTTGCACCATATTATTTCAATTTTTTGGACTCTCTGAAGGATGTAACGACATACGACACGTTGTTCTGCCAATTTATTTCGAAAAGCGTTTATGAAGATTCAGCCGCTGTAGAAGTTTCGTTGATCGACAGTACAGGTAAAAATGTACAGGGGGCCGTTGTCCGCAGCCCGGCAACTATTTTTAGTGTGCAGCCTGCGAAGATTAATTCGTTATCGTGGTACAGTCTGAGAATCAAGTATCCGAAGACTCCTTATGACACGACGGCCAAAGGATCGTTTTCTTCGAGAGGCAGCAAAGATTCAATCGTGGTGCGACATTTCAGAATGATAGACTTCTCTACGCTTGGTGATATTGAAGGAAATATATCTCCGACATTTTCAAGACGGCAATTAATTGTTGTCGCCGTTAGGAAAGACGGGAAGAAATGTTTCTCATTTGCAGATGATAAAGGAGAATTTAAACTCACAGGAATTCCGTTAGCAAACTACACCGTTCGAGCTTATGTCATGCATGATTCGACGGTGCAGTATTTCAGCGGAAAGAGTTATCCTTATCAATTTGCCGAACCGTTTGGTGTTTATACCGATGAGGTGAAAGTTAGAGCGAAATGGACAACAGAAGGAGTTGAAATTAAGCTTTACTAACAATCCATTCATCCAATTTTCCATTATTCCGACCTTCCCCAATTTGTCAACGACATTCGGCGATAAACCTCAACTTTAATACGTCAACGCAGCCCGCGATGCGTCATTGCAATAAATCGCCGCTTAGATTTATATTTCATAGAGGCTTACAATGGTTTTACACGACAACATCTTCGATCAAACAACCGAAGAAAAGCCGCTTGAAGTAGAAGATATTACGACCGAAGCTCAAACTCCGGCGAGAGTGATTCTTTTTAATGACGACTGGCATACCTTTGATGAAGTGATCGGGCAATTGATAAAGGCGCTCGGCTGCGGCTCACAGAAGGCGGAGACAATTGCGTTTGAAGCTCACTCGAAAGGTAAAGCCATGGTTTATGAAGGAGCGATGTCGGAATGCCTAAAAGTTGACGGAGTCTTGGAAGAAATTAGTTTAAATACTGAAATAGAAGTCTAATTAATGAATTCAAATGAGGTTAGAAATAGTTTTGTAAAGTTTTTCGAGAAGCACGGTCATAGATTTGTTCCAAGCTCCCCGGTTGTTCCTTACGACGACCCGACACTTCTTTTCACAAATGCCGGGATGAATCAATTCAAAGATGTTTTTCTCGGGAAAGGAAAACGGGATTACACACGCGCCGTCGATTATCAAAAGTGTATCCGCGTCAGCGGGAAACATAACGACCTCGAAGAAGTCGGCCACGATACGTACCACCATACATTTTTCGAGATGCTTGGAAATTGGTCGTTCGGCGACTACTATAAAAAAGAGGCGATTGAGTGGGCGTGGGAGTTGTTGACAGGCGAGTGGAAACTTCCAAAGGAAAAATTGTACGCGACGGTTTTCGAAAACGATGACGAAGCCCTTGAACTTTGGAAAAAAGTAACCGACATTGGGCATTCAAGGATTTTTAAGTTTGGCTCGAAAGATAATTTTTGGGAAATGGGAGAGACGGGTCCCTGTGGTCCTTGTTCCGAGATTCATATAGATTTGGGTGAGGGTCTCTGCTCGAAGAATCATAAGCATGGTGTCAATGTTGATGGTTGTTCGCGCTTCATAGAACTTTGGAATCTTGTTTTCATCCAATATAACCGGAGTTCCTCTGGCGAGCTTGAGCCGCTTCCTTCGAAACATGTTGATACTGGGATGGGTTTTGAGAGAGTCGTCTCGGTGTTGCAAGGGAAAAAATCTAATTATGACACCGACGTCTTTACTCCATTAATTTCCGAAATCGAGAAATTGACCGGAAAGAAATACGGAGGCGAAGAAAATCAGATTGCAATGCGCGTGATTGCCGACCATGTCCGCGCGCTGACGTTTGCGATCGCCGGCAACGCGAATCCATCAAACGAGGGACGCGGATATGTCCTGCGGCGAATACTGAGACGTGCCTCACGGTACGCAAGAAATTTGGAAATGAGCGATCCGTTTGTTTATAAACTTGTCGATGTTTTGGTTGCCAACATGGGCGGTGCTTATCCGGAAATTTCTTCAGCTTGCGCAAGAATCAAAGATGTGATAAAATCCGAGGAGGAAAATTTCAATCAGACTTTGGATCGCGGATTGGAGATATTCGCAGATGTTGCGGGGCAAGTTGAGAAATCCGGTAAGAAGACTATTCCCGGTGAAGATGCTTTTAAACTGTATGATACTTATGGGTTTCCTCCCGACCTGACAAATTTGCTTGCGCAAGAACGCGGATTGGAAATCGACATGGCTGGCTTTGAGAAGTTAATGGCACAGCAGCGAGAAAGATCGCGTGTCTCCTTTCATGAGCCCGGCAGGCAGCAAGATAATCTTAAAGCCTTCGTTCGTGATGTAAACGGAAAAATATTACCTCCACCGGGGTTGATCAATGAATTAAGTAACGGTATCCAAACTCAATTCACAGGTTACGATAAGACTGAAAATTCCGCAAAGATTATCAGGGTCATGTATCAAACTGGCTTTCACTTCGTCGAGCTCGATCAGACTCCATTCTATGTAGAGTCCGGTGGTCAGGTGGACGATACCGGGATAATTCGCTTTGATGAATCAGCGTTGCAAGTAATCGGACTTACCAAAGCTAATGATAAGATTGTGCACGTTCTCGATTCTGCCTCCGACCATGAAGTAATTGCGGTCGGCGAGAATGTCGTGGCGCAGGTTGATGGCAAGCGCCGCCTTGAGATCATGCGGAACCACAGTGCAACTCATTTGTTTCATGCGGCTTTGAGGAAAACTCTTGGCACCCATGTTCAGCAGGCAGGTTCGCTTGTCGATCCGAATCATCTGAGATTTGATTTTACTCATCACAAGAAGATTTCACCGGAGGAACTTCACGATATTGAAGAAATCGTAAACGAGAAAATTCTGGAGCGAATAGAATTGACTCATCACAGAAACATTCCTTACGAACAGGCGAGGAAAATGGGTGCGCTTGCTTTCTTCGGTGACAAATATGGCGATAAGGTGAACGTGGTACAATTCGGCGATTTCTCCATGGAATTTTGCGGCGGTACTCATGTCCGAAATACAAGCGAGATAGGATTCTTCAAAGTCATAAATGAATCGAGTATTGCAAGCGGTGTGAGGCGAGTTGAAGCGGTAACTGGCGGTGGAGTTGAGAAGGTAATTGAAACGTTGACCGCGCGTGCCGATGCGAAAGAAAAAGAAAGCGATGGGCTGATTGAACGAATAAAAAGTCTTGAGAAAGAATTGAGCGGCTATCGTCTGAATACTGCCATGACCGCAGCCGAGGAACTGCTTAAACGCGTTGCAGTCGTCGAAGGAGTAAAAGTAATATACGGCATTGTCAAAGTCGAAAATGATGATGAATTGAAACGAGTTGCGGATCACCTGAAAGATAAACTTGGATCAGGCGTGATAATCCTCGCGAGCAAGATTCTAGATAAAGCCATGGTTGTTTCAGTAGTTTCTTCCGATTTGATTTCAGAAAAGCATTTGCACGCAGGAAAGATCGTAAATGAAATGGCGAAGACCATTGGCGGCGGCGGAGGCGGAAGGCCGAACTTTGCCACAGCGGGTGGGAAGGATCAAGAGAAAATTATGGAAGCAGTTAACATGATACCTGAAATAATAAGGCAATTTTTAAAATAGGAGGCTAATGAAAACTTTCGAATACTTGCTCGATGTCCGCGAACGGAAGGGTGCTGGATTTTTGCTTTTATTAGACCCCGACAAGCTTGCCGATGAAGACTTGCGACAGGTCGTAAAGCACGCGCAGGAATCCGGTGTAGATGCGTTCCTCGTCGGCAGCAGCTTGATGACTCGCGACATTTTCGAAAGAGTGCTCGGCGAAATAAAAAGGAGCGCGAAGATTCCAGTAATAATTTTTCCGGGGAGTCTCTTTCAGATTTCAAGTCAAGCTGATGCAATTTTGTTTTTGTCTGTGCTTGCTTCACGCAACATCGACCTCATTATCGGAAACCATGTCCATGCTGCGCCTCTCATCCGGCAGCATAAATTGGAAACTATTCCGACCGCATACATCCTTGTGGAATCCGGAAAGATGACTTCTGCCCATTTTATGTCGGATAGCTTTCCGATTCCTCGCGAAAAGCCCGAAATCGCCATGGCTTATTCGATGGCTGCTGAGATGTTTGGAATGAAAATGATCTACCTCGAGGCCGGCAGCGGGGCCCTTTCCTGCGTGCCGAAGGAGATGGTACAGATGGTTTCAAAGTCTTTGAATATTCCTGTCACCGTCGGAGGTGGAATAAAAAACCCTGAGATTGCAAACCAGCTCGCGTGCGCAGGAGCATCATTTATCGTCACGGGAAACTTTTTCGAAGATAACGGCAACTCCGGTATGCTCAAAGAATTTGCGAGAGCAGTCCATTTCAAACAGCGGGAAGGAGTAATTGTCTAATGATAGACCGGAGTAAATTTATTCGAGAATCGCTTGAAGAAAGTGCAGCTACGAAGAAAGCTATTCTCAATTTATGCATTGAGGATATATCGCGGGCAGTCACGGTAATCCGGGATGCGCTAAAAAACGACGGCAAAATTTTGTTTTGCGGGAATGGTGGAAGCGCCGCCGATTCTCAGCACTTGGCGACTGAATTCACAATTCGTCTGAACCACGATATAAAGCGAAAAGGACTTCCTGCAATTGCTTTAACGACAGATACTTCCGCATTGACGGCCGGCGGGAATGATATCGGCTTTGAAAACACTTTTGCCAGACTCGTCGAAGCACTCGGAAGAAAGGGCGACGTGCTCGTGGGAATTTCTACCAGTGGAAATTCCGAAAACATTTTGCGTGCAGTCGACAAGGCACATGAAAATGAGATGTATGTCGTCGGATTTCTTGGAAAGGACGGTGGAAAGTTGAAACCACATTGCGATCTTCCAATAGTTGTGCCGTCCGATAATACGCAGCGAATTCAGGAAGGACACATTACAATAGGGCACATCATTGCGGAACTTGTTGAATTGGAATTGTACGGATGAATGGTTTGATTATTTAGTCGGAGATAAACAGTCATGAAACTAAACAAGCAAGAAATAGAATCTCGCGTAGCGAAATTGCCAGGATGGCGATATTCAGATGAATCAATAATAAAAGATTACAAGCTGAAAGATTTTCAGGATGCGATGGGCTTTGTTGTGAGGGTTGCTCTCGCTGCCGAGAAGATGGAACACCATCCCGACATAACAATAGAATATAATCGAGTGAAAATAATTCTCACGACTCACAGCGAGGAAGGCGTTACCGTAAAAGATTTCGACCTCGCCGGGAAAATAGAAAAACTTATCGGAACCTGATGGAAAAAGAGAAAATTCTTGAGCTTTTCAAATCGACCGGTGCACTTCTATATGGTCACTTTCGCTTGACAAGTGGGCTTCACAGCCCAGAATATTTTCAGTGTGCGAAAGTCTTGCAATATCCGCAATACAACGAACTTCTTTGCGGTGAGATCGCCAGACATTTTTACGACTGGAAAGTAGATCTGGTGATTGCACCGGCGATCGGGGGTATCATGGTCGGACAGGAAGTCGCGAGGCAAATGCGTGTGCGCGGGATTTTTGCCGAGCGGGAAGATAAGAACATGTCGATTCGGCGCGGCTTCGAAGTGAAACAGGGCGAACGTGTGCTGGTTTGCGAAGATGTCGTCACGACCGGCGCAAGTGTGAAGGAAGTAGTTGATATAGTAAAATATTCAGAAGGAGTTGTTGTGGGGGTTTCCTCAATAGTTGATAGGAGCAAAGCGCCAATCAACTTTGGCGCGGAATTTTTTTCTCTGCTGAAAATGGGAGTTCCGGTTTATCAGCCGGAGGTTTGTCCGCTCTGCAAGGAAAATATTCCGATAGTTAAACCGGGGAGCAGAAAAGTAGATGTCGTTCAAAATCCTGGATCATAAAATTATTTATCGCGGCAAGGTCTTCAACACAATTGTCGACGAAATTGAATATGAATCAGGTAACAAATCTGTGCGTGAGGTTGCCGAACATCCTGGTGGCGCGGTTGTTTTGCCGTTACTCGCCGACGGTAGGATCATATTTGTTCATCAGTTTCGTTATCCTTTGAATCAATATATGTACGAACTTCCCGCTGGCAAGCTTGAGCGGAACGAACGTCCTGAAGTTTGTGCAAAACGGGAGCTTGAGGAAGAAACTGGATACACCACGGAACGACTTGATAAGCTCACCGCGATTTACACTTCGCCGGGGTTCTGTAATGAAAAGCTGCACATCTTCATTGCGCGTGATCTGCGCAAAGGAAAACAAAATCTTGAAGAAGGTGAACTTGGGTTAACATTGAAATTTATTCCGATGAATGAAGCATTTCACATGGTAAAGACGAACGAGATCGTGGATGCGAAAACCATCGCAGGGCTTTTCTTTCTTGAAAAGTTTTCCGCTACTTAATGTTCACTCCTTATGAAATAATCCGCAAGAAGCGCGAAGGACAAAATCTCTCGAAAGAAGAAATAGAATCTTTCATTAAGCAATATACTTCCCGGAAAATTCCAGATTATCAGGTTTCGTCTCTACTGATGGCAATATTCTTCAGAGGTATGAGCGATGACGAACTTCTGTATTTGATGTGTGCCATGATGGAGACGGGCGTTGTTGCGGACTTGTCGGACATTCCTGGCTTCAAGGCAGACAAGCATTCGACAGGCGGGGTTGGAGACAAGATTTCGTTACTCCTTGCACCTCTTGCCGCAGCTTGTGGAATAAAAGTTCCGATGGTTTCCGGAAGAGGATTAGGCCATACAGGTGGAACGATTGACAAATTGGAATCGATACCTGGCTTTCACACGAAGTTATCGTTAGCGGAATATAAAAAGATATTAAAGAAGACTGGGCTGGTGATGAGCGCACAATCGGATGCGTTTGTTCCCGCCGACCGCATACTTTATGCACTGCGCGACGTCACAGCAACTGTCGAATCTATTCCTTTGATTGCGTCCAGCATAATGAGCAAGAAGCTCGCAGAGGGAATTGATGCGCTCGTGTTGGATGTGAAAATCGGGAACGGTGCATTTATCAGAAATGCTGATGCAGCGCGAGACCTTGGAAAGAAAATGGTACACATCGGAAAACTATACGGGAAAAAAGTTGCTGCATATTTGACTGAGATGAGTCAGCCATTGGGCAGGGAAGTCGGCAATTGGATTGAAGTTGTCGAGGCACTGGAACTCCTCCGTGGAGAATCTGAGATATATGACGTTATTAAATTAACGACGACGCTTACCGCCGAAATGATCTCTCTTTGTACAGGGGAGAATTTTTCTGCTGCGGAAGAACGAGTCAAGCGTGCGATTGATTCGGGAGCGGGGTACACAAAATTTATCGAGATGGTACACGCTCAAGGCGGCAACGTTAAGATCGTTGAAAATCCATCGAAATACAAAAAGCCGAAGTTTATCCGTGAAGTGAAATCGTTGAAGAGCGGTTATGTCTCATCAATTGACACTTTTAAGATCGGGATGGCTGCGGTTAAACTTGGAGCCGGCCGATTAAAGATTGGTGATAAGATTGATCCTGTTGTTGGAATTTCTATATTGAAAAAAATTGGGGACAAGGTTTCGAGTAGAGACATTATCTCTATTGTTTATGCAAATGATGATGCTCGCTCGAAGTCGGCAGCTGAAGAAATTAAATCAGCTTATGAACTCTCGGACGTGAAGCCGAAGAAACCTGAGTTGATCAGGGACAGAATCGGATGAAGAAGATCATCATGTACCAGAAGTCAACTTGCGGAACATGTAAGAAAGAGAAAGCTTACTTGGCTAAGGTAAAGATTTCTTTTGATGAGATTGACATTGTCACAAATGCGCCGCCGGGGGATTTCTTGGAACTGAATATTGATGAGAACAATCTCGACAGATTCATTAACAAGCATTCGAAACAATATCAGGAATTTGGTCTTGCCAAGAAAAAAGTAAGCAAGACAGAGTTAATTAATCCAATGTAAAAGATTTAAGCCTTATTAAACGTCCGATCTTGATCGACGGAAAAAAGATTTTGTTCGGATACAACGAGATATGAATTACCTGTGTTGACGAAAAATATCGTCGTATATTTGAGTTTGATTTTATGGGTTCAGCCGGGACAATCTGGCTGGGCACAGTTGCGGGATTCTTCAGCTAATCTCGATGAGATGATAAGCTCCACTCTTGATGATACTTACAGTTACAAATTCGATAACGCTATAAAGACAACAGATAATATTATCAAAACTTTTCCTGATGATCCAGAAGGTTATCTCTACAAATGCGGCGTTTATTGGAAGATGCTAGAAGAAGGCTGCGTCGGACCAGTCGACAGCACAAACCACGAAATTAAACTGCTTATCGACAAAGCCTGTGCGCTAGCTGCGGAAAAGGTTCATGCGAACCCGAATGATATAATGGCACACTTTTATTATGCCGGATCACTCGTTTACCGCGCACGGTATGAAACGATGAGCCATGATTGGTTTGCGGTGATGTCGGATGGAATCAAAGCAAAAAAAATATTGGAGGAAGCTATTGAGATCGGTCCGAGTTTTTACGATGCTTATTCGGGAATAGGCGCATTCAATTATTATACGACGTGTATTCCATGGTACTTAAAACCGCTTGCGTTTGTTCTGGGGGTAAGCGGAAACGATGATGAAGGAATTGCTCAATTGAAGAAAGCCGCTCAATTCGGGAAGTATACAAAGATCGAAGCAGCCGTATTTCTCGCTTCGGTGGTTTATGTAAATAAAGAGGATTACTCAAGCGCCGCGAAACTGATGCTCGAGCTGCACCGACAATACCCAAATAATCTCGATTTTATTAAGAACCTGTGCCATGATGATTATGAAATGCAGAATTACTCCGATGTTGTCAATTTGGCGAATTCTGCATTGGAGATGAATGATGCAATCGGTTTGTGTCATCAAAATACCCTGGGCTTTATAAGGTTTTATAGGGGTGAATCGTATGAAAAATTGGACGAGAAAAATAAAGCAATCGCCGACTATGAGATTGTCGTGAAAATAAACGGAAATGGTTACTCGGGCAAGGAAGCAAAAGCGGCACTGGAGAAACTGAGAAGTCAGTAAGCAAGTTTATTGGGAATCCAATTGCCATTTCTTTTGTTGTCTGAATTATGCCGCTAAAGATTGGTGACATAGCACCGGATTTCGAATTGCAAGCAACTGGCGGGAAAATATTTCGTCTCAGCAGAAGCTTGAGCGATGGGAAATTAGTCCTGTATTTTTATCCGAAAGATTTCACACCTGGTTGCACAACAGAAGCCTGTGCCTTCCGCGATGAATTTTCGGAACTGAGAAAATCTGAAATAAAGGTATTCGGAATCAGCACCGACACGATTAATAGTCACGAAAAGTTCAAGAAGCAGCATCGACTTCCATTCGAGTTGCTTTCGGACTTGAACGGTGAAGTCGCACGTTTGTACGGAGTATATAACAGGCTTTTCAGAATCGCGAATCGTGTTACCTTTATTATTAACAGCCATGGGAAAATTTTGGGCATAACCAAAAACATGTTTGTTCCGATGGCACACATCAAGGCGGCCAAATCAATTGGATGAAAAATGAAGGTGAGCTTGTTTCGGCGTTCGATGAGATTATCGAAGGGAAATTTGTAAACAGGAGCGTTCACGACCTGAATCATGAGGGAGTCGATCTCACTCATCTCTTCATCGGGCGATTGAAGTCGCACAGGTTCGTCGAGAAACGCGTCGGCGAAATTGAATTGCAATTTGAAGAACGAGTACCGGCATTTGCAATCAGGAAAGGGAAGGCGAAAGGCTGTTCGTCAGGGAATAAGAGTTATTCGGCTTTGAAATTTTTTTTCAACACTTCAATCATCTGTTCGTGAATTAATCCGTTTGAGAGAAGAATATTTTTTTGATAGATGCTGTACCTGCCGCCGGTAAAATCCGAAACCTTACCGCCAGCTTCCGTCGTTATCAAAACAGCAGCTGCCGTGTCCCATGGATGGAGATTTACTTCCCAAAATCCGTCGAGCCTTCCTGCAGCTACATAGCAAATATCCAGAGCGGCAGAACCTAATCGTCGTACTGCCTGCGCGCGGATCAGGAATTCCTCGAAGTGCTGAATACAATTAAACGGATTATGTTTTATGTCGTAGGGAAATCCGGTTGCCAGCATCGAGCGTTTGAGATTGTCAGCAGTCGTGACCTTAATTTTACTCCCGTTCAGAAAGGCACCGGTTCCTCTTTCCGCCCAGAAGAGCTCGTCGAAATTCGGATCGTAGACGACGCCTGCAACGACTTCACCTTTATGTTCGACCGCTATCGATACGCAATAGACTGGATAGGCATGCGTGAAGTTTGTTGTTCCGTCCAAGGGGTCGATGATCCATCTGAATTCCGATAAGGGTAATGATGCGCCGCTCTCCTCGGCAAGAATGCCGTGGTCCGGGAAGTATTTTTCGATGAATGATTTTATCATTGTTTCTGAACCCTTGTCGATGTTCGTGACAAGGTTTGTAAAAGATTCCTTCTCGTCTATTTGCGAAATTTTCCCTTCATTCTCTTTCAGAAATTTTCCTGCATCTTTTGCAATTTCAATTATCTTATCGAGCATTATTGTCCTTTTTTTCAATTGCGATTTCAATTATTCTATCAAGCATTATTGTCCTTTTTTAATTTAAGAATTCTTGGCTGAAAATTAAGGAGGAAATTTCAACCAGCCAAAGTTTTGCAGGCAAATGCTTATGATAAATTAGAAAGTGGAGAGAGCACTTTGCTCACAAAAGTCTTATAAAACTGAAGGTTTACTTATCTCATGGCAACTGTACTAATCGTTGAAGACCAAGATGAAATTAAGGCTCTCTTGGAGTTCAAATTGAAAAGCTCGGGATATGATGTCATTCTCGCCGAGAACGGGAAAAAGTGTATTGAGGTCGCCCGGAAGAACCCGCCTGATCTAATTGTGCTTGATATGATGATGCCGGTAATGAACGGTTTCGATACTCTTGCGAATTTGAAAAAAGATCCTAAGCTGCAGGCAATCCCAGCAATAATTGTTTCGGCCAAATCAACGGAGCAGGATATTGTGAAAGCGCTGGAACTAGGTGCGGACGACTACATAACCAAGCCGTTCAGTCCGCAAGTTTTTATTGCCAGAGTCAAAGCAGTGTTGCGTAGATGCCAGCACTCCTGACGTGGCAGCTTCGCTAGAAATCTGCCTGCAAAATAGTCCCCTTTTGTTTAAACAGGAAGCACGTCTACAGTCCGCCTTTTAGGCTGATCGAGGCAGCCGTTCGGAACCTTAATATCATCCCATTTTCTCTGCGAATTTGTAAGGTAGGATAGACAAATGGTACGCCATTACGTGGGCCTGGAATATTAGCTGGATAATGTACACCTCGTCAGTTGCAGTGAATTGATTGATTTTAAGTTTTCAAGAAAATATATTCTCATTGTGATTGAAGCCCGACCTAAGGTTCCCACCAGAGAGGAAGCGGAGAGGCTCCTCTTCGAATATACGAAGACAGACAGCTTGCGAAAGCATGCATTTGCAGTTGAGGCTGTAATGCGCGCCTATGCAAAGAAATTTAATGAAAATGAAGAAGAGTGGGGTATCGCCGGGCTTCTTCATGACTTCGATTACGAAATGTATCCGACTGCTGATCAGCATCCTTTTGTTGGCAGCAAAATACTTACGGAGAAAGGCTATCCTGAAAATATCCGCAAAGCCATCATGGGACACGCGCCTTACACGAGGGTGGAGAGAGAAACGAAGATGGCGAAATGTTTATTTGCATGTGATGAGCTTAGTGGGTTCATAATCGCGGTCGCTTTGGTTCGTCCAACAAAGTTTGAGGGACTCGAGCCGAGTTCAGTGAAGAAAAAACTTAAGGACAAAGCGTTTGTGAGAAGTGTGAGTCGCGATGACATAAAAAATGGAATTTCGGAATTTGGATTCGCAGAAGATGGACATATTTCTTTTATGATAAAAGTTTTGCAGGAAAACGCATCAGCATTGGGATTGGCTTAGTGGCTAAGATCGTGGCTATCGTAAACGATTTGATTTTTATGACTAAAATTCGGAATGCTGCGGAGCATTTCGGGCTGACGGTCGGATTCGCCGGGAATGAAAACCAGATCGAGCATTTCCTGAAAAATTGCAAATTAGTTATCATTGATCTCGAAAATGACTTCCTTGACTCTATCGATTTGATCGAACGTCTCAAAAAAAATCCGGCAACTGCTTCGATAAAAACTATCGGTTATCTTTCGCATATTAACACACCGCTCAAGGCAGACGCTTTTTCGGCAGGATGCAATGAAATCCTCTCACGTTTCGAGTTCAATTCTAATCTGAAAGAAATTTTGCAAGCATCTTGTTTTTAGTCCCACGTTTCATTACGCAAATTTTACTTCTAGGCGGCCAATGAATTTACCGCAGCCCCGAGTAGGGGAAATTCGACTTTCTTTGATCATTGCGGTTTATAATAAACCGGAAATCCTTCGGTATATACTGGCGTCGTGCGCAAGGCAATCGTTTCAGAATTTCGAAGTCATTATAGCTGATGACGGCTCAGAACAGGAGATTAAAGATGTTGCTATGCAGTCAAAAGAAGTTTTTAATTTTCCAATCACTCATTTGTGGCACGATGATATCGGCTGGCGAAAAAATAAAATGTTGAACAATGCAATTCGCGCCGCGACCTCCGAATATTTGGTTTTCACTGATGGCGATTGTCTTCCCGCGAAAGATTTTTTACTCGATCATTGGAGAGAAAAGGAAAAGGGAAAAATTCTCTTCGGAAGGCGAGTCGAGACGAGTGAAAGATGGGCAAATGCTCTCACGCTGGAAAAGACATTAAACGGAAAATTTGAGAGAATAGGCTTCGCAGAGCTAATAGAAGGATTGAAAGGGAACGCATTACGGCTTGAAGATGGAATAAGAATTAAGAGCCGCGTAATCAGGAAAATTTTATTTCGCCGCACCAAAAGCATATTGGGAAGTAATTTTTCAGTGCATAAAGCTGATATAATCGCGATTAACGGTTTTGACGAGGCGTATGACGGTCCAGGGCTCGGTGAGGATTCCGACATTCAGTACAGGCTGTCGCTCATCGGAGTGACGGGAAAATCTCTTCGCAACTTAGCGATTCAATTTCATGTGTGCCATCCTCACACCAAACCTTCGGAAAAATCGACAAAGAGATTTGAAGAGATAAAAAAGATCAAGGAACCGAAATGCAAGTGCGGATTGGAGAAATTGTAAACAGTGAGAAACAAGAAACAATTAGTTTTCAATGAGAAAGTCAAATCGGATGTAGTTCTTATTTTCAATATTAACCACAAGAATAGACCCTATCCCCGCAGGGACATTGCGGGAAGGGTCTAATCTGAGGGTAAGGGGCTTTAATTCTCTCTCCCGCGAGGAGAGAGTCAGGGTGAGGTCGGAGTGTAAGATTTTTCGTCGATAATTAATTAATTTGATTAACAAAAATAGCGATGTTAAGTGAAAATTGTTTTCATGGGTACGCCGGAGTTTGCGGTCCCTTCGCTGCAAGCAATAGTCAGAGCCGGTTATGAAATTGCGACTGTCGTTACCAATCAGGACGAGCGGCAAGGAAGAGGGTTGAAAATTTTTGCGCCGCCTGTAAAAACTGCCGCAATCGAGTTGGGTTTGCCGGTTCTTCAAGTCTCATCTTTAAAAAATGCTGAAATTGTGTCGCGGCTCAAAAGCATAGCCCCAGATATAATGGTTGTCGTTGCATTCAGAATTTTACCAAAGGAAATTTTTACAATTCCACGATTAGGGACGTTCAATCTTCATGGGTCGCTATTGCCGAAGTATCGTGGTGCAGCGCCGATTAGTTGGGCAATAATAAATGGTGAGCATGAGACCGGCGTTACGACGTTTTTCCTTGATGAGGAAGTTGATACGGGGAAAATCATCCTTCAGAGGAGAACACAAATCGGAGAAAATGAAACTGCGGGTGAAGTGGCACAGCGACTTTCGTCTCTCGGTGCGGATGTTGTAGTCGAAACGATTAAGTTGATACAACAAGGCAACGTCCGGATTATTGAGCAGGACAGTTTGATTTCCTCAAAGGCGCCGAAAATTCGGAAAGAGGATTGTCTGATCGACTGGTCGAAACCGGCAGCGGATGTCCATAATTTCATTCGTGGTTTCTCGCCCGAGCCTGGAGCATACACTTTCTTGAACGAGAAAATGTTGAAAATTGTCAGAACTTATTTGACAAACTATCGATCAAATCTAGATGCCGGAACAATTAATATCGATTCCGGGAAGTTTTTTGTATCCTGTGCGGACGGCTTTATTGAAATTTTGGAGTTGCAATTAGAAGGAAAGAAAAAACTTAGCACTGCCGATTTTCTCAGAGGCGCGCGGATTGATAGCCGTTTTCGCTTGGGCACTTATAGGAAATGAGTCTGTTTTACTTTGCCTCTTTTTCAATTTTAGCCGTTGCCGTCTTATCGACTTTTTGTTTCGGAGTTTTCTCGGGTTTGTCCGATAGATCACTTCGTTGGCTCGGCTTCGATTCGATGTTTGACGTGGTTGGTGAAGAGTTGGATTTTTTGTAATCAGTTAGATAAAATCCCGACCCTTTGAAAATTAGTCCTGCGCCTGCGCCGATGAGACGATGAACTTCCCCGCCACACGTCGGACATCTTTTTATTGGATCATCGGTGATCGACTGAAACTCTTCGAATACGTTCCCGCATTTTTCACATTTGTATTCGTACGTTGGCATTCTAAAACTCCGTTTCCACAATTTTAGTGAAAATTAAAACATTAGGTCTGAACATTCAACCACACTATTTAACTAATCAAGTCTTCCGATTGTTCCATCTAATCTGATGATAGTAATCAACATAGACTAATGAAGCAGCTTAATTCTTGTTTACACGGACTATCTGTGTTATATTATATTTTGATCGCGGGGTGGAGCAGCTGGTAGCTCGTCGGGCTCATAACCCGAAGGTCGAAGGTTCGAATCCTTCCCCCGCTACAATAGCCGTTGAGCTTGAAAAAGTTCAGCGGCTTTTTTTTATGGCTTTGCGGTCGGTGTTTTGCGCTTGATTTGCCGCTTTACGGACAGTCGGCTGTATATTCTAATGGTTGACTGAAAATTGACGATGCTCAACCGAACCAATTCAAGTAATGACCTTTTTTACCGAGAAAATATAGACAAGGAAGAATGGAACGTGACTTTTTTGCTTGTAAAAGAGGTGTAATGTTTTTCTGTGCAAGCTTTAGTAGTTTATTAATGGTTGGTCTCCTGAAGTTTAACTTAGCGATGTCAGGGGAAATTTTGTCCCAAAGGGATCCGTTCGAATTTCTTTTCAGAAGGAATCTTTCGGTTCGGAGTACGTCATTGAAGTAACAATATGGAAGTTAAATTGTATCTAGTGGAGTGAGCCATGAAGACTAATGCTCGTGATCTGGCGTTAAGGCACGTGAGGGAAATCCTATATGTTATAAAAGGCAGTGACGATATATTGCAGTCGCGCATAGAATTCATGAGTGAAAGCGTGGAGAAGGTGCTGCAGTACAGCCCAAAAGAGTTTTTAGAAACTCCAGGCTTGTGGTATTCCATCATTCACCCGCAAGATATAGACAATGTCAAGAATTCGTTACGGCAAATTTGCGAGACAAAAGAATCCATGACGCTGATTTACAGGCTTCATCACAAGAAGACCCAGAAGTATTGTTGGATAGAAGATACTATCACTCCGGAGAAAGATAGCAAAGGGATACGCTTCATTGGAAATGCTCGGGATGTTACTGACAAAAAAGACTCAGTGACCGTGCCGATGAAAGAAGACCAACAGATTCGTGAGAGTTTTGAAAATATGATAATGGGGATCTATCGTACAACTCCCGACGGAAAAATCCTGTTTGTCAATCAAGCACTCCTCGACATGCTTGGCTTTAAGACGTTTGATGAATTGAAGAAGAGGAATTTAGACGATGGCGGATATGAGCCGGGTTATTCGCGCAAAGAATTCCGCAGAATTCTCGAACGCGAGAAAGTGATAATGGGACTCGAGGCGACTTGGACAAGAAGTGACGGGAAAAAACTTTTCGCTCGTGAAAATGCGCGTGTAGTTTATGATGACGATGGAGATGTTCTGTACTATGAGGGCACAGTTGAAGATATTACAGATCGCAAGCTGGAAGAGGACAAGACGGCGCGTCTCAATAGACTGTTAAGAACAATGTCTGATATAAACCAATTGATTATAAGAGAAAGGGGACGTGATAATTTATTCAACGAGGCTTGCCGCATAATTGTCGGAGATGGCGCTTATCCAATGTCATGGATCGGAGTCCTAGACGAAAGCAGCAAAGTGGTACATCCTTTGGCATGGTGTGGAGTTGAAGACGGCCACTTGCATGAAATATTTATTAAAGAAGATGGAATGCCTGATGGAGATGAGCCAGCTATCACAGTAATTCGCACAGGCAAAGCGTCGGTGTATAATGATGTCGAAATAGAAAAATATCAGAATAATAGAATAACAAGGTGGCGGGACGAAACGAGGAAAAGAGGTTTCCGCTCAGCCGGTTCTTTCCCGATCTGTGTCGCAGGAAAAGTCATCGGAGTGCTCAACGTCTTCGGTGCGTCGATAAACTCATTTGGGACTGAAGAGATTAATCTTTTATCAAAACTAGCGGACAACATCGGATTTGCAATATGGACAATCGAAATGCAAGCAAAGGAAAAGGCTGCAAATGAGGCACTTCGTAGCGAGCGGGTTTTTCTCAGAACGTTGATCGATAATTTGCCGAATGCGATTTATGTGAAAGACAAAGAATGCCGCGCCGAAGTTGTGAATGTGGCCGCTGTTCGGAACGGAGGTAAAAATTCTGAAGCGGAAATTCTTGGCAAAACCGACTTTGATTTTTTTCCTAAAGAAATTGCCGCAAAATTCTTTGCCGACGATATGGCTGTAATCAATAGTGGTAAGCCCGTGATCAACAAAGAAGAGTTTTTCCTTGATACGGACGGAAGAAAACGTTGGCAGTTGACTTCGAAATTGCCGCTTCGCGATGGAAATGGTAATGTTGTCGGCCTTATCGGAATCGGTACCGACATTACGGAGCGGAAGAGAATGGAGGAATTGTTGCGCGAAGGCGAGGAACGTTTTCGTACAATATTTGAGAACGCCTCAATCGGGATTTATCGTACCACACCGGATGGACGCGTCCTTCTTGCAAACCCAGCGATGGTTAGGCTGCTTGGCTTTAAGAGCTTTGAAGAACTTGCAAAATACAATATTGAGGAAGAGGGACATTATCTGGCAGAATATCCGCGTGAAAAATTCCGTGAGCTTATTGATGAAAAGGGGTACATATCGGGTCTTGAGTTAATGAAAAAGAGAAAAGACGGAAGCCTATTTTGGGTGAGAGAAAATGCGCAGGTAATTTATGACGAAAACCATAATGTGGCATATTACGAAGGGACTCTTGAGGACATCTCTGAGCGCAAGCAAGCTGAAGAAGCATTAGAGAAAGAACGAGCTCTTCTTAGAACATTAATAGATCATTTACCCTCTTCGATATTTATAAAGGATAAGGAATACAGGAAGACAATAATTAATCGGACGCATCTGCGAAACATTATGGGAAAGCTAAATCGTCCGGAGTTAGGATTCGAGTCGGCAATTTTGGGAAAAACTGATTTTGATATTTATCCGAAGGAATTGGCGGAAGAGTACTTTCTTGACGACCAAAAGGTGATCCGCGATGGTCAAGCGATAATTAACAGAGAAGAACCGAGCATCACGGCGGACGGTCAGAAACGCTGGGTCACGATATCAAAAATTCCATTGCGTGACAAAGCAGGTGAGATCATCGGTATGTTGGGGGTTTCTACGGACATTACCGAGCGTAAGCTAGTCGAAGAAGCAAAAGAGCAAGAGAATATTTTGTTACGGACATTGATCGACAATTTACCAAGTGCTGTTTTTATAAAAGACAATAAATACCGCAAGACTGTTGTTAATTCTGAGCATTTGAAAGCTGTTGCTGCTCATCTTGGTCATTTGGGACTTGATTCTCAGACTGGCCTTGTGGGGAAGACAGACTTTGATTTATACCCGAAATATCTGGCGGAACAGTATTTCGAAGAGGACCAAAGAGTTATCCGTGACGGTGTAGCCGTGATTAACGAAGAACAGGAGGGTGTGAATCCAGACGGTAAGGAAAGTTGGAATCTGGTTTCAAAGATTCCGCTGCGTGACAAAGATGGTACAATTACCGGTCTTGTGGGAATTACCACTGACGTTACTACGTTGAAGAAAAATGAAGAAGCGATCGCACGCGAACGCATTTTACTTCGAACTATAATTGACAATTTTCCATACGCAGTGTATGTGAAGGACGTAAATTATCGTAAAGTAATTGCGAACCCGGCGGATGTGAGTCAATGCGGATGCTCTCGTGAAGAAGAATTGATGGGAAAAACCGACTTTGATATTTTTCCAAAAGAAATTGCAGAACAATTTTTCCAAGATGATCAAAAGGTGATTCGTGACGGCGAGCCGGTGTTCAAAAGAGAAGAGCGCATTATTTTTCCTGATGGCAAAGAACATTGGCTTTTGACAAGCAAGATCCCATTAAAAGATAAAAAAGGTGCTATCACCGGTCTTGTGGGTGTCGGCATGGACATAACTGAACAAAGAGAATTAGACAAAGCGCTTCGTCAATCTGAAGCTGAACTTCGCGCACTCTTTGAGTCGATGAAAGATGTGGTTCTTGTGCTCGATAAAGACGGCAGGTATTTGAAAGTGATGTCAAATGATTCACTTTTGTATAAACCTGCTTCGGAAATTATAGGAAAAACGAATCACGAAATTTTTCCAAAGGAACAGGCCGACTTCTTTCTTTTTGTAGTCTGCAAGACTCTTGAGAGCGGAGAGCCTCAAAAGGTTGAATATGCCATTAAGATCGGAGGTGAAGAGAGATGGCGCTTTGCAACATCGACTAAATTAACGGAGGACTCCGTGCTCTGGGTCGCTCGGGATATCACGGAGCTTAAACTCAAGCAAAAAGAAATTACGGAATCGGAAAGCAAATACAGGGAACTTGTGGAAAATTCTCTTGTCGGTGTGTATAAAGTGAATTTGAGCGGTCACATGACATATGCCAACAAGTCGATGGCGGAAATGCTTGAGTACGCTTCACCGCAAGAATTAATGTCTGTCAACTCCCTTGATTTATACGTGAGCCGTGACGAGAGAGAAGACTTGATTAATGAACTTCGCAAAAATGGCAAGACAGAAAAGAATAAGGAAATTAAGTTTGTTACAAAGAGCGGGAAGGTCAAGAACGTTCTTATAAGTGCTTCTTTGGATGAGACGGTTATATCAGCCATGGTGAAGGATATAACTGATATTAGGGTGCTTGAGCAGCAATTTATACAGACACAAAAATTGGAAGGACTTGGCAATATCGCTGCGGGAATAGCGCATGACTTCAACAACCTACTTGGTGTTATCATTGGATATTCAGATCTATTGACACAATCCAAATATGAGCAGCAGAAATTCGACCGCGGGATACGCGCCATCAATAAAGCAGCGGATCGTGGCAGGTCTCTTGTGAAACAGTTGTTGACGTTTGCCCGAAAAACCGCAACGACTTTTGACTCTCTAATCGTGAATGATGTTGTAATTGAAATTGAACGACTCTTAACGGAGACCTTCCCAAAGACAATTGAAATTCATACCGAGCTTCAGAAGAAACTTCCTCCGATTTTGGCTGACTCGACACAAATTCATCAAGTGCTGCTGAATCTTTGCGTCAATGCACGCGATGCGATGCCGAGGGGGGGAAAACTTTCTATCTGGACAAGGACAGTTGAAGGTAAGACATTGTCCTCACAGCATCCTGATGCGTTAAGCGCAGAATATATTGAGATTCAAGTGAGCGACACTGGAATCGGAATGGATGAGGAAACTCGTAGGCACATCTTTGAACCTTTCTTCACTACAAAAGGTGTTGGAAAAGGTACTGGCTTGGGACTTTCCGTGGTTTATGGGATTGCCGAAAGCCACAGAGGATTCATAGACGTTATCAGCGAATTGGGCAAGGGCACAACCTTTAGTGTATTTCTCCCTGTGCAGCAACTGGCTGTTGAGCAAGTGGAACTTAAAAGCAAAATTTCTGAGGGCATATCAGATGGAGCAGAAACCGTGCTCATTATTGAAGACGAAGAAATGCTGAGAGAGCTGCTCAGAACAATTCTTGAATCCAAAGGTTACAAAGTCATCTCTGCAAGCGATGGCGAGGAAGGTGTTCAAATGTTCTTTGAGAATAGAAACAAAGTGGCACTCGTGGTATCTGACCTTGGACTTCCAAAGTTGAGCGGCGAGGACGTGGCGAGCAGCATAAAACAAATAGACCCCGATGCGAAATTAATTATTGCAACTGGTTTCATTGACCCCGAGATGAAATCTGATTTAGCAAAAATTGGCGTTTTATCCTTTATTCTGAAACCGTATAAAACGGATGAGGTGATCCAGGTTGTCCATGATGCTATCGCAGGAATGCGATGAATTTTTGAAATCACTTTGAAAAAGGGCAAATAAGAATTAATTTATCACCAGTAATTAATGTTTTGTTAAGAGTTTCCGATGATAAAGATGTGAAATTGAAGCCCGGTGGAGGTTTTATATTCGTAATTACGATTAAAGGTGAAACATGTTACTTGAATTGAAAGGATTTTTCAGGAAATATTTCTTTCATTTCGGCATTTTTCTCGCTCTTGTATTTATTGCGCTCGAAGTTATCGGTTTCACTCAGCTAAGTGAAATCGGAGTGAATGTGGATTCATTCAATGGTGCCAGAGGGCTTTTGGCGATCGGTATGTTCGGCAGCATCTTAACCGTTATCATATTAGCAATCCGGTTGCAAATGACGCTTTATGCACCGATCGAGCTGCTTTCAAAAAAAGTCAACACCATGGCAGAAAAGGATTTGGCTTCTTTGTCAACCGCACTTACGGAGATGGCACAGGGTAATTTGACTTCGGGAATCAAAATGGAGATGGATGCCATCACTACGAACGTCAACGGCAGAGTCGGCGAGATGGTAAGAGGATTGAATTCAATAATTGAACATCTCAACGAGGCAAGCAGGGAATTCAACTCCGCGACCGACAAGCCGTGCCGAAGACTTGTGTACGTTGGTGCTGATTCTTATCTCGAAGGTCAGGCATGTGGCGACGCGATGGGTAAAGAATTGGGAGGTAAAGGTAAAGTGGCGGTCATTATCGAGAAATTTGATATTATCGCTCATGAGCTGCGGCGGAAAGGGTTTCAATATATTTTGAGAGAAAAATTTCCGTCAGTCTCTGTGATCGAGACAAGAGAAGGACGTTTAGATCCCGAAACGACTTACAATGAAGCTAAAACTCTCCTCAGAAAACATAGCGATCTTTCAGGGATATATGTCAGTTATGGGGGCGAAGATGCTGCAAAAGCAGTTTCCGAAATGGGCAGGGCAGGCGAAGTTAAAATTGTGTGCCATGATCTCGGTGATAAAACAATGAATTGTGTGAAGCAGGGAGTTGTAACTGCGACACTTTCGCAAGATCCATTTGCTCAAGGCCATGATCCTGTGATTCATTTGTTCAATAATATTGTGGCTAAATGGCAGCCATCCCATTCGAGAATGTTAACAAGGATGGACATAGTAACTCCTGCAAACTATACCCAATACTGGCGACAGGGTAAAGGAGTGATTGAAACCGATGAGATGGTTGCGAGGAGACCTAAACCACTGGTGAAAGCTGGCAGCCCAGTTAAGATCGCAGTTCTCGGAAGAATAGGCACTGATTTTTGGGTTGCATTCAAATCGGGCGTAGACGCAGCAACGATTGAACTTAGAAAATTCAATGCGATGGTAGAATGGATTATTCCAAAGGGTTCACATGAGAACGGCGTCGAGGATATCACGGCGAGTGTGTTCGGTGCTGCAATCGAAGATTGTATTAAGAGAAAGTTTGATGCTATCAGCGTTGGGATATTCGATAAGAATTTGGTGTCATATATAAACAAGGCTGTTGAGAAAGGAATAGTCGTCGCGACGTTTAACAGCGAGCCGTTGAGTTTGCGCGGAATATTTTCGTCGTTGATTAGAAAATCAAAGCAGTTGTTGGATATCAGTCGTAATTTGGCTCAAACTGCACGGAAGTCAGTTGAGGAGTCAAACCAAAATGCTGGTACGATCCAGCAGATGGCGAAGAGCTTGAACGACGAAGCTGTTTCAATCAACAGGTCGAGCACAAACATGGAACAGATAGCATCGGCGATAGAGTCAATCGCAAGAGACTCTCATGAGCAGAAAATAGCTGTCGAAAAAGTCTCCGCTTCTGCAGTAGAAATTTCAGAGGCTGTTGATTCCGTCGACTCAAATGCGAACAAAGTGGTGGCAGCATCTTCAGAAGCAATCAGTGTGGCAAAGCAGGGCGTGGATGCTGTAATGCGGAACCTAGAACAGATGATGAAGATTGAGGAGACGGTCGGAGTCTTTGCTTCGAAGATCGAAAGGATGGCTGACCAGTCGGAGCAAATAGAAAAAATAATTGAAACCATCGAGGACATCGCGGAACAAACGAATCTTCTTGCACTGAATGCCGCGATAGAGGCTGCACGAGCGGGTGAACATGGCAGAGGATTCGCCGTTGTTGCGGACGAAGTCCGGAAGCTTGCGGAGAGATCTGCAGCCGCAACTAAGCAAACTTCAAAGCTTATAAATAAAGTGCAAAGTGATATTTCCGACGCAAGTCAGTCAATAAGGTCAATAGTAGAAAAAGTAAAAGATGGCGCAACTCTTGCGAATAGCTCAGGCGAAGCCATCAATAAACTTCTCACTTCTTCGCAAAATATGAGCGGACAAATAGATATGGTGGCAAAAGCAAACAGCGCAGTTGTCAGAATTATGTCGGGGCTTGTCAGCTCAATCGAAAAAATTTCTGCCGTTGTCGATCAAAATATGGGAGCAACTGAAGAATTGAGCGCAGGAGTCCGTCATACTGTCGAGATGATAAACAGTATAACTGAAATAAGCGGAGCCAACGCGGCGACTATAAATGAGATTTCTGAGAAAATGATCAAAACGACACGTGAAGCTGAAGATGTCGGTAAAGTTGCCTCCGGGTTGGCTGCGATGGCAGACGAGCTGCAAGCTTCCACGGCACAATTCAAAATAGAGTCGGATGGAATAAGCAAGAACTAAAAAACGATTTGAAACGATCGTTACCTTTGAGGTGACGATCATCTACCCTTATATTTTCTCTCAATTAGTGATTGAATTTTTCATCGAGGCGGTATAAACTTCTTGTCATAGAGATCAACAGAAAAGGAGATTTGTCATATCTGGTTGACATGCGTCTAACTTAACGACTGATTTCCATTAGGAAGGTTTTAGAGAGTATTTAATCCCCATATATTTGGAGAATACATGAAAATTGTTTGTCCAAGGCTATATTCAATGTCCATGTTTGCAGCGATATTATTTTTATTTGCTGTACCATTATATTCACAACAACCGGTGAGTGGTTTGCGCCATCCATACACGCAAGCAAGTTATGACGGGGATTGGTTCAGTTTTACCGCGGGAGCTAATGTTTATTTAATTGCCGATGAAGGCGATTACATTTGGGTTGGAGGAGAGGGTTTGACAAGATTAGAAAAAGCGACCGGCAAAATGGTGTTTTACAATAAATTAAACTCTCCTTTGCCGGATTACTGTGTCGATGCAATTGCAATTGACGGAAAGGGGAACAAGTGGATTGGTACTTACGGTGGTGGTCTTGTGAAGTTTGACGGTACAACATGGACGGTGTACGATACTTCCAAAGGCTTGCCGAACAATGTGGTTGATGCGGTTACAGTGGATGAGCAAGGGAATGTCTGGATTGGAACAAACGACGGTGGTCTCGTAAAATTCGACGGAGTTAATTTCACAATCTATAACAGAAACAATTCCGGTTTGCCGACTGATATTGTCGATGCCATTGCTGTCGATTCGCTGGGGAATAAATGGATTGGCACCTATGGGGAAGGGCTCGTGAAGTTCGACGGAACGAATTGGACGGTATATGATACTACCAACGGTTTGGCGGACAATTTTGTCAATGCCGTCACGATAGACCAACAAGGAAACAAGTGGGTTGGAACGAACGGGAAAGGCATCGTTAAGTTTGACGGAACAAATTGGACGGTGTATGACACAACAAATAATTCCGGCTTACAATTGGATGACGTAACTTCAATCGCAATCGATGCTCAAGGGAACAAATGGATCGGGACATACGGGAGTATCGGGCTCGCAAAATTTGACGGAACAAATTGGACACTTTATAATATTGGAAATTCCGGATTGCCAGATGATGATATTTATTCCGTAGCGGTCGATTCGCAGGGAAACGCGTGGATTGGGACATGGTACAGTGGCCTAGCAAGATTTGACGGAACAAATTGGACTATATATAGCGCCGGCGGCAACTCAGGGCTTCCGAATAATACCGTGAATGCAATTGCAATAGATAGCCGGGACAATAGATGGATCGGAATGGCATCCGGCGGAATCGCTGAATTTGATGGAACAAACTGGTTTGTGGATAATGCGGGCGGGAATTCCGGTTTGCCGTATTATTATATTTACACAATCGCTATAGATAAGGATGGCAACAAGTGGATCGGAGCAGAAGCCGGTGGGCTTGCAAAATTCAACGGAACAAATTGGACGTATTATGGTGCCGTGGTAGATTCAGGTTTGCCGAGTGTCTATGTGAGAGCGATTGCGATAGACGACAGCAATAATAAATGGATTGGAACCGATGGCGGTGGACTTGCCGTGCTCAGAGATACAACTTGGACGACTTATAATACAAGCAACTCCAAAATTTCAAGCAACTCCATAGTTGCGGTTGCAATTGATCAGCAGGATAACAAATGGGTCGGGACGGCCGGCTCAGGCCTCGCAAAGTTTGATGGGACAAATTGGACAACTTATAACTTGGGCAATTTGGGTAATGAAGCTAATAATTTGGGTTATGAAGCCAATTATGTTTGGACAATTGCCATAGACGGAGAAGGAAATAAATGGATCGGGACATACGGCAGCGGACTTATAAAATTCGATGGCACAAACTGGACCGTTTATAATACTAGCAATTCAAGTATACCTGATAACTACGTCACATCAATTGCGATTGACACTAGTGGCGATATATGGATCGGAACTTACGGAGGTGGTGGTGCGAAATTTGATGGGACAAATTGGACTATTTATAATACAACTAATTCCGGTTTGACAGATGATAGAATCAATGCGATTGCAATCGATGAGCAAGGCAACAAATGGTTCGGAACGGATTTTGGCGGGTTAAATGTTTATAATGAAAGTGGGATTGTTCTTACGGCAGTCAATCGAAAAGGAGACCAGCAGCCGACCACTTTCTCGCTTTCTCAGAATTATCCGAATCCGTTCAATCCGAGCACGGCGATCAGCTATCAGGTTTCGTCGAGCGGTCAGATCACTTTGAAAGTTTATGATGTACTTGGTAGAGAAGTAGCGACTCTGGTGAATGCGAAACAAAATGTTGGAAACTACGCAGTTAGATTCGACGCAAGCAAGCTATCGAGTGGGGTCTATTTCTATCGGTTGGATGCCGTAGAGTATTCCAAGACAATGAAAATGATTCTTGTGAAATGATATTTCGGCTGGATTTTTATTTCAGAATTGGAAAGAAATATTAATCCCAGTTGGAATGATTTCGTTTGGTAAACCGACGTTGGCATTTTTTGATGAAATAGAATTATCTGGTGTATAGACTCTTCTATAGTATTTGCCGACTGTTGACCCTACAGCATACGACATTAACGCACCCGCGATTGCGTCAGAGAACCAATGCATACCACCACGGTTGACGGATGTAACTCCGAACATTGTATAGGCAACGAGTCCATATCCTGCAAATTTAAGCCATGTTTTATCAGGGTAGTAGTTTGTCAATGCTGACACGACAGCCATGGTCGCTACGGTGTGTCCAGATGGCCACCCCCAGTAAAGTCCTCCGCGCAAAAACCCGAACCGAAAAGTCTTGCTCAGGCTGTCCATATCACCATTATTTCTCCAATCAGGATTTGGTCTACCTGTTATTGCCTTCAATGTCGAGTTGTATATTAACTCGATTAAACTTGCCTGCAACACAGCGAACGATGCGCCTAATGTTTCTTTATCATTTCTTATTTTGGCATAAGCAAATAAACCACCGCCTGCTGCTAAAGGAAGGAATTGTCCGCTGTATAATATGGGGCGTGCCCATTTACCATATTTTTCGTGCTCATTAAAAAAACTTTCGACATGGTAGTCAACGTCTTCGTTAACAAGTATGTAAGTCGAAGCGATGGCCGCGAGATGGAGATACGCATTAGTGCCTTTAAAGCTATCCAAAATGTTGTCGCCGAAATTTCCGAAAAGATTCTGACTGTTGTTTCCCATCGCAGATTCCTTTTGTTGAAACGAGAGTGGCGTACCTGGAGTTATTTGAAGCTGCAGATTATTTAACATTTGCGCGCCTGCTGTCGTCGTCAGGATTGAAATTATAATGCCAGTGATTAATATTAAGCGACGATGTTCATGTGCCATCATTTAGCCAACTTACCCTCTTTCTGTTATTTACAGTATAGTTGAAGTTTTACTTTTAAATATAAAACTTTTAGATATTAGCTTTATCAAAGAACGTTACGGTCTTATTGAAAGATTCCCGCGAGGCGTGGAATAAAATCCAGTCAGAGCCACAACGCAAAGATGAAAACTTCAGTTGAACTACTTTAAGTTTTGAACTCTGATTTTGGCATCTGAATTTCGAACTTTGACTTTGGTTTCTGCCTTGCAACTCCATCCCACGAAATATAAATTAATTTGCAAAAGGAGGATGTGTTTTATATGAAGAATACTCTAAAAACGGTGTTCTTTATGAGTTTAATGATGGTTTTGTTTCTGTTCATAGGAAACATGATTGGTGGAAAGACAGGCATGACGTATGCGTTTCTCTTTAGTCTCGCTATGAATTTCTTCGCTTATTGGTTTTCCGATAAAATGGTACTGATGAGTTATCATGCAAAGCAAGTAACGGAAGCGGAAGCGCCGCGATTATATGCTATGGTACATCGCCTCGCGACTCGGGCAAACATTCCAATGCCAAAACTTTATATGGTTCCGACGGAAACACCGAACGCATTTGCAACAGGAAGAAATCCACGGCACGCTGCCGTTGCAGTCACTGACGGAATAATGAGAATTTTGAGCGACGAAGAATTAGAAGCGGTTATCGGGCACGAACTTTCTCATGTGCTTCACAGGGATATTTTGACGTCAACAATTGTGGCAACATTTGCCGGGACGATTACTTATCTCGCACAGATGTTGAGCTGGTCGATGTTCTTCTTTGGAGGCGGAGGTCGCGGACGAAACAACGATTCTTCAGCCATTGGCCAACTTTTTGTTATAATTGTCGCGCCGATTGCTGCAATATTAATTCAATTAGCAATATCACGTTCGCGGGAGTACAAAGCAGATGAGAGCGGGGCGAAACTTTCCGTGAAGCCGCTTTCGCTCGCGAGCGCACTTCAGAAATTGCAGCTCGGCGCTCAGCAGATTCCTATGCAGGCACAGCCTTCAACCGCACACCTTTTTATAGTTAATCCCTTAAATGCACAATCGTTCGCGAGGCTTTTCAGCACACATCCTCCAACAGAAAAGCGGATTGCAAAGCTTGAAGCATTAGCAGCAGGAAAAAATCTCTACTGAGAACCGAGGAGACATTATGGACACGGTAACTTACAAAGAACCGGCCCCAATTTTGGATAAAGAAAATCCGTTCGAATCTATGATGGAGCGATTTGACGTTGCAGCCGAATTGTTGGAACTTGAAAGCGGGGTCTATGAATATTTGAAGACCCCTGTAAAACAGGTGATTGTCTCGATTCCGATACAAATGGACAACGGCGAGATTGAAGTGTTCGAGGGTTATCGCGTGATCCACAATGATGCGCTCGGTCCATCAAAAGGTGGAATTCGATATGCTCCCGATATTACTCTTGATGAAATGAAAGCGCTTGCTGCCTGGATGACTTGGAAATGTTCGATTGCAAATATTCCTTTCGGCGGGGCAAAAGGTGGAGTTAAGTGCGATCCTACAAGACTCACGCTGGTTGAGCTTGAGAAAATCACACGGCGATTCACCGCGAATATGCTCGATATTTTCGGACCGGATAAAGATGTGCCGGCGCCTGATATGAATACGAACGAGCAGATCATGGCGTGGATAATGGACACTTACAGCATGCACACTCGACGCACTGAGACTGCAGTCGTGACGGGCAAGCCCTTGATAATCGGCGGCTCGCTTGGAAGAAAGGAAGCCACGGGACGCGGTGTCATGGTCTCAACTTTGGCATCCATGGCACGCATCGGATTGAATGTGAAACAGACAACTTGCGCCGTGCAGGGATTCGGAAATGTCGGTTCGGTATCTGCAAAATTATTGAGCGACCAAGGACTGAAAGTCCTCGCAGTGAGTGATATCAGCGGCGGCTATTACAATAAAAAAGGTATCGATATCAATCGGGCAATTGAGTGGGCACAAAAGCATAGAACTCTTGAAGGGGGCGGAATCGGCGATTCTATCACGAACGAAGGACTTCTTGAAATTGAAACAGACATTCTCGTCCCCGCGGCGAAGGAAGATCAAATCACTGCACAGAACGCGTCTAAGATAAAAGCGAAAATAATTGTCGAAGGTGCAAACGGTCCGACGGTTGCAAAAGCAGATCCGATTCTTGATGATAAAGGCATTCTTGTAGTTCCGGACATACTCGCAAATTCAGGCGGCGTAACCGTGAGCTATTTTGAATGGGTGCAGGATAGGCAGGGGTTTTTCTGGACACTCGATAGAGTTAATCGCCGTCTCGATCGGATGATGCATGACGCTTTCAATAATGTTTTTCAGACTGCAGAAAAATACAAAGTCTCGATGCGCCTCGGCGCATACATCTTGGCAATCGATAAAGTTGCGAAGACTCTTAAGATTCGCGGAATTTATGCGTAATGAAGTATCAATTCTCATTTGGAGTTTTTACATTCGTAATTTTCTTATCAGCGGGCGGAGATTACGCTCGCGCGAATGGTGGTACACAAGGACACATTTCCACGAACTACGAGGTTCTTAACTCACAAGTTGGTATAGTAGCCGATTCGGTACTTTCTGTACTTGTGCGGCATAGGCAAGCGGTTGTCAACTATGAGCGATCTGCAATCGGTCCACGGGAAGTTAATAATTTTGTGCGTCAAAGAATCGAGGAGCATTTGTTAGAAAACAAGATACGAGTAGTGATGGATTCATCGACGGCCGCGTCTTTGAAAGTTGCTGTGCAACTGGTCGAGGTAACTTACTCCGCTCCGATTGCATCTCATATTTTCAGCTCATCGGAAGTCGTGAGAACTATTCGGTCGGCTTACGATATTGAGATGGCTGACAGCGGAGAAGTCAGATTTGCCAAGTCTTACTCATTTTCTTTTGCGGACACAGTTAAGCAAAGTCGAATACCGGAATTGGAAACGGGCTCGTATGAATTTCTCCATGGAAGGAGTGATCCAGCCGGGTTTCTCGATACAATCTTTCAGCCTCTGGTGTTTGCCGCTTCCGCTGCAATCATAGTCTATCTTTTTTTTACGTTAAGAGGTTCTTGAATGAAATTTAAGTCATCCATCATCTATCGACTATCAGCTGGGCTAGTATTAATTGGTTCTGCATTTATTTTTGCATCTTGTTCATCAACTCAAGAATTAACTGTGCAAGGAGCCGGGAAGACGTTTCGAGACGGAATGGAATTACTGAATGATAAAGATTATTTGAAGGCAAAGGATCAGTTTGACATAGTGGTGAAGCAGTATCCGGCGAGCGCTTATGCGGACAGCGCTCAGTTCTATCTTGCCGAAACTTATTTTGATGAGACAGAGTATGTAACTGCTGCATTCGAATTTGGTAATTTATTTACCAACTATCCATCATCCAAACTTGCTCCCGAAGCGAGATTCAAAATTGCAGAGTGCTACGCAGCTGAAACTCCGCGTGTTCAATTGGATCAAGAAAGCAGCCTGAAGGCAATTGATGCATTCCAAAATTTCATAGACTATTATCCCAACAGCCCATTAGTTCCCGATGCCGAGAAGGAAATAACGGACCTTAGAAATAAATTAGCTCAGAAATATTATGACACCGCTCAACTGTACACAACGATGGATTATTATAAAGCGGCGATCGTTTATTACGACATTATCCTCGATCAATACCATGATTCGAACGTTGCCGACAAAGCGGCAATTGGAAAAATTAAAGTGTTAATAGTGCGACATAAAGACGATGAGGCAAGAGCTGCGCTTCAAAAGTTTTATACTATGTTTCCGAAGTCGGATCTAAGACTGGAAGCCGATGAGCTTGCTCGCACATTGAATCTTGAAATCAGTCATGAGCCATGAACTATAAGCGAAGAATTACCGGGCTAACATGAAACGTGAGGGAAAATCTGTAAGTGTATCGCAGGTCGAGATGGTGGAACTCGTATTGCCTAATGACACAAATCAGCTTGGAAATTTACTCGGCGGCAGACTCATGCACTGGATAGATATCGTTGCGGCCATGGCAGCGACGAGACATTCCAATCACGTCTGTGTAACGGCAGCGGTTGATGAACTCAGGTTCCTTCATCCGGTAAAATTAGGAGAACTTGTAATTCTGAAGTCAAGCGTAAATAGAGTTTTTAATACATCAATGGAAGTTGGGGTGAAAGTGTTTTCGGAGAATCCCCTGACAGGGGAGAAAAAGCATTCGAATTCTGCTTATTTAACTTTTGTAAGTATAGACCAGGACAGTAAACCGAATAAAGCTGTACCAGTATATCCGGAATCTCAGGAAGAAAAACGCAGGTATGAGCAAGCATTGTTCAGGCGTGAGCAGCGTCTTCGTCACCGAGAGGAGACAAATCGAATTTGGTCTGAACGATCCAGTGAACAGGGGTAAATGATGAGTGACATCGCCGGAGTCAGGTGCGTGCAGCTCTTCAGGCAGGCGGTAATTCAAATAGTATTTGTTGTAAACGTCGCGCGAATTTCCGAAGCACAGGTTTACACACCGGTTTTTAAAACGATCGACATGCAAGCAACTATAGCGCCACTGGGTCAGATGATCTCAGGGAACTTTTCTGGCACATACAAAAGCATCGCGGCAATTTCAAAATCGGAAAAAGCATTATATTTATTTGAACCTGATTCAATGGAGAATTTAATTCTCACAAATGTTATCAGTCTTCCAGACACCCCGATCGCAATTGCGAAAGGGAAGGAAGTTTTACTCGACAGCAGCGATCATGAAAAGATTCAGTCAAAGATTGCCGTGCTCATGAAACCGCACTTCGTCGCATTGGTGTCGTTTGGAAAGGATGGACGACCGGTTGTATCTCAGGAAGTTTCCATAGACGCATATTGCAGTGGAGTAGCTGCTTCAGATCTCGAGACGTCCGGCAAAATAGACATAGTCGGATTCGGAAAGTTTACGCTTGGAATTTCCGAAGCGAAGAATGCTGGTGCAGGAGAATTTCAAGAAGCGCGTATAATGCAAGGTCCTCTCGGGAGCATTCCTTTCAGTGATATTGCGTTTACGGATTTCAATGGAGACCTTGTTCCGGACATTGCAGCACTCGACTGGGTAAATCACAAGCTCTTAATCTTTTATGGAAGGGGAGATGGATCGTTCGCGCAGCCGGTGCCATTCCTCTTGAGAGCGGAACCTTCGACGCTTTCAGTTGCCGACCTTGACGATAACGGTTATCCGGACATTCTGGTAGGATATACCCGCCTCGCCCAGATTGATATCTATGGTGGTGATGGGTTCGGCAGATTTTACGTGCGACAAACCTTGAAGACGCTTGGTCCCATCTCGCAATTTGCAATAGCAGATTTCACGGGAAATGGTACAACAGATATTGCGGCTCTTAGCAGCGACACAAAGGAAATTACGCTGTTTTCGCACGATTCGTCGGCGAAACATTTTCATTATGCTGGAGCGGTGGGTATTGGAGCGAATTACGAAAATATTGTTCCTTTCTGTTTTCCAAATCGGGTTCATGCCGACCTTGTGGCTTCAAGTCCAATTGAAAATTTCATGAAGGTATTCAAGACTGCATCTCTTTTCAATAAAAGTCCTGATGTAGCGATGCCGGTTTGTGCCGATCCGGTTTGGATTTCCGTTTGTGGAGATGACAGTTCAAATTATTTGGTCGTCGGAAATTCTCGCGGAAGGATCATGGCAGCTCGTTACGAAGGTCGCAGTCCTGCGGATTCCGCAATCGCAAACGACTGGCAATCGCAAGGTATACCTGCAGCAAAGCCTTCATCGTCCGTAGGTATTCATAACTCATCAATTTTGATTCCGAATAGACAACCTGGCCTGTTGCTTTCTTATAGCAATGCCGATATGCTGAGCTTATATGAAATATCTGAATTTGAGAAAGGTATCATGGAACGAACGGTCAGAACTGCATTCCTGCCATTTGCCGTTAACGGCGCAGTCGAAAATGACTCTGCGATCATAGTAACAGCCTACAGGATTCATCCTGACAGTGCAATCGGCATTTCATATTTTAACTCCATGAAAGGAGAATTTATCGAGCACGATTATGAAGTTAACGAAAATATTGCCTACATGAATTCTGCGGTCGGGATCCATCCATATCCTTCGTTCTTCAGGTTATGGAAAAGCGGGGAGGATAGCTTGACGTTTGCTTACACTAATCTTAAAGATGGAAAAACCACTTTAATCCCCATGGAGGGTTCTGAAGGTGAATTGGTGAATAGTTCTTCTACTCCAATGCTCCTTCTGGAGAACCATGATACACTAAGCGTCTTTGAAACAATGTTTACGAAGCCTAAACTTCTTGAGTTGCATCAGGTTTACGTGATTCCGTTTAACGATTCTGATTTCAAGAGCATCAACTTCGCGTCCATAGATTCGACTCTTTATATGGCATTCTTTAGTCATAGCAAAAGAGAAATCTTTCTTTTGGCTGCTAACATGAATAACGGCTTTGTAAGACTGATTAAATCCTGGCACGTTGAGACCGAACCAGATGATATGGCAATATCGCCATCCACAGACAGAATTTTCTTTCTCAATCGTTCTGAATCCTATGTCACGGTCAGTAGCTTTTAAATTCGCACTCGCTGTTTTCTCTGCTTTTCTCTTTGCATCACGAACGAATGCGTCTGATCGTCAAAAAGAAATTAATAGACTCTTTGAATCGTATAATGTCAAGTACCATGACAAATGCGGGTTTCACATTATCGCTGACTATTACGGAACTCCGGGCGATAAATTTAACATTAAGAGCATTTTGCAATTCAGGCCGGTCAACGATACGAGCATCGTTAGCCAATCCGGCAAATTCAGAATTCACTTCGATACTACCGAAGCGGATAGTAATCAACCATTTTTATATGATTCAAACGGGCAGGTGATTCCAGGAAGCACCATGACTTTTGTTGATTCGGTTGCGAAAATTTGTGATTACGTTTATCAAGTCGAAGTTGATTCACTCGGTTTTCCTCCTCCGCCATCGGACAGCGGAGCAGGCGGCGGTAACGAATACGACATATACGTTCAGTCTCTGCCTACCGGTGAGTATAGCTATACGGACTATGACCCTTCCCAGCCGATAATTAACCGTGTGAATCCAACATATGCGGCATGGACTGTGATAAGAAACGAGTTTCAGTCAACTTACACTCGTGGCATACCGGCGATTGAGGTCACGATTGCTCACGAGTTTCATCACGGGATTCTGATCGGCAATTACGGCCTGTGGCAGAACGACCTTTGGTTTTATGAGCTTACTTCAACATGGATGGAGCAGGTCGTCTATCCTGAAGTTAATGACTATTATCAGTATCTGAGCACCTTTTTTGATAACGTGGATCGGCCTTTCAATCTTTATGAGCCAGATTATGCCGGCTATGAACGGTGCGTCTTCGGAATATTTGTCCAAAATGAATACAAAGAATATGGTGGTGTACAAGTGATGAAAGGAATCTGGCAGAACATGGCACGAGAGGCTGTAATTCCAGCCATCGAAGATGAATTTAAATCGATCGGTGTTGATCCATCTTATGCATTCCAATTGTTTTCGCAATGGAATTATTTCACAAGTTACAGATCCCAATTCGCTTCACAGTATAATGTCTCGACATATCCTCGCGCCTCTGATTATCCACTGGTCAAGATCAGCGGCTTCGATAATCTGACAAGCAGCGGAGTCGATTTCTCCACAACAGCTTTGAGTTTGACCGAACATTTTTACCAAATAGATGCGGGTACAGACACAATTGGAGTGGCGGTTGTGAACGATAATTTTTCTGCCGCCGCAAATTATGATACCACAAGTTACCCAAATTATGATACCACAAGTTATCCATTCTCCGTCGGAATTTCTCTCGGTGGATCAAATTGCCTAAGGGAGTTGACAAACGGTTACTGCATTTTTTTTGTGACCGCCGATTACACAAATTGGAGACTTGTCCCATGCATTACGAGTGAAAATCTTGCCGCAAAAAACGATGCCGTTTATCCACAGCCATTTAATCCATCGTTGCAACAAGAGCTGAAAATTCCATATCCTTTTTCAGATGAAAACAGTCCAAGTCTTTCAATTTTAAAGATTTCCGGCGAATTAGTTAGCAAGCTTGATGGTGATAATAATATCGCTCAATATCTCGGGGGAAAATATTTCGTTTGGAATGGGAAGGACAGAAATGGCAAGACCGTATCGAGCGGAATTTATATTTATGTGGTAACGGACGGTGTCAAAAGTGCAGTCGGAAAAATAGCTGTGGTGAAGAATTGATTCTTGCCGGAAAGCAGCTGAAGAAAATTTTCAACCGGCGAGTTGTCTTCAAAGATATTTCTTTCGAAGCAAAGTCAGGCGAAGTTCTTTCAATCACTGGACCGAATGGCAGTGGAAAATCGACGGCGTCGAAAATCATTTGCGGGGTACTGACGCCGACCTCCGGTGAGATTTCTCTTTCAGATGGAAAAGGGAGAATAGAGCGAGATGAAATTCATAGATACATCGGGTTCGTTGCGCCGTATTTAGAACTTTATGGGGAATTCACAGCACTTGAAAATCTTCGGATAGAAATGAGAGCGCGCAAATTGCCAACGGATGCAGAAAAGAAAGCTCTGGAAATTCTTGAGCTTGTTGGTTTGTTTAATAGAAGGAATGACGAGCTCAAAGGATTTTCGTCTGGAATGAAGCAAAGATTAAAATATGCCGCCGCACTTATTCATGATCCGCAAGTTCTTGTTCTTGACGAACCGATGTCAAACTTAGACGATGCAGGGAGAGCCATGGTGTTCTCTGTCATCGGAGAATTTCGGAAAGACAAGATTGTCGTCATAGCAACCAACGACAGCGAAGAGGCTGCACTTGGCGATGTGAAGATCGATCTTGGATTGAGAGATGGGAATTAATCGATAGGATAGTTAATGATCGAGCAGGCCAAGAAGAGCAAAATAAGACTTACTCTTCCTATAGAAGGAATGACGTGCGCAAGCTGCGTGCTGCGGGTGGAGAACGCCTTGAAAAATGTTGCAGGCGTTGATCAGGCTGTCGTTAATCTGGCAACAGAATCTGCGACAGTCGAGATAGAGCCGGCAAGCGTCAATATTGACATCCTGAAAAAAGCTGTTGAGAATGCAGGGTACAAAATTATCGATACTGCCGACGAAGTCGATTCGGTAAGAGCTGAGGCAGAAGCCCGAGAAAAGGAATACCGGAATCTCTGGCGAAAATTTAAGGTCGGGGCGATTCTGACCGCACTTATTATGGTCGGGAGTATGCCGGAAATATTTCCGTTTGTTGTTGTTATTTCCACCGCCATGCGTGACTTCGTATTAATGCTGCTTACAGTCCCGGTTATGGTTTACGTCGGCGGAAAATTTTTTAACGGCTTCTGGAATGTAACGAAGCATGGAACAGCGGATATGAATACTTTAATTGCCGTCGGGACTTCATCGGCATTTATTTATAGTGCAGCAGTTACGCTTTTCAACTCACAGCTTCCGGTCTATTTTGATACGAGTGCGGTAATCATTACGCTTATTCTTCTCGGAAAGATTTTAGAGGCAAAGGCAAAATGGAAATCCTCTGAGGCTGTTAGAAAATTAGTCGCACTTCAGCCGACGACATCTCATTTGGTTCTTGACGGGAAAGAGATTGATGTTCCGCTTACGGTCGTTCAAGTTGGCAGTGTTTTGAGGGTGAAGCCAGGCGAGAGAATTCCTGTTGACGGGAAGGTGGTTGATGGATTCTCGATGGTTGATGAATCGATGCTGACCGGCGAAAGCATCCCTGTCGAGCGAACAAAAGGCGGAAGCGTGCTTGGCGGCACAGTTTGCCTCGATGGTACATTGATGGTTCAGGCAGAGAAGTTGGGCAAAGATAGTTTTATCGCTCGTGTCGCAAATCTTGTCGAAGAAGCTCAAACATCGAAACCTCCCGTTCAAAGGCTTGTGGACAAAGTGGCGGCTGTTTTCGTTCCGACGGTCATTGCAATTGCATTGATTTCCACATTGGCGTGGATGTTCTTTGGACCTTCGCCGCATCTTGTTCACTCTCTGATGGCATTTGTCGCGGTTCTCATAGTTGCTTGTCCTTGCGCGCTCGGTCTTGCGACACCGACGGCAATAATGGTTGGTACCGGCAGAGGTGCAGAAATGGGAATTCTCATAAGGAGCAGTGAGGCGTTGGAACAGGCTCGCAAGATTACGAGCGTTATCTTCGACAAGACAGGAACGGTCACCGCGGGTGAAATGCGAGTTGTTGAAATTATTACATATAATGGAACAGCCGAAGACGAATTGTTAAGGCTCGCTGCATTAGCTGAAATTCATTCGGAGCATCCTATTGCAAAGGCTGTTGTCGAAGAGGCAAAGAGTCGTAATTTTAGAGCAGATGCGATTCATGAATCGTCCGCGCTTGAAACCGGAGACCGTTTTAAGAGTTATGCGGGAAAAGGGGTTGAGGTAGAAGTACACGAGCATTCTGGGATCAGCAAGATTATTCGCGCAGGAAAATTGGAATTTGTATGTAATGGTGGTTGGAAATCCCCTAAAGGGGGTTTCGAGGCTAAAGTTTTGCAGCCAATGCGTGAGTTGACCGCTACGGTTCTTTATGTTTCGGTGGATTCGCAAATAATAGGTGCGATCTTGGTAAGCGATTATTTAAGGAATGATGCCACGGATGCATTGCAACAAATTCGAAAACTTGGATTGAAGACTTATCTTTTAACCGGAGACAGCGAAGCCTCGGCTAAACGCATCGCGGAACAAATCGGCATCGAAAAATATTTTGCGAATGTCTCACCAGAAGGAAAACTTGATGTCATAAAACGCTTGCAGGAAAAGGGGGAAGTTGTCGCGTTTGTCGGCGATGGAATCAACGACGCTCCTGCATTGACGCAGGCTGACCTTGGAATAGCCATGGCGAGCGGGACCGACATCGCCATCGAAGCGGCGGATATTACTCTTGTTAGAAACGAGCTTAAGTTGGTTCCGAAGTCCATCGCATTATCGAAATCGACTTTGAGAGTGATCAAGCAAAATCTCTTCTGGGCTTTTTTCTACAATGTTATACTTATACCGCTTGCGGCAGGTGCATTATATCCGATAACCGGATTGCAGTTGAATCCCATGATAGCTTCGGCTGCCATGGCGTTAAGTTCTGTAAGTGTTGTGAGCAATTCTATACGTCTGAAGAGAATAAAAATAGGATGATTGAACGGCAAAGTAATTCAACCTCTGAGGGTTGCATTCCCAGCCGCTTACGGTGCAGTCATTCCCGCATGCTTTTAGCGGGAATCTATTTGTGGATGCCCGACAGAAACGTTCGGGCATGACACGATATGTCACGGCTTGCGACAAGGTGATTTATTTAAGGAGATAATCATGTTTAATATTGGAACGAAAAAGAAGACCCTTAATGTGGAAGGAATGACTTGTCATCATTGCGAGATGACGGTTGAAAAGGCGTTGTCGGAAATTCCCGGTGTAAAGTCCGCAAAGGCTGACCGTTCAAATAGAAGCGTGGAGGTCGAATACAAGGGCGAGCTTGATATTGATCAGGTGAAGGGAAAGATCGAGAAGTCGGGGTACAAGTTCATTTCGTCTGCGCCAGAGGCGCATCAGCCTTAGGCTGAGAACAGAGCTAAGAGAGCGGATTGTTATGCCGTTCAATTATTTATTGAACGGGCCCTTTGAATATTTTCACTGTCATAATAGGTAATTCTGCACAAATTTAATGTGTTTCACCAACCACGGATAGAATTTTTGGCGAAAGTATTTGCTTTTGTCGCGACAGTTTATATATTTTCGCAAGGATGATTGGATCATCTGGACCCGCTTTTTGTACGCGCTGTTTTTGCGATATGGTTATTGAAGTCAGGTTTTGGGCGGGCGTGTTTCTGAAGCAATTAAGTTAATAAACATAAATACATTTCTACTGTCTATGGTTTCGAGTTGGCGAAGCCCGTTCCACCTCGGCCGGATCTTCAGCCAGAGGCTGATGCTCCTCCGGCGCAGAAGTAAGAGCAAGTTAGAAAGTTGCGGGAGCCGAGAGGCTTCCACAAGTGCTTTTGAAAGTGCGACTAAAAAGGAAAAAAATGTACATATGTACCTTTTTGCAATAGTTAGCCGCAATTCGCTGAAGGGAAATTATGGAATTATCAACCATGTCCCATTCTTATAGATCAGTTGCACCTTGGGATAGCCATTTTCACAATAGGAGTTAAACAGATGAAACCAGTGTTTTCCATCGGGACTTATATCTATATCGTAATTAGTCTCATCCTCGTGAACACCGGGTTTGCTCAAGTATCCCCAGTAAATCGGGGAATCCGCTCTCCTAATTCGAATTTCAAACACGGAAGTTTTTGCGTCGCTTTTGTTCGCGGTGACACTATCACGGTTGGCATTGAAAGTAGAATCATGGGCCCCCATGTTGTCCCTGATACAGCTTGCAAAATCTTTGAATCCAATGGCGTTATCTTCGCTTCTGTTGGAATCTTCGCGCACTACAGGTTCAATATCCGCGATGAAGCAAAGAGGGACTTGATATTGCCTATCACACTTGAGAAAAGAGTCCAACGCTTCGATAGCGTCACTTTTAATTGGATGCGTACTTGGGTTGATTCTCTCAGTTACCATGACTTGTTTAGCAACTCGGAAATGGCTCGTAACGCTCTGAGCATCCGTGCGCTGTTTGCTACCTTCATAAATGGAAGTCCCATACTTTATAATCGCACCTTCCATCCACGCATGTCTGGCCACCATGTTATTGTCGATACATCCTTCACTCAAAGTATCGTTACACCAGATGAGTGGGTATGTTCTCCGTTTGAAGGTGATAGCACATATCTCACTGGATATATTGAAGCTCTTAATAAAACCAATATGATAATAACCGCTACTCCCGAAACAATAATCCGTGCTTTGATTGAGAATCAATCCAAAATGGATAGCATATGGATCGGAGGCCCTATTGACATCGTTCAACTGACTCGCGATGGAAAAGCACGCTGGATACAACGAAAGGAGAATTGCCATTAACCATCTTCCGCGAACAGCGGCTAACAGGCGGAAAAAAGACGCGAAGCATTTTATAAATGGATTTCGCTTCATGGCACGCTCATTTAAATAATGGATGTGCGCGCCACTACTTTTTTCTGCAGTACGTTAGACGCGAGGAGTGATAAAACACTATTTGAAAAACAATTAGGATGAAATAACAACTATGACAAAAGAGAAAAAACAAACACTTTGCCCTGTAGAAAAAGCGGGAGGACTTGATAATTCTGTCAGGAGATTATTGCAAAATCCTCAGAGAATATTAAGATCATACATTAGAACTGGAATGACGGTTCTTGATTTAGGCTGTGGTCCGGGCTTTTTTTCCGTGGAAATCGCAAAACTGCTTAACGGCTCGGGGAAAGTTATAGCTGCTGATTTGCAAGATGGAATGCTGGAAAAGGTAAACAGAAAGATTAAAGGGACGGAATTGGAAGAAAGAATCACATTACATAAGTGTGAAGACAATAGAGTTGGCGTCACCGAAAATGTGGATTTTGTCTTGGCTTTCTATATGATCCACGAAGTGCCAAGTCAGGATGAGCTATTTGGAGAATTGAAATCGATTTTAAAACCCGGCGGAAAGATATACATTATTGAGCCGAAGTTTCATGTTTCAAAGAAATCGTTCGATGAGATGATCGATAAACTTAGAAACATTGGATTTGAAATTATTGATAGACCGAAGGTATTTTTTAGCCGGACGGCTTTAATAACAAATAAGAAATTGTGAGGGTCGCTCAAATGGGGACGACAGCGTCCGTATTTTTCTTTAACCACAACTTACAAGGAGGAGAAGATGAAACCTAAAATTATTCTGCTGCTATCCGCGATCACAATCATGTGTTTAAGTCAATTTGATGCCCGATCACAAACGAAAACGGCACTGAGAAAAATGGAAGACAGCTCATCCGTTACGCCAGCTGATTCCATGAGATATGGTATGGTTTACGTTAGCCATATTAGTTTGGATCACGTATCTGTTCTTGACCCCGAAAATAATCGGATCGTCAGGAAAATCAAATCGGGCATGGGTCCTTGTTGCGTCGAACTTTCTTCTCAACTTGACCATGGATACATCGGGAATTACAAATCCAACGACGTTACTGTCTTTGGTACAAAAACTGGAAAAACGATTGCAATAGTGCCGGCAGGCGATCATCCATCTCACCTACTCCTGACGGCGGACGCACGATACCTGCTAATCGGTCATGAATCTAATGATGGTCTCTGGTTCTTAGACACGCGCACTAATCAGGTTGTCAAGAAATTAGGGGAAGGGACGGGTAGTCTCTGCAGGCCAGAAAAAGGGAACAAAATATATCAGAGTCAGATTTTTACCCCGTTCGTATATGTCATAGATCCGGAGACACAAACAGTCGAGAAGAGAATTGAAGTTGGGGGACGGCCGTTAGATATCGCATTCTCCCCCGACCAGAAATATCTTTATGTAGCTAACGCTGATCTCAATGAAGTTGAACAAATTGACACGCAATCCGATTCCGTCGTTGCGAGAATTCATGATGTGAATGTCGCGCGCGGGATAGCAGTGACACCCGACGGCAAATTTGTTTATGTTACCAACGTTCAGCTATCCACCGTGACCATCATAGATGTCGCTTCCGCTGCGATTGTAAAAACGATTCCCGTGGGCACAATGCCAACGTCAATTGCGATGGTTCCCGACGGCAGATACGCTTATGTGTCTTGCCAGGGAAACGCTTCTATCTTTGTAATAGACACAAAGACACAGGAAATTGTCAAGTCGATTTTAGTTGACAGTAATCCAATCACAGTGCAGGTGAGATAGAAGCTTGAGAATCCCTCGGAGCGTTGTAGAGGGGAACGCTTCGCGACTACTCCATTACAGCAGTGGGCGGCGATGCCCCACAATAAAAGAGTCCAGGACAAATGTGATTTGTGAAGAGGTCAGGTGAAGTGCGGCACGACACACAATTCTAAAAGGGATCAAAGCTATGAAAACGATGAAACAGCAGTGTTATCTTTTTAACGTGTGGGGAACATGGTTAGGCATTCCTGCTTTAGCTATCGTAATGGGAGTGCTGGTAGGATGGTGGGCAGCTATCTTTGTGCTGATCGTCGGGGTGTTCGCCCAAATCTTCTACATAAAGATATTTCCGAAAATGTCCCGATTGCTTGGATACGGTTCTGTCGAGGATGTAGCAGCCGAACCGGTAGCGGAGACGGAGAAAGTCTCAAAGGTCACCTTGTACACAGCTAATGTTTGCCCATTCTGTCCAATTGTCAAGCGCCGCCTCATCGAGCTGCAAAGTAAAATGGGATTCGAGCTGGCGGATGTGGACATCACCTTCCAACCGGGTGTGATACGAGAGAAGGGTTTTAAATCTGTACCGGTAGTCGAAGTGGAAGGACGATACTGGGTCGGCAATGCAACAAGCGCTCAACTTGCAGCGTTCTTGACCAACCGAAAGTAAAGCACTTGACGTGCGGCCTGTGCTACCACGCAGCCCCTCGTTTCGGTAAAAAGAAATGAACGATGTCTATTATCGTAATATTCAAATAAGAAAGAGATATCTCCAGTGACACAGTTCCTCAAACGATTGCTGTTCTGGTCACCAAGGGTGCTCAGTATTTTGTTTGTTTTGTTTATAAGTTTGTTTGCCTTGGATGTGTTTAGTGAGGGTCACGGGTTTTGGCAAACGATGCTCGCCCTTCTTATACATCTAATTCCAACAGCCATTATCATAGTTGCAATTGTGATTGCCTGGCGCCGGGAATGGATCGGAGCAGTGTTGTTTATCGCCTGTGGGTTGTGGTACTTGTTCGCGAACTTGCGTCACGCCTCCTGGATTCTTACGATATCCGGCCCGTTGTTGTTGATAGGGATTCTGTTCGCTCTGAGTTGGCTGTACCGAAAAGACCTCCGAGCAAGTTCTTGAGATGGCAACTTGAGAATGCAAAAGGAAAAGTGTTACCTAGTTCGTGCGGACTTTCTATTCAATGCCAAGAGAGAGAAGGGGAAAACTCTTTATGCCATGATGCACGTATTCGCGGGGAATTAAAGTGCCTTCTAAACCATCTCTACAAATGTAGTCAGGAATCTTGAAAAATTTTCTTCGACCTTTGCGCCGACCTTGGTTACTTCTTCATGTGAAAGTTTTTCTGAAGCTATACCTGTGCTGAAATTTGTGAGGCAGCTAATCCCTATTACCTCCATCTCGGCTGATCGAGCGAACATCGCTTCGTGAACTGTTGACATTCCGACAGCATCTGCTCTTAGAGTTCTGTAAAACATTACCTCTGCAGGAGTCTCATAAGATGGTCCAGTCAGCCCGAGATATATGCCGGCTTTGAGATTTACGCCGGACTTTTCCGCCGCCATGAAAGCTGTCGTTGCAAGCTTCTCGCTATAAATTGGATTTAAGTCCTTCCTAGACATTTCCAAATCGAGCAGAACATTTCTAAATGTAAGATTGATTTGATCTTTTATAAGCATCAGGTCGCCAGGAACGAATTTCTCATTGAGAATTCCTGCGGCGTTTGTCAGGATGATTTTTTTTATCCCGAGTTGGTGAGAGACGATTGTAGTTACTACTGCATCGACTGATGATCCTGTCTCGTAATAATGAACGCGTCCGCTGAAGACGAGGATTCTTTTGTCTGCCACGTTTGCGCTTACAATTTCGCCAACGTGTCCGGGAACAGTTGAACGTGGGTAGTCGGGTATTTCATTTGTCTTTAGAATAACTTTGCGAGAAAGATGTTTTGTGAAACCGCCGAGTCCACTGCCGAGAACAATCGCAATATCATGGTGTACGTTGTTGAAGTAATTCGCGATGAAAATAGAGGAAGCGCAAAATGGAAGTCGAGCAAGCTTTCTATTCCTCCTTCTCATAAGGGATTCCATCTGTCACCGCCGGAGCAACAGATTTTCCGATAAATCACGAATGCTTGACTTCTAATTAGACGGTGGTACAAAACATCTTCTGCAGCGAGCTTCGTAAATATCTTTTGCGCCGACCAAAAAAAGTTCTCCGGATTGTGTTTTTCTTTGAGTGCGGTCGGCAGGATTTCCACAGACGACGCAAATAGCAAGAGTTTTTGTAATATATTCTGCTACTGCGAGGAGCTGCGGAATCGGCTCGAACGGCTTTCCGCGGTAATCCTGATCGAGTCCGGCAACGATAACTCTCTTCCCGGCTGATGCGAGCGACTCGCAGACTTCAACAAGATCCATTTTGAAAAATTGTCCCTCGTCGATTCCAACGACCTGAGCATCTTTCGCTAATGCAGGAATTCCCAATGCCGAATCGACAACGATTGATTTCAGCCGGTCGTCGCTGTGAGAGACAATATCGTCATCGCTGTAACGATTTTCGATTTGCGGTTTGAATATCGCGACATTCTGGCGTGCGATCTCGGCTCGGCGCAGGCGGCGAATCAGCTCTTCGGTTTTCCCGCTGAACATACATCCGCATATTACCTCGATCCATCCGGTCTCTCGCGGCGCGTAATGAGGGCTAATCTCTTCCATTAGATAATGTTTTAGATGTGAAAGCATGCGGAAGCAGTGAAGAAAGGTTTTCTTTTTTTACTGTTCCACTTTTGTTTGTCATATAAATTTCGATGTCTCCGGCAAGCTCAAACATTATCTGCCTGCAGGCGCCGCACGGTGGACAAAAGTCAATGGCGTCAGATACAATGGCAATCTTTTTGAATTTTGTTTCGCCTGAAGTGATTGCTTTCCAAAGTGCGATCCGCTCAGCGCACATCGAAAGTCCATAGCTGCTCGATTCGATATTGAATGCGGAATAAATTTCGCCCGTTTCTGTTTCTATTGCGACGCCGACTCTAAAATGTGAAAAAGTAGCCGTTGATTTTTTTCTGGCTTTCTCTGCTGCTACAATGAGTTCAGAAACAGATTCGTTGAATGGCATTTTCAAGAAATATACCTGCGAGTGCGTATAAAATCAAGGTTTTGAGCGACGTAGCCAAGTAAACGTCTCCCCTAAAGCTACATTTCGAGCGATCCCAACACGAGAATTTTCAAATCAGGAGAGTCCAGAAACGTGCTTCTATCTCCGTATCGCAGCTCAATAATTCAGTGGGTATTTGTATATCGTCGGCAAGTCCAGCCCTCTCTCGTAGTCCGACGAGAAATAGAGATCATGGTTCGCAACGTTGATGTCAATAATGTTCCCATGAACTGCGAATAACTTGACAGGTAGATTGTCGCCCCCGCGAGCGGAATCTGCAACTTGCTGGAGCCAAACGCTTGTGGAGTCATTATCTTCATACGTGCTATAAAGATTGTTTTTGCTTGCACAGATTAAGGAGATAGAAAATGGGCTGTGGTATGTTATCAATCTGTGTGTCTGTAAATTGTACATCCCGATTGAATGTGCCCCGTTAAGGGAATCTATTACCAAAGCAATCTCTAAATTATTATCCCTATTGAAACTGCATTGAATAATTTTGAACGGACGAGTGATCAAACTATCAATAACCGGAATATGCCTTGAACGCATTTCAACTATATAAAGATTTCCGTCTTGAACGAAAGCGCCGAAATTTCCGTCCTGACCCACCGAGCCTGATTCTGCCAGATAAGATGTACTCCCATTTTCAGTTCTAAAATAGACGGACGATCCTTTACGAGAAGTTGTCTCAATCATGCACTCTGTACCATCATCAGTCACCGACACACGATAGCAATTGCGTGATTCTTGTGATATGGTGGGCTCGTTTTGCACCGCGTAATTTCGTGAGTTGGAATCAATGCCCACATATATCAATCGGCCTCCGTATGATGTCGGGCTAAATGCAGCTGTCTTTAGTTGGTCGCCGCTCAATATTGGCACTGCAGGAAATTGTGATATTGTTTTAGGCGTACCGTCTCCGAAATAAAGGGGGAAAGTTACGGCAGCGATCATGGCTGCCGCCATACTCATTCTCCATGCGAGCAAGTGTGTGGGTACAATTCTCAATTGAAAAACAAGATAGGCGATGTAGATCGATAGAAGTAGAAAAAATCTTTCGTAAAGCAGTATCGGTGTTTGGATTTTGAGGAAACCAGCAAGACCGGCAAAAAGCGGAATGCAAACCATGACGTATAGGACAATAAAAAGTTTAGCATTGAAAGTACGGTGTTCTTCGATTGCAGTTTGTGACAAACAAATTATCGCTGGCGCGAGGAGAATAAGTTGAAAAGTTGTTCCTGTAGGAGATAAGAAGATTACAGGAAAAGTCGAAGCCACGAAGGCTTCTCGTGGATTATTTTTCTCAATTGCGCGATAGAAATAATAAGTCGCAGGCACAACAATAAATGCTTTAAAGAGAGAAATCGAGAAAACGTACAAGTCTCTCGACGCAAGTATTGGGTTGGGGTTAAGCGTTGGGTCATAAAAAAAGAGACGTCTAAAGAATGACCAAGCGGTTTGGTATGAAATTGAAAAAGGGTTCTGAACTCTGCCGTTGATGTAGAACGGGAAAATCCTATCTAAATAATAAACGATGGTTGATTCTCCGACAACCACATAAGTGACAACGACAACAAACAGAGAAGAAACGAGGAAATAAATAAAGACGCGCCATTTTTTTGCCAATAGAAAAAGTATTGCAGGGATTGCGAAAAACACTTTAAATGGAAAAGCTATGCCAAGTATAACTCCTGCTGCTCTTTCTGCCTTTATGGAGAATACGAAGAATGCCGCGGCAAAAAGCAGAGTGAGAATTATAAATGGCTCGCTTGAGCTAAAGTTTGTTGCTAACGCAAATGAAGAACTGAGAAAAACTAAATATGCAGTCTTGACCGAAGAGTTTGCAAGTTTAGCGGTGGTGTGGACAAGTGGTACCAGTGCTACGAGATTAAGGGCGGTTAACAAAAATTTTGAAACGGCGGCTGGTGGAATTGCGATAAACACATCGAGAATAAAAGAAGCTGGCGTTGAGACAGCAAGAGAGAAAATCCTATTCGAAAGCCCGCTTGCATCAATGAGCTTTTGAAAATCTGGGAAGCGATAGAAGATTGTCGGATCAATTCCGCGCAAGAAGTTTTTTCCTGCAACGTAATAGGCAATAAAATTTCCTTCGAGTCTGAAAAAGCCGGGAAGGATTCCGTAAAGGATTATGAAAAGCGTCGAGATGAAGACAAAAATTCGAGCGATGAGTCGCATCTAATTAAGGCTTTTGATATTTGTGATTCGGTCCTTACCGATTTGTGAGAGTGAATGAGGTTATCTCCGGCGGACAATTTACACGCACCGGTAATCCGATCGTTCCGATTCCACGGCTAACGTAGAGCAGGGAATCAGCGCGCTTGTATTTTCCCGAAATGTATTGCGAAGAGAGCGCTGCGGGTGTCAGTTTGACACCAAGGAAGTCAACGAGAACTATTTGGCCTCCGTGTGTGTGTCCGCTAAGCATAACATCGAATTCTCCGGCCACGGCTTTTTCGAAATAGTACGGCTTGTGACAAAGAAGAATTCGCGTCGTGTTTAATGATGCTGCTTCATAAGAAACCTTCTTGAAATCGGCGTGACTCCCGTCATCGACGCCGCAGAGCATCAGCTTTGCTCCGCCGATCTCCAGTTCCTCAGTCTCGTTTCTCAAAACTATCATCCCTGTCTCACGGATTTTCTCCGTAATAATATTGGGGTTTCCAAAAAAATCATGATTGCCGAGACAGGTGTATGTTCCATATTTCGATTTCAGTCCGGAAAATGCGTTTACGAACGGGACAATTTCTTCCGTCTTGGTCGTAACAAAATCACCTGGGATCAAAATTATATCAGCTTTCAAATCGTTTATGGCCTGAGCGTACTTCAGCATGTCGTCTTCTAACATATACATGCCGACGTGGATGTCGCTGATCATTGCGATTCTCGTTCCTTCAATTTGATGCGGCAAATTTTTTACCGCCAGCTTGACATTTTCTATTTTGTATTCCTCGCGGCTGTAAATGCTGTGAAGTGAGCCAGCGAACGTATATGCGCCGAGTCCCATTGCACCTTTCTTTATGAAAGAGCGCCGTGAACTTGAATATGAAAGCTTTGATTCCGTCTTCGTTTTATTCATACGTTGAAAAATCCCTATGATCCATTTTATCGGGAACATTATTAAAGCACATAACAACACTGCAATACTAAATGTCTCGTAAGCATAGAAAGGCCACATGATGAGTTTCCGGGCGAAGCCATGATAGAAAAGCTGCGGCATGTAGTATATAAACAACGGCGGAAGATTTATCAGGATGAAAATAAGAGGTAGATAAAGCCTCGTGAATTTCAGGTTCGTTCTTGATCCGAAGATATACTTTGCTGCAATTTTATAAACAACAAATTGCGAACCGACCATAAACAGGATCAGAATTATCTTGAAAAAATGAAATGGTACGTCCGGCATCTCTGAAATTTTCCTTTCATGCTTTTGTAATTTAGCAAGTGCGGGAGTTTTTTGATAGTCAGTAAGAAAGGTCAAAGATAAAAAATCAAAACCATGACTAATTTGGCATGTGGACTTTTCAGCCATTAGCTGATCAGCCTTCGGCTGAGGCTTTTGACTTTTCTCTTCATTATATTGAGCTTCGAAGCGATGACAAGAAATTGGCTCACTCTACAAGAGCGTATCTCCATTCCGATTACCCTTTTGAAATAAATTAGCCGAAAGGAAAGTTTATGAGTGGCAAATCAAGAGCAGGAAAATTTTTCAGCAGCTTTCACAGATCGTTCTGGGTTGCAAATTTTCTCGAACTTTTCGAGCGGCTCGCTTATTATGCGCAAGCCACCGTAATGAGCATATTCCTCAGAAATTATTTGAAGTTCAACGAAGTGGATGCTGGTACACTCTCATCGATCTTCGGCGGTTTCGTTTACCTGCTGCCGATTTTTGCCGGCACGTTTGCGGACAAGTACGGTTTTCGGAAAGCATTCTCGTTCGCCTTCTTCGTAATGGCAATAGGATATTTCCTTATCGGCGCAATCGGATCATCTATGCTCGCGCCGGTGACTCACAGCTTCTCGCTATTTTGGGTTCTTGTTGCCGTTTTGATTTTCACAGCAATTGGAGAATCGTTCATCAAGCCGTCAGTGCTTGGCACCATAGCCGTTTCATCAAACTCAAAGACAAAATCTCTCGGCTACGCGATATACTATACTCTGGTTAACATCGGCGGGGCAACGGGACCTGTGATAGCATATTTTGTCCGTGACAAGATAGGAATCCAGTTGGTTTATATGGTTTCCGCCGTCACATGTGCGATGATGTTTTTTGGGACAATCATTTTCTATCGTGAACCGGACGCCGTGCGCGCAATTGAACAGCCATCGCTCGGCGAAAAATTGAGAGACATGCTGCGCGTTTTGCGGAATGGACGTTTCATGGTTTTCTTGCTGATCTTTTCATTGTACTGGATAATTTTCTGGCAGATATTCATTATCATTCCTTTTTATTTGACTGATTTCATTTCTAAGAATGCGCCGTTCGAGCTAATCGAGTCGGTTGATGCATGGTCGATAATTGTTCTGCAAGTGATCGTGAATAGAATGACAAAGAAGATGCCGCCGGTAACTGCGATTGTTGTCAGCTTCGGGATTGCGTCGTTGAGCTGGCTCGTGATTGCCGTGCACCCGAGCTTATGGACAATCATTGCAGCCATGATCGTTTGGTCGATCGGAGAGATGACGCAGGCGCCGCGCTATTATGAATATATCGCTGATCATGCGCCGAAAGGACAGGAGGCGTTATTTCAGGGATACGCGTTTCTGCCGATTGCAATCGCATGGTTTGTCGGTGGAACATTTGGCGGCTGGCTTTACTCAACTTTTACAAACTCGATTCTAATAATTAGCGGTGAATCGGTGCGGGCGATTGGCGAGCCGACCGGAATATGGCTGACGTTGGCGGGAATCGGAGCCGTGGCGACGGTGATGATGGTGATATACAATGCGTTAATTACGAGAAAAGAGAAGGCAACTGAAGTTTGAAGATGGGTTTATTGCCAGCATGGTCGCCTGTTTATTCAGATTGCGGTCGGGTTTACCCGAAGCGAGCAAGGAAAACTTGGCAAAGTGGAACAGTAGGGCTATATTGAGTCATGATGTTTGTCGAAGACCCTGCTTGCGTGGGGACAGGTTCCGGACGAAGTTCGGATCGATATGTTATGTGCAACTAAAGTATAAAGAGGTTACATCGTGATGACAAATGTCGCTCGAATTGTTCCGCTTCTATTTTTTTTGCTTTCCTGTAATTCTCTGAATGCTATGCCAAGGTTGTCTGCGAATAGAATCACATTCATTCGAGATGGTGAAGTCTGGATGGCAAACTCGGATGCAACAGACCCTGTGAAGCTAACCAATACATCAAGCAAGGTCGAGGGTTTTTTATTTTCTCCGGATTTCAGATATCTGGCTTACGCTAAAATTGTAGAAGAGGCTGACGAGCCAGGGCTGTGGGACGATACAACGAATATTCCCAAGAAAAACATCTGTTCGATCGTAATTCTGAATCTCCGCGATAACAGAATCGTTAGGGAAATAATGGGGCGAAATTTCTACTGGATATACATGGAGAGGTGGATGCACGATATGAGGCTGATGTACCATAGTTCCGATGGCTTTGCTGTGAGTGGCGAATATATTTATGATCCAGAGACAGACTCCGTACAAGAACTCGATGTGAATGTCCAGCACGACACCCTGCATGTCGAATACAGTTACGACGGGTCCATGAAAACATACCTTGTCACGACAGGTCGAGGGGCATCCTTTCGGTACAATTTACATCTTGAAAACATAACCACCGGAACTGATACAGTGCTCGTTTCGACCAAGGATTCTATCGGTAGGGCTATAATCTCTCATGACGGAAAACGGTTGACATTCTTCATGGTGGAGGATCGGGAGCGAACTTATTTCGATGTATTGTGGCTCTATGATCTGAGCAATTCTTCGTGCGACTCTATATATGGGGGGCCGGCACACTCAAAGGAAGGATTTATCAATCATCTCGCGTGGTCACCGGATGATCGGTATGTTGGGATGTTCTTTACACCTGACGCGCTCGTGCTCGATGTCACGAATGTGAAAACAATTATCAATATTCATGGGACAGATTTTTCTTGGTTGGACAACGATAGGGTTCTTTTCTGCCGAGAGAATAACATCCACGTGTATAATCTCCGGTCGGATTCAACTGCGACACTTCTGAAAGGAGCGACGAAGCCAGTTGTACTTTGGAAATTTTGATAGACGAGGTTCAATCACGATTGAAAACGTGCACTCCTTGTGAGCGACAATCTCCTCACTGTCCATTGTAGGAAAATATCCATTAGTACAAAGGCAACTCGTTTGTTCTCGTCAAAACACGGATGGTTCTTGCGAACGTGGATTAGTCGGCCGGAAATGTACTGGCGGACGGACTCGAACCGTCGACCTCCTGATCCACAGTCAGGCGCTCTAACCAAGCTGAGCTACGCCAGCATTGAAGACAAACTTAAATTGTAATTTAATGAAATAGCTCCACAACCTCAATATATGGTGGATGTTATTCGTGCTAATCCCCCGTTGGTAAACGTTTTCTTCTTTTAATGCGTCGATGTGGTTCATGTTTGTGTTTTGGTTGTCTTCTATGGATCGCCCGGTAAGTTCCGATATCATGGTGCCTCAAGTTATGCACGAAAGTTCTGTAGTTGTCATTATACAAAACGAGTACGTTGCATAGACTATCTTGCAATGCACGCATTGAGTCGGCGTTCGCGATAAAATTCTGCATCATCATTGAGAAAACGAGCGTGTCTTTAGGCAGCAAAACATAACCGGAAAGTGTGCTTACTCCGCTGATTGAACCGGTCTTCGCAATCACTTTTCCGATTACAAATGCCCGGCGCATCCTTTTTTCGAGTGTACCATCCTTTCCCGCAAGCGGGAGGCTGCGCAAGAAAATACTTCCGGTCCCGCTATACGGACCTTTCGTTGGTTGGTTCAAATCGTAATTTAATATCTTCACTATTGCTTCCGGAGTAACGAGGTCGTAATGCGACAATCCTGAACCGTCAACAATGAAATACTCCGCCGAGTCAATGCCACATTGTTTCAAGAAATTCTCTTCTAACTTGATGCCGTTGTCCGCACTTCCTATTTGTCCGGAAATTTCATTCGGCACTATTCGCAGTAGACATTCTGCTCCCAAATTGTCGGACACTTTGTTGATATAAGTGATGACTGTATCCATTGAATGTTCTAATTTAAAAAGTGTATCTGTTGCAGTTTCAGCCTCCGGTCTTCGGACTTCGGGATCCGTAAGAACTTCGCCGTGCACTTTAATGCCGTGCTTATCAAGTATTTCTTTGAATACAGTTCCAAAATAACGTGCAGGATGTCGAACTGAAAAGTCATCTTCGAAAGGATGGAGATGTGATGAATATTTCCCGGTCACAAGTACCGTATTCGTGTCGTCATTCATTACTCTTGTGACAAACAGGCTATCCATGGTGTCTGCAACCGCGGTAGAAACAATGCGGACAAAACCAGTCTGTGGTTGTGTAGTTATCGAGAGCTGGTGATTAATTGAATCTAAAGATATGTCGACGGTAATTGCGTTGTGATCGAGACAGGCCGGGCTGATGAACATTTGGTAATCGCCAGGTTCATCATCCCACATCCAACCTGATCCCCATTGAAGTGAATCGAATTTCGAAACGTCGATAACGAGGTTGCCGTCAATTTTTCCGATCCCGCTTCGCGAAATGATTCCTGCTATTGAATCGAGATCGGCATGAGTGATGATCGGATCTCCGCATGCGGCCACGATCAGGTTTCCGTCGATCGTGTCACTATGCCGCACACCTGAAATGACAAATCCTGTTTTGAACCTGTAACTGCTGCCGAGATTTTGAAGTGCGAAAGATGTTGTCACTATTTTTAAAGTGCTCGCAGGACAAAGGAGAAGTTGGGAATTAGCTTCGAAAAGGTTTTTTTTATTTTTTCGAGAATATATTTCAATTGCTTTAATGGTTCGCGGAGCCTTTGATTTTTTGATAATGAAATTGATTTCGCGTTTAAGGAGGGCTTGGGATTTAGTTTCTTTCGTTCGTGCGCTTGTGGGAAAGAAAGCAAAGAGGAAAATAAACAGTGTACAGAAATTCAAAATATCTCTCATTTCTGTGGCTTTCCTAATTTTCTATAGAGAGTGCTTTTGTCAACCTTCAGAATTTTTGCGGCTTGCACATAATTATTGTCGCAGCTTTTCAACACACGTTTTATGTATCCGACTTCGACTTCCTCAAGGCTGAGATTTGTCGGGATTTTTTCTGTCCATGTTTTGTCGACCATGATGGTTGCCGGAAGTTCAGTGTCGGTAAGAGACAGGATGGAGCCCGTTGAAAGCGCAATCGTGCGGTCTATAAAATTCTCAAGCTCTCTGACATTGCCTCGCCACTCGAAATTTTTCAGCGCGGATAAAAGTTCACCTGAAATTCCTTTTACTTGTTTGTTGTGAAGCTGATTATACTTGTTTATGAAATATTCAGCTAACAATGGTATGTCGCCCCTCCTCTCCCGAAGCGAAGGAAGCTCGATACGTATTACACTCAACCTGTAGAAAAGGTCCTCTCTAAAAAGTTTCTCTGCTACAAGCTCTTCTAATTTCCGGTTTGTCGCTGCAATAATCCTGACATCAATGATCTTCGAAACGCTGCTCCCAATCTTTCTGACTTCATGCTCTTGTAAAGCCCTGAGAAGCTTCGGCTGAAGCAGAAGAGGAATCTCTCCGATTTCATCCAGAAAGAGCGTGCCACCTTCTCCTTCGGTGAACAATCCGTCCCTTGCGAAGAGGGCGCCTGTGAAAGCACCTTTTTCGTGGCCGAAAAGTTCTGCCTCGAGAAGCTGCTCTGGGATTGCAGCCACGCTGATCGGTATGAAAGGTTTATTCGCACGAAGACTGTTCAAGTGTATTGCCCGTGCAACAAGCTCTTTTCCTGTACCACTTTCGCCTTGAATTAAAATACTTGAGGTTGTTGGAGCGGCGCGGCCGATAATCTTGAATACACGAAGCATCTTTTCGCTCTTGCCGACAACGTTTGATATATTCGCCTCCTGGGGTTTCGGTTCACCGGCTTGCAACGCATTGTGGGCGACGTGGAAATGAGAGACTGCGTTCGAAATGACCAATCTTATTTCGTTCAAGTTTAAAGGTTTACTGAGATAATCGAACGCTCCAGCCTTTATCGTGCCCGCGGCTGCTTCAAGTGTGCCGAAAGCCGTGATAAGAATTACAGGAAGATTTGGAGCCGATTCAAGTATTTTGTTCATCAGTTCGACGCCGTTCAATTTCGGCATCATGACATCTGTAACGACGACTGAGAAGTTACCACCTTTGATCTTTTCAAGTGCAATGATCGGATCGGAAAATGTTTCCACCTGATACTGGGATGACAAGGCTTCACTCAGAAGGTCAAGAGAATCGGTGTGATCGTCGATTACAGCGATTTTATCTTTCATATCACGTCTCGCTCGTAATTTTTCCGATTGGCAGTATCATTGAAAACGTTGAACCTTTTTCTGAATTCCGGGAGAGAAATATTTTTCCACCATGCTTGTCGACAATCTCTTTGCAAATTACTAGACCGATCCCGTTGCCATTTGGCTTCTTACTGTCGATAAAATCATTGAAAAGCTGGCTGATCATTTTATCTGGAACACCGTTGCCATTATCCGAGACGTCAAAACGTATGTTAGGAAACCCGAAATCTGAGACTCGCAATTCGTATTCCTCATATACCTTAAGCTCTATTTTTCCCTGTTCGTCCGTGTAATCTCTGGGCGGACTTTTTTTTCTTGAATCTATTGCTTCGATAGAGTTGTTGAAAAGATTTATCAGCACTTGTTGAATCTGGACAGGATCGGCGTCGATTATGGCAAGCGGGTTTTCCAAATGAATATTTAGATCGATCAGTTTTCCTTTCAATCTCGGTTCCGTAACGAGCCGGGTCTCTTCAATGAGATTTTTCAGTACCACGTTTTTCTTTGATGGTACAGCGATTTTTCTTGCCTGGAGAAGCTGATTGATGATCGTGATCATTGTGTCAACCTGGCGCTCTATCACCTTGAGTTTTGCTTTCGCATCGTCCTGGATATCATTCTCCAACAATAACTGGACGGAAGTATAGATAGCGTTTAGAGGACTTCCTATCTCATGTGCAAGTTTTGACGCGATTTTGCCGAGCGCAGCTTGCGATTCAAACGTGCGAAGTTTTTCCTGCAGGGAAATGATCTCGCTACTTTTTTCATGTAAAGCGTCTATTGCAATTGAGATTTCATTTTGAAGCTTCATGTTGTAATCTTCATGTTGCCTTACTTCTGATTTTATGATTTCATGAGCCTTCTGCACTTCTGTCATCATCTGGTTAAAAATGGAAGATAACGTCCTGAATTCAGGTCCAGAGGTTATGGATAAGCGTGTATCCATTTTGCCTCCCGCCGCTTCACGCATTGCATTCGCAAGATCTCCGAAAGGTCTCAAGAAAGTCAATCGCATCGCGAAGAGGAGAAGTAAAGATGCAAAAATGCTGATAGCCAATGTTATACCCATTCCGGTTATCCAGTTTCGGAGAACAATCCGCCGTACCTGCTCCAACGATATTTTGATAAGAACATATCCCCAGATATTACTATTGTTTTGAAGAAGTTTTGAGCAGTAGTAAAGTGACTTGACTGAATTTACCGACCACATGGCGGTGTTTTTTATCCCATAATTTTTTAGTCCCGCCTTGACCGAGGTAATTTCGCTGTCGGATAAATCTTGTCCTGCAAAAGCAGACAGGGAAATCGAATCAGGTTTGACCTTTTTAAAGAACCCGATGAATTCCGCGTCATGATTTAACTTAAGAGCCAATCGGGCATTTGTCACGAGGGTCGAAATATCAACTTCCTGAGATGAACTCGTAGTCAAGTTGAATTCCGCAGCCATTAATTGGGCGTCGTTCTCGGAGTCGTGGAATTCCATCCTCTGGGCAGCAACAGAATTGAAATATGTAATCATGATCCCTGCTGCAAAAAGAATCAGCACGACAACCGCGGTAATTCTTGTTCGTAGCGAAAGGGTTGGCAATCTCGACTTCACTTCAAAAATATAGTTTTTGGACGATTGGCTTTCAAGTTTTTTACAAAGAATATACGCGAAAGATTGTTGACGCTTTATTAAATTATCAAGATTATGATTGATCCAGTACAAGTTGAGACTTATAATTCAATTTTTCTTGAAGGGGTTCGTACACATAATCTGAAGAATATTTCAGTGAGGATACCTAAAGGAAAAATTACCGTTATTACCGGTCCGTCAGGAAGTGGGAAGTCAAGTCTAGCTTTCGACACGATTTACGCCGAGGGTCAAAGAAGATACATCGAAAGCCTCTCCGCTTACGTCAGGCAATTTCTTGAGCGAATGGAAAAACCTGATGTTGACGCAATACATGGTATTTCTCCTACCGTTGCAATGGAGCAGCGGCGACTAAGCAGAAACCCGCGATCAACCGTTGCGACGATGACAGAAATTTACGATTATCTCAGACTATTGTTTGGCAGAGCAGGAACGGTTATATGTCAAGATTGCCGACTTCCTATTGTGAAGTACACGCCGCAGTTAATCCTAAATTTCATTAATGGCAATTTGAAAAATAGGAGAATATATGTTTTTTTCAATGTGAAAGCTAATGATTGTGAGGCTACTATCTCAGATTTGAAGCGGCGTGGGTTCTACAGGTTTGCCGAGCTAAATTCTCCAGGCAGCATCGTGGATTCGAACTCGTCTCCATTTTCTCCTAATAATGAATTTCTTGTCTTGGTAGATAGAGTCGCAGCCGGCAGCGAAGGGAGTAATGAAAGAATTATCGAAGCATGTGAGCAGGGATTTCTTAACGGCGCGGGAAGCGTTTTCGTTTACGTTGTTGATGAAAGCAGACTCCATCATTTCTCAAATAAGTTCGAGTGCTCAAACTGCGGGAAGACTTTTCTTGAACCGGAGCCGCGTCTTTTTTCATTCAACAATCCTTATGGTGCCTGCCCGGAATGTCAAGGCTTTGGCACCGTGATAGGCTACGACTGGAATAAAGCAACAGCAAATCCATTCCTGAGCGTATTGCACGGAGGTATAAGTCTTATTTCAGCACCAGCTTTTGATTTGTACCGTCGTTCTCTTATTAAATCTGCGAACAAAGAAAAGATTCGTCTGGACATAGCTGTCAAGGACTTGACGGAGAAGGAGTGGGATTTTCTAATCCACGGTGATAAAGCATTTATAGGATTGCACGGCTTCGTAAAACTTCTTGAAAAGAAATCGCACTCTTTTTCTGTTAGATATTTTCTTGACAGATATCGCGGCTATGTTACCTGCCCAACATGCCATGGTGTTAGACTGCGTCAAGAAGCTCTTGCAGTAGAGATTGATGGACAAAATATAGCGGCTGTTGTTGCGATGACCGTTGTGAGAGCTAATAAGTTTTGCGAGTTTGTAAAGCTTGAAGGAGAAAATGCGATAATCGCTGAACAAGTACTTGAGGAACTGAGAAAAAGAATAGGTTACCTTTTCCAAATCGGACTTGGGTACCTCACGTTGGACAGACTCTCGTCAACGTTGTCGGGTGGGGAAGCGCAAAGAGTCAATCTCGCGACGAGTCTTGCTTCAACGTTGGTGGCGACGACTTATATCTTAGATGAACCGAGTATAGGGCTCCACCCGCGCGATATGGGCAGACTCGTTTCGATCCTGAAGAGTTTGAAGTCGTACCAGAATACGGTAATTGTAGTCGAGCATGATGCTGATATGATGAAAAATGGTGATTACATAATCGATCTCGGCCCAGGATCCGGTGCGCTCGGCGGAGAAATAATGTACGAGGGAAGTTATTCGGGATTAGTTAAATCCAAAAGTTCGATAACTGGAAAGTATTTGCGGAGAGAAAAAGAAATTCCTCTACCGAAAAGAAGAAAACCGGTTGATAAGTTTATTCATGTTCGTGGTGCTTCGATGCATAACATCCTGAATTTAGACGTTGACATTCCGCTGTATTCATTCGTTTGCATAACGGGCGTAAGTGGCTCCGGAAAAAGCACTTTGGTTTATGATGTACTGTATGATGCGATGAAAGAGCAAAGACCTGAAGCTTCTTTAGTTGCATCATCGGAAAATGCAGAAATCTCTTCAACTCATGCGAAGAGTATCATCTTCGATTATCTGCCGCAGTCGGTCGAACTTGTTGACCAGAGCGCTGTGGGAAGAATGTCGAGATCGAATGCTGCAACCTATAGCGGTGTCTTTGATTCGATTAGAGATCTCTTTTCTAAAACTCCACTCGCACGCGAGAGAGGTTTTACTTCGAGTTACTTTTCATTCAACGTAGAAAAGGGGGGGAGGTGTGAGGCATGCAGCGGCGAAGGAATACAGGTTGTCGAGATGCAGTTTCTCGCCGATGTAACTCTCGAATGCGAGGCGTGTGGCGGAAGAAGGTACAGTTCAGAGGCACTGGAGATAAAATATCGCGGCAAGAACATCGCCGACATCCTTGATTTAACAGTTGTGGAAGTGCGGGATTTTTTCAACGAGAATAAGGATATAGTTAAGCGGCTCGGACTTCTGGACCGAGTGGGACTCAGTTATCTTAAATTAGGGCAAAGGCTGTCCACTTTATCCGGAGGTGAAGCACAGCGGCTGAAGATATCAAACTATTTGTCCGTCAGCGCTGAGAGCGAAGTGCTGTTCATTCTTGATGAGCCGACGACCGGCTTGCACTTCGAGGAAATTGCAAAGTTGTTAGATGTTTTATTAGAACTTCGCAATAGAGGAAACAGTATAATCGTGGTTGAGCACAATCTCGAAGTAATTAAGTGCGCTGATTATGTGATTGACTTGGGACCCGAAGCGGGTGAAGATGGAGGAAGAGTCATAGCTGTTGGCACACCAGAAGAAATAACCAGAGTCAAGGAATCGAGAACGGGTGTCGCTTTAAAGAAAGTGCTTGAAAAAGAAAAACTTTAGAAATGCGCTCTGTTAATACTGCGTCGCGATGTCGAAAGCAAGAAAGAATGTGTTGAAGTTTGCCATCGGCTCATCCTGCAAGCTTTCAATTCCATAACTTCGGGACATTGGTAGGATGTAATATCGAACGCTTATACCCATCACGCTGGTCGAAGTGAGACCGAAGTATGTACCGGCTCCAACGTATGCGCCGACTCCAAAATACGAATGTCCATTCGATAGACTTGTGGATAGGGGTACATTGTACGGCAGAGCAAGAACTACGTTTGGTCCGACCGCGGCATTAACGTAGGGCTGGAAAGTGTTTGTAATTACATCTTTGAAAAGCCGGTACTGCAAACCTACCATGGCAGGGATGACAAAAAGCTGGTTGACTTTGCCGATTACCGTCGACTGAGGATAGCCGTAAATGTCGTAATAATAAGTGGTCGTCTCGTTCGGCGCTTTAGCCTCTGAGGCGCTGAGTGAGAGTGTCCATGATAGTGTACCGTTAAGCTCTTGCCTGTAGAAAAAACCCATACCGAATCCATTATTGCCTATCATTATATCGAGGCCTATGGAGTTTCGTTTATCCGTAGTATCGGGCACCAAATCTTTTATCGGCATGAACGCATACTCTGAATCAGGTTGAGTAGTTGCATTTGTTTGCTGCGCGAACACGCCGGCTGTCAATCCGAAGGAACCGGCGAAGAGGAGAAGCAACAATATTAATATTTTGCACATTCTTTCTCTCCTTAATTTAGTCAACACCAAAATATCATTCATCATTGTCTTAGACGATAAACTCTTTACTTAGATTAACTGTCCATCAGTTTTAAATAGTTCCATACATTAAAAGGGGCTAGACGAAAAATTAACCGCCAAGGCCACTGCCGTCTTGGGGTAAAATGTTTTTTGTGAGTTTCACCGGATTTTTATTATCCACTCTGATTAAATATTTAGAAAACCTTGTAAGCGTTGAATTTCAAATACTCGGTCTCAGGCATTGCTGGCAAGACAGGGTGATCAGGCGACGCTCCGGCGCGATGCAATAGCTGCAAAGTCCGCCCGGATTTTATTGCTGCTGTTAGTATGATTTCTTCAAAGGTCGCTCTAAAAATATGATGGGAACATGATGCAGTTAGCAATATTCCCTTTGGTTTGAGAAGCTTGAGTAAGCTTTCATGCAGGCGCCTGTAACCGGCTTTCGCGGTCGTCACACTTTTCCTATTCTTTGTGAAGCTTGGCGGATCACACACGATTACATCGAATTTCTCTCCTTGTAACGTGGCTTTGTCAAGAAAATCATATACGTCAGCGGTTTCTCCTCTCACATTTTTTAGTTGATTCAAATTTGAGTTTGTCGTTAAGTTTTTGATTGCAAGCTCAGAAGAATCTACTGCAATGACTTCTTCGGCTCCGGCGTGTGCCATGTTAAGACTGAAGCCGCCTTCATTCGAGAATAGATCGAGAACTCTATCGTGTTCAGTAAATCGTCTTGAGAAAATTCTATTTAGCCGTTGATCGAAATAAAATCCCGTCTTCTGTCCGCGAAAGGGACTGATTCTGAAGAATACACCGCTCTCATCGTAATCCACAAGTTGTTCGTCGCCATAGACGATTGCCTTTGTTTGCGACAAGCCTTCGAGCTCTCTCGTAACACTCTCATTGCGCTCGTAGATTGCCGTCGGTGAGAATAGCTCCATGATAGAATCGTAAATGAAGTTTTTCCTTTTCTCCATGGCAGCCGACAAAATCTGGGCGCTGAAAAGTTTATCAAACCTATCGATAATAAGTCCCGGTAGAAAATCGCTCTCGCCGTTTGTTAGCCGATAAAATGGTACATCGAACAATTGCTGACGAAGGCAAACAGCAGTTTGGAGCCTATTGATGAAAAAGTTTTTGTCCGGTTCAATAAATTCTTTCGAGAAAATTCTTACGGCAATCAGAGTTTTCGGATTATAAAAACCGAAACCGAGATGTCCACCGCTTTTACTTTTGACTTCAACAACATCGCCAACGTCTGGCTTTCCATCGATTCCAGCGATCTCGTTGCTGAATACCCAGAGATGTCCCGACAAAATTCTTTTGTCTTCTTTGGGTTTGAGGTTGATAACAGGGATCGTCACTGGAGTTTTGCAATTGCCGCAGCTACCCTGTCAATTGCCTCAACAAGTTCCTTTTCCGAATAAGCGTAAGAGATTCGGATATGTTCATCCGAGCCAAAGGCAGCTCCCGGCACAAGCGCAACCTGGGCTTCGGCAAGCAGGTAATGCGAAACATCGAACGAGTTCTTCAAGATAGTGCCATTATATTTTCTTCCGAAAAAGTTTTTGACGGAAGGAAAGAAATAGAAAGCTCCACGAGGTTTGACCGTTTTCAAACCATCAATGCTCGACATTTTTCCAAACATTAAATCGCGCCTTTTTTGGAAGGATGCACGCATCTTTTCAATATCGGTCTGATCGCCTCGGAGTGCTTCGAGTGCTGCCATTTGGGAGATCGAAGATGGATTCGAAGTAATCTGACTTTGTATCTTTGATGCGTTGTTGATGATCTTCTCGTTCGCAGCCATGAAACCGATCCGCCATCCGGTCATTGAGTAAGCTTTCGACACGCCTCCGATTGTTATGACTTTGTCTTTCGCTTTTGAAATCGAACCAATCGAGAAATGTTTTTGTCCATCATAAATGATCTTCTCATATATCTCGTCAGAAATGATGAAAAAATCATTCTTCATCGCAAGTTGTGCGATGCCGCGCAAAGTGCTTTCATCGAGGACACTTCCCGTCGGGTTCGATGGAGAATTTATTATCATGGCTTTTGTTCTCACAGTCAACAACGGTTTAATGTCGTCTGCGGTGAACGTAAACCCATTTTCCTCTTTTGTTTTGAGAATTACCGGTACCGCGTCAACAAGTTTCACCATTTCAGGAAAACTTACCCAATACGGCGCTGCAATTATTACTTCGTCTCCCGGATTGCAAATGGTTTGAAGCGCGTTGAAGATCGAATGTTTTCCTCCGTTTGAAACAAGGATGTTCGATGTTTTTACGTCCAATCCGTTATCTCTGCGAAATTTTTCTGCGACAGCGTCGCGGAGTTCTGTGATTCCTTCGTTTTGAGTGTACTTTGTAAAATTATTTTGTATTGCCCGAATCGCCGCCTGCTTTATATTTTCGGGAGTGGGAAAATCGGGTTCTCCCGCGCTCAGGCTTATGACATTTTTTCCTTCCGCTCGAAGTTTTTTCGCGAGCGAAGTCATTGCAATCGTTTGAGATTCCTCGATGCGGTTGACTTTCTTTGAAATGGAAGTCATTAACTCTTTTTTCTTCTATGGTTCGTTTTTGTATTTCCTCCTGAGCTGATGAACCTCGGACTCATCGAGGGTGTCCGCGAAAATTTTTTTATAAGTTCTTTCTCGACATGTGCCGGCACAAACTGGCTCACGTCTCCGCCGAACTTCGCAATCTCACGAACGATCGAGCTGTTCAGGTAAGTATATTTTTCATGCGGCATTAAAAATATTGTGTCTATATCAGAACACAATTTTCGGTTGGTTAATGCCATTTGAAATTCATATTCGAAATCCGAAACCGCTCTGAGTCCACGTACGATTGCATGGGCATTTTTTTCTTTGGCGTAATCTACAAGGAGTCCGTCGAATTCCTCAACCTTGATGTTCTTAAAATACTTTACGGAGTCCCGAACTAATTTTATTCTTTCCGCTCCCGTAAAAATCGGCGTCTTTTCTGAATTTACCGCCACGCAAATAATGACTTTGTCAAACAGTTTGGATGCACGTGCTGCGACATCGATGTGCCCGTTCGTTATTGGGTCGAATGTACCAGGATAGATGGCGATTTTCATTGTTTCTCCGGTTTTATGAATGATAAAATTGTCGAGCCAAAAATTTTTTGACGAAGAAGAATCGATAGCGATGGAGAATAACCTTTCGAATGTTCGACGCAGATGATTCCCGACTCGTTGACTATTTTTTGTGCCGTAATATATTCGACAATTTTTTGAGTCGTGTCGTTGATTGCGTATGGAGGATCGATATAAACGACGTCGAATTTATCATCGCAAATTTTTAAGTATTTTTCTACCTTCATCGTGCGAATTTCACACCGGTCCTCAACAGTTAAAGCAATTGCGTTTGCGTGCAGAACGCCGGCTATTTTGGGGTCTGCTTCCACAAAAACAACTTTCGCTGCGCCTCTGCTGATCGTTTCAAATCCTACACTTCCTGTACCAGCATACAAATCAAGGGCGTGCACGCCTTCCAAATCTATAACGTTCGACAAGATATCGAACATCGTCTCTCGGAGTCTATCGGTCGCCGGTCTAAGTTTTCGCGATTTGATCGACAGCAATTTCCTGCTTCGTAATTGTCCGCCGGTAATTCTCATCTTTTATTTTATTGCAGCGCCGATCACGGAAAAGAAAAGATGAGGATACTCGATTAATTTTACGTTTGCCGAAACGACAGGGGAAAGAAGAAGATTAGATGTCGGAACAAGCAACTCGTAACGCTTGTCAACATTTTTTTGAAGCGTACTGATCAGGAAACTACCGACTTTTACCCCGGTTACAAATATTTTTTGCACGTGTTCTTTTGCGGCAAATTCGAGGTCTTGCACCATCTTAGTCACGAAATAAAACGGCTCGTCGTAATAGTTGAGATATTTGTAAACGATGCGTTCGCTGTTCTTGGAGAAACTTCCTTCAACATGGTGATCTTTCACAGTGATAAGAATGTAATTCTCCGTTTGCTTCAGCAGTTTGTTTATTGCCAATTCAGTGCATGAATGATCGAGGTCGATGAACTGTAAGTCGAGACCGCACCGCGTGCACGCGTCTTTAATGGTGCGCAACAGAGTTTTATCAATGGCGGCATAGAAAACTTCTTTGTGTCCGTCTTCTGAGGTCTTTGTGATTTCATACGCCGGTCTAAACTCCTGCGAACCGAAATCGTTGTGAAAATCTATTTCCGCATTCAAAAAATCGATGATCTCTCCAGTTTGTAGGTTGGCATCGATATCAATGGTGTCCCTTTCTGTCAGCGTCGTGTCAATCGCGACCGAAGCGATGCGTCCCAGCATTGCCTCTTCATTGATCAAGAGAGAAATTTGTTTAACAAGTTCATCTACTTGCAAATTTTCGATATTTCTTTCCGCTATTCGCGAAAGAAAGAATCCGTCGGCGCGGTGCTCAATTTCAGCGACTCGAATAATGTCTTTGCAAATTTCAATTCCGAGAACAATCCTAAACTGGTCCATTCATTCAGCTTTCACGAAGGGCTTAACCTTTTCGAACTTCTTGCTCCCGATTCCTTTAACTTTCAATAAGTCTCCGACCGAAGCGAATTTTCCCTTCGACGTTCGGTAATCAATAATTCTCTGTGCCATGGTCTGCCCGATTCCGGGCAGTGCGACAAGTTCTTCTGCAGGCGCTTTGTTAAGATCGATTGGCGATGTAATTGAAGGTTTTGTCCTTTGCTGCTGGGGTGTTTTAACCGTATCCTCTTCTACTGCGATGATGGAGTCGATCTTTGAAGATGCCGCGGCAAAGAAAGCATCCGACTGGCTAAAGTCATATCGTTCGGTTGACTTGTCGATGTGTAGTATCTTTACAACTCCGCCGACGATGACGCCGAAGCTCAAAAAGAGAATAATACCCGCCTCGCTCTTGGTGAGTCCGAATTTTTCCTGAATCCTGCGTATAATTTTCGACAAAATATTTTGTATTAGTCTTTTGAAGTTACTATAGATTTAAGCAAAAGCCTAACTCGGTGGAACAGAGGCCAAAATCAGAAACTGCAAGACCGCTGCCGTCTTGCGGCATGCGGTATCATGTAAAAAATGTGATGTCGGAGCTGCAGAGAACGCGCTAAGTGTATTTTTCCCATTCATGACTTTCTCCTGCTCAATTATTTTTGTATGGAAATTCGGGAGGCCGCCTCATAATAAGCGATATGATTTCGTAACGGCAAAAGCGGCATTTGCGCATCTTAGCATTCTTTGCGGTTAAAGGTTTTTTCATGGATTTTCGTCCATGCGTCTAGTTTTCGGCGCTGCCGTTTCTAGAAGGCGGCTTAATGTTCGCAGAGCGGGCAAGATCTTTCAATAGATCCTTTTCTTTCTGGCTGAGTTTCGTGGGTGTGAAAATATTAATGGTTACCAATTCATCTCCGCGGCCGTAACCGTTCAAGCGGGGCAATCCTTTTTCTCTCATCCTGAGGATTTTCCCAGACTGGATGCCCGCCTCAATTTTTAGTTTTGCTTTTCCTGAAAGAGTCGGAACTTCGACTTCGCTACCGAGTGCTGCTTCTGGGAAACTGAGATCGAGATCATAAATTACGTCGTCGCCATCGCGTTTGAAATGCTTATGCGCAGCCTCTTTTATCATGACGATCAAATCGCCGTTAGGTCCGCCGCGTTTGCCCGCGTTACCTTCGCCGCGAAGAGTTAGGTAATTTCCTTCGCTGACTCCAGCCGGGATTTTAACTTTTATTGTTGATTCGCCGCTTAATCGTCCTGCTCCGCCGCAAGTCGGGCAGGGATCCTTTATTATCCTGCCGGTGCCGCCGCAGTTCGAACATTGTGTCACGTTAACGAATTGTCCGAACATTGTTCGTGTTGCACGGCGTATCTCACCGCTTCCACTGCAAGATGGGCATGTTGCTATTCCAGAGCCGGCCTTTGCGCCGCTGCCGTTGCAAGTGCGGCATGTTTCCTGTCGCTTGATTTTGATTTTTTTCTCGATGCCGGATACGATCTCTTCCAATCCCAGCGTGATGGAAATTTTTAGGTCGCTTCCGCGTTCACCTGTTGAAGAGCCGCCGCGCGATCGGGTTCGCGTTCCGCCGCTGAAGATATCATCGAAAATGGAACCGCCGAATCCGGCGCCAAAAATATCATTGAACATACTGGAGATGTCGTTGGTATTAACATCGTTCCAATTATGGAAATCCGTTCCCTGTCGTACCCCTTCGTGGCCGAACCGGTCGTAGCGTGACCGTTTGTCCTGATCGCTCAAAACTTCGTACGCCTCAGTCGCTTCCTTAAATTTTTCCTCCGCTTCTTTATTCCCGGGATTTCTATCGGGATGGTATTGCATTGCAAGTTTGCGGTAAGCTTTTTTGACGTCGTCGATTGACGTACTTTTATCTACGCCTAAAATTTCGTAGTAATCTTTTTTTGTTGCCATCTCGTACTTTCTAATACATCAATTTTTGTCCGCATGATCGGAATCGGTTTCTTCCCTAGTAGGTGGGATCTCGGATTTTTCCTCACCCTGAGCGGCGACAATCACTTTCGCATGTTTAATCACTTTACCGTGAAGGGTATAGCCACGCTCAACTTCTTCGACGATAGTATGTGGCTCTACATCTTTGCGAGGAACCTGCATCAAGACATCATGGTACATTACGTCGAATTCCTTACCGACGGAATTTATCGGTCTCACTCCCTTATCATCAAGCATCTTGGACAGCTTCTGATAAATTAGCTCAATCCCTTTATAGAACGATTCTCCGTTCGGTTCAGAATTTTGTTTTCCATTTGTGAGAGCGCGCTCGAAGTCACCGAGAATGGGTAAAAGTTCCTTTATGATCTTTTCATTGGAAAATTTTACAAAGTCAATCTTGTCAGCTTCTACTCTCTTCTTATAATTTTCAAACTCAGCGGCGAGTCGCAGAAGCTGATCTTTATAAGTCTTGATGAGCGTTTCCGAATCGCTAAGATGCTTTTGAAGTTTCTCTATATCGTTTTCAACCTCATTCTCGACATCCTCTTGGGATTCTTTTTCCTGATTATCTTTCATTTCAGATGGTTTCCCATTAATTAGACTTTTGTCGTCAGGCATTATCAATTATTTACGAATTCAATTTGTTTGAAATAACTTTAGCAACAAAATCAACAAGCGGTATGAGTCTTGAGTATTGCATCCGACGCGGGCCGACGATGCCGACGGTGCCGCTAACTCCGCCAACTTCATACCGAGCCGTTATCAGACTATAGTCTTTGAGTTTCTCATCGTTATTCTCGGAACCGACTTTTACAATAACCGGTTCATCTCGTTCGACTTTTTCAAGAATATGGAGTATAACATTTTCGTCGCCAAGAATTTCCAGTATTCCTTTGAAATTTTCCGGCAGCTCAAACTCGGGATGAGATAAGATACCTTGTGGCATGCCAATGTGAAATTTATCAGTCTCCGGCAACGGCGCGAAAATTTTGTCGCTCATCATGGCGAAACGATTTATGACGTCTTCGTTTGTGTGATCGCCGACTCTCTCGGAGATCGTCTCTCTTATCTCGGACAATTTCAACCCGGATAGTCTTTCGTTGAGCAGGGTATTGATCCTCTTGAGCCTTTGAACGCCGACCTCGGATTCCACTTCTAACACGATCGTTTTTATCAAACCGGTTTCGAGAGAAATTACGACGAGAATCTTGGACGAATTCAGAGACAGGAGCTCTATCTTTGTAAGAGTCGCATCGCCAAGATAGGGTGCCGAGACGAGGCTCAATTGTTTGGTAACTTTTCCTAAAAGTTTCGACGCGTCACTCAACAATTCGCTTGAATCAAGAGACGAATTTAAGCCAGCTGCTATTTGAGCGCGTTCATCGTCTTGAAGAGTTTCGAGCGACATCAGCGTATCTAAATAAAGCCTGTATCCTTTGTCGGTCGGGACCCTTCCTGCCGAGGTGTGCGGATGATTCAGGTAACCAGATTCTTCAAGCTGTGCCATGACGTGTCTTATCGTCGCCGGGCTAAGATTTATATCCGCTTTTTGCGCAATGAACTTCGACGCCACCGGGTTGGCGGTCAAGATAAAATCATGAATGATTTCTCTTAAAACTTCCTTTTCTCTCTGTGTAAGTTCACGTGACATAAGCGCTTAGAAAATATTTACTCTTCTAAATTTAACATTTTGACAACAGCTAAGCAAGAAATTGATCGTTGTGGAGTTTAATTGAACAATTTGGCGTCATCAATTTTCTCTTGAATGTGGTATTCAACGGAATTATTATTTGTTCGAATGAATATCTTTGGGAAAAGGGTGCGATCTTCAAATCCTTCGTCGATCAACATAAAAGCGGGGCTCCTTGTTGTTGCGGTTCTAATTGCTGCCGGGACACTTGTTTATACTCAATCAATAGTCCGCAAGTTGATAGAACGCGAGGCAAGAACCGCTCATTTGTACGCCCGGTCTCTTCAATATTTGGCGAGCGACCAGTCTACTTCTCAAGATTACAGCTTTATATTTGATGACGTTCTCGGCTCCATAGACTTTCCAATGATTCTTACCGACAGCGACAACGAACCTTATGTGCCATACGAACGCACCATCAGAAATGTTCATGTTGATACGATGATGTCGGTTCAGGAACAGCACGAGTATTTAGTGAAGCTTTTGAAAAAGATGGATGCCGAGTATCCACCGATAAAAGTGACAATCGGCGAAAGAGTCCTTAGTTATGTCCATTATGGTGAATCTGATTTAGTGGTACAGCTTCGCTATGTACCTTATGTGGAATTTGGCATTGCGAGTCTTTTCATACTGATAGGATACATCGCGTTTAGTTACATTAAGCGAAACGAGCAGTCAAATATCTGGGTCGGAATGGCCCGGGAAACTGCGCATCAATTGGGTACGCCTCTGTCAAGTCTGATGGGCTGGACCGAGCTAATGAAAACTGGCGTGGATGAGAAGCGCCGAGCAGAAATTATCTCCGACATTGAGCAGGATTTGAACAGGCTTAATAAAGTGACGATGCGATTTTCTAAAATTGGCTCGCTGCCAGAATTGAAGAATATGTGCGTTGCAGATACGATTGAAAATGTATTCTCATATTTCAGCAAGCGAATTCCTCAGACAGGGAAAAAGATTTCTCTTGTTTTGACGGGCGACAGGTCTTTGTTGGCGAAAGTCAACCCGGAACTTTTCGAATGGGTTTTGGAGAACCTTATCAAAAATGCACTTGATGCAATTGAAAACAAGGAAGGAAGAATTGCATTTAACCTTTCGCGAGATAATGATTACGTCGCGATAGATGTAAGCGACACCGGCAAAGGAATCGATATGAAATTTAGGCGCGATATATTTCGTCCTGGTTATTCTACAAAAAAAAGAGGATGGGGGCTAGGGCTGAGTCTCGCGAAACGAATTATAGAATCGTACCATAATGGGCAAATATTTCTCAAAGAGAGCAAGATAGGAAAAGGTTCGACTTTCAGGATAAAGTTGATATTGGTTGATCGACGAAATGATTATTAGTTCGTGGTCGAGGCACGAAATAAGATGGCACATGCGGGAAACAAAGCAAGCCTTGGATATTAGAAATGAGACAAGAACAATCATTTTGTCTACATAAAACATTCTTACTGCTGAATGTTATAAGTAACTAAGACAGGCTGATTATTGTTAAAATATGTGTTAACTTTTTACGCGTTGACTTAAAAGAGGAACGAAGCAAAGTAATACAGACATTAATGGAAATAGATGTATTCTTGCTGGAGCGGCATTTGTGTCGTTATAAAGTTGAGTTTGTAAAATCAAGTTGCTATTTAGGGTGGGTTGTTCTAGAAAATATTTTTATAAATATAAAGAAGTCGTAGCGGTTAATTGGCATTCTTATTCTAGGGCGCAGCTTATCGGCAATGCCGTTAGCTGGAAGACAAACTTATCGAGGATGTGACTATGTCAGACACAAATGTCGAAGACCAACTTCGCGTCGCAAACGCCGAGCTTAATAAGCGAATTGCGTTGCTGGAAGAAACGTTGCTGAAAAAAGAGATGACCGGAGAGGCGTTGCAAAATTCCGAAAAGCGTTACCAACGGCTCTTTGAATCAGCCAAGGACGGCATCTTGATTCTCAATGCAGAAACGGGGAAGGTGGTTGATGTCAATCCTTTCCTGTTGCAGTTACTCGGTTATTCATATGACGCATTGTGCGGGCGACATATCTGGGAACTCGGCGTGTTCAAAGACATAGCCGCGTCCAAGGATGCTTTCAAGGCACTTCAAGAAAATGAATACATCCGATACGAAGACTTGCCGTTAGAAACCCACGATGGACACCCCATCTCCGTGGAGATTGTCAGCAATGTTTACATGGTGGACCATAGCAAGGTAATCCAGTGCAACATCCGTGACATCAGCCGACGCAAGCGGGCCGAGGCCGAGAGCAAGCGGTTGATGGCGGCAATCGAGCAGGTCGCAGAGGCCATTGTCATGACCGATGCTCAAGGAATCATCCAGTTCGTCAACCCGGCATTTGAGCGAACGACGGGCTACAGGCGAGAGGAAGCCATTGGGCAGAATCCGCGTATCCTCAAGAGCGGCGAGCACGACGAACGATTTTACCGCAATTTTTGGGATACAATCTCAAGCGGAAAAACTTGGGCGGGCCGTATGGTCAACAAGCGCAAGGACGGAACTTTCTACAACGAGGAGACAACGATTTCGCCAGTTCGCGACGCTTCTGGCCGGATCATCAACTACGTGGCAGTCAAACGTGACATCACCGAGGAACTCCGGATGGCAGACCAATTTCAGCAGGCCCAGAAGATGGAAGCGGTGGGTCTGCTTGCGGGCGGCGTGGCCCACGATTACAACAATATGCTCGGCGTGATCCTCGGTTATACAGAACTGGCTATGAACAAGGTGGACGCTGCCCAGCCGTTGCATGCCGACCTTAAGGAAATTTACAAGGCCGCAAAACGTTCTGCGCACATAACCCGGCAATTGTTGGCATTTGCCCGTAAGCAGACAATCATTCCAATGGTACTTGACCTGAACCAGAACGTTGAGAACATGTTAGTGATGATCCGGGGGCTGATCGGAGAAGACGTAGATCTTTCCTGGCTACCCGAAATTGGTCTCTGGCCAATCAAGATGGACCCCATCCAGATCGATCAGATCCTGGCCAATCTTTGTGTCAATGCCAGGGATGCCATTGCCGACATCGGCAAGGTCATTATCGAAACGAGAAACGCGGTCTTTGACGAGAACTACTGCGCTCATCATGCCGGGTTTCTAGTAGGAGAGTATGTGCTGCTATGCGTCAGCGACAATGGACGTGGTATGGACAATGAGATACTCGACCAAATTTTCGAACCATTCTTCACAAGTAAGGGGGTGGGCCAGGGAACCGGCTTGGGGCTATCTATTGTCTATGGCATCGTCAAGCAGAATAACGGATTCATCGATGTCTACAGCAAACCGGGAAAAGGAACAACCTTTAGAATCTACCTGCCCCGATATGCAGGCCAAATCGTCGATTCCCAGTTGGAAAGGGCTGAAGATATCCCTTTGGGCCGCGGCGAGACAGTTCTTCTAGTGGAGGACGAGCCTGCGCTTCTGAGGATGACTCAAATGGTACTAGAAGAATTAAGGTATCGCGTGCTGGCCGCAAGCACGTCAGGCAAGGCCATTAGGCTGGCCGAGGAACACGCAGGTGAGATACAACTTATCATTACCGATGTGGTCATGCCGGAAATGAACGGCCGGGACCTTGCGGAGCGGTTGCAATCTCGATACTCCAGCATGAAAATTCTGTTCATGTCAGGCTATACAGCTGACGTGATCGCCAACAAGGGGGTTTTAGACGAGGGCATGAACTTCATCCAGAAGCCATTCTCGACGAAAGAAATTGCCGTCAAAGTGCGAGAGGCGCTGAGAAAAAAGTGAGTAAAGCGGCGCAGTCGATAACCGTCAGCGGATAACAGCCGCATCCGAACGGCACTGTCCTCCACAGCACATAGTTATTAACAAAAACTTATCTATGCAAATCGAAACTCAATTTTTGAAAGTAATTTCTGTTCGTTATTCCAAAGCTTTTGAACGTATTTCATATTCAATCAAACAACTTGATGATCAACAATTCTGGTATCGTCCTTCACCGGAATCAAATAGTGTTTGCGTCATTGCTAAACATCTCATAGGAAATCTTAACCAATGGGTCTGTTCAGCAATTGGGGGTAATACTTACCAAAGAAATAGGCCTGAAGAATTTGAAGACACAAGGGACCTTACTAAGGATGACGTTCTTAGAAATATGTCCATATTAGACAAGAATATTCGCGATATTATTTCGGGGTTATCACCAGAATCTTTGCTTGCCAGTCGTCGAATTCAAGGATTCGATGAGACGGTAATGTCAGCTTTAATTGCGGCGTTAACTCATCTTGAATTACATACTGGTCAAATTGTATATATAGCTAAGCTTGTTCTAAAAGAGAAATACCAAGAGTTTTGGAAGCCTGGTACAATCGAACAGGGTAAATGAAGATATCGTAGAAATGTTGCGCGCCTAACCACTCACTCAAGCAGACTGAACAAGCCCTCGCGAAAGAAAGCAGGGCAAACTCTAGTGCGTTAAATATGGCGAGTAAAAGTTTGGTGAAATTCTTTTCGTTGCTGCGCTGAATCTCAGAAAGAATATTATGAAAGCAGAATTTCGCTACAGAAAATCAGCAGTCTTTTTCACCATAATCGCCCTGGGCGTTCTCGCCGGATCGTTATTTTACGGACGCGCGATTCTTGTTAATACTCTTCAAACACCGTTTGAGAAGACGGGCAAACTGACGGACCGTCAATCTTATTTGGTATACCTGCCAGATGTTTTGGAACCCGGGAAGAAGTATCCGATCGTTTTTGCTCTATCTCCGAATGCTGATGCACACTCAATGATTTCTGCCTGGGCATCAGTGGCGGAAAAGCATAACTGGATTATCGCAGCCTCCAAAGAATTCCATAATGGGCAGGAATTTGGCATTTCGTTGAAACAAATCGAAGCCGAGCTGAACGATGTTGAGAACGCATATGCGATTGACACGACCCGAGTGATCTTTACCGGATTCTCCGGGGGGGGAATGGGAGCGCATGCAGTGGCTAAGTTCTATCCCGGCCGAGTGCAGGCCATCGTGATCAACACGGGGATGATAGAACCGACGTTTATGACGGATGATTATCCGGAGTGGAAGACAGCGGTATTTCTTGCCAGTCCCACGGATTTTCGCTACATGGAAATGAAACGTGACCGGAATTTTTTGGAGCAGCACCATTGGAAGACTGCCTGGATTGAATTTGAGGGTGGACATGCGATGGCGCCAGCCACGGTTTATGAGCAGGCGGCCGACTGGCTGGATGAAAACCTGTGGTAACAGTCAAAGTGTGAATACTGGTGCAGGAGTTCCCCGAAGCTCCTTCACAACATGCGAATCAAATCTTGAAAGTCTATGGAGAAGGTTGTTTCTCATGAAACCTCCACATATATTTGTTCAGTTAGTCGGGAAACAAAATGGCAAGCGGAGGACTTTGGAAATGAGAATAAAACAAACGTCTCGCTTGCACATAACATTCTTGTCACCAGCCGGCCCACCGCTTTTGGCTGGGAATGTTATGCGGGATGCGTGGCAGGCTGATTGTAGTCAGGGCAGGGTAAGGATCATATAAGGAGACATAGTATGGCAACTAAGATCAAGATCATCACTGCGAAAGATTTTCTTGAGGTAACCCCTGGTGGAATCATTAACCTCACCACAAGCAGACAACTTCTCGTAGATATAGCAAAGGCTGAGCATCACCCGGTAGATTACGAGCTACTCATTGATTTGCGTGACACGCAAATCAATCTGTCAATACCCGATATGTATCAACTTGCGGCGGAGCTTTGCCAGCATGGCGATACCTTTCGCAGGAAAGTGGGTCTTCTCGTTCTCCCCGGAGTCAACTTTGATCAAGCCAGTTTCTTGGAGACATGCTCGCACAACCGTGGTTTTTCAGTTAATGCCTTCACAGACTATGAAAATGCCATGCGCTGGGTTCTCTCAACGGAAGATCTACGAAAGAACAATGTCCCGTCCAACAAGGCGGATGCAAGCGACGGAGAATAGCTGCGCCTGATCCGCGACGTTAGTCGCAAAAATGTCATCCATTGGGCTCCAGTGTAAGAGTTTCCCGAAACAGTGCTCCTTCATGACGTGCGAGCCAAATCTTGAAATCTCCCGGTAAAGTTGTTTATTCGAGAACCCCCACATATATTCTATCGAGTTGTGAAATAAAATGGGACATATGTAACTACATCAAGAGGACAACCAAGAAAATGTCTTAATGGATGGAATTATGCAAGAAAGACCTTTCTCCAACAAAACATCAAAACCGACAAATGATAATATCAAAAAAGTGTTAGCATCTACTTTCTCTTACTACAATCAGGTTATGGAAAATACCAAAGCATTCTCTAGAGAATGGAATTATTCGAAAAGTAGTGGTTGGATACAGAAAGTATTTCATAATAAAAAGGCACTTCTATATTTGATACCGCTTACTAATCAATTTTTGATAAGTTTGACAGTTAGAGAAAATGAAAGAGAAATACTCTTGAAAGACAAAGAAATTGGTTTCCATAAAGAGCAGCTTAGACAGGCAAGGATATACAGCGAGGGATATGCAATGCGATTTTCAGTAACCGATAAAGAATCGTTTTCAAGAACCATGTTGTTTATAAAGAAAATTATCATTCTAAGGAAATAGCTTAGAAAGCATTTTGTGTGACCAGCAACTGGAACTGACCGAATGACCCCTCGCGGATGAACGCGGGGTAAACGCTAATGAAAAATTAATGATGGGCATAAGTTCAGTAAACATTTGAAAGAATAGCAAATGAACGGGTGCGTGTAGTACACCTTGAAGGTTTTTAGGTAGCAAAATAGTGGCTGCTATGGTAAATATAAAAATTCATAATTGATGTTTTCCAAAAGGAGAATTTATGAAAACTAAACTTTTCTTGCTGTTATGTGTTTTTTCACTGCCATTATATTCACAAACCAAAACCTTTGTTCGAGAATATACCTACAATGCCAGTAAAGCCGACAGTAAGATTACGTCTCGTGCAATCGCACTGGATCAGGTAAAAAGATCCTTGCTTGAAGAGATCGGAGTCTACCTGCAGAGCACGGTCGACACGACCAAGGGAGAAGTGAACATTGTACTGATGGAACTCACTAAAGAGCAGATAGAGAGCATTGCCGCCGGAGTCACTGAAACAAAAACGCTTAAAGAGAAATGGAATGGCAAGACATTTTACATTAAGGCCTCAATTACTATGAATACCGGAGAGGTCTCAAATAATATTGCACACACTGCAAACAACCAGAGCAAACTGAGGGAGCTTGTGGAAGCTAAAGAGCGGGCCGATTCAGCGGAGGCCATGATAAACAAACTACGAAATGAGCTCGCAAAAGAAAAAGATAAAAATGAACGCCTGAGACAGCGGGCTGAATATGTTTCCGCTTCAAATTTTCTCTCTGCCGGCGATTGGTTTCAGAAAGGTTATAACGCACACGAGACGAAAGATTTCGATAATGCAATTCATTTCTATGAGAAAGCGATTGCGCTAGATCCGGATTATATAGAAGCTTACTACAATTTAGGAAACACCTACTACGATAATGGAGATACCGACAAAGCTGTTTCACTCTACGAAAAAGAGATTGCGCTGAATCCAAACTTTCCAGAAGCATACTGCGCTTTAGCATCCATCTATTATGCTAGAGGAGAAACTGGCAAGGCTGTACCACTCTACGAAAAAGCGATTGAACTCAGTCCGAAGTTTTCAGATGCTTACTACGGTTTAGGAGTTGTGTACCAGGAAGATGGAGAAATCGACAAGGCTATGCCACTTTACGAGAAAGCGATTGAACTCGATACGACGAATTCATACGCCTACAATAATTTAGGAAATGCCTACTACACTGCGGGAGATACAGACAAAGCAATCTCGTTCTACGGAAAAGCGATCGAGCTCGATCCAACATATTCCTACGCCTACAACAATTTAGGAAGGGCATACTTTAATAAAGGAGATACGGGGAAAGCAATTTCACTCTACGAAAAGGCGATAGAGCTCGATCCTACATACTCGTACCCATACAACAATTTAGGGAATGCCTATTACGCTAAAGGAGATACCGACAAAGCAATTTCACTCTACGAAAAAGCACTTGAACTCAGTCCGAAAAATCCATACGCCTACAACAATTTAGGAAGGGCATACTTTAATAAAGGAGATACGGACAAAGCTATTTCGCTCTACGAAAAGGCGATTCAGCTAAATCCAAAGTATTCGCGTGCTTACTACAGATTAGGAAATGCTTACAAAGCAAAAGGAAACACGGACAAGGCTATTTCACTGTATGAAAAAGCGGTCGAGCTTGATCCGAAGTTTTCAGATGCTTACTACGGTTTAGGACTCGTGTACCAGGATGAAGGAGAAATCGACAAGGCTATACCACTCTACGAAAAGGCTATCGAGCTCGCCCCAAACTATTCAGAGGCTTACTACAACTTAGGAATCGCCTACGGCAAAAAAGGAAATACTGAAAAGGAAATTGAATGTTTTAAGAAATCAGCTCAACTTGGAGATGACAATGCTCAAAGTTGGCTCAAACAAAACGGTTATACCTGGTAGACAAGGCAATATTTGGCTCTGCAATATTTGCTGACCATGATGAGTCATTTAAATGGCCGCCCATCCAGTCGTTCAAGCTAAGGAAATGAACGCCGCCAAAGAACACTTCCATTGGTTTTTGTTGCCTGAACGAGTTCAGACTCCGACGCAGGGGTTCCCCGAAGTTCCTTTAGAAGGCGCGAATCGAATCTTGAAATCCTCCTGAGAAGGTTGCTTCTTCATGACCCTCCGCATATATTAAGTCCAGGCAGGAAACAAGGTGGCACAGTCGGAAAGATAGTAAGCTGAGGATTTTAGAAATGAGACGACAACAAATATTTTGCATGACTCTAATTATTTTGTTCAGTCTTACCTTCATTGCACCAACAACAAATGCTCAAAACAACCTTCAAGGATTTAGTAATATGGACAAGCAGATTATCCTCAACTTTGCTGACGCAATCAACGAACACAATGTAGATAAGATCTGTTCACTGATGACAGACGATCATAAATTCATTGATTCTCAAGGCAACGAAGTTATAGGTAAGGAAAAAATGAGGCCAGCATGGATAGGATACTTTCAGTTATTTCCCGACTATAAAATCGAAATTACGAATATGTTTTTTAATGAAGACACGGTTGCAGCGTTTGGTTTTGCAGGCGGCACATTTCAAGGGCTGAATGATAAAAAGGGAAATTACTGGCGTCTGCCTGCTTCGTGGAAGGCGGTCGTCAAGAACGGGAAAATTTATTTATGGCAAGTTTATTGCGATTCAAAAATCCCTTATGACATTATGAATAAAAGCAAAAAACAATAACTGCTTAACCAGTGGCTCCCCGAAGGGGCATCTCTCCGCAAGAACTTTTCGGGTGAAAACAAGCTTGACGAAATAAGTCCCATGAAAGAACGCGTATATAGGTTTTGTTGTCTCACAACACGCGAATCAAATCTTGAAGTCCACGGAGAAGATTGTTTCTCCGGAAGCCTTCGTATATATTCTGTTGAACCGCGAATCGAGGTGGCACATGCGGATTCATATTAGGCGGACAACTTTAGAAATGAGACAAGAACAAATGTTTCGCTTACGCATAACCTTCTTACTGCTGAAATGTTATGTGGATCTATGGCAGGATAATTATAGTTAGGCGGTAAGAAATTGCTCGGATTTATGAGAAGGAGGTGCTTACCCAATGCCAGTAAAATATCGGTTCGATTCTAATATAGTTGTCATAGAAATAGTTGGTGAGTATTCAGTGGGCGATCTTCGTACGACCATTCTCAACTCGCTTGATGATCCTAAGTGTCCGGCCAACGCTCTCCTATTGATTAATCTGAGTGAATCTCAGAGCATTCATAAAAGGTCTTTAAAAGAAATCAGAACCATGGCACTCTATGTTGCATCGCTGGGCAAACGTTTCAATAATCGTATTGCCTTAGTCGCTTCTGACGATTTGCCGTACGGTTTAATGCGTATGAGTTCCGTTGGATCAGAAGAGAGGGGAATTAAGTCACAAGTATTTCGTTCTTTCGATGAAGCTCGCGAATGGTTACTGGCATGAAATTCCCTTACTGACTAACCGTTTGCCTAACTTGACGGAATAGGATCAACACATCAATCAGAGTGTGAATAGTCTTTCGTTAATAAGAAAGTTTGGGTTCCACTGCAAAAGTTTTCCGAAGGGATGCTCTCTCCCAACGTGCGAATCAAATCTTGAATTCCATTGTGAAGATTGTTTCTTCGAGAGCCTCCACTTATATTCTGTCGAGGCGTGAAACAAGATGGGACATGGGTAAGGATAGCAAGCAGAGGATTTTAGAAATGGGTGAAGACCAATATACAATCACTCTGGATAGCGAACGAGGCTTAATCCGTGTTGTTGCGCAGGGTGAACTCGTCAAAGAGGCAGGTGAAGAGATTGTCACAAAAGCAAGAACGATAGCTGTGGAGCATCAATATAATATTCTATGCGATGTCAGACAAGCAAAAGTCATAGTATCGTTAGCGGATTGGTTTCTTATGCCAAGAAGGCTAGCAATATTCAAAGATGCAAAAGCGCGCTTCCTCAAGAAAGCGATTCTGATAACCCCTGGCATACAAGAAGAGGACTATAAATTCTATGAAACAGTTACACATAATCTTGGTCTGAATTTGATGATCTTCTTCGGTGAAGAAGATGCACTTGAATGGCTAAAGGAAACCAAGTGAGATAGATGGGTAATAATCAAAGAAAAGATCATGAAAAGGGAAACTGGCCGCGTGGATATTTCTATCTGGACAAGCCATGATAATTGTGGCCCAACCAGGCGCTCAAGCTGACCAAATCAGCTGACTGCGATTTAACATTGCGGATAAAGTTTTTGTGCTTAATAATTTAGTTATTAGTTTGAACTCGGTTTCTTTAGCGCATTACGAAAATATTCAATGTGGCGGCTTAGCGCCGGTCCGTTAGGCGCCAAAACATTATTTTGGAGAATTATTAATGAAAATATTTTTAAAGATTTTCGTACTAGTTGGTTTAGTTTCTTTATCTGTTTCAGCGCAACAAAAGACATTTCAGGATTCCTTACTTGATCACTTTATCGGGAAGTGGGTCTTGCAAGGTACCATAGAAGGAAAAGAGACGACGCATGATGTTATTGTAGAGTGGGTGCTGGGTCATCAATATGTGCAATTTCATGAAGTATCACGTGAAAAGAATAGTAACGGTGAAGCGATGTATGAAGCAATCGTATTCATTGGATGGGACCAATCGTCGGATCAGTATGCATGTTTCTGGCTTGATGGAACCAGTGGCAATGGACTCTCGAATCAGGTCATTGGTCATGCAAAACGGAACGGCGATAAGATTGCATTCTTATTCAAGTTTAGTGACAGTAGTCTCTTCCACACAATATTTTTGTACGATAGAAGTTCTGATACTTGGCAGTGGTTGATGGATGATGAAGAGAATGGGAAGCTACAACCTTTTTCACGAGTGAAACTGACAAGACAATAATCATATGGTTAATAAAATCTATTTGGCTCCTAACTAGCGGCTCAAGCTGACAGAACCAGCCGTCGACGATTTTGCCGGGCGCTAAAAAAATTTTTTAAGGAAATGGCATGCCTGCCGCGCGTATATTCTACAGGGAACTGACTGCACGTCGCCGCAGCTCAGCTCTGGTTCGTTAGGCAACAAGCATAAAGAAGGAGAAATCAAATTGAAAGCAAAGGGAACATATGGAGTAAAGAAGTGGGAGGAGAATGTGTACGAGCAAATCTCCGCGGAAATGAAAATGACCAAAGCATCGGTTGAATATACGATGAGCGGAGAGATTAATGGTAAGTCTCTTGTAGAATATTTGATGTTCTATAAATATTACAATGCAAACGACCAACATAAATCATCTGCTATCTATATTGGGATAATGAGATTTATCGGTAGTATGTTAGGAAAAGAAGGAAGTTTTGCGATTGAAGACCACGGCACATTTGAGAATGGCGAAGCAAATTCCACATTGCAAATTATTGCTGGTTCAGGCATGGGTGAACTTAAAAGTATACAAGGGACTGGTCGGTATAGTGCTAATCAAGATGGTGCTCAAATAGAATTGAATTACACGCTATAAAGCAAATGCTTGTTGCCTAACCAGTCGCTCAAGGTGACGGAATGAGCGCGGGTGCATTTTACCGTGCGACAAAGTTTATGAACATCATAAAAAATATTAGTGTACACGCGACAGTCGTTGTAAGGGAAGGTTCACGTTTCCGCAGCTTAGCCGCATTCCGCTAGAAATAACAAATGAAAACTAAGTGCAAGAAGAAATTAAAAACTAAAAAGGCAAAGCCCCGAATTCTTTGCTATAACGATCATTGGTGGGAATACTTTGAGAGAGAAGAAGAAGAACTGTATGAAATAACCGGAAAATATCTATTCTTCTCCCCTCACCGAGAAAGACTTGTGAAAATCGCAAAGGACGAAATACAAAACGACGATTTTTATTCCGCCAAAATACCTCTGGAAGGAAACAATTTAGGAAAAGATTATGTCTTGTGTTTATATTATGAAAATGACTCAAAGAAAAAATTCCTAGCTGAAAAATATAGAAAACTTGAAAAAGAAGGAATCAAATATAGGTACTGGAAAAGCGATGAGGCAACCTTATCGGGAGATTATTCAAAACAGTTTCTAGGAAAACTATCTAGAGATGACCAGAAAATATTTAAAAAGAAAAGGAAAAAGAAATAATTTCTAACAGAATACTCCAGCCGATGGCGAAAAAACCGCCACCGCTGACCTAAACCGTTAGGTGGCACAAGAAAGGACTCAACCAAATGAATTCAGAGTGGCACAACAAACATCCAATGCCTACAAGACCAACACTCGAAAAGCGCATTGAGTGGCACCTCGACCATGCGAAGAATTGCGGATGCCGACCAATTCCGTCGATACTGATGGCGAAAATCGAATCTCACAGAAAGAACGGTGGAAATAAAACGAAGCGTGCCACCTAACTACTGGCTCAACCTGACGGAACCAGCGGTCAATGAATTCACCGCCCGAGAACCCATAAATCTGAAAATCGTTACATTAACTTCCCCGCAACGAACTACCAACTAAATGCGGTACGTTGCCGCAGGTTTGCTCCGGTCCGTTAGCTGGCACAACGAACTGTATCTAATTAAACTTTGAACAAACCGATAGCTATTTCAAGAGGAACATATTCCATGAAAGTCTGGGCTTACGTATTCATCACCACGAGACAGCCTCGCAAGGCTGTGCAAGCAATTCGGCACATTACCGGTGTCATAAAAGCAGATGCACTCTTCGGTACACCTGACGCAATCGCAATAGTCGAAGGAGACGACATCGTATCAATGGACGCCGTTATCGACAAGATCGTAGAGGTTCCAGAGGTAACAGGCACCGATTCAAAAGTTGCACGCTGGATTCAATGATGCAATCATTTCGTACGGGCTAACCCGTCGCTCAAGCTGACGGAATGAACCCCGAAAAAGAATGCTGGGTAAACTCTGGCGCATTTTGCATGGCCTGCAGGGTTGCATTACAGAGCACCACCTTGGCCTAAAGTTTTTGATATGCACTATGTCCACCTTTTTCTTCTATCCTGCACATTGAGAGCTGCAATAATTGTTTCACTCCCAGCTTGCAATCTGTAATTACTCATACGATATTAAGAATACCTTACAAAAGAGAGGAATAGAAATGGCTGCCATATTGCATAAGCCGCATATAGTTATATCATATAAATCAATATTTGAGATTATAAGTTTACTTATTCTTGTTATTGTCATTGTTGTACCAGTTTCATCTCAGCCAAAGGCTGATGAGCCTCAGGCTCAGAAAGGACAATCTTTGAAGTATCCGGATACCAATAGAGACAGCGTCGTGAACCATTATTTCGGCACGAAAGTACCGGCCCCGTATCAATGGATGGAGGACCAAAACAGTCCGGAGGTTGAATCGTGGGTCGAAGCCGAAAACAAGGTGACGTTCGAATACCTAGATAAGATTCCTATTCGAAAGTGGATCAACGAGAAAATCACAAAGCTGTGGAATTACGAAAAGGTCGGCGTTCCATCCCAGCATGAAGGGCAGCTCTTCTACAACAAGAACACGGGATTGCAAAACCAAAGCCCGGTTTACATGCAGAAGTCGGTGCAGGGAAAACCGAAGATGATCCTCGATCCGAACAAACTTTCACCGGACGGCTCCATTGCCATGCTCGACCATGAAGTTTCACCGGACGGCAAATACCTGTGCTATGGCCTTTCACAAGGTGGAGCGGACTGGGAGGAATTACACGTGCTGGATATATCAACCGGCAAGGACCTGGCCGACACCGTGCACTGGGTAAAGGCCTCCGTCATCGCGTGGACGAACGATAACAAAGGATTTTTCTATTCGCGTTTTCCTGAGCCGAAGAAGGGTGAGGCTCTAACCTCTGTAGATGCCGGGCATGAACTGTTCTATCACAAACTCGGCACGCCGCAGAGTGAAGACAAGCTTTACTATGATCTGAAAGGCTATCCCGGATGGTACGTCAACGGCGGTGTGACGGACGATGGCCGCTACCTTTTCATATTTCTCCAAAGAGGGGATGAATCAAACAAGCTTTTATACGTTGACCTAAAAGACTCAAAGCACCCTGACCTTTCGTCCCCCGTTGTTCCACTATTCGAGAAAGACGATGCAGAGTACTATCCCCTCGGGAACGTCGGTACCACAATCTATTTGCAGACTACGCTCGATGCTCCGAACCGCCGCATAGTGTCTTTCGATATCAACAACCATGACACAACAAACTGGAAGATTGTCGTGCCGGAGTCGAAGAACGTGATTGAAAACGCTCTGTTAGCCGGCAGGCACGTCGTTGTCGATTATCTTGTCGACGCGAAAAGCGAAGTGGAAATCTACTCTCTCGACGGCAAACACCAAGGGAATCTGAAGCTCCCCGGAATTGGCACGGTCGGAGAACTCAATGGCCGATACGATTCGCCGGATTTGTTCTATGCGTTCACATCTTTCTTGTATCCAACGACGGTGTTCCACTATAGTTTCAAAACAGGAAAGAACACTGCCTTCCATGCGCCGCATGTGGATTTCGACCCGAAGGGATACGAGACGAAGCAGGTTTTCTATAATTCGAAGGATGGAACGCGGATTCCGATGTTCATCACAATGAAAAAGGGCAAGAAGCCGAACGGAGAGAATCCGACACTTCTTTACGGTTACGGCGGCTTCAGTATCAGCATCACACCATCGTACAGTTCCACGACCATCGCGTGGCTGGAAATGGGAGGTATCTACGCTGTGGCAAATCTTCGGGGCGGTGAAGAATACGGTGAGGCATGGCATCATGCCGGCATGCTCGACAAGAAGCAGAACGTATTTGACGACTTCATTGCCGCGGCGGAGTATTTGATAAAAGAGAAATATACATCGACAGCTAAGTTAGGCATAGAGGGATACTCGAATGGCGGTCTTCTCGTTGGCGCGTGCGAGACGCAGCGTCCGGATCTCTACGGTGCCGCGTATGCTGGAGCAGGTGTTATGGACATGCTGCGTTACCACAAATTCTCGGCCGGAGTAGGATGGGTCCCCGAATACGGCGCACCCAGCGATTCGACAGCCTTTCCGTACCTAAGCAAGTATTCACCGGTGCAGAACATAAAACCGGGCTTGTGCTATCCGCCTACGATCGTCACGACGGCAGACCACGATGATAGAGTAGTGCCGAGCCATTCTTACAAGTTCATCGCAGAGATGCAGCACGATCAGTCTTGTGGTAATCCCGTTCTGATTCGAGTTGAGACGAAGACGAGTCACAACTACATGCCGACCGACAAACGCATCGCACAGGCAGCGGACGTATTGGCATTCATGGCATATAATCTTGGAATAAACAAGGTACCGACGGATTGATCAACCAAGGCGGACATATCGTCCGTTTTTTTCTGGAGGTGTCCTAATTTGGATTCAGTTCGCAAACTCTAGATATATTCTTAACCGTAAGGGTTGCAAAGACGCGCTAGGTATTTTTACCAATTTTCTTTTGACCTGAGCCTTTGCGCACATTCGCGCTCTTCGCAGTTTATTTGATCCCCTTTTGAAGTAGAATTCAAATTGGGATACTACCGACTTTTTTCTTTATTATTTCTCTGCAAGAGTTTATCTTGTCAAGCGTTGAAGGCAATACGGAGATCAGTACAACTAATCCAGAAAAAACTGACAACATTGGCAATGCATATTGAAAGAGAAATACCGGATAAGATTGTTCTATTCTGTAAAGCTATAATTTTGCTTATTGCCTGTCTATTGAACATCGGTTTCTCTCAAACGAAGTCCGATACATCAGGGATAAAAGCAAGTTTTCATTTTCAGCAGACCATGATAGAGGAAGCGCATAACAATTTCCCCTCGCCCTACATCGGGAAAAACAGCTTACTTCCTAAAGAACCACCGGCGATGTCAGTGACGTCAACGTTCTATTTCGGTCTTTCGTTACCCGGGCTGTTCAATGTCGAAATCGATCCTGAACTTAGCGGCGGAAAAGGATTGAGCGGGACAGTAGGGATTGCAGGATTCCCGAACGGGGAAATATATCGGGTCGGCGACCCAACCCCAAGACTTGCGCTCGCACGGTGTTACCTTCAAAGAACTGTCCAGCTTGCCAACGCTGAACAATTGAACATTGTTGCCGGTTTATTCAGTATGGCGGATTATTTCGACGCAAGCACTTACAGCAACAGCGCTCGAACGCAATTCATGAACTGGGCGATTATGAACGACGGTGCATGGGATTATCCGGCAGACACTCACGGGTATACAGAAGGACTTGTTGCCGAATACATAAAAGATAAACTCGCACTAAGACTTGCTGCAGTACTGGAGCCGACATCTGCCAACGGACCAGATCTTGATTCCCATATTTCGAAAGCGCATGGTGAAGCTTTGGAGGGAGAATATGGCTACGACTTACTCAGCCATGACGGCAAGGTGAGACTGCTGTTGTATTTGAACACTGCAAAAATGGGCAATTATAATGAAGCGACATACGATTCCATCTACGACCATGACATTACGCTGACCAGACAATATTCGAGGAACAAATACGGATTCGGCATAAACATGGAACAAAGCTTGGGCGACAACACAGGTACATTCCTTAGAATAGGATGGAATGACGGACAAGACGAGACATGGACATACACGGAGATCGACAGAACTGTTTCAGGCGGAGTGACAACAAAAATGCAAATTATCGGGCGTGAGGAAGACAGTTTCGGAGTTGCATTTACGATTGATGGGATTTCCGCCGCTCACCAAGCTTATCTAAACAGCGGAGGATACGGCTTCTTAATCGGCGACGGCAAATTGCCGCAATATGGATTGGAGAGCATAATGGAAACATACTACCTGTTTCAGCTTAACAAACTACTTGGCATTAGCCTCGACTACCAGTTTGTCGTAAACCCGGCATACAACGAGGATCGCGGACCTGTGAATATCTTCAGCATAAGGGAACATTTGGGGTTGTAAGTGGGAACCATTTCTCATTTCTTGATGGATTAAGCCCTTTGGCCTTTGTGAATATGTCCTTTGCGTAATCTTCATCTCTACATCCTTTGCATGAAATCTTCACCGCTCTGTGGAGAGTGGAATTAGAGGAAAAAAAGCTAATTCCCTTAAACCATTCTGTGCCCCAATAGCCACTTTTTTCTCGTTCTTTACACTTTTTTTACGGTTTTGACTCTTCTTTTTATACTTCTTTGATTGCAATACATACCGTGCAGTAATCATATTTTTCTCGTTATGAAAAAGATAGAAGCTATTATCAGACCTGAAAAGATTTACGATGTCTGCGAGGTGCTCCATGATATGGGCATCTGCGGAATGATCATAACGGAAACGAATGGCAGCGATGTGACAACCGTACAGCATTCTCTCAGTGAAGAACGTAAAACCGGCATCGCACCACAAATGAAGTTAGTGTTCACTACCGCTGATTCGCTCCTTCAACCGGTTATATCTGTTATTGTTCACGAGGCCAGGACCGGAAGTGCCGGTGATGGAAGAATCATCGTGTCGTCCATAGAGAAAGTTATCCACGTGGAAGACGAGGAGATCGATGAAAGCGTATTACACTGGTTTCAATAAGAAAATAAAGGATCAATTATGAAGAACATTTACATATTGGCTGCAATCGTTGTGGCACTTCTTTTTTCAGTACCGGCATTGGCAGCAGATTCCACCTCCACCCCTGCTCCAGCTCCGCCGAAAATAACATGGAATGCCTTCGTTGACGTTTACTATACAAGAAACTTCAACGATCCATCCAATCGTATGAACGACCTTAGAAATTTCGACATCAACGAAAACCAGATAACACTGAGCCTTGCTGATCTAACAATACAGGAACAAGCACAACCTGTCGGATTCAAAGTGGAACTTGGCTTTGGTACGACCAGCGACTTTGTTAATACTGCTTCAACATTTGGAACCGTTAGCCCTTCATTAGCAAATGTAATGCAGGCTTATGGTACGGTCATCGTTCCGATTGGTGCCGGGCTGACTATCGACGCCGGGAAATTCGTGACCCACATGGGAAACGAGGTGATCGTTTCACAAAGCAACTGGAATTACAGTAGGTCCTATTTATTTGCCTATGCTATTCCGTATTACCACACGGGAGTTCGCTTGACTTATCCCGTAGCAAGCAATCTCTCGGCTACACTTCACATTCTGGACGGATGGAATTCTGTTATAGATAATAACAAGTTCCTGTCGCTGGGTGGAACGCTGAACTATTCACCTGACTCCACCACCAATATTGTCTTCAACGGCATTTGGGGTCACGAAAATATTACCGCAATTGAAAATGGTGCACGAGATGTTTACGATTTCATCGTGACACAGCAATTGTCAGATGCATTCCAAGTTGCTGTTAATGCTGACTACGGGCAAGCTGGCACAACAAGAGGTCTAGCTTTATGGAAAGGTGTTGCCCTCTACGGCAGATACGCGCTCACATCTAAGTGCGCCCTCGCCGCACGCGGGGAGGTTTATTATGACCCGTCGTTCGGAGGTTATACCACCGGAGCAGGATTTAGGAAGGCAACATTCCAGGAATACACACTGACGTATGAATATCATCCATACGATCCGCTTCTGATACGTATTGAAGCGCGCGACGATTTCGCGAACGGTAAAACGTTTGTGTCCGCAAGTTCATCAGCAGAATTAGGCTATCCGCCCACAAAGAGTTCGCAGCCGACGCTTACTGTTGGTGTTGTAACATCGTTTTGAGGCGATCGGATGCTGTATTTACAAAATCTTTACGGTTTCATGGCTCTCTTTTATAGTCTCTTTATTGCCATTGTAGAGTACAACGGTGAAATTAATCTCGCAAAGTTTCAGAAGTATGAATATTAATCTAAACAAAAAAAGGAGTCTCAAATGGAAATGAATCTTCTGATCTGGTTACCCGCAATGTTTTTATTAGGCATAGCCTTGATGGGATTGTGTTATCTCTTCATGGAAGCCTGTGAGAAAATCTAACTTAAAAAAATGAGGTGATCAAGAAATGATCTATTTAACTGCAGTTGTTGCATTGTTTCTTTTCGTTTATCTGGTCGTTGCGCTTTTAAGGCCTGAAAAGTTTTAAGCGAAGGATCAGAAATTGAAGCAAACAGGGAGATTATAAAATGACTATTCAAATTTGGTTTTTACCGTTCCTCCTCCTCGCCACGGCGACACTCTTAGCGTTCCCGCTAAGTCGTTACATGGCGTGGATCATAGAAGGGGATTATAGACCGCCGCGGATTTTTGCGTGGTTTGAGAGGCGCCTGGACAGCGGATATCAAAACTGGAAACAGTATGTCGGCTCGCTACTGATCTTCAATACTGCGCTTTTCATCTTCGGCTTCATCGTTCTAGCGCTCCAGCAATGGATGCCGCTTAATCCGATGCAGAGGCCGATGATAGCACCGAGCACTATCTTCAATAGCGTGATTTCCTTTATGACGAATACAAATCTCCAGCACTATTCGGGAGATCAGAATTTTTCAAATTTCAGTCAGATTTTCTTTGACATCTCGAATATGTTTATGTCGGCTGCAATAGGTTTGTGTGCCTTGACGGCAATCATACGGGCTCTGCGAAGCGATTCACATATAGGAAATTTCTTTTTAGACATGTGGCGCGTATTGATTTATATGTTCATCCCGGCGGCGTTTATCATCAGTGTGATCTTCATCTCGCAGGGAAGTCCGATGACCCTCCAGAGTGTCTACCACATTGCCGGGCTTGAGTCAAATCAGCAGAATATTATTGTAGGGCCTGTAGCGGCACTTGAGTCAATTAAGATGCTTGGCACAAATGGAGGCGGTTTCTTTGGAATGAACTCTGCGCATCCATTTGAAAATCCGACTGCGCTTTCAAACTTCTTCGACACACTATCCATGATGATTTTCCCCTTTGCGCTTGTGCTGATGTACGGCCGCATGCTGAAAAAAATGCGCCATGCTTACATCATTTTTTCCGTGATGTTATTTCTAATGGCGGGCACTATCGTTTGGTCGATCTTTTTCGATACATATTCGCCTAACCCGGCATTCACCAGCCACTCCGTATCGCGAACGTATGAAGTTCCCAGTGCAACTGCGCCGGATGGCAAACGGACTGTGATATTACCCTCAGTAGGTGGATTGCCGGTTGATCAGCATCTCGGCAACCTCGAAGGCAAGGAAATGCGCTTTGGAACTTCCGCAGGCGCTACGTTTGCCGCACTGACGACAGATGTAACGTGCGGTGCAGTGAATTCTGAACATGACAGCCTAAATCCACTTGCGGCGTTGTCGCCAATGGTGGGGATGTGGCTGAACTGCATCTTCGGCGGAAAAGGAGTCGGCATGATTAACATGCTTCTCTTCGTTATAATCGGGATTTTCATCGCCGGCATGATGGTTGGACGAACACCGGAATACTTAGGCAAGAAAATCGGCGCGCGTGAAGTGAAGTTAGCAGTTATCGCACTGTTGATTCATCCGCTTATGATTCTTATGCCGACAGGCTTATTCGCTGCCACTGACTGGGGAATGAAAGCAGTCAGCAATTCCGGTCCGCACGGACTTTCACAAATGTTTTATCAGTTCTCGTCCGCGTCGGCGAATAATGGCTCAGCCTTCGATGGTCTGGGAGTTACTTATGGTTTCTACAATAACCCGAGTCCGGCGCCTGAAGCGGCAGCATGGGACATCGCTGCAGGAATAGTTATGCTGATCAGTCGCTTCATCCCGATAATTGCACCCGTTGCCATGGCTGTCTATCTCGGAAAAAAGAAGACTAGCCCGTTTAGTCTTGGGACTTTGCGCATCGATACGTCCACGTTCGGCTATCTTTTATTGGGTACGATTCTTATTATCGGCGCATTACTCTTTCTCCCGATTGCAGTGCTCGGGCCGCTTGCTGAGCATTTAGGTCCAATTCCGTTTGGTGGATGAAAGAAGCCAATAATGCAAATCATGCTTCAATAATTTGTGATAAAAAAATCTTAAGGAGTTAAACATGAGTGAAGTTCAAAACATAGAACAAAATGCCGAAAAGGTTGTAGGAAGCCTTTCTTCGAAATCAACAAAGCCTCCGCGTCGTGTTAAGCGGAGGGCGTTGCTCGAGAAAAAGACCGCACTACCTGCGTTTAAGCAGTCGTTCGTAATGCTGCGTCCGGACATACAGTGGAAAAATCCTGTGATGTTTGTGGTGGAGGTCGGTGCAATATTAACGCTTCTGTATGTGCTGGCAGCGGCATTCGGCAATCAAGTAAGCCAGGTGCCCATAACATATTTCATCGCGCTTGACGCATGGCTTTTCCTCACCGTGTTGTTTGCGAACTTCGCAACGGCTCTTGCAGAGGCACGCGGCAAAGCACAGGCAGATTCGCTGAAGAAGGCACGCCGCGACACGGTAGCGCATCGGTTGATTGCTGCTGGAAAGACCGAGCAGGTTTCCTCGACAGAACTTAAACCCGGCGATCGCGTAGTGGTACAGGCTGGGCAGATGATACCCGGAGACGGAGAGATCATTGAAGGAATTGCCTCTGTTGATGAGTCTGCGATTACAGGGGAATCCGCACCAGTAATTCGAGCTGCACATAGCGACGCATCGGGAGTAACCGGCGGAACCTATGTCCTCTCGGATAAGATAGTCGTAGAAATTACTAGCGGTGTAGGTGAATCATTCCTTGATAGGATGATCGCTCTCGTTGAGGGAGCCATCCGGCAGCGCAGTCCAAACGAGATTGCTCTGACACTCGTCCTATCGGCATTCACGTTGATCTTTTTAATTGTTGTCGTTCCACTTTGGCCGATGGCATGGAATGCGGAACAATATATGGCGGGCTACCTCGGAATTTCCGAGCCGCTGAAAAGTCTCGGTACGGATGTGCCTACTTTGATTGCACTTTTAGTTTGTCTTATTCCGACAACAATCGGAGCGTTGCTTGCAGCGATCGGAATTGCCGGAATGGATCGTGCCTTGCAGGCAAATATCATATCCAAGAGTGGAAAAGCAGTCGAGTTGGCAGGCGACATAGATGTCGTGTTGCTTGATAAGACCGGGACAATCACACTTGGAAATAGACATGCAACCACATTCTTCCCAGTAGGAAGGTACAAAGAGGCAGATCTGGCGCGGCTCGCTGCACTGTCGTCTGCTGCTGATGAAACCCCGGAAGGCAAAAGCATAGTGAAGCTTTACGAAAAGCAAAGCAAAGATCCGGTCAATGTGCCGACAGATTCGGTGTTTGTGCCATTTACCGCACAGACTCGTATGAGCGGCATCGACTTCTCAGGTGGGCGACAGATACGAAAAGGAGCCCCGGATGCAGTGTTTCAATTTGTTCAGGATAATCATGGTGCAGTTCCTTCTGAGATTAATTCAATAATCAACGATGTCGCCAGAAAGGGTGCGACTCCTTTAGTTGTGGCAGACGACTCTCATGTAGTTGGCGTGATCTCTCTTGAGGATATATTGAAGCCTAACATGAAAGAGCGATTTGACCAGTTGAGAAAGATGGGTCTGCGAACCGTAATGATAACCGGCGACAACCCTATTACTGCTGCGGCTATTGCGGCGCAGGCTGGAGTTGATGACTATCTTGCGCAAGCGACACCCGAAACAAAACTTGAGTTTATACGAAAAGAACAAGCTGAGGGGAAACTCGTAGCCATGATGGGTGACGGCACGAACGACGCGCCAGCTCTTGCTCAGGCCGACGTTGCATTGGCGATGAATGCGGGTACGCAGGCAGCTAAGGAAGCAGCTAACATGGTCGATCTCGACAGCGATCCGACAAAATTGCTCGAAGTCGTTCATGTCGGGAAACAGCTTTTAATAACCCGAGGCGCTTTGACGACTTTTTCGATAGCAAATGATGTCGCGAAGTACTTCGCAATCATACCCGCACTTTTTGCTGGCACGCTGCCGTGGTTGAAAGCAGTTGATATCATGAACCTGCATTCACCGACATCTGCCATTTTGTCTGCGGTCATATTCAATGCTTTGATTATTCCTGCATTGATTCCGGTGGCACTTAAAGGTGTCAAGTACCGCATCATGGGTGCGGATGATTTGCTTAAGAGAAACCTGTTTAACTGGGGACTCGGAGGAGTCATTCTGCCGTTCATTGGCATCAAATTGATCGATATGATCATGGTAGCTTTACATTTAGTGAGTTAAGGTTTAATAAAAATGGAGGACATGAAAATGTTTAAGATTATTTCGAAAAGTTTCCTGCTTCTGCTATTCGCGGTGGTTATATGCTGCATCATTTATCCACTTGTATTATTGGCAATTGGACAGGGCTTCTTCCCATTCCAGGCTAATGGCAGCATGGTGAATGGTCCAGATGGGAAGCCCGTCGGTTCACTGTTGATAGCGCAGCCGTTTACCAAGGATGAGTATTTCCAGCCACGCCCATCTGCGGCGTCGTATGATGGAACGGCGTCATCATCGTCTGCCTTGGCGGCGTCCAACTATGCACTGCGTGACCGCGTGGCCCGCACGCTTGGCCCGATAGTGAAGTATGCTGATGGACCCAGATCAGGACAACTTGTTGCACCTGATATCGAAAACTGGTTCCAACATGATACGTACCAGAGTAGTCCACATATAGTTGCTCAATGGGCATCCATGCATACATCAGACGCTCAAGCATGGGTTAACACGGATTCGCTGCATACAGCATACATAAGCGATTGGGAGAAGACTCATCCTGATATCGTATCGCAGTTTATAAAGAGCAACCCGAGCACGCCGCAGCCGGCACCGTCTGATCTTGCTGTGACTTTTTTCCAAAGTTTCTCAAATGACAATCCAGGCAAGTTTCTCTCAGCCATAACTGATACCGGTGCTGATGGCAAACCTGAAACAGTAATCAAACCTATCAGCACCGGTTCAGACATCCAGTCGATCTTTTTTGATATGTGGCGGCTGGATCATCCGAACGACAGTCTTCAGAATATTCCCGGTGACATGGTCACCACGTCTGGTTCCGGTCTCGACCCTGATATCACGATGCAGAATGCCAACTACCAGCTCGATCGCGTTTCTTCAAAATGGGCTGCCGATTTGAAACGGAATCCTGTTGAAATCCAAAAAGTGATTGGAGATATCCTGGAGAAGAATTCATTTGCTCCTCTTGACGGATTGGCAGGAGAGAAGATGGTCAATGTTCTTCAAGTCAATCTTGCTCTTCGCAGTCAGTTTGGAACACCGCAATAGCCTGCGGTTTGCTTATAGTAAAGTTCTTTAAGAAATATGGCATATAAGTTTTACAAAACAGAGAGTCGAAGCGTGCCTTCCGGCTCGCGGCACGCTTCAATATATTGAGATCCGCCCTGGTATGTTCTATCCAAGGGAGATGGATAGAAAGAAAGTATCGAAGGATCCATTGAGCCATCAGGAATAGCTTCGTTAGGTTTTGACATAGTAAGGTTTTGTAAGTGACGGCAGCTTGGATTAGAAAGTATACACGCTTTCGTTGCTACGAACGTTTTAAAACAAAATAAGGAGCTATTAAAATGTTTGGTTCAATTGGTTTCTTCGGACAGACATGGTTGTTGCCTACCGCAATTCTCATTGTCACGGCGGTGCTTGCTTTTCCGCTCGGCCGTTATTTGGCCTGGATAATGAACGGGAAATACAAACCTCTGCCGTTCTTTGAGTGGTTCGAAAAGCGCTTGAACAGCGGACCGCAGAACTGGAAGCAGTACGTCGGCTCAATGCTTATTTTCAACACCGTACTTTTTGTCTTCGGATTCATTGTCCTTTCGCTTCAACCGTTGATGCCGCTGAACCCAAGCGGCAAAACGCTTCTCGCACCGACCACGATACTTCATACAGTCATATCCTTCATGACAAATACGGACTTGCAACATTATTCCGGCGACCAACATCTATCTAACTTCAGCCAGATATTTTTCTGTCTCACTAACTTCTTCCTGTCCGCGTCGATCGGATTCTGCGGCTTGACCGCAATTATCCGGGCATTGCGAAGCGATTCCCATCTTGGGAACTTCTTCGTAGACATGTGGCGTGTTGTCGTTTACATGTTTCTTCCTATTTCTTTTGTGCTCGGATTGGTATTCCTGCAACAGGGAAGTCCGATGACATTGCAAAGCTCACATCAAGTTTCAACTCTTGAGTCTACAGCTATGGGGCTCAATAGCGATGGTTCCGCTAAACCTCAGAATATCGTAGTCGGACCTTTGGCGGCGTTTGTGCCGATGAAACAGCTCGGAACGAACGGTGGCGGGTTCTATGGAATGAACTCTGCTCATCCGTTTGAGAACCCGACCGCGCTCACAAATTTCCTGTCATGCGTCGCGATGATGCTCTTTCCTTTTTCGCTCGTGTTTATGTACGGGCGAATGCTGGGACGGTTGAAACACGGCTATGTCATCTTTTCTGTAATGATGACCCTGATGATAGGAACAATTGTTTGGTCTGTTTACTTTGACACATTGAAACCAAATCCTGGGTTGACAGGCCAAGCTGTTACAAGAACGTATGAAGTTTCAAGTGCCACTGCTCCCGGCGGCAAACGAAGTGTAATATTGCCGGCAGTGTCAAGTCTGCCTGTCGATCAACATCTCGGAAATCTCGAAGGTAAGGAAATGCGGTTCGGTACTTCGGCGGGCGCGACATTTGCCGCGTTGACTGTTGACGTGACCGACGGTGCAGTGAACTGCGAACATGACAGCATGAACCCGATTGCAGGTATATCGCCCATGGTTGGAATGTGGCTGAACTGCATTTTCGGTGGAAAAGGAGTCGGAATGATAAACATGCTCCTATTTATCATACTCGGGATATTCATTGCAGGTATGATGGTCGGTAGGACGCCGGAGTACCTCGGAAAGAAAATCGGTCTCAAAGAGGGAAAGCTCGTTGTATTAGCTATCCTAGTTCACCCACTCATGATACTCATGCCTACAGGTCTGTTTGCAGCCACGGACTGGGGAATGAAAGCTGTCGCCAATCCTGGTCCGCATGGCTTCTCTGAAATGTTTTACCAATTCTCATCAGCCTCAGCAAATAACGGCTCTGCTTTCGATGGTCTCGGAGTGACATACGGTTTCTATAACAACCCAAGCCCTGGACCGGAAGCAGCCGCATGGGACATTGCTACGGCTATTGTCATCATAATCAGCCGGTTCATACCTATAATAGCTCCGACTGCCATGGCAGCATATCTTGGTAGTAAGAAGTCAAGTCCGTTTGGGTTAGGAACACTCCGTACCGACACTCCAACATTCGCGTTCTTGTTGCTCGGGACAGTTTTGATAATTGGAGCGCTCCTCTTTCTTCCGATTGCAGTCCTTGGACCGCTTGCAGAGCACCTCGGACCTATTCCGTTTGGCGGGTAAAGTCTATGATAAGGACTATTAACACGAAAGCCTTGCCTTGCGTCAGTTAGCATTCTTGATAACTGCGGCTTTGTTGGAAGTCGGAGGAGATGCGTTGGTAAGGTGGGGATTGAAAGGTGGCCGCATCTTAGGTTTTGTCCTGGGCGCGGTCACCCTTTTTGCTTATGGTGTGATTGTGAATACACCGAAGTGGGATTTCGGGAGGTTGCTTGGAATCTATATCGCAATCTTTTTCGTCGTATCTCAAGTTCTATCGGTTGTTGTTTTCCGCGAGGGACTTCGTGTCCAGACGTTAATAGCTGGTGTTCTCATCTCTTCAGGCGGAATTATCCTAACTTTTTTTTGAAGTTTGGTAATTGGAGGCCCCAACGGTATTCAGATCAAGATTGAAATTAGGAATGATGTCACTAGGTGGACTCTAATAGGGAACAGGCTTATGGGGTTTGCACCCAAAAAGGAGAATAGATAATGGCTAAGATGGTAGGGCAATCTGAACAAGGGTTTGTTTTTAAGGAACTGGAAGTGATGGATAAGGATATTAGGGAACTTGTGTACATTTATCGTGACGTTCTGAAGACCGGGCACATGAATATTCCAAGGCTGGTACAATTACAGCTTATGCAATTGCAGATGTTGCGAGCGCTCAAAAACATCGAAAGCTTGCTATATCTTTATAAGGACTGACAATTATAAAGTTTCTTTGTCGAATAACCTAAAGCGAGGATTTACACATAAGTTTTGTGAATCTGCTCTCCCGAATTGAGAATAATTCCTTTTCTTCTTCAGGCTTTCAACACTTCATGCACTTTCTTTGCAAGTACATAAGGAGTGAATGGCTTTTGGATGAAGTCAATGCCCTCATCCAACACTCCTTGGTGTGCAATGACGTCTGCAGTGTAGCCCGACATGAAGATAGTCTTAATGTTAGGCTTTATAGTTTGGATTGTATCTCGAAGCTCTTTCCCGTTCATCGTGGGCATGATAACATCCGTCAGGAGCAAATGTATCTCACTCTCGTAGGTTTCGCAGAGCAGGATGCCCTCTTCCGGATTCAACGCAGTGAGTACTTTGTAGCCATATTCCTCCAAACTATTCTTGGCAAGTTCGAGCAAGTCGGCCTGATCCTCAACTATTAGAACCGTCCCACTACCACTTATTGGCTTCTCCATTTGAATTGCTTCAGGCTCTTCAACTTCGCCTTGATAACGCGGCAAGTAAATCTTGAACGTCGTTCCTACGCCCATTTCACTGTAAACGTTTATACTTCCACCATTTTGTTTTACGATCCCGTACACGGTTGAGAGTCCAAGCCCCGTTCCCTGGCCCTTCGATTTCGTCGTGAAGAACGGCTCGAAAATATTCTTCATCGTCTCTTTGCTCATTCCTTTGCCAGTATCCGTAAAGCTTATCACCAGGTATTCACCCGAAGAAAAGTCAATGCGGTTCTGAGTGTAAGCTTCATCTATGGAGGCGTTTGATGTTTCAATAGTTATTGTACCTACGTCGTCTATGGCGTCTCTCGCATTAGTTGCCAGGTTAACTAGTATTTGGTCAAGCTGGGTCTGATCTATTTTTATTTTCCATATATTCTTTTCGGGGAGGAACATCAGCTTTATGTTTTCCCCAATCAATCTCTGGAGCATTTTCTCGAGCGACTCAATCGCCTTATTTGGGTCTAACACACAGGGGGAAATGATCTCTCTTCGCGCGAACGCAAGTAGCTGCCTCGTAATATCTGCTCCACGTTTTGCGGCGGAGGCAATGAGCTCAACATAACGGTACACCGGCTCGGCATTATTCATTTTCTTCATTATCAAATCGCTATACCCAATGATGACGCCAAGCATGTTGTTATAATCGTGCGCAACACCTCCTGCGAGTCTGCCGATGCCCTCCATCTTTTGTGCTTGTACCAATTGCTCCTCGAGTTTTTTCCTATCAGATATGTCGTATGCCGAAGCGATTATAGCATGCTTTCCCTGATAGTCTATCGCCGCGCCGCTAAAGTCTATCCATATAGCCTCTCCGGATTTCTTCATTATCTGGTATTCATAATGTTTCGGGACATCCTTGCCTCCCATGCGTTCCCCCGATCGATTCATTACAAATTCCCGATGGTCGGGATGAACAATCTCCATGGGAGCTAGCCGATAGAGCTCCTCGGCTGTATAGCCTGACATTTCCAGCGCGGCAGGATTTGCGTAAAGGAATCGTTTGCCATCGTGGATCCAGATGGCTGCTGCCGAACCTTCAACGAGGCCGCGGAACTTTTCTTCGCTTTCACGCAGTGCGATCTCTGCATTCTTGCGCTCTGTGATGTCACGATCAATGCCAATCGTGTGTGACTTTCCTCGCCATGTAATCGGCATACCCACATACTCAATAATATTATCCTTTCCATCCGGTCGAATCCACGAGAAGGAGCCCTGATATACCATTCCCTTAGCAAGGGATTCCAAGCGATTGATATTTGCCGTGTCTTCGAGTGTTATCTGGAGTCCTAGCGTGCTTCCGAGCTGGAGCAGTTCCTCGCGACTTCGGCCTGCCATGGCAGCGTACCGTTCATTACACTCGATGAGTCTTCTCTTATAGGGATCAGGATCTTCGATGTAAATGCTAATGCCGTCAAACACATTCTCAAACACCATGCGAAACCTCTGTTCTGACTCCCGAACCTTTTCCTCCGAGAGTTTGCGCTCGGTGATGTCACGTGAGATCCCAACGATGCCGGTGATTTCGCCCGCTTGGTCGTGCAATGGCACCTTCGTTACGGAAACCCAAGTGGGAGGGCGGTCAGTCCACAATTCCTGAGTTTCTACGTCCACCAGAGGCTTGTGCGTTCTAATTATCTCCTGTTCTTGCTCATAAATTTCCTGTGCACCCTCTTTCGTGAAAAAGTCAAAGTCGGTTTTACCAAGAAGCTGGTCGACACTGGTCAATCCACGTTTGGCCACCATGGATGCACTCACCCGCGTGAAGTGCCCTTCTGTATCTTTGAAGTAAATGGAGTCCATCGTGTTCTCCAGAAGAGCATTTAAAAGGTATCGCTCATATGCTAACAGTAACGCAGCCTGTTTCGCATCCGTCACATCTTCATATGTCCCAAGTACGCCGACGATCTCACCTTCAGCACTCCTTAAAGGTACCTTGTTTGTCCTGAGCCATCTAATGCCCTTATCGAAGGATTGTGGTTCCTCATAAGCTAATTTTGGAATGCTACTCTCGATTACCTGCAGGTCGTCAGCGCGATAAAGTTCAGCCTGCTCACGCCAACCCATCTGAAAATCGTTCTTGCCGATGATTTCACCAGGTGATTCAAATCCGGAATCCTTGGCGCAAGGCAAATTGCAGCCAAGATAAACGCCATTCCTATCTTTCCAGAAAACACGCACTGGTACAGTGTCCAAAACTGTTCTCAGCATTTGCTGCGATTCACGAAGAGCAATCTCTGCATTCTTACGCTTGGTGATGTCGCGATCAATACCAATCACCATCTCATGTCCCCCTATATTGACAATCGATGTAGAGAACTCGACAAGAAGGATATGTCCATCTTTATGGCGGTGGGGGGTCTCCATGTGGATAGTACCTTCTTGCCTAAGGTTCTTAAAATAGGTGATGCGCTCCTCACGTGTTCCCCTTGTTACATTGAGTATATCAATGGACTGGCCGATCAGTTCTTCACGTGTGTAACCATTCATCTTACAGGCTGCTTCATTGCAGTCGACGATCGGCCATGAGATGGTTGGATTATTGGGATCGATTAATACGATGGCATCAGGCGAGGCATTGAACAAACCTCGGAATAACTGTTCCCCTTCACGCAGCGCTTTCTCTGCGCGCTTGCTCTCAGTAATATCGTGTACTGACCCGACAAGATGCGTACATCGTCCTCCAGCGTCAAGAACAGGGGCAATACTTACATCACCGGTCAATTGTCCGTTTGGGTATTCAGAAGTCTCTTCCCATCGGACAATTGAATTCTCTTCAATTGCCTGCCGATATTTTGCCAGAACCATCGAAAGAGAGGGCTCGGGGATAATTTCGTTGACCAATTTTCCGACTACCATTTCCTCGTTCAATCCTGTGACGTTACGGAATGCCTGGTTAACCGAAATAAACCGATAACTGCCGTTGGCCTCAACTGCCAAGCGAAAAATTACATCCCCGACAGTATCGTAGATGGAGGAAAGTTGACGTTCGCTTTTCTGCAATGCTTCTTCTGCCCGCTTCCGTTCATGCTCAGCTTGGTACATCTTCCGATAGGTGCCGGCCTGTCTGTGACGGTAAGCGTAAGCGGTCGCAGTGACCGAAATGGCGATGAAGAGGACTACGAGGAGCATCGCTACGCCGCCTCGATACTTTGCCTCGGCAAGAATTTCATTTGCGTCAACTTTCGCGACCATAAACCATGGGGTGTTCGAAACGGGGCGAAGATCTGCGAGGACTTCCTCTCCTCGATAGTCCTTTCCTTCAAACATTCCGACCTTTCCCAATGCCGCTTGCACCGCCGGTATCGTTGTTGAGGTGAGGGGCATGCTGAGTGAAAGCGCGGCGCCCGGATTATACCGCAGGTTGTTTAAAAAGACGACATGATCTCCTCTTTTCTCCAGCAGAAGCGTCTCGGCACTCCGACTTGGTATCGGCCATGAATTAATAAGAGGGTAAAGGAATTTATCTGCATCGCTTCGCAGAACGACGACAGCAGCAGTCTTGCCTGATTCGCCAAGGATGGGAGCCATGGCGTCTATATGGACTGTTCCGCTTACTCCGCGGAAGAGATCAGTCATTACCGGTTTGCGTTCTAAAACCGCTTCATTGAAGGCATCTTTCTCGGATGCATCCATAACAGATGGTGGGAGGCCGGCAGAGACAAGTGTTTGACGGGCTGTATCGAGGATAAATGCGTCGCTGTAGAGCCCGACCGTGTCTTCCAGATCGAGTCGTTCCTGAACGGATCTGCGGAGTTGCGGATTAGCTGGTGCGTTGACCAAATTAAGAATAGCCCTTGCGTAAAACGGACTTCTTGAAAGCACGCTCGCGTCGGCAAGCCGCTCCAAACGCCAGCTTTCGATTTGCCTGACTTTCAGTTCTGCAACAGAGGCTATCTCGTCATACTTCTCGCGGCGAATTCTGTCTTTCTCTGCGCGGTAGTATAAAAACCCAGCTACGATAAGCGCAATGCTAATGAGAAGCAAAAAGGGAATCCAAATTCGTCGCATCAGGGATGTACCTTGATTCGTTCGTTCCATGGTCAGCAATTCCAAAATTCAAACGCTCGATTCATCTCGGACGTTCCCGCAACGAACCGCTCCCGTGATAGTAACACGTTTGCAGTGTTCGTCAGCCACAATACATAGGCAAGTTTTGCGTTCGGCGCTTTGTTGATGTCAATTTCAGCCCAGTTGCCTAAGGCTGCCAATTCGACAAAACTAGCATTTGCCGAAACGGACGCGCTTGTGAAATTGGTTATGAACCTGACGATAATCGTAGATCCAATTTGCGGGGAAGTTATGTTTGTAAGATCGGTAATATATCGGTCATTGCCTGGAATAAAGCTTCTTGGCTTTCGACAGACAAAAGTTTTTCCTCTCCCATGGTAAAATATGATATCGCCAAGCGAGCCGCTCAATTTACCTAGTAATGTTTCGTCTACCTGTGCCATCCTAATCTTCTTTTCCAAAACGCATCTTTTCGTTATGGAGTACCTCTGCCTGAGGCAGTTATTCCCAACTTTACAGGCTAATTTAACCTTAAGATATGACTAATTAAAGCGCAAGGTGAGCAAAATCACAATGCAAGTATCGGAAGTTAATGCGGAACATAACGACGTGAAAGGCCGAAGAAGATGTCTGCAATGAGGAGAGAAACGGGTATATTGCTTCCCATGGAGATGAGACAAATAGATGGTTCAGAGAACGCCTTATCAAGTGTATCACGAAATGTGGGGATATTCATTCGCTATTATAATATGGCAGTCCTGTAGATTAAATCTCCTCAATGCGTTCTTTGTACAGGGCAAAATCTGGATTTTGGCGAGTAACACATAATAAAGGAGGTGTAACGATGAACTATATTATTAATGGAGTCGTGAAAATGGGTTAACTTTGGTTGGCGCCTCGAAGATTCGGCAGTGCTTCGGGTTAGTTACTTTGGCGGAAATGCAAGAACGATATTCATTTCAGTATCAGTGGCAAACTCAACTTCTTTCGTCCGGACTGGAACTAGAAACTTGCTCCCTAATTTCAAGTCGTGTCGGTCCTTTCCACTCGTAATCGTCCCGGCTCCCACTAGTGACGATACCCACATAGAAAGTATTTGAGCTCCTAATAAATCGACTCGTCACCTTTAGGCGATTCACGGAGAAACACCTAATCTGTCTTTCGTCTATCAGAATACTCTCCACGCCGCCGTCCTGTTGAGTCAGCGTTCTCGGAGGGCAAAAATAGTCTTGCCTGATCTGCTTCAATTTACGGGGTGAGAAATCAATCATGTCCATCGCAAAATCTATGCTGCGACCCATGAATCGCGCTGCCTCAGGTAGGATGTATCCGCCTCTCTCGAACTCTAACCTAACAACGAAGTCGGTGGGTTCCATTATCTCGATCATGAATATGCCCTCACCAATGGCATGGGGCAGCCCACCGGGGACAATGAAGACATCGCCCGTCCGGACCGGAATTTTCTCGAAGCATGAAAGCAGTTTTGTTGTGTCTTGGTTCATTACCGCATTCTTGAATTCTTCCCTTGGAATGGGATGTTGGAACCCCAGATAGATGAATGGCTCCTCAATATCCTTGCGGCTTCCAAGAATAATGTATGCTTCGGTCTTCCCTGAATTGCTTTGTAGATATTTCCCGGCAAATTCAACGGTCGGATGGGCCTGGATATGTAAGCGAATGACGGAGTCGAGGAGCTTAACGAGGAATTGGGAATTCGCTCCATACTTCCGAAAGTGTTCAGGTCCTAACAGATCGTCAGGAAAGCGTTCCATGATATCTTTCAGTTTATGTACCACTCCGTCGATCTCGACCATGGAGAGCCCTTCTTCCTGAATATTTTCCCTACCTGCATTTACAGCAAGCGTCGTCGACGCAATCCAATCTTCAGGAAAATGACCGTCTTTCGGATTGATTTTTCCCTCGAGGGTATCGAGAGTCTTCCCTCCGAGATACGTCCGCCAGACCCTGTTCGGCGGCAGCATGATGATATCGGGTATTCTCATAGAGCCATGGTCACTGGATAAAGAAAACCATCACGCCGTTCTTTGGAACGTTCAAGGGTATCGATACAATTTCACCATCTTTTTTGAATGGAATGTTTTCATTAGTGAGAATTTCTTTCAGGCTCGCGACTTTCAATTTTCCAACATTAATCTCCAAAGTTCCCGACTTTGGCAGATCGTCTGAGTTGATTAGGTAGACGACAATCTTGTCTTTGAAAGTGTGTACCTTAAGGCTGACAAATTCATAATCATCTGAAATGAATCTCGCGTCCTGAGTTACGCCGGCATTGGAAGCCAAATCAAGTATCAGCTTGTTGACAGGGTTGTCCGGCATATCTAAGTAGCTGGCGCCCAGCGAAACGGCACTCAAAACGGCAGTTCCTTTCCCGAAATGGTTTTCGATGACGGCCGGTGTACTGTCGTCGGCAAAAGTGCCCAGAACTGTGACACTTTCTATCGGTTGCAGTTGATCTCTAAAATACTTTCCGTCAAACTGAAAATCTTGTTCGCCGGGCAGATGCATTTTGACTGTGAAGTATGTTTTCCGGCCGATCCAATCTGGCCTCACCGCGCCGAACAGTGAATCCAATCCGGCACCGGGGCTGGTTTTATATGCAAAGTCAAGCTCATCTATCGTTGCAGTTCGGGCGTCGGCGACGAGGCAGCCACCTTGTCGAACATACTCTTTGAGCATGTCCGCAATCTCACGACGCATCACAATCTGGAATGGAAGATAAATGATCTTGTACTGCTTCAGAGTTTCCAGTGTGATTGCTCGATCCATCCTAAGGAAGTCGACTGAAATATTTCCCTCGAACAGTGCTTTGAACAATCCGGCGTTGCTTTCGTACATGAACTTATTGGTCGCCATTTCTGTGGTTTGCTCGAGCGTCTTCAAAAGTCCGACCATATCGACGAGGATTGCAACCTGCGCCTTCTTCGGCTGTGCCTGATAGAGATCGCTTCCGTACTGTTCCATGGCGGCGCCCAATTCCTTCACTGCCTCGCCTCGGGGAGCAAGTTCGCCGTCGACTTGGCATAGTCCTCTTCCAAGCGATTGCCGCCCGCGCATGAACGGAGACCATTTCCAGTAGATCATGCCTTTGCAGTCATTTGCCAATGCGGTCCATGCGAGGAGCTTCACGAAATCTTTCGTGAGGTAGCCGTTCAGCGCAAGACCGTTTTGGGAATTCGTGTAGAGTTCCGTCAGGATATAGCTTTTCGTCCTGGCTGAAGACCGGATCGTGTTAAACGTAAGATTGTGCAGCCAGAAGGGCATCGGCTCCAGATTGTGGTCGCGTTCCCAGATATCCGGATAGTATGAGATGCCATGGATATCGTTCTCGTCGGCAATGGGAAGGTCATCGATATTATATCCTCCGAACGAGTTGAAGTTCGCCCAGGGAGTGCTAACCGGATTCGCTGTGATTGGATGAAGAGTATCGTACTTCCTCAATGTTTGCTTCAGTTCTCCGAGTAGTATACCATTCAGATCGTTCCTAAATAATATCCAGTCGATCTGGGGCATGGAAGAATCCCAGTTATCATTCAGAAAGGGAGTCACCTCATCCCAGCTTGTGTATTCTTTTCCCCATGCTCTTCGGAGTGCCGCGAGAGTTGCGTATTTTTGCTTGAGCCATTCGTGGAATCTCGTAATGACATGGTTTGCATCTGAACTGTAATGAGGTTCATTCCAGATGTTGTAGAAACTAAGCGCCGGGCTTTTTCCGTATCTCTGGATCACGGCTTTGAAGTATTCTTCGATGAACGGAAAAACTCTCTGGTCGGCGAAGTCAACGTTTTCGCGGTTGTTCCTGTTGCCATTGTCCAGGTCGTACTCCTCCCACATTCCCGGAATATCCTTGAATTTCCAGATCGGGAAGTAGTGGCTACACTGTTCCTCCTTCAGCATTAAAGGAACGAATTTCATCCCCGACTCTTCGATTTTCTTTATCAGGTAATCCGTCCTGGTCCAAAGGAGTTTCTTTGTACCCGGATTCCATTGGCTCATAGGGAAAATCATGACATCCGTGATATGAGATGCCTTCATCAGAGCAATGTCCCTATCTACTTGCGCGAAGAACTTCGCGTCCGTTGAAAATTCTTCGTGAAAAATATTGTAGACTGTGCCGACGATTATCGTCTCAGGCGTCTGTGCCAATACCAGCGCTCCAGGGAGCAAGCACATGAATGCCAAAATGATTTTAAATAAATTTCTCATTCTCATTTACCTCGATATCTGTTGAGTCGTATCCGGATTGAAATCGGAACCATGTCATAGTGTATCGTAAATTTGTCTGCCGATTTCATGGCTGGAGCGTATTGGGAGCGCACTTATACCTCATAGTCTCTGTCCGGACTTATATACCATTTTTTCCCGATTCCAGTTCTTTATAATAATCCAAATGTTCCAGGATCTTGTTCCATGGATCGAATTCGAGTCCGAAATCATTTTTCATGTCGGAGACGTCGAATAGAGTTACCTTTTCGCTCCATCCTCTGTCTTCGACCTCGATCTTACTCTTCGAATTGAATCTTCTGATCGCCTCATTTCCTATCTTTTCCCAGGGGACGAAATCCTTCGATAGCCCGAAGTACGTTTTTCTGTTTACCTCGCTTTCCAAAATTTTCAAATAGAGCTTTGCCAGATCTCCCGCCCAAATGAATTGTGTGCCATCATTCTTTGTAACCTTTACTGGTTTATTATTGATTACGTTGCTGACTATTTGCCGGAACCTCGTCTCTCCCTGAGTGCTGCCTCCTTTGATTACCGGGTTTCCGAAGGTGTATCCGGGTCTGATAATGTTTATTCGCATCTTTGATTGATACGACTGCGCCAAAAGAAAATTCTCGCTCGCTGCTTTTGTCGCGCCATAGAACGTTGTCGGATGCTGCTTCGTTGTCGTATGCACATTGCCTATCAGTCCGCTGGTCTTGTTTTCCTCAATCATATATACGTTGTCATTCACCGCGGTGGACGATGTATAAATAAAATGTTTTACTCCGGCTTTTGTGGCCATGTCGGAAATGAAAACCGTTGGAAGAGTGTCGTCCTCCAGAACTTCCCAACCTGTTTTTCGGGTATACTTCAGCGCAACGAGAATGCAGGCGTCCTTGCCGCGAACCATGTCCTGGATCACTTGTCTGTTGGAAATGTCTGCCTCAACAATCTCAATTCCCTTCACTTTGTTAAGCTCGGGCACTTTATTTTTATTCCTTGCCAGTATCGATACTTTGTGGCCGTGCTTGACAAGTTCCATTGCAACATACGATCCGATAAAACCGGTTCCTCCAGTTAAAAAGACATCCATGAATTGCTCCTTTAGTATTGCTGTTCTTTTGCATTAAGTTAACAACACGCCATGTTGAATAAAACGACACGGCATCTTGTCTTACAAAACCGGGAATCGAGCAATCTGATAACATAAATCTTCCGAGTCTCCAGTTGCTTCTTAAACTCTGGATTTGTAATATCTTCCGTTGGAAAATTATTGATTTCACCCAAGATACTTTTCATCATGGTCGCCGGAGAGGATCTCTCAAAAGGTTCTCGCTGGCCGAAACTCACGGAGGAAATATCCCATGAAAATGATACTGAATAAATTAATCCCTATTCTTCTTGTCTGTCTCGTATCAATCCCAATGTCACTTCGGGCACAATCTTCGGATACTCTGATCATTCAAAACACCGGTGCAGATGCCTTGGCAAATGCAATAATGGGTGATACGCTGGCAAATGGCCAGCGCGCGAACCTGAACAGGGTTTATGTATTATTGAGGGGTCAACGATATATCAACAGCGTATCGATCTCAACCAATGGCTATCATCTACGGATTATGGGACAGCCGGCCCTGGCGACCGGCTCTGATCCGGGACCTGCTGTGGTGCAACATGGACCGGACAGCACAAATCATTATGACAATGACAGATTTCTTGATCTCCATGGTGATCTCAGTCTAAAGAATGTCTGGGTGTTGGCATGGATAGCGGACGGGCATCAAATGTGGGAACCGATTCTGGAAGAAACGGACAGTTCACACCTTTGGATAGATCATTGCATCTTTGAGTGGATGCGAGGTCCGGCAGTCCACGTTACCGGAAACTGGACAACGATCTACTTGACTAACAGCCTCGTCCGCAACGCAAATTACACCAACGAGTGGTGGGCTGGGCGCGTCATCTATTATACTGCACCCGCCGACAGCCTGATAGAAATAAACAACACCGTCGAGAATGTCGGCTTCGGGCTTGTGCAGAGTCAGGGTATAGGGCTGAATTATTTCTTCTGCGACCACAACACAGTTGTGAATTGCGCCAAGTTCTGCTTTCTCGAGAGCTATTGCTCTAATGCCTACATCGCCAACAATCTTTTTGTGAATTGTCACTTCGCTGGCGAACGGATGCAGGACCGTCCGCGACAGGATCCCGATTTACTCTTATACGGTCAAACTATAAACATAGATACTTTAAAGGCTGACGCAAGAAAATTGAGTCCCGCAGAAGCAGTTAAACTCTTCGGGACTGATGCTATTGTATTCGTTAACGGAAAAACATTGAGTCCGACTGACCCGCGGGAGCTCAATCGTATCATCGTTTACGGAAACAACGCGACCTATTTTGATACAACAGACTTCTATCCATTTTACCGTTTATATAATGATACAGTTGCATCTCAATCGGGAGACATTCTCCCGGAGCCGGTAATGAACTCAAGGACGGTAAGTATGTTCTCGTGGCATCCACGTATGATTAAGGTCGGCTCTGTCGATGGACAAAATCCCAATTTTGTTAAGATGCCGCAGAACATGGCGTTGATCCTTGCGTTCCTAACCGACAGATATTCTCCAAATCCGAAGAATGACATTCTGTGGGGTTATGACCCGGACAGCCTGAATGATCCCTCAGCACGTATGTCTTCGCGGAATATGACCATGGTTTATAGCAACTCTTCCGGCGGAACGTACCCCACTCCCGAGGATTTCTCCTACACCAATCCACAACTCCGGACTGCAGGGACCAACGGCTTTCCAGTTGGCGACCTTAATTGGTTCCCGGGCAGGATGTCAAAGTGGAATCTGAAAGACGATGTCTCGGCATTTGGGAAGATTCTCATCAAGTCAGGACCCTGATAGCCATGGTACGAGGAGCAATACACTCAGAGGAAGAAATGGATGATATTTGGAAGTAGAAGCTTTTGATTTTCTGCTCCTGAAGGGATTTTCAGCTAAGGCCGGATGAGCCTTCCACCGAAAAGATGGCGGACGAGTCGGCTCAGCCCCCCAACCATCAGAAAAAACCTCAAGAATCCGGAGCCAAGTGATGAGAGTGCGCCTGGAGGGATTCGAACCCCCAACCCTCAGATCCGTAGTCTGATGCTCTATCCAATTGAGCTACAGGCGCAGTATGATTAAATTAGCATTCGGAAAACAAAATTCAAACAGTTTGAAACCACTGGTAGTGGCTCAGTTTAAATCAAGCCGCTATCCTTTCCTGTCCATAATTTAAGAAATCTTTCTACGTCATTGAATGCCTACTGATTCCCGCCTCCATGGCTGGCGTAGCTCTAACCGTTTCCTCAATACGCATGAAATTATAATGGAAGAAGTGCAAAGCGATTTATTTGTAAAAATATTTGCTGGGTTTCTTGCCTTGTGGATGTACTTGAAATTTTAACGTTGAACTGCGAAATTAAAAATCTAGGATTGACACAGGGTATTTAATGAGCCAACAAAGTCAGGAACCGCCCAAAATACAAACCAAGAACGAAGGCGGCAATTATCAGAAAAGCAATGTCGGAGGGAGAGAGTATATTGCCTACTCTCTAGGAGCTGTCGGTACTATTGCCTTTGTTTACGTGACCTTTTTCGATCATGATATTAGCCTTTGGATAGCGTTTTTTGGGGGATTCATTGTATTAACAGGTATTGTTGTGGGGTTGCATGGCAAAGTGAAGTCAACTCTTTTATATCCCATCCTTTTTATATTAGTCATGATTTTGCTTTTAGTCACGCTTTCTTTGCGGAGCGGAAATAAGCCTTCGCAAACCTCCACTACTTTAATTGTTTCAAAAGATTCACTCCAAAGCACAAAAGCCTTTCTGATTTCTGCCGAATCAACAATGGCAAACGCTAATCATAAGTTAGCGCTGGCTCAGAAATATTTTGAAGTTGGAAACAAACCATATATTGACATTTCAATTAATGATGTGGTTTTAGAGAAAGGAGCCCCCATTTCCCTAAACCTAAAGTTAGAAAATATTGGTAAATCGCCGGCATATCACTTTTTCAACATGACTCGTTTATGTATAGATTCGGTTACAGATAATGACTCTATTGATGTGCTAACGATCGCAAAGCGACATAAAAGAGATAATGTTAGTCCTCTTGTAAAAGAATTTAATCTCACAAAGACTCTTTTTCATTCACTTTCTGAAACACAGTTTAGTTACTTCTCAAATAAAACTCTTTTTGTGTTGGGCGCCATAAGTTACTATGATGATCCGGGCAAGTATCACTTGTTCTTTTTCTGTTATAAACTTCTAAAGAATAAATATGAAGACTACGCGAAATATAATTCTGGACATTAAACTCCTTTCGCTTGTAAAAATCAAATTGAGCCACCTAGTCATAAACTGAGCCTTTACCAAACTATTTCAATTTACTTGCAGAAAAAGATTTCCCGATCCGCAGGGCGGTTTAATCCTGATAGACCCACACAAAATTTATGGAGAAACCACGAAGAGCGCTAAGACACGCCAAGATAATTGATGTTAAAAATTCTTTGACCATTATTTCCTGTGCGTTGCTTGCGATTTTAGCGGTCAGATTTTTTATGTCGCTCTCTAAACGAATATTTCCAAAGATATTACGGCTTCAAGTAAACTCGGAAGTGAGCTTGAATAACTCATTGTGAATCTATAAATTCCAAAAGTGAAAATTGCAGAGATAATCATTTTTGTCGCACTAGTTGAGGGATTTCCATCTATATCGCTGTGCCAGGTTGCCGGTGGTAAGGTCGAGGAACAGCAAGATTATTCGTTTGCCGTCGGCTTATACCGCGACGGCCAGTACGAGTTAGCACTTCAACAATTCAGGTCGTTACTGAAAAATTATCCAAACTCTCAACGAATCGATGAAATAACTTTTTTGTCAGGCGAATGTCTCATCCAAATGAAGATGTACGACAGCGCGCTGATCGACTACCGGAATGTGATGGAAAACTATCCAGGTTCAAGTTACTTCACGCGTTCCGAGCTGCGATCCGGTGAAGTGTCTGTGCAGCTTAACGAGTTCGACAAAGCCGAAAAACTCTTAAAAGAAGTTTTGTCCGGAAATACTGACGATGCTTTGAAAGGTGAAGCATCTTATAAGTTAGGACAAATGTTTGTGGACAAAGAGGACTACACGAACGCAATAAAATATTTTCAACTTTCTTATGAAGGATACAAGAATTCCGGTTTTGCCGATTACGCTCTGTATGGCAAAGCGTGGTGCACTGGGAAGCTCAGCGAATACACGGAAGCCAAAGAAGAATTTCAAGAGATGCTTGCCGATTATCCCGATTCAAAGCTGAAGGCAGACGCTACAGAAAAAATCGGCGAGTGCGATTTCTTTCAAGGAAATTACCAGAAGGCAATTCAAGAATTTTCAAATTCTACCGCAATTTCTTCGGAAGAGCAAGTTGCTGAACCGGCATTGTATTACGAGGGCAGATCTTATGAAGCTGCAGATTTGCCGGACAGCGCCGGCTCGGTTTACACTGAATACATGAACAAGTTTCCTTCGGGCGATCATTCCGATGAAGTGAGAGTTTTTCTTTCTAAAATTTTGATTGCAGAGAAAAGTCATGCGCGCGAAGCTCTGGAGCTTCTGAGCAAAGTGGAGCACAAGAATCCGGTTTACTTTGATGCAAGATTGGAAACTGCTCATGCTTATGAAACTGCCGGGTCCCCCGATTCCGCAGAATTGACTCTCAATGAATTGACCAAGCCCCCGAATTCTCTAAGAGAAATTTCCAGTGCTTATTATGAATTGGGAAAACTGTATTACAATGAGAAGTCGTATTCCAAAAGTGTGGAATCCTTTTTAAATGCTTCCCCCGATACTTCATTGTACCCCGAAGCCATGAAAAATGCAGCTATCTCTGCAGCTGCGGGGGGAGATTACAAAAATGCCAAGGTCTATTTCCTTAATGCTATTATGAAACTTCAAAGAGAGGAGCTGCTGACCGCACATTTTGATTATGCAGCAGCGTTGTATGCGACAAAGGATTACGACGGCGCGGCGCAAATATATTTGGCTGCAGAAAAACTTGCGTCTTCTCCGCCTGAGGCGGATGCGCCTTTGGCGCACGATAAAGAACAATCTGAAGCATTATATATGGCGGCAGAATCTTTCTATGGCGCAAAAAATTATTCGTCATCGTTGACTGATTACAAAAAATATCTTCAAGCTTATCCTAACGGCACTCACTCGGCAACCGCCCTCTTTGGAGTAGGGTACTCTTACTATTTTTCCAATGAATTCACAAACGCCGCTCATATATTTCAACAATTTGTCGATTCATATCCGAACTCACCGCTGCTTTCAGACGCTTATCTCAGACTTGGTGATGCTTACTTCTACAACAAAGATTACGAAAAAGCACTCGGTGTTTATCAAGAGGCGGCGACAAAATTTCAGGCTGATACGTCGACGGCGTACGCCGTCTATCAAGTCGGCGAATCTAATTTTTGGTTAGGACGATTAGATGCCGCGACGGCTGCATTTAGATCGCTGCTGAAAAATTATCCTGAATCGTCAATTGTGTCTGATGCTCAATTTGCGATCGGCTGGGTTTATTTTTCCCAGAAGCAATATCCGCAAGCAATTTCAGAGTTTAAAAATACTGTTTTGAATTACCCGAACAGTGCTGCCGCTGCGAGAGCGCTTTACAGCCAAGGCGATGCATATTACAATCTTCAAAATTATGATGATGCACTTGCGAGTTATCAGAGGCTCCTCGCAAAATATCCGACAAGCGATTATGTCGATAACGCGATAGTCGGGATGCAATATTGTCTGACAGTTTTGGGAAGAACGAAAGAAGCTGAGACCGTGACGGATGATTTCGTTCGCGCTCATCCGCAGCTCGCGCACATCGACAGGATCTATTATAAAAAAGCGGAATATGGTTTGAACCAAAAACACTACACCGAAGCCGAACGCGACTTGAGAGAGTTCATTGTTAAATTTCCGAAAAGTGAAATATTAGGAAAGGCTCTTTATAACCTTGCACTTGTAGAAATAAATTTAGGAAGAGAAAAGGCTGCTATAGGTATACTATCTGACTTAATTGACAAGCAGCCGTGGGATGAATATACTGACGCCGGAAGGATTAAGCTTGCTGAGATTTATCAAGGACAAAAAGAATACACGGTAGCTCAGAAACTTCTTGAGAATGCTGCGGCGTCAGGTGATGTGTATGGCACGAAAGCGCAAACCGATCTTGGAAAACTTTATCTTGCGGAAGGTGATACTCTGAAAGCGGAATCAACTCTTTCAAAGGCAGCCCTCACACAGTCTGATTCTTCTGCGCTGGAGGTGCATCAACCTCCGGCTGAAAATAATGAAGACCGGGATGAAGCAAAAATTTTGTTAAGCAGCATATATTTCAATCGCGGACGAAGTGAGGACGCAATTTCTTTGGCGAATTCGGTGGCGAAGACGCGTGATGATACTGTCGGGGCTGATGCACAGCTCAAAGTTGCCGAATATTATTGCGACTACGGCGACACCTCCAACGCAGTGCTTTCTTTTCTACGCGTGAAATATGTGTATGCAAGCTTCACGGACATAGTCGCAGAGTCGCAGCTTGAGCTTGCCGATTGCCTGGCAAAGTCAGGAAACAAGCGCGAAGCGCGAGCTCTTCTTCGTGATTTTATCAAAGGGAGGGCGGACGATTCGTTTACGAAATTGGCAAGAGAGAAATTGGAAGAATTTGGTGCGGATTAAATTTATTGATAAACCTCAGTCTCCTGGAAATGCATTTTGTTAAATAAAAGCAAAAATATTTTTAACCGTAGAGGACGTGGAGACACGCAAAGGCGATTGATTGGAATATGCTTTGATCATTTATTTCCTTGGGGACCCTTTGCAGTCTTAGCAGTTAATTTGTTTGGTTGCGGCTATGCCGCGTTAGGAGAATAATTGAATGAATAAGACCGCGGTCTATTATGGCACACTCGTTACAATAATTATTCTGGCGTTGATTGTTTCCTCTAATTTGAATAAAACGCCGGATTTAAAACCTAAATTTGCAGACGATGTGACTAGCCAGATATTAAGTCCTGATTCAAACAACACCTTCGGCGACAACCTGAAAGTCCTTCACGGCATCCATTCGCGCGATCAGTTATTGAACGTAATGCGCGGCTTCACAGAAGCGCTCGGGGTAAAATGCGATTTTTGCCACAACTCAGATAATTTCTCAAGTGATGAAAAGATCCAGAAGAGAACCGCGCGCGTTATGATTAAGATGGTTGCGAACATGGATGAAAATTATTTAGTCGGTCAGCAAACCGAGAAAGCGACTTGTTTCACATGCCATCGTGGAGCTAGCATTCCAAAATTGGTAGCGGGAAGGTGAGAAATAGGATTGCTGAAATATTATCTATGATATTTGCTCTCGTGTCGATAGCGCATGCACAGGGATTGGAGTCACCACCAGTAACTATCTTTAAGCCGGACACCTCGCTTCCAAAAATGAATGTCCCTGAATTTGTGATAACCGGCAAGGCACAAGTTGATCTGCCGGAGCCGGAGAAGCAATCGATCGAGATTGATTCATCCTATTTTCAAGGACAGAACCTTCAAGGGATCGGAATAAATGTACCGATGAATTCATTCAGCAGTCAAGGGATAGGGGCTTCGGAGAATCTACCAAGTCTTTTTGCGCGGGTTTCAATGGGAAGTTACACAACGACAAATTATTTACTCTCAGGCGGCGGGGATGCAAACGGATATTTATTGCACGGCAGTCTGTTGGGCAATTATACTTCCGGTTTTATCCCTTATACGATCAAGCGCAACTTCGCGATTCAAGCCGGGGTAGAAAAAGATTTTGAGGTTGATCAAGGCACAAAGATAGGAAATTCACTGGATATTGGATATTCTCGCGACAGCTATTTCCTTTATGGCGAAAATCATACTTTGGAATTTCCTGCTAGGATGACTGAGCATTTTACCGCAGGCATTAGTTCTGATTTAAGTTTCGGTGAGTTACCGTTTTCGATTGGACTCGGCTTCGAGAGATTTTCGATGAATAATATTTGGAACGGAATTCAATCTGCATTGAAGCTTCAAGCATCTACGTACGTTGATGTGTCATCTGGTTCGATTGGGATCGATGGTTCAGTGAGGATTGGGAATCACGAAATTAGTGACCAGAGCATTGCTGGTCTGCCAGGAGAGTCTTTTAATAAACCATTTTACAATTTGAGAGTTGGTGCTGATTACAGCAATACCTTAGGGGATTTTTCGTATTCCTTGGGACTGAATTATTTCCAGTATGAAGATGATTCGTCGAACGGAATCGCAAGGCTCTACCCCGACCTGCGCGCGAATTACAAAGTGAATGATGAGCTGTCTCTATTTGCGACATTCCATGGTACAATCAATGAGCCGGAGCTGTCGAGTTTTGTTTCAACAAATAATTATATTGATGGGGCGCTTCCGCTTCAGGACACTCAAGATTTTGCAGATTTTACTCTTGGAGGAAAAGGTGCGGCGACGAACGAATTGGCAATTATTCCGCAGATCAATATTGAATCTGCGAAATATCTCCCAGTATTTGTTTCGGATCCCTATTATAATGAAGGATTCCTTTTCTACGCCAATAGGGCAACCATCTTCACTGCTTCGGTCACAATGGAATACAAGAATGACCAGTTCAGTGCTAACGCAATCTTGGATTGGCGAACTGGCACAGCAGATTCTTTAAATCCCATTCCGAATCTTGCTCCGTTTGACGTGAATGCGAACGCAAATTATCAGATCATGCCGCAATTCAGCCTGAGCGCGTCTCTTCTTATGCTTTCACCACGATATTACTATTTGGTATTGATCAACAAACTTAGTTCGTCATGGCTTCTCGGCTTTCGTCTCTCATACGATCTGTCAGTTGGACAAATGCCGCTTGAGTTTTTCGCAGAAGGAAACAATTTGCTGAATCAAAAATATTATATATGGCAAGGTTATCAGGAATTCCCATTGACTCTTTCTCTCGGAATCAGCGGCAAAATCCTATGAAATTTAGCATTTTCAAATGTGCCATCATACATATTGCATCAATTGAAAATATTTAGCATTTTGAGTGTGAAATGTTAAACCAATCGAGGAGGATCGTAAAATGGGTAACTTGAACTTTCAGGACGAGCACGACGCCAAATCTCAGCAGCCGGCTCCTCCTGCTCATCACACCGATGAACCCGAAGCGGAAGACATATTTGCTGATGAGCCGACAACGGGCTCTAAATTTCTTTGGGGTGCGATTGTTGTGATAGTTATTGCCGGCATAGTGGGCGGACTATACTTGCTGAACAAACACGGCTACTTAAATTTTAGGAGCAAGCATGAGGCAGCGGCGGTTGTAAATGAATCAGCCCCCACTCCACCGCCAAACAACTTTGCACCACCAGCCAAACCGTCAGGCAAATTTGCGCTGCAAGTTTCTGCATTCAGAACAAAGCTTCTTGCAGATAATTACGTAGCGAAGTTAAAGATGAAAGGGATCGATGCGTATGTGTTTTCCGGAGATACTCCGGATGAGGTGAAATGGTTTAAAGTTTGTGTAGGATCATTCGATACAAAACTCCGCGCGATAGCTGCAACTGAAGAGTTGAAGAGGAAGGTTGGAACAGATGTCTGGGTTGTACCAGCGCAATGATGAGCGTGGAAGCGTTGCCGGGTCATACTATTATCGGCAGTATGAAATAAGAAGAATTTATTCTCGAAATTTTTATCGAGGCTTATTCATCGCATTGGCAGTCCATGCGGCTTTTATATTTCTTCTTTTTTTATACGAGCCAATCTACAAACAGCCGCCGGACATCGAAAAACTTCTTCCACCTCTGAATACCAATTATGAACTGATCGAAGTGAGAATTGCGGGACAGAATGCAGCAGGTATGGATGTTAAAGGTTCAGGTGGAGGAGAAGGTACAATCAAGGAAAACGCGGGAGCAGCATTCGGAAATGTAAATCTTGCTCCCGTATCAAATGAAAATACGATAAATCCTAATGCCTCGATTGTTCCTCACTCGCTCCAAGGACCGGGGATGAATGATATTGTCGGGACCAACCGCAATCCTGACTACTTTGACACCGTTAGTGGGTATAATGGTACGGCACAAAACGGGGAAGGGTCCGGCGGGGGAAAGGGCAATGGAATTGGCAACAAAAGCGGCAATGGTGCAGGCTTTACGGATAAGCCGGGATTCGGTGGAGGATTTGGAGATAAGTACGTGCCCGGCAACCCTGCGAACAATTCTGCAACTGGTACCCCGTATCAGATTTCGTGGAATGGAGTATCGAGAGCTTTAGTTGCCGGCGACAGACCACAATTCCCGGACGGTGTTCAGCATGGGGGTACGGTAAAAATAAGGATAACGGTTGACCCGTCGGGAAATGTGCTTGCGATGGTACCTATTCAAAAAGCCGATTCGCGTCTCGAAGAAGCAGCAATGGCTGCAATTCGTACATGGAGGTTTAGCAAACTTGCCAGAAATTATTCTCAGATCGAACAGCAAGCTACAGCGACATTTGTTTTTAAACTTGAGTAAGAAGAGACTATCTGAAAAGATTAAATTCAGATAAAAATTCCTTGAACATCCGACCGAGGTTAGAAGTCGTAACATCAAAATTACGAAACTCATTTCGGGTCCCGCATCGTAAACGCAAGCTGCCGGATCCGCTTGAACTTCTCATAGCGACCATATTGTCACAGAATACAAACGACGTGAACAGCCACAGAGCTTTCACAAATCTAAAGAATGCTTATCCAAACTTTTTATCTCTCTCAAATGTCCAGCCGCGAAGAATAGAGTCGTTAATAAGAATCGGCGGAATCGCGAATAAGAAAAGCAAAACCATAGTTCACATTGTCAAAGAGATAAAATCAAATTTCGAGAAATTCGATCGAAGAAATTTACGGCGTTTTTTAAGGGAAAATCTCATTGAGAAACTCTGTAACATGAATGGCGTCGGATACAAAACTGCTGCATGCGTATCTCTATTTGCCCTTGGCGACGACGATGCTTTTCCGGTTGATACGCACGTGCATCGGATTCTCAACAGACTCGGCATAGTTGAAGAGAAAACCCCGGACAAAACTTATTTACGAGTTAAAGATTCGATACCAGAACATCGCGGCTATGAGCTTCATATAAACCTGATAAAGTTCGGAAGAAAAACCTGCACAGCGCATAAGCCCAAATGCTACGAATGTCTTTTATTTGATCTGTGCAATTGGAAGGAAAAGGCGCTTCAAATGCCGGACAAAGCCGCAAAGATCGATAAGGAAAAAGTCGAATTTATGCTCCTTGAAAAAGTTTGAAATCTCACGTTGTCCTCATTTTTCAAAGGGATATTCATAGGGATTCAGTTATTGCATTTTAATTGACTTTTGATTAAGTAATGATGATGGAACCAAGAGAACAACCGCGGGCACCAATGATAAGCGGAATAAATGTCATCGGAGAAAATGTAGATGTCGATTATTCCGCAAATCTGGTAAACATAGTCCTATTTTTTGATTCCGTTTCGAGAATTTCTCTTGAAAGTTTGGACACGGTTCAACTTTTTGCGCAGCGCTATGAGAAATTGTCGGTAGGATTCTGGTACGTGATGGAGCCGAGACTCTCCTGCATGTATCGAGGAAATATTGCGCGAGCCGCATTGGAAAGATTGGGCTTGTTTGCAAACGCAGTCTTTGATGCTAATAGCATGATTGTCTTGCGGGCAGGGATTAAAGTGGTTCCGGCGGTGATGGTAATAGATTCAAACTCATTCATCAGATCACAGTACGAAGGAGAAATAAGTTTTCGTGAGATAGAGCGTGCCATTCAAGCGCGCCTTGCTCTATCAGGATACAGGGATGATCTGCCGACAGTTGGAGGGATGGAATTCCATATTTCTCGTTTGCGTGGTGGATCGGTAATGCGGCAATTGGGTTACGCGACGGGCGATTATTTATTCACGAGCTTGGTTGTCCCCGAATCCGATCAGCAATTCTCGCTCCCCGACTTTTGTTTGCCCGACGCAATCTATCCGTGCGGTCCGTGGTTTGTTGGAAGAGATTTCATTGAAGGCAAAACTGGAAGCACAGTCTATATCAGTTGCTCGAAAGACGAATCGGTTCATATCTTTGCCGGGTCTGAAGAGAACGCCGCCGTGAAAATTCACACCTCTATCGAATCGGATCAGCATATCATTCTCGGAAAAGATGTGGCAAGAAACGGCAATGCTATCGAAATAGCTATTGATGACTTCCGTTCGTATGAAGTGCTTGCAGCTTCCGGAGACGCGGATGTCCTGATTAGTTTACAAGTGTGCTCCGGGTCGGTGAAATTATATTGTGTAGAGTATTGCCAACACAATCCAGTCGTTCATATCAATATTTGATAGTCCACAAATTTTCGAAAGTTTTTCCAGTCCAATAATCCGTTATTCGAATGACGAAACTTTCCGAAGGTTACATGTCATTGCCCTTTCCGCGGCCAAACGTTAGATTATAACCATTCTTTCACAAAAAATCTAAAGCTATGGAAACTAGACTTATTGAATCAATTAAATCAAAAGCAAAAACATTGAATCGCCACATCGTATTGCCCGATGCGATGGACGAACGTGCCATAATTGCAGCACGCAAAATTACGGATCAGTCAATAGCCAGAATTTCTCTCATCGGCAAAGAAAAGGACGTTCGCAAAAAATCGGAAGAAGCTGGTGCTAACCTTAACGGAATTGCCGTCGTTGATCCCGAAAATCACGATAATGCGGAACGATATGCAAAGACTTTCTATGAAATGAGGAAATCGAAAGGCATTACTCCCGAACAAGCAGTTGAGACCATGAAGCACCCTCTCTTTTTCGGGGCCATGATGCTTAAAGATGGGATTGCCGATGGAAGCGTTGCAGGTTCTCTTTCAACAACTGGTGATGTGCTGCGTGCGGGAATTCAAGTGATTGGGATGCAAGATGGAATTTCGATTGTATCAAGTTTTTTCTTAATTATTTTTCCACATAAGGTTTATACGTTTGCCGATTGCGGTGTTGTTCCGTATCCTACCGTGGAACAGCTTGCCGACATTGCAATCACTACAGCGGAAAATCACCGCAAAGTAGTCGGTGAGGAGCCGCGGGTCGCAATGCTTTCATTCTCGACCAAGGGAAGTGCCAAGCACGAGATGGTTGATAAGGTGGTACAAGCGACCGAAGTAGCAAAGAAGAAAGCGCCGCATTTGAAGATCGACGGCGAGCTTCAACTTGATGCTGCAATCGTTCCTGATGTCGCGAAGAGAAAGGCGCCGGCAAGTGCCGTTGCCGGTGAAGCGAACGTTCTGATTTTTCCGAACCTCGATGCGGGCAATATCGGTTATAAGATGGCACAGCGTATGGGCGGCGCAGACGCGCTCGGACCACTTGTGCAAGGATTGAAAAAACCCGCATTTGACCTTTCACGCGGATGCAGCGTCCAGGATATTGTTGACGTTGTTGCGGTCAATTGTGTAATGGGAGTGTAAGAGGAACCATGGGTGATCGTCCCTCCGAAGATAGCGGTCGCCTTATCGCCTGCTTTTTTTCTCGCTATGCGTGTGCTAATTTCTTATTTAGATAAGGCAAATCAAACCGGATCAAAATTTTTGATTAGATGACAAAAGAAATATCTATCTGTAAAATAAAAATCGGTAACGGCAATCCGCTCGTTATAATTGCCGGTCCATGCGTTGTCGAAAGCCGGGAGCTTGCCTTGAAAGTTGCACGGGATGCGAAAAAGATAACCGGAAACCTTGGCTTGCCGTATATTTACAAGTCGAGTTATAAGAAAGCGAATCGCACCAGTGGGAAATCTTTTGTCGGAATTGGAATGGATCAAGCTTTGAAAATTCTCGAGGAAGTAAAAAGAGAATTTGATCTGCCGATCCTGACGGATGTTCATTCCGAAGCTGAAGTTGAAGCAGCATCGGAAGTCGCCGACGTCCTCCAAATTCCGGCGTTCCTTTGCAGACAGACTGATCTTTTACAAACTGCCGGCAAAACAGGGAAAGCTGTAAACATAAAGAAGGGCCAATTCATGGCGCCGGAAGATATGCAGCTTCAAGCGGAAAAAATTGTTATAGTAGGAAATTCCAGAGTGATGTTGACAGAACGGGGCACAAGCTTCGGTTATCATAATCTTATTGTGGATATGAGGTCGCTGGTGATAATGCGGGAGAGCGGTTTCCCTGTCATACTTGACATAACTCATTCTCTCCAGTTGCCGGGTGGTGAGAAAGATAAGACAGGAGGCCAGCCGGAATATATTTTCCCGATTGCGCGCGCAGGTGTTGCTGTTGGTGTCGACGGAATTTTTCTCGAAACTCATCCCGAGCCGGCTAAAGCGCTGAGCGACGTTTCAACTCAATTACCATTTGATAAGTTTGCACTTCTTCTTGAGCAGGTGAAGAAGATTGATTTGCTGAGACGCGAACTGTGAAATGTTTCGATAGGATGAACATAAATGACTAAACTTCAGTCTCTCCTTCCGAAATTAAAAAAGATCAAGGCAATTTTTCTTGATGTTGACGGCGTTCTGACCGACGGAACTGTTATTTACGGCAACGATGGCCTCGAGCTAAAAGTTTTCGATTCCCAAGATGGTTTCGGTATAACAAGCGCAATACAGAGCGGTATAAAAGTGGGGATAATAACTGGACGAAAATCGGATGTTGTTAAGAGGCGGGCGGCTGAACTTGGCATAGTGGATCTTTACCAAGGCTCCATCGATAAAGTTACTCCACTCGAAGAAATAAAAAGTGTGCATTCACTCGACGAGTCAGAGATTGCCTACGTTGGGGATGACATTCTAGATCTGCCGATTCTGATGAAAGTTGGGTTCAGTGCAGCACCGGCAAATTCTGTGCATAAAGTGAAGATGAGAGTTGACTATGTGAGCAAGGCGCGAGGTGGTCAGGGTGCGGTTCGTGAGGTGATCGATTTGATTTTGAACGCGCAAAAGAAGTTGTGAACAACTTTATATTTCAAATTTTTGTTTCGGCTTAGTAGAATCAGAATCTAAGGTTTAGAATTATGGACACTATTAAAAAAGGGAAAGAAGTCGTTAGGATCGAAGCCGAGGCGGTGCGCGCCCTCGAAAGCAAAATCAATGGCGCATTTGCTGGCGCAGTCGATCTGATTGAAAAAATAAATGGACGCGTCGTCATTACAGGAATGGGAAAATCAGGTCTTATTGCACGCAAGATCGTTGCGACAATGAACTCAACCGGGACACCTGCAATTTACATGCACACGAGCGATGCAATCCACGGCGATTTGGGAATGGTCAGGCCTGACGATGTAGTTATATGCGTTTCGAAAAGCGGCGATACCGATGAAATCCTTCAGCTTATTCCGATGTTCAAAAGGATAGGAGTGTCGGTTATCTCAATAATCGGAAGCAAAAATTCCAAGTTGGGTAGGGAAAGCGAATTTGTTCTTGATGCAAGTGTTGAGCAGGAAGCTTGTCCATACGGCTTGGCTCCGACTGCTTCCACAACTGCCGCGCTCGTCATCGGTGATGCACTTGCAATCGCACTGCTTGATCGGAAGAATTTCACCGAGGAAGAATTTGCAATGTTCCATCCGGGCGGAAACATCGGGAAAAGACTCTTCCTAAAAGTTGAAGACTTGATGGTGAAGGGAAAAGACATGCCGAAAGTTTTGAACACAGCGACGCTAAGGGAAACAATTCTCGTGATGACTTCCGGGAGACTGGGTGCCACTTGCGTTGTCAATTCTTCCGGCGAACTTGCAGGAATTATAACGGACGGTGATTTGCGGCGGCTTCTTCAAAAGAATGTTGATTTTTCGCAGATGACCGTGGATGATGTGATGACGAAAACCCCTAAGGTGATCAGACAAAACAGTTTGGCTGTTGCTGCGATAGAGGAGATGGAAAACTTTAATATTACTCAATTGATCGTGGTAGATGATATTCATCATCCTGTCGGCATGCTCCATCTCCATGATCTCGTTAAAGCCGGGCTTTCTTCGAAATCCGAATCATGAGGAACATTCCCCCGAAGATTTTTCTGATTCTTATATTGACTTTCAGCTATGAGCTATTAGCCACGAGCTTTTGGGGATGCGAGGAAAAATTAAAACCGACGATTGTGTCGGTTCACGGAAAATTACCCGATCAGGAAAGCTGGAACTCTACAATTCAGTTCAGCGACAGTGGAGTAACGAAGGGTATCCTGAAAGCCGGACACGTTTTAGTCTTTAATAACGATAACATGACTTACCTAGGCGATAGCATTCGAGTGGACTTTTTCGACGACTCAGGAAACCATACAAGTTATCTCACCGCCGACAGCGGTATCGTGAATAGTCAAACTAATGACCTCGAAGCAATTGGAAACGTTTATACTCACAGCGATAGTGGAACATCTCTCTGGACACAGCAACTGTTTTGGAACAACAAGACTCAGAAGGTCACTTCAGATGTTTTCGTGAGAATTGTTTCACCGAAAGAAACATTGCAAGGTATGGGATTCGAATCCGACCGCGATCTTCGCAATTATAGGATATTCAATGTTAGCGGCGAGGCAAAAGGTTCGCAATGAATTTGATTCGGTGGCAGGGAAGATATGATAAGCCGGAAGCCAGAAGTCAGATAGGCCCATTTATTTTCTATTTCTTACTCCTTACCTCATATTTTATACTTCCTGCTTCAGGTAATGCACAAGAGCAGCCTGTTCGATTGATTCACGCCGACAGTTTGATAGGTTACACAATTGGTGTAGATAATTACCGCGAGTTGATCGGGCACGTAACGATGCAGCATGAGAATACGATTCTCAACTGCGACCGCGCTGTTCAGAATTTCACTCAAGACATCGTCGACCTTTACGGCAGCGTGAATGTGAAAGACGATACCCTTACGTTGATTACTAAGCAAGCTCGCTATTTCGCAAAAGCAAAAACCGTTTCGAGCGACAGCGCGGTCTATCTTAACGACAGGCGGCGCACACTGACCGCTGACAGAGGAACTTATAACACCGATACTAAAGTGGCACAGTTTTACGGCAATGTGTTCGTTCGCGACTCGTCATCTCAATTAACCTCCGAGCAGTTCGTTTATTATCGTAACGAAGGGAAAACCATTGCTGATGACGACGTCAAGATCAGGATCCTCGACAATAATGTCAGGGTCTATGGCTCTCATTTTGAAGATTACGATAAGAAGAATTACAGCTTAATGACAGGAGAGCCGCTGCTTGTGAAGATCGACACGAGTTCCGATGGTAAGATTGACACTCTTATGATCACATCACGGACAATGGCGGCGTACCGCGACAGTGCCAACGAACGCTTCATTGCGGAAGACAGTGTTCAGGTTATTCACGATTCATTATCGGCTCGCTGCGGCCATGGAACATATTTTTCAAAAGACAGTATCGTGGTATTGCAAAGAAGTCCCGTCGTTTGGTATGGAGATAACCAGCTTACCGGCGATAGTATTGCAGTTTACATTCGCGACAAAAAAATAGATCACGTAGATGTTGTAGAATCGGCATTCGCGGTTTCCCAAAGCGATTCGATTTACACGGACAGGTTCAACCAGATTAAAGGAAGAAGACTTACAATGTTTCTCTTAGACAGAAAGGTTGACCGCATCGTCGTTGAAAATAATGCTACCAGTTTGTATTATCTCTACGACAAAAATAGACCGAACGGACTCAACAAAGTGAGCGGCGACCGTGTCATTATGTACTTCAAAGATGGAAAAATCGACAGAATCGCTGTTGTAAGCGGGGTGGAAGGGAATTACTATCCGGAAAAACTTGTGAAGAATAAGATATCCTTGTATAACCTTGCGGGCTTTGTGTATTACGAGAACAGGCCCGTGAAAAATGAATTTCCATTTCCGTCCGAAAAAATTCCGCCAGAAAGGAAACCCCAATTAAAATCAGCGCAAGTTAGAAATGGTTGATCATTTGGTGCAAGAAGAAAATTCTGTTCTGACTTCCACGAATGTCGGTAGCAGTATTCTTTATTCCAGCAGTCTTCAAAAGCGCTATAAGAAAAGATATGTTGTGAACCAAGTTTCTGTTGAAGTGCGGCAAGGAGAAGTTGTCGGTTTGCTCGGGCCAAACGGCGCGGGTAAGACGACGACTTTTTACATGATGGTTGGGATGATAAAGCCGAATTCCGGCAGTGTGTTTATTGACAATACAGAGATTACAAGTCTTCCGATGTACAAGAGGGCGCGCCTTGGTATCGGTTACCTGCCGCAGGAAGCTTCAATCTTCAGAAAGATGACAGTTGAAGATAACATCATGGCTGTTCTTGAATACATGAAGATGAATCTCGAAGAGAGAAAAGAGCGGTGCGTTACACTCCTCGACGAGCTTGGGATCTCTTCCATTCGCAAGGCGCTTGGTTACGCTTTGAGCGGCGGTGAACGGCGGAGGACCGAGATCGCGCGTGCTCTTGCTTCTCAGCCAAAGTTCATGCTTTTGGACGAGCCGTTTGCCGGAATAGACCCACTTGCAGTGGAAGATATTATGAAGATTGTAGTCAATTTGAAAAAGCGTGGAATTGGAGTTTTGATAACCGACCATAATGTCCACGAGACACTTTCGATTGTGGACAGAGCATATCTTTTATTTGAAGGAAAAATTTTAAAATCGGGCACTTCGGAATTCCTTGCGAATGATCCTGAGACAAGAAAACTATATCTCGGAGAAAATTTCAGGCTGGATAGATACTGAAGTAGCAGTAGATATCGAATTACTTATAATATTTTTGTTTTAACTCCAACAAATTCATTTTTCATAAACTAGATTACTGAGTCGAAGTTCGTGATCGTTATTGCCTCGGTCGTCCAAAATGGTTCAGCATACCGGACTCCTGCCTGCCTGCCATAGTATCTCATTCTCCCAAGAAGGTATTCCATGAATTCAGGAGTTGAAAGCGCGGTTTCCGGGTCTTTGCTCGAAGGGTTGAAGAATTGCGACCTATGTGCTTTGATCGCGGCGACTTTCGTATCGAAGTCATTTGAGATATCGACGTAAAGCGTCGGAACAAATGTTCTATGTTGCATGTAATAAAATGCTCGTTTCGGTCTGTGAGGAAAAAGTTTTGCCGTCTTGAGTTTTCTTAAACCGGAATAAAAAATTGCTTCACTGACAAGCTGGTACACGTGAACATGGTCGGGATGCCTCTCTTCGCGGTATGGAGCAAATACTATTTCAGGCTGAAACTTTCTTATGACTTCTACAACTTTCAGAAGATTCCTGCGATTGATCTCAACGTTTGAATCGGCGATGCCCAGGTTAATGCGAACGTCGGCGCCGAGAATCTTTGCGGCATCATTTGCTTCAGTAGCCCGTATGGTTGCGTTGCCACGTGTTCCCATTTCGCCGCGTGTGAAGTCAACGATTCCGAACGGTTTTCCGTTTCTGTAAAGCATGGACAATGTTCCTCCGCAACTCATTTCCGCATCGTCGGGATGAGCACCGAAGGCAAGTGCAAAAAGTTTCATATCTTTCTTGTCCTCAGAAAATATATTTAAAATTAATTATTATGGGATCATAACAGATCCGTAATGATCTAAGAATTTAGTTCAACGAAATCAAAATTCAAAAGTCAAAGGCTAAACGCGGAGTCAAGAATCAAATCGGCTATTGCTCCTTGACCTTTAGTAAAGCATCATTGAAAATATCGGTTGAATATCTTATATTCATCCAAAATGAACAGTTGGCGCGTCACCTTCCCGCAGACGGGATCTTAGATTTGTAAATTCCACGCATGAATGAACAACCCCAAAAACCAGTAAAGCGGTACGTTTTCGATGACATTAGCTCGGAGTATTATGCCGAGTACGAAGAGCCGCAGGTGGTTTCCAGAAAAGACTCCTCCGGACTTCCCGAAAAAGAACTTGTCCCGCATACGGGTTCTTCAACACGCCAGCCACAACTTTCCGTTGCACCTGAGCCTCAAAGAACTTTTGTGCCTAAGAAAGAAGGACCGCGGTTCAATATCATCGACACATTTTATTTCAAACCGGAGGAGCAATCTCCGGCAGAACCGAGAGCCGAATTCCATTCGATCCTTCACAAACTTTTGGAGTTAACACAAGAAGTCCTTTTTGCGAACACAACAGTTTTGTTTTGGGTTAACAAGGAGAAGCAATTATTGGCTCTTGCCGATAAAATGACAAACTCAAGTGCCTTCACGAAAGAATTGCGCCTGCCGATTGGTAACGATGTCATAAGCAGAATTGCAATGAGCGGCAAGCCGGAGATCATTTCAGAGATAAATCCTGCTGCTGAAGTCGACGTTGTACCATATTATGAAGCGCCTGGTGGAGTAAAAAGTTTGATAGGTGTGCCGATATTTTATCGCGATGACGTGATTGCAGTCCTCGCCGCCGATAGTCTCACAGACGAAGGTTTCGGAAGAGAAACGGTTCCACTGTTGGGCAATTTCACGCGCTTGTTCTCAGCAATCTTGCGTGCTTTGGCTGACAAGTATGATCTTGGTGTGATCAAGACAACTTTCAATTCGCTAAAGTGGTTGGCGAACGAATTAATATCGAAAAGCGATCTGACTTCCGTTCTAACAACTTTGGTAACTGCCGTCTCGGACATGGTTGATGCAGAATTCGTGGCCCTCATTAGTTCCAGAGGATCATCAGGGCAGAGTGATCTTCATTTTCCCGGCACGTTATCTTCGCCTTGGAGTGTATCTCGCGTGGTGAAACGTTCGGGAACCGAATACGTAGAAGAAGGCTGTAAGGTCAGCATCAGTGACACACTCATAGGAAAAGCGATGCGTGAGAATAGAGCGCTTTATTTGGAAGACCTGTCGAGGGTTGAAGAGCACCGGTTTAACCAAAGTGAACCGTCAGGTAAAGGTTCTTTCATGGTTATTCCCATTTCAGGCGTGAACACATGCTTCGGCGCGATCGCGGTCGAAAGCCTGATGACCGCAAGATTTTCTTCACTTGAAGTGGATGGAATTAAACAGCTCGTAAATCTAGGTGCATTTGCGGCGGAAGTTAGCTCGGTTAACCAGCTTCTTGACAGATTTGTTGTGTTCGATAAGATAACCGGAACTCTGAATAAAAAATTTTTTCTCGAGAGACTTGAGGAAGAAATCGGCAGAGCTGCTGACCTCGGAATCAAAAGTGCTCTTGTCCTAATGGGACTTGACAGAGTCGATGATATAAGAAATAGATTTTCAATGGAAGGTGTCGATTACATACTTTCAGATGTTGCGGAGATGGTACGCGGATGGTTGAAACCCTACGATGCGATTGGAAAAGTTTCAGCTCATTCTTTCGGCATTCTCTTGGAAGGATTTTCACAGCATGAAGCATTAGCATGGGGAGAAAAATTCAGAAAAAATTTAGCTACAAAAGTTTACCCGATAGGAAGTAGAAACTACATGGCAACGATCAGTGTTGCTGTTTTAAATGTAGATGGGAAAAACAATCCATCCGAGCTTCTTATGACGGCTCAGAAAGTTCTTCAGCGTGGTCACACAAGCGGCGGAAATGTCGTAAAAATTTTATAATAAAAGGAGAAAATAAAATGGCAAAGACAACAAGTTTCGCAGAAAAAGCAGCCAAAGCAATGGCTGGTAAAAAAGGTTCGGAATGCCCAAAATGCGGTGGGATTATGCAAAACGTTCTCGTCATCTCGGCAGAGAAGAGCGAGAAAGCGAGTTACAAATACAACCAGCACCTCGTGAAAGTCTGCAAGTGTAACGAAAAGCAAGTTTATGCGTAGAACACATAGCTCATAACGGATGGCTGATGGCTCTTAATTATTTTATGAGCCATGAATTATCAGATATTATGGGAGCACAATACAAATATTTTTTGTTAATAAATACACGATGGTTGATGTAAAGCGAAGTATGCGCAAAGAAGATAAACACGGAAAATTTGGTCGCAGTGAAAAACAAATGAGGAAAATAGATGATAAAAGTCGGTAAGCAATATCCTTCCCGCGAGAACCAAACGATCGATAAATATTTGCAGGAAATTGGCAAAGTCGATCTCTTAACGCCGGAGGAGGAAATTGAGCTTGCGATTAAGGTTAGAGATAACGATCAGAAATCTCTGGAAAAATTGATCAAGGCAAATTTGAGATTCGTGGTCAGCGTTGCGAAACAGTATCAAAACCAAGGACTATCGCTTGGCGATTTGATTAACGAAGGTAACCTCGGTTTGATAAAAGCGGCAAAGCGTTTTGATCCGACGCGGGGATTTAAATTCATCTCATACGCGGTATGGTGGATCAGGCAATCTATTTTACAGGCGCTGGCGGAACAATCGAGGATTGTACGTCTGCCGCTAAACCGCGTCGGCGCGCTGAATAAAATCGGAAAGAAATTCAGCGAACTCGAACAGGAATTCGAACGTGAGCCGAGCCCGTCCGAGATAGCCGAGCAGCTTGACATGAGCCTTTATGAAGTTGACAAAACTCTTCAGATTTCCGGTAGACACCTTTCTGTGGACCAGCCGTTCGTTCAGGGAGAAGATAACAAACTTCTTGATGTCATGGCTGATGACAACCAGCTTCCTCCTGATTACATATTAATGAAGGAATCGTTGCGAGCTGAAGTCGAACACGCTCTGAAGTCTTTGACCGATAGGGAAGCCGAGGTAATAAGGTTGTATTTTGGAATTGAACGCGAACATCCGCTGACGCTTGAAGAAATAGGCGAGAAATTTAATCTCACCCGCGAGCGAGTGAGACAAATCAAAGAGAAAGCAATTCGCCGACTGAGACACGCCACAAGGAGCAAGGCACTGAGAGCGTACTTAGGATAGTTCATAGCTCTATGTTTTCTGCTCTGCAGGCAGCCAACATATTACTCTTAGAAGATTCGATGGAGTTGCGGAATGAATTATCGCGGCTCTTGCATTCTTCGAAGTTTGGATTTTCTGTTGACTCGCTGCCGAGCTCAGTAGGATTTACTAAAAGGCTGAGCTCAGGAAAATACCATGCCATGATCGTCGATTACGACCTTTCGGTTGGGGATGTGTCTGCACTCTTCAAGACAGCTAAAGAGATAGATCCATTTCTTCCAACCATCTTAATCTCAAAAATTTTTTCCGACGGCATTTTCAAGGAAGCACCGCAGATGGACGCAGATGCTTATGTCCCATTAACCAGCATTTCCAGGAAAATGTTTCCCAAAATTGTGATGAAGGCAATCAAAGGGAAAAGCTTTGCCCGAGAAGCACTGGATTATGGATCCCGATCGGTTCTGAAATCATACCAGATAGATATCATAGCCTCTCTGGTTCGGAAGATGGTCGAGACCGGCGATTTGAAATCTGTAATGCAGGAGCATGCGGAACAGGTTGTCAAAAAACTCGACATGAAAGTTGTAAGCCTACAGAGATTTTTTGAACGCGAAAATGGATTCGCAGTGTATGGAATTTATCCGCGGGGTAAATTGGTGAAACTTGCACAAAAGTTTTTCGGGGTTTCTCTGGATAACTTTGTATTTCCCTTTGATCCTGAGCATTGTGTGGTTGATCAATACACCGCTTCAAGAAAACCGTGAGTCGGGGCAGATTTCGCGGATGTATTCGGCACGACAATGCCATCTCAAGCCGCGAGGATGATCCAAAAATTTGCAGGTGTCAAGTCTATTTACAATGCTCCATTTTACGGCAACGATCATTTGTTGGGCGGAATTGTTGTCGGGAATATTCGCGAAAGTTTTACTGCCGAAGAACTGGAAGCATTCGCTGCAATTGTACACGTAAGCTCGCTTTTATTCGAATACAACGAAAGTGTCAAGTCTCAAATTATTCAGAACCAGAAACTCAAAGCGATCCATGAAATCAGTATACAACTGCATGAACAGTTTGAGCCCGGTAAGCTATTTCAAATCATTCACGAAAAGCTTAGCAGTTTGATTCCGTCCGATGTTTTTCGACTTTTTCTTTATGATGAACAGAAGCAGCTTCTCAGTGAAGAGAAAGGAGCTATCCACGAACGGAAAGCTTCTCGCTTCACACCGTCGGAGATTCCTTTTGGGAACGGCTTGATAGGCGGGGCCGCCGCAGAAATTAGATCTGTCATTGAGAATGACGCTCATTTAAATCCGCTGTCAGTATTTGCATCCGGGAGACCAAAGCTCGAGCACTTGTTAGCCGTTCCGGTTACACACGGCGGCAGGTTTCTTGGAATGATTGCTCTGGAGCGTCTTAGGGGTAGACCGTTTGAAAAATCCGATCTGTTTGTCCTTGAAATATTTGCTTCACAGTTAGCCACGGCGCTTCACAATTCTCGTTTGTACGACAACCTTTTGCGAAGTGAAAATCTGTACCGTCTTGTTCTAAACAACGTGAATGATTCTGCTGTTTTGTTGGGAACGGATAAAAAATTTTTATTTGTCAATCCAAAGTTTGAAGATGCATCGGGGTACAAGCCGGAAGAAGTGCTTGGCAGAGAGTTTGACTTTCTTATTCACCATGACGATCTTCCCATTATAAAGAATTATTACAAAGAACGAATCGACGGAAGGAATGCCCCCAACCAGTATAGTTTTCGGTTTGTGAAAAAGAATGGAGAAGTAAGGACTGTTGAGTACAATGTCGCTGCGATCTCCGAAAGAGGAAAAATAGCGGGGCTCCTTGGAGTTGCTAGAGATATTACAAACAGCTTATATCGCATAAATGATATCTAACCTGGTGCAGGGAAGTCAAAGTAAGATAAGTGATATTGTTCACTTAATTTATTTAAAATCCATAAAAAACGCCTTTTTTAGAAGATTTTTCTCCTCGGGATTTTCATTTTTTTGTACCATCATTTGCATTTAATACTCTGAAAGAGTTATCATATATATGCAAATAACAGTACACCGTTGTTTGCGCCATGCTGCGAAAGCGGCAGCCGCATTCTTGGAAAATTATTGAGCGGCAGTGATGATTCGGTCATCTCTTTTATAGGTTGTAGCTGCACGTGGTAAGACTCCGGAGAGTTTTGGGTTTTACCAGATGTAATTCCCCGTGTGTTGGCTCCGTTGCACGGATTCTACACGAGGCGCAGCATCGCATGCAGAGGTGAAGGAAGAAATTCTTTCATCAGCAATTCTGTATTAGCCAAGAACATCTGGCGCGACGGCTCGGGTACATTTTTAGAAACATTATCGAAAGGATCCAGCAATGGAGCAAGGAACCGTGAAGTGGTTCAATGCAACCAAAGGATACGGCTTCATCTCTCGCGAAGGCGGGGACGATGTGTTCGTTCATTTCAAAGCCATTATCGGCGACGGCTATAAGACTTTGAAAGAAGGCGACAAGGTTCAATTTGAAGTTGAACAAGGCCCCAAAGGTTTGCAAGCGGCCAAAGTTAAGAAAATCTGAAACCGCCAAAGCTTCTGTCGAAGTAGCTACTTCGAAGGAATCCCGATTGACAAGCTGTCAGTCGGGATTTTTTTTCGGGATTTTGACTCCGAATGACAATTGGGCGATGAATCTGCGAAATAATCAAGTAACATTTGATCCGTTGTATCGTAACTCTCTAAAAAGGAGTTCGAATATGGAACGCAGGTTATATCGTTCGAGAAAGAACAAGATCATTGCGGGAGTGGCTGGCGGACTCGGCGAGTATTTTGACATCGACCCGGTATTCGTGAGAGTTATTTTTGTCGTGGCAACTCTCGCAGGCGCATCTGGTTTATTGGCCTATATCATTCTATGGATTGTAGTGCCGAGAGAAAGAATAATATTTCAACCAACAACACAAACGGCGCAAGGAGAAAGTAATATGGAACAGAAAAATATGAATTACAATTATGGATCCCGAAGACATCGCGGCAGCATCGTTGGCGGGATTGTCTTAGTAGTTCTTGGCGGGCTTTTCTTGGCTGACAATTATCTACCGCATTTCAGTTTTTCCGATACGTGGCCGTTGATTCTTGTTGCGATCGGAATCGGTCTGATCTTCAATTCCGTGCGAAGAGAGGAAGAGAAAGGGGAACATCATGAGAGTCAGTAGAATTTTTGCAGGCTTGTTGATAATACTTCTCGGCATTGCATTGTTTTTATCAAACTTTGATGTCTTGACGATGAACTGGCATTTTATCTTCAGGCTTTGGCCAATACTCCTTGTGTTTGCGGGAATATCCGTGCTTGTTTCAAATTCAAAATTAAAAGCTGTGTTGTATGCGGTTACTGCCATTCTCGTCCTCGTTTGGGTCTTTTCAGTAGCCTCGGCCGGCTGGGGAAACTTCCATGGTATCTTCCACGGCGGATTGAGACATGCGCACTTGCAGCACTTCACTGAGAATTTCGACAAGGATGTCCGTCGTGCTGTCCTGACTATAAATGCGGGCGCGGGATCGATTTTTATTAATGACACCACGAATGAGTTGCTCGACGCAAACACCGAATCCAATATCGGTAACTATTCTTTGGATGTAGACAAGAACGTTCACACCGAAAATTTAGATTTGACAATGGAGAAAAGAGAAGAGCACTGGTTTTTCGAAAGCGAGAAGAACAAGGTCGATATTAAACTAAATCCAATTCCCGATTGGAAATTGGACATGGATGTTGGCGCTTGTTCCTTGGATTTTGATCTAAGCCCGTATGTTATCAGTTCGGCAGATCTGAAAGCGGGAGCCTCCTCGATAAAAATTCGGTTAGGCGACAGATCAGACACGACACAACTCAGCATAAACGCCGGCGTTTCATCAATTTCGATTTATGTTCCCGAAAGTTCGGGATGTCAAATTAGAGATGAAGCAAAACTGTCGAGCAAATCATACACGGATTTTGTGAAATTTGATGACGGCTTATACAAAACCGCAAACTTCGAAAGCTCAAAAAAGAAAATATTTATTGATATAGAAGCGGGTGTGTCTTCGATAAAGGTCAGTCGGTATCAATAATGCAAGCGTACATGCAAAAAGAATTGAGGCACGTAAATGTAAAGAAGCATTTCGTGCCTTTGTTCATTTGAGCCATTCTTCTTATTTTTTATAAAACCATGGAGATGTTAATGAAGAAAATTGTTGTTCTGCTTGCCCCACTGCCGTTTCTGTTCTTGAATGCTTTTGCTGCCAATGAAGCGAGGCTCCTAAGATTTCCAACTATTTACAATGACAAAGTCGCATTTGTATATGCCGGGGATATCTACGAAGTCTCCTCGCAAGGTGGAACAGCACGACGGCTCACTTCCGATCCGGGGCTCGAATTATTTCCTCGATTTAGTCCCGACGGCAAGTGGATCGCATTCACCGGACAATACGACGGCAATTTCAATGTCTATGTTATGCCGAGTGAAGGGGGACAACCAAAACAATTAACATTTAGACAAGATGCTGAACAAGTTCCGGAAAGATTCGGACCAAACGACGAAGTCATATCATGGACTCCAGACGGAAACAATATTTTATTCCTTTCACGAAACGAGGCATTTACATCATGGTTCGGAAAACTTTTCACTGTTTCGCTTAACGGCGGAATGCCAGTTGAATTTCCCGTTCCAAAAGGCGGCTTGCTGAGCTTCTCGCCGGATGGGAATAAATTTGCATACAACCGTATTTTCAGAGATTTTCGAACGTGGAAAAGATATTACGGTGGGCTTGCACAGGACATTTACATCCATGATATGAAAACTATGGATGAAGAAAAAATCACCGACTGGAAGGGAACCGACAAGAATCCAATGTGGTACAAAAATACGATTTACTTTCTCTCGGATCGTGATACTGACCATCGCATGAACATTTGGGCTTACGACGTGAACTCGAGGCAAACAATACAAGTAACCACTTTCACGGATTACGATTGCAACTGGGCATCGCTTGGACTGGACGCTATTGTATTCGAAAACGGTGGTTATCTTTATGTGCTCAATTTGGCAGACGAGAAAGTTCACAGGCTTGAAATCTCAATCCCGAACGACGAAACGCTCGGAATGTCGAACTGGGTCGATGCGAGCAAGAACATCAACAGCTTTGATATTTCGCCTGATGGTGAGCGGGCGGTATTTGAGGCAAGGGGGGACATCTTTACTCTGCCGAAGGAAAACGGCAACACGCGCGATATAACAAATACATCAGACGCTGACGAAAAAAACCCTTCCTGGTCGCCCGATGGAAAATATGTTGAGTACATTTCCGACAAGACCGGCGAAGAGGAAATTTATTTGCGCGAAGATAAACCGAACTCAGACGAAATTCAGATTACCCACGATAACAAGGCTTATCTTTACCAGCCACTTTGGTCCCCGGATAGCAAGAAATTGTTGTATTCGGATGCAAGCTTGAACTTGTGGTACGTTGATATTACAAATAAGGAGAAAGTCCTGATCGACAGAGATTCCGTTCAGGAGTTCACCGATTATTCATGGTCTCCCGACAGCCGCTTTGTAACTTACGCGAAGCATCACAAGACAGGTTTTACATCGATAAATATTTATTCTTTGCAAGACAAGAAAATCCATGAGGTAACGAATGGTTTCACAAATGATTACGATCCGATTTTCGATTCGGCAGGAAAGTACCTAATATTTTTGTCCGACCGAAAATTTAACGGCGTAATCGGAAGTTTTGATATGGAGTTCACCGACACCAAGACAACCGGAATTTACATCGCGACTTTGCAGGCAGACAGCGCGTCGCCATTTGCGCCGAAGAATGATGAAGTGAAGGTGACCAGCCCGAAGCCTGAGAAGGCAAGCGCGGATACACAGACGCAAGCGGCAAAGACCAAGAAACCAAGTGATATACATATTGATTTCGAAAATCTCGGTGGACGTGCTGTTGAGGTTCCTATTCCGGCGAACAATGTTGCGGGTTTGAGAGAAGCATCGAGCAAAATATTTTACATGACCCAACCGACATCAGGGTTATCAGGCAATGCTTCCGGTGAAAAGCCAGCGCTGCACTGCTATGATCTTGGTGAAAGAAAAGATACGGAGATGCTTTCGCCGATCGATGGATATGATCTATCATCAAACGGCGAGAAAATAATTTATAAAAGTGATAAGACTTACGGGATAATCGACGCAAAGCCAGACGAACACAAAGTCGGCGACGGAGGACTGAGTCTTTCGAACATGAAAAAGTTTGTGAATTTCCACGACGAGTGGACGGAAATGTTCGATCAAGTATGGCGTCTCGAAAGACAATTTTTCTATTCGCCCGAAATGAACGGTGTGGATTGGAAAGCAATCAAGAAAAAATACGAAGTGCTTTTGCCTTATGTGAACAACAGGTATGATTTGACTTATATCATCGGTGAGATGATCGGCGAGCTTGGGAATTCACACACTTATGTCGGCGGCGGATATTATCCCGAAAAAGAAAAGATTGAGACGGGATTGTTAGGCGCCGATTATGTTCTCGACCAATCAAGCGGCTATTACAGGATAGATAAGATTCTGGTTGGGCTTAACACTGACCCGAATCGGCGGTCGCCGCTGACGATGCCGGGAATGAACGTCCATGAAGGTGATTACATTTTATCGATCAATAATTCACCGGCAAAATTTCCTGTCAGCATAGATAGCCTTCTTGAAAATACCGTCCGTTCGACAGTAACGCTGCTTGTCAACTCCAAACCCGATGCGAAAGGTGCATGGACTGTCGAAGTTAATCCAATAGCGAGCGAATTAACCTTGCGCTACAACGATATGATCGTTCACAACCGTGAACTTGTCGATAGTATTTCCGGCGGAAAAATCGGATACGTGTATCTTCCGGATATGGATGCCGACGGTCTAAACGCATTTGTGGAGCAATTTTATCCGCAAGTTCGCAAAGACGGATTGATAATTGATGAGCGATACAATGGCGGTGGTTTCGTGGATCAACTGATTCTCGAAAGGCTCAGACGAATTCTTGTTGGAATGGAGATGTCACGCAATGGTGAACCCGGTACAACGCCTGCACCGGTCTTTGATGGTTACATGGCATGTTTGATAAACGAGTATTCCGCATCGGACGGTGATGTTTTCCCTTATTATTTCCGCAAATATAATCTCGGCCCGCTGATTGGTAAGAGAACTTGGGGCGGTGTGAGAGGGATTCGCGGATACACATCGCTAGTCGATGGCGGCTATGTCACGATGCCTGAATTCTCTACGTATGGCCTAAAGAGCGAGTGGATAATGGAGAACCACGGCGTCAATCCTGACATTGAAGTCGATCAAACTCCGAAGCTTGTCATGGAGGGAAGCGATCCGCAAATGGAAACGGCAATCAAATATTTGTTGGATGAAATTAAGAAAGCTCCGAAGCAACTTCCGCCATTGCCGCCTTACATGCCGGCGTATCCACCGGAAAAGTGATTTGCAGGTAAGTAATAGACACAAGAGGGACATGAGCACAAAGTCATGTCATGCCTCTTTGTGTCCCTTGTGCCTCGTATGAGCCGTAGGCTCACCAGCCTCGGGCTGAGAAGATCGAATCAATGAAAAAACTTCGTAACGATTTCAAAAAACTCTTTGTCAATTGGGGAAAGTATTACGCTCTTCCGGCTCATTGGAAGAAAACACAATGGCTTTTGTTTGTTGGCTTTCTTTTTACAGTAGTTGTATCGTCATGTTTCGATGAGCCGATTCGATATTTATTCCTTTCGATTCACAGTCCGGCGGCGGATGCGGTATTCAAGTTCGCGCATTGGTTCGGTACAGGCTATCCGACGCTATATATATTCCTCGGTCTTTATGTCGGCGGCTTAGCGTTTAGTTCTGAAAAGACCCGGCTTGGAGGGCTGATGTTATTACAGTCGTATCTGTATTCGGGTGCAATCACTAATTCTCTGAAATCAATTATTGGAAGGTGGAGACCGTCGGCAGGACATGGGCACTTAACTTTCACGCCGATGACAACCACTCCAAACGCCCATCTTTCGTTCCCATCGGGCGATGTGGCAGTCGTATTCTCCCTCGCGATCGTCATGGCTGGACTGTGCCAGCCGAAGGCTGATGCGCCTTTGGCGCAGAAGACTATTATATGGATCTGGAAAGCTCTGTGGATTATTCTCGCCGTGCTGACGTCGCTATCGAGAATTTATTACGATGCGCATTGGTTTTCGGATGTTGTATTCTCAACGGTGAACGCGGTTGTGGCAGGGTTGTGGGTTGTGAAGAAATATAAAAGTGAAACTGGAATAGTGGGGTAAGAATCCACCGTTTCCATCCATGGTGTGACGGGCGGCACACAGCGCCCACCAAAGTTGACAATCATAGAGAAATAATTTATATTCCTCCACAACGATCGTCGATGACCACCGCTGTTCATTGCTCATGCCGTCAGCGGCACGAAATCTAAGGCATTCATTCAAAACGGCATCATGAACTCATTGTAAAAGGAGGATTTCGTTATGCGAAAAATTACCTACGTCTCAACATTTCTTTTCATCTTCAGCGTTGCTCAAGCCTCGGCCAAGGTTTGGGTAGTCAACGCGAATGGCACGGGGAATTTCACCACTCTTACCGCAGCGATCGACTCCGCAGCGAGCGGTGATACACTTTTTGTGGCGCCGGGAGGGTATGTGGAGTCACCATCTGCAACGAGCAAGACGTTGACGGTATTGGGTATCGGGTTTAGCTCGGATTCAGCGACTACATGGAGCATAATATTGAATTCCCCACTCGCTCTCGGTGCCGGTTCAGTTGTCTCAGGCCTTGAGTTGCGCGGGATTGCGAACCCGGCCATGATAAACGTCAACTCCCCAAATACAGTGGTAGAAAAGTGCCATATAGCAGCAAACGGCCATGATGGCATTGACGTCGCTGCGGATTCATGTGTTGTTCGGCAAAATGTCTTTGAAAATATCCTTCCAACCACCGCTAATGGAGTGACTGTAACAGGGTCGCATCTGGGCATAACGATTCTCAACAATGCAATATCCAATTTTAACAATGGGATCATGCTCAATAACGGCGGTGATGAAATAGTCGCGAATAATGCCATTTTTTTTGCCTACAATGCTGCAGTCAGCTTTGGGAGCGGCACATTCGCTGGAAAAATTTTTAGCAACATTTTCGATGAAGACAACCTAGCAATTGCGGCAACGAGCCCGCCCTACTATTGTGGTTACAACGATTACTGGCAAGATCCATATGGAGGCACTCCATCCTTTGACGTCGGTTCCATCTCGAGTAACCCGGAGTTTGTCAATTATTCAAGCACCACTGGTTATGTTTACGGTACCTCGAACCTTCATTTGGCCCCTGGTTCTCCCTGCATTGATGCCGGAGAGCTCAATGTCGGAAACAACGACCGCGACGGCTCGCGGAACGATATGGGGATTTATGGCGGTCCGGGAATGTTTGATGATACTGGCACACCTATCTATCCTTGCGTCATCACCGTTGTCGTTTCTCCTTATGCAGCCCCGCTCAACGGGACAATCACTATCAAAGTACTTGGGAGGATAGGGCAATGATTTCTTCAATCAGAAAACGGTCATCGCATCTCTCACTCTTGCCGTTCCTGATTCTCTTGTTTTTCTCTGTGGCAGCGAATGCACAGAACTCTGTCGTGAATGCCGAGTACTTCTTCGACAAAGATCCCGGCCCAGGATCAGGGTTCGGACTCACACTCGCATCGAACACGACCATCAGCGCAAGTCAGTTAGCCTCTGTTTCCAGCTTGAGTCCGGGTAGACACGTTGTCTATGTCAGATTGAAAAGTCAAGAAGGGAATTGGGGTTCACCTGTCGGCTATAAATTCCTGGTAACCGATTCAATCGGTCACCCATTTATAAAACAGGCGGAATATTTCTTAGATCGGGATCCCGGTCAGGGGAAAGGGAATTTCCTTCCCGTCCCTGGCTCCCTTTCCTTCCAGAACATAACGACAACCGCCTCGACAGCCGGTTTCTCCGTCTCAAGCCATCGCTTATTCGTGCGTTTCCTAGATGACAGGGCTCGCTGGAGCGCAGCGATCGGTGTTTCGTTTTGCGTCGTAAGAACCACTTATATCGCTGGCGCAGAATTTTTTATCGATTCGCTTGGTCTGCCCGGGACAGGGAGAGCGATGAGTGCTCTGGACTCGGTTTTTAACAGTCCTTCTGAATATGCCGTGGCACAGGTTGACACATCTAACGTTCACGCGGGGTATCATACAGTATTTGTTCAAGTGCAAAGTTCAGACGGACGTTGGAGCAGCATCGCAAAGGATTCTCTTTTCTTCAATAGGGCGCTGACAGTTGTCGAATCGGATTCAGTCGAAGTTCCCAAGAAATTCAACCTTTCGCAGAACTATCCGAACCCATTCAATCCATCGACCATAATTAGCTATGATGTTCCAAAGTTGTCTCATGTCACTCTCACCATCTATGACATTCTCGGAAGGCAAGTGGCAACTCTTGTGAACGAGGAGAAGCAACCTGGCAGTTACCAAATGACCTTTGATGGGTCATGGTTAGCAAGTGGAGTCTACTTCTATAGACTTCAAGCGGGAACTTACAGTAATACAAAGAAACTTTTGCTCCTGAAATGAATGGGCAACCGCAACTAATTGGCGAAACGACGGCAATTGAAACGTCGTCGATTTCGCCAAGCCTTATTCTTTCATCCGCGCTAAATCTTCCCGCCGCCGTCGCCATGTTACAATAAATCCGATGATCATAACAATCACGCCTGACCACACCAAATTAATAAACGGCTTTATCGTGGCTTCAAGAACCAAAACTTGTTTCTTCTCCTGTGGTTGGGAAGCGTGCATCAAGAGTGAGGCGTCCGGTGAATTCTTCGACGGCAAGTAACCTATCATGACCGATGCTTCCTTCGTCTTGTCATCGACATGCATATCCGTGATCGTAAACTGATCGCCGGATTTCGTGGTCACCGTGTTGAGTTGACCTTGTCCGCCGGGGCTGATCTTGTTTGTCGGTGTAATCTCCTCGACCTTGCCATCTGTTGTCGCTAAATCTATTGTCGAGCCAAGTTCAAATGCCTGTCCTGCTACCATGGCTTGCTGCTGATCGTCGGCAACATGAAATCCTTTGAATGTCAATGTATATCTACCCAATTTCACCGGGCCGTTTAGATTTAGTGGTACAGAAATTCCGTACTGGCTTACCTGCGGTTCATTTCCGCCTTCTTCTTCGAGCGCCTGCGGCGATAGGTATAGATCGCGAGTTAACATATTTTTTCCTATGAACCCCAATAATGCAGGGTGGCTGAATATATCATAGTTGACGAGACTGAAGATGTAAGGATTGCGCATGATGGCGCCGCCGTTGTAAGAGCTTGCGTACATGACAAGAGGCGCGTTGAATTTGCTGCCGCCGTTGTCGACGGTGACATTATAAGCTGTCTTCTCCTCATCGAGCTGCGAAGTTCCAACATACGTTAGCTTGTATCCGAATGCATCTGCAGATCCGCCGAGCGGCAGGGAAAGGGTAACATGTTTGTCGTAGCGCGCCGACGCAATTATCCCGATGAATAATAACGATACGCCGATGTGTGCGAGCGACGAGCCCATAAATTTCGGGTTACCTTTTGCGATCTTGTACGCGATTTGAAGGTTCACAAAGAAGGCGAACGAACTGGCCAAAAAGAACAATATCATCGCTGGATCATACATTCCGGCGAATGCAACGATTGCTGTCAAGATGGCAGCTCCGGAAAGGGGAACCCGTATCGTCTTTAGCAAAGTTTGTGAATTAGATTTTTTCCACCAAAAGAGCTGTCCTAATCCTATCATGGCAGCCATCAAAATTGCCAACGGAAGATTTGTTTTAACATAATAGCTCGTGTCAATCGCACTGGCTTGTCCCTTCAAAATATTAGAGATAAGCGGCGCGCTCGTGCCAATCAAAGTGAATCCTGCTACGACCACCAACGATGCGGCTCCGAGAAAGAGCGCAAACTCCCGTGAAGTTAGTGTGTAATTTATTTTTTGTTTGGGAATGTCTTTCACACGAATGAAATATAAAGTCAATCCGAGAATTACGAAGAATCCAATCAACGCGACGAGAAGTATATAAACCCACATGCCCGGCGTTTCGAAACTATGAACCGAAGTATCGCCGAGAACCCCGCTTCGTGTGAGAAAAGTGCTATAAAGGACTAAAAGAAATGGGAGCATTCCCATTATGAAATTCGCTCTCAAGAATCCTCCGGTACGCCGCTGTACCAGTAAAGTATGAACGGATGCCACTGCGACAAGCCAAGGAATGAATGAAGAGTTTTCGACCGGATCCCATCCCCAGAAGCCGCCCCAGCCTAATGTTTCATAAGCCCAAAAACCGCCAAGCGTAATCCCAAATCCGAGAATCGCCGATGTGAAAAGTGTCCATGGTACAGCAACGTTAGTCCAGTTTTTGTAGTCTTTTCTCAGAAGCCCCGATATCGCATGCGCAAATGGAACGGCAGTTGAAGCGAAGCCGAGAAATAATATCGGTGGATGAATTACGATCCAAAAATTTTGCAAGAGTGGATTTAATCCTCTTCCGTCATCCGGGATAAAGCCTGCTTGAGCGTTCTGCGGCCATGTTTGCCAGACATGCTCGAAAGGATTTTTTAAAACCGCGAGCATGATTAAGAATGAAGCTATTGCGGAATAAATTCCCATGACGGAGGATTCGTAATAATGTTTTCGTGAATAGTTCATCAAAATCAATCCGATGATGCAAGTGTACATCGTCCACAGCATGAAGCTTCCTTCTTGTCCGACGTAGAAAGTCGAAACCAAAAGTGCGGAAGGAAGTTGGAGAGAGCTGTAGTCCCAGACATAAGTATATTGGAATTGATGGGTGAGGAGCAGGTTCATGAAATAACCCGCGGTGAGTATGATGGATGTTGCGCCTACGTGATATCCGATGCGCGCAATTTTTAGGAACTTCTCATCCTTGTTGAAGAAACTATATGTATATGAAAATGCGGCAGTCAGCATTCCGCCGAACGCTGCGAATGTAAATAAACGGCCAATCATAATCTTATCTCAATTAATTTATGGTACAGTGAAACGGCGGCACTGTTCGGCCTTAAAAATAAAAGGACGATACCCTGCCTACTTTTCACCGCTCAGTAGTTTGCGCTGCTTGTTGTGGTTTGCGCTGAAGCTTGAGGTCCTGTTTTCGACTGGTATTTGGAAGGACACTTTGTCAAAACATCGCTGGCATAGAACACACCATTTTCATATTTGCCTTTTGCTACAATGTCGTTTGCAATTTCAAAATTGTTCGGCTTCGCTCCTGCAAGAACAACAGGTAGAATAGTTTTGTTGTCATCGCTCATGAAGAAATGAAATGTGTTCGTATGTGGATCATAGAAACTTTGCATGTTTTTCACCCAGACGCCTTTCACTTGAACAGTCCGGTGTGTTTGCTCCGCAGCTTTTGCGGTCACATATTCAATATTGTTTTGCATGAATGAAATTGCGCCAAAGATGATAAAGGCTACAATCACAATGCCTGCAATTATATACTTCGCTTTCACTTTACGTTCTCCTTTTCAGATTCGTTCCCGCGAACAGGATCTTTGATTTTCTCACACAACCTATTAACCCTCTTATCTAACCTAAGTAAGTAGATAAAAATTCCCAGCCAAATGACGAGAACAATTATCAAAACTACATAAAGTGAATGCGCATCAAGGAAATTATATAATGAATCCATTTATTCATTCTCCATGTGATTATTGTAAGCCAACAGCCCGATTTTTGTTCTCAATTGAAATAACCAAATATATAGGACACTGAACCCGAGCAATGAAGCATAGAAAACATACCGCATATTCATATCCAAGTACATTTTTCCGTTCGTATTCACTATAGGAGCTGCTGAAGCTCCGCCGCCTGGATGGAGACTAAACATTATTCGAGGCATAATGAATACAAAAAACGGAACGGTAACAAACGCAACAATCGAATACACAGCCGAAAGGGAAGCTCGCCGCTCTTCGGTTTCGAGTGCACTGCGAAGGGAAAAATAAGCGCCGTAAATCAGGAGCAACACAAAAATTGAGGTCTCTCTTGGATCCCAGTTCCAGAAGCTCCCCCAGTTGAACTTTGCCCAGATTGAGCCGGTGACTGTGGCCAGAACACTGAAGATGAAACCAAGCTCTGCAGCGGCGGCCGATTTGATGTCGAATTTAATTTCCTTCTTTCGCAGATAAGTGATGCCGTACCACATTGACATAAAAAACGCAAGCACAGCAAGCCATGACATCGGCACGTGGAAAAATATTATACGCGCTTTGGAGCCGAGTCCAGGTATGTCGCCTATCGGCATTGCAATTCCGAATGCGAGCACCGCGGCGATCCATATTCCCAAACTTATTTTTATCCAGGTTTTCATTAGTCCCTCCAGACAAAATCGAATAAAACTATCGCAATCGTTGTTACGACGACAGCGTATGAAACCATTATCTTCAAATCATCGAGCGAATCGACGAGGGAAGCTCCGTCAACCGAAAGCCGAGTTGCGTCGATGACGCTCATTAAAAGCGGGAGCAATATTGGGAATGAAAGAACGGGGTATAACGTCCCCTTAGAATTAGCCTTAGAGATAATCGCAGCGATGAAGGTTGAAGCAGAAGCGAGTCCGAAACTTCCAATTAGAATGGTTAATATAAAAATCGAAGGCGTCTGAACGACAAATGATGGCATTGTCAGAAGATACGCCAATATTATCATCGCATTGAGAATGTAGATGAGGAGCACGTTGAAAGCTAATTTGCCAATCAACACCGCAGAAGGTTTTACCCAAAGTTGAAGAGTCATTGTTGTGCCGCGCTCCTCCTCACTCACGAAAGAGCGCGAGAGGCCGCTCATTGCTGCAAAGAAAATAATTACCCAAAGGATTCCTGAGGCAAGACTTGGTGAAACCTGTTCACCTGCTGTGGAGAACAAAATGATCGAGAGTGTCACTACTACAAACATGAGAAGCGCATTAAGCGCATAGCGAGTGCGCAATTCACTATAAAGATCCTTGGTGAAAATGGCAACTGCTCCTCTCATAAATTGAAGATAGCCTGCTTGAATTATATCTTCAAGGAAGGAGCCTGGAGAAAAGTATGCGCCACTTTTTCTTGGAGACATCATTGCTGGGTGTTAAATTTATAAACCTTGGAGAGGTGCAGGAGTGGCTTAACTGGCACGCCTGGAAAGCGTGTGTGCAGGAAACTGTACCGAGAGTTCGAATCTCTCCCTCTCCGCAAAAGGTAGAGTGAATTATTTGGGGGAGAAGTATTGGAGAGGTGCGAGAGTGGTTGAATCGGCCGGTCTCGAAAACCGGAATACCCTTCGGGGTATCGAGGGTTCGAATCCCTCCCTCTCCGCAATCAAATCAAACATTGAGGTCGTCGGTGTGTTGGGTACATGTTCTGTGGAGCAGTAAACTTCGAAAGCGTTATATCGGTTCAACATCTAAAGCACCCGAAGATCGGCTCAGAGGTCATAATTCAGGGAAGACCCCTTTCACCGCTAAAGGCATTCCGTAGGTACTTGTTTACAAAGAGCAGTATCCAACTCTCAGTGAAGGGCGGAAGCGGGAGATTTTCCTAAAAAGCGGCGTTGGTCGGAAATGGCTTGATGAGCACATATCTATGCTCCATGATATTTTGAATAGTGATCGAGGGTTCTGAGCCGCAGGCTCATGCGCCTCCGGCGCAGAATCTCTCCCTCTCCGCTTGAGTTTGGTTGTGACGCAAACGTTTTTCGTATATGTCCTTTTCAGCGCTAAGCTGAACAAGAGATATATTGGATCAACATCGGATATAGAACGAAGGATGCGTGAGCACAATAGAAGACATTCAAAATTTACCAAAGGAGGTATTCCCTGGAGGCTTATCTATTCGGAAGCATTTGAGACTGCCTCACAAGCGAGAAAACGAGAACTATTTTTGAAAAGTGGTGCAGGTAGAAAATTTGTGGACGACTTAATTGAACGAGGATAGGCACAAAATGATTTGAAGGGTTCTGCGCCAAAGGCGCATCCGCCTCCGGCGGAGCATCCATCCCTCTCCGCCAAATGGTTCGGGGTAGTTCCAATTCTAATTCTTGATTTTTACTTCCCGCGGAAATATCTTGCATCTATGTTGAGAGGCTTCCATGAGAAACGATAATTTTGACTTTACATTCGACGATGAGGAATCCGATGAATTCGAGAAGCGCAATATTAACGAAGAAATAAAACGCCTCCGAAAAGAAGAGCCTACTTTTTCCAGCATCGCCGTCCTGGAGGAAATAGTGGACTATTTCATGAGTCAGGATAAATATGAAGATGCCCTCTTTTTCGCTAATAAGCTTATCGCAGTTATGCCCGCGAGTGCGGAGAATTGGGTTAGAAGAGGTGAGATAAACGAGACTCTTGGAAAATTTGAAGAGGCGCTTGAGGATTATACAAAAGCTCTGGAACTTAATCCGGTTGAAGTGGATGCTCTGACCGGACGCGCAAGTTGCTTGCAAATGCTCGATCATTATGAAGAGGCGCTCGACTGTATCGAACGTGCACTTGATGTAGATCCCGGCAGCTATGAAGCATTGATGAACAAGGGAGTCGTATTGGAAAAGCTAACCAGGTACGAAGAAGCTTCGAAGGTTTTCAAATATCTCACCGACCTCGATGCCGACGACAAGGATGCATGGTTTGAGCTTGCTTATTGTTACGATTATTTAGAGCAACCGGAAAAATCTTTGAAGTGTTACGATAAAGTCATCGAACTTGATCCGTATAATTACAGAAGCTGGTACAACCGCGGGATTTCGTTGAATGCACTCGGCAAATTTCAAACCGCCGTAGAAAGCTACGACATGGCCATTGCAATCGATGAAAAGTTTAGTGCGGCATGGTACAACAGAAGCAATGCGCTCCTGAGCATGGGCAAGCTCCATGAAGCGATTGAGAGCTACAAAACAACTCTTAAGTACGAACCTAAGGATGTTGCAACATGGCACAATATAGCGACCGCGTATGAAGAATTGGGTGAATACAAAGAGGCAATCAGATGTTATTCCGAAGCGCTGAAAGTTGATTCCAGTCATGTCGAATCGCTGTTTGGCAGAGCCGTGTGTTATGATACAATGAACATGTATCGCAAGGCACTTACGGATTTCTCAAAAGCAGCAGAGTTGAGCGGTTCCGATCCGGACATTTGGCACGCTAAAGGCGATGTCGAATTTACGCTCGAACTTTTCCATGAGTCGGTTGCTAGTTACCAGCATGTTATCGAACATCAGCCCGAGAACATAGACGGCTGGCTTGATCTCGGAGATGCTCTTGTTGAAATCGGGGATTATAAAGAGGCAATGCGTGCGTATAACAAGGTGATTGAAATGTCGCCCGACTGGGCAGAAGCTTACTATCAGAAGTCCAAATGTTGTTTGCAGACTGGCGGATTCAGCGACGCTATCGAAAGTGCAAAGAAAGCTCTGGAGTTGGAGCCTCACAAAATAAATACTTTCTTTCAGGACTTCGGGCAGATTCAACATTCCAATCCTGAAATACTTGTCAAGTTTGTTTTTCCTGTTTATGAATGGTTGGTAAATGAGAAAAAATATAAAGAATCGCACTAGACTTGTCGGAATAATCGGTCATCCGATCGCGCATACTTGGTCGCCGATAATCCATGATACAGCATTCAAGATTACTAAGCAAAATTATTCTTACCTTGCGTTTGATGTTCTTCCTAAGAATTTGCGCGAGGCGCTGAAGGGTATGCTTGCATTGGGAATTGCCGGATTCAACGTGACGGTTCCGCACAAAGAAGCAGTCATAGAGTTTCTTGATGAAATTTCCGCAGATGCTCGACTCGTTGGGGCTGTGAATACGATCTATGTCGAAAACGACACTTTAGTGGGGCACAATACCGATGTTCATGGAGTTGTTGAAGCACTGAAGCCATATCGTGAACAACTTGCAAATGAAAGTGTGACGATCTTTGGTGCTGGTGGTGGAGCACATGCAGTTGTTTATTCACTTATCTCCTATTTTCGTCCTGCCCAAATATTTGTTCTTAACCGCGATGCCTCGCGCGCAGAACTCTTGAAAAAGTTTTTTGCGGATACACAAAATTACCAAAACATCAGAGTTGTCGAGCTTCATAATCTTGACGAAGGAAACGTGATTGAATCAAGCAGATTAATTGTGAACGCCACGCAAGTCGGAATGTCTCCATCCGTTGACGAAAGTATCATGGTTACCGACGATAGAGATTATGACGGGAAGATATTCTTCGACCTCGTTTATAACCCTGTTCAAACTCAATTCTTGAAGAATGCAAAGAAAAAGAATGCAACTACGATAGGCGGACTAGACATGCTGTACTATCAAGCAGCCAAAGCATTCGAATTGTGGACAGGAGTGGCGATGCCGCTCGATAAAGTCCGCGCAAAATTAGACAAAAAGTTTCAAGAGGAAAATTCTCCGAAGCGGCAAAAAGTCAGTGTTCACTGACTGATTTTAAGAAGTTCCGCGATAATCACGAGCGCGTCCTCAACCGGCTTTTGAGAAATGCCTTCCTCAAGTACACTTGCCGAAAGCCTCTCCGCGGCTTTCCTGACTTTAACCGGCAGTTGCGTCATAGCCGCAATAATTTTCAAACTCTCATTAGCGCTGACTAGTCGCCCAATCTCTTTTGCGTGTCCTGAAAGTTGGAACGCTTTTCCAACAGCTCTCCTCGCGCAGACTCGCGCCTTCCCAGTGTTGCCGTCCGCCAAAGCTGCCTGAGCTTGCATTAGCTCATTTCTTATATCTTGCTGAATTCCTGTTAGTTCCATCATTTAAATAATCTTTAAGAAAGTGAGCAGTGTAAGAATTTTTCGCCAGTATGATCTTGTCCGGTGGACCCTCAGCAACGACATATCCGCCATCCTCCCCGCCTTCAGGACCAAGATCGATTATCCAATCTGCACATTTCACAACATCAAGATTATGCTCGACCACGATAACGGTGTTTCCTTTGTCAACAAGTCTGTGGAGCAGGTCGAGCAGTATTCTGATGTCTTCGAAATGAAGTCCCGTCGTCGGCTCGTCAAGTATGTAAATGGTTTTTCCAGTCGCCACCTTCGATAGCTCCGTTGCGAGTTTTACACGCTGAGCTTCGCCGCCCGACAAAGTTGTCGAAGATTGACCGAGATGAATGTAACCAAGCCCAACTTCATTCATCGTTTCGAGTTTTCTTTTGATCGATGGGATTTCCCGAAAAAGTGCGAATGCCTCTTCAACTGTCATTCCTAAGACATCGGCTATTGTCTTTCCTTTGTATGCGACATCGAGAGTTGCCGCGCTGTATCTTTTGCCGTTGCAGACTTCGCACTTCACGTAAACATCCGGCAGAAAGCTCATCTCAATCTTTCGCATCCCATCGCCTTCGCAAGCCGGACATCGTCCCTCTTTTACGTTGAATGAAAAGCGTCCCGGTTTGTATCCGCGCATTTTTGATTCGGGAAGTTGAGAGAACAAGTCGCGAATCGCCGTGAAAACTCCGACGTAGGTTGCCGGATTTGATCGCGGTGTTCTGCCGATAGGCGATTGATCGACGTCAACTACCTTGTCGATCAACTCAATCCCGGAGATCGATTTGTAATCGAGAGGCTGTTCCATTAAACGGTAAAAATGTTTCCCAAGGATCCTGTACAGCGTGTCGATTATCAAGCTCGATTTTCCTGAGCCGCTGACACCGGTTATGCATATAAAAAGTCCGAGAGGAAAATTCACGTCAACTTTTTTAAGATTGTTTCCCGATGCCCCCTTCAATTTCAGGAATGATCCACTCGGTATTCGCAGCTCTAACTTAGGCCTGACGGGGATTTCCTTTTCATTGCGCAAGTATGCGGCTGTCAGTGAATCTTTGTCCGATAAAATATCTTCAAACGTTCCGGCTTTCACCACATAGCCGCCGTGTTCACCCGCGCCCGGTCCGAGGTCCACAATGTAATCTGCGTTTTCCATCGTCTCCCGATCGTGCTCCACCACAATAATAGTATTCCCAATATCACGCAGCGACTTCAGTGAATTTATAAGCCGGATGTTGTCGCGTTGATGAAGACCGATAGAAGGCTCGTCAATTACGTAAAGCACGCCAGTCAATTGCGAACCGATTTGAGTCGCCAATCTGATCCTCTGTGACTCGCCGCCGGAGAGAGAGCCTGAGGGACGATTAAGATTCAGGTAATTCAAACCGACGTTCAAAAGAAATTTGAGCCGCGTTCTGATTTCATTGAGAATCGGCTGTGCGACTTTTTGGTTCCTTTTCGGAAAACTCAGCTCCTCGAAGCGACGGCTTATCCTGTCGATAGAATTATTGACAACGGTGTCGATAGTAAGCTCACCTCCGGCTGCATCTATAATTCTAACGAACCGGCTTTCGGTCCGCAGTCTTGTTCCATGGCAATCGACGCACGCCATGAAAGGTAAATGAGCTTCGACATTTTTATAATCGTCACCGAAGTAATTTTCGAAGTCCAGGTTTTGAAGCATCGGGATAAGCCCCTCAAACTTCGTATTGAAATTGCGAATCGAAATTCCGGCGATCTTTACTGCTTTAGAACTATCCCTCTGATTTTTCCCGAAGAAAAGAAGCTCGCGAACGGTGGAATCGAACTCTTGAAATGGGGTATTTGCATTTACACCGTGTGGTTCGAGAAGATTGTTCAAGAGGCTCATCAGAAAATAATCATCGCGTTTCGGAAACAGAAACGCACCTTCAGTGATCGAGAGTTTGGGATCAACCACAAGTGCTTCCGGCGTTATGTTTCTGCTGAGTCCGATTCCGCCGCAGCTTCTGCACATCCCGAACTTTGAGTTGAAAGAAAACGAATTAGGAGCGAGATCGGAATAACTCGTCCCACATTTCGGACAGGAGCGAAGCTGGCTGAAGAAATTATCCTTTCCCGCGGACTGAATCTTCGACTTTAAATTAGCCTCAAAAACGGTAACTGTGCGGGAGCTTCTTTCGAGTGCAAGCTTCAAAGATTCCCGGATGCGCGAAACGGATTTATTCTGGACTTTTAGTTTATCAACGACTAATTCTATAGTGTGCGTGCCATAACGTGACACTTCCATTTTATCCTGCAAGTCGCGCAGATTTCCGTCAACTCTCACCTGCACGAATCCCTCCGCCATCAGCTCGCTGAACAATTCCCGGTAATGTCCCTTTCTTCCAATGACAAGCGGTGCAAGCAGGAGAATATTTTTGTTATTGAAATCTTTTAGGATTGATTGCAGAATCTGATCCTGTGTTTGCTGCTGAACGGGGATGTTACACTTCACACAAAATTGTGTCCCGACTTTTGCGAAGAGAAGTCTGATATAATCGTAAATTTCGGTAACGGTTCCGACCGTGGAGTGCGGGTTGGTGCTGATTGTTTTTTGTTCGATGGCAACGGATGGGCTCAAGCCCTCGATCAAGTCAACATCAGGCCGTTCCAATATCTGCAGGAACTGCCGCGCATAAGCCATCATGGTCTCGAGATAGCGGCGCTGTCCTTCGGCATAGATAGTATCGAACGCTAAAGATGATTTCCCGCTGCCGCTTAATCCTGTGATGACGATGAACTTGTCGCGAGGCAAATCTAAATCGATCGACTTCAGATTGTGCTGCCGCGCGCCGCGAATTATGATCTTGCTTGTGTCGGGAGTGACTTGTTTAATATCCGTCCCGCGAACGGGATCTATGATAGCTTTTCCCATTTGAACTCGGAATTTAGTTTAGAAGAGGCGGAGATTCAATTGATTGAAAAATGCCTTTGATGAACAAGCGGAGCTGGTAAAGTAAAGTTCGATTTTCATAAAGGTCGAGATTCTGATCGCCATTTGAAAATTGATGTGTCTCCTGAGCTCTTTGCTTGATTCTGTCATGTCCGTTTCCGAATTTCAATAGCGTCATGCAGAAGATCAAGAGGCTGAATTTCTTGGAGGTTACATATTGAGCCAACTCTACGAAGCACTTGCAAGTCAGGTGAATGGATGGCGGAAGAAAGATTACGCCCATGACGAATATTCCGTGATTGCCGAAGTGCTTGAGTGGGCGAGAAGCCCTGATGGTTCCGGTTTCAAACTCCGCGTACCGCAGATCAGAGCACTTGAAACATACTGGTATCTGAGACTTGTCGAAAAAACACCACACGTCTTCGACCTCTACAAGAAACTCTTTCCACCTGATGATCCTGATCCAATTCTTTCGGCGATGGGGATTCCTCCTGACGCTTTCAAAAGATCAAAGTATAAGCTTGCGACTCTTTGGAAAAATATTGAAGAGGACGAAGACTTTGTGCATGAGTTCCAGCTTACTGCGCTTCGAGAGACTCTTACCTTGGATTATCCAAGCTATATCTTTGCTCTGGCAATGGGGGCGGGGAAGACTGCGCTCATTGGGGCCATCTTCGCGACTGAATTCGGAATGGCGTTGGAATATCCCAGAGGTCCATTTGTGCAGAATGCATTGGTGTTCGCGCCGGGGAAAACGATTATTGAATCACTTCGGGAATTAGCAGAACTGCCTTACGATAGAATTTTGCCAGCTAGGCTTTATAAGCAGTTCGCTGCATCTGTGAAGCTAACATTCACGAGAGATGGCGATCCTGACATACCGATAATCGAGAATAGTATATTCAACGTGGTTGTCACGAATACAGAAAAGATTAGGATTCAGAAGGAGACTATCAGGAAATTTGACATCGGTAACCTATTTGCCCCGGCTGAAAAAGAAGATGAAGCGAAATCAGAAGTTGCTAACAGAAGGCTGCGAAAGATAGCTTCCTTACCGCATCTTGCCATTTTCTCGGACGAGGCACACCACACTTACGGTCAGGCGCTCGACACTGAGTTGAAGAAGGTGAGGAAGACGGTAGACTACCTTCATAGAGAGAGCCCGAATCTTATATGTGTCGTGAACACGACGGGAACACCATATTACCAAAGGCATCTCTTAAAAGATGTTGTGGTTTGGTATGGCTTATCGGAGGGAATCAAAGAAGGAATTCTGAAGGATGTGTCGGGTAATATTTATGCCTATGATTTCGATAACGATGTGAAAGCGTATCTTGCAAATGTAGTCGGAGATTTCTTCAAGGAATATGGCAATCATTCGCTCCCTGACGGAACCCCTGCAAAGATCGCGATTTTCTTTCCGCAGACCGATGATGTCGAAGAACTTCGTCCCATCATAGAGACGACCCTCGCATCTTTAAATCTTCCTTCGACCTTAATTCTCGAGCATCACACAAAAAATGAAAATAAAGCAGACTTTGATCGCTTTCGTTCGAAGGACTCACCGCACAGAATTGCTCTTTTGGTGGATCGTGGTGTGGAAGGCTGGAACGTTCCAGCTCTTTTCGCTTGTGCGCTGGCAAGAAAACTCAGGAGCAGTAATAATTTCGTTTTGCAGGCATCATCGAGGTGTCTCAGGCAAGTGCCCGGAAACGCCAAGAAGGCAAGGATATATCTTTCGATGGACAACCAATCCATTCTCGATAGGCAATTGCAGGAAACTTATGGCGAAACTCTCGATGATCTGAGACATACTCAAATCAATAGCAGGTCGGCTCAAATTATTCTGAGGAAACTCAAAATCGATCCGATCTATGTCAAGCAGATCATCCGCACAGTGGTTCCTGTTGAAAAAGGGAGCACACGAATCAAGCTTGAGATGCCACGTGAGGTTAGTGACAGAAAGATTTTGAGAAGGAAGTACAAACTTAGAGAACAGACTTCAACCCAGGATGTTATGGTCGAAACAGGAGATGCCGAGGAAGTGAATCCGACTCCTGAAACCGCGGACATTTACCCTACTGCCGTAAACCTGTCGTCGAACTACCGAATTGATCTCTGGACTATTTATGACTTGTTGAAGGATGTTTACTCCAACTCCGAAATCCCGGGCTATCATTTGGCAGAATTGGGAAACCAGCTTGAGTCACAAGTCGGAAAATATGAAGTGAAGGAAGAAATTATTGAGCGCGGACTGGCGCTTGTCAAGCTTGATGGATTCACAAAAACCGAAGATGAAAACGGAAGTGAAATCTATGTCGCAGATATTTCGTATCCAATAACAAAGGAGCATCTTCTTCAGCGTTTTAAGGATTGGGAGACAAAAGCGGGACGACTTGGGTTCCACTATACACCTTACAACTTCGACTCAAATCCTGAATTCAATTTCTTTGAGAGTATGCTAAGAGAGTTGAACATTGATCCATCCGATATCGAGGACATCTACTTTACCGGTGCTATCACGGATCCGAAGAAGACCGATTTCTACATCGAATACTTGGGAGAAGATGGGAACCAGCACAGATACACACCAGATTTTCTTGTACGAAAGAAGAACGGGAAGTGCTTGATTGTCGAGATCAAAGACATCGGCTACAAAAAAGCGACTGAAGAGGACATAAAGAGAGATTTAGATGGGAGTGAGCCTCAAACGGTCGAGGGCCGAAAGGCGATAGCAATCCGGAAGCTTGAAAAACTGAACCCCGACAAAATCAAGTATGAAATAGCCTATGCATCGTCGGATACTATCAGTGCGGATCAAATGGAGACAGTCAAAGAGAAACTTGGAAAACTTTAATGGCTAAGAAAAAATCAATTTCGAAGAAGGTAGTAAAAAAGCCTAAGGCACGAAAGCGAAGTCCTGGAAAAGAGGTTGAAAGGAAATTGGTGTCGGTTGGTCCCGCTAAGGGAAGGCCGATGCTGAATTGGATAGGCAAACATGCACTGAGGCAAGTCACAGCTTTTCCTGCACAGCACATCGAAACTTTCGCGCCAGCTGAGCCAGAGAAGAAAAAATGGAGCGATTGGCCTAAGGCCTACCCGCAAGGCGGACTTCTCTTTCATGGTGACAACAAAGAAGTGTTGGCGCATCTGCTTGCGAACGGTTTTCGTGGTAAGGTGAAGTTGATATACATAGACCCGCCGTTCGATAGTGGAGCAGACTACGTGCGAAAGGTTGCGCTTCGTGGGACCAAAGTCACTGGGAAGCTCGACGGTGAGGCGTACACGATTGCTGAACAAATCCAGTACACAGATATATGGGGAAACGATAATTACTTGCAGTTCATGTATGAGAGGCTCTTGTTACTAAAGGAGTTGCTTTCCGAGGACGGCAACATATTTGTTCAAGCCGATGATAAGAGAGGACATTATTTAAAGATTTTGTTGGATGAAATCTTGGGTGCAGACAATTATGTCAATGACATAATATGGCACAAGGGTAGAGAGGGTGGTGGGGGAACAGAGAACAATCCACCGTTGCCTACTGAGTATCAAAATATTTACTTATATGCGAAGGGTAAAAAGGGAAGGTTATGGAATCCGCCTAGAGGACCTTATAAGCAATCCACGCTTACGTCGCTTCAAAAAGATGAAAAGGGCTGGTTTTATGAAAGAGGCCGCATGGGGCGAAAACCAAAGCCGTGGGAGGTTGCTGCTGGATCGGCAAGGAAAACGTATGTTAGTGGAAATCCAAACGAGCCAATCGAGTCTTTGATAAATCGTTTGACTTCAAAGGACGCTGAGTTTGTCCTAATAGGAGACGTTTGGAACAATGAACTGATCAAGAACTCTTCTGAAACTGATTATCCAACAGAGAAGCCAGAAGCGCTTTTGGAGGTTATTATCAAGGCGTCGACAAATTGTAGCGACATAGTTCTCGATTGCTTCATCGGCTCAGGAACCACTGGCGCCGTTGCACAAAAGCTTGGTCGTCGCTGGATTGGCTGTGACATAAACAAAGGTGCAATTCAGACCACCAGCAAGAGACTTCAAAGTGTAATGCTTGAGCAAATTGAGAAAGAGAAAAGGGAAGCAAGACAAGACAAATTAGATTTCAAGAAAGACGAGGGCAAGGAAAGCGTAAAGCTCGCGCAGTATTCATTTTCGGTATACCGTGTAAATGACTACGACCTCCAGATACAGCACAACGAAGCTGTCAATCTTGCTTGCGAGCACATCGGGGTACAGCGGACTCACAACGATGCATTCTTCGAAGGCGTGCAAGGGAAAAGGCTTGTGAAGATAATTCCCTTCAACCATCCGCTTTCACCTCTCGATCTCGAAGAAATAAAGAACCAACTCAAGTCTCGCCCTGAAGAGAACCGCGACATCCTTGTTGTCTCTCTCGGAAAAGAGCTTGCCTCGGATGCGTGGCTTGAAGAATGGAATCTTCTCAGGCGTAAGGGTGATGTCCCGAACAAGATTGAAGTAATTGAGCTTCGCACCGATCCGAAGTATGGAAAGTTCATCGAGCACAAACCCGCGAAGGCGAGGGTGAAATTCACTAGAAAAGGCGACAAGATCATCGTCGAGATAGAAGACTTTATTTCTCCTACAATCATCGAGCGACTCAGCCAGCAGAACGGCGTGGTACAGCCACGGATCAAGGACTGGCGAAGCATGGTCGACTGTGTCATGATCGATCCCGCCTACGATGGAAAAGTATTCAAGATGGCCTTGTCGGATGTGCCAGAGAGGAAGAATGATTTCGTGCAAGGTAAATACGAATTGCCTGCTCCGCCTAAGAAGGCCATGGTCGCCGTGAAAATCGTTGATATGCTTGGTGAGGAAGTGGTGGAAGTGAGGGAGGTATAAGTTCCTATGGACGAAGAACGACAGATTAGGTTCCTGATTCCTCCTTTCTTCTTGGCGGTCTCTCTTTTGTGGGGAGCATACGCCTCCCATGACCCTAGGCTTACGGCGATGCTAACTCCGCAGACCGTGAAGGACGTGATCGCATTGCTCGGCATCGCCGCAGTGGCTGCGATCCCCACTGGTTATCTCATTGGCTCGATTTCCCATTCCATCTTGAGAATCCTTTTTAGAATTTTTCGACAGCCCCCATTTGAGGCGAGTCTCCCGACCGAAACCCTGGGACGTATATGGCCTGCCTTGCATACCCAGATGGCATTAGACCGAATGCTGACAATGTATGCTTCAGTTACTTTGGACTTTGAACTAACCTCAGAGGGGGTACATGGTTGGATCACTAGAAGATGGAGTGGGTTCAATATTGCTTACAATTCCACGGTAGCATTAGAGCTATCCCATCTGGTCGGTTATGCCCTTAAGATTCGCCAAAGTTCAACGTGGACATGGACCTCGGTTGTGATGATCGCTATTCTCACTTACGCGGCAGTGGTTGCCTACCGCGAAACCATGACGATGCTAGACTTTCAGTCTCACCGAAATCTAAAACCTCAGACTCCAGAAGAAAGAACCTCAGTGGAATCTGCCCGGGATTCGCAATCGTGCTGATAATCCCAGAGGGGGAAAGCACGGACAGACAAGGAACCAACCAAGCAGGAGGCTAAGACCGACTATGTTTTGGGTTTTCCCACTTTCACTTCCCCCTCTACGCAATACAACCATAACAAACGCTCATCAGACTTCTCGGCACCCTCAAAAACCAAGTGCCCGTTCGCGTATGCCCCTGCTGTAGCTCCATACAGTTTTGCGAAACGTGCGCTGAACTGCCTTTACTTCTTTGTCGAATCGTCAGGCGGCCTCTGGTCAGGCGGAGGCGGTGAGTATAAAATATGTCCCTCTCTTTTAGAAAGAGAGGGCAGGAGCCGGCCCCAAAGCGTTTATCAGTGGGGCCTGTCCCGTGATGATCCTACACAGGAGTGAGTCCGCCTTTAGTCCGTCATCGTAAGCGAGCTTGCGAGCGTACCGGAATACTCAACCGGTTTGGCCGACGCATCAAGGGTCAGCAATGCGAGCAGGAGTTTCCTGTCCGTGTAGCTTCCGATGCTCGACGCATCCTGACCCGAAAGCGCGATGTTGAATGTGAGTGCGCTATTCGCGCTCGCGTGATCTTCGACGAATGTAAGGAATTCTTGATCATTTTAGCTCTTGACACCGTTTAACCTATAGGTTAACTTACCAATGGCAATTAAGCAGCTTACATCGGGAATCAAAGGTAAGATTGCGGTCCATGTTGATGAGGCAGGAGGTTGTGAGGTGTTAGAGTTCATTGAAAGATTACAAGAGTCAGATCAAAAGAAGATTATAAATCTTTTCAATCTGTTCTGTGCCCAGGGCGAAATTAGAAACGAGGAAAAATTCAAGCATGAGGAAGGGAAGACCTACGCTTTCAAATCCTACCAGATCAGATTCCTGTGCGCGTTTCTCCCGACACTCGGAAAACGTAGAGTGGTTCTGTTGCATGCTTTCAAGAAGAAGACTTACAGATTGTCAAAGTCCGACTTAGAGAAAGCTCAACTTTTATTCGATAAAATTATGAAATCAATATGAGAGTAACCATGGAGCCGAAAGAGCGATTCAATAAGCTACTCGATAAATATAGGGATGATCCTGAGTTCATTTTTCAGGGACTTATTCTTCGAGTCTCTGAGAGGATTGTGACTCTTATGAACGATCAGAATATGACCCGGACAGATCTGGCAAAAGCCCTTTCATGCTCTCCCGCTTATATCACCAAACTCCTCCGTGGCTCGGAAAATCTGACTTTGAGGAAACTCTTCGAAGTGAGCCGGGCGTTAGGAGCGGAACTTTCGGTTAACGTAGAGGCGCGAAGTCGTGGGCACAATCCAAAGAAGATATCGCCTTGGCCCGAAAAGATATCTTCCGAAGGCTACGTCCATCGTCAGCAAAAGAGTGCTGTTGTTGCCGAGAAGAAGTCTAAGTAGAGTTTATATAGTGAGCGGGACAAAGGGCAAGTTTAGTCCTTTTTATCTTACCACAGGTCCTGAATATCTCACCGAATTGCCTGACGAATCGAGAGTCAGAAGTGCCGAGAGAAGTTTCCTGTCCACATAGCTGGAGTTTACCCCGCCATGGTGGGAGGCCCGAAAGAGCACAACTATAGATGAATGTTGGATAATATGGCGTCGAATCTTAGATTAATTTAGTGATATTGAAAGGAGAGATCGAATGAGTATTGAAGAAATGGTGAAAATGCTTCCGGAGGAGCTTCAGAAGGAAGTAGAGGAGTTCGTTCGGTTCCTTTTGGAAAAGCGAACTAAGAAAAAACGGAGCCAGCCGAGATTCGATTGGGAAGGGGCGTTAAAGGGCCTAAGAGATCGATACACTTCAGTACAGCTACAGCACAAGGTTTCTGATTGGCGCGCGGGGGATCTGTGAGAGCCCTTCTCGATACGAACATCTTCCTTGAGGTTTTGCTTAGTCAAGAAAGAGCAGGAGATGTGAAAAAGCTCCTCTCAAACGACAGCGAGCAAGATCTCTTCATTACGGATTTTTCTCTTCATTCGATTGGAGTTATTCTCTTCCGCGCTAAACAAATCGGCATGTTCAGCAGATTCGTCGCTGATATGGTTGAAGATGCAGGAATCGCAGTCCTGACGATGTCAAATGCTGAAATTACCCGTGTGTCTGAAAACGCCGAGCGCTTCGACCTGGATTTCGATGACGCATATCAATATTCCGTTGCGGAAAAACATGGACTTACTATGATTAGTTTCGACAGCGACTTCGACCGCACAGAACGAAAACGAAAAACGCCGCTTGAACTCCTATAACTCATGTCTCTTTTATTCTTCTCACCATGAAGCTCTGCCCCATGATTGGTTTTTGATCAACCGTTTTCCTCTTCATTACAGGGCGTGAACATTCCTCAGTCTGTCGTCGTAAGCTGGCTTATCTGCCTAAGGCAAGACAGGCAAGTGTGCTAGAATAGTTAACCGGATTACCTGACGCATCGAAAGTCAGCAAGACCAAGAGGAGCTTCCTATCGGCATATCTTCCTATGCTCGCCGCATCCTGACCCGTTAGCACGATGTTGAACGTGAGCACGCTATCGAGCACGAGCTGCGCCGGTCTTGAACTGCCGGAAACGAACCCCACTCTTGTCCCTCCCCTGATAGGGGAGGGTTGGGTGGGGTTCGTTAGGCACAACACATACGCAAGCTTTGCGTTCGGTTCCTTCTTTATATTGATGCCTGCTGATTTACCCAGGGGTGCCAATTCAACCGTAACAGCTTCAGATGAAACGGATACAGCGGTACAGTTCAGGATAAATCCTGCAACGGTCGAAGGCTTTTTCCATGGCGGCACTATAGCGGTACAGTCCGTGACCGAGCCTGCATTTACTAATTTTGTATTAGTTCCGACAATGAAGTTGAAAGTTGACTTGCCTTTAGGGGTGGCTTTCTGCCAGATTGTCTTCACTTCGGGGATGGAGTAAATCGCTTTCGCAAGTCTCACGGAGAATCCGAACCTTAACCTTCGGTCAACAGATTCCGGGTCATTGCCGGGAACAAAGCTCGGCGGCCTTCGGCGTGCAAAGACCTTTCCATTTCTTTGATGGAACACAATATCGCCCAATGAGCCGCTAAGATTTCCGACTACTGATTTACTTATTCGAGCCATTTTGTCTTTCCTATTCTAGAGAAGTTTTTTTGCCTTTGTGTACTTGGCGTCCTGCGAGGATTATCCTTTTGATCGACAAATTCAGGTTAATATAAGCAAGTTTGGCTGAGGGATAAAGCCGCTTAGGACGCAATAACAGCGCAATTGCAGCGTAATACAAGCGCAATTAGAGTGGGCGAAATGTGAGGGATAATCACAGCATGACCGTGGCTGAACTGGAAAATCTGCATAGAGCGCGACTTGGTGGTGCCTCAGTTTAAATGGAGCCATCACCAACGAGCCGTCCTTGCGAACGTAGCGAAGCAATCTCAGTGTGCTGAGCCTAAATAGTGTGAATAGAACATGTAATTCAGGAAGCTGAGATCGCCACGTATCCGCCAGCAGCGGATACTCGCGATGACAGCATGTGTTTCTTTATCCCGCCACACCCAAACTTAGTCACTACCCGCGACTTCGGAAGGATGAAGGAGAAATATTAAATTAGTCCTCATGGAAACGTTAGATTGCGGAATATTTTACGAATGGGAATATGACGAAGACTTTATTGCTATCCTATCGGATAATTTAAAGTCGCAAAATATTTCGCATGAAATATTTCATCCCGGCGATTTCGAAGTTGTCCTTGAAAAAGTACGCCGTAAAATTCTGTCGCTCAAAACGGTTGTTGATCGTGCCTCTGATGCGAACGATAGCTGCGAGGCAATTATGAGCTTGCTGAACCGCAGAGAAATTTACATTCTGAATGATCCATCCGCAGTTCGCCATGCCTCCGACAAAGCTTCGATGCATCTCGAATTCATTACGGCAGGAATCTATGTGCCGTACACGATCATAATCTCGCCTTATAATGCACAACGAGAAATAAAATTAAGTATTGATCAGCTTGCGTGTCTCGGCGGGCCATTTATAATTAAGCCGGCGAATACAACCGGCGGTGGAATCGGGGTTGTCACGGGAGCAGAAGGGTTGCGGGAAATAATCGACACGCGCCAGCACAACAAAGATGACAAGTATTTGCTCCAGCAGAAAATCGAGCCAGCAATGCTTGATGGACGCAGAGCCTGGTTCAGGCCATTTTATGTTTTCGGGAAAATCTTCGTCTGCTGGTGGGATGATTTGACTCATATTTATTTCGAAGCATCGCCTGGCGACATTGCTAAGCATAACCTTCGCAATATTGAAAACGTCGTAAAGAAAATTTACGGGGTCTGCAAACTCGATTTCTTTTCCACAGAAATCGCGATAACTTCTGAAAGAAAGTTGGTCGCAATAGATTATGTGAATGAAATGTGCGACATGCGGTTGAAGTCAAAACATTATGACGGTGTTCCCGACAATATCGTGGAACAGATTGCCCGGCAGATAGCTTCCGGTATTCGCAGTTCGATACGAGCGAGGATTTAGTGTCTCAGTTAGATAGCGATATTGAAGATAGTTTTCATGAGGCGACATTTTCGGTGGTCGATGTTGAAACAACGGGCTCGATGGCAACAAACGACAGGATAACTGAATTTGCTGCCTATAAAGTTCACAAGGGAAAGATTATCGATGAATATACAACCCTCGTAAATCCCGGAAGGCACATCCCGAATTTTATCAGGAACATGACCGGCATCAGCGACGAAATGGTTTATGATGCACCGTCTTTCAAGGATGTGGCACGCGACATTTATGAGTTTGTTGAAGGAACAATTTTTACAGCGCACAATTCACATTTTGATTACGGATTTGTCCGCAGCGAATTGACATCTGCCGGCTTTGAGCTCGAGATTCCTCAGCTTTGCACGAGGAAACTGAGTTCGCGTCTCCTGAGCCACTTGCCGCGGAAAGCGCTCGATCAGGTGTGCCATCATCTCGGCATAAAAATTAACGGCAGACACCGTGCTTACGGTGATGCCCGCGCCACAGCTCATCTTCTGATTGAATTGCTGGAGATCGTCGGCGAACGCCACGAAGTGGTACGGCTTGATGAGCTGCTTCGTTTTCAGAATATACAGATCAGAATAGATCCTCACAGAAATCAAAATGTATTCAAGAAAGCTATGATGTCGGCACCAAATGCACCGGGCGTTTACAAAGTTTACAATCGGGACGATGAGATTATTTATATCGGCAAAGCAAAGAACCTGAAACTCAGGATCGCTTCTTATCTTACGCAGAATGCAAGAGATTCTGAAAAGATAAACAAAATGCTCACCAAGGCGGGTAGGGTCGAGTTTGAAACAACTTCTTCAGAGTTATACGCTTCTCTTAGAGAGCTTGAGTTGATAAGAGAATATCAACCAATGTTCAACTCGATGCTTGTTAATGCTCGTCGGTTTCCTTTTATAAAATTATCAACCGATAGGAAGTATGATCGTCTTGACGTAGTCTATGAGCTTGACGAAGAGGGAAGGTACTTCGGACCCTTCAACAATTCTTTCGTAGCTGAACAAGTGCTCTTTGCGGCAGACAAATATTTCAAGTTGGTGAAATGCAACGACGATTTTGCAAAGCCATTCGACCCGTGCCTTTATTTTCACATCGAAAGATGTATAGCTCCATGCAGAGGCGGAGTCGATATAAATCAATACGAACAGGAAGTGGAAGCGGTAGAAGAATTTCTCTCAGGCTCTTTTGGAAAATTAACGGGCGAGTTGAGAATAAAACTAGATGAGCTTGCCAAGAAACTTGAATTTGAAGATGCCGCTGAAGCAAGAGATTTAATTGAAGTTCTTGAGAAAACTTCGTCGCGTCTCAAGCTCATGGATGGGGCGATAGATAAGACGATGTTTATTTGCGGTTGGCTGTATCATGGCACATACGAACTTTATTCAGTTCGAAAAGGACTTGTTGTTGGACCTGCGGTTGCAAGTGAGAAGGAACTTGAAAAAGGAGTGGAGTCTCTTCTGAGCAAGTCGAAAGTCATTTCGGCAGACTTTGTCTCTCTGAGAATACTTCTCAGTTATGCGCTCAAAAATTCAGACGGTTTTTTTAAGGTGGAACTTAACGGGGAAAAAAAGGCGGGCAAATTGGCTGACAAAATAAAAACCGCTGCAAAGCCTTGTCTTCACAGCGGTTCAGGGAGATAATTACGACTTTAATCTAAAGTAGATCCAAATAGTCTTTTGCTTTCGCGGCGTCTTTAGATTTAGGATACTTCTTCACAAGCTTTTGCCATGTTGCTTTTGCTTTGTCTTTGTCGCCAAGCCTGAGATAAGACATTCCAAGCATGATGTAAGCCGAACCTTCTTGAGGGCTTTTCGGGTACGTTAGTGTCTTCGCGAATTCATCGCGTGCACCATCGTATTTCTGCATCTGATAGTAACATTCGCCCAAGTGGTAATGTGCATTACTTATCAGGATGTTATCCATTTTGCTTGCTGCTAAGTTACTGAAATCATTTACCGCTTCCTGGTACCTCCTCGCTTTGAAGAGCCAAAGTCCTTCTTTATAAACTTTGTTGAATTCTGCTTTTGTGGTTATTGATGTGGACATGGTCTGCCCTTCCATCTCGGCATTCTTCGCGCTGAGATCGCGGTTGATTTGCTTTTCTACCGTCAGTTCAGAGTCAAGTGAATTAACCCGGGTCTGAAAATCCTGAAGATCTTGCCATTGTTGACTACTTTGTCCAAGTTTAGATGTGATATCAGCCACTTTTGCATTTAAAGCTTTCTTATCCTGATCAAGTTGAGAATTTGTTTTTCTTAATTGAGCATTCTCGGTTTGCAAACTTTGGTTCTCGGTTTGCAGCGAATCTATCGTCAGCGAATCGGCTTCAGCCTGTGAAGATGTTGTTTCTATGCTTGTGCCGCAACCACTTAAAAATAAATTCATCGAGAACAGCATGCCAACTGCTAAGAATGAAGCCCCATGCAGTAAAGATTTCATATAATTCCTCCTCGAATTTTGTTTTTGACTTCGAATGAAGTTAGAGAAGCAAACATTAAAAATCAAGAAAAGTCAGTTTTTTCTGGAGTTTACCAATCTCCATGGCAGTTCGGAACTTTCATTGCAAGTATCGTGTTCGGATAGTATCATTTCTTTCTAAGAGAAGTGCAATCACATAAAAATAAAAAAGGAGGAAACATGTTAGTAAAAAGGTACCCCACGGTCGCCGGGTTAGTTGCTGTGATTTTAGTGCTGGCAGTTCTTGGCGCAACACAAAATCAGAAGATGAGCTCAAAAATGAAGTATTCGGCATCGGAAATCAAGAGAGGAGAATATCTCGTGAATGCTGTCGGTGGCTGCAATGATTGTCACACTCCTCACATAATGACTTCACAGGGACCCGCTCCTGATCTTAACAGTTTTCTCGCAGGCGCGCCTCAAGATGAAAAGGCACCGGCTATTGCTGCGGGTGTTATTGGTCCCGATAATTGGGGGGGAATGATGAGTGTAGATATGACAACATGGGCTGGTCCGTGGGGAGTAAGTTTCTCGGCAAACCTCACGCCTGATCCAGCAACTGGGATAGGAAGTTGGACAGAAAAAATGTTCATCGCTGCTTTGAGGAATGGTAAATTTTGGGGAAGCGGTAGAGACTTACTTCCACCGATGCCATGGCAGTCATACCGTAATATGACCGATAACGACCTACATGATATTTATGCCTATTTGATGTCGCTGAAGCCGGTAAAGAATGTTGTTCCGGCACCAATTCCGCCGAAGCAATAAGACAGAAAAAACATTCGTGGCGGATGCATCCCACCACTTGCATTCGCCTTCTTAAAATTTCCAATCGAGCAGAGAAAATTCATGTATGGTTTTTCTCTGTACCGTTGAATAAATTTATTTAATGTTTTATAAAATAGAGCCGGATAATTGTCAAGAACCTTTGACTTCCCAAATCTTTGAGTTTCATATTTCCCGAAAAGCGAGAGAGTATTTCAATTTTGATGAGTCGCTTTTCACTCTATCCGGTGATCTTATCTTTCCAAATATCCGTGCGTCTCAAAATTTTGCTCTGAGGCTGAATGAGGATAAGGGCGGAATTTTAGGGAAAACTTCCTCACCAGTATCACCCGGTGACCTTAATGCAATGGGATTGTACCATGAAGTCCTGCATTTTGTAATTAATTTGTATGTAAGCGAAGTCAACCCCACGGCGTTTGTAAAGTTGGAGAATTGGCTTCGGAGAAACATCGGTGCTACGGAATTGGAAAAAAGCGCTCATAAATTTGTCGAGAAGTTTCCGGCGACATCGGTTTATCGCGGAGAAGAATCCGTTGAGAATTACCTTGCTCAATCAATCGACGGCTTATCGAATCGTCATGTCGTTTTGACAGAGCTAATTTTACTTTGGCTTGAGAATCGGAATCCAGCGTTCACTCCTATTTCACAACTTATAGACGACAGCGAGTTGAAAATTGAGTCAAAGTACCATGATATCGCTTTTGACGCCGATAAGTTCTTTGACACCCAGCCTAAATTTCCAAATGTTGGCTTGTCACTTCTAAGAATGTTTCGAGCTCCGGTCGAAGCTCATCCAAACTCGATCTCCGAGCAGCTTCAGTTCATGGCAAAACATTGGGAAAAAATTCTCGCTAAGTCTCCTTATCTTCTCAGACTTCTCACCGCAGTTGACATCTTAAAAGAAGAGGGGAAATATTTCTTGATGCTTGCCCAGGCACGAGCAGATAAAAACAAAATTCCAGATGTGGTTCAGGCAAAGTTTTTCGGATTCGGTGAAAAAGAATCGCAGCCAGTTCTCCGCTTTAAAGGAAGTGAATATGAAGCTGAAAATTTCAGCCAGGATTTAGGATGGATGCCAAAGCTCGTTCTGATCGCAAAGAATGCATTCGTATGGCTCGACCAGCTTAGCAGGAAATACCGTCGTCCCATGACACGTTTGGATCACATCCCCGATGAGGAGTTAGAAATTTTGGCTGGACGCGGATTCACCGGACTCTGGCTGATAGGAATTTGGGTGCGCAGTTTTGCTTCACAGAAAATTAAACATTTCAGCGGAAATACGGATGCAATCGCTTCCGCGTACTCTTTAAATTGTTACGACATTGCTCTTGAGCTTGGCGGCGATGAAGCTTACCGAAATTTAAAAGAGCGGGCTTTGAGATACGGCATTCGACTCGCAAGCGACATGGTCCCAAACCACATGGGAATCGATTCGGCGTGGGTAATAAATCATCCTGATTGGTTTTTGAGTTCCGATTATCCTCCGTTCCCGAATTACACTTTCAACGGTCCCGACTTGAGTAACGATGAGCGAGTCGGAATTTTTGTCGAAGATGGATACTGGAGCAAGCGCGATGCGGCCGTCGTTTTCAAGCGTCTCGACAGGCTGACGGGCGACGTGAGATACATTTATCACGGTAATGATGGTACACACATGCCATGGAACGACACTGGGCAGCTTGATTTCACGAAGCCTGAGGTTCGCGAAGCGGTTATCCAAACTATTCTTCACGTTGCACGGATGTTTTCGGTCATCCGTTTCGATGCTGCCATGGTTTTGAGCAAAAAACATTATCAACGACTTTGGTTCCCAGAACCCGGAACCGGCGGTTCAATTCCTTCGCGTGCGAATTTCTCAATGACTAAAGAGCAATTCGATGCCGCAATTCCAAATGAATTCTGGAGAGAGGTTGTCGATCGTGTACAACAGGAAGTCCCCGATACATTGCTGTTAGCGGAAGCATTCTGGCTGATGGAAGGCTATTTCGTTCGGACACTTGGTATGCACCGCGTTTACAACAGCGCGTTCATGAACATGCTGAAAAAAGAAGAGAACGCTAACTACCGGCACGTGATAAAAAATATTTTGGAATATAATCCCCAGATACTGAAACGCTTTGTAAATTTCGTGAATAATCCCGACGAGGAGACCGCGACCGCGCAATTCGGTAAGGACGACAAATATTTCGGAGTTTGTACCATGATGGCAACGATGCCGGGATTGCCAATGTTCGGGCATGGACAGATCGAAGGTTTCACAGAAAAATATGGAATGGAATTCAAGCGCGCGTATCGAGATGAACATACCGACGAAAATCTTGTTGCCCGGCACGAGCACGAGATTTTTCCTCTGCTGAGGAAGAGAAGCATCTTTAGTGAGATGGATAATTTTGTATTGTACGACCTATTTACAGGAGATGGTAGGGTTAACGAGGATGTGTTTGCATACAGCAATGGCATCGGCGATGATCGCAGCTTGGTTGTATATAATAATCGTTATTCTCACGCCGCCGGTTGGATAAGAACTTCTGTCGGCTTCCGCGATGGAAGCGGCAAAATGGTGCAGAGAACTCTAACAGATGGACTCGCGATCAATGGTGATGGTTATTGCATTTTTCAAGATGTCATAACCGGATTGGAATACATCAAGCATACAAAATCTCTGAAGAAAAATGGACTTTATGTGGAGTTGGGAGCTTACAAATACAACGTATTCTTGAATTTCAGGGAAGTGCAGTCTTCTCGAGAAAAACCTTACGGTGAATTGTGCAAAGCTTTGGATGGAAGAGGTGTGAGATCGATCGAAGACGAACTTATCGATTTCAAATTGCGCGACGTTCACAGTTCATTTTACGAGGCAATGAATGCCGGAAGTTTACGATATTTGTTCGAGGGAATTGAGAACGGCAAGATCAAACCTGCACACGAGAAAACATTTGTCGAGAAACTAAACAAGATGGTGACTGCCGTTGCAGATTATGAGCAAGTCAAGAAAAACTTCAATTCACTTGCCACAGAAAAGTTAGAAGAGTTTAGAAGTTTGCTTTTGCTGCGCGAACTAATGAGGGAACCGGCCGCGAAGAAGTTGGCTGCAAAATTTTTGTCACCTTCGGAAAATTTTGCATTGCCGGGTTGGCGGATTTTATTTTTGTGGTTGTTCTTGGACAGAGTGAAGGGATTTTTTATAAGAGAACATAATACTTTCCATCCCTTTGACGATTTGCGCCTCATTCCAAAAGTTATCACGTGTTTTGGCGAGCTTGGATTAAACGATGAATCTTCAATATATGAATCAAGAATAGTTAGGGAGATTCTTGAGAACATCGAAGATGAAGGAAAAGGGAATCTTCAAGAGATGTTGGTCGAAGCAATGAAGAAAAAATCTACGCAGAACTTGCTCAACGTGAATATGTATGATGGAGTATCATGGTTCAACAAGGAGCGATTCGAGGACTTTCTGGATTACTTTACGTTGGCGCTTCTGTTAAAGGAGCTGGCCCATCGAAGATCCCGCGTGCGAGAAACATCTGGAAAAATACCCGAAGAAAAAAAAGCTGTTTTAAAAGATTTGATATCTCGTGCGTCGGAGATCGAGGAGCTTGCACTGAAAACAAATTACAATCTTGACGATTTTGTCGAGGAACTTGCACGTGTTTGAGTTAGCGACACGAATTTCAAACCGAAAAATGTTTGTGTATTCTTCAGTTTTGTGATATGAGTTGGGTGGTGGGAAAATGAGGCGTCCATAACATAATCAGATCAGGAAGACTTGATGACGAAGTAGTGTCCGGAAAGATGATCTATCCGAAGCCCGTGGGTGAGTTGCCTGCGGGCTTTTTTATTTTACTAATCCACAGGATCGTGTTCACCCGGGATATTTACTTCCGCATCCTGGGGGACTTGACTTTGGAATGTCCATACCATACATTTGTATGGTAATATGAAAAAGGAAACAAATCGTGGAAAATATCTCTGATCGCCAGCAGGAAATCCTGGATTTCATAGAGCAGTACGTAAGGACGAGAGGGCATTCGCCTTCTTTCAGGGAAATCGCCGGCAAATTTGATGTTGCAGTCGGCACCGTACAGGATCATATTGAAGCATTGGTAAAGAAAAAACTACTGAAGAAAGGCTCCAACCTCTCCCGCTCATTCCAGGTTGTTTTGAAGAGCAATACTATTCCGATCTTCGCCTTCGTGAAAGCTGGTTCACCGGGACTCGCAGATGAAGAACCCGTAGATTACCTGACTATCGAAGGGACACTCGGCGTGAAAGCGGGAGACAGAGGCATGATGGTAAGAGGAGACAGCATGATCGACGCGGGTATCATTCACGGTTCAATCGTATTTTACCGGAAAGTAGATTACGTAAACGAGAATGCTATTGTGATTGCCCGGCTTGGAGAAGGCCCTGTCGTAAAGCGATTCACGAGATCAGGCGGCAGGATAGTCCTGAAATCTGAGAACCCGCATTACAAACCGATCGTGGTCGATCCGAAGGATGGCGACAGCAATTTCGAAATACTCGGGAAGGTAATAAGCGTCGTAAAGAACTATGCAAAGAACAAGCCGAGGCGGGAGAATTAAATGGAGATTTTCGGAGGAACATTTGGTTGGAGTTATGGAGACCGACACAGTCCGTTCTATCCTGAAAAGAAGCAGAAAGGGTTTTCGGAACTGAAGTTTTATGCAGACTTCTTCGATTGCTAGGAGATTTATTTTGAATGCGATACAGGACAAAGAAAGATATTTGGATGACAAGGCGCTGACGACGGAACTGTCGGGAACTATTGGCAGGATTGTGCCGGGTAATGCCGTTTTGCTCTACGGTTCTCCAATGGTTTATTACACGACGCTCGTAGTCATCAAAGAGGTGTTGCGGAGGCTTCCCAGTGTTGCCCTTGTCGATGGCACGAACAGGTACGACGCCTACGGGCTCGCGCGTCTCGCAAGGTTAAACGGCATGGATCCAATTGAAGTCTTGAGCAGGGTCTTTGTGTCGAGAATTTTCACAGCCTTCCAGGCAGATGGCGTGATAACACGGGGAGTCGAGCCGTTTCTGAATCAGTCGAAGGCTAAAGCTTTAATAGTGCTTGGACTGCTCCACACTTTCTATGACGACCAGATTTCGGTTAGAGAAGCCGAGAAGAGTCTTGCAAGAATAAGTGCGAAGTTCAGCGTACTCAAGGAGAACGGCATTTCCATCCTGCTTGCTTCGGAGAGATTGACGCCGAGCCAGAGAGAAAGGCAAGCTTTCCAACTGCGGCTGAAGGCTATGGTGGACGACGTATACGAAGTGAGTTCCGATTCTTATCCGAACGCCGTCTGGAATAAGCGCAGAAGACTGCTTCAAAGGTAATTCATCATGGGACGCACCGCACCTACATTTACTAGGCTCACCGATGAATACGAATCAAGATGGAAAAAATTCAGAGAAGCGTTAAGGAAAGAAGATCAGGAATTGTTCGACGAATTGTTCCAGGCTCCCAAGATTCATCTTGCCGCGTGTGCGTACGCGATGAACCCGTTCCCATTTGAAAATATTCTGATGTCTATGCTTTTGGAAGAACACAAAAAGATTGCGGCGCTCCAGAAGACCGTGAAAGAACTTGCGAAGGACAATGCGAAACTGGAGATAGAAGATGGCGACCATAAGAGGATGGCTGTTTGACCTCTATGTCTCGGACAGGGGGATTACGTTCTGGTTAATTGACGAATGTGGGAAGAAGATAAAGGGGTACGCGCCGTTCATTCCGAAGTTCTACATGCATGTCGCCAGGGAAGAAAGAAACAAGGTAGAAAAAGTGGCAGCAAGCCTTCATTGCTTAGTATCGAAAGGGTGGGTTAGCAAAACCGAGATTTATTCCGGCAAGCAAATACCTGTCCTGGAGATTATGGTACCGGACGCACTGCATTTCAAGAACATTGTCCGGCGCTTCGAATCGGAATTCTCTTATAACGTCTTCTTCAATTCCGACCTTACACCCGTTCAGATGTTTATATATGAAAAGAAGCTCTTCCCGCTCGCATTCGGAGAGTATTTCTTTAATGATGATGAATTGACGTCGGTGGAACTGCATGACACATCCGACGCGATTGATTACACCCTTCCACCCATGAGTGTAATGACATTACGTCCGATGAATTCTGAAGTCGCGCCGAAATATCAGGGGATTGTGAATCTGGAGATCGGCTATGATGGACAGGTTTACGAGATAAAAGCAGATACAGCCGAGGAGCTTCTGACAAGAATAAATAATCACTTAAGACGCTCCGATCCCGACATTATAGTCACGAACTATGGCGATGATGTCCTGCTCCCTTGGCTTGTAGACCTTTCGAGAAAAACAAAAATTTCAATTGACCTCAACAGGGACAAATCGGCAATGTACCGGACAACCAATGAGTCGAGCTATTGGACTTACGGACAGATAGTACACAGGTCCGGTGCGTTCATGCTTGCCGGAAGATGGCACATAGACGCGGAGAATTCATTTATTGTCGGTGAATCGGATCTTGACGGGCTGTTCGAGCTTTCACGCATCACACAGATACCAATACAAGACCAGGGACGCGCGACGATAGGAACCGGATTGTCATCGATGCAGCTATCATGGGCGTACAAACACGACATACTGATCCCCGCGAAGAAACAGGAATGGGAAAAATTCAAATCGAGCTGGGAGCTGCTTCTTGCCGACAGAGGCGGGTTGATCTATCTCCCTATCATGGGGTACCACGAAGACATCGCTGAACTAGATTTTGCATCCATGTTTCCAAGCATCATGTCCATACACAACGTTTCGCCGGAGACTGTGAACTGCGGCTGCTGTCAGAACGATTCCGTGCCGGAGCTTCACTACACAATCTGCGAGCGGCGAAGAGGAATTATACCCGAGACAATCGGGGCGGTGCTCAGGAAAAGGGCGGAATACAAGAAGAGAGAGAAAGCTGCTCTCGATGAATTGACACAGAAGGAATACAACAGGCGGCAGAACGCTCTGAAGTGGATGCTTGTGACGACTTTCGGTTACCTTGGGTACAAGAACGCACGCTTCGGGAAAATTGAAGCTCACGAATCGGTCAATGCTTTCGCGAGAAGAGATTTGCTTCACGCCAAGAGGATAGCCGAGAACAAGGGCTTTACAATCATACATGGGATTGTCGATTGCCTATTCCTGAAGAAGCTGGAAGCGACGGAAGAAGACTACAAAGAATTGTGTGAAGAGATAAGCAAAGAAACCGGAATAAGTATGTCATTCGAAGGGATCTACAAGTGGATATTATTTCCTTCTTCAAGAATGAATCCGCAGATACCGACGGCGAACAGATATATCGGCACATACACGAATGGCGAAGTCAAAGTGCGCGGTCTCGAAGTAAGGCGCGGGGACATACCGCTATTTACTCGTAAAGTTCAGAGAGAAGTGATAGAGCTGATGTCGAAGGCATCGGGTATTGAGGGGTTGGAGAGTCTCGTTCCGGCAATCATGGATATTGTCCGGTCGCATCTCGACGTGTTAAAGAGCGGCAGGGTACCGCCGCTTGAACTAGTGGTTCGCCATACGATATCAAAAGAAGCAGACGAGTACGAGAATAGAAGCATGCAAGCTGTTGTGGCAAAAGCTATGAAGGAAGCCGGTGTAGCATTAAAACCCGGCGAGACGGCGGAATATATAATCATCGATGCTTCGGGTAAGAAGAATCCGGAGAAAGCAAAACCGTTCATTCTCTATCGCATCGAAGATGGCTATGATGTCGAGAAGTACACGGAGCTAACGCTGAAAGCTATTGAGGTACTGCTTGACCCATTAGGGTACACGTTTGAGAAGATTTCGGAATTGGTTACAGGTCGCACAGCAGGAAAGAGAACGGCTTCTAAAGCAAGGGAAAAAGTTGCGGCAGATGCTAATCAGGATCTCTTTATTCACGGCAGCGATCACGCGGCGATTCGCTGAAAAAACAACTCAAAGAGGAATCTGAAAGCAAACTGCTTTCGCCGTTCACCTGAAATTGCGCTGAATTCGCACTCGCTCACATGAAAACGCCCGACATAGTTGTGCCCTCCGTCAACACGGCTTGTCTTGCGGCTTATCGGAAGTAATTGGTATACCACATAAACGTTTCCTTCACTGGATGAAGGAACACGCATTACCCAGTAGATATAAAAACATTGCGGCTGTTACTGAATGGGTTAAGCACCACACATCTTGAGTATCGGCGGCTGTATCTCAATTGGTAGAGCGGTGCTATCCTTCAGAGCTTACCGGACAGAAATTGAAGAAAGATGGACGAACGGTTTCAGAAACCGGCGAAATGTTTGAACCTTTAATGGTTTACTGATAATGTGACGGGTTGACAATCCGCTGCACAATATGCCTCTCTTAAACTCCTCTTGTTTTTTCCACGCAAAAGTGAAAACTTATCTTCCACTCAATTAGACGAAGTAGTCAATTGAGTATTTAGCTTGCATGCAACACATATATTTAATATGGATAAATCCGGATGCAACTCACTTATGTTGATTGGATCGTAATAGTACTCTACTTCGCGTTCAACTTAGCAGTCGGCTTGTACTACCGCAAACGGGCGACTCAAAGCGTCAGCGACTTTTTCGTTTCCGGCAGAAATGTGTCATGGTGGCTTGCGGGCACTTCAATGGTCGCCACAACATTTGCTGCCGACACTCCGCTTGCAGTGACGGGTCTCGTTGCTCGGAACGGCATCGCAGGGAACTGGATATGGTGGAGCATGTTGTTCAGTGGAATGTTGACGGTTTTTTTCTATACACGTCTTTGGAGAAGGGCCGGTGTCTTGACGGACGTTGAGTTTGCGGAAATAAGATATAGTGGCAAGCCAGCCAGTTTCCTGCGCGGCTTTAGAGCTTTGTATCTCGGACTGCCGGTGAATTTGATAATTATGGGCTGGGTCAATCTCGCGATCGTGAAAATATTGATGCTGACTCTCGGAGTTTCAAAGGTCGAGGCGCTTGCAATCGCAATCCTGATTATGTTTATAACCGCGTCGATTTCAACATTGTCGGGATTGTGGGGAGTACTTGTTACAGATCTTTTCCAATTTGTTTTGAAAATGGGAATGGTTATTCTGTTAGCGGTATTTGCCGTGATGGCGACTGGTGGTATGGGTAAATTGATTTACGGATTACATCAAGTTGACCAAACGCGACAAGCAACAGGATCGATTTTGTCATTTGTTCCTGATCTCAATTCGACGTGGATGCCAATGATAACTTTTTTCGTTTACATTGCTGTGAACTGGTGGGCGTCGTGGTATCCGGGCGCTGAGCCGGGGGGCGGCGGATACATCGCTCAAAGAATTTTTTCTGCAAAAGATGAGAAGAATTCCTTGTTATCGACTTTGTGGTTCAACATCGCTCATTACGCGCTTCGGCCGTGGCCATGGATCATTGTTGCGCTCGTCGCAGTGGTTCGCCTTCAGCATGATCCAGGTTTTATCAATGATCCTGAATCGGGGTACATCAGAATTCTCATGAGCGATTTGCCGGCATCACTTCGCGGATTGATGCTTGCGGCTTTCGCTGCTGCATACATGTCAACGATCGGCACGCAGTTGAATTGGGGCGCGAGTTACATCGTGAACGATTTTTATCGGCGATTCTGGATCAAAAATATGAGTGAGAAACATTATGTGAATATTTCTCAGGTCGCAACTATATTGTTGATGGTTTTGTCTGCGATAGTAACTTTCTATATGAATTCCATTTCCAATGCATGGAAATTTTTGATAGCTCTCGGGGCAGGAACAGGACTAGTTTATATCTTGCGTTGGTTCTGGTGGCGAATCAATGCATGGAGTGAAGTATCCTCGATGGCGGCGGCGCTCGTAACTTCCCTTGTTCTCCAGTACTATTTTCATTTGAGTGACACTGAGCCGAAACAATTCGCGTATCTCGTTTTGTTAACCGTTCTGATTACCACGGCGGTCTGGCTTATCGTAACTTATCTCACTTCTCCTGAGAAGAAAGAAATTCTGATCGCATTTTACAGGCGCGTTCACCCGAGCGCAAAGCTTTGGGGAACGATTGCGAAGGAAGCCTCCGATGTTCAGCCTGACACGGATGGAATTTTTAATTTGATAGATTGGCTAAGTGGCGTCGCGATGATTTATGCATTGTTATTCGGAACCGGGAATATAATTTTCGGCAGAACGCTTATCGGGATCATTATGGTAATTGTCGGGTTAATTTTTGGCTCTATAATATATTTCGATTTGAATAAACGCGGCTGGGCAACGCTTGGAAAGTAGAATAAACCGTCAATTCCAAATTATGGTACACCTTATCTTTTTAGTGCTCACCAAATTAAGAATTCTGAATTATAAACTTAAAACTCAAAATCGTTCATGATTCAAGATCATATTGAAAAACTTAGAAGGGAATATTTAGGTGAAAGACTCGATGAAGCCACGGTGGATCGTGATCCATTTTTGCAATTTGAGAAATGGCTCGAAGCTGCCGTGAAAGCTGAGCTGCCTGATCCGCATGCCATGGTCATTGCGACAGCTTCACGAACTGCAAAACCGTCTGCACGAGTTGTTCTTTTACGGGGCTTCGACCGAAATGGACTTGTTTTCTACACCAACTATAGCAGCCGAAAAGGGATTGAGATACTTTCCAATCCGAACGCCTCCGGAGTTTTTCTCTGGAAAGAGCTGGACAGGCAAATTCGTGTCGAAAGCATGGTAGAAAAAGTGACCGATATGGAATCCGATAAATATTTTCAGTCGCGGCCGAGAGATAATCAAATCGCAGCGTGGGCTTCGAGCCAGAGTCAAGTGATAGCAAGTCGAGAAGAACTTGACAATCTCTTCAAAGAATTCGAGAAAAAATTTGATGGTAGACCTGTGCCGAGGCCGGCTAATTGGGGAGGATTCAGGTTAAAACCAGTGAGCTATGAATTTTGGCAGGGGAGACCGAGCAGGCTGCACGACAGGATTCTTTATACTTTAGTTGGACAGAACAATTGGCAAATTAGCCGCCTTGCTCCGTAATTTCAGCCGCCTGGTTCTAATCACTGATCGAAAATCCCGTTTACTGGATTCGACCAATCAATAGACGAATGCCGTCCCGTTCTACCTTTTTCTTCTCATCCATGATGAAACTTTCACTTTTTTTTCACAACTTATTAAAGAGTGGCTATAAAATTATTCATAATAGTTGTTCTATTATTGTTCGCGTTTGTCTTGTCGGCGGCTGAGGTTGCGTTCTATTCGCTCACAAGTTCAAAGGAGCAGTCAGAGGGTAAATTATTTGAAAGACTTTTCAAATTTCCTCAGCTTTTGTTGTCAACAATATTGGTTTCGAATGCCGCCGCGGTATTTTTATTTACACTACTCGGAGCTTCTATCGCGGTTGATATCTCTACCAAGTTTTCCGTGAATAGAACGGTGTTATTAGGAATCGAAGTAATAATCATTTCCGGAGTGCTCATCATTTTTGCAGATGCTGTTCCGAAAATAGTTGCCGCACGCAACGCGAAGTTAGTTGTTAGACTGTCGATGCCGCTTCTCGCACTGCTGCTGATTATAGAAAGTCCCGTCGTTTATCCTATGAATTCTATTCTCTCTCGCGTAAATGCCCGGAGAAAGAAATCTTCGTTGACAATCGATAGCAATGGATTGAAGACGCTCTCGAAAATTGCAGCCCGCGCCGGAGTCATCGAGGAAAATGAAGCGCGACTATTAGGAAAAATTTCTTTCCTTGGTGAGAAGACAGTTCGGGACGCAATGACGATGAGAGCAGAGATTGTTAGCGTTCCCGACGACATCAAATTCGATGGAGTCGTGGAGACGCTGAAGAAAAGCGAGCATTCAAGGTTGCCGGTTTTTTCCGGGACACGCGACAACGTCGTCGGAATGCTTTACGCGCGAGACTTTCTTCCTAACTTCAGAAGAAAAACTCATCGGAAAAAATTTAACGTGCGAACTTTGATGCGAAAGCCGGTATTCGTGCCGGAAACGCAGTCTCTTGAAAAACTCATTGAGACTTTAAAAGCTAACATGGTACACATTGCCGTTGTGGTCGATGAATTCGGCGGGTTGGCAGGAATTATTACGCTTTCTGATGTCGTCCGGGGAATATTCGGATCGAGCGCTGAACGCCCGAGAAAGGGTTTTCTCGTAACAAAACTTCCTGGTGATAGTTTTCTTGTGAAGGGAAACGCGCGACTCGACGAAATTGCGAGCGACGTGGAAGGTTTCGAGATTGACGCCGAGTCAGGCGACACGATCTCTGCTTTCCTCGTACGTGCACATGGGTCGGTTCCAAGAGTCGGCAGCAGGATTGAAATCGGCGATTTTGAATTCGAGATCGATCAAGCAACACCGAAGGCAATTTTGCAAGTTAAACTGCGTCTCCTGAAAACGGGATCTTCGAAATTAAATCCACGGCCGGTTTGAAGAATGGATGAGCAAAAACACATTATCTATCTTGCGGGATTTATGGGAAGCGGCAAGACCACGATCGGGCCGAAGTTGGCACATGAACTTGATTACGATTTTGTTGACATCGATGATTTAATAGAAAAACACGAAGGTATTTCTATTGGAAGAATATTTGAAGAATATGGTGAGCAACATTTTCGAAACGTAGAGAACAAGATGTTGACTGAAGTATCGAAAAATAGACGGAACATCGTGGTCGGACTTGGTGGTGGAACTCTGACCATGGAGGAAAACAGAAATCTTATTCGTAAAGACGGCATTCTCGTTTATCTCAAAGCAGATCCAAAGAAAATTCTTGCGCGCGTCGATGGGAAACAAGATCGGCCTATGCTGCTTGCTGATGACGGAACGCGTTTGTCGGATAACAAACTCTGGACGAGAGTTATGTCACTTCTGAAAGAGCGTGAAAAGCATTATCTTGAAGCAAACATAGTCATTAATACTTCTAATATAGATATTGAAGAAAGTGTAAATCAAATTGTATCAAAATTATCCGCAGGATCTTTCGGAAGAGGAAAAAAATCATGAAAGTGCTTGGTTACAGGGCGAATTCATCCCGAGTACCGGTTTATATCGGCGATTCAATTTCAATCTTGCAATCTCAACTGCGTTCGGCTGAGAAAGCGGCGGTTGTCGTCGATTCAAAAATTGCCGACTTGTACAAGAATCTTATATCGGAAATCAGCTCAGTTGATGGAACAGTGCTTGTTACTCTTCAGGCAACGGAAGAAAACAAGAGCCTGGAGAAAGTCGAGGAAATTTTAACTGTTCTTCTGCAGAAAAATATTCGGCGGGATTCTGTGCTATTTGCGATTGGCGGGGGAATTACGGGAGACCTATCGGGATTCGTTGCGGCGGTTTTCCAGCGAGGAATAAATTACGTCCATGTCCCGACCACACTTCTCGCCATGGTGGATAGTTCGATCGGTGGAAAAGTCGGAGTCAATCACAATTTCGGGAAGAATATGATCGGTGCATTTCACCACCCTGTGTCGGTAATCATGAATACAAAATTTTTGGAGACACTTCCCAGGGAAGAGTTGATTTGCGGTCTCGGTGAAATTACAAAATACGCTGTGCTTCGCGGTGAACCATTTTTCGATTTCTTGGAAAAAAATTATGTGAGACTGCTCAACAAAGAATCGAAAACCCTTGAGAGGGTGATTAAAATGTCTGTTGAGACGAAAAAGCGATATGTTGAGAGAGACGCAAAGGAATCGGGTATCAGGGCACACCTGAATCTCGGGCACACTGTCGGTCATGCTGTTGAATCGGCCGCAGGCTACAAAAAGTTTAAACATGGAGAAGCGGTGATCATCGGACTTTTAGCTGAGGCACATATCGCAATGCACATGAAACTTCTTCGCCCGTCTAATTTCGAACGCATTTTAAAAATCATTAGGCAAATCGCGCGTCAAAAAAACGAAAAGGTGTCTCTTGAAGAAGTGCTGAACCGGCTTAACTATGATAAGAAAATGAAATCAGGCAAGGTACGTTTTGTGCTGCCGACCGGAATCGGCAAGGTTATGATTCGTGACGACGTCTCGACAAAAAATGTTGTTGACTCGATGAAGTTTGTCGCGTCAGATGGACTGTTGACTTTGAATTAATTCTAAATTTTTTATTAAGAAATAATAAATGAGTACTTACAAACAGAGCGGCGTAGATATCGACGAAGCGGAAGAGCTTGTCAGAAGAATCAAGCCGCTCGCGAAACAGACATTTAATAAGAATGTTTTATCTGAAATTGGATTCTTCGGAGGATTCTTCAACGGGAAGTTTATCGGTTATCGAAATCCGGTTTTAGTTTCAAGCGTTGATGGTGTAGGAACGAAAGTAAAGATCGCAATCGAAATGAACAAACATGATACAATTGGTCAGGACTTGGTGAATCATTGCGTGAATGACATTGGTGTAGGCGGGGCAAAACCGTTATTTTTTCTTGATTATTTTGCGTGCGGCAAGTTGGATGCGGATATCGCGGAACAGGTTGTGAAAGGGCTGTCTATTGCCTGCAAAGAGAACGGGGTAGCTCTTATCGGCGGAGAGACTGCCGAGATGCCGGGCGTATATGAAGAGCAGGATTATGATTTGGCAGGAACAATTGTGGGAGTGGTTGACAAATCCAAAGTGATAGATGGAAGCAAGGTTAAGAAGGGCGACGTGCTGATCGGAATTTCTTCGACCGGCTTGCATACGAACGGCTATTCACTTGCGAGGAGAACACTGCTGACTCACTTTCGTGCAGAAAAGTATGTTGACGAGCTTGGCGAAACTGTCGGCGAAGCGCTGCTTAAGACTCACCGATCATATTTGAAAGTCATCGACTTCGTCACGAAGAAATTCTCGGTTCACGGCATGGTACACGTGACGGGCGGTGGAATAGAAGGAAATACTGTGAGAGTAATCCGAAAGCCGCACGAGTTCAAAGTGTTTTGGGGAAGCTGGGAAGTGCCGCGGATTTTTAAGATGATACAATCGATAGGAAATGTTCCCGACGATGATGTGAAACGAACATTGAACATGGGTGTCGGATTAATTTTGATTGTTCCTGCTAAAGAATCAGACGCCGTTATATCGAGTCTGAATAAGAAAGGCGAGAAGTGTTTTATTGTGGGAGAAGTGGTGGAGTAATTTGGCAGCAGAAAACTAACAACAAGAGGACCGATTTGTACTTCAGGGCTGGAGGACATAAATTCAGAAGTAAAATTAAGAGCGGCGTCTAATAAGAAAAAAAACACATATATGTACGCTTTTACACTAGTTAGTTGCAATTGCCCTTAATTTCTTTCACGAAAGGAGAAAAAATGAAAAACCTTATCCGATTCATTCGCAGTCTCTTCGGCGGACTTGTACCACCGAAGGCGGCATACTTCTTCCTGATGTTTTGCCTGCTCACAAGTGCGAGTCTTCTACATGCCCAGTGGGTACAAACCAATGGACCTTATGGAGCCTCGGTGAACTGCCTTGTTATCTCCCAGATGAATCTCTTTGCCGGGACTGGCGATGGCGTGTTTCTCTCGACCAACAACGGAACAAGTTGGACGGCGGTCGATTTCGGCTTGACGAATTACCGTGTCATGTCTCTCGCCGTGAGCGGGACGAATCTCTTTGCCGGGACTTTTGACGGCCGCGTGTTTCTCTCGACCAACAACGGAACAAGTTGGACGAGGGTCAATTCCGGCTTCGCGCCTGATCTCATCACTCTCGCCGTGAGCGGGACGAATCTCTTTGCTGGGACTGTTCACTATGGCGTAATTCTCTCGACCAACAATGGAACAAGTTGGACGGCGGTCGATTCCGGCTTGACGAATATTTTTTCTGTTAATGCTCTTGCCGTTTCTGGCGCCAACCTCTTTGCCGGAAGCGGTCAAATTCCTGGCGGCGGTGTGTTTCTTTCGACCAACAACGGAACAAGTTGGACGGCGGTCGATTCCGGCTTGACATATTCTAGTGTTTACTCTCTCGTCGTGAGCGGGACGAATCTCTTTGCCGGGACTTATGGCGGCGGCGTGTTTCTCTCGACCAACAACGGAACAAGTTGGACGGCGGTCGATTCCGGCTTGACATATTCTAGTGTTTACTCTCTCGTCGTGAGCGGGACGAATCTCTTTGCCGGGACTTATGGCGGTGGCGTGTTTCTCTCGACCAACAATGGAACAAGTTGGACGGCGGTCGATTCCGGCTTGACGGATTCTGTTGTTGCCTCTCTCGCCGTGAGCGGGGCGAATCTCTTTGCCGGAACTTATAGCAGCGGCGTGTGGAGGCGACCACTATCGGAGATGGTTACGCAGGTGAAGCATGTCAATAATCAAGTCGCATCATACTATGCTCTTGAACAGAATTACCCAAACCCATTCAATCCAACGACAACGATCGGTTATCAACTGCCAATTGAGAGCCATGTTACGTTGAAAGTTTATGATGTGCTCGGGAGTGAAGTTGGGACTTTGGTGAACGAGCGCCAGAACGCGGGTCCTCATGCAATTAGGTTCAATGCTTCCAACTTACCAAGCGGAGTTTATTTCTACAGACTCGAAGCTGGGACGTACCATGATACCAAAAAGCTTTTGCTACTCAAATGAACGGGCAACTGCAACTAACAAACGCAAAAAAGACGCTCTTCATCTTTGCATATCGTTCTCGCTTCATGGCGCGAAGGGCGCCACGACTTTTTTGCGATGGACGTTAGGTGAAATTTCTGAAGCAAAGTTAGGCAAGTTGAAAGGAGTAGGTATCATCCAGCGATTATCAAGCGAGGACGCATGAACGAATACGGCGTATTGGAAGGATTCATAAGATAGGGGAGAACAGGTTGGCAAAGCCCATTTGTTTAATGGGGCTTCTTATTTACATCAAAGTTAAGTTTTTTAACTATGGTAAAAGTATCCCTGACGCTACCACAGTCGTCCATATCCCGCGTTTATCTCCCTCGGCCGATTGGGTCACATTGAATGTCTTGACTATTTTCCCGCTCATTTTGTATTGCTGCTCCCGCTCGTCCCAATCCGCGTTCGAATCGAATTCAATCCCAAGCGTCGTCGCAAGCATTGTTGCCGCAAGGTCTTCGGCATACTCGCCGGCTTTTTCATCCGTTTCACCGAATGGATGGTGTTCGGAAAGATAACCGTATTGAGATGAATCGTTAGGAGTCGCGACGCCGATGGAAGCAGCGATCAATCTGTTCGGCTCGTTAGTCGAATTTCTCGCCATGACGCAAAAAGTGATTTGCCCGGGATTAAGCAGCTTAATTCCTTCATCAACCGGGATGCGCTTACATCCGGCAGGATAGATACTTGAGACCGTGACCAAATTACATTTCTCGATCTTCGCATCACGGAGTGCAAGCTCAAAAGATTGAAGGTAATCGCGATGGCGGCCTACCCCTTTTGTGAAAAATATTTTTGTTGGGACATACAATTTCACATCTCCTATTTTATATTATGACCTTGTAGAATTTTCGTTTTCCGACTTTTAGAATAAATGGTTCATTAAGATTTACCAGCGCTTTGGGATCAGTAACCTTTGCGCCGCCGATTGTGACGCCGCCTTGGGTCACGAGCCGCCGAGCGTCACCATTTGATTCAGCCGCGCCAACTTTGACGAGCAATTGAAGGACCGTCAACTTATCGGACACCTTTATTTCGCCAGGCTGCCCCACGAGAGATAAACTCGCTGAGCCTCCTGTTAGTTTAACTTCCTTGATTTCATCCGGCGTTTCTTTTCTTACGAAAACCTTGTCAAAGTTTTCTTCGGCTTGGTTTGCCGCCTCTTGACTGTGATAAAGCGCCACAATATCTCTCGCGAGTCTTCTCTTTAAGTCGCGGGGATTTACCGATTTTGATTCGATTTGATTCTTGATTGATTTGAGTTCGGAGTCGGCAACATTTGTCGTAAGAACAAAATAATCGTAGAGCAGTGTATCGGGAATAGAAAGAGTTTTGCCGTACATTTCGTCCGGCGTATCGGTGATGGCAATATAATTTCCGACCGACTTGGACATTTTTTCCACGCCATCGGTTCCAACCAAAAGGGGCATCGTTAAAATAATCTGAGGCTCAAGATTATATTCGCGCTGGATATCTCTGCCGACGAGTAAATTAAATTTCTGGTCTGTACCACCAAGCTCAATATCCGCCTGAATCGCGACGGAGTCCATCGCTTGCGCAAGAGGGTAGAGGAATTCGTGAACGCTTATCGGCTCGCCTGCGTGATACCGTTTTTCGAAGTCGTCCCGCTCAAGCATTCTCGCAACAGTATATTTGCTTGCGAGTTTAATCACTTCTTCGAAATTCATTTTCCCCAGCCAATCAGAATTATACATAATTTTTAGATTTGTACTGGAAAGAATTTTGGAAGCCTGCTGAAAATACGTCTCGCCATTTCGTCTCGTTTCTTCGAGCGTCATTGATGGGCGGGATTTATTTCTGCCGGAAGGATCACCGATCATGCCAGTGAAATCGCCGACGATTAATATTGCAATATGACCTAAATCCTGAAATTGTCTGAGCTTTCGCAGGACGACGGAATGCCCGAGATGCAAATCCGGACGGCTTGGGTCACAGCCTAACTTTACGTTTAGAGGAATATTCTTCTTGAGGGACTTCTCGATTTTTCTGAGCAAGTTCTTCTTCAGGAATTATCTCGGCGGCGCCGCGTTTAATAATGTCTAATTGCTCGTTGAGAGGTGCAAACAACCCTAACTATTTATCTCCTAATTGTCTCGTTCAAGCTTCTGTGCCGCCACCACGCCGCATCTCGCGTTCCTGATCACGCTCCTTGATCGATTCACGTTTATCGAACGATCGCTTTCCTTTTGCAATTGCAAGTTCCACTTTAGCCATTCCATGCTTCCAATATAATCTGGTCGCGACGAGCGAAAGTCCTCTTTGCTTTGTTTTGCCAATTATCTTTCTAATTTCTCTTTTGTGCAAGAGCAGCTTTCTCGATCTTTTTGGATTATGGTTAAACGAACCTGCGTTCTGGTATGCCGCGACGTGCATGTTGTGCAGCCAAACTTCTCCATCCTTGACGGAAGCGAAGCAATCACTGAGGTCAACTTTGCCTTGACGCACCGATTTAACTTCAGCCCCTTTGAGGACTATACCCGCTTCGGTAGTTTCAAGAATCTGATATTCGAATCGCGCACGCCTATTCTGAGCTACCGTCTTTTCCTCTGGTTCCATTTGATTTCACTTTCCATATTTTAAGATTGCAATCGAGACTTCACCCTTTGTCTTTGTAGCCTCCAAGCTAAACCGTTGCCCAATTGCCACATAAAATGCTAAACTTTACCTTTCAAAGTCAAGATGGATGCCAATAATTTTTTTAGTCACAATAGATTTGAGGCTAAGAGAGGAAATTTAGTTCTCGCCTCTTTTCTCGCGTTTCCGGATTACGTTTTCCTTTTTGAGCCACGTTTAATATATTGAATCAAAAAAAGCGAATGGAAGATGGCACAAACATCTAAATCAGAATTAACACTTGAAAAAATTGTATCACTTGCGAAAAGAAGAGGTTTTGTTTTTCAATCAAGCGAAATCTATGGCGGCTTGAACGGCTGCTGGGACTACGGTCCGTTAGGCGTAGAGATGCTGAACAATGTAAAGCAACAGTGGTGGAAAAGCATGACCTACCGGGAAAACATTGAAGGCATCGATGCCTCAATCCTGATGCATCCGCGCGTCTGGGAAGCTTCCGGACATGTCGAGAATTTTACCGATCCGATGGTGGACTGCAAACAGTGCAAGGCGAGATATAGAGTCGATATACTATTCGATGAATTGTCGCTGAAGAAGAAGAAGGAAGTGCTCCGTGAACTTGATCCGCAAAAATTTGCAGGGCAGCAGAAAGACGATGTAATTGAAACAGAGTTTTCAGAACTAATAGCGACAGACCAACAAGCGGCGAGCCTTGTTTCGTTTATTGCCTGTCCATCGTGCGGGAACAAAGGAACTTTCACCGAAGCTCGTAAATTCAATCTCATGTTTAAAACGTTCGTCGGACCTGTCGAAGATTCATCAGCAGTCGTCTATTTACGTCCTGAAACAGCGCAGGGAATTTATGTCAACTTCCTAAACGTGATGACTGCATCTCGTCAGAAAATTCCTTTCGGCATTGCACAAATCGGGAAGGCGTTTCGCAACGAAATCAACACGAAGAATTTTCTCTTCCGCACACGAGAGTTCGAGCAAATGGAAATGCAGTTTTTCATAAAGCCGGGAACTGATGACAAGTGGTTCGAATACTGGCGGGGTGAACGAATGCAATGGTTCATCGACCTCGGGATGAAAAAGGAGCAGCTTCAGTGGCACCAGCATCCGAAAGATAAATTAGCTCATTACGCCAAAGATGCGTACGACATAGAATTTCTATTTCCATTCGGATGGGGAGAAATCGAAGGGGTGCATAATCGCACGAACTATGACCTGTCGCGGCATGAAGAATATTCGGGCAAGTCGATGAAATATTTCGATGAAGAGACAAAAGAAAAATATACGCCATTCGTGATCGAAACTTCCGCAGGTGCAAGCCGATCTTTCATGGCATTTCTCGTCGGCTCCTATCACGAGGAAGAAGCGCCAACGGCGGAAGGCGCCATGGAGACACGGGTTGTGCTTAAACTTCATCCGAAGCTTGCCCCAATCAAAGCCGCAGTCTTTCCGCTCGTCAATCGCGACAACATGCCGGAGATTGCCCGCAAGATTGAAACAGATTTACGCTCGCACTTCCGCGTATTTTATGACGACAGCGGAGCAGTTGGACGGCGGTACCGTCGCCAAGACGAAACTGGTACACCTTTCTGTATAACGGTTGATTCGCAAACGTTGCAAGACCAAACCGTGACCGTTCGCGATCGCGATTCGATGCAGCAGGAGCGAATAGATTCCGCAAAGGTTTACGAATATTTAATAAACAAGCTGAAATAAAAAATAGAGTGAAGTCAAATAGACAAAAGAAAACGTCGAAGCTCCAGCCGTGTACATCCATTGACGAATTCAACGGTTTTTTTAAAGAGACATTCGAATTCTTCGCGGAATTGTACAAGCATAATTCTGTGACGTGGTTTCGCAAGCATAGAGAAGAGTATGAAAAGTATTTGATGAATCCGGCTCGCGCTTTTGTTACTTCGATCGGGCCTTTCATTAAGTTTATCAATCCGATATTCGACACGGAGCCGAAATTCAATCGAACACTCGTTCGACTTAACAGAGATATGCGTTTTGCAAAGAAGCCATATAAAGATTTTTTCCTCATTCGTTTTGGAAAATCAAAATGGGATTCCGAGCTGTTTCTTTATCTCGACAGAAATGGAATAGAGCTTGGCACATTTGTAAATAATGAAAAGACTAACGGGCGTAGACGTTTCGAAGAAAACATTTCTACGCACACATCAATTTTTGTTGAGGCGTGCAAACAGTACAAAATAGGAAGTGAATTTTCAGCCTACGAACTTAGAAACGGCACTGAGCCGATCGCCGATCACTTCAATTCCAAACGCGATCATGCGAAATTCGAAGGCATCGATTATTTGATTTTCGGAAAAGAATTGGATAAATCCGATCTGACCATTTCGTCAAAGAGCTTGCTCGCTCTCGCCATGAAAATATACAACAGACTTTACCCGCTCTATATTTTTTCTACTTCAGATAATCCTGTCGCCGAGTATGAAACCTACACGAAGCGAATAGGTCTGTTGAAGATTTCAAGCAAATGAAAAATCTCCAATATCCCGAACGCGGGGAACAAAGAACCTCAGCAGAAAAACTTTTCCAAAGGATTGTTGAAGGTGCAATTAAAGCGGTTAAGCCTTCCTCGTTGTTTGAGTCTCAATTTCAAATATCAGGCAACAAACTCATAGCATTCGGAGAAGAATTTGACTTGAGTGGTTATGCAAATGTAAAGTGTGTCGCGATTGGTAAGTCTGCGGAGGCTATGGCTTATGAAGTCGAAAAGAAACTTAAGGGTAAGGTAACCGGCATAATAGCAACACCGATCGAAAAACATTTTGATATAAAAAGATTTCGTTTCTTTGAAACAGGACACCCGCTCCCTGATGAAGAGAGCGTGAAAGCAGGAGAAGAAGTTGAACGTTTTGTTTCGTCTTCCCAAGAAAATGATTTCTTGATCTTTTTGATTTCGGGCGGCGGCAGCGCGGCTGTGTTTGTTCCCGTTTACGGTGTGACCCTTAAAGAAGCCAATCAGATGGTCAAAATTCTCCTTGATAACGGGGTGCCGATCAACAAAATAAATTTATTGAGACGACACCTTTCCAGATTAGGCGGAGGGAAATTGGCTGCACTTGCGCCTAAAGCAAAAAAGTTATCGCTGATAATTTCTGATGTTGTCGGTGATGATTTGGTAAGCATAGCCAGCGGGCCTACGGTTCAAGATACAACTAATCCTATCGAGGCTTACAAGTTTCTTAAAGAAAGTAGCTTGATGTTCGAGGTTCCACGGTCAATATATAGAACATTAAATAAAACCAGTCAACCTATTACAGAAAATGAGCTTAGGGATAACCATATAAAGATAATTGCATCAAGTAATGAGGCTCTGAGAAATGTGGAGAAGATAGGAATAGAACGCGGATTCGAAGCTTTCGTCTTGACGGGATTCCTTGAGATGGATGCGCAAACCGCTGGCGAATTTCTTGTGTCCATCGCACACTCAGTCGAGTTGTATGGCATGCCGGTACATGCGCCTGCGCTGATAATTCTCGGAGGAGAAACGACCGTCAAATTGAAAGGCGAAGGGATGGGAGGACGGAACCAGCATCTCGTGTTATGTGCATTGCGCAAGTTGGTGCGGTTGAAAGAGAACGGTGTGCATTTGGAAAGGACGACGGTTTTTTCATTTGGAACCGACGGCAAAGATGGTAGCAGCGATGCCGCAGGTGCTTTTGTTTCTTCACGGACCCTAGAAAAAATTGAAGACAGTTTAAATGAAATCGACCGATACATTTCAAGAAATGATTCAAACTCTTTCTTCAAAAAATATGGCGGACTTATATCTACGGGTCACACCGATACAAACGTGATGGACATAATGGGAATAATTGTGGAATGATTTCAGTTGATGAAATAGTGGAACTGAAAATAGATTCGATTGCATTCGAAGGAAGAGCGATATCAAGGCTTGATGGTTATGTGATTTTTGTTTCGGGCGGCGTTCCCGGCGACCTTGTGAAAGCAAAAATTTTCAAACGTAAGAGAGACTACGCAGAAGCCAAGGTTATTGAAATCGTAACACCATCTCCTCATCGTCTCGAGCCACCATGCCAGTACTTTGGAATTTGCGGCGGCTGCAAGTGGCAGCATTTAGATTACGAAGAGCAACTTCGCTACAAGCGGCAGCATGTAATTGACGCATTTGAAAGAATTGGCGCTTTGAAAATTGATGTTTCTGAAACGGTCGGTGCCGACAAGATATATGAATACCGAAATAAAATCGAAATGACTTTTTCTGAAAAGCCGTTCAAAATTTTGGAAAACGATCCGGTGAAGGTAGCAGTCGGTTTTCACTCTCCCGGCAGATATGACAAAACAATCGACATTGACCACTGTTATCTCGTGGACGAAAATGTCAACGCAGTAGTAAATTGGTTCAGAAATAAGATCGCTCCTGATTCGAAAACGAGAATGGAACTTGGCTTGACAATTTACAATTCGGAAACACACTCTGGATTACTTCGTTTCTTAACAATAAGAAAACCATCCAGCTCGAATGAATTAATGGTAAGCGTCACCATGCTGGAAGAAAATGAAGCCTTGGAAACACTTGCCTCAAAGCTTAACGACGAACTTCCTTTCGTATCAACATTTGCTTCGATAGTAAATTCGACGCGCGCCCAGATTGCTACAGGCAATCTGTGGAAAGTTCATTTCGGCAATGGTTATATCACGGACAAAATCGGGAAGCACTATTTTAGGATTTCTCCACTTTCATTTTTTCAGACAAATACTTATCAAGCGGAAAAACTTTATGAAATTGTCGCCGGTAATTTGGATGCGAAGCAGAAAGTTATCTTCGATCTTTACAGTGGAACAGGGAGCATCTCTTTGTATTTATCCAAGTTTGCCGAAAAAATCTATGGGTTTGAATTAGTAGAATCGGCAGTCAAAGATGCGGAAGAAAACGCAAGTCTCAATGAAGTAAAAAACGTGCATTTCATTCAGACTGATTTACTTGAGCTTTTCAAAGGAAGAGACATTTTAGAAAATTTTTCCAAACAAAATCTTCCGAAGCCTGACTTGATCGTTCTAGATCCGCCGCGAAGTGGATTGCACCCGAAGATCGCCGCCAATTTGCATTTGTTAGGTGCAGACACGATAATTTATGTGAGCTGCAATCCTGCAACTCAAGCGAGAGACGTGAGAGAAATTGTGTGCCATGATTACGTACCTGTTCACAGTCAACCGGTTGACATGTTTCCGCAAACGTATCACATCGAGGATGTATTAACTTTGAGAAAGGTTCATGCTCAAAAGTAATAGCGAAATCCTTCTGGGTGCGCACATGTCCATTGCCGGCGGTCTATTTACTGCTTTCGAAAGAGCAGAGCGAGTCGGCTGCACTGCAATTCAAATCTTTACGAAAAATTCTAATCAATGGAAAGACCCTGTCATCTCATCAAATGATATTGCAAAATACAGAGACGCGGAGGATAAATCGAAGGTTCAAATCGTTCTCTCGCATGACTCGTATTTGATCAATCTCTGTGGAGCCACTGATCGGCTGTTAGAAAGTTCTAGAAAAGCATTTGCCGAAGAGATAAAACGGTGCGCGGCTTTAGAAATAAAGTACGTGATATTTCATCCGGGCGCGCATACGACCATGGATCGTAAAGAAGCAATCAAACTAGTTTCGGACTCGCTGAATTACTCGCACGAGTCAACCGCGGAATGCGGAGTCATAACACTGATTGAAACGACAGCAGGGCAAGGAACCACCGTCGGCAGTAGCTTCAAAGAAATCGCGGATATCATTTCCGGCGTCAAGGACAGAAATAGGATTGGTGTTTGCATCGACACTTGTCATATCTTCGCTGCGGGTTATGACATCCGAACGATAGATGCGTATGAAAAAACGATGAGCGAATTCGACAGAATGATCGGATTTGATATGCTTCGTGCCATACATTTTAATGATGCAAAGAAGCCGCTGAACTCACACGTTGATCGACATGTTCACATCGCAAAAGGAGAGATAGGGAAGCCCGCATTCGGTTTTTTCATGAATGATGATCGGCTCTCAGAGATCCCAAAAATACTCGAGACTCCAAAGGGCGACGATGGCTATGAGATGGATATTGTGAATCTAAAGTTGCTTCGCTCGTTAATTAAAAAGAAATAACCAAAATAAAAAGCGCTCAACTTTTTAGCACTCCTAATTTCTTCCCGATCTTTTCAAACGCATTGATGGCTTTATCCAAATGTTCCTTTTCGTGAACTGCGGAGACTTGTACGCGGATTCTCGCCTGACCTTTCGGCACGACCGGGAAACAAAATCCTATTACATAAATTCCCTCATCAAGTAAGTCGTTTGCAAAATCTGTAGCTAATTTTGCATCGTACAGCATTATCGGAACTATCGGATGTTCTCCCGGCTTTATCTCAAATTTACGCTTTGTCATTTCTGCACGAAAATACTTTGTATTCTTTTCAAGTTTGCCTCTTAATTCATTTGTCGATTCCAGCAAATCAAATACAGCTATCGTAGCGCTAACGATAGAAGGTGGCACAGTATTGGAAAACAGATATGGCCTCGATCGCTGTCTGAGAAATTCTACTATTTCTTTCCTGCCGCTTGTGAATCCGCCGGAGGCACCGCCAGCCGCCTTGCCGAGCGTACTCGTTATTATATCGACTTGTCCCATGACACCCTTCGCTTCGATGCTTCCTCTTCCGGTTTTGCCAACGAAACCAGTTGCGTGCGAATCATCGACCATCACGAGTGCACCGTATTTTTCCGCCAGATTGCAAATTACATCGAGTTGCGCAATGTCGCCATCCATGGAGAACACGCCGTCGGTAGCGATCATTTTAAAACGCGCATTAGAGATTGCTTTCAGTTTTTCCTCGAGGTCATTCATATCGGTGTGCCGATATCTGTACGTAATTGCCTTACAAGAACGAATCCCATCGATTATACTTGCGTGATTGAGCTCATCTGAAATGATCGCATCTTCTTCGCCAAGAAGCGGTTCAAACACTCCTCCGTTAGCATCAAAGCAAGCGGCGTACAAAATCGTGTCTTCGGTTCGGAGGAAATTCGAGATTCTGTGTTCAAGCTGTTTGTGAATGTCTTGCGTCCCACAGATGAATCTTACCGACGACATCCCATAGCCGCGTTCATCCAGTCCCCGTTTTGCTGCTTCGATTACTTTAGGATGAGTCGACAATCCGAGATAGTTGTTCGCGCAAAAATTCAGGACCTCTTTTCCATCCTTCAATTTTACGATCGCCCCTTGCTGCGATGTAATTATCCGTTCTTCCTTATAAAGTTTATTATCTCTGATAGACTTTATTTGTTCTATGAGATGATCTTGAAATGTTCCGTACATCGTACCTCCTCATTTTCATTCATGGTGATTGATCAATGATAGCGAGCGAAAATCGAAAAATCAATTTCACCTCACATGTAACGATACCTGTGATAACATAACCGCCAGCTTGATGTGACGAGCTTGTACCTATGAAAGATGCTTCTTTCCAGAATGAGGGAAGAAACATCATCATTGCTCGGCAGATTTGATGAACATGAAGTTGCTCCAAATTCTCTGCAGGATTTCCTTTTCAGGAAGTATCAGGATTTGTCACGCCCAAAATTATAGCTATGAGAATAAAAAGGGGCATCCAATTGGATGCCCCACAGAATTCTTCGAGTCTCTGCGGAACTATTCGTTCTCTGCTCTTATTTCCCGCTTGAACCTCTCTTCGAAGATGGTGTAAAGTGTCGGAACAAAAATTAATGTCAGAAATGTCGATGCGGTCAGTCCGCCGATGACTGCGATGGCAAGAGGAGCTTGCGATTTGTCGCCGCCCATTCCCAATGCCATCGGAATTAAACCGAAGATTGTTGCCAATGAAGTCATCAATATCGGGCGAAGCCTTGTCCGCCCACCTGTCATGACAGCTTCATGCAACTCCATTCCTCTCTTTCGCAGACGATTGATGTAATCAATCAACAATATCCCGTTCGAGACCACGATGCCGACCATGACGATCACCCCTTCAAATGAAATAACCGAAAGTGTGGTATTGGTCAGGAACAGTGCCCACACCACTCCGGCAACTCCTAGCGGAATGGTGAACATGATAATGAATGGATCGACAAGCGACTGAAATTGGGAAGCCATGACCATATAGACCATGATGATCGCAAGCAGAAGGGCAAGTCCTAAAGATTTGAAAGTGCTGTTTTGCTGCTCGATATTTCCGCTCTGAACGACTTGGAATCCCGTCGGAATGACTACCGTATTGAGTTTCTTTTGTATGTCAGCTGAGACGCTTCCTAAATCTCTGCCTGCAACATTTCCTGTAACGTCGATGATTCGCTGTTGATATTTTCTGTCAATCTCAACGGGAGAATTTGACATTACAACGCTTGCGATATTACCAAGTTTTACTAACTGTCCAGAACTGCTGTTTACAGTGAGGCGGCGTACGTCATCAATTCTATCGCGGTCGCTTTCGTTAAGGCGCACAAGTATGTTATAGGTGTTTCCATTCTGCGGATCCTCGTACAGCGATGCGATGTTTCCATCAATTGCAGTCGCCACTGTGTTTGCTACATCCCCAACGTTTACTCCGAGAGCCCCAGCTTTATCTCGATCAACGACCACTCGTAACTGAGGCAAGTTAGGATCTTGGCTTATTTGAACATCAACTGCTCCAGGGGTAGATCGCACCATGCCATAAACCTGGTGGGCAAGCCGTGTTGCGGTCGGTTGGTCAAATCCCATTATTTCAACATCAATCGGCGCAGCGGAACCAAAGTTCAGCAGAAAATGGAGAAAGCCACCCGGTGTAACATAGATTCTGGCTCCAGGCATCGCCATTAATATCGGCCTTACAGCGTTTATTATTTCAGCTTCGGATCGGTTTCTTTTCGTCGGTTCTACAAGTTGTACCGAAATATTTGCAGCATAAGTTCCAGGATTCTGACCAAAAAGGTTGCCGCTCTTTTGACTGGGAATTCCAACATCTGAAATTATTGCTAGCGCTTCCGGAGCATTTTCTCTTATAACATTTTCAACTTTAACCACATACTTTTCTGTCTCTTCTATACGGGTGCCAACCGGAAGTTTAATCGATAAACTGAACTGGCTTTCGTCGCTGTCGGGGAAAAATTCTGTGCCAACAAATTTAAACAACACGAACGAAAGAAGTGCAAATCCCAGCACACCGAAAACTACATTCCTCTTATGTTTTAGAGTATAGCCGATGGTTTTTTGGTAAGTATTATCCACATCCTCAAAGAAAGTTTTTGAGCTTAGTCTCAACCTATCAAAAAACCTTGTCGAATTCGGATCAATTTCTTTTTCCGGTTTTATAATTCTATAACAAAGAAGCGGTGTAACTGTCCTCGATACGAAAAATGATCCGAACAGTGCAACGGTAATGGTCAGCACGAGCGGCATAAAGAGTAACTTTGCAACGCCGCTCAGAAAAATGACTGGCAAGAAAACTATAACGGTTGTCAAGGTGGAGATGAAAATCGGTCCCGCCACTTCGAGCGCGGCGTCGAGTGTAGCCTGAATTCTGCTTACTTTTGCGGTTTCCATCAAATTGAAATGACGGGTTATATTTTCAAGTTCGACAATCGAGTCATCAACTAACCTGCCAACACCGAGCGCTAACCCGCCGAGCGTCATGATATTTAGAGTGGTATCACTGAACCTGAAATAAATAAATGCAACCAAAATTGAGAGCGGGATCGCCACAAAAATCACAAGCGCACTTCTCACATTTCGGAGGAAAAGGAGAATTACAATTACAGCAAGCAATGCTCCCATGGCAGCTTCCTGCTGAAGACCGCTGATTGAATCTCTGATGTATAGGCTTTGGTCGAAGGCAAGCGATGATTTAACAGACGGTGGAACACCCTGAAGTTTGGGAAGATTTTTTACTATTTCGTTAACGACATCAACGGTATTTGCATCAGGAGATTTCAAAACCCGAAGTACAACCCCATGCTGGCCATTGACTCTCACTAATTCAGTTTGTTCCTGATATGAATCTTCAACATAGCCGATATCTTTAACACGAATCGGAACTCCATTAATGACTTCCACCACCATGTTTTCCATCGGCTGAACAACATTATACTGGCTTTCCGTTGTCAGCGAATAGTCATAGACTCCTGTTTTCAAATCTCCTGATGGAATAATCAGATTCGATTGAGCAACCGCATTTACAACATTTTGCAATGGCAAATTAAGGGCTTCAATTCTATTTCTGTCAAGAACAACATGGATCTCACGAATCTTTCCGCCGGTGACTGCAGCTGATGCAACGCCATCTAAGTGTTCGATTTGCGGCTCTATGACGTTGTATGCGAGGTCATAGAGACTTCGTTCGTCCATGTCACTGCTTAATACAACGGTACAAACGGGAAGATTTGATATATCGAATCGTAAAGCGATCGGCTGGGACACACCTGTCGGGAGCAAACTGAACGCTCTGTTTATTTTTTGGATGACGTCAACAAGTCCGACGTTAGTGTTAGCATCCCAGTTGAAATAGATATATATCCTCTCAACTCCCTCTCGCGTCTGAGATTGGACATAGTTTACGTCGTTCGTACTGCTAACTGCCCGTTCGAGTGGGACCGTTACAGTCTGTTCCATGTCGCTTGGAGCAGCGCCGTTGTAGAATGTTATCACAGACACAACAGGTATTTGGATATTCGGCAGCATGTCTATAGGGAGTTGAAGAAAGGACACCAACCCCAAAACAAAAATAGCAATCGACCCCATCAGCGTCGATATGGGATACCTCAGAGCAAGTCTTGTCAGCCACATATATTATCTCGCTATTCTCACTTTCATTCCGTTCTGTACCAAATCTTGACCCATGGAAATTATTTGCTGTGAATCGGTGAGTCCGGATATAATTTCATTTTCATTGTCCTGTGAAATCCCAATTTTCACGTAAGCTTTATGAACAGCGCTGTCAATCGCTAATGTGTAAACATAACTACCTGAATCATCGTTTTGTATATCTTGAGTCGGAAGAATTAAAACGCCTCCTACTTCTGCAAGTACAAGTTTCACATTTGCAAACATCCCGGGTTTCAACAAACTTTGGTAGTTGTCCAGGTCAACTTCTACTGGCATTGTTCGAGTCGCAAGATCGATTTGTTGACTGATTCTGGATATCCTTCCCTTGAATATTTGATTGGGATACGGGTCGACCGTGACATCAGCATCTTTTATTTTTCCGAGGAGAGGTACATCTTTCTCAAGAACATTCACATCAATTTTCACCCTCTGTATCTCCGCAAGCAGGAAGAGGGTAGAACCCTGGACATTCGACGATGCCGTAACATAAACTCCGGGGTCCAGGTATCGTCGAGTAATGTAACCGCTGAATGTAGCTGTTATTTTGCAATAGTCAAGTTGAGTGACGGCGTTTTTATAATTTGCATTGGCAGTCTCATACTGAGCTTGTGCCACTTTGTACGCCGTCTCTGAATTGTCAAGGTCTTGTTTTGCTATTAGATTTTGGTCAAGTAAACTTTTATTTCGCTCGTAAGTGACCTTAGCATTTGTCAGGGTAGCTTCGGCTTGCATGAATGCGCCCTGTGCCTGCCTAGTGTTCTGTGAATAAATAGTCGTATCAACCAGCGCAAGCAATTGACCTTGTTGAACGTAATCGCCAATATCGACAAACTCTCTGTCAAGATTTCCTCCGACCTTTGAGAAAATACTTGCTTGCTGAATCGGCATGATGTCGCCCGTGAACGAAATAGTTCTTGAGATCGATCCACGTTTAGCAGTCGAAATTTGAACGGAAGGAATAGGTCTTGCATTTCTTGCCGGGTCGTTGGCGTTAGCTCTAATCCGAAAATATGTGAAAAGGGCAAGGAGAATCACTACACCTGAAATAAGCGCATACACACGTTTTCTATTCTTGTTCATTTAGAATCCTGTTGATTACGGTTACTTTCTATTTTTGCGAGCAGCACTCGAAACTTACTCTGCTGTTCTGATGTCAAGATGTTATTTATCATATTTTGAGTTGAATCCATCTCGGTTTGCATGTCCGCATTGAATTTTTTTCGTATAGCTTGAAACCTCGGGTGAGCATAGTCAATCACCGAGTCGAGCTGCCTCTGTTGATTAGCCGTTAGGTCTAATTCTTTCGTAACATAATTAACGAATCGCGTCTTGCCGAAATGAGAGTCATTGTTCTGAAACCCGTACCGTTCAATCTCAAACCCCACAACTCCACCGATTATCATCGAAATAATGATCGACAACCATAACGTTCGCTTTGTGAACATCATTTGCTCCTTAAGACAAGTTCTAGAACTTGATCGTGCGACAGGGTCGATTGTTCCATAGAACTTTTTTCTATGTTTGTTAATGTCCCCGACATTTCAAAAGGGTAAACGACCGGACGGTTAAACAATTGTATCCCGAGAATGACAATCGCAAGAAGAGTAGCAAGACTTATAATTATGTCTTCAAGAGCAATACGTATTTCTTTTCTTTCTTCGATCTTTTTTTCTTTATTTAGATTACGGATAATTTTATAATTAAAAGTCTCATCGAGATGATACGAGTAAGAAGTATCAAGCAGACGTCCGAGCTTACGAAGAGATTCAATTTCGTCCCTGCATTCATCGCAGGCAGCGAGATGCTGTTCGAATTCTTTCAGCCTATTCTTCTCAAGCTCGCCGTGGACAAAGCCATCGACATAAATCGAATCGTGACAACTATTTCCCATAATTAATTCTCCCACTTAATTTATCGCGAAGAACCTGCCTTCCACGGAACACCCGTGTCTTGGCAGTCCCCACACTGATCTTCAACAATTTTGCAATCTCACTGTAACTCAACTCATCGATCTCGCGAAGAGTCACCGCCTCCCGCAGAATCACAGGCAGATTTTTCATCTCATCTCTCACGATCTTAATTGTCTCCCCTGTGTCATAGACATTGATGGGATCGCCCGCCGTTCCATCTTGTACCTGTTCTTGTAAGTAATCACTATCGCTTCTTCCGAATATTTCCGTAAAGCTGAAAATTCGCTTTATTTGTTTTCGTCTTATTTCGTCCCGGCAAAGATTTACGGTGATCCGGATCAGATATGTGTAGAATGACGAATCTCTCCTGTACTGTTTGATAGAGTTAAAGGCTCGTATGAAAGCCTCGTGTGAAATCTCTTCGACATAATCTTTTCCAAGAATGGAATAGACTGTTGCCGCGACTTTTCCTCTGTAAAGTCCGACAATCTCTGAGTAAGCCGATTCATCCCCCGTGAGCGCGCGGTCGATGAGTTGCTTTTCCTTCGCTCGTCTATCATTTAACTTCGAATCAATAGACGAATCAGAGGTGCTGCGGTTCAGTTTTTCGTTCACGTTTTCTATGTTGATAATTTTGCTCACGGAGGATAAATTTGCAACCGTTATGAGACTTAAAGTTAATCAACTTTCGAGATTTTTTGGTAATACTGCCGCAGTAAACGATGTCTCATTCGAGATAGATAAACCAAGCGTTGTGGGATTTCTCGGACCAAACGGTGCAGGGAAAACTACTACAATGCGGATCATCACGGGTTTTTTAGCTCCATCGAAAGGAAGTGTGACGATTGACGACGAAACTTCCGATAACGTCGCACTCCGGTCAAGAATCGGTTATTTACCGGAAAGCAATCCGCTATACACCGAACTTGAGGTCCATGAGTATCTTGAATTTGCTGGCGAGCTATCGGGCTTATCACCAGAAAGGACTGAAGAAAGACTCGATTATGTCGTTGATCGATGTGGCATCAGGGAAGTACTTTATGACCCAATCTATCAATTGTCGAAAGGATATAAACAGCGAGTCGGGCTTGCTCAGGCTATAATCCATGATCCGGAAATTTTAATTCTGGACGAGCCAACATCGGGGCTTGATCCGAATCAGGTTGTCGGAATTCGTGACTTAATTTCCGAATTAGCTGAGAAGAAATTTGTCATTCTCTCAACACACATACTCTCGGAAGTTCAAGCGTTGTGCGACAGGGTACTGATTATTAATAAAGGCAAACTTGTGCTTGATGCGACATCGGAAGAACTTGAGTACGCTGGCGCAAGCAATGTCTCGGTGGTCGTCAAAACATCAAGTCCGGTTGATGCAGTAAGACATATTTTTGAGAATTCGCTTCTGCTGAGCAATCTGTCAATACAAGATGATTCAGGAAATATTTCACTCCAATTGGGAATTGCGGACAGCTATGAGACTCGGGAAAAAATATTCGACACATGCGCGGCAAACAAATTCAAGATACTTGAGCTTAGCAAGTCCGGCTCTGATCTGGAAAAAATATTCAGACAACTAACGACGGGAAATGATGAAACTGAACAGCCAGCACAGTAATAGTTTGACAGTTCTTCTCAAGAAAGAGTTATTAATTTCGCTAAAGACTCCAGCAGCTTATGTGGTAATCATAGTTTTTCTCCTGATCTCCGGATATATGCTTGCGGACAATTTGTTCCTTTCGAATGTGGCAACGCTCAGGCCGTTCTTTTCTTTTACAAGCATTCTTTTCTTGTTCTTTATTCCGGCACTAACGATGAGATCATTTTCCGAAGAGTTCAAGAATGGCACTATCGAAATTATAGTGACGCACCCAATCACAAGAGGGCGAATTATCGGCGCAAAGTTTCTTGCAAGTTTCATTATCGTGGTAGCTTCACTGATTCCTACAATTGTTTACTGCATGATTGTAGCTGGTCTTGGAAATATTGATGGTGGCACAGTATTCTCCGGCTATATCGGACTTATGCTTCTTGCCGCTGGATACGTTTCGGTAGGAATTTTTGCTTCGAGCCTGACACAAAATCAGGTTGCGGCGTTCATCATTTCTTTATTCGTGCTCTTCATATTTTTCATCATGGATAAGGTAACGGCTCTTGCCACAGGCTCCGCCGCTTATATCATGCAATACGCAAGTTCCGATTTCCATCTGGATAATTTTTATAAAGGAGTCATAGATTTGAGAGACGTCGTTTACTTTTGCGGCGTCACCGCATTCTTCTCTATTTTGACATCGAAATCGTTGGAGTTGAAGTTCAAATGAAGAAAAACATCCGCGCTGCCGCTCTCCAGGGACTCCTATATCTTGTCGCAATCATTCTTGCAAACGTCGTTGTAAACGGATGGTTTCTCAGACTCGATTTGACAAGAGACAGAGTTAATACTTTATCTCCTGCGACTGAAAATCTTCTGAGAAGCCTAAAAGACAGAATGGTTGTTAGAGTTTATTTTAACTCCGACCTGCCTTCACCGTATAACAGCAACCGCCGCGCATTGATCGACATTCTTCAGGAGCTTCGAAGCCTTTCGAATGGCAAGCTCGAATATGAAGTCTACGACCCGACAAGCGATGCCGATGTCGGCAAGGCAACTTCGGAAGGGATTCCGCAAGTTCAAGTTCAGGTCGTGAACAACGACAAGTTGGAGGTCAAACGTGCCTTCATGGGGATGGTTCTCGAATATCAGGGACGGAAGCAAATCATTCCTATCGTAGAAGATTTATCCAACTTCGAATATGAAATGGCGTCACGAATCGATCGTTTGATAAATCCGAATAAGAAAACAATCGCGATCGCGCAGGGAAATGGCGAGCCATCATTTGCGGACATGCAGAAAGCACAAGAAGCACTATCGGACAGGTACGAATTGCTACCTGTAAATTTATCTACTCCGGTTCCGGATTCCGCGGTGGCTTTCGTAATGCTCCAGCCGGTTACGGCGTTTTCCGATTCGCAGTTGTACCATCTTGATCAATACATGATGAAGCACGGGCGAGCCGCGTTCCTTACGAGCATGGTAAACGCTTCGATGCAAAGCCAATTCGCGGCGGACCTCGATCTGAATCTTTCACGGCTCTTCGAAAGCTACGGTTTTGAAATCAAGAAAGATCTTGTGAGAGATGCAGTTTGTGCTTCGGTATCCATGATGCAACGGGAAGGCGGCCTCGAGATCCAAACTGCGCTGCCGCATCCATATATACCCATTGTCAACAACTTGGACAAATCGTTTGTCGTTACACAGAACTTGCATCAGGTCATAATGCCGTTTCCAAGCGAGATTGATACAAGCGCCGCTCATAATCTGCATCTCAAGGTAAAGCCGTTTGCAATGTCGAGCGAACGGAGCGGAGTGCAAACGGAATTCTATGATCTTGATCCGAGTACACAGTTCACGCGCGCCATGTTCCAGCAGCATTTTTTACTTCTTGGAGCGGCGATCAGCGGACCAATAAAAAGCGCAATGCCTGACACAGACCGCTATGCAAAAGCCGATTCGGCTCGAAAGACACAAGGAGATGAACGAGTTGTAGTTATCGGTGATGGAAATTTTGTTCGAGATATTTTCTTAAGCAATCCGGAGAACTTATCTATCTTTCTGAACACAGTCGATTATTTAACGGACGACATAGGTTTGGTTTCAATTCGCGCAAAGTCTTTTTTACCCGACCCGCTGAAGCCGGTTTCGGATTCAGCGCGCGTCTCGACCAAGGATACGATGATTGCTCTCCCGCCGCTGCTTGTGCTCGCTTTTGGTTTAATCTATTGGCGTCGGACAGTGAACCGGCGGAATGCTTATCGCGCAAGGCTTACTGAAGATGTGCCCAACGATACGGAAGAAGTCGAGGACGATTCAGCCGAAGACAGATAAGCAATGGTTAACGGCCGCAGGCTCCGCGACATTGCCGATTTGCCTTTTGATTTAGCTATCTAATATTATAATCTCAACCTTGAGGTCCGCTCTGCGACAGTTGGACCGTTGCAGTTCGCTTCGGTCCAGGAGTCTAACACCTGCGCAACACAATGGGGCATTCATGGAACGTTCACCTGCTGACAGTGGCTTTTTCTATTTGTTTTCCGCGGTATGCTGACTAGGAATCATATCCGACCAACCGATCCAATTATGATTCGTGGCTGTGCTTTCGTATTTTGTTAATCAACGCTATTTAAATTAAAAAATAAAAGGAGTAGATATGGGAAAAGCGATGTCAAAATCCCAAGTGGCAGATTATATGGCAAAAAAAATCGAGCTGAAGAAGAAGGATGCCGTTGCATTTCTGGATGAATTCGCAGACCTGGCTTATCGTGAAGCAAAAAATTCATTTACAATTCCCGGAATTGGAAAGCTTGTGCTTGTAAACAGAAAAGCGCGTCTCGGAAGAAATCCTGCAACAGGCGAGCAAATCAATATTCCTGCCAAGACAGTTGTTAAGTTTCGAGTGGCCAAAGCATGCAAGGATGCGGTCTTAGCCAAAAAGTAAAAACTTTCTGTTGATCGGGAAGATGTCCCACCGAATTATGGTATTTGGTGGGATTTTTTTAAACACAACTTCTATGAGCCGCTCTCGTTTGTGATTTGCCTTTCCCGCTTTGCTGGGTTCCGCATCAATTCGTAAGTCCGGTGTTGCAGCGGCAATGAACTGTCGCACTTATCTCCAGTGAAGAAGTTCTACTCCAGCAGTGCAAGCAAATGATCGCTCCTCCTCCGCTGCTCGTCCTCCCTTTTGGTTTGATTTATTGGCGCCGGACAGTGAACCGGCGGAACGCTTATCGCTCAACTCTTACTTCAAACCTGGCCCACGATAGGGAAGAAGTTGAAGTCGATTCATCCGGAGGCTGATGAGCCTATTTTGGAATAAAGCTCGCCATGGCTTAAGTTAAGCGGAGCTTTAATCCGTTGCTTCTCAACTGGGAGCTTAGGAAGAAGAAAAAACATCTTCATTGAACTACAACAAGGAGACAGTCAAAAGATATGGACGTTGTTGAATTCATAGACGAGATTCTAATTAAACAGATCAAGGAAATTCAAGAGAACCATAAATATCTTTCGTTTGGATTGATTGCGGGTGGTATAGAATTCCTTGGAGCACTATTGGATAGTTATAATTTTGATGAAGGGTACCAAAGCAAAGCTAGGTTCAATAAAGCGCTCAGGAAGTTCTTTGACCCACCCTATCACGCTTATGCTGACCCGCGAAGCTTTCTCTACACAAATCTCAGATGTGGTATGCAGCATGTCGTTATCCCTCAGAACGAGCTTGTACTTGGCGAAAGGAAAGATTCCAAAAAATACAGGCACTTGGAAAAGTGTAACTATGGAGGAAATGAACGGTTGTTCTTGATGGCAGAGGCATTTTATGAGGATTTTAAAGCTGGATGCAATAAAGCTATAAGTATGATTAGAGATAAATCCATTTTGAACCTTCCCGAGGTAAAAGAATCTCCACCGAAAAAGAGAGATATATTAAGTCTAATAACGCCATTACTGATAATAGAATAATGCTGAGATAATGCTTCCCACAAAGATAACAATATCTACAGATTCCTGGGTTGACGATCTCAAAAGAATCTGGGGGGCAATTACTTCTGGTCTTGGCAATTTTGTAGATAATGTTAGTCATGTCCTACAAGAAGTCACCAAAGCTGCGTACGAACACGCGCAGGCCTATGACAAGTTCTTCTTGATCTCAATGAAACTTGGCTGGCCACCCGTCGCAAACAAGCTTTCTCATATGACGGATTTTCTAGCGATTGTTGAAGAGTACGAGAAGAATGGCCTCAACTCTGTCAGGGACAGAATTGAAACAGCCATGGTTAATTGGCATGATGAAGCCTATATCAAACAAATGCTTCTCGGATGGGATAAATCCCCGTTACTAAAACCAAGGATGCATATCTTGATGCCGGCAGTGCAAGCACACATGCGACATGAATATGTTTTATCTGTTCCAGCAATGCTTTCCCAGATAGAGGGAATTATTGCAGATGGACTAGCCTTCACTGGTTGGATGACCGGAAAACAATTCGAGGCCCAAGTAGAGTCACTTCTGCATGAAGCATTAATCATCAAGAACAAAAATAAATCAATACGAGAATTTGTGACTACGAATCTCATGGTCCCCTTTTTTCATGGAGAGCCTGTCAAATCTCCACTTAGTCGACACGCGATCTTGCATGGTGCGGATCTTCTATACGGGACTGAACCCAATTCACTTAAGCTGGTTCTATTCATCGAAAACTTGCGACAACTCTTTCGCTTCGAGGCACTTGAAAATAGCCATCTCTTTCACGTTTATGGCTGTCCTTCACTAAGATCTTCGAAAAAGAAACGTAGATTCTTCTCCAACGTATTAGAGGCAACAATGTGCGGACTAATAGGATGTAAACGTTGTGGTGCAGCCGGGCATTTTGTATAGGACGGGAGGTTGTCCCGTCCATTGCTCCAGAGGCGCATCAGCCTCCGGCTGAAATTGGCTGGCCACCGAATAGGCAATGAAATCTCTTAATTACTTAACCAGTTGAAGCTCGTAGTCAGTCTTTTGGTCCATCGGGATTGTCATCGGGTTGTCACCTGATGATGCCATGTTGAGATCTTGGTTTGATGTGCCGCTAATCTTTACAACTTTCCCACCACCGAAGTCAAACAGAGCCGAACCGGTGATTGTACCTGTGCCGTTTATTGCAAAATTCATTCCCTGAATATTTGCCGCGCCATTCATGGAAATTTTTCCCGTATATTCTATCCTGGCACAAGAAATTCCGTCAACATTTTCTTCACCGACCAATTTATAATCCGAACTAGTATTAACAATAATTTTTCCCTGTCCACCGGGCATTCCTGCCGTATCAATTTTATCCTGATGCCATGTTGCGCCGGCGCCAACAGTTCCAGCAGGCAGCTTGAAAAAGAAACTGCCGAAGTCTTTCATCTGACCTGCAGCGGTATTCGCGAACGTCGTGTCGAGCCATCTTGTAGAAATTTCCTCGCCGTTCGGATGAATGCGTGTTTCTTTTACTTTGCCGACTACAGGTGAAGGAATCCTATTCGTGTCACCGTTCGGAAGTATTGCAACGTTTTCACTCGAGTCGGTGGTTATCGAATAAATCAAGTCACTGCCGGAATTTGTGCTCGTCATAGAAATTGATTGGTCCGAGAACATGGAATATGTTGACGCTTGATTCATCATGGTCTGAGTGGACTCAAGAGTTGTGTGAGCTTTGTACTTAAGTGGAGCAGACGCTTTGTACTCAAGTTTATACTGTGCCATCCCGCTTACGCTCAGCAAAGCAATAATTAATGTAACCGCTAATGTTTTCAATGTACCTCCATTGTTTATTCGTTTATCAGTTATCAGTATCAGTAAATCTTACGATATTATTTGTCTTCAACAATCAACCGGCTTGAGCTGATGTCGCTTCAAAAATAAGTTCAGCAATATCTTTAATGCCGAAATGATCCTCAGCTTTTTTGGCTTTAACTCCATCGGTTAACATTGTCATGCAGAACGGACAAGCAGTTGCAACAGCGTCCGGGTTTGTCGCCGATGCTTCCTCAGTCCTTTCAATGTTTACTCGCTTGCCGATTTTTTCTTCCATCCACATTCTCGCACCGCCCGCTCCACAGCAAAAGCCTTTATCTTTGGATCGCTTCATCTCAACAAGCTCAATTCCATTAACACTGGTGAGAGCATTCCGCGGCGCATCGTAAATTCCATTGTACCTACTAATATAACATGAATCGTGATAAGTAACGCGTGTTTTCTGCGAGGCAGTCAGGTTAAGCTTTCCTGAATCAATTAATTCTTGTTTGAATTGCGTATGATGGACGACTTCATAATTTCCACCAAAGCCGGGATATTCATTTTTCAGCGTGTTGAAACAATGAGGGCATGTCGCAACTATTTTCTTAACCATGCGCTTATTTAACGTCGCGACAAAAATTATAAAAAATATGATTGTTCTCATTATGGCTACATAATTCACGAAATATATCTTTACGGCTTTACACAATCAATTGAACCTATATGGGTTGCACTCCCCGCTGCTCGTGCCAAAGTCATTCCCGCATGATTTTAGCGGGAATCCATTTGTGGATGCTTGACAGAAACGTTCGGGCATGACACAATACCTGGCTGCTTGTGGCGAGATGATTCATTCTGTTTAATTGAAAATTTATACACCTGAAGTTATATTTCGTTTGAATGAAACATTTGGCAATATTCCTTAAAGCGAACCGGTGAATGGGAAGAATAGTAGCTATAGCTAACCAAAAGGGGGGAGTTGGGAAAACAACCACAACGGTTAACATTTCCGCTTGCATAGCTGCACTGGAACATAAAGTCCTTTTGGTTGACGTAGATCCTCAATCAAACGCGACAAGTGCAATTGGTTTCAACAAAGACCAACCCCACGCAACCACTTACGATGTTTTGATTGGCGCATCATTGCCTGAGAACACTATCTCCGATACTTCGCTCTCATTTCTTAAAGTTATGCCGTCGGATATCAATCTTGTCGGCGCCGAAATTGAATTAGTGGACGCAGAAAATCGAGAATCGCTTCTAAAAAATTCACTTGCAAAAATTAGAGATAACTTTGAATACATTTTTATCGATTGTCCACCTTCACTTGGAATTCTTACTGTGAATGCGCTTGTTGCCGCGGACAGCGTGCTTGTTCCGGTTCAAACTGAATATTTTGCACTCGAAGGACTTGGGCAACTGTTGAATACAATTTCCATGGTTAAGAAAAATTTGAACAGTGATCTGGAGTTGGAAGGCGTTCTGCTGACGATGTTCGATTCACGGTTGAAACTTTCAAATCAGATTGTTGACGAGGTAAGGCGTTACTTTGATCAGAAAGTCTTCAAAACCGTCATCGGTAGAAATGTCAGACTGAGCGAAGCGCAGAGTTTCGGCAAGCCGATAATTCTTTACGATGCTGCGTGCTTTGGTGCGAGACATTACATGGAATTATCGAAAGAGTTTTTGGTCCAAAGGAATCAGAGTGCCACGAAGCAAAAACATTCGGATTCGATGCCGACAACTGACAGCTCAGTCAGTAATAGAGAAGACACAAAAGCATGAAATCTAACATCCGGTTGGGAAGAGGGTTAGATGCTCTCATAAAAAAAGATTCTGCGTCATTTGATAAGACTATTCAAGCGGGTACCAATCGGTTTTCGGTTGACTCTATCGCGAAGATACCTGTCAGCGAAATAAAGACGAACAAATTCCAACCGAGACAAGAATTCCACAGAGAAAGCTTGGAAGAACTAAAAAATTCCATAAAAGAGAACGGACTCGTGCAACCAGTTACAGTTCGCCGCGTTAATAATGGCTTGTTTGAACTGATTTCTGGCGAACGACGACTTAGAGCAGCAATCGAGCTTGGCTTTAAAGAAATTCCGGCATACATTCTTCAAGTTGATTCAGATGCAAAGATGTTGGAGCTTGCTCTAACCGAAAATCTTCAGCGGGAGGATCTTAACCCAATCGAAATAGCTTTGGGCTACCAGCGATTGATCGAAGAGTGCAATCTTACACAGGAACAGGTCGCAGGAAAGGTTGGAAAAGGTAGAGTTACTGTTACAAATTCTTTGAGATTGCTTAAATTGCCAGCGCAAATCCAAAAGAGTATAACGGCTGGCGAAATCTCTGAAGGACACGCACGAGCACTTCTTGCTCTAGAAAACCAAAGAGATCTGTTCCGAATTTTTGGTAAAACCGTCCGAAATGGCTTAAGCGTCCGTCAAGTAGAAAATGAGGTGCGCCAACTTCTCGGAAAGTCCAAAACAAAATCCCCAAGAACTGATAACGGCAAAATTTCTAATCGGAATGGCACGGATAATAATTCTGTGCTATCTGACATAACTGACAAATTAAGAAAGCATTTAGGAACTCAAGTTAAAATTAATTATAGCGATTCTCATAAAGGTGAAATAAGAATTGAATTCTATAACGATGACGACTTGGGAAGATTAATTGAAGTGATACTCGGTGATCGGAAGGAATAACCAATGAAAGTCATTCGCACAAAAGATGCTCCGCAGCCAATCGGACCTTACTCTCAGGGAATAGAAGTCGATGGATTTCTTTTTCTTGCCGCTCAAATTGGTTTGAAGCCGGAAACCGGAGAGATGACCGATGGATTAACTCAGCAGACGCACCAAGTCATGAAAAATATTTCGGCAGTCCTTCAATCGGTTGGTTATTCATTCTCAAACGTGGTCAAGTCAACAATTTACTTGCAAAGCATAAATGATTTTGCTGAGTTCAATAAAATATATTCCGAATATTTCAAAGAAAATCCACCAGCACGGACTACCGTGGAAGTGTCCGCATTGCCTCGTAATGCTTTGATAGAGATCGACATCATTGCCCACAAGTGAAATCTCAAAAGAGATAATCTTCTTCGTAGGAATTGTTGCGTTTATTTGTCTGAGTTCATCTGCTTCGGTCGCACAAGGCAAAGAAGCCGACGCTCATCAATTCAGCCGATTGGAATTGGAAAAAAATCTCGGCATCGGCAATTCAGGTTACGATTCGTTAAAGGCAAAAATCACCGTTGAATCCTCGGACACAACGGTCGATACGAATACAATTATAATCAAACAGAAGTCCGCTCTGACCGCAATATTGTTGTCAGCGGTGGTACCTGGGGCGGGCAGGTTTACAACGGAAGCTACTGGAAAGTTCCGATAATAATCGGCGCACAAGCCTTTTTCATCTCGCAATGGATTTCAAATAACAAAAGTTATAAATATTATCTCTCAGAGTACGACTCATCACTGATTGCTCTTCCAGGAGTTGGCAACTCGGCTCTGCAACAAGAGCGAGATTCTTACCATGATCAGCGCGATTCTTACGCATGGTATATCGCAGGTGTCTATCTTCTGTCAATGCTTGATGCCTACATTGACGCGGAGCTTTCAGGCTTTGATGTATCGCCAAGTCTCGGAGTCGCTCCTAAAGGATCGACAAATCTTGCTGTTTCGTTTCGGATAAAATTTTAGAAACTGCTTCCTTTTCTGCTTTTCTCCGCGAGCGGGATCTTCGACAAGAATCCGAAAAAATAAAATATGCCGGATAGAAATAATCCCGGATACATCGGCTGAACACCAAAAATGTAAGCGGAAGTGGCTGTGCCACCATGTAAAAATCCGGAGATGAGCCATAGCAGGGAAGTCAGCCATCCGAATGTCATTGATAAGAAAATATATTTGCTGCCAACATGAAGCCTTGGAAAATAACTCGTGACTAACGGAATCAGAAGCCCCGGCACAAACACACTTCCGAGATCGTACCATATTTGAATGACCGATGGGAGCAAAAGGGAAATTGCAATGGATATTATTGCGGTCACAAATATTCCAATCCGCGAATAAGTCAATATGTTTTTGCTGCCCTTGTCACTTTCAACGCTGTCTCCAAAGAACCTAGACAAAATATCTTTCCCGATGGTAACGGCGGAAATGAACGTTAGGCTTTCGAGACTGGACATGATAGCTGCAAGAATACCGACGTAAAATAATCCTTTTACAAAACTTGGCAGAACAACTTCAGCAAGTGCGGGATATGACATCGCAGGCTGACTGAGATTCGGGACGATGGCACGAGCGTAGAGCCCCGTAAATGAAGTCATAAAGTCGAAGAACATCCAGAAGAGGACGGAAAGTAAAATTCCGTATCTGGCAACTGATCCTGATTTTGCAGCATAACATCTCTGATGAAATGCGGGATCAATCAATGTCCAACTTGCTATGAAGAACCATGCGATGATATACTGCCAGGAATTTCCCCCCGTCAGCGTCAAATGTCCCGCCGGAACATGAGACTTGATGAACGGTAATCCACCGTAGTGAATGAAACAATACGGAAGGATTACCCCGAAGCCAAGGTACATTAAGATAAACTCAACAGTGTTCGTTCGGACATCCGAATGCAATCCCCCTGAATAAAGGTAAACAATTGATGCGATGGTCGTGACAATCACTGAGACAGGCAACGACCAGCCGGAAATCATTTCAACAATAATTCCGACCATCAAGACATAGGGGGCGGGAGTTACAATAAAAAGCGTGAGAAACGATCCCATGGTCGCTGTCCCATTACCGTAGCTTTCCCGGAGTTTATCAGGTATGGTATGCAATTTTGCTTTGTGAACACGCGGAGCCAAGAAAATTGCAAAGAGAATTGCGAAGAAGTAATATGGCACTCCAAATACGAACCAGTTCGAAATTCCGTAGCGATATGAAAATTCTCCGACTCCCAAAATTCCACCATACCATGTTGATACGAGAGTTGCGATGAAAATTGGCAGCGTAAGTCCACGGCCGGCGACTAAGTATTCATCTATGTGCCCATGTGCCTTCCTTGCGGCACGGAAGCCAACAAATACGACTGTAAAGAAATACGCGATTATAACGAGCCAATCGGCAAAAGATAATCTTGCGGTCATGCATCCTTTAAAAATACAAGCAGGCCGCCTTGATGAATCGTAATCGCGATCTTATCTTTAACCGCTCGATTGCTAATTCCTTGTCCGCCTTTCCTGAGATGGGCATCATGGAGCGCATACTCCAAACCGTCCGTGGTGACGCGGGTATCGTCCTCCATAGGAACCATGGAGATCTCCGTTCCGCGCAGGACATTTAGTTCAAAGTCTTTATTCACAGGAAAGATAACGTAGTTCTCATCGGCGATAACCAGTTCACATTTTCGTGAGTATTCATAGGCAATTTGCAGATTTGCGAATGTCTGATCGATTCTCCCGCCTGAAAAAGATACCACCAAGAAGCTGCTCAGATCTCGCTTGATTAAGATATCTAACGTCTTTTCAAAATCTGTGTTATCTTGAGAAGAAATTTTCATTATTTCAGCCTTGCTAAAAAGCTTTCCTGATCCATTCCATGTGTCTCTGTTCCGCCCAAGCGAGTCAAGATCGCCAACGATAACATCAGGTTCATAACCGGAAACCCTCGCTTTTTCCGCTCCACCATCTGCGCAGGCGACGAAAGATGGATAAGGTATTAAACTTTTAAGACGCTTCTCTGATGGTGGATCACCGTTGCAGAATAACAAAACGAAATTATCAAATCTCATAGGGCTATAAATTTATCGAACAATTAAGGAAGAAGTTTCTTGTGGCAGCGGGGTAGAAGTAGATCCCTTCACCGTGAGCAATGTATAGTTTATCTAACATATTGTTGATACATAATTTGAATTCAACGGAAGACAATGAAAGAAAATTATTTATCTTATAAGAAATCCATCCATTCACGACAAAATACGGATCAATTTCATCTAATGATGACTGGAAGTTGTCGGTGAACTGCGAGCCGACATATTGCCCAAGTAAAACAATGGAAAAACCTCTTGAAGCGTATGTTGCTCTGATGTTTCCGAGCAAATCAGGGAATCCGCCGATTCTATTTCCATCGAGTGTGACCGGAGTTGTTAAGGTGTTTCCTGAAATATCATTCTGGCTCTGGTAGTGGACAAATCGATTACTGCTAACTGTGAGGTTTCCATAAATCGAGAACTCATCTGTTAGAATTGTGTTCGCTTCGAGTTCGAGTCCGACATGACGTGTTCGTTCAGCATTTTCGGTGATCGGTTGTCCGTACTGATCCAAAAGGCCGTTCTCAACAAGTTCGTTATAAAACTCCATCCAGTATGCCGTAACACCGCAACTCAACGTCTTGTTGTCGAATCGATATCCAAGTTCAAAGTCATCAAGTGTTTCCGGTTTCGCAAGCGGTTCGCCGAAATTTAATGTGCTGTCTGGGTTCAGAGCAAACCGAGGTGTCTCTCCGCTGCTTGATTCATCAGCGTTGTAGATACTCTCAAGCTGCGGTTTGCGTGATGTTCGATTTATGTTGAAATAAATATTTGATTCCTGTGTGATGTTATAATTCATTCCTATTCGCGAGTTGAAAAAATGATATGGAATGGTAAAAGTGTTTCCGACAAATTTCTCGCCGTAGAATTTATACTGATTGAATGCATATTCGAGGTCAAGCATAAGTGTCATTTGCGGCTCGATATCCAGAAGTTCGTGGCCGTATGCGGTCGCTACGTCCGTGCGGGCGTGCCATTCATTGTAAACATAGTCGGCGGGCAATCCGAGTGGTAAGTTATCTGCCCAATCGATGCTGGCCCAGTGATCGGAATAATTCTGGTCAACCTCTGATCCTATGACAAGTGTGCCAGCATAATGTTGGATCGTCAACCGGGGAAGCCATCCGTATTGCCCTTCGCCTTCGTATGCATGGATCAATGCGTCACTTGGATTACCGGTTGGATTGAACCCATATTGCGAAGTTATTCGGAAATAATTCGTATCCGCCCACGAGCCATCATAATTATAAAATCCTGATCCGAAAATGGCAAATAGAGAATTATTAAATGTCAGCGTTGGGGACATTTTCCATTCGTTTAAAAGTTCGAAGTGAGGCTGTGAGAAATTCTCTATTTCGGGACTTCTTCTCGGAACTGCGTAGATAGTATCTCCATTTGAAATGAAGCGGGTCATGTGCGGTGAATAATTGACCATGTTACTGTCGGTGTTCCAGTCATCCCAATTTGCGGTGCGCAGATTCTTGTCGAGCGCAGCAAACTTAGGCAGACCTAGATAGGAAAGTCCATCGGAAATCGGACCGCCGTAGATATTTATCTCGGTTGTTACGTTGTTATCATATCTTGTTGCATTCAGGAAATAGCTGTCTAAGTTTACCCATGAGTCTTGTCGGTATCCGTCGGTCATATTCTTGGCAAGATGCGCATAGATTGAATATCGATCTCCAATCAATCCGGAACTGAGAGTCGCGGAATATCTTTGTACCATGCCGTTTGAACCAGTCGATCCGGCTCCGAACGTAAAATTCAACTCTCGTTCGTTTGCAAGATTAGCTGTCTCAAGATTGATCGATCCGCCAATTGCAGGTGCACCGTAGAATTCATTTCCTGCGCCGCGCTGGACTTGAATTGACTCCGTGCTCGCTTGCAAATCGGGCATGTCAATCCAGTAGACGTTGTGATCTTCTGGATCGTTCTGCGGTATGCCGTTGACCATGATGGATATTCTTGGCTGATCGAAACCGCGCATAGTGATGTAGGAGTAGCCGATGCCTTCGCCATTCTCGGAATATTGGGTTATGGAAGGAAGCTGTGATAACAGCACGGGGATATCCTGGTACGCAAACTGTGAATTAATAGTCCTGCCGGGAAGATCGCTGAAAGTTACCGGCGTCTCGCGTCCTTTCGCAATCTGAGCAGTCACTAAAATCGGCAGAAGCCTATATGTTTTTCTTGTCAAATAGACTGTAAACTCTTTGCTCGGAACCTCAATCAATATTTTTGCGACATTATATCCGCCCGCGGAAACCTCAACGAAATAATTACCTTTCGCAACATTTATAAATTCAAATTTTCCGCTTGCGTCGCTCATCGCGCTATCATCTGTAGGAAGGAGTTTTATCTGGGCTTCAATGATTTTCGAATTGTCTAATGAATCAACGACAATCCCCTTAAGATTGAATCTCTCTTGACCATTCGCGACCGCAGAAAACATTATCAAGACGACGAGCCCAAGTTCCTGAATTTTCATAACTTCTCCATAAATAATTAAACCGTTTTCAATTCTGACCGACCATACCGCGGTCGAGAACAAAAACGGCCAATGTGTGGAGAAGCTCCGTCCATTTTCCTCCGCTGGTATTATCCAGATCAGGTTCGTAGGGTTTTTCTCAGCCATCCCGATTATTATTAAATCCATTCGGGAAAGCACCCCTAACGGACAAATTAATTTATAAAAGTGGTAACGCTAAAGCAAGCTTGGTGGTACAAATCACAAATTTCAGTCTCAAGGACGGCGCAAACATTTGGCTGGGCATAAGAGAGATAGGGAAGGAGCGGTTTTTTCTTTTGGCATTCAAAGGCATATTTTATGTGGCTTTATATGCGAGGTAACATAACACAGATTCTATAACCATTTACTGCCTCTTTGTAATCTAATCTCTTACTGATCAAGCTCTGTATCACCGACTAGAATCTTTAGTTTCTTGCCAACCTGTAAACGACTCTTGTCTTTCAGATTATTCCATGCCTCGATGTCTTTCACAGAAACTCCATAAATGACTGCAATTTTTTCCAAAGTATCACCGCGTTTGACAACGTATGTCAAGCCATTTTGTTCTGGATGAATCGGGCCAGTTGAATCAACCGCAGTGTCAATGACTGGAAACAGCGACGTGAAGGTCACTCGCTGAGCATACTTCGGAAGTTCGATTGCCCACGTTCCGACCGGCAAGCTATGATTTATTATCCAAGCATTGAGATACTTAACTTCTTTATAACTTGATCCTTGTTGACGCGCCCAAGTAGCAAGATCCGGGATTCGCGTAACCACAATCAACTTTGTTTCAGGAAACTGATAAAAATCCGCGGGTGTAAGCGTAAACCCATATTCTTCGTAGTGCGAAAGAATTTCTTTCAATGCGACAATTCTAAACACAAATCGATATGTTTCATCATTTAAGTAAAGGCTGTAATAATTGCTTACCATTTGATAGTCAAGGCTTGCTTTAATTCCTGAGCTGCCCATATTGTAGGAAGCTGCAACGAGCGACCAGCTTCCAAATATTGAATGAAGATCGTTCAGAAACCTTAGCGCAGCTTCCGTAGCTTTGTGAAAATTAAATCGCTCGTCCACTTGTTCGTTAACTACAAGTCCGTACCTTCTTGCGGTATCATCGGTGAATTGCCAGATACCCGCAGCATTCTTGCTCGACACAAGATTGCGTAACGCACTTTCTGCCACCGGAAGATATTTTAAATCCGTCGGCATATTCATATCGCGGAGCTTCTGTTCAATAAATGGAAAATACATCGTGCTTCTTTTCAAGTCGAGAATTATCTGTGCATCCGAGAGCTCGGTGTAAAACGCTTGCTCCATTCTTTCTCTTACATCCGGAATTTCCAACGGCACTCGTTCTCCACAGAAGTCTAATGAATCCGGAATTCTGTATAGAGAAAGTCTACCTACACTCTGGTTGTTGGTTCCCTTTTGTTGCAGCATCCAGGTAAACCATCCGCGATCCAAGATGGGTGAATTCCGCATGATGACACCAAAGATTGCCGGCGAAGCAATCCCGAGGACAAGAGAAAAAATCCCTATCGGAAGAATTATCGAGACAGGCTTTTTAGAAATTCGTGACATATCCATGACGTATTCCAAAGTCGCCGATAATTTGAACAGCTTCTTCCGGTTCATCGCAGACTTGAAATATCTCCAAATCTTTTTTCGAGATACAATTTTCCTTCAATGCGGTCTCTCGCATCCAATCAAGAAGTTTCCGCCAATAGCTGCTTCCCATAAGGATCACAGGAAATGCTTTTGTCTTTTTCGTTTGTATTAGAGTAATTGCTTCAGAGAATTCGTCGAGGGTTCCATATCCGCCGGGCATTACAATGAAGCCATGCGCGTATTTTACGAACATAACTTTTCTGACGAAGAAATGCCGGAACGTTTTCAGCTTGTCGGGGTCGATGTATTCATTCGGCTTTTGTTCGAATGGGAGATCAATGTTTAGCCCGATTGATTCGCCGCCGCCTTCCTTCGCTCCACGGTTCGCTGCTTCCATCAATCCACCGCCGCCGCCGCTGACAATTCCATATCCTGTTTGCGCGAGCGCACAAGCAACTCTACGAGTAAGCTCATAGTATTGGCTACCTGGTTTCATTCGTGCTGATCCAAAAATAGAAACTGCCCGCGCTGTTCGGCTCAATAAGTCAAAACCATCGACGAATTCCGACATTATCTTAAAAATTCTCCAGACGTCCTCCTGGCGTGATTCAAGAATTGATAATCGATCATCATCATGATTGTGGTTGATCGTTAAACCCATATTTAGATTTTCCCGTAAATAAAGTTTTGCAAAAGTGTTTTCCCGTCCTCAGTCATTACCGATTCAGGATGAAATTGTACCCCTACAGTTGGGTAATCTTTATGTTTAAGTCCCATCACGATATTATCCGCAGTCCATGCAATGACTTCTAGCTGTTTGGGGAAATCATTATTCGAAACGACCAAAGAATGATAACGTGTCGCGCGAAAAGGAATCGACATCGAATTGAAAATCGATTTCCCGTTGTGAATTATCTGTGAAGTTTTGCCGTGCATTGGCACAGGCGCTTTGGCAATTATTCCGCCAAAAACTTCTCCTATCGCCTGATGACCGAGGCAAACACCAAGAATTGGAATCGTTTTATGAAATTCTTTTATGACATCTTCAGAGATTCCGGCTTCATGCGGTGTCTTGGGGCCAGGAGATATTACGATTGCATCAGGCTTCTTGGTATGAATTTCATCCAGTGTAATTTTGTCATTCCGCGCTACAAAAACTTTAACGCCAAGCTCGCTAATATACTGATACAGATTGTATGTGAAGGAATCATAGTTATCGATCAGAAGTATCATGGGCAGCATCTTACCTATTGAAACCTATCCAAAAGTTTTAACGCTTCAAGATTTGCCATCATCTTATTTATTGATTCGTTATATTCCTTCTCCGGATCGGAGTCGTAAACGATTCCTCCCCCCGCTTGCAAGTATGCCTTGTTACCGCCGACAACAAAAGTGCGAATAGCGATACAAGTGTCCATGTTATCATTAAAGTCGATATATCCGACGGCTCCGCCGTAAACCTGCCTTGCGGTCGTTTCAAGCTCAGATATAATTTCCATGGCACGCACTTTAGGTGCACCGCTGAGAGTGCCCGCCGGAAAACATGCTGCAAGAGTTTCAATTGCGTCTTTTCCTCCTTCTATTTTTCCCACCACATCCGAAACTATGTGCATGACATGAGAAAATTTCTCCACGTGCATGAAATTGTTCACATGAACGCTTCCCGTCGAAGCAACCCTGCCGATGTCGTTCCTTCCAAGATCAACCAACATAATATGTTCTGCTTTCTCTTTCTCATCGACAAGCAGCTTTCGTGTAAGCCTTTCGTCTTCCTCCGGTGTACCACCACGCGGGCTTGTCCCGGCTATCGGCCGCGTCTCGATCTTGTCACCTTCTTTTCTAACAAACATTTCTGGCGATGATCCAATTATGGCGATTCTTCTTTTGTCAAGAGTGAAATCCAGATAAAACATGTACGGCGAAGGATTCAAAGCGCGAACGGCGCGATACAGTATGAACGGGTCACCCTCGAGATCAAATTCGGCGCGCTGCGATGGAACGACCTGAAAAATGTCTCCCTCGATGATATATTCCTTTGCCCGCTCAACAACCTTTTCGTAATTCTCTTTAGTTACATTAAATTTCGGCTCACCAACTTTACAGGTATTCGTATCATCTGTATTACCATTTGTTTTAAGGCAACTTATGATCTTCTTCAAGTAAGCTAACCGATCTTCAAGCGTCTTTGCCAAGGAACTCAAAGTACCGGTTAGTGGAACAAGGCAAACCAATAGAACTTTTCTTTTTAAATTGTCAACCGCAAGAATTGTATCATAAAAATTTAAGAACACCTCGGGAAGAGAATCCTTCGATTCGTTTATCTTAATCGCTTCCAAATAACGGACAAAGTCATATCCGAAATATCCAACTGCTCCGCCAGAAAATCTTGGAAGATTTTCTTCTGGAAAGATCTTAAAGTGCGAGAAGAAGTTCTTCAACTCGGAAACCGGCAAAGCTTTCTCGGGGATCCCGTCCACGTGGGAAATCTCCTTCTGATCTCCGACTGTCGTAGTCACCGTACCATCTTCAACCAAAAAAGTTGCAAACGGGTTTACTCCCATAAAAGAATAACGTCCGATGTTCTCTCCACCTTCCGCACTCTCGAGAAGAAAACCATTTTTTCCGAAACGTCGCAACCGCAGGTAGAGACCGACCGGCGTGAAAACATCCTCCAGGATTTCCAATACTATCGGGTAATGAGTGTACCCCGACGATTTTGCTTTCTCAAGCTCATTTAGGTTCGGTACCTGCTCAATCATCGGCGACCTCGAGCCGGTAGTCGTTGGATGATATCTCATATTAATCGGGATGATATTTTACTAAAGTCTCTGCCGCTTTCTTTACATCTTCCATTGAAACATCGAGATGAGTTACCGCACGTACCTTCTCTGCACTTCCTGCAGACAAAAGGACACCCAATGATTTTGAGTCTGCGATAAGTCTACCCACAGTCAACAATCGTTTGATTCCAAAGATAACGATATTCGTTTCAACGTGGTCGATATTCACGTCATAAAGCGGCGACCCACAAAGGATTTCTGCAAACACCTTCGCCTTTTCATGATCCTCGGCAAGTCGATGAATATTATGTTCGAGCGCATACAAGCCGGCTGCGGCAAGAACACCTGCCTGCCGCATGCCGCCACCGAAAATTTTTCGGAAGCGATGTGCCCTGTCGATGTATTCTTTCGTTCCAGCAAGCACCGATCCGACGGGGGCTCCTAAACCTTTGGAGAGACAAACCGAAACTGAATCGAAACGTTTTGCAAATTTCGAGACTTGTATTCCAGTTGCAACCGATGCGTTCCATAATCTGGCACCATCGAGATGGCATTTCAGCTTGTGCCGCGAAGCTACCTCTTTAATTTCATCTATCAACTTCATCGAATAAATACTCCCGCCTCCGCGGTTGTGAGTATTCTCCACACAAACAAGTTTCGTGGGCATCATATAATAAACGTCAGGTCTTATCGCTTCCTCGACAGCAGTGGCCGTCATGAGTCCTCTTATGCCGGAGACGGGGTTCAACTGAACTCCCGACAACATAGACGGTGCGGCGGTTTCATAATTAAAAATGTGCGACTCTCTCTCGACGATCGCTTCGTCTCCCGGATTTGTATGAGTCTTCAGCGCAAGCTGGTTCGACATAGTTCCGCTCGGGACATAAAGTGCACTTTCCTTACCGAGGAGGTCTGCAACTTTTTCTTGTAAACGATTTACGGTCGGATCCTCTCCGAATACATCGTCGCCGACTTCCGCACTTGCCATTGCCTTCCGCATTTCGTCGCTCGGCTTCGTAACTGTATCGCTTCTCAAATCAATATACTTCGTAAAACATCTCCTTAGTTCTTACTTTTAAATTTAAGAAAAAGTCCGATAAGAATTACTCCGGCAGAAATAATTTCTGCGACGTACGCTATCCAATCTCCATGTTCAGTGTAAAATGTAATTTGATCATCGATCGGAATCTCTGCGGCAAGAGTCACTTTTTCATCAAGCCGGGTTTGCTTGCCGATATATCTTCCGTAAGGATCGATGAACTCAGATATGCCCGTGTTCGCCGCGCGGACAACCGATTTTCTGTTTTCCACGGCGCGCAACATTGCATAAGCTGCATGCTGGTACGGTCCAGAAGATTTTCCGTACCATCCGTCGTTCGTAATAATCACCAGGAAGCTCGCACTCTTCTTCACGAATTCCCTCACGTAATTCGGAAAAATACTTTCGTAGCAGATAACCGTCGAAAAAGTAATCCCGTTTCTGAGTTTGAATACTGTCGTATCGTTGCCGCGTGCCCAGTTGCTAATGCCGACTCCCCAATTGAGAGGTTTGATAAGAAACGGCACGGCGTCGGCATAAGGAATTCGTTCTCCGAACGGCACTAGAATAATTTTTCCGTAAGTCTGTTCTGCGTTTGAGTGCGGCTCGAATAACGTAGCACCATTGTACGCATCATAATACATGTGAGCTAATCCGTCGTAGTGGCTGCTGGGTTTCGTACTGTCGGGATTTAAATAATAAGTTGCAAGAGGGACTCCGCTCAGAAGCGAGACACCAGTGCTGTCTAAAAATGCTTCGAGCTCATGTTTAAAATAATAATTCTGCGGAAGAAGGATGTAAAATGGAATTGCCGTCTCAGGCCAGACAACGAGGTCGGGTTTCTGAATTCTTATTCGGTAAGTTTCATTTTCATATTCACGTAAAATTTGAGTTGGGTTGCCAGACCATTTTGCATACGGATCGATATTTGGTTGTACAAGCGTAACGTTCAAGGCTTTCAGGTATTTTAAATTTTTTGCAACCCTCAAGATACTCAGTCCATAAATCTCAGGAATGACGATCAGAAGAAAAGCGAATGATAGTGAAACCGCAATCCGAAACCTCTTTTCTTTCCGATTTTCCATCCACGATATTAAGGCATAATAGATAAAAGAATTCGCTAGCAAGATTTGAAATGACAAGCCGAAAAGTCCGGTGAAAGATGTAAACTGAATATCCGCTAAGTTGTACGATTGAGAATAACCGACAGTAAGCCACGGGAACGCAACTTCGGTGATCGAATGCAAATGCTCGAATGAAAGATAAAGAAACGGAAAAAGGAAGAGAGCTTTCGTTCCGAACCTCTTATGAACGAAGTGGTACACCACCATAGGAATCGTGAAGAAAAGTGGGTGACCAAGAACGAGTCCCGCTCCACCAATCATGAGAAATGGATCAGCTTCTTTCGTCCAGCCGCCAACCCAATAGATAGTGACAATGTTGAAAGCCAAAAATCCGAAATAGGAGAACTTAAAAACTTCTTTGTAATTTTCGGCACTGTCTATAACGAAAAGTAGCGGCACAAATCCGACAAACGACAACCACCCGAAATCGAAGGGCGGAAATGAAAATCCAAGTAAAAGTCCTGAAAAAAAACAAAGGCCGAGACTCGAATCAAAAAATCTTCTTGCTTTTACCATCAAAGGTTATCTATAAATATAAATCGGATTTGAGAGTATCCATGGGAACGAGCGCTTCGTGAACAGCGGCAGCATGACCCGCTTCTGGAACGCTTGAACTCTGTACTCGCCCGGGTGCACTACGGGAAAATCAATTGAACTCGCATTGTTATACGAGGCAATTATTTTACCATTCCAAACGATCTGCGTCTCGACGTCGTTGCTGTCGGGCATCACTATGTGAAGTTGCGCTGACCTTTCAACTTTCAAACTGTCTCCCATGACGACTTCGTTTGTATCGGATTTTGCCGTGAACAAGAACCCTCTCGCCTGCTCGAGTCCGCAAAATGACACGAACATGTTTCCGTTAAGTATTGCATTCAACAGTGATTCTCTATCATGATGGTACAATCCGTTGAACTGCTCTCGAGTAACGATGACCGTTTGAACCAGATTGAATAAACTTTGATACGACGGAAAGTGCCAGTAAAAACTTTTTCCAAGCTTTATGTTGGAATGTGCACCCAAAGATCCTATTCCAACAACTTTGCGGCTCATATTTAGTTCATCAAACTTTTTCATTTCCTTGCCGGGATATTCGAGCAAATAATTTAGCGCCTCCTCTTGAAAGCCATAGCCGACGTACGCGCCGATCATTTTGTTTATTCCAAAAAAGTTCAATGAACTGCGCCAGCCCTCGTCGAAGTTGTACAATTCGATCCCCGTGAAATTCCCGATATTCCAGTTGTTCCAACCGAGTCTCTTTCGAGGATGAAAAACATGCGCCAGTATGGCCATGCTTCCCTTCCTAAGTGCATCATGTAACACGGAATCTGAAGTTACACCGTTGCGCGGCACGAGCGGAATACTGTCGCCCATTACGAGAAAGTGCCCGCTCTCGCCATCAGTCGAGATTTCAGCCGCCGGCACAATTAAGCTCATGCCGAATCGCCTGGCCAAATTATCCATCATCGGCTGGACCGTGTTATGATCGGTGACGATCGCAAAGTGAATTCCAAGCGAATCACACATTCCCCCGATTTGCTGATAGGTGTCGCTTCCATCCGAGTATTGCGTGTGAATATTAATAACACCGGAATACTCGTGGTATTTTCCGAAATCCACGCCCGCGTCGCGATTAATTCGATATGTGAGAAGATCGTTTGCAATCGAAAGAACAATGATTGCGGCAATTGCCAAACCGATGATCTTTAAAATTTTCTTAAACATGCCTGCGCCGGTAGAAATATTTCGTGATGAAATATATAGCAACAAAAGCTACGATTGCGACAATGACAGTTCCGTAAATGCTCAGATAATATTCCAACTGTCGCCAGTTATAACCGAGCTGCGAGCCAGCAAAAACCAACAGCGTATTCCAAAGCAGCGCGCTTATGGCGCACAGCGGCAAGGTGATTGCGACCGGCATCTCCGAAAGTCCTACGAAAAAAGAGATCACCGCTCTTGTCCCTGATAGGAAACGATTGCCCACCACCATCCAATATCCGTATTTGACAAACCAGCCCTCAACAATTTTTATCTTGTCAAGCGGGAGAAATTTCAGCTTTCCGGAATCAATTAATTTTCTGCCTAAAAAAAAACCGACATAATACATGAGAACGAAACCGGCGGTGCTGCCGAGCGTCGCAAAAAAAATAGCCGCAATCATATTAAGCTTTCCGAAACCAACAAGCGCACCGCCAAAGGCTATAACTAAGTCGCTCGGCGAAGGAGGAAAAAGATTTTCTAAGAAAGCAAAAAAGAACAACGCGAAATAAAGATCCGCTGGGGGAGCATGTTGCAATGCGGCTATTATGCTGTTAATTTCCGTCACATGCTTTCCATTAGAACCACCGCGAAACAGGCAATGGCATTTGGGGTCACGAGAGTTCCCTCCGTTGTCTTCGATTTAACCGACACTTGATCTGGAGGCACATTGCAAGCTTTGGAGACAGATTGTCGGATCTTTTCGTACATCACGTTAAGCTTCGGACGGTCGGCTACCAAAATTAGATCTATGTTGCCTACTTTCATCTTTTTTTCTGCCGCACTTTCTAGTGCGAAAGTCAAAATCTGCTTGCTGTCTATTCCTTTGATTGCTTTATTGTCATCCCGAAAATACATTCCGATATCTCCCTTGGCACATGCGCCGAGTATCGCGTCGCTCAAAGCATGAAGAATGACATCGCCATCTGAATGTCCGCGAAGTCCCATCGGAAAATCTATTAACAAGCCCCCCAACTTGAGCGGTTTATTCTCCAGTAATTCATGTGCGTCAAATCCGAATCCGATTCTCATAGACCTTGAAACCATTCAAATTCAAAAGTTGGCTTGTCCCATTCAATCCTCACATCAGTAACATGAGCTGAAATCGGCCCCCGTCTTAATTCTTTTATGAATTCCTCGATCAAACCTTTTTCTCCTTCCGCAACCACTTCGACTCTTCCATCGATGAGATTCTTAACAAATCCTTTCAGACCGTAAACGTTAGCTTTTCTAATAGCGAAGAAGCGATAGCCAACTCCTTGCACAAGTCCACTCACGAATAAATGAGCTCTAACTTCAGCCATATAGTACTTTTCATCTAATGTCGTGGGATACCGGTTCTTGGTGGATCACAACCTTAGAAATGACAGGGAATTTTTTTAAGATGGCTTCCTCAAGTTCATTTACCATCTTAACAGTATTATCAAATGAAAGAGTTTCATCAAACTGGCACACCATCGCAACTCGAAGTCCCGATTCGCTTTCCGCGAAATTCAAATCACTGCATCTGACAATACCCTTTTGAGATTTTACGAAATTTAGAAGTCTCATCGGGAAATCGCTATGCCGAAAATTTGGCAATTTGGCATCAATCGGTTTCACCGAAGATTTGTCAATATGCACGAAAATATGATCGACATTTCCAACTTGATCCCGAATTGCATTTTCGAGCGTATCCGCTTTCTTGTGCGCAGTTTCGATCGTATCGGTGTCAACAACTTCCAAATGCAGATCAATTACAAATCCTGTTTTCGTGGAAAACACTTCTAATTCGTGAATTTTCCCGTCGACCTTTTCTGCAGCAAATCGAACCTTATCTATCACCGTTTCCGTACTCGCCTCCACAGGTTCGGCATGTACCACCACATCAATCTCCTCTCTGACCGCTCGTACGCGCTTTTCGATTTCATCCACGAGCGAATGAGCTTGTTCAAACGGAAGAAGTCGCGGAAGTCCGACCACCATGTCAACAAATATTTTTCCACCGGAATCTCTGACCCGCAAACTCTTTAACTCTTTAACCTCTTTTGATTTAAGTGCAGCATCGCGAATGCCTGCCACCAGTTTACGACTTGGACTCCGGTCGACAAGAACATCGATCGCTCGTTTTCCAAGTCTTATGCTGATGAACATTACAATTACTGAAACCCCTAAAGCCGCGAACGGGTCTGCAAATGTAAAACCCATTTTTGTTCCGATCAATCCGAACATGACAACGCTTGAGCTGAAAATATCCATTGAGAAATGGAGTGCATCGGCTTCCAAAGCTTGGCTGTGAAATTCCTTAGCGGCGCGCAAAAGTATTCGTGACCTTGTAAAGTCAACAACAATTGATGTGAGCATTACGGCAAAGCTCCAAATAGTAATTTCGACTGTAACTTTCTTGAAGAGCAGTCGCCCAACAGCTTCTCTTCCGATGAGAATGCATGTCAATAAAAGAAGCAGAGTTTCGAAGAGAGCAGAAACGTTCTCGAATTTTCCGTGTCCGTAAGGATGTTCCGTATCGGCAGGTCTATCGGCAGCTCTGACAGCAAATAAAGTCGTAATAGCTGCTATTAAATCGAGCGCAGAATGGGCTGCCTCACTCAGAATTCCTAAACTGCCTGTGGCAATTCCGACTACGAGTTTAAAAGTAGCTAGAAAAATGGCGGCGATCACCGACGCAACCGCCGCTCCGATTTTTTCGCGGGATGAATTTTTCGTCAATCGGCGAAGTTGTCCCTTCGGGATTAGACTTTGACGTACTTCTTTACGACGTCTTTAGTATTCTTCGTGTTAAGTTTTAGAAAGAGAAACTCGAACCGTTTTTCAAGGTCTACATTCGCTTTTGCGAACCAATCTTTTCCGAGATTCCACATTTGCTGCTTGAAAGGTCCGAACGCTTTCTTTCGCGTCTTGTAAATAAATTGCTCGTCGGTCATGTCGGGTTTCTTTTCGTCTGCGCAATTTTTCCTGAGGTAATCGTAAATTGTTTCCTTGAAATCCTTTGGGAAAATATCGAATAACAAATTCTGGAAGCCGGTTGCAAGATGAATTTCAGCCGTGCCTACTCCCGGAAATTTGTCGAAAAGTTCTTCGGGCAAAGTTGATGCACCATGTTGAACAGCTCCTGCCATACCGTATTCTTTTCTCGCAATTTTTGAAATTGACTCAAGAACGCTAAAGTCAATCTTAACTTGTGCGACTGTACCATCCGGCAGTGGTACTCCACCATGGCTAGACCCTGTCTGGACACTGATTTTACTAATCGGCAACGCTCCATGCTTTTTCGAATTCAGTGTCTTGATATAACCCTCCATGTAGGTATGGAATTCCTCCGGAGTTGAATTTTTCCCGCCGACCTCGCCGATCTCGCCGCCGACTGAAACCGCGACACCTTTAGGCTCAATTTCACGGATAAGCGCGGTCATTTCAGCCGCGAGTTCATAGTTATTCCGCTGTTGTTCTTCCGTAGTGCTTTTGCTGAGATCGACAAGTGTAGAAGAATCAATGTCGATGTTGTAGAACTCTGCGGCGACCGCTTCTTTGATCAGCGACTTTATCGCTTCAGTTTCCTTCTGAGGGTCTTGCGCAAATTTTTTCGCATTGAACTGGAAATGGTCGCCTTGTATGAACACAGGTCCGGAATAATTTTCTTTAATGGCTGCAGCGAGAACGCAAGCAGAATATTCGGCGGGACGCTGATCGGTATACCCCATCTCCGACTTAGCAATCTCAAACACGAACGGACCGATATTATTTTTCTTCGCGACTCTGAACATCGCGCGCGCAAAGTCATAAGTAATTCCACGAATGTTCACTGCAGGAACCGTGAATCCGGAAACCTCTCCGCGCCCGTATGCCGAATAAAGCCCCTGGATGGAAGCAGAACCTGCTCCAAGGTTCTTTGCAAGCTCGTGGATCATCCACTTAATTTTAGTCTTTACTTCTTCACTTGGATTGAAAACCGACTCGTAAACGAGCGTATCTATTACCGAGCTTCGAAGTTTTTCGGCGTTGGAAACCTTCAGCCTTTGCCAGCCGTCAACTTCGACAACACCTTGTAAATTGTTTTTAAGTTCATCAACGTTCTTAATCATGTAACCTCCAAAATATTTTCATTACAAAGTTATTAAACAGTTGTTTTCATTACAAGAAACTTATGAAGCAAACTTCAACTTCAATATTCTAATTGACTTTACGAATTCGTGCCGCGAAACATCCATCCATGTCATGCCTGTGCGGGAAAATCTCAACGAAACCTTCACGCCCTACTAAAGCTTTGTTCACGAATAAATCTGCCGGCTCAATAACAAATCCGGAATGATTAGCCAAGAATTTATGGACGACCTCCTGATTTTCTTCTGCTTCGATCGTACATGTGCTGTAAACAATTACGCCGTTCGGTTTCAAGAGCTTTGAAACGTTTTCGAGAAGTCCAGTTTGGATCTCGTTAAGGTCTGTGATGTCTTGAGGGTCGCGCTTCCATTTCGAGTCCGGCTTTTTCCTGATGGCTCCGAACCCTGTGCAAGGTGCATCAACCAATATCTTGTCGAAAAGCACCGGGTCCGTATAATTTATTCCATTCGCCACAAGAACTTTAGCGCGAGTGTACCCCATCCTGCTGAATGCACTCTGGACAAGATAAACACGGTGTTCGTATTTTTCGACTGCCGTAAGGTCCACATCTCCGTTCGTCAACTCGAGAATGTGAGTCGCCTTCCCGCCGGGGGCAGCGCAAATATCTAAAATCCTTTCCCCTCTCTTCGGATCGAGAAGTATGGAAGCTATTCCCGCTCCTTCGTCTTGGACGGTAAACTGCCCGGCTTTGAATGACTCTGTCTCACCGATCTTCGATAAGCCTTCGACATAAAGAAAGTTCGGAATAAACTTACCGCAAGAGACTTCCATGCCTTGGTCTTTGAATTCCGCCGCGAGTTGATCCGTCGAAATTCTATTTGTATTCACGCGCACCGACAGCCGTGGCCGATCATTCAACGAGATGAGAAGTTGTTCCGTTTCATAAATACCAAATCTGTCTATGAACCTTCGCACAAGCCACGATGGAAAAGAATGAATAGTCGAAAGAGCTTTGACTGCATCGTCATCTAAAGCAGGATACTCGATTAAATTGGTTTTCCGAATTGCTGTTCTGAGAATTGCATTGACAGCATTGGCGGAAGATTGCCCCCGAAGCTTCTTCACAAACTTGACAGCTTCATTGACAGCGGCCGATTGCGGTATTCCTTGAAGGAACATTAGCTGGTACAGGGCGAGTCGAATGGCATTTTTGATGTTGATGTCAAGTTTGGAATAATCGCCTCTATAGAATTGCATTATGACATAATCAAGCTTGAGCTTCCAGCGAACAGTGCCGTTAACTAACTCTGTAAGGAAGGCTCTGTCTAATCCGTTTAAATCGGGACTTCTCGATTCAAAGTCGAGAATCTTGTCAAGATAGGAATCCGTTCTCTCAATTCTACTCAGGACTTTTATAGCAACTTCGCGGGCGGTCTCATACAATACGAAGTCAGAATCTTTCTTCGGCTCGCTGTTGTGGTTCGTGAATTTTGCCATCTCTACGTCCCCCCGCACTTCCTTTTCTTCGTCGTCCACCAAAACACTTGCATACCCTTGGGTTATTTTGTGCTCTGGCAGCATTGTTCCAATATGATACAATTATATCATGTCGGTGAGTTTAAAGAATTCAACCTGTTATCCAAATGCTACCCGGATTTATTTGAAAATATTCAACCAGTTGGCGTAGTAAGATAGATATGAGGATTATGCTTCAACCTTTGGTTTCTGTCCATACTTTTTCATGAATTTCTCGACGCGGCCTGCCGAGTCGAGGAGTTTTTGCTTCCCGGTGAAGAAGGGATGGCAGTTCGAGCAAATTTCAACTTTCAAAAATTGTCCGGGTTCTGTTGAACGAGTTTTAAATGTATTTCCACAAACGCATGTTACAGTCACTGTATGATATTTTGGATGAATTCCGCTTCTCATTTTTTCTCCAATTTATACGTTAATTTAAAAAATAGCGGCGTGAGTTGCAAACTACGCGTAGGTTGGTTTTGGATTTTGATATGTTTCATCCCTATGTTTTTGAGCTTTCAACTTTGATTTTGTTTCAACATTTGCCTCAGCACTGTATTTAAAATCCCGCCATTCAAGTAATACTCAACATCAACCTGACTGTCTAAGCGTGCGATGGCTTTGAATTTGATCGTCTTGCTGTTTTCTCCGAATGCTGTGATGTCGATCTCCTTGTGGGGAGCCAAATGATCCTTCATGCCCGTTATTGAAAACAATTCCCTGCCGGTTAAGCCGAGAGTTGCGGCATTCTCTCCTTCCTTAAATTGGAGGGGCAGCACACCAAGCCCGACAAGATTGCTTCTGTGAATTCTTTCATAGCTTTCGGCGATCACCGCCTTAATTCCGAGTAGCAGCGTTCCCTTAGCAGCCCAGTCACGCGAACTGCCGCTGCCATATTCTTTCCCTGCGATCACCAGCAATGGAACCTTTTCAGACTGATATTTCATAGCAATATCATAGAGCCACATCTTTTCGCCGTTAGGAGATGCTGTTTGCGAGACCGGAAGATGAATACTCCAGCCGCCCTCCGTACCGGGTACCAAGAAATTCTTCAACCGTATATTTGCGAATGTGCCGCGCATCATAACTTCGTGATTTCCCCGCCGTGCTCCGTATGAGTTGAAATCTTTCGGCTGAACACCATGTTCCATCAGGTACTTACCTGCCGGGCTATCTTCCGGGATCGATCCCGCCGGAGAGATGTGATCCGTGGTTACAGAGTCGCCTAAAAGAACTAAAACTCTTGCGCCGATAATATCAGCAACTTTCGGGAGAACGAGCGACAGACCCTTGAAGAACGGCGGCTCTTGAATGTAGGTGGAGTCCTGTTCCCAACGATAACTTTTCCCGCCAGGAACCTTTAATTCTTTCCACATTTCATCACCGTCAAAGACATGCTCATAACGTATACGGTACATTTCCGGCTTTACTGACTTGCTTATCGCACTCTGAATTTCCGATTGCGAAGGCCATAGATCCTTCAGGAATACAGGCTTACCATCCTTAGAGTAATCAACTGGTTCACTCAATGGATCGAAGTCAATTCTACCGGCAAGGGCGTATGCGATTACCAGCGGCGGCGATGCAAGGTAGCTCGCCTTCGTATGAGGATTGATCCTCCCTTCAAAGTTTCTATTTCCACTCAGAACCGATACCGCCACTAAATTCTCTTTCTCGATCACCGACGAAATATTCTCGTCAAGCGGCCCGCTATTTCCGATGCAGGTCGTGCAGCCAAATCCGACAAGATTGAAATGCAATTTTTCCAACGCTTTCAACAAGTCCGCTTCTTTCAAATAATCCATGACCACTTGTGAACCGGGCGCCAGGCTTGTCTTCACCCACGGTTTCGACGTTAATCCATACTTTTCGACCGCCTTCTTAGCCAACAAACCGGCGGCTATCAACACATTCGGATTGGAAGTGTTCGTGCAGCTTGTAATCGCAGCGATTACAACTGAACCATTATGCAATTCAAACTCAGCCGAGAATTGATGCACGTCTGGCACAGAAGTCCCTTTTTTGCGAACAGTTACATCCTTAGATATATCTTCCGGTTTAAGTCCGAAACCGCGTTCAGCAGGAGAAGCTGTTAGCGATTTCGCGAAGGAATTCTTTACGTCTTTCAGCAGAACTCTGTCTTGCGGCCTCTTTGGTCCTGCGACGCAGGGTTCGATTTTGCTCATGTCTAATTCGACCACGTCGCTGTAAACAGGCTCGGGCTCTCGTTTACTCCAGAAGAGTCCTTGCTCCTTGCAGTAAGTTTCAACGATAGCTACCTGCTCGTCGCTGCGCCCCGTAAGCTTCAAATATTTTATTGTTTCATCATCGACGGGAAAAAATCCCATCGTCGCGCCATACTCCGGTGACATGTTCCCAATAGTGGCACGATCAGGCAAACTCAATTTGGAAACCCCCTCGCCGAAGTATTCCACGATCTTTCCAACAACGCCAGTTTTTCTAAGAAGTTGAGTTAGAGTCAACACTAAGTCCGTTGCTGTTGCGCCTTCCGGCAATTCCTCGATCAAACGCACGCCGACAACTTCCGGCGTCAACATGAAATAAGGCTGGCCTAACATTACGGCTTCCGCTTCGATTCCGCCGACTCCCCATCCGAACACGCCGAGTCCGTTGACCATTGTGGTGTGCGAGTCTGTACCGACAAGCGAATCGGGAAAAGCCATGGCTTCGCCATCTTGTTTCCTCGTCTCTACGACGCGTGCAAGATATTCAAGGTTAATTTGATGAACTATTCCTGTATCGGGCGGAACCACTTTAAAGTCCTTGAACGCTTTCTGTCCCCAGCGAAGCAGTGTGTATCTCTCGACATTTCTCTTAAACTCCAAATCAGCATTAAATAGAAATGAATCATCGGTACCGAACTTATCTACTTGCACTGAATGATCTATGACTAACTCGGATGGTATTAACGGATTTATTTTGTCAGTGTTCCCTTTCATGCGTTCGACGGCACTTCTCATCGCGGCTAAATCCACGACAGCGGGAACTCCTGTAAAGTCCTGCAGCAGTACGCGAGCTGGCATGAATGCAACTTCTTTGTCGGTTGCCGGTTTGCCGTTCCATTTCAGAAGCGCCTCGATGTCGGAAGAAGTAACTACTTTCTCATCTTCGAACCTCAAGAGATTTTCTAGAAGTACCCTGATGGAATATGGAAATTTGGTTATGTCGTGGTTGCTCTTCTCAAGCGTAGGTAAATGAAATATTTTAAAATTTTGAGATCTAACTTTGAGATCTTTTTTTGTCGAGAATGAATTTGTTGAGACCGTCATTTGAGTCACTCCGAGTATTTACTGGACTAAACTGTGAAAAATTTACGGCAAACGGTTTAGTGATTCAATGGAATAAAAAAGCCCGCCGGATGTTATTCGAGCGGGCTCTATCACTATTCTCAGCCAGAGGCTGATGCGCCTTATGGCACAGATAATTTATTTACCACTTAAATATCATAATAAAGCATGAACTCATACGGATGTGGCCGTAAGGCGACTTGCTTGACTTCGTTTGTCATCTTGTAATTTATCCACGTGCTGATTAAATCTTCCGTGAACACATCTCCGCGCAATAAGAAGTCATGATCCCGTTCGAGCGCCTTCAGCGACTCTTCAAGCGAGCCGGGAGTTGACGGTACATTCCGAAGCTCTTCCGGTGACAAATCGTAAATGTCTTTGTCAAGCGGCTCACCCGGATCGATCTTGTTCATGATTCCATCCAGTCCAGCCATCAAGAGTGCCGGCAAGGCTAGATAAGGGTTTGCCGAAGGATCCGGTACGCGGAACTCTAATCTTTTTGCCTTTGGGTTCTTTGAGTACATCGGAATTCTGACGCAAGCAGATCGGTTGCGTTGGCTGTAAGCAAGATTTACAGGCGCTTCAAATCCTGGTACCAGCCTGTGATAGGAGTTCGTCGTCGGATTTGTAATAGCACACAAGGCAGGTGCATGTTTCAATAAGCCACCGATGTAGTACAATGCCATCTCGCTCAGGTTCGCATAGCCGTTGCCGTAGAACAAAGGCTTTCCACCCTTCCACAGACTCTGGTGTACGTGCATCCCTGATCCATTGTCACCAAACAGCGGCTTCGGCATGAACGTAACTGTTTTGTTATGTTTTGCTGCCACGTTCTTCGTGATGTATTTAAAAGTCAACATGTTGTCAGCCATGGTCATCAATGGGGCAAACCGCATGTCTATTTCTGTTTGACCTGCTGTTGCAACTTCATGATGATGAACTTCCACATTGATCCCGACCTGCTTCATCGTAAGGAACATCTCCGACCGAATATCTTGGAAGCTGTCTATCGGCGGAACCGGGAAATAACCCTCTTTAGTTTTCGGGCGATAACCTAAGTTTTGCATATCACTTGCTCCACTGTTCCAAATACCTTCATCTGAATCGATCTCATAAAATCCTGTGTTGACTGTCTGAGCAAATCTGACGTTATCAAAAATGAAGAATTCATATTCCGGTCCGAAAAAGGAGGTGTCTGCCAAGCCTGTTGACTTGAGATAAGCTTCAGCTTTGTGTGCAATGAAGCGCGGGTCGCGGCGATAAGGCTCGCCAGTGACCGGATCTTTTACGTTGCAGACAATATCCAATGTTTTGTGAGAAGTGAATGGATCAATGAAATATCTTGTTGCATCGGGAATAAGTACCATATCGCTTTCGTTGATCGCTTGGAATCCACGTATGCTTGACCCGTCGAAGCCGACTCCCTCATCGAATGAATCTTCTGTCAATTCGGTTGGCAGAATCGAAAAATGCTGCCACTGCCCCGGGATGTCGGTAAACCTCAAATCGATGATTTCAATATCACTGTCTTTTACGAACTTTAAGAGCTTATCTACTTCGTTAGCAGACTTCACAGCTTTTGCCATGTTTCCTCCTGAATTTAATTATTTTGTGTTCTAATTATTGTTGATTCTTTAATAGTAGAAAGTACCACACTCGTCTTTGTGCTCAGCACTCCGGGCCAAGATTGTATTCGGGACAGAAGTTTCTCGAGCGTATTTGTATTTTCCGCGCGAACCTTTATGAGATGGGAACCTTCTCCGGTGACCGAATGGCATTCAAGTATTTCCTCGGTTTCTCTCGCGCGTTCCATGAACATTTGGTAATGCTTGCTCGAGTCGATCGCCACCGTGATGAAAGCAGTAATATCTTTGCCCAATCTCTTCGGATCCAAAATTGTAGTGTACCCCTTTATGATTCCTCTGTCTTCAAGCTTCTGGATTCGTTCAGATATTGTGGGAATTGTCAGTCCAAGCTGCTGTGCCATCTCGTTAAGCCTTGTTCTCGCATTCTTCTGGAGAATTTCTAACAATCTGTGGTCTATCGGGTCAAGCTTTTTGTCGCTTAAAGCCAACATTTGATTTTAAAGGGTTATTAATTAATTAAACTAATTGTGCAGTAAAGTTAAAATATTAAAACGTTTTTGTCAAGCGTAATAATAAAAAAAGGTGCGGTGCTTGCTCTTACGGAAAAGGCTATAAGCAATAAGCAATTTCAAAAATCAAAGCTCAAAGTTTAAAATCACAAATCAAAAGTTAAGACTATAATCAGAACACGACATGATCTAATAATTTTAACGCGTTACGAATTAGTTTTGGCTTTTGAATTTTGAGTTTTGAAATTGGCATGGCATTACATATTTTGAATAATCGCTTTCCCAAATTCCGATGTCTTGACTTCTTTTGCGCCTTCCATCAACCGCGCAAAATCGTAGGTGACCACTTTCGATTTTATTGTCTTCCCCATTCCCTTCACGATCATATCCGCCGCTTCGTTCCAGCCTAAATATTCAAGCATGAGAACCCCGCTCAGTATCAATGATCCGGGATTCACCTTATCCTGATTCGCATACTTCGGCGCAGTTCCATGCGTTGCTTCAAATATTGCATGGCCAGTAATGTAATTGATATTTGCTCCCGGCGCGATGCCGATGCCGCCAACTTGTGCAGCGAGTGCATCGCTCAAATAATCGCCGTTCAAATTCAGCGTGGCAATCACGTCAAAATCTTCCGGTCGCGTCAGCACTTGCTGCAACGTGATATCAGCAATACTGTCTTTGATGATGAGTCCGGCGCCCGGTTTGCCTCCTGTGATCTTGCACCATGGTCCACCATCCATCTCGACCGCGCCGAAGAATTCTTTCGCGACTTTGTAACCCCAATCGCGAAACGCACCTTCGGTGAATTTCATAATGTTGCCTTTATGAACGAGAGTCACCGATTTGCGTCCGTTCTTAATCGCGTAAGAAATCGCGCTGTGAATCAATCGCACGCTTCCGCTGTAACTCACCGTCTTAATGCCGACACCAACCCTCACATCACTCGGGAAATCCTTCGCGCCGACAGCTTTCCAAAATTCTTCTGCTTTCTCTCTTGTGCTGAAACGAATTTTATCAAAGCCCTTCGGAAATTCTTTCTGAAGAAAATCTAAAACCTTTTGTGATTCCGGCGTGCCGGCGGCGTATTCGATACCTGCGTAAATGTCCTCGGTGTTTTCACGAAAAATTACCATGTCGACTTTCTCCGGATGCTTCACGGGCGATGGTACACCTTCAAAGTATCTCACTGGCCTCAGGCACACGTAAAGATCAAGCATCTGTCGAAGTGCAACGTTGAGTGAACGAATACCGCCACCTACAGGAGTTGCGAGAGGACCCTTTATTGCAACGATATATTCGGTGATAGCTTTGAGTGTGTCACCCGGAAGCCACACTTCTCTGCCATAGACCTTGTTCGCCTTCTCACCCGCATACACTTCTAACCACTCTATTTTCTTTTTCCCGTTGTAAGCCTTTTGAATTGCCGCATCGAGGACCATTTTACTTGCACGCCAAATATCCGGACCAGTGCCATCCCCTTCAATGAAAGGAATGATAGGGTTATCGGGTACCCGCAGTTTCCCATTTACCGAAATAATTTTCTCACCTTTTGACGGAGAAGATATCTTTTCGTAGAAACTATTCATGCTTATTCTCCTAACTGTCTTTGATCCGAATATGCATCTTCTCGCGAATCTTCCTCGAATATTCTGCCATTTGGTTGAGAGACTCGTAAGTCTTGAGCTGCGGCTTGACTTTTAAGCCGTCATCGTTATATCGCGGTGCAACATGAAAATGGAAATGAAATACAGTCTGACCTGCTGCCAAACCATTGTTGTTGAAAATATTGAATCCTGCAGGATGGACAGATTCGACAATGGTTTTCGAGACCACTTGTAGAGCAACTACACCCTGCAATCTTATGCCCTTTGCGGTTAATATATTTTCGCGCGGGTTTTCGACCACGTTTCTCTCACGCAGTCCATGAATCACCGCAAGGTGCGCATTATCGTTTATCAATAGGAATAAAATGGACGTTACGCGGACCTGCATAATCGGATACAGGCCTGATGAGACGGTTGTCGGCATACTGTTCCATGATGTGAGCCGTCCACCCGGCGGTTCTGCTTACTGCAAAAATCGGGGTGTAAAGATCAACAGGTATTCCGAGGTAATAGTATGTCGATGCGGAATAGAAATCGACGTTCGGCAATAAGCCTTTTTCCTTCTTCACGAATTCCTCGATCTTCTCGGACATTTCGTACCATTTTAGATTACCAATCGTCTCAGCCAGCTGTTTGGAAAATTTCTTCATGTGCTTGGCGCGAGGGTCTTGGACTTTATAAACACGATGGCCGAAACCCGGGATCTTCTTCTTCTCTGCAAAAAGCTGTTTCAAATATGGCTCTACGCGGTCAATCGTCTTTATTTCCAGAAGCATATTCATCACTGCTTCATTCGCACCACCATGCAACGGACCTTTTAGTGTACCGACTGCTGAAGTTACGCCTGAATAAATGTCGGACAAAGTAGCAACTGTAACCCTCGCGGCAAACGTCGAAGCATTAAACTCATGATCAGCCTGAAGAACAAGTGCGCAATCCATGGTCTTCATCGAAGTATCACCGGGCGGCACACCGTTCAGCATATAAAGAAAATTAGCCGAATGACTAAGTGACGCATCCGGTTTTAAGTAATCGCCGGTGTTGCGGAATGTGTGGAAGTTGGCAATGATCGTCGGCATTTTTGCAACTAACCTGATTGATTTCCTCCAGTTTGCTTCTAAAGTATTGTCTTTCGCTTCCTCGTCGAATAATCCGAGAAAAGAAACTGCTGTGCGAAGAACATCCATCGGTTCGGATGTTTTCGGTACAGATCTCAAAAATTCTATCACAGGACTTGGCAGGCTTCGATTTGCTGCAAGTTCTTTCTGCAGTTTCGCGAGTTGGTCTTTCTTTGGAAGTGTACCATACCAGAGTAAATAAACAACTTCTTCGAACGTGGCATTGGTGGCAAGCTCATCGATGTTTATGCCACGATAGACTAACTCACCTTTTTGTCCGTCTATAAAACATATTGATGATTGGCCGGCAACTATACCATCCAAACCTTTGGAAAGTGAAGCTGCTGTCTTTGTGATTGGAGCAGTTTCAGACATAATTACTCGCTTCCTCCTTCAGTTTTGAGTAGAAAATTTAACGGGTATGCCATGGATAGTCAATGAGTGATGCTGAGAATTCTTACGTAAGTTTGCGGATTCTCAAGAATCGACTCGGCAACCTTAGCCTGCTCGTCGTATTTAAGCGTTGCCTTTGTTTCAGCGGCGTCACCTCCAAACCTGCCTGCAATCTCCAAAGTCAAATCTTGCGAAATCCCTTTGGAATATTTTTCAAACAGTCCGTGCTCGTCTGTCCGTATCTTTTCTGCCATTGCGGCAATATCTTTGTCGATGGATGGATCATAGTCGGAGTCGGAAGCAAGGTTCTGCGCATCTCCAATTACCTGAGCCAAACGAGAAGTGTAAGTGAAGTTGTCCTTTTCTATGAAATCGTGAAACTGGTTCAGCACATTTTCTCTGGCAGTAAAATCCGCCGGGATGGTGTCGTGCTCGGAACGAAACTTAGTTGCAAAGTTGAAGAAATATCCACCGCGCATTAGCTGCTGGACATAATCAGAATTTTTCTCACCCATGGCGACAGTGTCAGGAGAAATTCCCCCAGCTTCAAAGACTGGTCGGCCATCAAGTGTTTTGAATTCTTTTCTCAAACTGTCCGGAGTGATAGCAGTTTCACCGTCTCGGCGTCTTTCGTAATCTATTTTTTGAATGCACCTGCCGCTCGGCGTATAATATTTTGCCGTCGTTATCTTCAATTGTGCATCGTACCCCAATGGAAGTATTGTTTGAACAAGCCCCTTTCCAAAAGTGTTTGTCCCGACGATGACTGCCCGATCCAAATCCTGCAGTGCGCCTGCAACAATCTCGCTTGCACTTGCGCTGTTGCTGTTGACAAGAACTATCATCGGTAAATTAGCGACTATCGGGTCCTGGTCGGATATATATTTCTTATCAGACGATGAATCTCTTCCCTTCGTCATCACAATGGGACTTCCCTTCGGTACGAACAACTCCACGATGTTGACAGCGGACTCAAGCAGCCCGCCCGGATTATTCCGTAGATCGAGTATTAACCCTTTGAGGTTGGTACGTGCCATCAAATCGGTCAAGGCATCTTTGACTTCTTCATCAGAACCTCGCGAGAATTGATCTAACTTTATAAAGCCTATGTTCAAATTAACAATTCCGTAGTAAGAAACGGATTTCAATCTTATTTCCGAGCGCACGAGGACAACCTCGAACGGTTTCTCCTCCCCTTCTCGCTTGATCGTCAGTTTTACCTGTGATCCCGGTTCGCCGCGTACCATGTTGCTAACGTCATCTATTTTTAGGTTGTTCACATTCGCCGTGTCTATTTTCAAAATCTGATCGCCGATTCTCAGGCCTTGTCTCTGCGCGCTATAACCATCGAACACACCTGTGATGATAATCTTTTCGCCCGCACTGCCGATCGAAACCCCGACGCCCCCATATTTTCCTGTAGTTAGCAAATCTATTTCACCGCTGTTATCCTTATCCATATAAACGGTATAAGGGTCGAGCGAAGACAACATCGCATCAATTCCTTTCCTCATGAATTGGTCCGGAGTAACTGGATCTACATAGTCATCGATAACGTCTTTATAAACCGTTCCGAACAAGTCAATAGTGCGCCTGACTTCAAAAAAAGTATCGCCGTTCCGTATCGCCACGAAACCAACACTTGTTCCGATTAGCAAAACGGATAATATCCAAAATAATTTACGACTCATCGCGTTCCTCCGCCAACTTTTTTATTCTACGCATTACTTCAACAAATATTTTGTCCGACATATCGTCAACCGAACTTTTTCCATCGACGATTACAAATCTATCGGGTTCCTTTTTCGCACAATAATCGAATCCGTCAATCACCTTTTCGAAAAATTTGACTTCAGCATCTTCCATCCGATCTGCTGAGTGGCGTGCGAGCCATCTCCTTTTGAAGGCCGTCTCAATGTCCAAATCCACTAAGAATATAACATCAGGTATTATGCCCTTAGTTGCAAGATGGCTGATCATTTCTATTTGCTGAACCGGGATACCTCTACCGAAACCCTGATACGCAATTGAAGAGTAAAAATAACGATCGAGAATCACAACTTTTCCTGATTCAAGCATTGGAATAATTTTCTCGCGAACGAGCTGTGCTCTGTTCGCACTAAATAGTAAAAATTCCGTAATCGGATTTATCTTCAAGTCGGTTCGATGCAGTAAAAGTTCTCGCACACCCTCACCAAGCGTCGTTCCCCCCGGTTCTCGTAAAATTTCATTTGGAATGCTTTCATTGGCGAGCCTCTTGGAAAGAAGTCCAGCTTGAGTCGTCTTACCGCTACCGTCAATTCCTTCAAATGCAATTAACACGTCTTAAAATAACTTCAACAGAAAATCTTTCCAATTGTTATAATTGACATCGTCTCGCCAAAGCAAATGGCTAATACTCTGACCCCATGGTCCATCTACGGTTTTTCGTCCGTATTTGTAACCATCTCACAAAGCAAATTGATAATAGATGTCACAAACCCTATATTTTTATTGTGAAGAGGTATACAAAACTAATCAAAGTCGTGGTCGGAACGGTAGGAATAATCATACTGGTCGCTGCCATTTTCTCAAAAGTGATTTTCAGCAGCGACCGCCTGACGGCTCTTGTGCTGCCGAAGATAAGTCAAATCCTCAACCGCAATGTTTCAGCAGAAGAGGTTGAGCTTTCATTCTTTCCGACCATCGGCATCAGAATAACCGGACTTCGTGTTTCAAATCCAAGTTATGAACAATTCTACAGCCCTTATCTCTTAGACACAAAAGCTATCGTAATCGACGCAAAGATTCTGCCGCTCCTCAAGAATCGTCTTGAGATAAATAACGTGGTTTTTTATTCGCCGACTTTTTTCATTGAACGGAACACGAAAGGAAAGCTGAATACTGATCAATTGTTGAGCGAGTCGTTTAGTCGCGAACAAAAAAATGTCAGAGGATCATTGTCGAGCCTGCTTCTTTCAAACTTCGAAATCGCAAACGGGAATATAATTTTTTATAACAACAAATCTGATGTTTCAGCGAAGTTCCTGAATGTAGACCTTACTTCAAAGATACAAACAGTCGTTGAAGAAAATAAGCTGGTACTTAATTCGAAATTTGAAATAGCCAACTTCGAGTTCTGGAAAGGCAGCTCGAGCTCTTCAGCAGAAATTCTATAGATGTCAACGCGAAACTTGATTACGACACGCGCCATGATGTTGTGAGTATTCAATCAACCAAGGCATCTATCTTCGGGATTAAGTTAAGATCAAACGTTTCACTTTCTTTTTATCCACGAACCGAGATAAGTGCATATACCGTCAATACCGATTCGTCGGCGCAAAGCGTCTACAACTTGCTTCCGAATTTTTTGCAGGACGAAGTCGTTGAAAATTCCATAAAAGGCAACCTCGCACTTGATTTTGAATACATCGAACACAATCAAGGCTCTAGTGCTTCGTTTTTATTTCAACTAAAAAATTTCCGTGCGGATCTGCGTTCTGGAGATTCTCTCACGATAAAAGGAGTCAACGCTACATACTCTTCAAAGAATGACTCTTCAAATTTTGTGCTCTCAATGCCGAGCGCTTTTCTCGGTGATAACTTTGCATCGGTTGCATTTAACGTTACCCCTCCTAAAACTGCAGCCGCCAAAGTGTCAGCAAATATAAATCTCGATAAGCTGGCACGCACCCTCGGTTTACCGGAGACGGATAAATTTTTGGGTTCGGTTCGCGCAAAATACAATCTAGATATCAATCCAAAGTCCGGCAGAGTGAACGCCGACGGACTCATAACATTCGCAGATGCTCTCGTGCGAATTCCCATTGGCATAGACACTCTTTATAACGGAGAATGTGACGGAAGCATTTCTTTCAGGAACAACCGCGCGATGTTCAATAAACTGCTGCTTCGCCTCGGCGCGAGCGACATGGTATTAACCGGCACGTTGACTGATTATCCGAGCATGTTCCTCGGTGAAAAGTCATTGATGCCATCGGCGAAAATAGAAGTCGTCTCAAAAGCATTCAGCACCATCGGACTGTTGCCGCATTTGAATTTAAACATCGGCAGACAATTTCTCATATGGCTGCCGCGAGCAAATGTCCAGTTAAAGTTCAATATGAACAGATTTGTTATGCCGACTGATACATTGTCAAAAGTTTCTGGCAATTTGCAGCTCCAAGAATTTTTTGTTAGAATGAATAAATTGGATTATACATCTTCAGCGGGAACGTTCAAAGTGGTCGGCTGGACAGATTATGGTCAAGAGGACAAGACTAATTTTAGTTTCAAGGCGCAGATTTCTACCACGGATTTCGGAAATTTAGTTAAGCGTTATTTAGGAAAAGACGAAATTACCGGCGGCACTGGAAAAGGGAATCTCAGCTTGAATGGTACTTATGATGACTCCGGAAAAGTAGATTTAGCCGCTGTCAGTGGAAGAGGGCAATTCAAAATTTCTAACATATCCATGAAGAATTACTCGGTGCTGAATAAGCTTTACGGATTTCTCGGAGTGAGCGAGATGGACGATTTAAAATTGAGCGCCGCATCATTCAATATTGATTTGACCGACGGAAGAGTGTATTTCAACAACCTCATCTCGTACGGCACACCGTTCGATTTCAAATTAGATGGATGGCATGGATTTAATGGTACACTCGATTACAAACTTGCACTTAGAATTCATCCGCCTGTGAGTTTGCAGGTGGTACAGTACCTCAAAAGTTCTTATCCGGACTTGACTCCTCCTGTCGATGGTTTTTTGAACTTAGGATTGGTCTCAGGCGGCACAACCAATGATGCTCGCTTCACAATTGTCAGCTTTAACACAAAGCTCACTGACAACTATGACGAGGCGACGTCCGCTCACAATTCCTTGCTTTCATTGAAGTGATTGTTCAACAAGAAATCCGACGATGGTCGAAGAACAAAACTGAAATAGAGACGCTGACGACGCATCGTGCGAAAAAATCATTGGGGCAGAACTTTCTAACAGATTCGAACATCGCGCGCAAAATTGTTGAAACGCTGTCGATCTCGGAAGCTGATACAGTTGTCGAAATCGGACCGGGAAAGGGAGCTTTGACCACCCTACTCGTTACCAAGTTTGCGAATGTAATAGCCGTAGAAAAAGACAAACGACTTTGTTTATCTCTCAAACATGATCTATCTGCATTTTCAAACCTCAACCTGATCCACGATGATTTTCTAAATTATGAAATCCCTGCCGGTGGTTCTCCGATAAAAGTCGTCGGAAATATTCCGTACAACTTGACAAGCAAGATCGTTTCAAGATTAGTCGATGAGCGCAAAAAAATAGATTACGCAATTCTCATGGTGCAAGAGGAAGTTGCAAAGAGACTTTCGGCGCACGTCGACACAAAAGAATTCGGATCTATCTCGGTTCGCCTACAGCTTGTCGCCGAGGTCAGGAAATTATTTTCCGTTGCACCAACTTGTTTTCGGCCGAGACCAGGAGTGAATTCACGAGTAATAAAAATAATATTCAAAGAACGAGAACCGCTCATTGATGAAAACAAATTCGTCGATTTCGTGAAGAAAGTATTCGGAATGCGCCGAAAAATGTTCAGACACTATGTGGCTCATTATTACGGAAAAGAATCAATTGGCCTTCTGCCGGAAAAATTCAAAACTAATCGTATTGAGACTTTTACACCACAAGAAATCTACAGACTTTTTTTGATTTTGGAGAACAATGTTAGACTTGAAAAAACTCAGGGCATTAGACCGGCTTAACATACTGGGCCTCACTGCCATCGCAGTTACATCGCTCGTTTATCATAATAGAGTACAATACTACCTGATTATTCTGATCGCTAATTTTCTCGTCTCGTTCGGACTCGTCGTACTTATGAATTTCCACTCGAGAAGAAAAAACAAGCTAATCGATTTTATTACGCAATGGTACACGTTTCCTCTTATTTTCCTGACCTTCAAAGAATTGTATTTGATGGTACACGCGATCAATCCTCACGACTTCGATTATTTCCTGATAAAAGTTGATAAGCTTATTTTTGGCGCCGATCCGACTTCCTTCCTTGATAAAATCTCCACCAGAGGACTCACCGAGTTCTTGCAAATCTGCTACAGCAGTTTCTACCTATTATGGGTCATCTTAGGAATCGAACTTCTAAAAAATAGAAACGAAAAAGGATTCCTCTTCTTCTTATTCGTCTTGATGTACGGGTTTTATGCTTCATTTGCCGGTTATCTTTTTGTCCCCGCGATCGGTCCGAGGTTTACGTTATACAACTTCGCGAGACTTAACAATGATCTGCCGGGGTTGTACGTGACTTCGTTTTTGCGAAACATTATTGACTCGGGTGAATCCATTACGAACGTTGCAAAAGCTGCTATGCTTGCTCAACGTGATTGCTTTCCAAGCGGTCATACGGAAATGACCATCATAACGATTGCAATGGCAATAAAGTACCGAGCTAAGTCCGCGATGGTTATCGTACCGTTAGGGATGGGACTCATCTTCGCCACCGTCTATATGCGCTACCATTACGGTGTCGATGTTATTGCCGGAGTTCTCTTCGCAACATTTGTACTCTCAACTTCAAACTGGCTCGAATCGAAATTGCAGAGCCAAAAATTAGAATCTAGCGCTCAGGTAAACCTCGCGGATGACGGAGTAAACTTTCCTAAAATTGAAATGAAAGAAACGGAAGAGAACTCGTCCACAAAAAATTAAAAATAGGTCGCGCAGTCTGCTCAACCTAGAAAAAGAATCTTCTTACGCGTTCTTGAACGTGTTCTTACCGGCAAACCTTGCGGCCTTGCCGAGTTGCTTTTCGATCCGCATAAGTTGATTGAACTTCTCAATTCGTTCTCCGCGGCAGCCACTTCCTGTCTTCAAATGTCCAGCACCAACGGCAACTGTCAAATCAGCGATAATTGAATCGACAGTTTCTCCACTTCGATGCGAAACAAAGCAGTTGTAATTGTTCCGATAAGCAAGCTCGATAGTCTCAAGAGTTTCTGTCACAGTACCGATCTGATTCAGTTTTATTAAGATCGAATTTGCAGCTTTCTTCTCGATTCCTTTTGCTAGTATTGATTTGTTTGTACAGAATAAATCGTCACCGACAAGTTCGATTTTAGGACCGAGAGCCTTTGTCAAATTCATCCAGCCTTCCCAGTCATTTTCAGCAAGTCCGTCTTCTAGAAGTACGATTGGATATTGTTTAACCCAGCTTTCCCAAAGTTTAATCATATCACCACTGGATTTGCGCGTCTTATTGCTTTTGAAGAAAAGATATTTCCCATTATCCCACATTTCGCTTGCTGCAGGATCAAGGCAAATGCTTACGTCTTTGCCCGGCTTGTATCCAGCTTTTGTGATCGCTTCTAAGATTACTTCAACGGCTTCGTCGTTTGTTTTCAAGTCCGGAGCGAAACCGCCTTCGTCGCCGACTCCCGTGCTCAATCCTTTCGAATGGAGCACAGATTTCAAAGTATGAAAAACTTCTTCCCCAATTCGAATCGCTTCCGTAAATGATGACGCGTTATGCGGGGCGATCATGAATTCCTGAAAGTCAACTGTATTGTCAGCATGTTTTCCGCCGTTGATAATGTTCATGCATGGAACAGGAAGAAGATTAGCATTTACGCCGCCGATATATTGGTACAATGGGACTTCTGCACTTGCCGCAGATGCCCGTAGATAAGCCATCGAAACACCGAGGATTGCATTAGCGCCTAGCGCGGATTTATTGGGTGTGCCATCCAGCTCAATCATGAATTGATCGAGTTCTTTTTGCGAACCGAATTCTCTTTTTGTCAATTCAGGGGCGATCTTCTTTGCAACATTGTCAACCGCTTTTCTTACGCCCTTTCCTCCATAGCGTTTTTTGTCGCCGTCTCTTAATTCAGTCGCTTCCTTTTCACCGGTTGACGCTCCGCTTGGCACCATTGCCCTCGCTTGCGTGCCGTCTTCTAAAATGATATCAACCTCTACCGTTGGGTTTCCTCGTGAATCTAAAATTTCAAGTGCATCTAACGATCTAATTTTCATCTTATTCTCCTAATGTGAAATATTTTTGACAATAAAGTTAATAAAGATTATTGATAAGTAGAAACCGTTGGTATTTCGACCCCGATCTTGAAATAAAACGTCCATGGTGTTGACATAATCGGCTCGCCCGGGAAGAATGCTTTTCCGGCGCTGAAAACAATAGGGCCGATAGGTGTATCAAACCCAAGCGAACCGCCTATTCCCTGCTTCAGGTTTTTCAGGACTATATTTTTTTGCTCCCCCCAAATATCTCCGATGTCAAACCTGCTGGAAAGATACGTGTCGAAGAAAAACGTGAATGGCATTTTAATACGAAGTTCCCCGCTCGCGAGGAAGATTTGTCTCCCTGTCAAAGCATCTTGACGAAGTCCGTAGAAGAGATCATCACCTCCTAAACTGAATTGGCGCGTCAGCGGCAAAGTATTATCTCCGAAACCATATATATAATGCTGCGTAAATGTAAATAGAGAGAACGCAGTCTGGTACGTTTCATAATCAAAGTATATTTTCGTGAACGGTATCTCACTGTTTAGCCCCTTCAGTGATGTTTCGAAATAAATATTGCTGAGAATACCTGAAGTTGGGAATGATGACTTGTCTCGTGTATCGACTGACGAGCCAACTCTGAGCGATGCAATTCTTGCCGAAAGCGAAAGCGTATCGGGAAAATTCTGAAGCGGCTTTATCCGGTCCCAGCCGTAATCGAGAGCGGCGTCAACTATTCCAAAGCGTTTCATTTGCGTTCCGATGGAAAGCTCGTACCCGTTTCGTATGATGCGGTATTCTCCGACTGGAGCCAGATTGAGTGTCTGAAAAATGTTAACGTCTTGAAAACCTGTGAAGGCACTGAAATTATATGTCAAGTCGGTATTCAATATTCGAGTTGTGCCGAAAAAGAATTCACCGAGTCTGTTTCTCAATCCCCCGTCGAATGAAAATCCCCCTCGAATCCCGTCGCCGAAAAGATCTTCATCGGACAATGATGCGGACAGCTGCCCATTACGTTCATTGTCCACCCGCAATCCAAACCTCAGCAGTCGTGAACTCTTTTCGGAAACGTTAACGGTCAGTTCGGCAGAAGGATCAAAGTTTGTCGACAATAACACTTGGCCGAATAATCCTGTGCTGTAAATATTGTTGATCCCCTCTATTGCTCTGGATGTCGTGAAGAGTCCATTTGCATCAAGCGGGAATTCTCTTCGAATCAAAAATGATCTCGCCACCACATTTCCATCCAATGAAATTCTTGAAATGTTTCCTTCATCAATCTTGATATTAAGAATCGCCATGGTGGAATCATAATTCACGTTCTGTATCCGCGCCATTCCCAGATCAGACTTCCTGTAAATCCATACCAGCTGCTCACACGCCCGGTTGATCTGCATCGGCGTTACATAGTGGCTCAACAAATCGTTGAATGGCTGGAATAGAATGGAATCCGGCACCCTACTTGTTCCGATAAACTTCACGTCGGATATTAAAAGAAGAGAATTTGAATAATATGGATGTGCGGTAGAAATAGAGTCATCGGTTTGCAGTGGCATGTTACTAAATGAATCGGCATTAGACACTTTTGATGATCGCCCTGATGCTGACTCCATCTGCTTGACATTGTAAATAGAATCAATTTTTGCAATCTGTTGATTCGCGGCAATTCTTCCCTGGCAAATAATGGAATCAAGATCCGTAAAATCTGAGGCGAGGTGATCTTCAAGATGAGGCGTGATTACTATGTCCGCTTTCTCAAGCTGTAGCTTGTTCGATAGCTGCATTGTAATACTCGTCATTTGATCGACGGCGTCCCAAATATTATCGATATTAATTGCTGAGCGAAGTGGGCTTGTTGTATTCACGGCAATTATGATGTCTGCTCCCATCTCTTTTGCAACATCAACGGGAACGTTGGAGATAAGGCCGCCGTCAACAAGTTGAAGTGTGCCAGTATGGATCGGGGAGAATATTACGGGAACAGTGGAACTCGCTCTTATTGCCTGGGCAAGGTCACCCGTGGAAATAACCACACGTTTGCCTGATACCATATCAGTTGCAACCGCTCTGAATGGGATCTTAAGATCGTCGAAGGAATGGATGACACGATAAGGAGCATTTAACACTAATTTAGTCAAGAGAGTTGTAAGGCGCTGTCCGCTTGCGAGCGAAGATGGAAGTATGGGAGTTAAGCCATTGAACCTCAATATGAGAAAACTCTGCTCCTCCTCACGTTTTTGCTGCAAGAAAAGTTCGTTGCGGCTTACGGCATCTGAGAGCGCAAGAAGTTGATTCCAATTGAGAGCGCACGCAATGGAATCCATCTCGGTCGCCGAATATCCGGAAGCATAAAGTCCGCCGATGATGCTCCCCATACTTGCACCGATAACCATGTCGATGTGAATGTGTGCCTTCTCAAATTCCTCTAACACGCCGACCTGTGAGATTCCTCTCGACCCGCCGCCGGAAAGAACCAACGCCACTTTCGGCCGGCTTTTGGCAAGGTATGGAAAGAACCTACCGCTTATCCGCACAGACGATTGTTGAGCATCAATGGCGCTTAAGGCGCCACCCAACAAAGAAATTATTAACGTTAACGAAATGATACTCGATATTCGCATTTTCTTTTCATGGAACACGTGTGGGAAACTTCTAATAAAATATACTCAGAACACTTTTCAGATAAAATGCCGACTAAGCAAAGAACAATTAGTTTATTTCCCTCTAAATAATTTAGTCCCGCGGTAATGTTGCAGGGGTTTAGAATTATTCTGATTGGCTCTACGATCGCCGCTTGCTTAACTCAGGATGGTTTCAAAGACGATAGGAAGGGAATATTTCACATAGTGGGCACGGTGGGACTCGAACCCACAACCTCTGGCTTCGGAGGCCAACGCTCTGTCCAATTGAGCTACGTGCCCTTGACAAAATTTAATAACGACTTACTCCACAATCAATTACGACGCACATCACGCTAAAACTCCATCCTGGATCTTTACAATTCGGTTAGCAAGATTCGTCAGATGATCGTTATGGGTTGCAATAACGAAAGTGGTTTGGTGTTTTCGGCAAAGCTCCAGCATTAATTCGTGCAGTGATTCAGCATTTCGAGAATCGAGATTCCCCGACGGCTCATCTGCAAGTATGACTTTCGGAGCGTTAATCAATGCTCTTGCCACTGCAACTCTCTGCTGCTCACCACCTGAAAGTTCGGATGGACGATGCTCCGCGCGATCAAAAAGACTGACCTCCCGTAACAGCTCACCTGCTAACTTTTTTACCTCCGAAAACTTTTTCCCGGCTATCATTGCCGGCATCGCAATATTTTCTACGGCGGTAAACTCAGGAAGCAAGTGATGGAACTGGAACACGAAGCCGATTTGGAGACTTCTGAATTTCGCAATTCTTTCATCGCTCAGCTTAAAGACATCTATCCCATCATAGAGCACCGTCCCGCTTGTCGGTCTATCGAGCGTGCCGAGTATGTGAAGAAGTGTGCTTTTGCCGGCGCCGGATGCTCCGACTACCGCGATTATCTCACCCGCCTCAATGCTGAGGTTAATATCCTTCAGTACGGATAATTCACTTTTTCCAATGAAATAACTTTTGCGAATTTGTGATGCTTCGATGATTAGCTTTGACAAAATAGTCACTCCCATCTCACAGCATTAGCGGGTTCTATTCGTGCAGCTCGCCTTGCCGGGTACAATGCAGCTAAAGTGGAAATAATAATCGCAATCAAACCAACCACAACAAAATCGCTAATGTGCATTGAAACCGGCAATGCCGGAATTATGTAAACGCTCGTATCTAATTTGAAAAGTTGAAAATGAACTTGAGCCTCACAAACTAAGTATCCGATACCGAGGCCGACGATGCTGCCGATGACTCCGATCATTATTCCCCCGAACAAATAGATCTTCATTATTCCCGGCTGAGTTGCACCCATTGCTTTCAACACTCCGATTTCTCTCCGCTTTTCAATAACAGTCATGGTCAACGATCCCAAAATATTAAACGCCGCAACCAGGATAATCAGCGAGAGAACTATATAAGCAACAATTCTTTCGAGAGCCATCATCCGGTACAAATCTTTATGGAGATCGTACCATGTTTCAACGCGAACTTGCGGCAACAGCTTTTCAATTTTGGTTTTCACCGCATTGGACTTTCCGATATCCCATAGCCGTCCATCGATACCGTTTACCATCTGCGGTGTGGAATTTACGCCGGGCGCAGAAAATAAATCCTGTGCTGTGGGCAAATTAACAAACGCGTAGTATCCATCATAGTCTTTGTTCTGTGATTGATAAATTCCCGTAACGACAAACTTAACAACCTTCGGTTCGTAGAACTGTGTAAGACTTCGTTCGATCCCGGCTGGACTGATGATCGCTACAGTATCGCCAATGACCGAATCAAGGGCGTCCGCAAGCGAAAGCCCTATAAGAATTTGATTCTCCTTATCCATATCCAAAAAATGGCCAAGAACAATAGATTTCGATAAGCTCGAAATCTTTTCGTTCCCCGATGGAACAATCCCTGTAATGTTCACCGCTCGATTGACTCCACCGGATACAATCATTGCCTTACCGCTCAGAAACATCGTTGCCGATTTTATCTCAGTAAACTGCTGAACTTTCGCCAACACTTTTTCCGGCGAGTCGAGATATTGACCCGACTGCGCACTGATTCGAATGTGCGGATCAAAATTTACGAGAATGTTTGTGACTATTCCCTGAAACCCGTTAAAGACGGAAATGACAACAATCAACGATGCGGTCCCGACTATGACGCCAAGCAAAGAGATAATCGATATTATTGAAACCGAGGCTACTTTACGTTTCGATTTAAGATAGCGAAATGCGATGAATGTCGAGTAGGACATTATGCTGCGCCTTGCCGAAACATCACTGGAACCTTACCGATTCGAGCGGATCAAATCCCGACGCTGCCCTCGCCGGCAAATATGAAGCCAGCACTGAAAGTGTGAATGCGATTCCCCCGATCATAAAGAAGTCCGATAAGTGAATCGCTACCGGCACAGTGTTCATGAAATAGACATCACCGGGGATACGTATGAGATTATGCTTCGCTTGAATTTCTAAAAGAATATATGCTAATGCGGAACCGATCAAAGTTCCCGCTGCGCCGATAAATACTCCTTGCATAAGAAAGATTTTCGCAATCGATCTTCGAGTCGCTCCCAAAGTTTTTAATACACCAACTGCATTTATCTTCTCAAGAACGATCATCAGAAGTGTTCCTATCACATTGAATGTAGCGACGATTATTATAAGCGCGATGATAATCGGAATCGGTTTCTTCTGAAGCTCAATCCACGCGAAGAGATTGCGATACGTCTGGTACATCGTCCGCGGGTAATAAGGGTAGCCGAGAATTCTCTGGAGATGGTCTGAAGTTTTCTCGACCTGATTGAGATCGCGCACCATGATGTCGAAACCTAAAACGCTGTTCGACGGAATATCGAAGAGATATGATGCAGCTTTGAGATTCGTGTACCCATAAATGTCGTCGTATTCCGACATACCTGTTTCGTAAATTCCCATAATCATAAACGGAAGCACTCTCGGAGGATTCAAAGGTGAAGGAAGTCCCTGGATTCCAAAGATGAAAACCGTGTCACCCACTGAAACGTTAAGACGCAGCGCTAGTTTTGATCCAATCAATAGGGGATTCATCCCCGCTCCCGGCTTTTCATTTCCGGACTCTGTCGTCAGATTGTATTGCCCCAATGCTATATCGTTCCGCAAGCTGCTGTTATCGTATCGCGGAAGGATTCCTTTCAGCAAAACTCCCTCTGTTAGAGAAGAATTCCTCCGACCGCTCGCTCTGATCATTGCTTCATGTGCGACAAATGGCGAGACTGACTTTACGTTTTGCTGCGCAGAGATGGTGTCCAATACGGACAGATAATCGGGAAGCGGCACGCGTTCGAATCCCTGAATCTCAATGTTCGATGTGAAATTCGAGACATTGTCCGTGATTTGCTTCTCGAAGCCATTCAGAATCGACAATGTTATAAGCAGCGCCATGGTACCAATCGCGATGCCGGTGATCGCGAAAAATGTCAGGAACGAAACGAACTTGTTATGCGATTGCGATTTCAATAATCGTCTTGCGACGAAGTAGGAATATGACATTACTTACTTCACGCCTTCGCCGCCTGCCAAACCGAACTCCATCAAGTATCCCCGAATGAATTTGTCCAGATCGCCGTCCATCACTCCCTGAACATCGCTCGTCTCAACTCCCGTTCGATGGTCTTTTACCATATTATATGGCTGAAAAACATAAGACCTGATTTGACTCCCCCATTCGATTTTCTTCTTTGTTCCCTCGACCGCATCTCTCTTCGCCTCTTCTTCTTCCTTGCGAAGCTGGTACAGCCGGGAGCGAAGCATCTTCATGGCACGCTCGCGATTCTGAAACTGCGATCTCTCCTGTTGGCAGGCGACAATTATTCCGGTCGGGACGTGAATCAACCTTACGGCAGTCTCGACCTTATTGACATTCTGGCCGCCATGGCCTCCGGACCGAAAGGTCTCAAACTTGACGTCTTTAGGATCGACTTCTATATCGACGTCTGCTTCGACTTCCGGATAGACGAAAACAGAAGCGAAACTAGTATGGCGTCGGGCATTGGAATCGAATGGTGAAATCCTCACAAGCCGATGAACACCGTTCTCAGCCTTGAGATAACCATATGCATATTTCCCGAGCACTTCGATCGTGACACTTTTTATACCCGCACCTTCGCCGTCAAGAATATCTGCGATGTCCATTTTGAATCCGCTCCGTTCCCCCCAGCGGGTATACATCCTCATGAGCATTTGAGACCAGTCCTGCGCTTCCGTGCCTCCTGCGCCGGCGTGGATAGTTAGGATCGCATTCCTGCTGTCATCCTCGTCGCCGAGCATCTTCTTGAATTCCAAATCTGATACAAGCTTTTCTGCTCTGCTCAGGTCCTTATCAACATCTGCGGTGTGCGATTCATCTCCCGATTCTTCCGCCAATTCGAGAAATCCAGCGGCATCTTCAACATTCTTTGCTGCTGTTTCCCATTCTTCAACCCACAACTTCATGTCGTTGAGCTGCCCCATCACAACTTGAGCCGCCCTATTGTCGTTCCAGAAGTCTGGCTCCAATGTCTTCTGGTGAAGTTTTTCTATTTCAAGACGCTTTCCATCAACGTCAAAGAAACCTCCGGAGATTTTCACTTCTTGTTTTGAGGTCGGAGGACTTTTGCTTCTGCGGCTCGAACATTACTTTGCCTTTTTAATGAATAATTTAAGGAATGAAACGGAGATAGACAACGAACCACTATGTTTGGTAGTGGCTTAATTTAGATTTACTCAAAACTGTAAAGGACTCTTCAACCGCAAAGGACGCGAAGCTACGCCAAAAAGTCATATCTTGCTCCTTCCTTAGGACAAATCTCTAAGGCATGGAACGAAGACTGTCGAGAAATTCGTATCGGCTTCTGTGATTGTCCGCGGCGGAAGCGGCATTTTCTCTCAGATGCATTACCTGATAACCGGAAGCGCTTTCGTATCTCGGCCAATTTGACAGACCTATTCCGTTCGGGTCACCAGTCTTCGCAAAGTTGGTCCAATATGAAGCCATGAGCTCCGAACCATCGTGATCACTTTGCCTCCATGGAAGGTCTTTTGACGAGAGCACGCGGAAGACGTACTCGATTTCCGAAGCATGGGGTGCCGACGCCTCCGTGCCCGGCTCGGCATCAGCAGGAAGCGGAAGAGTCTGATCGAACTCGTACCGGTAGACCGGAGACTGTCCGGTTTCAAGTTGCAGTTCTAGCCACTTCCAGGTGGAATACGCAATAAACTTGTCCCCTTCGTAGTCGCTCGCGGATCGTTTGGCTTCGGCGTCGGTTGCTGCCGGATATAGTTTCAAGAAAGTACTCGCGTTGTCATCAAACAGTGAGTCGGTATGCTTGGCGTAGTTTTCAAGAGTTGGCATGTCGCCATTAAAGAAGGATCGATAGTTTCCTTCATCTTTATTCCATCCAGCGAGAAGGGCGACGTGGCTCTGATCGCCAGCGGCGTAGATCGAATCACAAGATTCAGGAAGGAAGTATCCATCGACATCCTGCGAAAAATATTCGTGCGGCAGCTTCAGCGCGGCATCGAGTACTTCCTGAGCGGGTAAGGCACGCAGCTTTTCAAGCGAGGTCGTTCCGAACGCCGACTTCACGAATTTTATTCCAGCCTTTTCGGCGCTATCGAGCGATACCAGATGAATGTTCTTTCCGAAGAAAGCGCCGCTCTCGCCGATTGCGCGGCGGAAGAGTCCCCGCGACAAAGGCGACGCCATCAGCGCGCTTACAGATAACGAGCCTGCCGATTCGCCAAAGATGGTAACGTTGTCGGGATCCCCTCCGAACGTTGCGATGTTAGCCTTGATCCATTTAAGGGCGGCGACCTGGTCGAGGAGTCCGTAGTCGCCCGATGTGTTGTGCTCTGACTCTTTGCTAAGTTCAGGCAGCGCGAGGAACCCAAACACTCCGAGCCTGTAATTGAGGCTAACCACCATCACGCCCATCTTGCATAGGTTGCCCGCGTCCTGCCGTGGTTCGGAAGAAGCGCCGGCAACGAATCCACCGCCATGGATCCAAACCATAACGGGAAGCTTGCCTTCTGGCCGATTTGCTTCAGGCATCCACATATTAAGATAGAGACAATCTTCACTGGGTCCGGAGTCGTGGAAAATCATATCGCTGTAGATGCGTCCTTGCATGGCACGCGGTGGATATTCGATCGCTTTCCGGACGCCTGCCCAGGGCTGAACCGGCTGAGGCGGCTTCCATCGCAGCGGGCCAACCGGTGGCGCCGCATAAGGAATTCCTTTACATGTGCGTACCTTCCCGTCGGGGCTGACCACTCCCTCCAATATTCCGTCAGCAGTCTTTATCGTTACGTGACGCAACTCCTGTGCTTGAAGTCCTTGCATCCCAAGCAGCAGCCATATCGCCCATTTCCTTGCATGAAATTTCATCGTCTTTCCTTTAGGTAGTTCCTCAAATTAAACGGACAACCGTCATTGCGACATAGCAAAGCAATCTCATTTTGCTGTTACTGTAAATAAAGACTATGAGCTGCAATTCAGTCAATTGAGATCGCCACGTCGCTTCGCTCCTCGCGATGACACTGCTATCTTGATCTTTACGTCTGATCAAGTTTAGATATTGCTTTCCTTTACCATGGCTTCCGCTCATTCATTGCCGTCTGAATGGCGCGTTTGACCGCAAGGATGTCAATGCTCCCGACTTCGTGGTAAACGACCTTCCCCTCCGGATCAATAAGCACTGTGTAAGGCACAGCACCTTGCCATTTAGGGTCGAATGCGTTCATCAACTGGTCCTTGTCGTTCGAAGCAAAGATGAGGTTGCGGTTCGAGGCATGCTCCTTATTGAGGAACTCCAGCACGTTGCTCTCTTGATCCGTGTCATTGATGGACACCGTCACGAGCTCGAAGTCGCGGTGCCGGTACATGCGGTTTACCGTTACGAAGTCGTCAAACTCTGCAACACATGGCGGGCACCACGTCGCCCAAAAATTAACAAGACGGAATTTCCCGGAGTCATTCTTTCTGAGCTCTCGTAGCACCGTCGTGTCTGCCTTTGAAACAGACACTGGTTCCTCGTCTAACTTTTCCAGATACGCCTTCACCAGATCCTCTTTGCCTGCCCATTTGATGGAACAGCCGACGGCCTTGGTCTCAGCCACGGGAGGTTCCTTCCCTGCAAGGAGGGCATCCAGCGCATCGCGCAAGTAATTCTTTGTGACGTACTCGATCCGTTGGGAATTATCGATGGCTCCAACGTAACGCAGTTTTCGTGCTCCATCGAAGACGAAGACATGCGGCGTTGCTACTGGCCCGTACGCTCGCGAGACTTCCTCGTTTTCGCCGTCATAGAGATACGGGAAGTTAAATTTACTATCCTTAGCGCGGATTTTCATTTCCGCGAAAGAATCGCTTAAATCGGTCCAGCCCAACTCGTCCAAGCGAATGGACTTGGGGTCGTTAGGCATAATGGCGACCACCGCGACGCCTTTACTCTTGTAGTCGGTAACGATTTGCTTAATGCGCTCCTGGTAATACTGGGCTGTGGGACAATGGTCGCAGGTGAATACCACGACGAGGATCTTAGCATCGGCAAAATCCTTAAGCGCCCAGTTGCGCCCGTCAACCCCTGGGAGATTGAATGCAGGTGCGGCGGCACCGAGCGGCAATGTGGGAAAGTCGTCCGGAAAAGCGGGCTGGGCAAGAATTATCAGGCTCGTGAAAAGAATTGGAACCAGGAAGTTCATCATTTTTAATTCTCCTGTCTATAATAAAGAAGAAAGCTGTACACTATTATGGTCTTGAACTTAGCAAGAGCTATTGTCAGTATGCTAAAACTTTCTGGAGTAAATGTCAAGTCCAGCGGGTTGTCTCGCCTGCTGTCTAAAGTATGATTCACTTGATTCAATGGTTACTATGATGGCCGCCCCGCTGTCGTTCCAGCCAATAGCTCGCGGGACGTGATCCTTCCGGACAGTGCCCACAGAAAATCATTACCATTTTTTAATCTGTATTTAATTGCATAGTTAGGTCGCCGGAGAGTAAATTGTATCTAATAAAAAAAGGAGGGAGTTATAAAGAAAGCGATCTTATTCGTGTTCCTCGCTTCATTAATAGGCCTCGGCTCTGTCTATTCTAAAGATGCTCCACAGGATAATAAAGTAAAGATAGAGGTGAAGGTGGAGAAGCACAGAAGGAAAATGCCTGTGAGACACAGGAGGCGGAGGGTGTATCCGAAGAGGAGAGTGATAATGAAGAAGAGACCCGATCATGACAACATGGACAGCCGGCACTCAGACAGATAAAACACTTTTGATCAATCCATAGCAAAGGAAAGTCCGCCGCGCGCGGACTTTTTTATGTTCACATCTCAAGTTCGTGGGGGGTGAAGCCCGTTAGAGCCGTCCAGGTTCCGCCAACTTACACGTGTCCGGTAATTCATTCGGAAGCTTCTCACTGACTGTTATCCTCTAAAGCTTACCGAACCCATGGTTTGCCCTGTTGACTTTGCAGACGTGCAATCCGTAAATTCTTAAATAATCATAACAAACGAGGAAATCATAAAATGGAACAGCAAGAAAAGTTAATCTTCATCGAGAAGCTTTTTGCGGCAATCAGACTCGCTAATTCCTTCGTACATGGAAAATCCGATTGATAAATCTATCTCAAACGGGAATGTGGCTGTTTGCATAATCGACGACTCGGGCCAAATTTACGGAAAGCTCTTCGGCGAGAACAAAGTAAGATCGCGTCAGTCGTTTAAGATAGCATGGACTAAAGCAAGCCAGGTTTGGATAACGGGGATGAAAACGGGCGAATATGAAAAGAAGATTTATAACAACGAGATCCGGGAAGAAACTTTCGGTATCAGCAAGCCGGATTTAATAGGTTGGGAAGGCGGACAGCCGATCACATTAAAAGACGGAACGAAATTAGCTGTTGGGTTTAGCGGTTTCCGCGGCATCAACGATCTCGAAATTGTTGTGAAAGCCGTTGCGAAAGTAGATACACATTAAAAGTTTAATCCCGAGATGCTTATGAGGATGGAGAAGAAAGCCGGTAAGTGTTGAACAAAGGGAGTGTGCCACTGTCTATAGCCAAGTTCCTGCAATCACTCAAAAGGAGAATCGTCATGAACAAAATTAGTAAAAGCTATCTGTATCTTTTCATTGTGTCATTGACAATATCTTTCGCTTCAATCGCTCGATGTCAAACCTCAGACAGCACTTCTCTTCGGGAAGGTGCCTGGGCATTGCAATTCGGGATTGCGTCAAACTTTACGCTCACTTCATTTCAGGGAACAACGATTTCAGCCAAGTATCAACTTTCCGCAAGGAATGCGCTTCGAGGCGGGGTTACGATAAGCGGCAACAGCAGCAATGGCAGCAGTGCACTTTCCGGAACAGAGGCAGATACAAGCATCGGTTCTACTTCAGGAAGCAGTCATTCAAGCGGACAGACAATCTCTTTTGTTGCACAATATTTGTGGTACTTGAATCCAAGCGGACCTGTTCATTTTTACACGGCGCTTGGCCCCTCTCTCTCGTATAGCTATTCTCAAAGTCATTCCGACAATCCTGAAGACCAGGAGAATTATTTGTACCATTATATATACTCCTCATCTTCAGCCCAGCATGCCGCAGGCGTAACAGGGTCCGCAGGAGTAGAATGGTTTGCATGCCAATGGCTTTCAATAAGAGCAGAGTATAACGAAAGCATACAATATCAATGGGGCTCAAGCACTTCGTCGACCGATTACTCATCTACTTATGTTGGTTATGTTCCTTACAGCTCCGAAAATTCCGGAACAAGTAAGGGATGGAGTTTGAGCTACTCGAGTGTCGGTTTTGGTGTTAGCATTTACTGGTAAGTTGCCTGCTCCGACGAAGTCACGAAGACGTAGCCGACCCCGCCGGAGCAGACAAAGAAGTAAAGACAGCGCGCGTTTAGCGAAAGTATATGGAGCTACAGCATGGGCACGTGTGAGCGTGCCCTTGTTCTAATTGAGGGGAACCGGTTGCCTAATTGTCTGAATCGCAGATGACGCTGATTCAATGATTACTATGATGACCACTGCCCTGTCATTCCCGAGTCCCCGCAAGTTCTAGGCGGGGATCACTGTCGGGAACCCCTATGGTCTTTTCCTCCCTCATGATACACCTATGATTATGATTGTCATTCCGACCTATCCCGCATGAGCTTGGCGGGAATCCAGTCTCCTTGGCTCCGGATGCCAGCTTGAGTTTATCCCGTGCCTGAAGCGGGACTGGCACAAGAAGCCTTTCCTATTCAAATGCTCAATATGAGTCATTACCAGTATTTGCTTTTCTCCCGGTGGGCGGTTATTATTTATCAGGCCCCATTTCAAGCAGAGCCGCCCTTCGCAAGAATGTTTTGGTAAGTCATGAATAAGGATTAGATCGGGCGAGCGTATCCTGGGTTTGTTGGGACTGGCATTTTGAATCTGTATTTTGCGTGTCTGAACTCATCCGGGGTCAATGTGGTCACTCACGACAGCATTCAGTTATCATCGTTGATTCCACGCTGTGACGGGCTAAATCAGAATGGAGGCGACAAATGAAAGCGAATACCCTTCTCTACCTATTAGCAGGATTATATTTCACGACCTTCGCCAATGCCGGCACGAAGCACCATGTAAATGCCGTTCCTGCCAGTGTGGATACAATATTCATCCCCGGCGGTACTTTGCTCGGCGCAGAGAACGCCGGCTCGATGGAAACAACCATTAACAACGATACTGTTGGCACTTCCAGGATAAATCCCAATCGGGTCTACGCACTTTACGAGGGAGAAGTATATTACCAATTGTCTTCTGTCGATGTCTACAATCCCGGCGGAACGCTGACAATTGTAGGCGTGCCATCAAGCTTTGGAACGACAAAACCGATCATTCTGGTACAACCGACTGGTAGCAAAGATGTGGCGATCGGTGTTCCTCCAAATACCGGTGCAGTCAACCAGGTCTGCGGCAGCATTGAGTTGGCGAACTTACATTACCAGACCATGGAGTTGGATGGGTACCAGACCGAGGACCTCTTCTACTGTACCACGGACAACAACCTGCCGCAAAACCTGACCATCGACAACTGTCTGTTTGAATTCAGCAAGGATGCGCTCTTCAATTGTTATAACACAAATGAGTCATCCGGTGACTATCCCCACGGAGCCAATGTCTTCATAACCAACTCCTATTTCAGAAACATGTTCAATTCTCAACAGTGGTTTGGATCGAGGATCTTCGAATGCGACCATCCGATAGACACGCTATGGTTCGAAAACAATACCGTAACGACCCCCGGCTTCGTATTATGCGTTCAGCAAGGCAAGCTGATCGACTTCGCATACTTCAACCATAACACTATCATTAACAGCATGAAAGACTGGCTCCTTTCCCCATTCTATCATGAGCTGTATGTTACGAATAATACTTTCGTCAACCAGAACTGGGTCGGTGAAGATACTAATGTAACTTATTATAGTGGCATGGATCCCGATTCTGAATTCATGAGCACAATCAATATCGATTCAGTCAGCGCTAAATACAGGGTAGAAGTACCACAGAAATATTATGCCGGCGATTCGACGCATTATACTTCAGACCTGTCTCTCAGCAACATGAGAGTTTACGTGTCGAACAACATCAACTATGACGACTCTCTGCTGATCAACGGGTATTACAAATCTCCGACATTCGTGGATCCTGCGCTCGGGACTCCCCCCTCATATTTGATCTGGCAACTCAGTTCAAAAGGGCCATGGAAAATAAATAATCAACCGGGCGAATGGATGAACCGGCGTACTCAGGCTTTGTTCTCGAAATACCGGCCAGGCAGCGGTTACGCCTCTCCCGATTGCGGATTTGCGGAAGAGGAAACATCGACTGCTAATCCCAACATGCAGACTCCCGGAATCGCCGACGCATCGGTCGTGACAATTATAGGAGAATGGTCTCAGACCCAATGGCTGGATCAGAGATTTTCGCCGGCGCCAAACATCACGGGGAGCAAATACATCTATGGCGACTATAATCCGCAGACTATTCCTGGTTACAAGACGGAAAGCGGCAGCGGGATAACCAGGTTCACCGACCTGACCGAAAACTTCGGCCAGACTTCCATTATCTCACAAATCGATGGCCTGCCGGTCGGCTCCTTAATCTGGAATGATGGGGAGCTTGCCTCTTATAATTCGTCGAACGAGTGGCAGAAGGTACGCGCCTCTTATTTGAGCGCTGTCGGTGGCGTTCTACTCAGCGAGCCGTCAATCTCGTTCGGCCCTGCGCTCTCTCACTCGACCAAAGTAGACACTCTCAAAATAACCAACTACTCTTCTCAACCGTTCATTATCGATTCGGTTACTACAGGCACGAAGTGGTTCATTGCATCATCGATCCATGATACGCTTAACGTGGGAAGCGTCGCAAGCATCACGGTGGCATTCACTCCGGACACCGCGCTGACATACTCGGATACGCTCTTCATTTTTGGAAATTCAAATGTTCCGTTAAGGAAGGTGCCGTTAAGCGGGAGCAAAGCTGTGCCGCAGGTGGTCTTGAGCCAGGCAACGGTAGCGTTTGGCGACGTGCGCCCCGATTCCACGAAGACATTCACGATAAAGGCCACAAACAGCTCGATAGCGACACTCAGGATAGACTCAGTATATACAAAGACGAAATGGTTTAAAGTGTCGCCGGTGCGGGATACGATCGTCATCGGAGATACCCTAGATATCCCTGTTTCATTTACGCCGGATACTGCGGAGAATCATTCAGATCCGTATTACATGCTCGGCAACAGCTATTCGGATACTCTTTACATCCTCAGCAACTCCACTATGCGCCTGACCGAGGCGCCGTTAAGCGGGAGAGAAGCAGTCCCACAAATCGTTGTTACTCAGTCCGGCTTCGGACCAAACTTGGTGCGCCCGGGCGCTGTCCTGGTGGATACCTTCAGGATTACCGACCCTTCGGTGGCTCCGCTTATTATCGACTCAACCTACACCACCACAAGGTGGTTCACTGTGGCGTCATTACACGACACGATTACGATTTCCGATACGGTGAAATTACCGGTCACGTTCACACCCGATACAACCAGAATCTACTCCGATACTCTCTGCATCTTAAGCAATTCCGTCTTCGGCCTAATGAAAGTGCTTATAGGCAGGGATCTGCCGATCCTGTTGGGTTTGGGGAGTCGCTTGGGCATCCCAAACAGCTACGGGCTTTCACAGAATTATCCCAATCCCTTCAATCCGTCCACCGTCATCGAGTATCAATTACCGGTGAGCTCGCTTGTGACTCTGAAGATATACGATGTGCTCGGAAGAGAGGTGAAGACGCTTCTCAATGAGCGTGTAGAGGCAGGATATCACTCGGTCATATTTGACGGAAGTGGTTTGCCAAGCGGGGTATATTTCTGCAGGCTTCAGGCAGGAACGTATAGAGCTGCAAAGAAAATCCTGCTATTGAAATAGCGTCAGCCTTTCATCGTTCCAGATATTTCTCGGACTGAAGGAAGACCTCGTCGGGAAATTAGGAATAAAAGATTCCGAGATTTTCTGCCAGACCGGTTATGATATGGAAGCGGATTACGAAGCCGCGCAAGAGACAGACATGAGTAACCCCGGATATGGACTTTCTCTCTATGACAACATCTTTAAGGGATATTCGCCATCGGGAAAAAATACCATCAGCGTCCTTACAATCAGCGGTTACGAACACTGGAAACCTTACGAGGCAGATTACTTCGCCGGCAACAAGACTGCTTACAAAAAGGAGAAAGAGCGCATCGCGGATATTCTTATCGAGCGAGTTGAGAAGACGCTCCTGCCGGGACTTTCCAGCGCAATCGAAGTGAAAGAGATCGGCACACCGCTCACAAACATACGGTACACGAGCAACTATCATGGAGCGATATACGGTTTGGATCAGACCGTGGATAATTCAGGCCAGAGCAGGCTGCCGCATCACACACCGATATCGAACCTTTATCTTGCAGGCGCGTGGACAAGACCCGGACACGGCTATGGCGCTGTCCTGTCAAGCGGGTTGGAGTGTTTCGGCGAAATAATGCAGAAGTGGTGATCCTGCCCTACTACAGATAGTGTCGAACAGTTGAGCAAGGCAATCCTCTCATTGTCTGAACCATGATCTACTCAATTCCACGGTTACTACAATGACCAGTCTTATCCTGCGAACCGCAGTTCAGACATTTTCGCGATCGGCTTCCCTTTCGGACATGGAGCATCGCAAGATAAATAGCTCCCCCGCATAGCGGGGTAAACTCCGGAAAGACCTGTACCATTGCATTTCCGGCCATCAGTTGGCCTCAATTAAAGCTGGTTTCTGATCCTTTACACCCATGATTAACAGCCATAAACCAAGTCCGAATTCCGCAATGAACATAACCGGGTACAATGGGTACGTCATTTTTTCGTAGCCCGGAAAAAGACATAACTGGAAAAAGCAAATCAGAAGACAAAAGCCATCAAGGATTAGCAATATGCCCAAGATCCGCGGAAGGAAGCCCGACTTAACAACCAAATAACCAAGAGGAAAAAGCCAAACGCCATAAAATAGCACCGAGACCATATTCCCACTGCCGTTCAGGTTGAGGAACAACATTGCCAGAGCTTGCAGCTGATCCACTTTGAATACTTTCAAGTAATCAGCACCACTCAAGAGCAGCAGGGCAGCAAAGTGAATCAGAGTATTAATACACTCTATAGCCACACCGCCTAAGTTTAATAACACAAACAGCAAAGCGAGTTGTTTACTAACCGGTTTTAATAGCACGTATAACGCCCAGGCCGCCAAAAGAAAAAACAAAGCGGCAAGGAGTTCGCTCATGAAGCCTATACGGAATAGCCACACATGAGCCATGATATTCCCGGCTGTCGCAGCGGCATCTCCGAATACAATGGGTTTGTTTTGAACAAAAGAAGAAAAGGCAAACGTTACTATATAAATCAGATACAGTAATCCAGCGACTCTTGCTGTCTTTTTGGTTGCGTTCATTTCAGACTCTCCTTTTTTCATAATTAATTATCTGTTATGGCAGACACGGAAGTGATTGCAGATGAATTGAATCCTTTCACTATCAGCCATACCGCCAAAACCATTTCTTGTAAGGCTATTGGAAGAAACAAAAGGACCTGGATCGTCGAATAAAGACTTATTAGGCCGAACATGGCAAATAAGGTTGCTGATAACCACAATGGCACTCCGACAAGACCCCAACCTGATAGCCATCGAGGAATGAGTTTCGATTGATAAAATATATAATAATACATCAGGGCACCTAAGATAAAGGCCATATACGCTATGATGTCCGCCCAATAACGTACTGCCAATAATAAAGCGCCTGAGGTTTGAAAGTACGATGACCCTGGAGCTCCGGCTTTTATAAATTCCCGGCTCAATGTCAATAGTAATAACAGGCAGATTACGTCGGCAATCCAGATTACGGCCTCCATAATCCTGAAGCCGACAGCTCCAAGAGCTAAACCTTCATTGTATTTTCTTAAAACCGGATAAAGAGAAATTGAAATACTGGCACCTGCAAAAGCCATAATCAACTCAAAGAGTGCTCCTATTTTCACCTCGCTTTCGTTTGCAAAAAGCTTACTAAGATAATCCGGAGTACCTGGAATAGGTCCCGTAAAAACGACACTTAGTATGCCTGCAACTGTCGCAGTTATAAATAATACTCCCGCAATTATTGCGATCTTTCTCTCTGAATTCATTTATTCCTCCTGAATGATTTTTTTTACGCTTCCATCTCCCTGATGCCATTGATAAATACTTTTCACATCTGTGCAATCCTGTAATCAGCCATGGCTGTCATTCCGACCAAACTAATCACGCATAAGGCGTGACGAGTACGTGGAGGAATCTTGCATGAACCACTACTCAACCAACATTTCACGAACCCTACAGAAGATTTCTCCTCGCTAAGAACGCTCGTCTCCGCCGAAGGCGGATGCGCCTTCCGCCCAGAACAAGGCGGACAGGCTGGCACAGAAATGACAATGCGGTAGTGGTTCAGACATTTCTCGCAACGGCTTCCCTTTCGAACATGGAAGGAGGAATCAACCAACCGTTTCTGCCGTCATGCCGAATCCTGTTCCGAAGTGTTTTTATTTGGGATTATTACGGCCTCTGATCCTTCCAGTGTCTAGACCCCGAAACAAGCCTCCTGTGGAACGTTGCAATCCAGGGTCCAGGGTGACGTAGAAAATTCAAGATGAGTCTCTGCCCATTCATCAAGTTATTTAGTCAGTCTGAATGAAGAACCTTCCAGAAGAACGTCTCCAACCCCAATGGGTTTGATTCCACCATTAACCATTGCCAATTGAACACCTTGGGTTCCTGCCCCGGTTGTTTCATCAAACTTAAGAATGTTGATGTTCTGCGAATCGACACTGTCAAGTTTCGACCCGTTCTTCGGCAGGGCCATCAGCTCCATTGGAGACCCCTCGTTGTAGACAAGCATCGATCCATCGAACTTGACTGTGATGCTCTTCTGTCCGCCGTGCAATTCTTGGGGAGGTATTCTTAAGCTCCAGGGAGCATCCGGAATGGATGTGCCGGCTAGCACAAAAGTGAACACGCTCGAAGCTTCATCTTCGTTCCCCGGAATGACAATAGAAAGTATTCCGCTTGTATCTGTTTTCGCATTCGTGACTACTCTTGAAGAAGATGCCTCATCATAGTAGCAGAAAGTAATTTCTTTTCCTGGAACAGGCACCTTGTTTTCATAATAAACGAGATTGATCTGTTTTTGATGTTCTTCCAGATTCAACATCTTTACGCTGATCGGGGTTAGATCAATTTGGCTCACTGGAACGGCAGAACATCCATAAAGCGACATCGAGATGAACAAGAGCGAAACCGCGACTGCAAAGAGGTTTCTATTCGACTGAGGTTTAATGCGGGTTACTTGGTACATCGTGTTTTTCTCCTTTTTTTTGGTCAAAGATTTGTCTAATGAACATGGGCGGCACACCCACGTGAGATCGTATCAACGAACATAATATTGTGCCATGAATTAATCTTGTTTAAACAACCTTCAAGTTTCTACAAACATATCGTCCGCGTTAGGCGGACTAAATCGAATCTAATCTTGGTCATCGTCTTATCCGACGAATCCCGGTTCAGACATCTTTATTCATCTTTTCCCTACAGAAAGATCTTTCCGGACAGCGCCCGCTCATTGTCTGAACCATGATTCACTTGATTCGCGTGATTGCCAAGATTCTGATCCTCGCTACCCTTTAATCGTGCGAATAACGGTGGGAGACGATCCACGCGCAGGCTTCCCTTTCGGATTCACAGCAATGGAAATAAGCAATGCTAACTAATCAGCGTTATTATCGCCAGAAGTACTGCAACAAGTATTCCGACTATATGTATCCAAAGCTTTCTTAAAGGAACGCTCAAACATGCAAATACAAGAAAGATCTGTAAGCATAGCTCGATGAGAAACCTATTTCTATGTACATCAAACCAGTGCCAGTTTAGCCAGTATCCATTAAGCCACAGTGCCACTGATGCGATGGCGAAAACAGAAAATGTCAGCGACCAAATTCTTAAATTGGTTTTAAACTGTTTAAACTCGCTGGATATTTTTGTAACACTATCCTCGGATGTTTTCAAATCGCCCTTTGAAACTTCCAGTTGGCCTTTGATCATTGCCTTTTCTGATTTTTCCTTCTCCAATTCTTTCGAGAGGATTTCACTCTCTAATTTCTGCTGAGACCTCGATTCCTCGAGAATTTTTTCCACTTGCGTTATTCTTGCCTGCAAATCTTCGACAGTCTTCTTTTTAGTATTGACGTCTTTCTCAAGGTCTTTCTTTTGTGATTCCAGCTCAGCGGCCAAATCGACAAATTTGTTTTCAAGCCTTTCTTCAATCTTCGCCTCGCTTTCGTCAGCGGACATGGTAACCATGAAATGTTTGTCAGCAACAATGTTAAGAGCTAATTCGGGATTCATGCTTTCATAACGAGCCAACCTCCCCAATACTTGATTGTAAGCACTTTCCATAGATAATGTTGACATAGTCGTTCTAAGAAAAGGCTGAGTGACAAGTAGATGGAATGACTCCTCATATTCGCGTTGATTGCTAGTCCTTGCCAAGAGGGGTCGATTTATTTGTATCCACTCGTCGGTCAATATACAGAAAGGCAAACACTGGCTTCCCTTCCTCGCAAATCTATCAAAGTTGGGCAACTTAGTATCACTCGTCAAGAACCAAGCAACGGCATCAGAGAAGCGGTGCTTAGCACCTTTTCTGACTTTCTGTATAAAAACTCGATGAAATGCGTCATGTGTTATGATGTTGTCATTGAAGAACTGATTTCCACAAGATGAGCGTAGGATGCTTTCCTGCTCAAGTAATTCTTCTGATTTTTCAATTTCATTGCGGAACTTGCTTACTTTTTCAATCTCCAGCTTATCCAAAAGGCTGTCAATATGTGATTTCTCCGTTACGAATTCCTCAATACTTAGCCTGTGTTTAACAAAGTATTCCCAATATGAAGTCAAAAAACTGCCGGTGCCCAAGCTATCTAAGGCAATTTTGGCCAATTCCACAGGGATTGGAAGTTTCCTCTTTAGTTCCTTCATGTGCCAATCTAAAGAGCCGTAAAATTCATCAACGGTTTTGGTGGTAACTGATAACTTGTAATTCAGTGACCTGGACATCTTTAGCAAGCTGTGAACCGATTGCATAATATTTGCGCCATCGAACCCGACCAGACTATAGAGAATGTTATTATCAAGAACCAAAGTTTGACCCTTCGTCACCTCACTTAGTAAGCGTGAACATTTTTCATCCACTTGGATTAGATGCCAAAAGAAACTGGTGTTAAAGAGATTCGTAATGTAAGAGCGGCGCTCTGAATCTACACTTTTGAAAAATGATGGGATTTCCAACCTGAAGATTGCATCAATGAAGGGATCAAGTTTCGGCATATCCTTAAGGATTGAGCCCTGAATCTTATTTAGCCATGTTTTCGTTTTCTCATCTTCGGGATACAGTAGAGCTACACACTCTACGCCGTGGCGAACAAACATACGAGAAGCGAATAGGTGCAGAAGATCCACAACCATCTGCATATTTTCTTTTATTGCCGGATAACCTTTGTATTTTTCTAGTAGTTCGTCCTTCCATGTTTGTATTACGCTGTCCTCAAGCGCACGCGTCTTTGCGATATTGCCATTTATTTTTACTTCTGTTTCAGCAGCAATCTGGAAGTGGTGTTTGATAAGCCTATCACCGGCAATAAAATTGATCATGTGTTTAGCACTGAGGCGCTTTGCCGCGGCGTTTATTTCAGCTTCATCGAAATCAAGTAGGTATGTTTTCTTAATTGCTCTCCTTACTTCATCTGCAGTGACTTGAAGAACAGACCCGTACATTGACAATGAATCCAGAACCAGATAATCTAGAACCTGGTTTCCGTAAGAATCTTGGTGACTAGGGTCAAAGTGCCCAAGTCTAAACATAATCTCTTTGATTTCTTGCGGGTCGTTTAGTCCAGTATTCGCGGTATGATTTTTCATCTCTTGCCCCCTTCTCTGTTTGCTATTGCTTTATCTGAAACCTTCATTTTTCCTTCACCACTTTTGTCTCCTCCTCCAGCCCATAAAGCTTAGATGCTGCCTGATCGATTTGGCGGTCGAGCACACTGAAATCTTCAACTAATTTCTTAATTGACTCGTATGCTTGTTCCAATAAGGTTTCGTTCAATTGATTGCTTAAAATTATCGACGCGAAGGAGGAAATGCAACCCTTCCTCCTGTCTTTCCTACGCGCCCCCTTGTCCTTCCTGCGCATTCTTTCTCATGTCATTCCCGCGTGCTCTTAGCGGGAATCTTACTGTCCACTCTACGGCTTCCCAATAGAAGCATTTGGGAAATAATATCATATCCAGATTCCCGACAGGGGCATTCGGGAATGACTTGGTATTGTGGATGCCCTACTCAATCGGTAATGGAAGGATTTCACCATCGATAAAAAGATCTTTCCATTCGGGATTATGTTCCTCGATCAAACGAATCTTCCACGCACGATTCCACTTTTTCAATTGCTTCTCCCGTTCAATGGCCGATGTTGGATTACCAACAGTCTCATAATAGACAAGCCGATGAACGTGATATCGGTTTGTGAAGCCCTCGATCTCCTCGTTCCTATGCTGCGCTATTCTTGCAACCAGATTGCCTGTGAAGCCAATGTACAAAACGCCACGAGGTTTACTTGCGAGGAAGTAAACGCAGTATGTTTTTTCTTGAGAAGTCATAATGCTGGTATAGTCGATGTCTCACAGCCCTGAAGTCTTCGACAAATTTCTTAACAGACTCGTATGCTTGTACAAATAAACCACGTTTCCTTTTCCAAGTAGATTAAAAGTAAGAGGCACAGACTTTAGATTCAACGATTCCAACTCGTTCTCATCACCCAAACAAGTCCCCCAATGGGCTGACGTCGACCCTGTCGGCAAACTTCCCGATCTCCGGAAGATATTTGATCACCGTATCGGGGACACGCGCCTTTTCCTGGCCGCGCATCCGGCGCACAAGCTGAAAGAGAATGGTGTACGGGAAGAGGCATAACCGTATTGTTGAACCATCGCCATGCAGTTCTTATATTGCAAGTGGCTATTTACGGCAATGCTGACTAACTCGAAACCCAGGACTGAACGAGTTCCGAGGACAAACAAATTCAAAAGCAATTAGGAGGATTCGATGAAGAAGGCGACACTATTGTCCATAGCAGTTTTGGCTCTCATCTCCATTTCCGGCAAAGCACAGAAAAACCTGGACCAGGTACAACTAACGTTTCAGAACAATACCCAGTACGACCTTTGTCTCTACGTGGACGACGTGAATAATCTCGCTTGCGGTCCCGCTCCCGGTAACGGCGGCATGTGCGTAGCAAACATCGAGTCTGGCAGGCATGTGTTCATCGTGGCAACGGTAGATGGCAAAATGTCCACATCCACCGACCCTGTCGATCTCAACCCGGGCGATACAAAAATCGTTACCGCCGCAATAGGGAGCGATGGGCAGATTAGCTTAAATGTCCATTGAGTTTACCCTCCGAACAAATCCCGCAGCGGGCTGACGTCCACCCTGTTGGCAAACTTCCCGATCTCCGGAAAATATTTGATCACCGTATCGGGGACACGCACCTTTTCCTGGCCGCGCATCCGGCGCACAAGCTCAAGCGCATTGACGACCGCTTTGCCGAGCGGATGGTTGTTCAGGACTAGGTACATGTTGGTACAGCGCGCCTTTGCCTTCCGAAGCTTCTCTTCAAGCTCATTGAGCTCCGTGCTGCTGTATAGGTAATTGTACCGGGCGTTTCTGTCAGCCCCTTCCATTTCCGTGCCTTCTTCCAGAGCCTTCCGCCCGAGGTCCCACATTTCCGAATTCCGCCCGTGCAAACGTACGTACGCAACCTTTCCGAAAAGCTCACTATCGAAGCCTATCATACCCTTCAACTGCGGCTGGTCTATCGCGATGACGTTGATGTCGTTATGCTTCAGAAATTCTTTAGCCCGCGACGTGTACCATGACGTGTGGCGGAGTTCGAAGAAGAGAGGGTAATCCCGGAACGCGTCCCTTATCACGGCGATGTGCTCTTGTGACTGAACGGATTCCCTGTAATACTCGGAGAATTGGACCAGCACTCCTCCAAGCTTCTTCTGATCCATGAAGGGCGAGAGGAATTCCATGACGATGCTTCTGTTCTCGATGAAGTCTTTGCCTCTCTCCCTGCTGCCGTGGGTGAACTCCTTGAAGAGCTTCACTAAGAAAACGAACTTAGGGTTCTTCTTTACCTCCGTCAGCCATTTTTCCGCCGTGCTCGGTGGAAAGTGGCGGTAATAAGTGCTGTTGACCTCCACGCAATCGAAGAAATCGGCATAGAACTTTAACTCCGAAAACCCCTTCTCTTTCTTTTCAGGATAGAACGGGCCGTGCCAGTCTGCATAGCTCCATCCGGCTGTGCCGCCAAATACTTCCATTAGATTTTCTTCTCCCTCTTCTTCACGTACTATTGTATAGCTCTTAGCTTTTAAAAGTCAAGCCCAAATACATTCGAATCAAAATTCGTTCGATATTTGTTATCTTAAGCGTATGGAAAACCAGATCTTTCTTTTTACATGACTTTCAGAAGAAGAAATTTGTAATGGCAGAGCCGATAGATTCCAAGAGTAAAGATCTTAACGTCAGCGCGACAAAAACATACACGATAAAGACAAGCACAGTGGGAGAAGCCCAGCGCCGCGTTTTCAAAATTGACTACGAGCGAGACCTTAATCCAGACCAGCTTGAGGTCGTCCGAACGATTGACAGGCCCGTACTCGTGGTTGCCGGCGCAGGAACAGGCAAGACAAAGGTACTGATTTATCGTGTTGCCTATCTCGTTGAACTCGGGGAGAATCCACGTTCCATTTTGCTTCTGACTTTTACTCGCAAAGCGGCAGGCGAAATGTTGAAGCGTGCCGCATCCCTGCTTAAATCCACCTCCGCAGAACAAGTATCTGGCGGGACATTTCATTCATTCGCGAACATTACTTTGAGGCATTATGCGAAATCCCTCGGATATCGTGAGCAGTTCACGATTCTTGACGATTCCGACGCCGCAGACGTTGTAAATCTACTGAGGACCCGGCTCGGCCCGGAGAAAAAGCGCAGCGTTTCCCAAAGAAGGAAACACTCGTTGACATGTTCAGCAAATCGGAAAACACGCTCACAAAAATCGACGAGGTCGTATTCTTGGAGTACCCGCAATTTACAGAGCACATAAACGATATTCTGACGCTCAAGAGGCAATACGATGAATACAAGCGCAAGTACAACTTGATGGATTATGACGACCTGCTGAAGAATCTTCGGCAGCTGCTGGAACAAAACGAATCGATACGGAAAGCGATAGCTGGAAAATTCAGCTACGTCATGGTTGACGAGTTTCAGGACACCAACAAAGTGCAGGGCGAGATTGTAAGGCTTCTCGGAATGGACAAGCAGAACGTCATGGCTGTCGGGGACGATGCGCAGAGCATCTATTCATTTCGCGGCGCCAATTTCAAAAACATTTTCGACTTCCCTGTCTTTTTCCCCGGATGCAAGATTATCAAGCTGACTGAAAACTACCGGTCAACACAGGGCATCCTCAATTTTACGAACAGAATCATAGACGGCGCGAAGGAAAAGTACGATAAGGAACTTTACTCGCGAAAGGAAGCTGGGCAAAAGCCTGCTGTCGTTGTAACGGAAAATGAAAACGTTCAATCGAAGTTCGTCGTGCAGAGAATTCTCGAGCTTCGCGAGGCGGGAATGACTCTAAATGACATCGCAGTTCTCTTTCGTTCTTCATACTTATCTTTCGATTTGGAAATAGAGCTTACGCGGGCGAATATCCCGTATGTTAAATTCGGCGGGATGAAATTAGTCGAGGCTGCCCACATCAAAGATGTCATCGGCTTCCTCAGAGTCATAGAGAACCCGCGGGACGCAGTCAGTTGGCACCGGATTCTGCTTCTCCACACTGGCGTGGGCCCTGCTATCGCAGAGAAGATTATCGGCAGGATTACCATGGAAGGCGAAGAGAAGCCGGCATTTGATGCGAAAGAGATGAGAATTCCGTCAAATGCAGAAAACCTGATGAGTTTCATTTCGGAAGGAGTAAATAAGACAGTTCAGCCGATCGAGCAAGTTGAAGCGGTCCTTCGTTACTACGAGCCCTTGATGCGCAGCAAGTACGACGACTACCAGAAACGCGAGAAAGATCTTGCGATGCTCGCATCTATTGCAGAACGGTACACGTCGCTCCAGAGCTTCCTTGCCGACCTCGCGCTGGAACCCCCTACCGAGAGCCACATCGATCTTGGAGTAAAAGACAAGAAGGAGGAACAAATAACAATTTCGACTGTCCATTCTGCAAAAGGGTTGGAGTGGAACAGCGTGTTTGTTATCTGGACGCTTGACGGAAAGTTTCCGCCGATGTATGCTACCGATGATGACGATGCACTTGAGGAAGAGAGAAGATTGATGTATGTCGCTTGCACCAGAGCAAAAGAAAATCTCTACGTCACCTACCCGGTGAACGTCTACGATAGGGAGACCGGTCGCATTTTTACCAAGCCAAGCAGGTACATTGAAGCAGTGCCGGCAGACAATTATGAAAAATGGATTCTGAATTTCGAGTAGCAATGAACAAAGAAAAGCTGTAGACGAGGGTCTCCTGTCTTTGCGAGTCATTCGTCAGCATCATGTGGCCCGGAACTCCAGAGGATAGTACCTGCCCGCCAATTCCTTGACTGCGATCTTTCCTTCTCCTGGATGGAATTACCGAGCAGGAAATACCGGTCAAGTACATCATCTGGCAGCCTTGTCAGATCGACAACTTGTAGCCGGCCCGGAAACCGATACTCCCCTTCGCGGCGATGTCGAAATATCTGGCGGAGAGATCAATGTCTCCGTTTGGGGTCGTCGATTCTAAGGATCACTAGACGGAGCAAGTGCAAAATTCGTTGCATCGGTTAACCATGAAGTTTAGCTGGACAAGTCCCTGTGTTGCATAAATTAATACCTATCCTGCATCGCTTTCATGAATAAGCTCAAATTAGACTTGTGAAGACTTCCAACCTGCATCATGATAAGAAATCAGATAGAAGCGGATCAAGTGAGATATTGATGAGAGAGACAAGAAAAGGCCGTCCCGCGCTATACAGGACAGCCCTGAGCAAAGTCGCTTATTTCTTGAACTGATCTACTTCAAGGGCAACTGATATGCAAAAGATACCGCGAAGTTACTCTCATCGGTGACGGCAACATATTTGGCTGACACGTCAAAGGTCTGGAACTGGTAGCCTACACCAAGACAGAGTGCGAATTCAGTTTCTCCAGCATAATGTGTACTGTTTCCCCCCAAAAAGTTTGGGGTTGTAAATGCATAATGCTCAAAGTAAAATCCCACTTCGCCGAGACCATAGAACCCCGGGGTGACATACTTTCCGAGATTGTATTTTGCTCCTCCTAGTAGGGTGAAGGCCGAAGCATGGGTCGTCACACCGCCTCCCTGGTCTTTATTGGTCCAGTACGTGAACCCCAGGGAGCCGATTAACATCCAGTCATCATTTAGTCCGTACTGGAGCTTTCCAAACCCGCCGAACCCAATTCCGGCCTGGTCACTGAGGTTTCCAATTGGCAGTGAGAGTTGCACGCCAAGTCCACCTGATAATGTGCCCTGACCCCAGTAATTTTGGGCGTGAGCGTTTGGTGCCATGGCACCGATAATTACGATGACTAATAACGACAAAGAAGATTTGTGAAGCATGTTGTACCTCCTAAGTTTTTGGTTTTTGTTTTAGATTGAGTATTTCAGGTCCAGCCTCCAAGGGTGCGACAAATGTGGAAGGGCAATGTGCGCGGTCCTGAAAAAGTTGACAGTAAAAGTAACGACGATTTTCTCTTTTGTTAGTATATTGATGGTTCAAAATCATAGATAGTATAGAAGGCATGCTGATTGTGCTCGTCCATATTATTTCCTTCTCGCGTTTTGAATTTGTTAAGCATGATTACAACTGACGATCTCTATATCATGTTACGGGAAAAAAAGAGGGGATAATCTCACAAAGGAGATTCGCACTCCCCTGTATCTCCACTGGCACAAGTTACCCCCGCCTGCAAACCGTGCTTACGGTCTCTCGATAAATCGGAAGCGGTAGGGGTCTGACAAAACTCTCAGCCATAGTCGAAAGTTTCCCTTTTCGGTATCTATTTTAAATCACCACTATGAGAAATGCAAATGTCGGTCGGCGTATTGTCCCATTTTTCTCTCTTTCCCCGCGAGCGCCTTTGGCGCTCATTTGGTTCTTTCTTTTCCATCAAAGAAAAAGAAAGAACACCCTTGACACTTTACCGCTCCCCTCCGGCAGAGGTGACCAGAGGGATGGGTAAGAAAAGGAGAGGACAACAGGGTCAATGTGTCATTCCGATCAAGTATTCACCGGGCAACCGATGAACACGCGCAGAGGAATCTTCTGTGGATTACCTGACATGCAGGCGTGAGGGTATCATTTATCGGCCTCCTGTCTTTGCGAGTCATGATTCAGCATCACGTGGTAATCCGTCATTTCGTGGTATATCCATTGGGATTGATTCGTCGCTTCGCTCCTCGCAATGACTCGCCAAGTGTTTTTGTTAATTTTCTTTTGACCACAACGTTTGCACACCTTCGCGCTCTTTGCGGTTAATTTGATTCCCACATGAACAAGAATTCAAATCAGGTCACTGCCCGGTCGTCTTCTCACTGAGTCTTGAAAGCATTATATTCCATTCAAATAGAAACACTTGCAGGATTCCCGAAATGATAAGTATGAAACTCAGCTATCAGGAATATGGTTTGAAGCTGAAACATCGTTTTACAATTTCCAGAATTTCGAGAGATGCCGTGCCTGTGGTATTGTTGAGACTTGAACAAGATGGTATCGTTGCGTTTGGCGAGGCCTCCCCGAACGCGCGTTATGGCGAGACATCGGAGACCGTAACGGCATTTCTAAACAGGGTCGATATCTCCCAGCTTTCCGATCCGATCCAGTTGGAAACAGTCGTCGATTATCTCGACTCTGTCGCCGATGGAAATCCCAGTGCAAAGGCGGCAATCGATATCGCCATACATGACGTGATTAGCAAGAGGCTCGGTGTGCCTCTTTTTCGTTACTTTGGATGTGACAAGAAAAAGCTTCCGACATCTTCATACACGATAGGCATCGATAAGTTCAACATCGTCAAAGAAAAAGTACTGGAGGCGGCCAATTATCCTATCTTGAAAATAAAGATGGGGTTTGCCGGCGACGAAGAAATAATTCGGGCGGTGAGAGAGGTTACCGACAAACCAATCCGTGTCGATGCTAATGAAGGTTGGAAGTCCAGGGATGAAGCACTTGAGAAGATAAGATGGCTTACCACCCAAAATGTGGAGCTAATTGAGCAGCCGATGCCCGCGGCACAACTGCACGACATTCGCTGGCTTCGTGAACGAGTTGCAATACCAATTATCGCCGATGAAGCGCTGGAGTCTATTGAAGATATTGCGAATATCTCAACCGCTTATGATGGTATTAACGTGAAAGTCCAGAAAGTTGGCGGGTTGTTAAAATCAAAGAGGATAATCGAAGCCGCCCGAACCCACGGAATGAAAATCATGATTGGGTGTATGATTGAGTCGTCAATAGGAATTACCGCTGCGGCACACCTGGCGCCTCTCGCCGATTGGATCGACCTTGACGGAAATGTCTTGATAAACAACGACCCCTTCGTAGGAGTTATGAATGTGAATGGAAAGCTTGTGCTAAACGAGAAGCCGGGATTAGGTGTTATCCGCCGACCGCTGCCTGACAATCTCCGACAGGATTATCGATGAAGCCACGCCGACATTAAGTGATTCCATTTTCCCGACGCGCGGAATGCAGACGCTTTCATCACAGAGTGCGAGTATCTTTTTGTCTATTCCGTTCGCCTCAGATCCGAGCACTAAAGATGTCTTTCGGGGAAAAACATACTGCGAGTAATTTGTCTTTCCGCTTTGACTCGAAGCAACGACGATAAACCCGAATGACTTGAGTTTCGTTATCTGTTCGATGAGCTGAACTTCCTGAATCACGTCTAATCCGGCAATTGCAGCCATGGCAGACCGCACAACTTTCGGATTATAGATATCGACACTTCCCTCCGCTATCAGCACGGCATCAACTCCAAACCACGCGGCGGACCTGAGAATTGTTCCCAGATTACCCGGATCAGAAATGCGGTCGAGAAGCAGAACGAGTGATTTTTTCTTTGAGCGAACCGTCGCCGCCAACCCGTCAGAGCTGAATGTGCGGATATCTGCGACGGCAATTATTCCTTGGCTTGTCTCCGTAGCTGAAAGTTTGCTGAATTTTGTAGCTGGGACTTCTTCGACTTGGATCGACCTTTCCTCAGCAACGCCTAATATTTCCGAAAACTTTGAGGAGTTGGCCGACAAGTTTACAACAATCGCCTTTATATCTGTTTCACCGGACAACGCTTCTTCTATTGCACGTTTACCTTCGATGAGAAATTTACCTTGCTCTCGCCTGCCCAAACGTTCTTTCAAGTCAGAGAGTTGCTTTATTTCGGCGTTGGATAACATCAATTTCCTACGTCACTTATTAATAACTTTTTCTCGTATGCGTGTGCCGCATGCGGTGAGCGCCATGGAACGACCTCCATTATTTCTTATCAACCGGCGGAACGCCATTGTTTGTGTCGTTAGATGAAGTACGGCCCTGCTGAATTTTATTAACGGTCTCTTCAATCCTTTTGAGAAGCCGGAATATTCTACTTATGAAACCCCTTTTTCTAAGATCCAGTGTCGCTTGTATTTCCTCAATTTCTTTCCCAATCTCCACTTGAAGCAATGGCGATTTGGAAATTGACAGAACTTGAGACGGATAAACACTCCTATGTCCCGTCATAAGAAAGCTGACTACACACGCCAGAGTTGCATAAGGTGCAATGGCAGGCCCGAATAATTCGATAGACATAATGCTCGCAGCGATCGGGGTATTAGCTGAGCCCGCCAAGACCGCCACGAGACCGATAGCTGCAAATGTTGACACATCCAAGTGCAGGAGATGAGCGAAAGTCGCTCCGGCTGTTGAGCCTACGAAAAAAATAGGCGTTACGATTCCACCACTTCCACCAAAGCTTAGCGTGATACTGGTGAACACAGGTTTCAATAGAAACGCATACCAGTCAGTTCCGTTTCCCCGGAGGTTTGATTCCACGGTCTCAAGGCCGAGGCCAAGGTAGCGGGTTGAAAAGAGATACGTCAAGGCAACAAGAACTACACCTCCGATAATGCCTTTCAACGGCGCCCAAACGTGAATTCGGTTCGACAGTTTTTCACCCAACTTGAGGGCTTCTATAAGGACTATCGAGCAGATCCCGAAGAAAAGCCCGGCCATGAGGACTTTGACCACGAATAATTCTGTGAAAACCGGGACGACACTGACGGGTTGGTGGAAATACATGACCCCGAGTGCGGATGACACCTGATACGAAGTGATCCCAGCGATAAATGAGGGCAACAGAACGTCATACATGATTGCTCCCACAAACAATACTTCAACGCCAAAGATGGATCCGGCAATCGGCGCTCCAAAGACCGAAGCAAAACCCGCACTGATTCCACAGATGACCATCTTCTTGCGGTCATGATCATCAAACTTGAAGATGTCACTGTACAGCGATGTCAGCCCAGCGCCAATTTGCGCGCAGGGTCCCTCCTTGCCCACAGATCCTCCTAGAGCAAGAGTAAAAAGGGTTGCAACGGCCTTCACGGGAATCACGAGAATGGGAATCTTCCCCGCTCGTTTGTGAACGGCTTCGATGACCTTTTCAGTGCCATGCCCTTCTGCGTCGGGGGCAAGATACTTGATCATTAGCGAACTTAAGAAGAGAGAAACAGGAAGGAACCAGAAAAAGTTGGCGTGTTGTGAAGTAATACCAATACTCCAAGTCAGGCTCTTGAGAAACAATGATACGGCTCCACCAACAATTGCACCAGCTAAGGTTGCGAGAAATATCCATTTGATGATGCTCAGAAAGAGTACCGTCGATTCTGTAACCGATTTTCTCATGACAAATTTTTGGCGTGGCACTATTTTCATCCAACTACTTGAACAACGACATTATGTCGTCTTTCTGACCTTTCAACGTTGCCCATTGACTTCCAAAGTTATTTCTTTTGACCATTAAATTCAATTAGGTTCTCTGTTGCAGCACAGGCGATCATGGTGATGAGAAATTCGTCCATGGCCCATGGACGAATAGGGCGAGCTTGTACGTCCTCTTTAAATGCGCGAATGCCGTGATGCGGCGTGTATTAGACTCGGCTTTGGCTTCAGGTTGGCATCAGCTTTGGCTTCAAGCTTAGTCTCGTCTTTTGCTTCGGGTTTAGTCTCTGCCTTGGCTTCATTTTTTCCGAATATCCCGCTCCGCCTTCTCCCAGTCCTGAGGTGCTCCGCCGTTCTTGCGGCCTCGCTGCTCGTACAGTTCATAGGCTCGCTTGGCGATCTGCGGGGTCAAATCGGACGGTGGCTTAGTTTTCACTGGATCGAAAATCCGATACGCGAGCAGTTTCACACGGTCATTCAAGAGAAACCACAGCAGCGCATAGCCCCACACGAACCCGGCCCAACCCCAACCCAATGGTGTCATGAACAGCCCATAAACCGCTATCAACGTCGCCACGATTTGTGTGCCGAGCACCGCCAACCAGAGAATCTTTGCCGGGCGTATGGACCAGAACGGGCGTCGCGTGCGCGTGAGAAAGATCGTCAGATGTCCGGCAACTGACAGCTTCAAGTACATTAGTGTCTGGATGTGCGCGCGGTCGAGGTGAAAGACGCGCTCGCCGAGATAGAACAGGCCAAACGCGGAGATGACCCCGATAACGCCCAGCACCGTGGAGATCCCCAGCACCATGCGCATGTTCCAGGCTTCGGGCTTATCCTTGTAATGAACATTGTCATAGGCGATGGACAGGATGGCACCGTCGTTGAGCAGCGCCAGCATTACGATCATCACCGCCGTCAATGGATAAAAGTTAAAGATGAGGATCGCCAGCGTCATGAAGAACAGCACTCGCAGCGTCTCGGCGATGCGGTAGATTGCATAGCTGTTCATCCGCTGGAAAATTCTCCGGCTCTCCTTGATTGCATCAATAATCACCGACAGGCCGGGCGTCAGCAGCACGATAGCCGCCGCCGCGCGAGCAGCGTCAGTCGCGGCCGAAACGGCGATGCCGCAATCGGCTTTCTTCAGCGCGGGGGCGTCGTTCACCCCGTCACCCGTCATGCCGACCATGTGACCGCGTTTTTGCAGGACATCCACGATGTGGAACTTGTGTTCGGGGAACACTTGAGCGAAACCGTCCGCCTTCTCGATGGACTCGGCCACCTCTGTGGTCTCTTGCTTCTTCGAGTCGCCCAGGCCGGCGGCATCGAGGATGTTTGTGCCCATGTCTAACTTTTTGGCCGTTTCCTGGGCGATGGCCAGTGCATCGCCCGTAACCATCTTGACCTTTACACCCATTGCAAGCGCGGTCGCGATGGTTGCCTTGGCATCCTCCCTTGGTGGATCGAACAGCGGCAACACACCAAGAAACTGCCATTGGCCGTCGCCTTCAGCCCTCGCCACGCCCAACGAACGAAAACCGCGCGCTGCGAATTCGTTGACCGCCTTCTCGACGGCGGGCTTCACCTGCCCGGCATTGGCCGACAATTTCAAAATCACCTGCGGCGCACCCTTTGTCACCTTGAACGTTTTTCCGTCTTTGGCTTTGACGGTGGCCTCGGTGCGTTTATGCACTGGGTCGAACGGCTGGAAATGAACCACCTCGTAAACCTTTAGCGAATCCTTGTCTTTCAGTCCGCCCAGGACGGCCAGATCAATGGTGTCGTTATTGTCCGCGCGCGACGCCAGCGCGCCATTGAGGATGACTTGGTCGGCGGGGACATTGTTCACGCTGAACGGATCGCCGAGTGTCAGCTTGTTCTGGGTCAAGGTGCCGGTCTTGTCCGCGCACAGCACATCCACGCCCGCCAATTCCTCGATTGCCACCAGCTTGCTCACGATCGCCTTTTTCCTGGCGAGCAGGCGCGCGCCGACCGCCATCGTCACCGACAACACCGTCGGCATTGCCACTGGAATCGCGGCCACGGTCAGCACCAGGGCAAACTGCAGCGTCGAGAGGATCGGGTCGCCGCGGAAGATCGCGACGGTAATAATCACCGCCACCAGAGCCACCGCGAGGATGATCACGTAGTCGCCGATTTTCAAAACCGCCTTTTGAAAATGACTGACGGTGTGTGCCTCCTGCACCAATTGCGCCGTCTTGCCGAAGTAGGTGTTCGCACCCGTGGCATAGACCATTGCGCCGATTTCGCCCTGCCGGATAATCGAACCGGAAAATACTGCCTCGCCGGATTTGCGTTGGGCGGGCAACGACTCGCCTGTCAATGCGGACTGATCCACTTCCACCGGGTCGCCCTCCAGCAAGCGCGCATCCGCGGGCACAATGTCGCCAAGGCGCAATCGAATGACATCGCCCGGAACCAGCTCACGAGCCGCCGGGTTCACCCACTTCCCATCACGCTTCACCCGGGCCTTGATCGCCAGCTTGGCCTTCAGTGCCGCGATGGCGTTGCCCGCCTCGCGTTCTTCCCAGAATCCGACCATGGCGTTGGCCAGAAGTAAAAGAAGGATGATGAAAAAATCCGGCCAGTGCCGGACCACACCCGACAGAATCACAGCAATCTCTATCATCCATGGTATGGGACCCCAAAAATAGGAAAGGAACTTCAGGAATGGATTGGTCTTCTTTTCTTCAATCTCGTTAGGTCCATATTGAGTCAGCCGTTTCTGCGCTTCGGCTTCAGTGAGGCCTTCCGGTGACGATTCCAATTTCTTCTCCACTTCCGGCAGGGGCAGGGATTTCAAATCGTCCTTCGCATTGGGCTTCGTTCCCGGCTTCGATTCGGGAGCCTTGGGCTTGTCGGTATTTGCTTCCATTAATGTATATCCTTTCGCGTGTGTGAATTTTCAAAATCGGGCGCGTTACACCTTTGTTTCCGGCGAGTCGGCGGCTCGTCCCGGCGGCGGGATTTCCGGCACGTCAAGACGTGCCACACCGATCCGGTCGTCGGCCATCCCATAATAGACGTCGAAGCGGTCCGGTGATCCAAGATCGTCGCGCCGGTCAATGCCGGTGGGGAATACGATGTTGGGAACGGTCCCATGGCGTTCTTGCGGAAGCGTCGGTGTCAAAACCGGATCCACTGAACGATAGAGTATTTCGCGCGGATGTTCCTTCGAGAGCACCATGACCCCGGCAGAGTAACATAATTGATGTTCATCTTTGTTCGGTCCCTCCAATTCGCTTACGCCATGGTAAATGATCAGCCAGCCGTGCCGGGTCAGGATAGGCGGAGTGCCGCCGCCAATTTTGAGCCGTTCCCACGGCGATACAGGAGTGGCGAGCCGGTGATGCGAGTTAAAGAGGCCAAGGTGATCCAGTTCGAGTCCCTCCAATGCCATCGGGCAGTAGGAAATCCAGATGCTTTCATGATCGAGGTCCACCACACGTGACTCGGTCTGGCTAGCTGTTTCCTCCGGACGGGTGCCGGGGAAAAGCGGTCGATGGAGAATGGCCATCTGCATTTTCCCGGCGTGATTGGGAATGGCGACTGGGAAGAGACTGGCATCCTTGTTGTCCACATGGACGAAATCGATGCCTTGAAAAGCGGCAAAGGTCGCGAGCCCCAGTCTCTCCCAGTGGAACAAATCCTCCGATATGGCAAGGGCGATCCGTGGGCCTATCGGCGAAAGCGTCGTGTAAGTCATCACATAGCGCTGGAACCGTTCCACGAATGTGATGCGCGGATCTTCGCAGCCACCGCCGTTTGGTAGCCGCTCGTAATCAGCTTCAGGCTCAAGCGCAATGCCGAGCCGCTCAACGCCTGTCGGATCACCAGCTTCGTTGAATTCTACGCGAGCAATTCCGATGCGTGAATAATTGCCGCGTGCGACGAGCCTCGGAAACAGGTAAAGCTTGCCGTCAGGGCCGCGGGCGGCAGCCGGATTCAGGACACCTTCGACCTCCATCGGATTACCCGCCTCCGGCTCCATTATCTGCCCCAGGCGCTTCAGCTTAAATCCACTCATCGACTCTCCTCCTCACGAGGTTTTGCGTGTTGAGCGCCACTCAGACAAGCGACGATCGCTTCAATCACCCGTTTCGACTCGTTGGGGTCTCTGACCCGTATGGAAACAACACCGGCTTCTTCGGCCGGATAGTCGTTCCCACCGGGGAACAAAGCATCCCCGATAAAAATCATCTCGTCAATTGCAATGCCAAGGGTGTCCCGGAGTTTTCTAATCCCGTAGGCTTTGTCGATGCCCGGCTTGGTTACGTCAACGGAAGTCGTACCACCCAGGCGTACGGAAAACTCGGGGATAAGCTTATCAAGAAGTCCTTTTATCTTCTTCCGCTTGGTGAAATCAGGGTCCCATTTTTTCTTTTCTTCGATGGGTGCCTGCTGCCCCAATGCCGAGTACGTAATCTGGCTTCCCCGGTCTTCAATTTTTTCTCCCCAGACCTTTTCGACCTTGAAGCCCGCTGATTCGAGCGCTTTTTTAGAGAGCTGATGATTTTTCCTTTTTGATCCGCAGTGAAATCCTCTGAATAGATCTTTTTCCAATCCCCTGCGTATTGGTAGAACTTGGTTCCACAGGTGGGAAGCAGAGACAGATTCTTCAGGTGTTCGTCGTGGGGAAGATTAGAGAGCACTTGTTTCTCAAACTGTGGCCAATCGCCGCCGGAAATCACCGCCACCTTCACAATATTCAAAAGAGCACTGAGCAGTGTGGCCATCTCGGCATCGATAGACGATTTGCTTTCGGCAAGTGTACCATCGAGATCGAAAACGATGAGCTTTTTCATTGGGTTATGTTCTTTGTCGAGCACCTTTTCTTTTGGTGTGTTTACCAGCCTCACTTAGTATTCGTAATCACTTTCGGCATTTTGAATCAACACAATTTTTCCAGAGGAATACTTACTCTGTTAAATATGCCTTTCCTTAAGTATTATCCTCGCTTTCTCTTCGTCAGTTTGATCGACCGACAGTTGGACGCCTTCCGTGTTCTGTAACGATGGGAACATCCCCCTGCATCATCTTTGATGACCGACGCTTCAATGCCTGCCGACTCGAGATGTCCCTTTGCAATTTCAGCGTCTATCTCATTTTCAAATTCACCGACAACTACTTGCTCGTGTTTCATTTACTCACCTCATTGTTTTCTTAAATGCTATGTTTGCCAACCTATTGGCTTTATAATTCACGTTTTTCACCAATTGCAGATGTGATGCTCCAAAACCTTTCACCGAACGCGACAACCAATCCGCCGGTCGCCGGTCACAATAGCGAGAGGTAAATAGATTGGTTCTTGAGACGATTCGAACTTGGAGAAGTGTTCAACTAATTTTTCTTTGAGGCGAAACCGGTTCCGGTTCATGTCGAAGAAATCCATCTTCTCAGGGCGTCGCTATCATTTTTCTCACTGTATTGAAAACCTTATCGACCTCAATGGAATTTATGTCGTCGTTCTTCCCCAAAATGAATCTATGCCTCCCGCCCAGAGGAGCCCATTGCAGTGGATCGGTCGGACCAAACAGCGATAGCGTCGGTGTTCCAACCGCAGCCGCAAGATGCATGATGCCTGTATCGTTCGCGATAACGATATCCATCTTCTTGAGAAAAGCTGCGATGAACGGAATAGTCTTATCCCTGACGCGAACAAAAGGAACTTTAATCAGATTCGTGAGATGTTCCATGATCTCATGATCGAATGAACCTTCGGTAAAATACAGCTCAGCATTGAGATTATCGTGGAGCAATTCGGACAGTTTGACAAAATTCACAACGCCCCAACGATTGCCGACCTTCCCTGCTCCTGCATGAATTGCAATTTTAGGAGATGAACCGTCTCTTAGGGCACTTACAAAATTATTTACCTCACATAGGAAACGTTCGCCGACTTCGTATTCTAACTCCCCATCGTTGTTTTGTGGAATAATTTCAAGTGGAGATGCAACTTTCATATTTCGAAAAGTCTGATGTGTAATCAGATCGTCCCATCTCAAATCCAAAGCTAAATCATAGACGGAGCTTGTTTTATTCGATTTGCCTTCGAGAGATTTCGGACCAATCTTGGTCTTCGCCTTTATAAAGAACGCCATGACATCATTGGTCAACGACATGGAGACGTTTGATGGTACTAAGAGGACGTCATAATTCCTGCGCAGTTGTTTGTAAAAATTTATGAACAGAGAAGGCTTCTTGTAGAAGGAAAATTTATCGTAATTGATAATTTTTGTGACGTACTTGCATCCTCTTATGGCATCGAAATTCTGCGGAGAAACCACGACGGCAAGTTCTTCCAAAGCAAATTTTTTATGCAAACCTCGAAGAAGAGGAATCGTGCACATCGCGTCGCCAAATTGATTGTGCTGTCTCACCACGATAATTCTTTTTATGTTTTTATATTCCCCGATACCGCGCCATTTTCCGTGATGTCTTGAGGCAAGAGTGGAAAGCAGCCAGCGGGTGATGCGCTTTCCGATTTTTTCAAATCCCCGATTTAAGCCTTCGGGCATGACAATTTTTTCTTACCAGAGTTGATTCTCACGAGCGGACTCAATAGCGGCTCAATTCCGTGCCTTTGCACCTTTGTGCCTGTGTTTCCTCAGAGGTCTTTGAATTTCGCGTCTTCAATTTTTTTTCGGTCTATTTTGATTTCCTTTTCTTTCCTTCGCTGTGATTCCTTCCGCGCCTCGTAGTCTCTTATTCCTCTATTGACCGCAGTCTGGATCGAAGCCCTGATAATTCGGTACACCACAAAGAAAAAAATTATCCAAGCAATAAATTCGATTGTCACTTTAATATCGGGTTGTAGTATTCTGCAACTTTTCTCGGTTTCAATATTTCACCGGCAAGCCTGTCGAAATCTTTTTCATTATTAACAAAATCAATTTGGTCGGCATTCACGATTAGGAGTGGCGACAACTTATACCTAAAGAAAAAGTAATTGTATGCTTCGTTCAAACTTTGGATATATTCTCTCGATATGTTCCGCTCAAATTTTCGTCCGCGTTTCTTTATGTTTGTCATCAAATTATCTACATTGCACTGCAAATAGACAATGATATCTGGCTTCGCCACAGTCCTTTCGAGCAATCCAACTAAAGTTTCATATAGCCTCAACTCGTCATCCTGTAAATTCAAGTAGGCAAATATTTTATCTTTTTCAAACATGTAATCGCTTACGATAGTCTGCTCGAAGAGGTCGATCTGGGCAAGCTCTTGCTGCTGCTTATACCTGCTCAATAGAAAAAACATCTGTGTCTGAAAAGCATATTGCTGGATATCATCATAGAATTTTTCAAGGAACGGATTCTCTTCGAAACGTTCGAGAACTGTTTTTGCATTGAGAAGTTTTGCAAGCTTCACGGCAAGGCTCGTCTTGCCTGCACCGATGACTCCCTCGATTGCGATGTGTTTAAGTTCGGTAGAGTGGTTGTCGTGATCAGATGACCCGTTCGCGGAGAAATTTATGGCTGATGGCTCGTGATTCATAGATGATAAATAATTTATAAATCCATAATTAAGTTAGCGGCACCAACAATTGTTCTGTACGAATGACGCGCGAATTATCCAGGCAATCGGTGAGAAGTTGAATCACTTCTTTTTGTTTGACTGGATGTACAAAGTTCGATGCAATTTCATTCAAAGGCTGTAAGACAAATTTTCTCAAGTGCATTCTCGGATGCGGTATTATCAAATCTTTAGAATTTAGTACCTTGTCTCCATAAAAAATTATGTCGATATCGATTTCGCGTTCATGCCATTTATCTCGATGGACCCGCCCGACTTTAATTTCGACTTCCTTCAGCATTCGAAGAAGGTCATGTGGCTCGGCTGAAGTTAAAATACAAACAACAAGATTAAGAAACTCCGGCTGACCAACATAACCGACCGGTTCTGTTTCATAAACACCGGAAACTTCTTGCATTTTCACACCGGGCAATCCTGAAATTAAACTAATTGCCCTTTTCAAAAATCCGAGCCTGTCACCTATGTTTGAACCGAGCGATAGGTAAGTCTCAACTTCACCCGATGGGGTCATCTTTGGCGCGAAGTTTCTCTGTTTCAAATTCAACGAAGTCAACTACACCTCCAACTTGTGGAGTATGTTTCCTAACTCTGACAACCACACGATTCAACTGGGCAAAGTTTGCAAGTATGCTTTCCGCTATCTGAGTGCCGAGAGATTCAATAAGATAAAACCGTTTCTCGACGACAAGTGCCTTAATAAAACTATAGACTTTCTCATAATCAACGGCGTCTTTCAGGCGATCACTTTGAGCGGGTTTCGAGAAGTCGCCGAACATCTCGACATCGACTTCGAACTTTCCGCCCGACGCCTGTTCATTTGTAAGCACACCATGGTACGCATAGAAAGTGGCATTGTTCAGGCTGATACATTGTTCCTTCATGGGCTTTATTAAATATAGAAAGGCATCGAAGATTTTTCAAGGATGAGTTAGCTCATAGCTCATGGACAATAGCTGATAGGAACAATTTATGAACCATGAGCTATGAGCTATCAGCCACTAGCTTTTTTCAGTTTCGTATGACTTCAAAAGAAGGAAAAACATGATTATAAGTAATCGGAACTTCCTATTCCTGCTACCAATTGCTTCGCGAAAGGCTGCGAGAGAAGTTGAGGTTAAGTGCTGCTGACATTTTTTGAGGCCTTTCAAAATACCAATACAATCATTCATGCTTAAAGAAGAGATGAAACTTTTGATTTGAATTAGTAAGTAGGAAATTTACAACCCAATTTAGTAGCTATGAAAAACATCGTTGGAGGAGTTCAAGCCGATCACGAAGGAGCGCGGAAAGTCTGCGACAGAACCGCCTCGCCACTGCGCTTAACTATAATTAGCCTACCATATATCGGCATAACATTCCGGCAGTAAGCGGCGGGCAAGCAGCAAAAAGTCCGATGCCATAACATATTTTTCTTTTTCTCTTTTAATTGCGTTCTCGAAAGCTGCATTGAAATTACTCTTTCTTCTCCTGCCACTCACAGAGTGATTGCACATAGTCTGCGGATCCGTCTCTCAGCCAGCCGTCCATTTGTGCGGGTTCTTTTAATTGTTGTCCTCGCTGCCGCGAAACTGCGATGTAAGAACAGCGAAGCTCCGGCAGAGTTGTCATGTCGCCCCAGAGTTTTTCATATTGCAGTGTGGGATAAATATCTTCCTGACCCTTCCCCCAACGCTTCTTGACATTTTTGAGAGTGATGTATGTCGGCATGCGCGATGCAATCAAACGAACAGCTTCCGTCACCTTTTTCTGATCATCCAAATTTTGACGGGTCAATCCGAACACATGGAGCATCTGATCCAGGTCGATCCAGTACGTAGCAGAATTATAATACGAGAGAATGAACTCGTACTCTTCACGGGGTAGTACAAGCCCCTCAATCAACCGGAGCCTTCCGCCAATGTTAGCCAGTCCTCCGCCGCGATCCTCTAACCTGCGCGTGATAACTTCCACGGTCATCCCGGCTTTGGTTTCAATGTGCCGTCCGAGAATTGCGGGATCAAGATTGGCGCCCATCGTATCAATATTATGTACCATAATATGTTGAAGTCCAGGATTCGATTTCAACAATTTTGACAGAGTTCCATTGCGGAAAAGATTCGGGATTTCGTACCAGTGTCCCACAGGATTAAGGCATTGAAGAGGTAGATTATCGGTATAGTCGCTTGCTTCACCGCTTCGTTGTGCCCAATCCATCAATGACGCGTGGAGACTGTCCAGAACCTTCTGTGACTGCTCATCAAGAAGCTGCTGGGGCATTTCCTGCCATACGAACCGAAGGTCCCGCAGAGTAGGTATTAGACGCAACCCGATGCTGCTTCCTGGTGAAAGAAGGATGTCACCCTCGTATCCATAGTTCTTTTCGTTCTCCAGCCACTGCTTGATGGCATCATGTGTGAGATAGCCCGTAGAAACCACATGTGGAATTTTGACGGCAAACTGGTTCATTGTTCGCCGGCTCTTTGCCAGGTGCGTTTCAATAAATGTGCGGTGTGCTCCGCCGATCCGGCAAAATGGATTGAGCGCTTTTACTGTTCCAGCACCTTTTGTCCACCTGCTCCCGGCACCGGCCGCCAGAGTAAGCACCGCCGCAATTCCTGATTTCAATGCCTCCGACCCGACGGAGAAATACTGCGGAAAGGATTTTTCAGAAATATTGCCGACGTCTCCTTCGATCACTTCGGTGATGGTTGTATTGACAGGAAGCCGGTTTTGAGCTAATCCAATACGCCCACTGCGCAGGTCTGTTTTTATTTGATCATGCTGAATTCTGTCAAACCCGTACCGCTCAAGTAACTCATCCAAAGTGCTCTGATGAGCCGTCTGCGTACTTCCTTCTGGAAGTATTCGGTCGAATATTTGCTGCAGCATTCCGTCCAGAGCCGGATGAGTCCTGCTCACCGATGAAAAATGTTCCAGCTCGTTCCGTTGATTAAGGGAGATGGCTCGCGGGTCTTTTCGCAGCAACGACGGAATAGTTAACGCATAATACAACGGCGGCATCAATGTCTTCTCACCGATCAAAAGCTCAGCAAACGATCCGTGCTCGTTGATGGTAAAATCATATACAACAGGTTCCATCGCGAAGGGAATTCCATGCTCGAGCCGTTTCTTTTCGGAATCCATAATGCTCTTCAGGCGTACCTGCGCTTCTTGTTTCCGTGATGGATGAAACATGAATCCCATTCCACCACCGGACATTCCTCCGAGCATCCAAAAGCCCCAGAAATCTTTTTCAAATTCTTCCTCAACCCGGGCAATGATAGATTCTGTGTAAAGATTCGTTGCCCATGGAATAATCGTCTGTATTGGACCGAGAAAATTCGCATAGGTCGATTTGCCGAGCGCTTGAATATCTCCGGCCTTAAGATTGTTTACAATTTGATCGAAGAGCGTAAGCGCTTGCTGTCGTCCTTTCCATTCAATTTCGGATCGAAGCAAATAGCGCTCTGTGACCATTTCCAAAATCGGGCCTACATCCTGTGCCATTCCTCCGTGGACAAGAACGAGGCTTTCCTGAAGCTGAGCACGGGTCTCGAGTGAGACATCATTCTGTGTGAGAATTGTGTGCCTTGGAAGCAAGCATCCTCGGCTGATGCCGTACTCTATATCGCCTTCCTTGCTGGTCACTCCTTCAATGAGTTTTATGCCCGGCCAGATTCCTCCGGAATCCTGCCATCCACCACCTGAACCGCCGAGCCATTCACCGAGAATAGCACGTGCAGCAACGATGCGCCGCTCATCCTCCGTTAATGAACCTGTCGGCAAAGAAATTTGTCCCGTAGCACGCATACAGACAGCGATGATGGATCCGAGAAGTGTGGTTGATACTGCGAGACGAGATCCTTTGGGAATTTCATTGACCTGACTTACAATTTCGATTCCCAATCCTGGTCCGGCTACCAGCGACAAAAGATCGGACAAAGACTGATGTGCACCCTCCATGCTGGGTGGGACAATGCCCGAAGCGATAACTGCAGCTTTCAGCAATCCCAGATAGTCTGCCGCATAATCAAAAAGCTGTGCAAAGGAAGTTACTTCCATCGATGTTCCAAGATCGGTGCTGACTAAACGGATGACCGGAGTATCGATGATTCTGAAATATGCTTCTACCGGGGGCCTCGGAGTCTGCTGATCAATGCGACCACGTACAGAAAGATCGATCGAAATATTAAGAACTCTTGCGCCTTCCGGGAAATCCATTCCTAAAAAGAAAATATCGCTCCATCCGCTATGCGATAAATCCATACGCACAGGAGTCTGTTCATGCAGTATCGGGAAAAGTCCTTTTGTTTTATGGAGCAGACTGGGCAGAATACGCAACGGATGATCAGAAGGATGTCCTGCCCGGAACATCCATTGATTTCCGCGAACTGAACGGACGCTTGCACGTACCTGGTTTGCCAGAGCCTGAAAGCCAAGACTTCTATATGCAGCGGCAAGAGCGCTGGAGATACCGTCATGAGGGCCACCTGTCTGCTGTGCTGCAAGAAATCGTTGAATTGCCTCTTCGAACCGCCGGTGCAAGAGATCCTCGTATCCATCAAAAGGGATAAGCCCCCGCGTTGGTAATCCTTTTTTCGCAGGGATGTGAAAGCGATGAATCGCATACAGGAAAAACAATGCTCGCACTTGTTCGTATAGACTGGAACTTGTGTGACGGAAATTCTCCAGGGCACTGCATTCATCAAGCAATTGTTTCAGCGATGCCGGAGCACAAAATGAACTGAGCGGCTGATTGCGGGTATCCTGACGCTCTGCCGCAATAAGAGCAGTCAGTGTGCTCATTCTCTGCTCCCTTCGCCCGCATTGCGTTCACGCTGTAGCAACATTTCCATCAGTAAGGAAACGACCTCATCACGGTCCTTTCCATTGAGAGCAAGTGCAAGCTGAGCATTCAGCAATCCGTATTTGACACCGACATTGTACCGATCGTCATTCATCTCCAAAGCAAGATATTTTTCTTTTCGTGCCAATTCCTGAAGGGCATCAGATATCGAAGGAAAAGCAGCAACTTCCTTATTTTTTAAATCACGATCTAATATGTCCATCACCGTCGGTGTTAAGACGTGAATACCGAAGAAACACAGATAATATCCAGCCCGAAGTCCAGGCACAATTAACTGCTGTTCTGCTTTTGTCGGTGTGGGTTTTTCGATAACATTCTCAATCGTATAAAGATCTTTTCTGCTTTGAAGCCGTTTGCCGCTGACAGCCCCGAAATTCGACAGTAATCCTTCACGTGTGGCTTTAACTGCGGAGACGGCACATGATTCTGTTTCGGCTACATCCACGACCCTTTGGGCGCACCCCTTCTCTGCTCTGCTCACATATAAATGGTCGCCGATGAGATGAAGAAATGGCTCTCCACGAGTAAAATCCTTTGCACACCACACAGCATGTCCGTACCCGCGGGGTTCTCTCTGGTACACAAAAGACAAGTGCCGTGCATGATCACCTGCCACGGAACGAAACGCTTCTTCATCGTCCGGATGGATAATGATGCATATATCTTTGATCCCCGCACGCACAACTTCTTCGATAATAACACTGAGAACAGATTTCTGTTCACCATCGCGGTCGATCAATGTCTGGAGAGGCAGATTCCGCTGTCCCTTGCCGGCTGCGGTGATGACCGCTTTCGATATTTTCATAATCAGTTCCTTTGAATCAAATACGTGATACTAAAGTTATTTCTCCTAAGCAAACCGCGGCTTCCTTGTTATCCAAGTCCGCCCTCATGGTTCTTTATTTTTTCAAGAATAACGGGTTCAGCGCTATCCGCTACATCAGAAATCATTATTGATAGCGGGACTTGAGCGGCGGGCCAGCCGGCAGTAACAATGTTATGCACACACAAAATTTTTGTTCTCGGTTCACTTCTATAATTCTCAGCTTGCTTTCTTTCCCAAATGTGCCATCTTGTTTTGCGCCTGAGCAGAATATAAGCGGAGATTCTCGAAGAAACAATATTCCATGGAGACCCCCGCACTGGAGCCCAAACTTTCTTAAGCAACAAAAACCTTCCCAGTTCTCCGACATCGAACGCCGCACTCACCATTCAGAAGGAGCCATTAAGCGATACACCTGCCGCCCAATTATCTGTATCGTTATGCGGCATGGCGCCGAAGGCGCTCCCAGGACTTCACTAAAGTTGTCCTTCTTAAATAGCACTGCGGAGGAAAAAGCTTCGATTTTTGGCTTCTGGCTTCTCTAAGCCATTATCTTCAGACATCCTGGGATGATATACACGATAACGTCATTCACCTTTGCCAGTGAAACCTCACCGTCATGGTGAATCGAAACGGGAACCTCACTTTGAATCCTGATTCGTTTCATCTTCGTCATCATTACTTCCCGGTGTTTACCGTGTGTACACCTAAGTACGTCCGGCAGCAGATGCATAACTCGTGGAATCGAAACGTCGGACACGATACAAGTGTCCAAAAGTCCATTGTCAAGCACAGCATTTGGCGTTAAAAGAAATCTCCTACCATCGGTCACTGCCACATGATAGTAACCATCTTGTCAACATCGAGTGACGAAAATCACGGAGACTGAGACGCTACACATTTTTCCCTTGTTTCCTTTGTCAGTTCAGATTAAAATACGTTTAGATGATCGTTGAACGCGTTTCAAATATAATTTCATATACAAAAATAATTTCTTTTCTGCGGCACTTAGTTAATGGCGAAGCTTAATAGCCGCAGGGTTTTTCATGTGGATTTTTGAAAGACCTATTCATTGCGAAAAGTGGATTGACCGGCGTCCGTTAATCTACAATGGATAGGTTCTACGATCTGGGGGAGCATAACCACGCGCCTGGTGAAGTTAAAAACCTTCGCAAGGCTTGCATGGTTTGGTTTACAGGTTTGCAAACTCTTATGCACGACAAGAATGAAGATTGAAACAACATAGAAATAATGGAGGAGTGAAAATGAAGAAATCATTTTACAGAGGAAAGCTTTTAACAAGGTCATTTACACTTTTAGCAATTTGTGCTATGCTCGCATTTCCAGCCAGAGCATTGTACGCGCAGAAACTTCCGCCTGAGGCTACGTCGATTTCATCTTATGTGCTGGACGCACACGGGATCCTCGATACCTGGGGTGACAATAGTGATGGTGAATTAGGCATCGGCAATACTACTACTCCATACACCACGCCTCAAGAGGCCACATTACCAAGTGGGGTAACAAGCTGGACGGCAGTGGCTGGCGGGGGATCGTTCACTCTGGCGATTGGGAGCGACGGCAATCTTTATGCCTGGGGTGACAATACTTATGGCCAACTAGGCATTGGCAATACTACTAATCCAAACAACTCGCCTGTGGAGGTCACATTACCAAGTGGAGTGACAAGCTGGACGGCGGTGGCTGCTGGGCATTTTCACAGTTTAGCGATTGGCAACGACGGCAATCTTTATGCCTGGGGTGACAATAGTTATGGTGAATGCGGCACTGGCAATACCATTATTAATCCATGGACCACGCCTCAAAAGGTCATATTACCCAGTGGAGTGACAAGTTGGACTGCAGCGGCTGCCGGGGAAAGGCACAGTTTGGCGATTGGCAGCGACGGCAATCTTTATGCCTGGGGTTGGAATAGTGATGGCCAATTAGGCATTGGCAATACTACTAATCCAAACAACTCACCTGTGGAGGTCACATTACCAAGTGGAGTGACAAGCTGGACGGCGGTGTCTGCAGGATATCTTCACAGTTTAGCGATTGGCAGCGATGGCAATCTTTATGCCTGGGGTTACAATCATGGTGGCGAACTAGGCAATGGCAATACTACTACTCCATACACCACGCCTCAAAAGGTCACGTTACCAAGTGGAGTAACAAGCTGGACGGGAGCGGCTGCCGGGTATGTTCACAATTTAGCGATTGGCAGCGACGGCAATCTTTATGCCTGGGGTGATAATTATTATGGTGAATTAGGCAATGGCAATAATACTACTCCAGACAGCACGCTTCAAAAGGTCACATTACCAGTGGGAGTAACAAGGTGGAACGCAGCGGCTGCTGGGTATCAACACAGTTTAGCGATTGGCAACGACGGCAACCTTTATTCCTGGGGTTGGAATGGTGCCGGTGAATTAGGCATCAACAGTTCAGATGGCAACGCCCACTCTACGCCCGTGCAGGTTTTTCCAGTTCCGCCGACGCTTGCGAGTCCATCAAACGGTTCGACAGGACTTGCAATAAATCCGACACTGAGTTGGAATGCGTCTCTAGGGGCAACGAGTTACGAATTGCAGGTATCGACCAGCTCAACCTTCGGGACAACGGTATATGACACTAGCGGCATTATTGGTACATCTAAGGTAGTAGTAACCAGTTTAAGCAACAATACGCCCTACTACTGGCGGGTAGATGCGACAAATCCCGGCGGCACGAGTGGATGGTCTACTCCTACATATAGTTTTACGACGATAGTTGCAGCGCCGCCAGCACCAACGCTATCAAGTCCTACGAACGGAGCGACGGGAGTTGCAATAAATCCTACACTAAGCTGGAACGCCTCTGCAGGTGCAGCGACTTACGAGTTGCAGGTATCGACTAGCTCAACCTTCGGGACAACGGTATATGACACTAGCGGCATTACTGGTACATCTAAGGTAGTAGTAACCAGTTTAAGCAACAATACGTTGTACTACTGGCGGGTGGATGCGACAAATGCGGGAGGCACAAGTGGATGGTCTACTCCTGCATATAGTTTTACGACGATAGTTGCAGCGCCGCCAGCACCAACACTATCAAGTCCTACGAACGGAGCGACGGGAGTTGCAATAAATCCTACACTAAGCTGGAACGCCTCTGCAGGCGCAGCGACTTACGAGTTACAGGTGTCGACCAGTTCAACGTTTGCGACAACGGTATATGATAACAGCACCCTGACAGGTACATCTCAGGCAATAAGCGGTTTGAGTAACAATACATTGTACTACTGGCGAGTAGACGCGACAAATGCAGGTGGTACGAGTGGATGGTCTACTCCTACATGGAGTTTTACAACAATAGTTGCCGCACCGCCAACACCAACACTATCCAGTCCGACGAACGGAGCGACAGGAATATCGACGAGTCCGGTACCAAGCTGGAATGCATCTGCAGGTGCAACGAGTTACCACTTACAGGTATCGACGGATCCAACATTCACGACGACGTTTTATGATAACAGCACCCTGACAGGTACGTCTCAGGCAATAAGCGGTTTGAGTAACAATACATTGTACTACTGGCGAGTAGACGCGACAAATGCAGGTGGTACGAGTGGATGGTCTACTCCTACATGGAGTTTTACAACAATAGTTGCCGCACCGCCAACACCAACACTATCCAGTCCGACGAACGGAGCGACAGGAATATCGACGAGTCCGGTACCAAGCTGGAATGCATCTGCAGGTGCAACGAGTTACCACTTACAGGTATCGACGGATCCAACATTCACGACGACGTTTTATGATAACAGCAGCCTGACAGGTACGTCTCAGGTAGTAAGCGGTTTAAGTAACAATGCATTGTACTACTGGCGGGTAGATGCGACAAATGCAGGTGGTACAAGTGGATGGTCTACTCCTACATGGAGTTTTACAACAGTAGTTGCAGCGCCGCCAGCACCAACACTATCAAGCCCTGCGAACGGAGCGACTGGAGTTGCAATAAATCCTACACTAAGCTGGAACGCCTCTGCAGGCGCAGCGACTTACGAGTTACAGGTGTCGACCAGTTCAACGTTTGCGACAACGGTATATGATAACAGCACCCTGACAGGTACATCTCAGGCAATAAGCGGTTTGAGTAACAATACATTGTACTACTGGCGAGTAGACGCGACAAATGCAGGTGGTACGAGCGCATTCTCGACAGTGGATTCTTTCACGACAATTATCGCTATTCCTATGCCACCTATGGTTTTGCTCCCCGCGAATGGCTCTTCGTCTCAGCGTGCGGATACTCTTGTCTTCAAGTGGAACTCCAGCATCACGGCCACCAAGTACCTGTTCCAGCTTTCCGGGAATAGCGCGTTCTCATCTTACGTTGTGAACGATTCGAACGTCACCAATACGACAAGAAAAGTCACTGGACTGGCAAACCTAACAAAATATTTCTGTCGTGTGAGTGCATACAATGCCGGAGGATATAGCGCATTCTCGACAGTAGATTCTTTCACGACAATTATCGCTATTCCTGCCCCACCTGTACTTGTTTCTCCAGTTAACACAAGCGGCCAACCGCGAAGGACAATGCTAGAGTGGAATCCTTCAACTAACGCGTCAAAATATCATCTCCAGATCGCCTCTGATAGCGCATTCTCAACGATTGTCTTCGATACCACCATGGCAGATGCATCCTTGAAATTGAGTACTCCACTCGTGGCAACCACAAAGTACTACTGGCATGTGAGTGCGATAGATACTGCTGGAACGAGCGATTATTCGGCAACAGCGAATTTCAAGACCGGTACAGGAATAGACGCTGTTGACGAGCTTAGTGGAACTCCGAAAGAGTTCGCATTATTCCAGAACTATCCGAACCCCTTCAACCCGTCAACGACGATTCGCTATGACCTCTCAAAGAACGCTTACGTCAAGGTCACCGTCTACGACATACTTGGTCGGGTCGTAGCTAATTTAGTAGATGGGGTGCAATCAGCGAGCAAATACAGTGTCAAATGGAACCCTTCGGGCTTGAGCAGCGGAATTTATTTCTGTCGTATTCAGGCTCAGAACCAGGACGGATCAGGTAAATTTACTTCTGTGAAAAAACTTCTTTACATGAAATAATTTTATGTTTCTGTCGATTGTGAGAATGAACGGGAGGTATTATGCCTCCCGTTTTTCTCGAGAAGTTCTTCTAAATTTTGGTAGCTAAGTCAAAATGATGGCAGACAAAATTGACTAAGTCGACGGTACAATTTAGAGTGGCAGTCACTTATTAATGCGACGATTACTTGCGCAAAAATAATGTGTTCACTTCCTGCAAACGAGATCTCCGGACAGTAAAGGAAAACAAAACTTTGTCAAGGTTTCTTATGACCTTGACAAGGTTCAGTCAATTGTGTTCAACATCTTAATTTTTGGCTTCAGGCTTCTCTAAACCATTATCTTCAGACATCCTGGGATGATATACACGATAACGTCATTCACCTTTGCCAGTGAAACCTCACCGTCACGGTGAATCGAAACGGGAACCTCACTTTGAATCCTGATTCGTTTCATCTTCGTCATCATTACTTCCCGGTGTTTACCGTGTGTACCCTTAAGTACGTCCGGCAGCAGATGTATAACTCGTGGAATCGAAACGTCGGACACGATACAGGTGTCCAAAAGTCCATCGTCAAGTACAGCATTTGGCGTTAAGAGAAATCCCCCGCCGGCAGACACACCATTTCCTATAGCGATCAAGAAAGTCTTTTGTTCAATCACGCGGCCATCCTCACAAGCGGGATCTCCGACAAGTTCAATCTTCATAGTACAGGATTTGTATTTCGAAAGAGTTTTTACAACAGCGTAAAGGTATCTTGCGATTCCTTTAAGATGGCGCACGCCTAAACTTTCTCTCGCAACTTCAGCATCAAATCCGACTCCGACCCCGTTTACAAAAAGAAGTTCTTCGTTATCAATGCGAAGTGCGCCAATGTCAATGGATTTCACTTTTCCGCTGACAACTCTATGGATGTATTCATTAAGGCTCTTGAGCCCGCCCAGTGCACGTGCGAAGTCGTTTCCGTTTCCCGTTGGAATCACACCAACAATTTTTTGCGCCTTGAGAGCACCTGCGGCAACTTCGTTTACTGTTCCATCTCCTCCCACTGCGACCATGACATCGAATTCATCGGACATGTCGTTTGCCAGTTCCGTCGCATGTTCGGGAGCTTTAGTTAATTGGAGATCGAAATTCACACCGAGCTTTTTCGCGATGCCGATGAGGTGCGGCAGGATTTTTCTTGTTCTTCCATTTCCAGAGACGGGATTTACAATAAACCTTACGACTCTTTCACCAACTTGTCTCATTTCTTTCCCCGCGATAATTGATTCTTTAAGCTTGCGAGACGGATTGTTTGCTTTACGCCAAAAATAATTTGGAATTCCTTTCTGTGGCGCGAGATTTCATATATCGACAAGCCAGCGAAGAGAACGGATATGATCAACCTCGAATTATTTCCGACAATTGGAAATTCCGGCATAAATGTGAAGTTGACCGGATACAGAAACTGCGCGAGCCAAAGGACAAAAAGGATGATCGCGTTTCCTCTTGTGAATTTTAATTTCGCGAGAGTAGCACAACCGTAGAAAGTCATCATCATTGAAAGAAGAATTTCTTCTCGATGATGAATGTCCAATGGTATGGTTGAAACTTTCCCCATCGAGAACGAATATACAATCGGTATCATGGAGACGAGCAACGTCCACTGATTCACCTTGCTGCTGATCATATTAAGCAATGCCATCGGCGCGAGACGAATCGTTCTTGCCCAGTAGAACGCCGTAACTTTCTCCGGAAATTCCGACAGAAAAGGCGCGACCCATTGCACAAATACGAACGCACTTATCCCTGCACCGGCTGCGACTTCTTTCATGCTTAATAAAAATGGATCGGCAACAGCCCACATAGTTGCACCACCAATTAAGAAAAGGACGAAGAGAAGACTTCCTGGCTTCCTTCCGCTGACTGAAACAAGATAACGTGGCATTGACAATAAATCCTCTTTCTTTTCCTCTTCTTCTTTCGGCAAAATTCTAAGAATGTACATATACCCGATGAAGATGGCACCAAGAAAAATTCCATCGTAAACTTGCAGACTCCTTTTTACCAGAACTATTACGAAGTATAACGACGCAACAAATAATGCTGCAAGCTCGACAATATTTTCAGGGCGTAGTTGGATTGAGGAGATGCTCCTTCTACATCTAATCCTTGAATAAATATTTGAAGTAACAAATATTAGGGGCCAACCGACTCCCATGAGAAGCCTGTTCGATCCTGTCATGTTTGCCAGCATCAAGCCGACTTCTTTGTGCCATGCTATAACCGCTTCGATCATGAATTCGGGAACGACTTGAAGGAGTGCTACGATAGCAACTGCCAATCCCTGACTAATGCTGAATTCTGCCGCTTCGGCCGCCCAACTTATAAGCAATGACGAAGTAACGACCGCGCTAAAACATAAAAAAGCTACAACGCTTACAAAGTTTCTCGGGTAAATGTGGAGCCATAAAGATACGGCGATAGTATATAAACAGAGAAAGAGAAAATAATAGCCGTCGCGGGATTTCATGAGAAAAATACAAGGGAGAAGATAGGACAGTCACAAAAGAACACAGGTTTGAACCTATTCTAATCTTCCTTACTGTTACTTTGCGACCTGCTTTGAATTTCATGAACAAACATTTGCGTGATCACAGTCGGTTTTGTGATTGCTGCCCCTACTACAACTGCATAAGCGCCGAGTTCAAAAGCGTGAGCCGCCTCCGCGGGAAGAAGTATCCTCCCTTCTGCAACAACAGGTGTTACAAGTGAATCGGCAAGCCGCTCAATGAGATCGAAGTCAACACCTTCTCTTCCTTTCTGAGCGGTAGCAGGAGTGTAGCCGGAAAGTGTGGTAGAAACAATGTCCGCACCAAGCTCCGCTGCTTGCACTCCTTCCTCGAAAGTGGAGACGTCTGCAAGAAGAAGTGTACCAGGATGGGCGACTCTCACACGTTTGAAAAATTCAAAACCGCTCAAGCCGTTCGGGCGAACTCGTTCCGTCGCATCAAGCGCAACGATATTAGCGCCGGCTTCGATTATCTCATTTACTTCTTTGAAATCCGCGGTTATCAAGACAGAGCCATCAGGGTACACAGACTGAATTAATCCGATCACAGGTAAACCTACCTTAGATTTAACAGCTTTAATATTTTCCCTGCCTTCCGTTCTTATTCCCGAAGCCCCACCCATTTGGGAAGACAAAGCGAACAACGAAACATATTCAGGCTTGTTGAAGGGATCTTCAGCATCAAATTGGCATGATACGATTAATCCGTTTTTCACATTAGCCATGGAGTTCAGATATTCCATGTTATGCTCCTGATAATTATTTTAGTTTCACAAATTATAATAAACCTTCAATGAGCAACCAAGATTTTCTTTGCAATCTCCATCGTTGCAAACAAAAATATAAAGAATATTCCCGCAAAAACGGCAACAAATTTTCTCTTACCGAACAACAACTTAGCTAGCTTAGTGATGAACATAAACGCCGCAAAAACGAAAACGATATCGAGGAGACAGAGGAAGTAAAAAGGCAGCGGATTAATAACACTAGGCGATGGATTGTTCGAGAAAAAATATGCTCCAAACACCGCAACCTCTGCCGGCAAGAGGATAATCGCGCTAAGAGCCACCGGATGAAGTCCATAAATTATAGCTGAAATAAATCCTTTTAGAGTAACTCCGGTTTGCATTGTCCGCAACGCGAGATAACAGACGATTGAGAACACATAAAGAAAAGGCAGGAAAATTAGAATTGCCAGACTAATTCCCGATACGATCAGCCGCCAAAGTTCAATCGAATAAATATCGCCCGCTTTCACGATGAACATAAAAAAATAACTGATGCCAATTCCCTCTAACAGCGCCATAAGCACTGTGTAGTTTTTATGCTCGGCAAGAATAATTTTGCGAAATGTAAAATCAGGATACCTCCATAAATTGTAAATTGTTGAAAAGAGATCAAGCGTTTTCACGCTCTGCTGAAGGATGCTCCCGCAGGAAATACACCTAAGTGCAAAATTAGGATTGGCGGTGTTACATATAGAACATTTACTCAAGAACAAGCCTTGACTTTGCTACTCACTTCCACCAACAATTTTCGGCTCGACCGACATAATTTTGACCGGCTCTATAATTGTCTTAGACATCTCACGACAATTATTTCTTGTGTCGTTAGAAGTTTTCGTGTGTCGTCATACAATAGTTGAGCGGAATAAGCTTCTGCTCTCCAATTGAAAATTTTAATAAGCGGGACAAAAAATTCAGCTGCTAACCATGTCTAATTTTTCTGAGGACATCGCGCTTACATCGAGAAATGTTTTTTCAAATGTAGCCATAAAGACATCGACATGTTCTTCTTCAATTACTAACGGCGGCAAAAGTCTGATTACATTTCCATTTGTACAATTCACCAATACGCCATTCGATAAAAGCCGATTCACGAAATCTCCGCAATCTGTTTTGCATTCAACACCTATCATCAATCCAAGTCCACGCACCTCGGAAACGAAATTAACATGCTTCGCTTGAAAATCAAGTAATCTCTGCTTGAGGTATCCACCGATTCTTGTAACATGGACATCAATATTTTGTTCGGAAAGTTCTTTCAATGTCGCCAAGCCCGCCGCACAAGAAACCGGATTCCCTCCAAATGTCGTACCATGTGCCCCATAATCAAGCACGCCAACAAGTTTGGAGTCGACAAGCAGCCCGCCGAGAGGAAGGCTGCCACCAAGTGGTTTTGCCACAGTGATCAAATCCGGATGAACCCCATAATGTTCGAAGGCAAAAAGTTTCCCTGTCCGGTAAATGCCGGCTTGAATTTCATCCGCAACAATCAGGAAGTTGTACTTGTGTTTCAGAGAAAACAGCTCTTCGATGAATTCATTCGAGACAATATTTATTCCACCTTCGCCCTGGATAAATTCGATAAAAACTGCTGCCGTATTTGAGTCAACTTTTCTTCGCAGCTCATCCGCATCATTGAAAGTAATATGATCCACTCCCGGTAGAAACGGTTCGTATCCATGGCGGTACTTTGCCCTGTCGGTCAAAGAGAGGGCTCCCATCGTCCTTCCGTGAAATGAATTTGTCAAGGCAAAAAGCTTTGTTTTGTTTTCTCCGCTCCCCCACCTTCTTGATAATTTAATTGCCGCTTCGACAGCCTCTGTACCGGAGTTCGTGAAGAAAATTTTCGAGTAACCGGAAAGGTTGCAAATTGTTTCCGCTAATTCAACTTGCACATCCATGTAGAATATGTTCGACATATGCATGTAGCGGTTGACCTGATCGGTAATTGCGGCTTTCACTCGCGCGTTGTTATAGCCGAGAGCGTTAACGGCGATACCTCCGAAGAAGTCTATATACTTCTTGCCGTCTTTTCCGTAAACGTAGACACCGTCCGCATGATCCACCTCAACGGGAAGCCGCTTGTAGGTCTGAAGAATAAACTGCTTCTCTTTGTCTTTTAAATTCATATCTGTTCCACTATATGTACATTGCTTCGATTAAGTCGGCATATTTCTGCTCGACGACTTTTCTTTTTATTTTCAACGTCGGCGTAAGTTCACCGCTTTCGATTGTAAACGGTTCCCCAAGTAGTTTGAATCTCCTGACCTGCTCATATTTCGCGATATCTTTCTGCAACTTGTTTATGTCTTCGCGAATCGCATCGTTTATTTTCTCATTGACGGACAATTCCTTTTCGCTGCTGAAAATAACATGATGTTCTCTTGCGTACTCCTTTAGCGAATCGAAATCCGGTACGATCAAGGCCGTATTGAACCTCCTCTTGTCGCCAATGAGAACGATCTGATCGACAAATTTGCTTTGTTGCAGCAAATTTTCAATCGGCTGTGGAGCGATGTTCTTGCCTCCGGAATTCACGAACAAATGTTTTTTCCTATCTGTAATTACTAAGAATCCATCAGGACCAAAATGACCTATGTCGCCAGTGTGAAGCCAGCCGTCTTTGTCTATCGCTTCGTTCGTTCCGTCCTTATTTTTATAATACCCGACCATAACGTGCGGACCACGTGTTACTATTTCACCATCATCAGCTATTTTGACTTGTACATTGTTGAGCGGCTTTCCGACGCTTCCGAATTCATAATCGTCGATTCGGTTCGCACTGATGACCGGTGAACATTCCGTCATTCCATAACCTTCAATTATCATTATTCCTAAGGCTTCAAAAAACTCGCCAAGCTCTCGTGAAAGCGCTGCGCCTCCGCTGACGAAATATTTTATTTTACCGCCTGTTCTTTCCTTTAACTTTGAATAAACTAACCGGTCGGCAATCGAATGCTGTGCCCGCAAAACGGGACTAACCATTCCTCTTTTTCGCGCCGTGACATATCGTTTCCCCACATCAATCGCCCAATAAAAGATTTTCTTCTTCGTTGTCGACCCGGATTCGACATTTTTAACAACTTGTGCGTGAATGCGTTCGAATAATCTTGGAACTGTAGTTACAATAGTCGGTTTAACTTCAATTAGATTTTGTGCCACAGTCTCGATGCTCTCGGCATAAGAAACTATTGCGCCTGTAGAAAGCGCAGTGTAATACCCTGCCATTCTTTCAAAGCAATGAGAGATTGGAAGGAACGAAAGGAGTGTATCATCTTCGTTTATTGAGATATGATCGAGAGATGCTTTCATGTTGGAAACAAAATTACCGTGTGTCAACATGACCCCCTTCGGCTCACCGGTCGTTCCGCTTGTGTAAATGATTGTCGCGATGTCCGACGGCTTGATTTGTTGAAGCCATTTTTCAAATTGGTCGCGCTTTTTTTCGCGCGCAACTTTTCCAATCTCATAGACCTTTGAAAAATCCAGGATGGATTTGTCTCTGCGATTATCTTTCGAATTCATTATGATGATTTGTTGCAGCGCTTTTACATCGTCACGAATCTGCAGCACCTTGTTCAACTGAAATGAATTGGACACAACAATGAAAGACACATCCCCATTTAAAAGTATGTACTCGATTTGTTTTGCGGTGAGGGTTGGAAAGATTGGTACATCAATCGCGCCGATTATGAGTGAAGCGAGATCACTGATGGGCCATTCCGGACGGTTCTCAGAAAGGATTGCAATCTTATCGCCGCGTTTCAAACCAAGAGAGCTCAGCCCGTACGCAACTGCCTCTACCTTGTCATATAATTCATCATAGGTAATCCCGACATATCTTCCTTCCAATTTGTACCTGTACACATCTCTCCCGCGGCCCGCGTATTTCTTAACGAGCCGTATGAACATCTCCGTCAATGTGCTAAATTCTACTGCTCTACCCAATTAATTCTCACAAGAAAGTGTAAAATAAAAACCGAAATGCCATCCATTTCACATTATTCACTTTTCACTTTTTTTCATTTATTTTTTTCTAAGTATGCAACAAGGAGGAATACAATGCCAACCACCATGATTAGCGCTCCCCAGGCCAGGTTAATATTTATGTGAAGTGACTTATCGTAAATTTCACGCGGGCTGAAGATACCATATAACACAAGAAGGATTCCATAGAAACCAAGCAGGCTTCCAAGAGGAATTTTTAGATCGAAAAAATGTCGCTGTGATCCCGAAGATTCCATTTGTCTTTCTCCAATTTCTTACCAGAAAATTATATTTAAGATAACCATCACAACTAGTGAAAGCACTCCCCAAAATTCCGGTTTGCGGAATAAACCCTCGGTTGAATGCGGCCTCGGAGTTAATCCGTAAACCAATCCGACCAGCGAGCTTTCTTCCTTCTTTCGCGTGAACAAGCTGACGATGATAGTCACGACAAAGTCGGTACACCATGCCCACCATGCCTGATAAAAGTTTGCCGCCATCTCACTGGAATAATGAACCACTCCATGCTGGTACAATACAAAGTAATGGAACGCTGCCGAGAGAATACCCGCCAATAATCCGAAGAATCCGCCCCACGGGGTTGCCTTTCTCCAAAACATTCCCAATAAAAATGTTGCGAATAGCGGAGCATTAAAGAACGTGAAGATAAGCTGCATGTAATCCATCAAATTAGGAAACGACTGCACTATGTAAGCTGTGCCGATACTGAAGATGACGCCGAACACCGTCGTGTATTTTCCCATCTTCAAATAGTGTTGATCCGGCATATTCCTTTTTATATAGCTGCCGTAGATGTCATACGTCCACACGGTATTAAATGCCGTAACGTTGCCTGCCATTCCCGACATGAAACTCGCGAGGAGTCCAGTGATTGCAAGGCCGAGAACTCCATTGGGTAAATAATGTGCGAACATGAGAATAAGTGCGGAATTGTAAGCGGGAGTTGGCCCTCCGGGGACAACCTTAAACTGCGGCAGGAGTGCAACCGCGAGGAGTCCTGGAATTACGACAATTATAGGAACTAGCATTTTCGGAAAAGATGCAATGATAGGAGTTCTCCGCGCAGCCGCAAGATTCTCCGACGCCAGAGCTCTCTGAACGACCAAGAAATCAGTCGTCCAATAGCCGAATGAAAGGACGAAGCCGAGGCCGAGAACAACTCCGCGCCAATCTACTCCCATCGGATTATCGGATGCCGATCCCATGTGTTTCCATGCCTGCAAAAACGACGTAGGAATTCTCTGAACTAATCCTTCAAAGCCGCCGACTGCATGAAGTCCAATATAAACAATCGGAAGAAGTCCAAGCCAAATTAAAAAGAACTGGATCACTTCATTGTAGATAGAAGAGGAAAGTCCGCCGAAGAAAACATAAATCAACACGACAAGCGCCGAGAGCAGGATGCTAGATGTTAAAGACCAGCCGAGTGTCAATTCAAAGAGAAGCGCCATGGCATACATGCTGATGCCGCTCATGAGAAGAGTCATGATGGCAAATGAAAACGCATTAAGCCCGCGAGTCGCTTCGTTGTATCTTAACTTCAAATATTCCGGCACGCTTCTTACTCTGCTGCCGTAATAAAACGGCATCATAAATATGCCGAGAAAAATCATCGCTGGTATTGCGCCGATCCAATAGAAGTGCACCGTCAAGATCCCGTACTTTGCCGAATTGGCAACCATGCCGATCACTTCGAGCGCGCCCAGGTTGGCGGAGAGAAACGCTAAACTCGTTATCCAGCTTGGAAGCGAGCGGCCAGATAGGAAGAAGTCCTCGCTCGTCTTCATGTATTTCTTCAAAGAATACCCGACAACGATCGTGATTAATACATAAGCAGCTAAAATGAGGTAGTCAATAAAGTTTAGAGAAATTACAGATGTCACGTTACCTCCATGGTATATAAAACTCTTGAGTTAATATGCAAAAACTGTTGTAATGATTGTGTAAAACGCGGGACGTGATGAGAACGACATTACCGTTCGCTAAAGCCTATAGAAAAAAGGATTCTCATTTCACCTAAATATAACATCTATTTAAAAACCTTCAAATTATGATTGTACAATTTCAGAGATCCCGCCGCGCGTGAATTGTGCATGCCCTGAATTGGGGTTATCGAATGTCGTTTTAGATGTTTTCCACAAAAGATTCCTACACTCCTCCGACTGCATCGCTGTCTGGATATAAATAACGGTTTGCCAAGGTCGCTTGCCTGCTCCATCATTCTACACCCGTTGTGCAGGAGTTGTGGCAGAGCTATTTCTTCAGGAAACCCGTGCATCGGTCGGCGCCTTCGGCGCCATTCCGCCACATTAGAGAATTATTATTGATCGCGGGACTTGAGCTGATGGTCAGGTAGCATTCTACGAATGCCGTCAGACGATGGCACCGAATAGACGCCCGACTGCGGCAGTACATCCCATAGCTACCGCACCCCAGAACGCGACGCGCAACGCACCTCGTGTGAGTGAGGCGCCGCCAAGTCGAGCAGCTACACCACCGAGGACAAGCAGGAGCCCCAACGTCACTCCCGCAATACTCAGCGCCAGACTCCCGGCAGGCAACAGCGCCACAAGGAGCGCGGGCGGTACCGCCCCCGCAGCAAAAGAGGCCGCGGATGCCACCGCTGCCTGAATCGGCCGAGCCCGTGTTGTCTCAGTGATGCCGAGCTCGTCCCGGGCATGTGCACCCAAGGCGTCGTGGGCCATCAGTTGATCTGCGACTTGCATCGCAAGGTCGCGGCTAAGGCCTCGGGCCACGTAGATCCCTGCCAACTCGGCTTGCTCGGCCTCCGGCGAAGTAGCGAGTTCGCCGCGCTCCCGGGAGAGATCAGCTTGCTCGGTATCCGCTTGGGAGCTGACCGAGACGTACTCGCCCGCTGCCATGGAGAGGGCACCGGCTACGAGACCCGCCACCGCAGCGAGCAAGATTGCCGCTTGGCTGGGACCGGCCGAAGCCACGCCCACAACCAAACTACTCGTGGAAATGAGGCCATCGTTGGCGCCCAGTGTGGCGGCGCGCAACCAGCCGCTCCGTTCCCCACGGTGCAACTCACTATGCATGGTCAACCTTTCTATTGGCACCAATCGGATGCCACCTATCTATAATTATCCTGCCATAGATCCGCATAACATTCCGACAGTAAAAATGTTATATGCAAGCGAAACATTTGTCTTCGTCTCATTTCTAAAATTCTCTGCTAGCTACCTCTTCCGCATGTACCATCTTCTTTCACGACTAACAGAATAAATAAAATATATGTAGAAGGTCTCGAGGAAACAACCTTTTCGGGAGACTTCAAGAATGGAACTCGTAGTCCGAAATAAATCCTTGTAAGAATCCATCTTATTCATTTCTGATAGACTTCGGTGGGATCCAGTTGTCCCTCTTGATTTCCTTCAGCTGCACAACGACACTCCCCAAAATGACTTTTACTTTCGCCCTCAACGGCAGACAGGAAGAGTCGGCGGCCATCCATCCTACAAAATCTCCGGTGACTCCGAATGTCCCAACGAAGTCTATGCGGCCAGATAACCGCTGGGAGTTCAGCGGAAAATCGAAAGCGGCAACATCGCAAGGTTCTTCTTTCTCATTTATGGTCAGTCCCACTTCTGATCTCACTGTGTCGTCGATAATCGGTATTTCAAGACTTGATTGCCTGCCGCCTGAGTTCCAGCATGCCTCACGCAAGTAGTAAATAAAACTTACCCCGTTTGTGTAACTTGTGTTGCACGGCATATCGATCCTCTTAAGTAATTTTCCATCCTTCGATTGTTCCCATTCGACGTTCTTCCGGTCGATGTCACAACTTGTCGTCGTGTAGACCCAACTGCCTCCGTCCTTCTGACTCTTCGAGTTGAAGATGCATCTCAGGTTTCTTGCGTCGGCATAAGTGTCGTAAACTGCGTGAAAATTCACGAACGGCATTCCACTGTATGAATCAATATACGCTCGCAGATGGTACGCGGGTAAACTGTCATACATAGTTTTCCCAACCACCAGGAATCTGACGGATCCGACCTTGAAAAAAAGATAACTGGCTTCGAACGTCATGTCCTCGTCTACTTGCATTACCGAGTCAGCTTCCGTGTCGTGCCATCCCGAGCCCTGAAGCCGGCTTGTGAGGGTATTAAACAGAGAAATTGCATATAGGGATCTCAACACCAGAAGTATGAGCATCGCGACCGAAAGGCTGATCGCCATCACGACTCCCATCCTTTTCAAGATACTGTGCCTTATCGCGCCCACTGCCAGGTGTAAACATGATGCGTGAAATAAGCAACCGCTCTCATAGTCTTATTACGCCAGCCATGCCGGACCAGCATACGCTGTGTAAACCACGACTGCGATGCCGGGTAAAGGATGGGGGCGTAAATATCCTTTGTCCCTATTCCGTATATTCTCAGCTTCACCTTCATGGACATGTTTCTTATCTGAGAGGTCGATTTTAAAGACGAATATATACAATGGTCGAAAAAAAACAAAAATCCCCTCATTCCCACCCTTCGTTTGCCAACTTCAAGTGCAACTCGTTGGGATGATGACGACAGTAATACTCAATCTTGCTTGAATCCTCGTGTGCTTTACTGTACGTCCATCCTTTTGCCATCAAGTTCCGTTCGTGTAGTTCGTGAAGAAGAACATAGGGGCGCTCTTCCTCTTCGAGATCATTATCAATCCATACTTCATTCTGAGGTACAAACTCATATACATAGTCATGCCCGCCTTCTGTAAAATCAATGTCGAACACACTTCTCACTAACCTGCCATCGATGATCCATACACTAATCCCGGATTCTAATTCTTTCCAGAGCCGCACATGCACTTTTGTTGCATCGGGAAGATTACCTCTCCCTGTCAGCTTTTTCACATCGCCCGCTTTCTTACGTTCTGCCCTCTCTTTTTTATCAGCAGCTTCCAGTGCATCGTTATATGGTACACCCTTCTCCATCAACCGGTGTTCAACCAGCAAATGGTCAATAAAGAAGCTCTGTTCATCCTCCTGTGCCTCCTTATCAAGCCAAAATTCATCTTTCGGGATACATTTAAAACCGTAATGCTGGCCAAAGTTTGTAAACTCTTCATCAAGATGCGTTCTCACGTAAGTGCCGTCGACTATCCAGATAGCGATCTTGCCGCGTTCTCCAACTTTTTTAATGTACGGCGGTTTTTGTAAAGTTTTCATATTCTGTCCTTTCGGAGTTTTATCTTTACTGTGTCGCTTCTTACCCATTGCTATCTCGCCTGATCCATAATACACTTTTCACTAAGTTCATAATGGACTACTTTTTGGGGGCAGATCAAGGAGGATGCTTATCGAAAACTCTTTGAGTATCTGGAAATATTTCACAATCAAGTTTGTCGTCATTCCTCACTTGGGATATCCGACAGTCTGCGACAGGATGATTTTTTGATTTGATCCCAGGTTCATCGCTTTCAAAAGCGAAGTTCTGTCAATCGATCCGCGAACTACACATGCAAGTCCCTGAGAGGCACAGTAGAGATACACATTCTGTGCGATGAAGCCGCAGTCAGCGGCTGTGTAAAGAGTTTGGTCCTCCAGCGATGCGCGTCCGGTCTTTGAAAGATCGGCGACATAAACGATGTCAACTGGAGCATCTTTCACAAAATCCTGCACCCCGGTTTTCCCCCGGATGTCTTCTTTCAACACTTCTTTCAATGAGTTCGATTGCGCGTCATAAAGATATAGGCAACCTTCCGTTGCCACGTACAACCGAATCTCCTGCCAATTCATTGCCGAAGGTGCAGTGCGGCGTCCATCCGGACGATTGACACCGAACGCTGCCCAGAGAAGATTAGACAACACTTGCTGGGGCGGCGGCTTCGAATCGAATGAGCGAGAAGTTTTCCTTTCCTTCAAACATTGCATTATCGGTTTTCCGCCAGTAGTATCTGGCTTCGGTAATTGAACCGTTGCCTCTTGTGCCATGCTAAGTGATGAGACAACGAGTGATAGCAAAGTTAAATGTGCAAACGATCTCTTCATGATTTACTCCATTTCATATTTGTTATGCCTCGAAACTTTCTTAATTCTCCTTCCCAGGTAAATTGCATGAAAAAGTTAAAGGAATTATCGTCTGCAAGCAAACCATTTTGCGTAGTGGGTTACTTTGATTTAGTATATAAGTTATTAGCGCTCCTTTGCGAACTTTGTCGCAGATGCCGCGCCACGCGGTGCGGTTAAAAAACGAATCCCCCGAGCACCAGCTTTAGTATTGGAACTGCGGGGGACGCAAAGATCGCAACAACTCTTTAGAACATATACTGAGAACGGCCTGCAACTCCGAAGGGAGCGATGTAGGAGAGCGAGTGGAATTGTTGTCTTCTGAAGCTTGCCGAACCAATGTTTTCTCCACTTGAATTTGAACACGTGCAGACCTAAATTAGCGACGTACCATGTTGTGTGATGCAACCAATATGGAAAAGAAATTTGTAATCTTTCGGTTTCAACCTCAAACTAACAACTTTGGAGTGCAGGATGCAGAATAGCCAGCGTGGATTTCAGATAATTGCTGCGAAGCGATCATTGTGTGTTCATAGTTTCGAAAAAGCAAAGCGATTGATTTCTCGCTTCCGCCGCTCTCGGATTGCTTTGCTATTGTGTGCGCTTGCGCCAATGGCACTCTGCTTCCTGCTGATCGACGGATGCAACAAAAGCAACGGGCCGACGGCTCCGACCCTGAAGGAGGACCCGGCCTTTCGTGCCGCAGCCGTCGCCGGGTATCAGTCTGTCGGTGCAGGCGTGTCATATCCCTTTACGGCGCTCCAGCTTGCTAGTCCTACCGGCAGTCCGATTCATAGCCAATCCGTTGCAAATCTACTCTCGCTTTTGAAGCACTCTGCGTCGCTCAAGCGCGCATCCGCGGTTACCGGCACACTCACTTTCGTACCCGAGCTGAATCTCTACACGAACGGATTTATTTTCAATGGGAATGTGGTCACGATAAGCTACTACAGCGATTCAGCAGGAACGCAGTCTGCGGGAAACGTTGTAATAACATTGCCTACCAATATCACCAATGCGTCGGATCCCACCAGCTACGCCTCCTACCCTGTCAACGTCTCGATCGCCATAAATATGACGGGGGGCAACATTCCTTGTAAAGGAAACATCATGGTTAGTTTCACGGGCGGGACAGGCGCAAATTCGATGACGGGGACCAATACGCTGACCAGGGACAACGTTGTATTCACCCTCAACCTCACTCTCGACGACCAGATGAATGCTTCCGGGTCAATCACTATTACGGAGAGCGGTGCTACGATACAGGCAACCAACGTCCAGGGCGACCCACTCCAACCACTGACTTGCGACGTGAAAGTTAATCCTTATGGCTGGACGGGAACCGGCACCCTCAACTTGATGACGGGCGCGATGTCCGTAAATATAAACACGGGAACGGGTACATCCACTGCCACATCGGACAACCTAGGCGATCTGGACATAAACTATGCAGATGGCTCACATGAGATAGTGGTCAATGCGCTGTCGAGTGGCCTGACCGGTGGTGGAACAGCTGCAAGCATCACGGCGACCAGCGGCACCCCGCAGAGCGCGGCGGTCAACACCGCATTCGCCTCGCCTTTAGTTGCAACAGTTGAAGACGCAAGCGGCAACCCGGTGAGCGGAGATACAGTAACATTTGCAGCACCGTCAACTGGTCAGAGCGGCACTTTTACGGGCGGAGTCACTACGATAAACGAAATCACCAATGCACAAGGACAGGCACAGGTCAACATCACCGCGAACGCCACAGCCGGGAGCTACACTGTAACGGCATCCGTGGCCGGTGTTACCATGACGGCGGCATTCTCGTTGACGAACACAAGCGCCAGTTCGAATACCGGCTATGCAGCGCCCCTTTTCTTCACCAGCAGCCAGGGAACAATCGTGACCATCAACAATAATGGTCAGTCCATCGGCTATATACCGTCAACTACGGGTTCTAGTTATAACGTACCGGTCTACTGGTCCACACCCTCTTCTCAGCCACAGGACCTTCAAATCTCTACAGGTGACAGCTCAGCTGTTGCGAATGGCCTTAACGACAACGGTCAGATTGTTGGCTACTCTTTTGGTGAATATTTTGTTAATCCGGAATATTATAATACTTCAAATGCTATTTACTGGTCAAGCCCAACAGCGAAGCCGCAAAAGCTTGCTGTACCTAATTACACGTATAATGCATATGCAACGAACATCAACAATAGCGGGCAGATTGTCGGTTATGCGCTCTCGGCTTCAAACGGCATTGTTCCCCTTTACTGGCCCAGCCCAACTGATACGCCTCAGGTGCTTGCAGGTTCCTCCACGGCAGCACCGGGCTTTATCACTTCCAATGGTCAGATCTTGGGTAATTATCTACCCTATGACCTTGCAACTAAAATGACTGAAGTGGTTTGGGTCAGCCCGACGGCTCAACCTGTTGTACTCAAAGGTCTTACCGCATCCGCTAATGTATTTCTCTACTATACAAATGCATCAGGAGTAATTGTAGGGTCAAGTGCAGATACAAGCGGTCAAACTCCCGTGACATGGGCAAATGCCAACGCATCCCCTCAGGCGCTGCCTCTCCCATCGTCGCTACCTGAATTTGGTCTTTCCTATGCTGCCGGCATTAACACCGCAGGTGTCATCGTTGGTGGAGTCAGCAACGGAAAGGGCGGTAGTGATTGCACCATCTGGAAAAATGGACAGGTACAAGACCTTGCTGTCTTGATTGGCAATTATGCACTTGGTCCAGCTCAGTTAATCACGGATCAGGGCTGGATACTTGGCACGGCGTATTATGGATATAATCAGTACATCCTTATTCCCAAGTAGCCACTTCTGTTAGGTTGCCACGGAACAGAGGGTACCTCGCATGGGGGCTCCTTCGCAATGACAGGTGAGTCAGAGGAGCTTTCCAGTGACCTCGTGTCATTACGCGTGATGCTTTAGTATCACACGGCAATCCCTTCACAGTCTGAACTATGATTCACTTGATCCAATGAGTACTATGATGGTCGGCATGATGTCGTTCCCGAATGATCACCTCCTTGTCGTTCCCGCATGCTCGTAGCGGGAACCTATACTTTCTTTCCCTCTTTCCAGAGCGCGACGTCTTCCCATGCGCACTGTTTAGTGGCGATCCCTCCAAGACCACCTGTCATTGCGAGGACGCCGAAGGCGGATGTGGCAATCCCTTCATTGTCTTGAACTACGATTCACATAATTAAATGATCACTATGATGGATACTTCTCGCTGTCGTCCCCGTCCGAAGGCTCCCGATGGGGAGTGCTCACCCCCTGTCGTTCCTCTTCTTAAGTTGAGATGACCATGAGACAATCAGAATTATCATGCTGAACCAGTTTCAGTATCTTATTCCCTTCCTGCTTGAACTTCTAAACAAGTGCGTCGGCAATCTGGGCTTCAAAATGGCATAATCGGACCCTCCGAATCACTTTGAATAACAATAGATAAGTTACCCTAAACGAGAAGTTATAGACTATTATTGCATGGATTCTCTAATACTTATTCTTACAGCAGCGTTGTTCCCATGCTGGTAATACTTATTAGGATGTCGGAGTCATCGCAGAGAGAAGCGGCACTTCCCCCAGTTTAGCCCCAGCTTAACTCCAGTTCTCCCTCAGCATAATTGCTCTATAATTAGTCTACAATTGCTCTATAATTAGTCTCAACTTGCTTTTTATTCACAGTGAGCGTATAATATACAGCCTGCCTAAAGGCTTATTTGGTGTATTTCAAGCTAAGATCTCATTTGCTTAAAATCGGTCAAAAATAAAGGAAAAATCTAATGGCAGAATTAAGCGGAAGCATACTTGGAAGATTGAGCGGCTCAATAGGCGACATTACATTCCTTCGGAGGAACGGTAAAGTATTTATCCGCAGGAGGTCTAAAAGTTTTGTTCCGGGCCACGATCAGGAATCGGTAAACAGAAGGTCACGGTTTTCACTGGCGGGAAAACTTGCGCGGGCGATTTACTCCATCCCTGAGCTCAAGGCGTTCTGGCAGCAAGTTACGCCCAAAGGCAAGTCCGCCTTCAATATCATGGTGCAGAAGAACATCTGCCTTGTGAACCCCGACTCGGTCTCCGGGGTCACGACGATTACTCCCGAGGTTGGGTTTGCAATCAATTGTACCAGCTCATCTATATCGAAAGATGCTATCGTTGTCGAGTTGGCAGCGTTAGGAAGTTCTGTGGGAATCGATACAAGCGGCGAGCCGAGCGTAAAGTTAGCGTACGTATTGAGCCTGACGAACCCGTCGAACTCGACATTCCCTGAATTCTTGTTCGTATCAGGAACATCGGATACGGGGCAGCTTACGCTCGATACTGCCCTGACGTTCAACATCGCGTTATCGGGACAGGATGCGGCACGCGTTGGAAGCTACGGAGAGAAGAAGCTGCTCCTTGCTCTCTTAACGCTTGACTCCGAAAACAAACCGGTGAAATATTCAAGCACTCTTCAAGCGAGTGGGGCACAGGACTAGAAGAGTCCGGTAGACATTTTTCGCGGCGGCTTCCCTTTCGGACGCAGAACTTCCTATACCACCGTCATTCCGAGGAGCGTTTCTTGCGACGAGGAATCTTGCATGGACTACTACTCAACCAACATTTCATGAACCCTACGGAAGATTTCTCCTCGCTAAGAACGCTCGTCGAAATAACAATGCGGTCGTGGATCACCCTGTACCATTGCGTCATTTCTCGTTCCTATGCAGAGCAGGGAGAGATCGTTACCGATGTTCTGCATCAACTAACAAAGCGCGGAAACCACTAGTGAACGACATTAACGGTAAAGGAGACTGAGTCGATCGGTGGCACGCTAGGCTCCCAATTAAGACGTTCAACTAGAGTAACCGTGTTTTGCCCAGCATTCTGAGTACAGAAATAAAACGTTTCGACCGTAATTCCGCCCACCTGATTGTAATTGCCACTCTTAGGCCTATAATTGGTACTATCAATGCGCACAATATTTGTGTCGGTCAACGAGACATCCCACTGATAGCCGCCATCAGCGTTCACATCGAGTTGCAAACTGAATCTCTGGTTCGGGGGATACGATACTGATTTCCCGTCAATTGATGAATCCCATTGCGGTTCGGTCGGAGAAGGTGATTGAGAGCAACCTGCAATGGTCACAAAGATGATAATCACTATACTACGATGTATGTTCATGGCTTGCTCCTTTGATTCCGTTGTTGCCTAACTATAATTATTCTACCATATATCCGAATAGTATTCCAGCAGTACCAGGCTATTATTGATTTTATATGACTGTTTTTCATTTCCCCTCCACCACCTCTATCTCCTTCCCCATCGTAGCACGAAGTTCATATCTTGTCCTGTGTCTCAGTTAATCTCACACTTTCGTATGAGCCTGAGTTCAACTTGTCAACATTCGAAGCAACGTCTACAAATCTATCATAAGTGCATAATTCTACGCGCATCCGTGCATTGAGTTGATTCATTCTTTCGCGTTGTTCTTTATGAACGACTCGACGCCGTCCAATCACAATATGGTAATGATAGTGGATATACGTTTTAAGATCTTGGAGATCATCGCCCGTATCGTTGGATGGTGGTCTATCACCACCAAAGAATCCGAGTAAATCGCTTTTTTCACACCGATCCGATAAATCTTTTCTCACTTCATACGGATTTCGTTCGATGTAACTTGCCCATTCATTGATCTGTGAAATTGCTTTGTTGAGTCTCTGTGAAGGAGTGCCGCTCCGTGTTATTACCCTATCTGTGGGAGGCTCGAGTTCAATCATGTGAACTTCCCAAGCCCCCGAGTATGACATCGCCACAACAAAATCGGCGCGAAACCTGCTTCCAAATGGAAACTCTTTCACAACGTAGGTCTCATGTCCACCTGTCCTACAAAAAGTCCACCTTACCACCTCGGCATGTTTTGAAAGGAAGCTTCCTACCGCACGTTCACCTCGGGAATTCTCAAGGACCCTGAGCAACCCGTCTCGGATCGCACTGTGATTGTTGGTATCTCTTTTCGACGTTGCTTCAATTTTGGTTTTCTTTCTCACCATGAAATACCTCTTTCCTCATTTTTTCCCTCCACAATTTTTATCTCCTCATCGTCTGAACCGCTGATTTCGCGGATTACGCGGATGCCGCTGATAAAGAAAAAACTCATCTGCGCAATCATTTAATCTGTGTCAATCTGTGGTTCAGACATTTTCCACCACTTTTATCTCCTCCTCTGTCAGGCCATAAAGCTCATACACTGCCTGATCGATCTGGCGGTCGAGCGATTCGCACTCGCGTTCAAGGCGGGTCGTCTCGGCTTCCGTCCTGGCTTTGCTCAACTCTTCCTTCGCCGCCAGCATGCGCTCGACAAGATTGACGATGTGGTCGTGGCGGGGTTTGTCGGTAGAGTCGGAGAAATCTATAGTTCGAATCGGGAGCTCGCCGAAGTATTGTTTGGTGCAAGTAATCCATCCACCTCTAAAAACGTTGCTGAGTCTTCTCAGCTTCCAGAACAATAGCCTGGAATTCAACAACCCAAGGACATAACGCACGTCAAGCGTGTTATCATCAGAAAGAGTAACAGTGAAACCGCCGCTCGCCATTGGACATAGCATTCCCCTTGTTTCTGTTGGGATCAGTGCAAAAGCCCCACGGTCAGCCAGAAGAGGAATAAGGATTTGAGCTTTCTCATGCAATTCTAAATTTCTCGGAGCGCTGAATCCGTACCACTTCGAGAACTGTTTCCGTTTTTTTAGCTTGGGTTGGTTTTCGTGAAGATATTTGTATGCTCTTGGAAACTCTTCAGAAAGATGTGTTTCAGAAATCAATTCAAACTTGCCATCGTTTTCTTCGTAGGGAAAAATGATCCGCCACTCATTGCTTTGGTGATACTCATATCTTTTGAAGTCCGTAGCAAATACTGGGATTCTGGTAATGCGTCGTTCTATCTTCATTGATTTCATATCAACCATGAAGATGTCATCATCTCCAGAACTGCTCCCGCGACTCATCTCTGCCGGCAATTCCAACAATCGAACACTTTTATGAGAAAGTTTATTCTCTATGAGACCTTCTGCGTGGTCAGAGAAAGTCCACGGATTTGAAGTCAAAGTTTCAGAACCGAATTCCCTCCATGCTGCCGATTCAATCCCTTTTGCTTCAGCAGCCGACTCTGCATACTGGATGCTCATTCTTTCCTTCTTCGAGAGAAATAAGAGGCAGGTATACGTTGTAACATCAAAAACTTGATTAACTCCAAAATCTAATATTGTCTCAACAGCTTTTCTCTCGGACAGCAATCCTCTTAAACCTTCACCATAGTCGGTTCTAAAGAATTTGTTCGGCACGATGTATCCGAGTTTTCCGTGCGGATTAAGTAAGCTAAATCCTTTCTCCACAAGCACTGCGTATATGTCGTAGTTCTTGAACGCGGCGCGGTATTTCTTTGTGAAGTACTCAACTTGAATTCTTTCAAATCCTTGTATTCTCACATACGGCGGATTCCCAACCACCGCGTCGAAGCCACCATGTTGCATCACTTCAGGAAAAGCATCTTCGAAGTTCATCGGCTTCAACTTGTTCTCGTCAACATCAGGAAAGAGGTCACCCTCCATGATGTCGCTTCCTATGAGCGAATTTCCGCAGACGATGTTCTTGCTCAAGTTGGGAAGTATCTTTTCTTTCAGCAAAGAGAACTGGTACGCATCGTTCGTCGTAACATCTTCCAGCAGCTTTAAGTAAAGCGAAAGCTGCGTTACCTCCGTCGCCTGATAGTCTACGTCAACGCCGTAAATGTTGTTGACGAGTATTTCCTGCCTCTTCTTCAGTGACAGAACTTTCCGTCCTTCGCGCTGCTCCGTGTCTCCCTTTTTCGCCTTTTCGGGATGCTCCGCGTAATAACGCTCGTGATACTTGAGAATGAGATCATAGACCTCGATGAGGAACGAGCCTGAGCCGCAGGCGATGTCGGCAAACGCCATCTTTGAAATCTCTTCGGGAGTCTTCCCGTCTATCAGTTTCCCGACCGTCTCTTTGACAATGTATCTGACGATGTAATCCGGCGTGTAATAAACTCCGCCAGCTTTCCTGATTTCCGGCTTCTCCTCAACCTTGACGCGCTTATCCGTCGCATGTACCACTTTGCCAAGGAACCGCTCGTAAATGCTTCCTAATATGGAGATAGGAATTTGTGCGAAGTTGTAAGGAGATTCCCGCCCTGCGAGACCTTCACATATTTGTTTGAAGACCTCCTCGTCGGGAGATTTAAAATCTTTTTCGTCGATGCGGTGCGGCTTAAAGATCAGTCCGTTGTATTTCGGATCGAGCTTCTTGCAGTAGCCGACAAATAGCTCCCACGCCATTTGCCTATCGATAAGGTTTGCGATCTCCTTTTCTTCGATCAGCTTGTCTTCGAGAAACCTTATGAACACGAGCCTGTCAATTGTCCGCTGGACGGCTTCCGTCAGTTCTTCGCCCTGCAATTCCTGGTTCGATTTCTTGAATCCCTTGGCGAGGCTCTCGCGGTAGTCGTCAAGCTCGGCAAGGAAGACTTCGTCGACGGGCGCTCCGACGCCTCGGACGGCTTTCCCTTTCGGCTTTTTGAGTGTAGCAAGAAACTTTTCAATCGACCCGCTTGCAATCGCCTCGTGCGAGAAGAGCCAATATATCCACTTGAATTTCTCTTCGTCGGCGTAGTCGGTATAATGGAACGATTTTATCTCCCCGCTGAGCGCATCTTTGATAGATGGCTTCGCCCTGCAGTCGATAACATAGAATTCCTCGAAGTCTGTGAGGATTGCGATTGGAGTATTTCCGTTCCATCCGTAGCGCATGGTTTGATAGAAGAAATCGGGATTCTTTAGCTGCCGCGCGGGCTTCTTTGCCTCGACATAAAACTTAGGATCGCGGAAGTTCGGAGCGAGGAAGAAGGCGTAATCTGCTCTCTGCTGAGTGGCGCCGATCTGAACGCGGTTCTCGATTTGGACTTCGTACTCGTGAGGATTCTTCTGGCGCTCATGTGTAACGTCCCAGCCAAGCGCGGTGAAGAATTTGTTGATGAAGTCTTCGCGGACGTGGGACTCCTGATAAGTTGAAGAAAGGTAATCCCGCTCGTGTGCCCTGAAGTCTGCGACTAATTTCTCAATGGACTCGTATGCTTGTTCCAATAAACCACGCTTCCTTTTCCAAATCGATTAAAAGTAAGCGACGTGGACTTTAGATTCAACGTTTCCAATTCGTTCATCTCCATGCTATGCCGCCGGACTCCCTAATGGTAGTTCAAACTCAAGCAAATACTAGTACGGGTAGTGGGCTATTTTGAAAATGGTGGTTCACGATTTGGGGAACTTTCAAATTCGGATTTGGGTTGAGATAAGAAGAAATAAGGAAGGATAAACCTATGACACTTGACGAAGCAATCGAAGAACTGCACTCTCTGATTTTTAAAGAACGGGAAAGATACAATTATCACAGAAGCGGTCAGACTCAGCCCGACTTTGCGGCTGCCGAGCAAAAGGTTAGAGACTTGCAAAGGGTTAGCTCTTCCGCTCAAGTATATCGGAAAACAGTCGAATCAAAAATGAGCAAAATGGGGTAGTGTCCTAATTTCAGTTTCACGCTGCTATTCTCTCTCTGCCGTAACTCAATAAGTCTTCCCAACTTCACATTCTGTTTGTAACTCTCGCTTCCGTTGCCGGAGTGATTATGCTTTGGTGAATCAAAGTAATTCACTGCCAAATATCGGGATGGTGCAAGGCGTTCATGTTTGCTATATTTCCTTAATGAAACTCGCCCTGTACATATTGAAGCGCCATGTAGGTCCGTTCATTTTCTCCATGGTCGTCGTTACATTCGTTTTCCTTCTCCAATTTTTGATGCAGTCGATGGATCAGATTGTCGGAAAGGGTTTGAATCTTTTTGTCATTTTCCAGCTCATCATTTTTAATCTCGCGTGGATCGTGGTACTTGCCGTGCCGATGTCTGTTCTTGTTGCTGTCCTCATGGCTTTCGGCGGATTGTCGTCAAACAATGAAGTCACGGCAATGAAAGGTTCTGGAGTAGGACTTGTCAGGATGATGCTGCCGGTCTTCATCGCCTCGATCTTTGTATTCTATCTTTTAGAGTTATTCGACAACCATGTTTTGCCCGATGCGAATCACCGGGCTAAGACGCTCATGATAGACATAAATAGGAAGAAGCCGACTTTCACTATTGATCCGGGCAAGTTTTCCCAGGAGATTGAAGGCCACGCGATACTGGTCAGAAAGACGGTTCCGAACTCTACCGATTTATATGGAGTTACGATTTTTGATTTCTCGAATCCCCAGAAATTCGTAACCATCACCGGAGAGAGAGGAAAGGTCGGCTTCTCACCGGATCTGAAGAGAATCGTGATGCTTTTGTATGATGGTGAGGTGGACCAGTATGACAATTCTCAAGTCGGAGTTTATCAAAGGGTTCGCTTTGACCACCAACAAATCATTTTATCTGCCGAAGGATTTGCGTTCGAAGAATCCTCTCAAAGTGCATTTGGACGCGGCGACCGTGAGCTCGAGTGCCGATTCAATGAGAAGCATTCTCGTAGACTTGCAGAGAGATGCCGATGTTTTGAAGGCACAGTTAAATTCTTACATGCGAACGGATATCAAGAAATTCATTTCACCTCCCGCCAATCGTTTTGTGGCTTCAGTTCCGAAAGATTCATCCCAGGTTTATCTTCAAGTCGAATCCGCGATCAACTCAAGCGCTGGAATGATAAAAAACCTATATATGAGCATCAATAATACGGAGCAGCAGATTTATACGACTCAAGTTGAAATTCAAAAAAAGTATTCCATTCCATTTGCCGCGATCGTCTTTGTTTTTTTAGGGGCGCCTCTCGGTATGATGTCAAGACGCGGCAACTTCGGCGTCTCTGCCGGTCTAAGTCTCCTCTTCTTTATAATATATTGGGCGTTCCTTGTTGCCGGCGAGAAATTAGCCGACCGTGAAATGCTAAGTCCTTTCCTGGCTATGTGGCTTGCCAATATCGTGCTTGGCGGACTGGGTCTCATATTGACGTATAAAGCTTTAAAGGAAACTCTTGTAATTAACTGGGATTTCTTTATCAGATTCTTGCCAAAGAGGTGGGTTTCCGAAGAAACGTTGAATGAAATAGCTAAGCGTGAGCGATGAAAAAATTAGATACATATATCATAAAGCAATTCGTGAGCGTGATTTTCTTCGCTCTGCTTGTCTTTGCTATGATATTTATACTTGTCGATATCATGGAGCATTTAGATGACTTCATCGATCATGGACTTAGCACGGCGTTAGTTGCACAGTATTATTTAGTCTTCACACCGGAAATCCTAAAGCTTATCATGCCTGTAGCGGTGCTTCTCGCATGTCTATTCACAACGGGAAGGATGTCGAACAACAACGAGATAATAATCATAAAAAGCTCAGGCGTTGATATTTACAGGCTTCTCTTACCTTTTCTGTTGGTTTCGACTATAATCTGCGGCGTGATGATTTACTTTAACGAATGGATCGTCCCGAAGGCAAATCATGAAAAGTTCAGGATCGAAAAAGTTTATCTTCAGCAGCACTTAGAAAGCTGGTGGAAATACAACATCTTCATGCTCGACAGCCGCGACAGAATCGTTTCGATCGGATATTTCGATGATGTAGCTAATAAAGCATCAAAGGTATCTGTTCAAGAGTTCGCCGACACAAATTTGACTTATCTCGTTCACAGGTACGATGCTCAAACGATGACGTACGATACAACCCAAAGGGAATGGATTCTGGAAAACGTTATCGAACGAACATTTGACAGTACAAAGGAAAATTTCAGGACTTACGCCTCACTTCCCTTGCAGAGAATTTCCTTCAAGCCCGCAGACATCCAACAGAAGGAGCTTAATCCGAACGATATGAATTACGACCAGTTACACCGCTTCATCGAGCTTCAGGAGAAAAGCGGAAATGACGTGGCACGTTACAAGGTTGACTACTACTCAAAAGTGTCCTTCCCTTTCGCTGCCATCATAGTGGTCCTCTTCGGTGTACCACTTTCTGCACGAAAGAAACGCAGCGGACTCGCGCTTGAATTTGGGGTAAGTATTCTCACCTCATTTGTATATCTCTTGTTTATCAAAATAAGTCAAGTCGTCGGCTATAATGGACTTGTGAATCCACTATTGACGGCTTGGCTGGCGAACATAATTTTCTTAGCTGCTGGACTGTATAACACGGCAAAGGTTGACCGATAAGAAATGTATCACGGTTGCATCAAAAGGGGAACATGTCGCCCCCGAATGCACATAAGCCTGTCGTTCCCAAATGCTTCTATCGGGAAAATCCCTGAATGTGCACCAACTGTCGTTCCCGAATGCTCCTATCGGGAACCCATGACGAAGCAACAACTCGCGAGAATGACAAATAAGAGCGACGGGTACGTGAATGATGTGATCTAAACTATGAGCGATGAGCTATTCTACCCGTGTCGAATCTTGCTCCACATCAAACTCCTTTTCTTTCGGCCGCAACTGATCATACATCCGCTTGAGGGCATCGTATGCGCTTTGACTTCCCCGCTCTGCGCAATTGCGATAGAGCCTGACTGCCTCCGGCGTATTCTGATTAACTCCGATTCCTTTCTCGAAGCAATATCCTAGTGCAAGCTGTCCGACTATCGAGCCGCCATTTGACGCTTCAGTCAGAGTGTAGATTGTGTCGGCAAAAGGTGTTTGTGTGGCACCGCTGTCACTTAGGACTGCAGCAGCGGCAAGTCGAATCTCCGCGTCGCGGCTTCCATCTTTCGCCGCACGGAGCCAACTCTCCCTGCCAAGCACCGGATTACGTGCAATCCATTGCCCGGTATAGTAACAGCGTCCAAGTTCGATAAGTGACGGAATATTGTCGTGATCAGCTGCTGCTGCAAGGAGATGAAATGCCTGCTTGTTATCAAGCCGTTGGTCCAAACCTAATTCTGTCAACCCAGCCCACACGAATGCTGCATCATCATCTCCCTTCTTGCAGCGTGACTCGACCTCTTCAAAGAAACCTTTCTCGCGCACAAGACTTAACAGAAGCACCGAGGCACGTCGTGAATCCATCCGTGCCGCACGCAGATATTGTTCAGCAGCGAATATCCTGTCGCGTGGAAAACCGACCCCTAATTCGAAGCACCGGCCGAGAACTGTCAGCGCTTCGGGACTTCCGGCGTCCGCTGCACGGGCAATCATGCTTATTGCAGTTGAATCTTTATCCGATCCTTTTCCAAAAATGTTCGATACTCCCAGTGTGTTCTTAAATTTTTCATTCCCTTCACGAAACGCCTCGTTAAGTAATGTGAGATCACTGACGCGAGATGCCGTGTCCGGTTTGAAATCGAGGAAGATCGGCTCCTCTGTCTGCGTTCCGCCGGACAATGAGGAGTCATCTTTAACGGTTGCTGTCGAAGATCCAGTACCCGGAATAGAATCGTTCGGCATCGGATTCATTCTGCGAATTAATTTTGGTAACACCTCTTGCGCAGGCTCGTACTTCGCATCTGCAGCGGCTTTGATCCACCGGTACGCCTTCGTCAAATCCAGCGGCACGACGAGATTATCTGTGTATGAGATCCCAACTGCAAACTCCGCTTCCGGAAGGTTTTTTGCAGCCGCGGCTTTGAATCGACTATAGGCTTCGAATGGATTCCATTCCACTCCCCAACCGTTATTAAGGAACACTCCGAAGTTGTATTGCGCAATCGACATATTCTGGTCCGCCGCTTTGTGAATCCAATATGCCGCACGGACAGTGTCTATTGGGAAACCGTTGCCGAAAAAATAACGAGAACCTAATTCTTGCTGCGCCGCTGGATCACCTCCGTTTGCTTTTCGGACAAGCATCAATTCATCCCAAAGCTGATACTCAAGGTCAGATGGTTGAACCAATTGCGTTGAGCTAGACTGATAATCCTTGAAGACCGAACTGTTCGAGTGGCCTCGCAGACTATCCTGTCCAAATACCAGCGAAGAAAAACCCAAGAATAGAGAAACAAAAGCAGCGAGATAAATACGGACAAGTTTCATACACACAATCTATAATATTATCTACAACAAAATCCGTCCATCATGTATCGACGGGATTGAATTATCCTTTGGAATGTCGAGTAATAATAAACGGGCTTTGACAATCCGACCAACGATAACGCGATTGGAGGAGTGGAGGAATATTCTATAAGAAACATCGAAAACAATATTCGATAGACCAGATTGAAGACTTCTCGTTGCGCGACGCAAGTCTCGAAATGATGGGCAACAAATATTTGTCGTAACATTTTATCAAATGACTAAATAAATTACATTGTCTTTTTATTAGACGACCAAACCCCATTTGGGTTAAACACCAAACAGCCGTTTGTGAATCAGCGTTTAGTATGCACGAAAGACATCGCAACAAAAGATTGGTATATGTCAGCCGTAATGAGTAGTAAAATTTTTCGACGCGACAACAAATACGTTTGCCAAACACAAGAAGGTCTCGCCAAACAGCCACGAACCTCTACTGTTTGCCTTCGCTTCAACAATTTAACAACCAAAGGAGGAGAGAATTCACATGAAAGCTGCGCAGTTGTTTTCATTCCTCGTTCCGCTTGCGTTCTTCGTCGTCATCATAATCAGAGTTGATAATACGATGGCACAAGAAGCAAACACCTCGAATATCCCGCACGCGGGAATAGCGGCAAACCAAACGATACCGCCGCTCGATCCGGCAAATATGGACACGACAATAAGGCCGAACGAGAATTTCTATTTATATACCAACGGTGAATGGCTGAAGAAAAACCCGATACCGCCTGCATACAGCAGATGGGGCAGTTTTACGGAGTTGTTTGACCGCAACCTGAACACTCTCCATGAAATAGCTGATAACGCCTCGGCAAGCACCAACGCGAAGAAAGGCAGTAATAATCAGCTTGTCGGAGACTTCTACTGCAGCGGGATGGATACTACAGCAGTGGACAACGAAGGCGTCCAGCCTCTCGATCCTTATTTCAAGGAGATTGCAGCAATAAAAAATCTAAAAGGACTCGAGGACATGGTCGCAAAGCTCCAGCGCCAGGGAGTGAGCGTACTTTTCCATTTCACATCTCAACAGGATCTCAAGAACAGCGAGATGATGATAGCAGGCATCTACCAGTCCGGACTCAGCCTGCCGGACCGCGACTACTACTCTAAAACCGACGATCAGTCGAAGAAAATTCTTCAAGAATACAACAGTTACATGAAGAAGATGCTTACGCTGCTCGGCGATAGCGAGAGCACGGCAGCCAAAGAAGCAAAGACAATTATGAATATCGAGAACCGTCTTGCGGGGGCATCAATGACTAGAGTTGAGAGGAGAGATCCGAAGGCAACTTACAACATGATGTCACTTACACAGGTCAATTCACTCACTCCCGACTTCTCATGGAACAGCTACATAAAGTATTTCAGGTTATCAGGGGTCAAGAAAATCAATGTCGCTCAGCCAAAATTCATAAAGGAAGTTGGTGGTATGCTAAAGGAAATACCGCTCAACGACTGGAAAGTCTACCTCCGCTGGCACCTGATCAATTCAATGGCGCCGTACCTTAGTCAGAATTTTGTGGACGAGCATTTCCATTTCTACGGCACGGTGCTGACGGGCGCGAAGGAATTGCAGCCAAGATGGAAACGGGTAGTGCAGGAGATCGACGGTTCAATCGGGTTCGCGCTTGGCAAACTCTATGTCGATAAACATTTCTCTCCACAGGCAAAAACCCACTCCGAACAAATGGTACACAACCTCGAAGCTGCTTTCGCGGAAAGGATCAGGAACCTCGATTGGATGAGTGATGCGACAAAGAAGCAGGCGCTCACGAAGCTGAAGGCTGTTGTCAACAAGATTGGTTATCCGGCGAAGTGGAAAAGCTACAAGGGTTTGCAAGTAGATCGGGGAGCTTATGTCTTGAACGTCATGCGTGCCAACGAATTCAACCTCAATTTCGAGATCAAGAAAGTCGGTAAGCCGGTTGACAAAACTGAATGGGGAATGACCCCCCCGACAGTCAACGCTTATTATGATCCGTCGATGAACGAGATCGTCTTCCCCGCCGGCATTCTTCAGCCGCCATTTTTCAATCCGACCGCTGACGATGCCGTTAACTATGGCGGTATGGGCGCGGTCATCGGGCATGAAATGACTCACGGCTTCGACGATCAAGGAAGCCAATTCGATGCAAAAGGAAATTTGAAGAATTGGTGGACCGACTCGGACGCCGCAAACTTCAAGAGAAAAGCCAAAGTCCTTGTGGATCAATTCAGCGGCTACACTGTTCTCGATTCAATCCACGTCAATGGAAAACTCACTGAGGGAGAGAACATTGCAGATCTTGGCGGTGTATCAATCGCCTACGACGCATTTGAGAACACATTAAAAGATACGCCGCGTCCCGGCATCATTGACGGCCTAACACCGGAGCAGCGTTTCTTTCTTGCATGGGCACAGATGTGGCGTGAAAACGACACACCGCAAGCATTACGTCAACGCATAATAGTCGATCCGCACTCACCGAACGAATACAGGTGTAACGGCCCGCTCTCCGACTTCCCGCCATTTTACCAAGCGTTTGGATGCAAGCCGGGCGACGCGATGTACAGAGCAGATAGTGTAAGAGCAAAAATCTGGTAAGATAAAAACCGCAAGTCGAAGATTCCGTTCGCAGGGTGGCAGTCGTTTTTTATATGACTGCCACATCTTTTCAGAAAGTAGCGTAGCCTGGTACAGGACCAATCATGCGCATAACAACAGGTGCTTCAAAGAATATAATGGTACATACTGTATTTGCCTGATGATCAGATTTCAATGCAGGATTGGCAGAGTGAGTAAGCTCCTCTATTCTTTTCAAATGCGCGAGCGTTGTGGTGCGGGACGGATTATACGACATTACGCCGCTAATGTCTGTTTTTATCGAGTATGTCACCGTAAACTTTTTCAGAACACTCGGGACAAATCCCGTGGGTTAGTCTTGGGACGTCAGAGTTGATGAGATACTGCTCAATTGGTAGCCATTGCCCCTCTTCCGTTCTGTATTTTTTGCAATTCGAGCAAAGTGGAAGCATCTGCTCCAATTCTTCAATGTGTTTTTCCTCAGCCTGCTTGAACTTTATGACCTTAATGAAACCATAGATTAACAAAGTGAAACTTAAGGTGTCGGCGACGTTCCCAAAAGTCGCAAGAATGATTTCTAAATGACCAGCAGGAAAGTGAAAATGCTCAGACAGTCGAAAAGTGGGATGCTCAATCAGCATATCAATTATATGGCTAATAATAAGAAAGACAACCGCCGGAATGAACGGACTTAAAGAATAGAAACGCGATCTCTCTTTCCAAACCAAGTAAAGTGCAACCGTTAAAACGATTACGGTAACGAAATCTGTTATGAAGGTCGCGTACATAATTCTCTCTCCATTTCTGCTTTCCGAGGCTGCGTTATGCTCATACAACTATACAATTATGTGCTTCGTTTATCATCCCAAATATGAAGATTAGACGCACCAAAAGTTCGTTCGTGACACTTCGCGACTCTACAGACCATCGTAATGCATGAATGGATTGAGCGAACTACCATATTCTGTCCCAATGTGTCAGCGTCGCTGCTCTCGTTGTTATGCGTTCCTTGCTTGCGTCGAAGGTTCGACTCTACAGCTTGAAAGATGCGACTCGATCAACAGTGAATCTCTATCACTCTCTCAGGAGAATCTTCGATCAGCTTACCGCCGTCAGCGCCTCGGCTCCCGATACAACTTCAAGTAATTCTTTTGTGATTGATGCCTGACGAGCCTTGTTGTACTGCAAGGAAAGTGTTGAGATCAGCTCGAAAGCGTTCTTACTCGCGTTGTCCATCGCTGCCATACGTGCACCTTCCCCCGCTGCGTTGCTTTCCAACAGGACTCTCCAAATTTGATATTCAAGATGCCGTGTCATTAACGATTCGAGAATCGACGCGCTGTCCGGTTCGTAAATATATTGAAGCTCGATATGCTTCTCTCCGGATTTAAGTTCTTCCTTCGGAATCGGAAGGAACTGTTCCACTATCAAACGCTGCTGAATTATATTCTTAAATTCGTTGTAAACTATATCGACCCTGTCGTAAGAGCCATTCAAATATCCTTTGATTACTTCGGTTGCAATATTCTTCACCACTGGAAATTGCAGATCATGGAACACACCGGAATAATTGCCGATGACATCATATTTTCGTCTCGAGAAGAAGTCGTATCCTTTTTTCCCGACGCCAAACAGTTTCACGCTCCCCGATGAATATTGAGCGGAGTAACGAGTCGTAATGAGTTCGTTAGTCGTTTTGATAATATTGGAGTTGAACGCTCCACAGAATCCACGGTCAGCAGCCACGACCACTATAGCGACTTTTTTTATTTCTCTTTCTTTGACTAACGGGTTCTCGCTAAGATCGGCGTTCCCGGCAAGGTGCTTCATAAGCTCACCGAGCTTTCGCGAATAGGGGCGCGCTCCAATGAGTGCACTTTGCGCGCGGCGCAGCTTTGCCGCAGCAACCATTTTCATTGCCTTTGTTATTTTCTCGGTGCTCTTTACACCCGATATGCGCCGCTTTATTTCACGAAGCGTTGGCAAGCGCTACTCCTTTACGCTGGCTTTGAATTGAGCAACAAATTCTTTCGCTATCTCATGAAGCTGCTTGTCCGTTTCGGGGTCGATATCTTTCGTATCTGCGATCTTGTCGAGGATGTTTTGGTGCTTTAACTCCATCATCTCGAGGAATTCTTTTTCAAATCTCTGAATGCTTTCGATAGGAAGCTCATCGAGATAACCGTTCGTGCCTGAGAAGATGAGCACGACCTGTTTCTCAACCGGCATCGGCAGATATTGATTTTGTTTGAGTAACTCCACCAAACGCTGGCCTCTTCGAATCTGTGCCTGTGTTACTTTGTCGAGATCGGATCCGAATTTTAAGAACGCTTCCAACGCTCTGAATTGTGCGAGATCCAATCTCAACCTTCCTGCAACTTTACGCATGGCTTTGATCTGCGCATTGCCGCCGACTCGCGACACGGAAATTCCTACGTTGATGGCAGGACGAACACCGGAATTAAAAAGTCCCGGCTCAAGATAAATTTGTCCGTCGGTAATTGAGATAACGTTCGTCGGAATGTAAGCCGATACGTCGTTTGCTTGTGTTTCGATAATCGGCAGCGCAGTTAGACTTCCGCCGCCCAATTCATCATTGAGTTTCGAGGCGCGCTCGAGAAGCCTGCTGTGCAAATAAAAAACGTCTCCGGGGTAAGCCTCACGTCCGGGCGGACGGCGAAGAAGCAGCGAGACTTGGCGATATGCCCACGCATGTTTAGAAAGGTCGTCATAAATAACCAGAGCGTCACGCCCGCTGTCGCGGAAAAATTCGCCGAGTGTGCATCCCGAATATGGCGCGATGAATTGCATCGGTGCTGGAACACCGGCAGTTGCCGACACCACGGTGGTGTATTCCATCGCTCCTTCTTCTTCCAACTTAGCAACTACCTGTGCAACCGTGGATGCTTTTTGTCCGATTGCAACATAAACGCAATAGACAGGCTTGATGTTTCTTCTCTTTGCATCTTCGGTGTGTGTATGTTTCTGATTAATAATTGCGTCAACTGCGATTTGGGTCTTCCCTGTTTGTCTGTCGCCGATGATAAGCTCGCGCTGTCCGCGTCCTATTGGAATCATTGAGTCGATTGCCTTGAGCCCGGTATTCAACGGCTGTTTCACGGGACTTCTTGCAATCACTCCGAGAGCTTTTCTCTCAACAGGAAGCAATTCCTTCGTATCAATTGTGCCCTTTTCGTCGATAGGTTGGCCTAACGGGTTGATGACGCGTCCCAACATCGCCTCGCCTACCGGCATCGACATAAGTTTTCCGGTTCGACGAACTTGATCGCCTTCTTTCACAAGCGTGGCGTTGCCGAACAACATGCAGCCGACATTATCTTCTTCAAGATTAAGAGCCATCCCGAAAACGCCGTTCGGAAATTCGATAAGCTCGCTCGCCATTGCTTTCTGTAAGCCATAAACACGAGCTATTCCATCGCCGACCAGTAAAACAGTTCCAACATCGTAGATATCAACTTCGCGTTCAAAGCCGGAAATTTCTTTTCTTAATATTGCTGTTATTTCGTCAGGTCTTACTTCAGGCATTACAACCTCTTTTGAAATTCAATTTTTAATTACGAATTTTTAATTTTGAATCCAGAATTTTCGATCTTCAATTTCTTAATTTCCACTAAGTCGCTGCTTTAATATCTCAAGCTGGCGACGGACGCTGCCGTCATAGACCGTGTCGCCGATCTGTGCCAGGAAACCACCAACCAAATTTTTGTCAAGCGAAAAAGATATACGGACATTTTTATTCGTCAACCCTTCAAGCTTAGACTGCACTTGAGATTTATTCCTCTCATCGAATTGATACGGAGCCCTTAATTCGGCGCTGACAATTCCAAGTTGCTCATCGAGAAGCGTGCCGAATTCTACAGCGATTGCATCGATGAGTCCTTCTCTTCCTTTAGCAACCAAAAGAAGAAGGAAGTGAAAAGTAAGCTCGTCAACCTTTTCTTTGAACAGCGACGTTATGATGTCTCTTTTCTTGAAACGATCAATTATCGGACTTTGGACGAAAAGCGCGAGTTCGTGAGAAGCTGATATCGAATCGTGCATCAAACGCATGTCGGACGCAACATGGTCGATCTTTTTTAATTCCGATGCAAGTCCGAGAAGTGCTCCCGCATACCTCTTAGCTGCCCTTGCTCCCTTCATAGATTATCTTCCATCCTTTTCGTCAACGACCCCGCGTGCGGGATCTTCGACTTACAAAAGTTCAACATGATTTACGCTTGAGGACCTAAAGAGTTGATCAAGTTCTCGACGAGCTTTTTCTGCTTTGCCTCGTCGATGGCTTCATTGAGAATTTTCTCGGCAGCCTTTACTGCAAGCTCGGCAACCAAACCGTGAAGCTGCGTTATCGCAAGCTGCTTGTCTCTCTCAATTTCTTCACGTGCTTTGTCGATAAGCTTATTACCTTCAATGTTTGCCTTTGAGACAGACTCAGTTCTAATTTTCTCCGCAAGTTCTCGCGCCTCACGTATCGCTCGCTGAGCAACTTCTTCTGCTCTCGCAAGGTTCTTCTTATTTTCATCGAGAATTCTTTCGGCTTCCTTTTTTGCTTCCTCGGTTCTCTCAATGGACTGACGTATGGTTCGCTCACGTGTGTCCAACATGTTCAGTATCGGCTTCCACGCATAAACGCGCAGGACGATCAGAAGTACACCAAACGTTAGTGCGGTCCAGATTATCAATCCGGTATTTAATTCAAGCATATCAACTCCTATCAGCTATTAGGCGTTAGCTATCAGCTGTTAGCTTTTCACTTCTAAGTTTTACTTCAGTGCAAGTATGATCGTTATGACTTCCGCAAAAAGTGTTAAACCCTCGATGAGTACTGCCGCGATGATCATCGAAGTTCTAATTTCTCCGAGTGCGTCCGGTTGACGGCCGCTGGCTTCCATGGCGGAAGCAGCAAGTTTTCCAATTCCATACCCGCCGCCAATTACTGCCAAAGCAGCACCAATTCCCGCTGCGAGATGAGTTAACCCTAATCCAAGATCAGACATATGAGTCTCCTAAAGTTTAAATGTTTAGTTAAAGTTTTAATGTTCTTGATGAACTGCCAACCCGACAAAAAGTGCAGTCAGCATTGTGAAAATATAAGCCTGTATAAGCCCGATAAGAATTTCAAGCAAATTTATGAATACCGCAAACCCGATTGATATCGGTGCAACAAAAATAGAATGAAAAATAAAAATCAAACCTATGAGGGAAAATATTATGATGTGCCCCGCAGACATATTTGCGAAAAGACGAACACACAGCGCAAACGGCTTTGTGAAAAGTCCTAGAAGCTCGACAGTGATCATCACGGGCAGAACGAACAACGGAATGTGAGACGGTATCAAGCCTTTGAAATAGCCGAAGAATCCATAGTTGACTATCCCAGAAATTTGAATAACGAAAAACGCAATTATGGCGAGAGCAGCCGTTACGTTTATGTTCCCTGTTGGTGTGGAAGTATAAGGAATCAACCCGATAAAGTTAGAGAAGAGCACGAAGAAAAACAGTGTCAAGAAATACGGCAGAAGCGCGCGTCCTTTTTCGCCGACCGCCTTTAGGACAATTTCGTCACGGATAAAAATTACGATTGTCTCAAGTGCATTTCCTAATCCGTGCGGGACAATTGATTTCTTATATGCCTTCATTGCCGCTCTTACAAAAATCAGCAGTAGCAAACAGGCAAACCATATCATAACGATGTGTTTCGTTAAAGAAAAATCGATCGTCAAGCCGCCGATGCGAACCGGAGGGAATTGAGGAAGATGGATCTCACCGAACGGTTGAAACTCAAGCACGCGTGAATCTGCAACGTGCTCGATTATCCAGCTTCCGCTTGAAGCATCGGATGAATTTGCGGCAGCAGTTTTCGCAGTATCAATAATTGCCATATTCGCTGCAATTAAGTTTGTCGAACTAAAAATTTCTGGACCGAAAATCACGACACTGACTCTTTAATTGTTCTCTTCAACTCAATTCTTTTATTCAAAAAAATTACTTCGAATATCGTCATCGCAAAATAAAAAATTAGTAAGCCGGTAACTAACGCAATTATATGAGTATCAAAAACTTTTACCAAAATTACAAATATTCCGAGCAGCAATAGGAGTCGCACCCCCATTCCGATGAAAACGCCTTTCATGAAGACAAGGCTACTTCTGTCGATAAATTTTTCTATTGTCAAAAAGCCGATGATGCCGTTAAGTATTCCAAGAAGCGCACCAAGGAGATACGAACCGCCGAACGCGGCAGTCGCTAATCTCCAAATGAGAAGAAAAGAGATTAGCCCCATCGCCACGATGGAGATCGTAAGAATCCTCAGCATTTTTCTGCGCATCAATTTGATTGATGAATCAATTGCTTGACTTGTTGTCACGTTTACTTAATTTTTGGATTTCTTTTATGAAATTATAGAAACCGCCGATCAGTCCGACCGCAGCGCCGGTCAAGAGCAACCAGGGTGAAGTGCCAAAATGTTTGTCAAGGAAATAACCGATTAGGAGCATGCCAACAACAGACGCCGCCAGTTCCGTGCCGAGTCCCAGGTAAGGTGCAAGCTGTCTGTAAGCCTCACCTAAACTTTCTCCTAATGGTTCACTTTTCTTCAATGTTATTGTAAATCATCTGAACAATTCACTTGGCTTCCGATCTCCGCTCATGTCGGACTTCCCGTCGAACATCGCGCCTTCATCAATGACTAACTTCGATGCGCGAATATCACCTTTGATCCGAGCTTTGTTTTCAAAAACCAATTTATTCTTTGCGTTGATGTTGCCGGTAATTTTTCCGCCGACAGTCACCGTTTGAGCGTCAACGTTCCCTGTTATTTCGCCGTTCGCTCCAATAACAAGATCTCCGGTTAACAAAATGTCGCCGTTGACTTGACCATCTACGCGAAGGCTGCCGGGACTTGTTATCTTCCCTTCGAAACGTGTACCATGAGATACGATATTAATTTGGGTCTCTTCTTTTGCCATTTCAATTCTTCGTTAATAAATAGTTTTCCGGGTTTAAATTTTTTCCATTCTGCCAGAGTTCAAAATGAAGATGCGGGCCTGTGCTCGTAATACCTGTTGAGCCGACCAATGCGATCTCTTCACCCCTTGATACTTTCACACCAACACTTACTAATATTCGCTCACAATGTTTATACACTGTCATAAAATCATTAGCGTGAGCAATCATGAGAGTATTGCCCCCATTCAATGTCCAATCTTCAAAGATGACTTCGCCGGGAGCCGGTGCAACAATTGATTCACCTACCGGAGCGGAAATATCAAGACCGTAATGCTGTATTGAATAATCAACATTGCGCGTTATGAAACCTACCACCGGCATTAACAATGGAAAGATAGTTTGATCCTCTTCGTTAGTTGGTGATTGTACGTAAGTTTCAACCGATTGGCGCTGCTGATTTTCAGGGGGACTAACTGCAGAAGAAGCTTCGTTGTCAGACGTTTGTCTGCCGGATTCTTCAGACTGCACCTGTTTAGATGATTGGACAGGCTGTTCAACATTCTGCTGCGTTTGAATATTGTCAGCCATGCCAAGGGTTGTTGTATCAATCGTCATGGTATCGCCAAGGATGCTTCTCAACTTTGAGTTGTATACGGCAAGGTAAGACAATTGATTTTGAACGCCCTCGATCTTTGATTCCAGCATGCTCACTTTTTCTAATTGCGCAGCTTGCGTCCTGAAATATTCTGGCATAATCAACTCACCTAACGGCGTATGAATCATAGCCAGAATGCTCGCTGCACCGATAGCTACAAAACCAAAAAGAACTAACAGCATTAATTGAAATCGCGACGCCTTGAAAGTCCGTGAAGGTTTTTCGGCATCTGATAATACAACAAACGTCAGCTTAGCTGACGATGCTTTTTCATGCGATGATTTATGCTGCATTTCAATGAATGATAATATAGAAACGAGCCGCCAGAATGTCAATGAATCAGGAATATCGGTAGTGGCTCAATTTGAAATGAAAAATCATAAATTGGAAAAGAAGGCGAATATTATTAGCTTAATTAAACGTTATTTAGAAACAATGAAAGAATTCTTCATACAGCAATTAATATCCCGCCGCTCGTATAAGTCCAATGTTTTGACTCATATTTCTTGGATCAGTTGGATAGTTTTTCCGACAGCGTTTTGGGGTCTCGCCACCACTCACGATTGGATGACTAAAGTCTTTTGTATGGTTATAATTCTTCTATTGTTAATATATAACATCGTAAAGTATGAATATTGGGCAAAGCATGATCCGAACAGATTGCAAACGGAATACTATAATTTAGAAAACCGGCGATTAGATATTGTTCAAGCTAAAGGGGATGCTCCGCGTATCGCTAATCCATCCGAAAGTGTATTGAACCCTAAATTGTTAGATGAATCAAAGGATGAAGAAGGTAAATGATCATTAAGGGAAATACCTTCTTGGTTATATTCAGTGAGGCAGTAAATCGAGACGAGCTAACAAAATATTTAGATAAGAGACCAGAAATAGAGTTTTGGTTTTATAATCTTCCCAATTCAATATTCATAAAAACACAACTATCTGCAAAGCAATTATCCGAGTTGATCGAATCTCAATTTGGTCAACAAACACACTTTGTTGCCCGCATTAGTGATTCTTACGGCCGCTTGCCTCCCGACCATTGGCCTCACTTCTGAATTTGACGATTTAAATCAAGGCACTACGCTAAATTTAAATTGCGCCACTCAAAGGCAAACTGAGCCTTTACCTAATTACGCGATGTGCGGAAAAGGATATGAACCGTGTTTGATACTTGCCTGGCGCTCCGCAAGAATCACCGTCATGGACGGCGAAGAGGCGAGCCAAGCCCTCCTGAGCATTCGTCTTCAACAACTGAAAAAAGCTGGAAAAAATATTTCAAATGAAGAACAGGCAAAGCTTCTCAGTGGATTAAAGAAGCGTTATGGGAATGAGATGGAGCCGACTTATGCTGCGGCGAGATTGTGGGTTGACGATATGATTGATCCGTTAGAGACGCGACAGTTAATTTCACTTGGAATAGAAACAGCGAACAACAACCCGGAAATTCCAAAATTTAACGTTGGTGCTCCCCAAACTTGAAAACAATTCCTTTCCGTTTTTTTCTTTCACTTCTCTTAATGACGTTTCCTTCAGAAAGTGTCCATGCCCAATTCGACATATTGAAAAAAATGTTCGAGCCGGATGTGTTACAAGTAACAGATAAACTCCGCGACTACCTCAGAGAAAATGAATTTCCTGAAGTGAGCCATGATAGAGACATGGAGCTTAGACACATTGACATGCTCTTTGCAAAAGGGATGGCGCTGTCGAACAACAAAGTGAGCACCGCTCTTCTCGCGATATCCTTCGCGGTATTGAATCGAACATACATAAAGCCGACGTTCCCTCTAATCGGAATTGTCAGACTTCCACTTCCCGCCGAAGATTCGGCTGAAGCTGTTTCGCGAATAAGAAAACTGCCGAGATATTTCTTTACGGATTCCCCGCGTGATAAGTGGGGCGACAGTGCTAAGTTAGTCCACTTCTTTGGTTCGGCCTATCTCACCTATGAAACGGGTACGAGAAAGTTGCCCGACGCGATTGGAATTTGGGTTGAAGAAGGTGAAGTAGCATTCAAGTTGGATTCTATTGCCCAACAAAGGGATGTTTTTATAAACAGGTTGGGCCAGCAGTTCGGAGATGCGCTGAGCGAAGGTCGCGAAGTTTTACCGTCAGATTTCCTGAAAACGGAGATATTAAGAAGTCAAGTTACTAAAATTCATTTCTGATTAACGTAACTCGGATAAGCCGGATCTAAATCAAAGAGAGGTTGATCGCTCACGGATTCTCACAGATGTTTTCTCTCTTTTCTCTCGACCCGAGTGAATTCGCGTTTTCCGTTTCATCCATGGTCCATTGTTCTTTTTTCATTTTGCGCACAAGTTCACTGATAAGTACCTGTCTAAATCTCAGCTTATGAGATTAGTTTTTTAACCAACTCTAGGTCTTCAGGGGTTGTAACCTTAAGATTCAAATGACACGGCTCGACGACAAAGGCTTTGACACCGATTCTTTCCATGAGCATTATTTCGTCAGTAACCCCGTAAATATTCGTCACGGTTTTGTAGGCACGCGATAACAAACCCGCCTTCATGACTTGTGGCGTCTGTGCAGCATAGACTTTCGACCGATCTATAGTGGATACACAAAAATTTTTGTCATCAACGACTTTTAGTGTGTCCTTGACTTTAACTGCTAGAAAAGCCGCATCATGTTTCCAGCCAGCATCAATAACTTCTTCTAAATCCGACTTAGATAAAAGTGGACGAGCTGCATCATGGATGCAAACCAGGTCATCTTCATTTATGTGATCTGCGAGGCTATCGAAAGCCTTTTTGACTGATAGAGGCCGTTCGATTCCACCTTCTATGATTTGCACAAGTTCCTGCAGTTTCAGCGATTGTATGATTTCTCTGAATCGGATAATATCTATTTGCGAAACCGCAACACAAATTTTCCCAACCTGTTTCAGCTCAGTAAACATGTTAAGAAGTCGCCCGATTAACGGCTGTCCACCGAGTTCTATTAGAGGTTTTGATACGCCACCGAGACGAGTCCCGGCTCCCGCAGCCGGGATGATCACGCCAATTTTTTTTCCCATTTACAAAATCAACATTGCGTCGCCGTAGCTGTAAAACCGGTAGCCGTCCTTAATAGCTTTCTTGTAAGCACGCATCATGAGATCGTGACCGGTGAACGCGCTGACAAGCATTATTAGAGTCGTCTCCGGCAAATGGAAATTGGTGATGAGATGGTCAACTACTTTAAACTCGTACGGAGGGTAAATAAATTTGTCCGTCCAGCCTTTCCCGGCTTTGACATGATTGTCGGTTGTGATATTGGATTCCAATACTCGAACGACAGAAGTACCCACAGCAAATACCTTTTTATTTGCATTGATTGTATGATTTATTCCCTTCGCAGATTCGGCTGGGATCTCATAAAATTCGGAATCCATTCTGTGCTTGGTCAAATCTTCTACATCAACCGTTCTGAAAGTTCCTATCCCGATATGAAGAGTCACCGGAAGAATCTTCACGCCTCTTTTCTCTAACTTTGTGAACAGACGAGTCGAGAAGTGCAATCCAGCAGTCGGAGCAGCGACGGCCCCGACAACACGAGCGTAAATCGTTTGATAGTCGATCTTGTCTTTATCGGTGGGATCACGCTTGATGTAATGCGGCAGCGGCATCTGTCCTATGTTATCGAGAATCTTATAAATGTCGCCTTTGTAATTGAACTTTATCGTTCTGCCACGGCTTGTGGTGTTGTCGATCACCTCTGCGTAAATTCTTTCATCTTCAAAATATATTTTGTTGCCGATGCGGACTTTCCTCGCAGGCTCGACAACGACATCCCATATGCCTTCGTCGTGATTGAGTTCTCGCAACAGCAAGACTTCTATCTTAGCATTCGTCTTTTCTTTTTTTCCGATAAGGCGTGCAGGGAAAACTTTTGTTTCATTGACAACCAACGCATCTCCCTTTTGGAAATAATCGGCTATCTCATAAAACACCTTTTCCTCAATCTCCCGCATTGCCCTGTCCACTACCATCATCCTTGAATGATCCCGCGGCTGTGCAGGAGTCTTTGCAATCAGGTTACGAGGAATTGCGTATCTAAAGTCGACAAGTCTCATTGTCTCATAATCCCTATTATTTAGTTTTAAAGTTGCCCCGATAGCTCCAACGAAGAAACTATCGGGACAGGACTACGCCTTATCTTTTCGATTTCTTTGCTGATTTGGACGCTGGTTTCTTAGTCGCTTTCACCGCAGGCTTTGCAGGATATCTGAGAGCCGCGCGAGCAGCAGCCAGCCGTGCGATTGGCACTCTGAACGGCGAACAGCTAACATAGTTCAATCCAATCATGTGGCAGAACTCAACTGAAGATGGTTCACCACCATGTTCGCCGCAAATACCAATTTTCAGGTTAGGCCGAACTGATCTTCCCTTCTCTTTGGCCATTTTCATTAGTTGACCGACGCCGTCACGATCCAATACCTCAAACGGATCCTTTGCATAGATTTCCATTTGCGTATATGGAATGAGAAAACGGGCGGCATCGTCGCGGCTGACGCCGAGTGTTGTTTGGGTTAAGTCGTTGGTACCGAAGCTGAAGAACTCAGCAGTTTTAGCAATCTCATCTGCAGTAAGCGCACCACGAGGAATTTCTATCATGGTTCCGACATGGTACTCGAACTTTACACCTTTTTCTTTCATCACTTCTTCGGCAGCCTTTCTTACTATTTTCGCCTGGTCATCAAGTTCTTTGACATTTCCGACGAGAGGAATCATGACTTCCGGCTCTACCTTCATTCCTTTCTTCTGGACGTTCGCTGCTGCTTCGAAGATGGCGCGGCTCTGCATTTCAGTGATTTCAGGATATATAATCCCGAGTCGGCAGCCACGGAATCCTAGCATCGGGTTGAACTCATGCAAATCTTCAACTCGCTGATGAACTTTTTCAAAGCTGATTCCCATTTGAGCAGCAAGCTCGCGCTGTGCCTTTTCTTCGTGCGGAAGAAATTCATGAAGGGGCGGATCAAGAGTCCTGATGGTAACCGGCATTCCTTTCATGGCTTCAAAAATTCCTTCGAAGTCAACACGCTGCAATGGGAGCAGTTTGGCAAGGGCTTTCTTGCGAGCATCTAAAGTATCCGCAAGAATCATCTCGCGCATCGGACCGATTTTTGCTTCGCCGAAAAACATGTGTTCAGTCCGGCAGAGACCGATCCCTTCCGCACCGAACGCAACCGCGTTCAATGCCTGATCGGGCTGATCTGCATTTGTCCGAATCTCGAGCGTTCTATATTTATCAGCCCACTGCATAACTTTTTCAAATTGCTGGTATATCGGAGCATCCTTCGGATCTAAAGTTTTCTCGATAATAACTTGCAGAACTTCCGATGGCTTTGTTGCGACTTTTCCTTCGATCACTTCACCTGTCGTTCCATCAATTGAAATCCAGTCACCTTCTTTGACCACTTTACCGTTGACGTGCATCGTGTGAGTTGGATAATCGATGTTAAGCGCCGAGCAACCGACAACAGCAACTTTTCCCATTTGTCTGCCGACTAATGCAGCATGTGAAGTCATTCCGCCTCTTGCGGTAAGAATACCGGCAGAGGCATTCATTCCTCTAATGTCCTCAGGGGAAGTTTCAATGCGAGTTAGTATAACTTGCTCGCCGCGTTTGTGCCACTCTTCTGCATCAGGTGCATTGAAGACAAGGCGACCTGTTGCAGCGCCCGGCCCTGCATTTAGTCCTTTCGCAAGAAGACGGCCGTTATTCACGGCGGCATTCTTTTCCTTCAGATCAAACACCGGTCTCAAAAGTTGATTCAATTGATCCGGCTCAATTCTGCCGAGAGCTTCTTTTTCCGTTATTAACTTCTCATCCACCATATCGACAGCGATTTTTATCGCTGCAAATGCCGTTCTCTTGCCGACGCGGCATTGGAGCATGTAAAGTTTGCCTTCCTGAATTGTGAACTCGATATCGTTCATATCACGATAATGTTTCTCAAGTGTCTTGCGAATCTTTTCAAGCTGGTTGTAAACTTTTGGGTTTTCTTTTGCAAGACCTGAGATGGGAATCGGAGTCCGGACTCCAGCAACAACATCTTCGCCTTGTGCATTCATCAAATATTCGCCATAAAAAATGTTTTCGCCTGTAGCCGCATCGCGGGTAAACGCTACGCCAGTGCCGGATGTCTCGCCCATGTTGCCAAATACCATGGCGACAACACTGACGGCAGTTCCCCACGATTCCGGGATATCATACATTTTTCTGTATGCGATCGCGCGATCATTGTTCCATGATCCAAACACGGCTCCGACCGCTCCCCAAAGTTGCTCTATCGGATTTTCCGGAAAATCGCTGCCGGTTTTTTCTTTGATCGCTTTCTTGAACTCACTTATTAAATCCTTCAGATCATCGGCATTCAACTCCGTATCCTGATGAACGCCTCTCTCTTTTTTCTTTTGTTCGATGATTGCCTCGAACGGATCAATCTCATCTTTGTGCGTCGGCTTCAAGCCGAGGACCACATCGCCGTACATCTGGACGAATCGCCTGTAAGAGTCATAGGCAAACCGTTGGTTATTTGTTTTCTTCGCGAGTCCTTCAACGACTGTATCGTTTATTCCCAGGTTGAGAATTGTATCCATCATTCCGGGCATCGAGGCCCTCGCTCCCGATCTTACAGAGACAAGAAGCGGATTATTTTTGTCGCCGAGCTTTGCGCCAACCGATGATTCAAGACGCTTGATCGCCTTAACAACTTCGTCTTTCAAAGATTTCGGATAATTCCTTTTGTTTGCGTAGTAATAGGTGCAAACTTCAGTCGTGATTGTAAATCCCGGCGGCACAGGCAAGCCGATGTTAGTCATCTCCGCAAGGTTTGCCCCTTTGCCACCAAGGAGATTCTTCATCTCTGCCTTTCCGTCGGCTTTTCCATTGCCGAAGAAGTAAACATATTTCGTCTTACTCATTTTGTAACCTCCATTGAACATTGTTTTCTAAGTTGTGATTTTTTGAAATATAAAAGTTAAACAGATCGAGCACGCCGCTTGAAAACGGATTTTCAAAATTAATTCTTTCCGGATGCCATTGAACTGCAACGATGTCATGGCTCCCATCGCCTTCAATAGCTTCCGCTGTCCCATCATCCGCACGCGCCACGACTTTTAGACCGTCGCCAATCCTGTCCGCGGCTTGGTGATGCGAGCTGTTTACTGTCCCCTCTTGTTTTTTTATGAAACTCCTTAGCTTTGAATCTTCATCCAATCTAATTTGATGAAATCTATCTTCGTCATCCGAAATTGCTCGATGATTTCTTCCGTAAAATTTCTTTAAATCGATTATCAGCGTGCCGCCAAAATACACATTTAAAATTTGCAGACCGCGGCAAATTCCGAGAATCGGAATCTCTTTTTTTAAGGCAATGTCGATCAATTTATATTCAACACTATCTCTCTCCGAATCGACGTGGACAGTTTCGTCGGCCCAGTCGCCATAAAGCTCAGGAACAACATCCACTCCGCCTGTCAGGACAAGCCCATCACAGTTTGTAAGCCCTTCAATATTTTTTTTAGACAACACGATAATTTCAGAATCTGAATGATGCCTTAAATATTTTTCGTAGTTGATGTCCTTTTCTCCGCAGTCCGACATCCCAATCTTAGACATAAACTTCACCAAAGATCTTTGCAAGGACATTGTCGATATGCCCTTCACCGAAATTGACAATGGCTTTCTCACGCAGAGCGTAAATATGCTTCGCTTCTTCTTTCTCCGACAACTCTTCATCAAGAAAAATGCGCACAGCATCTTTTGCCGTGGTAATTGCTATTAAATTTTCATAACCGCCGAAGACTTCATCGATATCATACTCATCAAACCAGTGATGATCACGGAAAACTTTTCTTTTCACAATCTCGACATTCAGGTTCTCGATTCCCGAAAAGAATTGTTCGGAATTTGCAATTCCACAAAAGGCTGCGATTTTCTTGTCTGTTATTATTCCGAGCGGATAACGTTGACCGACATAATCGACAAAACCATCAGGCACAAAACTCACTCCAGCCAACGGCACATTGGAATAGTTCTTAGTAAGATTATCTCTCGGGATGTCCCAATCACCATGTGAAGTAAGGATGATAATATCGGCCTGTCGTATTCTCCTTTTTGAATCACGTAAATTTCCCGCCGGCAAATAGCGATCCTTTAAATCTTTAAGTGAACTTCTAAGGAGAGCGAAATCTATGTCGCGATACAATTCCCTATTTTGAAGACCGTCGTCGAGGATGAAAACATCAGCACCAAACTTTTCAAGCAAAACAAGTCCTGCGTGATGCCGATCTTTTTGAACCGCAACAGGAACATTCGGGAAATTTTGCGAGATCAGCGCTGGCTCATCTCCAAGCATCTGAACGTCCGCCTCGGTTCCTTTTTCGGGACAGGAAATGATCAACTCATCCGTTAAGCGCTTGTATCCTCGAGACAAAACCGCGGGTTTTTTTCCAAGCGACAGAATTTTTTCAACCAAATACATCACAAAAGGAGTTTTCCCGGAGCCGCCCACGGAAATATTTCCAACCGAGATAACCGGCTTTGGAAGCTTCTGAATTCTGAAAAAGGACCTATCGTAGCAAAAGTTTCGAACAGAAACCACTCCGCCATACAATGCGCTAAACGGGAGCAATATGTTTCTTATGGAGCTTGCCATCAAATCATCTTCAATATCAATTCAGCCGCTCGATTTGAAGCACCAGGGCCACCGACAATTTCCTTCAGCTTGGCATACTTTTGTTTGATTTCGTCGGCAGTACGATTTTTTGTCAGGATTTCTTTTACAATTGCCGCGGCTTTATGCGGTTTGAAATCATATTGAATAAGTTCATCGACAATTTTTTGCTGTGCTACGATATTAATAAGCGAGATCGAATTGAGTCTCAAGAGCAATCTTCCGATTAAGTAAGTAACAATACTTGTTTTATATACGACCACTATAGGCAAGTTGTGAAGTGCCGCCTCAAGCGTGGCGGTACCACTCGTTACCATTCCGGCATCTGCGGAACTCATCAGCAGTTCCACTGCCTGAGTCAAATGAACTTTGACTCCGATCTTGCTGATAATTTTCTCATAAACTTTTTCATCTATACCCGGAGCGCATCCGAGAATTACCTCAAGTTCGACATTAACGTGCGCCAATTCTTCTTTCAATATTTTGACGGATTCGAGCATCGTCGGTAAAATTCTATTTATTTCCTGCAACCGGCTTCCGGGGAGTAAAGCGAGAAACTTGTTCTGCTTTTCATCCGTCCATACTCCATGAACAGATTCACGGAATTTTCTAATTTCTATCTCGTTCGCAGTTTTCATTTCGTCAAGCAGAGGATGACCGACAAAATGAGCATTCACATTTTCTTTCCTGTACATTTCCTCTTCAAACTTGAAGATAGTTAGCATCAAATCGACGCTACGGCGAATTTTCTTTATGCGTCCTTCTCCCCACGCCCAAATTTGCGGACTGATAAAATAAATGACTTTCATGCCGTTTCTCTTAGCCAACTCCGCAAAACGCAAATTAAATCCCGGATAATCGACGAGAATCACCGCAGAAGGTTTTTCCGTGCGAATTGCCTGCGATAGATCGCGTCTTACCTTTCTAAAGAACGGAAGCTTCGATAAAATTTCAGAAAACCCCATAACTGACATCTCATTCACATGATAGAGCGGCTCAACTCCTGCAGCTTTCATCTTATCGCCTCCGATCCCTATCAGGCGTACGTTATCTTTTTTCTTCATGCTCTCGACCAAATGAGCGCCGTGCTTGTCGCCCGATGTCTCGCCTGCAATGATCATGTAGGTCTTGCTCATGCGATTCACGCGGCACTCTTGAACATATAAACAGCGAATAACAAAACAGTCAACGAAGTCAATGCAATCAACGACGAGCGCTCGGAGCGAACTGCCCTCGGAAAATTCGGGACGAGATTATCGCTACCGCTAAATTTCTTTAACTGGGGAACAAAGCGATGCACATTTGCCGAGTAATTTTTCCAGCCCGCAAACGTTTGCGCTAAGTATTCTTCTTCAAGGCTTACAATAACAATGTATTGGAAAATAAAATATCCAAGCGCAATCAACTGCAAATATGGCACAAGAGCATACGACATAATTCCAACACCGAGATACATCAAGATATTTCCGATATATAATGGATTTCTTACAAATGCGTACGGACCGCCTGTAATGAGTTGGGTTCCGCCGACGGTTCCCGTTGTGCGCGTTTCACTGCCGGCATAAGACACTCCCCAGAAGCGGATCAGCTCTCCGGCAAGAGCAATTATAAATCCTATTAAGAGCGAAAATGACGTCGGTGCTGCGAACAGTATCATGACGACCAAGAATGGGATCGGCGTGTAACTCCTGTACGTGAACAGATAATTTTTCCAATTCCTATTTGATACTGACACAGTCATTCCGATAAATAAGCCTCTCTGCGTCTCAAGTCGGCGCGGTGGCGACTTCTAAATTTGCCTGTACCGGAAATTTTGTTTAGCTTTTCGATGATGCTGCCGAAATTATCGAACGGGAAAAACGTAATGTTATTTTCTTCACAATACTTCAATAGTTCATCCTTCGCGAAAATTATATCCGCGTACTGAACTGCGCATCGATCTGAAAATCCATTGCCGACGTACACGACAACATCGTCGCTGCCTGTCTTTGTCAAGATTTGGTATCCTTTGCAGTTTCCACATTTTGTACAATCCGATTGATAAGGAAACTCGACGTGAACTCTGTTAGATTCGAAATGGGCAAGATTAGAATAAAATGTAACGTTAGAAATTCCATTTATCTCGAATATTCTTCTGATGTAAAAATCCAATCCATCGCTGAGAACAGTCAAATCAATTGAATTATTTTTGCAGTATAATACAAATTCTTTAAAATTTGGATCAATCTCGAAATATTCGACAAATTTTAACGCATCTCCTTTATCCACACGAACGTATTCAGCCTCTTTTAATGTCAGATCTCGTCCGGACATTTCTCCGCTTTTCCACTTCGCGACGAATTTAAGCGACTCTGTTTCATTTCCAAACTTCCGGAAAAAAGAGTTCCCGACATCCTGCTTGGTTATAGTTCCGTCGAAGTCGACAAAAATTTTCGGATTTGAATTTATCATGCGCTCGCTACCCAGTCATCAACAAATCTCACAGCTACGACTTTCGAAACACCTTGCTCTTCCATGGTTACACCATAAAGCGTATCTGCCGCTTCCATGGTACGCTTGTTATGTGTGATCACAATGAACTGAGTGTCGGTCGAAAATCGCTTGATCATTCTGACGTAATTGTCGGTGTTATTATCGTCTAACGGGCCATCCACTTCATCAAGGATGCAAAACGGACTTGGCTTAACGAGATAGATAGAAAAAAGTAAAGCTATCGCCGTTAAAGTTTTTTCCCCCGCAGAGAGCAAGTCGATTGACTGTGGGCGCTTCCCTGGCGGTTTAGCCATTATCTCTATCTTCGCTTCGAGCGGATCTACATTTGGTTCAAGTCTGAGTTCCGCCTCACCGCCGTCGAACAAACTCTGGAAAGTGGTTTTAAAATTCTCTGAGATTTGTTCAAAAGTTTCCAGAAATTTTTGGTGAGCGGTATGATTTATTTCATCAATCGTTGTCTTTAAAGTTTTCTCGGCTTCCAACAGATCGCCTCTTTGTGCGACCAGAAAATCTAATCTCTGTTTCTCTTCATTGTACTCTGAAAATGCAACAAGGTTTACAGGCCCAAAAGATTCAACTCTTCCTTTGAGATAATTCACTCGCTCACGAGTAGCTCCTGTTTCAAAATCTGCTGGAACGTTCATTGACTCACGGGTTTGCTGAGATATATCCAAGTTGAATTCTTCCTGTGCTCTCTCAACGAGACCTTTCGCTTGCGTGTCAAGCTCGTTTATTTTCAAACTCACCTGGTGCACCGCTTCAACGGCAGTGTCATGATTTGTGCGGGCTTCACGCAGCTTGCGTTCGTCAATTTCCTCAGTGCTTTTCTTCTCCGCCAATTTAGAATTTAATCCCGTCGTCTGCATATCGAGAGCCGTGATCTCCAATTGTATGTTGTTCTTGTGATCTTCAAGCTCTTTGAGTTTTTGCACAGACTGGTCAATTGTCACATTGGTCGCCTGAACATCTTCCTCAGCTCTGGCGATTCCATCAAAATTTGCCCTAATTTGTTCTTCAGAAGAGTCAATTTCTCTTTTCAGAAAATTAAGCTTGTTTACACATTCAATATGCTGAGCTTGAGCTTCACGAAGGCGTTCGTTCTTAAGTCTATATTCTTCTTCTATGGTTTTAAGTTCCGCCAATGACGCTTGGTATTCATGTTCGGAAGAATTTTTACTCGCATTTAATTCCGTCAGCGTTATCTCTGCCATATCAAGTTCAGTTTGAGCTTCGGATGCTTCGGATTCCAATTTCGAAATACGAGTTTGCATGTCTGCGATCTGCGTCTCGACACTCTGCAAACTTCGTTCATTTTCCAAACTCGATTGTTCCACACGTGCTAATTGAAGCTCTAAATTTCTCAGAGTCTCGTTGCCGGTCTTTATCGGGAGCTGATCAATTTCAGATTGCAGCGTTTTAATCGTTCTCTCAACTTCGGATAATTTCCCTGTGAACTCAGCCTTTTCACTCCTGAGTTCTTCGAGTTGCCTCAGCTTTCCAACTCTACCGCCTTCCGTTCGGCGCGTGCTTCCACCGCGGATTATTCCTTTCGCAGAAAAAAGATCGCCACCAAAATTTACGCACAGCATCGTCGGCTCTTCGCGCAATATTTTTTCTGCTTCGGAAAAGTTCTCGACAATTGCGACGTGTTCAAAAAAATATTTGCCGATCGACTCGTGTTCTCTTGTCATCTGAACGTGATCAATGAGTCGCCGAAATGGAACATTGCCTGAATGAGAATTTGGAGGCTTGATTTTATCTAAACAGATAAAGGTTACTTTGCCAAGATCATGTTTTCTAAGTGCATCAACCGCGCTCAGAGCGGTATGCTCATCTGGAGCGACAAGAAAGTTTGACGCATCTCCGAGAACGGATTCAGCCGCGATTCGGTAATCAGGCTCGACGTAAAAGATGTCGCTGAGAATTTCGAATTTCGGCAGCTCGTCGATTTCTCCGCGCGCAAGAGCCTTTGCGCCGTCCGGCAGCCCTTCCAAATTTTCAACAAGGCCGTTAAGAAAATCAATTCTCGCTTCTTTCGATTGAAGACTGTCACGAAGTTTTTGCGCCTCAGATTTTTTTCGCTCTGTTCCACTAAAAAGCCCCTCGCGGTGCCTTTCCAAATCACTGAGCTTGGTTTTCTCGGTTTCTATTTCACGCGCGAACTTTTCTTTCTCAGTTCTTGAAATTTCTGAGCGCGACAATAATTGAGCTTTCTCATTCTCAAGTTGAGTTCTTCTAACATCAAGCTCTTCGTTGTGCGATTGCACTCTTTCTATTCTCGCGTGCGCTCGTTCCCTATCATTTTGCTGGAGAGCAAGATCATTTAAAATTTTAATGAGGTTTTCATGGCATACATTTGATTTCTCTCGTGCGGCGAAGAGTTGCTGCTCGAAATTCTTAAAACTTTCTTGTCCAGAGGCAAGAGAAACCGAAAGATTCTTTTCTTCATTACCGGTCTCTACAAGACTCAATTTCAATTCTTCGATCTGAGATGAAAGAAGCTGGTTCTTGCTGGCGAGGTCGACTTTGCGTTTTTCAAGGGATAAAATATTTTCGTTGAGGCCTCTTTTGCGCTCAGTTAACACTGCGATTTCTTCTTCGACGGAATGAAGCTCGTTCTGCTTTTCCGATCTTTGAAGCCTCAGCGTCGACATGCTTTTCCCAAGCGCTTCAATTTCGGAACGTGTCAGGCGAAGAAGCTCTTCTTGGTGAGAAAGAATGTTTAGAGCGTTCGTTTTTTCATTTTCACTAAGTGAGAGACCCTCTTTAAGTGGAGCAATCCTTGTCAATACGGAATTGTATTCGGAAAATAAATACTGCCGTTCGAGCAATCCCAATTCATCTGTGAATCGTTTATATTGTTCGGCTCGTTTTGCCTGCCGCTCGAGCGAGCTAACTTTTTTTTCGATTTCGGAAATAAGATCGTTAACCCGAAGTAAATCGCGCTGCACGTCGTCAAGTTTGCCGAGGGCGGCTTTCCTTCGCGATTTGTATTTAGTAACTCCTGAGGCTTCTTCAAACATTTTCCTGCGCTCATCAGTGTTTTCGCGAAGGATGTCTTCTACCATTTTGAGTTCGATGACTGAATATGCTGTCGCCGCCATGCCGGAATCCATCAGCATATCCTGGATGTCTTTCAGGCGACACTGGTTCCGGTTGATGAAATATTCGCTTTCACCGGAACGGAAGACGCGCCGTGTTATGCCGACTTCAGCATAATCAATTGGTAACAATCCTTTATCATTCTTTATTGTAATTGTAACTTCGGCCATTCCGAGCGGCTTGCGATCCTTCGATCCATTGAAGATAACATTTTCCATCGAGTCGCTTCTGAGCATACTGGTACGTTGTTCACCGAGCACCCACCTGATGGAATCCAAAACATTTGTTTTGCCGCAGCCGTTTGGTCCGACCACCGATGTGATTCCGCCGTTAAATGTTAGTTCTGTCTTGCTTGCAAACGACTTGAATCCAAAGATTTCTAATTTGGAAAGAAACATTTATGTAAATCTGTTTTCGATTATGAATTTGTAGAAAAATTTTGTGTAAGGTATGATGCCGCCGGTTCCGTTATAATAAACCGTCGCAAGCAAAATCAACACGATCAAAATAACCGATCCTATTATTCCGACACGCATAGTCGTCAAATCATATATGACGCCGATGCCGTGAAACAATCTAAATAAGCTCCAAAGGAAAAGCGCAATCAAAATTACACACGATGCCCATACAAATTTCGGATCACCCAACAATCGAAAGAGAATCATGTCGGCGAGTATTAAGACCGCCATGGGAAGCGCAGACCATGTTGCAATCGTAAATGCGCTCACCATTTGTAGCCGTATCTTGACAAGATAAGAAATAAATTTTATGGTCAAGGTAATTATTGATGCCATAACCATGAAAAGAATTGTAAATGCTATGATGAATTCAGCTGGATGCCATATCAAGTAGTCCATTTTGATTTTTAGAAAGTCGCTCGGCATAAGAAGCCCCAACAGCCTATCAAAAACATAATCATCACGAAAGGCATAAAATAGACTCGACAGATATATCGCAATTCCCGCCGAAACAAGCAGAAGCACCGTTGAAGTTTGAAACGCGGAGATCATGCGTTGGTCGCGCACATCCGCAAAGAAATTATACGGCCTGAAGACCGCTCGTGCAGCGCTCTCGCGAAACCATCTTCGACTATAATGGAGATACGTAATTATCACGAGAAGAAACGTTGACAGAATTACGTAAATGATCGGCGGCGTATCCGCATAATTTCCAATTGGCAAAGTCAGCAAAGTTTCGTCGTTGAAAAGAGCGCGCACTGCCGCAAACGATGGCCGCTTTTCTCTCCAGTAGCTGACAATACCGAATGTATACAGATAAGGATGCCCATTCGGCATTAGGTGCGGAACTGCCCCTTCCCAATCCGCAAAACTGTTGACCGATACGCCGCCGATATTTCCGCTTTCAATAGCTCCGTAGGCATCGACAAGATACCTTGCTTGATGCTCAAGAGAAAGTGGATCGGAATATCCTTCGTGGTTGTTAATCTGGGTTTGCGCGCCGACCGATGAAACCCAGAAAGATGTATTCTGGTATATGTCGGATATCTTCGTAAGAAAATCTTTAATTTTCCTTGTTGAATTAAATGGCGTTAAGTCCAATCCGACAAAATCAGCGGCTGTCTCTGTACCGTCTGCGATTCCCGTTAACGGCGTGTAATAAACCATCCTGTCGGTTTCGGAATGAACGAGACTTGCAACCGAAGAAATATATTCCCTCGTCACACTGCTTGTTGGATCTAGGTTGCTTCCAGCAGATATAGCAACAACAGATGGATGATGGTAGGTTTGCTGAATCATATCGTGTAAATAGCTCTGTAAATTTCCTCTATATTGACTTGATTCTAAAACCGATGGTGGAGCATCTACCAACGGAATTTCTTCGAACACCATCAATCCGAATCTATCGCAAAGATCGAGCAGTTCCTGGGGCGGCGGATAATTAACTACGCGTATCGCATTTGCACCAAGTGTTTTTATAACTGCGATATCTTTTTCTATCAGAAGTTCATTAACAGCTGCTCCTATTTTTGGGTAATCGAGAACATAATTTACGCTATTCACAAAAATCTGATCCCCGTTAAGGTAGAACTTACCTCCTGATAAACCGAATGCCCTGAACCCTATGGTTTCAGAATATTGATCTATCAAAGATGTACCACTATAGAGATAGAAATCAAGTTCGTACAAGTTCGGATTAGCCGGTGACCATAGACCTGGGTTTTGAACCTGCATAGAGAAATGAACTGTTGTATTATGATTCTGAGCCAAACTGAATTTATTATCATAGGATTTTGCTACGACTTTACCAGATGTCTTGTCGATAATCTCTGCACGTGCCGTCAGCAATATAGAAGTGGCGGTCGAGTTGATTCCAAACCTTGAATAATCTGAAGCATAAACGACCACATCACTTTTCACATTTGACGAATTAAAATTTGAATTGGACATTACCCGAACGGAAGATTGATCGAAATAAATCGGAGGCATTATTTGCAAAAAAGTATTTCGAAAAAGACCGTTAAAATTTTTCGGTTGAAAGGCTAATTGTTTCAATGGAATAGTTGAGACGGGATTTAATTCGTCATTGGTGAAAATCCGGATGACGTTTTCCGCACCAGCTTGGAGAAGTCGATCAGGAATTTTAACATCGATTTGGGAGTACGCCCCATTATGGATCGATACATATTCATTATTTATTCTCACTTCGGTCGATGTACCACCATTGCCGAGGACAATGCCAAAAACACCTTTTTTTATGAAATCCGTCGGAATGAAAACGCGTCTTTCAAAAATTACTTGTCCATCGTGATCAAATGTGGAAGGGACAGTGACAGACTGCCAAGATTTTCCGTCGTCGGTAGACGCTTGCCATTTTCCATCAAGGTTAATTCTGCCGCGAGTTGGCGTAACTTGTTCATATTTCATCCCATATTGAGAAATTTCCGCCGCCGGATCGGATGATTGGGCATAGAGTGAAGAAAGCAGAGTGAAAAAAAAGGGAAAGATGTATGCCACAAAGCGGCACCTTCGAAGCTTACAGAGGAACATTTATAGAGGTCTAACTCCCATAGTTATGAAATTTAACAAAATTTGGAGGGGAATGCAATTGATAGGAGCGAAAATCAGTAGTTTATCTTCGATTTTTGAATTGGAACAAAGATTTTCTTGCTGCCGTCTCGCCTGATCTGATTAACTCGTCCAACTTGTCGAAGTTTGCCCAATTTGCTCTGCCAACGTTTGGATGAATGACAAAATCCGCTTTATCGAGAGATGTTTTGTTAAGGTAATAATTGGATATTTCGCCAGACCGCAGTGCAACTTCAAAAGCTGTTGAAGGCTCCGCATCGCGTTTCAATTCCATCGAAACATCGATCGCAATTACTCTACGTTCAGACCCGGAAAATGTCCTTCGAGCTGCAACCACAGGTATCATACTTGTTGCGCTGCCATCGACAAGAATCGAATCTCCTATTTTCATAGGCTCAACGATACCCGGGATTGAAGAACTCGCGATCACTGCGGGAATAAGTCTGCCGCGCTTGAAGACAATTTCTTTCCCCGTTACGAGATCTGTTGACACACAAACAAATGGTATTTTCATATTTTTAAAATCAACGTCAGGCAGCAGAAATCCCAATGTGTCTTTCAGAATGTCTCGGGAAAAGACCGCGTTTCTCGAAACAGCTTTGAGATAAACATAACCTCGTCCAAGTGTTTTTATGATTTTCTTCGGCTCGTGGTAGGTCTCGGGATTCTCGGAAAGGACAAAAAAAGTTTTTCCGAACTTCTCATGGAATCGGCTCGATAGAAATTTTCTAAATAACCCTTCGACTTCTATTGCATCACCGTAGTAAGCAAACATTGCCCCCACAATAGCGCCCATGCTCGTACCGGCGATTCCGCTTATCTTGATTTCTTCCTTTTGAAGAACTTTCAGCACGCCAATATGAGCAAGACCTCTTGCGCCTCCCCCGCCAAGGGCAAGTACATATTCCACAGTCGAATCCCGCGAATGGGAACTACGATTTTTATTGAACACGTTCAACAACGAAGTCGGTCAAATTCAACAATGATTCTTTAGCGTCGGATTCCATGATCTCATCAAGCTCGTGCCGGGCTTTTGAAATAAACTCCTCTGACTTTTCCCGCGCGCGTCTGATGCCCCCGTAGTATTCGGCAAATTGGATTACTTCGTCGATCCGTGATCCACTTTTTCCATTCTTCAGAAGTTTGAGCACTGACCTTGCTGTTCGTTTCGGTGCATTTGTGAAAGCATATATCAGCGGCAAAGTAACTTTTCTTTCCTTGATGTCGCCACCGATGGGTTTTCCAAGAATAGATTTCTTTCCTTCGTAATCAAGAACGTCATCCCGAATCTGAAACGCCATTCCGAGATATTCTCCGAAATTTTTTAAGCAAGAAATAATTTTTTCGCTGCTGGTCGCGCTCGCTGCCCCCAACTCGCAGCAAGTCGAAATCAATGAAGCAGTCTTGTCGGATATAATTCTAAAATATGTTTCTTCATCCATATCAAGTTGTCTCGACTTTTGTATCTGCAACAATTCTCCCTCGCTCATACGCTTGACAGCAACCGAGCTGACTTTCAAAAATCCGAACTCATCATGGATCAGCGAAAGAAGCAAGCCGCGCGAGAGAAGATAGTCTCCCATTAAGACGGCGACTTTGTTTTTCCAGGTCGCATTGATCGAAGCGATACCGCGACGAACATCGGCATTATCGACAACATCATCATGGATCAGGGTCGCTGTATGAAGAAGCTCTACCAAGGTTGCCGCGTGGTAAGTGCTCTGATTAATTCCGCCGCTTGCCTTTGCCGACAACAAAACGAGGACCGGTCGGATTTTTTTCCCCTTCTGATGTAGCAAATATCGCGCTATCGTATCAACTATTCCAACATTGGAACGAATTGCCGCTTTGAATTCCTTGTTGAAAAGTTTGATCTCTTCTTTTATCGGAAAAATAATCTCGTTTAGATCCAAAGAGTCACCCGTACAACCTTAGCCTGTCGCTTCTTCCTTCTTTCGTTTATTTGTGCCCGTAAATTGAACGATGAAAATGGATATTTCATAAAGAAGGTAGAGCGGAACCGACATCATAATCCAACTTGCAATATCAGGTGGAGTAATTGCCGCGGCTATAATCAGGATCACAATGATAGCATGCCTTCGATATTTGCGAAGAAATTCCGCACTCAATATTCCAAGCTTCGCGAGAAAATACGACAGCATCGGAAGCTCGAAGACTACTCCGCAAGCCAAAATCAATCCAGTAATGAACTCGAAATATGACTGAACATCAATAATGTTCTCTATAAATGGGGAACCAAACACTGCAAAGAACTGGAGCGCATTCGGGATCAAAACATAATAGGCGAATGCTCCTCCGGTAAGAAAAGAAAATGTTGAAAAGAAGACGATTGAACTTATATATTTTCGCTCGTTCGGATAAAGTGCCGGTTCGATAAACTTCCAGAAATGATAAAGAGTATTTGGAAGACTCAAGATTAATCCTGCAACAAATATGATTTCCATATACAAAACCATCTGGCCATAAGGTTTGAGATTTTGAATCTTGAGCGGAGGTTTACTATGAATCGCAGGCAATAAAAGAAATTTATTTACGATGAAATCTGCAAATATCGCGCAGAAAATTGTTGCTATTAAGATGCCGATAACAGACCAGATGAGACGCTTCCGCAACTCCTCAAGATGGTCCCAAAACGACATCTCTTTTTCCGCAGGGTCTCTCAGACGAGTTTCTTCCTGAAAATTTATTTCATTTGCACTTTCACTCATTGTTCTAAGTTAATAGAATTGAGCTTATGGTTCATAGCTAATCGAGGCTTTGCGTGATCGTGACCTTTTTTAAACAGTTGTTCGAATAAAATACTATAAACTAAAGCGACGATCACATGTGGTCAAATTGAATTTTTGCCGATAAAATTTCTTCCCCAAAGTCATACAAAGGAAATCCGCGACATAGTTCAGCCGCGTTGGCTCTGACTTCTCTGTAAACTTTCTCGCTACCGATATTAGTTACGACTCTGTCGATGAAATCTGCAATGATAGTCATCTCATTTTCTTTGAAACCCCGCGTCGTAACTGCAGGGGTTCCGATTCTTATCCCACTAGTAACAAGCGGAGATTTGTCATCGAATGGAACCATGTTCTTATTGACTGTGATGCCGCTTTGCTCCAACGCTTTGTCCGCATCCTTTCCGCTAACATTTTTATTTCTAAGATCTACAAGGATAAGGTGGTTGTCGGTTCCGCCTGAAACAATCTGGTATCCTTTCTTTATTAATTCTGAAGCAAGTTTTTTTGCGTTCACGATAATCTGTTTTGAATAAACTTTAAATGATTCATCTAAAGCTTCGCCGAAAGCAACTGCCTTTGCGGCAATCACATGCATCAAAGGTCCCCCTTGAATTCCAGGCATCAAATTTGAGTCAACTATTTCAGACATCATTCTCATCCGACCGGATTTAGCCGCTGTTTGGCCGAATGGATTTTCATAATCCTTTCCTATTAGGATCAATCCACCCCGGGGGCCCCGCAGCGTCTTGTGTGTCGTGGAAGTTACAATATGGCAATGCGGTAGCGGATCGTTTAGGAGTCTGGAGGCGATCAATCCTGCCGGATGAGCAATGTCCGCCATAAGAAATGCGCCAACTTTATCGGCGATTTGCCTGAACCATCTGAAGTCCATGTCGCGTGAATACGCGCTTGCGCCGACCACAATCATTTTAGGTTTGTGTTCAACTGCAAGTCTTTCAACTTCGTTCATATCGATCCTGCCGGTGTTTTTGTCAACTCCGTACGGGATAACGTTGAAAAGTTTGCCGCTAAAGTTTGCAGGAGAACCATGGGTTAAATGTCCGCCGTGTGAGAGATTCATCCCGAGAACAGTGTCGCCCGGTTTGATGAACGAAAAATATGCCGCCATGTTTGCCTGGCTGCCAGCGTGAGGTTGAACATTGGCATACTCTGCACCGAAAAGTTTTTTCACCCTATCGCGCGCAATGTTCTCGGCAACATCAATGAATTCACATCCGCCGTAATAGCGTTTGCCGGGATAACCTTCGGCATATTTATTTGTTAAGACGGTGCCGAGTGCCGCAAGAACTGTCTTGCTGACAAAATTTTCGGACCCAATAAGCTCGATTGTATTACTTTGCCGGCCTATTTCATTTGCAACCGCCTGAAAAACTTGTTCATCGAATTTTTTAAGAATTTCTAAGAAATCCATGATGTCTCTATAATTATGAATTGTGAAATTCGAATTCAACATTTAGAATTGAGGATTCAGAATTCGAATTGTAAGTGTCTTAGTATTCGCTAAGATTATTTATTTTGTCAACTCGTCTTTTGTGCCTTCCACCGTCGAAAGGAGTCGAAAGCCATATTCGCACAATCTTTTCGGTGGTGCCCCAATCTGTCAAACGCTCGCCAATGGTGAGTACATTTGCATCGTTGTGTCTCCGCGACAGTTCCGCCATTTCAAGGGTCATGCAAAGCGCAGAGCGAACATTCTCCACTTTATTGGCCACGATATCCATTCCTATACCACTTCCACAGACGAGTATTCCTTTGTCGCATTCACCGGTACCTACAGATTTTGCCGTAACGTAACCAAAGTCGGGGTAATCGCTCGGCTCGCTATTATATGCTCCAAAATCTTTGTATTCAAGTTTCAACTTGTCGAGCAATTTTTTTATTTTCTCTTTATAAACAAATCCGGCATGGTCGGATCCGATCGCGATCATTTGTTATTCTCCTTCGGGGCGCACAAACCAACCTTCGCCCATTGTGATAGAAACGTACAGCCTGAATATTCGTTCCCGTAGAAGGAAGTCACTTGACAAGCCACGCTGTCCGTATTGTGCGGAAAAGTTCACGGTTGAAGATAGACTTAACGGCAGTTCAATGCCCGCGGTCAGGAAGAGTTCGTCAACTTGCTCGTTTTGCCCAGACTTTGTAGGCAAAACGAATTGCGTCTTCTCGTAATAAAATCCGGCGCGAAGAATTCGTCTCTCAAAAAGCGAACCGATATCTTTTCCTTGCAAGTACTCAATACCACCGCCGAGAAACAGCGCATCTTCCAATGACCCTGCCGGAGTGAATGTATCTTTGTATTCGGAAAATTTCTGTTCTCTGAAATCTAATACAGCGATCAATCGTTCATTAAATTTTTGCGCGATCCCTATTCCATACTCTGGCGGAATAAAGCCTGTGACACTCTGCGAAAAAGGAGAGTAAAGAGTATCCTCATAAAGGTTCTCAATCACAGAATTTCCATTTAGATTGTATGACAGCTTATAATATCCGGCAATTGAAAATCCTTTCAAGAAACCAAGCTTTAAAGTTTTATCCAAACTGTCGAGTACGATTCCAAATGTACCACTTGAACCTTCCATGTATATGCTGTTGTCCGAATATGAGTTTGTATAGCTTGAGTCATTGAAATCCACTGTTCTGAGAATTTCCATTCTTCCGAAAGCATAGTTGAACATACCGCCAAGGTTCACACCCGTGACAGGTGAAATACTCATTCCGACAAAACCTTCACCTAGTCCGCCGGACCCGGTTGAGCCATATGTAACCGATGAGATATTTGGGACATTTGGCGTGGGAATTACCGAATTGATCTCAAAATCATAAGAAGTAAGCGGATTAAAACCGCCAGCCAAAGTTATGCCCAAATTTCTGTCGATTGGCAGTGCAAAAATTCCGCCGCCGAAATCTCCATTGGCATAGTATGAAGATAAACCATTCGTGTTGTCTTGCGAGCTTACTCCGGAAAAATCGTATGTCGCATTGAATTGCACATTGTCCAAGCCAGCCCATGTCGCAGGGTTTATTCCGCTGAGGACCCCGTTTCCAATGAGAGCAACGCCGGCATTTCCCATTCCGGAAGACCAACTGCTGGCAAAACTTGTGAAAGTTCCGACGCCTTTTGCCGAAAGCGGCGTTCCATCTTGACTATAAACACCGCTTGCCACACAAAACAGAAATACAAAAAGGAATATTTTTATTTTCATTTCTTTTTCACCGCCGGCGAGTACGTGATCACAAGTCTTGGCTTCAACGAGTCTGGCGCGTTTTCGTCATATATGAACCGTGCGTCCACATTAGTGGACTCATCAAAGCGAGTTATCAAGAAGCCATAGTTCCCAGTGTTCAACATTTGCTGAACGGGAACCGTAATATTAAAAGTGTATTTGTTACCCACCTGCACGCTGAGAGCGGCCGTACTCACTGAATTTGTCGATGGATCAAGGATGTAATAAGTCTCCAGAGAATCCTCAGAATTGCCGGAATATAGTGTATCTTCTAGTGTATCAGCGAAAAGTGTAAGCTGCGCATAGTTTATGATCGACAAATTCGGGATGCGAGTCAGGTCAAAAATTATTTTCTCACGAAGCCCTGTGCCGCTTTGTAAAATTCTGTATGGACCACGTGGCGCGACGCTTGTAATTGTCGTATGTGCAACCGAGGCAGAATAACTTGATGTCGAGGTGACGGTATCCACAATACCATTGGTGTCGATATATGACACAATAAGCTCGGGCAGATAAGACGATACACTTGAATAGACTGAGAGTATTCCACTTATATTCTCCGGTTTCAATAAGAAGCCATTCTTTTCATAATTCGAATCCGGATATTCTGTGGCAAGCGACCACTGTCTAACAATTCCTGTATCGATGTTTATCGTGATAGTTGAATCATCTATTGTCGGCCGGCCCACTACAATATTCTTCGTCCCGCGGGGTGCGGCCACAACGCTATCCCACGTGTATGTCGAAGAGCTCCATATTGAATCCATCACATATCCAGCAAATTGCAGGTTTTTTACATTATATCCTATCGGCTGCAACAGGTTCGGGGCACGTGTCAATATTATTTGCGCAGATGTGATAGCACTGGCAGAATAAACCGAATCAATATTGTAAAATTCCAAAAGCAAATCAGCCTCTGTCCATGGTACACTGCCAAGAGACAACTCCGCGCTTGAGCCCGTTACTATGCCCGTATTAACCTGGGAACTGGTTACTCTAAACGAATCGTTAACAGAATCTATGTATATAGGGATCAAAGTGCTGTCAGTCCCGACAAGCCACGATCCGGTTTGGTTGATCTTGTTTGTGCATCCTGTCAATGTGCACGCGCATAATGCTGCTAAAAGAATGGATCTAATTTTTGGTTTCAATTTTCTTCTTGACAAAATTTATGACTGAATCGTAAAGGTTTTTTCCAAGATAATCTATTTTGATTCGGTCATCAATGCACCGCCGATAATCGGTTTCGCCGTAGCCGGTAAGCACGAGCGAAGTGAAAGCGCCGGCGTTTTCTCCGCACTTAACATCACTCCACTTGTCACCGACGACGAATGACGAAACGAGATCAATGTCAAATTTTTCTTTTGCGCGAATCAGCATTCCGATATCTGGCTTCCTGCACGTGCAGATATCTCCGTTAGCCGGATAATGTGGACAATAATAGATTGCGTCGGCCACTACGCCGCGCTCCCTAAGCATTTCGACTAAATGAGCATTGACATTTTCAACTTGCTCAATTGTCATGAATCCGCGCGCAACTCCAGACTGATTAGAGATAACAATAACTTTCAATCCGAGTTTATTAGCCAAAGCAATCGCTTCGGGTGAACCCTCTATGAATTCCAGTTGATCAGGATCGGTGATGTAATCCTTGTCGATATTGATTGTACCATCACGATCAATAAAGATTGCTCGCGTCACTTCTCAAGTATCTTCGAGTAAAGCTCCGAATACTGTACAGCAGAATTTGCCCACGAAAAATCTTCCATCATAGCATTGTGCATGACCTTTTTCCAGTTCTTCTCATCGCAGAAAAGGTTAACCGCTCTGGAAATCGCTTTCAGCATCTCGTGTGGTTTATATGCTTCGAAGAAAAATCCGGTGCCAATTCCCTTTTGCGGGTTGACTTCCTTAACGGTATCAGCCAAGCCGCCGGTTTTGCGAACTACCGGAATTGTTCCGTATTTCAAGCTGTAAAGCTGATTCAGTCCACACGGCTCGAACTTACTCGGCATCAGAAAAATATCGGATGACCCTTCAATGAGATGTGAAAGCTCGTCATCGTAACGAAGCTCAAGTGCAAACTTTTCGGGGTATTTTTTTGCCAACGATTCCAGCTTAGTATGATATCCTTTCTCACCTGTTCCAAGTAAAATAAATTGCACATTCATCCGCATCAGGTCGCGAAAAACTCCTATGACCAGATCTATTCCTTTCTGTTCCACCAAGCGAGTTATCATGCCGATCAGAGGTACTTTCGGATCGTATTGCATGTTAAATCGCTTCAACAGATATTTTTTGTTTTCTACTTTAGCGTCGAGAGACTTGACACTGTATTTGAAAGGAAGATATGCGTCCACGTCCGGATTCCAGATGGAATAGTCTATCCCGTTTACGATTCCGTTGAATACTTTCTTCCGCTTTTTCAAAACGCCTTCCATGCCGCAGCCGTACTCCGAGCTGTCTGAAATTTCCTTCGCATAAGTTTCGCTGACGGTAGTTATGTAATCCGAATACACGATGCCGGCTTTGATGAAACTGAAATTTCCATAAAACTCTGCGCCGTTTGGAGTGAACACGTCGGCGGGTAAGCCAGTTTTCTGAAAGGTTTCCTTCGGGAAGTTACCTTGATATGCAATATTGTGGATTGTGAACACTGTTTTAATTTTCTTGAAGAAAGGATCATGGCTATAAATCTTTTTAAGGTAAACTGGTACAAGTCCGCTTTGCCAATCATTGCAGTGAATGATGTCCGGCACCCATCCGAGTCGCTTCAGGATTTCAAAAATTCCCCGCGAATAAAATATGAAACGCTCATCATTATCTGAATAGTCCTTCTTGGATCTCGGGTCTTGATAAACACCGGGCCTCCCGTAATATTCGGCGCTATCGATAAAATAAATTTGAACTTTTGTGCGTTCGCCAACTAGGAAAGAAGATTTCACATTCATCTTTGCCGTTTTTTTCCCAATCGGGATATCTATGTCTTTCAGCCGAATAATTTCATGGATCCGAAACTTTCGTTCGCTCACGAATCCATAACGGGGAATTGCAAGCCTGATGTCGTTTCCAATTTCTTTCAGAGCCTGTGGAAGCGCGCTAGCAACGTCGGCGAGTCCCCCGGTTTTCGCAAATGGAAACACTTCGGAGGACAAAAACAAAACATTGAGGGGCTGAGTCATTTCATACCATTGATTTGTTCAGTAAAGTTACTAAAAAATCGGGTTATAATCAATTACATCCTCTTTTCTATGTTCCATCTTATCTTGAATCACTGACCGAAGTGCAATATATTTTCTAAAATATTTGTTTGGTTCATGGAGAGCCACAGGAACAAAGCGTACTTTCACAATCTTTAAATCAATCCGCATTCAATAACGTCCGCAGTCCAAAGAAAAGAGAGAATTTTGTCATCTGAAGAAATTGCTGATAACGGGGGGAACCGGCCTTGTCGGAAAATATCTCACGCAAGGCCTGGCATCAGAATATGAAATTGTTATTGCAGACATAATCAAACCTAACTTTGATATAAAATTTTACAAAGAGACTCAGGTAGTTCAACTAATGGAGAGACAGAAAAGTCTCATCTCAAGCGACCTCGCTAAAGTGGTTTTGAAATATTCACGTCGAGATAAAGTCTTCGACATTTTCAAATAAGACTTTGAACCTCGACAAGGTTCGAACAAGAATGGTTTTGTCCTTCTTTACAACAACTTGTCTTTACGAGGAGCAAAGCGACGAAGTCCCGCCTTACGGGATCCTGCATACTTGTATAGAATGGTTGGGCGGGACAATCTCATTATCACATTGCTTCACGGTACTCGCAATGACATTCTCTTTCAAATTAGGACGCTACCACAAGTATTGCTTAAGAAAAGATTTCTCCGCAAGTTTCAATAATGATTGAATTCACGGAAGTCATCAAGAAATTTTCAGGCCAGCTTGCACTAAATTCCATTTCCTTTCGGGTCGAGAAAGGCACCGCATGTGGATACATAGGCCCAAATGGCGCAGGCAAGACTACAACAGCAAAGATTATCGTCGGCCTTGAGATACCCGACTCCGGTAAAGTAAGAATACTTTCCCATTTAGAATTTCCGAATTCGAACGGTGTGAGCAAAAACACGAAATCAGAAATTCGAAATCCCAAATCTGCAATCGGCTATGTCCCGGAATCGCCGAAACTCTATGAATCGCTGACTCCGACGGAGACAATTGCACTTGCAGCTCTCTTGAGGCAATTCGATAAGAACCATGCGCTCGACAAATTGGACTTCCTATCGGAAGTGTTTTTCTTCAAAGACTTTTTAAAGAAACCTTTGCAAAGTTTATCGAAGGGTACGAAACAAAAAGTTGTGATAAGCATGGCGCTAATTTTCAAGCCGGAGATTTTGGTTCTGGATGAGCCGACCGACGGCTTGGATGTCCAATCCGTGGTTTCCTTAAAACGATTCATCAAATCGTTCACCGCTCATGGTGGTGCAGTATTTTACAGCTCGCATCTGCTTGATATAGTTGAAAATGTTTGCGACAAAGTTTATTTCATAAACAGAGGAAGTATTGCCGGGGAGTATACGCGGGAAGATTTTGTCGGCAAGAAAGGCTACTTAGAAAATGCGCTATTGGAAAACATTGGCGATGCAACCGAACAGAAATCGATAGATAAGTTTCTCGAAGACAAAATCTAGAAATGCGAACGAGAATTCATCGGAAAGGAATTTAACCACTGAGATCGCAAAGAAGCCGCCAAGGGCATAAGGAATCAAATAATTTTTGCAATCTATTATCTTTGCGTCTCTTTGCATACTTAGCGGTTATATTTTTTGAGCGGACGAGACAAGTTTGCCAGGTATTTACGCTTCTATTTACAATAATCCTGCTTATCACTTCAAAATCTTTTTCACAAACGTCGGCAATATCCCTTGAACAAGATACTACCAAAGTACCAATCGCTAATTCAATCCTGACGGGATTCAACCAAGATTTAACTACAGCAAGCTGGAACGGTATTGCCGGCATAAACTGGAACACAAATGATTATCAGGGCACACTTAACGAAAACTTTCATTCGGTTTTGATAAAAGAACAGCAAGATCTCATTCGCGATGAAGAAAACTTCGGAACCCAAATAAGACGCAATATTTTTGACAACTTTTACGGCTTCGGCCAGTTTCAATCAAATTATGTCAGTGACAACCGACAAATCGGACTCAACTCCGTCGGCGCTTCCATAGCTATGGGAGGGCTTCTATTCGCGACGGAAAAAGATACGGCTTTGGGTGGGATTGGAAATAAATGGGATCGACAAGCCGGAGTAAGTAACAGCGGCTTTACCTACTCTTTGCATGGCACGATGTCGCTCTCCCCTGTCGAAAACGCTCGACTTGTACCATCATTGACTCTGCAAGACGAAGATATATCCCCACGACAAAATTATGATAAATCGACGGCGATCGTATATTCTCAAATTTTCTCGCCTCAGGATTCGCTTTCATTTTTCGGCGCTTACGGTTCTCAGCTCCGAGACTTTTATTTCCCTTCTGATCCATCTGTCCAAAGCACCTTTAATATAACGAATAACATCCAAGATCGGACTGAAACTTTAGGTTCTTTCGGTGGTCAGCTTACGATGCCGATCTTATTTTTCCAATTGAATACACAATCGAGCCTCAGTCAAGAGCAGGTTCAACTTATTTATCGATACAAGGCTGCAAACGATCCAACTCCCAGTTATGATACGAGAATTCGGTTATCTAATTTTAACGTAAGTGGGAACCTGTTGACAAACGTGTTTAAAGATACACTGCTAATTAACATGGTACATTCTGAAAGGACAGAGACGCATGAGCTGATCGATATCTCGAGCGTCAATCCGATCATAGCGCAAGAGGATTCAAGTCAGGCACAGCTAAATAGTGTTGGAACAACAAACACCCTCGCGGCGCAAATCTTTCTGCATTTCGGAAATATATCTTCCAATCTAACGGGATTGGCTTCGCTCTTCCGATATGATACTCCAAGCGATCAGAATTTCGATGACCGTGACGAACTTACGAATACAGCTGCCTTAGTGGTCAACGATGAACTCAGTCCGTTCTTCAACGCCGGTTTTGGAATTGAAGCCGACCTGATCCATATAGTTTATATAGATGCTCAGCGCAGCGCAAACAATAACAGAAATTTTATTTACAAATTTTTTCCGATAGTCGCTTATTCGGATTCAAGATTCACTTCTTTCAACCGATTTGAAGTGCTCGCCAATTACACGGTCTATGACTACGAAGCGTTTTCACAAATACACAGCTTTTCATTTCGTCAGGCATCCTTTCTCGACTCGACATCAGTCAACATGACTTCGCGAATCTCCGCATTTTTTCTTGCAGACATAAAACTTTATACAAGAGGTGAACTTTACTGGTCGAGTTTCTCTGAATATCCCTTGAATTATTTTGTGGATCAGACTTTATGGTTTTCTCTTTTCTTTAATTCGGGCAGCTTTCGATATGGCATCGGTTACAAATATCTTTCGCTTACACAATACAACTACATAACCGCTGTTGAAAAACAATTTGCCTCTCAACAGACCAGCTCAGGGCCAACTGCATTCATTTCAATGGGAATGTCTCATCTTCAATTAAAAATGGACGGCTGGTATCAGGTCTCCAAACAAACATTGCAAAACCCGATTGTTTATCCTAATTTCGAATTAACCGTACAATACAATATTTAATGCCGAACCTGCACGAACATATAGTTCTCGACGATAGAAAAACCGCTTTCAAAGAAGTTGAAGGCAAGTTGGAAGGAATATTCAGCGAACTTCATCTTTCGGAATCCGATAAGCATAACTTGCTCGTTAGCGCAAGCGAAGCTGTGAACAATGCCATGGTGCACGGCAACAAGAATGATCCGGCAAAAAAAGTCATGCTCGATGTCGATTATCGAAATAAAGAGATCACATTAGTAGTGGGAGATGAAGGAGATGGATTCAGCCCGAAGAATTTGCCGGACCCGTTGCTCCCGGAGAATTTGTTAAAGCCAAGCGGTAGAGGGATTCACATCATGAAATCATTGATGGATAGCGTTGTTTTTGAATTCACGCGCCATGGCACACGTACGGTAATGAAACTAAAAGTTGGAGATACAAAATCATAAGATGCCATCCAAAAATTCGCCAATGTCATTCCCGAATGCTCTTGCCGGGAATCTATGTTGGAGAATAGATAGATTCCCGCTTTAAGCGCGCGGGAATGACAAATGGAAGTGGCATCTTCTTTCTTTTCGGACAGCCACCTGAACACTGGCAACTATTCTTCAGTCGAGCTTCACTTTTGCCATGTTTGCCTTGACGTCATCGGCAGATTTTTTCAACTCAGATTTTTCCAGGTCTGTCAATTTAATCTCGATAACTTGCTCTATCCCATTCTTTCCAAGTTTCACCGGCACGCCAATAACAACGTCACTCATTCCATACTCGCCTTTTAAATATACCGAGCAAGGGAGAATTCTTTTCTTATCCTTCACTATCGATTCTAACATTTGGACCACCGATGCCGATGGTGCGTAGTACGCGCTACCGGTTTTCAGAAGTGAAACTATCTCTGCGCCTCCGTCTCGAGTTCGCTTCACAAGTTTTTCAATTTTATCCGCGCCCATCATTTCGGTTAAAGGAATTCCCGCAACTGAAGTATAGCGAACGAGTGGCACCATGGAGTCGCCGTGACCGCCGAGAACAAATGCCTGAACATCTTCGACAGAAACATTTAGCTCTGTCGCGATGAAAGTTCTGAATCTCGCTGTGTCGAGAACACCTGCCATTCCAATGACCCGGGTCCTGTCGAAGCCGCTGATCTTCAACGCAACGTAAACCATCACATCAAGTGGATTCGACACGACCACAATAATGCTCTTCGGGGAACGGGGTGCAATTTGCTCCGTGACGGATTTAAGGATTCCAGCATTTGTTGCGAGCAGATCATCTCGGCTCATTCCCGGTTTTCTTGGGATTCCGGCGGTAATGACTATAATATCGCTTTCGGTTGTCGCGTCATAAGAGTTTGAGCCGACAACTTTCACGTCGCTGCCCAGCACGGGAGATGACTCAAGCATGTCGAGACCTTTTCCTTGTGGCAAACCCTCGACTACGTCCGTGAGGACAACTTCATTTGCAAGTTCCCTGTCAACTAATCGTTGAGCTAAAGTTGCACCGACATTGCCGGCACCGACCACAGTAATTTTCATTGCGATTCCTTTCTAAAGTTGGAGAAAATCAGCATTTAAAAATATAAACTTGGTGAATCTTTTGCCGCTCCGACATTGTATTTTTTATATGATACGATATGCCGCATTCGGCAACGATCTTCGTGGTAGGCATTTCTGCCAAATACTTAGAGAGGAATAACGCTAACTTTTTTTCTGATTCTTCTGTATGTTTCGAATTTCACCGAACCATCTTTTAACGCAAAGAGGCTGTCGTCTTTTCCGACGCCTACATTTTCCCCGGGCAGAATTTTTGTGCCGCGCTGTCGGACGATGATGCTTCCGGCAGTTATCTTTTCACCTCCGAATGTCTTGACGCCAAGTCGTTGCGCGTTACTGTTACGGCCGTTTCTTGTACTGCCGCCGCCTTTTTTATGTGCCATACTGGAACTCCTTATATTTCTTTAGAGGGATTGCTTTTGCGCCGTAGGCGCATCAGCCTTTGGCTGAATGCTATCGATATGAATTGTCGTGAACTCTTGTCTGTGCCCTTTTGTCACTTTGAAATTTTTCTTTGCCTTCTTTCGGAAAACAATAATTTTGTCGTCCCTATCATGGTTGACAACCGTCGCTTCGACTACTGCGCCTTTCACGACGGAGCTGCCGACAATTCTGGAATTTTCGTTTTCAACGAGAAGGACTTTATCTATTTTGATTTTATCGCCGACTTTAGCTTCTAATTTCGGAACGATAAGGTTCATTTGTTCCGTTACCTTAAATTGCTTCCCGGCGATTTCTACAACTGCTAACATTTTACCTCCAAATTAGATAATAATTTAGTGTAAATGTCGGCAAAGTTCAATTGAAATATTTGGAAGCACAACTAAGGATGGTAATAATGGCTTTGGAAGTGAAAACATTAAAGTAATACAGTCTCTATTTGGCGGAGAGGGAGGGATTCGAACCCTCGATACCCCTTTACAGAGTATGACGGTTTAGCAAACCGTTGCCTTCAACCACTCGGCCACCTCTCCAAACCGTCGGTAAGTCTTTGAAAATATAATAGATCAGCCATTTCATTTCCAAAACCAATATTTGTATTCTTCGGGACACTTAGCTAATATAGAGCCGGAGAAAAAACTTGAGAGTAATACTAAGATTTTTTTTAGACCCCTTTTGTTCACGATTTATCAGGGAGTCCCGACTTGTCGGCTTTGCAAGCGGCAGGGGCTTTTATTCATAAAGGGACACAGATGAAAAACATTTTCCGATTGCTACTTGTAGTGTTTTGCCTATTCGCCAGTACGAATCCGTTGCTTGCCCAGTGGGTTCAGACCACCGGACCTTATGGGGGCAGCGCTCTTAGCTTTGCTGTCTCCGGCACGAATGTCTTTGCCGGGACTTACGCCGGCGGGGTCTTCTTATCGACGAACAACGGCATGAGCTGGACTGCGGCCAATACCGGACTACCGAACACTGTCGTTTGTGGCGTTTGGTCTCTTGCCGTCTCCGGCACGAATCTCTTCGCAGCGACAGATAGTGGCCTTTTTCTCTCGACCAACAACGGCACAAGCTGGACTCAAACCGGCTTGACGAACATTGATGTCAGGTCTATCGCTGTCTCTGACACTAATCTCTATGCCGGGACCCACGACAGCGGCATTTTTCTGTCCAGCAACAACGGTGCAACCTGGACTGCGATCGACACAGGATTGACGAACAGAAATGTCGTTGCTCTTGTCGTCTCGGGCACGAATATATTTGCAGGAACTGGCGGCGGCGCTTATTTATCGACGAACAATGGCACAAACTGGAATGCGGTCGATTCAGGATTGACGGCCACTGAAGTCGATGCTTTTGCGATCTCTGGCACATATCTTTTTGCTGGGACTTACGAGGGTGGCATATTTCTTTCCACTAACAACGGCACAAACTGGACTGGGGTCAATACAGGATTGACGAACACAAATGTCAATGATCTTGTCGTCTCGGGCACGAATATATTTGCAGGAACTGGCGGCGGTGTTTATCTATCGACGAACAACGGCACAACCTGGAATGCGGTCGATTCAGGATTGTCGAACAGATATGTCTGGCCTCTTGTCGTCTCGGGCACGAATATATTTGCAGGAACCGGCGACGGCGTTTACCTATCGACGAACAACGGCACAAACTGGAATGCGGTCAATACCGGATTCGCAAATACTCAAGTATGGTCTCTTGCCGTCTCCGGCGCGAATCTCTTTGCCGGCACCGTAAGTGGCGACATTTCCCTAACTAACAATGAAGGGACAAGCTGGACTGCGGTCGATACAGGATTGACGACCACCGGTGTCTTGTCTCTCGCAGTATTTGGCACCAATATCTTTGCCGGGACTAATGGCGATGGCGTTTATCTGTCGACGAACAACGGCACAACTTGGAATGCGGCCAATTCAGGATTGCCGGCATATACTGATGTCCTTTGTTTTGCCCTTTCTGGTACGAATCTCTTTCTTGGAAATGAGAACAGCGTTTTTCTTTCGACTGACAATGGCACAAGCTGGAATGCGGTCAATTCAGGATTGCCGAGCAGCAATATCAATGCTCTTGCCGTCTCCGGCGCAAATCTCTTTGCCGCCACTTACGACAGCGGCATCTTTGTATCCACTAATAACGGCACAAGCTGGACTGCAGTTAATGCGGGATTGCAAAACTCATATTTGAGGATTCCTTATGTCTTGTCTCTTACCGTTTCCGGCACAAACCTTTTTGTAGGGACTAATAGTGGTGTGTTTCTATCGACAAACGACGGTGGAAGCTGGAATCAAGCCGGCTTGATGGGATCTTATGTTGATGCGCTTGCCATTTCGGGCATGAAACTCTTTGCTGGTACTAGTAACAACGGTATTTTTCTTTCGACCAACAACGGCACAAGCTGGACCATGGTCAATACAGGATTGACGAATACTGATGTTTGGTCTCTCGCTGTCTCCGGCTCAAATCTATTTGTTGGGACTGATGGCGCCGGTGTCTGGAGAAGACCCCTGTCTGAAATGGTCACCGGAATCGAGAAACCAACTGGCAACCTTCCGGCGATATTCTCTCTTTCTCAGAATTATCCTAATCCATTCAACCCGACAACGACTATAAACTATCAGCTTTCAGCAGTCAGCCATGTTACTTTGAAAGTCTATGACATCATCGGCAGAGAAGTGGTAACTCTTGTGAACGGAATGCAAAGTGAAGGTGAACACAGTGCGAAGTTTGACGGAAGCAGATTTGCAAGCGGAGTGTACCTCTATCGGCTTGATGCAGTCAGGTTGGATGGAGAAAGATTCACTGACTCAAAGAGAATGGTTCTGATAAAGTAAAAGAAATATTCACTCCCAGAAGCAAGATTTCACGGACAAACTAAGTCTTTTACTTGACAGCACTAGTACGCACCTTTTGGGCTAAACGCTCCTGATCTTTATATTGAAGCTGATACAGACGGTAATATATTCCGCCGCGCGCTATAAGTTCTTGGTGTGTGCCTTGTTCCCGGATTTCTCCTTTGTGCAAGACGATAATTTTCGATGAATGCTGGATGGTTGACAGCCTGTGCGCGATCACGATGCTTGTCCTGCCTCGGAGCAGATTTTCCGTCGCAGCTTGTATCAACTGCTCAGTTTCCGTATCGATGTTTGCAGTTGCTTCGTCGAGAACTAATATCCGCGGATCGTGTGCAAGTGCGCGAGCGAATGAGATAAGCTGCTTTTGCCCAACAGAAATTGCGGCGCCGCGCTCCTTCACGTCTTGTTCGTAAAGATTAGGCTGCCGCTTGATGAATCCATCGGCGCCAACTAAAGCAGCAGCCTTTTCTACATTCTCAAAAGAAATATTTTCGTTTCCCAGTGAAATATTATTATGAATGCTTCCTGAAAATAGAAAAACATCTTGCATAACAATCGAGATATTTTTTCTCAGCTCGGCGCTTGAAATATCTTTGACGTTGACACCATCTATAAATACACCGCCGTCATTCACATCGTAAAATCTCATCAGCAAATTCACAATTGAAGTCTTCCCCGCTCCGGTTGCACCGACAATCGCAATAGTGTCGCCGGGATTTGCCGTGAATGAAACATTTTTCAAAACATAGTTTTGGTCGTCGTATGCGAATGTCACATTCTTAAATTCGATTTTTCCCTCAACTTCCGGCAAGCTTATCGGGTTCTTAGTTTCAGGTACAATGGTTTTGTCGTCAATGACTTTGAATATTCTTTCCGATGACGCCATGGCAGTCTGAAGGATGTTATATTTCTCGGAGAGATCTCTGATCGGCATAAAAAATTGATCGGTAAACCGGAGAAACGCTATTAGGATGCCGATAGAAATTCCGCCGTGCGCCTGCACGAACACTTCTGGAAGGAGATGGCTGCCACCATACCAAATTAAGAGTCCGACTGCAACCGCCTGTGTCAGCTCGACTCCAGGATAAAAAAGTGCATAATAGAAGACAGACTTTATATTTGCATCTTTGAGTTTGCCGCTCACTTCTTGAAAGCTGCTCAGCGCTCTCCGTTCCCTGTTGTAAATTTGATCGACGACAACGCCTGATATGTGTTCAGAAAGGAAAGCGTTCATGCGCGCAATCAGCAGCCGGACCTGTCGATAAGCCGCACGAACTTTTTTCCTGAAGAGTATGGTGATGTATGCCAGTATCGGAAGAACCATGAGCGTAACAATTGACAGTGCAAAACTTAACCTGAACATGAAATAAAGTATCCACACTATCGTAAAAATGTCGCCGAACGCCATAACAATTCCCGACGAGAAAAGATCGTTCAAAGCTTCAACGTCGTTTGTAACTCTTGTGACCAATCTTCCAACCGGATTCCTGTCAAAATATTTGATGCCTAATTTTTGCAGGTGTTTGTAAATTTCCATCCGGATATCGAATATCGTTTTCTGTCCGATCCATTGGGTGAGGTATGCCGATCCATATCGCAGCAGCGCTTGCAAAGTGATAACTGCAAACAATATCTCGATGATTTTGAAAAGTCCGGACGCGTTTCCAGTATCGATGTAGCTGTCGATTGCAATTTTCGTAAGGTATGGCTGTACCGGACCCATACCTGAGTAAGCTATCGTTATAATAACGGCAATAACAACCTGGATCCAATACGGCTTGAGATAATGCAGGAGTCTCCGCATCAATCTCGCGTCGTACGCTTTTCCTAATATTTCTTCTTCGTGTAGTTCTACTGCCATTTCAATCCGGATTCACGACGTTAGTCGGATTTTTTGAAACGAATGCTTCGATGTTGTCAACAGTTGTCGTTAAAATTCTTTCCACCGCCTCAACACTGTCGAACGCAATGTGCGGCGTGATGATTACATTTTCACGGTTCATCAAAATATTTTTCTCCAGCACAGCGCGCAGATGTTCGACCGAAACGTTCCTTGTCAACATTTGATTTTCTTCTTTCACCAAATCTTCTCCTTCGAAGACGTCAAGTCCGGCGCCGCCGAAAATTCCCTTTTCCAATGCATAATGAAGCGCCGCTGGCTCAATAATGCTCGCGCGTGCCGTATTTATAAACAACGTACCGGGCTTCACAAATTTAATATTGCTCATGTTTATAAGATGATGCGTTGCCTTATTGTACGGGCAATGTAACGTTATGATCTTGGAACTTTTCAGAAGTTCTTCGAGCGGAGCATACCTGAAACCGAGGACTTCCTCCATGAAATGGTTTTTATGGAGATCGTATGCCAGAACATTCATGCCGAACCCCTTTGCAATTTTTATTACATGCGAGCCGATGCTCCCCGCACCGATAACCCCAAGCGTTTTTCCTTTTATGTCCCAGCCTTCGAGTCCATCGACGGAAAAATTGTTCCGGCTCGTTCGCATGTAAGCTTTATATATGTTGCGTGATAAAGCGAGAATCAAGCCGAAGGTATGTTCTGCGACGGTGTTTTCGCCGTAATATGGAACATTAGAGACCGGGATCTTTTTGCTTGATGCAAATTTCAAATCGATATGATTGAATCCAGTGGTGCGAGTGGCAACGAATTTTAGTTTCGGCAGCTCCGCAAGATTTTTCTTGTCGAGAACGGAATAAATAAAAACAGAAACGATATCGGCATCTTTCGCAGTCGAAATATTTTCTTCCGTGAGCGGATCATTATAATATGACAAGGCGAATTTGTTTCTCAGAGATTTATTGAGAAACCTTTTGTCGCCTTTGTCAATTTCGTAAAAATTTATCTTCAGCATATTGATTTATAATTCAGCATTCATGATTTAAGATTCAACTACATCCTTTGCAGTTCTTCTTCGAGAAGTTGGCGATTATACAGATCCGCGTAAATTCCGTTTTTTAGAACAAGGTCTTCATGAGTTCCGGATTCCACGATCTCGCCTTCATCAAGCACGATGATCATATCAGCATCTTTAACAGTTGATATCCTATGGCTGATTATGATACTGGTACGCTCTTCCATGACTTTCTTCAACTGTAAAAGAATCTCTTCCTCGGTATATGTGTCAACCGCAGAAAGCGCGTCATCGAGGATCAAAATTTTCGGTTTCCTGATAATAGCTCTAGCAATGCCGACCCTTTGCTTTTGACCACCGGATAACGTAATCCCGCGCTCGCCGACCAGGGTATCGAATCCATGCGGGAATGATTCGATATCCTTGTAAATCTGAGACACTTTCGACGCCCACTCAATTTCATCGTGAGTCGTACGCTCAATGCCATATGCTATGTTGTTTGCTATCGTGTCGGAGAAAAGAAACGTCTCCTGCTGAACATAACCGATGTTCCTCCTCAAAATTTCCAGGGGAATTTTTTTTATCGGAATGCCGTCGATTAATATCTCTCCGGAAGTGCGGTCGAGAAGCCTCGGAAGCAGATTCACGATTGTCGATTTTCCAGTTCCGGTTCTGCCGACGATCGCAAGCGTCGTTCCCTTTTCAATTTCTAGATTTATATTTTGCAGCGCATAATCTTCCTTCGAAGGAAAACGAAATGAAACATTTTCGAATGAGATTTTTCCTTCAATATCCCGAATTGAATAATTGGTCTCTTCGTTATCTTTTATTTCCGGAGGCGTGTCGAAAATTTTGTTGAGTCTTCCCATCGACGCCGCGCCGCGCTGGAAAATATTTACAACCCAGCCGAAGGCAATCAGCGGCCATGTCAACAATCCTAAGTAAATCATAAACGCGACAATTGTACCGAGCGAAAGCGACTTATTTATTATATCCAAACCACCGCGCCACAATACGATCACTGTCGAAGCGCCTATCAGTATTCCCAAAAGAGGCCACATGATCGATTGAACCTGAGCGAGCACCAAATTTCTCTTAAGATAATCGTGGCTCTGTGCCCTGAAGCGGTCCGTCTCATAATCTTCTCTGACGTACGAGCGTACTACACGTATTCCCGCAATAGTTTCTTGTGCCCTTGTGGTAAGAACACTGTACTGAGCTTGTACCCCTTCGAAGTAGCGGTTCACAAGTCTGCCCAAATAATAGACTGCCGCGGAAACAAACGGCAGTGGAATCAGCGAGTATAAAGTGAGTCTGACATTTATGGAAAACATTATGGCGATCACCATGATGAAACCGGTTATTGTGTCGGAAGTGTACATAATTCCCGGGCCGAGCACGTTGCGAACTGCCGAGATATCGTTGGTGGCATGTGCCATCAAATCTCCGGTTGGCTTGTTCAGGAAAAATGCATGCGAAAGTTTTTGAATATGTGAATAGAAATCATTCACGAGATCGTATTCAATCCGCCGTGACGTTACGATGATTGTTTGTCGAGTCATGAATGTAAAGTAGCCGCTGAGAAACATCAGGCTGATAATTAGCGCCGCATACTCGAGCAGCTTTGCCGATGTCGGTCCACTCTTCAAATTGTCTATCGCGGCTCCTATGATCAACGGAATGAAGTTGCCGAAAATATTAGATAATATGACTGTCAGCAGCCCGAGTATCAGGGTCCTCCTGTACTTTTTCAGATATGGCATTAAACGCAATAAATGTTTCATCGCTCAGTCCATTACTGTAAATCCTGTATATTCATGCAGCGCTTTCGGCACAACAACTTTTCCTTCCGGCGTCTGATAATTCTCAAGAAGTGCGACCATCAATCTCGATGTCGCCAGTCCTGAGCCGTTCAATGTGTGAATAAATTCCGGTTTTGACTTTGCATCCCTTTTAAATCTTATGTTTGCGCGTCTTGCTTGAAAACTTTCGAAGTTGGAACAACTTGATGCTTCGAGCCAACCGTTTCTTACCTCGGTCGCCGGCGCAAAGACTTCGATGTCATAACACTTCGCCGCTGAAAAGCTCAAGTCTCCCGTACAAAGCAGCATCACCTTGTACGGAATGTTCAGCAACTGCAAAACTTCTTCGACATCCACAACTAATTTCTCAAGCTCCTCATACGATTCTTCGGGTCTGACAAATTTTACAAGCTCGACTTTATTAAACTGGTGCACTCTCAAAAATCCGCGAGACTCCTTCCCCCAGCTCCCGGCTTCTCTTCTGAAGCAAGCCGAATATGCCGCATACTTAATCGGCAATTGAACCGCAGGCAAGATTTCATCGCGGCGTAAATTCGTTACGGGAACTTCTGCAGTCGGCACTAAATAGAGATCATCAATTTCACAGTGATACATGTCTTCAGCCATCTTCGGTAGCTGGCCGGTTCCGCGCATCGAAGCTTGATTCACCAGAAACGGCGGAAAAATTTCAGTGTAGTTATGTTTATTAACATGTAAATCGAGCATAAAGTTTATCAAAGCTCGCTCAAGTGCCGCGCCTTTTCCGACATAAACAGGAAATCCCGCTCCAGTAATTTTGCCTCCGCGGTTAAAATCAAAAATTCCTAATTTTTCACCAAGGCTCATATGGTCGAGAAGCTTGAAGTCAAAATTCCTCGCGGCATCTCCCCATCTCCTCACTTCAACATTTTCATCGGAACTATTTCCGACTGGGACGGAAGAATGTGCCACGTTCGGCACATACAAAAGAAGATCGTTAAGTTTCTTTTCGACGTCGCTTAAATCATCTTCGAACTTTTTCAGCAAGTCGCCTTTTTCTTTTCCGGCCGCGATGAGCTGCGACGTATCTTTGCCCTGTCGTTTCATCTTTGCAACTTCATCGGTAACTTTGTTTCGTTCACTCTTTATCGACTCGGACTTCTGTAATAGCTCTCTTCTGTCTGAATCCAATTTCAGTATTTCATCAAGCTGATCTTTTTCTTTCTTCTTTTGAATCGCCTCGCGAACCAACTGAGGATTTTCCCGAATGAATTTTAAATCAAGCATTTGTTCTCACGTTAATTTTTATTAGCTAGTTCAAGGGCACCCGCAAGTTTCATCTGCTGCCTCATTAATGAAAGTGAATCAATTACGGAAGGCATATTTACTCCAAGTTCTGTTTGTGCTTTTAAACAGATGAAGCCGGAATTTTTAGGGCGGCGGGCGGGCTGTTCGAATTCAACTGACTTGACCGACTTGACTAAGTTAAGATTCAAGTCGAATACCTTGGCAATCTTCTTTGCGAATTCATATCGAGAAATTGTTTCGTACCCGGAAACATGAAATACTCCGACTGCATTCCTCTGACAGGCTTTTAATATTGCAAATGCCAACTCATCCGCAAGTGTGGGGTTCCCGACTTGATCATTCACGATGTGAATGTTATCGCCCTTCGAAAGTTTTTCAATTACCCACAAGACAAAATTCTTTTTGACATTAGCGGCAAATCCGTACAGGACCTGCGTTCTTAAAATTGCATAATCTCTGAGCTTGGACTTGATTAGATTTTCTCCGGCAAGTTTAGTCTTGCCATAATAATTTATCGGTGACGGCAGCGACTCTTCAGAATAATTTCCCTTTTCGCCGTCAAAAACATAATCAGTAGAAATGTGAATTAACTTTGCATCGAATGTGTTTGCGGCATCTGCCAAGTGTCCGACTGCGGTAGCGTTGACCTTGTATGCTATTTCCTTTTCGACCTCAGCCTTGTCAACATTCGTGTAAGCTGCGGCATTTATGATAGTCGAGGGTTTAAAAGAACCAACTGCATCCATAACTTTCCGATGGTCGGTGATATCGAGACTCAAGATTCCATCATGGCCGGCTGACAAATCGCAAGCGAGTAGTTCATACTCCGACTCGCGTTTAAAAACATCCATGATTTTATTGCCCAATAAACCTTTTGCGCCAGTGACAAGAACTCTCAAAGTTTCGAGCCTTTCAATCTAAATTCAATCAATTTTCGTTTCACATCTTCGTTTGACAGTCCGATGATTTCTGCAGCCAAGACTCCGGCATTTTTTGCACCCGCTTTCCCGATTGCAACGGTAGCGACTGGGACTCCCGGCGGCATTTGTACCATGGAATACAACGCATCGACTCCGGAAAGTTCAGAACCGCTCAAAGGGACTCCGATAACCGGAAGCGTAGTCAAACTCGCAACAACTCCCGGCAGATGCGCTGCCATTCCAGCTCCTGCAATGATCACAGTGTAGCCGTTTTTTTCAGCCTTCGATGCAAACTCCGCGGTCTCTTTTGGATTTCTATGGGCACTTAAAACCCGAAGTTCATGCTCGATTCCGAAGTAATCCAAATATGTAATCGCTTCAGAAATAGCTGGTTCGTCCGATTTACTGCCAATTAAGATAGCTACTTTAGGTTTTGGCATTATTCACCTTTTGTTTGTAAAGTGAGCCGAACTTAAGTTTGACTTACTTCGATTTGTCATCATTTGCTATGCGTGTAGACTTTTTCCGGATCAAAAACTTTTAAGCCGACATCAACAAGCTTTCCATCCTGAACTTTTGTAAAAAAGCAGGATCGCTTCCCTGTGTGACATGCTGCTCCGCCGACTTGCTCGACTTTCAAAACTACTGCATCTCCGTCACAATCAATAAAAATTTCTTTCACATTCTGAACGTTTCCGGATTCTTCTCCTTTACGCCATAGTTTCCTTCGTGACCTGCTCCAGTAAACAGCTTGGCCGGACTCAATCGTTTTTTGAAAACTCTCTTTGTTCATGTGCGCAAGCATCAGAATTTCACCAGTCTTGTGGTCTTGCGCAATTGCGGTAATCAACCCGTTCTCATCAAACTTCATCTTATCAAATATTTCACTGCTAAAATTCATATTCTTACCGAAACACCTTTTTCATATAAATAATTTTTCACTTCTCTGATCTTAAACTTACCAAAGTGGAACACCGACGCAGCAAGAACTGCATCGGCACCACCACAATCTATCGCTTCAAAGAAATGCTCGAGCGTTCCAGCTCCACCGCTTGCGATCACGGGCACGTTTACAGCCTTCGTTATTTTCTGTAAAATATCAATGTCATAGCCGCTGTTTGTTCCATCCTTGTCGATGCTTGTAAGTAAGATTTCTCCGGCGCCATGGTCTGTAACATATTTTGCCCACTCAACCGCGTCTAACTTTGTCGGCGTGCGTCCGCCATTGATATAAACTTCATATCCGGAGGGCGAGGAGACATTAGAAATTTTTAAATGTTCCAACTCATCCGGCAAAACCACGGGGGTCTCATTATTATTGACACCTACTTTTGTCGCATCAATTGCAACAACAATGCATTGCACTCCAAGTTCCTCGGCACCAGCCGAAATCAATTCCGGATTCACTACTGCTGCAGTGTTAAGACTAACTTTATCCGCACCATTCGATAAGATATTTCTCATGTCGTCAACAGTTCTGATTCCCCCACCGACTGTAAACGGCAAAAAAATACTCTCCGCAGTTTTCCTTACGACGTTCAGTATAGTCGCTCTGTTATCGACGCTCGCTGTTATGTCAAGGAAAACAATTTCGTCGGCTCCTTCCTGTTCGTAGAATTTTGCAGACTCAACAGGGTCGCCCGCGTCAGTCAAGTTAACAAAGTTTACTCCCTTGACGACCCTTCCCGCGTTTACGTCGAGACAAGGTATGATTCGTTTAGCCAACATCAACTTCTTCTCGTGGGACCGAGGTCTTGCAATTCTGCCTCGTTGATGCGCCAGAGTCCTTCGCAAGGAAATTTGTTTTCGTAAAATGCTTTGCCGACTATGACCGAATCAACCCCAACCGGTTCTAATTCCTGTATCTCCAATAAATCCTCATAAGATCGAACACCGCCCGATGCTGTCACGCGAAGCCCTGTCTCGACTGCGAATTCTCTCATCGCTTCCGCATTGACTCCCCGCAGTGTACCATCACGTGAAATATCCGTATAGACAACTCTGACAACTCCGCCTGCCTTCAATTTCTTGCCAAGCTCAATCGCAGAAATTCCCGTTGAATCTTTCCAACCTTTTATTTGAACTATCCCGTCAAGCATATCGATGCCGACAACAATTCTTCTGGGACCGAAATCTCTGAGGAGTTTCAAAAGTAATTCTTCATCGTTGACGGCAGCAGTTCCGATAATTGCCCTGTAGATTCCGGTATCGATTACTCGTTTCACATCATCGTATGTCCGCAGCCCGCCGCCAAACTCCACCGGAATATCGACGGCATCGACAATCGATTTTAGACAGTTTAAATTTAAAGGCTTCCCCTTAAACGCGCCGTCAAGGTCAACAACATGGAGCGCCTTGAAATTTTCACCACGCCAAATTATCGCCATCTTTACCGGATCATCAGAATATATTTTTTCTGTACCGGCTTCTCCTTTAATCAGTCTTACGCATTTGCCACGTTGCAAATCAATTGCGGGAATTACGAGTATCATTTACACGTTCAGAAAATTTTCTAAAATTTTCAGACCGAAACTTTGACTTTTTTCCGGATGAAATTGAATGCCGAAAATATTTTCCCGCTCGATCACGGCAGGAAACTTGATCTCGTAATCTGTCACTCCGGAAATATAACTTGCATCCGCCTTCACAAAATACGAGTGAACGAAATAAGCATATTGACAATCAGACAGACCATGAAACAACCTTGATGATTTTCTAAATTCCACCTGGTTCCATCCCATGTGTGGTACCTTAACCGTTGAACCGAAAGCCACAACTTCTCCGGGAACAAGCGAAAGCCCGTCATAAATGCCAAGCTCGAAACTCACATTGAAGAGCAATTGCATTCCGAGACAAATTCCCAGCATTGGCTTTCCGCTTTTTCCAAAATTTACAAGCGCATCTTTCATTCCGAGCGTTTCGATGTTGCGCATCGCAGCTCCGAAAGATCCGACTCCCGGCAAAACCAATTTGTCTGCCTTTATTATTTGCTCAGCGTCGTGAGTAAGCTCGACTTCAGCACCGACTTGCTGCAACGCTTTCATTATAGAAAGAAGATTGCTCGTGCGATAATCGACAACCACAACCCTGTGAGAATTTCGGACCCCGACTTGAGTGGGATATTTCGAATCTCGAAGTTCCGGATTACGATTTTGAATCTTGGATTTTGAATTTTGAATTGAACTAATTATCATTCTCCTGGATAATTTTGCTCAGCTCTTTGCTTCTTGCTGTCGCCGTTGATACTGCATTTATCAACATAGTTCTCAAACCGAACGTTTCAAGTTCAGCGACTGCCGCAATTGCCGTTCCTCCCGGTGTCGTAACTTCATCTTTAAGAATTGCCGGATGCTTTCCGGTTTCGATCACAAGTTTTGCAGAACCGAATACAGTTTGTGCCGCAAGCCGGAAGGCGATTTGTCTCGGTATTCCCATTTTAACACCGCCATCCGTCATCGCTTCAATCACCATGTAGATGTATGCTGGTCCACTTCCACTGAGTCCAGTTACTGCGTCCAATAAATTTTCAGGAACAACTTCGACTATACCGACAGATTTGAAAATCGTGTGAGCAATTTTGAGATGCTCCTCGTCGGCAAATCTTCCCTTGCTTATTGCAGTTGCACCGCTGTCAACAAGTACGGGTGTATTCGGCATTGTTCTGATCACCGGGCATTCAACTCCCAAAACAGAATTGATGAAGGAAGTTTTGATACCAGCCATGACACTGATGATAACTTGTGAAGATTTAACTACATCTTTAATTTCGTTCAAAACTTCCCTTGAGCTCATTGGTTTTACTGCAAGCACAATGACATCCGCAGATTTAGCGACTTTCATATTGTCCGTCGTTGTGTGGATGCCGAACGTTTTCGCAAGCTCCTCAAGGCTACTTTCGCTCCTTCTCGATGCGATAATATTTTTTGGAGAAGTTAATTTAGCTTTGATGAGTCCGCCGATAACTGCGGCACCGATGTGCCCTGCTCCGATTACGCCGATCGTTTTGTCAGTAAGCATTTAGAGTTTTCCTTTCATACGCATTATGGCTCATTAAATCACTCTACCTTCTTTTTCCTGTCATGTGCACTACGGCTCCTTTTGTTGATTGCACGCCGACAATTCGCGGATTGTAGGAAACAGCTTCACGAAGAGCGAGAGCGAATGACTTGAAGATTGCCTCTGCGCGATGGTGATTATTTTTTCCGTGAATAAGATCGACGTGGACATTTGCTTTAAGATTTTCCGCCATCGATTTAAAGAAATGCTCGATCATTTCCGTTGAGAGATCGTTAACTTTGGCTCGTGAAAACTCCGCGTTGAAAACACAATAGCCGCGACCCGAAAGATCGACTACGCATCTTGCCAACGAGTCATCCATCGGAACATGAGCTGTACCATAACGGTTAATTCCTGCCTTGTCAGCCAATGCCTTGTCAATACACTTGCCGACCACGATCGCAACGTCTTCGATTGTGTGGTGATCGTCAACGTCAATATCGCCTTTTGCTTTCAACTCGAGATCGATAAGACTATGCTTCGAGAAAAGCTCGATCATGTGATCGAGAAATTTAATGCCGGTCGAGACGTCATATTTCCCTTTTCCATCGAGATTCAACGAACAGGAAATGTTTGTCTCTTTAGTTTCGCGGTTGAGAGATGCTTTTCGTGCCACTTAATTATTCTACCTTTCCCGCTCATTATCACTAAAATAGGATATGCGGGATGGCGCAAGGCGCTCACTTTTTCTCGTCATGTGCAGTGCGGCTCCCTTTTTATATTAAAAATGCTGATTTTTTAGCAGAAATGCAAGAATTTTTAATTATTTCCCCACTTGCCTCGCCTTCAACAGCAAAAGGAAATTCGCCAATGCTACATACGAACGTTTTACATACAAATAATTAAGTGAATGGCAAGGCAGGTAGTGGCGATTCTTTAGCCGTTCGCACGAACTACGTAATAGGAAATCGACTATAACTGAGTTGCATAATTCGCTCATTTATGTCCATTTTTCTGAATGCAGGCCACTTCATTTTTCAATTTTCAAATGAACCATTGAGATAATTTTTAATAAATCTGACATCCATAATCCATATTTCATCTTTAATGGGAGTCCTCTTTTCATCCCTTTAAACATTGGAAATTCTTTTACTAGTTGGATTCTCTCATCCCAATTTTCAATTAATCCTGCACTCTTTATTCCCCATTTTAATATTGCGGTTTCATCCATACCACCGTCTTTTATTACTTTCTTATTTGCGATTTTCACTCCCAATGGTGAAGCTGAATCAAAAAACACTTCACATCCGGGAAAAAATCCGGCAATTGATTTGAAGAAATCTTTTATTTGATTCTCATCGAAATAGTAAAACACACCGGCTGCAATAAAAAGCACTCCGTAATCGGCTTGTATTTGAGTAAACCATTTACTATCGAGAAAGGAGCAAGCGATTGTCTTTCTTCTTTCATTTTCCCGAAAAAAGTTTTTTCGCAAATCGATTACATCTGGCAAGTCCAAATCATAGAAATTAATTTGGCCGTTATCTATTCGATCGAATGTAGTATCCAGACCACAGCCGATATTTACAATTGTTGCCTTGGGATAGTTTTTAATAAATCCAAGGATTGCATTATCAACATGAAGACTCCGTGCCACCCATGCAAACTGGCTCACCCAGCTAATGTTTTCTATTATTGTCGAAAAATCATAATCTATGTTTTCTATTATTTCAACAGCCACCTTATCAATCAGTCTAGGTTCTTCCTTTTGCGATTCAACGGCCCTTCCCCATAAGGGTAATAAAAGACTTTCCTGTATTTTTCCAAGTTCTACTTTAATTCCCTTAACCATATTTTCCCATTTTATTTGTCTATGTAATAGCGAACCATGGGCCTGTGTTTTGATGTCCGGTCAACCATTTTAAAACCGGCACGTTGAAAAGATTTATATAATCCGATCCACGCGAATGCATCGGGAAGTTTTTCTTGCGTAGGTGTTAGCCGTTGTTGCTATGCTAGTACAGTTTAGATTGCAGCTTCCTGACGAAATCGGGTAAGAGCATTCATGAAATCACCTTCTGTCGGGAAATTACCCGTTGTCCCATTACCATTGATTTCCAGAATTTTCCTTCCAGCAATAATAGCTCGTCGGGTAAGAAGCCTTTTGGCATCTGCATCTGAAAGCAATTCAGAAGTACTAGCACCCACAATCAAAACTTGCCTTCGATCAGAAGCGAGCTGAAGGGTCAAATCGAGTGCTGCCAAGAGACTTGAAATGCCTTCTGGGAAACGCTGGGCCCGGCAACAGTTCTCCGCAGATTCATAGAGTAGGCGAAGCTTATCTATATCTTCTACATGCTTCAACTTCTCATGCGCCAACAACTCATCCGGAATGTAGTCCAAAAGGATAAGTGCAAACTCTTCCGAAAGAAAGCGAGCAAAGAATGAAAGCGTATTGTCCAGATGGAAGCGAGTAACATTTTCATCAGGCGAAGCGAATAGGTGCTGTATTTGGTTCCGTGTCTCATGAAGAAGATCTAAGTTTGTGCGTTCAGGGATCAGCAGCTGGAGTTTATCGAGTTCATCGTATGCTTCATAGAGCGAGATCGATTCCTTTTTCCCAGGTCTCATGATTTGCTTGCCCGCAACTCGCAGTCGTTCCTTCAAAGTAAGTTCGACCGCTTGGTCTAGATGAAGAATTGCTAAACGTCGGTCAAGTGGCTCACCGTTGATAAAGTGTTGCAACCCATGGACGAGTAAGTCGAGAGCCATCTGCAACATTGGCGATAGCATTAGAACCTCATGGTCAATTGGTTTGGTCGCCTGTAAGTGAAGAGGCCACACTCTTTTCGCCCTTCCTTGTCAACACATACTGTGCGGCGCCTCCTTCAGGTTGGTCCTTAGCTTTCATGATGAGACCGCTCTTCACGAGCAACGCGAAATATTGAGCGGTATTGCTCTTCGCCTCTTTCGCCTCATCGTAGCGATCGTTAATCTCCTTAACACCAAAGCTTGGTAATTTCTTGCCTTTTTCCAAGTAGTAAGCAAATGCCAGAATTTTATCCAAATGGGTCTTGTTTGGCAGGCGCTCGAGGAATTCTACGATTGACTCCTCTTTAGCCACATCTGCGGACCCAGGCTTTAAAGGGAATTGAGTAGATTCAGAGGATTGGAGCCGGGAGACCTCCGTGGTTGGAATGACTGCACCAAGAGTTTTCAAGCGGCTCACTGAAGAAGAGACGAGTTTGTCCGCGTACTCTCTCATCTCCTTCACGTAGGCCTCTGGTCCTGAAGCTTCGACTTCGATTTCACCAACACAAATCCTAAAGTGGAACTGATTATTATCCATTCGAACTCCTTTATTGTAAAAATCGCATCATCGTAATCTCAAATGGAGATGGCAACTGGCATATCACGCAAAAACAACATCGCCTAGAGATCTGTTCATGTCTTTCCCCTTGTGAGCAAAGCAGTTTCATCCTTGAGTGTGGCTTCTGCAATGGCAGTACAAAAACAAAGTCCCACTTCTTTTTGTCATTCCCGCATGCTTTAAGCAGGAATCCACGCTCTCCCTGAAAATAGATTCCCGACAAGATCATTCGGGAATGACATGGACCTCTTTTTTGACGACCATGCTCATCTCGTTTTCAATTGAATTTGATTAATCTTAGAATAAAATCAAATACGAAGCAATCCCAATGTTAGAAGCACTGCCACACTAGTGTCCACCTTAGTCTTCCACTCAGTCTGACGAACTGACTCGATTTAGCAGACCCGATTAGCACGTTATTCTTTATTGACAACGCTAGTGGCGTTGTTGCTTTCTTTCTTCACTGCGACTTGATCGAACTCATTTCTTTCAATTTTTTCTCACATTCGGCTAGCTTCTTTTTGAGTTCCGTGATTTCTGTCACTTGAGTATCATGAGAACTTGTTAGCGTCTTATTTGCATTTTTGCTTTTCTCAAGTTCCTTTTTGCTTTTCTCAAGTTCCTCTTTTAATTTTTCCTTTTTCATTTAAGCCCCTTCCTATTTTGTTAAATCAATAACATCGGATTCGGGAATTAATTCTGTCACCCGAAGGATTGTTTTTCCGCCATTTTCGTCTCGTATTTATTATCAATCAAATTTAAAAGGAGATTGGTTTGTGTGCAACTCGGATAAGCATGTAATATTATTCACTGCGACAAAGCTCAAAATTTTGTGGCGCAAATAGGAGAAATTTTCAATGAAAAAAAACATGATCAAACCAGAGCGACTCAATGACAAAGATAAGCCAAGCGGCGCCAACCGAAAACACGAACAGCTTGTAAAAGGCATTCTGAGAAAACTTAATTGGTTGTCGATGTTTCGGATAGGACTGACATTGGCTGAAGTGGAACAGTATCTCCCGAACCTCTTATCCAGAAGAAGGAGAATAATTAAAGAACTGCTGCTGAAGAACCGCTGTCCTGCATCGTCGCGAAAGTAATCGAAAGTATGTCATAACTGCGCAAACATTTTTCATACAATCTCGCTCCCTTATGTTCCAGCAATGGTTGTACAAAAACAAAGGCCCGCTTCTCTTTGTCATTCCCGCAAGCTCAAGGCGGGAATCCATGCTCTCCCTGAAAATAGATTCCCGACAAGATCATTCGGGAATGACATGGACCTGTTTTTGGACGAGCATGATCATCTCGTTTTCAATCGAATTTGATTAATCTTAGAATAAAATCAAATACGTTCTTCAAAAACTTGTCTTCACGTATGCGGGAAAGTTTTTCACTAAGTCCAAAAGCCCTTAAATGGGCTGTTCAGTAAACTGTGTCGGATTGTGTAAGAGAAGAAAAAAGATTTGGAATAATCCGTGAACATCCTCTTCATGCACATCGTCTCTGTTCCATTAGCCGTGGATCGCGCGTTCGCGTTACTTCGGCAGACTATCTCCCGGAAAACTACGACATGGATGCACTTCATAGACAAAAATTCCTGCCTTCACGCCCAGATCCTCATCCATTATCTTCTTCACCTCATCAACACTTGCGTTGAAGATTGCAAGACCTTCCACTTCAGTCTCATCGGAGATTGGACAAACAATTGATAAGATTCCCTCAGCTCGAAGAGCAAAATTCCTGCGGCCGTGTTCCCAGATAATCTTTTGGGCTCCATCCATCTTCACGTTCGGGCCGGCCTTCAGTATTACAATACAATAATTCTTCGTCTTCTGAAGCATCTCCCGTATGAACTCGTCGGTAATTGTAGTCATGTGAATGTTATACGACGCTGTCGGTGGTTCCGTCGAAGATGCAATCTACTCGACTTTCGTGGCGATCCACCACGTCGTACCGCCGACATCTTTTACAGCACCTCGTTTGTTTTCATCGCCTTTCTTCACCGGCTCTTGAACTGAAGTCGCGCCCGCCTTGAGTGCGCGCTGGTAAGTCTCGTCCACATCCGTGACATAAACATGCACGTGGGAAGGAATAGGCGGCCAACCTTCCTCTCCATCCGTCATCATTATGACTGTATCGTCGACACGTACCTCAGCGTGCATCACCTTACCATTAGAGTTGGGAATCTGACGCAGATTGACCCCACCAAACACATTCTTGAGGAATTCAATCGTGCGTGCCGCTCCATTCACGATTAGATAAGGCGCAACCGTTGAGTAACCCTGCGGTTTATATGATGTATTCATTGTTCCTCCTCTGTTTTTAAGTGTATTAAGCTATCGCCTCATTGACCATATCGGCAGGCACAGTGTAGTATGACTAAGCAAAGAACTCAGACCGGCTTCTTCCCCATCGCTTTCAGCGTATCTTGCGGATGGGCTTTCAAATAAACATCCATGATATAGTCGGCGACCGCTTTCACTTCATCCGGCTTCAATCCCTGGGCAGGCATCGGCGGATAACCCGGCACAGCCTGACGCGGGTTCATAATGAAGTCTTCAAGCGAATCTATTTTCCCGACAAAGTTGGGAAGTGTCTGGTTGTATGGGGGTCCGACGAGTTTCACATCAAACCTGTGACATGCACTGCATCTTCCGTTGTAAATATCTTCGCCACTAATTACCGGCTGAGCGGCATTGGGATTAAGCGACGCCAGCATTGCCTCGTACCTTTGCCCGAGCACCTGATTCTGAGTGCGCGTTGCATAGTGGAACGCGATCTCATCCTTAGCCGTCCAGATGAAAACAATGACAATCGCGCCGAGAAAAGCATAGCTGCCGAGGTTGACCTTAGAGTCTTTCAGCATCGAATAGAAAAGAAGCACGACGAAAAACGCCACGATCATCCCGATGCAGGCGATGGCAAATGTTAAATTCGTCACCCCCGTCTGCGGCAAGTTCTGTATCTCAAAGAATATCAATATCGGCTCGAGGGCGATCGCAATCAGTCCGATGGGGAGGACATGCTTCTTCACGAATGCCCTGTACGATTCATCTGCCGGTGCCGCAATCGCTTTTTCCCACTTGAAGAAGAAGAACAGGACGGCCGCGCTCGTGATGACGAGAGCGGTAACGACATAACTGAGGAGACTCCAGAACGTCTCCCCGGAAAATAGGACCGTCGCCAACGTGGAACCAACCCATCGGTCAGGCGTGAAAGCAAGCCTTGTCGCTCCGACAAATATCCATGTCCCGATCCAGAAAAGGATGGCGCTACGGCGTCCACCGTGTTTCCTGGCGATCACTGCGACGCGCTCGTAAAACTCAACGTCACTTGCAACATCGGCCCGGACTTCTCCGCCCGGGAAACTTGCAAGATTCCGGAAGGTGCTGTAAATGGAATCGAGGTGAAACGATCTCTTGTATCCATACAAAAAGTAGAAACCCGCAAAATAGAAAATCGCGGAATAGAAGAGATACGACGAAATCCCGATATCCATCCCGTAAAAGAGCTGTGTATAGATGAGTATCGTCGTGACAAGCGGTATGACGGCCATCGCGTATATGATGCCCTTGTTCGGTGAGGCGAGGTCGGCAAGGTCCTGCGCAAATTGCGAGTGGTGCCTGGTGCCGTTCTTTCTCCCGCTCCAGTCAAAGAGAGCTGCGAATGTCGAGGCAATGAGTGCTATGCTTACATAGGTGACGAAGAAAATTGTTACGACAACCAGAAGGTATCTCAGTAATGTCAGATGCTCGTTCGATTCGGGAATTACAAGTTGGTCGAGAAAATTCATTTACGCCAATCCTCCAATGATGGAATAAATATCAAGTTCTCCAACGCTTACCTTCTTAACTGTAGCCATGATTAATTTGCGCTCTTTGCTGTTAGATATTCTCAAAATATTCTCCATGGTAAACTCAATACCTTGTCGATCATGACTACCAATGTTATGGCAAGTACATAGATATTTATCTTCATGAACACCGCCTTGTCGGTTCGCTTATCGCCACTTTTGGGAATTATCCGGTAGGTACCGGCAATCAGCCAAATACCAAGCATTGCAATAGCAAGCTGTGTCGGGAAGTTATTCACAATTGCGGTTGTGATGAAGAAAAAAGATGTAAGAAACAGGACGACGATCCATGAAAATGTCATTACCGCTAACGTCTTCTCGTCGAAGTACATACGAAGAGTCGGAAAACCTGCGCGTTCATAGTCTGAACTATAAATATCCATCAGGAGCCAGAAGTGAGGAATCTGCCAAATAAAAAAGAATGCAGAGACTGCAATCAATTTCGGATCAAAGATATTTCCACCTGCTACCGCCCATCCGGCCATGACGGGAAACGAACCGACGAACGAGCCCGGTATGACCGCGAAGGAAGTGATCTTCTTGAGCGGCGTGTAAATTGCATTGTAAGATGCAAATGCGAGCCATGACATCACAAGCGCACTTAAATTACCGAATTCCAGCATGAGAAATGATCCAGCCACTGACAGGACAATAATAATTGATAGAACACTTCGCGGTTGAAGGAATCCAGAGGGCAGGGGACGGTTCTGCGTCCTGTGCATCAACGCATCCGTTTTTCTTTCCTGAAAATGGTTCATCGCCGCAGACCCACATGACAGCAGGAAAATCCCGAGCACGGGAAGTATCATTCCCGTCGATATGTCATTGCTTGCAAGTACATAGCCAAATATGGCAGACATACCAACGAAGAAGGTTATCCTGATTTTTATAAGTTCTAAAAAGGCATTCGATAATTCCCGAGAACGGGATTCATGAGCAACCAAATCTTGATGTTGATCTTGAGCTGTACTGTTGTGAACAATAATTGTCGAATTATCTATTCGAGCTTGCTTCATGAACTTATGATCCGGTTGATTTTGTTGAATCCGCACTTGCGACCTTTGACGGCGAGATCCCTGTGTTGACCCATTTTTCAAAAGCTTGAGTTGGTATGATAATCATCTTTGTCGCCATCAATGCATGGTTTAATCCACAATACATACTACACGTTACTTCGTATGTTCCGAGTTGCTCAGGATACAGGACCATTTCCCTCACTCTTCCCGGCAAAGCATCCTGCTTCTCGCGAAACGCCGGTATATAAAAACCATGAATAACATCCATAGATGTAATCAGAAATTTCACCGGCCTGCCCTGTGGTAGATAAAGAGTGTCGGACTGCCTGCCGTTCTCGTATTGGAAGCTCCACTTCCACTGCCTGCCGATCACTTTCACAGCCATGGCACCTTTTGGGACGATGATTGTTTGCAGGAACCCCTGCCATCCCAGGTAAAACATGACCATGACCAGTCCTACAGGAATTACCGTCCAGATAATTTCGAGCGTAACGTTCCCATGAATGTTTACTGCACGCGGGTGCCGCTTCTTGTTGTACTTGAAAACGAACAGAAGCATCGTGCCGATGACCAGCAGGAGCAGAATTACGTCCGTCACGACTATGAAACGCATTATGTCATCAACAGCGCGCGCGTGATTTTGTGCATCAGGCAACATCTACACTCTACCTCCTGAAAAATACATCTGAAAAAGTCAAAGAGAATATGACAAAAAGAGTAAACCCTGCAATTCCAAGAAACACCTTGAATATTCTATCTTCAAACTTGATATGCATGAAGATATTGACAACGAGAGATGCCTTTGTCAGAGCTATCAGGAGTGCAACCACGATCGTGAATGCGGCAAGATTTATTCCTGAAACCACGGCGGTGATTGCTGTCAACGCAATCAACGCAAGCCAGACAAGAACGTATGTCCCGTAACTGATCTGTTGCGTTTGCTTATTTGATTCATGTGTTGCCATGTGTCAGACCTCAAATAATTTCTTGAATGAATTTATCTTGGACATTTCTCGTGATATATCAATTGATCAAATAGAATAATGGGAAGAGGAAAATCCATATTATATCGACTAAGTGCCAATACAATCCGGCATTCTCAAGTTTGATATAATCATCCTTAGTGATCGTATTCCTTAGAATAAATACAAGCATAAAACTGAGCACGATCATCCCTGCAATTACGTGCAACCCGTGCAAACCGGTCATTGTGTAATAAAGACCGAAGAAAAGAATTTCTCCGTTGCTGCGATTCAACAGCATTGCCGAGCCCGGATAGACGCCGTTTGAAATCTCCGATGACCACTCGAAGTATTTTACCACCAAAAACACGAAACCCATCAGAATTGTTGAGCTTAAGAAAGTTACCGAAAGCCATTTCTTCCCCCTCTGAAGGGCTGCAATGGACAAAACCATCGTAAGACTGCTTGTCAGGAGAACCATCGTGTTTAATGTCCCGAGCAGGGTGTGCATCTCGAGGCCGGCCCTGTGGAAGTCCACCGAATGAAAATATCGATAGACGGAATATACGAGAAACAAACCGGCGAAAAGCAATAGCTCGGTGAGGAGGAACAGCCACATCCCGAGCTTGGCGCTCTCATTATCTTTATGATGTGACTCGTGCGTCGCGGTGTCGACTTGCTCCAAAGTCTGGCTCAACCTTCTGCCTCCGGGTGATAATATGGTTCATGAGTAACTACGGGAGTGTTGTCAAAGTTTTCCGGCGGAGGAGGCGATGAGGTCGTCCACTCTAAAGTCGTACCGCCCCATGGATTGTTTCCGGCCATTTCGCCTTTCAGACTTCCCCTTATCAGATTCCACGACATAATTACCAAACCAATGACAAGTATCCATGATCCGACAACCGAAATTCTCTGCAATGTCTCGTACTGCGGGAGATATGTAAAATATCTTCTCGGCATTCCTTCATATCCGAGCAGGAGCATCGGGAAGTACAACATATTGAAACCTATGAACAGTATTCCAAGCGCCCAGTTGGCGATTTTCTTGTTATACATTCTACCGAACATTTTTGGAAGCCAGTAATGAAGTGCGCCGAAGAAAATGAATACTCCCCCGCCGAAGATTATATAATGAAAATGTCCGACAACAAAATAAGTCGCGGTAACGTGCATATCCGTAGCAAGTGAGCCGAGCACCAAACCGGTCAGTCCACCTATCGAGAAAAGAAACACGAATGCCATTACATACAAGAAAGGTGGTTGAAGATCGATTGATCCTTTGTACATCGTAGCTATCCAATTGAATATTTTTATCCCGCTCGGAATGGCCACAAGAAAAGTTAAAAACGAAAAGACAAAATCTGCTGTATTCGTCATCCCGGCAATAAACATATGATGTCCCCAGACAAGATAGCCGATGAATGCGATTGCGAGGCTCGACATTGCGACCATTTTGTAACCGAAAATGGTGCGGTGCGAGAAAGTAGTGATTATTTCGGAGACAACCCCCATCGGCGGAAGAATCATGATATAAACTGCGGGATGGGAATAGATCCAGAACAAATGCTGGTACAGGACAGGATCGCCGCCTTTCGACGGATCGAAGATTCCAACGCTGAATACTCTCTCGACGATAATAAGGAGCAAAGTGATTGCAAGAATCGGTGTCGCGATTACTTGAATCCATGCCGTCGCATATAGCGCCCAAACAAACAGAGGCATGCGGAACCATGTCATACCCGGTGCTCTCATCCGATGAATCGTAGTAAGGAAATTCATCCCGGTCAGGATGGAAGAAAAGCCGAGTATAAATACTCCGAAAACCGCCATGGTTACATCGGTTCCGGTCCTCACACTGTAAGGAATGTAAAAAGTCCATCCCGTATCGGGTAGCCCGTGCTGGAACAAAGAGAGCAAAATTACGATTGCTCCTGTTACATAAAGCCACCATGACAAGAGATTCAATCTAGGAAAAGCGACATCTTTGGCTCCGATTTGAATCGGCAAAAAGAAATTACCGAGAGTCGCAGGAATCCCCGGAATAACAAACAAAAAAATCATGATGACACCGTGCAGAGTGAACAGAGCATTGTAATCCTGCGGATTGAACAGCTTCCCACCCGGTTGGAGCATCTCAAGCCTCATCAGTACACCGAGAAGAACGCCGACGCTGAAGAAGGTGAAAAGAGATATCAGGTAAAGTATTCCGATTCGTTTGTGATCAGTAGAGAATATCCACGAAAGAATCCCGCTCCGCTTCCCCTCGCTGTGTAAATAACTACGACCTAACTCTTCATGCCTTATTGCTACATCTACCATTAACTTAACTTCCTTTTCTTTCCGAGCTTCTTGGTCGATCTGAGGAACACAATAAAACCGCCGATGAAAACCAAAGTCGCAAAGCCAACCACGCGTGTCACATCAAAAGCAAAATTGTTTCCTGAAGGATCGCGGCTGAAACAGATAGCAAGTGCGGCACTAATTATCTGCGCTGTCTTTCCGGTCTGTGCTTCCATCAATGCCATCTTCAAATCCATCGGTACGTATGTCGTCCCGTAAATGTACCTTGTGATTTTTCCCTTCTCGCCGACGATTATTAATGCCGTCGGGTGGGTGAACTTCTGATACTTATCCCGCATGAAATAGAAACCAATTGCATCAGTCAACTCATGAATCGCTGCGCTGTCGCCCGTAAGGAATCTCCAATCGTTCGCAGGAAAAGGCCGCCTCAGTAATCCCCAATATTGTTCCTTCTTCGCTGTCGCAATTGTCGGGTCATCTGCCGGGTCGAAACTTATCGTAACAACATTAAAATCTTTGCCAGGTGTGGCATCTACTCTGTCGAGAACGTCGGCCAAACCTGCAAGAACATTATCGCAGATTCCTGGACAAGAGAAGTATGCCATGTCGATGATAAGAGGTTTGCCGTCGGAGACTTGACGAAGAGTAATCGGATTCCCGTTCTCATCTTTGAAATTCAGATCAAGCGGAATTTTTTGACCAAGTTTTTCGTCGATTCCGACTTTGACGTGATTAACATTTGCTTCATCAGCATTCACATCCTCGGGAAAAAAAGAAACTGCCAAGATTAAAATCGTCAACAATAAAAAAGTCTCATGTAACTTGTGCGTCTTAGCCATTTTTCTCCATGATGTTTTTCATCGAAAATAAATCTTTCAAATAATTATAAAGTGTGCTCCAATCTTGAACGCTTAGTTGTGCAACTTTCGCATCGAATCCGCTTTGAACTGCATCTGTTGTCACTATCACAACAAAATCAGATTCATTTTTGCTCCAGAAATCTGAAGCGGAAAGCATTGTCAACGCGCGCTTCTCGTCAGTGGTTACATTTCTAAAAATTATACTTCCCTGATCGGTTGGATGCTGAGAAATTTCGGACATCATTGCAGAAATATTTTTTGCAATGGGAATTGCTTCCTCTTCAATTTGCTTCATCGCCTCGCTCAACGAAATTCGTGACGATGCAGTTTCACCTTCTTGAAGATGGTACGTCTTATTCATAGTTTCGATGTCTTGAGGAGGGTCTTTCGGAAAATCGCTCGAGAAAGTTCTAATGTAATCGATTATCGCAATCCTATCGCTCGCCGGTAATGCTCCGGCAAATGATACCATCGCACTTCCCGGAATTCCTTCAAAAACAGTCTTAAACATTTGCGACACTTTTCTTCCATTCACCCAGCCTGTTGCGGAATGAAAATCTCTCGGCTTAGGATTTAAATTTGCCGATGCGGGGCCGTCACCTTTCCCATCCGAGCCATGACATGATGAACAGTTAATCTTGAAAAACTGCTCTCCTTTTGCAATTTGCGCCTTTGTAGGATTGAGAACAGCTAACAGATCAATTTTCTCGGATGCACCCCCACCTGCCGGCAAATTTTCTTTTATGGGCATGTTATAGACCGAATCAACGGTAACGTCCGGCTGAATGAAGTTTCGGTTGACCATATTTTCGCGGTGGATATATAACATCCCAAGCGCGATCAGGACACTTAGAAAGTAAATGTAGAATAGCGGAGACAACCATACTTTTCTAACGAAGAAGGACTCTTTGTTTTCAGGATTCGCTTTTTGAATTTCCTTTTTCATCACAAATCCATTGTTTAAATGTGAAACTCCAATCCACGTTGCAGTTTCGGGTCACCGATAGGAACCATGTTGTTCCCCTTTGCCTTGTAAGCGAAAACTGTTAGAATGATTCCGACGGACAAAACCATAAAAGCCAATTCGCTTATTGCAAACACTGCATGATTTGGACTATATACGGGTATGACCATCCAGTAAATGTCTATGGCGTGCGCAATTAATAGCCAGATCGAAATGAAGATCAGCCTGCGGGGATCCATCTTCGCCGGCTTCGTAATCAGCGCGAAGAACGGAATCACGAACTGAAACAGCGCGAGTACGATGGAAATGACCGCCCAGCTTCCATGCATCCTCGGAATGTACCAGATCGTCTCATCTCTCAGATTGCCGTACCACTGCAGCAGGAATTGGCTGAAACCGATATAAGCCCAGAAATTGAGAAAGGCAAATTGAAGAGCACCCATGTTGTAATAGTGATCAGGAGTGAGCTTGACCGGAAAGAGATTTTTCTCATTCAGCTTCACTATCAACAAAGTGGCGAACGCCATGGATGCTACCGCCGAGCCGGCAAACAGATAGACGCCGAATATTGTTGAGTACCAGTCAGGCGTCAGACTCATAATCCAATCGATAGAGAAAATTGTGAGGGTAATACCGAGTACCGGCATGAACCCCGCGGATAGCCTGACGTTCTTAGTGGTCAACTGCTGATCACGAGTACTATCCTGCTTCTTAGAATTACGAAAAATCAAATAATAGAAGAGCCACCAAACCAGGAAGACGACAATTGTTCGAACAATAAAGAATGGAATATTGAGATATGGCGCTTTGACAAGCAGCACGGGGTCGTCCTTGAACAAAGCTCTGTGTGTCCATTCAAATACAGTTTGCATATTAAATAGTAGTGGTAATGCCAATATAATCAAGAACGGTATCACACCAGCTATAAATTCAAATGGCCTCCGCAATGCCGTGCTCCAGACAGCAGAGCTCACATACTCTATTCCCACCCAAAATAGTGCGCCGATTCCGATTGTGGCGACAAACGTCAGAGTCATAATAAGGCCGAAAGATGCGTGCTTCGCATCGATACCGAATGAAGCAACTGTCAGTATAAGTCCAAAGATGAGAAGAATCCAACCGAGTCTCGAATATGACCCAGGAAGATTTCTGAGTTTTTGAGAATTGATTTGTTCTGAGACTTTCATTTTGCGCCCGATGCCTCCGCATGTTGAGATTTTTGAAGTGCACGGATGTACCATATTATCTCCCAACGCTCATCGCGGGGAATTTGCCGCGCGTAAGAAGGCATCACGCCCTGAAACCCGTTTGTAATGACTTCGTAGTAAAGTCCGTCGGGCGCGAGCCGCAAACTGTCGGTGTGGAAACTCGGCGGATTTGGGAATTGCCCTTGCAGTCTGCTATCTCCGTCCGCAAAGTAGCCATGACACGGACTGCAATACGTATTGAAATCTCTTTGACCGACTTGCATCACGTATGGTGTCGGCAATAGTGGATTCTTCATATACTTCCCCGCCGAGACCGGATCGTTAATAAACTCGTACGGCATCTGACTCCGGGCGACAGTTCCCTCGACTGGCGGCCTCATTGCAAAGCCGTCTGCATAAAAATCACTGCGGGTTTCCGGAAGAACTTTTTCCTGATTGTTGAGTGAGCTCCATGGACGGATCAAGAGCAGCTTATTGAGCCCGAAGTAAACGGTCCCCGATGATACAACGGCGACGACGATGATCGCTACGATGAATTTCGGATCGAGCACTTTCTGCTTTAGCGAGAGATCATGAAGTTCATAATATGCCAGTTCCACTGTACCGGCACCAAGCGTCCTAAGGAATTCAGCAGTCCGTTTCTCATCGAACTTAGGATCCTGTGCTTCAATGCAAATTCCAAAACTGTCGTCGGACACGCGCCTGATGAATTTAGTATCATGCAGAGGATGACTGTTCCGCGGAAGTCCGAGCCAAATTGCGAGCAATGCTATCACGGTTGATACCGCCCCGACCAGGACACCCATTTCAAACATAAGCGGTACATAGGACGGCCAGGCAAAGTGCGGCTTCCCTCCTATGATAAGCGGGTAATCGACGGAGTTTGTCCACCATGTGAAAAGTACCAGCGAGACGACTCCCGTCATTCCAAGGATCAAAGTGATAGCACCTATCATGGATCTCTTCAACTTCATCGCATTATCGAGCCCGTGAATTGGATACGGCGTGTAAGTATCAAAGTTCTTAAAGCCTTCGTCTGCAACAGCTTTGGAAGCGCTAAGAACTTTTTCCGGGTTATCAAATAATGCAGTTATTCCGTAGAGCCGTCGTTCACTCATGTTCGACACCAATTAAATGTTGAGGATGCGCCGATTCAGTCACTCCTTTAACTTCGGACATGGAAATCACTGGAAGTGTTCTTGAGAAGAGTAGTACGAGAGTGAAAAATAGTCCGAAGCTTCCGATAAGAATGCCGAAATCAAATATAGTCGGCGTATATATGTGCCACGATGAGGGAAGAAAATCTCTGTAAAGTGACGTGACAATTATCGTGTACCTTTCGAGCCACATGCCGACATTTATCAAAAGAGATATAACAAACAGGACCGGAACAGTTCTTCTAATTTGCTTGAACCAGAGGAGTTGCGGGATAAATACGTTGCAGGCGACCATGATCCAGAAACCAACCGCATAGTGGCCGGTAGCGCGGGCTATCACCAAATACCAATCGACTGGATCACCGCTATACCAAGCGATGAACGGCTCCATCAGGTAAGCGTAAGCCACAATCATGCTTGTAAACAACGTCACTTTTGCCATCTTGTCAAGATGGTCTTTTGTAATGATGTACTCAAGATTAAAGACTTTCCTTACGATGATAAGAGCGGTCAATACCATCCCGAATCCCGAAAATATCGCACCTGCAACGAAGTAAGGTGGGAATATTGTCGTGTGCCAACCTGGGAGAATGGACACTGCAAAATCGAAACTCACGATGCTGTGAACCGAAAGGACTAACGGCGTAGCAAGTCCGGCAAGGATTACATATACTTTCTCATAATGCTGCCAGTGTCTGTTTGAGAATCTCCAACCGAGACTTAGTATCGAGTAAATGGTCTTCTTAAGTTTGCTGGAAGTTCTGTCGCGCATTGTTGCCAAATCAGGTATCATTCCGATGTACCAGAACATTAGAGAGACAGTGAAGTACGTCGAGACCGCAAAGACATCCCAGACAAGCGGAGAATTGAAATTAATCCAGATGCCATGCTGATTTGGATACGGAAACACGAAAGGCATATACCATGGCCTTCCGAGGTGAATTAACGGGAATAATCCGGCGCACATGACCGCGAAGATTGTCATAGCTTCCGCGAACCGCGCGATCGCGGTTCTCCATCTTTGTCTGAACAGAAAAAGGACTGCTGAGATAAGCGTGCCCGCGTGACCGATACCGATCCAGAACACAAAATTCGTTATGTCGAATGCCCAGCCGACCGGAATATTATTTCCCCACATTCCAATTCCATAATAGAACGTGTACCCCAATGCAACAGCCCCGATTAAGAGCATCGTCAGAGTTACCGACAGGGCCGCAAAATACTTTTTTGACGGACGCTTTTCCATTGGCGCAGCGATCGAGCCATCAAGATACGACAACCTCGGGGCGCCTTCGATCAGAGAAGGGGTCTTGGTATAGTCAATAACTTCTTCCGACAACGTTCTTCTCCTGTTAAATGTTTCTGAGCTTTGCGAGATAAGTTACGTTTGGCTTCGTATCGAGCCTGCTCGAGAACATAGTAGCCAAGTGGGTGCTTCCTCATCTTTGAGACCTCCGAGTCGGGATCATTCATGTTGCCAAAGACTATGGCCTCAGCCGGACAAGCCTCTTGACAAGCTGTCACTATGCTGCTTCCTTTAAATTGAGTTTCATTTTCTACTGCTTCCTGCTGTCCCTCGATAATGCGCTGGACACAAAACGTACATTTCTCCATGACGCCTCTGCTACGAATAGAGACTTCCGGATTGCTGACCATTGGAGCTGGCTGCTCTAAATAAAAATTATCTTTGTAGTGCTCCCTGTAGTTAAAGAAGTTAAACCTACGAACCTTATACGGACAGTTGTTTGAACAATACCTCGTCCCGACGCAGCGGTTGTAAACCATCATGTTCAGACCATCAGGACTATGCGTCGTTGCAGCAACAGGACAAACGTTTTCGCAGGGTGCGTCATCACACTGCTGGCACAACATCGGTTGCAGGCTCACCTTTGGCTCAGCGGGCGAACCTGAATAATATCGGTCAATCCTCAACCATTGCATCTCGCGGCTTACCGCAACCTGGTCCTTCCCAACGATAGGAATGTTGTTCTCAACATTGCACGAGATCACGCATGCGCTGCATCCAGTACATTTATTGAGATCTATGGACATTGCCCATTTGGCGCCGTTGTATTCAAAATTCTTGTAAATCGTTGTAGGTTTCGTATCTTCGCGTTCTTCCTTAATGAAGCCTTGATCCTTCGCATATTCCTCGACAGTTCCCTCTCGAATTATTCCACGACCAGTTTGCATTTCCCGCGTAAGAGGTTCATCAAGGAAATCGTGCTCCATCGTGGTGACGAGATCGTACTTCCCTTCCGTCTTGGACAACGCCGCATCGTTGAAAATCCATTGCTTCAGAGACCCGCTCTTACTTAGAAATACATTCGCATTCACACCTACTCCAGATCCGACTGTTCCAGCGTTGACTCTTCCGTAGCCAAGTTCAATCGCGACCACCCTGTTTGCCATGCCGGGTTGGATGTACACCGGCAGTTTCTGTCTGCGGCTTCCCACCTGCACTTCGATTAGGTCGTTGTAATCTACACCTATCTCCTTTGCGGTTTCAGGGGAAAGCGCTGCATAATTATCCCATACAACTTTCGTCACAGGATGAGGAAGTTCCTGGAGCCAGCCATTGTTCACAAACCGTCCGTCACCGAGTACGTAGCTTTCAGCTAGAACAATAGAGTAGCCACTGGAGTCTGCAACCGGAGCGAGTGACGTGAATGCCTCGATCCTGAATTGTTGTGTACTTTCAGGCTTCTCTTCGAACTTGACGACGCCATCGTGCAGCGCACTGTACCAGAACGTCTTGAAATCGACCGCGAGCTTCATCGAGGGATAAATTTCCCTTTGCCAGCGATTCATCAAATAATCGTGATATACTGTATCGTGGTACGCTCCGTCATTCCCCAATATCCACGTCTGGACAACTGCCTCCTTCTGCCGCGACTGGAAAAGTGGATAAATCACAGGCTGTTGAAGGCTTATGACTCCGGTTCTCGTCTTGAAATCATTCCAGGACTCAAGATCATGCGTTGACGGGAGAACCCAATGGCTTGCCTCCGAGGATTCGCTCTCGGATTGGGTGAGTGTAACGACAGTACCGACTTTTCCCAATGCCTCAGTATAACCAAAATCAGCGGGAAGATGGTACACGGGGTTGCTGTCGTAATGGATGACAATTCCCACATTGCCCGAATTCATTCCAGCAATAAGGTTTTCCCAGTCTTCCCTTGAAGAATAAGGAAGGAGGTTTACGTTTGCCTGGTCTGTTCTGTAAAGCGCAGTGCTGCCGAGAACCTCGTTGAGAAGATTCACGGCGATGTGGACGTCCTCCGGAAGTCTGTCGCCAGCGTAAACAATCGAAGAGTCCTTGTACTTTGTCATATACAACAGTATTCTTTCGAGTGCCTTCGAGTCTATTTCGTTTTGAGCCACAAATTTCTGGAGAGAGTAACTCTGGAGCTGACTTGCCACATTTTTGTCGAGTGCAAAACGAGAAGCCTGCCGAACAACGACAAGCTCATTTAGCAACGACATTACAAATTCATATTGTTGTTCCGGCCGGAGTTTCAATCTCAAATCAGCATTCATCCCGGTAATCGTCATCCCAGACTCTACAACGACAAGTCGGCTGAAGTTCTCAAGATTGTTGTTATTCCGTGTTCTCGCAAAAAGACGCGTCTGCTCGATTGAGTTTCCCTCGTTGCCCAGAAAATCCGCTTCGAGTGCCAAAATAAGTTTCGCTTTGTCCCAGTTTATCAATGGGAAGTTTCCATCGCCATACGATTTTTGCCATGCAGAATTTTTATTCACGTCGGTGAAAAGCTCATATGAATAAAGCTTCACTGTCGGGTACTTTGCAGCAAAATCATTAAATAGTTCTTTCATGGTCGTGGAAAGGAGAGTTCTCATCACAACTGCAATCTCTTTACCTCCAGACGCCGCCGCACTTAGTGCACTGATAATTGCGCTGTTGGCATCCGCCCATGATGAGTCGGAGAATCTACCTCCTGTTTTCTTTTGGGGTTGACGGATCCTTTCCGGGTCATATAAATTCATAATTGAAGCTTGGCCGCGTGCACAAATCTTTCCCAAGTTTACAGGATGTTCCTCATTTCCGTTGATCTTTATGGGACGGCCTTCTCTTGTCTTCACCAGTATTCCACATGCATGTTTACAACCCGTGCAAGTAGATGCATAATAATTAGCGACGCCTGGAATAACACCGACGGGTTCTTTGTTGTATGGTATTACCTCTCCCTTGCTTGGGTAGCTGGTGCAGCTTGCAGCTGCAAAAGAGGCCGAGGCGGTTAGAAGTGCAAGAAATTTTCTACGTGATATGCCGGACAAGCTGGAAAGCTTGAAATCATCCGTAACTCCTGCCATAAATTCGCTCGCCTTTCGCTCAGCAGCGGCAGGATCATTATGAAATTCCTTCATACTCTTCCAGTAGAATTGCCCTTTAGATGGATTTTTTTCCTGCGAATCAGCCATCTCAGATTACCTTCTTGGCCCGTTTGACCGCTAACTCATTTATCGAGATATTCACTTTGCCTTTCGACCTTTTCTCCTCTCCCAACTTTTCCGGGAGAATTCTGAAAGGGATTGCCTTGATAGCGAAAGCCGCCAGTATCCCTATGCCTATCCATCCAAGAAGCTTTCTCCTCTGGGGGCCACTGGAAAAATTCGATTCTGTTTTATTCTTCATGCTCATTCCTCTTACCTGTGGCAAGCTACGCAATATGATGGACCTGGCTTGATGTTTGTGATATAAGAAAGGCGTGTCGGTGCATTGCGGTGACAATCCAAACACGCGGACATGGTGAAAGAAGATACCTGTTTTATTACGTCCATATCCTGTACGTTGCCATGGCAATCCTGGCATTTAATTCCTGCGTTCACATGAAAACTGTGACTGAAATAAACATAATCAGGAAGTTTATGAACACGCTTCCATGGTATCGGTTTGTCGTCATCATAATATTTAGTGAGCTTAATTATTTCAGGTTGCGTCTTTCGCGCAATCGTGTGGCAATTCATGCAAGTGCTTGGAGGTGGTACAACTGCAAATCTGGATCTGTAGACTCCGATGTGACAGTATGCACAATCGATTCTCATAGTGCCAGCATGCAGTTTGTGAGAAAAGGCTATCGGCTGCGTTGGTGCGTATCCAATACCCTCTCTCACAGGTCTGGATAAGAAGTATGTTATCGTGATCGAAGCCAATGCGACGAATATGAGGATGGGAACGCGAACCCGCAGCGTGTATTCCAGAAGGGTTCTGTTCATCGATATTCACTCACCAAAGAAATCTCTGAGTTTGTGGGTTGTCTTAGAAAAGCTTTTGGAAAAAAAGGGTTCGCAATGCATTTCAAAAACATATCGAAGAGAAACAGGGTGCAAATTTTTCAATAATGTCCCAACTTGTTGAATAATGCAATTAATTTTCATGACATTGCTTCAGCCGATTAGTAATTTATTCGGCTCGACAATCATAATTGAAAAAACTAAATATTATGTATGAAGATAGGAGACTTCTTGAATAGTTTCGAGTTGCTCAACGCCGTCCTTTGATTCCCACATAGTTTGGGCTTCGTCAAAAGGAGCGCCCGCAAAGCTATCGTCCTCTTTAAAAATCTCGCAAAAATGTAAATTGGATTCACGATACTTACAATGCCAAATTCTGAAAAAAGTTCCTCAAAAATATACTTTTCCTAATTTTTCCTCTTTCAATCCATCTTTTTCTAAAACATTTTCCTTATTCCGTTTTCTCAGCACCTCATCAATCCACTATTCCGGCTTCAACTCCACGATCGTAACACCTTGTCCGCCTTCACCGAGTTCACCGGCACGAAACGTAATTACGAACGGATGAATTTTCAAAAGTTGCTCAACGGCTCGCTTCAATGAACCGGTCCCTGTGCCATGAATTATCTCCACTTGCGTCAAACCACCAAGATATGCATCATCTAAAAACTTCTCAACGGAAGTTTGAATCTCATATGGTCTCATTCCACGAATATCAACCTCCGTCGTAATACCGGACTGCACTTCGACGGTCGCCGCGCTTTTTCTAACCTTGCTTTTAGTTGTTTCCTGAAGCTCACTTTCATGGACGCGCATCTTTAAGCTGTTTACTTCAACAAGAAGTTCGCCTTTCTCGTTCGACTTCTCGATCACTTCACCGACAAGAAGCGTCCCTCGTATTGAGACGGCATCGCCAATGTCGAAACTCCTTTTCTGTTCCGCTCTCTCGGAATCCCGCATCTTCGCAATCTGATGTTTCATCTCGTCAACACGGACGCGAGTTCGTTTTATCGTTTCCTTATCCGCATTCGATTCTCGAATCTCACGAATAATATTTTCAATTTTCCTATTCAATTCCGCGACCGTCTTCTCCGCTTCATCAACCGCTTTGCTTTTGATTTCAGAGGCTTCCTTCTTTGCCGAAAAAACTTTCTTTTCATATTCTTGCCTCATCGTTTCGGCAAGTTCCTGCTCTTTCTTTATCTCAATGACCCTGTCGCGCAATTCATTTTCAAGCTGCTCTACCCTCAGGAGTAAGTTTTCAAGTTTGTCTCTTCCTTCACCGACATATTTTCTCGCCCGTTCCACAATGCTTTGGTCTATTCCGGTTCTTTGTGCAATCTCAAACGCATAGCTGGAGCCTGGTCTGCCGAGAACAAGTTTGTAAGTCGGAGTCAAAGTTTTTTGGTCGAATTCCATCGCGGCGTTTATCATGCCCGGCGCATCGCTCGCGAAAACTTTTAATCCCGAGTTGTGCGTCGTAACGAATGACATAGAATTCTTGTCGCGCAATTCTTCTAACATTGCCGATGCAAGTGCAGCTCCTTCAGCCGGTTCAGTCTCTTCGCCGAACTCATCGACTAGGACTAAAGATTTCTCATCAGAGCTATCGATTATTGAGACAAAATGTTTTATGCGAGAAGTGAAAGTGCTGAGATCATTTTCAATAGATTGTTCGTCACCAATCTCAGTAAAAATTTTTTCGTAAACCGGAAGTTCCGTGCCAGGATCTGCCGTGAGAGGAATTGCGGCAAGACTGCAAAGAACAAACAATCCAATTGTTTTCAAAGTTACTGTTTTCCCGCCGGAATTTGGGCCGCTGATGACAACAACATGTGTCGTGTCGTCTAAAAACATATCAATTGGAGTTACCTTATTTCTACCTAATTTTATTACAAGCAGTGGATGGCGAGCTTTCACGAGCCGCGGGGCTTTCACAGTACTGACCGCCGGCACCATGGCAGTCAATCGAATTACATAGCTTGCCCTTGCGGACAGACTGTCCAAATATGCAACCACATCGACATCCTGAAGAAGCTGTGGGACAACTTCGCGAATTCTACTGGTGAGATCGCGAAGTATCTTCTCGATTTCTCTTTGCTCATCGAATTGGAGTGAGATAACTTCGTTATTCAAGTCAACCGCTGCGGAAGGCTCGATAAAAACAGTTTGCCCGGTCCCACTCGATCCATGAATCAAACCGGGAATTTGTTTCTTGAATTCAGCTTTTACAGGCAATACCAAACGTCCGTCCCGCTGTGTAAAAATATCTTCCTCGGAATATTCCATTTCGGACAACGAACGCGCAATAGAAATGATCTTCTTCCGAAGATTTCCACGCGTGCGATTCAAACTCGTTCTTATTCCGTGCAGCTCCTTGCTCGCATCGTCGCAAACGTTTCCTTCTTCATCAATGGCCCTCGTGATGTTGAATTCTAAAATCGAATCCGGATAAAGTCTAAAACCAATTTCGGAAATCTCACGGAGATCGCCTTTTTGTTTCAATAAATTTTTTTTCGTCGTTTCCACGACATGAAGCAACCGTGCAATGTCAGACAGCTCTTTTCCCTGAAGGACGCTTCCTTCTTTCGAGGCGTGAGTAAGAGATGAACGAACGTCCTTCGCTCCCGTCAAATCCGGAAAAATATTTCTTACTGACAAAGAGTGCGCTTGACCGACAAGCTGGTATTCTTTCTCAAGAGAAGTGTTTTCGAAGTATAGTGGAACATCGTCGAAATATTTTTCGCCAAGTTCCGTTTGGCAAAGCGTCTTCAGAAAGGAAATTAGTTTCGGAAATTCTAGCTTATCAAATGACCGAATCAGTTCCGAATTGCGTTCGATCATTTCCTATCGGAAGGACTTTCTTTTTGAGATGAGCCGAAAAATTCATCGATGTACTTTTCTGTCGATGTTTTCACTATGAAAGTGTTATAGACGACGCCTGCGAAATTTTTCAGAGGTTCGTACATGAAAGATTTTTGCAGCGATGGACCTTGCGCCGGAATATCGAAGAGGGACAAAAAAAGAAGCATCAGGCTCAATAATACCCCCCCCTCGAGTGTGCCGAAAATTGCCCCTCCAAACTTATCCCAAATTTTTAGGACAGAAATTTTCTTGAAGAGTTTTCCCAGAAGTCGAGCAATCAAAAACAAGAGAGCGAACAGCAAGAGTATCCCTATTATTCCGCTCACGAATTCGCTCGTGCCGAGGGTACTTTGCACGTGCAAAGCAATCTCCTTCGAATATTTTGCTGCAATTATAATCCCCGCTAAGAGAGCCACAAGCGAAAGAAGTTTGCTAACTAGCCCTTTCGAGAAGCCATGGACTGCAAATGCCATCAACGCGATGATCAGAATAATATCGATGCTGCTTATCAAGTTAATCTCTCTTTTACAACTTCCTGCACAATTTTTCCGTCGGCTTTCCCGCGCAACTCTTTCATGGCTGCACTCATCAATTTACCGAAATCTTTCTGAGATTGCACTCCCAATTGTGTTGCAAGTTCGCCGACTAATTTCACAACTTCGTCGCGGCTTATTTGTTTCGGAAGATACTCTTGAATGATCTCAAGTTCAGCGCGTTCTTTATCAGCAAGATCTTTCCGACCGGCTTTGTCGAATTCTTCGATCGATTCTTTCCGCATTTTTGCGGAGCTCATGAGCACTTGCATTTCGTTTTCGGCGGTCACTCCTTCCGTGGTCGTTCGTTTCTCAACTTCCTTCTCGAGCAATTTTGCTTTTACCATTCGTAGCGTGCCAAGGCGGGTCGCTTCTTTTTTCAGCATCGCTTGTTTGATATGCGCATCAATAGTTTCTCTTAATGTCATCAAAGTTTTCCTGGAAATTTTATTATCGTTCCATTTGAAGAATCGCCAGTGCCGCACAAGAACAAAGCGGCATCGACTATCTCTTGAATTTTCACCCATTTGCTAGTGTCGGCTTTCGGCATCGATCTCCTGTTGTTATCGGTATTGATCGTTGACGGTGCCATGGCATAGACTGAAATACCGAAGTTCTTGTACTCTTCAGCCGATGCCCTCGTCAACGCGAGCACCGCTGACTTCGACGCGGAATAAACGGCATTATTTGCACCGGTTCCGAACACTTGCATCGAGATAAAGTTAATAATTTTTCCGAACTTTTGTCCCATCATAATCGGAAGGACGGCGGACATGATATTAAACGTCGGAATTACATCGATAGAAAACATTTCTTGAAGTTCGGACGATAAATGTTCGTGCAACTTCTTACCGCCTGTCCAGCCGCCGAGCGAATTTATCAGAAAATCAATTCCTCCGAACTTGTCACGAACTGACGCGGCGGATTGTTTTGCTTCATCAAACTTTGACAAATCGGCTTTGACCGGCAAGAAGGAAGCGCCAAACTTGCCAAAAGTTTCGTTGATGTCGGCTTCTCTTGATTTGTCCCTATATATGAAAGCGACATTGCTTCCGGAATCTAAGAACGCTCGCGCCAATTCACTTCCAACCGATCCGCCCGTAACCAGGGCAACTTTTCCCGAAAGGTTAATCATATACAGAATTTATTTTTAGTTGCCATAAAATGCAATCTTTTATACGTCAACTCAGATAGTATTCGGAGGAAATTGCTTATCTCATCAGAATTAAAATGACTTCTCCATGGGAACCTTACTCGTTTAATAGTGTTGTGAATAGCGTGGAGGTAAAAATATAATGGCGCGAAATTATTATCCGCTTGCTTTAGCTGTGAGTTTGTTGGTACTTGTTGTCCCGCTAAAAGGTGACGCTCAGACCCTCGTTACAGACGATGGCTATGGTACATCCAACCATCAGGCTCCTAACTTTTCCAATCAATATGCGGACGCGAATATGTCGTTTAGCGAAAGAATCGTTCCTGAAAACACCTCAATCACTACAGGTATATTTGGCGGCGATGATGTTGACATGAGCCTTTTCGGTGGCTTCAGCGACAATATACTACACAGCTTCACAGGAAATAATCTTTACTATCACCTCACGGCTGTCATGGTTACTCCTATACTGGTAAACCAGGATGTCGATTATCACGTCGAGCACTTCTTTAACCAACATCCATTTTATGGTATGTTGGCACGGCCCGTACCATTCACAGGAAATTTCCTGCCGATCATAGCCGGTGCTTCGCTACTCGCGTATGCCGAAATCAAGAACGACAACGAAGTGCTTGGAGCATCCTTTGCCGTAATACAGGCAAGTCTGATTGAGTTGATGGATAACACCGTGTTAAAAACGGTTACTGGCAGACCAGGCCCAAACTGGAGAAATAATTCGAACATGGAAGATTTAAGCGAGACATTCAGGTTCGGGTTTCTGCGTGGTGGAGTCTTCAATGGCTGGCCGTCAGGGCATACCGGCGCGACCATGGCAGTCGTTTCTGCCTTGACAAACTACTACCCCGATAAGGCTTGGCTGAAGATAGTCGGGTATAGCTTTGTCGCATACACAATGTACGGAGTCGTATCGGTGAATAGGGGTGGCATGCACTGGTTCTCCGACGCGGTGGCTGGAGCTTTGATGTCCTATACAATTGGTTCCACAGTTGGGAAGTACTACCGAAACCTTTACTCGTCGCTGACAGGCCAACAGCTTGAACCAGCAAGCAGCAGACTCTCCTTTGGAGTTACTCCAAACGGAATCGGGCTTTCATATCGCTTCTATTGATAAAAGAGCTAAGCGCCCCCAGCTTGATTAGTTGTGCCAGTGTGCTCATTTGATTACCATTAACTTTTTTGTTTGCGTGAATGAACCAGCTTGCAACCTATAGAAATACACTCCGCTCGTTAAGTTGCTCGCTTTGAAAGCAATTGAATGAATTCCTGCAGTCTGTCGCTCGCTGACCAAGGTCTTGACTTCCCTTCCCAACACATCATAAACTTTCAATGTTACCGCACTGTTCACCGATAACTGATAACTGATCACTGTCGATGGGTTGAAAGGATTAGGATAGTTCTGCGAAAGTTCAAAAGACTTTGGTGTGGTTGGCTGAGTCTTCACCACTGTCAACGCGGCTGTATATGCTTCTAATACTGCTGCCCACGCCGCAGCCGAATTATATGCCGCATTCTGACCATCATTCCACATCAAAGAACCGATTGGAAGCCCGTCTATCGAGGATATGTGGGCTGATTGGCTGAAGTTCTCCGTAAGGTCGGTGAACTTCGCGATTCCAACTTGAACTCCTGTCCCGTTTGCTCTTATTGTATCTGTTTTTACTCCGTTCACCAAGCCGGGTAGGGTCGTAGGAGAATAGTCGCCATAAATATAAGCGGTATTAATAAGGGCAGGTATTGGATTTGAGAACCTCGGGTCACCATAGCAGTGCTGATTCCATTGTGCCATGGCATCCACTTCAGCGTCCGAGACTATGGCAGGCGTTCGCATTTGGGGATCTGTAGTATCGGTGTTTTGTTGAACAAAACCTCCGTTAGGTGGTGCATATGCTTTGAATAGAGCTGCAGTGCGATAGTTCATCCACTCACACGGTATGTTTTCTATCTTTTGTGGTGATGGGTAAATCCAACCTAAATATGACGGTATCGCGTTAAAAGCTCCCATGTTTGGGGCAGTGCCGCTGTCAGCTAATATGTACTTGGAACTATTATAATAGTCGGTAGTCAGCCTTGGGTCATAAAAGTTTATGTTATTCGAGACAAAGATACGCAAATGGCTAAGGCCAAGTTGAGATTGATCAATATTAGCCGTATCGCCATTTATCATGTACTTCGGCTGCACTATTAGTCCGTTTGTGGAATTATTCGTGTCAATATCGATCGTGCTTACAAAAAATGTGTCAGGATCATCACCACTATGAGTCACGTTTTTATCTTCACCAACCCAGTTCTGGTTGACAAAAATATTGTTCGTGATGAACTCATTATGCTTATATGGAGATAGTATCCAGTATTTCTTCTGATTGATAATGGTGTTGTGGTTGATATAGGTAAAGTCGGTCAATTCGTTTTGCTGCAGGAACGTAAGACCGCCGGTGGTGACCGTATTGTTCTCAATCCACATGGTATCTATCGGGTGCTTGCACTGGAATACTCTTGAACTCCACCATTGACTTGATTCAAACATGTTCCGGAAATACGAGTTGGTTATAAAGAAGCTCGCTCCATGAGGCCAACCGCCGATAGCGCCTCTTTCATTAGTGCAATCGAAAATATCCGTGTTGCTGAATTCAAATAGACAATTATCAATTCTCAACGATTGCGGCGAATTGTTCGCTGTGCCGCAGTAGAAGTACTCAGAGTTCAGGTATCCATCCAGCTCCATTACCTGAACATGAAGGTTCACCATCTTTATACTGCCGTAGACTGTATTCGAACCAACATCGACAGTCCCAGTTGGTTGTAACAGCAGGATAGGTTTTGTCGCTCCGTAGGTCGAAGGGACACCGACAATTGTTAGAGTACCTGTTGGATCGTAAACGTACATCGCAGCCAGTTGATAGTAGACCTGACCTTCGTTCAGTGCGTAAACCCTATTCGGGTTAATTCTCGCTCCGGTGGCAGTAGTATCTCCGTTGATTGCTGTTTCCATGGAGCCGGCATTTTCCGCTCCGCCAACCGTGCCACCAACAATGTACATAGTATCACCGTTCGCCGAAATCCTCCACGGATGGGACTTCGTCGCTGCGTTAGTATTGCTTGCTAACACAAGACCAACTAACAAGCAGAATAAAATTCTTGTTTTCATTTCTTTTCTCCTATCATAATGTTCTCCGGATTCAACCGTTGCATATATAATATATCACTTTTGATAACATTCACTTGATTAAGGTTAGCTTCCTTGTTTGAGTAAACGAACCGGCTTGTAGCCTATAGAAATATACTCCGCTTGGAAGGTTGCCAGCATTGAAAGTAATTGAATGAATTCCTGCAGTCTGTCGCTCGCTGACCAAGGTCTTGACTTCCCTTCCCAACACATCGTAAACTTTCAGTGTCACCACACTGCTCACAGGTAACTGGTAACTGATCACAGTCGTAGGGTTGAATGGGTTTGGGTAGTCTTGGTAGAGCGCAAATGTTTGCGTCTGTGTTGTCTGATTCTTTACTATCCCCGGCTGAGGAGGAGTCAAATAGTTGTATGCTTCTACTACCCTTTGCCAATCCTTTGCAGAATTGTAGGCAGCATTTTCCGCATCATTCCAAATTAAAGAACCGATTGGCAGTTCATCAATTGTGGATAAGTGTGCGGATTGGCTGAAGTTTTCCGTTAAATCTGTAAACTTTGTAATTCCGGTTCCATTCTCCGTCTTGTTTCCAAGGCTATCAAGACCCGGAATAGTGTTCGGGTCATAGTCCCCAAAAATGTATTTAGTATGGTCAATGTCAGGGGGAGCAGAAAAACGGGGGTCGCCATATTGACTTTGATTCCATTCACCCATCATAGTCGCTACCGATGAATCGGCTATGCCGGGAGTAACGGTATTAGAATTCTCATTGCCGGTGTTCTGTTCAATAAAGCCTCCATTCGGTGGTGCGTATACTGTAAATAAAGCTTTCGTACGCCAGTTCATCCACTCACCTGGCACATTTTCTATCTTTGTAGGTCGAAAAAAATTCCACAAAAATGAAGGCAGTCCACCAATGGCGGAATCTATAAAAACGCTATTATTATAATACCCAGAACTAATTAAGGGATCGTTATAGTTTATGTTGTCCGAAACAAAGATCCTCATTTTATCTAGGTCAAGTATAGATTCATCAATATTAGCCGTATCACCATCTATCATATATCTCGGGTTCACTATCAGCCTTTGGGAGAAATTATTCGTGTCGATATCAATCGTGCCCATGGGCAACTTGTCAGGATCCTGGCCGCTGTTTATAATATCTGTATCTTCACCAGTCCAGTTCTGGTTGATGAATATATTGTTGGTGACAAAATAGTTATGGTGGTACGCAGATTGGAACCAGTACTTCATATTATTGACAATAGTATTATGGTTGAAATACGCAAAGTCAGTAAGTTCGTTTCTTTGCCAGAATGTGAGACCTCCGGTTGTAATCGTGTTGTTTTCAACCCAGATTGTATCTATGGGGTGGAGGCATTGAAAGATTCGTGACCCCCACCATGAAGCTGAATAGAACAAGTTGCGGAAATAGGAATTGGTTATGAAGAACTTAGCTCCATAAGGCCAGCCACCGATGGCACCTGTTTCATTGCTGCAATCGAAAAGATCTACGTTGCTGAATTCAAATAAACAATTATCGATGGTCAACGATTGCGGCAGTCGATTAGCCGTGCCGCAATAGAAGAGTTCATTCTCTATTTTTCCATCCAACTCCATAGCCTGGTAATGGATGTTCTCGAACTTAAGGCTGCCATAGACCGCATTGACCGCGTAGTTATCAATAACGACATCTGTACCATTAGTCGGCTGTATCAGGATGACCGGCTTCGTCTTCCCTGCCGAGTCGGGAATACCGACAAGTGTCAGTGTGCCGGTCGGGTTGTAGACGTTGATGGGCGCAATTTGATAATACCAGCGGCCTTCCTGTAGCGCGTAAACCCTGTTGGGATTTATTCTTGCTCCAGTCTTAGTAGTGTCACCGTTGATTGTTGATTCAAGTACCCCGGCATGTTGAGGAGTAGTAGCATTGGGAATATCACCGAGGATAACAATTGTATCCTGGCTTTGGAAACTACCACCGGGGATGACTATCGTATCCTGGTTCGGAGGAACAGGATGTAATTGAGCAACCGACCGACTTGCAAAGCTTAATATCAACAAGCCGGCTAGTAAGCATAACATAACTTTTGCGTTCATATCTCCCCTCCTAATTCGTTTGAGATAATTGCAAAATAGTTACTTGAGACCTCTTTATTTTTTGTCTATATGTGTTTCTGTTCTGTATTCTCCATGGACAAGTTAACACCTTTCATTTGATTACGACTAACTTTTTTGTCTGCGTGAATGAACCAGCCTGTCCAGAGGATCCTGCGGACAACCGGTAGAAGTACACTCCGCTTGGTAAGTTGCCCGCGTTGAAAGTCACGTTGTAACTCCCCGCGTTCTGACGTTCATCTACTAATGTCTCCACTTCCCTTCCAAGCACGTCATAAATCTTTAATGTCACAAAGCTGTTTACCGGCAGTTGATAATTAATGACCGTTGTCGGGTTGAATGGGTTCGGATAGTTCTGTGAAATTCCATAACTCTTCGGGATACCTGAATTGTTTTGGGACACACCCGTAATCGTTCCATTCCCGCTCAATGGAACCCTCGTCAGAGAATTGCCGGCGTTGCTCCAGATGAAAAGAGTGTCTAAATATGTCTTTGCCGTGTCTGGAGTGAATGAGACGAGCAGGCTTAATGTATCCCCTTCGTTAACCGTGTCTTGCACATCCGTGACTGCGAACCATTTTGTGCCTGTGTAAACCCCCTTGATTATAAGTGGATGAAAAGTACTGGTCGTCAATCTAAAAGTGTTTATCGTTGTCGAGTCATCTCGAACTGAACCGAAGGCAATGACGGGTTGACTGAGTACAATAGTTGGAGGACTAACTGAAGCAATCATTTCAGGTATTGATCGCCACCAGACAGCATCGTCATCAGTCCCAGCAAAGAGATTCGTGTCGAAGACGGCAAGAGCACGGACATCACTGTTCGTCAAGCCGCCATCGACTGCTGTCCAGGTTATGCCGCTGTTGACGGAAAGAAAGACGCCCCCGCCGGAAGTCCCAGCGACGAGATTCGTGCCGGAGACGGCAAGAGCATAGACAGCGCTTGTCAAGCCTGAACTGACCGCAGTCCAACTTGTGCCGTTATTGGTTGAAAGAAAGACGCCGCCCTGGATCGCGCCAAAAAGATTCGTGCCGGAGACGGCAAGAGCATAGACATAGTCATAATGGTTCGTCAAGCCGCTATCGACTGCTGTCCAGCTTAAACCGTTGTTGGTGGAAAGGAAAATGCCGCCATATCCAGTTCCAGCAAAGATATTAGTGCCGGATACGGCAAAAGCAATGACATTAGTGTTCGTCGGCAACACGGCAGTCCAGCTTGTGCCGTTGTTGGTCGATAGGAAAACGCCGCCATCAGTCCCAGCAAAGAGATTCGTGCCGCCTGCCCCGTTGGGGGAGACCGCAAGAGCATAAACAAAAGTCTTCGTCAAGCCGCTATCGACTGCTGTCCAGTTCGTCCCGCTGTTGGTAGAAAGAAAAACGCCGCCCCAAGTCCCGGCAAAGAGATTCGTCCCGCCTGCCCCGTTGGGGGAGACCGCAAGAGCAAAAACATAAGTCTTCGTCAAGCCGCTATCGACCTCCGTCCAGCTTCCGCCGCTATTGGTGGAAAGAAAGACGCCGCCTCCAGAAGTCCCGGCAAAGAGATTTGGGCCGCTAACAGCAAAACATTGAATTGAACTGGTGGAAGGCCAATTGGTCTGAACCCACTGGGCACGCAACGGATTCGCGTTGTTGATTAGGCACAATATCACTAATTGGAATCGGAAAATATTTTTCATCTGTTTCTCCTTTCGTGAAACAGCGATGAGCTGTTGCAACTAAATGCTAAATCCTGACACATATCGTTTACGTGACTTCTCGATTCTGCCCACTTCCAAAACTATTTCTTCCACTCAAGAAGTGCAAATCCGTTCTCGACCATGGTATGCAATGAACGAGTGTCGTGGTGCGTTTTGTTAGCTGCAGATGGCTGCTCATTTCAAGAGCAAAAGTTTCTTTGTTTCACTGAATGTTCCTGCTTGAAGTCTATAGAAGTATAGTCCGCTAGGCAGATTGCTTGCGTTAAAGATAACCGAATGACTTCCAGCGTTCTGGCGTCCATTAACAAGACCTACAACTTCCCTTCCAAGCACGTCGTAAATCTTCAACGTTACAAAACTATTTATAGGCAGATGATAAGTAATCACTGTTGTCGGGTTGAATGGGTTCGGATAGTTCTGTAAAAGCGCATAGGTCTGAGGCATTTGTTCCACTGTTCCCTTTACTGCAACAACTCCAGCCATTGTGGCGGCATTCAAAATCGTATGGTACTCACTCGAATTGGCAAACCCAGCCGACGCCTCAACATACGAAGCATTCTCGATATCATCCCAAATCTGTGCACCGAGCGGAAGACCGTCAATTTTCGACATATAGGTTGTTTGGCTGAAATTCTCTCCCAGATCGGTGAATCTTCTGATGCCTATTCCATTCTCCGTTTTGTTCCCATTGGTATCAATACCCGGAATGGTTTTTGGGTTGTAGTCACCGTAGATGTATTTGCTGTTAAGAATATTGTCCGTAATGGTCGAGTACCTTGGGTCACCATACTCTTGCTGGTTCCAAATAGCCATCTGAACCATTGTTGCCGAATCGGCAATACCCGGCGTAACCGTGTGAGGATTTCCTGTTACCGTATTCTGTTCCACAAAGCCACAACCCGCAGAAGCATTTCCGCCACCCAGCTTGTACGCTGCAAACAAAGCCAGTGTAAGTGTATTCATCCACTCACCGGGGATATTTTCCACCTTTTGAGGGCTAGGATAAAACCAACCCAAATACGAAAGCGGGAAAGACACGGCGGTATCTTCAAAGGCTTGATTCTCGTTTGTGTAATACGCGTTCATAATCGGATCATCATAATTATCATTATCCGAAACAAAGATCCTCAGCTTATTAAGGCCAAGTTGAGATTGATCGATATTAGCCGTATCGTTATTTAACATGTATTTCGGCTGCACAATCTCTCCCTCTACGGAAGAATTCGAGTCAATGTCAATCGTGCTCATAAAAGATTTATCGGGGTCCTGTCCCTCGTTAGTCTCATTTGTATCCTCACCAACCCAGTTCTGGTTGATGAATATGTTGTTAGTGACAAAAAAGAAATGGTGATAAGGTGACAGGAGCCAGCACTTCTGGTTATTGACAATGGTGTTATGGTTGATATAGGCAAAGTCAGTAAGCTCGTTTTGCTGCAGGAATGTAAGTCCGCCGGTTGTGACCGTATTGTTTTCAATCCACATGGTATCTATCGGATGCTTGCACTGGAAGATTCTTGACCCCCACCATGTTCCTGCTTCGAACAAGTTGCGGAAATAAGAATTGGTTATAAAGAACTTAGCTCCATGAGGCCAGCCACCGATGGCACCTGTTTCATTGGTGCAATCAAAAAGATCTGTGTTGCTGAATTCAAATAGGCAATTATCAATCGTCAACGATTGCGGCAAATTGTTTGCCGTACCACAGTAGAAGAGTTCACCGTTTTGGAATCCATCCATCTCCATGGTCTGATAATGAATGTTCACCATTTTAATACTGCCATAGACCGTATTAGAACCAACTTCTACAGTCCCAATTGGCTGTATTAAGATAACCGGCTTCGTAGTCCCTGCCGAGTCGGGAATACCAACAATAGTTAATATTCCGGTTGAATTATTCACGTAGATCGGTGCAATCTGATAATACCAGTGACCTTCCTGCAATGCGTAAACCCTATTCGGGTTGATTCTCAATCCGGTGTTCGTAGTGTCACCGTTGATTGTCGATTCAAGTGTCCCAGGATGTTGAGCGGTAGCATTAGGAATATCGCCGAGGATAACAATCGTATCCTGGCTTGCGGGAACCTGGGCAAATGAGCGGCTCGTAAAGCCCGCGGCTAATAAGACGATTAACAAACATAAGACAACTCTCGCTTTCATTTCTCTTCTCCTAATTTGGTTGACATGGTTGCAAAACAGCTTCTTAGGACCTCTTCATTTTTGGTCTCAGTCTGCTTCCGTTCCATGTTTTCCTTATATAATTTAACAGCTTTCATTTGATTACAACTAGCTTTTTTGTTTGCGTGAACGTACCAGCCTGCAATCGATAGAAATACACTCCGCTCGGCAAGTTGCTTGCACTTAAACTTACGGAATGATTGCCTGCGGTCTGCCGTTCGTTGACCAACGTCTTCACTTCTCTGCCAAGTACATCGTAAATCTTAAGAGTTACAAAACTGTTTCCCGGCAGCTGATAGCTGATCACCGTCGTCGGGTTGAACAGATTCGGATAGTTCTGCTCGAGACTGAAACGCGTCGGCAAGTCTGTCAAGAGCTTTTGCACTGACGTGGGCATATCCGACAAGGGTCGCCTCCAGACTCCCCTGTAATCTGTCCCAACAAAGAGGTCCGACCCACTGACCGTCAAACAGTGAATGCGCGTTCCAGGAAGCCCGCTATTTACCTGGGTCCAACTCGTCCCGTTGTCGGTTGATAAAAAAATACTACTGTCGGTGCCTGCAAAGAGATTTGTGCCGCTTACAGCCAGACACCAGATATGGCTGTTTTCAGTGGCTTTGCCAGGCCCAGTCCATGTATTAGCACCGTCCGTAGAAAGAAAAACACCGTTATCGGTGCCGGCAAAAATATTTGACCCGCTGACGGCAAGGGAAAGGACAAAAGTGATACCCAGGCCAGACCCTGCGGCAGTCCAGGTCGTTCCATAATCAGTAGATCGGAAGAGTGAATTGCCGTTAGATTCTACTCCCGCGAAGATAGTCGTGTCACTGACTGCAAGCGTCCACACAGGGGCATCTGGTAAGCCATAACCCACTCCCTCCCAACCAGTCCAACCGGTTCCATTAAATGTTGGGCGAAAAAGATATCCAGGAAAAAGGCTCGCACCGTAACCGGCTCCTGCAATGACGCACGGACCTGCAGCCGCCAAACATTGCGCATTACTAACCACCAATCCGGAGTCCGGTTGAATCCATGCCCACGTCGAACCGTCGTCTGAAGAGAATAAGACACCGCCAGCGGCCGAAAAGAGTCTGCCTCCGCTGGGATAAAGAGCGTTTACATTGGAATAAAGAAGCTGAGAAGATTCAACGTAACTCCAACTTGTGCCATTATCAGTGGAGATCGATACTCCACCCCCGTAGTCCGTCCCGGCAAATAGTTTTGCATTTCCCGTCCCACTTGAATCCTGGACAGCAGCGAGCGAGTAAATAGTTTTCGCAGACATCCCCGCGCTTGAAGAATTCCAGCTTGTGCCATTATCGGTGGAAAGAAAGATCCCGCTTCCATTAGTGCCTGCAACCAGGTTCCCTTGAATGACGGCAAGACAGCGAACCTGCATGTTCTCCCCTCCCGCATTCACATTTTTGAAATTCCAGGTTACCCCATTATCCGTAGATAAGGCGATTCCCCCGCTCCCTGCGGCATAAACGTTACTATCGCCAGCGGCAAGTGCAATACCGAGAAAGCCGTAGCTGTAAGAACCTGAATCGGCTTTTTCCCAATTCGTTCCATTATCTGTAGATACCGCGATGCCTGAGCCTAAAGCCACGAAGACTTTCCCTCCGTTGGCAATTAGAGAAGTAACACCCATTCCGGCCGTTGCAGTGGAGCTAACGGCAGTCCAATTCGTTCCGTCATTCGTGGAGAGATAGAGCCCCATGGCTCTGGTCCCCGCAATCACGTTGCGTCCGCTGGCGGCAATCCAATCAACTTCGGCACTGTTGTCAAAGTCCCATTGTGTTTCGGGAAGTCCCGCGCTGGCAGGAGTCCAACTCACTCCGTTGTCCGTGGAAAGGCTCAATCCGGAGTTAGAGAAGCCGGCGAAGAGACTCGCTCCTTTCACTGCAAGGCTGACGGTAGAATATTCGGCATTAGTGGGCACCCAGTTTCGACCCCCATCGGTTGATCGAAAGATACCTTGATCTGTGCCCGCAAAAACATAATCCCCGTTGACGGCGAAACAATAAATATACGCGCCGGCGAGCCCTGAATTCTCAGCGCTCCAGTTCTTGCCGAAATCAGAGGACAGAAACACTCCAGCGCCATTTGTCCCTGCAAAGAGATTCGAACCGGATACGACAAAAGCATTGACATATCCGCCATAAGGCCCATTAGTTTGGACCCATTGGGCGAGCACCGGACCCATACTGATGAATAAGCAAACCACCATGAACAGGATTCGTAAAATGTTTCTCATCTGATCCTCCTTTCATCAAATAGTGGTCAACTACTTCAGCTATCGAAATCTATATCGATTCGCAAAAGAGAGAGGGGATGATCTACCTAAACCTAACCATGAGGTGCTTTATCAAAAGGAAATCGGCACTCCCCGAATTCCTCTCTACTGCATATTAAGCCTCAGGCTGACACGCCTCTGGCTCAGATGATCTGCTCTTTCCCCTGCACGCGGGGCTTCCAACGATCATCATGCTTCAATATATGCCAGCCGTTCCATCCTGTCAAGTGTTCTATTCTTTTGCAGACAACGCTAAATTACTCCCTAATCCAATTTTAATGTGCCTTTCATTTCAGCATTTCCTCTTCTGTCTTCCATTATGCTTACGTTAATCTTTCGTTCATCTTACGTTCCATATAGCTTTAAGCCTCATCCTGGTCAACGCGATATCATTGATAAAGGCTTTCGACGATACCTTCAGTCAGGTCGTCGATCCACGGTACTTTTATAGGTTCGATGAGATTCTCTGCGGAGCAAAATTTCTTCCTGCGTTCAGCATAACGAAAGACAGCGACATGGCTCTGGAGCTGAACCGGTTGAACGAAGCGGAGCAGATATCTGTTTAATGAAATAGAGAGATTGGAAATGAAAGTAGAGATATGGTCTGATGTAGTTTGCCCGTTTTGCTATATGGGCAAGCGAAAGTTTGAGATCGCCCTTGAACAGTTCGGTCACAAGGACGAAGTGGAAGTGCTGTGGCACAGTTTTCAACTGAATCCGGAATTTAAAGCCGGCGCGACGGGGGATATCCATGATTATCTTGCCGCAAAGTACGGGCGTACGCGCGAATGGGCAAAAGAGATGAATGATAGTGTAGCCGCCATGGCACAGGAAGTTGGGCTCAGGTATGACTTCGACAAGGCGGTTCCGGTGAACACGTTTGACACGCACAGGCTAATTCACCTCGCGGGCGAGCATGAGCTTCAGGCCATGGCCGAGGAGAGATTCTTCGCGGCATACTTTACTGAAGGGAAAGACTTAAGTGACCCCGACACTCTGCTTGAATTGGGAACTGATATAGGGCTTGACCCGATGGAAGTCCGAAGGACTCTCGATTCTTCTGATTATGCAGACGCGGTGTGTGGCGACATGGAAGAGGCGGACGAGCTCGGAATTCACGCCGTCCCTTTCTTCGTCATCGACCGCAAATACGCCATCTCAGGTGCGCAGCCCAGTCACCTTTTTCTGGAGACTCTCAACAAGGTGTGGGAAGAAGAACGTCAGTTGGAAGAAAGCTCGTCTGCGGGAAAGAACACGGAAGCTGGGAAGAGAACTGGAACCCAATTCTTTTAACCGGCTTGTGAATTACTTCGGCGGACCCAATGAGGTGATGGTCATAATTTCCGTTGATCCTTCCCTCCAGCCGTTTGGGGTCAGATAATAGTTGGAAGTTTCTATCTCATGTTCTACGTAAATAACCTCATGTAGCTGCTTAGATAACCTGGCTTCAACTCTTTCCCAAACAACCTGTGCTGATTCTGACAGTCGTGTGAATTTGGCTAGTTTTATAAAATCCGCGTCACCGCTTTTCTCTGCCGAGTCCCTTATCTGCGATGAGGAGAAAACTATCCATTCACCAAGAGACAGGTTGGGCAATTTTTCCTTGACAATGTTCGAATCCAATATGATCACATTTGTTTGTCGGGAATAGTAGAAGATCCAGTTCATAGGACGCTTTGTAAGGTACGGCTGGATCATCTGACTCCAATCAGAATCAGTCATAGTGGTTCTAAACTGTAGGGGGCTAATAGAAAAAATCGCTACCAAAATTATCCTGGCTGACATTGTTGAAACACTCCCGACCATCAAATGCTTCCTTTAATTCAGGAGTACGTTAATCAAATTTCGCGTTGCCGTCAAGAGAGAACCGCCCGAAGTTCGTTCAAATACTACTTCGTCAATTTCGATTATTACCTCATCTCGCTCTCGCCAACGGGAGCGCTGGTTGACTCCACAACAAAGAAAAGAATTCTGCCGATCTTCTCTCATGATGCGACATCCCGTAAACGGACCGTCGAACGACATCGTTGAGGTGGCAATCGGTCTATAACTTGGCATTCAGGAAAAATGGCGTTCAGAAAATCTCGGAGCGAAGCGTTAAAAAACAAATACGGATTTATACTGTTGTGCGGGATTAAAATGCGTTTTATTCGTTTTAGCGAAGTGGAGAAATTTTTAGCCGTTTTTCCTGCAGGCTTGATTTTTTCTTCGGTTCTTTCTTTTGTATCAAGACAAAAGAAAGAACGATCATATCCAGAGTTTTCATTGTCTCTGCCGCTGCGGTTTTCGAAGACATTTTTATCTAGGACAGGTTTCATACCTATTCATCTCTCCGCCAGTGGGGCTCGCAATGATTACTGAGCGACAGCTTACCTATTGCATTTTAAATCCTGATGGAACCACAAATTTTTCCGCGGGAACCTTTGCGTTCTCTTGCACCTTTACTGCTTGTATGGTGGTTTTCATATTAGGTGTCTGAACGTCTAAGTACAATAAGACTTTGTTCCATCCGCCATACCGCGTTACGTTTCCTTTCCCATCGTCGGACACAAACACTTCGCAAGTTTTTCCGGCCACCGTCATGGCGGGCGCTTTTTTAATCTTGCCGGACTGGCGGTCCTTCTCCGTCCCAAACTCCATCCACTCCACGCGCACCTCCGTTCCACGGTAAGCAGGGCCACGATTTGTCACCGTTTTCATGTTGTGATCCACTAAATATAAATTTTTCCCGTCGCTGAAATAACTTGTGGTCAGCTTATCGTTGAAATAAGTCTCTTTGCACTCCTTCATTCCATAATCGTCGAAATAGACCATTGACTTTTGTTTCATATTCATGCTTCCCATTTTAATGGTCGTCTCGAAATTCACGATACCCGATTTGATGTCATATTTCTTGGGCGCCTGGGCGAACGCCTCGACCGCAAACAAGATCGCGGCTGACAATAACAAGAGTTTACTTTTCATTTTTTTCTTCCTTCGATTTGATAAATGATGTTTTAGTTTCTATTTCTAACTCAGCATCACCGAAAACAATAAGATTAGAACTGCAAAGAGTCGCTAAGTTGTTTTCAAAAATCATTCCTTCATCTTACTCACGATCCGAGTTATCGCACTCTTCGGAAGCATGATGCCAAGCATTTTCAACTTCACGTAATCTTCACTGTAGAAATAATATCCCGCATGAATGTTGTTGTTCCTCGATCCCGATCCCGAATCTTTTATCAGGAACCAATCCTTGCCGTCCTTTTGCGTATAGCCGATGAGATGGATTCCATGATCGTCGGTTGTCGTTTGATTGTAGAACCTGAAGATTCGCGCGTTCGCATCTATGTATTGAGAAGGAATATCGAAACTTGGAACCACGGCTATCCCTGCATGTCCATCGATACCCGGCTCGGAAACATCGCCCCAGATCTCCATCGTATAACCCGAACGCACCGCCGCCTTGATGGCATTCATGAATTCATCCAGGGGAACATTGAAGTACTCTTTGCTGTGCCACCAATTGTCCGGCACATTATACTCAACCCAGGTGTAATATGGACGGTCGGAAAACGAAATCAGCGCGACATAATCGTCTAAGTTCAACTTCACCACTTGCTTAAAATATTCTTCCGGCGTCATTTGTTTTCCATCGACATCGATTTTCTCCGGCGGGGTTCCAAGGTAATGATTCAAAATAGATTTAACCGTGCTTTCGACTCCCGTTTCATCCCACGCGTTCGATATTTTAAGCGACTTTAGATATGAATCTAATTCTGCAAACAGTTTCGAATGATCGTGAAAAGGCTGTCCATTCAGAAGTCCCGTATAATCTTTTTCAGGAACAACGCCATGATTCTTCCATGCCCGCAGGACTGCATTTGCCTGAGACCCTTCGCCGAATTCCTGATTCCCTCTCGACCTCACATAGCCGAGGGCTTTTTCGACATATTCCCAATAAACAGTGTACATCTCCGAGAATTTCATTTCCCTTTTGGTCAGGCGATACACTTCCGATTCGAGGAAGGACGTAGTCGAGAAGCACCAGCACGTTCCGGTGTTCCCTTGAGATATGGTTGGGTTGTGCCAGTATTGAGTGAACTCGTCAACTGATTTCGGGGCGTCGAAGCGGCTGAAATCCGGACGAATTTCTTTGACAATAGTCGTGTCGTTTCGATGATAGAATTTGTCTAAAGAAGTGTTGATGGAATCGAAAAACTCATTCTTTGGCTGAACGAACAGAGCGGTATCACTATGCGCGGTTTGGGAAAATGAGTTCCCGCAAAATGATATGAGAAGAGTAATCGAGATAAGGATAAATGATTTCATAGCTGCGGCCTCCGGTAATTGATTGATATAGATGTTGTGTGGTGGAGCATGTTCAGTTAAGAATCTTTTCGAATGTACCTATTGTTGTTGATTAGCCTGACCACGGGGTCATCCCGATTCTGTCGGGACTAACCTAAGCGACAAAATTTATCTGGTTTACGAGGAAATATCAAACCCGGTCAAGAGAAAGATATGGATTGGAAAGGACTTGGTAGATCATAGTTAAAAGGCACAAAGATGACTTTAACCATTAGCCGACTCCACAATCAGTTGCCATTCTGAACCATCAACTTACTCCGCCTCTCTTGTCTGTCATCTATTCCCCGGACCAAACGGATCAGGAACCATGCAGAGATGATCCCACATATGTAACTTGCAATATCTATCCACCCGACTGATTAAGACCGATTGCGATTAACTCACAATTGACCGGCTGAATTTGTGTTCAGTAGCTCTCCAAAGTGTAGAATTATTCTACATTCTGCTTCTCACGGACGCGGGAATGTCAGTCAGTTGAGCCGATGTTCATTCTCGGTTCATTCCCGATTCACTCTCGGTTCATTCTCGGTTGAGCCTGCATCTGAGAATCGATGTGGAAGGCTCAGCATGTGTTGGATTTTTCAACACCGTCAGAATGTGTGAAGAGGAATTGCTCGAAGAAAATAAGAGCTGTTCCGTCACTCTTGCGATCGGAGTTTGCACCGATAAATCTCCAGGCCGTGCTTGCACACACCGTCGGAGCCAACAATGCAAAGCGGGAGCGTAGTAACGAATAGAACGAAGCCTCCGTTTCACATTGTCCATGGTCCGGCGTGAATGTCCACTTCATCGGACCAGCGATATTGAAGCTGGGCAATTTCGCTCGTTATGTCTTCGGGCAGCGGACGAATCTTTTCGACCGATGATAAGAACTCTTCGAGATTATCCCGGTGGCTCGTTGAACCGACAGTCGCTCGCACCCCGGAAAAGCTGTAAGCGAAACGCATACAGAATTCTGTCCAGCTTTTGATGCCGGAGCGATCAAAAATAGGTGCGACTTCGACCGCCCTCTTTTGGATGTACTCCTTCCACGCAGCGCCGGGTACATCGCGGAGGCGATGGACAGGAGCACCGCATACTGTTCGCAACGCGATGAATGGTTCGTCCTTCTCCACAATCAGATCCCACAATTTGTTGGAAGCGAACCGTTGGAGCGGGTTAAAATAGAAAATGTAGCCATCCACGATTCCTTTCGGATAACCACCCCGAATGGCTTTCAGTGCCACATCAGACGTCCATGGGAACACTTCGAGAACAAAACGCTGCACTAATCCTTGCTCTTTCAGAAGTGAGAAAGCGCGATAACATTCACCTCCGACTGCAAATTCCTCTGCAAGTTCGCCACCTAAGCAGAGCTGGCCAATTTCCAAGCTCTCTAGTCCGAGCGGCTCAAGGTTTTGTCGTATGACGCCCTTGAGCTCATCGATGCTGTTCCAGCCGATCTTGACAATCAGTTTTGGAACTTTTGCTCGGTCCTGATCGAATGCGGTACGAAGAACATCAAGCGCATTTCCGTATGTGTGACTGGTATGGAACCAGACCCCGGCATCCATGGCGGCGCGAGCAATCTTCACCCGGTCGTTGAATGGAATTTTCTCATCACCCAATCGTGTCGTACCATAGACGAAGGGAGAGATATCTGAAAGAAGAGTGAAACTGGTCGATGTCTTAAGCATGTCTTTTATCCTTTATTTTAGTCTCTCTATCCTTCCAGCCCAGCCGCCGCCCGGCGCAAGGTGGATATTCAACTTTTCACCGGATGAGATTTTTATTACTTCCCTCTTGTAATCGGTGGCATCGCGGTCGGCATTCACGCCGTCTTCAAATACGACCGCCCGGTATTTACCTTTGCTAAGGAATGAAAAATCAATTGTAATATCTCTTGGAGTCCAATTTGTCATCGCGCCGACATACCATGTCGCTCCTTTCCTGCGGGCGAGCGCTGCGTACTCTCCTACCTGTCCATCGAGCGGCACCGTTTCGTCAAAAGTCGTAGGAACTTTGGTAATGAAGTTCGTGCACTCCTGCTCCCGCATGTAAATTGTCGGGTTATCCGAAAGCATTTGGAGCGGGACATAATAAATGACGTACATAGCCAGCTGTTGGCAGCGTGTCCCCTGGCTCATCGGCATCGAGTTTACCGGTCTGAAGTTTTCCTTGGTGGCATTTCTCATCGCGCCGGGAGTGTAATCCATCAGACCTGCTAACATACGGATGTACGGAATACTCACGAGTTCCCGAGACGCGTCGGCGTCGGACCACTTGAAGTATTCCATCCCTCTGACGCCTTCGTTGCCGACAACATTGGGATAAGCCCGCTGAAGGCCTGTCGGCTTGAACACTCCATGGTAATCGACAAGCAAATGATTTTCCGCCGCTATCTTGGCAATTTGATAAAGCGAAGCCACCGCTATTTGATCGTCGCGGTCGACAAAATCAATCTTGAAACCTTTCACACCCATTTTCGAATACATAGGAAACACCGTATCCATCTGCTGAGTTACCGTGTACCATGAGGCCCAGAGAATTACGCCGACGCTTTTCTTCTTGCCGTAATCGATAACTTCTTGAAGGTTAAGCGCAGGTATTACTTTGGTGAGGTCCAAAAGCGGCGACCAGCCTCCGTCGATAATGATGTATCGTATTTTATTAGCCGCGGCAAAATCGATGTAGTACTTATAAGTCTGTGTGTTGATACCGGATTTGAAATCCACATGAGAAATGTTCCAATCGTTCCACCAATCCCATGCAACCTGTCCGGGCTTGATCCATGATACGTCGGCGATTTTCGGAGGCGAAGCAAGCTTCTGGACGATATCATTGTTCAACAAATCCTTGTCGTGGTTACTGATAGCGATAACACGCCATGGGAAATTGCGAGTGCCATTTGTTTTGGCGATATAGTCGGCTCTCTTTGCCGCGATATAGTTTATCCCTCCCCATCCGCCCGGCTCCGCTTCCAACGGATATTTCGCATAGACTCCCATAAGTCCTGCGCCGGTTATACCAAGGTACATACCCGGATAGTCTTGAAGATCCGCTTCCGTTATTACAATCTTCTTCCCATTTCCAAAATCCACAAGGAGAGGAAGGAACGCCAGAGAATCCTTCGCGAACTCGGACATTTTGATCTCCCTGTACAACGCCTCAAAGGACGAGTTGAAAATCCTGCCGCCTCTGTAATCGTTCATGTACGGAACGTATGTTTTAAAGTTGCCGGGAAAGTTGAAGTATGTTTCTTCATTCTTGACAACGATCTCACCACTCCTTTTTGTGAAGAAACGGTACGCCACGGCATCGTCATACGCTCTGAAGATTACGCCGAAGTCGCCTTCGCAATTCAGAGTAAGCTGGTTGTACTTATCCGGAACGATCGACTTGATATAATCTATAGCGGCGAACGAACTGTCTACCGTTTCCGTGCTCGATGATATTATCTTCGCGCTATCACCGAGGACCTCGCCATCTTCCAGGTCAAGAGCGATTCCCGAGGACTTAATTATCTGCTGACCGCTGTCCTGCACGGACCACAGGAGCTGATACCCGACATGGACTTGAAGGTCAATGGCACCGTTCGGTGATTTTACTTCAAACTCTTTTTGCGCGAGAATCATCGATGGAGCCAACAGGAGCAAAAACAGCCCTGCTAATCTGCTCTTCGTTCTTTTTAGAATTCTTTTTGTGTCGGTATTGTCCGTAGAATTTGTCATGTCTCCCTCATATTTGGATTTAATAATGGTTCAGCAAAAGATAGCACACAGATAAGAAAAAAACGTGACATCGCATGGAAGCAGAGCTTCCCAACGATATCCTTGCGAAGCATGCGCTTCGCAAAGAGGCAAAAGCAAATTTTCTAATTTATTTTGTTCGCCTCAAAAGCCTTGTTGCCGTTGAAGTAAAGAATCATATTGGTAACACTCCCGGCATTGTCCTTGACAAATTCTACCTGGATATCATACTCTCTCATGAAGAATTTGGTCTCCGACTCCGGGTACAAATCGGATTTCGGCAAGCCTCCTACGATCAAAGTGATTTCATTCGGTCTCTTCGATAGTATTTCAACGTCGGGGTTCTGGTAGTGCCCCGTGTACTCTTCTATTATTTCATCGGGCACATGTACCATCGCGGGCATATTGGGCCTTTCATACATGTACTCGTAAATGCTGTCGCCGATATCGAATGCTTCCTTTACCACATTATTATATACATACATGCCGTTCTCTCCGTTGGTAAAGATAACCACGCCACGTTTTGACTTTGGCAAAAAGACGGCGAGTGTCTTGACCCCCGGATTTCCACCCATGTGATAGATAGCGTATTCCCCATTCGGCAATCCATTTATTATGAACCATCCTAACCCCATGGCGCTGTGTTTCTGAATGTTGGAGTGCGGGGTTACCATATCGTTGAAAAGTGCCGAAGACAGGCCACCACCATTCATTACGTACATGCCGAACTTGCAGTAATCTTCGACAGTGGTAAGCAAATCGCTTGCAGCGCTTACGCCCGTTTTATACGGCATATCATACCTGTTCCCTTCATGGTCGTGCCACATTGCGAATCTCGATTCATCCATGGTACTATCCCAGGACTGATGGGTGTCTTTCATACCGAGTGGTTTGAAAAGTAATGAGTCTGTCAATTTATCGAGAGGTTTCTTGAACTTGTGCTCCAATGCGCGCCGCAGGTACTCGTATCCTTCGCCTGAATACTGATACTTTGTCCCGGGCGGAAATTCAAATGCAAGCTTATGATCGGGATGGTCGCTCCGCCAATTGGGAAATCCCGTCGTGTGAGTAAGTACATGCCGGGTCGTCAACTTTGTGTGTAATGAATCGTTAGCAACGTCCGGATCGACCCAGTAATCTGAGAGAGGTTCATCTAAATTCCATTGCCCCGTCTCAACTAGCTTCAAAGTCAGCATCGTCACAACAGTTTTGGTGATGGAAGCTACATTAAAGATGGCGTTGTCGGGCGCCGGAACGCCCTTTCGAAGTTCACCAAATACTTTTACGTACTTGATTTCACCGTTCTCTATTAAACCAATTCCCGCGGCCGGCACGTTATTCTCAGCCAGCCAACCGGTTACCTTATCCTCAAAGCCGAGGTTCACTTTACAATTTGTTTTTGCCTGCAGTTCATCCTTTTGGAGAATAGTTTGAGCGTTTCCATACTGGATGCAAAATCCCAAAACGATTAAGAAAAATGTGTAGAGCTTTCTCATATATGATGTTCCTTTCTGTGGATGTTTATTCATACGGCAAACGAGGAACGGAGTTACAAAAGGTAGGATGGTCTCATTCAGATTACGGTTGCAAAGCTGCCTCGACCTTTCTCAGAAACGTTCGCAAGGTTTTCCGGCTCGCATCTTGTCCAAGTTTTTTATAGAAGCGGCTTTGACGCGGACAATCACTTCACCGGGTGCTGGTACGGGATTCGGAAACTCATCAAACCGAGGCGGTTGGCCCAACGCATGTAATACGGCAGCTTTCATGTTCTATCCCTTTCATCCATGAAAGATAATTTACGGCGGCCTGTCTAAAAAGTTCTTCAGCATCGCGCGGTTTTCTTTTGGTATTTCATGAGCCCCGTTTCGCATTTCGAGCGAGTCATCTGGAGAAAGTCGATGGTCGTTTTGGTAGATCCTGCGCCTGAAATAGCTTTATAGGAGAGCTTTTCGAGGCTGAAAGGCTATTTCTTTTTCCAAATTACGATGGCGTAGTCGTCCCATGGCCACGCGAAGGCAGCTCTCTGTCCTGAAACCTTCGCACGGACCGCCCGCTCTAAACAAACTCCAGTGCCGTCCTAATGTGAAGCGCCGCTCTCCTTAAAGACGCTTAACGTATCCGTAATGCTTTGGTCACGAACAAGATTCTGCACGATGAATTGACGAATCGACTCTTCAAAGAAACTTTTATTCTGCTTCGACAGATCCGCGATAGTCTCTTTAATCGCTTGCTCTGTGGCAGGGTCGAGTTGAGAATCGCTCCCCGATTTTACCGGCTCATCAGATTTCTGAGCCGCGTCTTTTCCAGGAGCAGCATCAACCTTTTGAGTCACTGAAGCTACATGACATGGATCGTTTGATTTCGCTACTTCTTTGCCACCACCCGATGAAACCGTCTGGGCATTTCCAGACTGCAGATAGAAACCCACAACAATCAAGAATGCCAAATAAATTTTCCTCATATTGGACCTCTCTTTATTACATATCTATTCTTACGGCAAACAAAGGATAGAGTTACATTGGGAAATGCGGGCACGAGTTGCTCATTCAAATTTATTTTACGACGCTAAAGCGCGACGACTCTTAAAAGGCAGCGTTTGAGAAACTGGAAATCGATAACAAATCGAGATGCGGCTACTTTACGAAGGGTCCGCCCCACCTAATAAGGGAGTTAAACTCCCAACAGGCCTCCATCTCAGGGGTAGAACTCTTTCAGAGCTATAATGGGGCACCATCCCTTCCCAAAAGGATCTATTAGTTTGTTTGAGCAGCACCATCTTCTTCACACCTGTAAATCCGCCCGCCGAAATTTTGCAGAAGTAAACTCCGCTTGACAGGCCTGTACCATTAAACACAACTTCGTGGAATCCTGCCAATTCATTTTCGTCCTTGAGTGTTCTTACTCCCCTTCCGAGGACATCATAGACCTTCAATGTAACGAAACTGTTAGCTGGCAACTGATAGCTGATGACTGTCGATGGGTTGAATGGGTTGGGATAATTTTGCGACAACAAGTAGTTTTTCGGAACTGTTGGCGGTGGCTCATCCACCGCAGTCAACTCGGAGAGCGGTCTACTCCAGAGCACGGAGTTCGACATTATTAACTCCTCTGGAAACCGGAAAGGGAAACTTTCCTGTGCCGCCAATTCTTGATTCCCCATCATTGCAATCATACCTATGGAAATCGAATCCTCGAGCCCGGAATCGACAGGGTCCCACGAGGAACCATTGTCGATCGATCTGTACACTCCGTTCGATGTTCCTGCCAAGATATTCCTCCCGATGACCTGGAGAGATAGAATCTGGATTGTCGAATCTATCCTGTTCCAGGTTACACCTCCATCGGCAGATAGATAAAAACCATCTCCACCTGCAAAGACATCGTTGCCGCTTACCGCGATGGACTGGACGAGGAGCGTATTAAAGAACATGATAGAATCCGCGGTAGTCCAGTGTGCCCCGTAATCCGTAGACCTGTAGAGATCATCCAAGTCATCCAGGCTTATAGGACCTCCATCCATCCAGACCTCCGCAAACAGATTTGACCCGTCTGCGGCAATCGATGTTACCCATCTCGAGCTTCCAATCCCATTGCTTATCGGCGTCCAGGTTAAGCCACTATCTTCGGACATACAGACACCAGACGATGTCCCAGCGTAAATACTCGTCCCCTCGCCAGAGTTTGTCCCCTCGGTAAAACATGAGACAATCGAATTCCCGATCCCACTATCCGATACGGTCCAGTTTGTCCCATCGTTAGTAGAACGATAGACTCCACCTTCAAACGTACTTGCGAGTATGACATTACCAATCGATGCAAGAGCAAAGACGCTCTTATCTTGCAGACCCGCGGAGGTCCAGGTAGAGCCACTGTCTCTTGAGAGGTAGACGCCATACCCAAACTGCCCGGAGCCTGCGATGCCGGCTGGACCCTCTATCGACGGGCTTATTCCCGTGCTGTCATGCTGCATCGCCAGCGGAAGCGGAATCGAACCTCCACAGCCAACAAAGATTTTGCTCCCTTGAGCGACGATCGAATGGATGGCCACACTGTCCGCAAAACTCGTCTGCACCCACTGGGCGTCTGTCCTTTGTGGTACGACGACCAATATCGGCAGAAATAGCAATCCAATTGATGCCCCTATTCGCCCAAAACCTACCCTCCCTTGAGTAAGTTTCTCTCGCATTTCATTTTTCCTTTGTTACGAAGATAGTAGTGGCAGATCGTTAGAAAGTCAAGGCCGAAAAGGGAAAACAATCTACCTTACCCGGTGCCGCTGAACTTCTGCCAGGTTCCTGAGATATGCTTCGCCGTGCAGCCCGACCAAGTCGCGTTCTTCGAATCGTGTCGCAAGGAGAATATGCCCCGTTAATGCAAAAGCAAACTAAAGCTGTCCTACGGTCTCTTCTGCTGCAGCCACCCCAGCTATGAAAGTGCTTCCAACAGACCTCCTGCTCAGGAGTAAAATTCTTTCGCAGCTGCAGTCGAGCCATAGGAACTCAACGAAACATCATGGGTGTTAGAATGTCGTGACGATCTGCTCATATCAAAAACCTTTCCGGATCGGAGCCGCTCGTTCATGTGATGCTGGTTGAATTGAGAATTCTACCGTAACTTATAAGTATCCTAATTCATGAATTAGAATTTCATGTATGGTTTATTTTCTAGGTCTCCATGATTTCACAGCGATTAAATGAAAGTTGATACTATGAGAGATATTCTTCAGAGTGCAGCGGAACAGGCAATCCGTTTTCTGGAGGGATTGGATGACCGGAAGGTTACTCCTTCGGCAGAGGCCGTTGCACGCTTAAAAGAACTAGACATTCCCATACCAGATAATCCCGTTGACCCGAAAAAGATCCTTCAAATGCTCGAAGCGTATGGAGATCCAGCGTCCATGGCAATGGCAGGCAGGCGGTTTTTCGGTTTTGTTATCGGTGGATCGCTTCCCGTTTCACTGGCAGCAAACTGGGTTGCCGGCGCATGGGACCAAAACGCCGCCTTATATCAAGTCACTCCAGGCGCGGCTCACTTCGAACAAGTTGCTCTTTCGTGGCTGCTCGATCTATTCGGATTCCCTCCAACATGTGGTGGTGCGTTTGTCACCGGCGCAACGCTCGCCAATTTTACCGGACTTGCCGCGGCACGTCATTCCGTTCTCCAGAAAACCGGATGGAATGTCGAAGCCGATGGATTGATGGGTGCGCCCCCGATAACTGTCATCGTGGGAAAAGAGGTGCATCCGTCTCTCACCAAATCACTGGGATTGGCTCGGGCTGGGGCGCACACGTGCTCAGGTTGTACCCGTTGACAATCAAGGACGGATGCGTGCAGATCGTCTTCCTTCCATCAAAGGCCCGGCCATCGTGTGTGTACAGGCAGGAAATGTAAACACAGGTTCGTTCGATCCGATTGACGAGATTTGCCGCATTGCACACGAATCCGGCGCATGGGTTCATGTTGACGGAGCCTTCGGGTTGTGGGCGCTCGTTGCTCCAACGACAAAATATTTGACCAGGGGAATTACCGAGGCGGATTCGTGGGCAACGGATGGCCACAAATGGCTGAACGTGCCATACGACTGTGGATTTGCATTTGTGCGCGACCGCGATGCACTTCGAAGTGCCATGGCAGTCACCGCAGAGTACCTCCCCACTGAAACAGAGCAACGCAATCCATCGGACTACGTTCCCGAGCTTTCGCGGCGAGGCCGAGGGGTCGACGTGTGGGCAGCATTGATGTCGCTCGGGAGAGCAGGGCTTGAGGAAATGATAGAACGAACATGCCGTCACGCAAGGCGATTTGCCGAAGGTTTGTCCGCTGCCGGATATCGGATCCTCAACGACGTGGTTCTAAATCAGGTGCTCGTCTCGTTCGGAGACACACAAACCACGCGGCGTGTCATTGCCGAGATTCAGGATGATGGCACATGCTGGTGCGGCAGCACAGTATGGCAGGAAAATACGGCGATGCGCATCAGCGTTTCATCATGGGCGACAAGAGACGACGATGTTGAGAAAAGCCTTGAGGCGATGATACGCTGTGCGGGGAAGAGAAAATGAAAGTGCCTTCAATAATCGCGATCAAGCCTTGTTATTCAGGAGTAGAACTCTTTCGGAGTCGTGAGAGAAGACAATGAGTATGGTAAGGGCATGATTATCGATCCGATCACTTTCGCGAGTGATTAGCCCTGAAGTACCACGCTAAGAGCAACGTAGACACTTTCGCGTAACGGTCTAATAATAGTGGATTCCAATTGGTCATTCAGTTGACCCTTGCAGAGAGTCCGGCCTTAATAGAAAGTCGTCCCTTCTATCAACCATTGGGAGAATAGACCCAAGCTGAATTTTTTCAGCCAAATTATCCATAACGTATCTAAATAGGTCAACATATGTCTTATGAGAATAGCTGAGTAAAATAGCCCCGATCAAACTATAAGTATGATAGAAATTGCCATCCGAAAGAGAAACCGGCCCAGAAGCATTGTCTAAAAGAAAATGGGCAACTGCGTGTCTTAATTTCGTCGTTTCTTTCCAAAAGTCTTCAACATTGGTCACTTTCGACAAAAACTCAGGGGAGAATCCGAAATCTTTTAATAGCCCGATTTCAATCCCCTGCGGCTTCGGTATCGGTGCCATGACACCAAATCGGTTATTTAATTGATTGATTACCTTTCGCAGTGGGCGAAACCCCTCGTATAAGCGGTAGGCGCAAAGGAAGCGATAGAACGGGCTACCTGATGTAATTGCTTCACGAATCAGTGCTTCATGTGCTACCAGGAATGGGAACTGTTGAATTCCACCAAGTGGTCCCCACCTCGTGCCATCAGTGAATGGCAAAATCAATTGATGGCACAAGGGCCTGTCGTCACCATCGATGTATAGATCAAGCCGTCGAATCGTTAATGGCATCCACCTTGAGCGCATCATGGAGTCTAAAAGCTGAGATATAGCTGTTCTGGCAGACCAGAAGCAGTTACTCGGGAACCGACTTTCGATTCTGACCTCGATGTAATCGAGCAACCCTATCGATCCATCGCTTACTAGATCAAAAAAAACCGCATTGTGTCCTCCATGATGCAGGTAAATTGTCAACTTGTTTTCATTCACCATCATTTTATGGTACGAAGGTCGAGTAAGAATTTCATCCATCGTACCACTAAGGGGTATATGATCAGAAAGAATAGCTCGAACTAGAAAACGGCGTTCTCTTTGTTCTTGTTCAACCTTTTTGATTTCTTGAACTCTTTCGGCTGGGACCACTACCGCTAATGTACAAGGTATTGGTGTTTGAGGATCAACAAGGACCCACGTTGTTTGCTGAGTGCTAAACGATGGCATCAAATACCTCCTATCTATTGGTAAAAAGTCTATTGAGCATTCATGAAGACTTGTCCCTCTGGCCCAAAACTTTTATGCCACATATCCCACTTCGATTCATTTTTGGCTTTCGAGTTAATACTGTCTGCCGAGGCTCGTGTATTATGTTACCTTTCCGATAAGCTTTCGTAGAGAATCTCTGCCGCCGGCGAGATCGGCAATTGTGCTCTCAACTCCTAGGATCCTGTCATTGGTGCGGACGGTCACAACAAGCTTGGTGATCGACTGCCTGAGCAAATCCCTGCAATAAACGCTGCCGTTCCTTCTCATCGCCGCACGCACTTGAAACAGTTTAGTCGTGGACATTTCACCGAATCCGATCGTGCCTCTCACGTGATAAATCAATATCCAGCACCGAAAGCTCTCCATCACTGTTGAGGTTGGAGGCGTCGAACAACCTGCTAACCATGGAGCACTTCCTTGAGTCCGACATAAATGTTGGGATATTGCGGAACAAATCCGAGCTCATCTTGCAGTCGTTTGCTCGACATGACTTTCGGCGTGACGAGGAGCCGAAGAGTTTGCGGTGTAATATTCGGCGGTTTGTGGTTCAGCCTGTCGGTCCACGATGCCGACCAGGCATAGGAATATGCCGCAAACTTCGGAAGGTAGTACGGGCCGCGAACGTGCAGCTGTGCCGCTATCTCCTCGAGAAATTGGCGCCAGGTCGCCGGTTCGCTGTCGCCCACGTTGTAAACGTTGAATCCGGGTTTCGCGTGCTCACATGCGAGGAGGAGCGCTTCCGCTACATCGTCAACATGCACGAAGCTGATCTTCACTTCTCCATTGCCGGCCCACGGACAAAAACCGGCGCGCAATTTCCCGCCGAGCTCGTGGAGAATGCGTCCTTCCGAGCCGTATACTTCGCCGACTCGGCAGACCATCAGTTCAGGCAGCCCGGCATCGTGGAACAGCCCCTCGACCTGGAGTTTTATTTTCCCGTATGGTATGACGGGACGGCAAGGATAGCTTTCGTCGGCCACGCCGTCGATGTCGCCATAGACTTCCGCCGCGCTTGCAAAGACCCAGTTGCGCACTCCTTCCCTCTTGCCCCATTCGAGCAAATTCCTGGCAATGACAAGATCGGTGTCGGCAAGTTCTTTCATTCCCAGCCCGGCATAGCCGCCCGCGAGATGGATAATCGCCTCGGGCACCTCCCACCCGCGAATTGGCTCACGCAGGTCGGCAATCAAGCTTGCCTCGCCGGATGAGCGCCGCGCAACTCCCGTCACTTTCCAGCCGCGCGACCGGGCTTTCCTTACAACCGAGCGTCCGATGAACCCGCCCGCGCCTGTCACAAGAACATGCATGGTTACCTCACCTTCGTTAAGTAAACGATCGTGACAACAGACTGTTCCTCGTATGAATTCATTTCTTTGAGTACTGCCAGAGCACGGATGCTTCCCTCGCGCTCAAAGAGGGCTGCGAAGTGCGGAGGAACGCCAGGCTTGTCGAGGGTTGAGAACGACTTGCCGGTATAAATCAGCTCAAAGTCGAAAGGCTGCCATGGAAGCGTCGATTGAATGACTTGAAGGCCGGTGAACGTATTGCCTTTCGCAATAACGTCCTCGATAGCGGGCCTGATATGCTTATCGAAATCTGCTTTCCATAGATAGGATGTGCCGGGTTTGCAGCGCACCTGTACCAGTATCGCCGGCTCAGAATCGGAAGGGGGCGCTTGCTTATCTATGCTCAGAGCAGGCGAGCCGGCAGCTGTTGCAGCGACAACGAGGATTAGTATAACCCAGCGTGGAGTCAGATCGACGCGGTCAAGAATTGCTCTGACAAATCGAGCCGATGATGCCGATGATTCGGGAGGCCGCGACCAAAGAGTGCCGGCAATTGCTGGAATCCCATAGATACCAAGGAGACATGGCGAACGCAACAGGCAGGCAAGTCCGATTCCACCCAACCATACGCCAAGGAGGGCGGCGATGTGGAAATGTCTTGTTGTACTCGCGGCGGCTGTCTGCATTGAAGCCATAGCGGTTTCCGCTGAAACATCGTGGTATGCCCGCGCCCAGAAGTGGTAAAGAATGACGCAGATACTCACAAGAACCAGGACGGCGGCAACCGGTTCAGTCCAGAAAGGAATCCGCCAGATTAAATTGAATTTTTGGTCAATAAACAGCGCCGCCCATGGCAGCGCAAGGAAATATGCCAGCAAGGTTGAGAGAGACGGGATCAAGAAACGGACGAAACGTTGCATATCATTTCCTTTCTTACCTGTGAATCTTTGAAAAGTTTGTTTGTCCTCCGAGAGCTTATATGAACTTCTCTATCCAGCATACCCTTTTCACTCCGCAGCTTGCTGTACCATCAAGCATTTTATATCGGATGACTCAATAATACATAATCCCAAAAATATGGGACGCCCTCCACCGACAATTCAAATTACTGACTAATTTGGTGAGAAAAGGAGATTAAAGCAACTTCGGCTCGCAGTTCGGCTCAGCGCCGCATCCCCGCTAGATATTTCAATCGTCATGGTGCAGTTGAAGTTTGTCATGCATCTCACTTGATAAATCAATATCCAGCACCGACAGTTCTCCATCATTGTTGAGATCAGAAACGTCCACTACACCACCTTCATCCCGTGCGCCCGTTTAATTTGAGAAGGAAATATGCGAAGGTAATGGAGCATTATTATTTATCTCTCGTGAACAGATAACTTCCGCCGCCCTGTTTTAATGTGAACTCGCTCTTCGCCGGGTCGAACTCCATCACTAATCCTGTCGGGACAAATTGAAACTTGTCCTTATCTGTCGCTTCAAGCCGGAAAGAGGATTGTCCGGTCGCCTGCCCAATTAGAGTGGAATCGCTTTTGGTGATTGTGATTTTCAACGGGACATCCGGGCATGAATACACGCCTAAATATTTGTCGAGATCTTCCGGCTTCATGGTTATCGTATGGAAAGTCGGTATCGAATAGGGCATGTCGAAGTAAATGCTCAATGCACCGACCACGACATCGTTGGGTGGATAAGCTATTCCGTTGGCACAATATGCTACGGCCAGACTATCTTCGGGGAAATAACCTAGAGTAGAAGCAAAGCCGTCAATGGCTCCGGTGTGCCCGTAGCCTTTTTTTGCATAGAACGGCAATTGAAGCACACCCATCCCGTATCCATCCGTTATGGTTGTCATCAGATTCAAACTACTCCGAGAAACCAGCTTCAAAGAAAACAATGCTTCGACAAATTTTATCAGGTCCGTCGGTGTAGAAACAATTGAGCCGGCTCCGCCGGGGATACTCATGTCTGTTTCGGGTTGCTGCTTCCAGCTCTCTCCAAACCGGTACGAGAAACTTTCATTGCTGGCTATGTCGGTCTTGCCGCCGGCGTATGTGTTTGAAAGTCCGATCTTAGAGGCGATTCGTTCCTTCAAATTTTGCGAATAGGATTGCCCGGTGACTTTTTCAATAATATATCCCAGAAGAAGAAAGTTCGTGTTGCTGTAGGACGACTTCTCATTCGGCTGGAAATCAGGTTTGTCATTAGAGAGGATTGCGAGCATCTCGTCTTCCGTTTTCGGCCGGGTCATCCAGACCGTGTAGTCAGGTTTGGCTGTAAAATTGTGTAACCCGCTCCTGTGATCGAGCAAGTTGCCGATCGTTATTTGTTTCGCGTTCGGAACTGAAGGGAAGAAATTGTCTAATGTCGTATCGAGCGTGAGCCTCCCTTCTTCGATAAGCTGGAAGATCATTGTCGCCGTAAACATTTTGGTTATAGAACCGATCCGGTATTTCGTGCTGTCATTTGCCGGTTTTTTCTCTTTCTCCGAAGCCACACTGTAACCGAATGCCCTGCTGTAAAGCACAACTCCATTTTTTGAAATCGCCAGGCTCCCCATGGCCTTATTATTCTCGGCCAGCACGTCGAACAAGCTATCGAGCTTCGGCTTATTAATGCTTTGAGAGTAAACAGTCCCTAATGAAAGTACTGCCAGGAGGATTGTTGTAATAATTTTATTTTTCATCTTTGTCCTATTCGCTGATGGTTAGTTTTTGGGGCTCCCCTTTTGACTTCAAAATTTATTCTTTCCATCCACCACAATCAATTGGTTCATTTTCTTTTGGGTGAACGAAAGAAAATGAACAAACCATGCCTGATCTGGTTCGTTCAAACATGGCTCTCAATTTAGATCGACTAATGTGTTCTTTCCTTTGTCTTGACACAAAGTAAAGAACCAAAGCAAAGCTCAAGGCTGGAGAAAAAATGTCTAACAATTTCTCTGCTCCACTAAAACAAATAATACTCAGACTATCTCCACCAGACATTGTAGACCCATATTTGTTTCTTAACGTTCCGCTCCGAAATGTTCTTGACGCCATTTTTTCTCAGGCCATCCTTCTCTTGCTGGGATTCATCATATCGCGAATTGTATGGACTTATCTATCTAGCATAGCGAGAACCTTTTTTGCTCCTCACTTCATCGGAACCCATTGCGAAAACGGAGTCACGTCCCCATCTGACAGAATCTTTCAAGGCGCGTGAAGAGGCGATTTCGAGAGTCTCACCTGTCATATGCGAACCGCGAAATATTGAAATCGCCTCGTTCGTCGGGGACGTGACGATCCCGATAATAACAAATGTCGGGACCGCTTTCGCGGGGCGCCCTTTTCTTTTGGTTCATTTTCTTTTGGGCAAGCAAAAGAAAATGAACAACAGCCATCCACATAACTCTCTGTATCAAAGAGTAATTCTAAGCCTAGCACTAAAGGATGTTCTTTCTTTTGTCTTAATACAAAAGAAAGAACGAAAGAAAAGATCAAGGCTCGAGAAAAAATGTCTAAAAATTTCTCCGCTCCGCTAAAACAAATAACATACGGATTATTTCCATCTTGCAATGCAAATCCATATTTGTTTTTTAACGCGGAGTTTATCCCGCAATCGGCGGGACTTCGAAATTTTCTTAACACCATTTTTTCTCAGGCCATTCTTCTTTAATGAAGGTCCCAGTCTTTGTTCCTTCTCCTCAGTGCTGTTTCATTCTGGAAATATATTAGGTCACGAATCGTATGAACTTCCCTGTCAGGCATACCCTCTTCTCTCCTTGGTTTGATGTACCATCAACCATTTCATATTGATTAACTAAATCATACATGATCCCAAAAACATGAGACGCCCTCCACCGCCAATTAGAACTTCTGTTAATTTGGTGAGAAAAGGAGATTAATGCAAGAACGGGTTCGCAATATTTTGGGACGGATTTATTAACTTGAGCTATCGACACGAGACATGAGGCTGCAAATGAAAATCTTTGACGCGAAAGGAACCGAACGAATGAGAGAACCTGTTTGAACGATTCATCTTCACGGGACAAAAGCAGCTTCTCCAAAGAGCGCGGAAGAGAACCGAAGAGCAACCCCGGTAATGAGATCGGATTTCATCGGCCAGGCTCGTCCGCCCCTTTCTCCATACGTCAGTCAGCAAGCATCGTCCTGAAGGTTCTTGCGGCTTCGGTAATTGTGCTCATCCTCTGGCGCCAGTTCGCAGGCGCAAAGATCGGCACTGTGTTTACGCTCCTTGATAGGGTCGGATTGGCCATGATATTAGTACTCATACCGCCGACACTTGAAACAATGGCCGAAACTCTTGGTTTAGCGCTGTGTGTTCCCGGCACGCTTTCGCTTAAGCGTATGTTGAAGGTTCTCCCTGTGCGGGTCGGGTGCGATGCGCTTCTCAACTCCATACCGGCAGGGGTCGTCGCCGCAGAAGCACTCCGTCCTATCTGGCTGCGCCGTGCCTGCGGTATACCGATTGAAGAAAGCGTTGCGGCTTGTATGATGGGAAAGATCAATATGGCGGCAGCGCAGGGATTGTTTCTATCAGTCATCATGGTGTTGGTTGCCTTTGCCGTGCCGGGGCACGGGTTTGCGGCTGCACTTTCCGTAAAGACATTAGTTCCGGTGAGCCTTATTTTCATACTGGTCTTCGCTGTGGTAGGATATGTTTACAGCGGGCCGCGTGTTACCCAGCTTATATCGTTATCAAAACGAATTGGGTGGAGTCGCTGGAGACATTTTCTTTCGCGACACGAGTCGAGCGTATTCCAGATCGACGCCACAATCCTTCGTTTCGCGCGTCAGAGACGGAGAGTAGTCTTCAGTTCCCTGGCTGCATTTATTGCCGGATGGACCATGCTAGGATTCGAGTCGTATGTTATCTTGAGAATCCTCGGGCAAAACGTTTCTGTGGGTCAGGGATTTCTCATGGAGGGAACTGCCTCCCTTCTTCGAATCTCGTTCTTCTTCATCCCTTCAGGATTCGGTGCCGTGGAAGCCGCCTATGTTTCGCTGATCGCCAGCTTCGGTATCGCCGACCCTGCCTCGGTCGCGCTGGCATTCATCGCCATCAAACGGTCGCGAGAGGTCATTTGGATGGCGTTGGGATATACCGCGTTACTGATTTCCAGGAGATGGAAAAGTGGGGACACAGATTCACTAAGCCGAGGCGAATGAGCGGAGAAATGACTAGCGAGCCTGTCATTCCGACCAAGTGTTCACTGTTTCTCCAGTGAACACGCGCGGAGGAATCTTGTGTAGAGTGATGGTTAACCATCATTTCAAGAATCCTACAGTAGATTCCTCGTCGCAAAGCTCATCTCCGCCGGAGCCGGATGCGCCCATGGCGCAGAAATGACACCAAAAAATTGGCGGAAGCGTTGCGGCTTCCGCCTGCTGCTTATTGTTTACTTTTTATTTTTGCTGCGTCTCCAGAACTTTTAACCTTTGATAAAGCATCATTCCCAATTATTTCGACGGCTGAAAATCCGGATGCCCTGTCTGCCACAGGACAAATGAATATTGGTCGGCAAAATTCCGGAACGTAACTTCCTTCTCTTCTGTGAAGTGTCCGCTGTCATAATTTACCATCATGATGACAGGCTTGCCGGAAGTCGACGCATTTTGGAGCGCCGCTGCAAACTTCCCCGGCTGCCAGGCAACGACGCGAGGGTCGTTCCAACCTCCGACACAAATCACCGCTGGATACTTCACACCTTTCACCACATGCTGATAGCCATCCATCTCGTATAACGCCAGGCACTGAACTGAGTCCTCCACCGTCCCAAACTCCGGAATGTTTGGGGGACCGTTGGGCGTGAACTCCATACGCATTGCGTTCGCGCACCCGACATTGCAAATCGCGGCTCCGAACAAGTCCGGCCGCTCGGTAATGGCACGGCTGATGAGAATGCCGCCCGCGCTGGTGCCGGCGCCCGAAAGCTTCGATGGAGAAGTGTAGCCGTTTTTCTCAAGGTATTCGGCGCATGAGATGAAATCTTTCCATGTATTCGGTTTTGTCGTCTTGTAACCTGCCCTGTACCATGATTCCCCCTTCTCGCTGCCGCCGCGGACGTGGGCGTACGCGAGCACAACTCCCTTCAAGGCTATGGACCGAAGGATGCTGAAGTAAGGTGTGTAACTAATCCCGTAGGCTCCGTATCCTTCCAGGAGACAGCAATTCTTACCGTCTCGCTGCAATCCTTTCTTGTAAATGATGGAGAGCGGTATCATGGTACCGTCATGACCGGGGACTTCAACTTCTTCGGATGTCAGATTCTCGAAACCCGGATATTTAATGTCAGAGTTGAATATGCTTTTCGCGAACACTTGTTTGTCTGCATCATAGCTGTACCAGGTTGTCGGGGATGTCCATGAAGAGATTGTAACGAGAATCTGGTTCGTGTGTCTGTCAGGGCAGCTCACATCGACCGTACCCGACATCGGGAGAGAAAGCTCGGCTGTCTTGCCGTCGTCGAAATGATATGCAACCACGCGGCCGGTAATTCCGTTGGAATAAACGGCAAAAAGGTAGCCTTTGCTTTTGACAATATATTGGAGGACGTCTTTCTCCTCAGGTAAGATGGTTTCCGCTTTGCTCCAGTCGGGATGTTTCATGCTCGTTGCGATGAGTTTGTAATTTGCGGAGTTCTTGAGAGTGATCGCGTACACCTTATCGCCGTGGAATTCCATGCCTCGTACAAGGCTGTCGGAAGTCGTGCAAAGAACCTTCCAGTCGATTTTGGGTTTCGCCATTTCTTTCGTGGGAGCGTAATACACTCTCATTTCGGGCTGCACAGTATAGAGATATGCGAAAACATATTCGGGGTAAGTTTCGTCGATGGCGGCGATAGGCCATTCGTTGGGCGCAATGCTGAGATCCGGATAACTTCCGTTGCTGAAGAAATCGATATCGCTCGCTGAATCGGACCCGAGCTTGTGCAATTTTGTTTTGATGTTCAGCTCGAAATCGGGACTCTTGTTGTCGGCGGTCTTTTGCCACAAATAGAAAAAGGATGAGTTGTCAAGCGTCCAGCCAGTCGGACCCCGACTCGGGTAAATACTGTCGGGGAGCAACGTCCCGTTGCCAACATTCAAAACTCTTAGCTCGGAAACTTCAGCGCCTGAAGAAGAAAGTGCCAGCGCAACATGATTCCCGTCGTAGCTCGGCGTAATGCTCTCGATAGTGGTGGTTATTCCTTTCCTATACGTCGAAGGATCAAATAACAGTTTTTCCCCGCCATTCCATCCGTCGCGATAATAAAGTTTGCCTACATTCTCTCCTCCTTTTGTCTTCTTGTAAAACAACCGGCGCCCTTCGAATGTGATGTCGGAATAGCTTGCAGGTTTCAAGGAGTCGAGCGACATCCATTCTTTAATGAGGGAATCTTTAAAGGAAATCTTATTCAAGAGACTGTCGCTCAGCGTAGCCTGGGCTTTGAACCAGTCTCCGACTTCTTTGCTCTTGATGTTTTCGAGCCATCGGTATGGGTCTTTGTACGTCCTTCCCCAGTAAGTATCGGAGCTATCGACTGTCCGGGTGGGAGGATACTCCCACTGGGCATACGAATAGGTGCTTAACAAAAGCAGCATTCCGATATAGATGAGTTGTTTCATGATAATGTTCTCCTTTTATAATTAAGAGTTGACTGCAATAACAGCGCGTAAATATTAAACCGCCACCACATTGCATATCATGGTTGATCCTTGATGGCGAGATAACTCGTTATGCGGTTGCCAAAATGGCGTTTTTCCTTTTTCCTCCTCGGACCGTGTCCCACAAAATTTATCCGTTCCTCAGATAAAGTGCAAACATTATGGGTGCAGAGTTGCATCTTGAACTTTCTTTGGATATTTTTTGCAGTCACTAAAGGAAAAGATTATGGCAAAAAGAAGAGCGGATTGGTTCGAATATTTCATGGCAATAGCAGATCAAGTCTCCACGCGAAGCACCTGCGACCGCAAACACGTCGGGGCAGTCATCGCGCGCGATAAAGTCATTCTTTCTACGGGCTACAATGGAAGTCTCCGCGGCGCACCGCATTGCGACGACGTGGGACACGACATGGAGAACGGCCACTGCGTTCGCACAATGCACGCGGAAGCAAACGCAGTGGCACAGGCTGCAAAGAACGGCGTGAATATTAACAACTCGGAAATCTACGTTACAGCATCACCTTGCCTGAACTGTTTCAAACTTATCGCTAATAGCGGCATTACCGTTATTTACTACAAAGAATTCTACCGTGACGAACGGATTAACAGGTATGCGCAGGAAGCCGGAGTGAAATTAGTGTACATGGGAAGCGAGGCACAAGTGACAACATGAAGGGTGTGCAGACCAAACAGGCATCTTGTCTTTGCGAGTGGTGCGTCAGCACCACGCGGCAATCCGCTGCTTTGCAGTTAAAACTAAATCTATGGAGCGCGAGCTTTAGTCTTGGAACCATGGAGAACGCAAAGATCGCAGAGAATCGTTGATATATATTGGAAATAGCCCACTGCAGAAAAATGGATACCCTGTTATCCTTCGAAGCAAATCATGTAAGTATAAACACGGGCCGAAGAGATCGACACTCTTCGGCCGGAAATCCCTCAAGCAGATTTATAATTACTTCTGACTGCTGCTATCTATGATTGACGGCGCAAATGTGATCGATGATATTCCGGTAATCGGAATATGTCGGACTTCACCATTTACCTGAAATAGCATTGAGTCCGGACTTGCTCCCATGAAAACGCCCGTCAGCGTTGTGCCATCTGTTAACACGGCTTCATCTTGTGACTCATTTGAAGTATTAGGTGCCGAAACATTTGGTGCACCTTGCGGCTTGTTAACTACGACATAAACATTTTCGTCCGGGATAAACTGGTAGTACGCACCATCCCAGTAATAGTAAGCGAGCGGTCCGATTCGAAAACTTACAAAACCAAACGGGAGAACTCTTATCCTTGCGCCAATCGGTGGCAGAACAGAAACATATCCTCGTCCCGCCCGACGGTAAAAGTATCCATTGCTATAAAAGTAATTCCTTCCACCAACAAAGACACCATAATGATTCCGCGGAAGGTTTATGACGCGGTTTGGTCTAGCTCTTTCCACAACCGCTCGTCTCCTCTGTGCGTTTGCCTCGGATGCGATAAAGAAGGACGAAAGAAATGCCATCGCCAAAAGAGCGACGACGTATTTAATCTTCAATTGATTTTCAATCATGTGTTTCATAATAATCCTCACATTTAAATAAAGCTTAACCGGAAAAGACCTTTTATCAGTTCACAATCATTTGACTCTTGGACCTCGCAAGCAGTTTAATCCGGGATTAGAAACGAACTAATGAATTTTGCTTCATTGTCCGCAGGCTTTTGTCCAGGTAGTACCTGACACTCGGACTCGATCAGGAAGGAATTGCAAAAGCAATTTTTGGATCGGTTGACCTTGAAGACGTTCATCGGTAATTGAGGAACAAGATATAAGTGTAGGCAGTGGATTCCTAGAATAAGTCGTTATCCTTCTAATTCAGAATCTCTATGTACCATATCGGTAGAAAACGCCGGCAAACAAATCGACATATATTCCGCTCCGCCTTCGTATGGAGTACTGTATTGAACCCATTCATTCTTTTCGACAATTACTGCTTCGCCCGCTCTGACTTCAACTTCCTTATCTTTTAGTTTTAATTTTAGTGACCCTTTTAAGACAACCGTATATTCATTGAACTCCGGCTTTTGCCCTGCCTCAATCCATCCTTGCGGGCTGACCATTCTCGCTATGCTGGCTTCTTTAGTTCCTGAATTTGCCCTTCCCACATATTCTTCAATCTGCTTCGGCTTATTACCGGCAGCTTTTATTATTGTTGGTTTACCTATTTTCTTAACCATCCTCATTCTTCCTGTTTATTATTTATTGATTTTAGGTCGGCATATTGGATTTAAAATCAGATAACGTATCGATTATTTTACTGATAAATACCGTTAAAGCAAAGTTCGCATTTGAAAGAATTGGCAATTAATTGTTATTATGTTTCTTGCTTATGGTGCTGTCTTCTAAAATAACAGGTGCTGCACTTAACACAGCATAGCCTCTTTGTCGGGGCTTCTGTGGAATACATTGTTGCCGTCTTGACAATGCTCGGACTGTCGGAAAATTTTCTACTCGCAGGAAATTCCTAAGAAAGGAGAATTTGATGATTCATAAGAGAAAAAAGAATGAACCTCGAGCTGCCTCTTCACAGGATCCACTATCGCTCGAACTGCCGAAACCAAAACTTGATCGTCGTACATCTGTTTCAAAAGCATTACAGCAAAGAAAAACTACCCGTGAGATAAGCGATAGAAAACTTTCTTTGCAGGTACTTTCAAATCTCCTCTGGGCGGCTTGCGGTGTAAATCGTAAAATAGGTCCATTTGAAATTCCCGGGAGAACTGCTGCGTCGGCAAGCAACTCACAGGAAATTGATCTTTATATCGCCATGGAGGAAGGGATCTATTTATATGATGCGCTCCATCACAGCATCGTCCCGGTTCTTGCGGGTGACCTGCGTCCACTGGCAATTGGCCCCGGACAGGCAGATTTTGTAATGAAGGCTCCGGTTCAGCTCATATACGTCGTGGATATTAACAAGCTATCCAATACATCCGGTTATCAGGAACCCGGACTGCAAGATACTGAAGTTCAGAAGTCGTACTACTATGTCGATACGGGTCTCATTGCAGCCAATGTATATTTGTTCGCCGCTTCACAAGGCTTGGCATCATGGTTTCACAATTGCAACAAGCCCGCTCTCTCAGCAAAATTAAATTTGCGTGCCGAACAGCGGGTGCTCTTTGGCCAAACAGTTGGCTATCCCTTAAAAAAATAGTGGAGACAATTTCAAATGGAGATTTCAGGTAATACAGTATTAGTTACTGGCGGGGCGACGGGCATAGGTTATGCGCTTGCCGAATTTTTCCTGGAGGCGCGGAATGAAGTCATCATTTGCGGCCGCCGGGAAGAAAGACTTCTTGAAGCTCAAAAAGAACATCCGGAGTTCCATATCAAAGTGTGTGATGTGGCTGAAGAAGCGGATCGAAAAATACTGGTGGAATGGATTACTACAAGCTTTCCGAAGTTAAACATCCTGGTGAACAATGCCGGTATTCAAAGAGATATTGATTTCACGAAAGGCATTGCCGAATTCCTGGCCGGAGGAAATGAAATCAAAATCAACTTAGAAGCCCCGATAATTCTATCCGGGCTGTTTATTCCGTACTTGGCCGGAAAGAAAGAAGCCGCCATCATCAATGTTTCATCCGGATTAGGTTTTGTGCCTGCCGCTCGGATGCCGGTATATAGCGCGACCAAAGCCGGGCTGCACGCTTTTTCTATGGCGCTCAGGCATCAACTCTTGAAGTCCGGGATCAAAGTCTTTGAAGTCGTTCCGCCGGCAGTTGATACGGAACTAAACCCTGAAGGAAGAGCTAAGAGAGGCAATTATAAAGCAGGTCTAACGTCTAAGGAATTTGTGGCTGCAGTAATGAAGAGCTTCAAGAATGACGTGTTCGAAATAGGTTATGGTATGACGGAAGGCTCAATCAATGCGTCGAGAGCAGATTTGGACAAAAGCTTCCAACAGATGAATAGCCGGTGGTAAACCTGTGAGGCAAATTTTTAAGCAGCCAATGCGCGTCTATGTCAGCCCATCTAAAACATCGGATGACTGTTCGCGGCTTTCTCAGGGACCTCCTGACCAACGTCCCAATGTTCCACAATTTTGCCGTTCTCGATTCTGAATATGTCGATAACGGAGATAGTCTTTTTCCCATCGTGGCTTTTCGTGTGAATGAAAACCAAATCTCCATCGGCAGCTAAGTGCTGGATGTCAATCTTTTCTTTCGGCTGATCTTTGAACCACTTCTTGCAAGCATCGATCAATGCCTGTTTGCCGTCCGGCAAGTAAGGGTTGTGTTGTACATAAGTGTCGCCGATGTATTTGTCGATGATGTCGATGTCCTTATCACCAAACAACCGCTGATAAAAATCTGCGACCATCTTCTTGTTAGCCTCCAGCATCTGTCTTTCCTTTTCGCAGTCGGAAACATTCTGTGCACCTGCCTGCCTGCCTCCGACAATAAGGGCTGCAAAAAGAGCCAATCCGAGAAATGCGCTTTTCATTAGGTTTTACCTTTCATCTTTGTACCATTCTAACGGAATAAGTAATAGATACCAATACGGAGCCAGTTCTCCGTACAATTTGGTCATAATAATTTCTTACCACACATGGTAGATTTCGCGGCTGCCGGTTAGATACATATCCTGATAGCCAGCCATTTTCTCTTGCATCTTTTTCATCTCTTGCGATCCCTCCTTGTATTTCTGAAAGCTCTTCTCGTAGGAGGTTAGGTCCTCATATTTTGTGACCATCACAACTTTATTATATTGGCCGGTCATATCAGTCATGATATTTACCAGTTCGCTGTTGCCCGTCATAACTTCCTTAAACATTTTGGCCAGTTTAGACGCATTACCCGGTTTGCAGATGAAGATATCGTGAACGATAATCATATATGATCCTTTCTTTGATTATTTGTTTGTTAAACTATTTTTGGGATAGACGTAGTTAGTAGTTTCTTCTTTTGTTTTAATCGGACGAACCTCAATTCTTGCAGTGGTTTCGTATTCAAATTCAGGGTTTTCTTTTGCAAGGAAAATGGCTTCGTCCATATCTTTCGCGAATATGTGATAATACCCTACTTGGACTTCTTTGGTCTCATTGAATGGTATCTCATTCCATGCTCCTTTCCTCCCAGAAATTATTTTCCCTTCTCTCACAAGTGGTTGCGCCGATATTAATTTTCCCTCCTTTTTCAGATTGCCGATGTACATCTCACATTTTTCCAGGAATTGCTTATGTTGTCCTGCCGGCCATGAAGCCTGGTGATCAATTTCATTTCGGATAAGTAACATAAATTCTTTCATACCAATATTCCTTTCTAAAGTTTATGCCATCACTTTTCGCGCGCGAACTCTCTCAAAGAGGTTGCACCCAAAGTCAGCAAGATCCACCTCTCTCTACACTGCATCATGGATAGATTGAACAAGACCCATGAGATACAATGAATCTGTTTCTTGGCTTGAGTCGCCCTTTGCAGTTTCAGGTTTATTTTATTAGAACTAATTTTTTTGTTTGCATGAAGGAGCTCGTCTGTAAGCGATAGAAGTAAACTCCGCTGGGCAAACTGCTTCCATCAAATTTTATCGAATAGCTTCCGGCGCTTTCTCTTTCGTTTACAAGTGTCGTCACTTCTCTGCCAAGTACATCGTACACTTTCAATGTCACTTGACTGTTCGCTGGTAATTGATAATTGATGGTTGTACTCGGGTTGAACGGGTTCGGATAATTCTGGTACAATGTATATTTACCTGGTAGGACGGTATTCTCTCTGACTGCTGTCGGTCCTTGAGGCAAGTAACGGGCAAGGGCAAAAGCATATCCTGAGTAAAGGGGGTAGAAAAGAGAATTGCCGAAAGAGTAGCCGGCCACGACTACCTTCCCATTGGACTGCACGGCAACGGCGCGCGCCTCATCATCAGTAGAATCTCCGCCCGGGAAAACTGTCAAAGCAGAACCATTTGTTCCGAAGGAATTGTCAAGTGTACCGTCGCTGTTGAATCGTGCGACTCCGAAGGCATATTCGCCATTCCCGGCGGTAAAATATGTACTGCCTGCAAGAACTATCTTACCATCCGATTGAAGTGCTAATCCGTACGCCTTGTCACTGCTGGAATCTCCACCGGCAATGTAAGTCGTCGCGGCCCCGCCGCTTCCAAATGAGTTGTCGAGAGTGCCGCTGCTATCAAATCTGGCAACAGCGAATTCAATACCGGCTGAAGAGCCGATGCCCGGGTTCTTATCAGAAAATCCGCCGACCAATATTTTCCCATCTGGCTGTATCGCCATGGAATAAGCCTCGTCGTCAAAATCCTGTCCTCCTGGAATTGCAACTCGCACTGTCCCGTTTACTCCAAAAGTTGTATCAGGTGTGCCATTGGTGTCATATCGAGCCAGCGCAATTGACACGACACCGCCAGATGAAGGAAATGGATTATAGGAAGTACCGACTGCAACTATCTTTCCGTTGGACTGGATTGCTACGGAATTCGCCACATCTAAGATCGAGTCTCCGCCCACAATGAAATTTCTTACATGACCGTTTGATCCGAAGGAATTGTCGACAGAGCCATTGCTGTCAAACCGGGCGATTGTGAATGCAACTCGCCCTCCATTTATAGTGTCGACGTAAGAACCTGCAACGACTAACTTGCCGTCCGATTGAAGTGCAACTGAATTAGCGTTGTTACTGCTTAGACCTTCAATGGGAGGGAGGCTCATTATAAAAAGGTAGGACGCCCCGTCGGTTCCAAATGTCACATCGGGTGTGCCGTTAGCGTTGAAGCGCTTGAGTCCGAAAGCGACGGTTAAAAACCCAGATGCGTTTCCAAATACGGCGTTCCCCGCAACGACTATTTTCCCGTCAGGCTGTATCACCATCGAATGCCCGAGCCAACCGTCATCAGTGCTCCTGACGAACCCACCCGATCCGAACGTTGGATCAAGGTTTCCACTGGTATCGAATCGAGCAAGCGCAAACGCCGCCGCAGTTTCATCCAACGAAGTTCCGCCAACAACTATCTTTCCGTCGGACTGTATCGCAACTGAGGACGCTTGATCTGACAAAGAGTCTCCGGTGGGAAAATAATCTCTGACGGTTCCGTTCGTCCCAAATGATTTGTCAAGTAATGATTTGTCAAGTATGGAGGCTTGAGCATGAACTGATTTTGATGCCCCGAAAAACACTGCTGCGGACAATACTACCATCGTGAATAACTTCATTAACTTATTCCTTCTAATTTATTTTCTCATTATTTCTATCGTTACTTCAACACTACCAGTTTCTTGACGCTCACAAAACTTCCGGCATTTAGCCTATAGAAATACACTCCACTCGCCATTTTGCTTCCATCATACTTCACGATGTAGCTTCCGGCATTCTCTTTTTCATTCACAAGCGTTGCGACTTCCTCGCCGAGTATATTGTAAACCTTAAGAGTTACGAAGCTGTTAGCCGGTAACTCATAGCTGATAGTGGTCGTTGGGTTAAAGGGGTTGGGGTAGTTCTGATCAAGGTTGTAACTGGTCGGTCTGCTGTTCGCTTGATTGTCAACGCCAGTGGGAGTGTACGACACTTCGTTGCTTGGAGAACTCAGATTGCCGTGAATATCCTGAGCACAGACGACGTAATATGCGGTCTTTGTTGAAAGAGGAGTCGCATCGTGGAAAAGCGTGTCCGTGGTTACAGCATACGGAGTCATCAATTTCGGATTCGAAATCGTTGAATCGCTCCGATAAACTTGATAATTCTTCAAATCTGGTTCTAAGTTCTGCTTCCAATGCAGTATGACATTTCCGGAAGAGACAGTCGCTGTCACCGCTGCCGGTGCTGATGGCGGGAGATTATCTACCGAATATCCACTGTCTACATTTGAGTCATAAAAAACGTTTGCATTGTATGTCTCGCCAGAGACCATGAAGTATTCCATGCCGTTCGTGCCAGCCATCGAATCGGATAACGTCGGAGCTGTGTAAGAGTACACGCTGAGTTTATGTGCATCTTCGTCGGCGATCCATTGGAATGAAAATGTGCCCTCTATCGTGGTTATAGTCCGGATTCTCTTTGAGGCAGATGATACCTCCACTCTATTGTTGGGTCTAAAGCCAACAAGATTCTCAGACGTGTTCTGCGGTATAGCCCTCCAAATACTATAACTGGGAAAGTATATTATATTCGTATCGAGAGACGAAGCCTTCCACGTCAGCTCAACATATCCTCCTTGATCGAATGGTACATCTTCAACGGCGGTCAACTTTGGAAATATGGACAGCTGGTATGTCGACACTCCGGCACTGGACCCGGCTAGGAGAACTCCGTTGCTGACAAAAAGGCTATATATGTTCAAGCTCGTCAACCCGGAACTTTGCGGCACCCATTGATTCGCGTCGGCATTGTTCATAAGAATACACACTCCGCCTGAAGTTCCGGCGAAAAGACTCCCTTCGCTCAAAGCAAGACAGTGCACATGTATGTCGCTCAAGCCGGAATTCATTACAGTCCAGGTCTCACCATTGTCGGTGGAAAGAGACACACCCGAATACGAGGTACCACCGAAGAGATTTCCGCCAATAGCCGCAAAAGAAGACATATCTATAAGTACCGGTCTTATTAAACTCCAACTTCCGGGAATGGATGTCGATCGGTAAAGACCATCGTAAGTGGCTGCATAGATATCAATTCCACTGAAAACGAGAGGATCCGCGACAACAACCAAAGATGTGACGTACAGATTTCCCAGCCCTGTGTTCCATGCAGTCCAGCTTCCTCCATAGTCCGTGGAAAAAAATATTCCACCACCGTTCGTTCCTGCGAGGAGGGCATTTCCCTGGACAACAAGCGTATTGACCACTGTGTCTGCTGCTAAACCTGAATTCATTTGAACCCAGGTGGTGCCGGAATTTGTTGATCTATATACCCCGCGGCTTCCCGCGGCAAATAGGTCGCCTCCGCCCGCCGCAAGTCCATAGACGGCGGCATTGGTCATCTGCGTGCCCATGGCACTCCAGCTCCCGCCATTATCATTAGAGACATAAACAAATCCACCGGTGCTGCCAGCAAGGACACTTCCGCCATCGGCTGCAAAACAATCAATGGTTTGACCTGATATTCCGCTTGACTGGGCCCACTGGGCATGCAATGAATTTTGATCGCCGAGGATGCAAATCAAAACAATGATGGGTAGTAACTTCTTCACAAAGTCTTCTCCTGTTTAGTTAATATTAATTGATACCGATATTTTAGCAACGAAATTACCGGAGGTTTCATGTGATTGACAAGACAGTTTCTGATTTTGCCGACCGTTACTTCAGCACTACTAGCTTCTTGACGCTCACAAAACTTCCTGCCACAAGCTTATAGAAATACACTCCGCTCGCCAATCTACTTCCGTCAAATTTCACCGAATGGCTGCCAGGGCTTTCTCTTTCGTTAACAAGCGTCGCCACCTCCCTGCCAAGTATATCGTAGACTTTCAAAGAAACGCTGCCGACTGCTGACAGACTGATAGCTGATCACCGTTGATGGATTGAATGGATTCGGAAAATTCTGGTAGAGTTCGTACGCCTTGGCGACTTCGCCAGAGGGGGATTTAACGCCGGTTATGATATAATTCTGCAGATACCATAACCCGGCATGTACGCTGTCGGAGGAATTTCCTGACGATCCGGGTGCGAGTTGTCCGATTGTACCTGCAATGTTATACGTGGTTCCCGCCAAAGCGGCACCGCCGCTGCCAACCACGCTCGACGCGACATTGTATTGTGCGGCGGCGATCTCAGGCAAGGTCCCAATGCCGCTCAGTACCACCAGAGAAATTGTGAAAAGGTTTAGTCTAATGTGTCTCATTTGAAAACTCCTTATAATAACATGGAACACGGACTCGTATGATGGTTCCATCGAGAAAATCTTTTGTCATTTCTGTGGCCCCATATTCATCTTTGCTTGCATTGCCTTTTGCTGCTGTTCCATGGCCTGCATCTTCGCGGCCATCTGCTGCTCTTGTGCGATGACTTCCGGCCATGCTTTCTCCATCATGCTGCGGTTAGCTGCATCATCTTGTGCCGGAGTTGATAAGCGCTCGTCTTCGAAATATTTGCGTTTGCACACAACGCGGTAGGAGAAACTGAGGCTCGATGTACCACCTTGAAGCTCATTGACGTCAAAGCTTGTCGAGGTCTTGTTGGTTATATAAACTCCTTTGCAGTCTCCCTCCACCTGGACGAAGACCATCATTGGATGCTGGGCGTCGATAGTGACAGTCTGAAGGAATTCAGGATCAAGTGAAATATGCGCCTTCCCACCGGTGAGTTGACCTTCTCCATAATCGGCAAAGTAAACTCCCGTTGCTTCTTCACAAGATAATCTTACAGGCGTGCCATTGGTGAGCTTTACCTCTGCGCTCTTGGTTCCAGTGGCAGTGTAACTGCCGCTGATATGCACATTGCCTGCGAAACTTCCGGCATATCCACTACCGCTACTTTGACCAAACACACCGGCACCGGTTTCGGTAAGCCCCGATACGCCATAACCGGCATCGTCAGCTCCCCCTACGCCAGCGAGAGTAGTATTTGAGCTGCTGCTGAAGCCGTACACTCCATAATCATTATCGCTTGAGCCTTGAGCACCGATGGTGGAAGTCCCAAGTTCTCCATAGATGTTCCCATCGCTTGTGTTCTGACCCTCTACGCCAATTGTCCCGCTACCGTAAACTCCAGTAGAACTATTGCTAGTGGCTAACAGACCGTAACCGCTGATGCTGTGACCGTACACACCTTCACTTGGATTGCCAAGTTCCCCGATGTCGTCGCTGTTCGTGTTGACGCCATACACCGCAACACCGCTGATACTTGAAGCCTGCACACCATTATTACTGCTACTTGTTGCCAATACACCAATGCCTGATGAACTGGCTCCCCACACCCCCCGAATACTTGCGCTGTATCCATAGATCCCTTCACTTGGGTCGCCGAGATAACCATAGTTCCCGCTGTTTGTATTGATGCCGTACACGCCGGACCCAGTGCTGGCATTTGAATTTGAACCGCTGATTATCGGATTACTGGAAGACCCGCTAAGCGAAAAGGGAACGGCTGCGCTCAGAGTCACATTTCCGCTGGTTCCGCCGCCGGTAAGACCCGTTCCAGCTGTGATACCAGTAATACCGCTTCCTCCGGTACCCCCGCCTGAAACGTATAAAGCGGTGTCAGCATATTCCGTACGCATGCTGTATGGGCTGCTCGTCAATTGAATCCTCGGCGTCAACTCGGAACCTGACGCGACCGTTATTCCAAGCCAGTATTGCTTGTCGAACGGAAGATTAATTGGATTTACGCTTCCGAGGATAACGTTGAATATTCCTTTGCTCACCGCTACGTTCTGCGTCTCGGTCCAGAGAGTATCGGTTATGAATTGGATAATCCTGTTCGGTGGTGGTCCAATTAAAATGGTGACATAATAAAGCCTGAACGTCAGAGAGTAGCTGCCATCGGCAACCGCCGAACCGTTTGACTGAGTCAGAACACCCTGGTAACTCATCGTCTCCGGTACCTGTGCCATGATGGAAGTTGTGCCAATAAGAAAGGCGGCACAAAAAGACGATATTAAAGCTGCTATTCTGAATTTACGTAATACCATTTTTACATCTCCTTTTTTAATAAAATGTTTGAGTAGGTCTGGTCAGTGCGAGCGTCATTTCATCAATGCAAGTTTTCTGGTTGAAATGTAACTTCCGGCAGTTAGCCGATAGAAGTAAATTCCGCTCGCAAGTCTGCTTCCGTCAAATTTTACCGAATAGGTGCCGGCGTTTTCTCTTTCGTTCACTAGGGTCGCGACTTCTCTACCGAGAATATCATAAACCTTCAAGGTAACGAAGCTGTTAGCTGATAGGTCATAGCTGATAGTTGTTGTCGGGTTGAACGGGTTAGGATAATTTTGGTTAAGTGAAAACTCAATGGGAACTCCGTCATGACTATCTGCGACTCCAGTAACCATCTCCGAAAGAGAACGTCTCCAGACTCCGCTCCCGGTACCAGCAAAGAGGTATGGGCCGGAGGTCGCTAGAGAATAAACAGAAGTATCAGTCAAACCCGTGTTGACGGCGTTCCAGCTTGTGCCGTTGTTGGTCGATAGAAATACGCCGCTGTTATGAGTTCCTGCAAAGAGATCCGGGCCATAAACAGCAAGAGAATAGATATAACTATTCGTCAATCCCGAGTTGACCGCAGCCCAGCTTGGGGCAGTGAAAGAGCTGATGGGACGATGGAAAACGCCGTCACCATAAGTTCCGGCAAAAAGATTGTTGCCAGAAACAGCGATAGCATAGACTGGACCATAGATACCATTAGAGCTAGGCAATCCGGAGTTGTCAGAGTTCCAGCTTGTGCCGTTGTCGGTAGAAAGAAGGATGCCAGCGCCATCCGTTCCCGCTAAAATATCGGAACCCGATACTGTAATGGCACGAACAAAATAGTTTGCAAAACCTGAATCGACAGCGATCCAACTTGTGCCACCATCGGTGGACCGATAGATTTTACCGTTTGCACCGGCAAAAATATCTGCACCCGCGACGGCGAAACCGAAGATTGCACTATTCTGCAGCCCTGTGTTGATCCAGCTTGCGCCGTTGTTGGTCGATCGGAAAACCCCGCCATCAGTCCCGGCGAATAGGGTCGTGCCTGAAAAGGCAAGGACATTGACAAACGTTTCTGTCAAGCCGGAGTTGACTGCTGTCCAATTCGCGCCGTTGTTGGTGGACAGAAAGACGCCTCTACCGTAAACACCGGCAAAGAGATTTGTGCCAGAGATGTCAAGAGAATAGACAAAGGGAAATGTCAAACCTGCACTGACCTCATTCCAGCTTGTACCATTATTGGTGGAAAGGAAAACGCCGTTGCCATCTGTCCCGGCAAAAATATCCGGACCGTAGACGGCGAGGGCGGATACATTAGAGTACAATCCAGAGGCTAGATCAGTCCAAGTTGCACCATTGTTGGTGGAAAGGAAAATGCCGCCGGCATTTGTGCCCGCCAAGAGATTCGTGCCCGAAAAAGTAAGAGCAAGGATATTGCTGTTCGTCAAGCCTGAATTGACTGAAGCCCAACTTGTGCCGCTGTTGGTGGATAGAAAAACGCCGCCGCCAGTCCCTGCAAAGAGATAAGGACCGGAGATGGCAAGAGCGTTAACATTAGTGTTTGCCAAGCCTGTGTTGACTTGAGTCCAGCTTGTGCCGCTATTAGTGGATAGAAAAACGCCGCCGCCATTAGTCCCCGCAAAGATATCCGGGTCAGAGACGGCAAGAGCATTGACATTAGTATTCGTCAACCCTGTGTTAACTTGAGTCCAGCTGGTGCCGCTATTGGTTGAAAGAAAGACGCCGCTGCCATAAGTCCCGGCAATAAGATTCGTGCCCGAAGCGACAAGAGCCAAGACATAAGGATCCGTCAAGCCTGTGTTGACAGGAGTCCAGGTTGTGCCGTTGTTGGTTGATAAGAACACGCCGCCGCCATTAGTCCCTGCGAAGAGATTCGTACCCGATGCTGCAAGAGCATTGACGGTACTATTTGTCAGCCCCGTGTCGGTTTGAGTCCAGCTTGTCCCGCTATTGGAGGAAATAAAGACGCCGCTGCCACCAGTCCCGGCAAAGAGGTATGTGCCGGAGACAGCAAGGCTAAGTACGTAGCCGCCGTAGGCGCTATTGGTTTGGACCCACTGTGCCTGCAACGAATTCACGCTGGTAAACAGGCAAAACACTACAACCAGTAATCGTAAAATGTTTTTCATTTATTTCTCCTCTCGAGAAATAGTTAATGTCTATGCAACCAACATATCGGGCTTATGAAACGTTCCGACTGAAGGGAGCAATCTGGGTGAGCGAGTGCAACCGTTATCCTTTGGAGCTTATCAGATGGAATTGATTGAAAAATCAGGAGATGGAATTGAGGAGCTTTAGAGTTTTAGGTATCGAGAAGAAATAGTTTCAATATGATCACAAATGTGGCTGCCGCAATGAAAGGTTTCAAAAATGACGCATTCGAAATACGTTATGGAATGACGGAAGGACCAATCAAAGCGTCGAGAGCGGAGCTTGACAAAAGCTTTCAACAAATGAATAGCCAGTGGTAAAGCTGTGAAGCAAATTTATGAACAGCCAACAAGAACGGGGTTCCATGAAATATAATGCACGACCGTCGTTGCTCCCGCTGTTAGGCGACGTTTCTGTGTTGCGTCAATCCATCTTTGGCAGGAGATCGATTGTCTCCTTAATAAATTGCGCAAGTATCACTTTTGCTAGTCCTATTGGGTATCGTTGTTTTCTTGTCTCATACAGAGACGTAAGCGTCTGCGTCACATCGACTTCTTCGCTTACTAGGCCAACAATGAACTCGACCTGCGGGTCGTAATTGAATTTTCCTCGATAAGTGCGAAACAACTGAGAGAAATAGACCGGACCACCGCTATTGCCTCCAAAGACTTGGAAATCAAAGAGAAGTGATTTGTAGCGCGCCGCAGGGGTTAATGGATAAGAAGCAATCTTTCCACTGCGAAGGACGGCAAAGCCAGCTTCGTTTGATTCGACACCGAATGGATAGCCCAAGCAGAAGAGTTCATCACCCGGGTGTATTTCATACCTATTGAAGACACTGTCGGTAGCAAGAAAACTTGTTGGAAGAAAAGTGATCTTGAGATTAGAAGGCGGCAAAACATACATAGCAGCCACATCGATTGTCGAATCCGGGTGACGGGTCCAAAGGGGCTTGCCCTGTGATCTGATATGGAGATCGAATATTTCTTTATTAAAAACGCCATTCGAATCTTTGGATCTTAAGATTAACGATGCATAATCTGTGGCTATCGTGTCGAGCACGTGATTAGCAGTGACCAAAACATAGTAAACCTTTTTCGGATGAGAAGGGCTTGGAAGTCCCATAATAAAAACAGTTCCAGTCACAAGCTGACCTGTCCCTTTCTGAGGCCCTTCGATTCGGAATGTCGACTCCATTAAGATAGTGTTTAGGTCCTGACAGCGAACTTGCATGGTGCAAACCATACACATTGCAAATGAGAGTACAGCTAAATGAAAAACTCGATTATTCATATTTCCACCTCATGTTTCGACTGAATTTGCAATGTGAAAATGTCGCCTAACGTCCCGCGAGACAAAGTCGTTGCCTTCGCTCGCTATAAATGTTGCGCAGCATCGAGGTGTCGAGCGAAGGCAATGAAGCGACCTCGATATTTAAAAATGAGGAGCGTCTTTGTCTCGCATGTTTGGCGCCGCCCGTGCTCCACGTTAATTGATAACATTCAGATTTCTTAAAACTATTTCGAAAGAATGATAGCCCATAAACCAAGCACCTTGGTTGAACTTCAGAGAAGAAAGCTGGAGGCGATTGCACGCTTCGACAATCTTTTGACGGACGGCATCGTCCCTTTCATTGAGATTGTCAATAAGACCGACTTGGAAGGCAATCTTCCTTACCCACGTGTCAATGGGTTGAAGAAGTACCAAGTCGTCAGGTAAAATGGTGTCCTCAAGGCCGAAGAGGGAAACGATGTCACGCAGATAGAAGGACGCGATTTTTGGGCCAACTGAGCGTATGCCATCGCTGGATTTACTGCGTTGTAGTTGATTGTAGTGGCGCTTGAGTTTTCCCTCCCTGATTTGGTCAACCGAAAAAGCAACGATGTTCTTAGAAGGGATAGAACCGATGTATCGGAAAGTGTCGATGGTCAATTCAATGTCAGCGGGCTTACCGACTTTACCTTTCCCAATTACAACCTTCAATTGGCTCGAAAGCTTCTGCCAATTGTCCGACTTCATCCGATTGTAAGTGCTGTCCTTATCTGAATCAGCGAACAACTGGTTGAGGACTCCGACGGATGCATCGTGGACTTTCTTAGACACTGTGTCCCGCCGACCTTGGTAGTATGCTCGCCCGAAGAAAAATAGAAGCGCCTGCCACCATATGGACGACAAGGTATCTCGGCTTTGCGCTTCTGGCAGGAATTTTTGTCGGTATTCATCTCCGAAGCGTGCAATCTTCTTAAGATATTCTTCGTTCATGTTCCCTCCTCAAGCACGGGTGGCGCCTAACTACCGTAATCCTGCCATATGGCGTTTTCCCGCCATCCTCAGCATGTTATACGCCATATGGCGGTTTTTTGTCTTTTGGATGCCGCCCATTTTCCTCTAAATCTATTTCTTTCAACGATGAAGTGCAAATCGGTTTTCTTTTGCATCACGGGCAACCATGGCGTCGAGGTATCTGTCCATGATTTACATCCAGGCTGAAAGGATCGAGCCCATAACGAGAAGCGAGATGAGCCAAAACCCATTGTCCATGAACCAGAGACCCCACGGTTTCTTCTCGTAGAGTTTGGTACTAAGAGTGACGGGCGCGATGAACCCGAGCCAGTCGAAGAACCCGCCCATCAGTCCGCCGCCGATGCCGGATGTTCCGACATAGTAATTGCCGAACGCGATGGAGTGGTCCAGGACGTAGCTCATTACGAGAGAGCCAATGAAGACGAGAACGATGTTCAGCGGCAACGGCTTCATGTCCGCGATGCCGGTCAGCTTCGACCAGACTTTTCTAAATATAGCTGCGTACCAGATCGTGGCTATGATATAACTTGCTATCGCAGCAACCAGCACTGCAAGGTAGTTAACATGTACTTCCATATCTGAATCCTCCTTTAGAGTTTGTTTTGTTTTGAATTTGAATTAGAGCGCCCCATCCTTCTAAACAGGGGTCTCAACGAACATTTGTAAATCTAATCTTTGCGTCTTTGCCTCTTAGCGGTTTCTTTTTTGTCTTGGCTCCTCTAAATCAGGTATTACTTTACAACTTCTGCTGCTTCGTAAGCCTTTTTGAATTCCATCTTACCCGACTTCGGAATGTCTATCTCTATCGTGTCGCCGGATTCGAATTCTCCGGCAAGGACTTTTTCCGCAAGCGGATTTGAAATGTACTTTTGTATCGTTCTCTTCAACGGCCTTGCACCAAACGTCGGGTCGTAACCGGCGTCCGCCAAAAACAACTTTGCTCTCTCGCTCACATCGAGTTTAATGTTGCTGTTCTCCCCGACTCTCGAAATAATTCGCGCCAACTGTAAGTCAACGATGCTGCGAATTTCATTCCTTGTCAGCGGCTTGAACACAATTATCTCATCAATTCTGTTTAGAAATTCAGGCTTAATGGTTTGCTTCAATAGGTTGAACAAATCGTTCCGCAAATTTTCCATCATCTCCGTGCGGTTCCGTTCTGTTGTCGTCTCGATTTTCTGCTGCACCAACTGCGAGCCAAGGTTCGATGTCATTATGATGATCGTGTTCTTGAAATTTACCGTTCTTCCCTTGCTGTCCGTCAATCTTCCATCTTCGAGAACTTGCAGTAATACGTTGAAAACTTCTGCGTGCGCTTTTTCAATTTCATCGAGAAGAACAACAGAATATGGTTTTCTTCTGACTGCTTCCGTCAGCTGGCCGCCTTCTTCGTAACCGACATATCCCGGCGGAGCGCCGATCAATCTCGACACAGAAAATTTTTCCATATATTCCGACATGTCGATGCGTATCATGGCATCTTCATCGTCGAATAGAGCCTCGGCTAACGCGCGAGCCAATTCTGTTTTGCCGACTCCCGTCGAGCCTATGAAAATGAAAGAGCCTATCGGGCGCTTCTCATCTTGCAGTCCGGCTCTCGCACGTCGAACGGCATTGGCGACGGCAGACACTGCTTCTTCCTGATCCACTAAACGCTGATGTATTTTCTCCTCGATGTGGAGAAGTTTGCCCCTTTCGCTCTCAAGCATTCGCGACACAGGAACTCCGGTCCAGCGCGACACGATTTCCGCGATATCTTCCGAGTCAACTTCTTCCTTCAACATCTTGCTGTTCTTTTGTATTTCCGAAAGTTTTTGCGAAAACGTTTTCATTCCCTTTTCAAGCTCGACTAACTTTCCATATCGTATCTCTGCAACTTTTCCGAGGTCTCCATTCCGCTCGGCTTTGTCCGCTTCTAACTTGAGCCTCTCAATATCTTCTTTCGATTTCTGAATTGATTGGATCAAATCTTTTTCAATCTGCCAATGAGCTTTGAGTTGTCCGCTTTGCTCGCGGAGGTTGGCGAGTTCCTGCTCGATCACCAAAAGCCGTTTCTGTGAGTCCTCATCTTTTTCGCGTTTTACCGCTTCCTTTTCAATCTCAAGCTGTTTAATTTTTCTTTCGACTTCATCAAGCTCCTCCGGAAGTGAATCCATTTCGATTCGCAGCTTCGAAGCGGCTTCATCAATTAAATCAATCGCCTTGTCGGGCAGAAACCTATCGGTGATATAACGATTCGAAAGCTGCGCCGCAGCCACGATAGCACCATCTGTTATTCTAACACCATGGTGCACTTCATATCTCTCTTTCAATCCTCGAAGAATCGAAATCGTGTCTTCGATCGTCGGTTCATCGATCATAATCGGTTGAAATCTTCTTTCGAGTGCTGGATCCTTCTCGATATATTTTCTGTATTCGTTGATTGTGGTAGCTCCGATAGCTCTCAGCTCGCCGCGGGCGAGTGCAGGCTTCAACATGTTTGAAGCATCGACTGAGCCTTGAGCGGCGCCGGCTCCAACGAGAGTGTGAAGCTCATCCATGAAAAGAATAATTTCGCCGTCCGATTCGACAACTTCTTTGATAATGGACTTCAATCTGTCTTCGAATTGTCCGCGATAAGATGTGCCGGCAACTAAACTTCCCATGTCCAATTCGACAATTCGTTTCGACTTGAGTCCTTCAGGAACATCGCCGCTTGCTATTCTCCTTGCAATACCTTCCACTACAGCGGTTTTGCCTACTCCCGGATCTCCGATCAGTACCGGATTATTTTTTCTTCGCCTTGCGAGAACCTGAAGCACTCTTCTTATCTCATCATCCCGGCCGATGACTGGATCTAACTTTCCTTTACGTGCAAGGTCGGTCAAATCTCGCCCGAATTTTTGAAGTGAGCGATATTTTTCTTCCGGATTTTGATTAACGACCTTGTTCGTTCCGCGAATTTCTCGAAGTGCTTTCAATACTAAATCCCGGTTGATTCCCTGCGAGCTTAAAATTCTGAATGAATCCGTATTTCGTTCGTTCAGAAAACCGAGAAGCAGATGCTCGGTGCTGACAAACTCGTCCCGCATTTGAGAAGCTTCCTTTTCCGCGGAGTCAAGTATTTTTGCAAGCGGTTGAGAAAGGTAATGGTTTGCTGTACCCCCACCCGCAGAAATTGTCGGGAATCTTTTTACTGATTCGTCAACTTTCGATCTTATATAATCTAAGTTGGCGCCCGCTTTCTTCAAGACGGATGCCGGAATACCATCCTCGTCACGAAGGAGCGCAAGAAGCAAATGTTCAGGTTCGATTGACTGGTTCTGATTCTCTGCCGCAATCGACTGAGCGGCTTCTAACGCTTCCTGAGATTTAATTGTGAGTTTATTTAGATTCATTTTCTTCTTCTCCTGAATGCCACAAAAGAGTTAACTGAATATTCCCCAGCACACTTCTTAAACTGAAACTCTGCAATGTTCATGTTCACAACGGCCCCACCGAATTAGGCATCAAAATTCTTCCCTAAGCGAATGGGAACTATGAAATCCGGTCCAATCCGCTCCTTATCAAGGAGGGGAAATAGGGATCGTTGCTCTTTTGTGACCTATTTACTTCTTATCCTTATCATCGAGTATTTCATAGTCGGCATTTTCTGCCGGTTCCTTCTTACTTTCTCCTGAGCTGCCTTGGCTCGATTGGTCTGCTGCTCCCTCTCCTTGCGCTCCAGCTTGTGATCCAGCTTGCTGAGAAGCTGCTTGCTGGTACATGAAGCCGGCAGCATCGCTCCAGACTTTGTTCAGAGTTTCAATCTCGGACTTGAGCTGCGAGATCGACGCCGTCTTTGCGGAGGCTTCCAATTTCTGGATTGCATCTTCGAGAGCCTTCTTCTTATCGGCAGGTATCTTGTCGCCGAATTCCTGCATCTGTTTCTTGCTCTGGAAGACGAGATTGTCTGCCTGGTTGCGCGTTTCGACTTCTTCCTTCTTCGATTTGTCCTCTGCCGCGTGTTCCTCTGCAGCCTTCTTCATCTTTTCTACCTCTTCACGGCTGAGACCGCTTGAAGAAGTAATTCGTATGCTCTGCTCTTTACTCGTTGCCTTATCTTTTGCGGAAACGTGCAGGATACCATTTGCATCGATGTCAAATGCGACTTCAATTTGGGGAATCCCTCTCAGCGCAGGCGGTAGTCCATCGAGAATAAATCTTCCGAGCGTGCGGTTGTCAACTGCCATCGGACGCTCGCCTTGAAGAACATGTATTTCAACCGATGTTTGATTATCCGCGGCGGTCGAGAAAATTTCGCCCTTACGAGTCGGGATAGTTGTGTTTGCCTGTATCAAAGGTGTCATCACTCCGCCGAGTGTCTCAATGCCGAGTGAAAGCGGCGTTACATCAAGCAGAAGAACGTCTTTTACTTCCCCGGTGAGAACTGCACCTTGAATGCCTGCACCCATCGCGACCACTTCATCGGGATTCACTCCCTTATGAGGCTCCTTGTTGAAAAAATTCTTCACGGTTTCTTGCACCTTCGGCATCCTTGTCATACCGCCAACAAGAATAACCTCGTCTATTTCCGATGGATTTAACTTCGCATCGGCAAGAGCTTTCTTGACAGGTTCAACTGTCCTTTGCACGAGATCGCCGACAAGCTGCTCAAGTTTGGCGCGAGTCAAAGTCAAGTTGAGATGCTTCGGGCCGTCGGCAGTCGCCGTGATAAAAGGAAGATTTATTTCAGTCTGAAGCTGTGTCGAAAGTTCCATCTTTGCTTTTTCAGCGGCTTCTTTCAATCTTTGAAGCGCCATCGGATCCTTGCGGAGGTCTATACTTTCCGTCTTTTTAAATTCATCCGCAATATAGTCCATGATCTTCATATCGAAGTCGTCGCCGCCAAGATGCGTGTCGCCGTTTGTTGACTTGACTTCGAAGACTCCTTCTCCTAATTCCAAAATCGAGATGTCGAACGTTCCGCCGCCGAGATCATAGACGGCAACTTTCAGGTTCTTGTTCTTTTTATCCAAGCCGTAAGCGAGTGCCGCGGCTGTCGGTTCATTTATAATCCTGCGAACATTCAACCCTGCTATTTCTCCGGCTTCCTTCGTCGCCTGGCGTTGCGCATCATTAAAGTATGCCGGTACGGTAACTACTGCTTCAGTAATTTTCTCTCCGAGATAATCTTCAGCAGTTTGTCTCATCTTCTGCAAAATCATCGCGCTGATTTCCGGCGGCGAATATTGTCTACCGCTGATTTCGACCCGTGCAGAATCATTTTGGCCGCGTACCACCTTATAAGGCACACGAGACATTTCCTCGGTTACTTCGTTGTAGAAACGTCCCATGAATCTCTTAATTGAAAAAACTGTGTTCTGCGGATTTGTTATCGCTTGTCGTTTTGCCGGCGCGCCAACCAGCCACTCGCCGGTTTTAGACTGTGCCACTACCGATGGCGTCGTTCTTACACCTTCTGAGTTCGCAATGACGGTTGGCGTGTTTCCCTCCATGAACGCGACACACGAGTTCGTTGTCCCGAGGTCGATTCCAATTATTTTTGCCATTTTATATCTCTCCTTATTTTCAATAATTGTCCTTTTGAGCCGAATTTATCAAGTGGTATGCCGCTCAAAAACCCCAGTTCTTGATTACTTTAGCCCCTTTTTGTTATTACATATTCTCCTCGATTGACATTTTCAAACAAAAGCCTGCCACTCTGACAAAAAGTAACGGACTTGTCAAAAATGAAGTTCTGACAGTATTACTGGAAGTTCATCCGCTAAGGCCATAAAGCGCCGCAAGGAAAAATTTTATTATGAGCGTTTTATAACTCCTTGCGCATCTTTGACGCACTTGGCGGCTAAAGCGTTTCGCGTGAGTTTTCGTCGGTGCTTCTGCAAAGTAGTTGAATAATGACCGGCGACATTTCCGAAATTGAATCTTCTTCGACCATCATTTATATTCTTCCAATTCAATGCGCGTTTTCCTTTTTGTTCCATGTTATATCGATCAACTTTTTCCGAATGTTGCTGTGAGCACGCACAATGTTTTGAGACATTTGGGCTGCGATGTGATTTTTCCGGAGGATCAAACTTGCTGTGGCCAACCCGCTTACAACTCGGGCTACTTTGACGAAGCTCGGTTGATGGCTATGCATGAGACGAATGCATTTATGAAATTTCATTCTGAAATTGAAAAGAATCTTCAATTTGATATCAAGCATGATTACATCGTCGGTCCATCCGGCTCGTGCGTTGCAATGATCCGCAACTTTTATCCGGGTTTGCTTTCAGACGATTCACGATTCCAAGGACATATAACGGAATTCTGTTCACGAACGTTTGAGTTTACGGAATTCATAAACAACATCATCAAAGTCGAGAATTTCAAAGGCAAATTGAATACAGTGGTATCATATCACGACTCATGTCACAGTTTGCGTGAACTTGGAATTAAAGACGGGCCTCGAAATATTTTAAAGAGAATAGATGGATTAAAATTAGTCGAGCTTCCCTATAAAGAAGTTTGCTGCGGTTTTGGCGGGACATTTTCAGTAAAGTTTCCTGACATATCATCTGCCATGGCAGATGAGAAGCTGAGCAATTTTGAATCGACTCACGCGGATATTTTAGTGTCAGGCGATATAAGTTGTCTAATGCATTTACAGGGTCGTGCCCGACGTTGCGGAATGAATCAACGCTTCGCCCATATCGCCGAGATAATGGCAGAAAGTATAGATTGATGGAATTAGAGTCACGGCATTTCAAAGAATTATACAAAAAGGAATTCCGTAATGAACAGTTGCGCACCAATCTAAAAAAGGCAACCATTCAGGCGGTTGATAAGCGCGCGGAGTCGTTTGAGGAAGTTGACTTCCCGTTCCTACAGAATCAAGCAAAGATAATTAGGCAAGAGTCCATTTCTCATTTGAACGAATATCTGTCAACATTTGAGGACATGGCACAGAAGAACGGATATAAGATTTTCTACGCTCAATCTCCGGATGAAGCAAAGGCTTATGTGCTTGAAGTCGCCATGAAGCACAACGCAAAGACAATTGTGAAATCGAAGTCGATGGTAACTGAGGAAATTGAGCTGGTTCCTTTTCTGACAAAGCATGGCATCGATGCTGTCGAGACCGATCTCGGCGAATATATTGTTCAACTCGCGAGTGAAAAGCCATCTCATATAACGACTCCTGCGATTCACAAGTCACGTGAAGAAATTGCAAAACTATTCCACGAAAAAATCGGTACAATATTGAATAGTGATCCAAAGTTTTTGACAGGAGAAGCGCGCAAAGTTCTGCGCGAGAAATTTCTCGTCGCGGAACTCGGAATTTCCGGCGCCAATTTTCTAATCGCTGAAACCGGCGACGTTGTCATTGTAGAGAATGAAGGTAATGCGCGACTTTCCACTTCTTCGGTGAGGGCACACATTGTCGTTACAGGAATTGAGAAGGTGATCCCAAAATTTTCCGACTTGAGAATTTTCCTGAGACTTCTCGGTCGCAGCAGCACCGGCCAAAAGTTAACAAGCTACGTTTCGATCATCCGCGGGCCTAGAAGCTCCGACGAGAAAGACGGGCCGGAAGAAGTTCACATTGTTCTTCTCGATAACGGAAGAAGCGGTTTGCTCGGAACAGAATACCAAGATGTTCTTCACTGCATCAGGTGCGGCGCGTGTTTAAACGTATGCCCGGTCTATCGCAACATCGGTGGCCACGCTTATGGCTCTGTTTACCCAGGTCCGATCGGCTCGCTTGTAACTCCATTGTTCTACGGAAAAGAAACCGCGCGCGACTTGCCGTTCGCCTCTTCACTCTGCGGCAATTGTACGGAAGTCTGTCCTGTCGGCATCGAAATCCACCACCACCTTCTATCGCTCCGTCATGAAATGATTTCGATAAGGACATCAACAATGGAAAGGTTCATTTTCAGAAGCTTCAGGAAAACGATGTTGAGACCAAAGCGCTATGATTTCATGATGAAGATTGTACGTTTCCTTTCAAAGACAACATTACTTAAGCGTTTCGCAAAGAGCTGGACCACTTACCGGGAATTTCCTCAATTCCCTGCCGTATCGTTCAGAGAACTTTTGCGCCAGAAACGCATCAGTATCAGGCTAAATAGAAACAAAAAGTTAGGATGACGAAAGTCGAAGATCCCGTACGCGGGAACAGTCGCGAGAAAATTTTTGCTTCAATAAGACGCGGTCTCCGCGGTTCAGAACAGTTTACCGCCAAAAGAGACGATAGGTCACCGCTGAAAATGATTTCGAACAATGATTTCGAATCTCTATTCAACAAATTCAGTTCGGAGTTGAAGAAACTTAGCGGCGAGGCCGCTGTCCTCGATAATGAAAAAAGCGCGTCGAAATTTATTATAGAACGCTGTGGAGAAAAGGTTTTCATCTGTGAGGATTTGTCGTTTTGGCAGAAAAGCCTTGCTGCAAACTCAAAGAAATCCATGACAATTAAAACATCGTCCGATTTCGACTTTGGATATGATAAACGTGAAGTCGCGGTATTCGATTCGGCAATATCGTCATGTGCTGCATGCGTTGCCGAAACCGGGACAGTCGTGATTGAAAACAAGATGAGACTTCCGGCTGCGCTGGCGGAAAAATTGTTCATAATCGCCAAACCGCCGGTGCTTATTCCTTCTCTCGATGAATTATTCACAGACAAATATAGAGATTTCAGAGGAAGCAATTTATTCTTGATTACGGGACCGAGTCGCACCGCCGACATCGAGAAGGAGCTTGTTATTGGCGTGCACGGTCCAAAAGAAGTTTATGTAATTTTCATTAACCAATGAGTGACTGATGAAACAAGTAATTCAAAAAAGCCAGGGGCAGTGGTCGAAAATTTCCAATGTTTATTTTTTTATAAGCAAAAAAGAACGGGAAAGAGGAACAGGAAAACTAGACAAAGGAATCTCAAACGAGGTAGTGTTTATTCGATCTGCAAATTCGGGCAGGCATCCATTAATCACGTTCAATGAGCTTGTCAATACGACGCTCACAACTTTTAAAATTTTAACCTCGCTTTCTGTTTATGAGCCTGTTATCTTGTGAAAAAATTGAAAGTGGATATGATGTACCATAGAAATGCTGCTTCACGATCAAGATTTCTAACCATAAAAAAGTTTAGTCTATTTTTTATCTTCACTCTGCTTCTTACTCACACCTCTGACGCACAAAACTTTTCGGTAAATGCCGGATTGGGCTTGGAATATTTTCAGATTCCTACTCTCTCTCAATATATGAACTACGGAATAGGGGCCAGCATAACGCCGGGAACATTTACGACTGCAGCACAATTTGTTTTCGACGGCGAATATTTTTTGTCAAACAATTGGGCACTCGGAATTGAATACGGATATATCATAGGAAATAGTTCCGGTAGTTATGGGCAAGCTAGTTATTCATATTCACTTCCATCCGTCACTTTGACAAGAGTCATAGCCGGAGACGGATACTATTTTAGTTATGGCGGGGCAATTGGCTACCATTTTGCATCGCTCGGTCAAACTATCCTTGCCTATTCAAACCAATCACAGAATTTTTCGGCACAAGGCATCGGCGTGAAAATTGATGCCGGGTTTGACACGAAATTAGGGGAGAACTTTTATGCGCGTGTTTCTGCCGATGCACGCGGTGAATTTATCGGCAACTTTAAATCACAAACTGGTACGCAGTTGTATACCGACGCCTCCAACTCACGGCCAGTCAATGGGTACCTTTCGGGTGTCGGTGTCGTATTTCAATTGGTTTATTATTTCTAAAACAAAAAGAGAAGAGGTAATTTGAATACAAATATAGAAAGCATAATACTCGGCATAATCCAAGGGTTGACGGAATTTCTGCCGGTGAGCAGCACGGCACATTTGGTAATAATACCTGAGCTGTTTAAATGGAATTCGCCTCTCCTGAACAGCCTGACCTTTGATGTCGCCCTCCATGTGGGGACTTTGCTTGCAGTCGTGTCATATTTTTTCCGCGACACATTAGAATTGATTTCCGGCTTTTTCCGAGGCATTGTGAAAATGAATTTCAATACAGACCGGAAAACAAGGTTATCTCTTTTGGTTTTCCTAGGAATAATACCTGCGGGCGTATTAGGGGCTTTGTTCGACAAGTTGATAGAAGATCGATTCCGAACGCCAGGCGTGCTTGTAGTAAGTTTGGTTGTTGTCGGAGTCTTAATGTGGTACGCGGAAAAATCTGCGACAAAGACTAAGCAGACCGGCACAATGTCTATCAAGAATGCTTTGATCGTCGGATTTGCCCAAGCGCTGGCGCTTATTCCCGGCACCTCTCGTTCCGGAATAACAATCTCATCCGGCCTTCTTCTCGGCTTCAAACGCGAAGACGCAGCAAGATTTTCATTTTTGCTTTCCATTCCAATTATTGCAGGAGCGGCAGCACTGAAATTGAAATCATTCGTCCATGGCATTCCCGCCGATGAGGTTGCACCGCTGCTGCTTGGAATTCTCTTCTCGGCAATCTTCGGATTTCTCTCTATAAAATATTTCATGAAATATTTGCAGCGGCATTCGTTGAACGCATTTGTTTGGTACAGATTTTTCTTCGCTGCGATAATCATAATTTTCATTTACATCATCTGAGGAAAACATGAAATCGATTCTTCTAGCATTCGCCTTTTCATTTCTGCTCCTCGGCTGCGGCACGAAAGGAAAAAACGTGATCTTAGAGACAAACTATGGCACAATCGAGATAAAACTTTACGATGACGATGCACCGGTTCACAGTGAAAACCTTCGCAAGCTTGTTGTTCAAGGTTTTTACGACAGCTTGCAATTTCACCGAATCATTCCCGGCTTCGTAATTCAAGGTGGCGATCCGAACACAAAGACGCCAAATAAGATGAGTTACGGCCAAGGCGGACCAGGGTACACTTTGCTTGCTGAGATTGGAAAGCCGCACCTCAGAGGCTCGGTCGGCATGGCTCGCGAAGGCGATGAAGTAAATCCACAGCGTCGGTCCAACGGCAGCCAATTTTATATTTGCCTTCAGAATTTGCCGCAATTGGATGGGAGCTATACGGTCTTCGGTGAAGTTGTAAAAGGAATGGATGTAGCAGATAAAATTTCACTGCTTTCACGTGATGAACGAGACGTTCCACTAAAGCCCGTTTATATTCTAAAAGCATATTTGGAGAAATGAGCGACTACAAGAAATTCGCATCCGATATAAAGAAGAAAAAGTTTGACCGAGTTTATTTGATTTACGGAAGTGAAGATTATTTCACCTCCAAAGCGGTCGATCTTCTAATCGAGAGTGTGGTACAACCGGGCGAGCGCGCATTTAACTTAGACATTTTTGATGGAACAGAAACAACCTCGGAAGAAATACTGTCTTCCGCGCTAAGTTTTCCATTCGTAGGCGAGCACAGGCTTACGGTGGTCAGAAGATTCGACAAGATGGAAAAGAAACACAAGGTCGATATCGCCAACCATCTCTCCAATTTGCCTGACACAAACATTCTTTGTCTCGCTGCCGGCGAAATAAAAATGTCCGATGAACCTTACAAGAAGATGTCCGCGATTGCCGAAACGTTTGCCTTTGATAGATTGAGAGGTGCCGAACTGACGGAATTTGCAATTGAGACCGCACGCTCATTTGGGAAAGATATAGATAATGGCACAGCGGATTTACTCGTTGAGTTGGTGGGCGATTCGATTGGGGGTTTAGTTTCTGAACTGGAAAAATTATCGCTCTATGTCGGCGACGAACAAAAGATAGGGGCGGACGATGTGAATACCGCGGTTGGAAAATCAAGAGCTTACAATATTTTTGAGCTGCAGCGAGCGATTAGCCAACGAAATGCAAAGCGTGTTCAACAAATTGCCGGTAAGATGCTGGAGACAGGTGAGAAACCAATCTACATTAATTTCATGTTGACGAGATATTTTCTAAATCTTTTGCAGGTAAAGCATCTCTTGGGAAAAGGTACAAGCCCGAACGATATTTCGTCCAAAGTTTTCGGCAGGTGGAATCCATTCATAAACGAGTACACGTCTGCAGCACGCATTTATTCAATTGATGAAATCAAGAATGCAGTCGCAGTTCTATTGGACGTCGATACAAAACTAAAAAGAAGCGGTTATAAGGATGCGGACGCCATGGCAGTAGTGGTAACTGAAATTATGCATAACATGGAGCAAAGAGCATAAAGCCTTAACATGGAACAAAGAACTTTCCCCGAGCCCTACAGTTATATTGAGACATGATGTCGGGATCCTGTATGCGGGGAATTGAAAATTTTAGATTAATTAAACGTCTATGTCGTCTATCATGTAAAGTGTGAGCGGGATGAACGACATATGTCAGGATTTAGTAGTTATGCGCAATGCAGCCTCCTCAAGAATGGTGCCTTGCTTTATTCTATGGAGTAACACCTATGAACTCAATCACGAAACGCAGAGGATGTCGCGGAGTCTTATCCGTTTTCTTGCTGATTCTCTTCCTATGTAGCTTCAGTCAACCTCAATCGACCAAGCTTCACAAAACACAGTCCGCCAAGCAGAATCAGCAAAGTGCTTTCATCGAGTCTCTCAAGAATGTCTTGATTACCAAAAACACCGCAGACAATAGACATTTTCGCTTGCGAAATGGTGAGTATGTGGAACATACTTCCTCTCCTTGGAGATTCGAGTTAAAACTCCTCAGCCCCATTGTATTGGCGCGCCTCGGGTCCCATAATGCGGAGTACGCAATTGTACCAATGGTTTTGAATGGTGGTGGCTCAGGATGGTTCTATTCAATAAATGTTTTCCGGAATCGCCATGGCACCGCTGACCAAGTAGTATTTGCAGACTTGGGGGACCGGATCGGAATCGATTCAATCTATGTTGCACGAGACACAATTTCTGTCGATGTAATAACGCAAGGCCCTCACGACGCAATGGCCGATCCAACAATGCCATACACCTTTCGCTTTCTGTTTCGGAATGATAGTCTCATTCAGTTAAACACCCATTGACTGGCAAGATATGCGATCCCTCTTTCAAGTTGGTCGCACTAAGACTTCATCGTGGAGGTCGGCTGCGCCGCGCATAACAAACGGCAAAACGGAGCTCACACATTTGTGAGGATTGAAATACAAATAGAGTTCGCTCAATTCATCCTTGTATATCACGGACAGGCTGCACTGTTTGGCTAAACCCTGTAGGACAAAAAGAGTTTAGAATAAGAGTGACTAATGGATGATTAGAGGCTTTCAGCGACGGTGTAATTGCCATCATTCCATAAAAGCAAGAGTTGTACCAAGAAAATTACTCCTTCCCTTTTTGTCTCCCATTTCGCGCAAGGATGGCAAGCGTTAACCTGCTTATGCACGTCAACTGTCCCAGCTCATTTTCAATTTTAATTTCCCAGACTTGCGTTTTGCTTCCGATGTGAAGAGGCTTTGCTGTACCATACACGAAACCGTTCCTGACACTTCGAATATGATTTGCGTTTATTTCAAGTCCCACACAAAATTCTTTTTCGATATCGAGTGTCAACATTCCTGCGAGACTGCCGATGGTCTCTGCAAACGTTGCTGATGCGCCACCATGTAAGATGCCGTGAGTCTGAATTGTCCGGCTGTCAACCGGCATTTTGCCTTTTAGATAGGCTTCCCCGATTTCCGTTATCTCAATACCAATGCGTTCAGCCATGGTATCCTTGATCAGATTGTTAAGATATTCGACTGGTACACTTTTTAAAACATCTACCATCTTTATTTCTTTCGCTTAAATCAATTCCTACTTAAAAAGGACTGGACGAATCATACCTGTCTGAAGAAATTCCTGGGATTTCTTAACATTACCCTAACCCTATCCTCGCAGGAGAGGGAATCATTGCCTTTCCCCTTTTAAGAGGAGGTCCTTCATAAAATTCATGAGACAGATGTTTTATCTTTCAATCCACGATTTTAGCTTTGTTGAAAACATCGGCGCCGAGATAATCAATCCGTTATCGTGGACGGCCGCATTTTTAAAATCCGCCGTTGAAATTTCATCCGGTGAGATTATCCCCTTAGCGGCTTTCCAACTGCTGTCGGTGACCAAGGTATCATTTCCAATTTGAGCGAAGATATTGCAGCCTGCCGACCCATTGTTGTCGTAGTTCACGGCTTGGACTGCAAATGTGTTTTTACCTTCTTGAAGGAATTTCGTTATGTCAAACACTCTGACTCTTTCTTTCTCCACGTTCCACGTTAGAGTCCGTCTTGCTTTAACCTCCCCGACAAATTCTCCATTTATAAATAGCTTACAATAAGTATCGCCTACCAATTGAAGTATTGATGATTCGTGAACATTTGTGAGACTAATTGTTTTGACAAACGTCGCCGAATCGACTTTCAAAGATGAGTGATTGTTTGGGCGGCTACCGGGATAATAAACAAAGTTAGAATGGAGCAGTTGATCGAATGTGCAATTGCCAGCAAGCAATTGATCCGTTCCCGCTGTCAGGCTTTTTTTCTGATCGTCGAACCTTGCCTCTATTAGTTGAAGCATCGGATAACGATTTGTTCTCAGGTACAATTTCACATAATCATCTTTCAATTTCGCGAGAGAACCTAAAAGAGTTGTCTCGATGGGCTTAATCTTTTCGTTCTTACCATTGGCACTCATCAGACTATCGGCACACACACTCCTCATATTTAATACACCAATAATTTTATCCGCCCAATATTTGTTAATGCCCGCGACAAGCGCATAAATGTCGAGTATGTCCTCATTTGCGCCTACGACATTACGCGCCTGCTCAATCAGCGAAAGGACTTCAGGCATCGACGATTCAATACTCGCCACTCTGGCGGGGATACTAGAAGATGGTACATTCCCGCGTACATCATCTTCGACAATAAACGGAGCGCGCCAAAACTCGTACCAACTTATTTGATTACTGGTTGAACTTAAAAGCTCGTAGATGATGCGGGGCAAATCCGAATTTGTTTGAAAATATTGATGAAAAAAAATGTTTTCGAACTCAGCAGAGACCGAATATTCCATATGCGGGAGTGGGTTGTCGGCATTCCATGCGCATTCTGCGCTCCATGCATAGCCGGGATAGTTTAACTCACGCAACTCAGCGGCGCCGTTATCGTTCCATGTCGAAACAATAACTCCGGCAGCACCCGCTTTGCACCCTTCTTGGGTGAAGTATTGGATGTTCGTGTAGCTATTGTAAAAATTCGGGAACGGTCCCGTGAAAGTCCAAATTGCCGGGGACACAATGAACTTGAATCCTGCATCTTTGAATTCCTGAATGCTTGGATAATCGAACGCAGCTCCGTAATGCCAATCGACGATCGTTATGTCCTTCGGAATCTCTGATAATATCTGCGGATTCTTCAGGATTATATCGCCATACATCATCACTCCCTTCCCGAGTGATTTCAGAATGTCGTAAATTTTTTTGTAATACTGCGCATGAACCAGGTCAATCCCAAGTGAATCGACGAGATGTTTGCTGGCACCCAATCCGACATCGGAGCTCTCATCGGCAGCCATGTTAAAGTATTTACTGGAGAACGCCGGAGCAATTTCAGAAAGCAACGTCTTCATGAAAACACAAGTCGAATCATTCGACACGTCCACACAAGCCGCTCCTGGAAACTCAGCGTACTTTTCAAACTCAGATTTTTGCAATATGTCTTCCATGTGTCCGAGAGTTTCAAAGATTGGGATTATTTCAACATGGTACAGTTTCGCATATTCATCAAGCTCCGCGACTTCTTCAGCATCAAGCGGTGCGCGGCCTTTGCTAAAGTTGGGATATGATTTAAAGTCGAATTCGTTCTCGATGTATGGCATATAGATGTTCATTTTATTCATTGCAAGAAAGCGGATAATTTTTTTGAAGTTATCCAAAGTCGATATCTGTCCACGGCTAATATCGTCGCTTATACCCCGCATCTTCATCAAAGGATAATCAGCGATTGTTATTTCCGGCATATTGTAGCCGGTTTTTTCTTTTGCGACGAGTTGAAGAAATGTCATAACAGCATAGAAAATACCCGCTTTCGTTCTAGCAAAAATTCTAATGTACCTATCGTTTGCGGTCAAGAAATACCCTTCGTCAGATGACAAAACGCTGTCTTTAACTGCCACAGGAACATCTACATCTAAATTCACAACATTGGCGAGAAGCCGTGCACTAATAACGAACGGGTTCCCTTTTTTGTCAGCAGTAAAATTTTTCCCGAAGTATTTCTCGATCTCATCCAAAGCTGCTTTATCGCTTGCTTCATTAGAAAATTCCACGGCAACTTTCTCAAACTTCATCTTAGTAATTTTTTCTTGAGCATACTTCGGTGTCGGCAAAACGTGGACTTCAGCCATAAGATTAGAATAAAGCAAAACTAAAATTAATAACTGAAAAGGTAGAAATATTTTTCGCATGAGTTATTCTTAAGTTCTTTGTGATATGATATGCAAATTCGTGAACTCGTAAAAGTGGTACTGAACGACGAAAAGATTCTTACCGTTAACTTTTTACTTTTCATTCTTAATGTCAAGAACTTCACGCGCAATTACGATGTGTTGCATTTCTGATGTCCCTTCGTAAATCTCGGTTATCTTTGCATCCCTCAGAAATCGTTCAACCGGAAAATCTTTTAAATAGTCATAACCGCCGTGTGTTAGAATAGCTTCAGCGCATAATCGACAGTGATTTTTGATGCGAACAATTTTGCCACTGCAGCTTCTTTCGTGAATCGATCACCATGATCTTTCTTTAATGCGGCATTCAGAGTAAGGAAATGTGCCGCTTCGATATTTGTGTTCATCTCTGCTAACTTAAACTGTATCATCTGGAATTCATAAACCGGCTTGTCGAATGTTTTTCCCTTTCACATATTTCAACGAAGCATCTAGTGCGGCGCAGGTAATTCCGATTGCCTGTGAAGCGATGCCGATTCGTCCACCATCGAGGGCCACCACCGCGAACTTGAAGTCAAATCCTTCTTCTATGGTGCAGAAAACGTCCCGGATTTGAATTCACACCGGTCTTTGTTCGTAAGTATAAAATCCTTTGCTTGATTTTCTTCCAACATAACCCGCTGCCACCATCTTTTTTAGAAGCGGGCAAGGCCTGTATTTCGGATCGCCTGTACCATGAAATAAAACGTTCATTATATCGAGGCATACGTCGAGTCCGATCAAATCTGCAAGAGCGAGCGGACCCATAGGATGGTTCATCCCTAGTTTCATTACTGTGTCAACCGATTCCGCCGAAGCGACATTTTCCATGACACAAAAGATCGCTTCATTTATCATCGGCATAAGAATGCGATTTGATACAAAGCCTGGATAATCGTGAACCTCAACCGGCACCTTGTCTAATTTATACGACAGATTCCGCACTACCTCGTAAGTGTCGTTTGAAGTTGCGAGACCTCGAACAATCTCGATGAGTTTTATGACCGGAACCGGATTGAAGAAATGCATCCCGATAACTTTTTCTGGTCTCGGCGTAGCTGCTGCAAGATCGGTGATTGAGATGGAAGAAGTGTTGCTTGCCAAAACCGTCTCCTGTTTGCTGATGTCGCTCAGCGTGTGAAACAAATCCTTCTTGACCTTTACGTTTTCCGTGGCGGCTTCAATAACGAAATCCGCTTCGTGAACGCCAGTCTCAAGTGAAGTCGATTGCGTTATTCTGTTTAATGCTTCGTTCCTTTGTTCATCCGATATAATAGCTTTCGCAACTTGCCTCTCCATATTGTGCCGGATATATCCCATCCCTTTTTCAACCGCATCGCGTCTAACATCAATCAAACATACTTTGAACTTTGAGAGTGCCATGACGTGGGCAATCCCGTTGCCCATGGTGCCGGCGCCAATCACTGCAACATTATAAATATCCATTTTTCTACCTCTCTATTATTATTCTTGCTGCTTCTCCTCCTCCGATGCAAATAGCGGCTAATCCTCGCAGGCACTCCCATGTGAAAATCATTATAAACATCCCATAAGCCGTCCTTAACCATCGAATCGATGATTTTCCCCTTTCCCATCCTGTAACCGGTCCTTGCCTTGTCCAGCAAGTAAGGTGCATTCGACATACTTTCCATTCCGCCGGCGACCACGATCTCGGCTTCTCCAGCCATTATGGTAAGCGCGCCCAACATCACGGATATCAAACCCGAGCCACAGACCTCGTTTATGGTGGTACACGGAACTTTATCCGGAAGTCCCGCCAAGATCGAAGCTTGTCTCGCGGGTGCCTGGCCGACTCCTGCAGTCAAGACACATCCCATGAAGACTTCTTCAACTTGTTGAGGAGTAATCCCCGCTCGGTTCACAGCCTCCCGGATTACAATTGCTCCAAGTTTCGTGGCGGTGAAACCGCCCAGTGCTCCCCGAAATGAGCCGATCGAAGTGCGACAGGCGCCAGCAATAACTACCTGTCTCATTTGCACCTCCTTTTTTAACTATTCATTGCCTTAAGAAATTCTTTGTTGTTTTTTGTGCCGCGCATCTTTTCTAGCAAGAAATCCATGGCATCGACGGGCGAGTAATCGCTCAGTATCTTTCTCAAAACCCAAATCCTGTTCAGCTCATCTGGTGAAAGCAGAAGCTCCTCGTGCCGCGTTCCACTCTTATTGACATCGGCAGCTGGAAATATTCTCTTGTCAGCAAGTTCGCGCGTCAGAACAATTTCCATGTTTCCGGTTCCTTTGAATTCTTCAAAGATCACCTCATCCATTCTACTGCCGGTTTCTATAAGCGCGGTGGAGATAATGGTGAGGCTCCCGCCTTCTTCGATATTTCTTGCTGCGCCGAAAAATCGTTTCGGTTTTATTAGCGCATTCGAGTCAATACCGCCGGAAAGAATTTTTCCACTGTGAGGAACTGTTGCATTGTAGGCTCTGGCAAGACGAGTGATGCTATCGAGAAGAATCACGACATCGTTTCGGGCTTCGACAAGCCGCTTTGCTTTTTCGAGAACCATTTCTGCGACCTGCGTATGCCTCTGCGGTTCCTCGTCGAACGTCGAGCTTACCACTTCCGCATTTACCGATCGTTCCATGTCGGTAACCTCTTCCGGACGTTCGTCAATCAAAAGAACGATCAGCCTTACATCCGGATGGTTTCTCGTGATACTGTTTGCAATCTTCTGAAGAAAAATTGTTTTACCCGCTTTCGGTGGAGAAACAATCATACCACGCTGTCCCATACCGATCGGCGCAAGCAAATCAATAATTCTCATCGAGTATTCCCCCGGCACACTTTCAAGATGAAGCTTACTGTTCGGATAAAGGGGCGTCAGATTGTCGAACATCACCCTTTCGCGAGTGAAATCGGGGTCGCGGAAGTTTACCCGCTCCACGCGAAGAAGCGCGAAAAATTTCTCACCTTCCTTAGGCGGGCGAATTTGTCCGCTAACAGTATCACCCGTCATCAAACCAAATTTTTTAATTTGGGATGGTGAAACATAAATATCATCAGGGGACGAGAGATAATTATACTTTGGAGACCGAAGGAAGCCATAGCCGTCGTTATGGACATCGAGAACTCCGGCACTAACAGAAATTCCTGGCGATTCCGGTTGAGCCTGTGCAACTTCGCTTTGCGGTGCTTCTTTCACCGCTACCGTGCTTTGTTTCTCCATGATCTTAAAAATCACTTCCTCTTTCCTTAGTCCAGTAAAGCCGGGAATCTCAAGCTCCCGCGCCAACTTATGCAACTCTGCAACTTTCATTCCCTGCAGCTCTGCAAGATCCACAGTCATTGAAAATTACCTCCTAAAGATTTTGTTAATATTAAAACGTTGAAAATATTCCTAACCATGGTGTCATCGGCACCATAATAAAACTCTTGTCGTGTGAACTAATTACCCTTCGGATTGAGATTCAAAAAGAACGGAATAATATTCTTATAGACTTTCAAGATTTAGCATCGAGTCCTCTAATAACGGCATTGCCTCACCAGCCAAGTAGTGAGAACCCGTAATCAAAATAAAATAATCATTATCACTTTGAGTTAATGCAGCTCGCAATGCCTCAGAGGAATTGTCGAATATTTGCGAGCTTAATTTAATACTATCGGACAATTTCTTCAACTCTTCAACATTCATGGATCGCCCGCTCCGTAGGCTCGTTAAGATAACTGTCCCAAACCTTTCTCGCAAGCTATTTAACATTGACCTCGCATCTTTGTCCCTCATTGCGGCAAACAACAAAACACCTTTCCTTTCATTCAACACAGCAAGACTCTTCATAACTGCGTTAATGCCATCAGGGTTATGAGCAACATCAACAATTACAAACGGATCACGAGAGATTATTTCTAACCTTCCTCTGTGCCCTGTATTGTTTGTAATGCAATCAAGTCCTTGGTAAATCGCCTTTCGGTCAATTTCAATATCGGCATGGTTCAAAAGATACAATGCAGTGAGTGCAGTCAGGGAATTTTGGATCTGGTGTTCTCCGCCGAGTCCGATCTTTAATTGTGGATACGCAATTCCAAATACGCTCGCATTAAGAATTGAATTGTCAATATTCATCAGGGCATCGGCATACATCGAATTCTCATCGACAAAAAACACGTCCGAACCTTTTCGCAAACCAGCTGTGCGAAATACCTTTTTTAGGGAATCAGATTGAACATTCACAACTGCGGGCTTGTTCGGCTTAATTATTCCCGCTTTCTCAAAAGCAATTTTCTCAAGAGTATCTCCGAGAACCTCAGTGTGATCAAAATTTATACCTGTTATAATTGAAATGAGCGGATCGACAATATTCGTTGAATCCAATCTTCCGCCCAAACCGGTTTCAATTACCGCGAAGTCGACCTTGCTGTCGGCAAAATACTTGAACATCATGGCAGTTGTCGCCTCAAAGAAGGTGGCCCGTAATTTTATGATTTCAGGCTGGAACAATTCCGTCAAGGTTTCAACATCTTCCTCGGATATTGGCCCGCCGCCGATCCTGATTCTCTCGGTGAAACTCACAATGTGAGGAGACGTGTAAAGTCCGACCTTGTATCCCATGGAAGTCAAAACACTTGCAATCATGGCACATGTACTTCCTTTTCCATTCGTTCCCGCAACGTGTATGATTTTCAATCGTTCATGAGGATGCCCCGCGTATTTCATCAGCGCCCTAATGTTTTCCAGATCCATCTTCATGCCAAACTTTTCAAGGCTGAACAGAAAACTTTTTGCTGCTTCAAATGACAAGTTTGTCTCCCGCTAGTTTCAACAATAAAACTCTTTTGTTAGTTCACTCAGTGCAAAGCTTGAATAGGTTTCCCTTTTCGCGTTGGGAGAAGGTAGGATAACGGGATATTGAAGGAAATTCTATATTACCTTCACCCCGCTTTTTCCACTTTGTAGAAAATAAAAAACAAATAAGTATTCTGGCTACTTCTCTAAAGATGCGGTACACTGGTTATATTAACGTTCAGACTCCCGATAAGTTCACTAATTTTGTTTACTCCTGACTTGGAGAGATAATTCCTAATTCCGTCCAGTAATTCTGCTGGCGCGTCGGGCTTTGTGAAAAGTACTGTACCAATTTCCACGGCGGTTGCGCCAGCCATGGTATACTCTATAATGTCTTGCCAACTGAAAATTCCACCACTGGCAATTATCGGAATCTTTACTGAGTTAAACACCTGGAACACTTTAGCCATTGTTAATGGCTTGATCGCCGGGCCAGAATATCCTCCCGTTACAGTGTGAATCTTCGGCTTTCGACTGTATATGTCGATCGCCATTCCAACGTATGTATTCGCGACAGTCACGGCGTCAGCGCCTTCATTCTCCGCAGTTTTTGCGAAGTCAGAAATCCGAGTTACGTTCGGAGTGAGCTTCACGATAAGTGTTCGCGGAAAAACTTCCCGCACACGCCTGACAATTGTCCCCAGAGTATTTAAATCTGTTCCGAACTCGATTCCGCCTTCTTTTACATTCGGACAAGACAAATTAAGCTCGAGCCCTTTGACATTACTGCAAGCTGAAAGTTTCTCTGCAAGAATCACATAATCTTCAACTCTTTTCGCTGCTACATTTGCAATGACGAGCGCGCCTAACTTTTTCAAATCTGGAAGTTTCTCGATAATGAATTTTTGAATCCCTATGTTCGCAAGTCCGATTGAATTAAGCATCCCGCATGCAACCTCCGTAACTCGCGGCGGTTTGTTACCGACTTTAGGTTTAAGTGTGAGCGACTTGGATACAATTGCTCCGAGTGTTGAAACATCGAAACAATCACCGAGTTCGTCGCCGTACCCGCATGTTCCGGAAGCCGTCATCAATGGATTCTTCAATTCCAACTTTCCGATGTTGACTCTCAGATCAGGTTTCATTTCACATTATTGTCGATTCAAATTCTATTTGCTGGGATTCAAAAACCGGTCCATCTTTGCAAGCTAAGAAATAATCCATCTTTCCCCTAATTTTCACCGGACATCCTTGGCAAAATCCCATTCCACAAGCCATCGGAGTTTCAACCGAAAGGTAAGTTTGAACTTCGGTGCCGACTTCCTGTTGAAGAGATGCAAGCATTGGCATTGGTCCGCAAGCAAAAATTTTCGAGGGTTTTTTTTCAACCTCACTCAAGGTGAGCCTTTTCATTTCGTTCCCCATAAGTTGGACCACTGTTCCATGATAGCCGATTGACCCATCATCTGTAGCATACTGAATGAAATCGCTGCCGAAATCCGCTATTTGACTTCTCGTTCTTGCGCCGTAGAATATTTGCAGCGAGGCACCAACTTTCTTTGCTGATTTAATCAAGATCGGCAGCAGCGCAGCGCCTGAACCACCGACCGCTACCCAAATTTCTTCTCCTCGTGACGGCGTTGGGAAACCGTTTCCCAACGGACCGTTTAGCCTGACAACTTCCCCCGGTTTCAAACATGACAGACGTTTACTCCCCTTTCCGATTGCTGCGTAAAATAGTGTGATGTTTTCCCCGCCGATATCACAAACTGAATATGCTCGAGGAAGCAATGGGTCAAGAGTGCCTGGAAATGAAGCCATTACAAATTGTCCGGCCTTTACGGCAGCGGCAATCTTCGGCGCGTGGAACTTAGATAGAAATTCTCTTTCGGCAACGAGCTTTGCTTCTACAACTACCGCCGACTCAAGGCATGGTACAGACGCGGGCTGCAATCCCTCGGATTTTTTTCGCAATCCTATTTCTCTGGCTTCTTTGGTCCGGTTGTAGATTTTTCGGGATTCGCGAGCGAATCAACTTGCAAACTTTTCGCAGCTCCAAGTGAGTCCGGTTCCCGATTTAAATTTTCCTGCATGACATTTTTCTGTGATGGCAGCAGAGACGAAGGTCCCATTCGTGGCGGAGGAACTCGACCAACCGCTCTCTCGTCCCTTTTCGGTTTCACTGAATCAGGAGCCATTGGCTTTGCCGCATTGGCTATTGAATCAGCAGCTCGTTTTCTTGCTGCCGCACTGTCGAGTTGTGCCTGTTCAAAACCCGCCAGTGCCAGGGTCACGCTGGATGTTAGCTCGCTTGATGGATATTGTATTGCCAACTTTTTGTAATACACAAATGCAGAATCCGCTTGTACCATCTTGTTTTCATATATCCAACCGAGAGCATACAATGTATGCGGAACTATCGGCGATTTACGGTCCTTTTTTGACAAAGACATTAAAGCCGCAATCGCTGAAGAATAATTCCCGGCATTCGCAGAATCTATCGCCGCATCATACTCCACCTGCGATGAATCCACGACGTGCGGAGGTGGTGCTGTTCCCAAAAGTGAGCTCGCAGAGACCGCAAAATTTGATTCCGGATGTTCGTTCGATAATCTGTCCAAATATTTTCGACCTTTTACGGTATCACCGGAAGAGTAATAATATTCTCCTAGTGTGTATAACGCAGACGGATATGTTTTTGATTTCGGAAAATATTTTGTTAACGCTTCATATCGTTTGATAGCTGAGTCGGGAATTTGAAGCTTGAACATGAAGAACCCCGCGAGTGCTTTCTGCGCAACCGCTGCTCGTTCATAAAGAGTGTCTATGTCAGCTTCCGAATGTGCGACAGTGGAATCATTTTTATCGACAGCCAACAATGCTCTATCATATGCACTATCGGCGAGTGTGACCTTATAACTCGTCACAAAATATTCTTGAAGCATCGATGCCATTTCCGATGCCTTGGAAGTTATTGGAACGACCGCCGGATGCGTCGAGCATCTCTGAAAAAATTTTAGCGCAGTCTGAAAGTCACCGACTTTGTGAAGGTAAATATTAGCAAGCCTGTAGGCGCTCCTCGTTGCTCCCTCATTAGCAGTGTATGCAGTGTCAATTCTCTGAAATTCTGTCACCGCGGATGCAACAGCGCCGGAATCGTAAAGAACTTCCGCCCGTTGATAATCGATAATCGGGAAAAATTGAAAATACTTATCGTCGTTTCTGAGTTTCTGAAGATTTTCCAAAGCGCTATTATATATCTTCAATCTTCTTTCGTCGCGTGCAAGAAAATATCTTGAATAAAATTTCAACCTGATATCTTTCGCTTCATCCCACGCTTTTTCATACTCGTGTTTTGCCGCCTCATAATTTTTTAAATCCTCAAATAAGCTTCCCGCATTGGAAAAATATATTGCCGCGTCATCATCTTTAGAAAAGGTTGCCGCGGAATCTAAATAAGCAGCAGCAGTTAAGCTGTCCTCTTGTGAGATGTAATAATCTGAAATAATATTCGCTGCAAGCGCAGCAGTCTGCAGGTCTTTTTGTTTCTCAGCAAGAGCGAGCGCGCCGACTAAATCACTAAAACCGTTTTCATATTCACGATTCCTTACCTCGATTGAACCGTAATACATTTTTGCTTCTGCGAATCTTTTGCTGTTCGGAAATTTTGATTGCTCTTCAATGAATTTTCTCCCGCCGCGAATGTTATCGCCTTCATAGTAATAACTTATTCCTATCATGAAAAGACAATTCTCAACATATCCTGAAGTCGGATAAAGCTGCAGAACCTTCGAAGCTTTCTCAATCGCTATATCAAAATTTTGCTTTGCATTACTGTTTATGACAAAAGGTGTCTGTTGTCCGGATAGTGACGCAATGCGGTTTTCCATCAGGCTAGTTTTGACATCTTTCATCGCAGCGGCAAAGGCATCCTCGCAATTATAATAAGTATTGAAGTATGTGGTAAAGTTTTCGTATCCATCCTTTATGGAACTCCACATAAAGCAGCCGCCAAAAAAAACCGCTACGAAAACAACTATAAGAGATGTATTAATTTTTGTATGCACTGAACTACCTCAGAAAATAGCGCCTCGATGAAATCATAATCAAGGTAGGCAATCTCTTCTCCTCCCTTTGAGGCCTTATCGATTAATTTTTTCTATCGACTCTCCAGTAAGTTGCGAATCTATCCTAGTTAAATTAACTTTTGAGGCCGATCATAAGTAAAAACATGAGCCAGTATATATTGTTTGATGGTTTGAAGGAATCAGATGTAAAGGAGCTGATGAAATCTGCACGCGAGGAAATAATCACCACGGGGCAAATTGTCATCCACGAAGGAGAAATTGTATCGGCTCTATATATTTTAAAATCTGGTAGGGTTGAGGTCGGAAAGCTCATCGATGGAAGAGAGGAAATTATATGCACATTGGATGCGGGAGATTTTTTCGGTGAGACCACGGTTACCGATGGAAAGGAGATACTTAGGGCAAGTGCTTCAGTCATCGCCGCAGAAGACTCGATCATGCTGTGCTTCGATAAAAAAACGATTTCATCACTGATGCGGAAATTTCCGCAGATAACATGGAACATGGCACAGACATTATCGAAGAGGATTTACTTTTCCGACAACACGCTCAAAAAACAAATCGAAGCTCATCATAAAAGCTACAGGAAAGAGATTACGAGATTGAATGCGCTGATTGACGCGACACAAACAGTGAATTCTTCTCTTGAAATTGATAGAGTTCTACAATCGATACTCGACGAAGCGATGCAGATTACCGATGCTGAGCGCGGGACAATTTATCTTGTCGATGAGAACACGAATGAGATTTGGTCACGGATTATTGTAAGCGCAGAAATCAGCGAAATACGGCAGCCGATCGGCAAGGGAATCTCCGGCTTTGTCGCCGAAACCGGCGAGACGGTCAACAGCCGCGATGCATACAACGACCCTCGATTCAATCCGGAATTTGACATGAAAACGGGATTTAGAACGAGAAATATCCTCTGTGTTGCGATGCGAAATAAAGATAATAAGGTAATCGGAGTGTTTCAGCTTATCAACAAACAGCAGGATGACTTCGATTCCGAGGACGAAAAATTTCTGAAAGCATTTTCCGTTCATGCCTCAATCGCAATTGAAAATTCGCGACTTGCACTTGAAATGGTGAAGAATGAGCGACTCTCAGCCGTAGGTCGCATGGCAGGAACAATAGTCCATGATATGAAAAATCCCATGTCAACGATTCGTAATTATGCTCAAGTGCTGAAAAAAAAGGTCAACAATGAAGAAACATCCAACTTAGTTGACAAGATAATAAAACAAATTGATCGGCTTGTCAACATGGCACAGGAAGTCCTCGATTTTTCCCGCGGTGTTTCTCAAACGAATGTTCAGAAAATCAAGTACAGCGATTTTATAACCGGCGTGCTCTGGCTTCTTCAGAAAGACTTTGAAACACGCAAAATTGAACTTCATAATGAAAACTTATACAGCGGCGAAGTGGAAATTGATATTGATAAAATAACGCGCGTCATACTTAATATCGCCGGCAACTCCGCTGACGCAATGCCAAACGGCGGGAACTTTTTTGTCCGCTCGCATTACAAAGACGATTTTCTTTTAATAGAGCTTCAAGATACCGGCATCGGTATGCCGGATGAAATCAAAAAGAGAATCTTTGAACCTTTCGTCACTTATGGAAAACCACATGGTACAGGCCTCGGGATGGCAATAGCGAAAAAAATTATCGCTGACCATAATGGCGCAATAGAAATCAGCAGCGAAATCGGAAAAGGTACAAAGATGGTTCTCAAACTTCCTATCTCGCAGAAAAATTCGTAATGAAAACGCAGACTGAATTTCATGGCAAGATAATCGAGGGAATAAAAGGAGACATCACCGATTATGAAGGTGATGCAATTGTGAACGCCGCTAATAATAATTTTTGGATGGGAGGTGGCGTCGCAGGCGCAATAAAACGAAAAGGCGGAACGTCGATCGAGCATGAATCAATGCGACTCGGTCCAAAACCCGTCGGCGAAGCTGTGATCACAGGCGCTGGCAAATTGAAAACAAAATTCGTGATACATGCTGTTGTTATGGGACAAGACCTCCGAACAGACTCTGCCAAGATTCTATCCGCGACACGCGCGGCCCTTCAGCTTGCTGAGTCGAACAAAATAAAATCGATAGCTTTCCCAGTCTGGGCACGGGAGTCGGAGGCTTCCCTCTATCAGAGGCAGCAAACATCATGGTGAACGAGGCCGCGTCTTTTCTGAGACACTCGGAATCATTGAGCGTCATCACATTCACATTGTTTGACCAAGAAGCTTACAAAAGTTTTGCAATTGAAATTGATAGCCTGAAAAAGTGAACCGCTGTACAGATTACATAAATCATTACAAAATCGACGCCGATGAATTCGACTACTTCAATAATCCGAGCGCAACAGATCGGGCTTACGAAAAGTTATTCAGAAAATTCATTTCCAAATTGGCGGGCAAACAAAAAAGTGTCCTCGATATCGGAAGCGGTGGAGGTTGGACTTTTCAAATCCCACATGAAAAAATTTTTTTTGTAGATCTCTCCGTGAAAAATCTCAACGCATTAAAATCAGCATCATCAGTTCCAGTTTTAGCTGATGCCCAACACTTGCCATTTAAAACCGGCTGTCTTGGCTTCGTCATAGCCTCCGAAATTCTTGAGCACTTGAATCATCCCGAAGATGCAGCAGCAGAGATTCACAGAGTTCTGAAAAAAGGTGGAAAGTCTATTATCTCGACTCCGTACAAGGAAAAAATTCGATATACACTTTGCATCCATTGCAACCAGGTTACTCCTATGAATGCCCATTTGCACAGCTTCGACCGGCAAGGTTTGCTGTCACTATTTCTATCGGAGGAAAAGAGTTCTTACTTGTTCGGAAGTAAATTACTCGCAATACTTGGTGCAGCAAGAGTCTTCAGCAAATTGCCGCTTTGGACATGGAGATTTATAGACTACCCTTTAATCAAGCTTACCGATAAAGCTCAGCACATCGTGGTTGTGGTGCAAAAATAATCCCCTTCAGATTATCTAAGCCATCTATCATTGCGGGTACTACTATTCGGCGGGATATACTCCGCGAATAATGAGCGAATTCTTCGCAAAGACGATTTCTTCCTTTTTGGACAGCTTATGGGGATTTCAGCAACTTCGAATATAATTTCGTTATTTCCTCTGCGTCCGCTTTAGCTTTCGGATAATAAATAGCCCCATATTTTTCAAGCATAGATCATAAGACTGTTATACGGATTACCGGTCAAAAAAGACTGTCGGTGAAGACATATTCGGCCCTTTCTTCCTCATAAGATGAAGGATCGCAGTCCCCAGCAAATGCGCGGGTTTCAGTTCATCCTTGAATTCATTATCGAGAATGACCAAGTCGTACTTTCGCTCGTTGATAGATTTGCGTGCCACAACACTGTCTGCAGCTCCTTCTATTTTCAGCTCCAAATTTATTTCGGTAGCAACTTCAGAAAGAAGCAGCTTTTGCAAACCTTTTTATAAATCATCGTCGTCTGCAATTAGGATCGAACAATGTGCCATGTTACTTCAATGCCGTCGTGATTATTCCGCCTGCTGCAACATCCTCGCCATCGTATAGAACAATGCTCTGCCCCGGCGTAACTGCTCGGCGAGGTTTGTCAAACATTACTTCGATCCTGTCATTACCCATCTTCCTCGCATTGCAAGTGGCTCCGACGTCCTTATACCTAATTTTTCCTTTGTATGATTTTTCTTGGGAAATGTCATGGAACTTAACCATGTTAATGTGTTCAGCTGCAAGTCCCTTCGCATATAAATTTTCCTCGACATCTACCTCAATAACATTATTGATGGCATCAATGCCTTTGACATACAAGGGTTCTTCGTAACTTATGCCGAGTCCTCTTCTTTGGCCTACTGTGTAAAAAGCATAGCCTCGATGCTTGCCGATGGTGGCACCATTCAACATGATCGAGCCATTAGCTAAATGAGTTCCCAATTCTGGAACGGCGTCTTTTAGAAATCTCGTGTAATCATTGTCTGCAACAAAGCAAATTTCGTAACTCTCAGGTTTCTTTGCACTGGCGAGTCCATATTTTTCAGCCAGCCCGCGAACCTCCGTCTTTGTCATCTCTGCAAGCGGGAACAAAGTCTTGCTCAAACTTTCTTGAGTTAGTCTGTACAAAGCGTAAGATTGATCTTTAGAAGTATCGGTCCCTCTTGAAATCACATATCTTTTTGTTTCATTATCGAACCGCACTTTGGCATAGTGTCCGGTGCAAATGTAATCCGCGCTGAGGCTGTTAGCTTTCTCGATCAGATATTCCCATTTTATTTTTTGATTACAAATTACACATGGGTTAGGAGTTCGACCGGCAAGATATTCTGAAATGAATTCGTTAATCACTTCCATTTTGAACCGATCGCTGAAATCAAAAACATAATGGGGAAAGTTGAGCTTGTTGGCTACACTTCGTGCCATGCTTATGCCGTCGAACGAGCAGCAGCTTGAATCACGATTCTCGTTTCCACCAACGTCTTCGTAACTATAGGTCTTGATCGTGACGCCGATAACATCATATCCCTGTTCCACCATGAGCGCTGCAGCAAGAGACGAATCAACACCTCCACTCATCGCAACGAGAACCCTTGGTTTATTAACAGTACTTTCCCTCATATTCTGAATTTAAGAAAAATCGATCAGCTATGAAAGGAAAGATAATCTACGGAACTTCAACTCTGCTCTGGTCGCCAATCATGAACCGCTGCACGCGCGGCTTACCGTCTGTTCTTACGATCTCGACGTCATTTCCAAGAACACTTCCCTCTATCCTCAACCCTGCGTCAACGATCCTGCATCGCTTCAAGATTATGCTGTACTCAACTTCGCTGTTCGACATCTGTGTACCGGCACCTATTGAAGTGAATGGACCGACGTAGCTATTTTCGATGATTGCACCTTCACCGATAATTGCGGGCCCCCTGACTTTGCTGTTGATTATTTTACATCCTTTCTGTAGTACGACTCTCCCCGCAATATCGCTGTGAGAATTCACTTTGACATCCGATTCAACTCGCGCATCTGTATTCTCAAGTATCAGTCTGTTGGCTTCAAGGAGGTCGATCGGCTTTCCTGTATCTTTCCACCAACCGGTTATTTCTGCGAAACCGATTTTGAAGTCATGGTCGATAAGATATTGATGCGCATCCGATATTTCTAATTCACCACGTGCGCTCGGCTTAATATTATTCACCGCTTCAAAAATATTTTTGTCGTAGATGTAAATCCCTGCAACCGCATAATTACTTTTCGGATGTTTCGGTTTTTCCTCAACTTTGACAATCATTCCATCTTTTATTTCTGGAACTCCAAATCTCTCAGGATCTTTCACCCTCGCCAACGTCAGGAAACAATTTGCGCCGCTCTTTTCAAACGCATCAATGTAACGCCTGACACCGCCGACAACCATGTTATCGCCTAAATAAAAAATGAAATTATCTTTCCCGATGAACGGCTGCGCAATCTTGACGACATGCGCCAATCCAAGAGGCGCTTCCTGAGAAATGTAAGTTATCTTCACTCCCCATTTTGAGCCGTCGCCGATCGCGGAAGGCACTTCATCACTGTCGGCATTTGTCACGATACCGATCTCCGTGATTCCTGCCGACACTGCCGCCTCGATCGCATAGTGCAAGATAGGTTTGTTCGCTATCGGAATGAGGTGTTTGTTCTGAGTATGAGTAATTGGACGGAGACGTGTTCCCCTACCACCGCTGGCGATCAATGCTTTCAATTGCCCTCCAGAATTTTCTTTATTTGTTTCAACCGCGCCCTTCTCGGTGCGTCATGTTCCACTTTAAGAAGCTCTTCGACTCCAAGCAGCGACCATGATTTGTAAAACTGCAAAAGTCCACGATCATTTTCAAGCGCCTCAATATGCTTAGAGATCACATTTACATCTCCACGTTTCAAGGGACCTGTTAACGATTCCATATTTGAATCATCAGATAAATTCCGAAACGTGGATCGCAAAAGATTTTCTATCAAATTCTTTGCGTCGTTTACTTGTATAAAGCTTGAGATTAGTCGCTCCGCACTTCTTACGGCAATCACTGTTGAGTTCGAAACAAAGGCGCACGCCAAGTGCAAAAGAATTCTCTCTTTTTCAGATTTTAAAATGAGGAATTTAGAATCAAGGTGCCGTGCAATCTCGCCGGCAATCACCCCTGCGCCTCCGTCGCCGAAAAAATCATAATATATTTTTCTTGCTGCCCCTGCGTTGAACTTGCTTGCAAATGCCGCTACCGGATGGAATGCACCGACACCTGCTCCTTTCTTTCTAAAATCGGATAACACATCGACACCTGTCGTACCACTCACATGAAAAACCACTTTCCCCTTCCACTCAATGCCCTTAAGTTTTGACAGCTGTGCCACGACGTCTGGAATCTTGTCATCCTGCACCGCAATAAAAAGGATATCAAATTCATTCGACATATCCGGAATTGAGCTGATAATACGACTTTCAGGGAATGCCTTCCTCAAAATTGATAATTCTTTTGCAGATTTATTTCCCCAAATAATCATGCTGCATCGCCACCCAATTTCACACAAAGCTTGCGCTACACTGGAGCCGACCTTGCCGGGACCAATGAGAGAAAAAACCGTATGATCTTTTGTCACGAGAATACCGCCGATAAGTAACCGACTACAGCGGATTTATCACCGCTTGTATCGCCTGAATTACAGCGATAAAGAACATCAACGATATTATGCTGAAGCGCCTTTGCTGCAAACATAAATGAAGCTATCGGACCACCTCCGCACGCTTCGCACCGATGGCTCTCTAAATCTTCCATGAACTTTTCCGGCTCTCTTTTTATTATGTCATCGATACAGCGTTCGTCAATTTCATTAGCGGTATCGTAGTTATAATAATGTGAAAGGTCCGAGCTTGCAACGACTAAGACATCATTTTCCTTCGCGATATCCGCAATAACCATCCCAAGAGTTCTGCAGTATGAAGGTTTCTGATCTCCCATAACAATCGGAAGAAGTTTGAACTTTTCAAGTGTCAATTGGAGAAATGGAAGTTGCACTTCGATGGCATGTTCCGTTCTATGTCCGGCGCGTGATTCGAGGGCAATATCTCCGGCCTTTTCTAAGAAGATTTCTCGCAGACCACGGTCTATTTCTATTTCACCCAACGGAGTCGAATATGCTTTACCAGAGAAGACCGAGATGCCGTCAAAATACTCACGATGACTCGGAGAAATTATGATCACACTTTTGAAATCTTCCTTGCCAAGCAAAGAATAACCGTGAGCTGCCGTGAACCCACTGAATGGATAACCTGCGTGCGGTGAGATTATCCCAAACGGTCTGTTACACAAAGATGGTTTACATTTTTCCTTCACATTATTCAAAAATTCCTTGACAGTTCTTTCAAGCTCACGTTTTTCCGATGGATAAAAAAGCCCCGCCACTGCCGGAGCGCGGACATAATCATGCTCCTTCAGCAATGCTCTCCTCTGATTTTCTTCCAAGTTCGCTCTCACTGAATACTTCAGCCTGTGAAGAGATAAATATCGACGCCGGGTTGTTTGTAACAACTTGTTTCCAATCCTGCTTTCATGCAAGTGTATTCAAGAAATGTTTCCCTATCCCAATTATTTTCCGTGGCAACTTGCGGCAACAACAATCCATGATAATATCCCTTCTCTATAAGTAGTCCATGTTTCCCCACCACGATTTCTTCAACGCCTTTTATTTTCCTCAAAGGTGACAGCACGGAAATTTCTAATTGAATGTCTTTCAGCTCATTTTCTGCTACCGATTCAAATCTTGGATCGCACATCGCAGCCTTTGCTCCTGTTTGTGCCACGGTCTCGAATATAGGGAGCCGAGCTTCAATATAACCGATGCATCCACGCAATTCTCCATTTTTCCTCAACGTTACAAATGCACCTGCGTTCTTCAAAAGTTTCGGATACTTCGGAGTGTCGGGACGATATTTTCTGCCATTAGTCGCTGCCTCTATCGCCTCTCGCGCAATTTTCAGAAGCGCTAATTTTTCTTCTCCGGTAAAATCGAAATCTAATTCCATAAGCCCGGAACTTTTACGCCGCACTTCGGACATTTCCCTTCCGACAACTTATTTCGTATAACTCTGAAACCTTCCCGTTCGATCAGCAATCCATTGCAGTTATGGCAATAAGTATTCTCAAAGTTTCCAACTGACCCCGGAATGTTACCAGCATAAACAAAATATAACCCGGCTTCTTTTCCTATGTTAGCAGCCTTGAGCAGTGTGGTCACGGTAGTGTTCGCTTGCTCTGACATTTTATAATCTTCATGGAATGCCGTAACGTGCCATGGTATCTCTGGAGAAACGGATGCGACAAATTTTGCGATGCTCTTTATCTCTTCCGCACTATCATTGAAGCCGGGAACAAGCAGCGTCACGATCTCAACCCAAAATCCTTTTTCCTTTAGAAGATGGATCGCATCAAGTACCACACTAAGCTGCCCACCAAGTTGTCTGTATCTTTTGTCATCAAACCCTTTCAGATCGACTTTGTACAAATCCACATAAGGTCTGATATACTCGATCACCTCAGGTGTTGCGTTGCCATTGGAAACATACGCACCATGGATTCCATAGAGCTTTGCTAATTTAAATATCTCGACTGCCCATTCACTCGTGATAAGCGGCTCATTATAAGTTGAAACCAAGACCGGGGATTTATAAACCAATGCAAGCTCAACAAGTTTTTCCGGTTCAACAGCCTCAGGCTGGCCGACTGCTTCCGGATCGCGAAGAGTCTGACTTGTTATCCAGTTCTGGCAGTAAGCGCAATGGTAATCGCAGCCCAACATTCCGAAGCTGAGTGCATTCTTTCCTGGGAAAGCATGGAAAAATGGTTTCTTCTCGATCGGATCAAGCTGGATGCCTGCGGCGTAACCGCGCGGGACAAACAATGTTCCGTCCCGGTTGAATCTTACTTTACAAATGCCGTCGCGTCCCGGTTTTATCTTGCACCGGTGTCCGCACGCATAACACAAAAGCCAGTTGTCATTTAATTTTTTATAGAGTTCACCCTCGACAGTGCGTTCTTGCAAAATATTTTTGAGAGTCAATATTTCAGCCATGACTTTCTCCGCTGTCTTAATTTTACGCTTTGATTTGAGAAAGTCAATCTGTGATTATTTCCTAATCCATTCTTCAAGCAATTTCCGAAATTCCTCATCGCGGATTTTCTGCTTTTTGTGATCTCCCGATTGGATCCTCTGCCGCAGTGCCTCATACAATGTTATCGCACAAGCGACCGACACGTTTAAACTCTGGATCATTCCGTACATTGGAATTTTAAAATGAATGTCAGCCGCCGATGCTGCCTCCCTCGACACTCCACGATGCTCATTGCCGAACACAAGAGCAATTTTCTCACACATGTCTATCTCGTAAAGAGAAATCGATTTCTTGTCGACAACACTGGCACCTACCATAAATCCATCTGCTCTGAGCGCCCCGTAACAAGCATCAACAGATCTGAATTTAGTCCTTGTTACCCACTTGTTGGCACTTGCGGAACTCTTTCGACCTATCTTCGGGAATTTCTCTTCCGTATAAATAAGATCAACTTGTCGTACTCCAACCGCATCGCAAGTTCTCAGTATCGCACTGACATTATGCGGATCATGGATATTTTCCAATACAACCTTTAAGTCTGGTTGAGTGTGCCATAATACACGAGAAATTTTGCCAACTCGTCGTTCAGATTTCATTCTCTATAGACTTCCAATAAAAGAACTGCAACAACGATAAAAATCCCGTCCACGATTTGCATCCAATACAGCGTTTCCCCGAGAATTAAAAATGCTGTAACTATCGCGACGACGGGTTCCAAGGTTGAGACTACGACTGCGGTAGATGGCACGAGAATCCGCAAGCCGGAAAAATAGAAATAGTAAGGTATGAGAACAGAAGAGAATGAGAAAATTATAAGCGACAGAAATTCTCTATTGGTGTTTAATTTCGTGCCTGTGTTTATGAACAAATCGAGAATGATCCAAAAGATGCTTGCGCTAAGCAATGTATAAGCTAATGCAGTCCAAATGGAATATTGCTTACACGCAATCTTATTAAAAATGTTGAAGAATGCGAAACAGAATGCTGACAATGCTCCCAAGAAAATTCCCAGCGAAGTGATATGAACGTCTTTATTGAATAAACCAAGCATAACGGCACAGCCTGATAGTGATAATACGATTGCCAATATTTTTATTCGATCTATTTTTTCTATGCCCGTCGAAATCACGTACACAGCTACAATCACAGGTGCGGTATATTGCATCAATATGGCAATGCCGACATTTGTTTCCTTTATTGCAGCGTAGTAAGTATAATTTGATCCCGCCACACCGAAAACTCCGAGGAGAAAAAAATCTCTCAAATCAACCAATCTTATCTTCAACAAATTCGGATTTGTGAAAAGGAGAACCGTCGTCAAAATGACAGCGGCGATCATTACCCGAGACTCGACAACAAGAAGCGGCGAGATGTTATGCTCAAACAAAAATCTCGCTGCCGTTCCCGATGAACCCCAAAATAAGGCGGCAACAAATATACTTAAGTATCCGCGAAGGTGCATGTGTTTAATTAAGACATTATATGTTACGATCCGGCAACTTGCAGCTGTCCAAAAACACGTGACATTATTCCAGTTTAAAGGATCCTTCGGGCTTATTCTCTTTTTTCAACATCATGTTATCAATCAATCTCGTTTGCTCGAACCGAACAGCCAACAATGCAAGAACCTCCATCCCGTGAACATTATCTTCGACAATCCTCTCGAAAGTATCCGGATTAACAAAGCTGATATAATCGATTTTCCCTTCCGACTTTGAATTGATCAGCTTTACCATTGCTGCTCGAACTCTGACAAGCTCTTTCTCACCGTAGGCAACCATGGATTCAGCAAGTTTGAGTGATAGGTAAAGAACAGTCGCCTGTTTCCTCTGCGGCGGAGAGAGATAAATATTCCGCGAACTTAAAGCTAAACCATCTTCCTCACGTATGATAGGCGTAACTACAATTTCCACGTCGAAGTTCAAGTCTCTCACAATTTTCTTTGTGATGAATGCCTGCTGCGCATCTTTTTGCCCAAACACCGCAATGTTTGGCTTGACGATGTTGAACAGCTTCGCCACAACTGTTGCAACACCTTTGAAATGTGTAGGCCTAAATTCACCTTCGAGGACATGAGATACCTTATCGACTTCTACAAATGTCAAATGTTCTTCGGGGTACATTTCTTTATCGTTTGGAACAAAGATTAAATCCACGCCGCGGGCCTGTGCTACCTTCTCATCATGCAAAAGATCGCGCGGATATTTGTCGAAATCTTCCCCGCGTCCAAACTGCGTTGGGTTAACGTAAATCGACATCACAACGATTTCTGCATTTTTCTTCGCTTCATCCACGAGGCTCAGATGTCCTTCGTGCAAATATCCCATAGTCGGTACGAAGCCGATTCTTTTCCCTTTGGAATGCAAATCGTCAGAGATGTTCTGCATTTCCTTAACAGTGCTAACTATTTTCATAACCTCAGATTATTTTCTTTCCCAATGCCGAAGCAATAACCTCGACTGCAAATTCTGAGGATTGATTCTTTATATCGAATATAGGGTTTACTTCGGTTACTTCGAACGAGCTCATGCAACCGGAATCGGCAATCGTCTCCATTATCAAATGTGTCTCGCGGTAACTCAATCCACCCGGTGAAGGTGTGCCGACTCCAGCGGCAACAGACGGATCAACGGAATCAATGTCGAAACTAACATGAAGCAAATCGATTTTTTCCTTAAACTCTTTCAACACCTTGCCGATGATCCTGTGTGCACCGTATTTGTCTATGTCAGCCATGGTGTAATGAGCGATGCCCGTTCTTTTGACGATCTCCTTCTCCGCGGTGTCGATGTTTCGTACACCGATGAGAGCTGCATTCTTCGGATCTACTTTTCTAAAATCGCCGCTAATCGTTGTCAACTCACGCGCGCCTTCGCCGAGAACAGCCGAAAGAGGCATTCCATGGACGTTGCCGGAAGGAGATGTTTCGTTTGTATTCATGTCGGCATGCGCGTCGATCCATATTATACCAAGGCGCAAATTGTTTTTGCGCGCGTAATTCGATAAACCGGAGATCGTTCCCATCGCAATGGAATGGTCACCGCCCAAGACGAGCGGAAACTCGCTATGTTCCATGATGCTCTCAACTTTGTGTGCCAGTATCGTGGTTACACGGACAATTTCAGGAAGATACTTAAGCTTATGATTATCAATCTCCTGGCTTTCAGGGATGTTAACGTGAATATCGCCGTCATCAAAAACCGTGTGCCCTATATCTCGAAGCCTGTCCGCAAGTCCGGCAATCCGCAAAGCCGATGGTCCCATATCGACTCCGCGCCTTCCGGCACCGAGGTCCATTGGAACGCCAACGATTCTAACTTTCATATTATCTCCGGTTCGTCCGGTTTAAGATTCTAGGAGACCTAAAAGTTGCGTAACTTTTTCCTTGAGCTCTTTTCTATGAACAATGAAATCTACAAATCCTTTATCTAACAAAAACTCCGAGCGCTGGAATCCGTCAGGCAAATCTTTCCCGACCGCTTGTTTGATAACTCGCGGTCCGGCAAACCCGATCAGCGCACCCGGCTCTGCGACATGGAAATCTCCAAGCATCGCAAAGCTTGCCGTAACTCCGCCAGTTGTCGGGTCAGAAAGGATTGAAATAAACGGAATACCGGCTTTGTGTAATCTTGTCAATCTCGCACTCGTTTTTGCGAGTTGCATAAGCGAAATCGCCGCTTCCATCATTCTTGCGCCGCCGCTTTGTGAAATAAGAATGAGTGGACGCTTGCTCCTCACAGCCCTGTCAATTGAGCGAGCAACCTTCTCACCGACGACCGATCCCATGCTCCCGCCGATAAATTGGAAGTCCATGCAACCGAAAACAATTTTGTGACCGCCAATTTCACCTGTACCGGTCCGGATGGCATCTGTGAGACCGGTTTTCTTCCGACCTTCAGCAAGCCTTGCCTTGTAAGATTTTGTGTCAACAAACTTCAGCGGATCGTTTGATTTCATATTCTTATCGGTTTCTTTGAACGACTTTTTATCGAGTAAAATTTGGATGTATTCTTTGCTCCCGATTCTGAAATGATAATTGCATTTGTTGCATGTCCAAAGATTGTCTTCGAGCTGAGATTTATGGAGCATCTCGCTGCACTTTTCGCATTTCACCCACGAGCCTTCGGGTAAATCTTTTTTCTCAGCAGAGACGATATTTTGTGTCGAACGCTTGAACCACGACATTAATTTTTCTCCACTCCGGATTTTAGTCGGGAAAGTTTGTTTAAGGGATTTACTTTCACGGCGACGAAGTCTTTTATATATAATGGGACAAGAGATTTTACGTCTGCAAAATCACCGTTCTTGAATCTCTCTCCGGCAAGGAAGGCTATCTGCGTCGCAGAAGCGGACGAGTTCTTCATCGAATTTTCGCAGAACTTTCTTTTAACACTTTCATCTTTTGAAAATTCCTGAACGCCTTCGCCGACAAATAATATATCGGAATCTGCGTCTGAGGCGCATCCGCCTCTGGCGGAGAATTCTCTAGCGATGTCTTCGGCTTTAGCCGCCATGTAATCTTTCATCAAAGTCAATTTTTTGTCTATGAATTTAAATGATGCGTAGTAAAATTCCTCGGCTCGTGCATGAAGAATTGGCACTATAATTTTTCCATCATCAAATCCAAGGATGCTGTAAGCAATCGCAGCAAGCGTGGGAACCGCAATAAGTTTCTTGTCCTCTGCAAAAGCAATTCCCTTCGCAACACTCAAGCCGATCCGCAAGCCCGTGAAACTGCCTGGACCGTTCGAAACCGCAACCGCATCCAAGTCGCCATACCTTAAATGCAGATTCCCAAGCAGATCATTTATCATTACAATAAGCCGCTCAACATGCACCTGCGGAACATTAAGCGAAATCTCACCCAAAATTCCGTCTCCATCCATCAAAGCAATCGAACAAACTTTTGTGGCAGTTTCTATGGCAAGAATTCCTGGCATGTTTATTCAGTTCTCAATGACAAGGTCAAGCTTCTCGAGTTAACTCTCTTCTAAGAGAAAGGGAATTAAAACTCCTTTTCTTCTGCTGGGAAGTTTATACCTGCCCCGCAATGTTTCTATGCGGGAATGGCGTTTGTTATCATGGTACATCATCAAAACCAAAAGGATGCTTTTTCGTCTTCCTTTTTCAGCGCTCACAATTCAGTTTTCACCGTTAATGAACACCGCAGTAATTTCACGCGTTGTCTCGTTAACAACAGACATCTTGACATCATACCTCTTTGTAGGCAAGATGCCGTCGAGTTTTTCCGCCCATTCGACGAGGCAAATTCCACCGGACTCGAGATATTCGTCGAAACCAATGCCCAATATTTCATCTACACTCTTCATCCTGTACAAATCAATATGGAACACCGGCATCGTGCCATGGTATTCGTTTACAATCGTAAAGGTGGGACTGTTGACAATTTCTTTCACCTCGAATGCTTCACAAACCCCCTTCACGAACTGCGTCTTTCCTGCGCCAAGATCGCCATAAAGTGCAACTAAACTACCAGCTTCAAGCCGTTTCGCAAATTCCTTGCCTAATTTGACCGTTTCAGCTTCGCTATTCGATATGAAAATTTCCATAAGAGACTAAGATTATCACCGCGGCTCTAATAACACGACCGGCAAAATCATTTCCTCGAGAGAAATTCCTCCGTGCTGAAAACTGTCGCGGTACTGCTCGAGATACTTATGATAATCAGTCGGATACACAAAATAAAAATCTTCCTTCGCAATTATATAGTTTATAGTAACACCACGCCTCGGCAGCATGAAATCTTCAGGATTCTTCACAAAGATAGCTTGCTTGTCATCGCATTTCAAATTGCGTCCGAACTTGTAACGAAGATTTGTGGAAGCTTCTCTATCGCCAAGTACTTTAGAACCTCTGAGGCTTCTTATACTGCCATGGTCTGTTGTTACAATCACCGTCGCACCCGTTTCAGCAAGAGCACGGAAAAGATCTATCAGATAAGAATGTTGGAACCATGATCTCGTCAAAGAACGGTACGCGCTTTCGTCCGGAGCGATCTCTTTTAAAATATCAGAATCGGAGCGCGAGTGTGCCAGTATATCGACAAAATTCACAACGATAGCAGTCAATGGATTCCGTGCAAATGTAGGGACATTCGACACGATGTTCTTGCCGAATTCCGGATCGATGATCTTGATGTACTTCGGCTCGACTCTAATTCTTTTTCTCTGCAGCAAATCGGTGAGAAGCTCTTTCTCATACCTGTTCCTGCTATTGTCATCGTCGGAATTCCCCTTATCCCAGATTTCCGGAAAACGTTTCTCCATATCCAGCGGCATAAGTCCGCTAAAGATCGCGTTGCGCGAGTAAGGAGTTGCCGTCGGTAAAATCGAATAATAGTATTCCTTGCTGATCGCGAAATAGTCACGCAAGAAATCTTCCATGATGAGCCATTGATCGAGCCTCAAGCAGTCGATCACAACCAAGACGATAGATTTGCCCGGCGTCATTTTCGGTAAGACAAAAGTTTCAAAAACCTCATGAGACAATTTCGGGCGGTCCGGTTGTTTGTTTATCCAGTTTCTATATTCATTGTCGATATATTTTCCAAATGCTGCGTTCGCGGCTCGGCGTTGATCTGTCAACGATTCTTTCAAACCTGTCTCAGGATGCGCATCAACTTCCATTTCCCAGTGAGTCAGTTTCAAATGTATGTCAACCCAGTCTTTGTAACTCAGTTCGCTGTCAATCATCGTTGATATTTCGCGGAACCCTGAGACGTAATCTTTTGAGACACGTTCACCGGTGATTCTATGACCATCGATGATTCTCTTTGCAGTCAGAAGTATCTGGCTCGGGTTCACTGGCTTGGTCAAGTAGTCGCTGATCTTTTGACCGATCGCATCTTCCATCAACGATTCGGCTTCATTCTTTGTAATCATTACAACCGGGATTTCAGGAGCAATTCCTTTTATGACTTCGAGCGTGCTTAGTCCTCCCATGCCAGACATCATTTCGTCTAACAGGATCAAATCATAGTTTTCGTCGCGGAGATTTTGTTTGACAAGTTCGATGGCATCCTGGCCATTTGTGGCGGTATCTACATCAAAACCTTTATCTTTAAGAAAAATTACGTGCGGCTTCAGCAGCTCAATCTCATCATCAACCCATAGTAATTTCCGTTTTTCCCCGTTCATCGTTTCTCCTCTTTGAATTTAATTCCTCAACTGTAAAAATTTATCAACGTGCTACGTAAGAAACAAACCCCGAATATGCAAAAAGAAGTCCCGCCAATTTCGATGTTACATTATATATCATGATCGTCGTGTTGCCAACGCACGGATCTCCAATTAGTTCACTTCATGACGACTAATTTTTTTGTCTGAACAAAGAAGCCAGCTCGCAAGCGGTAAAAATAAACTCCACTTGACAATCTTGATGCGTCAAACTTTGATTCGTAATGTCCAGGTGATTGGTCAGCATCGAGTAATGTTTCAACCTTTCTGCCAAGCACATCGTAGATTATCAAAGTTACGTGTGACCGCTGAGGGATGTCGTACTCTATTGCAGTCGATGGGTTAAAAGGATTGGGATAATTTTGTTCCAGTCGAAAAGAATTCGGCAAAACGGGGGCAATAGGCCGTTTAATAGCCGTCACCTGCGACAGTGGAGCACGCCAGATACCGCCTCTGGGCGTACCCACGAAGATGCATGAATCATTTACGAAAAGTGAGATTATTCCAATCGGCAGCCCATACCCTACATTGATCCAATTGTTACCGTTGATCGTAGAAGAATACAGTGACTCTGAAGGGTTGTTAGGCTCCAAGCCAGCGATGATGTTAGAACCATGAGTAGCTAAAACAAGTACCTGTGGATATTCAGGAAGACCAGACATAAAAGACGACCATGTTTGACCGTTATCAGTCGAACGAAAAACTCCCCCTGGAGGATTGGGAGGACTCATGAGCGAGCTTGGCCATAAAATTCTCCCGGCAAAGATGTTTGAACCGCCAATCGCAAGAGCATTTATATTTATCAGAGTATCATTTATCTCTGCCCAGCTTTCCCCACTATCAGTCGAAACGTACATGCCATCAGGTGTCCCGGCAAAAACATCTGAACCGGATGTCGCTAACGAAACTATTTCCGGCAAACTAGTACCCACATTTGTCCACGTTATACCATCGTTCGAGGAGAGAAACACTCGACTACTCTCCTGGCATGCCACGATGAGATTTGAGCCACTCTGTACAAGGATTGCCGGGTAAGTTATATCCATTATACGTCCATTTATCGGATTCCACGTCTGTCCGTTATCCGACGATAGAAATACGCCATTATTAGTGATCGCATAGGCATTCGATCCGATAACCGATACAGATACTACGGCTTTACTTGGCAAGCTGGTATCGGCGGTCCAACTTGTGCCATAGTCAGTTGAGGAAAATATAGAATTAGAGTTCATCACGGCGAGAATGTCGGGACCATTTCCAGCAATAGATTCTACCTCCGAAGTAATAATACCAACAGCAGTAAGTGTCCAGATTGCCCCGTTATTCGTTGATAGAAATACACCATCGTTAGTTGCGGCAAAGAGGATTGTATCACTTGCCGCAATAGACCAAACCTGGTTTCCAGGCAAACCGTTGTTTGCAGCGTACCAGCTCGCACCGCTGTCAGAGGATATATAGAGTCCAACGCTGGTGCCTGTGAATATCCGATGTTCACCAACTGCAAAGGAAAGAACCGGTGTGTAGAACCCTGATACCATTGGGAGCCCAGTATTATCAGTGTACCAAGAAAAACCGTCATCAGTAGACCTTACCATGCCACCTGGTGTCCCTACCACTACGGTGGAGTCATATATAGCCACGCAGTTTGTCATTTCAGATGAAAGGCCGTTACCGCCGATATTAGTCCAACTATTCCCATTATCTGTTGACAACATAACACCGGCGTACGTGGTGGCAAATAATTTTGTGCTGTCCACCGCGAGCCCAGTTATCCAGGCTTGATAGCCCTCCATGCCGTTCTGAATAGTGGTCCAGCTTGAGCCATTATCAGTTGACCGGAACATACCTCCGCCTCCCGCAAAGATGTCTGAATCTTTGACTGCAAAAGCATTTACGGTTGAGGTCATCTCGGTATCGGGTGAAATCCAGGTGTTACCGCCGTCCGTGGATCGGACCACGCCGTTGGTGGTCCCTGCAAAGATCTCGGAGCCTTCTGAAGCAAAACATTCCGCAAACACACTGCTGACATTTGTCCAGCTTTCCCCGCGGTCAGTGGATCGGTAAATGCCTGCCATTGTCCCTGCAAATACATCGGCACCAATTGTCGTTACAGCATTTATTTCTCCGGGTTGACCGGCGTCAAGTTGTTTCCATTGCGCGTTAAGAGTGGTAATGAACGCCAGCGATGTGATCACAAGAGGACAGAGAAATACAAGATTGCTTATACTCAACCTCTTTCCCGACTTTAAAGAGATACTTTGTTCCATTTTTCAATCTCCTTCAGCACATCTTGACAGATGCGTGTTCACAAAGCAAAAAATGTTTTGTAAAATGGCTTGCACACGTCATTTGAGGTGCTTTGTTCATGTGAACTCATCTCATTTCAGATAAGTTTCGATTGGGATAAACCAGCAAAATTTCCCCCTCCTCGACACGTCGAGATTTCGACTGACAAAACTTAGTTTCTAAAACCGTTCACCATCATCTTTCCCTGACCAGTGGCAGGTTATTGTGAAGTGAAGTATTGCTGACTGTTCGAGCTTAGTAAAACTTCTATGTGAAAGTCAAGCCCCTATCAATGAAAGCTGTTTCCTTGTTTGAGTCGGCTTTGTCCCTCAGCACTATCCCTTCCAATTGTCCAATCATCGTGCAAGTAGGAATATTGGCCGGCTTAATTGAGAGTAGGCACTTACCAAGCTTTATAATATTTCTCAAAATTTTTCCGATGTAACTATTGACATGAGTTTGAGAATTCCTTATAATATATACGAATCAAATGACTGACGATAACTCAACATATAATTTGTTTGTCACGGCAGCGAGAAGCGTTTTGTTGTCCGTGTGTGATTCCGTCAGTTCGAATATTGTTAGCCTCGTTTCTGTAGTATCTATCCTTATTCTTCTCCTCCTTAGCGAGGGGAATGTACTTCTCGGCATTATTAGCTAAATCGCCGAAGGTTATTCCCCAGCAGCAATCTAACCAAAAATTACATCGACGTACCGGGAATAACCTGAAGCTGAAAACTATGCCGGGTGCAGTTGAGGCTTGATAAAATTTATGATTGATTGGCCCGAGATTTTTGTACGACAAGATGAGGGCCAGTTCAAATTCAAAAACAAAATAGGAGAGTCAAACGATGAGTACCAGTGAAATTACAGGCGCGGAAATATTTGTGAAATGTCTGATAGAAGAAAATGTCGAGTACATGTTCGGCTATCCGGGCGGCGCAGTGATCGGTGTCTATGACGCCATGCACGACATGTCACACATTAAACACATTCTGACCCGGCACGAGCAGGGCGCGGTTCATGCAGCCGAAGGGTATGCAAAGGCGACTGGTAAAGTCGGCGTCGTGGTTGTCACTTCCGGTCCCGGCGCAACGAACACCGTGACTGGCATTGCCGATGCTTATATGGATTCCGTTCCCATCGTCGTATTCACTGGTCAGGTAGCAACTCATCTCATTGGCAACGATGCGTTCCAGGAAGCGGATATCATCGGCATCACTCGTTCCGTTACGAAACACAATTTCCTAGTGAAAGATGTTCACGAACTTGCATGGACAATAAAAGCCGCGTTCCACATTGCCGCAACCGGACGACCCGGTCCGGTTGTCGTTGACATGCCGAAGGATGTCATGGCTTCTCGTGCGCCATTTGTTTATCCAAAGGAAATAAAACTTCGCGGCTATAATCCTTTCTATTTCGCTCACATGGGACAAATCAATAAGGCAGTTGAAATTATTAACTCTTCGAAAAAGCCAGTCTTGTATGTCGGCGGCGGCGTTGTCAATTCAAACGCGTCAAAGGAATTGTATAACTTTGCAAAAAAGTTGAACGCACCGGTCGCGATGACATTGATGGGACTCGGTGCCTTCCCCGGCGACGACGAGCTATCAATGGGAATGTTAGGCATGCATGGAACATGGTATTCTAATGTTGCAGTTGACCAATGCGATTGCCTGATTGCAATCGGCTCAAGATTCGACGACCGCGTTACCGGCAATCCTAAAACCTTCTCACCCAACTCAAAGAAAATCCACATCGATATAGACCCATCAACAATCAGCAAAAATGTAAAAGTTGACGTGCCGATCGTCGGCGACGTTCGCCATGTTCTCGAAAGATTGATTCCTCTTGTGCACACATTAGACACAAAAGAATGGCTTGATCAAATAAAAGGATGGGCTGAAGAACATCCACTTCGTTATGAAAATGGAGACAAGATTCGCGCGCAATATGTTATTGAAAAAATTTATGAGATGACCAATGGCGAAGCGATCGTGACATACGACGTTGGGCAAAATCAAATGTGGACAGCTCAATTCTACAAGTTCAAAAATTCCAGGTCCAGTATTACATCCGGCGGGTTGGGTACCATGGGCTTTTCATTTCCAGCATCGATTGGAGCTGCCTTCGGTGTTAAAGATAGGCCGGTCTTCAGTATAAACGGCGACGGTGGAATCCAGATGAACATTCAGGAACTCGCAACTGCTGTCGGGAACAAACTCCCGATAAAGATCGTGATATTGGACAACGGTTATCTTGGAATGGTCAGGCAATGGCAGGACATGTTCTACAAGAAGCGTTACAGCCACGTTTCTCTCGGAGCAAATCCGGACTTTGCTAAAGTCGCAGAAGCTTTCGGCGCAAAGGGATTCATGTCAGCTAAGACAGATGAAGTTGTTCCAATCTTGAAGGAAGCATTGAAGATAAATGATCGGCCCGTATTGATAGATTTCAAGACCACGGAAGAGGACAATGTCTTCCCGATGATTCCTGCGGGCACAAGCGTCGCGCAAATAGTAGATTATCCAAAATCAGTTAAGGAGTTAAAAATGACAAAACTGCAGCCGGAGGTTGTGAAGTGAAGCAGCACACAATCTCAATCTTAGTGGAAAATAAATTTGGTGCCATGAACAGAATCGTCGGCTTGTTTAGTGCTCGTGGATACAACATCGACAGCATATCGGTCGGCACGAGCGAAGATGATTCTGTCGCGCGCGTCACAATTGTCTCAAAAGGCGACGATGACGTCATCGAGCAAATTATCAAGCAGTTAAACAAACTTATCGACGTCACAAAAGTGGCTGACCTTACGTACGAAGGATTCGTAGAAAGAGAATTGGTATTAATCAAAGTTTCGGCGAACCGGAATTCAAGGTCGGAGCTTATGCAAATATCCGAAATTTTTCGCTCCAAGATAATCGATATAAGTCCTCGTTCTATCACGATCGAAGCTACCGGTGGTGAGAAAAAGGTGGACGCAATGATAAAGATGCTTGAGCCTTTCGGCATAAAAGAAATCGCGCGAACAGGACGAGTAGCCTTGAAACGGGAATTTGAAGGAGCGGTATAATCATGGCACAAGAGGTGTTAGTTCGATTAAAGAGCTTCAATACTCTTTGTGCTTTTTCGAAAACAAAAATAAACTAACCAAAATGAAAGTTTATTATGACTCGGATGCAGATCTCTCACTTCTCCAAGATAAGACTGTCGCAATCATTGGCTATGGAAGTCAGGGGCATGCCCATGCTCTTAACTTGCGCGACAGCGGTGTGAAAGTCGTCGTCGGCTTGCAGCCGGGAAGTAAATCACGCGCGGCGGCAGAAGCCGAAGGATTAACCGTGTTAACGCCATTTGAGGCATCTGCACGCGCTGACCTAATAATGATTCTTGCCCCTGACATGGCACAGAAGAAGCTTTACGAGGAAGAGATTGCGCCAAACTTGTCCAAAGGGAAAATCCTAGCGTTCGCGCATGGGTTCAATATCCATTACAGGTTAATTGTCCCGCCTAAAAATGTCGACGTAATCATGATCGCACCCAAATCGCCGGGACACCTCGTGAGAAGAGTTTTCACACAAGGGGCTGGTACACCGTGCCTCATCGCGGTGCAGCAGGATTATTCCAAGAAGGGTTTGGAATACGCACTAGCTTATGCAAAAGGAATCGGTGGAACAAAAGCCGGTGTCATAAAAACAAATTTCAAAAATGAAACCGAGACAGATTTGTTTGGGGAGCAAGCTGTTCTCTGCGGTGGTGTTGAGGAGCTAATTAAAGCAGGTTTTGAAACACTCGTGAACGCCGGTTACCCGCCTGAGCTTGCCTACTTCGAGTGCATGCATGAAATGAAATTAATAGTCGATCTTTTCTATGAAGGCGGATTGTCAAGGATGAATTTCTCAGTCAGCGATACGGCTGAATATGGTGGTTACACAAGAGGTCCAAGACTCGTTAATAAAGAGACACGTAAAGAAATGAAAAAGATTCTGGGAGAGATCCAAACGGGAAAGTTCGCAAAAGAATGGATCAACGAGACGTTCAAGAACAAACAGAAGGAATTCTTGAAGATGAGAAAGGAAATGAACACTCACCTCATCGAAAAGACAGGAGCGAATTTGCGCGGAATGATGAGTTGGTTGAAGAAGGCATAAGAAATCAAAAGTGGAAACGAATAGCTAATTAAAGGACAATAGGATGGGACACAAGATATTCATTTACGATACGACGCTTCGTGATGGCACGCAGGGAGAAGAAATCTCCTTCAGTGTCGAAGACAAAATAAAGATAGCTCACCGCTTGGACGTTTTTGGCATCGACTACATCGAGGGCGGCTGGCCCGGCTCAAATCCGAAGGACATGGAATTCTTCGAACAAATGAAAAATACCAAATTTCATCATGCAAAGTTAGCGGCGTTTGGAAGTACTTGCAGAGCATCCTCGAAACCGGAATCAGATGAAAACGTTGTCCAGCTTGTAAAAGCTGGAACACCTGTGGTAACAATATTCGGTAAATCGTGGGACATGCACGTCACGCACGCCCTTGGAACAACGCATGAGCGGAATTTAGAAATAATTTATGACACTGTAAAATATCTAAAGGATAACGGCAAAGAAGTTATTTATGATGCGGAACATTTCTTCGACGGATTCAAGTCAAATGCGGATTACGCAATGAAGACGATTCGTGCTGCCGAATCTGCCGGAGCCGATTTCATTGTTCTCTGCGATACGAATGGCGGAACGATGCCGCACGAAGTTGAGACGATCGTGAAAACTGCATCTCAAACCATGAAAACGCCGATGGGAATCCACGCTCATAACGATTCCGAGCTTGCCGTTGCAAACTCACTAGCCGCCGTCCGCGCTGGATGTATTCAAGTCCAAGGGACGATCAACGGTCTCGGCGAGCGATGCGGAAATGCAAACTTGTGTTCCATCATACCTAACCTGCAAATAAAAATGGGACTTCCAATTGTGCCCGAGGCGACCCTGAGAACTCTCGTGGAGCTTTCGAGATTTGTCAGCGAAGTTGCAAACTTGCAGCCGAGGAAAAATCTTCCTTACGTCGGCCAAAGCGCATTCTCACATAAGGCCGGAGTGCACGTGAACGCCGTTATGAAATCAGCACGCACTTACGAGCATATCGAGCCTGAGTTTGTGGGAAACTCGCGCCGTGTTCTGGTCAGCGACCTCTCCGGTAAGAGCAACGTGCTTTACAAAGCCGAGGAGCTTGGCATCGATTTGTCCGGGAAGAACGATCAGGTAATGACAATTGTAAACCAACTTAAGTCCCTTGAGAACGACGGCTATGTTTTTGAAGATGCTGATGCTTCGCTGGAAATCCTGATGAGAAAAGACACAGGCGAAGTTGAAATACCGTTTGAGCTTGAAGCCCTGAGGATTATCATAGAGAAAAAAGCAAACGAAGGTGGATCACATACCGAGGCTGTCATAAAACTTAGAGTCGGCGACAAGATCGAGCACACTGCAGCCGAAGGCAACGGCCCGGTCAACGCGCTCGACAACGCATTGCGAAAAGCGCTGCTGCAATTTTATCCACAGCTTGCCGAAACAAAATTATCCGATTATAAAGTCAGAGTTGTCGATGGCAGTGATGGTACAAACGCCAAAGTTAGAGTTCTGATCGAAACTACTGACCATGATTCAAACTGGAATACAGTCGGCGTTTCGCAAAATATTATCGAAGCCAGTTGGAAAGCTCTGGTCGATTCGATAGTATTCAAGATGATGAAGGATAGCAACCGAAAGAAGAAAAGCAAGAGTGAAATGGAGGCAGTAAAATGAAGGTCCACACACGAATCGAACTTTTAGAAAAAGCATTAAGCAGTGAAATGGAAACAATCCGGGAGTACAATGATCATGCGGAAACTTCAGACGATGCGGAGACGAAAAAACTTTTCCGCTCGCTCGCAAGCCAGAAGTACGAACACTATCTCCAGATTGAAAAACATTTGCGGCAATTGAAAGCAAACAACGACATCACTGACGCAATTAATAGTATGTTCCAGTAAAATCAAAAGGTACTGAAGAAAATGAAAGACAAAATCTATATTTTCGACACGACACTTCGGGATGGAGAACAGTCACCCGGCTGCAGCATGAACACAAAAGAAAAGTTGAAGATGGCACGGCAGCTTGAAGCGTTAAATATCGACGTCATCGAGGCCGGATTCCCAATCTCTTCCGAGGGAGATTTCGAAGCAGTCAAGGAAATCGCAAAGACAATAAAAGGCCCCACTATAGCGGCTCTCGCACGCGCGATCCCACTTGACATCGACCGCGCATTTGAGGCTATACAATATTCTTCAAAGCCGCGGATTCACATATTCATCGCAACGAGCGACATTCACTTGAAATATAAGTTAAAGAAAACCCGGGAAGAAGTTTTCGAGCAATCGGTGAATGCTGTCGCATACGCGAAAAAGCTAACGAAGGATGTTGAGTTCAGCTGCGAAGATGCGAGCCGCAGCGACCTAGATTATCTCTGCCGGATTATTGAGGCAGTAATCGATGCTGGTGCAGTAGTCATAAACCTGCCCGACACTGTAGGTTATGCCATCCCTTCCGAGTACGGAAACCTGATCAAAACAGTTCGCGAGAGAGTGAAAAATATCGACAAAGCAATACTGAGTGTTCATTGTCATAACGATCTCGGACTAGCAGTTTCAAATTCGATTGCCGCAGTGATAAACGGAGCGCGACAGGTCGAGTGTACCATTAATGGAATCGGTGAACGCGCAGGCAATGCTTCACTCGAAGAATTCGTAATGGTGTTACGAACGAGACACGATATTCTTCCGTTTCAATGCGACGTCAAGACGGAGGAAATATTCAAATCGAGTAGACTTCTCTCGACTTTGACAGGCATGACAGTACAACGCAATAAAGCGATTGTCGGAGCCAATGCTTTTTCGCATGAAGCCGGCATCCACCAGGATGGAATTATTAAAAGCAGAATGACTTACGAAATAATGACACCGGAATCCGTAGGCATAAAACATTCAACTTTGGTTCTCGGTAAACATTCCGGCAGACACGCTCTGAAGAAAAGGTTTGAAGAACTTGGATACTCTTTGTCGCCGGAAGAAACCGAAAATGTTTACACCGAATTCACCCGACTTGCCGACAAGAAGAAGGAAATCTTAGACGAAGATCTCGTGGCAATTCTGAATAACGAAGTCGAGCGTGATGAGTTCAGCTATTCCCTCTCGAGTCTGCAAGTTATGACCGGAACTGGTGTCAAGTCGACCGCGGTGATGGAGCTGACCGACGGGAAGGAAACATATTGTGATTCCGCGACAGGCGATGGACCGGTCGACGCCGCGTTCAACGCTATAGAAAGAATAACAAAGATGAGCGGGCAGCTTGTAGATTACACAATCACTTCGGTAACATGGGGCGGCGATGCTGTCGGAGAAGTTTTTGTGAAAGTTATTTTTGACAATGTGATTTTCACAGGGCATGCCGCAAGCACGGACATTGTAACCGGAAGTGTTGAAGCGTATTTGCAGGCAGTAAATCGCGCAATAACGGCAAAAACCAAGAAAATTCCTCAAGGAAAACCAGTAAGCAAGCAAGTTGACACAGTGTGAAAACCGAACTATGATTCAAATGATTCTATGAAAACTATGATTATGAAAGAGATTCTTTTAAAATAGTGATAAGACCTGGAAGGAAATCAGAGTCCATCATTCAATCAGATAAATTATAGCTCAAGACAATAAAATAGAAAGCGACTTATAAATGGGAATGACAATAACAGAAAGAATACTTGCCAATCATTCGGGCAGAGATAAAGTAATACCCGGAGAAAATGTGTGGGTTGATGTCGATGTCCTTATGACCCATGATGTAACGGGACCCGGCACAATTTCGATTTTCAAAAAAGAATTCGGTGAAAATGCAAAGCTATGGGACAGCGACAAGGTCGTCGTAATTCCCGATCACTATATTTTCACTGCCGACCAGCATGCTAAACGAAACGTGATTTTCCTCAGGGACTTTGTGAAAGATCAGCAAATAGAAAACTTTTACGATGTTGACTCACCACGTTATAAAGGCGTGTGCCATATTGCACTTCCGGAGGAAGGATTCACGCGACCCGGCGAAGTTTTGTTCGGAACGGATTCACATACCTGCACAGCCGGAGCATTCGGCGAATTTGCGACCGGCATCGGCAATACGGACGGCGCCTTCATCATGGGCACTGGAAAACTTTGGGTGAAAGTACCACAGACACAGCGTTTCGTCTTTGACGGCAAGATGCCGGAATACCTGATGGCAAAGGACTTAATTCTCAGAATTATCGGCGATATTGGTGTCGACGGTGCATCATACCAGGCGATGGAATTTGCCGGCGATGCAGTTTATAGCTTGAACATCGAAGAGCGTATGACGCTTTGCAATATGGTTATAGAAGCTGGTGGTAAAAATGGAGTTATCGCACCTGACGAAAAAACAATCGAGTACGTCAGGGCGAGGACCAAGAAAGCATTCACTCCTATTCAAAACGACCATGACGCGAAGTTTGCGTCGGAGAGAAAATATGATGTGAGTAAATTAGCGCCTCTTGTTGCAAAGCCGCATTCGCCGGAAAATGTAGAGGCGGCAGAAAATTTATCCAACGTGAAAGTTGATAGGGTTTATATCGGCTCATGTACCGGCGGCAAGCTGACGGATTTTCTCGCGGCTGGAAAAATCTTAGCCGGAAAGAAAACCGTTGTCGACACTTTTATAGTTCCGGCAACAACCGACATAACTCGCGGTTTGAATGAAACAAAGTTTGACGGCAAATCTCTTAAAACAATCTTCGATGAAGCCGGCTGCAGAATCGGAAACGCAAGCTGTGGAGCTTGTCTCGGCGGACCGGAAGATACCTTCGGAAGATTGAACGGCGCGGAAGTTTGTATCTCTACTACGAATCGCAACTTCCCCGGTAGAATGGGTTCAAAAAAAGCACAAGTATTCTTAGCTTCACCATTGACCACCGCAGCTTCGGCTCTCACGGGAAAAATCACAGATCCAAGAATATATCTAGATTAAAGAATTACCTGATTTATCGGTTTTTGATATTCAGAAAACCGTGATCAAAACCATTTTGGAGAAAGAAAATAATGCAAGCGAATAAAATCGTTGGAAAAGTTTACGTCGTCGGCGACAATATTGATACCGACCAAATTATCCCGGCCAAGCACCTCGTTTACGACACGCACTCGACCGAAGAGCGAAAATTTTTCGGGAAATATGCGATGAGTGGTGTACCGGAAGAAAAATCAGGATTGCCACGCGGCAGAATAAAATTCATAAAGGGAGATGATTATCGATCCGAATTTAGCATCATTATCGGCGGGAAAAATTTTGGATGTGGTTCATCGCGTGAACATGCCCCGCTCGCTCTGCAAGTTGCAGGAGTTAATGCCGTTGTTGCGCAGACATACGCACGAATATTTTATAGGAACTCCGTGGATGGCGGCTTCGTCATACCACTCGAATCTGTGGAAAACATCTACAAATTCTTTTCGACGGGTGACGAAGCTGTCATCGATTTAGAAAAAAATGTCATAACCAACTCATCCTCCGGTAAGTTTTTTTCTCTCCGATCTCTCGGAGATGCTGCTGAAATAATAAATGCAGGAGGATTGTTTTCTTACGCGAGGAAAATCGGCATGATAAGGGCCGAGGCACAGACCAATTCCTGAGGAAGGTGAACCTATGGCGAGCAGACGTCTTCCCCCGGCTTTCAGTCGAAAAGCCTTGCGAGAAAATCTTGACCATAAAGTCCATGTGGTCAATGGAAAATTTGAACCTTTTTTAACAGGTTACTTTTGCGATCTCTTTCCGTTCTTAACAGTTAGGCTTCTGTGCAGAATCTTCAGCAGTATGTCTTGCAGTTCTTCCATCTAAAAGATATTTTAAGCCCGGCTTATCGGCAGAGATTTTTTAGTTTTATCTCACAGATCGTTATCCAATAAAATCGACGAAAGGAACGCGAGTGAACGCAAAAACTTATAAGATTGCCGTAATTCCAGGTGATGGAACGGGCCCCGAAGTTGTTCGTGAAGGCATCAAGGTGCTGGACGCGGCGGCGGCAAAATTCAACTTCAAATTAGATTATACCAATTATGATTTTGGCGGAGACCGGTATCTGAAAACCGGCGAGGTGCTTCCTGATTCCGCAGTGGGAGAGTTGAGGCGGTTCGACGCTATCTTCCTCGGCGCCATCGGGCATCCCGACGTGAAACCGGGCATTCTCGAAAAGGGAATCCTCCTTCGACTCAGGTTCGAATTAGACCAATATATCAACCTACGTCCGGTCAAGCTGTACCCCGGTGTTGACACGCCTCTCAAGAATAAAGGCCCGGAGCAAATCGACTACGTTGTGGTACGCGAAAATAGCGGCGGCATCTACACCGGAATAGGCGGGGTAAGCATGAAAGGTACGCCGAACGAAGTTGCCGTGCAGAGCGCCGTATATAATCGCTTTCAAGTGGACAGGTGCCTGCGCTATGCCTTTGAATTTACCCGCAAGCGGAATAAAAAAAACACTCTGGCACTTTGCGGCAAGACAAACGTACTGACATATATCTTCGATCTCTGGGAACGAGCGTTCCATGAAATGGGCCAGAAGGAATACTCGGACATTAAACGCGAGTATTACCATGTCGATGCAACTTGTATGTGGATGGTGAAAAACCCCGAGTGGTTCGACGTTATCGTGACAGACAACATGTTCGGTGATATAATCACCGACCTCGGTGCCATCACCCAGGGCGGCATGGGCATCGCCGCTGGTGGAAATATCAATCCCGACGGTGTCAGCATGTTCGAACCTATCGGCGGCTCCGCCCCGAAATATACAGGAAAAAACGTGATCAACCCGCTTGCTTCGATTTGTGCCAGCTCAATGATGCTTGAACATCTTGGCGAAATAGAAGCCGCATCCGCAATCGAAAAGTCCGTGATGGATGTCACCGCCAATAAGGTGAAAAGTCTCAGCGCCGGTAAGATGGGCTATTCCACCACTGAGGTTGGTGATCTCGTGTCAAAAGGCTTGTGAGTCGTCCGAAATAAGTTCACTTCAGCCTGAGCTGATAGCTTGTAGCAATGAACTCTGAACTAACTTGTTGAAAGCACTGCCTTCAACCTTTATATTTAAACTTGTCATGGTTCAACAACTTATTTATTCGGATAATTCTGCTTGAACTACTATAACATCATTCTACGGCTCAATTATTCGAGTCGGATATACGGCATCCAGACATCAGCAGATGTTGACCTCTGGACGATAGTTCAGAGTTCCCTTCTTTTCCTGAAACAGAGAAAACTTTCTGAGCGACCAGATGCTTAATTACGTCTGGATTGCATTGGTGATAGTTGGAGTCCTTACCGCGGCAGGAAATGATATTTATGATGCATCGACAAACCGATACCGCAACGGTAAAGGCTTCGAACTTCAATATGATACTACTGCAGGAAACAAGGTGGTCTTTAGCAAGAATTACTTCGAGAATTTTTACGGCGTCAGTATCGAATCAAACGACACTTTAAAATTTCCCGCTTCGTTAAAAGACAACTCGATCCAAATACGGTTAGAGGATTTTGCTCCACAACTCTGGGAAACTGTAGCGAAAACTGCGGGCGATGAAAAACAAATCACGGCACAAGTCATAAACAGGAACGGCCCTAATATCTTGGTACTCCTTCCAACGACTTCGCTTGTCAAGACAAAAACAGTGCTTGACGCAATGATCAGCTATAGTGGCACAGCGGTCGAAATTGCAATTGGCTTGATCGGAGTGATGGCATTCTGGTTAGGCATAATGAAACTTGGTGAGGACAGCGGGCTTATAATAATCATTGCACGAATTATGCGTCCCATCATGATAAGAATATTTCCCGATATTCCGCCCGACCATCCGGCAATCGGAGCAATGATAATGAACATTGCAGCAAGCGTTCTCGGACTCAATAACGCAGCGACGCCGCTAGGTTTGAAAGCGATGGAGGAACTCGACAGTCTGAATCCGAAAAAAGGGACTGCTACAAATGCCATGGTAATATTTCTCGCCATAAATACCGCGGGGCTTACGCTTATTCCTGCGACAGCGATTGCTGTCCGCGCTGCAATTGGCTCGAAAGACCCAACTGTTATACTTATGACCTCGTTCTTCGGCGCAGGTTTGGCAACAATAGCCGGTATTGTGGCAGCAAAAATCCTTCAGAGACTTAAAGTCTATCGAATCGAAAACACACACGAAAATATGTCTGCGAAAAAAGAAAAAATTGATTAAAGAAATCTTAGAAGCCGTCTCAATAGCTGCGATTCCGTTGATAGTTGCCGGCTTTGTTTTTTATGCGGCGAAGAAAAAAGTCCCAGTATATGAATCATTTGTGTCTGGTGCGAAAGGTGGATTTGAAGTTGCAATAAAAATAATTCCATATCTCGTTGCGATGCTCGTGGCGATTGGAATTTTCCGCGCGAGCGGTGCGATGGACATTTTGGTTGGCTTGCTCGCTCCTATCGGACATTTAATCGGAATGCCGCCGGAGGTTTTGCCCATGGCACTCTTGAGACCGCTTAGCGGCAGCGGCTCACTCGGACTAATGAGCGACATAATGAAAAAATATGGGCCCGATTCATTCATCGGAATTTTGGTCTCAACTATGTATGGGAGCAGTGAAACAACTTTTTACGTAATTGCGGTATATTTCGGTGCGGTGAACATTTCCCGCACACGTCACGCCGTTGCAGCCGGATTGATTGCCGACGTCGTCGGAATGCTTGGGGCTTTACTAATCTGTAAAATATTATTTGGAAAATAATTCTAAATCTAGTCATGAAAACATTTTTACTGGCAATTTCAATTCTAGTATTATTTTTATCGTCCTCCTTTGCACAGGAATATCCGCGCCCGTCGCTTCTTCCCGGTCAAAGTGAGGTTTCCGGCGGACTCGGCGTTTCATGGATTACTGAAAATGGACAAACTGTGCCATATTACATGATCGGCATAGTCCCCGACTTGCAGTTCGGCAAAATCGGCATTGGATTGGATTTGACTTTACGGATCAATACCGAAGACGGTAAGATCCGAAAGGCGGATTGGTCTGATGGCGCTTATCGAAAAGTGATCCGCTACATAAGTTGGGGACAAAAACATGATCCACTTTATGCGCAGGTTGGACAATTGGATATGGCAACTCTTGGTCATGGCTTTATCATGTACGACTACAATAACAGCGCAAGCTTCGATGACAGAAGAATCGGAGCAGAACTTGATGTCGATTTTACAAAATACGGATTCGAAGTAATCTACGGCGACTTTCAAGAGCCGGGTGTAATGGGCGGGAGAGCCTACGTCAGACCGCTGAAGTTCACACAGCTTGGCAGCATTCCTATAATTAGCGGTTTTGAACTCGGAGCAACTTATGTGACAGACCAAAACCAGAATGCTCTTCGGGAGCTTGTGGGATTCGAGTCAGGGTCACCAGTTTATGCAGGGGGAACCATGTCAGAATATGGATTCGATGCCGGATTACCATTCCTGCGTACCATGTTCATCGACGGCGACCTATATTATGATTATGCAAAGTTCGTGCAATTTGGTCACGGCAATGCCGTCGGTATCCTCGGGACCTTTCGTGGTCTTGGTATCGCAAATGCTTCGGCAAAACTTGAACATCAGTGGAATGGAGATGAATTTATCCCGGAGTACTTCGACCAATTCTATGAATTAGAACGCTACTCACCGAACATCGCAACAGGTTTCATAAGTAAAGCAGAGCAGCTCGGCAGCACGAGAAAATCGCAAGGCTGGTACGGACAACTCATGGTTGCTGTTTTAGGGAAGTTCCAGATTATCGGCGACTACCGTGGCATTGACCATGATCCTCAAGGCGGCTTGCTCCATTTAGAAACTCGTTTCCCGAATGTCATTCCGATAATCCAATTCAGCGCAGGTTACGATAGGCGCACCAACAACACACTCGAAGACGCATTCAAATTAGACGCGCGATCATTGTTGTACGCATTCTTCGGATACAAAACGTATCCGTTCATGACGGTAGGCATCAACTATTACTGGACATTTATTCCGGAAAATGGTACCCATGAAGTTCAAAAAAGAATCGAGCCGCGCGTGATGTTCAATTTTTCTTTCTAAAATTGGAACCGTGGCAAGGATTTTCTCTGTTACAAAAAGAAAAATGGAGAATAAATGCATACAAAACCATTGTTGGTAGTTTTAATTTTGATAGGTGCCGGAATATCCGGCATTCTATTCAAATACGAGAGAGTTTACGCTCATCAACAATCTCAACCGACGTTCGCAAAAAATTTGCAAGTTCTGAACTTTATTAAGTCGAAAGAAGAACTGAAGGGCTGGATGCATATGATCAAGACCAGTCTCGGCGTTGATTGCGATTACTGCCATAATACAGATAATTTTGCCAGCGACGAAAAGCCGGCGAAAGGAAAGGCGAGAATGATGTTAAAAATGCTCGTGCAAATCAGAGCCGACTATTTTGCGTACCCTAATGCAAAACAGCCAACATGCTATACGTGTCATCAAGGACAGAAAGAACCGACCATTGAACCGCCGGGAGACTTTAAGAGCGGCGACTGAGTTTTAAGTCTCGACAAGTGCAATGGTTCAAGAGATAAAGGCACAAAAGAGAGAGCAAATCATAAGTTCCGAATCGCGAACGATTTCTTTACTCTTCTGTCCCTTTTTCAAAAATTGTCTGAGGAGATAAGATGAAATCGATATCCATTATTGTTCTATTTCTCGCGATAATCAACACGGCAGGTGCACTTCCACGCTTTTCGATCTTGACTGGCATGCAATGCATAAACTGTCATGTGAACCCGACAGGAGGTGAGCTAAGAAATAGTTTCGGCAGCTCCGACTTCGTAGATGGTCATTTGCGTCTTATTCCGGCGCACAATGATAGCACCGATTTCAATTTCAACCCACAGCTCAACGAATATATTCTTCTCGGCAGCGACATCAGGTTTCAATATCTTTACGATGGCAGCCAGAAAAAAACGACTTTCCAATCTATGGAAGGCTCTATTTATTCGTTGTTTCGGCTTTTCACTTCGACCAATCTTTTTGTGAAATACGATTTCGCAAACACCGCTTATGAAGCGTACGGGCTTTATAATTTCAACTCTGATAATTCTTACATTAAAGTTGGCGCATTTAATCCATCTTACGGAATCAGACTTGACGACCACACAGCTTATACTCGCGGCGGAAACTTAGGATTCTTACAGGGACTCCCACAGGTCGGATTATTTTTTGCGCCGGATTACCGCGACCTCGGAGTGGAAGTCGGATCAAAATTCGATAACTTATTCGTGACCGTCGATGCCACAAACGGTGATGGTACAAGCAACATTAATTTTAATTCTAAAAAAGCATTCATCGGGAAAGTAGAATACCTCACTCACGGAATAATTAACTTTATGATAGGTGGATCAGGTTACGCTGCGGGGAACACAACCATGGCCGGCTTACAAGGCGGCGTCGATATCGACCAGCGACTGACGATTTTAGGCGAGTACGATTGGGCAAACTCCCTGCCGGGTGTGGTTCCGCCTGCTTCACATTCAACAACTGCCTTTGCCGAAGTCTCTTATGAAATCACGAATGGACTCTTTGGAGTAGGACGATTAGACTACTTCAGAGCATTCTCAAGCTCAGGTTCACCGATCTATTTACGATACGTTTTAGGGGTGAACATTTACCCTGTTCCTCATTTGGATTTCATGCCGCAAGTTCGTTTCAATAGATCAAACGTTATCGGCGACCAGCAGCCGGTTGAGGCACTCATACAGTCACATATTTATTTCTGAGACGAATGTCCCAACCGCTTCTTTGCAGCGCGGCTTGCAGGATATCAGGACGGTATCCGAGTTTTGTGATTGTAATTTATAATTCCGATTTATATTATTTTTTCAATTTTCAGCGTATTTGTCGTCCCGCGGGCGAGTAAAGGTGTACCGGCGGTCAAAACGTACGTATCGTCAGTTGATGCGAGTGACTTCATTTTCAAAATGGAGCTTACCTGCGACAGCATCACATCCGTATCGGACAATGAAACGACTTCAATGGGGATCACGCCCCAAACGAGAAGCAATTTTCTGACGACATCCAAACTTTCAGTCAAAGCGTAGACAGGAACCTGCGGTCGATATTTTGCCAATGCACGCGAAGTCGTTCCAGTATTTGTAATCGATACGATGAAAGATGCCTCGACATATTTTGCAAGTGAACAAGCTGCTTCAGCGATCGCATCGGTAAAATCATCGCGAAGGGTTTTGTAATTCAACTTTCGTTCCACGATATCAAGATGTGCTTCCGCTGTTTTCACAATTGAGACCATGGTCTTAACTGAGTCCACAGGATAATTACCCGCTGCAGTCTCGCCGCTGAGCATTACCGCATCTGTACCATCAAATACCGCATTGGCAACGTCGGTTGCTTCCGCCCTTGTCGGGTGCGGTTCGCGGATCATTGAGTCGAGCATCTGTGTCGCCGTAATTACAGGTTTGCCGTATTCGTTGCACTTGCGAATTATGGTTTTTTGAAGAATGGGGACATCTTCTATCGGGACTTCCACACCCAAATCGCCACGAGCAACCATGATAGCGTCGCTCGCTGCGATTATCGAATCAATCTCATCAACTGCTTCGGGTTTCTCAATCTTGGAAATAATTCCTTGTGACCCGTCTAGCCGTTCAAGCAGATTTCTCAGCTCAAGAACATCCGAAGCATGACGAACAAACGAGAGCGCGATATAATCAACATTTTTTTCAATACCCAATTTCAGGTCGTCTTTGTCTTTTTCTGTCAACGATGGAATGCTGACGTTGACTCCCGGCAAATTAATCCCTTTGTGCGAGCTTAGTGGTCCACCGTTCACAACTATACAAGCGACACTCTTTTCGGCAATTGATTTTACTTTTAGTTCCAAAAGCCCATCATCCAGCAGAATTCTATCGCCGACAACCATATCTTTAATCAATCCTTCGTACGTCACCGGAATGGTTTTTTGATCGGCAAAATTATTTCCAACGGTAAGAGTCACAACTTCGCCGTTCTTAAGCTCCATCGTCTCTTTCAACTCCCCGACTCTAATTTTCGGCCCCTGGAGATCTTGAACGATGGCAAATCTTTTTCCTAGCTCGACTTCAAGCTGACGGATGATGTCGATATGGCGCACATGCTCGTCATGAGTTCCATGCGAAAAATTTAGCCGGAAAACATCCGCACCAGCTTCTATAAGACTCTTTATTTTTTCCCGTGTATCGGAAGCCGGACCGAGTGTGCATATAATTTTTGTTTTTCTATTTAGGTTCCCCAACTTTTCGATACTCCTTTATTTTATTCACCACTTCAGTCAAAACCGTGGACGCCAAACCTTGGATGGATACATCCGCAAATGCTGAAAGCTCCGTCCTCTCGATATTCACTTCTACTATCATTCCACCATGTCTCTTAACAGTCATCGGCAATTGTGCCGCCGGGTAAATGACGGCGGATGTGCCGATAACGTACATGACATCAGCATTTTCGGAAGCATTCTCGGCAATGTCCCACTGCTCGGCTGGCAACATTTCTCCAAACCAAACGATGTCCGGTCTGATCAGACCACCACAATCCGAGCATTTGAACGAACCATTATTGTCAAAATCCGTACCATCATACTTTTTTCCACAGTCGAGACAAAAATTTCTCTCCATATTCCCATGAAGTTCGGCAACATTTCTTGATCCCGCGCGTCCGTGGAGATTGTCAATGTTCTGAGTTACGACAGTGAACTGCGGGAACATTTTCTCCATCTCGACAAGCGCAAGATGCGCAGCGTTTGGCTGGGCAACTCTCGTAACTTCCCTCCGATGTTTGTACCACTCGGAAACAAGCTCAGGATTTCTCAGAAACGCATCAAAGTTCGCTAACTCTTCAGGTTTGAGCTTACTCCATAGACCATCAATTCCTCTGAATGTCGGGACTCCACTTTCAGCGGAAATTCCCGCACCGGTAAGTGCGACAACATTCTTCGCAGAAGAAATTGCCGTTATGATTTTCTCATCGAGGGTCACCATCATTGGACCAATTCTAATACATGAGCGGCGTCCTGCTCCGACAATTGCATTGGGAAAAATTTTATTCTGCCTTTTAAATAATCATTAAGAAAATCAGAATAGTGCGTGCTCAAAAGCTGTCCGCATTCACCGCCTGGCAGACTGAAACACATCCCGGCTTTACTCATATCAACTATCATCCTCATCGAAGGACCGACGAGCATACCGTATGGTTCATCAAGAGAAAATTCACCATTGTTCACAGTCGTGTTATTCCCCCCTCTCGAAAAGGGGCCCAAGTCGTAAAGTTTTTTTATTAGGAAATTCGAACTCATCGAATGTTTCAACTCAAGCGTATGAATTTTTCCCCACGTCCAGTTTATGGGATCATAACCGAATTTTTCACGCAACATTTCTAAAGATGATTCCAAACTTTCAGACAACTTAATATTCATCAAGCTATCGCCGACCTCTGCCGAAACGCCTTGTGCAGACAGGCCGTTTGTAGTGTCATAAAGTTGAGCGGCAAGTGCCGGATTCGTTAACATTGTCTCAAGAATTCTTGTTGGTACGCTGCTGATCAGGATATATTCTTGAAACAATGGGCCGCCGAGCACCGGCTCAAAAATTTCTTTGGCAAGCTCGACAAAAGTCTCATTCAGAATTGTTGCGGCTGTACTTTTCGCGTCGATTCTGCCGTCGAAATTTTTAAGATAAACCAGCTCTTTTGGAAAATATCTTTCGCTGTTGCACGCCGCAAGAAGTTTGTCATTTAATAAGGACATGAACTCAGATTGGTAATCAATCTGTAACTCCTTGCATAATTCCGCACTCATTGTATCGTGGGCGGAAATAAAAGAAGTGATCCTATCAATCCGTGAAGATGGTTCGTACAAATTTGTCAAATAATATGGATAATTATCCGGTGTAGTTCTATTATTAGCAGTAGCAATGAAAGCAGACCGTGGATTGTAACTTTCCGGCAACGCATCGAAAGGGACAAAATTCTGCCAGACAAATTTGCTCGATGTGCCCGCTTGCGGAAGACAGGGCATCGGATAATTTCTCAGTGGAATATTGCCAGCCGCTTTGTAACCGATATTTCCTTTCGCGTCGGCATATACAAAATTCTGCGCAGGAGTTCCGAAAGATCGAAGCGCGTTTACAAAATCCTTGAAGTTTCTCGCAATGTTGATGAGGAAGATCGCTCTTGTTTCATCACTCGGCCAATATGCATCCCAGCGAAGAGAGACGGTTCCGTTCATCCCATTTGACTTCCTGTACAGTGCGCTTAGTTGGTAAGAATTTGAAATGACATCGCCGACAACCGGACCCTGGACAGTCTTTCGCTTTGCAAAGATATACGGCGGTTCACCCTTGATGTTGATTGTGTCGGAGAAAGATTGGAAAGCCAATGATTTCCCATCGTACCAGTAGTAGTCAGAGTCCGATGAGTCGGCTTGAACAAAATAAAAATCCGCATCATCAGCCATGACATTAGTCATCCCCCATGATATGTCTTCATTTCTTCCGATTACAACTCCGGGTGCTCCAGGAAGTGTAACTCCCATGACGTGCAGTGACGGCGAAGTGATCGAAACAAAATACCATTTTGCAGGTAGACTTAACGCAAGGTGTGGATCGTTACAGAGAATTGCTGAGCCGGTGTTTGTTTTGGATGAGGAAATTGTCCAATTGTTGCTGCCGATTCCGTCTGGCGATTTTATGCCGCTGATGAAATCAAGTGCATTCACATTTGCACGAAGAAAATTGTCAAGAGTGCCGATTTCTGACTTATGACTTCTGATTTCTAATTTCTGTTTTCTAACACCCGGCTTCGTATTACTCGCAAAAAGCGGAATGAGAAGCGCAGCTTTTTCCGGGCCTAGCTTATCAAATACTTCTCCGAAAACGGGTTTTGTCCACCAGGAAACGTTTAATTCCCACGCCATGAGCCGTGTGACAATCTCACAATCCTGCGGCTTCCATGGTACAGGAGTAAATTGAAGAATAGAGAACTCTGCGGGCAGTGCTTTCGCAGTCGACAGATAAGCATTCACGCCATTACAATACCACCGAAGAATATCTTTGCTGACCAAAGACGAGGATTGATAAACTGAATTTGCCATTTCCCGAAATTGAAGAGTGCGGAATAGCTCGTCGATAGGGAGCGTTGTCTTGCCGAATACTTCGCTTAACTTCCCTTCGCCGGCATTCCTGTACATTTCCATTTGAAAAAGTCTATCCTGCGCGTGAACAAATCCGAGCGCAAAGTAAGCGTCGGAATCCGACTGTGCTATGATGTATGGGACACCCAATCTATCGCGCAGGACTTTTGTGCTGCTGCCTATGCCCGACAGAATGACTTTACCGTCTTGCTGAGGCAAAGAAGAAGTCCCGATGCTCCTCAACAATAATACTACACTGACGAGAATAATTATTATTGTAAGAGAAAAGATTGCGAGTACAACTTTAAACCGTTTCACTCAGACAATTTAATGAAGAGAGACAAAAAACTGTGACCCACCTTTAAAAATGAGTCGCAAGGTGTCTTATTGTCCCATATTAAAGTAAAATCCAATGGAGATCGAGGGTACAAAATAATTTGTTCGCGGCATAAATGATGATGAGAACAGATCAAAGTATCCCATGCCGCCGTTCAAATATAGTCCGACAAATTTATCCATGCGCAGAGTATTACCTATGCCGATGTATGCTGAAGCGCCCGTTGAGAATCGCGAATTCGGGATCGAGTACCTTAAGAAAGAACCGTCAGTCGGAAACACCATCCCGAGCAGCAAGCCTGCTGATGTTTCACCATAAAGCGTGTACCCCAATGTACCGAGCGTGGCGTTAATGAACGGCACTCTCACTCCAAATTCAATCGGCATCAAAACGCCTTGCGAGCTGACTGATGCCGGGTTGAACGACGAGAACATCGACGGATAAATGTTCAATAGGGAGATGCGCAGGATATAATTTCCGCTAACAGGGATAGTCCCGACCGCTCCGGCGCCTACTGAAGTCGCACTCAACAGAGCCGGTGAATATTGAGGCAGCGAGAAAGAATGATTTGAAAACTGGTTAATCTCGTCACTCTGATTAATATTGGGCAACTCCCCGACCGTAGCGAAATCTTGGCTTCCCAAAAGGGGGTCGGAGTGACTCACAGCAGATGAATTATTTGTCGGGCAAACACCATTTTTTAGAACTTGTGCCCCCGATGGAATTGTCATACCAATAGTCAGCGCAATCACCAGGGCAAAATACCTTTTCTGTGCCATGATACACCTCAGAAATTATATTTAAATGTAAACATGAAGTTCGTATTGGTAATCTTACTAGTCGTGGCGTAGGGCGTGCTTGGATTCGTTGTGGGGTCGTAATACAAAACCTCACTCGTGTACCACCAGCCATATTGATAGGCTAAATCAAGATTTATGCTGTTCTGGATTTTGAACCCGACTCCGCCGCTGGCAATTTTTTGAGCCTGCGGTGAACCATCACCTACATAAGGAGAAGGATAATATTCAAGACCAGCTCTAATAAACGGCACGAACGATGAGTAATCCGGATTCATCAAAGCCAATTCTGCGCCGACGCGCAAACTTGTCGTCGACCGAAATTCCTGCTTGATCTGTGAGTTCAAAGAGTTGATATAATCCGATGGGAGTGTCTGTCCGGACGAAGTACTGAATTGTAATTCCGTCCAGTCAACATATTGAACATCCGCTGCGACCGTCAACAGCGATATTCCACCTGAAGCCCCAAATCCGAATTTGAACGGAGTTGTCACATCATAGTTGTTGTTTCCGCCGGGCGTTGTGTATGGTGATTCTCCTAAGACTGCCTGTCCTGCAGCGTTTACGTACGTTCCAGCATCCGAATACGTTTCGTTGATACTAATAAAAGTCGGGAATTCGATTGTTCCACCAAATCGAGCAATTACCTTGCCACCCTCGTCAGATAATCTGTAAAGGAATCCCACTTTCGCATTCCAACCGGATAAGTCTTGATCAACATTGTCATTCAAGACAAAGCTCTCAAGACCTACCGCATTTGACACGTCAGAAAACCGTGTAATTGTCCAATCTCCGTTGGGATCTGTCTCTGTGAATTGCCGTATGTATTTGTATGAACCACCTATCAGGTCCACCGTCAACCCAATTGAAAAGTTTTGCGCTATATCAACTGCGCCTGCGACGAGATAATTATTCAATCCTCCAGACTCATACACCGTACCAGCTTGCTTAACATTTTTGTTCAAAAATATTCTGCCTGCTGTATCTTCAAGACCTACATTAAACGGGATATCGTAGTCTACAATGGCGTCATAAAGACTAGGTACAATTGAACTATTTGGGTTATACGCATTGAAACCAAGCGCCGTGTTGAAATCATTTGCGCGGTTGTAGCCCAGTGCGATTACGAAACTTCCTTTCGTGGTCGGGAACGGATAAACTATTCCAAGATTTGATAAATCTGTTTGCGAGCTTGACGATGTGCTCGAGGATCCAAGGTAAGTCGCGTCGTTATTATACCCAAGAAAATTCAAGCCCATCACAAATTCCGATTGATACGATTGTGCCAGGCCCGCAGGGTTAAAATAAGTTGCATCAAAACCCTCCGAAAGCCCTGTCATCGCATTTCCCATTGACATTGATCGCGCACTAACTCCGTACCCGGGCTGTGCAAGTCGAAGTGCATCTTCTGGAAATTGTGCATAAGCGTCAAGCGAAGTGAGAAGAAATATTACGACAACTACTATTATGCTTTTCATGCTATTTCCATTTCATTATTTAAGATTTCGCCCGCTGCCCCGTCTGTATGCTGAATAGACGGACAAGCGGGATAAATGACAGATTTTTTTAAGAACAGATTATTGCAAAATCTTTTTCAATTTAAAAAATCCCGAAGAAGCCCGACGATAAGTAGAGGGCGGGCCTCTTCAAAATGTCTATTAGATTAACGTCTTCCTCTGCCGCCGCCTGATGATGATCCACCACTCTTCGCTGAAGACATAACGGGAGCCGATCTGAAACCCGGAGAGCGTGCAGCTTGAGCATATTGCATCTGCCTCTGAGGCTGACTCGCCATTCGATATGACTGCCGTGAGCCCCGATACATGACCCGGTGCGAACCGGAGACGCTTCTCGAATACGCTGCGCCGCCTCGAGGACGTGCACCGGAGTTGCTATTACCTGAATCACCACTGCGGGATGGTCCCGAATCTCTCACACGAGGCTGGTCCTGGGTGGCAGGCTGAGACGACTGCGGCTGGGAATTGGTACCTGTCGATCTCGTCCTCTCGGTCGAGGCAGGTTGTCTGCTCGCAGATCCAGCGGAACCTGCACCTGCACTCCCTGTGCCTCCAACTGATCCGGCCGATGGAGTGTAAGGAACCGGTGTTGAACCACCACCATAACTCTCTCGCCCGTCGCGTGTATCTCCCATTGTCCTCACTCGTCCTCTGGGATTAAGCAAGCCGGTTTGATAGCCATAATAGCCAGATCCGTACGGATAAAACGGACTGTAGTTGTACGGCGAATAATATGGACCAAATCCATAACCATTGTACGCATAAAATGGCGATCCCCAACCAAACCCACCGCTGTACCATGAATTCAATCCCCAGCCAAAACCAAACGATAAATCACTTTGCCACCACCATGGGCTGGGTGTGAACCAGTTATCATCGTAATACGACGGATAGCCATATCCGTAATAACTGTAGTAATTGTTGATCACAGGCGCTCCGGTAGTGTCGTACGAATTACCGGCGTATGAGCTGTCATAATAGCCCGAAGAATAACCCGGGTAGCCATAGCCGTTGTCATTTCCCGTAGTTGCAAACTCGGTGTAACAACTCGACAAGCCGAGAGCAGCCAACAGGGAAATAGTTAATACAAAGAATTTTGTTTTCATAACACTCACCTCACCTTTTTGACGCGAGATTTTGTTGAACGCTTAATCTCTCTTGCGTCGATTTCTTCCGATTCAACATCAGATTGCTCAGAAATTTCTCCCCGACAGAATTATCAACTATCACCAATGTCGCAATCATCTCACTTTCTTGACTTAATTTCAATAACAAACTTATTCGAAACAAGGTTCTTTCGAAATCCTTAACGTAAATTAATTCTAACTTCATAGACGAATAGATGATGCGAACGGTTACATCCACACAATGGTAAACCTTATCAATGGTTAAAAAAACATTAACAAGGTTCCTGTTTTACAGCGACTGGACGTATTCAATCCGTACAGTACGAACGCTGCCGGTCTTTTTCAGATCGAGCAAGTTTTTATAATCGAACTCGACTGTAAAACCATTTCCGACACTCCATTTCACACCTGCATTAAGATAGCTTGGACCGGGACTCGCCAGCCGGAGCGAATCGGTTAGGTTGTCATTTAGACCGAAGATATATTCTGCCATTACGGAGATGTCGCTACCTATCGTTTTGTCGGCGCCAACATAGAAATTCACATTTTTATTTCCATCGCCATTCTCAAGAGAATAATTGATGCCACCATGTATTCCGAGATAGCCGAGCATGTTAAAATATTTTGACCCTGCCGCAAAAAAACCAGGAGACTTGTACAAATAGCGATCATACCTCGAGATATAAACGTCTTTTCCTTGCGAATCGAATCCGAGTGTCACAGCCGGGAAATCTGTCGTCTCATCAAGAAGTCGAAAGCGAATGTTCACGCCAGCGAACTTATTCCAATTAACCGGTCCGGTACCGATTATATTCGTGCCGCCGTAACTCAATCCAAATGTAAGTCTATTGAAGGCACCTGCTTCGAGGGACATCATCACGCCACTCATTTCATAAAAATAAACGTTCATCCCGATCATTCCATTATGCAATATTCCTGCCGTAGGCATGTCGATCAGATATCGGGATTCAATCTGCGCATTGCTTCCGGCACTGCCGTTAACATTCGCCGCTAGTGCCGCCGAACATATCAAGAGTGACACAATAATGATTTTAAGTTTCATCAGCTTCTCCTTCCAATATCAAGTCGACCATGTTAATCATAGTCCGAATGAAGTGATCCTTGGCTAAAATTAGTCCTCATCAAACACTCTACGAATACTCTTGGGCAATTCTACCTTTTGCGAATCGGGCTCTAACTCTGAAGCTCTCTCACCCCTGATCACAGGGGCTTTCAGCGGCTTTGCTTTTTCCTCGGAAGAGTCCATAAGCAAAATGGGGGCTGAATTTTCTACTCTTTTTGCCATTGAGTCAATCAGATCCGTCTCTTCCTTCAGCAGCTCATAATCATGGTACAGAAGCAGATTCCTGTCCTTATAAACGAATTCGCCGTCCAGCATTACATCCGACACGTCCGAATCCTCATAGTCTTCTACCAGTGCGTCTGCAGTTTCTGCCGGTAAAAGCTTCTCGATGCGTCTCGCAGAAAACTTTCTCGCATCAATAAAAATCAGATTTGCAAACTTGCCTGTTTCAATGCTCCCAAGTTTCGACCCAAGGTTAAACAATTCTGCTCCAGATCGCGTGGCACTTGCTAACGCCTCGTGAGGTTCAACTCCGAACTCAACAAGCTTTTTCATCTGACGAAAAAGTCCCGGCGTTTCCCAATCGGAGCCAATCGCAAATTTATCGAACACACCTCTAATCGATCTAAAACTCTGCACGTTGAGCTTTGTTGGAATTATTACAATCTTTGCTCCTTCGGCTTTAGCAACATTCAAGGAATTTACCGACGTCCCATTGAGTCCAACCAGGATAGTCATCCTGTTCAGCAGGTTGCTCTTTTTCAATAATTGAATCAGGTTCATATTGAAATTGGCTTTTATAAGCGAGATATCTTCTTCATCTTCGTCGGCATGTACCATGATCCAGCCAGGTGAATCGGAATTGCTTCGGACAACGGCGCTCAGCCCGAATAATGTCAGATCCTTCTGATAAGATACAACAAGCCCGGTCTTGATGTGCCTGTCGGTCGCTCGTCTCAAAAACGCAGCTTGCATGTCGCTTTCGGCAAACGCCACAACATCGATGCCTGCAAGTTTCACCGCAGAATACATTCCGCGCGCACCTGCTTCATCACCTTTTACAGCAAAAGCGATCCCGCTTACTCCAAGCTGCAGCGCACTGAAAAAGGCAACATGGTACATCTTCTCATAAAAGCTTTCGCTCTGTCCATCAAGGGCAGCTTCAATTTTCAAAAGATATTCACTTCTCCACTGAGCGACCGGTTTCCGCGGCTCGAATGACCGGCAGATAATTGCCTTGGGATGAAAATGCGCATTAAAGAAAGTTGGGAGCATAATCTTGCCGCGTGCATCGATGATATCGGCTTTCGGATATTTTCGTTTCAGGGAATCAAGATCGCGAGATAATTCGACGATAAGATTAGAACGCACTGCAACATTTAAAAAGCCGACATCTCTTCTGTCATTGCAAGTAAATCCGAAAGCACCAGTAATAATTTTCATTGAGTTCACGCCTCCTTTAAAAGCTGCTCATACTTATAAAGATATTTTGCATCGTAGAGCACATTAGAACCTCTATTGCATAATGCATACTGAAAACCTTTCCTAATCGCAACTCCACTGATATCACCTTTTATACTCATGCCAATATAAGCAAGTTGAAATATTTTATCAGTATTAGCCTTCAACATTTCTGTTTGAAATCTTATGCGAGGTGCTGCCGTCCTTTTTATCTTCGAGGATCACGCCGATTTTTTGTAATTCGATTCGCACCTCGTCTGCCAACTTAAAATCTTTATTTTTTCTCGCATCGGCTCGAAGTTTGATCAATGTTTCAATGAGATCTCCTTCTAATTTTCCGTCGGAAAAATTTTGGCTTTCAGAAGATAAAATTCCAAGCACATCTCCAGCAAGTCGGTTAAGAAATGAGAGCACCAAATTTTCAAATTCATTGTTCGGCTGATTTCCCGAAGTCAAGAAAGAGTTCACGTCCTTTAGCATTTCAAACAATGAAGCGATGGCAAGAGGAGTGTTGAAATCATCCTTCATCGCGGCGAGCCATTCGCTATAATATCGTTTCATATTGACTGGCTCTTCAGGAAGATTATCGAAGTCAACCAGTTTGTCGTTTTTTCCGGTTTGTTTTCTAAGCTGTCGAACAACGTTGGTCAGTCGCTCAAGTCCTTTGCCGGCGGCAGCAACCGCTTCATCGGAATAATCAAGAGAACTTCGATAATGGCTCTGAAGAATAAAAAACCTTACGACAACAGGGTCATATTTCTTGAATGCATCTTTAAGAGTTATAAAATTTCCGAGTGATTTGCTCATCTTCACACCGTTTACAGTTACCAAATTGTTGTGAAGCCAATACCGGACAAACTTCTTCCCGGTTGCGGCTTCGCTCTGCGCAATCTCACATTCATGGTGCGGGAACTGATTATCCAACCCACCGCCGTGGATGTCAAATGTCTCGCCGAGATATTTCATGCTCATCGTGGAACACTCAAGATGCCAGCCCGGAAAGCCCTCACCCCATGGTGAAGTCCATTTCATGATGTGTCCAGGTTCAGCTTTTTTCCATAATGCGAAGTCGGCAGGATTTTTCTTGTCGCTCCTTATCTCGACTCTTGTTCCTGAAATAAGATCTTCTAATTTTTTACCGGAAAGTTTGCCGTATTCCGGAAATTTTGTGACATCGTAATAGACATTCCCGTTCACTTCGTACGCATATCCTTTCTTAATCAGTTTTTGCGCCAATTCAATCTGTTCCACGATATGACCAGTTGCCCTCGCGGAGATGTTCGGCCGTTCGATGCCAAGCTTGTCCATATCTTCGAAGTAACTCCGCATGAACGTTTCGACAATTTCCATAGGCTCGATTCGATCTTTTCTTGCTTCGCTTTCAATCTTGTCATCGCCTTCATCCGAATTATCGGTAAGATGACCAACATCTGTAATATTCTGAACATACTTGACATCGTAACCAAGAAACCTGAGAAATCTTACAATCACATCGAACGAGACGTAACTTTTCGCATGCCCAATGTGGGAATGATTATAAACTGTCGGACCGCATACATAGATTCCAACTTTGTCTTTTTCACGTGGAACAAATTTTTCTTTTTGACGGGTGAGTGTATTGTAAAGGAACATGTCAGTTGTCATTTTATCCCGATCATTTCTTTTGCCCCCGATATGCTTGCTTGCGTAACATCGTCGCCGCTTAGCAGCTTGGCCACTTCGAGAACGCGTTCGCCATCGGATAGTTTGCTCACTTGAGTCACTGCCCGTTTGCCTTTCACAATTTTTTCAACGCGGAAATGTGTGTCAGCATTGCCGGCAATTTGCGGTAAATGCGTGATGGCGACGATTTGATGAAACGCCGAAAGATTTTTTAAACTTCTTCCGACTTTAGCGGCTATTCTGCCACTTATGCCGGTGTCGATTTCATCGAACACCAGAAGCGGCAGCCGGTCGCTCTTTGCCAATATTGTTTTCAAGGCGAGCATTATTCTGGAAATCTCGCCGCCAGAGGCCACTTTCACAAGAGGCCGAGGCTCTTCCCCAACATTTGTGGAAATAAAAAACTCTACGAAGTCAAAACCATTATCCATCGTTTCGTAGAAATCTTTTCCTAATTTCGCAAGAGGTTTGAGTCTTCCATCCTCGGATTTATATTCTTTGTTTTTTATTTCGATCTCAAATTTTGCCTTCTCAATTCCAATCTCATTAAGAACACCGACTATACTTCGCATGACCCGGTCGGCAACTTCCCGCCGTTTCGCTGAAAGCCGTTCGGCAATTTCCGACACTTTTTCCCGCGCCGATTCAACTTCAGATTCCAACTTTTGAATTTCTTCGTCGAAATTCTCTGCCAACGCGAATTCTTTTCCTATCTTTTCTCTGTATTCGATCACAGCCTCCAGCGAGCCGCCATATTTTTTCTTGAACATCGTCAACACGCCGAGTCGTTCTCGAATTTCCTCAAGCTGCTGAGGATTGAAATCAATTTTGCTGTTGTAACTCTGGACAAATCTTGTTATCTCATCAACAACGGCTTTAGCTCCTTCACTCTCTTCCCTGATTGACTCGAACGATTTATCTATTTGCGACAAATCCTCAAGTTGATTTCTGACTACGACAAGCTGGTCGTGAATTGAACTTTCGCTGTCGTACAAAATCTCATAAAGTTTCGTCGTTGACTCGTAAAGTTTTTCCGCATTTTCTAAAATCTTAAGCTCCGATTCGAGCCGATCAATTTCGCCGGGCTGCGGGTTTACAGAATCTATCTCTTTTATCTGAAACGAATAAAGCTCTCTCTTTTCTTTTAAAGCTTCACGTTTCGAAATGAGGTCTTTAAGTTCATCTAATATCTGATTCAAATCCTGAAATGCAAATCGAAAATTCTTTACAAGTGTATCAAGCCCGCCGAAGTCATCGAGCAAGTCGATATGTGTTTCCGGTCTTAGCAGCGACTGGTGTTCATGTTGCCCGTGCAAGTCAACAAGAAAATCGCCAAGCTGTTTTAATTGTGAAATGGGAATAGGAGTGTCGTTGGCAAATGCGCGGCTCTGTCCTTTTGGGTTCACCTCTCTTCGGATAATTATTTCATCTTCACATTCGATCTCCGCCTCTTTTAGGAGTTGTTGAACTTTCTTGTTCCCTGATATCGTGAAGACTCCTTCGACAATTGTCTTATCGGTCCCGCTTCGAACTTCTTCTGCAGTCGCGCGTTCACCGAGGATCAAATTCAAAGCGTCGATGATTATGGATTTACCCACGCCCGTTTCACCTGTGATTATATTCAATCCGGTTCCGAACTCAAGCTCAAGCTCATCAATGAGGGCATAATTTCTTATTGAAAGATTCTTGAGCATGAATTCTTACTTGATGTTAAAATATTTTGCTTCAGGATGATGGACCACTATGGCGGTCGTGCTCTGTTCCGGCACAAGCTGGAATGCTTCGGTGAGCGTCACGCCGATTCTCTCAGGTTGCAGAAGCTCGAACAGCTTTGCCTGATCCTCGAGATTCGGACATGCAGGATAACCGAATGAATAACGCGAGCCTTGATATCCCTGCGAGAATAATCTCTTCATCTCTTTCGCATCATTTGAACCTATGCCGAGTTCAGTTCTCACGATTTTATGCCAGTATTCAGCCAGCGCTTCTGCGCTCTCGACACTAAGCCCATGGAGATAAAGATAATTCTGATAGCTTCCAGCTTCAAATAAATGTTTCGTGTGTTCGCTTGCCTTTGCGCCGATCGTTACGACTTGCATCGACATAACGTCGAACATACCAGACTCAACGGGTTTGAAGTAATCGGAAATACAGAGAAATCTATCGTCATGCTGTCGTGGGAATTTAAATCGCACCCACTCGATCAAATTCCTTGAGTCGCCGAGGTTCAGCACCTTCCATTTGGAATAAATATCTTTTTCCTCCTTCGGGCGATATATGATAAGGTCATCACCTGAGGATTGACAGGGAAAATATCCATAGATAACCTTCGGCTCAAAAAGCCTCTCCCTTTTCACTATGAGTTTTTGTTCCTCCAGAGCTGGATAGACATCCGATTCAAGCAGCTTGCTATATTCTTCCTCCGATTTTCCCTTTTTCGAGAACTGCCATTGTCCTCGGATGAGGGCGATCTCGTTCAAATACTCCCAAATCTTTTCAAGCTTGATATTTGTTACGACGGTGCTTCCGTAAAATGGCGGTGATGGTACAGGAATATCCCTGCGTACGCTGCTCCGCACAAAACTTTCTGCGGATGTGATTTTGTCAGCAGCAGTCTCATTGTTCCGGCGATTCAACTCAAGTGACTTGTTCAAAGATGTGGAAGAAGTTGTGACATTTTTTAATTCGGCGACATCAACTTTTCCGGATTTTATTTCTTCCATAAAGTGTAAACCATCGAAAGCATCATTTGCGTAAGAAAGATACCCGTTGTAAACTTTCCGCAAATCCTGCTCGACATATCTGCGTGTCAGAGCCGCGCCGCCGAGAACGACTGGAATTTTTATTCCGCGCTGCTCCATTTGTTCGAGATTCTCCTTCATTATGACAGTGGACTTCACGAGCAGACCGCTCATTCCGACTGCATCTGCATTGTTCGCTTCCGCAGCCTCAATTATTTGTTCAATGGGGACTTTAATTCCAAGGTTAATGACTTTGTAGCCATTGTTGGTGAGAATGATATCGACAAGGTTCTTGCCGATGTCGTGAACATCACCTTTCACCGTCGCAAGTACCATGGTGCCCTTTTGCATTCCTTCCACGCGTTCCATGAAAGGCTCGAGGTACTTTACAGCAGTTTTCATCGTTTCCGCCGATTGTAAAACGAACGGAAGCTGCATCTGTCCGCTACCAAACAAGTCACCAACCACCCGCATTCCGTCGAGTAAGATCTCGTTTATAATTTGTAGCGGCGAATACTTTCCGAGAGCCTTCTTCAAATCTTCATCGATTCCGATTTTATCACCGTCAACGATGCGGCTTTTCAGATGGTCTTCTAAAGTAAGTGCTTCTCCATTATGATCTCTCTTAACCTGCACTTTCGCATCAGCATAGTAATTCATCAACTCAACTAATGGATCGTAAACGCACTTAATCTCCGGCATTAGTCCTCTACCATCTCAAATTTTCTCTCATCGAATATTAATTGGCGCGAAATCTCCCTTCCATGTTCATCGATTTTGTACAGTGGTACAATCTTCTGAGCATTCACAATTGACAGATCGAGCCCTGCTTCGATGGCGTAGTGCAGGAAAACCGAATTCAAGACATGCCGTGTGTGAGCGTTTAAACCGAATGAGGCATTGGAGACACCAAGGAGAGTGAATGATTTCGGAAATGCTTTCTTGATCATTCTAATTGCCTCAATAGTTTCGATCCCAGCTTTTCGAAATTCCTCGTCGCCGGAACCGAGAGTAAATGTCAACGTATCGAAAATAAGATCTTCCTCACGCATTTTGTATTTCTCAATTGCGAGATCGTGGATCGTCTTTGCCACCTCGAATTTCTTTTCGCGGGTCTTTGCCATGCCTGTTTCGTCTATCGTCAAAGCCACGACCGCCGCTCCGTATTTTTTGCAAAGCGGTAAAACATTGCGCATGCGCTCTTCGCCATCTTCAAGGTTTATGGAATTTACTATGGCCTTCCCGGCGTACCGCTTTAAAGCCTCTTCAATTACTTTATATTCCGTCGAGTCGATCATGAGCGGCAAAGCGACTTGTGTGTTGAAACGCCTCATCACTTCTTTCATGTCGCGAACTTCATCTCGTCCAACATAAGCCACACATAGATCGAGTATATGTGCACCTTCCTTCATCTGCTCTTTAGCAAGCTGCACCATGGCATCGTAAGTCTCGGCAAGAAGAAGTTCTTTGAATTTTCTTGAGCCGTTCGCGTTGCACCTTTCGCCAACGATGACAGGCGGCGGATCAAGATGGAGTGCGACACTCGAATAAATGGAAGATATCGACGGCTCGTAATTAAAATTTCTCTTCTTCGGCTTCGATTCGGATGCGATTCTAACTAACTTTGAAATATGTTCCGGTGTAGTTCCACAGCACCCGCCGATAATACTCACGCCGAATTCATTCACGAATCTCTTCATCCAGAACTCAAGCTCGTCGGGAGTAAGATGATAACACGCCTGTCCGCCAATATTCTCCGGAAGACCCGCATTCGGCATCACCAAAACCGGTTTCGGGGAATTTTCGCAAAGATAGCGTACATTTTCTTCCATCTCCTTTGGACCCGTCGCGCAGTTCATTCCAAAGACAGTAACGATATCATACGGTTCAATTGTCGTTAGTGCTGCCGATATTTCTGTCCCCATCAGCATCGTTCCCATCGTCTCAATCGTAATTGAAACAATAACTGCAATGGGCTCCCCGCTCGCGGGATCAGCCCCCGTCTCTTCACAGAATTCTTGTATCGCGGCAAGGGCCGCTTTGGTCTGGAGTAAATCCTGACACGTCTCGACAATTAATAAATCGGCTCCACCATCTACGAGCCCTTTCACCTGCACTTTGTATGAATCCCGCATCACATCGAACTCGATGTGGCTGAGAGACGGAAGCTTAGTTGTTGGACCCATTGAGCCGGCAACGAATCGCTTAGGACCCTTCATCGAATATTCGTCGGCAACTTTGCGCGCGATTTCAGCGGATCGTTTATTTATCTCATACGACCTTTCGGCAAGTCCGTATTCTACAAGCACGATTGAGGCACCGCCAAATGAATTCGTCTCAATAATGTCGGCGCCAACTTCAAGAAATCCACGATGAACTTTTTCCGGTGCTTCAGGTTTGACGAGGTTGAGATACTCGTTGCAGCCGGCAAAGTTCTCACCGCCGAAATCAGCGGCAGTCAAATTCTGGATTTGCAGATTCGTTCCTGTTGCCCCGTCAAATACGAGAATTCGTTTTCCCAATATTTCGAGAAGTTCTTTACCTGTCATATCTTTTGATTTTTAAACAATTTAGCTTCGCCGCGGGGGAAATTCAAACGATTTACCTGTGTGTTAAATGAACTTCAAAATAATTCTTAATCGAAACTTACTTCCATGCCACGCTATTTTGACAAAGCTGATAAGTGTACTTGACTTTCGCATAGTAGTTGCCTAGCCTTATTCCAAGGTTTCCATATAGTAGAAGACATGCGCGCGTCACTTGTTATTCTTTGGAATATTTTACTGGAAGAACGGATATTAAAATTGGCACGGCTTTTTTTCAGAGATCCTCTATGATAAAACATGTTTGGCTACTTATAGTCTTGTCCACCGTGGCCTTCACATCCGTGACGTGCCACCAACCAACGCAGCCTCAGCCGGGCAGCGACTCTTTCACCATGTCGCTTTCAGATACTTCCTGCACCGAGGCGTGGTTTGCTATTCATCTTGGCTCATCGTTCGGTGCAAGAACGGTTGAGATAACGCGTGACTCAGCAGTTGTGCTGACACTCGATCTTCGCCAGACAGATACCACGATGGCAGATACAGGACTCATGCCGAACAAAGCTTATACCTACGTTGCACAACTTACAAGCGGTGCAACAGTGGTTAAGACAACTGATCCACTTTACGTGCGGACTCTCGACACGACGAGCAGCAACTTCACGTTTCAGACGTTCACGCTTGGCGGTGCAGCTTCGAGTGTGCTGAACGATGTGGCAATAATCAACGACACGCTCGCGTACGCGGTCGGACAGATTTATGGTTATGATTCTACCGGACAGGTTGATCAGCAGCCGTATAACCTGGCAGTATGGAACGGACAAAGCTGGAAAATTCTTAGGATCTACTTTAATACCATCTGTGGCCAGTTAAGCCTTACGCCATATCCAGCGACTGCAATTTTTGCTTTATCCGACACGGACATATGGATAGCGGGCGCAGGACAAATCGTTCGGTTTAGCGGACACACACAGACTTCATCTATGTGTGTTGAAACACCTACCTCTTTTGAGATAAACAAAATTTGGGGAAATAATGCTAACTCCATGTACGTTGTAGGCGATGGTGGATCGATTGCTTATTACAACGGTAGCATTTGGACACAGATCGCAAGTGGAACGACGCTGGATATACTGGATATCTATGGAGCAGGTAATGACATACTTGCGGTGGCGAGCGATAATAATCCTTACGGCGAAACTATCCTTAGCATCAACGGAAATACCGCAACGCAGATTTCATCGAACCCACTTGGAGAGGACGAGTTGTATGGTGTATGGTTCATTCCTAATCGTCATTACTATGTGGTCGGTGACGGGATATATGAGAAACACCTTCTCTCTGAGAGTGCATGGAAGAACGGGACATTGGAGATAACTCAATATGCGACGACAAGCGTCAAGGGGAACGGAATAAACGATGTATTCGTGGTTGGAGGGTACGGTGAGTTCTTACATTGGAACGGAGTAAGGTGGCAAAGCTACCGAGCGATAACCGGACTTAGCGGCAGTTACACGAGAGTGGCAGTGGATGGAGACTTTGTGATTGCGGTTGGTCAGAACAATACACAAGCGGCCATTACAATTGCGAGACGATAACAAAGAAAAAAGGAGATAACACCATGATGAAATTCATATAACTACGGGCGGCGTTGCAGCGCCGCCCGCGTTAAAACGGTAGTGCATAACTCCCGATATACGTTCGCTCAAGTTGCACTCGACTAGCGTTAAGGACACCACGTACGATTTCGTCCTTTAAATCGATGCATTCTCCAATTAGTTACTATCCCCGTTTTGATCGCTGCCCCATTTCAATACTTCGATTCTCACCTTAGTTGTACCATCTTGTATCATTCCTATCTGGCCTGCCGCCCCTTCCGATAAATCTATTATCCTGGACTTATCCACGGGGCCACGATCATTCACAGTAACCTGCACGTTCTTCCCATTAGATAAGTTTGTCACGCGCAACACTGTACCGAATGGAAACTCCCTGTGTGCAGTCTGTCATCGCGTTCTTGTCAAACACTTCTCCGTTTGCGGTTTTCTTGCCATCAAATCCAGTAGAATAATACGAAGCAATTCCTTCAACCGTCAACAGCGCCTTTCCGTATGCCGATGATCCAACAGAAGTTCTGTCAGTCGGCACTGATCCATTATCCGTGAAACGTGCCGCAGCCGAGCACCCAGCGAAATAGGACGCTGACGTCAATAGTGCCATAGCAGCGATAATTCTCAAACCAGGTCCTGCCTATTTCTCTTTTTCAGCGACTCAATGAGTTCCTTAACATTTTGTGACTTACCCCGTTTGCAAATAAGAACCGCGTTTTTTGTTTCAACAACTATAAGGTCTTCTACCTCCACCACCGAAATTACCTTATCCTCAGACCAAACAAAATTATTTTTGCTTCGGACGTTGACAATGTCCCCTTTGAAAACATTTCCGTCCGCATCTTTGTCAGTTATTCTGTAAATCTCATCCCACGAACCGACGTCGCTCCAAACAAAATTGCTTCGTATTGTCAATACATTATTTGCCTTTTCCATAACAGCGTAATCAATGGAAATCGAATCTACCTGTGAATAAAACTCTTCAATCACTTTATCAAAATCAGTTTGCCCAAATTCATTCTTAAGGGGCAAATGAAAATCTGAAAAATGTTTCAGATTTTTCTCAAGCTCATCCAAAATCACATCGACGCGCCAGATAAATATCCCGCTGTTCCATAGATAATTACCGCTTTTCAAGAATCCGACCGCGGTATCATGGTCTGGCTTTTCTTTAAATGCAATCACTTTATATCCCATCCCGCTTGTCAAAGCTTCCGCTTGCGGGATCTCCGAAGCCCTATTTTCTGCGTCGTAATGGATATAGCCGAATCCTGTCTCCGGGTGGGTTGGTGCAATACCAATTGTAACAAGTGCGCGATGTATATCTGCGAGCCTTACCGCATCCTTCAACTGTGAGATGAAACTGTCCTCCTGGGAAATAAGGTGGTCAGACGGAAGAACAACCATGACGGCATTATCCGTTATCGAAGAAATTACGGACGCTGCGGCCGCTATACACGGAGCGGTGCTCCGGCCAAAAGGTTCCACGATAATGTTCCTCTTCGGAATCTCCGGAAGCTGTTCCGATGCTAAAGTTTGCTGGGCACGATTTGTTACAACAAAAATATTTTCAGGTAAAACCAAAGGAACCACCCTATCAGACGTGCGCTGGTAAAGAGATCTGCCGTCAAAAATATCCTGGAATTGCTTTGGCATTGCCTCACGACTCTTGGGCCAAATACGCGAGCCTACACCACCAGCCATGATTACCGCAAATACTTTCATAAAATCTCTAATCTGTGAAAGACGACATTGAATTGTTATACACTCTTGGTACGCGAGTATTTATCATGCACAATATTTCGTAGGGAATCGTTCCCAAACCTGAGGCAATGTCCCATGCCGTTATTGATTCATCACCGCTTTTGCCGATGAGCACAACTTCATTGCCCGGTTGAATTTCAAAATCATTGCCGACATCTACCATCAAATGATCCATGGTAATTGTGCCAACCACCGGATATTTTTTCCCTTTTATCAAGACGGATGCTTTGCCTGACAGCAATCTTGTAAATCCATCACCATAACCCATCGGCACGACGGCAATTCGTGTGTCACGCGTTGTGAAATATTTTCGTCCATAGCTCACACTTATCCCGGCGTGAAAATTTTTGACTTGTATCACGCTTGATTTAAGAGACAGCGTCGGCTTCAAATGTAAAGATTCGGACGTTTCCAGCGAAGGGTAGTAGCCGTACGTCATAATTCCCGGCCGAACCATGTCGAAATAGCTATCAGGCATATCCAAAATTGCGCCGCTGTTCGCGATATGAAAAAGAATTTGTCCTGAATTTTGACGGACTGAATCCAAATCTTTAACACCGGCAATAATGTTTTTGAACACTGACAATTGATGGCGAGCGAATTCCTTGTTCGATTCATCAGAAGTAGCCAAATGAGAATAGACGCCGACGATGGAAAGCGAATCGAGATTCGAAATTGTCTTAACAGCTTCAAGCGCGTCATTCGGAAAAAATCCGATTCGCCCCATGCCGGTATCGATCTTTATCTGAACTCTCGCTTTCTTGCCTGCCATTCTCGCGACAGAATTCAAAGCATAAGCCGTCTCCAATGAGCCAATTGTCGCATCTAAATCGAAGCGAAGATAGGATTCAAGCGAATCTTCGACCGGAGGTGAGAAAACTAATACGGGAATATTTGTATGTTGGCGCAATTGTATCCCTTCATCGGTAATTGCAGCCCCAAGATAGGTTGCCCCCGCTTTGAGCATTGCGTTCGACGCGGCGACCAATCCATGGCCGTAAGCATTCGCTTTCACCACGCCGAGTATTCGAACGTTGCGACCGACTTTGCCGGCTACTTGCTTTATGTTGTATTGGATAGCTGAAAGATCAACTTCAGCCCTCGTAGTTCTCACTAAGGAATATAACCACGGCGGAAAAGATTTCAAAAATACACTGTGCTTGACTTCAGGATTCTGATTTAGTATAATTTCTCGATTTAGAACAAAATATCTTCTAATTAATCTATGGAGAATTAGGTTATGAGAACTCTAATGCTATCTGTAGTCTTGATAAGCGCGCTCCTGTCATCACGGATAGAAGCACAAACCACTCAGCCCGGTTGGTCAATTGACATCCACGCTTCGCCTTACCTCTTTCAAGGACAAATCAAACAAATTAGTGATTATTATATTACGTCGGTCTCCGATTATTCCTTTCATACCTTACTCGGTGTCAATCTCACGACGAAGCTAAGTGAACATTTTGACGTTTCAATCTCATTCGACTACACAAAAGCAAGTGGGAATCTTACTGAAAAGCCAGTTCCGGTGGCAGCAGAATCGTCAATTCCTAACAATTCTTTTCTCACTGAATCGTACAACTCATATTTGACACTAAGGTACGCACCGATTAACCTCGGCTTTATCGAACCGTATGTCTCAACCGGATTTGGCTTAACTTATTTTGCTTATGAAAGTAAAGCACTTCTAGAAGGTATTGGGCCTCTGGAGCGTCCATTTTACGACGCACAACGCATTATGGTTCCATTTGTGCCTTTAAAAGCAGGAATGCTTTTCAATGTTTATCAAGTTGAAAATTTCAGGCTCGGCATTGATGCGAGTGTTCTTGCTATGTACGGACTGAAAAAAAATGTTAACTTCGATCTCGCTGGAGAAATGACTCAGCCGATTTCAACAGGAATTGTTACAGGGATATCTATAGGCTGGTGACCGCAGGCTTGTCAAGGGTGAGAAGAAAACCTTGACGAGATCTTCATTATTCCTCTATTTCACTTCTCTCAGCGCGGAACGAACCAATTCTTCGACTGACTTTCCGGCCGATGAATCTCTTTTCAAAACTTCTCTTATGGCGCGCTCACATTGAATCCGCGAATAACCGAGTGCAAGCAGCGCGTCAATAGCTTCGGAGCGAACTCCTTCTTTGCCTCCGAGCGTTTTGTCCATGATGTCCATATCAAGTTTCAATATTTTATCGCGGAGTTCGAGCACAACTCTCTCCGCAGTCTTCTTCCCTATTCCGGGAATTGCCATCAGAGCTTGAGAATTCGAGTTGGCAATGAAGCTATAGACATCCGCAACATTCGCGGACGAAAGCAGGCTCAACGCTGTGCGAGGACCGATTCCGCTGACGCTTATCAGTAGTTTGAAAAGTTTACGTTCATCCTGGGTCGCAAATCCGTACAATTGCAGATCGTCTTCGCGCATGACAAGGACGGTATAAAGCGCGACTTCATCCTTCACTTTGCCGACAGCGTCGTAAGTCGATAATGGAACACTTACTTCATAAGCGATTCCATTCACATCCACGACAAGCGAGGTTGGATTTTTCTCCAAAAGATGCCCCGTTAGTTTGTAAATCATCTCACAACTGCCATTATATTAGTCTATCAGAAATAAATTTTGTGGAATAGACGCAAAAATATTTGTAACCGCAAAGCTCACAAAGGCACGCCAAGTATTATATCTCATGCACTATCTTTGCGCAACTTAGCGATCTTGGCGGTCAAAATTTTCTTTGGTTGCCATTGCACCACATTGGATCGGACGATAAGATGCTTATTCCGCTCGACAAAATCTTTCCAGTTCCGGTATTTAGAAGGGCCATGATAATAATTTTGCGCGTGACAAATCGCAACTGCACAAGCGTCTGCTTCGTCTTCGCGCATCTGCTCATTCCCTGTTAAGTGAAGCAAGCTCATCACCATGTATTTGACTTGAGATTTCGAAGCATTTCCGTTTCCCGTAACGGCTTGCTTGACTTTCCTCGGCGAGTACTCAACCACTTCAATTCGTTTGAGCGCAGAAGCGAGCACAGCCGCGCTGCGCGCGTAACCCAATTTGTACGCACTCTGCGCATTCTTTCCGTAGAACCCTGCTTCGACAGCTACCGACCCGATAGAGAATTCATCGAAGAGTTTATCTACCTCGTCAAAAATCCTGACGAGCTTTTCAGGCATAGAATCCAAATCCGTGAGAATGATCGTGCCATATTTCAGAATGGCAGTTTTATTTCTTTCGGTTTTCAAAACAGCATATCCGGTTTTGCGCGAACCGGGATCAATGCCCAAGATGATCATTGATTAAGCTGCGCAAGAACGCTGTCGTCGATATCGAAATTCGCATACACGTTCTGCACGTCTTCGTGCTCTTCTAAGGCTTCCATCAGTCTGACAACCTGCTCGGCTTCCTTTCCCTCAACTCGCACGGTGTTCTGAGGCAGCATTTGCAAAGAAGCATTCGTGGCTTTAATTCCTTTGTCCTCGATTGCTTTCTTGACGGCATCAAAACTTTCTGCTGAAGTTGTGACATCATAATAATCTTCTTCAACCCGCATGTCGTCCGCACCTGCTTCTAAAATTATTCCGAGAAGATCATCCTCTTTCACTCCAGCCTTCGGCACTTCAATACTGCCTTTCTTCTGGAACATCCATGCAACCGATCCGGCTTCGGCAAGCTTGCCGTTGTTGCGATCAAGAACATGGCGAAGTTCCGCAACAGTACGATTTTTATTGTCGGTTACCAGCTCGATCATCAATGCAACTCCGCCGGGGCCATATCCTTCGTAGGTAATCTCTTCAATGACTACGCCGGGGAGCTCGCCTGTACCACGTTGTATCGCCCGCTTGATGTTGTCGGCAGGCATGTTCGCATCCTTTGCGTTCTGAACCGCAAGGCGCAAACGAGGATTGCCGTTGATATCACCTCCGCCGTTTCTTGCCGCGATTGTTATTTCCTTGATAATCCGGCTGAAAAGTTTTCCGCGCTGCGCATCGGTTCCGGCTTTCTTGTGTTTAATTTTCGCCCATTTGTTGTGTCCGGACATAAATTTGACCTCCTACACGTTAAAAGTGACGAGTGACTAGCAAATAGTTTTTCACTTTCCACTCAATTTGAAATCTTTTAATTGTAATTGACAATATACATTACCGCCATAGTGATTTTCATCTACCGAATAAGCTACATCTAACATCGAACCTTGGTTGACAGTGATGCCGCCGTTCCTGAATTTAATCGCATCGAGAGTGATGCCGTTGAATCTCAGTTTCATTTTTAAATGAGAGTTGCCGACAATACGTGCATCGGATAAATAAACGTTTGAAGTTCGGAAAATCGGTTTTGGATTATGCGGCCCAAACGGTTCGAACATTTTAAGAGTCTTCGCAAAATCGTTATTGACATCCCCCCAATCGAGGTCTGCATCTATGGAAACCGCGGGGGTTTTCATTTCTTCGGTAATTGTTTTTGTAACGACTTCCTCGAACTTGTCCGAGAAACGCTGAAGATTTTCCGGCGCAAGCGCAAGTCCGGCGGCGACTTTATGTCCGCCAAATTGAAGAAGCAAATCGGAACACTCTCGAATAGCCGCGAAGATGTCGTACCCGACGACACTCCGGGCGCTTCCACGAACGACTCCGTCTACAGTTGCGAGCATGATCGTCGGCTTGTAAAATGCTTCGACAATTCTCGATGCCACGATGCCGATGACGCCTGGATGCCACGAACTTTTGTGGAGCACCAGAGAATTGCGTCCACCCCATTCTTCGGAGGCTGGAGGCTGGAGGCCGGTCTCCGATTTTCGGTCGCCGCTCCTTGTCAACATGGTCAATGCAAGTTCCTTCGCCTCATTGAACGTGTGCTCGTCCAACAATTTCCTGTGCGAGTTCTCGCTCTCGAGTACCTGAGCAAACTCAGCAGCAGAATCTTCGTCGTCCGTAACCAGCAACTCCACTGCGCGTTTAGCATCGCCCAATCTTCCGACGGCATTTATTCGAGGAGCGATTGTGAACGACACTTGACCGGTCGTCAGCTTTGTATAATTGACGTGCGAGCTATCGAAAAGAGCTTTAATGCCCGCGCGAGGATGATGCGCGATTGCACTGAATCCAGCCTGGATAAAAATGCGATTTTCTCCGATGAGTGGTACAACATCCGCCGCCGCCGCGATCGCAACAAGGTCAAGATACTCATCTGGCATTTTCGGCTTGTCAAGCCTTGTTGAAATTGCCTTGGCAAATTTGTACGCGACACCGCATCCGGATAAAAACTTGAATGGGTAATTGCATCCCGGCTTAATCGGATCGAGAACGGCAACAGCATCGGGGCACACATCAACTTCATGATGGTCGCAGATAATCGTATCGATTCTCTTCGTCGAGGCATAGGCGATCTCCCTGCTTGCCGCAACTCCGCAATCGACGCTCACCAATAATGTGACGCCGTTAGCTGCAGCGAACTCGACCCCTTTCACGCTGATACCATAACCTTCTTTTAGCCGATCCGGGATGTAAAACTCCACATCGGCTCCTAACTTTCTAAAGAACATGTAAAGCAATGCGGCACCTGTTGTCCCGTCAACATCATAGTCGCCATAGACCATGCTTTTCTCATTGCGCTCCAATGCCGTGAATACTCGACCAACTGCTTTGTTCATACCGTCCATCAAGAAAGGATCATGCTGGTCATCGAGGCTGGAATGGAAAAATGAATTTGCTTTCTCAAGCGTATCGAACCCGCGCTGAACAAGCAGCCGAGCGATAATAGGTTTCACCTTGAGCTGACTAGCAAGTGAAGAAATGATTTTATCGTCCCCTTGATCGGACAGTTTCCATTTATAATTCATATTAAGATTCTCTGTCCGCCGCACGTGAGTTTTGGGGTGAGACCTAAATAACTTTGGGAGTGAGCCGATAAGCCGAATTCTGTCTTTTCCGCCGTAAGCGGAAGAGGCAGCCATTTATCTAAGCGACCTACCCGGGAGTCAAACGAGACTGGCTGCCTCGCGGCAAAAGAGCACTCCTCCCATATTTGGTCTTGCTCCGCAGGGGGTTTACCGTGCACCCCGATGTCACCACCGGGTACGGTAGGCTCTTGCCCTACCTTTTCACCCTTACCACGCGAAGCGCGTGGCGGTATATTTTCTGTGGCACTTTCCGTCGGGTCACCCCGCCTCCATTGCTCCCCGATATAAAACCGGGAAACAGCGGAGCCTGCTGCCATGTGGAGTTCGGACTTTCCTTCCCGATTCGGCAAAGCCGAACCAGAACGGCTGCCTGGCTCACTCCTTAACAAGTCCTGCTCCTTTTTTTGCTAATTTATCTGCTACTTTATTAAACTCTCTCGGAATATGCACAATACTGAATTTTATTCCTGTAGTCTGAATCTTTTCAAAAACTGTCTTCACGAGAACCTTTAAATCGGGATGCTTTATTTTGTATAGTCCGTTTATCTGTGAAACTACGAGCTCACTGTCGGACTTCACTTCAAGTTCGTCAGCGCCCAACTTTTCTGCAAGTTCGATACTTCTCAACAAAGCTAAATATTCCGCACGATTGTTTGTACCATGCCCCAAATGCTCGGAATATTCCTGCAGAACTTTTCCGTGGCCGTCCTTAATTACAACGCCTAAACCGCTCGCACCCGGATTACCGAACGATGCACCGTCTATATTCGCGACCAGCTTCATACATCACGAGCCGTTTCCTCAACAATTTCGTTCGGCACCAAAATTCTTCCACAATGATCGCAGGTGAACATCTTTTCCATCTGGCGCAGGTCAAGGAGCCTCTGAGGCGGCAAAACATTGTAACATCCACCGCAAGCATTACGACGAACCACAGGCACAATTGCTTTCCCTCTCGTTGCTTTCCTGATCATCTCGTAACGAGATATGCTTTGCCTGTCGATTTTTTGCGCGAATTTCTCCCGCTCCTTCACATAGCGCTTCTCTTCATCGTGGGTCAGAGAAACAAGTTCCTCAAGCTCGACTTTTTTTGATAAATAGACTTCGTTTTCTTCTTCAAATTCCTGTTTCAGTTTCTCGACATCGCGAGCAGATGTAGTTTCCTTAACTTGGATTGCTTCAAGCTCTGTATGAAGCGATTGAAGTTTTTCTTTCAAATTATCGATCTGCTTGCTGAGTGCATCGTACTCGCGATTCGTCTTCACCTTGATGCGCATGTCGGTATATTTGTCTATTCTCTTTCTAACGTCGTCAAGTTCTTTATCGATTTCCTTCTTTCGAACCACAGCCTTTTTTAGATAGTCTTCGTTTTCTTTAATTTGTGCTTTTAATGTAGCGATTTTCTTTTCAAGTTCATCGACTTCAGCCGGCAAATCTCCCCGCTCTTCTAATAAACCATCGAGTTTAAGATCGACCTGTTGAAGCTGGTAAAGCGACTTCAGTTTATCTTTCGCAACCACCTTTGACTCCTGAATAAGTTATACAGTAATAAAATTCTCATGCGAATATTTGCTGATGCCAATATTGATTTTATCTTGAAATATTCTATTCATTACCTTTAACATAACTTCCGCCGCGAATTTTTCCGTACCATGATGAGTGGCATCAACCAGGACAGCCGGACAAGACTGCGCCTCGCGAAAGTCATGGTGTTTCACATCGCCGGTAATAAAAACATCCGCGCCGCTTTTGACAGCGTCATTGTAAAATGGGACACCGGACCCGGCGCACAACGCAACCTTTTTGATTTCCGCCTCAGACAGGTGCGATGCTTTTACAGAATCCAACCCAACCAATTTCTTAACGCGATCTATAAATGTCTTGGGCTGCACCGGTTCATCAAGCTCACCTATCGCTCCGAAGCCGTAGTTTACAGAATCATTGGCGAGAGGATAAATATCGTAGGCAGCCTCTTCATACGGATGCGCTTTGAGCATCTCGTTCACGACGGCTCCGACAAGAGATTTCTCGACGACCATTTCAACCCTTGCTTCATCGACACTCTCAAATTTACCCGGCTGCCCGACATAAGGCGAAGCCTCTTCATTCGGAACAAAACTTCCTTTTCCATCCAAAGCAAAAGAGCATTCGAAATAATTGCCTATCCTTCCGGCGCCTGCTTCCGACATGGCTTTCCTGACTTTATCCAGATGGGATTGCGGAACAAACACGACGATCTTGTAGAGCGTGTCCTTGAGCGGCGAGAGAAATCGGATATTCTTTAAACCAAGCCGCGCAGCTAAATCGAAGTTCAAACCGTCCCGCATAACATCGAGTGCCGTGTGAACAGCCAACACATTAACGCCGGCGCGCGCAGCTTCGAAGAGCGAGTTTGGTTTCGAATTGGAGAAGGTGAAGGATTTTGTCGGTCGGAAAAGCGGAGTGTGGTATGTTACCAATAGGTTAGAATGATTCTGCAGAACTTCATCAAGAACGCCGTTATTCAACTCATAAGCTACCGTCATCTTCTCACATTCGTCATCATAATTTCCTGTGATCAAGCCGACGTTATCCCCATCCGAGACCAATTTGATCGGAAGATTATCATAAATTTTCTTGACTATTTCCTGAAGCTTCATCAATAAAGAGCAAAAAAAAAGTGTTCCGCCAACCGCCGGAACACTTCATATATTCTGCGTTACCTTGTAATTTCTCTTTAAAAATTTTGTGGTAAGCAGCTTTTCTTTTCTTGTTAACATTTTAAGATTACGGTCAAAATATATCCAAGGGGAGTAATAAAAACAAGCTACCGAATTATTTCAAATAAAATACACTAGGCCACAGGATTCCGCAGTGAGCATCCAGTGGATTCTATCTGAAGAGAAATTTTGCGTTGGCCATTTCCAAACTAATAGAGTTCGAATCACCCCTGCCTCTCTCTTTCAAAGAAAGAGGCAGGGGTGTACTATCACACTCGATAACTCAAACCGTTTTACTATCTCTTCTCGTAGGGCGGCTGCTCCGGGTTGACCGGCGGATGATCCTTCAGAAGCTGCATCACGACTTCAATTCCCTTCTCAAGCTGCGGGTCAATTCCCTTCGCAAGCTGAGCCGGATCATCAACGACTTTTATGTCCGGATCCACGCCATGTCCTTCGGCAAACCACTTACCGTCCGGAGTGTACATTCTGAATGTTGGGACGGTAACTATTCCACCATCGATCAATGATGGTACACCCGAAATTCCGATCAGTCCGCCCCACGTCCGCATGCCAATTAGCGGGCCGAGACCGGCTTCGCGGAAGTAATCAGGAAATGCGTCGCCGCCCGAACCGCTCCATCCATTTATCAACATGACCTTCGGGCCGAAGTTGGCAACCGGAGGCCACTGCCAGTTTTTTCCGTCGCGCACTGCCCAGAATGCAAGCGGTTTTCGGTCAAGCATTTCGATAAACCTGTCCGGAATTTGTCCGCCGCTGTTGAACCTCTCGTCGATGATCAATCCCTGTTTGTCGATCTGCGCCGTGAATTGCCTGACAAGGTCGTCCTGTCCGGGAATTCCAGTATCCTGGACATAGATGTATCCGATCTTCCCGTTTGTCTTTTTGTCGACCACTTCCCTGTTTGCTTCGACCCATGCAAGCTGGCGAAGTCTTGCTTCATCGGTCATCGTCTCGACCACTATTTTCCGCGAACCTTCTATCGAAGGCTTGCTGTTGACAGTCAATTCGACAGTCATTCCCGCGAGCCCTTCGAAAGCTGCGTACGGATCCTTCGTCACATCGATAGGAACATCGTTCACTGCAAGGATGTAATCCCCTTCTTTCACATTGACGCCAGGCTGATCGAGAGGAGACCTTACGTCGCTGTCCCATGGAGCAGCCTTAATGATGGTCTTGATCCTGTAAGCTCCGTCCACCAATTCCCAATCGATTCCTAAATATCCCACCGCTCTCTCCTTTGATGGCTCAACATCGCCACCAAACCGGTAAGTGTGGGACGAGCTCATTTCCGAAATCAGACTCACCTATAACGTAGTTGACGTCATATCTTGTCATGCAGTTATCTATGAGCGCGCCATACTGCTTCCGCATCTCGTTCCAATCGACGCCGTGGATATTCGGATCGTAGAAGTAGTCTCTGTTGAAACGCCACACGTCGTTGAATATCTGATGCCACTCTTCGCGCGGGTTTACCGTAATTTCCATCTGGCCCGTCGGCATCTTCTTCTCGAGCTTCTGGTCAGCGGCCACATCGGTAATGTAGTATGCGCCATCTTTAGCAATCATGATTTTGTTCCCGTCGGCTGATATCATATAATTGGAGATATCGTCTGCTATTGTCTTTTCTTCTCTCTTATCTAAGTCGTAATATGCCGCTGCATTTTTCTTGTCGGCGGATCCGCTGTTTGAACCCTTTAGATAAACAACCTTACCGGAGACCGCTTCAAGATTGCTGTAATTTCCGGCAGCCGGTGGAAGAATGACCGCCCTTTCTGCAATACCCTCAAAGTCGATCCTTACTTCCTTCGTTTTTTCTTCCGGCTTCTCTTTGTCATCCTTCTTCGGCTCTTCTTTCTTTTCGCCGTCATCTTTCTTTTCTCCTTCATCCTTCTTGATCGAAGTCGTATCGTCCTTTGGTGCAATCGGAGAAGCAAGAGTATCGGTCAACGTAACCGCGGCGATCCTCGTGGAATTCGGATAGATGAAAGTATTGTCCATGTCGCCATACAGGGGAGCGAAAGTATTGTTCGTGAAGAAGTACAGATATTTTCCGTCGGGGTCGAAGCATGGCCCGCCATCGTTATAATAGCCGCTCGTTACCGGATGAACCAGCGCTTCTTTCGCATCGTAGATATAAATCGCGGCGTGTCGGTTGTCCATATCTTTTGGATAAGCGAGCCAGCGGCTGTCTGACGACCATGACACCTTGAAGCCTCTCAGAACTCCTTCAGTTGCATATTTTTCTTTATCGACTTTGGTCGTTTTGTCTTTGTCCATGTCGTAAATGTAGATATCCATCGCCTTGTCTATGAAAGCAATCTTCCTGCTGTCCGGCGACCAATAAATATTGTATCTGAAACCGGCCCCGTATGAAGTGAGTTTCTTCTCGGCGGCAGGATTCTCCATATCCTTCATCGTAAGCTCGTACTCGCCCGAACGATCGCTCCAGTATGCAATATACTTTCCGTTCGGCGACCACGCGGGATATCTTTCGGCGACTCCGGAAGTATTCGTGAGGTTTACAACGTTCCCGTTTTCTGCAGGCACGGAGAAAATGTCGCCGCGGGCTTCAAACAGTCCGCGCTTACCGTCCGGAGAAACAAAGAAACTGCCGATCATCTTCTCCACGTTCTCAGACTTTGGCATTAATGTAATCTCATCCGTCACCACTTCGATTTTTACCTCGTGGTATTTTTCAGTCGCGAGGTCCAAGAGGTAAAGTTTGCCGCCCGCTTCAAAGACGATGTCGTCGGGGCCGATTGATGGGAAGTGGATATCGAAATCACTGAAGTCCGTTATTTGCCGGGTCTGTTTCGTATTCAAATCATAAGCCCAGATGTTCGCTCTCTCATTCTCACCGCGGTCAGAGAGAAAATAGATAGTATTGTTGTGCCACATCGGGAACTCATCATTGGCAGGATTGTCGGTAATGTTTTCCGCTGTACCTTTTTCAAAATCATAGACCCAGATGTCAGCCGCCCATCCACCGCGGTATCTCTTCCATGTTCTGTATGCCTGCGACATAGGAGTGTAGGCGATCTTCTTTCCGTCGGGAGATATAGTCCCGAATTCACCGTAAGGGAGAGGAAGTTTTTCCGGCATCCCTCCTTCGTCGGACACCTTGTAGAACTGGTCGTATCTTTGCCTTCCGCTTTCCATGGAGGAAGCTATTAGTAGGTTCTTGCCGTCAGGATACCAGTTGAGCATCCTGTCCGGGTAGCCGTGGTGCGTAATCCTCAAAGGCATTCCTCCTTTGGATGGGATGACGTAGACGTCGATGTTTCCTTCGTAATCTCCGCTGAATGCGATCTTAGATCCATCGGGCGAGAAACGCGGAAGGATTTCCTCTCCCGCGGGAGTCGTAAGCCGGTTCGCTGTACCACCTTCCTTCGGAGCCACCCACAGGTCGCCCGCGTAGTCGAAGACGATTTGGGTTTTTGAAACTGCCGGGTACTGGAGCAGCCTCGCATCGATTTGGGCCGCCGCTTGTTGAACCGCGCCGGCAAATATCATTATCGCAAAGAGCATAGCTATTTTTTTCATATCACCGCCTCAGATTTGATTATTGCTGGTTAAGAAATGATGCTTCGTCCGTTTTAAAATCTCTGTTGTCGCGTACTTTTGGCAAGATAATAGATATCTACTCATTCTGCCTCAAAAAGTTACAGGTCTAATAGTGAAATGTTCAAATGCACTTCAAGTGAGTGGAGCACAGCACTGACAAAGCGCCAAATCACCCCGCACATAACCATTGCGGGGTGAGGGGTGGGCAGCGCATTAAGCAAGGAAAGTCTATAAGATGTCCCAAATGGGTCTGCCGGACTTTCATAAGACTCAAGCTTACTTAGATGGTTCCACAACCTGTCCCACCTTAGCTGGCGCACTTGCAACCAAATCCGACTCATGCAGCCTCGCTGCCATGAACAGGCCAATCACAACCAGCCCGGTCATAACTAAGAGCGACGGTGTCATCGAACCTTTCGGACCGACTCTGAAGGCATCCATCCCGAATATGAATGCAATGCCGGAGATCTGCCCCATAAGCAGGAGCAGGCCGTTCGAGGTTCCTTCAGGTGCCGGCCGTCCGATCTCCGCTCCGTACTGGAACCCGATGGGTCCGCAGCTCAAGAGGAAAAATCCGAGTGCGAAACATGCAGCATACAGCATTCCGCTTGTAGCGGCGTAAGTTATTCCGAGCAACCCCGGAATTGTGCCCGCCAGTCCTACGATGATAAACGGTACTCTCCTGCGGTATCTGTCCGACAGAGTCGGGAGTATCACGGCTCCGACGATTCCTCCTACTACCATCAAGCCTCCTGCTGTTCCAGCTTGAGTTGCAGTGAAGCCGCGCGGGCTGATAATGTCTTCGATCCACGTCGTCACGCTATTGAACACTCCGAGCCCGATGAAGAATATGGACATGAGGAGAATGAAATTCCTGTTTCGGAGAACCTGCTTCATCCCGTCAAACATCAGGGCACGTTCTTCTAATTCAGCAGGCCCCGGAGGTGTCGCCGGATGTTCGCGAGCAAATACGATGAATATGATTCCTGCGGCGAATGCTCCGATGCCGTAGTACAGCAACATATTGTCGAATCCGGCCGAGAGAGTGAGTGCAGGCGTTACCGCCAGCCCTGCGAATATGCCAAGGTACATCGCAAGCGAGCCAAGTCCTGATGCCGTCGCGCGTTCTTCGATCGGGAACCAGCGCGCCGCAACTTTCGTCAGCGCGTTCAGGATGAGCGGCTGTCCTATTGCAGTGCCGATCTGTGCGATCATGACGAGAGTGAAGTTCGAGGACACCATACCACGCATCAAACCAAACACGCCGGTCAGACCTGCGCCAATCGCGACAGCGACGCGGAAACCGTATGTGTCTATAACCCATGATGCAGGAATTGACACGACCAAAAAGGCGATCATGAAACTCATCGACAGGAGACCAATGTCTAACTGCGAAACGTGGTAGTACGCGGCGGCTACATCGGTCACCGGCGCGAACGTGATCCAGACAAGCTGGTTGAATGCCGCAACCAGCATGAAGACGATGAGTATGAGCCATCTGTAGCCGTAAATCTTGTAAACGGATTTTTCCATGTGACTTGTTTCTCCTTAATATTTTAGAAAAAGGTGCTGAAGAGATAACAGTGTAGCGCTCGGGCTGTAAAGAATTCTGCAGCTAACGAATTTCTATCGAGAGAAGAATCTTGATACGCTTCTGCTTGATCTGATTCGTTACAGTCCAATTACGCCACATTTGGAAATCCTTTTAGCCTGTCTCCTCTTCCAAATGTTGCGTGGATTTTACGCAGTCTCTATCTAATTTGCAAATAAATTTCCCCAGGAATCTTTAAATCTCCAAGGTCACTTCGGTGAAAGTTAAAGCCCGGGCTTTTAGCCCATCCGATCAAATCAAACCAACCATCCTTTGTAAGTCTTAGACTCACTTGTGACCGGCGTTGAAAGTCGAAGACCCCTTACACGGGAAAAGAAGATTCTTTCCTAATGGGACCCTTCCAGACAACATCAGCTACATTGTCTGAACCATGATTCACTTGATTCAATGATTGGCATAACGGCAACCGCTATGAGGGAGTTGCACTCCCGACTCCACCTGCCCCCAAGGCCTCCTGTCTTTGCGAGTGGCGCCTCGGCGCCACGTGGCAATCCGTTGATTAGTGGTACAGTCCACTGGGATTGCTTCGCGATGGAACTGCTCACAATGACGGTTAGCGGGACGGTTCGCTTCAGCACAGCACCATGGTGCCTCCTGACTTCTTCTCTAATTGATTAACTAATTTGCCATACAACAACCAAAAGAAAGGATCACTAAAATGGCACAACTCACAAAAGCCGTATTAGGCAGAGTCAGCGGAAGACTCGGCGACATGGTATTCCGCCAACGTAACGGAAAGAACATCCTCGGGAGACGCCCAAGCCACTACGCTCCCCCGGACGACCAGGGGTCGGTCGACCGAAGAGCGCGCTTCAAGTTCTCGTCAAAGCTCGCGCAAGCCGTCTATTCTATTCCTGAGGTTGCTGCGCTTTGGGAGCCTCAAACCCCTGCGGATATGTCAACTTTCAATTACATAATCCAAAAGAACATCCTCGTCGTGAACCCGACCTCGGTCTCCGACCTTACGACGATAGTTCCTGACCACAGCTTCGGTGTCAGTTGCACCGGCGCAACCCTTACGGGAAATGCCATCGCGGTCGCTATGGCGGCGATAGGAAGCGCCGTGGGGATCGACCTAACTAAAGAGCCGAACGCGAAGATGGCTTACGTACTGACCCTGACAAACCCGTCGAACTCGACATTCCCTGAATTCTTGTTCGTATCGGGAACTTCGGACACGAAGCTGATCGATCTCAATAGCGCGCTCACGTTCAACATCGCGCTTTCGAGTCAGGATGCGTCGAGCATCGGTAGCTACTCAGGCAGGTCAATCCTGCTGGCGCTGCTGACAACCGATGCGTCGGGCAATCCGGTGAAATACTCCGGCACCGTCATAAGCACACTTACGTTGACGGACTAAAGGCGAACTCGCTCCCTGGTAAAGACACCATGGTGCAGGCCCGTTCCCCTCTCCTTCCAAAGCTTGTCCTCAGCCTGGTGAAGGAAGAGGGGAACATTTTATACTCACCGTCCCCACCAGGCACGACAAAGCGGCATGACTATCCGACAAAGAAGTAAAGACAATTCAGCATGCGATTCGCGAATCTATTTGGAATGTCTGCAAGGGCACGTATGAGCGTGCCCGCGGTTACTTGGCCAAGAGTCAGAGGTCCCGCAAATGGGTGCACCGGTGAACGTGCGATTCGTCCCAGTCCTCCATCGTCAGGCATAAGCTAGCCAGATGGAGGTTGATATTGGATCACGACCCATCTGTATTGCGAGCCGCTATAAGTTCCTATTGTTTCTATAATAACATCGGCGAAAACTCCCTCGGCTAATGTAAGTAACACTTCTGTAATCCCCTCCTCGGGTATTGCCACAAATTCAATAATCTTGGAGACCAGGCGTGTCCCTTCAAGGGCCATGCTAAGTGATTTTACAAGTGGGACCCAACTCCTTTCTCTGGTTATCTTTTGTTTAACCCTTCTTATTACAAAGGCTAGACCTTGTTGACGATCACGCACAACAACACCGCGGTCGAATTCTGAAGGTGTCGCATGGAGGACAGCGATCCCTTCCTGGTTTGTTTCAAAAGACCCCCATCTCCTTGTTGTCAGAATTTCTCCAGCCGCAGGGGAATAGAATGAGGGGCCCTCTCTCTCGACTATATCCATCCCATCAGAGCCAGGATTTCCCACGTATTCAAATTGCGGACTGGGAGGATCTCCCATCCATAGACAAGCTGCCGCCGCTGCGCCACCAACGAGAAGAAAATTGCCAGTGTTAGATTTGTCCTTCGAGGCTGCTGTTCCAAAGATCGTGGCGCCGACTATCAAAGCTGCGAAAGTGCCTCTCTCTTCAAATCGGGTCGGTTGGCGTTCAAGCTCGTCCTCACGACGAGTCGGTGTTTCATATCTGATTATCTTCGCACATTGCTTCTGCAAGTAGATTTCAACGGCAGAGGAAGAGGAGTCAGCAGGCGTTAATACTTTCAAGGGATCAAATTTCAACACTTTTTCTCCAACAACCTCAGCTTCGCGCTCACTCCCTCTCAGAATGCGATAATTGCCGGTCGGCTGAAAGGTGGAGCATCCTGCCGCAACTAAGCCCAAAACAAGAAAACACGCTAGCTCGAAAGTCTGAAGCCTTCGAATATTGTGCCGCAACTCCATAGAATTTGAGTAACGCTCACGCATCTAGGATCCATCTGAGCATGAAGGTAATCTGAATCAAGCCTGCTTCACTATTATTGCCATGGTGACCGAGGAATAAAGCATGCCATGAACCATGAATCTCTTGTACCTAGATTTCAAGCGTCCGAGGAAAGCTTCATCCGTATAACCGGTGAGAAGCAGAATAATCTTATGTTTTCCGGGATTTAGTTCTTCAATTTGTCCAACCAATCGATTAAACACTGTTTTCTTTTGAAGATTTCTCTTGATCTCGATAAAGATTTCGTCACTCGCAAGGATACCTTTCCAAGAGATATAGATATCTGTGGTAGTACCACTGTGTCGATATTCTCGTTCTACTCGACAATCCTCTGGCACTATGTCTCGCAGGTACTTGAGCAAGGAGTTACGATAGGCGATCTCGGTAGCCTGTTTCCCGGGCTGCCAATCATCACTGATTAATTGAGCGACTCTCGGTAGTAAGCCATTTAGAGCAACATCTGCTTTTGCGAGTTTGGTCATGACAATTTCACTCAACTAGTTAGAAAAAGCCTACTCATTCGGCGCAAGAAAAGCGATGCGCCTCAATGGAAGCGACGCCTGATCCTCCTCTGACATTTTATCGAAGTATTCTTCCCAATAGTCAATGAAGGTATCAAGGTCGAGTTTCTCTATGTGACGGTTGGCATTTCTCATCGCAACGATGGCATCTGCAGTGAATCCGGAAGACGACACGAAAAGCCCAGTGTCTCCATCTTTATTAAGGGATCCGGAAAGCTGGCGAATATCTTTCGCTGCAGCTTTCTCCTCTTTGTGTTTCACCTGTACTTTGATTCGCGGTGCTTCAGTCCCAAACGGATCTTTGTATGCCAGAATATCCACTCCACCATCTGAGCGTCCTTTCGGCGCAATGAATGGCGTATGATACCCCATTCCTCGAAGAAGCGCCGCAACTAGGTCCTGAAAAGCATAAGGCTCCAATAGATTTATATAGTCTTTTATCTCTTGCCTTGCCAGATCAACCGAATTGTCATATGCAGAAGGTTGACGCTCATCTGCTTCTTCCGCAGATTCGGACACCTCGTGTTTCAATACTGGATTGGCCTGCCTCCATTCTTGATATTTCTTGCTGGATATCTCCTCTATCTCCTTCGGGGGGAGCTTGATCGCCTTAACGCCCTCTGGGGTTATGTACCAAACCCCCTTTTTCTTGAGTAGCCAACCCGCTTTTGTCAGATTAATGGAGTAGAAGTGCAGCATCGATTGCCAACGGATGTAACCTGACTTCTCATGCCTAGCCTTCTCATAGTCCGTTAAACTAAGACGTTTCCCAGTTTCTCTAATGACTTCACCCGAAGGGAGTTGACCTCCATTTTCCTCCAGGATTTGAAGAGCTGTTTTCAGAAAAACTCCGATTCTTTCTTTTTCGATTTTTGCCATGTTCTACCTCCTGACCATTTCCTTTCTGTGGTCGCTGCTAACTCTCATCTCTAGAAGACCATTAGATTTCTTATTGGCGTTGCATTGGGCAGTGAATACGCGTGGAGAGGATCCCCGATCCTGGTAATCTTTACGGTGAAGGTGGTCTCAAGAAACTGACATACATCTTCGTAAACCTGCTGAAGGGATTTGTTTGAGTAATTCGGATTGTATTTATGGTTAACTGGTGACCCACCTGTGATAACTTGGACGGTCGTCATTTTGCACGATGTAGGGAGGAATGAAACAGGATCGTTACTGTTCTTCTTCAGTTTACGAAGATCTTGTGTTAGCTCAAGGGTAACGATGTACTTTACAGCGGCCTGGTCGTCCGCCCTAAGCACTACCTCCTTTGTGGATTCAAGAGCTACATCGCTCCTGATCTCATCCAGTTTTCCAGCAAGCTCAAACAGCTTCTTGAAATCATCTCGGTAAACATTGACGTCAGAGTTAAAATGAGATAATGGATTCATCAAATGATCCTTGTAAATGCCAACTCTGTCCACAATCACGGGGTCACAGCCAATATCCACGAAAAATGGTCTTGCCAAAGGAAGTATGTCGCCCAGCATAGTTGCGATCTTTTTACCGCCATCGTAACGTCTCTCCTTCGGCATTATTCGAACGAAGTGTCCTTCAAATTCCTGTCGTAGTTGGTTTGCCGCACTCACATAATCTCCTTCAGACAAAAGGCGCTTGGCTCTGGCAAAAGGAGTTTCCCAAGACCGGACCACCGGCTTATCATACCCAGAGCAATCGTCTATTGTCATTTGTTCAAAATCCCATTCACCGAGTGCTCCCCTTTGTTCAAGCTTCTTCCTAAGCATTGAAAAGAAGGAAAGATTATGGGTGAAAACAAATAACTGATAGTCATTCATATAACGGCCTATGAGGAGATCAATGATGGGTTCGCGATGACTCATATCAAGACTTACAAGCAAATCATCCAAGGCAATAAGTTTTGAATCGATACTAGTGGGTTTTGTCTCCAAAACTGCAAAGCGAATTGACAGTGCAATCCCTGTAAGCTTGGCTTCGTTCAAGAACGACTGTGGCTTAGGAATTTTTTGGTATTTGCCACCCTCTTTAATCCTAACCGTCAGCGTGATGACTGGAGAATTATAATCTCTCATAGTCGATGTAAATGGAGTGACCAGACTGTCTATTGTTCTTTCCTGAACAATGTAGCTGAAGGTTAGTTTATCCTTGTAAGCCAACTCAATTTCATAAGTGTCTCTCCCTCCATCGAATTGCTCCCGAAAATATTTAGTCGCATTGTGGTTGACATCGCTAACCAAGGAATCCAATTCTCTATTAAATCTGTCGATGTTTGCCTGGTTATTCTTATATCTGTTCGACCGAGAACTAACGTTGCGAACCTTTCCATAGGATTCGACGAAAAGTTTCTCTTTCCGAATCGAGCTGTACAACTCACCTAGGTTCTTCCCATCTTTCAGTGCAGTGAACGGTATTATGTCTTTTTCAAAAACCGGGAACAAATTTATCTCTTCCGAGTTCTTGTAATTATAAAAACTTACCAAGAGCCTATGGCTAATAAAGTCACTGGCCGTATTAGTAACTCCTATGGTGGTATCAGCATCATTTTGTTTTGTCAATCCTACATCCGTAAGGGTGTAGAAAAATGACTCGTTTGACTGGAAAGAAACCATGATGTGGGAGTCCCGAGAAGTTACATGAGCGTTCAATAAAGACTCTGGCCTTCCGAATGGTTCAAAGTATTTCTTCGTATCTTTGTTCGGCACACTGCTCTGAAGTAAAGTATAGAGTGCCCAAAAGAGAGATGATTTTCCACTTCCGTTTTCACCGTAAAGGAGTAAGTGCTTTCCTTCTAACTTGAGTTCGCATTCTTTGTCGTCAAAAGCTTTGAAATTTTTGATCTTGATAGTGTGAATACGGTTGGTCAAAGTGTCGTACCCTGAACTATGGGGAGGATAATGTCGGGGCTCTTTGTCGCCATCAGGAGCAACTTGTTCCTGACAGGATTATTTCGCTCTTGCAGTCGGTCATAGATGGAAAGTATGCTTTTCTCTTCAACCCCGCCTTTATTCGTGAGGAATGCATTTAACTCCTCAATCATCTCATCCATTATATTTATCTGCCGCTCCTTCATGTGCTCGCGGAAATACAACTCGTAAACACAGCCATCTATAACCTCCTGGAAGAAATCGGATATTTGCTCGTTCGTGGAGTATTTGTGTACCTTTTTTGTCTCAGGGTTCTTCAACAACAAAATCATATCCACCAGAAATGAAATTACTCTTTTCTCCCTTGGCTCGGTATTGGCGATGGGTATTTGTCGAAGGTATTGATCAATGAATCTAAGGTAACCGCCGCGGACTGTCGAAGAGAGTTTCGAATAGAAGTATGTTGTGAGAGACGAGTTCAATACGCCGAGCATATATTTGTCTTGCGTGATGATCATGTAGGCACTGTTAACAATGAAGTAGCCCTTATGATGGTCGACGGCAAAATTAGTCTTTGGCGAGATGTCGGGCAACACGAGCTTGGGAGCCTCAAATTCTTGCCAATAGGATGCAGCGCATCGCTGCAATGCGTACCACTCATATCGAATTCCCGTTTCGTCCTTGTTCCTCGACTTGAGCTTATCCTTAAATTGAAGCAAATGTCTGTAGATAGCTGGGTATCTTCGTTTGAATTCTTTTTCGGCTTTGAGAGATGCTCCTTCGATGGTGGTATCCTCATGCAGTGGGAAATGCCAGGGGACAAATAACAGGTAAAGGTGGGGATCGTCAATAGCATATCTCTTGATATCGCGACCCCTTAGGAAAGGCTTAATGACATCTGCGGAATTCTTGTCCTCTTTGAGTAAATATCTCCTTGTTTGATCATTTATCACAAACGCATCGTTCAATCCCGTGGTTATTCCTCTATAGATCTTTCCCTCAACACATTCCTCAAGGGTTGGCCCCGCATTCCTTATTTCAGAAAGGATTTTGAAGATAGGCGAGCTTTCGATCAGCCAGCTTTCATCCGTGAGCGAAGATTGAGGCAGGCTTACCGCTTGTGCTTTGATTACCTCCTCAAAACGTTTGAGGTCATTTTGGGTCTTGATCGTGCAAGCCTGAATTTTAGAATCGTCCTTTATTCCGTTACTCCTTTTTGCCAGAAACACGCAAGGATATGTCACGGCATCGAAAATTGGGAGATCTCCGAAGTCAATGAGATTCATAATGGAAGTGTTCTCCGCTAAGAATTTTCGCAGTTTCTTGCCGTAGGTGGCGCGAAAGAATTTGTTTGAAGAAATAAACGAAATCGCTCCGCCCATTCTCAGCAGCTGCACAGCACGTTCATAGAAGAACACATATAGGTCAGCACCTCCAGTATATGTTTCATACGAATGTGACAATCCCGGCTTCTGGTCTTTAATCTTTTCATCTCGTACCCACGGTGGATTGGCGATTACGACGTCGAACCTTCCTCCATCTCGGAAGACTTCCGGGAAATGCAGTTTCCATAAGAAGTACGGCCGTACCTTGGCCTTCTTAAACTTTTGAATATCGTGGAGTGCCGAAGCCTCATCATGTTCTTTTAGCGTCGCTTCGATCAGCGCCCATTCGAGCTCGCCAATCTTTTCCCTTAACTTCTCTTTCCCTTCCTTTGTATACGATTCCATGAAGTCTTTGTAAAGCCTCCGCAATTCGTCCGCCATTACCCGCGTGCGGTTGTGCTCGCCGAACAGGCTCTCGCTTTCCTTAACACGGTTGCTTTTATCCGACAGCGATTCCAGCTTTTTCTTTATTTCTCCAAACTCCTGCTCGATAAGAAGACGTTTTGTCCCTTTGAACTTATTCTCACTGGTGAGAGTGTTGACCTCAATTTGGAGCAGCCTTCTACGCTCGATGAGTTGCACTTTCCTCTCGTTTGCGGAATTCTTGTCTTCGCTGATCACGTCTTCGTCGAACAAACGGATTCCCTGGTACTCTTCCAGAAGGCTGTTGCCCTGCATGATTTTGTAATCCAGATTAGGCAGCGGTTTTATTTTCTTGATGTCCTCCTCATCCACGACCAAGGAAAGCCACAATCTGAGCTTCGCAATTTCCACCGCTCCGGGATCGATGTCCACGCCGTAGAGACAATTCTGTATGCAATGCCGCTTGAGATCGTACGTCGTGGGCTTCGTGGCACGGATATAATTAGACAGAACCTCCCGCGTTTTCACGATCAGGGTCATCATCCCGACAGGGAATGCGCCCGATCCGATTGCAGGATCACAGACCTTGATTTCCCGCAAAGCCTGGTCCAACTCTGGCGCGTGCTTCTTTACGTTCTCAAAAGACGGATCATGGTGATAGGTTCGTGTCTCTTCTCCGGCTTCGTCGACAACCTTCTCTCTCCCTGCCGCCTCCTCGCCCTCTTTTATCAGTTTGAGGATCTGCTCTCTCGTGACCGCGCCGTCCATTCTTCTGTCTAAGTAATTCAACAGGCTCTGTTCACACATATAGTTTACAATTTCGCGCGGCGTGTAGTATGTGCCTTTCGATTTGCGGTCTTTGACCTCCAGTAGGTTCTCAAAGATTTTCCCCAGCATCTCAGGATCTACTGCCACTTCTCTTTCGAGCGGCTGATCTTCCCGGACAGTAAAATTATACCTGTCGAATACATCGAAGATGCCGTCGCCGACATCTCCTTCCGGCGTTTTCTTCTGGTTTGAGAAGAGATCGTTAGGCAGGAGAATATCGGTGTGTATCCAATCGTAGCCGTTCAGTGCATCGAACAATCCGCCGTTGAGAAACGGAATCTTACATTCGAACTTGCTATAAAAATCGTCGTCTCTTTGCCTCGCAAGGGCTTCATAGAAAAGTGGCTCGAGAATATTATTGAAAAAGTTGGGGTAACTGCGGTACTTCCCGATAAACAACTGCCGGAGAAAGTCCTTTGGTCCCGTTCCCCAATCGGCATCCCGGTCAACACCGAACCATCCTTTTTTTTGCAGAAAATACAAGAAGACAATCTGGCCGAGAAGCTTCTTCGAGAAGTCCGAAGTGTCCACGCCCTTCTCCTCGAAGTCTTTTCTCACCGCCTTCGATTCCCGCACAATGTTGTCAAGCGCTTCCTTCGTGCGCAGAAAAAGGTCACGATACTTCTCGAAGAACTCGTCGGTTACCTTCTCGATATTGAAAGCTTCTTCAAGTTCCTCTAATGTCGGATTATGAAAATCGTTTTGCAGTAGCGGGGCAAGCCTGCTTTGTGCGGTGTGGCTCTTTTCATTTTTGCCGACAAGAAATGACCATCGGCGTGCAGGCGTAGAAACTTCTTTGACTTTCGTTCTTCCCGTGTTAGTCTCTTCGATCCTGTAATCCATTTTGACAAGAGAGAACCGCCAATCGTCTTTGTCGGGCGACACAAACGCCACGAGCGCGGCGTCTTTAAGTTCATCCCCGCGGCTGCCATTGAGGTACCAGGCAATGAAATTCCTTTGCATCGTACGAGCACGCTCAATTGAGGATCCTTTTTTTAAGTTCACAACAAGGATATCGATCTTGTTCCGACCATCAGTGTATTTCCCTATCCGCTCCAGCATACTGATATACTCCTGGTACAGTTTGGGAATGTAGCTGCCCTTATAAGTGAACGCCTCAAATTCTATCCTGTTCAATAGTTCTCTGACAAAGTCGACAAATCTATCCCGATCAAACGGGTTTTCAAACGTAAATGATATTTTCTGGTAACTGGTCTGCTTATCCACGCTGTTTATCCTGAGATAGATATTCAGAGAGGATTACTTCACGAGGTCCGCGGGTCGGCTTGATATTTTCTACGAGATGAGACTCAAGCAACCTGGCGGGGATTTTTGTCTGAAGCACTCCGAGGAGCCTCATTGGATTGAAGCCGCCTTTCATTTCATGGTTAAGTGCCTTTAGACTTTCCTTTAGTGTCTGACGAGGCAGCCCACCTTCCTCCAACTGAGCTAGTACTCTTCTCACGTAGTCATCCTGATCTTCGGTAAACTGTTTGGTTTTGGTCAAAGCCTTGATGATTCTGGCAATCTGAGTTGCCGTATCTCGACCTCCCTTGGGTTTCGGCTCTGGCTTATCCTCAATCGTCGAATCAGCAAACGCCCTCTTGTTCTTATCCAGCATTTCATAGAATGATTGAGAAAGAGAAAGTCGTTCGGTGTCATCCTTCGACTCAAGCAATTTTGCGGCTGACATAAAATCAAGTTCCGTGGCCTCAGAATTTTCCGAGGTCATGAAGAACTTTTCTAGCTTCCCTGTTCGAAAATATGTGAGGAGGGAGTTCTCGTTTTGCGTGGATGCTTTTGCGGTTCTTGCTTTCTTGGGCAGCTTCTTTATTCTTTCGAATACTTCGGGTTGCTTTTCTCTTATCTCTCTGATGACGTTCAAATATTTCAGTTCGCTTTCCTCTCCATCATCTTCGCCCGTCACTGCTTGTTTCGACAACAATAGGTTGAAGAGTTCATGCGAACCTATGGGTTCACCTTCAGTAAGCAGCTGCGCGTCTCCACCAAGTAACGTCAGGAAGGCATTTATTTTTGCTTCGGCGGCTTCGCGCAATTTGATTTCGTTGTTTCCCTGGGTCGTCGGAAAGAAATTGAATGTGTGAATCCTCTTGTGTGTCGTATCGACCCTGTTTATCCTTCCGACACGCTGCATCATCCTGGTGGGGTTCCATGGTATGTCATAGTTTACGACAACATTAGCGCGGTGGAGGTTCACCCCCTCCGACAGGACTTCTGTCGATACTAAAATTCGGTAGTCATCCTTCTGATGTCTTGCTCGGGCGTCGAAATTTTCGATGACCTTTTCCCTGACATTCTCCTCAGAACTTCCCGTAAAGCAAAGGACAGGCTCAGATAGTCGTTCCTTCAATTCGGCACTTAGATATTCAGCTGTCTCCTTAGATTCAGTGAAGATTATCAACTTGTTTTTCTTCAGTACCGTAAGCTTCGTCAGTTTTTCTACAAAGGTAAGGAGCTTAGGATCTCTGTGAACCGTCTGCCACAGGCTCTGAATTTCTCGCAGGACTTTCAGATCGCTTTCGAGATCATTCTTAAATCCAGATGTGAACTCGTCGGAGTTGTACTTCTCCGCCTTTCCTTCATCTATCAGTCTCTCGATGCCTTCGTAGTAGCCACTGTCAAGAAACTCAAATATCTTTGAAGAATATTTCTTACTTACATAAACATTTCCCCTTCGGAATTCTCTCAGGAATCTCTCATATGACTGAACGAATCTTTCAATGGTGTTTCGAAACGCGTGGAAGCTGCTCTCAAGACGCTTGACAAGAAGAATCTTCATGAACTTCCCCATGTTACGCTGAGAGAGCTGTTCTGATTGTGTGACCCTTCCTTTATAGTACAGCAAGGGAGTATAACGGGCGTACTTGAATTCGTGAGCAACAAGAGCTATCGTTTTGATGAAGACCGAATCCTCTTTGCCGTTGAGTTGATAGAAAAATGGCTCAGGCTTTTCAACTTCCGGAAACGCCAATGCCTGCCGTTTCAGGTCCCTGCCGAAGTAATGAACGATTTCTGATCGGGTCCTTCGCACCATCAAGTTTTTGAGAACTTTTTCCCTTATCTCTTTTGAATTTGCTTTACTGATCTCAATATACTCGGTGTAGTTTTTCTGGCGATCCAGACTTTTCAGCCGTCTCTGAAGTCCCTCGAAGAACCTTTCAAGGTTAGGAACACCGGGGATTGTACTCCTCCGAGAGTTTTGGAAAAGTTTGATCTGACTTAAGATATCGAGCGGCGAGTTATTGTAAGGTGTTGCCGTAACGAGTATCACTCTTTTTTGCCGACAAATCTGCGCAAGGGTTTCGTAGGTAATATTTGTCTCTGTCCTAAATCTATGCGCTTCGTCAACTATTACATTCTTATATTTCTCTACTCCCCTCGCAAGAAGCGAATCGAGTTTCCCCACAGACTCAAAGTCAGCAGCCACTTTAAAATCTGAGAGAACATTTCTCCACGACCCTGGATTGTTTTCGTCCAACAGAATTGGTGGAGCAATTACGAGCGTCCGACCGTCAAGTTGGTCGGCCAGCATTGCAGCCACGTAAGTCTTTCCAAGACCTACGACATCCGATATGAACACGCCTCCATAGGATTCCACGATCTTCTTTGCGTTAAGCACTGCCTGCTCCTGGTACTCAAGCTTCTTGAATTGCTCAGGCAGATATCTCAAGAATAACTCATTGGTTTGGCTCAACTCCTCCCTGAAATACTCGTAAAGAAATTTCAAATAGAGATCATACGGAGTAATGGCGTCGTTGAACCAGGTATTACTCTGCAGTGTCTCCACATACTTTGCGCTTACATCAACGGCATCCCTCCAGAGCTCGTTGAACTTCGTCAAGGCAAATTCGTAGTCGGAGCGATTCTTTAGTTCCACATTGAACTCAAGGTTATCAAAGAGACCGGAGCGAGAGAAATTGCTTGAGCCTGTTATCACCCGGCCTCTGTCAATGTCCTTGTCTGAGAACGTCATTATATAGACTTTGGCGTGTAAGTGCTGCGAAGGATATGCCTTTATCTCAAGCTTTCCGTTTCGGATCCAGTCTATGAATTTCCTAATCCCTTCCTCGATGACCATGGAGTCTTCGGAGCAGCCCATCTCGTCACCGATTACCTTCTCGACCAATTCTTTCGCTTCCGAATGCGAAAAGCCGAGGCGTTGTTGAGGTGAATCTTCAGCTTGTCGTATCTGTTCAGATGTTGCTGAATCGGTACCCATCCCGACGAGAATTCTGATCTTCTTGCTCGACTCAAGGGACTTATAGAGCAAATGAAATCCGCTGACGAAGAAGTACCCGACCACGCAATCGAAAGAATCTGTATGCCGAATCAGGTCATCGAATCGTGCCATTAGGCTGTGGCCGTCCTCATTTGTTATGAAGGTTAGGTCTGAACTCATAGCAAATACATGGCATTAGTCCCCGATCTACTTATGGAATGAATAATTTCCTCCTCTATTTTCTGACCACGCTTCTTTTTCCAAGTTGATTAAAAGTAAGCGACGTGGACTTCAGATTCAACGTTTGCAACTTGTCTTTTGCCGCCCTATTACTGCGGGGGGGAGTGTTAGCCTAAGGCAGGCCGTACCATGTTCTTCTTTCGTGGTTGAGATCGCCACGTCTCGGTTTCATTAATCGTGCTCACTTTATCCAACGGATCTTAATATTCTTTTCTACCTGTTTGAATTCACCGTCTCCCGTTACAAGTTCTCCTTTTTTTTTCATCGCGAGAGCCGCCGCAAAACAATCGGCATAAGACATCTTATGCGATGCTTTCAGGACAGCCGCTTGATAAGTCAGCTCTTTATTGACTTCAACAAGTTGGATAGGGAGAGTTGCCATGGCATCTTCGGCAAGTTTCGCTCTGGTTTCGCCGCCTCTGCGAATCGCCTGGTAGATTACCTCTCCCCAATTGACGATGCAGAAAAATACTTCATGATCTTTTGCCGTGCACTCGTCAAAAATATCCGCGACCTCCTGATAGCCTTCTTGCTGCTGGAGGTATGAGATCATTGCATAACTGTCTAAGACCGTTGTCTTCATAATTCCCGTTCCCTCTTTTTGTCCTCCATTAGACTTTTCAGCATGTCGCCGTTCGTTCCGAGTATTCCTGCCATCGACTCAAAATAGCCTTTGTCCAATGGCTGAATAATAAGCTTTCCATCGCGTTCGATGAAAGCGATCTTCGTTCCTTTCTTTATTCCAAATTTTCTTCGAATCCTCGCGGGCACAACGATCTGCCCTTTTGTCGTAACTACTGCCGTTTCCATTTCTTACTCTCCTTTGATACAGTATACAAAAATAGTTAAAGTAAGACAAGGATAATATATTCCTACGATAATTATTATGGACTACCCCCATGTATTTTGTAGTCCACATAGCAGTTATCCCCCTTTGTTCATTTTCCAGAACCCTTCTCTTTCAAAGTTGATTAGACGTAAGCGATACGAACTTTAGATTCAACGTTTCCTACCCGCTTTTTGCCTCCCCCTTACACCTGATGATCGGGCGGGATGAATTCCGGTGAGTCGTAGCTGTACAGCTAACACGACGAAGCTCCTCTTTTTGCTTTTGCTTTTTGACTTTTCGAGAGATAAAATAGACACATAATGATCTCCCCTAATATTCTGCTCGGCGCATATTCAATGGGATACTTCCCGATGGCGGACGATGATAAAACCATATCTTGGTACTCACCCGACCCTCGTACCATCGTCCCGTTGGATAGTTACAATATACCCCGCTCCACTAAGCAATTAATCAAGCAAGAAATGTTTAAGATTGAAATCGATGTCCGCTTTGAAGCGGTAATCAGAGGCTGCGCCGACCGAAAGGATACCTGGATCAGCGAAGAAATAATTGAGAGCTATATGGAATTGCACCGGCTCGGTTACGCGCACAGCGTGGAAAGCATTGACCCGGAAAGACTTGCAGGCGGACTTTACGGCGTTGCGCTCGGCACGGCTTTCTTTGGAGAATCGATGTTCAGCCTGAAAAGCGGAGCCTCAAAGATTGCGCTTGCCTTTCTGATAAAGCATCTTTCCGAAAATGGTTTCACACTTCTCGATACTCAGTATATGACGCCGCACCTGCAAACGTTCGGCGCAATTGAAATCCCAAAGAAGAAATATATCCAGCTTCTCCACGAAGCCATGACGAAGAAAGCGGTGTTCGTTTGATAATTTCAGAAAAAGCAGCCCAGCAGCGAAATTTATTTATGACGACATCTAACGAGCGGAGGCAAGCTTCTTGCGGGGAGATTTCTCTTCACCTATTAAAGAGTTCGCTTTAGATAGAAACTTGCTTGCCTCCAATATCTCAACGAGAACAGGTACTCCATCTTTTGAAAAGTGAATTATCATGTTATCCACTTCACTTGCGAAATCAATAGCTTTCTTTGACATCTCCCACATGAGAATATCCGCTTCAGGTTCATATACAATCTTCGCTTTATCACTTTTTCTCATATTGGATTTTCCTTCCCGGATAAAAAGTTATTATTTTTATATCACCATCTTCTTTTTTACAAACGACTCGAAGAACGTGGTCCTTGTCCACTAACTTTTGAGCAATAAACAGTGGGGCTCTTGAATGATCCACGGTCTCTGGATTTTTTACCGTCTCCAAAACCTGTTCCTCGTTGAGTACAAACTTATGCCTTCTTAATATAACAAACTTTTCTCTTGCATGTTTGGTAAAGATAATCACGGAGATTATTTCAACCTTTCCGAGAAGTAAAACTTGTCTCCGTTTATAATTCCTACTGCACTTCCTTTAAACTTCCAACCTTTGAAGCCGGTGTTCCTGCTCTTCGATTTGAATTTTTCCGGATCGACTGTCCATTCATAATCTGGATCGATAATTGAAACCTCGGCTTTGGCGCCAAGTCCAAAAGCAGGAACCTGCAATCCGAGTATCTTCCGTGGATTTATAGCGAGCAAATCTACAATCTGCCGGATGGACAAAACCTTTTCATGGTAAAGCCTCGTCATCACTGCCCCGACCGTTGTCTCGAGTCCGATCATTCCGAATGGAGATGCATCGAATTCAACTTCTTTCTCATGTATTGCATGAGGGGCATGGTCGCTCGCAATTGCATCGATCATTCCATCTTTCAGTGCCGCAATCAGCGCCGCGTTGTCATCCTTGGTTCGAAGCGGAGGATTGACTTTATAATCCGAATCGTAAGTTGAGAGCAAACTGTCGTCTAAGAAAAGGTGGTGCGGAGTCACGTCGCAAGTTACCGGCAAGCCGCGCCTTTTTGCGTCCGCAATGCAATCGACGGATTGCGCTGTCGAAATGTGAGTGGCATGATATTTCCCGCCGAACGCTTCCAACAGCCTTATATCCCTGCTGAGTATTAATTCCTCTGCAACGCGATGCTGAGTCTTCAATCCATATTTGATCGCTTCGGGGCTTTCATTGGCAGATCCGGACTTTGTGAGATTACGGTCCTCGCAATGCTGGATGATCGACTTATTTAACATGGAAGAATATTCCAGAGCCAGCCGCATTATCTGTGAGTTCGCCACAGCTGTACCATCATCGCTGAATGCAATCGCACCCGCTTCGGCAAGATCCTTCATCTCCGATAGGCGCTCGCCTTTTCTCGCTTCTGTGATCGCGGCGATTTGATGGACATTCACCAGGGGAGATTGTCCGGCACGGTCGAGAACGTATTTGACAACATCGGCAGAATCAACCACCGGATCGGTGTTCGGCATCGCGGCAATTTCGGTGAAGCCTCCGTTCGCGGCGGCGGCTATTCCGGAGGCGATGTCTTCTTTATATTCCTGCCCGGGCTCCCTCAGGTGAGTATGCATATCGAACAATCCCGGTACGACAAATTTTCCGCGGAGATTTATTTCGTAGTTTACCGGGTTGCCGCCGAGCGAGCCGCCCATCTCCTGTATAAATCCATCGACAATGAAAATATCGAACATGCCGTCGTACTTCCCCGACGGGTCGACAACTCTCGCATTCTTAAGAAAGATTTTCATGAAGGTCTAGCTCCTGTTAAAAATAAGACTGCCATTCTGACCGCAACTCCGTTCGTTACTTGCTCGAGAATCAGTGAAGTGTTTCCGTCCGCAACGTCGGCATCGAGTTCAACTCCGCGGTTGATCGGGCCAGGATGCATTATCACAATTGATTTCTTCGACTTCTCCAACCGTAATCGGTTAATTCCCCAGTAGAGTCTGTATTCTCTTATCGAAGGAAAATTTTCGCCGGCTTCTCTTTCAAGTTGAATTCTCAAAACGTTCAGCACATCGGACCATTGAATCGCATCGTCGATGTCGTAAAATGTCTTTACACCGAATTGTTCCAAATAATTCGGAATGAGAGTTTTCGGACCGCAAACTGCGACTTCTGCGCCCAATTTTATCAAACCGAAAATATTCGAGCGCGCGACTCTGCTGTGATCGATGTCGCCGACAATGCAGACATGAAGTCCTTTCAAGTCGCCGAACTTTTCACGAATAGTTAACATGTCTAAGAGAGCCTGCGTTGGATGTTCATTGATGCCATCTCCGGCATTGATGACGGGAGATTTCAGGAGGCGCGAAAGAAAGTGTGCCGCACCTGTTGAGGAGTGCCTGATTACTACCACGTCTGTCTTCATCGCTTCGATGTTTCGTGCGGTGTCTTTCAGAGTTTCGCCTTTCGATACGCTGCTGCCGCTTGTGGCAAAGTTGACGACATCTGCGCTTAGCCGGCGTTCCGCAAGTTCAAATGAAATCTTCGTTCGTGTGGAGCTTTCGAAGAATAAATTCACAACCGTTGTTCCCTGTAGTGTGGGGACTTTCTTTATCGGGCGCTCCAGGACTTCACGGAAGTTTTGGGCTGTGTCGAGTATCTCAACTATCTCTTCCCGTGAAAGGTCTCGAAGACCCAGCAAGTTTTTAATTCCCTGTGCCATCTTCTTCTCCTCCGGAGGCGGATCCGCCTTCGGCGGACTCCACCAATAATATTTCGTCGGTTCCGTCAACTTCGGCGATGTGTACCACGACCGATTCGTGGATCGCCGTCGGCTGATTTTTCCCGACATAATCGGCGCTTATCGGCAATTCCCTGTGCCCGCGGTCTACGAGAGCCGCAAGCTGTATCGTGGTCGGCCTTCCGATGTCGATCAGTGCATCGAGTGCCGATCTGATTGTTCTACCCGTGAAAAGAACATCATCCACAAGTATCACATTTTTGTCCGTAATGTCGAATGGGACATCCGTCCTTTTCAGCTCCGGCAGCTTCAGCTTTTGCCGGACATCGTCACGGTAAAGTGTTATGTCGAGCGTTCCCAGAGGGACCGTGACCTTTTCGATTTGAGAAATCTTCTCCGCTATTCTTTTGGCGAGAAAATCCCCGCGTGTTCTGATGCCGATCAAACATAAGTTGGCGGCACCTTTATTGTGCTCGATGATTTCGTGAGCAAGACGGGTGATTGAGCGCGCCATCTGCTGTGCGTCCGCGATTTTTGATTTGACTCTCATGCTTACTCCTATTTGAGTTTAACTTAGCCAGAGACTGATGTGCCTTCGGCCCAAAAGAGCCTTTATATGGTGAGGTGAAATTTATTGATATGACCTTATCCACCTCACTGGATGGAATTAAAGGCTGAATTAAAATAATACACTCGCTTTAATTTTCCAAATGCCGCAACTCTCGAAACCACTTTGACTTATCACGATGCACGGGTTCGGTTTCCTTGATTTTCCTCTGCATTGGGTTTATATTTCACAGATTTTTTCATCATGGAGCAAACTAAATCAATGATAAAAGCCGTGATAATGGCTGGCGGATTCGGTACTCGACTTCGTCCGCTCACGTGCAAAATCCCGAAACCGATGGTTCCGATCATGAACAAACCGATGATCGAACACATCGTGCGGCTGCTCGTGAAACACGGCATTACAGACATCGTGGTGCTGGTTTTTTATCATCCGAATGCTATAAAGAATTTTCTGAAAGACGGCAGCGAGTTCGGTGCTTCCATCCAATATGTCAAAGCCGATGCCGATTATGGTACAGCCGGAAGCGTGCGCAACGCTTTCGAGCTTTTCAAAGGCTCGCGCATTCTCGTCATAAGTGGAGACGTCCTGACCGACTTTGATTTAACAAAGGCGGTAAAATTTCATGAAGTGAAGAATTCAAAGGCTACTCTCGTACTGACGCGAGTTGATGACCCGCTTCAATTCGGCCTTGTAATTACGGATGATAACGGGAAGGTTTTAAGGTTTCTCGAGAAGCCGACTTGGGGAGAAGTTTTCAGCGATACTGTGAATACGGGAATTTATGTGATCGAGTCCGACATAATCGAGACAATCCCCTTTCAAGAGGAAGTTGATTTCAGCAAGGATGTCTTTCCACAAATGCTGAAACAAAAAATGCCATTGTATGGCTACGCCGCCGAAGGTTACTGGAGAGATATCGGAAATCTAAATGAATACATAGATGCACAAATTGACTGCCTCGACAATAAAGTAAAAGTGGATATCGGCGGAAAAATTTCCGAATACAATGGCGCCAGGTTGATCGCTCCGCCTGATTTTGAACCACCGCAGCATTTTTCACCGAAAGGAACAGTCGTGATCGGAAGCGGCGTTACCGTCGGTGAAGACGTGGATCTTGTTGACACAATTATCGGAAACAACTCATCTGTTGATTCCTATTCGAGTATTAGCAGAAGCATTTTGTGGGACAATGTCCATGTTGGTAGTCAATCAAAAATCACGGGCGATGTGATTGGAAGCGGAAGCATCGTGGGCGAACAAGTTGAGATCGAGGAAAATGTTTTTATCAGCGACGACTGCATGATCGGGAAACGCGCTCACATCAGACCCAATGTCAAACTTTGGCCCAAGAAAGTTGTTGATGCCGGCGCAATTCTTTCAAGAAGCCTCGTGTGGCAGGACAAGTGGCTGTCGGCGATTTTCACTGATGCGAGGGTTACTGGCACATCAAACATCGAAATGAATCCGGAATTTGCTGCGAAGCTTGGCGCAGCGTTCGGCTCTCTACTCGGTGCCGGTAAGTATGCTCTTTGCAGCCGTGATTCCGACATCGTCAGCAGAATGATCAACCGGGCATTGATCGTCGGACTGATGTCGTCAGGCGTCAATGTTAACGATTTGAGAACCGAGCCGATACCGATCGTCCGACATGAGTTGAGAAACGGAAAAGCTGCCGGCGGTGTTCACGTGCGCAAGAGTCCCTTCGATCCGGATTTAACGGACATTATTTTTCTGGACTCCGACGGCAGAGATCTTTCCACGAGCAAAGTAAGAGCAGTTGAAAGAATTTTCTTCGGCGAAGAATTTGCACGAGCACCACATGATCAGGTCGGCGACATCTATTTCCCCGAAAGAACCAACGAAAGCTACCGTGAAGATTTCATTAAGTCGATCGATATCAGTACAATGAAAAATAGAAAGTTCAACATTGTCATCGATTATTCTTATGGAGTCGCTTCAGTCCTATTTCCGACAATCGTCGGCTCATTGAGGAACACGAACACGAGAGTGGTTGCTTTGAACGCATACCTCGATCCGAAAAGACTTACACGGACGAAAAGAGAATTAGAGAATGATCTGGAACGATTAGTAGGCATAGTTAAGTCTCTGAATTACGATTTCGGTTTCATGTTTGACGCTGGTGCGGAAAAAATATTTGTCGTCGATGAACAGGGTAAGTTTATCGAAGAAGACAGACTTCTTTCGTTAGTCACGAAATTATTTGCAGTTGCTGAACCTCAAGCGAAACATATCGCCGTTCCGTTTTCAGCTTCGCGTGAAATCGACTTGATAGCGGCTGAACACAATCTAGAAGTAACCAGAACCAAAGCGACACATCAGGCGCTCATGAATGCGGCCTTCGAAGGCAAGTTCGATTTTGTAGGCGGTACAAAAGGCGGCTTCATTTTCCCGAAATTTCTCTTTGCAAGCGATGCAATGTTTTCAGTTGCGAAAATACTTGAAATGACTGCAAAAACCGGGCTTACACTTTCTGCGCTTGATCAAGTTGTTCCCAAGCTTCACATGGTCAAGAAAAATCTCGACTGTCCATGGAGCGAAAAAGGAAGTATAATGAGAAAACTCATAGAGATAACCAAGAATGATGCGCGTGAAACGGTTGACGGCATCAAGGTACACTATGATGATGGGACATGGATTCATTTACTCCCCGACAAAGAAAGAGCCTTATTTCACATTAATGCGGAATCCAACAATAAAGATTTAGCCCAATCTATCGCGGAGAGTTTCGAGTCAAAGATTATTAGTTGGCTGTCTGATTGGGCGGGCGGGAAAAAGTCAGGAACGATGAAAAGTGAATTGTAACATTTAAAACTTTTCACTTATCAATTTTAGTTTTTACTTAAAAAAAAAGAGAGAAAAATACAAGATGAAAATCAGCGACATACTTCAAGACGAGTTTGTGTCGACAAAATTGCCAGGCAAGACAAAGGAGGAAGTTCTTAATTCACTGATTGATCAGCTAAGAAGTTCCAAGAAGATAAAAGATTTAGAGAAGGTTCGCGAAGCAATTTTCGAACGTGAGAAAATAATGTCAACAGGAGTTGGAAAAGGGTTTGCAATTCCTCACGGCAAGACCGACGCCGTGAGCGACATCGTCGCTGCCTTTGCTGTCACAGGCGAGCCGGTTGACTTCCAGTCGCTTGATGGGGAACCTGTGCGACTGCTGTTTCTGCTCGTCGGCAGAGACAATATGGTGGGACCGCACATAAAACTTCTCAGCAGAATTTCCCGTTTGATGAATAAGGACGAATTCAGGAAGAAATTGCTAACGGCAAAAACTCCATCTGAGATAGTTCAGTTCTTTAAAGAAGAAGAGCTCAGCTACTTCGACATTTGAAATAAAATGGCAAAGAAGAAGCCTCCAAAAGTGCATCGAGAAAATTCATCGGCGGAATTCCGCTTGCTAATTGAGCACTTCGACAATCCGCTCACTAAAAAGTCCGGCACGGCTTTTACGTTCAGAACGGCTGAAGAATTCCAGAATTTTGTTTACGAACTTGTCGTGGAAACAAAAACGGAAGATCGTAAGATAAGTTTTAACATTGTGGGACTTAAGACACCGATGTCAGACTTTCCCCGCCCTGGTCCCGCCATATGCAGGTGCGAGATGGAAAATCTCAAGTCGGGAGATTACACTCTCTTGATCCATCGTCGCGGCAAACAGATGAACCAATTCAAGGTATCAATCAAAAAAAATATTAAAGTGGTACGATCGACAAAACAAGGGAAGTTCATCGATGTCATCACCGACCACGACGAATGGTCTCTGCATTGAAAGCATTCGAATGCTGAGTAAAATATTGAGCTATACAGTGATGCCAATCTTGTTCAAGGTCGGGCCATTAAATGTTTACAGCTTTGGCTTGATGATGGCAATCGGTTTCATCGTCGCCAATTATGTTCTCGTCCATGAATTTATACGGAAAAAATTAGATCCGGGTTTTGCCAATAAATTAACTTTCGTCGCGATCATTTTCGGCATCGGAGGCTCAAAGATACTCTCGTTGGTAGAAAGCTGGGGCGATTTTTTGAAAGATCCGGTCGGTATGGCAATTTCTCCCGGAGGACTAACGTGGTACGGCGGATTTATTCTTGCGGCTATTATAATCCTATTTGCTGTTCGCAAAAAGGATTATAATTTTATGGTGATCGCAGATGCGTTTGCACCTGCTCTCATTCTCGGTTATGGGGTAGCACGACTAGGCTGTCATTTTTCGGGTGACGGAGATTACGGAATGCCGACCGGCCTTCCTTGGGGAGTCAATTACTCAAAAGGAATTGTACCACCATCTATAGCGTTAAGAGACTTTCCACAGATCACAGACAAATTTCCGGGCGGAATTGTCCCCGATAACACCCCGCTCCATCCGACACCGATCTATGAATTCATTGCCTGCTTCATAATATTCTTATTTCTTTGGAAAATAAGAAAAAAAGCAAAGCCTGACGGAATGCTTTTCATGGTCTATCTCGTCTTTGGCGGTCTTGAAAGACTTCTTGTTGAGTTCATAAGATTAAATCCGCGGTTGCTCTTCGGCTTGAGCGAGGCACAAGTAATATCTGCCGTACTCATCCTTGTCGGTGCGTTCGGAATTATTTACTACCGTGGTACAAAAGAGCCCATCCGGGACAAGATCCAGCTACGTGGTGAACCTGCCGAACCACATGCAAAAACATGACAAAAGTTCTTTTATACAAAAAAGAGGACTGCAAACTTTGTGACGAAGCGGAGAGTATTCTTGAAAAATTAAAAAAGGAAAAGCGATTCTTTCTAGAGAGAATTACGCTCGAAGCGAACACGGATTTGTTTGAAAGATTCGGACATAAAGTGCCGGTCGTATTTATAAATGACAGAATGGTTTTTGAATTTAAGCTTGACGAAGGTACATTCCTGAGAAAGCTTGCGGAGTTTGATTAAGGACAGCTATTTGACAGAAGAAAAAATTATCGGGCGTAACGCAGTTGCAGAAGCGCTGAAGAGCGAGGTGAATATTTCAAAAATTTATGTTCTTTATTCTGCACACGGCGGAAGTTTGAACGAGATTTACACACTTGCAAAGAGGCTGGAAATTCCAATCGCTCGTGTGGATTCTAAGCAATTCGGCGAACTAATATCTAATTTATCGCGCGATCAATCTGCTCAAGGCATCGTCGCAACGGTAAGTAAAATAAAATTTGAACCGCTTGAATCACTGATCGAGTCAGCTTCACATAGCCAATTTCCTTTCCTGCTTATCCTCGATCGCATTCAGGATCCGCAAAACTTCGGTGCGATACTTCGGTGCGCCGCATTTTTTAAAGTTGATGGAGTGATTATTCCAAGGGAGCAGCAATCACCGATAAACGAAACGGTGATCAAAACATCCGCCGGAGGCGCGTTTCATCTTAAGATCGCACGAGAGACTAATCTTCATCAAACCATCATGTCACTGAAGGAATCCGGATACTGGATCGCAACGAGTGCAGTTAAAGCTCCACTTTCTGTTTCGGAAATGGACACGCGCGTTCCACTTGCAGTGATAATTGGAAACGAAGGCAGTGGTGTGAAAAGAATTTTACGCGACAAATCGGACATAACTTTTTCTATTCCGCAGATTGGGAAAATAGATTCTCTAAATGTGTCAGTAGCCACAGGAATCATTTGCTATGAGATTTTTCGACAAAGAGGAAATCTAAAATGAAAAGATTATCCGTGAATATCGACCACGTTGCAACACTGCGGCAGGCGCGCGGTGAAAAACAACCCGACCCGGTGACCGCAGCTCTCATTGCAGAACTTGCGGGTGCGTCGGGAATCGTCAGCCATCTCCGCGAAGATCGCAGGCACATTCAGGATAACGACGTCTATCTTCTTCGCAAGACATTGAAGACAAAACTCGATCTCGAAATGGCGGCGACGGAAGAGATCATAAATATTGCTCTTGATGTTGTGCCCGAATTAGTAACTCTTGTTCCAGAACGCAGACAGGAATTGACAACCGAAGGCGGACTCGATGTCGCATCGGAAGTTTCCCGCTTCAGGGAAGTAACGACGCGGTTTCATAAAAAAAATATTCTGGTGAGCCTTTTCGTGGCTCCGACAGAAACCCAAATCAAAGCCGCACAAAAAACAGGCGCTGATTTTGTGGAGCTTCATACCGGGGAATATGCAAATGCAAGAAGACGAGACGTTGACGCACAGCTTGATCGTCTTAAGAAAGCGGCAAAGTTTGCCAATAAGTCAGGTTTACAAGTAAATGCGGGACATGGTTTGGATTACAATAATCTCAAACCTGTCGCGATGATAGATGAGATAGAAGAGTTCAGCATTGGTCACGCACTTATTTCACATGCACTTTTCGTCGGAATGGAGAAAGCCGTAAAGGAAACGATTACAATACTTAAGGAGTGTGAACATTGACAACGAGTAAATCGACACAAGCGATTCACGGCAGGAAAGACAAAACCTATCTCGGCGCTAATTATCCAATATATCAGAGCACAACCTTTGCTGTCGCGAAAAGTGACGACTACGACAGATACATCAGCGGAGATGACGAAGAATTTTACATGTACACGCGTTATTCGAATCCTACAGTTCGAAACGTGGAGGAAAAAATAGCGGCACTTGAAAATGCCGAAGATGCGGTTCTCTTTTCAAGTGGCATGGCAGCAATCACGACAGCAATTTTGTCATCTGTTGGAAAGGGAGATACAGTTGTCGCACCGTGCCGACTCTACGGAATGGCATACAGGTTTCTTCGTGATATCGCGCCGAAGTTCGGCATCGAGGTACACTTTGTTGACGAAAGTCAGCTTTACAATTTCAGTGATGACATTCCAAAAGCTAAAATTGTATATTTCGAGACGCCGATAAATCCCACGACAGACTGCGTTTCGATTGATAAGACTGTCAAAGCCGCAAGAGACGTCGGCGCATTAACCATCATGGACAACACCTTCGCTTCCCCTATTAACCAGAACCCGATTGATTTTGGCGTTGACATAGTGGTACATAGCGCTACAAAGTACATCGGCGGACACAGCGACATCATGGCGGGCGCAGCGGTTTCCACAAAAGGACGCATACACATCATACGCGAGACGATGAAGGCATTCGGCGGATGCATCAACCCGATTGATGCTTACATGCTTGATCGGAGTCTGAAGACTTTGAAAGTACGAATTGAACAACAAAATCGAACCGCACAGAGAATTGCAGAATTTTTCTTGAGGCAAAAAAAAGTAACCGCAGTATTTTACCCTGGATTACCTTCGTCAAAGAATTACAGGATCGCTAAACGCCAGATGAGCGGCTTCGGTGGAATGCTTTGTATTGAGCTTGCTGACTTAAAGTCAGCAAAAAAGTTTTGCGATTGTCTTGAGATTGCTCTTAATGCCACAAGTTTGGGCGGGGTAGAGACTCTTGTTAGCATCCCCGTTCTCACAAGCCATATAAAGATGACTCCAGAAGAACTGAAAGCTGCAAAAGTGACCGAGGGCATGGTGCGGATTTCCGTCGGCTTAGAGGAAGTGGATGACCTTATCCTTGACTTTAAGAATGCGCTGGCACAAATTTAAATATGGCTACGGTTGGCGTTTGCATCGCTCATAAGGGGAACCTAAGAGCAGCCGAACGATTCACAGTCTCTCGGAATTTACCTGACATTCTTCGCTAATCCCAAATGTAATCTGACAGAGCGAGCATAATTTGCCGCGTGAATCCCAATTGTATCTGCATATCCTGCAAACGCTTTCAGAGTTCTATCCGCTGCTTCAAAATATTTTTTGTTTTCTGTAATGCTGAACAACTTGTCAAAGAAAATGGCGGCTCCGGAATTTCCCGACGGTGTGGGTGTGTCGTCAATCGGTTTCTTTTTCGTCGAGAGCAGACCCTCTTCACCTGCGTTCAATGGCCTGTCAAAAAATCCTGTCCCTTCTCTATCTTCAAACTGATCCAGAAGTACCTGCGCAATTTTTTCTGCCGCGTCAATGTAAACGTCGTTTCTCGCCACATCGAACAAGTCGAGCAGTCCTGTTCCAAAATATACATTGTCATCTAATAAACCATGATACAGCACTGATTTCCCTGAAAATGCGTGAGCTACTTTCCCATGATTATCAACCATATTCTCCAAAATAAAATCGACTGCACTTTCCGCGGCTTCGAAATATTTTCGTGCTTTTAAGCCGAGTGACACGTCAACTAATGCGCTTATTGCCAATCCGTTCCTATCGGCAAAAATTGTCTTATCAATAAACGGAGATTTTCTCTGATTTCGGGATTCCAAAAGCTTTTTCTTTGCGTTGCTGATAAGTTGTGATCCACCATCTTTAGACTTTCCAAGATTTTTTACAACATCCTTTTCATCGAAGGCCACTCTCAACACGTTTCTTTCCGGAAATTCATGAGTATCATCTGGCATTTCCCGAATATCGAAATACAAGTCCGCGAATTCTTTCTCGTCTCTTGTCAGAGTGTTTTCTATTTCCTTCCCTGTCCACGTCCAATATGTCCCATCATCATGAGCTTCCACGTCCGCATCTTGATGCGCGTAAAAAGCTCCATCCGGAGATTTCATTGTACCGATTATCCAATCCGCAGTTTCGCGCGCGACATTTGCATATAGGTCTTTGTGCTGGAATTGCAGGCCCAGCAAATAAGCCTTCAACATGAGAGCATTGTCATACAACATTTTCTCGAAATGCGGAACGTGCCAGTATCTATCAACTGAGTATCTGTGAAAACCTCCGCCGAGTTGATCATAGACTCCGCCGTGTGCGATGCAATCTAAAGTAAGCTCGACTATTTCTTTGAGACCCGGATCATTTTGTCTTGAAGCTTCCTCGGCAAGAAGGTGCAAAACGGTAGAGTTAAAAAATTTTGGTCCGCCTCCGAATCCGCCAAAACCTTTGTCAAATTTTGACCGTGCATCGTCAACAATTTTCCGAATAATCTCATCATTCAATTCACCTTGTTGCATTGCCCGAATTTCATAATCCTTCAATTGCTGAAAAATTTCCTCTGCGCTCCTGAGCACATCGTCTCTTCTTTTTGCATACACACCGGCAATCTGTGGCAAAAGTGTGAGCAATCCTTGTCTTCCTTCTAAATCAATTTTCGGGAAATAAGTACCACCATAAAATACTTTTCCATCAGAAGTCAAAAAACCTGTCAGGGGCCAGCCGCCTCCCCCAGTCAATGACCCAATCGCCGTCTGGTAACGCGAATCAACGTCCGGCATTTGGTCGCGGTCAACTTTTACAGGTATAAAATGCCTATTGATAATTTCTGCGACACCCGCATCCGAATAGGATTCATTATCCATGACATGACACCAATGACACCACACCGCGCCGATATCAAGAAGTATCGGGAGGTCCAGCTCCTTTGCTAATTTGAAGACCTCATCCGAATAAATCTGCCAATGAACCGGTTGATGCGATGCCTCACGAAGATAAGGACTTTCACTTTCGGCAAGTTTATTTTTTAGTTCCATTTTAAGTGCATAACAAATCTAAATATCAGAAAATCCCACATCCAGTGAAGTCAGGAAGCAGCAGATCGATTAAGACGAGTCCTTTTTGAATTCCAAAAAATTATGATGCCGACAGCAACGAATGCAAATGAACCAGTGAGAGTCTTTACAAGAAATAAGACCGGACTGCCGCCGGCCGCCGGCGGAAACAAAGTTAGGAGAATCGCAGCAATGGTTGTCATCCCACCAATTCCCGATGCTACGGTTTTTATTAAACTTCCCCGTCCACCATTCCCAGTAGACTCTTTTCGGAAAACTTTAATTGCCGCCAGAAAAATGTAAATATAAGGGATGAAATAAACGATGATTGTTGCGTCCACAAGAACAAGGTATGCCTGTTCGGTTGAGGCGCCGATAAGACTCATCAAAAGGAAAACTGTCGCAATAATTCCTTGGAATATTATTGCAACATAAGGTGTCTTCCATTTAGGATGAATCTTTCCAAAACTTTTCGGAAGGTAACTGTCTATACCGGTTACGAACAATATTCTCGCACTTCCGGCAAGCCACGCACCAGCACCTCCAATCCCGGCAATCGTAACAAGCAGCGCACTAATGTTTGTCAAATGTCTCATCCCCGTTTTGATTTCCAATTCCTGAATTGCTTGGACCAGACCAGTGACGAGATTGACATCTTTCGAGGAAAGTCCAACCAAAAGTGATATGGTGCCGACAAGGTATACAAAAACAATTCCGAAACCCGAAATATAAGTCGCTCTCGGAATTGTCTTTTCGGCGTCAACGATTTCTCCCGACATTACGGCAGCTAACTCAAGCCCTGCTAGCGCGAAACACATTGAAGACCAAAATGACAGTGTACTGTAATCCAACTTCGTCGGAAAAATGTTTGTGAAAGTGAAATGAGTCTGTGATGTTCCGAAATATAATATGATGCCCGCTAAAGCCGCAATAATGAAAATGGGCCCGAATGTACCGACCGCCCCGATATTCTGAACCCACTTCCCGATCTTTACGCCGACGACGTTGAACCCGATTGCAATCCATAGGATAACAAGACTGGCAACTGTTATAAAAATTTTGCTCGGCGCCATGATAGAGGTATTTGGCAGAATAAATGGAGCTATCGCGGCAACCGAGATTAGAAGCGACGGATAATAGATCAAATTGTTCGCCCAATAACACCACCCTGCGACAAAACCATGGAAGTCGCCGAACTCGACTTTTGCCCATTCATAGACTCCACCTTCGACCGGGTATTTCTTGCTGAGATGAATCACTGCGACACACTGTGGAATGAAAAATAAAATCAGCGCCAGAATCCACAATGAAATTGAACTCGGCCCGGTTGCTGCGGCGAGAGAAATCCAGCGAGTGCCCACGATAGCAACGATGTTGAAGAGAACAATATCACGAACTTTCAAAGCGCGAAGTAGTTCAGTCATTTATGGTATGTCCTACTCGAAATGAAGTCCAAAGTCTAGAACGCCCGGGTTGTTAGGAAAATCAAGTCCTTCTCTGGGATATTCAGATGTCGAGAAGGAAAATTCCTCATTAAGGAGAGATTTGTTAATAAACGTAATTTCCAGTACTGATGAGAAATCGTTTATGTGATCGTAACCGGCGCCGTTGTTTCCATGAATATGTACCACAGAAAAATGTTGTAACAGGCTCTTCATACATTCGTTGAAATCACTGGTCTTCTTATCAATATCGTGAAACTCGGCGGCAATGCACCTGATTCGATTCTGGCACAGGACGATGTCTGGCACTGTTTCGTACTCCGCTCCTTCAATATCCATCTTGAGGAACACATCATGGTACGCATGCTGTGTGAAATTCGACCTAAGGATTTGGCCAAGACTTATGTCCGACTTACCATTGCTCGCGGATATCCTTTTTTTTAAATGAATACGCGGATCTCTAAAAAAGGAAAAATATCCGATGGAATTCCTAAACTTGGCGGAGTACTTATCTCTCTTCCGACGATTGCGAATTGATGAATATAAAATGAGTTTCCAGAAATAAATCAAGATCCTTCGGAGAAACCACCATGGCCCATTGGTGTGATCGACCCCGATTACTTTTGCCGTAGAATTTATTGCAAGAAATTCTTTATCAAATACCCAGTTGTCTGAAAGTCCAAGCGATATTAATAACTCGCAATCATTAATTTGATCCCGTGGAACAACATAGCCACCATCGCCTTTGGGACCAAGCCTTATCAAGTTCGGATAATCAATAGGCCTCAGCCGTGATTTATCGAGCAAGAGATTTACAACTCCGTCCTTGTCTGGCATTAGACCATTCTCCTGTTCAAATTCAAACCTTCAATCACAGCATGGTACACGGTTTGTGGTGCTAATTTCCTCATGCAAAGAACGGGACGCATGTTCTTGCAAACTTCCCATTGGGAAGGTATTGGATCTCTGTGAACGCAACCGATACATGGCAAATCCACTCTAACGAATCTAGATGATCCTGAAGGATCGAAAGGGCCGGTGTCCATAGGATCGGTTCGCCCAAACAACATAATAACGGGAGTTCCAACGGCATTTGCCAGATGCAGAGTTCCGGTGTCGGATCCGATAACAACTCTTGAAGTTTTCAGGACTCCAAGCACCTGACGTAAATTTGTCTTACCGACCAATGATACTGAAGGAAATTTCATCTTGGCAATTATTCTATCAACAAGCTCACGCTCACCCTCGACACCCTCGAAAACAATTTCCATCTTTTGATTTTGAATCAATGAATCCGCCAACTCAGCATAATACTCTGGCACCCATTCCTTCTCAGAGTCCCTGCCGCTGCAACCTGGATGAATACATACGATCGCATCAAGATCTATCACACCGTTTGCAACCAACAAATCTCTTGCATCCCTTAATTCTTCAGCAGTGATCGGTAATTCAGTTGCAACCGGAGAGATCGAGTTGGTCCATTCACGAACAGTTTCAAGCTCGGCGAGCACAGCATGAACTCCAGTTGGGCGACTAACTGAAAAATCCGACAAAAATTCAAGACTGTTTTTAAACCCGACAAGATATTTTCCCATTGCTAACTTAGCCATCAGGATATAATGAGAGTTCACTTCCTGAACAATGACAATGTCATAGTGAAATTTTCGCAAGCTAAAAAAGAATTTTGAATGCTCCTTAACTGAATACTGGTTCGGTATAGCATAAATGGCGTCGACATAAGGATAATATTTCAGTAAAGGTAGACTCTTCGCACTCGTCGCAAAATCCAATCTTGCATTTGGAAAATTATCGCGCAGCCTTTTTAGAACCGGAGTAACAAAAACCGTATCCCCAACTAATCCGTTACGTATTACCAAAATACTATTGACATTCGTGGAATTTCTCACAAATCCAAGAAATTTTTCGTTTTGTGATTCTAACACCGCTTAACGTCTATTTCAATCGCTGAATTGCATTTCGTAAAGCTTCTTGTAAGTCCCACCTTTTTGTCGGACAAGCTCTTGATGTTTTCCTCGTTGAACAATTTCCCCACCCTCAACGACAATTATTCTGTCTGCATTTTTTATCGTTGACAATCTATGCGCGATAACGATTGAAGTTCTGTTTTGCATTAATCTTTCTATCGCCTCTTGGACAAGCATTTCTGATTCTGAATCGAGAGATGAAGTCGCTTCATCAAAAATCATTATCGGTGGATTTTTCAGGAGAGCGCGAGCTATTGAGATGCGCTGGCGCTGCCCACCAGAAAGCTTGGTTCCGCGTTCGCCTATGACGGTGTCGTAACCATGCGGAAGCTGTGTTATGAACTCATGAGCGTTCGCAGCTTGAGCCGCCTCTATGATTTTTTCAGACAGACAGTCGGTCAATCCGTAAGCAATATTACTGCGGACTGTGTCATTGAAAAGAATTGTTTCCTGAGAAACTATCCCGATCAAATCCCTCAAGCTCCGTATGGTGACATTCCGTAAATCAATCCCATCAATATATATCGCCCCTTGTGTCGGATCGTAAAATCTCGGTATCAGATCAATGATTGTCGTTTTACCTCCACCTGATGGACCGACAATAGCAAGTATCTCTGCCTTGTACGCCGTGAAACTGACATCCTTAAGAACATCAGTTCCCTCTACTTTCTTCGAACGGCCAATTCTTGCTAACGGATACTTGAACCAAACATTTTCAAACTTTATTTCATTTTTGAGTTCTTTGAGGGTCACTGCATTAGCAGATTCCGGAATTTTTCCTTTTTCATCAAGCAGCTCAAATATCCTTTTTCCAGCCGCAGAAGATTCATATACACGAGTGCTCACGGTCGTCAACTCTTTGACCGAAGGCATTATTTGAAATATCACAACGAGGAATGTGATGAACTCACTCGGCAAAAGTGTATGAGAGTGAATAACCTGCATCCCTCCATAATAAATAATGACTCCAGCCGTAAGAATCGATAGGAACTCAGTTATTGGAGAAGATAAATTTCTTATGTGAGTCATCTTCAACATCGACTTAAAATAATTTCTAGTATGACTTTCAAACTTATCTATCTCATATTTTTCCATTCCAAAAGAGTGTACCACTTTTATTCCGCTTATTGTCTCCTGCAAAAGCGATGTTAAATCTGCTATCAACTTTTGAGACAGGTCGCCTTCTTTATGGAGCCTCATGCCCAATCGAGCTATGATAATCATCATAAACGGCGTCACAAGAAAAGCTAAAATAGTAAGCTTCCAGCTTAAGACTAGTGCGATAGAAAGATACACGATCACGAGAAGCGGTTCTCTTATTAACGTAACAAAGCTCGCAGTGACACCGCCATTTATTACAAAGACATCATTAGTAATTCGTGAAATTAGCGAACCTGTTCGCTCACTCGAAAAATAGCCTATGGAAAGTTCTTGGATCTTCCTATATAAATCGTTTCGAATATCTCTCATCGAGCCTTGTTCGACAAACGCCATAAAATACGACTGTGCATAACCAAATAAATTTCTCAGGAAAAATGCCGCGACAATAACGACGCATATTTTTAGAAGTGCCTGCGATTTCGTTCCGCCGAAAATAAATTGGTCTACAAAATTTTCTGCAATGATACGCGCCCTATCGAAAGTATTTGCTGATGTTGACGTTGAAATGACTTGCGGCGTGCCTTGACTGAAAAGCGTATTCAAAAGTGGCACGATGAGATAAATGGACGCACCAGAGAAAACAGAATAAAAGACCGTCGCTACCATAGAGCCGCCAAGAAACTTCTTGTACGGCCGTACATAGGCTAAGAGCCTGAGATAAATCCTAAGCGGCTTATCTTTTGTCTCTACCATTCTGTATTTCCCAAATCTTCATGTAAGCCTGAGCTTTTGTCATCGCGTGGATGACAGAGACCATCAACCCATGTACTCCGTCAGTAAACCCGTGCCTAATTATAAAGTGATGAAAAAATTCCCAAATCGGCTTGAAAAACATTTTTAAGCCATTGACACGGATTCTTTGAGATTTCTCAACTGCTTCAAGCGTGGAATACTCATTCACTTTTTCAAGAGTGTTTGTTATTGATGTGTGAGTGTAATGGATCAGTTCATTCTTCAAATATTCCTTTTTCCCATCAACTACGAAACCTTCATGGACTTGTCTATCACTCAAAGTAGTCTTCGATTTCCTGAAGAGGCGAAGCTGGTAATCTGGCGACCAGCCACAGCTTCGAATAATTTTATCAAGAAAATAATTCCGCCGCGGGATATAAAACCCATCTGCCTTTGAAAAATCAAGGTTTGAAATTTCCTCACGAAGCTCTGGGGAAACGCGCTCATCGGCATCTATGCTTAGGACCCATTCGTTTTTCGCCTGCATAAGAGAAAAACCCTTCTGCGATGAATAACCTTCCCACTTCCTGACGAAAACTTTATCGGTAAATTGCTTTGCAATCTCGACCGTTCGGTCTTTGCTTTCCGAATTGACAACAATAACCTCATCAGCCCAACGCACGCTCTCCAAGCATTCACCAATGTTTTTCTCTTCGTGGCCGGCAATAATGATGGCAGAAATTTTTTGCATTACCTAATTACGAAGTTGACCAACTTATTCTTCACGACGATTGCTTTCACTATTTGTTTGCCATCCAAATATTTCTTCACATTCGGTTCCGCAAGAGAAAGTGATTTGACGTGCTCATCATCGGAATTTATGGGGATTTTAAGTTTCGATCGAATTTTCCCGTTTATTTGTATTATCAAAGTTACACTCTCTTCGGCAATGGCTGCAGGGTCATAGCTCACCCATTTTTCAGAAATGAAAATTGAGTCTTTGTTCCCACGCATTTCATTCAGCTCTTCAGCTAAGTGTGGTGCAAATGGAGCCAGAAGTACGTTAAAATTGTTCATTACAAACTTTTTCAAAGTATCGCTGACTGCGTTCCCATATGTCGCAAGAATTTGCGCGTAATCATTCATAAATTCCATCATGGCTGCAATCGCGGTGTTGAATTTGAATTGCTCGATATCATCAGTCACTTTCTTTGCCAACTGATTCAACTTTCTATAAACCGTGCGTTCAGTTTCGTTCAAATTAGCAGCCGAAAAATCCTTCTTCCCTTCGAGCAATAACTCTTTACTGCTTTCGAAAAGATCATAAACTTTATTGAGAAATCGAAAAACTCCGGTAATCCCTCGGTCGCTCCAGTCACCACCTTCGTTGTAAGGTCCCATAAACATTAGGAACATCCGGAAAGTGTCTGCTCCGTATTTTTCGACAAACTGGTCTGGATTGACAACATTCCCACGCGACTTCGACATCTTCGCGCCTTGGTTAGTGATCGTTCCTTGATGAACAAGGCTTTGGAACGGCTCATCGAACGTAAGCCAGCCTGCATCTTTCAGAGCCTTTGTGATAAAGCGCGCATAAAGCAAATGCATTACCGCGTGTTCAGCGCCGCCGACGTATTTGTCAACCGGCAGCCACTTCGATGTCAACTCTTTATCGAATGCGGCGGAACTAAGATGCGGCGAAAGATAACGAAGAAAGTACCATGATGAATCGACAAAAGTATCCATGGTATCAACGTCGCGCTTCGCAGGTTTTCCACACTTCGGACATTTCGTATTCACAAAAGTTTCGCTTCGTGCAAGCGGAGATTCGCCGCTCGGATGAAACTCGACATCGTAAGGAAGAAGCACCGGTAAATCTTTTTCAGGAACCGGAACCTCGCCGCATGATTCACAGTGAATAATCGGGATTGGCGCCCCCCAGTAACGTTGACGGGACAAAAGCCAATCACGCAACCTATAATTTATTTTTCTCCTGCCGGCTCCAAGATTCTGCAGCTTATCTACAATTCCGTCCCACACTTTGCGGCTTTCCATCCCGGTAAACTTTTCGCTGTTTGTTCCTATTCCTTCTTCGACAAATGCAGCATCGAAAGGCTCGGCAAGTTTACCATCTTTGGGTTGCACCACGATCCGAATCGGAAGTTTATATTTCGTGGCAAACTCAAAATCACGCTGGTCGTGAGCGGGAACTGCCATCACAGCACCGGTACCGTAAGTCGAGAGAACATAATCGGCAATCCATATCGGAATTTTCTCGCCGTTAATCGGATTAACTGCAAACGCGCCGGTCGAGACACCTGTCTTTTCTTTAGTTGTCGAAGTGCGTTCTATTTCATTTTCATGCGCCACAAATTCGACATATTCATTCACTTCTGCTTTGAATTCTGCCCCCGTGATTTCTTGGACCAGAGGATGCTCCGGCGCCAGGACAATGTACGTCGCGCCGAACAAAGTATCCGGGCGTGTGGTGAAGACATTAATTTTGAATTCTTGAACCACAGGCTCATCCGCCTCTGGCGGAGAATTTCGGATCTTGAATTCAATTTCAACTCCCTCACTCCTTCCGATCCAGTTACGCTGCATTAACTTCGTACGCTCGGGCCAATCTATTCGATCTAATCCCTCTAGCAGCTTATCCGCATACGAAGTTATTTTGAAAAACCATTGTGTCATGGCTTTCCGTACGACTGGAGTTCCGCATCTTTCACAGACTCCTTCAACCACCTGTTCGTTTGCAAGAACCGTCTGATCCTTCGGGCACCAGTTGACCGGCGCGTTTGTCCGGTAAGCCAACCCCATTTTATACAATTGCAGGAACGCCCATTGTGTCCACTTGTAATATTCAGGTTTTGAAGTATCGACTTCATATTTGAAGTCATACATCGCGCCCATGGTCTTCAGCTGTTCGCGGATCACGGAAATATTTTTCTGCGTACTGTCTTGAGGATGTACGCCTGTTTTGATGGCGTAGTTTTCCGCAGGCAAGCCAAACGCGTCGTACCCCATCGGCTCGAACACATTAAAGCCGCTCAGTCGCTTGAACCTTGCCCATGTGTCGGTAGGACCAAAATTATACCAATGACCGATGTGAAGTTTATCCGCACTCGGATAGAGAAACATTACCAGACAATAAAGTTTATTTTTCACGTTATTCAAGTTGATGTGATATTCTTTTTTGTCTTCCCAAATTTTCTGCCACTTTTTTTCAATTGATGCGAACTCGTATTTCATCTTGTTTCAGCTACAGATATCGTGTTGAAAATAATTTTTCTGAACGGCATATCGCTCTTGAAGCGCATGATGGAACGAATTTCGTCGGAACTTCTTCCTTTTGACATAAGTCGAACCACACAGTAAGTTCGCAGAGAGTCGAGTCTAATTGTTTTTTGATTGCCAAAATCCAGGCGTCGTTGCATCGCAAAACGAGCTCCTCGCAAGGAAAGCCTTACCTTCGAATCCTTTCTGCCACGTCCACTGCCGAACAGTGGCTGGTCTGCTGTGACGACGCCGCGTGAATCTATATAATCATATATCGCCGTGCTCGCCGACTCGGACAGAGTTAACATTTCAAATTTGCTACGCGCTCCCCTTGGTTTCACATGAAGTTTAGCTTGCTTACCATCTCTGTTCAAATCACCGATGTCCGCATTGATCAATTCGGAAATTGCAGCGCCGGACTCAAAGATTGCGCACAAGAAAGCAAAGTCACGCTTTCCCAAAACTGTAGTCCTGTCGATTCTTGAAATTGCGCTCGCAACTTCCGTCAATCTTAATTTCAGAATTTTAAATTCCTGTGCCGTACCATGAACGCTCCATGCTGGATTTTTTGTCAGAACTCCAAGCTCCACAAGGAATTCACAAAATCTCCGGCATGCGGTCAGATAAACATTCACAGTATTCTTAGAAAGTTTCTTCCGATTGAAAAGCCAAAGTCGAAACTCCCCAAAATTATCCGGCGTGAAACTAAATGTATTTGCTTTTGCAAAAGATACGAGTTGATCGAGCCCTTTTTTATAAACGTGCCTCGTTGTTTCTCTTGCGTGCCGCATCGTACCATCAAATTGCTGTATCAAAATTTGAAGATGACTTTGTGGAATTTTGGTGGACGGAAATTTATCTACTGTCATTTTCATTGAATTTAACGCCGATTGAAGTGATTTACAATGTAAATCGGTTTTCACCTCTTTTCACCAATAACAACCGGTAAAATCTTTTGAAATAATAACCGCAAAATTATTGAATCAATAGCGCTCCTTAATTATTTTCATATAGATAATTATAAAATCATTTGGAAAAGGAAATGATAGATTTAAGCAATCAAGTAGTGTTGATTACCGGAGGATCGCGAGGAATAGGCGCGGCGACTGCAAAGCTATTTGCGAAAGCAGGAGCAAACGTGGCTATCACATATCGTGGAAATGACCGACGTGCGTGCGAACTAATCGATGAAATAAAAAGTTCAGGAAGAAAAGCAAAAGCGTTCAAAGGCGATAACAGCAAAAGTGTAATTGTAAAAAAAATCGTGGAAGACGTTCTGAATGAATTCGGAAGAATCGATGTGCTCGTGAACAATGCAGGAATTTGGACCTATGGTGAAATAGATAAGATGGATGAGAAAGTTTGGGACGAGACGATGGACTTGAATTTGAAAGGCGCATTTCTGTTCTGCCGATATGTCGTTCCGATAATGAAGAAGCAGGGGAAAGGTAGTATCGTAAATCTCTCTTCGACCGCTGGCCAGCGTGGAGAAGCGTTACATTCTCATTATGCAGCGACGAAAGGCGCAATTATTTCGCTGACAAAAAGTTTATCTACAGAACTAGGGCCATACAATATCCGAGTAAACAGTGTTGCACCCGGCTGGGTCGATACGGAAATGAGTGCGGAAGCCTTGAATGATAAGAATTATAGAGAAGAAGTTCGCCGCGGGATTCCGCTGGGAAGGATTCCAACTGCCGAAGATATTGCAGGCCCAATTTTATTTCTCGCTTCAGATCTTGCGCGTCACATTAACGGAGAGATTCTTAATGTCAACGGTGGCTCAGTTTTAGTTGGTTAACATGCACTTAATTCGCATCCATGAGCACGGGGGTAGAATTGTCACCTGCGGAGCCACAACTGGTCCGGATGTTTTAACGGACCTTCGTTACGTTTTCTCAAAACAATTGACCATCTATGGCAGCACCATGGCGAGCAAAAGCAAGATCATCACGTTGTTCGAACTTCTCAGTGAAAAAAATTCAAGGTTGTGATAGATAGAATAATGCACTACACTGAAGTGCAGAAAGCTTATGAGTTGATTGAGAATCGCCGGCAGTTCGGAAAAATTGTACTAACATTTTGAATTAAACTTAAAGTCAGAGAAATGTCATATTCAGGAGTAATAAAAAGGTATCTTAAGTATCTTCCCTTCTCAGAAAATGTTCAACCGGTAACACTGTTAGAAGGCAACACGCCATTAATCGAGGCAGACAACCTCAGGAAAGAACTCAAAGCCCCGTGCAAAATTTTTCTGAAGTTCGAAGGCGCGAACCCGACAGGCTCCTTCAAAGACCGTGGAATGACCGTCGCCATTACAAAAGCTGTTCAAGACAAAGCTGAGGCGGTCATTTGCGCGTCGACCGGAAACACTTCCGCGTCTGCAGCTGCTTATGCTGCGAAAGCGAGAATTAAAGCTTTTGTGATTTTGCCAAAAGGAAAAATCGCAATCGGAAAATTAGCTCAGGCTCTCATTTACGGAGCTAAGGTAATTGAGATCGACGGCAACTTCGATGAAGCGCTAAAAATTGTCCGTGAGATCGGCGAGAAAACAAAAGTTGTGATTGTCAATTCAATCAATCCGTTCAGAATCGAAGGACAGAAAACCGCTTCGTTCGAAATTATCGAGACGCTCGGCAAAGCTCCAACGCATCATTCATTGCCAGTCGGTAATGCCGGCAACATAACCGCTTACTGGAAAGGCTACAAAGAATGGTCGGTAAATAATCACACCGAGCTGCCCAAGATGCTTGGCTTCCAGGCTGAGGGAGCGGCTCCAATTGTTTACGGAAAAGTTGTCGAACATCCGGAAACAGTCGCGACAGCAATTCGAATCGGCAATCCGGCAAGCTGGAAGCAGGCAGTTCAAGCTCTCGATGAGTCGAAGGGACAAATCAACATCGTAACCGATGCAGAAATTCTGTTGGCACAAAAATTAATCGCATCCACCGAAGGAATCTTCTGCGAACCGGCTTCTGCATCTTCCGTTGCAGGCGTGAAGAAACTCATTGAAAAAAATTATTTCGCTGGAAAAGATATTGTCGTTTGCACCTTAACTGGAAATGGACTCAAAGATCCTGACACGGCTTCGAGAGACATTCCACCACCTTTGAGTGCGAAGCCAATATTATCGGAAGTGCTTAAATTAATTCAAGATTAGAAATTAAATATCCAGATGTTAATCGTTCAAAAATTCGGCGGGACGTCGGTCGGGACAATCGACAGGATTCGTAACGTCGCGAAGCGAGTCGCTCAGGCAAAATCACAGGGTAATGACATCGTAGTCATTGTCAGTGCCATGGCGGGCGAAACAAACCGGCTGATCGATCTCGCAAAGTCTGCAGTAGCTGATCCCGATCCAAGAGAAATGGACGTTCTCATTTCCACCGGAGAGCAAGTTTCCACTGCCCTTCTTTCAATGACATTGGTTTCGATGGGTTACAAAGCTCGTTCTCTGCAAAATCATCAAGTAAGACTCGTGACAGATTCATCCTTCACAAAGGCACATATAAAACGAATCGATGCACGGAAACTAAGAAGCGTTCTCAAAGAAGGTGCGATTGCGATTGTAGCGGGCTTCCAAGGAATTGATGAGCAAGGTGATATCACTACTCTCGGCCGCGGCGGCTCGGACACAACTGCGGTTGCAATTGCAGCTGCAATGAAACCGCACTCCAAGGATGGGCTTGTTTGCGAAATTTATACCGATGTTGACGGAGTTTATACTGCCGATCCTAATATCGTTCCGACCGCGAGGAAACTTAGACGAATAAGTTTCGAAGAGATGTTCGAGCTTGCCAGTTCAGGAGCAAAAGTTCTCCAGACGAGGTCGGTTCTTTTTGGAATGAAGTTCGACATTCCGATTCACGTAAGAAGTAGTTTTAATAACAGTGAGGGTACCATGGTTATAAACGAAACGCTCGACATGGAAAGCGTCGTCGTGACAGGAATTTCACATGACAAGAATCAGGCAAAGATAACCGTAATCCATGTTTCCGACACTCCCGGAATTGCGCACAGTATTTTTGCGCCGCTTGCCGCAGCAGAAATTAATGTCGACATGATAATTCAAAGCGCAAGCTCGGAAGGGTACACGGACATGAGCTTCACCGTTCCACACACCGACTACAAACATGCGATGGAAATTCTCGAAGAGCTGGTGAAACAGAAAAAAGCCACATACGTTGTCGGAGACGCCAAAGTTGCAAAAATCTCTCTTGTTGGCGTCGGGATGAGAACTCATTCAGGCGTCGCTGCAAAAATGTTTAAAGTACTCGCCGACGCTAAAGTAAATATTCAAATGATATCCACGAGTGAAATAAAAATCTCGGTCGTCGTAAACGAAAATGACATGAAGAAAGCCGTGGAGACTCTTCACAAAGGATTCGGTCTGGAAAATGAAAAGTAAAATACGTGTCGCAATATTCGGTGCATCGGGGTACGCTGGTTTTGAGCTATACAAAATTCTTAAGAGACATGAAGAAGTTGATATGCGATACCTGACCGCTGAGGCATCCGCGGGTAAAACGTTGAGCGAAATATTCGCAACAACCGATGACACGAAAATTGCCAAGAACGATGATGTCGATCTTAATGAAGTTGACGCGGTATTCCTTTCGCTCCCACACGGAGCGGCAAAAAGCGTCGTCGAAAAAATCGCCGGCTCATCAAAGCAAGTTAAGATAATCGACCTCAGCGCAGATTACCGTTTCGATGAGGCCGAAGAATACGAAAAGTGGTATGGCCAAAAACATACGAGCCTGGATTTCTTAGACGATTTTGTCTATGGCTTAACTGAAATTAACCGTGAAGCAATTTACAAGGCTCAGTTCGTTGCGAACCCCGGTTGTTATCCGACTGCTACTATTCTCGGCGTTTACCCTTTGCTGAAGACAAAGCTGATCGATCTTTCCGAACCGATTATCATCGATGCGAAGTCCGGTGTTACAGGTGCAGGAAGAAAGGCGGAGGTTCGCTACCTTTTCGCGGAGGTTAACGAAAACGTCTCGCCATACAATATTGGCTATGTCCACAGGCATACAGGAGAAATCGAACAGGAACTGAAGAAGGTTGCGGACGCGGAGTTAAAAATTATTTTTTCACCGCACCTTGTTCCAATCACAAGAGGGATGTTGAATACAATTTATGTCAAACTCAGCGCCGACGCTTCCACTGAAGAGATGATCCACGTTTTTAATAAAACTTATGAAGGCGAGGCATTTGTAAAAGTTCTAAGGAATAATTCGATTGCAACGTTTCATCATACGATCAATACAAATCTCTGCGTCATTTCAGTGAAGAGAGTTGAAAATTCTCTCTACGCGATTATTGTTTCTTCGATCGACAACCTTGGTAAAGGAGCCGCCGGACAAGCAGTACAAAATTTCAACGTAATGTTCGGACTCGAGGAGACGGAGAGCTTGATTTGAAACTTGTTCTGAAGATCGGCGGCAACGAAATCGATGATTCAGATTTTCTCGGAAAAGTATCGCGGCTCGTCGAGAAAATGCGAGAGAGAAGACATGAGATTGTACTCGTTCACGGCGGCGGGAAAGAAGTTACGCAGCTCCTAATGAAATTGGGCATCGAAACTAAATTCGTCAACGGCTTTAGACATACTGACTTACGAGGACTTGAGGCGGTTGAAATGATGCTCTCAGGATTAATCAACAAAAGGCTCGTGAGAACTCTTCATCAGAACGGGGTAAACGCAATCGGGTTGAGCGGAGTCGATGGGAAAATTTTAATCGCAAAAAAAATCGAGCGAGATGGGATTGACATCGGATTTGTAGGAGAAGTTAAAACCGTAAACACTGCTGTTCTCGAAGTTTTGATGAAAGAATTCGTTGTAGTCCTTTCACCCATCAGCATTCAGGAAGATTCGCATACTTCACTGAACGTAAATGCGGATTACGCCGCCGCTGCTGTCGCTTCAGCTTTTAAATCCGAAATGATTATATTTTTGTCAAATGTTCCCGGCGTGCTTAATGAAAGGACACTAATCCCCCTGCTGCATGAAGAAGAATTTCTCGATTTGAAAAAGTCCGGTATTATTGTCGGAGGTATGGTTCCGAAAGTTGAAGCCGCGCTCCTCGCTTTGAATGGTGGTACACTGAAGGCATTTATCACAGACGCGGACGGCGCTTTACAGATAATTTCCGGATATACGGCCGGCACAGAGGTGCTTGCGTGAAAGAGAACAACGTCATTCCCGAATGCTTTTATCGGGAATCTAAGCCAATGGAAGTCATGGATTCCCGCTTGAAACATGCGGGAATGACAACGAGTAGTAGTTATTTCCTTTTGCTTGCCCTGGTGATAATATACGATTTGCTTTTCACCTTAGCTCCGATCTTAATTCACTTCGGAATAAACGCGGACCTGCTCTACAAATTTTTCCAACCGGTGTGCCATCAAATGGACGAGAGAAGTTTCCATATTTTCGGATACAAACTGGCAGTTTGCTCGAGATGCTCGTCGATTTACTACGGATTAACTCTGGGAATAACTTCGTACCCGTTGTTCAAATCGTTAAATAATATCGAGATTCCAAGCTTGATTTTTCTCGTAATCCCATTAATCGCTCTCGCTGTCGATTTCAGTGTAAATTATCTGGACATTGCACAGAACAGTTTCGTATCACGGTCTATCACAGGCGGCGTACTTGGAATTTCGACGGCATTTTTTTTCGTCCCGATTTGGATTTCTCTAATGAAAGAATTTTCACGTCCGCCTGCGGCGGACGACAAAAGCAAAAGGACTCTTGCAAAATGAAAAATAATTCGGCTTACTTCCGCCCGGCGTTATTTGCGGGCTTCATCCTGTCGGTAATAAACTTCGTACCCGGGTTGAATTTGGTGAATTGCTTCTGCTGCGCCGGACTCCTATTCGGCGGTGTTCTGGCAGTACTTTTTTATAGAATGGATTTGCCCCAAGAGCAGACCATGAAGAACATCGACGGATTTTATTTAGGTCTCTGGACGGGAATTTTTGCGGCGGGATTTGAAACGGTGCTCGATATAACAATCGGGCCATTCATAGCGGACGTCAAGTTCAGGATGCTGCAAAATTTGATCAAGAGAATTTTTGCAGGAGTCCAAATCCCTCCTGACATCATGGATCAGTTAACTCAGGCAATCGCCGCAGCAAAGAGACCGGGGTTACTCGAAACGCTGGTAAGCTTTTTCCTCATCGTGATAGTTTATTCCATCTTCACAATCTTCGGCGCACTTTTGGCAAGCGCATTCATTCAGAAGCAAAAAGCAAAACAAGGCTAACGGTAAGTAGCTCATAGGTTGAAAAAGCCTTTTGAGTTGAACATCCCGGGGCCTCTGTTGCCCATCGACATCAAATCGGAAGGGGTTTCTTTCTTCCATCTCCACGAATTACTCGCTTTTCTCGATCTAGTTCGCCTCCCCATTATTTGGATATCTTCCTTGTTCGAGCGCCATACTTCTCTCGTTTCTCACTCACGGCAACTTTCGCTTGACTCTCCCGGGCAAGATATATGAATTCCAGATTTGCAGACGAGAACATATCATTGTTCTCTTTACGCAAACGATCCTCGGCCATCTTGCAGTATTCGGGATCAACGTCAATGCCTACACTATTCCGTCCCGTTTTCATGGCAGCAACCATAGTCGTTCCTGTGCCACAGAATGGGTCAACGACAGTATCGCCAAAGAAGGAAAACATCCTGACAAGCCTATAGGCAAGTTCTAAAGGAAAAGGAGCGGGGTGCTCTCTTGTCGGTGCGCCTGTCACATTCCAAAACTGTTGGAACCATTTACTGTACTCTTCTTTAGAAATCATGCTGAGCTTGCGTTGACGCTCTGTTGGTTGGCGATAACCTCCCGGTTTTCTCTGCATCAGAATGAACTCCATATCATTCTTGATGATAGCATTCGGCTCGTATGGCTTTCCAAGAAACTTTGAGCCGTTATTCACCTCGTATCTGGCGTTTGCAATCTTGTGCCATATTATTGGGTTGAGATTATCGAAACCAATCTTGCGACAAATGACTGCAATATCTGAATGCAATGGAAAAACAACGTGGCGACCGTAGTTCCGGCGTGACAAACAAACGTCTCCAACAACGCAGACCAAGCGCCCACCAGGAACCAGGATGCGATACATTTCCTTCCAGACCTTAGATATTTCGATCAGGAATTCTTCATAGTCTGCAATGTGCCCCAATTGATTAGGGTTCTCATTGTATCGCTTGAGAGTCCAGTAAGGAGGCGAAGTAACGACAAGATGGACGGACTCATCCTTAATGAACGATATGTGTCTGGCATCGCCTTGAATCAGGCGATGGGTCGTAATATCGTGTAGATCGTTTTCTTTAAGTGTCATCGCGTCTTTGATACCCCAAACGCCGTCACTTGAGCAACAAGTGACTTAGCAAAGATGTCAAATGTAAGATCTTCTGCAGGTTCTGAATAACGGCCATTTGATCCACCTTTTCTGTCTGACATGAGGAAGGCGGCAACATTGTAGTGGCGTTCACGCACAAGCTTTCGACAGAACAATTCATAGCGCTTCGCATAGGAAGCATCGACAAATTCCGGGAACACTTTGAAGTGAGGTTCCTTGACTTTGACAGGTTTTTGAGATTCTGCACAATCCTCCAGCAAAAATAGGTAACCGAGCCATGGCTTAATTGTTTTGTTGTAAGCTCCTTCACGAAATGCTGTCCACAAGTCGAGAGCACTTCCCATCGCCTCTTCTGTTCGATTGTTAAAGTTGTTGCCAAATGACGGCCCGACTTGAGACTTGGCTTCGAGAGCCAGAACAAGCTGGTTATCCTTGACGAGCAGAAGGTCCCATTCCTTTGTGGGTCGGAAGAAACCAGGCAGCTCAAGATGTTTGTTGTGAAAAATGTTCGACTTATCGGCACCGGCTTCAATGATCAAATCGGTGATGAGATTGATGAACCCATCCATATGAGCACCACCAGTAACGGCACTTCGTGCACCCTGATCTGCTCGGCCAGAGGTCGATTGCTTTTGGGACTGTTTCTGACGAGTGAGCCAATAATGAACGATTGCCTCAGAAAGATACTTACTAAGATTGTCAATCTTCTTCACAGAACTCCATTATTATTCTAAATTAACAAAACGTGAGCGGAGATTCCATTTGCTCCAGCTTCCGTGAGTATTTGTTTGCAGTACCCAAAAGCAATGATATTACTCTATTACAAGATCGTCCGGCACTTCAATTTCGAGCCTCAGCAATGCTGTGCTCAGCGTTTTGCCTTGTGCATCATTCCTCAAGTGTTCCATCTTTTGTAGATGCTGATAAACAATTACGATTTCGTTAAATCTACATCTTCACGAATTCCGGCAGATGCTCGCTCTTCTCCTGTCATTGCAAAGACCTTTTTGAAAAGCTGCTCAGTCGCATCGCTCAATACAATTTTCCGTCGTGCCATGACTCTTTTAGCTGCCTCGATCGCTTTTCCCATTTTGTAAGTTACTAACCCGTCTGAAGCGCCGCCCCACGCGAACGCAGGGACGTACTTCGGCGGAATCCCTGCACCGAAGATATTACAGCACACACTGACGACCGTTCCCGTATTGAACATAGAATTGATTCCGCACTTTGAATGATCGCCCATTGTCAAACCTACAAACTGCGAACCTGTGTCAATCAGCGCACCATCGTTGTAGACTTTTACATTTCCATAATCATTCTTGAGATCGCTGTTGTTCGAGTCCGCACCGATGTTCACCCATTCTCCCAAATAAGCATGGCCAATGAAACCTTCGTGCTGCTTGTTCGAATACGCATAAATGATCGACTCTTCAACTTCACCGCCTACTTTGCAAGATTCACCGATTGTCGTATTCTCATAAATTTTTCCCGCGACTTTGATGATGCTGTTCTCGCCTATGAAAGCCGGACCTTCGATCACCGCATTAGGCATGATCTTTACATTTTTGGAAATATAAATCGGGCCTTCTTCTGCGTCGAGAACTACGCCAGGTTTCACCTTCGCCCCTTCTGCAATATGAATTTGCGAAGGATTCAGAAGATGGACGCCTTCGTAAATCTTGCCGAGAATTTGCGGCTTACCGCTGGTGAGTATCTTGAAATCGGAAATAAGCTGATAACCATTATGGTGTACAAGCTCCCAGGGATACTTAATCAATTTCACATCCGCGATTTCTTCCTTTCTCAGCACGGGAAAGTCACCGGCATCCACAATGATCTTGTTAAAATTTCTCTTCAACGCATCAAGATTTTTTCCAGAAACCCAAGCAGCAACTACAGTATCTTCATGCGAATACACGACGTCGTTTCCTTTGTATTCGAACTTCTTTGCGAACGTTTCATCAAAAAGGATCCTGCCGTTGATGAGCAGAACTCGTTCGGCATCGTTTGGAATTTCATTGATAGAAGATTGCGGATATTTCTCTTTTAAAACATCTTTCAGATAGTCTCTCACAAGGAAAATAAATGTTTGGCCGGGAAAAGATCGAACGATTTTTTCTTTCAGCGAAGTCGCACCGCACTTCAAGTCATAAACTGGACGGAAATGAACAAGTGGCAGCAGCTTCTTGTAGTATTCATCTTCAAATATGCAGATGTGCATAAATTATCCCTCTCGTTTAGTTAAGACATTTTCTGCTATTATTCATATTAAAAGGGTGTTAGCATTTTGCTCATGGTCCGTAGCGTAGAACTCTTCGTCATAAGCTATTAGCCTGTCAATTTCAGCCGTAAGTCACAAACTCTGCAGAAAGTTTGGCCGCTGCCTTTTTATCGGCCAAGATAATCACCTTTCTATGAAGCTGCAAAGCAGAAGCAGGACACATCGCAGTAATCGGTCCTTCGACAGCAGCTTTCACGGCATCCGCTTTTCCTTCTCCGTTCGCAAGAAGGAGCAATTCTCTCGCTTCCATTATCGTACCAACTCCCATCGTTATTGCATAGCGTGGAACATCTTTGACATTCTTAAAAAATCTCGAATTATCCTTCACTGTTTTTCCGGTCAAAGTTTTTATTCTAGTTCGCGATCCCAATGAGGAACCCGGTTCGTTGAAAGCTATATGACCGTCTCCGCCAATCCCAAGCACTTGGATGTCAATGCCGCCGTATCTTTTAATTTCGTCCTCATACCAAGCACAGGATTGCTCTATCTTCGCGTCAGTCTCGAAAGAGGAAATTTTTAAATCACCATACATCCCTTGTGGAATATGAACGAGTGACGCGTTTATTTTGATATGCTTGAAAAAATTTTCCCACATGAAATAATGGTAGCTCTGCTCATGTTCTGGCGGAACTCCAATGTATTCGTCCAAATTAAAAGTTACGACTTGCGAGAAATCGAGCCCATCATTCTTATGAAGTTTTATAAGCTCTTTGTAAAGTCCGAGTGGAGTACTGCCGGTTGCTAACCCAAGGACGAGGTTCGGTTTCCGTCTGATTCGCGACGCAATGATTTCGGCCCCTTTTTTGCTCATGGCATGGTAATCTTCATGCACAACGACTAACATTTTTCATTTCCCATTTAGTTTTTGTTGATGAGCGGTTGCTAGCTGATAGTTGTGAAATGTACTTTTGCGAATTTAATATTGATACCATCTTTAATACGTCACGATATTGGTTACATACCTTAACAGACTAAACAATATTAAACAGATTCTATTGGGGAATCAAACATATTCTTAATAAAAGCATACCGCCGGCAAATAAACAAAACGTTGCTGAAATGTCCTAATCTTCTAGGGTCCCAAAAATTTCATTCTTGATATTTAATCACTCCAGCAATTATTATTTCGTGAATTGGGGGAGTGAATTTCAGCAGAGAAATTCTATCCGCGCTTCAATTTCTTGACTGCGCTGGAAATATCAACAGACTTAAAAATTGAACTGCCGGCAATCAAAACATCGGCACCAGCTTTGACAAGATTGGACGCATTCTCCGGGCCAACTCCACCATCAATCTCAAGATGGACAGTCTTGTTTTTGGGAACGAGCGATCTTGTCTCAGTGAGCTTCCGGTAAGAACTTTCCAGAAACTTCTGTCCTCCAAAACCCGGATTAACCGACAGTATCAAGACCTGATCGACATCATGGATAATTTCTTTTAAAACCCCTGTTGGCGTCGATGGATTTATTGCAACGCCTGCTTTCAACCCTAATTCTTTTATTCTGTTGATCGTCCGGTTTAAGTGTACCACAGCTTCGTAATGAACGATGACGTGGTTGGCTCCTGCCTTCATAAAATCTTCAAGTAAAAAATCAGGATTCTCGATCATCAGGTGTACATCTAGATCGAGCTTCGTCATTTGTCTGACAGCCGCGACAAGAATAGGACCAAATGTAAGATTGGGAACGAAGTGCCCGTCCATGACATCGATATGCATCCAATCGGCCCCGCCTTTTTCCGCAAGGTGAATCTGATCTTGAAGTTTTGTGAAATCCGCTGCTAAAATTGAAGGTGCAACTATCGGCATCAGTTCTCCGTACCATTAAGTTGAGTTGCAATTGTGGAGACGAACAAATCCACTCTGTCTCCTTTAGACACGATTTCCCCAGCTCTCGGATATTGCTCAAGCACGGTATTTGGTACTAACTTCGCACTTGCCTGGAAAGAGACGTTCCCTAGCACAAGCCCGGTATTGAGTATTTCTTTCTGCGCTTCAGCCAACGGTTTTCCCACAAAATCAGGTATTGAAATTTGGCCTGCGTTTGGTGCTCCGGTTGATACTACGATGGAAACCGTTGTTCCGATTGAGACCATGGTGTTCGGGGAAATAGATTGAGACAGCACAACGTTCGGAGGGAAGTCGCCGGATGTGTCTGAGGTAACATTCCCGAGTCTGAAGCCGGCGCGCTCAAGCATGAATCGTGCTTCACGCTGAGTATGGCCATGCAAGTCAGGAAGATTCACCTTTTCCACGCCGCCACTTATGATGAGATAAATGCGCCTGCCATGCTTTACGACTGTACCTTCTTCTGGATTCTGCGCCAGAACAGTGTTCGGTGGCAACTTGCTTTCCTGCGTTCCGCTGAGTTCAAACTGTAAACCGAGATTATCTAAAACTTCTTTTGCTTGATCGGCTTTCATTCTGCTGAGGTCGGGTACAGTAACCGTTCCACCATCGTTAACGTACCATGGCATAACGACCCAATTCATCAGCGAGAAAACTCCAATCAAAATCAATATCCAAACATAAAATTTTCTTGCCAAATTGGAGAGAAGTATGCGCGAAAAAAATTTTAAATCGTTACTCATTTCAAAATGATGTAGTTAAATTTATTCGGTGAAGCGCACCGATCTTGCCCCACGACGAATAGGAATAGTCGAAACCATATCCGTAAAAATGCAATCCAATTCCGAAAGAAAGTCCTTCTATACCGGAGCTTATTCCAACTTTCATCTGCTGATGCTCAAGGTTGTCATAACCTATAAGGACATGGAAATTATCCGAGAGCAAAAACTCCCCTCCCAACACAAACGAGCGGAGCATTTCCGACGTGCTGAGGTTTTGATCGCCTAATCCTCTAAAGGCTAAATTCAGAACAAGAGGAAGATGCTCGAGTTGCTTCGAGATTCCGATTCGCATATCAAAAGGAAGCAACTCCTTCTCGGTTCCGTAAGCCCTTAATTGCTTTCCAACATTTAGAATAGAGAATCCGACTCCGAACATATCCTTCGGGAAATTATAATAAAGTCCGGCATCAAACCCCGCTGCCGATGAAGTCGCGGAAGCAATCGATGAATAAATTCCTTTTATGTTAAATCCATAACTGAAATTTTCTGCCAGATAGTTCGAATAGTTCAAAGTCAAAGCGACATCGCCCGCACTAAAAGAACCAAGCTCATTACCCATTTCATCGGTCTCCGTAAAACTGCCATAATTTATGTAGCTGATCCCCGCACCGAAGTAGCCTTTGTCGGGAAGTTGAAAAGTCGAGAAAAGATAGCCTGCATTTATATCAAGCACATGCTTGAGGAAACCGAAAGTCACGGCACGATCTTTTGATGCAACCGATAACGCAGGATTATAATAAAATCCGGTCGGGTCGTCCGTTCGTGCTATCATGCTGCCGGCAAGCGCTGCTTCGTGTGCGCTCACGTCCAAGTTTAAAAAGTCGTAGGTCGATTGTCCGAATGCCGAACTTGCTGTCAGCAGAAGGACCGAGAAGGATAAAATTTTCATTTTAAAAATGTAGTCGTGGTTATCGTATTTTTCAAGACCATCCATATTGATTATATTTTCAGACAAAATCATGAAAGATAGCCGGTTCGATAAATCAGAAATGAAGAAAATTTTAGTCATAAAACCGCGAGCCATCGGAGATGTTCTGCTTTCAACTCCTGTTCTCCCGAACTTGCGTGAGGAATTTCCCGGCGCACAAATAGATTTTCTTGTGGAAAAATTTGCGTCGGACGTTATGATCGATAATCCTTTTATTGATAATGTTATTTCGTTCGACACGAAAATGCAGTCATCTATATCAATCATAAAATATGTGAGAAAGAATAGGTACAACCTTATTATCGATCTTTTCGCAAACCCGCGGACTGCGATCATAACGATGTTGAGCGGCACAAAATACCGGGTGGGGTTTCCGTTTAAATGGAGAAAGTTTGCGTATAATATTTTGGTCCATCCGAGAAGCGGTGAAGTTCATAATGTTGAGTTTAATCTTGACGCGATTCGCCGGCTCGGAATTCCAATAAAATTCAAAAATCCCACTTTCTATTTGAACGACATGGTAAAAAAATTCGCCGATAGTTTTCTAAGTTCGCACAATCTTCCACCTAGAAAATTCATTACGATAAATATCGGCGGCGGATGGGAAATAAAACGGTTGCCCATGAGCAAGTTGATTGAGATTTGCGATTTGATTCACGCTAAACTACATTCGTCTGTTGTAATACTTTATGGACCATCCGAAAAAAACGAGGCAACGCAGATAACTGAATCCACGAATGCCATCCTTGCACCTCCCACTTCGCTCCACGAAATGGGAGCGATAATGAAAGAGTCGCTGCTTTTAATTACAAACGATTCCGGACCAATGCATATCGCGGCTGCTCTGGGAGTTCCGACTCTCGTCATTTTCGGGCCGACAAGCCCGCGCCTGCAAGGACCTTATGAAAATATTTCGGAGATCGTGCGAAACGAAAATCTGGATTGCTTAGAATGTAATTTGACAAAATGCCCAATCGGAAATCCGTGCATGAAGGAGCTCATGGTAGAAACAATTTTTGATAAGCTAATGAAATTGATTTATAAAATTGAGCATCCTTCGCCGACGTCTTCATCAACCGTCCAAATGGATCCCTTTGGGAAAGGAGTTAAGAAAGCTGATGAACATTCCTGAATTCGAAATACCGAATTGCAAAAGATTCAGCGGCTACAAACCTTGCATATCTTACAAAACCTGTTACGAAGGTTGCGTTCAGCCGGATAAACCGTTCGGGACGAAAATTCTGATAATAAACTTAGATGCCATGGGCGACGTGCTAATGACGACCGCACAGTTAGAACCGCTAAAACGAAAATATCCGGAGAGTTACCTCGGATGGATAACTCTGAAATCCACCGCACCGCTGCTTTTCGAGAACCCTTTTATAGACGACATTTTTTTATGGGACGCTGAGAGCTGGCTCATCCTGGAACAGATGACATTCGACATTGTCCTGAACGCCGACAAGTCACGCCGCTCTGCCGCATTGACGATGAAGCTTAAGGCAAAAGAAAAATTAGGATTCATATTAAACGAAAACGGACAAATCATTCCACTCAATAAAGAGGCTAATTACAATTACAAACTTGGAATAGACGATTACTTCAAATTCAGGATAAACCAACGCACAGGCCAAGATATTCTTGCCGAGACATTCAAGCTTCCATATCAACGCGATGAATATGTTTTGAAATTGACAAGCGAAGAGATGGCTCTAACATCATGGTACAAGCGATCAAAAGGTATCGTCGAAGAAAACGTCGTCATCGGCTTCAATACGGGCTCCTCTGATTTATACCCGAATAAAAAAATGAGCGTTGAACAGCATTTGAAATTGATAGAAATGTTTTCTACAAAAAAAAATATTAAGATGCTGCTTCTTGGCGGACGCGAAGACGCAAGACGGAACGAGGAGATTTATTCGACTGCATTAGAGAGAAACCCTGAACTTATTACAAAACTATTTAACACACCGAACTCAGAGGGACTTCGCAAAGGAATTATTTATGAAAACGCCGCGGACATTGTCATAACAGGTGACAGCTATGGAATGCATCTCGCCATCGCGTTGAAAAAACATGTACTTGTTTGGTTTGGAGTTAGCTGTTGGGCTGAGATCGACCTTTACGATCGCGGCATGAAATTCATCCCGGAAGAACTTTTTTGTTCACCATGCTGGAAGAAAGTTTGCCCGTACCATCTTGAATGCGTCGAGAAAATTGACTTGGACAAAATTTATACGACCGCAATGAAGCACATTGAAAAAATTCAGACGGTTGGTCGACCAACGTAACGATTTCGAGATGAAAACGCTAATCAAGCTGTTTGAAAAACAACCGCGGGTCGTTATCGGACTCATGAGCGGTACAAGCGTAGATGGCATCAACGCTACACTAATCGAGATTAATGGGAATGGAATTAATACAAAGATTCGTCAGATTGATTTCGTCACTATTCCCTTTCCTGCTGGTTTTAAAGAATTCATCCTGAAGAATTCAGAGACGGGAACAAGCGATGTCGCAGATATCGCCAGATTGAATTTTCTCATCGCACAATTTTATGCTGATGCCGTGTCTTTACTGTGCCATCATGCCGGCATTAGTATAAATCAAGTCGACCTTATAGGTTCACACGGGCAAACAATTCACCATTTGCCGCAAAAAGTCGGCATGTTCGGAAAGGAAGTTGCCGCAACTCTGCAAATCGGCGACCCATCTGTCATCGCGAAGTTAACGGGAATCATCACCGTCGGCGATTTCCGAGTTGGAGACGTTGCACTCGGCGGGCAAGGTGCGCCGCTTGTGCCATATTTTGATTATCTCCTCTTTCGCTCCGACAAGGTTTCGCGCGCGCTTCTGAACATAGGCGGGATTGCTAACATTACTTTTCTGCCGAAGGGATGTCAGGAAAATGACGTTCTCGCATTTGACACAGGTCCGGGAAACATGGTGATTGATCAGTTAATGAAAACTCTCTATGACAAAGATTTCGACCAAAACGGAACTACTGCTTCTTCGGGCTTGATCAAAAAGGATTTATTAGATTATCTCCTGACGGATGAATTTGTAATGAGTGCTCCACCAAAGTCAACCGGACGTGAGCGATATGGGAAAGTATATGTGAAAAGCATTCTTGAAAAATTTGGCAATTATCGAAAAGAGGACATCGTAGCTACAGCGACCGAATTTACAGTGGCGGCGGTCCACGAAAACTTCAGACAATTCCTATTAGAACGAGGGGTACCTGAAGAACTTTTTGTCAGTGGCGGCGGTGCGCATAATCAATTCATGATTGATTCACTTAGACATCGTTTCAAAGGAACAGACCTGAAGATGGCCGAGAATCTTGGAATCTCATCGGACTCGAAAGAGGCAATATGTTTTGCTGTGCTCGCAAACGAAACCATTTCTGGGAATTCAACAAATCTTCCCCGAGTAACGGGAGCAAAGACAAGAACATTACTTGGGAAAATTTGCCTGCCATGAAATAAGAGAATTGTTTAGACGACTTTAAATGAGTATTCTTTATCTATTGCGCGAGTAATTCAGTGGTAGAATGCCAGCTTCCCAAGCTGGACGTCGCGGGTTCGAGTCCCGTCTCGCGCTCAAAGTTTATTCGGGCAGTTAGCTCAGTTGGTTCAGAGCACGTGCCTTACAAGCACGGGGTCAGAGGTTCAAATCCTCTACTGCCCACAAATTACCCCTATGTCCACCGACCAATCTTCGATGAACATTTCCCTCATTCATGGTTACATATCTCTACTTCAAACGTCTATAATGTCGGAATCATCATCAGCGAAAAGGAGAAATTAGATCATGGACAACATCCAGGAGATTAACGAAGTGGTTAATCCAAAGAAAAGTGCAGTTGTGATTTGGGATGTGCAAAAAATGTTGGTGGACAATATCTTTAACAAAGAAGAGTTTTTGGCGAGCACCAACCTTTTAATCAGTTCTGCAAGACTAAAAGGGATCGCGATATTTTTCACGAAGATTACGCCGCTTCCGGAACGATTTGAATCACCCGCGAGGAAATTCTTTATGAAAAAACGTGCCGCTAAATTCAGCTTCAATCCAGAGGGGCTTGATCTTGCGATCGCCCCACACGAAGGTGAAACAATTATAAACAAAAATACCGCTAGTATTTTCATCGGAACCAATTTTGAATTGGTAATGAGGAATGCAGGACTTTCTACAATAATCTTCTCAGGGATCGCCACCGAATGGGGTGTAGAATCAAGTGCGAGAGACGCACTCAACAGAGGATTTTTTCCGGTGCTAATAACAGACGCAGTATCGTCATCCGACCAAGAAGCTCACGCACGCTCTCTCCAGAATTTGAAGAACATGATGGTACTGCTGACTTCAAAAGATTTAACCTCTATCTGGAGTGCCGACTAAGTAGTTCCTATGAACCATTACCATGAAAGTGAAAAAGGGTGTTCCCTGCTATGATAATCGCAATCTCAGAAATGCATCCCCGCGGGATTTTGTGGGCCCTGAGGGACTTGAACCCCCGACCCGCTGATTATGAGTCAGCTGCTCTAACCAACTGAGCTAAGGGCCCGTGCTAATTTCGCAGGCTTTTTGGAACTTGTCACAGATTTGTCACACACTCATTTTATGATTCATATCACAAGATGGCGCACTATCGTGATACAAAATTTTCCAAAGACCTACGTGCGGAAGCAAGATAATGATCGGAAAGTTTTCTATCAACAGCCTTATTTTATAGATTAGGTTATTGGATACTGCACCATTAAACTCACACAGGACAGATACAGTCACAGTTCCTGCACTACTCAAGGGGGTATAAGTTGTGGTAATTGCAGGTCTTCAAACTCAACTGGACAAATCATGGCTTTCGATAAGAGAGGGTTTTGAGATGTTCATGGATTACAAAGTTGACTCGCTTCGACGTGATCCCGCAGATAATAAACGGTTCAGGTTTATTCCTTCCTTGCTGATGGAAGGGAATCCTTTGTGTGAATTGAAAGATGTTCTTGGACATGCAAATATTGACACCACAATGATTTATGCGCATCTGGGAAAAACATATGATCAAGAAAATAAAGAAAGTTATCGACGGATTTCTAAAAGAATAATTGTGGCTGAAAACCGTGTAGAACCATCCCTCTATCGATCTCATTCGGAGTCTCAGGTTGAGGCATATTTGACATTACACCAATCGCATTTCAAAATAAAGCAAGAATTGAGATCCCAGAGATTCCCTCCGGATACTATCATGCCGGACGATCCTCCATCCTGTCGTCCGTTTTTTGTATTCCAATGGTACCCCCTGTCGTAATGATTTGGCTACTCACCACGCCGTCGTCATCATTCATTTCTTCATTTTGATTTTTTTTGTTTAGCTGTCAGTCATCTAAGTTTCTGAAGCTAATCGCTGAATTAAAATCGAGAGCTACTTCAAGAGTACCATTTTCTTCACCTGCGTGAACGAGCCAGTAGAGAGTCTGTAAAAATACACTCCGCTTGCGAGCCTGCTCCCATCAAACGGGATTTCATAGTAACCCGCCGTAATATTCGTGTTCATCAAATTCTCCACCTTCCTGCCCAGCACGTCATAAACTATCAATGAAACACGCTCAGCCTTTGGAACCTCAAACCTGATTACGGTTACAGGGTTAAATGGGTTCGGGTAATTCTGATAAAGCTGAAACCCTTTGGGAAGCAGCTCCGCAAGCTTAGCATCGACAAAAGCTTTGTCACCAACAAGAATCGAATAATTCTTGAGCTTGCTATATGATGGAATCGAAATTTGGCCTGAATTCATCAGGTTGTATGACCTGAAAAGATCCTTATCTATCAGGTAAACCTGATATTCACTGAGTCCCTGACCGATATCGAAATTCAATTTGAGATTGTTTCCCATCCTGTTTTTCACATAAAAATCAAACTGCTGCCCTGTGCCGATTGTGTCTCGATAGTTTCTCACGAGCTCTTTCCAGCCGGTACGTATAGTGGAGTCCACGACACAAATTCTAACTCGTTCAAAATTTCCGGGGGGAGCGAATATATTGGCGCTAATAGTTCCTGGTGCAGACTTCACACCGACCGTAATCGAAGACAGATCCTCGTTACCATCTGACAGTGCTACAATAAGATTCATGTCCACGACGCTTGCCACGCGAACTGCACTGGTGATGGCAGAAGAATAAACGTAAGGTATTCTAAGGAGGGAAGTTCCAATGTCATTGTAGAAATAATAACCCCGATAAGGATCCAGGGTCAACGGCTGGGAATAAGAACCGTTGGAAAAAGTCCAGATTGGTTGAGTGGTTCCGTTCATGGCTTGGACCGAGGCCCAATTGACACTCTTTTCAAACGGATTCGAAATAAGATTCCAACCGCTGTGAATGTCGATGGAATAACTATCGGCTGTATCAAGAGGAACCGTTGAAGCATTTTGTGAGACCGAAAATGGATTTCTGCTCAAAATCCAGAATGCACGCCCCGGCTGAAAATCAAACGCTGAAGTACCATTGTACTCGACGTAGTAATTCTGGTCGGCACCATTGTCGTAGTAGACTTTCCAATCTGTATCTTTCTTGCCCGATAGGAGATTAGCAATAGGAACGTCCACAGCTCCCGGCAGACCGATGATTTGGTAGCTCGTAGAGTCCATTACGCTTGGGGGTACGTATTGGGTTGATACCGATATTGAAGATGGATAAGTAAATGTCGTGAAACTCCAAGTTGTCGACCATCCACTCATACCGCTTGAGTTGGTCGCATTCACACGCCAATAATACTCAGTACCTGCGGACAATCCACCGATACTCTCTGAAGTGGTCGTCAGGTTCGATTGATTGTAAAAAGTCGCAGCAAATGTAGAATCCGTTGAAACCTGCACTTCGTAAGATGTAGCTCCTGCTGCTGCGTTCCATGAAAGAGTCGGACTCGTTGAAATACCCGTAGATCCGTTCGCAGGTGATAACAACACCGGAGGTGCAATTGTTGTCGTGAAGTTCCATACCGCCGACCATCCACTCGTGCCACTTGAGTTAGTCGCATCCACCCGCCAATAATACTTAGTACCTGCGGACAATCCACTGACACTCTTTGAAGTGGTCGTCAGGTTCGATTGATTGTAAAAAGTCGCAGCAAATGTAGAATCCGTTGAAACCTGCACTTCGTAAGATGTAGCTCCTGCTGCTGCGTTCCATGAAAGAGTCGGACTCGTTGAAATACCCGTAGATCCGTTCGCAGGTGATAACAACACCGGAGGTGCAATTGTTGTCGTGAAGTTCCATACCGCCGACCATCCACTCGTGCCACTTGAGTTAGTCGCATCCACCCGCCAATAATACTTAGTACCTGCGGACAATCCACTGACACTCTTTGAAGTGGTCGTCAGGTTCGATTGATTGTAAAAAGTTGTAGCAAATGTGGAATCCGTTGACACCTGCACTTCGTAAGATGTAGCTTGTGCTGACACGTTCCATGAAAGAGTCGGAGTAGTTGAAATACCCGTCGATCCGTTCGCAGGTGATGCTAACACAGGTGCTGACGGTGGTGTAACTGTTGTCGTGAAGTTCCAAATTGCCGACCATATGCTTGCACCACTTGAGTTCGTCGCGTCCACCCGCCAATAGTATGTTGTCCCATTCGATAAACCGCTAATTGCATAGTTTGTACCTGTTATTCCTGTGTGGTTCACTGCAAATGTCCCAAAACTCGAATCCGTTGAAACCTGTACGTCGTAAGATGCGGCTCCTGCTACCGCGTTCCATGAAAGAGTCGGACTGGTCGAACTACCCGTCGAACTATCCGCAGGTGACGCTAACACAGGAGCTGACGGTGGTGTAACTGTTGTCGTGAAGTTCCATGCCGTCGACCATCCGCTCGTGCCGCCTGAGTTTGTCGCATCTACCCGCCAGTAGTACGTCGTCCCGTTCGATAAACCGCTAACTGTATAGTTTGTACCCGTTATTCCTGTCTGATTTACCGTAAATGTCCCAAAATTCGGGTCCGTTGAAACCTGTAGCCCGTAAGACGCAGCTCCTGCTGCTGCGTTCCATGAAAGAGTCGGACTAGCCGAAATACCCGTCGATCCGTTCGCAGGTGATGCTAACACAGGAGCTGGCGGACGTGCAACTATTGTCGTGAAGTTCCATACCGCCGACCATCCACTTGTGCCACTTGAGTTAGTCGCATCTACCCGCCAATAATACTTAGTACCTGCGGACAATCCACCGATACTCTCTGAAGTGGTCGTCAGGTTCGATTGATTGTAAAAAGTCGCAGCAAATGTAGAATCCGTTGAAACCTGTAGCTCGTAAGACGCAGCTCCTGCTGCTGCGTTCCATGAAAGAGTCGGACTCGTTGAAATACCCGTAGATCCGTTCGCAGGTGATAACAACACCGGAGGTGCAATTGTTGTCGTGAAGTTCCATACCGCCGACCATCCACTCGTGCCACTTGAGTTAGTCGCATCCACCCGCCAATAATACTTAGTACCTGCGGACAATCCACTGACACTCTTTGAAGTGGTCGTCAGGTTCGATTGATTGTAAAAAGTCGCAGCAAATGTAGAATCCGTTGAAACCTGCACTTCGTAAGATGTAGCTCCTGCTGCTGCGTTCCATGAAAGAGTCGGACTCGTTGAAATACCCGTAGATCCGTTCGCAGGTGATAACAACACCGGAGGTGCAATTGTTGTCGTGAAGTTCCATACCGCCGACCATCCACTCGTGCCACTTGAGTTAGTCGCATCCACCCGCCAATAATACTTAGTACCTGCGGACAATCCACTGACACTCTTTGAAGTGGTCGTCAGGTTCGATTGATTGTAAAAAGTTGTAGCAAATGTGGAATCCGTTGACACCTGCACTTCGTAAGATGTAGCTTGTGCTGACACGTTCCATGAAAGAGTCGGAGTAGTTGAAATACCCGTCGATCCGTTCGCAGGTGATGCTAACACAGGTGCTGACGGTGGTGTAACTGTTGTCGTGAAGTTCCAAATTGCCGACCATATGCTTGCACCACTTGAGTTCGTCGCGTCCACCCGCCAATAGTATGTTGTCCCATTCGATAAACCGCTAATTGCATAGTTTGTACCTGTTATTCCTGTGTGGTTCACTGCAAATGTCCCAAAACTCGAATCCGTTGAAACCTGTACGTCGTAAGATGCGGCTCCTGCTACCGCGTTCCATGAAAGAGTCGGACTGGTCGAACTACCCGTCGAACTATCCGCAGGTGACGCTAACACAGGAGCTGACGGTGGTGTAACTGTTGTCGTGAAGTTCCATGCCGTCGACCATCCGCTCGTGCCGCCTGAGTTTGTCGCATCTACCCGCCAGTAGTACGTCGTCCCGTTCGATAAACCGCTAACTGTATAGTTTGTACCCGTTATTCCTGTCTGATTTACCGTAAATGTCCCAAAATTCGGGTCCGTTGAAACCTGTAGCCCGTAAGACGCAGCTCCTGCTGCTGCGTTCCATGAAAGAGTCGGACTAGCCGAAATACCCGTCGATCCGTTCGCAGGTGACGCTAACACAGGTGCTGACGGTGGTGCAACTATTGTCGTGAAGTTCCATACCGTCGACCATCCACTCGTGCCTCCTGCATTGCTTGCACTTACCCTCCAGTAATACAACGTCCCGTTACTTAAACCGCTTACTACCTGAGACGTACCTGTCAGGCTGCTGTTATCATATACCGTTGTCCCGAAGCTTGAGCTAGTCGATACCTGTAACTCGTAACTCGTTGCTCCTGCAGATGCGTTCCAGCTTGGTACCGGACTCGTCGATATTCCCGTCGATCCATTCGCAGGTGATAACAACACAGGAGCTGCAACTATTGTCGTGAAATTCCATACGGTCGACCATCCGCTCGTGCCTCCTGCATTGCTTGCACTTACCCTCCAGTAGTACAACGTATTGTTACTTAAACCGCTTACTACCTGAGACGTACCTGTCAGGCTGCTGTTATCATATACCGTTGTCCCGAAGCTTGAGCTAGTCGATACCTGTAACTCGTAACTCGTTGCCCCTGCAGATGGATTCCAGCTTAGTGTCAGACTCGTCGATACTCCCGTCGATCCGTTCGCGGGTGATAACAACACAGGCGCTGCAACTATTGTCATAAAACTCCATGTAGGAGTAGACCATCCACTTGTGCCACCTGCATTTGTCGCATCTACCCGCCAGTAGTACGGCGTATTGTTACTTAAACCGCTTATTGCCTGAGATGTACCTGTCAGGGTGCTGTTATCATATACCGTTGTCGCGAACGTTGAACTGGTCGATACCTGTAGCTCGTAAGTCGCTGCACCTGCAGATGCGTTCCAGCTTAGTGTCGGACTAATTGACACCCCAGTTAAACCGTTCGTTGGACTGGAAAGTGTTGGTGTTGGCGGCGCTGCAACTATTGTCGTAAAACTCCATGTAGGAGTAGACCATCCACTCGTACCACCTGCATTTGTCGCATCTACCCGCCAGTAGTACGGCGTATTGTTACTCAAACCGCTTATTGCCTGAGATGTACCTGTCAGGGTGCTGTTATCATATACCGTTGTCGCAAACGTTGAACTGGTCGACACCTGTAACTCGTAAGTCGCTGCACCTGCAGATGCGTTCCAGCTTAGTGTCGGACTAATTGACACCCCAGTTAAACCGTTCGTTGGACTGGAAAGTGTTGGTGTTGGCGGCGCTGCAACTATTGTCGTAAAACTCCATGTAGGAGTAGACCATCCACTTGTGCCACCTGCATTTGTCGCATCTACCCGCCAGTAGTACAACGTATTGTTACTTAAACCGCTTATTGCCTGAGATGTACCTGTCAGGCTGCTGTTATCATAAAACGTCGTCGTGAATGTTGGATCCGTCGATACCTGTAGCTCGTAAGTCGCTGCACCTGCAGATGCGTTCCAGCTTAGTGTCGGACTAATTGACACCCCAGTTAAACCGTTCGTTGGACTGGAAAGTGTTGGTGTTGGCGGCGCTGCAACTATTGTCGTAAAACTCCATGTAGGAGTAGACCATCCACTCGTACCACCTGCATTTGTCGCATCTACCCGCCAGTAGTACGGCGTATTGTTACTCAAACCGCTTATTGCCTGAGATGTACCTGTCAGGGTGCTGTTATCATATACCGTTGTCGCAAACGTTGAACTGGTCGACACCTGTAACTCGTAAGTCGCTGCACCTGCAGATGCGTTCCAGCTTAGTGTCGGACTAATTGACACCCCAGTTAAACCGTTCGTTGGACTGGAAAGTGTTGGTGTTGGCGGCGCTGCAACTATTGTCGTAAAACTCCATGTAGGAGTAGACCATCCACTTGTGCCACCTGCATTTGTCGCATCTACCCGCCAGTAGTACAACGTATTGTTACTTAAACCGCTTATTGCCTGAGATGTACCTGTCAGGCTGCTGTTATCATAAAACGTCGTCGTGAATGTTGGATCCGTCGATACCTGTAGCTCGTAAGTCGCTGCACCTGCAGATGCGTTCCAGCTTAGTGTCAGACTAATTGACACCCCAGTTAAACCGTTCGTTGGACTGGAAAGTGTTGGTGTTGGCGGCGCTGCAACTATTGTCGTAAAACTATACGCACCCGACCAACCACCTGGACCTCCGTCACTCGCCTCCACCCGCCAGTAGTACAATATATTGTTACTTAAAACACTGCTTACCACCTGAAACGTATCTGGGCTGCTGTTGTCATATACCGTTGTCCCGAATAGTGGGTCCGTCGATACCTGTAACTCGTAACTCGTTGCCTCTGTAGATGCATACCAGCTCAGTGTCGTCGGATTTATTGCAACTCCTGTCGAACCGTTTGACGGACTGGCAAGCGTCGGTGCAGCAGGCTGCGCCATGGCACTGGCAGAAAAGAAAAAGAAGAGCAGAGCTAACCCTGGCAGCAGCTTCCAATTTGAACACGTCATGCGCTTCGCTATGTCCGTCTTCTTACTCCTCAATTCCATAAATCATCCAATCACTCCCATAAAACATTAGTATTTGTGTCCTGTTATTCAACGCAACAAGAGGTTCCGGCTTAATGAATCTCTAAAAGCAATATGGGCAGTGAGGAATGTCATGATTGAATTCACTTGATTTATGTTTTCCTTCATTCCTTTATGGCCTGCCTGGAGGAGAAGGCAGTCCGGCGCCGGACGAGCCTTTTGTGAATAGATTTCTGCCAAGAAACACGGCGGCCGCGCCGCCGACTACTGCTGCTCCAACATAATACAACCAGCTTGTCCCTTCTTTCTCTGCACCCAACAACGTAGCACTGACCTCGAAGTAATAGTCGTTCCCATCGAGTCCATCGGGAACATCACTAAAGAGGTGCCATACGATTTCGTGGCCCTTCCCTGCAAATTTGCCCGTTCCAACATCGCCAGAAATATCCTTGGGCAACATCTTAAAATATGGCTGTGTCTCTCTTTTCAAAACTAACTCCACATTGTATAGCTTGTCTGTTGATCCATTGAGATCATAATGCACCACTATATCGCTGCCCCTTATCGAAAAGGAAACATTTGTGACGCCTATTCCTTGTGAATAGACTAGTCGATTGCTGGATAGGACAAATAAAGTGCACCCGAGAAGAAGTGGAATGAAATTCTTCCTTTTCATTTAAACCTCTTGATTACAAATGTCGCAGAAGTAGTTCTCATCTCTTACGAAATTCTGACAAGCCATTTTTGTAGATCGAGTAATGCGCTATGGTAAGTTAGCATAATACCCAGTGGTTCACGAGTCATAAAATGTGCCCTTAATAAAAAGGATCATTATTCTCGACGCTCGCTGTGCAATCCAGAATCTCTTCAGATATTATCCTCCAACAGGTTATCGATGGGTTGAGTTCCAAGAAAGTGTTGAGGTAGTCACTTTGATTCTTGGCATTGGTAGACTCTGACGTGATGTTGAAGGGCTGACAAGTTATGCTTATTCCCGCTGCGCTTCTTATTGCGTTCGTTTCGGCATCTTGAAGTGCTCTCGTCCATCCCTCTTCCCGTGTTACAGATGTGTTGTAACACTTCCCTGTTGATTCAGCGCGCCCGCTGTCGGCCTGAGCATGTACAGACCCTCTTGGCACTATTATCATCAACAGTAATATTTGCAGCGCGGAAGTTTTCCACATCCACTTGTGCCCCTTCGATCCTTGCACTACTCAATATCCTTTCTGCAAACGTTCTCCAATTTTACAAGAAAAACCAGTTGAAATATAAAATCTTCTTCTCAAGAATGTAATGATCCTGAGTAAAGGTGTCAAGAGAAATTTACCATGGGGACGAGGACAATCCGATGCTTTGAAAGGCGGTCTACAGAAGTAGTCGAGCCAGACCTCTTCTTAGTACTCGTGTGCTAGAGACAGTCCATAAATAGCATATACACGTCGCGTCACCGGCTGTCTGCGGCTTCTCGATAAGCTTGTTGGAAACACATAGTACCACACCCCTTCTGTCTGAGCTGGATAGCAACATACTGTCAGTGGTCTTCTCTACTGCGTTATGGCAAATGTAAATAGGTCACTTTCTTTTGAAGTAGAACATATCCATGTCTCTCGCCACATCATCCGAGACGACAACAACCGGGCGAGAACCATGCCACACTCTAAGGTTCAAATGGTTCATGTAACGATTGTAGGAATCTATGAAGCTTCTCAGTATCTATACCAGCCAATAGATATTTCGCTGTTCGCTGAACAACTTTACCCTTCGCCTGAAGAAAAGATCTTTCCCTTTCTTGTGGCACGCATGAATAGTGGAAACGCTTGCTAAGGCGAATGCTTAGTAGTGATCATGAATAATGTCGTAGTCACCTACCTCTGTCACCATTCTCATTTTGAACTTGAAAATGGCGTGCGCAAATACATAAGGCACTTTCCTGGTCCAGCCGACCTTTGTGACCGTAATCGCCTGGGGTTTCTCCAATACTTTCCCGCAAAACACCTCGACATAATCTCCCGCTTCAGAAAAAGACTTCGCAAGGTTATAAACAACCTTTTCAATGCCTCCCCTCTGACTAAGAACTTTTACAATAAAAGCGATTCTCACCTGATCCATGCCCAAAGATAAGACAGCCTTCCGACAAGAATCACATAGGCGTAAAGGGGGCGGAAGGCGAACCTTCTCTTGGTCCTCCAATAAATAAGGTCAGCAAGAAATCCAAAAGCGACCGCCGCGATATACGCAGCTTTCCGCCAAACACTGTTCAACCTGCGATACCCCAAAGTGTCCGCTCCGCTCTTGGTTGCCATCGCGCTGTTGAAGTAGTACCATACATACTTGCGAGTTAGCTCAGTCAATGTCTTCGGCCGTGGGTGGTAAATCAGAGTTTGGGGGGCCATGTAGGGTTTTAGCCCCAGCTGCCTGAGTCTTTCACGCATTTCATTATCCTCGCTGGTCACATATCCCTCGTCCCACCCACCGATAGATTGAAACAGTTTCTTCTTTATCGCAAGACAATTAGCGCCCGCCAGATCTGATTCGGTCAGCTCCTCAACAGGACTAAACTCAATCCGATCAAACTGTCTTGCTATCGATCTTTCAAATTTTGTCGCATCCGGTGGAAGCAGGAAACCGCTGCTCACCAGCCCTATATCGTCAGCACTCTCGGCAAGCAGGGGCAATACCAGATTCGTTAACCAATTGGTTGCAGGTATAATGACGTCATCGTCTATGAAGGCGAAAATCTCCCCGCTTGCTCTCTCAGCCCCCCGATTTCGAGCGGCGGAAGGGTTTCTATATCCCTCTTCAACAATGACCTCCTTGTTCGGATAATCTTGTTTTTCCAGCGCTTCGACTAAACCTCTCAGCAAGTCAGGCCTGCTCGTCGGCACAATGCAGCTCACAAGAGGAAGTTTATGGACATTAGAAGTTGCAGTTGGGCCCTTCATTATATTGACCTAAGGATCCATTTGTGACTTAAACGCGGCATGTTCAGTTTGAACTCCACACAAGTATGTTGTCGGCGACTCTGCTTTTCCCAAGTCTGCAATCAATGAAATCTTCGAACTGATAAGATTGTTCTTCATTTGCCATAGGGTAGCCTGATGATCTCTTCGCTGATAGGAGCATGTCCGCACCTTTAAATAAGGAAGGCAATTTAGTGCCGAGAAGCTTGTCTAGGTATTCATCTATAACGAGCTTGGCCGTCATGCAGGACGTTTTCTTCTCCAGAAATCGTAGTCCAATCAGCTGGGCCGCCCTTCTGGCTTTGTTAACAACCTTCGAGTTTATAAACTGCACATGTTCGATGTTGAACCCATTCGACTTTAGCACCTCTATGAGTTTCTCCTCTTCCAGCCCCCGTTCGTTAGGGCTCTCTCCTTCACCAGGTTTGAGGCCACGTATGGACGGTTCTCTCATCAGGAGCAGCGCATCATCTTTGGCAAGGGTCAGCAAACGCGAAAGTGTCTGGTACGGCTCGGGAAGATGATGCTGAACGCTCAAACACGTGACAACATCGAAGAAGCCTTTCTTAAAGGAAATCTCATCGATATCCCCACAGACAAGCATTGATCGTTTCAACTTTCCTTGAGCGATGTGCAACATGTTGAGCGAAATGTCAACCCCAACGTACAATGAGTATGCGGATTCAGACAAGACCTGCGCTATGGCAGTGGCAGGGCCACAGCCAAAATCCAAAATTCGCTTGCGGCGAAAATCCACTAAGCCGTATAAATGCTTCCGTTCAGGAATTTGCCAAATCAATTCCCATTCGGTTTTCCTGGCGTAGTCCGTTGCAACTGCATCATGGTATTTCGTTTCTTGAGTTATCCAGTCATTTTTATCCACAACATTCACCGTATTTCGTTTTTTCCGCCGAATCCCTCTTGACCCAAGAACCCATCTCCACCACGCTCCCGCAAGGAAACCTCAAACACAACCTAATCAATGTCGCCTGACCTCACCCAAAACTAACAAGTATCCCCTATAAACATTTGATAAGATTAGATTCCTTAAGCCGTTGGCTCTATACCGGAACGCACGCATGATAGCGTAACCAATCAATTGGATTGGAACTACCAGAACAATCAGGATAACCTGCATAATTAATATAGCCAACAAATAGGGCCTGCCATGGTGCTTTTCGAAATATTTCCTAAAACTCCCATTAGAGACCTTCAGCCTTTTGAAGCTGCCGGGTATGCTTTTCCCACCATAGTGGATCACATGAGAAGTCGCATCATACCACATTTTGAAGCCGGCTCTGCGTGCCCGGACACAGAAGTCAGTATCATCATACTGGACAAAGAAGCTCTCATCAAGCGGACCTATTCTGTCAAAGACGCTCCTTCTAATCAGATAACAGGCACCCGGAGCAAAAGTTATTTCCCGCGAGTGACTATAAGCGGACAGTGGGTATGTCTGACGCCCCCAATACATTACATCTGGCCACTTCTTTTCCATCAATGCATTCACGCCCATCGCGCTTAAAAGCATATTGCTCAGCTTTGGAAAGTCTCTGCAAATACTGAACTGGATAGTGCCATCGCCGTTTAACAATTTAGGTACGGCAGTGCCGATAACGCCGGATGCATCGTTATCTAACAGTGCAGCCAAACTCTTTACGGAATTAGGCAGCAGCTTTGTGTCCGAATCTATCTTTAAGATATACTCGCCTTTTGCCTCTTCAAGTCCGATGTTAAACGCCTTGGCAAAACCGACGTTCTTTTCAAGCGGTATATATTTCACTTCCGGAAAATTTGCCCTTATGTACTCTTCAGAACTGTCCTCCGAACCGTTATCGACTACAATCACTTCCACGTCTAAATCGCCGCTGCGAACTTCTTCGCGCACCGAAGCCACACACTGGCCGAGGTAGGTTTTCACATTGTAGTTACAACTATGCAGGAAATTAACTTGCTCATGACAGACTTCAAGTCCTTAATCTTTTGGATAATCTAAAAGGCGGATGCGGTCTAAGCATCCGCTATTGCTTCAAACGCGGATAGGGCTCGAGCAACAGCCTGATCCATGTTGTAGTATCGATATTCGGCCAGCCTGCCCACAAATGCAGTGGCGTCAAAAGATTTTTCAGCTTCCTTCAGATATTTTCTATACATCCTTTCATTCTCCTCACGCGGTATAGGATAATACGGCTCGTTTACATTTGCCTTATATTCTCCGGGGAATTCATAAGCAACGACTGTGTTGGTGCTTTTTTGCCCTGTCAGATGCTTAAACTCCGCTATTCTTGTGTACTCATGATCGTTCGGATAATTCACCACCCCGACTTCCTGAAAGAATTCCTTCTCATGGCTTCCAAACCTGAAATTTAAAGTTCGATATGGCAGCTCCCCATGTATGTAACCAAAGTATTCGTCAATAGGACCGGTATATACCAACTTGTCGAAGTTGATGCCGCTCCTAATTGCTTCCCTATAATCAGTATTTAGTTCTACCTTTATAGATTTATGGCTAATTATCTTTTTGAACATTTCTGTGTAACCAGACCTTGGCATCCCTTGGTACACATCCTGGAAGTATCTATCGTTCCTGCTGATACAAACTGGTACTCTCGCAGTAACTGACGGGTCAACCTCCTCCGGCTTTAATCCCCATTGCTTCAAATTATAACCATGAAATATCTTGTCGTATATGTATTGTGCCAGCTCACCAAGTTCCCCTTCCGCAGACTCCATCAGCTTCAAGATTGGAATTCTGGCGCCATACTCATACCTCTCTACTAACAACCGCTCAAATCTTGCCGCTTTCTCTTTGTCGAATAGAATTCCGATAGAGTTCAAATTGAACGGGACCGGAACCTTCTTTCCGTCGACAACCGCCAAAACCTTATGTTGGTATTGTCTCCACTCCGTAAATTGGCTGAGATAATCCCACACTTTATTGCTGTTCGTATGAAATATATGTGCCCCATATTTATGAACCAGTATACCGTTTTCGTCATAATAATCGTAAGCATTACCGCCGATGTGATCCTTCTTCTCAACAATCAAGCACCGCTTGCCGAGCTGCGATGCGATGCGCTCGGCAAGGACGCACCCAGAAAAACCTGCGCCGACTATCAGATAATCAAATCTCATTTTTTCCCAATCCGACTAAAATTCATTTTTTGTAGAACCGTGGGTCGATGATTCTGATCCCTGCCCTCCGCACCAGGAAAAAGAACGCAGTCGTTATGTACAACTCTGTGGCCAGCCAAGATATTGTAGGCCCTGTCTCCTTGAAAGTCCCGGCCATTGCGAAATTCACTGCAAGGTTCAAAACCGTGCCGATCAAAATAATTCTCAAAAGGGCAATATCCTATATTTTTCTTATTGGTTTAACGATCATACGACCCGACTAACAAACCGCGCTTTCTTTCAGATGGAAATGGAATTCTCTCTTCAATTCGAAATACCTTCTCACAGCTTCGCCATCTCAGTCACTTCATGGCACACGGCTTAGACTGAGCTTATGCCCGCCCCTAGGCTGAAGAGCCGCCGGCTCAAAAGAGTAAGCTTCTATAACCACAACAGAATTAAAAACCAACGCCGAGTGTACGCAGCCGATCGATAAATCAAACAAACATGCTTCGTCATCGACTGTCTGCGGCTTCCAATTATTCTGCGGCTGTCAGATCTTCTCCGAAGGATCGCTCCGCCGACAGGAGTCTGCGGGGAATAACCTCACTAAATGGCTTGAATAGTGAAGCCGGAATCGTGACCGACAGCACCCTCTCAATGCCGTCAATTCTCATCGTAAAACATTTCTGGTTCTTTACTTCGGTAATCTTACCATGTATTCCCGCAAGAGGTCCCACAAGAATCGTCCCTTCCACACCGACATAATCGGAATCCAACACATCGATTAATTCCGGATAAGAATTTAATATCTTCTTAATTCCGTCAATTTGCCACTGTGGTACGATACACGGTTTCCCGTTTGTAGAAACAAATTTCACAAAACCATTTAACAAATATACCAGTTCCTTTTCTCCGGGTGGCATATTTATAAAAACGTACGAACTAAAAAGAGGAACGTCAACCCATTTTTTTCTATCGCACCATGTGTGAAGTTCTTTCTTCATTGGGAGAAGGGACTCAAGTCCCATCTTAAGCATCTCCAGATGAATTTGCTTTTCATGCCGCGCGTGGACATATATGACATGCCATTTCTTATCTCCTTGTGTATCAAGGAGTGATTTGATAATTGTCACGCCTCACATCCCCCGCTCAATTTGCCATTCCAATACTTGTTTCTCTCCCTTAGTTTGATGAATCACTCCTTGCCATTCGTATCGAATTCAAAAACTTGCTCCTCTTCGTTTAAAATCTTTCTGGAAAAATTTAGCTTATCGTCAAAAGTTTATCAAGTAAATTAGTAGTAGTGCCTCACTTTGGCTACAGTAAAAGAAAAACCCAAGCGAAGTCATCACGAGGCGTGAAGGAAAGGTCAATACTTGCCTTACGGATTGGTCACTCCACTTCCTAAAAATCGACTCGAACCCCAATGTTAAAGTATCTTTCAGAAAGAATATTCGGCACCCGAATGGGTTGTGGACTCTCCTGAGGGATGTAATACCAGGAATATGAAACAATGTTTTGTTTATCGAACACGTTAAGGACGTCGGCGGTCAAAGTCACACTTCTTTTGTCCTCAAAAACGAACCTATATGTCAATCCCATATCAACCCTGAAATAGAATGGGTACTCATCTACATCATTATAGTCAGGTCCCATTTGAGGAGAACCTGTCGGAGATGTGCTCGGAGCGCTGACTAAAGGATGGTAAAGGTACCCGGTACCGAACAGCAAACGTACATGGGCTTGTGAATTGGGAAGTGTGGGCATCGCGTCCTGAAGAAAAATTCTAATCGTGTGTGTCTGATCAAGTAAACTTCTTTGATACGGAGAACTGCCGTCTGCTTTTCTATCTTTGGAGTTTAGATAATCATAGCCAATCCATGTGTCCAGACCTTCAACAAGTTCGCCTTCGTATTGTAAATCAAATCCGTAGGCATATCCCTCATAATTGTTTGTGTCGCTGTAAGTCAGTTCGAGTTGGTTTGCATAGTATGGTATTAATCTGCTCAAACTTTCATAATAGACTTCTGCCAGCAAGTTAGCGTTCTTCCTAAATTTGTCTTCATATCTCAAGACATAATGAATGGCTCTCTGCGACAGCAGGGTTCTGGCGGTGTCCAGGCTCTTGTCCCTGGTTTCATAAAAATATGGAGGCTGATAATAGTATCCCCATCCGAAGTTCAGCGAGTTGATTGAGTCTGGTTCAAAAGAAATGGATCCACGGGGAGAGAGCAGGAATTCGCCGTTGAAATAATACTTCAAAGCTCGCAGCCCGATATTTGCAGTGATTGCCGAATTGAGAATTATGTCTTCTCCGAGGTAAGCTGAGATCGAGTTAAAAGTGAATTTCTGTTCTAAGTTAGCGAGATAAGGCGCGCTGGTGGGCGGCACGTAATAAGTCGATTCATCAAGCGAGTTGTCCATCAGGGAAGACCTTAATGTGATCCCGGCTTTCGTGTCATGCGTTCCATAATCAGAATCAAAGTCAGTTTTCAATTCAAGTCGATTCATCTTCAAAGAGTTATCCGCATATTCGTAACCCGTTTCAAGATAGCTGTTATCCTGCGGATCATAAGCATCTTCAGCGTAGTAAACATCATAAGAGAGATTTTCATTATAAAATTCTCTATCAGAATAATAAGCAAGGGAGGTTGACAGGCTGGAATTAGAGTTCAAAGGTGCCGTTACTTTCAGTCCGAGCAAATCAGAATTGTACCGGTAATTGTTGGTCCCTGTAAAGTTCAGGGAGATTTGCTCATAGTTGGCGTAAGAGCCAATTTGAAAATTGCCGGCCCAGTTTTGCGGTGTCAGATCGAAACTATTACTCGCAGTGATGAACAGCAACTCCATTTTTATATTGTCGGGCAGAGTGTACGAGCCGAGAAGCTGAAAATCCGTATACCTGGGTATATAGGCCCCCTTTGTTTGAAGAACGCTGGTGAACGATGAGGGATAGGCGTAACGAAAACCGGCGATCCAGTTCAACCCGCCAACCTTGTCGTGCAACGTAATGCCGAGATTAAGCAAATCGGCGTTGACTTCACCTCCAAGAAGTGCATTTTGACTATTCTTATAATTAACAACGAGAACAGATGACATCTTGTCACCAAATTCAATCGGGAATGCGCCGTTGTAAAATTCTAAATCCTCAACCATGTTTTCGTTAATCGCTGACTGATTTTCTTCAATGCCCTGCTGGACAAGGTACGGACGATAAATTTCATATCCATTTAGGTAAATGAGGTTTGCATCGAAGTTCTGACCGCGAACATTATAAGCGCTTGTCAACTCATTGTTAGAACTAACGCCCGGCAATATCGTCACACTTCTGATAATGTCCGAATAAAGATTGGGAATATATTGAAGATCCTTTGCTTTTATAGTGTGGAGGCTCGGAGAGGTCAGGTACCGATCGGCATTTATCGTCACTTCATTAGTAACATACGAACTCTGCTTCAGGGAAATATTTATATAAGAATCCCTTTCCCCTGCAGTGATATTTATCCCTCTTGACTCTGCTTCATACCCGACATAACTAAATCGAATCCGATAGTTCCCCCGTTTCATGTTCAACGAAAAGTTTCCAAGGCTATCGGTTGTCGTACCATAAGAAGTATTCAGAACAACTACATTCACCCCTGTAAGCGCGGAATTCGTTTTACAATCATCCACATGCCCCTTGATTGAAACGAGTTCATCTTGTGCGAGAGCCTGAAATGAAATGATGATGACAATAACGATACTGAAGCCGATCCGCTGCCATATGCTGGAACGCATAACAATCTCCTTGTTTTTCGATTGTAAGGTTTTTGTCTAATTGCTGATCACATTTAGATCAGTTGTAACAAGGAGATTTATTTTTCTCTCAGATAAGATTGATTTTCAAAATCAAAACCCGGGTGCACCCTTACTATAATTAGCCCACCACAGATCCGCATAACATTCCCGCATTAAGAAAGCCTGCAAGCGACACGATTGCAACGTTGCAGAAATTCCCTATTCTTCGTGAAGCCGTCCATTCTAGGAAAAACTTATCTTGTCTTTTTCCCAGAATCAATCCACTACCCCAAAATTTTAGCTGCCGCCAAAATAGCAGGCCGTTGAATGCTCGTTATCCTCCAAAGCATACCGAGCAGAAACGTGTAAAAGGCAGGAGATGGTTTTGAGTAGATTAGGAATGGAAGGAGAACGGTCATGGCAGAGAGACAGAACATAGGAAGCAAAGAAATATGGTGTCCCCGGAGACAAAGGAAAGTGGAATTGACTGAAAATATTCTGTAACTTGATTGTGATCTTTCCGTAAACTTCACCGAGCATACCATTCAGGTATCCTGGTACATGAGCTATAATTGAAATAAGAGGCGTATTCCAATCAAGTGATAACGATTCAGCAAGTTACAAAGAAATTTCCAAGCGTCACAGCCTTGGACAGAGTGACGCTGGAAATTCGCGAGCAGGAATTTTTCGGACTTCTCGGACCGAATGGGGCGGGAAAAACCACGCTAATGAGCCTGCTGGTCGGTTATCACAACGCGGACGAAGGGGTTATCACGATCGACGGTCAAAAAGTATCGCAGGACAATCTCGAAATCAGAAAAGAAATCGGTTTTGTGCCGCAATCGCTCGCACTGTACGATGAGCTGAATGCTCAGGAAAACCTTGAAATGTTTGGGAAGCTTTACGATATCGAGCAGAAGATTTTGCACGAGCGTATGAAAGAACAGTTGAATGCTGTCGGACTGTACGAAAGGCGAAAAGATAAGGTGAAAACTTTTTCTGGCGGGATGAAACGACGGTTGAACATGATTGCAAGTCTCCTGCATGATCCCAAAGTTTTGATATGCGACGAACCAACTGTCGGTGTCGATCCTCAATCTCGCAATGCAATTTTTGATTTTCTTGAATTGTTGAACAAGCAAGGTAAGACAGTCGTTTATACGACGCATTACATGGAAGAGGCTGAACGCCTTTGCAATCGCATCGCAATCATAGACCACGGAAACATTATCGCGCTGGGAACGACCGATGAACTTCTTGAAAAACTTCCTTATGATGAGACAATTATCATTGCAAAGAATCCTTCGACACTTGAACACAAGCCCTTGTTCCGAGATTTCGGCGAATTGATTGAGGACGATGATCATTTCGAATTGAAACCGGCAAATGGATTTGTGCTTTCAAAGTTTTTCTCGCAAATCGAGGAAAATGGTCTAAAGTATAAGTGGGTTGAATTGCATAGGCCGTCGCTTGAGGCAGTGTTCCTTCAGTTGACTGGAAGGAGATTGAGAGATTGAAACCTGTTTTGCAGCTATTTAAGAATTCGTACAGAATATTTCTCAATGACAGAATCTCGGTGCTTCTGACTTTTGTCGTTCCAATGGTTCTCATGTTTATCTTTGGTTCTATATTTAACAGTGGAGACTCGGGCCCACAGGGAATTCCAATCGTTGTACTTAATCAGAGGCTCTTCTGATGTTGCCAAGCGCATAGTCTCGACACTCGACACCATGAAGGCTTTTCAAGTCGTCGATTCCGTAAGAGATGACCATGGGAAGGTGATTCCATTCGATACAGCTTCAATCAAGGCATATGTCAAGAGCGGGAAAGCAACGGCAGGGATCGTGTTTCCAACGGATGCCTATACGGATACTTCCACTGCTCTTAGTTTAAAATTTTATTACGATCCGAAGAATGAAATAGAAATACAGACTGTAGAAGGTTTGGTGGAACAAGCGGTGTTCAGCCATTTTCCATCGATCATTGCTCAAAGCGGGTTTCGTCAAGCAAAAAAATTTCTCGGGACAGATTCGGGACAAGCATTCAATAAAGGGTTAGCTTCTATTGTGAGGAAATATTTCAAGGTTGATACGAGCATTTTCCTGAATCCCGATCGCTGGATTGATTCTCGTGCCGACAGCGACACTGCCAGAAACAGTTCGAATTTCATGAGCAACATTGTGCACATTGACAAGGAACAAGTTGTGGGCGAAAAGTTGAAAAACCAGTGGGCAACGAGAAGCATCGGAGGATGGGCTTTGACTTTTCTTCTGTTTGCATTGACGGCTTCTTCGTCTTCTCTTTTTGATGAAAGAAAGTCCGGTGTGATGTTGAGAATACTCACATCGCCTGTTTCGCGGGTTCATATTCTCTGGAGCAAATACATATTCAATATGTCGCTTGCGATCGTCCAATTACTTTTTATGTTTGTTGTCGGGTGGCTGATGTTCCAAGTGGACATATTTACTAACTTCCTGAATCTTATGTTGATAATTCTATCCGCTTCAATTGCCTGCACATCATTCGGAATGCTCCTTGCTGCTCTTTCAAAGACGCGGCAACAAGCCAATGGCCTAGGAACTTTGCTGATCCTGACCATGAGTGCAATCGGCGGTGCATGGTTCCCGACTTTTCTTATGCCGCCGGCAATTCAGTTCTTCAGTAAGCTGACATTTGTTTACTGGGCTATGGAAGGCTTTCTCGAAGTCCTTTGGCGGGGAGTCGGAACTATCGACATTCTGCCGCATATCGGTATCCTCTTAGGAATCGGTGCAGTCATCAATGTCATAAGCATCTGGCAATTTAAGAAAGGTGACATTTTCTCGTAGTACAACAGTTTGCCTCTTCAAAGTCAATAGGACAAACCATGGCTTTTGCTAAAAGACAGTTATTGAGATGATATTTGTGATAGGTTGTACCACTTCTTGGCTTTAAGTGTTCTTTCCCTTTGTCCTCAATTCCATCTAATAATTTCTCAACCGTTTCTGTCCGGTATCTCTGAAAGATAACAGCTCAACGGATGGAACGGGCTTCAGTCATTGAAAAGTGTTTCTGAGCAAAGTCTATGAATTTTTCGGTGTCATAATCAACCAGTCCATGTTTGCCTTTCCGAATATGATACCCGATGAAATTGCCGACTGGCGTTTCCACTGGCGGCAATTCAGTTACGCCCAACCCTGCTTCTCCGAACAACTCATAAACCGGTTCCGCGGCCTTCGCCGCTAGAAAAGTCCCGCGAGGATCGCCCCATAAATCTTCCTCGGCCGTCGACACATAGACAGGCCTTGGCGCCATCAAAGCAATAAGCATGTGCCAATCAACGGGGAGATTGTTCACACGATTGTTGAAGCTCTTGAAGTTGCCGTCGAACCAATGAGGAAATTGATCGTTGATCAGTTTAACAGTCTCGCCGAAACCACGACGAACGATTGTTGCGCCGCCGCATCCAGACTCGCATGAAAAGACTATCGCAAATCGTTGATCCTGGGCACCGGCCCACATTGCAGCCTTGCCAAACCGCGAAAAGCCGAGGATACAAACCTTCCGAGCATCAATATTAGTGTCAGTTTCAATGTAGTCCATTACTCTCCTCGCCGCCCACGACCAGGCCGCTATCGTTCCCCATTCATCCGGCACCGGCTCTTTCCTATCAGGCGGATCGAAGAACTTCCTGATTCCCTCCGCGTATGCACTGTCCTTATTGTCCGGCTCGATATCCCGTGCGTCGAATGTCACGAGACCGAATCCTCTTCTGATCAGGAGCTCGGCATCCGGAACCCAGGTGGACACCAGGAAAACAGGGACACGTTTCCCGATCTTTGGTAGAATTATGTCGAGCCCGAGCTTGGGCCAAGCTTTCCTCCTCGAAAAGTAGATCGTCACTTTCTTCAAAACAGCAGAGTCATTCAAAGCACTACCATCCTCCACTGTTGTTTCCCAATGCATGCCTTCCGGCCGGTCCACCGTCGCCTTCCCATAAACACTGGTCTCGAAAATTCTCAGAATCTCCGGCCTGCGCCTCTCATTCCAGGCGGTTGTATCTGTCACCCTGTCTCCATTCAACATGACGAGCGGATCAGGTAGCGTGTATTTTGGAACCTTAGATTCATCGTATTGTCCGGCGGGGTTGCCCGGTGGGAGTTTTTGGTCCTGGGCGAATATGGCACAGATAGGAATCATACCAATGACAAAAAACGAAAACGATAAAAGTTCCTTCATTTTCAGAACCTCAAAATTAATGCCTGCAACTCAATCAACTTGCCTCTGTCATTTTTCTCCGTCAGGATTCTGTCTTATGTAACGTGGATCACCTGACAAATGACGTCGGATGAAAACAGAGCTTCCAATTCCGCCTCTTTATAATTTTTTGCCGGCATAATTTTTTCATGTCTGCGGAAATAAAATAACTCTTCTTCTCAATTTCAAAAAGACCGCCCGCGAAATCGAGAATCTCCCTGAAGCTCTGAAGGATAACAGTTCCATTAAGCAACCTACACACAACGGCCGAAATCTCCCACAGCCTTAGCAAAGTTCCGGCTTTGATCTAAGCCCTCCTTTCCCCCGAGGTATTCTATCACTTTCATTAGTATCTAGAAGTTTTCAACAAGTTGGTACCTACTAAACCTTCCTGCATTGCCACCCACTTCTCCTACCACGTCCCCGGGGCATACGGGAATGATAAGCTCTCATAATACTGCAATGCTTTATCTGGCTTCTCAAGCCCCTCCGGAATCGTCATTTTAGAAAATGTCTGGAAGTACAACACACAAGCGTTTCGCCACCAGACAGCTTCGTTCTCCTGAATCTCAAGGAGCATTTGCACATCGTGGAATTCTTCGTCATCTATTTTTCCTTCCAGAGAATTCCATACCCTTCGTGCGCTACGAACGCTGTCAACACCTTCATAATAGTGATAGCAAATCTCATCCCAGAGTGTGCAACCGGATTTCATCTTGTAGTTCCAGCTCACGTGATGAAACCAGAGAAGCTCATTATCCGGACATGTGGTAAGTGAAGCGAATTCTTTTGCAAGAGGCGGATAATACTGGCTCACTGCGTCGCTACCTGTTTTCGTACGATCAAAACCGACACCGAGGCTGTCTGCTCTGTGGTAGTAAGTGGAGTTCCAATCTTTGTGAGGTGAGTAGCCGATCCACGGCCCGGGGCCGTAATGATTGTCATATCCGAATATCATGTTGAGGCCGAGAGGATCCATATAGTTTACTACGTTCTCCCTCGAAGGTATCATAATGGACTCGATCTGCTTGATGACATTGGTGTCATTCGAAAAAGTCATGCGAATCCATTCATCGGCAATTTGTTCTGATGTAAGTTCATGGTCCCATGCAAGACGTCCGAACGCGTACCAGTTTGCCTGACCGAACGGATGACCTGTCCAGTTCCTGTCCGCACCGATGTTGGAAACGCCCGCAATTCCGGATACCGAATGGCCATCAAGAGAACCGTCAACAATTTTTGCGACAGTGGAGCCTTCACCCTTCGAGTAAGTGTCCGACTCGAGACATTCTTTGAACAGGGGTGCCAGATAAACGAGGCTTGTTCCCTGGCCCAAATATTCCATCGTGATCTGGAACTCCAACATCATAGGAGTCCTCGGCATAGTACCAAACAATGGACTGAAAGGTTCTCGCGGCTGGAAATCGAGCGGGCCGTTCTTAACCTGGAGCAATACGTTGTCTTCGAATTTCCCATCCAACGGTTTGAACTCTTCATAAGCTTGCTTGGCACGATCTTCCGGGTCATAAGAGTAAACAAATGCTCTCCACATGACCACTCCGCTAAAAGGCTTCAACGCTTCTGCAAGCATGTTTGCTCCATCCGCTTGTGTGCGTCCATAGTCCCTGGGACCGGGTTCACCTTCGGAATTAGCTTTAACGAGAAAGCCGCCGAAATCCGGAATAAGAGAATAAATTTCCTTCACCTTGTCTTTCCACCATTGCCGAACCTGAGGGTCGAGCGGGTCAGCTGTTTTCAGCTTTCCTAATTTTATCGGTGCGTCAAAGTTAGCGGAGACATAAATTTTTATGCCGTAAGGACGGAACACGCTCGCCAACGCAGCGAGTTTCAGTATATATCGTTGAGTTAGGATGAGCGGGTCCGCGTTTACGTTATTTACCACGGCGCCGTTGATCCCGATCGAAGCGTTGGCGCGCGCGTAATCCCGATAGCGTTGCTTGATGTAAACGGGCAAAGTGTGCCAGTCCCATATTGAAAAGCCGGCGTACCCCCTTTCTATTGTCCCGTTAAGATTGTCCCAGTGGTCGAGCATCCTCAGCTTGATCGATGGAGAAGATACGACATCAAGGTTGCTGATATCCTGATTTGTTTGCAGCAATCTCAGGAAATGAAAAACTCCGTAAAGGACTCCGATGTCCTCATTGGCGGTAATAATGATTACTTCCTCTCCATTGATATTACTTGTGAGAATGACAAATCCTTCCGGCCCGACTTTCTCCAGTTTGTTTTTCAGATCAATTCCTGCCGGCAGCTTAGAGTTCTTATATGTTGTGGCTAATAGCATTCCATCATCGTTCATGCTGTTCACTTCTGGAACCGTTGAACCCAGCAATCCGTCCAGTGCGATTCGCAGTTCATGTTCAGCGGCTTCAATCGTGGGAGACGAGCCTTCAACTGACCATGCCTTGATTGACTGTCTATACTCGTTCAACTTTTGCTGATTTGTAATTAAGTCATACTTCAACCAGAGCCTGTACCCATCATCGGCATACGCTGTACCATCATGTGCCACTATAAAAAGAAACACGGGAAGAACTAAGAAAACCTTTTTCATGCTTCACCAAGGTTTGTTTCATTAAACTTACTGCGTTTGAATAAAAAAGACCACCACCATCTTTACAAATTAGAGTTTACCCCGCGTTGTTTCGCGGGGGATTATTGAGTCAGCTTGACCAGCGGTTCAGGCTGCGCACTCTCATTTACTGGTTACTCGCACTTCCTCTAACTCCATCATCGTTCGCCACACCGCAACCCACTTACCAGAAATGCGTTGAAATACCCAAAGGTCTCGTCCCTTTGATCGTTCCTGATACTTTGCTCGTTCATACAACATCTCAAATTGAAAGCTCGCTACAGCACAATCTTCAATCACATCTATTTGTTCGTTGCTCTCTTGATATTCAAGAACTCGAGCGTTCGTACAGAATTCAACAAAACTTGAGAGGAGCGCTTCACGTCCCACCACTTCACCTGAAAATCCAGGGAATTTCATGATAATGTCTGGATGTAAATGCTGGGACATGGTAAGAGGCATATTGGTTCGCCATGCTTGGTTTATTGCATACAGCACTTCATGTACTTGCAGTTTAGAGTCTTTCATTTAACTTCTCATTGATAATATATTCTTTTTCACCGCCTAACGGACCGGAGTTAAGCTGCGGCGCTGATAATTTTCAATATAGACAAAACGAAACAAGTTCATTCTGATAACTTTCAATTCTGTACCCAACCTATGCTCACCATGAATTTCACAGTGCGCTCATTCCGTCAGCTTGAGTGCCTGGTTAGGCGCCGCAATTATATATTATGTAGCAACTTCCTTACTTTGGGCCTTGAGGTTCTTCAGAGCGAACAAAAAATAACCTATACCAACGATCTTCATTACACCAAATATTACTTGAAGCACTACCCAACCCATTGGGAATTTGCTGGACTCACTTGCTATCATTACAAATATGATACCGAATAGAAGTAGCATCGAAACTATTATTTGCCAAGCTGACCAAATAATAATAGCATGAACAACCCATTTAAATCTAAAGAATATCACGATTACAATAGAAATGTCGAGTAAAAACGCTATAACTTTAAAAAAGAATCCACCTGAAGTAAATACACTCTTTGCATCAGGTAAGAAAGAAGTTATTACCATTAAACTTATTATTATGATAAAAAGTTTATTCTTATAGTTTGTCATATTGCTCCTTTACAACTGCGTTGCCTAACGGAACGGCGCTAAGCTGCGGCGACATGCAGCCAGTTCCGTGTGGACAATACGCGCGGCAGATGTCGCCATTTCTTTAAAAAATTTTTCTGGCGCGCGGCGAAATCGTCGGCCGTAATTCCGTCAGCTTGAGTGCCTGGTTAGGCGGCAGACGTAAATCTATTTTATTCCTTTCGCAGAAAGGCTCTCCATATATTTCCTATCGACTCCAAGAACATGATTACTATACCACTCTCCTAAAAACGTAAGCATTTCTTGTTGTATTCCCGCTCCTTTCCGTGAAAATCCTTGAGACAATTCAAAAACCTTTCTTATGAACTCAACATGCAACCCAACATGCCACGACAATTCAGGATATTCAGCTTCCTTCATATATCGTTCTTCAGTTGCGAAATGGTTGTAGGCGTAATTGATAAGGGAGTCAAGAATGGTAGATGTCGTTTGCCATTCCTTCTTCTTATCAATTGAGTCGATGACTTGATTGATAATGTCAAGCAAACCTCGATGTTGAAGATCGATTTCTTTTACACCGACGGAATATCGTTCACTCCAAGGTATTGGTTTCATGTTATATCTCCTTTATTCATTGCCACCTAACGAACCGGAGCTAAGCTGCGGCGACGTGCAGCAAGTTCCGTGTAGACTATACGCGCGGCAGATGTCGCCATTTCCTTAAAAAATTTTTCCGGCGCGCGGCGAAATCGTCGGCCGTAATTCGGTCAGCTTGAGTGCCTAATTAGGCGGCACAACTCGGATGCTATTGGGCTTGCTGTGCCGACTCATCGCGACCATGCCGGTACATCTCTTCATATATCTTTAAGTCCGCTTCGGTGAGCACATCCAACTCCGCAAAAACTTCGCGAGCAAACTCAATTGCACCGAGTCCATTTGCTGAAATCACACCGCGGTCGCCTATAGCCAATGTGTCGACGTACGAATCAGGAGTCTCGTAGCCCGGTGCGTGCTTGAGAAGGAATGCCTTGCCGTTGCTTGTATGTCGTCGTCCGCGAAAGAGGCCAGCTCGGGCTAAGGCTGTCGTTGCAGCACAAATGCCGGCAATTGTTATTCCATGAGCTTCAAAGGTTGTTAGTACTTCATCAACCTCGCGCGCAGGATAGCTTTCGAGCCACTGGTCGCCTCCAGGTAGAATTAGTAGTTGCGTGTCATCAACAGTGAGGTCTCGCAACAAACGATCTGGCAGCACACGAAGCCCGCCCATCGATTTTACAACATGCTCGTCGTAGCCTACCGTGACCACTTCTCGTTTTCCCCAACGGCGCAACCCAGTCAGTGCAAGCGCTGGCTCCCAATCGGCGAAACCATCGAAGACAAGTACTGCAATTGTTTTCAAAGTCAAGTGCCTTTCGTGCCACCTAACGGACGGGCGCTAAGCTGCGGCGCTGATAATTTCCAAGTTGCTGAAAACGAAACGAGTTCATGCTGATAACTTTCAATTCTGTACTAATCTATGTTCGCCATGATTAACGCACCACGCTCATTCCGTCAGCTTGAGCGACTGCTTAGGCGGTTGCGGCCAGTCTATGTTTATAGTAATGATATTGCTCCTGTAATAATATCTCGTCTCTTTTTCAGGTTAGACGATTGCTCCAGATAAAATCCACTGTAAACATCAAGCAGACGAATAAGGTCTTTCCTTGCTTTCGAAGATTTAAGGGCAAGCGGTGATAGTATGTCGGTGCGTTGATCAGGGTTGAACTTCTTGACCAAATCTATAATTGGTTCGACGAAATGGTTAAAAAGGATTTCGGTGTCAGAACTGTCTTTTTGTTCGGTTAGATTGTGAACGATTATATTTAATTCTGTGAAGAAAACGTCCTGGTTGCGCGCAAGACGGTTTCTACGAGCAAAACCAAGAAGTTGATCGTGAAAACGTAGCATGGCGTCATTACTACTGTTCCAGATTGCAATATATTCACTGCGACTTCTATGCAGTTCGGAAAATTCCATTTTAGTTATTGAATTCTGTCTTTCAATGAATTTTATTGCTTGAAACATAGAATTGAAAGCTTCGATACGCTGAGTGCGTTGCTTTCTTGAACCGAGTTTGAAGGCTTGAAAAATGTCGAGGTAAGGCAGATTGCTGAGAAAATCTGTTTGGATGGGGGATTCATGAAAGGCGCGGTCATCAAGTTTGTGGCTCGCAAGATACTCTCCAAATTCCTTATACTCGGTAATTTGTTTGTCGGTCGGCTCCAGCAATGATTCAAGATGAGAGCGAACTAGCTTGCGTACATCTTTGAAATGCCTTATTCCCTTTCGCCATTCGTAGACTCTGTTGAATAAATAACCGAGGACAAAAATGCTGATAGTTACGACGGTTGTAAAAATAGTATCAAAGGACACACCGAGCAGTTTATTTTCCGGATTTGCTAAAAGTAGAGGAGTCATTGAAAGTTCGACTTTGTTGATTCAACTGCCTAACTATAATTAGCCTGCCGTGTATCCGCATAGCATTCCCGCCAATAAGCGGCGGGCAGGCCGGCAATAAGAATGTTATGTGCCATCTTTTTTCGCACCTGGACAGAATATAAGCGGAGGTTCTCGAAGAAACAACCTTCCCTTGATACTTTCAAAATCCTATCATGAACCAGACAAAATAATCAGACATCAAGGTGAGACCTGCCAGGCGCAATAACCCCCTCGCCTTTCGATTAGAGCAAGAGCATCCGCCACCGTTCCATCCCATCATCATACCCGCTTCTTTGGTATCCCTTTGGTGTGACAATCTACACAGCGTACAGAATGGATGTCGTGCGGGCTGTTTTTGTCAGCAAACGTCGTGTTCATTTTCGTCACGTCGAGACCGCAGTTTGAGATTGCCGGATGACAATTCACACAGTCTCTGTCGCGGATCGTTGCTATGACCATCATGGCATGCCAGACAACTGAGCCCCTCATGAATACCGCGCGCAGTCTTATCGTCGCTCGTTCCTGCCTGGTGAAATGCATTTGGCGCGTGGCACTGTATGCAAATCCTTTGGCGAGGGTCGTCTGACACTTTCACCATTCGTTCGCCTTCCCACAACTTCAATTCAGGCAGATTGTCGCCATCAATATGTTCTTTCTCGTACCTGTCATAGAAGGACGAGGCGGAAGGGATGCTCGGATTCCTGTAGAAAATATTCCCCGGGTCGGAATAATCCGTTCTTGGTGCGATGGAGCCCTTCCTATGGATTTCGTGACATGCGAAACAGGGAATTACCGGTATTGCTGATTGTTCAGGATTTACTATTTTCCACGGACCTTTGACGCTGATTGGCGAGACTAGATCTCCAATCGTGCCCTCATAGAACATGCCGTGGCAGCGCAGACAATCGGAATTGGGTTGCACCGCTTTGTTGTGTTTTTCGTTCAGGAAGATTGCCGAGTATGGTGCCGAGTGTCCACCCGACAACCACTTTGCATACTCCATACCATGACAGCGTTTGCAATTATCGAGAACCGAAGTAAGCTGGAGTTCGCTAAGCTTAACATCGCGTCCTCCATTACCCGCAAAATGGTTCACCACCATCATTCCTTTTTCCGTCAGACTGTGAAGACCGTTGCTGAGAGCGGTTCCATGACACTCTTTGCATAACATGGATCGGTGACCGCTTTTTGCCCACATTGCTGCGGAGCTTTCAATTTCGTGACACGAAGCACACGTTTTCTGAGGCGGGGTTACGTCCCAGTAAACGATGAAACCGCCGAACGAGACGAGAAGAATAGCCGCCGCGAACAATACTATTTTGAACAACTTTCTAATGCCATTCATACGCATAACCCGATTGATTTTCGATTCCCCTGTGCTCTAAGCAAACCGGTTTCCCTTTTGCCACTCTGCAGCGATATGTCCGCCCACCCAATATCCAAGAGCCATGATAGTAAGTGCCGGATTGAAGCCTCCATTCGTCACGTGTAGGCTGGCATCGGCTACGAATAGGTTTGGCGTGTCATGCACCCGTCCGTATTTATCTACGACCGAAGTCTGCGGGTCGTCACCCATGCGGCATGTGCCCGCCTGATGCTGTCCCCCGCTCAAGCCTTTCCCGCCGACGCTTTGCCAGGTATAAGATGCTCCCACTTCCTTCAGGATCATCTCGGCCTTGCTTGAGAGGAATTCACATCCCTCAACGTCCTTCGGATGCCTGTGCCCCGACAACCGGACTACAGGAATTCCCCAGTAATCTTTAACCGACGGGTCAACCTGGACACGTGAATCGAAGAACGGCATCTCCTGTATCGGACCAACCACTTGGACGTTTCTCTTGAAATACTTTCGCTGAAATTCCTTATGTGTTTTCCCCCAAGTCGGAGCCCCGGGAGGCCTGATTGCTGTGAAGAAATAAGGGAGTCTTGTGAACTCGTTTGCAAGAATCCCGCCTCCGACAATGCCGGGATTGTGATGACTGAAGTCGCTGATCGCTATCGATGCACCAGGGCCAACATCGTCGTAGATATCATCCTCGAACAAGCCGAAGGCGCCTGTGTACGCATGTCCCTGAAGGTTGCGGCCGACCCAATCGTATCGATTTCCTACGCCCGCAGGATAATGTTTCGATTTTGAGTTGAGCAGCAGTCTTGGCGTTTCCGTAGCAGACGCGGAAATGACGACTATATCTGCAGTCTGTACCTGCTTGTGATTGTCTTTATCGAAATAGGCGACTCCGGTAATCTTGCCTCTCTCGTCGATGATCAGCTCACTTACCACGCAGTTTGTTCGAAGTTCACAATTGCCGGTTGACAAAGCGGCCGGTATTACGGTGTTGTGTGTCCCGGACTTGGCATTGATGGGACAGGCAAATCCGCAGCACGACCTCCTTCTTACGCAAGCATCCCTGCCATTCCATGGTACGGAGTTCCTCAGCATGGGGATCGGAAAAGGATGAAGCTCTAACCGTTTCATTGCAGACTCAAGCATCTTTGCTTCTTTGTTGTAGGAAAACGGGGGCATGGGATAGGGTTTATTTCTGGGAGCCGCAAATGGATTTCGCGCGGCGTCACCGGCCACACCAACTTCCCATTCCGCTTTCTCGTAGCAGTGCTCCAAGTCTTCGTAACTAATCGGCCAATCGTCCAGCGTTGATCCTTCGACGTGTCCGTAAGTGGTCTTCATCCGAAAATCCTCTCGCATGTACCGCCAGGCCATTGCACCGTAGCTCACCGTGCCTGACCCAACACAAGCCGCGACGTTGCTATAGTCAACGTCGCTGGCATATACTACCCTTGTCGAACCGTCGTCATTGACTACTACTCTCCGGTACCTTTCATCATCCGGTCCGAAGGCATTGCCAAGTGCCGTTGTGCGCTGCGAAATCAGACTCATCGGTATCATGGGCATCGTATGACGCCCAATCTCCGCGCTCGATGAGAACTACCGATAATCCTGCTTCACTCAATTCCTTTGCGACAACTCCACCACCGGCTCCTGCTCCCACAATCACAGCGTTCACTTTTCCGTTGCTCATGAATTAGGTCCCATTACGGTTTTCACCGACGATCGGAGGCTCATCAATGCCGATCATCTTGCGGCTTATGAAGTTCTTGTTGCCGCCATGCCGCGGGCTTCCGTAATATCCTTGCAAACAATGAGAGCGCAACAGTTCAAAAAAATATTCGGAGAACCCGTTTCTCCATACGTCACCATCGAGCTTGCCTGCTTCCATATCCTGCAGAACGGCGGTTTGCGTGTCCCACGAAAGGTTTTCAAACTTACGATGGAATTTGTTTGCACAGGTATTCTCGAGAGCGGCGAGGCCTTTTCGATAGTCCTGTTGAAAGCGACGATACGGGCCGGTGAGCTGTATGTCTATGAAATTGGCAACCCCTGCTTCACGCCCTCCGGGCCAATCATCAGTCGGGATGATCTGTTCCGCGATTGCTTCCACCAACTTGATCTCGTCTTCGGACAGGAAGATAATTTCTGACTGGCGCGTGATGGTACAACCTTCGATAAAGCTGATACTGCCCGCTGTCAGCGACAGCGCTCCTGCACTTAACGTTGTGATCTTTATGAAGTCCCTGCGAGAAAGTTTGTGGCTATTGTTCATTTGCCGGTCGCCTGACAATTGTTTGATGGATACAAATCATTTCTCTCATTGCACCTGAGAAATTAATTGCGACATTTCTGAACCGTTCATCCAGATTATTCGACTCGAATCGCGAAAAACTTAATACTTCATAGAATCAATGTCAAGAGTTTTGACCAGAACGCGCAATGGGATCGGCTGTTACCTGCTGGGCTTTATTGTTTTACTTATCTGTTGTCAAATTTAGAACCTATTCTTAATCCTCCAAACTATCGACCTTTTTTTTCAATCAAAACCAATGGAGTAGAATCCACTATATTTCTATTTATAGTTTATACATAGGTAAAGGTCTCAATGGATTTTTACAGATGATTTTGAAGACTCTAGTCAATCTACTCTTATAGCAGTTTCCGGTAGGACTGCAACTCCTTTCGTCGTTCCGGCGTCAGCTTTGGGTAAGCTAATCTGAGCCCCTGCAGGGTGTCAATGACAATTTGGGAAACGATCAGTCGCGCATTCTCCTTATCGTCAGCCGGGATGATATACCATGGTGCTTTTTCAGTGCCTGTTGCGCTGAGGCAGTGCTCATATGTATTCATGTAGTTCTTCCAATACTTCCTCTCCTTTATATCTGACTCGCTAAATTTCCAATTTTTCTCTGAATCAATGATGCGATCAAGGAAGCGCTTTCGCTGTTCCTCTTTCGAGAGGTGAAGGAAAAACTTGGCGATGCGAGTCCCGTTCCGGTACAGATGGTTCTCAAAGTCAACAATTGATCGATAACGCTGCTTCCAGATTCTGTCATCTTCAAGAACATTGTCCGGAATGCCTTCAGTGCGGAGGAGATCTGGATGCACACGAACAATCAGCACCTCCTCATAATAAGAGCGGTTGAATATCCCAATCCGTCCCCGTTCGGGCAGGCATTTGGTGGTTCGCCATAAAAAATCATGCTGCAACTCTTCGGCGCTCGGCTGTTTGAAACTGAAAACTTGGCAGCCTTGCGGGTTGACACCGGACATCACATGTCTGATCGTGCCATCCTTCCCAGCGGCATCCATCGCCTGAAAAATCAGAAGCAGTGCGTAACGGTTTGAAGCGTAGTGAAGATTCTGAAGTAAGCTCAGTTGACCGACATGTTCTGCAAGAAGTTTTTTATACTCCTTCTTCGATTTGTAAACGGCTTCCACAATCGTCGGCCACTTTTTGAGATCGACCTTTTCGCCCTCCCTCATACGGAAATCACCGGAATTGATCTTCATAATCATCCTTTCGCAGGTTCTATCTGCGTTATATGTGGTTGATTTGACTTTTCAACGCTGCCAATTTGACTTCTAAAGTTATTTCTTTCATCCATGATGTGCAAATCGGTTCTTTTTATTACCACTCCTCTCCGCGTCGGCACGTGCAACTGGAACCACTTCGAATGGCAGGAGATCGGGATATACTCGAAGAATTTGCGGGCTGCAATGGTAATCTCTGTCACTAAGCCCGAACCTCTGCCGTATCGGCAGGAGACTTTCCACAAAATTCCGATAGATCCGCATATTGTTCGACCGGAACTGTACGTCAATTGTACAGGATCATGGGCTACCTATCATATTAGTGCTTATCTGTAGACCGATTTACTGATTCAATGCAGAAAGTAAGTCAAAGACCCGGCGCCGACTATTACGCAATACAAAGCGAACGGTGTCAACTTGTGATTTTCAATTTTGAAATATGCTGTGAGAAACCTGACAGATAGGTAAGAAAACAGCGCCGCCGCTAGTCCACCAATCAAAGAAACTCCTATCGCGACACTGTTCCCCGATGTGAAAAGCTTGGGGAGTTCCAACGCGGCTGCGGCTCCTATGATGGGCGTTGAAAGCAAGAAGGAAAATCTGATGGAGTCCTCATGTGAAAGCCCCACCATGAGTGATCCTGCTACTGTTGAACCAGTGCGCGAGAAACCCGGCAACAAAGCTAAGGCCTGCATGAGACCTACTTTGAATCCCTGCCACCAGGACATTTTCGAAATTCTTGAGTCACTGTCCGCTACATCGCTTATTGCGGCTTTCCTTCTCAATATCTCGGCACCGAAAAGCAAAAGACCGTTTAACAAAAGAAAGGCCGCCGCAATAATTCCTGACAGAAGATATTTTTGAATAACATGTTTGAGCAGCAACCCGACAAATCCTGCAGGTATGGTGCCGACAATAAGAAGCCACGCAAGCTTGGCATCTGAATCAGATTCCTTTATTTTCCTTTCTTTTATTGATCTGAAAAAACCGGAGACTACTCTTATCCAGTCCTTAAGAAAAAAGAGCAGAAGCACGAGCGCTGTCGCTGAGTGAGTTGCGACAAGAAACATGAGGAAGAACGGGCTTTGCTGGTCTATATCCCATCCGAGTACTTTCGGTAAAATTACGCTGTGCCCCAGGCTCGATATCGGAAAAAGCTCCGTCACCCCTTGGAGGACACCGAGTATTATACCTTGCAAGTAAGAAAGCATATTTGATCCTTATAGAAAGTTTGAGTTGCGATCAAGAAATTTAACCCGCAGTACCACCATGAATTCTTTAATATTATTATTCCTGATTCGTTTAAGTGAATCGAATTACTACCGTGCCATCTGGAAAATCTTGACAGTCGAAGATCCCGCTCGCGGGGGTGAGACCGCCTTCCATTATCTTTAATTGTTAAAGCGCTAAAGCTGCTGGACTTTCTAGAATTTTTTTCAACGTTTGCATGAACTGTGCGGCAAGTGCGCCGTCGACGACGCGATGATCGGATGAAAGGGTTATCCGCATTCGCTTACCGATTCTTATCTCGCCACCCTCGACAACCGGTTTCTCGGCAATGCTTCCTACTGCAAGTATCGCGGCTTCAGGAGGATTTATTATTGCCGTGAAATCATCAACGTCGAACATTCCGAGATTGCTAACGGTAAATGTGCTGCCGGAGTATTCTTCCGGCTTTAATTTTCTGTCTCTCGCTCTTGAAGCCAACTCTTTGGCTTCTTGAGAAATTTGTCTCAATCCCTTCTTGTCGGCGTCTCGCAGAACGGGCGTTATCAATCCTTCAGCAATCGCGACCGCAATTCCGACATGAACATCAGCGAACATCCTTATATTTTCTCCGAAAAAAGTCGCGTTGACCTGCGGATGCTCTTTCAAAGCAGAAGCACACGCTTTAACAATAATATCGTTGTAACTGATTTTGTTTTTGTCATCAAATTTATTCAGCGACTCGCGGAATGCGATTGCGTTCTCCATCTTGACTTCAACGGTAAGGAAAAAGTGCGGAGCTTCGATATTACTTTGAGTCAATCGTTTTGCAATCGCTTCCCGCATCATGGATAGTGGTACATCGGTAAATCCACCAGAAGATGCTATTGTTTGCGCAACACCTTCGATGTCTCTCTTCACAATTCGCCCCGATGTTCCAGTTCCTCTAACATTTTCTAAGTTGATGCCGCGGTCACGAGCAACTTTCTTTGCAAGAGGTGATGCTTTCAGTCTGCCATTGCCTTTTTCCGACTTGACCCTTTGCGAAGGGATCTCTTTCCCAGGAGATAATGGTGGTACAACAGATGTCATCGCCACCGCAGCTTTCGGTGCGGAGGATTGTACAGATTGCTTAGCCAATTCCTCTTTGACTTGGTTTAAACTTGATCCACTTAAAATGTCCGACACATCTTCACCCGATTCTCCCAAAACTCCAAGCAGTCCTCCTATTGGGACTTTGTCTCCTTCTTTCGCAACAATCTTCAACAAGATTCCTTCATCGTACGCTTCCATGTCCATGTTAGCTTTGTCGGTCTCAACTTCGGCAAGGACATCGCCCGGTGTAACTTTATCGCCTTCTTTCTTCAACCACTTTAATATTCTGCCCGTGTCCATAGTGTCACTAAGTTTGGGCATTTGAATCTTTGTTGCCATTATTTAAGCCTCATTTCTTGTAAAGTACCTTCTTTACCGCGTTGACAACTTTTTCCGGTGATGGGAGCGCCTCATGTTCGAGGGTCTTTGAATATGGCATCGGCACATCTTCCGACGAAACTAATTCGACAGGTGCATCCAGGTAGTCAAACGCCTTCGAAGAAATTCTGAACGCGATCTCACTTCCCACACTTGCGAAGGGCCATGACTCGGTAACCACTACACAACGATTCGTCCTCTTTACGCTTTCAATAATCGGCACATCGTCAAGCGGACGCACAGTCATCGGATCCACTACTTCAGCTTCGATTCCATCTTTCGAAAGAATCTCGGCTGCACTTAAAGAGACTCCAACCATTTTCGCATACGCAACAATTGTAACGTCTTTTCCCTCGCGCTTTATATCTGTCTTGCCGAGCGGAATAGTGTATTCGCCTTCGGGAACTTCTCCTTTCATGCCGTACATCACTTCACTTTCCATGAATATCACCGGATTGTCATCCCTGATGGCGGACTTCAAAAGTCCCTTAGCATCCTTTGGAGTGGAGGGCAAAACAACTTTCAATCCCGGTACGTGAGCGTACATACTTTCGAGAGCTTGAGAATGAGTTGCCGCAAGCTGGTGCGCCGGCCCATTCGGTCCGCGGATAACCATCGGAACCCTTAACTGTCCACCGGACATGTGTCGCATCTTCGCAGCGTTATTAATTATTTGATCAAATGCGACCAAAGAAAAATTAAATGTCATGACTTCTACGATCGGCCTCAGTCCGACCATGGCAGCACCGACTCCAAGCCCCGTGAAACCCGATTCGGAAATCGGCGCATCGAGAACTCTTTGTGGGCCGAATTTTTGCAACAAACCTTGCGTGACTTTGTAAGCGCCTTGGTACTGAGCGACCTCTTCACCAACGATGAAAACTGAATCATCCCTTTCCATCTCTTCGGCTATCGCTTGATTCAGCGCTTCTCTAAATGTTATTTCCGGCATTAAATAAAACTCCTAATACGGCGATTAGCTCCAGCGTTCAGCTAAGAGCCAATTCAGTTTTGACTTTTCAAACATATATATCATCATACATCGATTCGGGCGGCGGGTTCGCGCTTTTCTCCGCAAACTCGATCGCATCGGCAACTTCTTTTTTCGCCTCGGCATCTGCGTCATCTATTTCTTTTTGTGTCGCTATTTTCTCATCAATCAAGAATCTTTTCATCTGTTCAATCGGGTCGCGTCGCTTTTCTTCTTCAACTTCCTGTTTTGTCCTATAAACTGAATCCGGATCCGACATTGAATGCCCCCGATAACGATAAGTCCTGATCTCGAGCAGCGTCGGCAAACTGAGCTCACGCGCCTTCTTCGCAGCTTCCTTCACTGCATCATAAACAGAAAAAACATTCATGCCGTCAGCAACCATTCCTTCTATTCCATATGAACAGCCGCGCTTATACAACTCAGTGATTGCCGATGCGCGCTCAACCGCAGTTCCCATTCCGTACATATTATTCTCGACAATGTAAACCACCGGCAGTTTCCAGAGCGCGGCGAGATTAAGAGATTCGTGAAAAGCCCCTTGGTTCATCGCTGCATCACCCATGAATGTCAGACACACTCGATCTTCTTTTCTATATTTAATCTTAAATGCAATTCCGGTTCCAAGCGGGATTTGCGCCCCGACAATCGCGTGTCCGCCAAGCATATTTCTTGAAACATCAAAAAAGTGCATCGACCCGCCTTTGCCTTTGCTTGTACCAGTATATTTCCCGAACAATTCTGCCATCAGCAATTTCGGATCCGTACCACGCGCAATTGCATGACCATGGTCGCGATATGCAGTTATCAAATAATCGTCTTCTCTTATAGCTGATAGAGCTCCAACTGCCACGGCTTCCTGCCCGATATAGAGGTGAAGAAATCCACCGATCTTTTGCATACTATACATCTTCGCCGAGGCTTCCTCAAAGCGCCTTATCAAAACCATTGTATGGAACATTCCAACTAATTTACTTCTGCCTAAACTCAGATATTCCTCTCTCGAAATTTGTGGGGATACTTTTGATTTATTTGTTTCTACTGCATAATCGCTCATCTATTTCTATCTCCATGTAGCAATTAAAAAATAACTTGCTCGTCGGCGTGGTACGAACTTCGAACTAACGGTCCAGATTCGACAAACTTAAATCCCATTGCAAGTCCGGTCTGTTTGTACATCTCGAATTCTTCAGGAGTAACATATCGGTCGATCGGAAGATGTTCCTTCGTAGGCTGCAGATACTGACCGATCGTGAGTATGTCGACATTTGATTTTCTCAAATCTTTCATCACATCGAGAACCTCTTCCGGTTTCTCGCCGATGCCGACCATCATACCGCTTTTCGTTGCCAAGCTGTGTTCTTTGAAATAATTTAAAACTTCCAGCGATCTCTCGTATTTTGCCTGCGGTCTAACAATACTATAAAGTCTGGGAACCGTCTCCACATTGTGATTCAAAATATCAGGTGCCGCATCGACCACGATATCAAGTGCAAGCTTCTCACCTTTGAAATCCGGAATCAGGATTTCAATTCTGCATCTCGGTTCTCTGATTCTGATTTGCCTTATCGTTTCTGCGAAGATTGCGGCACCGCCATCATGCAATTCATCGCGATTCACCGAAGTAATCACGACATGGCGCAGCTTCATGGAAACAACCGCGTCGGCAACCCGGCGCGGCTCGTCGGTATCAAGCTCGGTGGGCCTTCCTGTTTTGACGGCGCAGAAGCCGCAGCTTCGCGTGCAAATATCTCCGAGGATCATGAACGTCGCCGTACCGCGTCCCCAACATTCGCCGAGGTTCGGACAGTGGGCTTCTTCGCATACCGTGTGAAGCTGCTTCCCTCTCATCAAGCCTAACAGCTTCGTGTAACTTTCTCCATACGGCAGCTTCGCGCGAATCCATTCGGGCCTTCTCGGTAGCGGCATCTCTTCCCGCATACGGGATCTTTGATCGGTAATAACTTTCTCGCTGATGTCTATCATGATCTTAATTAATAATTATAAACTTCAAAACACCTGTTTCATATCAAAGTTCTCCAAATAATGAACTATTTTCTCGAGGAATCGGCCGCCGGATGCACCATCAACTAGTCTGTGATCGAAGGACAAACTCAGGAATCCCATTTGCCTGATTGCGATTGCATCGTTGATGACGACAGGCCTCTTCTTGACCGCGCCGACACCCAATATCGCAACATTCGGCTGATTAATAATAGGAGTCCCCATCAAATTTCCGAACACACCGAAATTCGTAATTGAAAATGTTGAGCCTATTGTATCGTCTCCTGTAAGTCGCTTTGCGCGCGCGCGCGTGGCAAGATCGCGAATCGCTCTCGCCAATCCCAAAACATTTTTTTCATCGGCACCTTTGATGACCGGGACGAGAAGTCCTGTTGTTCCGATAGCCACGGCAATTCCAATATTCACATAATTATGCTGGATTACGTTTTTACCGTCGATGCTGCTGTTCACCATCGGAAAATCCTTCAATGCTTTCACGCATGAATGCGCAATGAATGGCATGAAAGTGAGCTTGAATCCTTCTTGTTTCTCGAACTCTTCCCCGCGTCGTGAAATGAAATCGTCAATTCCTGTAACGTCAACTTCACTAATTACTGCAACGTGGACGGAGGTATCGCGGCTTTTCACCATATGTTCCATGATGAGCTGCCGCATGTTATTCATGGGAATTATTTCATCGGGTTTTGTTTGCGGTTTCTTGCGCGTGGTTTCTTGCTTCTGATTTTTGTTCTCGATATAATTCATCAAATCATATTTTGTAATGCGGCCTGCCGACCCGCTTCCGCGAATCGTTGTCAACTCATTATCGGAAATTCCTTCCGCCTTTGCAATATTTTTAACTAACGGCGAATAAAATCTGTCTCCGTTATGCCCGTCGGGAGCTTGATCTTCGATCTTCAATTGATGATCGTCAATCTTGGCCGCCCCTTCTAAAACTTTTTCTTGGGAAGGTTCTTCCTGTTTTATTCCGCCATTCATATCCGTTTCTATATAAGCAATGACAGCACCAACCTGAACTGTTTCCTGTTCTTTCATCAAAATCTTCGATAGAATGCCTGAGGCTGAAGATGGAATTTCAGTATCCACCTTATCCGTGCTTATCTCTAGTAAAATCTCGTCACGCTCGACTTTGTCGCCGGTTTTCTTGTGCCACTTTACGATTTTTCCTTCGGTGATACTCTCACCCATCTTCGGCATCAATACCTCGACTTGCATTACATTTCCTTCGGTTTAGTATGCGGCAAGTTCTTCAAGCACTTTTAACACCTGCGGCTCATTCGGCAGAATCGCCAACTCGAGCAGCGGGCTGTAAGGAATCGGAGAATCGTAAGCGGTTATCCTCCTGATTGGAGCATCAAGAAATTCAAATGCTTCTTCCGCAATAATGCTAGAAAGTTCTGCAGCGAATCCGCTCGTGCGCGTATCTTCACTGAGGACCAAAACTCTGTTGGTCTTCTTAACACTTTTCAAAATCGCTTCTTTATCGAGCGGAACCATGGTGCGGATGTCGACGACTTCCACTTCGATTCCTTTCTCCGAAAGTTTCTTCGCGGCATTCAACGCAAAATAAACCGGAGCTCCGTAAGTGATAACTGAGATGTCTTTCCCTTCTCTTCGAATCGCCGCCTTGCCGAATGGAATGAGATACTCATCGCCCGGCTCCGGAGACATTGCGTAGCTCTGACGATAAAGTCCTTTGTGTTCGAGGAACAAAACAGGATCATCCATCCGAATCGCTGTCTTCAATAGTCCTTTTGCGTCGGCAGAGGTCGATGGATAAGCGATGTAAAGGCCGGGACAATGCGCAAATATGCTCTCGATGTTTTGGCTGTGATAATGTCCGCCGTGTATATAGCCGCCGACCGGCACACGTACCACCATGGGACACGACCAGGTATTATTCGAGCGGTACCTCATCATTGCCACTTCATTCTTGAGCTGCATCATGGCGGGGAAAATGTAATCTGCAAATTGAATTTCGACGACCGGCTTGAATCCGCGCACCGCTACTCCGAATGCAGCACCGATTATGCTTGCCTCAGCTAACTGCGAATTGAAAACGCGTTCTCTGCCGAACTTGGTCGATAAACCTTTCGTGGCGGTAAAAACTCCGCCTTTTCTATCTTCCACATCCTCACCCCAAATCAACATCTTCGGGTTTTTCTCCATCTCCTCGCGAAGCGCATGATTGATGGCATCCACCATAACCACCGGTTTCCCGGATGCGGCGTCTTTCCCGTATTCAAATTTCGAGTAACTTTCCGGGGGTGCATAAACATAATCTCGCACCGTGCTCACATCAGGTACAGGACGAGATTCAGCCCAATCAGCCGCGTCATCAACGCGCTTCTTCGTATCTTTCTGAATCGACTCGACTTCAGCTCGCGTTATAATTTTTTCTTCCAGTAAAATATTTTCCATCACAAGAAGAGGATCACGAGCTTGATCCTTTTCAATCTCATCCTTCGGCCTGTATTTCCTGTCATCATCCGATGAAGAATGCGAACTAAGCCTCACAACATCCGCGACAATCACACTCGGCCCATCGCCGCGCCTCGCACGATCCATGGCATCCTTTACGGCTTCATAACTCTCCACGAAATTTGTCCCATCAACTTTATAGCGCGCAAGATCGGCGTACCCCTTTACAATTTCATAGACAGAGCCGCCTGCGATCTGCTGCCACGCAGGAACGCTTATCGCATAGCGATTATCCTCGATACAAAAAACCACCGGAAGTTTTTCTCTTGCAGACCAGTTTAGCGCCTCTGCAAATTCTCCTTCGCTCGTCGCGCCTTCACCCGACGAGACATAAACAACTTGATCTTTCCCGTCTCGCAAACAACCGATCGCGGTGCCGACCGCCTGAAGAAACTGCGTACCTGTCGGGCTTGACTGTGTCGGCACATTAAGCTCACGCTTGCCGTAATGCCCCGGCATCTGACGGCCGCCTGTCATCACATCTTCGGCTCTGTGCAATTGAGCAAGCAAGATTTCTTCCGGAGTGAACCCGATTCCGATGGCAAACGTAATTCCGCGATAATACGGATATGCCCAATCGTAGCCGGGCTTAAAATTCATGGCACACGCGACTTGAATCGCTTCGTGTCCCGACGCACCGATGTGAAAGAAGGCTTTACCCTGCTTCAACAGCGCAAGCGATTTCTCGTCAAGCCTACGGGACAAAAGCATCAACTTGTATGCTTCAACAAGCTGCTCGTGGTTGAGAGGATTAATTGAAAATTCTGTGCGCGGCGACTCCGCCGTCAGAATTTCATTTCCAATAGATTTCTCAGCCAGTTTGCTCTCCCTTGATTTAATTGGAGGCATGTTCTTTCTCCATCTCCTGCGCCAGTTGCGCATCAGCCTCTGGCTGAACATGAAATTGTTCTACTGCACCAAAGGCGCATCCGCCTCCGGCGGAGAATCGTTCAAAGCTTATCTGTTCTATTCCTGTTTGAAACACTTCACCGAACTTTTCAGCGATAATTTTCTTCGTCTCGCTAACATCGACCTTTTTCCCCAGAAGCTGTGCCAGTGAAGTAACCCCTTTGTGAAATATTCCGCATGGAATTATCCTGCCGAAATATGAAAGATCCGTGTTGACATTAAACGCAAAGCCGTGCATCGTAACCCATCGGCTGATCTTGACGCCGATAGCACAAATTTTTTCGCTGCCGACCCACACGCCGGTATATTCCGGCTCTCGATGTCCTTCAATTCCGTAATGAGCCAATACTCTTATGATGACTTCTTCAAGGTCGCGGAGATAGCGATGCACATCTTGGTAATAATTGCCAAGATCGATTATCGGATAGCAGACAATCTGCCCCGGACCATGGTACGTTATATCGCCGCCTCGATCCGTTTTAAACACACTGACATTGCCCCGCTGCAATTCATTGTCCGAAGCGAGAAGATGATCGTCGCCGCCGGACTTTCCGATTGTGTATGTACTATAATGTTCCGTCAGAAGGATTGTATCGGGAATGTTTTGTAACACTCTTTCCTGGTGAAGACTCTTTTGGAGTTCCCACGCAATTCCATACTCGGTTGTGCCGATGTCTATTAGCTTCAATTATGAATTCTCAATTTTTGTTATCGATTCATAACTCAAAATTCAACTTTTGTCAAATATCTATCGCATGTCCGAGCGCATCCTCCGCAGCTTGCATTACGGCTTCACTCAACGTCGGATGAGCGTGAACAGTGCGAATAATTTCCTGCGGCGTGGTCTCAAGTTTTTTCGCCACACCTAATTCCGCAATCGACTCCGTCGCGCCGTGTCCGATAATATGCGCGCCTAACAATTCGCCGTATTTCGCGTCAAAAATCAATTTCACGAAACCGACCGCTTCATTTGTTGCAATTGCCTTTCCATTAGCTGTGAACGGAAATCTGCCTATCTTAGTTTCATATCCGAGCTCTTTTGCTCTGGCTTCCGTAAATCCTAAACTTGCCACTTGCGGCTGGCAATACGTACAGCCGGGTATGCTGTTATAGTCGAGCGGCTCCGTCTCGACTCCGGCAATTCCTTCGACGCATCTTATTCCTTCCGCCGATGCAACATGAGCAAGCCATGGTGCACCGATCACATCGCCGATCGCATAAACTCCATTTACATTTGTCTTGTATGTCGTCTTATCGACTTTTATCCACGACTTCTCAACTTGCACGCCGATATTTTCCAATCCAAGATTGTCGGAATTTCCCTGAATGCCGATTGCAACGAGTGCAATTTCGGCTTTGAGTTCCTGAGAACCCTTCTTGTTATTTATCTTCACTGCAACACCATTTCCCGATGCGGCAGCCGATTCGACTTTGGTCTCGGTCAGGATTTCAATTCCCTGCTTCTTAAATTCCCTCTCAAGCAGCGCGGTAACTTCCGCGTCTTCAATGGGAAGAAGGCTTGGCATCATCTCGATCAAAGTTACTTTTGTGCCGAACGCATTATAGAAGTAAGCAAACTCTGCCCCGATGGCGCCCGCCCCGATAATGATCATGTCTTTGGGAATTGATTCCAGTAGCATGGCTTCGGTGCTGGTGATTACTTTTTTCCTGTCGATCTTTATTCCCGGCAGATCCCGCGGCCTGGCACCAGTCGAGACTATAACATTCTTTCCTTCGACTTGTGCCACTTCTTTGCCGCTATTATCGAAGACGGAAAGTTTGTTCGCGTTTAAAAATTTTCCAGTCCCGCTGACTTTTTCAATCTTGTTCTTTTTGAAGAGATATTCTACTCCTTGCGACAGCCTGTTAGCGGCATCACGGCTTTTCTTGATCACCTTCTTGAAATCAACTTTAAAATTATCGTAGCTGATGCCATACTCTTTCGAATCTTTGAATTCCCACATCACCTCCGCACTTTTCAGGAGCGCCTTCGAAGGGATGCATCCCCAATTGAGGCAGATGCCTCCAAGCTTATCGCGTTCAATACAGCCAACCTTCATTCCAAGTTGTGAGGCCCGAATAGCTGCGACGTATCCTCCCGGCCCGCTTCCCACAATAACGAGGTCATATTTTTTAGATTCAGCCATTGTTTCTCCTAAGGATTTAGAAAAGTCGATATAGGTGCTTAATTACAGGCAGACTTTTGACCCGCCTCTCCAAATTTCTTTCGCGTTCCAGAATATTAACATTCCAAAGAAAAATGGATTTTTACTGTGACTGCGCAAAAATATAATTGAAGAGTGGTAACTAAATCAAACCGTTATTGGAACCCGCGCATTGAATCGCACGAAGAATCTTCTATCGCCCCGTGATGCTGCTAAGTTTTGGAGAACGTATCGCGACAACGCAATCTGTTCATCACCTTTTCAACAGAAACCGGCCATTCAGTCATATTTGCATATCCGGTAAAGCCGGGGTTATCAAACTCCAAGCCCTTAATCATACAGCCTCCAAACAATATCTTTCGTTTATGAAGATAAACAACTGTGTTATCTATGTTATGAGATTCTCATGGAAAGTACACTTCAAAAACTTCGTCGCCAAATTTCAATTCCAATAGAGCTTACCGAACCCATGGTTTGTCCACTTGACTTTGAAGATGTACAAGAATATTATAGATTATATGAATGGTATAGATGAAATTAATCAACTCATGAGGATACTTACTGCCCCGTTTAATTACAACTCTCAAGAAGCATTAAACACGAGAGCTAACCAGGTTAAAACCCTTCTTGACTTCGCGAGTTCAACTAAGGCAAATTCAATCTTACTCAAGAATAAATTAGCACCCATAAACTAAAGTTTTAAAACAGCGGCCCCAACATCGTCCCATATCCCCAATATATGAATGATTTCGACTACTCAGAAGTGATAAGTTTATTTAACAGATATAAAGGAAAATTTTCCTCTTTGCTCTCTCAACAGCAAAAAAATCTTGCTGATGAACTTAGTAATAATTTAAAAGATTTACAGGATATAAGTAACGAAATAGTAAGTATAAATTCTAATATTTTTGCGATTGAAGATCATTCACCAAATATAAATGATGAGATTGAATTTATGGGTTTCAAAATCAAAATGGAAAGGGCGGATTCTAATATTCCAATTATGTTGGATAATGTAAGCAAGGCGTATCCAAAATCCTTTCAGAACCCTTTCTCCTCTGAGGAAGTTAAGAAGATGGAGAACAAGCTTGCGAGAGCCGCTTACGAATTTTATAGGGTTGCTCATAGAGTGGCACATATTACAAAAAAACTCCCGAAATTAAAGTCTTTCAAAGCTAACTCAATTAGAATCATACGCAACCAATTGATTGAGCATCCGGAAAATAAAGACAGTGGAGTTACCTACGACTCATTCTCTTATAGTAAGAACGAGGGTCCTTATATTAAGGGAATGCGAACTGGAGATCAATTGGAGAACATGGATAAAGGTTTCAAAAATAATAGCGAAGAGTTTTTATCTGAACTTACAAAGGTTCTTAATCAATCGTTAAGCGAATAGAATTCCAACATCGTTCCAGATGTGGCCGCTAAAATAACGCGCTCCCGCTGTTAGTTGTTCATGCACTGGCGCGCTCAATGCTTCCGCAGGTTTTGAACAACTTTTGCCACACGATTTCCGTAATCAGGACCAGTATTTCGGAAATTGCTGATCGTTCGTTCGATGATTCCCAATTTTCCTTCCGAAGGGTCCCGTCCTTCTTGACCCGTGGGCCGAGAAGCATCTTAGAAAAATGTAGCCGTCCCACATTGTAATGCCAACAAGTTAGCTCATGGCTGATAGTTTTGAGCAACTCATTTATTTCAATAGCATAAGCTTCTTCGTCGCAGTGTAGTTTCCAGCTTGCAGGCGATAGAAGTACACTCCACTCGGCAAATTGTCCGCGTTGAAAACTATCGAGTGGCTTCCGGCAGTCTCACGCCCGTTGGTTAATGTTTTCACTTCTCTTCCGAGAACATCATATACCTTCAATGTCACAAAACTGTTTACTGGCAGATAATAACTGATAACCGCCGACGGATTAAACGGATTTGGATAGTTCTGAGCCAGGAAGAAACCCTTCGGTGGTTCGACAGACCTGACCGCTGTGATACTGGAGAATGGCTTTAACGTTGCCGTGCACTCATCTATGTAAAAATTGAACGAGCCATCTGATCCGTAGAAGGTGGTAGAGTAATCCACAATTATTGTATAACCGGTGATAACGCTGTCGGCATAAGAGGGGATTATTGTAAGTCCGGGGACGGCCCCGATTCCACCATAGGTAATTCCAGCCGTAAGGTTAAACTTCGATCCATGGCCGCTTTCACTATTCTGGTTGGTTTTGCAATCTCCGTTATCCCAGGTCCCCGCTAAATCCCAGTCATAACCATAGTCGTCAACCATGGTGCATGGAATCGTCAGGTTGAACAAGAATGGTCCGTTCGGATCCGTGGAATAAGAAAAACTTGCCGAACCCTGATGAGTTGAATCTACCTTCGCGACATAGCTTAGTGTGGAACCGCTCATGTCCCAGGGATCGTGCGGACAGTTTTGCCCGGTGGCATCTGTGTACGTTGATTTCGAAAATTCATGTTCAAAAAATATCCCTGATATGCTAAGCGTCGAGTCGGTAAAATCAAATTCAGTGTTTTGTTTTCCGTTTGCCGATCCCATGAATTTTCCGTGAGCAGACTGCACATAAAAACTAGTTTTTTGCTGCCATGATGATCCATATTGTTGTCCCATATAGAGATTATCTTGGTTAATCTGATCTACGTATCCCGCCCCGCTTCGATGGAGATCGAATTCTAGAACCCACAGGTTTGTCGTATCGATATCGCCAGTTACTATTGAAGCTGAACCGCTGGGACTGATCGTATCGCGAGTGACAGACATCAGATTCTGAAGAGTGGCTGTGATAATGGCCACCCCTTTCGATGATCCTGCAGTATAGTTCACAGATGCCTTACCGCTACCATCTGTCTCAACACTCGAAGTACTCAGAGAGCCGAGCGATGCATCAAGTGAAAAGAGCCGATTGGCGATAGGTGCGCCGTCACAATCGGTTGCGGTGATGTTGACATCCGTCGATCCTTTCAGGGACAGTTTTAATGTGCCAGGAGAAACGTCGATTTGTGGATTAATCGTTAGCAACGGATTTGCAGCCTTCAATCTCTCCTCGTAGGCACGGATCTCCGTTGCAAGCGGAAGAATTTGCTGAACGGCAGAGGAGCAGGCTGACTTAACATTGTCGCTGGTTGCGGAGCCAATTGCCGCGATTCCGTCCGCAACATGAGCATAGGTTTGTCCATCCTCAATCGAGACGGTGAGCGTGTAGCTGCCGCTGCTTCCTGTGATTTTGCTGCCAATCACAAAATCGTAATCAAGCACATCGGCACTAGTATCACTAGAATCGGGCAAAGGAAAATATCCCGCCGCTGAAGAAAAATCGGTCGCTGTCGTGTCGGCGAAACCATATGAGATTAAGAACACTTCACGAGTAGAAGTATCGCTCACAATATCCTGGAAAATCAATTTTGAGGCTGAATTGAGCGCAGCTTGCTGACTGGAGTCCGCTCCGCTCGCGGCGGATGTGTTACAGTCGTATAATGCCACCGAAGGCTCAGGCCAATTGTCTTGTGCCTGAGCAAACAGGATTGGTATGCATGTAATGATCATCGCCCATGCGACGACGAAGATTCCACGTGATAAGGCAATAGCATGCCTCTTTTTCTTCCAAATGGTCTTTGCAGTTTCCATTTTTGTTTCTCCTTTCGTTGGCAATGCAGCTTTCGTGGTATATGATACGCCATGAGCAGTCAAACAAAAGCCGTGATGGCGTTTAATCGTTCTTTGTAAGCAAAGTGAATTGTGTAAGCCCATCTTCTGCAGTAATATCCCTAATTTATCTGACGGGCTAAATATAGCCGTCCCATATTGTAATGTCAAGAAGAGTTAGCTGATAGATCATAGTTCATGGCTGATAGCCCGTAGGTGCCATGATCAGGCATTGCGCTCCCCCTGTTCACTGATACGGTAACCTGTAGCCATTACACTCTGGCTTGATAGCCTTTCATTCTGCTTCTTTATCGCTATTTGTCGAAAGCCCAAAAATGTGCAACTCAAAATTTTTCAAAAGTTCTTTGGCTTCTTCCATCTGACTATCTGCCACATAAAATCTCGCCGGTTGAACTAATGGCCTAAGACTTAAGAATTCTTCATCAAACACATGATAATCTATATTCGAATCATCCAAGATAGATTTGATCAGCGCTATGTCACCTTGATTCATCGTGGATAACAACAAAGAATAGCTTTGGGATTTTAGTATCTTGGGCGGATCGAAATTGAAATCAATTAACGACCCGCATTCCGGGCAGTGAACTTTCCTATAAATTCTATCTTCATTTGAAAGGTCCAATTCACTTGAACAATTCGGACAAATTATTCGTGATGATAATTCGGCTCCCGATTCCTTTTTCAAAAGCTCCTGGCATGATGGACTTTTGCAATAATAAAATTCTTTTCCCTCATCCAAACATGATTTGCAAAAATATTTTCCACAGCCGTGACAAACGGAAATTGCTTTTCTCTCAGGATGATTACCACAGTTTTCCATATTACCTACCTCATCATCGCGTATGTTATACTTCTAAATCTGTCAGTATAATTCTATTCTTCGATTTCTTTGGTTGCATACAGTTATGTAATTTCATACTTCCAATTCTTGAGATTAGACTCACCAAAAATTTGTATGCCACATTCACCCTCTTTTGGCTCAACAAAACATGTCCGCTCTCCGTGCCATGATCAGGCATTACGCTTCCCTGTTCACTGAAAAATTAACTTGTCACAAACATATTGTCAAGCTTCGAAACTCCGCAGTTGATGCCGTGGCGTGTTGTGTGATCGCGCATGGCGGCGCTCAATGCTTCCGCAGGTTTTGAACAGCTTTTGCTATACGATTTCCGTAATCAGAATCAGCATTTCGGAAATTGCTGATCGTTCGTTCGATGATTTCCTCGCGACTAACTTGCGATAGACTATTCGCAATATTGTCAACGAGGCGATTCTTCTCATCTTCGCTCATCAATCGGTACAGGTCGCCCGCCTGCACGAAGTCGTTGTCTTCCTTGTGGCGCTCCAACGCGAATGAGCCGGTTGCACCGTGAACTTCAATCGGGGCGTATGTTGGTTCATTATTTTGAGATGGACCGTCGAAACTGTTAGGTTCATAATTCTTCGCGCGACCGGAGTTGCCGTCGAAACGCATCTGCCCGTCTCTGCCATAATTATTGGCTTCGGCTGCGAGTGGTCTGTTGACTGGTAGAGCAGTATGATTCACGCCAAGTCGGTAACGATGGGCATCGCCGTAAGCGAACAATCGCCCCTGTAACATCTTATCCGGTGAGGGACCTATTCCTGGGACAAAATGTGCCGGGTTGAAAGCTGCTTGTTCAACATCCGCAAAATAGTTTTCCGGGTTGCGATTGAGAACCAATTTACCAACCTCGATGAGCGGGTAATCTTTATGTAGCCAAACTTTAGTTAAATCAAATGGATTGAATCTGTAATTTGCTGCTTCGGAGACCGGCATGATCTGCATCCTCAATGTCCACGATGGATATTCTTTGCGTTCAATGGCATGCATCAAGTCCAGGTGGTGATAATTGGGATTCTCACCGGCAATCCGTGCAGCATCTTTCGATGCGAGACATTGGATGCCCTGGTCGGTCTTGAAGTGATATTTTACCCAGACCGCTTCGTCTTTCGCATTCACCCATTGGAAGGTGTGCGAGCCGAATCCGTCCATGTTTCGATAACTTGCTGGTATGCCTCGGTCCCCAAATAACCAAGTGAACTGATGTGTGGCCTCCGGGGACAGAGAAAAAAAGTCCCACACGTTATCGGGCTCTTGAACGTTGGTATATGGGTCTCTTTTCTGAGAGTGGATGAAGTCAGCAAACTTGAGTGGATCGCGAATGAAGAAGATCGGCGTGTCGTTCCCCACGAGGTCATAGTTACCGTCTTCAGTGTAGAACTTTATCGCAAAACCACGTGGGTCGCGCACCGTGTCCGCAGATCCTTTTTCCCCGGCAACCGTCGAAAAGCGAATGAAAACCTCGGTGCGTTTACCGACTTGACTTAGAAACTTTGCTTTGGTGTAACGTGTAATGTCTTTGGTTACCTCGAAATAGCCATACGCACCTGAGCCTTTACCATGTACGACGCGTTCGGGAATCCGCTCGCGCTCAAAACGAGCAAGCTTCTCGATTAATTGATGGTCTTGGAGCAATACTGGTCCATTAGGTCCGGCTGTCTGAGAATTTTGGTTGTCAGCAATAGGTGCTCCAGATTCGGTTGTGAGTGTCTTCTTCTTAGTCATAGTGTTTACTCCTTTGTTGTTTGGTTAAACAACGAACGAAATTGGGTGTGGATATTTTTTTCTTTGCTGCCGTGCATGGCACACAACTACCCTAATTATGCGTTTCGTTTTTATTACCGATTTGGTATGAAAGACCCACCAAAAGTTCCTTTATCACGTTCAAGCTTTCTTGGCTCATCAAAACATGTCCACTCTCCATGCCATGATCAGGCATTGCGCTTCCCTGATCACTGAAAAGTTAACTTGTCTCAAACATTTTGTCAAGCTTCGCGGCAGTGTCTCAGTTTCACATAGAGTTATCTTGAAAATTCTCTAACGGTTATTGCGGCGCCGCGGGGGCTGGAATGACATTTGTTCTTTAGTTTGATATGACCGGACTGAAACATTACCCTGTGTTCGCCTCTTTGACAATTCAGATTAGTTCATCTTATCTTTAAATAATGTATTTCCTTTTACCAGCCATGAAACACCGAACGCTAATAATGCAATAGATTCGAGTATGAACACCGGATCCATTTTCGCAATAACCGTGTGCATCAAGGAAGTCATGTAGATTATTATACAGACTACCGCGAGAATCATTACGATACCGCAAGAGCGGTAGATCATATTCCTTCGCTTTTTTGCTTTACCCATAACACCCGGGTGGCGCCTCGTAAAAAGGAACAGTGAATTGAACGCCAATGAAAGAAAGAACAACGCGCCAAAAGCCAAATGGAGATATTCGGAAATATTGTCATCAATGAGAAACATCCCTACTTTAACAATTTTCCCGGAGAACATTGACGTCGGGAAAATTATCATTCCCAACGCGGACACCCCGCTTACGATTCCGACGATGTCATCAATTTTTTCATAGCCTTTATACGATATGAGAAACAGGGACACTACGCAAAGCAACCCGACTAGAAAATCACGCATGTTTGTATAATAATATCCGCTTATTGACCCCTGGATGACAGGACCATTTTGTATAAACCCTCCAGCCACGACGATAATAGGCAGCGCTATTCCTAGAACGCCTATCAGTCTTCGCATTGCTAAATATGAAATGATTAGACTTCTGTTTCGATTTATCGGCATGGCAGTATCAGCGGATAATTACGTTCTATTTGCATCCGGAGCAAAAAAAAGACGGCCTGCAGTACTATTTGATTCGCTTCCAGACCTCTTCAATAAGAATCTCATTTATCTTCTTCGTCCCATGGTAATGGGGAAAGCGGCCGGTGATGTACCAGCGTTTGCCGTCAAGTTTAAAAGTAAAATCAATTGATGTTCCGATGTACTTCGGCTCATAAAAGAATTCGGTCGTTTCCGTATATGTATCCCCGGAAACCTTATACGTCCCGGCTCCGAATGCGTCGTGGTACGCCAGCAAAGAATCATGTTCGGTTCCCTTTGCGAGAAGCTCTTCGACCTGCTTCTTATCCTGCCGTACCCAAACAAAATGAGAGGCGGTCAAAAGTTTTATTTCTCTCCCGCCGATGGGATTATCCTTTCCGTCAATTTTTTGAGAAACCATTTCCCATGTGCCTTGCAAGCCGGTTGGCTGCTGGGCATAGAGGGGTGTAAAGAGAAGACAAAGAAAAGATAGGGTAACTATCAGCTGTTTAAATTTCATCAAAGGCTCCATAATTAAAAATTCGTTGGTATCTGTGGCGTTGTTTGCATCGTGCAATTCCAAGCTACAATTTTTTCCAGAATGTTGCATGTATAAGAATTTTCCATCACAGAATTATTCACGCACAATCCCGATCTATCAGATCTGCGCGCCTGCCCCGATATGTCTTTGATCAAGGCTTTGCTCACGGTGTCTTCTTGAGTGAATCTAGTTTTTCCAAAAGGTTAGAGTATTGATAAACTGCTTTCATTATCTCTTTGGCAAACTCCATTGACACTTCTACTTCTTCTTTCCCGACCTCATCAAAGACCTGTGCTTCGAGATGGGCGGCATCTCTTCCTAACAATCGAAGCTCGCTCATGCGGTCAATTAATTCTTTAGGAATGAGAACTTTGTTGCCAAGTGACGCGATACGTTCCATCAGGTTTACGCCTGTTGCACCTCTATCCGAGCAAAGCAGATCGAGCGATTTGCGAATCATAATGGCTGAAGCAACAAAACAAAAATTTGAGTGGCAAGCGATTGCTTCTTCAAAAGCCACAAGCACCTTGTCGGGTATGTTACTCCTATCAAAGTCGATTCGTAAAGGCGGAAATGTGGCAAGGAGCGCTCCGTCCTGAATTTTATGAATGTGATAAACAAGTGTTCTGCAGGAGCTGTTAGGGCAACGTCGGAGTCCGACGTCGTACGGTGGAACTCTGAGATCATTGAGTCCAACATGCTCGAACGTGCTTTGGTGCCCACAACCCGGACAACGGATTGCCAGAGTGTAGCCTGTAGCTATAGGTTGAGGTTCATTTGCTTTGATGATCATGATTACCTCCAATCGATATTGTACTTAACGTTCGCACGAACTACAATATGCCACTCTTCCATGAAACATAAAATGAAGGCGACATGAAACGAGCACGATGGTACATTGCAATTGAGTAGCCTACCCTGATATGTTCTCAACCGCGGTCGTGGTTCGTGCTGTTAGTTCTAGCTGCCCGTTCACTTCAAGAGCAAAAGTTTCCTCGTATTACTGTAAGTTCCAGCTTGATGTCTATAGAAATATATGCCACTCGGAAGATTCATAGCCTTGAAAGTGGCATTGTAATATCCTGCACTTTGCCTTCCATTGACCAAAGTCATAACTTCCCTCCCAAGTATATCATAAATCTTCAGCGTCACAAAACTGTTCACCGGCAACTGATAATTTATGACTGTCGTCGGGTTGAACGGGTTTGGGTAATTCTGAGAAAGTGCGAACTCTTTAGGAATCCCAGGAAGCTCATCAATAGCATCAATACCAACGCCTGTTAGGTAAGCTCCAATTGACGAGTAATTACTTGTACCAGCAGTATCGGTAGCGCTTACATGCCAGTAGTATTTTTTATTAGCCGAAAGCGGGCTGGATAATTTTTTTGTTGTGTCTGTCAATGTCGTATCGAAAACAACGTCTGCATTAATGAATTCGCCAACCGAATCAATAGTGCTGTCTGTTGCAACTTGAAGACGATACATTGTCGCGTTAATTGATGATTCCCACTTGAAGGTTGTCCTCCTCGGCTCACCAGTCGTCCCAACTGGTGATGCAAGCATAGGTACGGTCGGGACAGCCATGACGGTAAAAGAGTCTGGGCCGGAAAATGCGCTTGAGCCGCCGATGTTAAACGCCTGCACCTCCCAGTAATACTTTGTGCCGGCTGTTAGCACAACCGTTTGTGCTGTGTCACCTGTCCCGCCTGTCGAATCGTTGACAACCGTTGACAAGAAAGCTGAGTTGACAGAGACTTGCCAGTGATAACCTGATGCACCAGCGACTGAGTCAACCTTCAAGGTAAGGTTTGCAGGCTGGTTCGCTGCGTTCTGCCGCGGCGATACAAGTGCGGGTACTGTCGGAATTGCTATGATGGTTGTGAAAGAATCTTTTGTCGCAAATGCGCTTGTCCCACCAGCATTGTAAGAGCCGACCCGCCAGTAATATTTCTGGAGATTCTTCAGCGACGTAACCTTGAACGTCGTATCTCTTGTCGAGTCACTCGAAACAACCAAAGAAGAGAACGTCGGATTTGTAGAAAGCTGGCATACGTAGCCAGTATCTTCGGAAACAGAATACCATTCAAGTACCAGAGTATCTACGCGTTCGTTTTGTGCGCTGTTTGCAGGACTTGCAAGTACCGGTATTGCAGGCACTGCCATGACAGTAAATGAATCGGAAACAGAAAACGCACTTGTGCCGCCCGCATCGGATGCCTGTACCCTCCAGTAGTATTTTGTACCAGCGGTTAGTGTTACCGCGTGTGCAGTGTCGCTTGCCCCGCTTGTTAAATCATTGACAACAGTCGACGAGAAAGTCGGGTTGAGAGAGACTTGCCAGCTGTAACTATTTGCACCGGCCGCTGTATTAACCTCTAAAGTGACTTTTGCTGGTTGGTTCGTTGTGCTGTCCCCCGGTGAAACAAGTGTCGGTACTGATGGTGGTATCATCTGCCACAAAGATTCCCGCCACACGCCACTTTCGTTAGTCCCTGCAAATAGATTCGTATCGTTAATCACGAGAGAAAGGATGCCATTGTATGTTAAACCGGAATGGGATTGATTCCAACTTGTACCATTGTTCGTGGAAAAATAGACACCACTCCAGGTACCTGCAAAGAGATTCGTACCATCGGTTACGAGAGAATTTATGAGTGGGTCAGCTAGACCCGAGTTAGCGGCTGTCCAGCTTGTACCATTGTTCGTCGAAAGAAAGACTCCGCCACCTGTCCCGGCAAAGAGATTTGAATCACTGACGGCAAGAGAGGTGATATTCGTGCTCGTCAATCCCGAGTTGACTGGATTCCAACTTTCGCCGTTGTTAGTGGTAAGATAGACGCCAGCATTGGTACCAGCAAATACATTTGTACCGAGGACAGCAAGTGAAGACATAATTGTGTTTGGCAGTCCAACGCTGACTTGAGCCCAGCTTGTACCGTTGTCTGTGGACAGAAAAACGTAGTCCCCAGCGGCTGCAAAGAGATTCGTGCCGCTAATTGCAAGGGAATAAATAAGCCCTTGGACATCATAGCCGAATCGAGTCCAACTCGTACCGTTATTCGTCGAAAGAAATATTCCGCCACCTGTCCCGACAAAGAGATCTGTGTCACTGGCAGCAAAACATTGAATAGTTGTGTTTGTTAGTCCTGAGTTAACTTGAGTCCAACTTGTACCGTTGTCTGTCGAAAGAAAGACTCCGCCGCCAAACGTGCCGGCAAAAAGATTCTTATTGCTGACAACGAGAGGATCGGCGACTGTATTCGCCAGCCCTGAATTTGCCCAAGCCCAGCTTGACCCATTATCCGTCGAAAGAAAAACTCCTGCGTCGGTACCGGCAAATATTTTTGCACCGATGGCAGCAAGGGAATAGACATTCGCATCCAGCAGACCCGAGTCGACCCCGGTCCAGCTTGACCCGTTGTCCGTTGAAAGAAAAGCTCCGCCGCCATAAGTTCCTGCAAATATGTTATTGCCGCCTGCTCCGTCGGAGGCAACTACAAGCGCATTGATGTAAGCGTTTGTCAAGCCAGTATTGACGGATGTCCAGCTTGTGCCGTTGTCGGTGGAAAGAAAAACACCCCCAATAGATCCGGCAAAGAGATTCGTACCCCCCGCCCCGTTGGGGGATACGGTAAGAGATTGGACATATGTCTTCGTTAGTCCAGAGTTAACTTGAGTCCAACTCGTCCCGTTGTCGGTCGAAAGAAGAACTCCGCCACTATTGCCGGCAAAGAGATCGGTGTTCGAGATTGCAAGAGCATTCACACCGGAACTGTAGACCAGTGCCCAACTTCCACCGTTGTTTGTGGAACGATAAACTCCACCGTCTGTACCAGCAAATAAATTCGTGCCACTGACAGCAAGGGATCGTACCGCCATATTAGTCAGTCCAAAGTTAACTTGATACCAGCTTGAACCATTGTTCGTGGAAAGATAAACTCCGTTACCGTCGATACCTGCAAATATTTCCGTACCGTTGACAGCAAAAGAAGTCACGGTGGGAGTAAGGGGCAGTCCTGAGTTGACCTGAGTCCAGCTTGTGCCGTTGTTAGTGGAAAGATAAACCCCGTCGCCACCTGTGCCAGCAAATAGATTTGTGCCGCTCACTCCGAAGGCGTCGACGTATCCGCCGCATGGACCACTTGTCCGTACCCACTGGGCATGCAATGAATTCGCACAGGTGAATAGAAAACATACCACGAATAGTAATCGGAAAATGTTTTTCATGTGTTTCTCCTTAGTGAAATAGTAATGAACTATTGCAACTAACCTCTCCCAGCCAAAAGTCTTTGACACCAAAGGAGCATAAGCCTCCGGCTGAATCATCCTGATCGCAGATAATGTAAATTGTCTCCACCTTTTTTTCAAGCTTTTCAGCTAGTGCCCTAATCTTAAAGAGAGTTATCTCGAAAAATCTTTAACTGTCATTCCCGTCTCGCTACCACGGGTTAAACTCCTACGACAATCCATGGCTTCACGCAAAACTGCATTCGCACTCCCCACTGATCCATTGTCATCTTACTTACTAATATGGCATTGGATCGGTTTTTGGGGGCAGGTCAACGGCATACCTAAGAATACCAAAGACAGGCTCCAAAATCTCTTTTCCTCACTGAACCCCTTTGCTCTTCAGCGACAAGTTCAAAAGAAAATAAACGCTATCCTTAACCAGGCCGAACCTTTACCAAGATGCATTCTTAACCATGACTAACATTCATGACGCTCGGTTGCATTTTATTATGAGGCAACACATCCAATATTCTCTCGCCCTTAACGCTCGGAAATCACATTTCTTATTATGATACGACATGCCACAAAGCGGCAGTAGTATCCCCCACTCTCGTATAAAATAATTGAGCTGTAGATAATTCCAATATTTCCGTTTTTCCAAAATTACTTAGCGGATAATGTTCCGAACAAACCCGACCAACTCCTTGCTTCCCCTCTCAACTTTAATGTTTGCTGGAATATTAGCGGCAAACCACTCGACGCTCCACGATATCCTATCACCCGGTATGATCGCGCCGTATTTTCCCTGTATCTCAAATTCCACATAGTCTGATGTCGCATCGACATAGATTGAGACTTCCGCTTCTCCGGGCGCCTGGTCTTCCGGCTTAACATTCGGAAATTTCTTTATGAACACTCTGCCATCGATCGCGTAAGCAGCCCAGCCTTCAGAGCCGTTTGCTACACTTAGCTCACTTTCCTTGGGTTTTTCTTTTTCATCTTTATACCAGACAATTCCGTCTAAAACATCAGTCGGTGCTGGACCAAAATGTTTATTACCGACTTGTCCCTCGCCGATGGGGAAAAAGAGCAATCCGCCTTTGTGTACTCTAGTGATTTCCCACGGCGCAGCTTTTTTAATTTCATCGCTGATGTTGATGATGGAATATTTCAAATTAACACTGTTATTCTTACTTCCATTCTTTGCAGCAGAAAATTCCTTCACGAATTGAAAACCGGTAGCGGAATCTTTTCCACTGATTAATCTAATCGTGCTGCCGCTATCTTCTACTGAATAAGGCTTGCTGTCCAAAACGGATGGCGGAGGCCAGTTCCAATACGATTGCGGACTCGACCAGAATGTTGAGCCATAGTTTTCGGGGTGAACGTCCTTTTTGGAAAGGAGTTCATAGCCATCCAACTTAAAGGAAATAATCCTTCCGCCAACGGCCGGGTTTACAGTCATACTTATATTTCCTGAAGTTATCAAATATTCATTCATTGTCGTCGCCGTGGAATCCTTTCTCGAAAGTCCCGCTGCACTGGGCGGGAATTTCGATTCTGGTTGAGTTGATGCATTGTTATGAATAAAACAAGAAAATAAAAATATAAATGAAAGCAGCAATTTGTTTTTCATAAAATATTCCTTCACCTTATTTTCCCTATCACATACAATATAGCCTGTGGCACATTTATAAACTTTAGCATGGCCGGTTTTAACGACTGTAGCCCGGGCGTTCCAATGATCATCCTGACCCCAAACTCTCGATACATCTTAGATAATTTTTTCCCTTGACATTCAAATCCGATGTGAATATATTAGGAACGATTCTTATTATTATAATTAATAAACAGGAGGAAATACAATGGCAAAACCACTCAAAGGGTCGAAGACCTATGGTAATCTCAAAGAAGGATTCGCCGGCGAATCTCAAGCGAACAGGCGTTATCTGTATTTCGCGCGTCACGCAGATATCGAAGGTTACCCTGATGTCGCAGGCGTATTCCGCGACACTGCAGAAGGTGAAACCGGACATGCATTTGGACATTTTGATTTCTTGAAAGAAGTCGGTGATCCCGTAACGAATGTTGCAGTCGGCGACACGAAGATGAATTTGCAATCGGCAGTCGCTGGCGAAACTTATGAGTACACCGAAATGTACCCGGGGTTCGCAAAGACGGCAAGAGAAGAAGGTTTCGATGAGATTGCAACATGGTTCGAAACGCTAGCGCGCGCCGAAAAGTCGCACGCAGGCAGGTTCACAAAAGCTCTCGATTCTCTAGGTAAGTAATCGGACACTGTCCGCAGGAGTCCGCCTTACACGGACAGAGGCGGATTCCGCGGACTCCCGATGAAAAATGCGAGGCATTAAATGGCATTTGATTTTAATTCATCCGATTTTTATAACCACGAATCTTTCACAAAGGAAACCGGACGCATATTCAATATATGCAACGGGTGCAGGCTGTGCTTTAATCTCTGCCCTTCCTTCGACGTTCTTTTCAAACGCATTGATGAACTCGACGGCGAGGTAGATAAACTCAAGGACAGCGATACCGAAAAGATTGTCGAACTGTGCTACGACTGCAAGCTGTGCTACCCGAAGTGCCCATATACCCCGCCTCACAATTACATGCTTGATTTTCCGCGGCTCATGCTGAGAGGGAAAGCCATCAAGGCAAAAAAGAGCGGCGTTAAATTGCAGGACAAGCTTCTAAGCAGGACGGATTTCCTCGGAAGAGTCTCGACGAAATTCGCACCGCTTGTTAATTGGTCGATGAATAGTAAGCCGTTCAGATTTGTGATGGAGAAAACTATCGGCATCCACCGCGACAGAAATCTGCCGAAATATTCGAGCAAAACCTTTGCATCATGGCACAGAAAGCACAAAGCACAAAAAGTCAAAAATCATAAATCAGACAATCAAGCAGCGCCGAAAGTTGTTCTCTTCCATACATGTTCGGTAAATTACAATGATACTGATACCGGCAAAGCAGCAATACAAGTTCTGGAAAAGAACGGCGTTGTGGTCGAAGTGCCGGAGCAGAAGTGCTGTGGAATGCCTTTCTTAGACGGCGGCGACATCGACAACGCGAAGAGAAACGCCGAATATAATTTGAGTCAGCTTATAAATTATGTCAAGAACGGCCACGATATCGTCACACCAGGTCCAAGCTGCAGCTATCTCATCAAGCAGGAATATCCATTGCTTTTAAATAATCCTGACGCCAAGCTGGTTGCCTCACGTACTTTTGATATGATGGAGTATCTGGCGAAATTGAACAAGGATGGAAAGCTCTCCAAAGATTTTAAAATCACTCAGGGAAACATTGTTTACCATCTTCCCTGTCATTTAAAGGCACAAAACATCGGCTACAAATCGCGTGACGTGCTGGAGCTTATTCCCGATACAAAAGTGGAAGTCATAGCAAAATGCTCAGGACATGATGGCACATGGAGTTTGAAAAAAGAATACTTCAAGCTTTCCCTTGAAGTCGGCAGGGCACTGTTTGAAAAGTTCAGTGATGGTAAAGTTGCGGCGAGTGATTGCCCGTTAGCACAGCTTCAAATTGAAAAAGGATCCGGTGTAAAGCCGCGGCATCCGATTCAAATTCTGCGCGATGCATACGGCATGGAACAAAACCCAAAGCCATAATAGGAAACTCCATGAAGAAGATTGAGCTGGAAGATATAAAAGACATTGCAGATTACGAAAAGATCAGAAGTGATTTCCGAAAGAAAATAATCGAGATGAAAAACGACCGAAGATTAGAAGTCGGCGATAAAATAACGCTTACATTCGAAAACAGATTTACTGTTGCTTTTCAAATAGAAGAAATGATGCGCATTGAAAGAATTGTTGAGGACGAAAAAATTAAATCGGAGATCGAGACATACAACCAGTTGATCCCAAGAGAGAATGAGTTAAGCGCGACACTTTTCGTGGAAGTTGACCAACAAGATCAGCTAAAACCCGTCCTTGACTCACTTGTTGGCTTGAACAAAGACTCCGTTTTCCTTCAGATTGGTGAACGAAGGATTCCGGCTGTTTTCGAGGAAGGGCACGCGACCGACGACAGAATAAGCGCGGTACAATACGTGCGTTTTAAATTATCTCCGGAGGAAGTTAGCTCTTTCATGAAGTGGTCTGTTCCGATCCGCGTAATAATCAGACACAAAAACTACAATGCCGAGAGAGAGATACCGACCGGGACATGGAAGGCCCTCGTCGAGGATTTAACCACCGGTGCATCCGCGAACGTTTGGAAATTAGGCAACGTTTCTATATAAAGGCAGCGCAAATGCTAAACGATATACACCAAAGAAAACGGAGCAGGCAACGGAATAAAATCTTCGACGTCGTTCGCTCTACCAAAACTCACCCCTCTGCCGATTGGGTGTTCCATGAAGTACGAAAAGAAATCCCGAATATAAGTCTCGCGACTGTTTACAGAAATTTGAATCTCCTAGTCGAGTCGAAGGAGATAAACGAAGTCCTTTGCGATGGACAACTGAGGTTTGATGCAAACAAAGACGAACATTTTCATTTCATATGCAGATCCTGCAAAGGGATTTTCGATATAGATGAAACAAGAGTTTCCTCGCCCGGATTTAAGCTGCCGCGCGGATATAAGGTTGAAAATGTGAAAATGGATTTTTACGGAGTTTGCCCGAACTGCTTATCTAAGTAACTTGCAGGTCAAATCTCCAATTCGACATTTTAACGGATGGGGTTGTGTACCATTTTATATCTTCATTTGGAAGACAGTCCAGAAGATTCTTTCTTACTTATCGAAGAGCCTTTACGAGAGACAATATCTTCCTCCAATTCGAAGCGCACTGTCTTCGACCACGTGCGTTTTTCTCGTTTTATATAATCAAGATAAATGGCTTTCCCGACAACGTAAATCCAAAATTGGCAGTATGTAAAATACATTAAAAAAACGAGAAGAAAATTCTTAAAAGTATCAAGGCCCTCATAGGAAAGCACAAGAATGATTTCGAAAATAAATAATACGATCGCAAGCACCCAAACAGTTGTGTAGGGTCCAGGAAGCGGTATCGCAATTAACTGCGAGACACTGAGAATGAAAATCAGATCGCTCACACCTATCGCGAATAGGAAAAAGTAATAAAGCGAAAGGAGATAAAGCACCTCGAAGGCGAGAAACTTGTTCTGGAACTGCGGTATCTCTTTGAGAAATTTCGTTACCACATAATTATTGCCTCTAACCCATCTCGTTCTTTGTTTCGCCCAGACGGAAATTGTCTCCGGCTCTTGCTCAAGAGTGACGGCAAAAGGTATATATTTTATTTTATACCCTCTCATATAAACCCTGATGCTTAGCTCTGAATCTTCGGTTATCGCATCCTCGTCCCAGCCTTTTAAGTCGTCCAGCAAATGTTTCCAAATCACAAAATTTGTTCCCGGCAATGTCGAGACTTTAAACATTTTCCATCTGCCTGCTTGAAGTATAGATTGGAAACTCAGCGTCTCAATGCTAATAAAGCGCGTGAGCCACGTTCTGTCTTTATTAATCGTTCTGAAGTTTCCCAAGACCGCACCAAGATCAGGATGAAGAAGTAGCTCGGCGACTAAATATTTTAGCGCGTCCGGCAAAGGCTGGTTGTCTGCATCATAGACCGCTATGATTTCTGCACCGGTCTGCTTCATCCCTAAATTCAGAGCGCGCGATTTCCCTTTCCCGCCTTCGCCCTTCGGAACATTATAGCATCGAACTCGCCGATCCAGCTTTGTAAGTCCTTCCATAATTTCACCGGTTTTATCCGATGAGCCGTCATTGATGACGAGTACTTCAAGTTTGTCGGTTGGGTAATCAAACTTCAGCATCGCTTCAACTGTCTTGCGAATAACTTTCTCTTCGTTGTGCGCCGGTATTAAGACACAAACTTTCGGTTTCGCAAGATGTGCCATGGCATCGATCGCGACTTTTTCTTTCGATGAGCTCCAATTATGAAAAAATCCCGCGATGGTAAGTATAAGCTGGTACGCTATCATAAACCAGATTAGAATTACGGAAAGAACGAAGAAACCGCCCAATAAAGTTGTAACAAAATTATACACGAGCCAGAATACTCTTTCTATGCAGCTTGAAAATTAAATAAAGCACGACGAGTATTCCGCCGGCAATCGAGCCAAAAATCGCTATCAACGAGGACGACCACAAGCTTGTCAAGTCAATTCCATATGAGACGGCGTTTTCCAAAATTACCAAGACTTTATGTTGTCCGGGTGGCAATATGATTCCATAGTGCTGCTCTTCCTTGGCGACTGTAAAAGTGATTTCATGGTCATCAACGAAAACTGCAAAAGGAACTTTTCCAAAAGAAACAGTGCAACGAGTCGGAGAATCGTACGTAAATTCCACGCCGCGCTGGAGACTCCGTTCGCTTAAAATATTGCATGAAGCTGCTTCGATATGAGAATCCAGCATCTCGTTCTGAAACGGGTTAACTTCTGCTCCCACTATTTTTAGCAAATGCCTTCCTGCCGGAATCGAAAAATATCCAGGTTGGTACGGAAATACAGTTGCACCGTCGATTTGGATATACTTCACATCGGTGCTGAGTCTGATCGAAGTTGAGTATGGCGCATCGATCTCGTATCCGCCGTCAGTGATTTCCATATTCGCTTGCGGAGCGATCGCGTATGGGAAATCGGCAAGGTCCTGCGGCAATACTGTTGCTTCATCATAAATTGTCATTCGGGGCGCGGCTTTCGCAGCAGAATTGACAAGCAGGTATGATTCGGTTCCAGTCGGAGTGCTGCTCGGGAACATACCGACATAACTCGAATCACGCAGCGAATAAATGTTCAGGTCGATCATCAAGTTCGACGAATCCGGACCCAAGAGATGCCTGTAAGTGTCGCCGATTCCAATATACCTTCGTGGATCGGTGTTCCAGTTTGATTGCGGATCTTCAACCTGCAAAGCGAAGTCATATTTTTTTCTCAACTGTAAAATTTGATCGACATCAACCCCTATGCCTGTTCTCAAATCCGGAAATGTTTTCTGGTCCTCAATTGTCAAAATAAATTGTATGCCCGGTTTATTTTTGAATGCATCGGTTGCAATCGAAAGGAAATGAGAACTCAGATCCGTCACGAGAGAAACGCGGAAGTCAACGAAATTTTTCCAATCCTGCGGTGAGTTTTTATAATAATGCGGCGAATTTGGTTGAAACAACTGAACCGGATCGAAGCCATATTTTTTCCTGAACAATTCCCGCGCGCTCATATCAAATGGCGTAAGAAGCTGCGGATTTCCAGGCGCTCCCTCGCCACCAAAATATATTTCAGCGATATTGATTCCATCCCAATCATGCGAAGTCAAAAATTTATAAACCCAATCCGACGCCGCATGAAGACAAGCGGTGTCTGCCAGAGCGAGCGGATAACGCCAATCAGGTCTGACGTCTTCTCCTTTATAATTTTTTTCACGCCACTGCGGATGATCGTTGTAGAACTTCTGACTGATTTGCGGCGGCTCTATCCAGACATAAACAACGATGCCATAAGCATGGCACAGTCGTATCAGCCGGTCGTAGTCGTACATGAATTTCGGATATTCATGCCAACCAGCGACATTGATAACACGGATACCTCTGCTTGCCCACTGTTTCACGAGTGTCTCGATGCTCGTTGTTCGACGATCTCCCGGTTCGAAATACATCTCAAGGTAGTCGCGCCGCAAAATCGGGTACAAACCAAAATAGTTTTTGATCCAGTCTATTAAATAAGGGAGCCGTGAATAACCACCATCGGTAACCGGATCAAAACGAGCACTGATAGAAATAAATTCTCCTTTACCATACTTTCTCGCGACGGCTATCGGGGCGTCGTTAATGTCGTTCGTGCAAACGATCTCATCACTTTCTTGCACATCAATTCGATGCACCGTTTCGAACATTCCCCAGATCAACAACTCTTCAGGGAAAAGCGCATCCCGAACTTTTTCGACTCTGGTTACATTCTTGCTGAAGTTAATTCCAAGATCTTCAGCGACCGGATTTTTCGAATCGGTAATCAGCCTGCCGCCATTCGATACAAATTTTTCGATATCATCATACAGTGAATCCGATAGCTGCTCGGCAGATGAATACGGCACAATCAAGAGATTGTAATCTTTTGTGTCAGTCAGGTTATTGACGGAGAGCGTATCGACCGGTATACCGACACTGCTCAGCGCCGTAACAAAACTTTCTTCGTCATTCAATGCACCGCCCGTTGCCGTTGAATCCCAAACTATTGCTGCAACCGCCGGGGTTATCACTTTTTTTTCTGGGAACAAATCTTTTAGGAAATCGTGTATCATGATTCCAGCTCTGTCGAAGAAACTCAATTCTTTTTCGTGGTAATCGGTCGGTTCGGCAGCGTAAATCCATCCGGGTTTAAGATCTATGTTTCTTGAAATTTCTCCCGTCACTCGACTTGAAGTGATGTCAAAGTTCGCCCGTTCACCTTTGTCATTCAAATAAATTTCTTTTAGATATTGATCTTCAATTGAAAATCGTAGAGACGCTTTTCCGGACGCGATAACTCTGTCAGGCAGTGTCACGGTATTATTGCTGTCTCTCAAATCGATGTATGTATAACCTAATTCGCGCACACCGTCCACAATCTCTTTGAGGAGATTCAGCGGCATAAATGGGTGTATGAATGCTGTGGCATAACCGTCTCTCACATACAAGTTTGCCTTCGCAGCCTCGAGAATATCCTGGACTGCTTGCTCCTCTTCCTTTGGAGTGCCGAGCGGGACGTATCCGAGATTCTCCGGAATAATTTTTTCGCCGTACATATCCTTCTTTATCACATATGGGAAAAATTGGCTGTAGTCCAAATTATTCATCAAGATTCTCTGTTCCACAGTCTGTCGAAAAAACTTTAGCGATTGCCGCATAATCAATTTCGGACGCACCGTAATGCGGAGTTTCCCACGCAAGCGGATAGACCCCGTTCCGCATTAACTCTTCAATGCCCGTTTCTAATTTCTGCTGGACGTACCCTGCGTTGTCGTCCAATATCGGCCTGTTGCCGGCCTCATCCCAAAATTCGAAATCACTTGCCGTAACGCCATGGTACTGGTGAGTGTCGCCATGCATAACTATCGTCGCACCGTGTGCTTCCGCATATCTCAGCGCATCGACCATGTCCGGCTTGTCGGAAAGCGCGATCCGCTCGTTGTCGGTTGGGTCTACGTAAAACGGTACAACGGCGATAAGAAATGGCACACCTTCACTATAAAGCAAATCAGAAATCTTTCTGATGCTGTTTGGATCCTCGAGGGGGTGAACATCTTCTATGCGGATAAGTGCTGCGTGAAATTCGGCGTGCTCCTGGTTCAATATATCGTGTAATTTTTCGGCAAAAAACAGATAACGGTCCGTCGGTCCCATATACGCAAATGGCGAGTCGCCGAAAAGATATAGATTGCTGGAATGAATTGCATAAGGTGAAGAAATATGGTTCGGAGCAATCGCATTTGCTAATATCTCGACTTTACTGCGCTGTGTGACAGAAATAATCGTAAGATAATGGTCGCCTTTTGTGAATTTGAAATTCCTATTTGCCGTAAGAACAGTTTCATAACCTGTTGTTGAATCGAGCTGTTCGGGCACGAATCCATATTTATCCTGCAAATTGTGCCGGGCGTTCATCGCAATAATTCCATTCCCCAGCCAAGTCAATGTTCCCTTAAAATTGTATGCGTCATCGAGAAATTTGTCTGGAGGAGTGCAGTCGTTCGTGAAGCCTATGAAGAAAAGATAATCATATTTGTTGTACTCACCAGTTTTATAGTCGTCTGCGGCAACGATGCTTTTCTGCAAATCGAAGTGGCCAAGAAGCTGGTACAACTGAAGCCCATCTCCTTTTGCCGGATTGCCGGAATTATCTTTTCCTTCATAAACAATGAGGACGCGATTACCCGCAAAGGTTTCCCCTATCAAAAATAGAAGGATCACCAACACTTTTTTTATCATCACTTCAGCCTAATTTACTTCTCTTAATTGTAATGCAGGTGAGATTTTGCTGAGATGAAACAAAACGGATGAAATCAGTCCTTGCCATCCCAATTGTTGTATTTTTCGTAAGCGTCTATAATATCTTTGACAAGTTTGTGTCGCACAACATCCGCCTTTTCGAGATAGACAAAGCAAACTCCCTCAACACCCTTGAGTACTTTTTGTATCTCCACAAGTCCGCTGAGACTTTTCTGCGGTAAGTCGATCTGCGTAATGTCGCCCGTCACAATTGCTTTTGAATTTACACCTAACCGCGTCAAAAACATTTTCATCTGCATACTGGAAGCGTTCTGTGCCTCATCAAGAATTACAAACGCATTGGCCAATGTTCTTCCACGCATGTATGCAAGAGGAGCAATCTCGATAATATTTTTTTCAACATAGAGTTTCAATTTATCTTGAGGCAGCATATCATCAAGCGCATCGTAAAGTGGACGCAAGTATGGTATAACCTTTTCTTTCAAATCACCCGGCAGAAAGCCCAGACTTTCTCCTGCTTCCACCGCAGGACGAGTCAACACGATTTTCTGAACTTCTCTATTTCTCAGTGCTGCCACAGCCATGGCGACCGCCAAATAAGTTTTTCCCGTCCCGGCAGGCCCGACTGCAAAAACGATATCGTTCTTTTGAACCGCTCTTACCAACTGGCGCTGTCCTGGGGTTTTCGGCTTTATGAGATCGTTCTTCGTGGATAATACAACAACGTCTTTGACTTCTCCAGGACTTTGTCGTACCTCTTCTGACTTTGGGTTTTCGCCCGCAACAAGTTCTACCACCGTGACGACATCATCCGCGTTCAATATGCCCGTACGCTCGAGCACATATATCAACTCTTTGAAAACTTTCTCGACACGGCTGGCTTGCTCTTCTTCACCTTTGATGAGAATATTGTCACCGCGGACAATTATATTCGTGTCGAACCTATCGGAGATTATCTGGAGGTTTGAATCGTTGATGCCTAAAAGCGAAAGCGCATCTACACCCGACATTTTAATACGTTTCTCTACTGTATCCATCGACACTTGAAAAATTTCCAATACTTGCGAAAAAGGATTGCTCCCTCGTACCCCTTCTGTACCATCATGGGTTACCGATGAAACTCTCGCATCTCTTGGAAAACAAAAACGCTCCTTCCACATGAGACACATTGTAGGAGGAGCGCTTGAAAACTATTCAAAACTACCGTGAAAAATTACTTTCTCGAAAGATTACTGTGAAGAGTTATCTCCAGCATTTGCAGCCGGCTTCTCCATACGAGCCCTCTTTGCATAATAAGCTCTCGCAGCTGCTTTCTCTTCGCTGCTTACGGGCCCATTCTCGGGAATGTTCAAGACTTCTCGCGGATAGATCCGATCAGGATTCTTAATCTGATCACGATTGGCTACGTAAATCTTCGGCCATTTCCATGGATCATCATAGATCGTCTTTTTCTTGGAGATGTTCCAGAGACAATCCCGGTTCCGAGCCCAAGTGCCAACGGTGTACGTCTTTGCTGCCATCGCTGCACAACTAGCCACTCTATTTTTCAACTGGGCATAATTGTTCTCGAGGTCTTGAATCTTCGAAAAGAACTCTGCCGCGAGTGCGAGCCTCGTTGCCTTTACGGAATCAATCTGCACTCCCAGATTCGTTACATCGTCTTTATGAGCGCAAAGGTCTTGATCCGACATTTTCATGTAGTCACTTATTTCACCGCCCATGGCATCAAGCGATTGGCCGAATGCCTGCATATCAGCCGCTGTTGTATGAAGCATCCCGTAATACTTCTGTAACTCAGATTGATATTGTTGATCGAGGCTTGCTAACTGATTTTTTAAGTTAGCAACGTCGGCGTTAAGCTGGTTCACAACATTCTTCAATGAATCACGCTGTGCAGTCAGCAACGTTATCTGCTGCTGCCAATCGTCGTATTTCATTTTTTCCTCTTGTGCGGAAGCCACAGAGGAAATCGCAAAAATAATCGCGACTGCTCCCAGAATTGATAATCTTTTCATCTATGGCTCCTTTTCAATTAGATTTCGTTGTGTCTGGATTTGTTTGCTGCAATTTCTGCTGCAAGAATTGTTCGTTGTCTTGTAGCTTTTTGATTTGGTCTTGCTTATCTGAAAGCTGCTTTTGAAGATCAGCTTTCTGTTGTTGTGCCGTTTGAACTTGCTGTTGAAGTGAAGAGACCTCACTCTTCAGATCACTAAGTTGCTGCATTTGACCTTGGTCAGCATACTTCGTACAACCAGCAAGTACTATCGACGCAACTAAGAGGCTCAGGATAGAACCCGTCACTTTTCGCATATTTTCCTCCATTGCGTTTTATTACTAATAGTTTAATGGAATCAGGTGTTTTTGTCAAGCGTTTGACGCATAAAAAAATTCTTAATTTTTTTTCATACTTTATACTAAATAACGCCGCCATTTAGTAAATTTCAATTCCAAAGCAGGAGAATAAAGTTGCCCAATGTAAAAAAAGTAGTGCTCGCTTATTCAGGCGGCTTAGACACTTCGATAATTATACCGTACTTGAAGCAAACTTACGGATGCCATGTGGTTGCGTTTGCAGCTAATATCGGACAAGGTGATGATGAACTTGACGGCTTAGAGCAAAAAGCAAAGAAGACCGGCGCAGACAAATTTTATTTGCTCGATCTTAGAAAAGAATTCGTCGAAAATTTTCTTTTCAAAATAGTTAGAGCTAATGCGATCTACGAAAGAAAATATTTATTGGGAACTTCCATCGCCAGGCCGCTCATAGCAAAATATCAGACAAAAGTTGCAGAACAGGAAGGCGCTGACGCGCTTGCTCACGGCTGCACAGGAAAAGGTAATGACCAAGTCAGGTTCGAGCTGACATATAAAGTTTTTGCGCCTCATTTGAAAGTTATAGCACCATGGCGCGAATGGAAGATACGCTCGCGTGAAGATGCAGTCGAATATGCAAAATCACATAATGTCCCTATTAAAGCAACGTTGAAAAAAATTTACAGCAGAGATGGAAACTTATGGCACTTGAGCCATGAAGGCGGCGACCTAGAAGATCTGTGGAACGAACCGAAATCCGATATGTTTATCAGGACGAAGTCTCCAGAGAAGGCTCCAAACAAACCGACTTACGTTGAAATTGAATTTCATAAAGGTATTCCTATCGTCATGAATGGCAAGAAATACGAAGGACTTGAACTTGTCGAAAAGCTTAACGAGATCGGCGCGAAAAATGCGATCGGAAGAACAGACCTTGTCGAGAACAGATTAGTGGGAATGAAATCTCGCGGAGTCTATGAAACTCCCGGCGGGGAAATTCTTTATGCAGCTCATAGCGAGCTTGAACACATTGTTTTAGATAAGGATACTCTTCATTACAAAGACGTAGTGGCACAGCGATATGCAGAATTAGTTTACAACGGGCAGTGGTACACTCCGCTGCGTGAGGCTCTCGATGCTTTCATCGAATCTACGCAATGCTTTGTCTCCGGTACGGTTAAACTAAAATTGTACAAAGGAAACATCATCGCCGCCGGCAGGAAAAGTCCTTATTCACTATACCAAGAAGACCTGGCGACTTTTTCGCAGGATGAAGTGTATGACCAAAAGAAAGCAGAAGGTTTCATCGACCTCTTCGGCCTTTCGATGAAAGTAAATTCTCAAGTTCACGGAAAGCCACAAGAATGAAACCGGAACTTCGCGAGATTAATATTGCCGATGTGCAACACAGCATCGGAAAAGTAAACGATTTCTATTTATACTACTCAACATTTCTCGGCGGCTATACCCGCGACAAATTGATGATGTCGGTTCCAATCGACGACCATATTGTTCATCGTGGTGACGGAGTGTTCGACAACGCACTTTGTGTGGATGGACATTATTATTTGCTCGATCAACACATCGAGCGGTTCTTCTTCTCATCAAAGTCCATCGGAATTAATCCTCCACTCTCGCAAGCCGACTTCAAACATCTTCTGATAAGACTTGGAATTATTTCCGGCAAAAAAGATTTCATCGCGAGATTTTTCCTCTCACGTGGTCACGGCAGCATGAGCGTTTATCCGCACGACGTTATATCGCCAAATCTATATATTCTACTCGGGAAGTGGCAACCGCCGCCGCCGCGTTACTTCAAGGTCGGCATGACTGCCATTACGAGTCCTATTGCAATGCGTTCACCGATTTCTCCGCAAGTAAAGTCCGTCGATTATCTTTCAAATGCCTTAATGGAGCTTGCGGCAAGAAACAGCGGCTCGGATACTGCGATCGCAGTCGATGCGGCAGGAAATATCACCGAAGGTTCGAACAAGAATGTCGTCATTGTTAGCAAGGATGGCATCATGCGTGTTCCACCATATGAAAAAATCCTACGCGGTACGACGCTTACGCGAGCATTGGAACTTGCCGATGAACTTAAAAGAAAAAGAATTATCGCTGGCGTAAGCTCGGAAAATATTCCTGTGACGGCAGCTTATAATGCAAGCGAAATACTTTTTCTCAGCACTTCGTTGTTTGTCGCGCCAGTCGTAAAATATGATGGCAGAACAATAGGCGATGGCAAACCGGGAAAAGTTTGGAAAGAACTATATGAACTTTTCCAAAAGGATATCAAGTCAAACAAGAAACTTTTAACGGCACTTAGACAATAGTGCCTATCCCCGCATAGAAACATTACGGGACAGGTTTAACCTTCCAATAAGAGGGGGATATTTTATCAATTCCATCTTTTCGCAGGAGGTAGTTAGAGTAGTGCCGAAAAAATTTCTTAGCAAAAACTAAATGGATATAAATAGCAAAGATAAAAAGGGACATTTTGAAACTTCTCTTTTGCAAATATAAAGTTTCGGAATTGTTTATAGTTTCGCGCTTGGAATTTAGAAATTTCTTTAGTTCATACAAAAACTTTTCGATAGGAGCCTAACATGTCAAAACTCTGGGGCGGAAGGTTCACGAAAAATTCTTCTCGGATCATGGAAGAGTTCAACGATTCGCTTTCGTTCGACAAGAGACTTTGGAAAGAAGAAATCGAAGCAAGCCGCGCTTACTCTATTGCACTTACCAAGGCGGGAATATTTTCAAAATCCGAACAAGAAAAAATAAAAAAAGGGTTCGGAGAAATTGAGAAGGAATTCGTCTTACAAAAGTTCAAATTCAAACCCGAAGACGAAGACATTCATACCGTGATCGAAAGAAGGTTGGTTGAAAAAGTCGGCGAGGTCGGAAAGAAAATCCACACCGGCAGAAGCAGAAACGAGCAAGTGATAACTGACGAGCGAATCTTCCTTCGCACATCAATCAGCGAAGTCGAAAGCCTTATCAGCGACTTACAGGAATCAGTTGTGACTCTTGCAGAAAACACAGCATCGGATATTGTACCATCATATACACATTTCCAGCAGGCCCAGCTCGTCAGCCTCGGGCATTATTTCATGTCGCTCTTCTTCATGCTTCAGAACGACTTCGAGAGATTCAGCGACGCAGAAAGGAGAATTTGTGTATTGCCGCTCGGATCCGGCGCAGTGGCAGGATCGACTATCAAGCTTGATAGAAATATATTGAAACAGGAACTCAACTTCGCAACACTCTCACCGAACAGCATCGCCGCGGTCAGCGACAGAGATTTCATTACGGAATTCCTGTTTGCGGTCGCTCAAACTCTCGTTCACCTGAGCAGATTCGCTGAGGATTTGATAATGTGGAGCTCCACCGAATTCGCATTTGTCGAGTTAGATGATCTTTATTCGACCGGCAGCAGCATGATGCCACAGAAGAAAAATCCGGATTCACTTGAATTGATCCGTGGAAAAACTTCACGCGGAATCGCAAATTTGCTCACACTCTTGATAATACAAAAAGGATTGTCGCTGACTTACTCAAAAGATTTGCAGGAAGACAAAGAACCGCTCTTCGATTCGGTCGATACTCTTACTTCCGCATTGAAAATTTTCGCTGGTGTGATCTCGACTTTGAAAGTTCGCAGGCAGAATTTGATGCGCAATGCTGATGACTCAATTTATGCCACAGACATTGCAGATTATCTCGTCGAACGCGGATTGCCGTTCCGCGATGCACATAAAATTGTCGGCAAGCTCGTCCTCGACGGCATTAACAAAAACAAACCGTTGCATGAATTTTCATTCGAGGAGTTGAAAGAAATTTCGTCATTGTTTGGCAAAGATTATTTTGGAATATTCGATCCGATTCGTTCGGTAGAACGGCACGACGTATATGGTGGAACAAGTATCAAAAGCGTAGAACAGCAGATTGCGCTTGCTCGAAACATTTTGAAAAGGAAGAAGTGATCTCCATTCCGAATGAGAACAGATTTTCTTAAAGACTTAAATCCAGCACAGTTTGATGCGGTAAAGTCGGTCGAAGGTCCCGAACTTGTGCTTGCAGGCGCCGGAAGCGGAAAGACTAAAGTGCTCACATACCGCATAGCATATCTAGTTTCTACCGGTGTTCCATTTCACGACATTCTTTGTCTGACATTCACCAATAAAGCCGCGAATGAAATGCGGACGCGAATCGAGAAGATGCTGGGAATCGATGACGAGAAGTCGAAGAGGTACTACGGCTGGATCGGCACCTTTCATTCCCTTTTTGGCAAAATTCTTAGGATGGAAGCTGAGAAATTAGGATATAGTCCGAACTTTACGATTTACGATGAAGAAGATTCTATCAAAACGATCAAGCAGATTCTTCGCGAACGTAATTATTCCGAAGAAGTGTTTCCGCCAGCAGGAATTCGCTGGCAGATCGGCAAAGCGAAAAACGGACTTGTTCTTCCGTCGCAGTTCGCACAATCCGCAAAGAGCAGGATGGAACAAGTCACTGCTGAAGTTTATGCGGCTTATGACGGCATCCTCAAGAAAAATAATGCGATGGATTTTGACGACCTTCTCGTCAAGCCGATCCTTCTTTTCAACAACAATCATGGAACACTCGAAAAATATCAAAACAAATTCAGATTCATTCTTGTTGATGAATATCAAGATACAAATCGCGCACAATACATTTTGCTCAAGCTTCTCGCGGAGAAACATAAAAACCTCTGTGTGGTTGGCGATGATTCACAAAGCATCTATTCATGGCGCGGCGCAGATGTTCAGAACATTCTAGACTTTCAAACAGATTATCCGAAGTGCAAACTATTCAGACTCGAACAGAATTATCGTTCGACCGGCAAAATCCTCAAAGCTGCAAATTCAGTAATCGTACACAACAGAAAAAAACTGGATAAGGAGTTGTGGACAGAGAATCATGAAGGTGAACTTCTTACGGAGATCGAATGCGAAACCGATCGAGACGAAGGTTACAAGATCGTTCAGAAAATTCGCGATGAAAGCATAAAAGACAAATTGCAGCTCAAAGATTTCGTGGTACTCTTCCGAACGAACTACCAGTCGCGTGCGCTCGAAGAAGCTTTCAACAGGGGCGGAATACCATATACTATAGTCGGCGGCGTCGCATTTTACAAACGCAAAGAGATCAAAGACCTACTAGCTTATCTAAAGTTGATCCTGAATCCGCTCGACGACGAATCATTTCTTCGAGTAGTCAACTTTCCTGCGAGAGGCATCGGAGATGTTACGATAGAATATCTACGGGACTTCGCGTCGAAAGACAACAGCTCACTTCTGCATATTTTGAACCGTATCGATGAGATTGTCGAAATACAACCGAGGCAGAGAAATCAGTTAAAAATATTCGGTAAACTCATAGCGAAATATTCTAAACTTAAAGACGAATTGTCGATCAACGAGCTGACGCGTTCATTGACGGATGAGATTCAAGTGATCAGAACATTGAAAGATGAATCCACCCCGGACGCACAAAATAGGATGGAAAACATTCAAGAATTTCTTGCCGGCATCGCCGAATTCCAAAATGAAAATCAGGATGGGATACTGCAAGATTTTCTCGCCGAAGTTTCGCTCGTTGCCGACGTCGATCGTTGGGACACGAAACGGAATTCGGTTACATTGATGACGGTGCACGCCGCTAAGGGATTGGAATTCCCAGTCGTGTTTGTCAGCGGGCTCGAAGAAGGACTCTTTCCGCTTTCTTCGAAAGAAGATGACGAATTAGAAGAAGAGCGGCGATTGTTTTACGTCGCAATTACACGGGCACAGAAAAAGGTTTATCTTTCGTATGCGAGGCAACGTTATCGCTTCGGAAAAATTTCTTTCCAATCGTCGTCGCGATTCTTGTCGGAGATAAAACCGGATTTAGTGGAACAGGAGCAAAGAGTCCAAAATTCAAAAATCAAAATCCCCCACGAAGTGGGCGGTGTACTCTATTCGAAATTCGCAAAAGAGAACGTTTCTGAAAGTTCTCTTGAATCACTTTTCCCTTCATTAAAATATACTGAGGAGTCCGCGTTCGCCGCGAACGGGATCTCCGATCAGCAGAGTTTTTCTGTTTCTCGGGAGAGTGCGGCCTCACAAAGTTTGAAAGTTGGCTCGATAGTGGAACACCAATTTTTCGGCGAAGGCAAGGTTATAGAAATGATGGGAAAAGGTGACAACGAGCGCGTCGTCGTTCTCTTCAGCGCGAACCAGAAAAAGCAGTTGATGGTACGATACGCGAATCTGCGGATTGTGAAATAGCAAGATCAAATTCAAAGAAAATGGATCTTAGGTTCGAAATTATCTTGCCGGAAACACCGGATCTTGTGAATTCGGCGAAACAACTCTTCCTTGAATATGCACAATCGCTGAACTTCAGTTTATGTTTTCAAAGTTTTGACAACGAACTGGCTGAATTACCTGGCGATTATTCACCTCCCTTAGGACGTTTAATACTGGCGCACGAAAATGGAGACCTTGCTGGATGCGTTGCGCTTCACAAATTCAAAGATGATGTTTGTGAGATGAAGAGACTTTACCTACGACATGAATACCGATCGAAAGGGATTGGAAAGAAGCTTGCCGCCAAAATAGTTGAAGAGGCACGAGAGATTGGATATAAAAGGATGTTTCTTGACACCGTGCCAAGTATGAAAGAGGCAATCTCACTCTATCGTTCATTAGGTTTTATTGAAATCGGGCCTTACCGCGACAACCCTGTTCTGGGTGCCCTCTTCATGGAATTAGAACTGAAATCTTCAAAAGAAGAATAAAGAACATACCAAACGTCGCTTGTGAAATATGAGACTAACTAATACCTCCGTTCGAGTAGATCTGAACTTTCCTCACAGATTCCAGCTTCCTTCCTAGGAATCTCTCCGCTATCTCGTTAAACTTCTGCGGGAAATCACTCACATAAAACTCATATAGAGGCTTCGATTTCTGGGAATTCAACATCTTCGTAGCCGAAAGGAGCTCGCAGACCGATTTTGCAGTCGATTCACCTGCATCGACTAATTTCACTTCGTTCCCCAATGCTCGCGCAATCACGCCGCGAAGGAGTGGGTAATGCGTGCAGCCAAGAATCATGACGTCGATCTTGCCGACAAACATCGAAAGATATTCTCGTGCCATCATATCTGTCGCTTGGTGATCGAACAGTCCCTCCTCTGCAAGCGGAACAAACAGAGGACATGCCTGTGCCATGACACTTATATTCTTGTCGATATTTTTCAATGCCGTCGAATATGCACAAGAGTTTATAGTCGATAGTGTTCCGATAACTCCAATTCCCTTCGAACCGCTCCGAACGTTTTCTTTGGAGGCAAGTTTTATGGCTTCCGCCGCAGTAGGTTCGATCACTCCTATCACAGGGACAGTCGAATGTGCTTGAACTACATCCATGGCGACAGCAGAAGCAGTGTTGCAGGCGATAACAATCAGCTTGACATTTTTCGATAGGAGAAATCTCGCATCCTGAACTGCATAACCTCTGACAACTTCCGCAGATTTGTTTCCGTAAGGTACTCTTGCTGTATCGCCAAAATATATAATATTTTCTTGCGGCAAAAGCCCCATGAGCTGGTAGACTACCGTAAGTCCGCCTATGCCGGAATCAAAAACGCCGATTGATTTTTCGCTGGAGGTCACTTAATAATTAATTCGGATTCAACCGATTCTTCAATTATCCGCATGATGTTCCCCCTCAAATGCTCTAATTCTTCTTGTGCAGCTTTAGTGCCGTCGTTGCGCAAGACATAAAATGTGTCGACAATCCCATCCACGCGCGTCGCAATTTTCGCAAAATGAATACTCAGCCCTGCGGAAGAAATTGCGGACGTAACCTTATAAAGAAATCCAAGCGAGTCGGGAGCGAAAACCTCCACTAAAGTGAAATCATTCGTGTCCGATGTCTGCACCGCAACTTTGATGTTCGGATTGATTTCATTTTTCAACTTTCTTTGCCATCTCATCTTGTGCCGCTCAAAGAGGCGATCAGGATCCGTTTCACCGGTCAGCATCTTACGCAAATCAGACTCTATCTTTTGCATCTGCGCTTCAGTCAGGTTTCTCTTAGTAATATTGTCAAAGACTTTGAAGCGATCTATTATAACCCCGTCATCTCTCGTAAATATATTCGCATCGACGATATTTGCATCGTTCGCACTTAGCGATGAACAAAACCTTGCAAGCTGGTATGGCGCATCGTGCGCGATTATCGTTACGTCGGTATAATCTTCATTCTCATTAAAGGTAACCGAGAGCGCTCCGAAATCTGATTCGATTGCTTTTATGTGGTTTACTATTTCCTCATCTTCGAACACGACCGTGTAAAGATCGTTCTTTATCGACTCGAAATGTTTTCGGACAGAATCGGATTTTGCAGAAGGCATTCGCTCCATGATGGCCTGCTCCTTTCGTTCGCGCTGTTCCTCTTGTAATGAAACGACAGCACTGACATCGAGCGATTCGGTTATTATGCGGCGCGATTTGCTATACAAATCATGGAGTAATTGTCCTTTCCATTTAGTCCAGACGCCGGGATTAACTGCACTTAAATCAGCATAAGTTAGCAAGTATAACATCTTCAATTGTTCGACGTTAGCAAAAATTCTAGTAAAATCATAAACCGTTTCAGGGTTCCCGATATTTCTCCGGAATGCAATCTGTTCCATCTTCAAATGATTGCGAACAAGGAAGCTCACATCCTCCATTGCGTCATTGAAGCCAATTCTTGCGAGCGCTTTTTCCGCAACGTCCACTCCGATTATCTCATGTTTCCCAATAGAAATCGGTTTCGCAATATCATGGAACATAACTCCAAGATATAGCACATCGCGTCTGGCAACATCATTCAAAAGCTCACCGAGAAATTCATCCTGCGCCGCGACGTTTTCAAGATTTTCCATCGCTGTCAACGTGTGTTCATCTGCCGTATAATAATGGTACACATTGTGCTGAAAAAACCCGATCAGTTTGCCGAATTCGGGCAGATACCTTCCAAGTATGCCAAGCTCGTTCATCGACTTGAGAGTAAATGCGACATTTTTATCTGAAAGTAAAATTGACTTGAAAATTTCCGCGGCTTCCGGTGATTTTCTAAAATCGGGACCACTAAAAATATCAAGTTCCTGTGCCAGAGTCTCATGAACGCCCTCATCAAAATGAAGACCTGTTGTGGCTTTATGTAGGAAAGCTCTGAAGAGTCTTATGGGATCCTTACCGATTTCCCGGCGAAAAGAAATCTTGTCATCGGCAAGTGCATAATCATCATCCAAATGTCTTACTTTAATGTTCGCTTCGCGCGGCTTCAATATCGCTCTCATTTTATCCGATAGTACTTGATTAAGCCTGTAAATCTTTCTTGCATGCCTGTAATAATCGCTCATGAAATCTTCCACCCCTCTAGAGCGATCTGCGCTATTGTATCCCATTTCGATAGCAACCCTCTTTTGTATCTCGAAATCAAGCAGATCGTTGAGGCTTGATGACTGATAATGCAGACTTTGTCGTGTCTTCAAGATAAATTCAAAAGCTGCACTGGTGTGATCATATTGGAGTTGAATGATAAATTCCTTTTCAAGAAGCCGTCGAAGAAAATCGAGAATCGCCGGCTGTACTAACGGAATCTCCGAGTCCGCAGGTAAATTACCTGGACTCGGAAGGAAATCGGCGTACATTGCTCGATACATCCACAAAAGAGCGTGCAGGTCCCTGAGTCCACCCGCGCTCTTCTTTACATTCGGTTCTAACAGGGATGTCGATTTGCCGTACTTGATATGCCTGACTCTTATCCCATCTAATGTTGAGCTCACGAAAGTCCTGTCTGTCGTCTGCGTTACAAAGTCATGGATCGCCGAATCAAGACTCTCAAAAATATTTATATTTCCTGCGACATAACGGTATTCTAGCGTCGCAGCCCAACTGTCATGATCGTTTTTATATGTCTCTAAAACCTGCCCGATATTCCTGACTGAATGACTGGTGTTCAGACCCATGTCCCAAAGGAAATGAATCACCCGTTGCGCAAGAAAACTTGACTCAACACCGTCATTCACGATAAACAAAATATCGACATCAGAATGCGGACATAGCTCGGCTCTGCCGTACCCACCTACGGCAACAGCGGCTAAATTTTCCTGACTACCGGTCCCGTTCACTGCCGCAGTGATTGCTTCATCCACGGCATTGGAGAGAAGAATAGAAACATCGAAGCCATTCCCGCCGGAGTCGTGCACCTTCTTCGCTTGTTCACGACAGGAATTAAGTTTTTCTACAGCAGATACAATTTCATTTTTCATTTGTTAAAATATAATCAAGCTGATGATTAAATACCTGTTCTGCTATTTTGTCTAAGCACGTCGAGACACATCGCGTCGCTTCTCTTTGATAACAGGAAAGAAAAAATTATTATTGAGCTTCTGATGAGAAGCAAACTCCCGCCTCTCTATCTTCCCTGTGCAAGTCCGATCCTGAAAGCGGGATGGGTCAGAAAAATAGCCAACAATATAATATTACTATAATAAAATCTAATATATCGGCGGAAACTATTATCAATAGGGCGCTCTCATAATACGATCGTTATCTTGACAATATTATAGTTGGATGATAAGGCCTAATCAAGGATGGTGGAACAACAAATAGCTCATGGCTGATTGCAAATAGTTATGAGCTATGAACTAATTTAATTCAGAATCTAAACTTCAGAATACTTAATGTGAAAGAAACATTTTTCGCACTCATCGGAGCGACGATTGCGTTGAATGTGCCGAGTCCAATATCAAAATCCCATGACGGAAGGTTAATGCCAAACCCGGCCGACCATCTGAAACCGTACTCGCCGCCGAAACCAAATGCCGTCCGCAGCGGAATAACCTGTGCCGGTTTCCATTCCGCACCAAGAATAAATTCCGGATTGGTAGAATTATTCAATGAGTTGTTGAAGCCATGATGATAATCTACAGCAACTAACAACTCACCCGGAATCGTCGGAAATAGATCATTAAGTTGAACCGAAGCGCCGATATTCATTTTAGTTGGAAGAGAAGTCGAGAAGTTTGAGCCAACAGTATCTTTATTCTTGAAATAATCGTTGAATGAATTTTTAATGCTGTCCAAATTACTCTGGGATCCAGGAACGTTGCTCTGCGCCGGAGAAAATCCAGCGAAAGTGATCGTTGTGTCACCGTGCGTGTAAACAACGTTCTTCGACCAGGAAATGGAACCGATGTCGGTAAAACTTATTCCGACTTTGATGAAATTCATCACAATCCCGGTTGCGCCGAAGTCAACTCCCAGTCCAGTTCCTTGCGGAGCAAAAGGATTGAAGTTCACCACTGTGTTACCGACATTGCTCGTCACTGCTTTTGATATAACTTGACTGAGCAGACCTGCTCTCGCCGCATTGAATCCCATTTTCACGACATAGGTGTGATTCACAGAATCCGCGTAGATGGACGTGTTGGTAGATTGTATCGACGTGTAACTTAATCCGGTTACAAATTTGATCCCGATTCCAACCTCGAAATTTTTCGCTATCTGTTTGGGAATTGGAAATACATCTGGAAGCCTCATTGCGTAATCTGCATTGTACGTTCTGTACCAGAAAGACTTCGAAGCTAAATCGTTCCACGAGTAGTTCGATCCCCACGCCAGGCCATTCAATGCAAATGAAGCGAACGTGTTTGGAATCGCCACTTGTGTGCCAATTTTCTCATCAACCGAAAATCCCAATGCGAAGACAAGATCTCTTATAGAGAGGCCGAAGTCGCGGATGTTCACATCTGTGCGCACATTTCCAACACCGTTCGGAAATGCATCGAGAATCGTTTGTTTGTCAGATTCAGAGAGAAAAGTCCCTTTTTTGTTGCCTGCACTGTCAACCTGACCGGTGAAGTAATCATTATAAAGTTGTAAGTTCATAAAATCCGAACCCGCAGTGACTCCTAATGGAATAAATTCTATAACGACAGTTCCCTGAGACAGTGCCTCAAGGTTAGCTGGATTTGTTCCGATTGCATCGACGTCGGTTGAAACAGCGGTTGATAATCCACCGAGAGAAATCAGCCTGCTGCTTGCTATCTGCTGGGCATTTCCGGTTATGAGAGGCAGAAGAAAGAAGGCTAGTACGGATACTATTCTTTTAATGTTCCCTCCTCTCACTTGCCAACTAAGTTTTTATCAACCTTAAAGGCAAGGTTCGCGTAAACCTTCAGGGAGATCGTGTTGTTTTTAGTAAACGCGACAGTGCTTTGACCGGTAGAAGTCAATATCCCAAAAATAAACTTCATATATGAATGACCGAGCGCCATGGCCTGATCGTGAGTAAGCGGGACCTCGTTTTTGCTGAACATCGGTGAGCTGACTGTACCGTCGGCGTTGAATTGCGTTGCCGCTGGAATTATAATGCTGTCCTGCGGAAATGTCATTATCACCCTGTGAGTCGTAGTATCGAGCAATTGGGTTATGAAAGACAATCGTAATGGCAATCCGTTGTTAATTTCAAAAGTGACTTCTCCGCTGTCAACGTTAGCGAGTTTCGTTGACGTACTCGAGTCTTTGATCACTGGGGACTTCGACGTGTCGATATACACTCCGTTCGTAATGCCGAGATCAAGCGGCATGGAGATCGTTCCTGTACCATCAACTTCGTCGTTGCTTGTTACTGTCCCGAAGGAGGAATCAGGATTCACAATAACATAACCACTTATGATAAATTCGTCCGGTATAGTATTAGTCGCTGCTGAATAGTCATTGAGAGCCCTTACAAAGTCTGGTCCAAAATCTATAGCGTTACTCTGTGCCGGGTATATCATTTGTTGTGGCGCTACAGCAGAATCGATCGGACCGTTGGGAACATTACTATTCGCCGGTATTAATACGAGATGTACTAAAGAAGGAAACCCGCCGGTCAAATTAATATTCAATGTGAGTTTTGTCGAATCGCTGAACACTACGTCTCCATGGAACTGCGAGCTGAAATCTCCGAGATTTATCGTTTGTGTGTCGGCCGCAATACTGATTGGATCTTTTAGGTGAACCGGACCAGTGACCGATGAAACCACGATATCCGACGAGTTTAATGAAACCGCGACTACAGTATCTGATTGAAAAGTTTGAGGTATAACAGAGCCGGGAGAACTGTATGTAAAAGAAATTTCCGGATTGTCCGGCAAAGTGATTCCTGCGAGAGATTGGCTCTCATCAATTGATTTGTTTGGAGCTAATAAGTTGCCGGGAATGGGGATGTTAAGTATAAGGCTGTTATTGGAAGGATCAATCACATTAATGTTCGACACAATTATGGTGTCCGGATAATCATTTTTTATTATAATATTCAACGTCCCGCTGCTTATCGTCGCAGATTGAAAATTTTCAAACGATGAGTCTCGCGCAAAATTTTGTGACTGGATTGGAGGAACAGCAACTGTTAACCCGACGAGCGGCAACAATGTCGAATCCGTCTGCGCATAGTTTATTTCCGTCGATCCAATCTTAAGTTTGCCGGCAAATGATATTTTACTGATTGGCTGTGTTCCAAAAAGTGAAAATACACTTATAGAGCCACCCGGCTTTAAAACCGTCGTATCTCCATTTGAAACTGTCGTCGAATCTTTCCATAGGATCTCTTCAAGAGTGTACGATCGGTTGAAAATTGGCACTGCAATCTGCGTGTCCCACGACGGCATCACAAATGAGCCAACCTTCCACTTCGAACATCCCGAAAGTATCAGAAGAGAAACAACAACCGATAAACCGATTATTCCCTTCCTCATTAATGTCTCCTTCCACTTAATAATGAATTGTCAAAGCCTCCTGCACTCTTATCTCAAAATAGCTAAACCCGATCACAAGGGAATTGTTCTTAGTCACACCAATTAGTAATCGACAATAAGTAGTAGGTACCAAGAAGCACACACTCTTATCAACCGGTTTTATATTTACTCGACACTGATATATCGGAAGAACGCCGCAAAACTATAACCCCAACTCTTATTCCCCAATTTTATGTTTACCTGACTGACTACAGATAATTATTTACTGTTTACTACACAGTTACCCACTGCTAACCACCAACTCTTCTCACGCTCCCGGTGGCTGAAATCCAAACGGTGCGTTTGGCACAGGACCTGCAAATACTTTTATCTCACCAAAGTTGCGCTCGTATTTCTCAACATTTTCCCGCAAAGCACTAAGAAGCATCTTCGCATGCTGTGGTGTCATGATAATTCTTGCAAACACTTTTGCCTTCGGCACGCCAGGCAAAAGACGTGTGAAGTCAATTATAAATTCTGCCGGAGAATGAGAGATGATTGCGAGATTTGAATAAATTCCCTCGGCTTCTTTGTCACCGAGTTCAATGTTGATTTGCTGGGGAACATTTTTTTCTTCTGACATTTTTTCTCCTGATTTTTGGATCGCAACTAACTTGTTAGGCTTATTCTTTAGTTTGGGATCACTAGAATTCTCTTTTTCACTTCTTCACCAGTATATATTTTTACAACACAAAATTTTCTCGAAAAATTTTCATTTTGAAATAGCATTTAAACCTGCATTGTGCAGTCATGTCTTGACTTATTTAAATGAAAAACCGCCATGCAGTCGAAACTCAACATGCGTGGCGGCATTTCAGAACACTTAGGCAAATACTCTATGGAATCTCTCCCGAAACGCTTGCAATAACATGGGCCCCTTCGGAAGTTGAGGACTTAAATACGCTCTTGTCAATATAAATAGTAGAATACACACTGCCCGATTCTCCATCGTTTTGAGCAGATAAGGAAACAAAGGAACCAGAACACATTCGATATGATTTTTCATACGGCAACGAACAGTTAGAATATTGTTCCGTGCCTCCTTCGCTATTGGTCAAAGTTACTGAGACTGAAGCTGCGGTGCCTTTGACTTCATAGGTGACAAGGGACATCTCAGGAGCCGAACGAAGAGAATCTGCCTTTTGAATCGCCTCTTGGGCTTTGTGCGTGTTGTTTGTGAAAGCATAAACCTTTGCAAGTAACTCAAAAAGATTCGGATCATCACTTTTATAGATTTTGTACTTTTCCAAATATGGAATTGCCTGCTCGAACTTCGCGCTTACTACTTTGTGCAACGAATCAGGATCACTGGTCTGCGAAGCCGAATCCTGAATCTGAACGCCCCAATTAACGTAAGTAGCTCCTAAATTGTAAACAGCATTCCAATACTGAGGATCAATCTTCAGAGTCTTTTGGAATTGATCAATTGCTCCTTGAAAATCATCTCCCTTGAGAAGAATCACTCCATAATCGTATTGATAGTCTTTGTTATCCGGATTTTTCACGGCGGCAACTTTAAATGCATCGGTAGCTTCCAGTGTCTTGTCGGCCGCGATGTAAGTATTCGTTAAAATAGTCATCAGCGCCTGATCTTCTGGATATATCTTCGATGACGGAACAAGAATGCTAAGTGCATTGTCAAATTGTGCCATCGCCAAATGATATTTCGAAGAATCGATTAGCGGGTTATAAATAAAATCAATCTTCTTTTCCTTCAACCTGTCGTTTTGAAAAGTAAGAGTTAACCCGTAACTATTGTACGTCCAAACATCCGACGAAATGTCTTGAGTTGCGGCTTTCTTTTTCCCTTTTGCCTTGGCTGGCTGCACCGAGTTCTTTTGATCGGGCTGACCTATCGTAACGCCAACTTCTTCTTCGCTCATGCCCTGCTCAATCGAATTTACGTTCTTCAGCGTGTCTAATTTTCCACCGTTATCATTTTGAAAATCGCCTTTCAGCTTCCTACCGTTCTCCAAATAAACTTCAGAAAGAAACTTTGCGGCATCTTCATCCTTTTGTCTCGTCCATAAAACGTTAAGCGGAGCTGTTGCGCTGTCGTTATCACCCATGTTAAGGTAAGCGTAAGCCAGACCTTTGTAATTCATCAAGCTGTCGGGCTCAAGAAGAATCGCGTTATTGAACGCTACTACCGCTTTCGCGTATGCACCACTTGAGTCCTTACCTGATTGCAAATATTTGGTACCCTCGTTGTAGAATTGGGCCCAATAATGTGTCGTCGCCGCATCGATATCTTTCTTGTTAATATCGGAAATCTTCAATGAGTGTTGAAAAGCATCTAACATTCCAGTCCAGTTTTGTTCCTGCCCCCTTACATATCCCAAAAGATACCATGCTTCCTCGTTCTGAGGATTATTATTCAAATCTTTTTGAAGCTGGACTTCGGCTTTATCCCACTCATCTTTTTGAATATACAACTTGGCACTTGTCAGCTCGGCAGACGAACATTCGAAGCCGACAAAGGCAAATGAGACAGCAATAACGGCAATCACGATCGCCAATATTCTGTAGTTTTTCATCTAATGCTCCATTTAAAAGTTATGTTAAATAACAGTATATAATATAAAATTACATCGATGCATTTCCAATCCTGCGGTTCGGCTGTTGCAGAGATGATACGATAGCTTCAAGCTTAAAGTAATTCGACTCAAGTTTTGATTTTGCGTTGTGGTTTTGATTTTTTACTTTCCAAAATTATTCAACGATAAATGGAGTTAGCGTAAATGTACTCTTCCACAGCCGGCGGGACCAAAAATTTAATCGACTTGCCGGACTTCACACGTCGGCGAATATCAGAAGAAGATATATCCATATTTGGAACATTCACTAGCTCGACTCGTCGAAGTAAGTCTTTGTCGAACGATGCAAGAGCGAAACCCGGCCGGTTCATCACCACAACACTGCATTCATCCAAAATTTTATGAGGATTTTTCCACGAATGAAAATCATTTAAAAGGTCTATCCCCATTATGAAAAAGAAATCATCGTCAGGAAATTTCCTTTTCAACTCAACAACAGTGTCTATTGAATAAGATGGGCCGCTCCTCCGAATTTCGATGTCACAAACTTCAAACATCGAATTATCTTTTATAGCAAGTCTAACCATTTGCAGACGAAGCTCAGCTGGAATTATTTCTTCGTTCAACTTGTGAGGAGGAATTGCTGCGGGGACAAAAAGCATTTTATCCAGCTTTAAATAATCACATACACTCTCGGCTGCCATAAGGTGTGCGACGTGGGGCGGGTTAAACGTGCCGCCGAAAATGCCAATCTTTTCAGAAGGCATTTCAGATATCAAAGTGAGCCGTACTTCCCCTTCAAACCGTTCAAGAAGCTGGTTGTGCGGTGAGCATGTTCAATCATTTGGCCATTTTGCACGAAGGAGTTGTAAAGTTTTTTCAGACCGGAAAGATCTCTAATGCATTGGAATCTATCTAACGTGAACATCATCGTTGAAAGCGGGGATGAAATTTTCATCGCTACTTCAAACTGATCCTTCGCATTAAGTGCGTCAAAAATCTGTGTGTGTGGTTTTTTCAAACCTACAAGGTATAACTGATCTGCGTGATCCGGCGCAAGTACCACGACATCGTCATCGAGACTCAACAACTCATAAACTTGTTTTATTGTCTGCGACGACACGAGTGCAGCATCTATGTCTAAATAAACAAGTTTTTTAACATCATCCGAAAAAATATTTTCAACTGCATTAGCGATCTTATTCGAAAGCTTGCTCCCGATTGCAGGCTTCAGTTTGAATTCAAAACCGGCATGTCGAAAAATATGCTCGAAATCGGAGCGCGCATCGGCAGGGTCAAAATAAACATAGGGCTGGAGATGCAATTGAAGTGCGGCACGTTCCACGATATCATAGAGTAGTGAAACGTGGAACTCAGCGGCTTCCTCGTAAGTCAATGGTGGTACAAGATTGGTGCGAACCTCCTTCGGAAGCGGTGCTCGCGAAATAACAAGTAGTGATCTTTCTATCATCTCGTAAAAATTTATCACCCACGCGAATAATATTCAAGAAAACTGGAGAATCATTTTTTTTAACCAATTCCGAAAGTTGAATCTCATTCTGCTCTTGATTAAGTTCTCTTAAGCTAAAAGTGAAAAGTTAATAGTGCGCGGCGAAAATTGATGGTTAACTTTTCACCTTTAACTTTTCACTATTCATTTAGGAAATGACAAAGTTTAATTCCGACAGCGTCGTAGAAGAAGTTAGACAGGCGACAGACATCGTGGATGTCATCTCGCAATACGTTCGCTTGCAAAAGCGCGGGAAGAATTATCTTGGGCTTTGTCCATTTCATACCGAGAAGACTCCTTCCTTTACCGTGAACCGCGAAAAAGGTTTGTACCACTGTTTTGGCTGCGGCGTCGGCGGAAACGTTTTTACATTCGTTACTCAGTACGAAAAAATCTCCTTCGGTGAAGCACTCAGACAACTTGCCGCGCGTGCAAATATTTCACTTCCATCTTATAACAATGAGAAGCAAAGCGAAGTTGACGAAGTCCTTGACATAAACGAAAAGGCAAACAAGTATTACCGGGATATGCTACATTCCGACGAAGGTAACGATGCAATATCCTATTTGCGACAAAAGAGACATTTTACAGACGAGACCATTGAGAAATTCATGCTTGGCTACGCTCCCGATAGATGGGATGGACTTTTGAACTATCTCAGCAAAAAAGGAATCAACGAAAAAGTTATCGAAAAGTCCGGATTAATTCTCAAACGGCAAGATGGTATAGGATATTATGATAGGTTTCGTGCGCGCGTTATGTTTCCCGTCCAATCACCGAGCGGGAGAATAATTGCGTTCGGAGGCCGAACGCTAAAAGAAGATGAGAAAGCAAAATATATTAATTCCCCGGAGACGGCGGCATATATAAAAGGGAAAACTCTTTTCGGAATCTATCAAGCCAAAGACACAATAATCGAAAAAGATTCGGCGATACTTGTCGAAGGATATGCCGACCTCATCGCACTTCATCAAGCAGGGATAAAAAATGTCGTCGCGTCGAGCGGAACGGCTTTGACTGTTGAGCAAGTACAATACATCTCTCGCTACACGTCAAATGTTTATTTGGTTTATGATGCCGACACAGCAGGACAAGATGCCTCGCTGCGTGGAGCCGACATTCTTCTCGAACAAGGAATGAACGCTTTTATCGTAGAGCTTCCGGCAGGTGAAGATCCCGACACCTTCGTCCTCTCTCAAGGCAGTGAAGAATTTACGCGACTGCTCCACGATGCGATGAATGTGGTTGAGTTTAAAGCTTCCCTTCTCCAGCGACGGACCGACGCACCGCGCAACCAGATCACAATCATTCAATCGATAGTCGAGTCGTTGTCAAAAATCAGCGACGCAATCAAGGTGAATCTATACGTGAAGAACCTTGCCGACAAATTTGGGCTGCAAGAAGAAGCGATTTATCAAGAGTTGAAAAAGAAGAAGCATGGGGTCAGCGCCCGACGACCAAATGTCGGCTACCAACCACTGGCTATTAATTACCAACTATCAACCGCAGATCGTAACTTGGCCAGTATCTTGGTTAATGTTGACCAATCACTTTTGGAAGTTATCGCAAATCAAATTGAAAAGCTCGATATTCAGAATCCGATCAGTAAAGAGATCATTCAAAAAATTTTGCAAGCAAGACTCTCCGGTAATGAGCTGTCATCGATAATCGATGACTTATCAAATGAAGATGTTAGAAAGATTTTTGCCGAATTATCATTCGCGACTCCGCAGAGAAGCAAAGTATGGGAAGAGATCAGACCCGGCAGCGAAACGCCGGATTATCTGAAGTGGATTTCACAGCTTTTGATTTCATTTGAACTCGAGCAAATCGAACAAAAGATGAGGATTTTAAACGCGAGGACACTAGATACGGAAAAGAAAGGAATCCCTACAGATGAACTCGACCTGCAATATCGAGAGTGTGTGAAGAGAAAAAATTTTCTCTTCGAAACTAGAGATAAAAATCTTTTGGAACAATATTTTGATGCTTTGAAAAAATCATAGGAAACAGCCCGTCCATACGGTAAATGGACGGGCTAACAACTACGAGACAAAAAATGATTGAGATACATGAAGATAAATGTGACTTGTGCGGTTGCTGCGTAGGCGTTTGCCCGGAGAACTGCATCAATTTAACCGAAAACCGGATTTCGATCGTCCACGAAATCTGCACCAACTGCCGAAAATGCGAGTGGGCTTGCCCGTTTGAAGTATTCGAATTCAAACGCGACAAGATGGAACACCACGCGGGAAAGCCTGAGATCCCGCATGCAGGGGTCGTTGCATGAAAGATTCTTACGATGTGATTGTGGTCGGCGCAGGCCCGGCTGGTGCAACCGCGGCACGATTTGCTGCAAATGGCGGAGCAAAAGTTCTGGTGCTCGAAAAAGACCGAGAAGTCGGTGTGCCGGTTCGCTGCGGCGAGGCTGTCGATCATGAAGGAATTGTGCAGTTCCTTCAACCGGATAGAAAATTTGTTGCGGCAGAAATCCGAAATTTCAAATTAGTGGCTCCGAATGGGAAAGTCGTCAAACCGAACATCGAAGGCGTAGGCTATGTCTTAGATAGAAAAGTTTTCGATTACGAATTGGCTCGGATTGCCGCAGACGAAGGTGCCGAAGTTGTCACAAAAGCCTATGTCGATGGGATCACCAGAGATGATGGTACAGTAACCGGCGTTTTCGTTCAATATCACGGCGAGCGATTAACAATCAAAAGCAAAATTGTAATCGGTGCCGATGGCGTCGAATCGAGAGTCGGAAGATGGGCGGGAATAGACACGACCGTTTCGATGCACGACATGGAATCAGCGGCACAGGTCACGGCTGCAAATATCGAGATCGAAGAAGATACATGCTATTTTTATTTTGGACAGAAGTACGCACCTGGCGGATACTTATGGATTTTTCCGAAAGGAAACAAGACAGCAAACATCGGACTTGGCGTCGCGGCGGACGAAAGCAAGAAAAAACATGCGCTGAAATTTCTTGAGGAGTTCATGCAAGAAAATTTTCCGGAGGCTTCCATCCTCACAAAACTTGCAGGCGGCGTCCCATGCGCGGAGTCGCTTGAGAAAATGACAATGCCCGGACTGATGCTGGTCGGAGACGCAGCGCATCAGGTTAATCCGGTTTCAGGCGGTGGAATAATAAGCGGGATGATTGGTGGCAAAATTGCGGGAAAGGTCGCCGCAGATATTGTCAGGCAAAATGAGATGAGCTTGATGGTACGTTACGAGAAAGAGTGGAAGGACTCGCTTGGCACCCGGCATGATCGATATTATAAGATCAAAAAAGTGATCTATAAATTCAAAGACGACGACCTTAATTCAATCGCAGACGAGATCACGAAGCTTCCGCAGAATCAACAGACTCTCGGTAACCTCTTCAAGCAGGCGGTGATAAAACATCCGACGCTAATTATTGACGTGATGAAACTCTTCTTTGCATGAAAATCAATGTTGTCATCAATGCCGGGGAACGCGTCAGGCCAAAAATAAAGTACGGATTTACTCTCCTGTTTCAACCGCTTCGTGCAGAAATTATTTTTTCCAACGAAGTTCTGGAAAACGCAATCAACATCGTTTATGGAAATAATCCACCATCTGGCAGAAGCAAAATCCTTTTATTGAAACCTTCTGATGAGTTTGCACATTGCATAAAGGATTCAAAGCTTCCCGACATTTCACGTCTTGTCCCGCAAACGGGATATCCGAACTGGTTTGAATTTGCCGGCACAAAATTACCGAAGCTGTTTCCAACTTTCGGCGCGGTTCTCGACTTTGATATTGCCGCAGCGACATTCATACTAACATCCGAATTCCAGGATTTAATCAGCCTTGAGAGAGACGAGTTCGATAGATTGCGTGCCATGGATTCATTGCAGGACAAGCTTGGTGTTATAGATTTTCCAGTCGTGAATTATTATTCGATGCTTTTGAAAAATAAATTGGAAGAATTATTTAACGTCGAGATCGAATTAAGAAAATACGCCGGCGCGGATCATGGGTTGGCTCTGACCCACGATGTCGATTATACCAGCTCGCTAAATTTAAGGATGATAAACAGAAACGTCTTCGGTCATGCCATCCTCAACAACGAAAGTCTCACCCTGAATGAACGTGCCATGAAACTTCTCTATCCACTTCTTGCAATTATTGGATATAATCCTCCAAAAAGCGGATTAAGATTTTTAAGAAGTATAGAAACTCAGAGGGGACTCAAGTCAACATTTTTCATCAAAACCGGCTCGACCGCAAAGCAGGATATTAATTATAATTACTGCTCACGATCGATGAAAAGTTTGGTTGATTCTTTAATAGATCGCGGCTTCGAGATCGGTATCCACCCGAGTATGAAAACTTATCTTGATGGCGAACGGTTCATCATTGAAAAGACAAGACTTGAGGAAGTCATTGGAAGAGAGATCAGTTCTGTTCGCCAGCATTATCTAAAGTTCACTGCTGGTAAAACCGTTGGCGTTTGGGAAAATGCCAAGATGAAATACGACAGCACGCTTGGCTTTTCTCGTAAAGCAGGTTTCCGAAACAGCGCCGCCTTTCCATTCCCTCTGTATAATTTCGAGCAAGACAGAATTTCGACCGTGACAGAATTGCCTCTTCTTATCATGGACGGAACATTTGCAGATAATCGCAGTCTCACAACCGATGAGACATCTAAAAAAATGAAAGACTTGATCGACGAAACTAAAGCCGCACATGGAGCGGCTTCGATCCTCTTTCACAATTCCCTTACTGACCCAATCGATTTCCCGGGCTATAAGAAAATTTATGATCGTCTCTTAACTGAAGCAAAAGATGGCGGCTTCAAGATGGATACTCTTTCCGGAATCATAGAAAACTTCCGGTGAATCCATACATAATTCTCGTCATCCAACTCCTCCTTTCCGGCTGTAACTATATTATTGCAAATGCGGCAACTCAAACGATCCCGCCCTCAAATCTTACATTTTTGAGGACATTGATTTCCGGCATTGTCTATCTGCTCTATCTGTTCTATGCAAGATTGCCTTTCAAGTATAGAGGACGCAACTTAACTCTTCTTTTGTTTCTGAGCCTTATTTCTGTCTCGTTAAACCAGTTCGTCTTTCTTTACGGAATGAAGTACACGACGGCGACGGAAGGCGCGCTGCTTTATGCAATCACACCGATTTTTGTAATGTTCCTCTCAAGAACTTACCTGAATGAAAGAATCACATTAGCAAAGACGACGGGAACGACCATGGCATTCGCCGGCGTGGCTATCATCGTTTTATCCAAAGGATCATTCGGAGAAAACGGCGCGCACTTTGTGAGTTCGCATATTAAAGGAGACTTCTTCATTTTCATTGCGGTAATGGCCTGGGCTACTTATACGACACTCGGAAGGAAATTGGTCATAAGATACGGCGCTATCAACAGTACTGTATTTACTGCTCTGATTGGAACGGTTATGTTTGCGCCCGTCGGGATATGGTCATCCATCGGATACAAATACACTTCATTATCGGGTGAGCAATGGATGGAAGTTCTCTTCTTGGCATTTGGCACATCAATCGCGGGCTATGTGCTGTGGTACTATGCCTTAAGCAAGATCGAGGCAAGCAAAGTAGCGGTGTTTACAAACGGCCAGCCGGTAATTACCGCCATCCTCGCTTACATCTTTTTGAAACAAGGTATCACATTGACATTTGCACTCGGTGCGCTTGTTACAATTGGAGGAGTGATAATTACTCAGGTTAATTCGCGAGCAAGACACCCCAGTTAGGATTTATTTCGATATGCAATGCACCATTCTTCGCAGTCAAGATTTTGGAACTTAGCACATCTTTGAATGCTTTCTCTTCTTTATCCAAATTGACATTCACCGCTTGTTTCTGATCCGATAAATTGAATCCGACAATTGCCTTGTGACTTCCCGATTCCCTTTCAAACACAAAGACTTTTTTCAGATCATCTGCGATGAGAGTTTTGTACCTCCCAACTGTCAGCGCTGGATCTGACTCGCGTTCGTGCACCAACTTCTTATAGTAGTCAAACAAATCCTTGTTGAAAACGTATTTGTCATCCGATCTCTTGCTTCCGACAACAGGGCTGGTTCGTTCATCTTCATATTTCAAATCCGGCCACAACATCGGCTTCCTTTCATCCGGGTCGGTGGCACCCCACATCCCTGCTTCATCTCCGTAATAAATCATCGGTGCACCGACGTATGTCATCTGGAAAAGTACAGTCAACTCCTGGCGCTGAATCGCTGCTGCGTCCGGTTTAGCAATGTCGTAGTTGGGATTATTCCTCGGGCTGTCATCGGAGTTGTAATGGCGATCAGGATTTACGATCATCGACTCAAGTCTGTCGGTATCGTGGCTGTCTAATAGATTTTGCATTACGTAGTTGACACTGTCGGGATATGAATTACGAGTCGCTTTCAGCGTCGAGTCAAATTGTGCCGGCGTGATTGTCAATTTATTGTTGATAAAGAATTTCACGACGGCCTTTGCAAATTGATAATTCATCACCGCATCGAACTCATCGCCTTGCAGCCATGGTGCAGCACTGTCCCATATTTCGCCGACCACGTATGCGTCCGGATTAATGTTCTTTACAAGCTTGCGCCAGTTCTTCCAAAAAGGATGCGGCACCTCGTTCGGGACATCTAGACGCCAGCCATCGACACCAACTTTCGGATTTCCATTTGGCGCCATCCATCGCTTTGTCATTTCCATGATGTGTTCATAGGGACCATGTACGAGACCTGTGATAGAATCCTTCCTGAAAATTGGAAGCGATTTGATTCCCCACCAACCATTGTAATCGAACTTAGTCCCTTTTGCAGAATCGTTCCAATTTCTAATTACAAACCAGTCTTTATATTTCGAATTCTGCTGATTCTTCATAACATCTTTGAATGCCCAGAAATCCGTGCCCACGTGGTTGAACACTCCGTCAATGATTACCCGCATTCCCATCTCATGAGCTTTCTTCAAGAGTCTTAGAAACTCTTTATCAGCGGAAGTCCACTTCCATGTTGAAGGATAGGCGGGGTTTTCTTCTGCCATGATTTTCAAATCGCCAACCGGATCGGGACCGAAGTTATGATCAACGTGGATGTAAGTCGCCGTGTTGTACTTGTGAAGCGATGGCGATTCAAATATTGGATTGAGATAGATCGAGTTGATCCCAAGATTCTTTAGATACGGCAACTCATCGATGACCCCTTCCAGATCGCCGCCATACCTCCTGTCGAAGACAAGATCGTAGAATTTATCTGAGAATTTCTTTTCCCACGGCTGCAGCTTATACCAGTCACTCGTCCACGGAGAAACGTGCCACTCTCGAGCGGCAACTTGAGCGTCGCTCGCAGTCGGATCATTTTTTGGATCTCCGTTGCGGAATCGTTCAGGAAAAATCTGGTACCAAACAGCTTTCTTTGCCCAGTTGGGAACCTGTGCTTTAGCTGTTACGACGCAAATAGCCGCCACGGTTAATAGCATTAAAAGGCGTCTCATTAGATAATCCTTTCCCCAATAATTAAACCTTGCGAAGCTTACGAACCTTCGCAAGGTTAGTTGACCTCTTTACTTATAGAATTGGAAGATGCCTATTCTTTTTCGCTTACGGTCTCGTCGACAACCGACTTATCTAATTCTACTTTTACGTTCGCTCTGGTCTTCGGCTTAGAGATTCTCCGCTTTCTTTCTCTGATGACGACAGGTGATTTTCTCAAGAATCGAGAATCATTTTCGGCATGAACAGGTTCCTGATCATCCTTTGCCTCGGCATACTCGAAGACTTCGTATTTGTAATTGCGGAGCACCATCTTCTCATCATCATGGTACAGGACATACTGCGGAAGAATCGGAATTTTTCCGCCGCCGCCGGGGGCGTCGATCACAAAATACGGAACTGCGAGTCCTGAAGTGTGACCGCGCAACTTGTCCATGATTTCCAGTCCGACACGGATCGGAGTCCTGAAATGATTCGTGCTCTTCACCATATCTGCCTGATACATATAATATGGCTTCACTCGCATCATCAGGAGCTTGCGATTAAGCTCCTTGACGACTTCCGCATCGTCATTGACACCTTTCATCAGCACCATTTGATTGCCGAGCGGGAAACCTCCGTTTGCAAGAAGATCACACGCTTGCTTCGCTTCGGCCGTGCATTCCCACGGATGATTAAAATGGACACTCACATAAATCGGATGGTACTTTTTCATCATTTCTACAAGCTGCGGCGTAATCCTTTGCGGCAACACGCACGGCATCTTTGTATGCACGCGAATTATCTCGACGTGCAGAATTTCTCGGAGACCTTTGAGCACCTTCTCCAACATGACATCGGTCAACATAAGCGGATCGCCGCCGGAAACGATAACGTCTCTGACTTCAGTATGTGCTTTGATGTAATCCAAACCACTCTGGATGTACTTCATGCTGATCTTTGTCGAGTCACTGACTTTTCTTTTCCTTGTGCAGAATCTGCAATACATTGAGCACTGGCTCGTAACAAGAAATAGTACTCTGTCAGGATAACGGTGCGTGATACTTGGAACCGGGCTATCGTGGTCCTCATTCAGCGGATCCAAAGGCAATCCATCTTCTTCAAGCTCTTTTCCATCGGGAATGCTTTGAAGCCAAATCGGGTCACCTGGATAACGAATGAGATTTAAATAGTACGGATTGATTCTGATGTGGAAAAGGCTGTTAAGCCTTTCGGCAGTCTCTTTATCAAAGTTGAATTTTTTGACAAGGTCATCAGCGCTATCGATACTCTGCCTCAGCATCTGCTGCCACAGTTCCATAAATTAGTCCTCCGATATTTGTTTAACATATACTACGAGATCATCTCCCGGCCGATAGTAATCGTGTATCCTCGCGCCTTCTTGATAATCTCGTTTGAAATAAAAACTCCTCGTAAGAGAATATTTCTCCTGTGAACTCGTATAAACCGTTATCAATCTTCCCTTGTGCCTCGATATATCGTCTTCGGCAAAATTCAACAACTCAGTGCCGATTCCCTTTCCCTGGAGAGTCGGATCAACAGCGATCCAATAAACGTCGTAGGTGCCGTCGGTCAAAGGAGTAGGACCGTAACATATATAGCCGGCGATTTTATCATTCACCGCCGTGTAAGTCCAATATCCACTGTCAAAAGATTCACTGAAAAAAGAGTTCAACAACTCATCGGCAATTTTTATTTCTTCAGCCGTGAAATTATCTGTCCTCTTCAGGATGTCCAAGATAGAGTCGTGATCTTCCCGGATAGTGGGTCGGATCCTAACCAAGCCTTCTCTTAAAAGCTGATTGGACAATATTATTTATGAGCTGGCTGTAAGACCAGCCGAACGCAGCGGCACTTCGAGAAAAGCCCGAACCGCTTGGCGACAAATCAGGATTTGGATTCACTTCCAATATGAATACCTTTCCTGTTTTATCGACCCTCATGTCAACTCTCGCGTAATCTCTGCATCCCATCGCCTGATAGGCTTTGATCGCAGTGTTCTGAATTTTCTGTTCGACTCGGCGATTTATTTTTGCCGGACAAATCGGCACCGTTGATTTGTATTCCAGACTATCGGGCATCCACTTCGCTTCATACGAGACAATGTGATGATAGCCTGAAGGCATCGTGCTAAAATCTATTTCGGAAATGGGAAGTGCGACCACTTCGTTATTCCCGACGATCGCAACATTAAATTCCCTTCCATCGACAAATTGCTCGACAAGGATTGGCTGCTTGAATTTCTCCAGCATGTCTCCAAGCAAGACCTGCAAGTGGTCACGGTCATACACGACAGAAGCATTTGAAATACCGATGCTCCCATCTTCATGTATCGGTTTTGCAATCGCAGGAAATTCTATTTTTTTCCTCGACACTTCATCGGGTGAATTGAAAATCCGATAAGATGGTACATTCATTTTATGGAAAGTTAAAATCTCTTTTGCTCTCACCTTATTCAAGCAATTCCCGAGCGTGAGAGGATTGCTTCCTGTATATTGCAATCGAAGGAGCTCATACAACGCGGCGACGTTCATTTCCTGGAAAGAATCTCCCTCGATAGATTCGCAGAAGTTAAAGATCATGTCCGGTTTTTCTTCGCGAAGTTTGTGGATAAGCTGGTTCATGTCCGAGCTTGTAATGATTGTCGAAACATTATAGCCGGCTTCGGACAATACCGACACCACCGTATCGACTTGCTCGATGACGCTTGTTGTGGAAGTATCAATCAAAGAAGTCGTTGCGTCGGAAGATAATTTTCCATTAAGAGCTAATTCGAGTTCCGATCTGATGTCTAACGCCGCTTCGTCATAGACAACACAGAGCTTCTTTCCCGTCTCTTGGATTCCGCTGCGTGGTAATTTTCTTGACATAAGCTGCCTTTATAAGTTAAACATACACAATAAGTTACGAGCTATGACCTACCAATTCTCTTGAGTGCCGCATTCAGAACAGCATTCATCATTTGGTCATAGTCCAAGCCCGCGGCTCTCGAAGCCATCGGGAAACATGAATGCTCTTCCGGATCTGGTAAAATTCCTGGCAGCGGATTGACTTCCATTACATTCGGTTCGCCTTCAGCATCAAGGCGTACATCAATCCTGCTCCAGTCGCGGCAATTCAGAACTTCAAATGTCTTCTTGCAGACGTTCTCAATCTTTGTATTCAGAGAATCGCTGATCGGTGCCGGACATTTGAAAACTTCGATAGGGGAATCTTTTGTATCCCACAGCCATTTCGCTTCATAAGAATAAACAGGCAGTGCCTCTGATGGCAATGAATCAAATGTTATTTCTACCGGCGGCAGAACTTTCAATTCATTCTCATTACCAAGCAATGCAACGGTGAATTCCCTTCCGGGCAAATATTCTTCTACAAGCGCAGGCTGCTCGTAATCATTTAGAATTCGTTCAACTTCTTTTTGGAGTGCAGTTTGGTTCGCAACATAGGAAGAATTGTAAATTCCCTTGCTCGAACCTTCGTGAAGCGGCTTAACAAATAGGGGGTAACGCAATGATGCCTTCGATGCTTCTTCAAACGAATTAGCGACGACGAACTTCGAAGTAGGTATCCCGTGATAACTCAATATCTCTTTCGTCCTTGACTTGTCGAGGCAAGTGGCAAGAGTAAGCGGGTCGGAACCGGTGTAAGGTATTCCGAGAAACTCGAGCATCGCAGGGACTTGTGCTTCCCTGCTGACACCGTTCATTCCTTCGGCGATATTGAAGACTATATCGAACTCTCCACCGCGAAGTCTGTCGTAGGCGTTCTCGTCGGCTTCGATAAGTGTAACGTTATGGTACAGTGATAAAGCCTGGGCTACGGCCTCGATTGTCTCTGCAGTGTCCCACTCCGCATATCTATCTATGGCTTTTCCATCGTAAGGGAGTTTCGATTGAGATGTTGAGGTGGTTTTGGAAGGAGAAGAGATGAGATTAGCGTCAGCCTCCATGGTGCTCTCTCTTTTAATGTTAAAGACAAGAGCAACGTTCATAGAGTCTTCCGAGACTTGTTCGACTTCAGTTTGTCTCGCCGGAGCTTGTCCCGCTTGCAGGAGGCTCTCCGATATGTCAATGAAGCATTCATTGCTTGCGTTAAATATAAGGGTTTATTATTAATTGTCAAGCAATGTGGTACGGTTTTTTGAAGACAAAGAGAGACAGATCACACTTGCGGCACAAGATGTGTTAGCGTCGCCTGGCAGTTTATTGCTTCATGGTACAGGCGATATGGTCATCATCTCCCCAGGGAATGATGACCCGCTATCCTCGGCCCCCTGTCATTGCGAGTGGCGCTTTAGCATCGCGTGGCAATCCGTCATTTCGTGGTACATCCCATTGGGATTGCCACGTCGTCCGTCCCGCTTGGCACGCCGTTCTCCTCGCAATGACTGATTAATGAAATAGCAATCTCTTTATTGTCTGAACCATGATTCACCTGACTATGTGATTACCATGATGACCACCTTAATCCCGCCAATCTTTTAATCCCTGGCCTCCTGACATTGCTGACCCTCGATGCGTCGGGCAATCCGGTTGAGTATTCCGGTACGCTCGCAAGCTCGCTTACTGAGCCATAGGCTCATCCGCCTATGGCGGAGATGACGGACTGACGCAGGAAGAACCCGCTGTGTTGGTCGCTCCGAAAGGGGCGGTCATCAGGAAAAAATATGCGTTGTGGTGTTTTTAGCTGGTGGGGATGGGACATGATTGAAACCAACATTCAATTGATCGGAGGCCCTTCCAGGAACGGACCCTGACATGTGAGTTCACCATCTAGGAAGTCAATGGTATACTCTTTTGTCCATGGAGTACCCGGAGACTTGAGTTCCTGAATCCTCTCCACTTCCTGGCGGAGCCACGCGAGGTCTTGCCACGTGCATTTGTCTTCTTTTCTCTTTGCCTCGATGTGACTTTTCCTCGTTTCCCAGTAACCCATTATCCAGAAATAGAAAGAATGCCATACCATCACATTATCCAGCGCTCCATTCTGGCACAAATAGCCAATTGTTTCGAAGAAATCAAGAATGTCATCAGAGTCGGAGGGAGAAACTTCAAGGGTTCGTCTTGCACCTTGACGCAGGAGTCTGAAATCCCGGGAGTTGAACCTTTCATCTAAGTTCAAGAGCAACTGCACCTGCAATGAAAAGTGATAATCTTTGCGTTGGGCCATTGATTCTGACCGGGACACCTTGGTGGAGTGCACCGTTACCCCGGCAAGAATGAACGTGCCAATTGCCATAGCAGCAGTCGCTACTGCCAAGATTAGATTCATCTGCTCGGTCGTCATACCTTTTCACCCTCCGATTCATGAGCCATCACTTGGCCTCATTCTCCATTTCATTTATGATCTTCATCGTCTCCACACTCACGGTGCATACTTTCTTCAGTAATTTGATAACTTCTTTTTTATAGTCAGCGAAACGATACGTGCCGAACATTTCTGCAATGGTCGGATCGCTCGGTTTGCTTTCTTTGTACTGATCGAGCACCCATTCCAACGCGCTCCTGTTACCGAGCTTGTATTCCCAAGCTTGGCGTGGGATACCTTCTAACTTAGTCGTGTCATCAAGGATGATAATACCTGCCTCCTTGTTTGCTTTCAACTTTGGTTTTACTTGCGCCGAAGGCAAATTCTTTTCGATCACGACTTTCAATGGATACGGCTTCGCCTTCTCGTACTCGATATGCATCTTTATCAGTTTCTTTCCCCATTCGGCCCACTGCTGAAAGTCGTCGTAGAACGGGAGACGCGGAAAGTCGCGCTTCAGGTTGAGCTCGTACTTCTTGCGATACGCCGGGTTATGCAAAACGCCATACACATAGTGGAAGATGTCGTCTTTTGTGATGTCGTTCTTTTTTCCTTTCGATGGGTACTGATTGTTAAACTGCTCCAAACCCCAGTCAGTTATGTTATCGATTCCATTTCCGTTGTCATCGTAATAGTAAAATGGGAAGCATTGCGAATCGCCGTTGAAGTGATTGTTCGGGACTAAGTTACTTGCTAACACATTAAAGTTTTTGTTTCCTGTATTTACACAAATTAAAGTGTTCTGTTTGTGAAGATCACCAGCCTCAAAAAATACATTCTGCTGATACATGCGGTGAATAATCACATCGTCGAAATATAATTTCATCTTGACGAACGGGCGGTAGTTACCATCTCGAATATATTTCCGTTGAAAACTCAGAAAGGTCCCCCGTTTCAAATGATCCTCAAGCTCTGAAGTCCACTTAATAGTCCGGTCAACAAAATCATTAACTGCTTCCTTTTTGTTTGACTTATTCCATCGTTCTTTTTCTAGCTCGTATTTCTTACAAAAATATCTCACCTTTTTCACTAATGCTTCTTCGTCAAAATCGTAAACCCATTCATCACGGTTTGTAGCTATCCTGAGTGAGAACAGCTTAAATACTGCCCGCTCTTCGATCTTCCGCTTTGCCAGCTTTGTCTCTTTGGTTGCCAGCGGTAAAAGTTTATCGAAGTCGTTATGAGCCATGTTGATCCAGTTGCCATGTTCGTCCGGTACGATATGCTCAAAACTTAGATTCTCGATTTTGTTCTCAACCAAATACGCTTTCTTTTCTTCCGCTTTCGCATAGTCTCTAATTGCGTTGTAATGAATCTTGCATCCTTCGGCCCCCTCGTTACGAATAAGAAAGTAAACTGCGACTCCGACACGAATTTCGTCGCTGAACACGTTGCCGCCTTCCTTGCGTCGGCGCTCGCCACTTGTGCGTGCGTTACCCTTTAGATCAACCACATAGACTTCATTAAACTCTTTCGCCACACTCTTTCTGAAGCCGTCATAGGTTCTCGAATCAACGAATGAGTTGTTCGAGACAAATGCAATCACGCCGTTCCTATGTAGGCGATCCGAAGCCCAACGGAGAAAACGTGCATACATATCATAAACTTTAGTCTTCTGCGCTGTGCTAAGCTCAATATATGTTTCTTTGATTCTCTGGTCGATCTTTTCGTAATCCCGATTTTTGTTATTCTCGTTTTCATTTTTCTGATTGGCATTGTACGGCGGATTTCCAATGATAACAGATATCTTTTTCCTGTTCTGCCGTCGTATGCGCTGGCTGTTCTCAACCCCAAGTCCGAAGTCTATGATCTCGGTCTGTTTTGATTTGTTCCCAAAGCCCAGATTATCCAATGTGTCAACGAAACAAATATTCGTGAACTCGTCGTATTGATCCATCTTCTGCTTGTAATTGAACTCGATATTGAGGTTGGCGATGTAATAGGGCAGGATTGCCACTTCGTTGCAGTGAATTTCACTTTTGTATTTGTATTCTAATTTGTCCTTTGGAATATACTCGATCAGTTCTGTTACGAAAGTTCCAGTGCCAGCAGCGGGATCCAGGATTTCGACATTCTTATCGGCTAAGAGTTTACCGAAATGCCGGTGCACCAGATAATCGGCACTCTCAACCATAAAGCGGACAATTTCATTCGGCGTGTACACGATACCTAACCGGTCGGCTCCTTTAGGATTATATGCCTTGTAAAAATTCTCATAAACGACTTTTAGGAACTTCTGTTTCTCATGGTGATCGTAAATACTCGCTGCCTTCGCTTTGATCACATTGTAATACCTATCCAGCGATCCGAGCACCTGCCGCTTGGTTTTTCCGGTGAAGAATGTTTCTTCAACTTTCAGGAGTTCGCGCGCAATGTTGTTCTCGCGATGGAACTGTGCCTCGTTGAAAATGGTCACGAAGATTTCTTCGGTAAGTATATGCTGGATTAGCATTTCTCGAATGTCTTCTTTAGTGATTTCCACATTGATTGACTCGCGGCACATCTCCATGAATTTTCTGAACGCCTTCTGGAACTCGTGGTTCGTCTTGAACTCGCCATTAATCATCTCTCGAAGGGTTGTCAATACCTTCGGGATGTCCTCTTTAAACTGTTCAATTGCGATTCGGAAATCGTGAACTTCCGGCCGCTCGTAATTAATGAAAGCAGTAAGTATATCATCCAGCTTTTCTGGATCCCTCATGGGGACCCGCATCACTTCCCGCCCGCCTTGTATCAGAACTGCCGTGATTGAGTCTTCGAACAGAATATTTGTGTTGGGGTATCCCTTAGAGAGTTTCTTCCTGATCTCAACGTCAAGATCGTCGTATTCGTCTTTGCTTTCCCAGTATCCCCAATCGAGGCGAAGGGCATCCTTGACGGTTCCGTCCGGAGTTTTTCTGCCACCCTCCGTTTCTATGGATACTTCCGTCACCAGAACAAAGTTCTTGGTCTTGCAGTACTCGTTGAGGAGTCCATGGAACGCGGTGCGAACAGCAGTTTCTTTAGAGGTCCCTCCGTATTGCTTTATGTTATCGACTTCGATGTAATATTGGTTTATGAGTTGTGATGACATTATCGCCCTCTGAGCTTATCGGAAATATTCTTTGCTCATTGTATTGAATAATGTAGCCAACATGCTTAATCAAAGCAATTTACCGTGGCGTGAATTGAAGATGGGAATTTCATTGACTATTTTCATTTGGGCTTCCCTTTCCAGGTTGATTAGAAGTAAGCGACACGAATATTAGAATCAACGTTTCCAACTCGCTTCGTACTGTCCTATTACTGCCGGAGTCCGTGCTGTCCTAAGGGAGGGTGTACCCCATGTTCCTTCTTTCGCGAATGGGGTTACCGCGTCCTCCATTCTACTTTTTTTGTACCATCGTTCCATGACTTCAACTTCCTGCCTTTGCTGCTCTGTTACTTTGTGACATTGAAGATATCAGCTGCCGTAATTAATTTTCAGTAAAGATTGGAGATAAGATGACGACAAAAGCGCCGGCACAAGTAAACAAGTCTGCAGATGACAGCTTAGAGGCGATTGCCTACAAGATTGCAGGACAATTTTCAACAAGGGAGTTCAATGACAACAACAGACTTGGCTATCATATTTATCGCTACTTGATGGGGACTATCCCGACAATAGATGAAGCAGTCCGCGTGTCGGGCGTCAGGCTTGCCGAAGGAGAAACACTGGAAAACGTCACCGAGAAAGTTGCCGAGAAGCTCACCGAACTTGGCAAGGAAGTAAAAAGAGAAAAGTGAGTTGCAAACCCCAGCTCATGTGCGAAACCAAATGTGAAACCACTAAGACACGCTAAGCGTATTTTCTCCCAATTATGATTTTCTCCCGCTAAATTATTTTGCATGGAAATGCGGGGTGCTGCAGGACGACATTTGTGCATCATGGCGCTCTTTGCGCTTAAAAATATTTTTGTTTTTATTGCCCCAAAGAAATCACTTAAGTTCCCAGATTGGAACTTTCTAAATAAATAGTGCTTTCACTTCGTCTAATATCCTCATCGCCACTTCATACTTCGGCATGAGAGGCAATTCTTCCTTCATGCCATTTGAGGAAAATAAAGTTACTTTGTTTGTGTCTGTCCCGAAGCCGGCGCCTTCATCGCGAATGTTGTTCAATACAATCATGTCTAACGATTTAGACTTCAGCTTCTCCTTAGCATTCTCTACACCGTTATCCGTTTCGAGTGCGAAGCCGACAAATACTTTTTTTCCTCCAGCAAACGGCATCTTCGATTTTCTTTCAGACACGGCTTTCAAAATGTCAACCGTTTCGACAAGTCGAATATCTTTTACTCTGGAATTGATCTGCGGCTGCGTGAACTCATCCTTCTTTATTTTTCTCTCCGAAGGATTCGCAACTTTATAATCTGCCACCGCAGCATTCATCACAAGCACATCGCACCACTCAACATATTTACAGACTGCTCGGTACATCTCATCTGCCGTGGCAACGTTTTCTCTTGACACGTTACGAGGAGTCTCAAGTGAAACTGGACCTGACACTAACTTTACCTCTGCCCCGCGATTCGCTGCCGCAGAAGCCAAAGCAAACCCCATCTTGCCGGAGCTCCTATTGGAAATAAATCTCACCGCATCTATCGGCTCTTGTGTCGGACCGGCAGTTACAAGAATTTTCTTGCCGGAAAAATCACAATGATGATTTTCAAAAAAGTGTTCGACGCTGCCGACGATATTTTCCACCTCGGCAAGACGTCCCGTACCACTAAGTCCACTGGCAAGTTCCCCTTCTTCAGTGTCGATGACCCCAACACCGCGCGCTCTCAATTTAGAAATATTTGATGATGTAGCCGGATGAATATACATATCAGCGTCCATAGCGGGCGCAATTATGAGCGGCGCGCGAAGCGCAAGAACAATAGAAGTCAAAAAGTTATCGGAAATTCCGTAGGCAATTTTTGCGATCGTCGAAGCAGTGATGGGCGCAATCAACATCACATCACCCCACAATCCTAAATCAATGTGCCACGTCCCGACTCCGGTGGACCGATCCTGTTCGGGAAACATTTCTACATAAACTTGATTATGAGAGAGAGAAGAAAATGTAAGAGGAGACACGAACTTTGCGGCGGACGGAGTCATTACAACTCTGACTTCCGCGCCTTTTCTCTGGAGCTCGCGGAGCAGAAATCCGCTCTTGTAAGCTGCAATACTCCCGCAAACACCGAGAATTATTTTTTTATCTTTGAGAGACATTAGCTCATAGCGCTTAGCTCATGGTTCGAAGCTCGTCTCAATAATAAATAGACAGGCTATCTGCTATGAGCCATGAGCTAACAGATTATTCGGAGGATTTATAGCGATAAACAATCTTACCGCTCAGCAGTTCGTCAAGAGCTTCCTCGGTTGGCTTAGCGTATTTATCGAACTCTTTGCTCAGTTCAACTTGTTCCGGATTTACCTTTTCGTCTTCCTCAAGGGGCTCTTGAACCTGCTTTATTCCTTCGAGGCGTTGGTTGAACTCGACTTTCCTTTCGTCGCTGATTTGCCTCGCTCTTTGCGATGCGACCACGATCGCCTCGTAAGCATTTCCTGTAACAATATCAAGCTGTGCCACATCAATCGGCTTTAGTCCCATTCACAAACTCCTTTCATTGATCATTCAACTAATTTTGCACTTATAATATCAAAAACCTCGTTAACCGCTTTTTTCAACTCGTCATTTGTAATAATATAGTCATAACGTTGGCCTTTCTCAAGCTCCATCGGCACCCGCGTCATTCGCCTCTCGATTTGTTCTTTCGATTCACTTCTGCGCCCCTCAAGCCTCATCCTGAGAATCTCGATAGATGGAGGTTTGATAAAAATGAGTACGGCTTCCGGAAATTTTTTCTTGATCGATAATCCGCCTTTGACGTCAACATCGAATACGATATTCTCTCCCTTATTCAATGCTTTCTCGATTTCGCTTTTCAATGTGCCATAATAGTTTGAATAAATTTCCTCGTACTCGACGAGGTCGCCGTCGGCAATTTTTTTATCGAATTCATCCTTCGTAAGAAAAAAATAATCCTTGCCGTTAATTTCTCCCGGACGAATTTTCCGAGTCGTGGCGGATACGGAAAATTTAAAGGTCGTAAATTGGCGCAACACTTCTTTGACGATGGTCGTCTTACCAGATCCACTCGGTGCGGAAATTACAAAAAGGAATCCGCGGCGACTCATTCCAGATTCTGCACCTGTTCCCTGATCTTTTCTAACTCTTCTTTTATTTCCACCACTAAATGCGACATCTCCGCATCGAACACCTTTGACCCCATTGTGTTTGCTTCCCTATTCATCTCCTGCAGAAGGAAGTTCAATCTCCTGCCATTGGATTCCTCACCATCGAGCAATTGCGTAAAAAAATTATTGTGAGTCCTAAACCTGACGACTTCTTCCGTAATGTCAAGTTTATCCGCAAGCAGAACTATTTCAAGCTCAATTCTCGCTGGATCGATTTCTTTCCCGTTCAAGATCTCGTCGACTTTTTGCTTCAGCTTTGATTCTTCTTCTTCAATATGCAAATGAGAAAGTTTCTCCATTCCGTTCAGCTCAAGATTCAGTATGTCAATTCGTTTGCTCAAATCTTTTTTTAAAGAACGCCCTTCGGCAATCCTCGCCTCTTGCAATTGTTTCAGCGCGGCATTGACGGCATTCTTAGCGGCCTCCCAATCATCGCCGTTCAACGACTCGACGGAACCGCCCTTGAACACATCTTTGAAACTCAAGATGTGCTCAAGTTTTATCGGAGTGGAAATGCGAGCAGTTTTTTTCAAAGACTTCAAAAGTCTGATAACTCTCTTCACCGACTCCGAGTCAATCGCAACGTCATCTTCTTCGCTTGAGCTGCTCAATGAAACCATTACCGATAGTTTGCCCCTGCCGATTTGCTGTCGAATCATTTCCCTCACATCGATCTCGCGAGTGGAAAGATTCTGCGGGAGCTTCACATTCACTTCCAAGTATCGGCTGTTTACGCTTCTTATTTCAGCGGAGGCAGAATACTCGCCAATCGCAGCCTCGCCTCTGCCGAATCCGGTCATGCTTCGAATCATTTCAGGAAATTCCTAAGAAAGAAAAATGGCACACCACTACCTGGCACTTTGTTTGCTTTATGGATAATTATTTTCATCCGCATAAGCCAGCTTTGCACACGTCACCACTGTTCCATCATACTATGAGGATTATACTTAGATACAAGAACAACAAACGATAGGAGTTCGACCCCTTTGCAGAAGTTGAGACTCTGCAGCTCAAACCCACGAGTTAAGTTGTGGATTTCACATATGCCTTCCGTAGGTCGACCACACTGGTCGACCTACTTCTTCAGGCAATTCTCTATGTGAGGGTTTTATCTCCCTTTCGGGGCAACCTTAAATCGCTTGTCAGCGAGTCCTTTTTGCCCGTGCTGTTTGAATCTATCGACCCACTTCTTAACTGTCTTGACGTTAGTTCCGGTTTTCTCCGCGGTGCCGCGAAGGCTTCCGAGTTTCTTGTACATCTGGACAATCTTCAGTCTTTTTTGAACATCACTAACCATGGTGTATTTCTCCTATTTTTATGTCAGTATAAGATACTAAAGTCTAAACAAAATTCCATGGCATAATTCTTTATTATTTTTAATTCGGAGTTTGCAGTTATGGGTTGAGGTAGGTATCATGTCAAGCCCGAGCGTTTCTGTCGGGCATCCAATAGATTCCCGCTGAAAGCATGGAATGATGACTACGCCGCAAGCAGCGGAGAATGGCAACCCTTAGAGATTCAAAAATTCAATGCTGCAATTGATGGCTTACTCACGCCAGGCAATAACTCTGTATTGGTTTGTGCCCGGGAAAGCGGGAGGAGCACTATAAGCAAAACGGCTGTCGTACTTGTAATCCTTCAAGTACCCAGTTGGACTTAATGTGCCAACTGCACCGCGAGTACTTTGCGTTAATGAACCCATTATGTTCAAATATCCTTTGAAGTTACCGTTATTAGTGTTGTTGGCATAATCTTCGTACGTAAAGGAGCCCAACGCGAAAATAGCGGCGTCGATAGTAGGATTGGCAGAGTTACTAGGATTATTAGGATTTCCATTGGACTGAGTTGTCAACATGACGTCGTTAGATGCAACAAGCCCTAACATATCCGTCGCTGGATTATTGTAAGTAAGATTTCCAGTTATTAAAACGTTGCCATCGACACTTGAGTTAAAATAAGTATTCGAAGTACTAGTCGAGCTTATGCGGTTGTTCGAAGTCGGTTCTTGTGCTACAACCGTAACACTACCTCCGCTTACAATTCCCGAAACATGGACATCTCCATCTTGAACAAGGATTACTGCTTGCCCAGTCTGAGAACTAGCAATCGAGCTGAGTGTCACCGTTGTGGGAGATGTTGGGGTACCCGCAACTGACCACGTTGCGCCACTATTAGTAGTGTGCCGTGTCGTATCAGTTTCCGTTACCGTTCCGCCGGAATTAAAAGTTAAGTATACATCATAGGCATATTTGCTGCCTGTGTAGCTTGAGTTCGAATACGTTTTGGTCGCAGCAGCAGCCGTGGCAGAGATACTGGTCGGCAATGGAACATTTACACCAGATCTAAAAGAGTCAGCTTTAAGTGTGTCTCCGTTTCTGTCCGGTAAAACCGCTGGGTTTGTGCCATTAAATGCGCTCGCCGGACCTTTGATCACAGGAACGCCGCTAATATACATCGTCCCGTTAGTTTGATAGGGACCCGTGAGGGTGTCTCCCGTTGTCCAATATACGCCATTGTCACTGTTCGTGAAAAATGCAAATCTAGAAAAAGCGAAGGGAGAGAGGAGAGCTTTAACTGTGTCGGTAATATTATATCCGCGAAAGCCCGCATAAGTTCCCGTCGCAGTTATCAAGAAATTGCCGTTAATACCTTGACCATTAATCGAATATGACCCGCCCCCAGGAAAGCTACTACCACTTAGGCCATTCTTCAATACGGTGGTATCCGCGTTGTTCTGGAAAATAGAGTCGCAAGCAAGATTTGCTACGCTCACTGCAATATTGTGTGCACAAGTAGAATCGTAATAATTTACAAAGTTTTCTATAGCACGGTTGCTCGTTCTATTCCAATATTGAGCTGCAACTCCAAATATTATGCTAAAGCCGAGTATAACAACAAGTGATGCTCTACCAACCATTTTAGACCTCCTATCTTGCCGTAAGATTTCTTGATACTAACCTTGTTTGTTGCCAGTAAGCAAAATTGCTTGAGTATGCTGTATCATAAGCCGCTACCGGTTGGACCTCCAAAGTCAACTGCATTAAAACAGGGGGGCTCGGTGATCCTAAAATATAAGGTGGAGATATCTGAGTTTTAAATGTCTCGTAATATACTACCGAAAACAGCGTCACCCCGAGATTTGAACTATCAGTTACCGTAGCACCTTTACAATGTGTTATCCGAACAAGCATCTTTACATTAGGATTCGGACAATTTTGAACATGCGTCTTTTCTAAGTACCATATAACCGTATCCAAGCTTCCATCATCGTTTATGTCGCTCATGAATGCTATGCTGTCGCTCCTACCATAAATAATGCAGCTATCGGCTGGCGGAGCTAATCCTCCGTTTCGATAGCCGATTTTTCTAAAATCCGATTCAAGATTTTGAACCAATGAAGTTAAATTCTGTTGTACTGTAAGGTCCTCCTGCGATTGAAACGTGTTTCTTGTCGCACTATCGTTTATCCTCAATGTGGTAAGGAGAAGCAACCCGCCGATCAACATCGATCCAATTATGTCTAGTAAAGAACTGCTGCCCATTTTTTACCTCGTCTAATACCAATAACTGAAAACATCGTACATCTTCACTGTGTCAAGATTATCTGCCGTATTCCAAATACGGAGATAGAGCCTCTTTAGTCCATGTTGCACTTGCGCTCGGGCCATTAATATTTCCGGATGCATCCCGACTGACGTAGGAAACCTGAGTCTTAACCATGTAAACCCCAGTTGCTAATGAGTCTGTTTCAAGTCGGTAACCTTGCCCGGGTGGCCCGTTGTAGTCATCATAATCATCCAGGGTATCCCCAATGGAACTTTCCTCTCCGAGGCTTGCCGGAGGCGTCAATCCACTTAATGCATTTACCCATGTCGAGTCCTTAGTATGTTCATCAAATGCCAAATCTTCTGCCTTTTCAATTATAGAAGTCCCCAGCGACGTCGCATCAATACCAAAGCTGGTTTGCTGCACCACCTGAGTGCTACTACTAATTTCTCTGTTAGTTGTAAGTATAATTGTCCCTAGAAGCACGATTGCTCCGATGGTCAGCAGCGTTTCTCCCGTTCCCATGCAACAATTCCTTTCTCTATTGCTGAAATCTACAGAACTCTTTCCTGCAACTCAAATGATTCATGTCACAGCACAAGACAAACTTTACAATGTAAGTTCCCGTTCCTCACAACACAGACATCAACTACTTAAAAGTCAATTGCCGTGCCATAAAACCATAGCTCACTCGTTAGAAAAAGGCATAAATAGAATTCCCCTGCGGTAAAAAATGCCGTGCCACTAGAAATAATTTCCACTTGCATTGGATGAGTTACACGTCTGTAATGGATGTGTTACAGATAGCTCATATTGGATAACAGCCGTTCGTGCCGAAGGCGGGACTCGAACCCGCATACCCTTTCGGGCGCTGCCCCCTCAAGACAGTGTGTCTACCAATTTCACCACTTCGGCTTGAGTTAAAAACTTAAAAAACTGTCCCCGAAAAAACAACATCAAATGAGTTTTCAATTTCAAATTATAAATTGAAAATCAAAAATTCAAAATTATCTTCGCGGTCCTCTCCTCGACCGATCGGAATGCCGATGCTCCGAATGCTGGTGTCTCTCTTCCTCCGGCTCGGAACCGGGATTAGGATTCTCAATCAAGACTTTCCGGCTCAAGTTGTATCTTCCCATGTCATCAACTTCCATCAACTTGATTTCAACCTCATCCCCGATTTTGAAAACGTCTTCCACCTTGTTGACGCGCTTGTGGTCTATCTGCGAGATATGCAGAAGTCCTTCCTTGCCGGGAAGAAATTCGACAAATGCTCCGAAATCCATGACTCGCTTCACGGTGCCTTTATAGACCTTCCCGACTTCCGGGGATTCGACAAGCCGCTCAATCATCTCTCTGGCTTTGTCGCTCGATTCACCGGAGACCGCAGCGATGACAACTGTTCCATCATCTTCTATGTTCACTTCCGCTCCGGTTTGCAGAACGATGTTCTTAATCACCTTGCCGCCCGGTCCGATCACGGCGCCGATCATGTCAACAGGGATCTTCATCGAAGTCATCCGAGGCGCATACTGCGAAAGTTCTTTGCGAGGCTCGGAAATCGTCTGTTCCATGATGCCGAGGATATGATAGCGTCCTTCCTTCGCTTGTTCGAGCGCTCGCGCCATGATATCGAATGAAATGCCGCGGATTTTTATATCCATTTGAAATGCGGTGATACCGTCGCGCGTTCCTGCAACTTTGAAATCCATGTCGCCGAGATGATCTTCGTTGCCGAGAATATCGGTAATCACTGCGACGTCGCCGCCTTCTTTGATGAGTCCCATTGCGATTCCTGCAACCGGCTTCGCGAGCGGCACACCAGCATCCATGAGCGCCAACGATCCGGCGCAAACTGTCGCCATCGAGGACGAACCGTTCGACTCAAGAATATCCGAAACTATGCGAACCGTGTAAGGAAATTCCTTTTCACCGAGCACGAGATTTTTTAGCGCCCGCTCGGCGAGATTTCCATGCCCGATTTCTCTGCGCCCTGGTCCCATCATCCTCCCGACTTCGCCGACGCTAAAACCGGGAAAATTGTAATGAAGCATGAACCGCTTCGTCGATTCAGGAAGCAGTCCGTCAATTGTCTGCTCATCTAATTTTGTGCCGAGCGTAACCGAAGTCAGGCTCTGCGTTTCTCCTCTCGTGAATAATGCCGAGCCGTGAGTCCGCGGAAGAATGCCAACTTCACACGTAATCGGACGAACATCTTTGTACCCTCTCCCGTCAAGCCTGCGGCTCTCCCTCAAAATCATTTGCCGCATATCGTCACGATCTATGTCGTGTAGAATCTCAGCGATTGTCGCCTCTTGGTCAGGATACTTTTCAGCAAGGGCAAGCAGCACATCAGCTTTGATCGCTTTTGTGCGTTCGCTTCGCTCGGCTTTCTTGACAATGCCTCTGTTCAACTCACGAATGCGATCATCTGCGAGCGATTTCACTTCAGCAACAAGTGCCTCATTGGCTTCTGCCGGTTTCACTTCTCGCTTCGGTGTGTTTACGAGCGCTGCGAATTCTTTTTGGAGTGCCACGACCTCTTTTATGTACTTATGTGCAAATTCCAGTGCCCTTATCATCTCCGTTTCAGAAATCTCTCGTGCTTCCCCTTCGACCATCACGATGGAATCTTCCGAGCCGGCAACGATTAAATCCATGTCGCATTTAGGAAGCTGGGAAATCAACGGGTTGATTACATACTGACCGTCGATTCTTCCGACTCTAACTTCGGCAATCGGCCCGTCGAACGGAATGTCAGAGATCATCAATGCGGCTGAAGCTCCAATCGCGCCTAACACGTCGGGGTCGTTTTCACCGTCGAACGAGAAGACCGTGGTAACGACCTGTGTTTCATACCGCCATTCTTTCGGGAAGAGCGGCCGAATCGGCCTGTCGATCAATCGCGATGAGAGAATTTCTTTCTCATTTGGTCTCCCTTCTCGTTTTATAAATCCGCCTGGAATCTTTCCTGCTGCAGATGTTTTCTCGCGGTATTCGACTTGAAGCGGTAGAAAATCCGTTCCTTCGATTATTTCTTCGGCTGCAACAACTGTTGCAAGCACGAGCGTATCGGCATAGCGTACCATGACGGCTCCACTCGCCTGTTTCGCGAACCTGCCGGATTCTATCGAGAGCTTCCTTCCGCCGATTTCTATTTCTTTACTTACAAAATCTTCCATCATTTTTCCTTTTCATTTGATCTGAGTTTGTAGGATTTCAGAACGTATAATTATTACCCTAACTTGTCGAAGCCGAAAACCAAAAGATGAAACCACCGGGACCGCGAAGTGACTGATAATTTTTTAATCCTGTGAATTCAGATTACTTTCTGAGACCTAATTCCTCGACGACCTTTCGGTAGCGGTCGATGTTTTTCGATTGCAAATAGTCCAAGAGGCGTCTCCTCTTTCCGACCATCTTCAGCAAACCTGTGCGCGAGTGATGATCCCTCTTATGACTCTCGAAGTGCTCGGAAAGTTCATTAATCCTTTTCGTCAGAATCGCAATCTGAACTTCCGTACTACCGGAATCTTTTGTGGTCTTGCCATATTTTTTAATTAATTCTTGTTTTTGTTCCTTAGTTAAGGGCATTCAAAAACTCCTATCTTTATTTGTTAAATGTTTTTACCAAGTATTCGTTCATCATTTTTTTGTCTTGATCCATTTGTAGGATGAGCTGACCGGCGGAATCGAATTTCAATTCGTCTCTGAGCCTGTGAATGAATGAAACCTTGATCCGTTTCCCGTAAATGTCCCTATCGAAATCCGAAATCCATACCTCTACGATCGGGATTCCTGAGTCTTCAAAAGTCGGTCGCACCCCTATACTCGCGAGTCCGATAAACTTTTCTTTTCCGGCATTGACTTCAACAACATAGACACCGAACGAAGGAAACAAAAGACGTTCATCAACCAATCTCAGATTTGCAGTCGGGTAACCGAGAAGTCTGCCGCGCCCGTCACCGCGTATTACGAATCCATCAAATGAATATGGTCGCCCGAGCATCTCGTTCGCAAGCAAAAGGTTTCCTTCTTTCAAAAGTTTCCTAATGTTAGAACTTGAAACGACCATTCCCTCTATCAAAATCTTATCCACGAAATCGACGTTGAAGCCGATTCTCTTTCCGACTTCGCGGGCGAATTCAACAGTGCCCTGTGCCTTGTGACCGAAAGTATGATTGTAGCCAAGAACCAACTCGTGCAGTCCGATTTTTTTATAAATTAACTTAACGAGAAAATCTTCTGCAGTTACAAGTGAAAAGTCGCGGTCAAATTTGAGAAGACAAATCTCATCGATACCGGCATCGCTTATCATTTGCACGCGCTCGTCATCGGTCATCAGCATCGCGACTTCTTTCTTTCCGAGAATTTCCTGCGGATTAGGTGCAAATGTGATCAGCACACTTCTACTCCTCGAAGGTCCAGTACGCAAGGCGAGCGACTTGGCTTTTTCGACAAGTGTCTCTAATATTCTCTGATGCGCAACATGGATACCGTCAAACGTCCCAACGGTAACCACCGAATTCTTATTGGATTCAATTTCATCAAGAGAATAATGAATCATGCCGCACATCTTAATTTCAATTCATTGAGCTTAGTCGCATCCTCAACTTTATAAGAGCCGATCCGCGTTCTCACAAGCTCTGTGAGAATTGCGCCGCAGCCTAATTTCTCTCCGATGTCTCTCGCAAGACTGCGCACGTAAGTTCCACTTGAACAAATGATTATCAGCTTGAGAAATGGCGGCAGGAAACTTTCGATCTTCATTTCATCTACGGTAACAACTTTCGGCTTAAGCGTGAATTCGACACCGCGTCTTGCAAGATGGTACGCCCGTTTGCCGTCGACCCACGCCGCGGAATATTCCGGCGGCACCTGCTCAATTCTTCCAGTAAACTTTTTCAATACTTCGACTATTTGTTCTTCGGAAAAATTGATGTCAACTGTCTGTTCAACTACTTCAGTCTCAAGATCATTGCTTTTCGATGTGACACCTAACTTGAATGTTGCAAAATATTCTTTATCCAATTTCAAAAAATCGTCCATCAATTTTGTTTTGCTGCCGGTGAGGACTATAAGAAGTCCCTCCGCTAAAGGATCGAGCGTTCCAGCATGTCCAACTTTTCTAAGTCTTCCCGCATACGGGATCTTCGACAATTCATTGCGCACTTTCCGAACGACTTCAAATGAAGTCATACCTTTCGGTTTGTAAACTGGAATTATTTCTCCGACCTCACTTGCCATCGTTCTCATGAGCTTTCTTCAGCAGTTGTTCAATGTTTGCGACATAATCCATCGTATCATCAATGAAAAAGGCAATCTCCGGTGTAAATCTTAATCTGACTTTATGACCGATAAACTGTCGTATCTCTTTTTTCGCTTCATTTAACAGGAAGAGCGTCCGTTCTTTCACCTTCGTATCACCAAAGACGCTCACATAAATTTTTGCAAGCCGCAGATCGGGTGACATGGATACCTTTGTAATTGTGATGAACCCCATCTCCGAAGTTCTGTAATCACGTTCCATCAACAGGCTGATTTCTTCTTTTATAAGGTGACCAACTTTTTCAGTTCTTACAGACATTTCAAAATTAAATTCTAAATTGACGCGAGCGTGCGTTGTGTTTCAACCACCGTGAAAGCTTCAATTGTGTCGCCAACTTTTATGTCGTTAAAGTCCTCGAGACCCAAACCGCACTCGTAGCCTTCTTCAACTTCTCTCACATCATCTTTGAATCTCTTCAGCGACGAGATGTTTCCTTCAAAGACAAGTATTCCATCGCGCACGAGCCTTACACGATTGTTTCTTTGAATTTTTCCATCGGTCACATGGCATCCGGCGACTGTTCCGACCTTCGGAACTTTGAATACCTGCCGGACTTCAACCGAGCCTACAATATCTTCTCTAAGATCTGGGCTGAGCAAGCCTTCGAGACCTTTGCGAACGTTATCGATGGCATCATATATGATGCTGTATAATTTTATATCGACAGATTCGGTTTCGGCCAACTTCCTTGCAGCAGAACTCGGTCTAACATGGAATCCAAGTATGATTGCGTTCGATGCAGTTGCAAGGAGAACATCAGATTCGGAAATCGCGCCTACGGCTTTGTGGATCACTTGGACCCTGACTTCATCGTTCGACAATTTTGCCAGAGCATCGCTCAACGCCTCAACAGAACCATCCACATCGCCTTTGACAACGATGTTAAGTTGTTTGATCATTCCTTCTTTTATTTCTTTCGAAAGGTCCTCAAGCGTAACATGGTGCTGGGTCCCACGCATCTCCTGTTCGCGTTTAATTATCTTTCTTCTATTGCTGATATCGCGCGCAACCTTTTCGTTGGCAAAAGCGACCATAACGTCACCTGCAAGCGGAAGTTCATCAAAACCTACAACCTGGACAGGCATCGCCGAAGACGCCTCTTCAATCCTGTTACCACGCTCGTCAGTCATCGCACGAACTTTTCCACTGCTTGTGCCAGCGACAAACGCATCTCCGACAGACAATGTGCCTTTCTGCACAAGCACCGTCGCGACTGCACCGCGTCCTTTATCAAGAGTGGATTCGATAACCACTCCTTTTGCGAGACGATCCGGGTTTGCCTTCAAATCAAGTATTTCCGCTTCCAACAAAACTTTCTCGAGCAGAAGTTCAACGTTCGTTCCTTTCTTCGCGGAAATTTCAACTGATTGAGTTTTGCCGCCCCATTCTTCGAGGAGGACGCCATGATCGGAAAGCTGCTTACGAATTTTATCGGGGTTTGCCTCCGGCCGGTCTATTTTATTAATCGCAACGATCAACGGCACATTCGCTGCGCGAGCATGATTAATCGCCTCGATTGTCTGCGGCATAACATTGTCGTCGGCAGCAACAACTATAATAACGATGTCCGTCGCTTGCGCTCCGCGTGCGCGCATCGCAGTAAATGCCTCATGGCCTGGGGTGTCGAGAAATGTTATGTGTTTCCCGTTTTTCAATCGAACCTGATACGCACCGATGTGCTGAGTAATGCCTCCAGCTTCGCCGGCAACTACGTTAGTTTGCCTGACAAAATCAAGAAGAGATGTCTTACCATGGTCAACGTGTCCCATGATCGTGACAACAGGGGGACGCGGTTTCAGAGTTTCCGCGGGATCAATCGTATCCTCAAGCACTTCGTCGGTGTACGCCTCCTGCAGCTCGACTTCATAGCCGAAGTCATCGGCAAGCAAGGTTATTGTCTCTAAATCCAACCTTTGGTTAATAGAAACCATCAAACCAAACGAAATACATTTTGAAATGACCTCAGCGACATCAACATCCATTAACTTTGCAAGCTCGCCGACTGAAACAAATTGCGGTAGCTTCAGCTTGCGCTTCTCTATCTCCTGTTTTTCAACCTCACGCTGTGCTGCTTCAAATTTTTCTTTTCTCTTCTTTTTCCGATTTGCCGCTCGCTCGGATTCACCGGCATCCTCCAAACTTGCCATGGTTCGCTGGAAAGCAATTTCAACCTCCGCTTCATCGACATCCGGATGTTTGCCTTTTTTCTTTTTGCGCTTCTTCAGGTCTTCTTCAGTAATTTCTGCAGCTACCGGAGGTTCGACAGCACTCTCTTCACGAATTTTTTTCTTTTTCTTTTTCTTCTTCTTGTGAGTCTGTGATTCTGTTTCTAATTCTGCAGCGGCTTCTTTGGTCTTTTTCTCAGCTTCTTCAAGCTCTTTTCGTAATCGCAACTCCTCTTCGGTAATCATTCGGCCAGTTCGAAGATCGATCCTGCCGCGTATTTTCAGTCCCCCCATCTCTCCTCTTTTTGTCGAAATAGGTGTTTGCGATTTATCTTTCGACTCGGTTGCAGCAGCTTCGGTCTCTGCAAGATGGGTTTCCGACTTCTTCACCCTTTCTGTGTGAACCGGATGATTCTCCGTCACTTCTGTAAGTTGTTCGACTTCTTCCGTAAGCGGAATCTCAGATTTGGACTCCTGTTCTTTGTGGCTCCCGCTCTTGCGCAAAGTAACCTTTTCATCGGGAGTTCTTTTCTCCTTCGCTTCTTTTATCTGAAATACTTGTTCTTTGGAAACGACCGCTCCTTCGATAATTTTCGCTTCAGTTGTAAAGGACTCTCTTTTCAGAGTTGTCTCCACTCCTGCTGGCGGAGCCTCGGTCTTCCCAACCAAATCCCGTTCGTGATGGCGTGCCGCTTCGTGAGCCTCAGTACCAGAACGTCTTTCAATAGTAACGGTGTCGACAAGTTTCTTCACCACTACTTTTTCTTCTTGATTCTCGGTAAGCTGTTCCTTGATTTTCTGGCGCTTTCCGACTTGATCCAGCTCCTTCTTATAATGTGCAACAATTTCCTTGTACATCTTTTCGTCAACAGAAGATGTGCGCTTTACTTTATCGTGTCCTTTGCTGATAAGGAATTCAACAATGTCGTCTGAAGAGACCTGAAATTCAGAAGCGACTTTTGTTACGAGTTTTTTCTTGAATGTGCTTTCCGCCATGCCGAGTCTTTCTTTCTAAGCTCTACTTTTCCTTTTCCAGTACGTTGTCTTCCGCAGCATTTGAAGATTCCTCTTTTAAAGTCTCCGCGGGAGTCGAGATTCCCTCAGAAGGTCGGAGGCCCTTTTCCTGAGATTCACTTTTCTCAGATTGGCTTTCAGATCCATTCTCGACTTCGCTCTCCGGCTCTTCCTCAAGTTCCTTGCGCATCATTTCTTTTATCTTCTCAATTTCCTCTTGAGAAATTTTTATGTCAGCTTGAACTTCTTCTTCCGTCGCGTCGAGAACATTCCTCGCGGTCATGTAGCCGGCATCGAGGAATTTTGTCAGAAGTTCATCTCCAAGCTCTTCTTTGAATTCGGAAAGATCAATATCGTACTCTTCAGCTTTTTGCTTCTCACGAACTTTCGATTCGACAGCAACGGTTTCTCTCATAAGGTCAATATCAAATCCGGTCAGCCGCGAAGCTAACTTCACGTTGACACCTTCTTTGCCAATAGCGATCGACTCTTGATTATTATCAACCCAGACTTGGGCTTTGTGGTTTTGGATATCTACTTCGACTCTCGCGACTTTTGCGGGAGTAAGCGACCGCTCCACAAAAACCGCTGGCTCATCAGAGTAAGGTAGCACATCGATATTTTCATTATTCAGCTCACGAACGATCGAATGAATTCTCACTCCCTTCATTCCAACGCACGCACCGACGGCATCCACTCTCGAATCCGTCGAAACTACTGCAACCTTTGCTCTCTTGCCCGGGTCACGCGCTATTGCTTTTATTTCGACTACGCCGTCGAAAATTTCCGGGATCTCCATCTCAAATAACTTTTTTAGAAACATCGGGTCTGCCCTGGAAATAACCACCTGCGGACCAGTTGTACCCTTACGCACTTCTTTAACCACCGCGCGTATTGTGGAATTTTTCCTGTAATGTTCATTCGCAATCTGTTCCGAGCGCGGAAGAAAAAGTTCACGTCTGTTATGATTCACAAGTATGAAGTCGCGCTTCACCTGATAAATTTCTCCGACCACGATCTCGCCAATCATTTTATTGTATTCGTCATAGATGACATTCTTTTCGTATTCATGCAGGCGCTGCAAAAATGTCTGCCGCGCAAAAACGACATACCGTCTTCCAAGTTCCTCAGGAGAAACTTCTTCAGGATACTGGTCGCCGATTTCAAACTCGCCGTCCGGATCAATTTGCTTGACTGCCTCAAGGCTGATTTCTTTGGCGGGATTTTCTACATGATCCACGATTGTTTTGATGACGAAGATTTCAATCTCTCCGCGGTCAGCATTGGTGACAATATCAGTTTCAACATCCTCACCATATTTCTTCTTCACGATCCCAGAAAAGACTTCTTCGAGAATTTGCGAAACGACTTCTTTGTCTATGCCTTTCTCCTTTGCGATTTCTGCCGCTGCAGATATAATCTCACTTTTATCGTTACTCATTAAACTCTCCTGTCACCATCTTATTTTTACCACTGCTTCCTCAATTGAGTCGAATCCGACTTTAACCGGACCTGTTCCAGCCGCTATTGTTATCTCCTCATCTGTCAAGTCTATCATATCGCCTTCGATCTGTCTCCCTTCGAGTCCATCATGGTATTTAACGGACATCAGCTTGCCGATATTTCTTTTAAATTGTCTTTTGTGTTTCAGAGGAACGCCGACTCCAGGGGAAGAGACTTCCAATCGAAAATTATCTCCGACAACTTTTGATGAATCAACCAATGGCAATATTTCTCTGCTGATCCCAGCACATTCATCGATAGTAATTCCTTTTTCAGTTTCACAATACACTTCAATTAACTCTCGTCTTGCATCTCCCTTTAAGGAAACGTCCACCAAAAAGGCGCCGCGATTTTCAATTGCCGATTTCAGCAATCCTTTCAGTTTCTCTATTTTCTCGCTTTTTTCCATTTCCTCTAAAAAAATAGCCCAGAAATTCCGGGCTATGTGTCGGAGCGTTATAATATATGTCAAAGTAACTGCTTATTCAACTTATCATTGTGTCATCTCGCGCGCATAATGAGAAATAGCCCGAGTTTCAATCAAAAAGTCAGCGAGTCGTAAAGCCAGAATCGGAAAAAATGTCTTCATATATGCTTTTGGCAGAAATTCTTTGCGAAAATTATCTCATTTTATCAAAATCCTTTGCTGAGCACTATGAGCAATTAAGCGAGTTGCTTTTGAAAATATTTCCCAGTAATATTAGGATAATAATCAAAGAAAGGAGAGGGTTATCATGTCAGCGTTAAAACTTCTTCCGTTATTCGCGCTGGCAGCTTTTATGATCGGCTGCTCGACACTGGGAGGATTAGAATCAAACATTGTCCCACCCACTTTGATTGAAAAGACTTCACTTCCGCCGACACCGCCAACCGTCGATGCAAGAAATTTTTACCTGAAATTGGAATTGTTGATCAGCAAAGAGGGTAAGGTACTACATGCCACTTTACAAAATGCAAGCGGCGACCGGCACTGGGATTCATTGGCAGTGCAGAGTATCATGCAATGGAAGTATGCTCCGGCAACATCTAACGGCAAACCAATTCAACTGAAGATCGAACAATCTGCAAAGGTTATTGTTACTCCTCCTGTAATGATGCAACTTTGCGAAATTGTTTGTCCAACATTAGCCGAAGCGGATTCGGTTTACTCCGCATTAGCAAAAGGGGCCACTTTCGACTCGTTGGCAAAAGCATATTCAATTTCGAGTTCAGCTGCCGCGGGAGGTAACCTTGGAAAAATCGATATTCATAATTACCAGGATGAGATTGAATCGGTGCTCAAAGAATTGAAGCCGGGAGAATTTACCCATCCACTGCCATGGGGACAGAACTATGTGATTTACAGAAGGCAGGCTGCCGACAACTCCACAACATATAAGGGTCCACGGAATTAGATTCAACTTTGCGAAGGTTTGGAAGATAGACAGTTAGCGTTGTCGAGTCAACCCAACTTTCGCAAGGTTACAGCTCAGAGAATTGGCAGCATAATAAATTCAAAAAATTCCAATCGACTTTGCAACTTGCGGCACCGATTTGTAAATTAGTTATATAGTTTGTAGCTGATAGTTCATGACTCACAGAAATTTATTATAATATGAGCAATCAGCTATGATATATTGGAGGGTTGGCAGAATCGGCTAATGCACCGGTCTTGAAAACCGGCGCCCCTCGGGGCTTGGGGGTTCGAGTCCCTCACCCTCCGCAGAATAGCGCAACATCTTGTGCGACTAGGACCTCTCTTCATGGCTATTCGAAAACGTGACGCAAACGTTACATGGTAACAGGTAAACAAAAGCCCGAACCGAGTTTCATGTTGTTTACTTTATGCGCTATGAATTTTGAAGTGCGCTCATTCCGTCAGCTTGAGTTGCTGGTTAGGCGGCAGCTATCACATGAGTTTTGACCACTCTTCGATTCGCTTTCGATGGTCATCCCAAGCATTTTTGAGATTCGACATTTCTTCAGATTTTACCCAGGGTTCATCAAAATATTCAAGAACGTTGTATTGCGGAACGGCTAGTGGACCGCGATCATTTTCAGCAAGAACATATTTGAGCACGAATGTCACGGCCCGATATAGGACTTTGTGACATTGCTCTATCTTATGTAATGTGACTCCATTTTGCTGGGTCCTATTTAATGGGTCGGCAAAGTGAGCGATGAATTTATCAGCGAACTTCTCAATATCTGTGCAAGTGTTAAGACTGTCACGAAATTCTTGCAGTATTTGGGGTTGAATCTTGTCTCGCCTGCTACGATTAGGCGCGATTATACCTGATCGAAGATTCTATGTAGCTGTTGAGAAGCAAAACAAGCATTCGGGCCAGTTTCGTCGTAACCTAAAACCCCACCAGAAGGTGGCAAATCGAGAAAAGCCTTTTCTTTTACAGGCTTAGGATCGTAAGGACGACCATGATTTGCGACGAAATTCTCTCGTGTAATCAGTACAAGGGATTTTTCCACGTCATCTAGAAGTCGTCTAACAGATATGACAGCCTTGTTTGGATCCGTCCAATTTTTCTCGCTTAATGCTCTTATTGCTGTAGCCTGAATTGTGACAAAGCCAACATCAATAAGGGTAGAGACGTCTCCATTTATGTGAATCTCATCCGGATTTGCCTTTGCAGATATCACACGAGCAGTATTAATCAGATTGAAGATTGCATGATACCAGATAATGCGATGAAGTTGATTCCAAATTGAGTTCGGATCGTTGCCATAAATCCATTCGAGCCAGATCTTTTTTTTATCCTGATATTTCGCGAGTGACCCTTTGTCGTGGACATCGCACTGAGAAGCATCATAGCTAATTGTGGATTTCATCTAAGTACCTTCGATTCTGCCGCCTAATTATATTTGCCCTGCCACACATCCGCATGACATCCAGCAGTAAGAATGTTATGTGCCATCGTCATTCGTGCCACGACACAATTTATAAGGATAGTACCGAAGAAACGACCTTCTCCATGGACTTCAAGATTTGATTCACATATAGTGGTTTTGACTTCGGTTGGAGTTTACCCCGCGTTCTTTTGCGGGGGTTTAATTCGTTGAATTGAATTGTGGATAAATTGGACATAACCACATGTCGCTAGTGCTTGATATTGAAAGACGCTAACTTATCATTGGCACTGGTGTGGCACATCATTTCCATATAGTCACCGCTCTCTTCGAATTTGAAGTCGATAAAAACATAAATAGGGCTGCCCCGCCACAAACGAGGGCGCTTGGGGAGGGCGCTTTGCCAAGGGATGTGGGCGGAACAGCCCTTTAGTATATAATACACGGTCATGATCTTCGTCATTGTTCAAAGACAAGTTCTGGGTTGGCAATCGTTAAAGACGATATGCCGCTTTGGTCGTTCATGCCACCACATCTTCGTTTGTCGTTGATCAAAACCGAAGTCAGCAGAATTCTAGAGGTCGAATCCCCACATTTCAGCAGAGGCAATGCATCTTGCGATATATTTTGCGTTGTCCCTGGCTGCTTCCTCGGATATCCCGGGGACGACTATATTCAGATCACCAGACGAGTAAAAAAGGGGTCCCTGACACATCCCGGGCATATCATTATTCACCTTTTTCGCCTCGATAACCTGAATATCCCGAGACACTACTACTTCCCATTCTTCAATCTTGCAGGTTCCGGTTTGTTCGTTTTCTTGGTTTTTTTTCATTGATCTCCTGGTTATAACTAACTCATTTACTATCTCATGAGAAATGACGCGGGTCACATTAATATATCATGGCAAATTGAGGAATAACGTGACGTAAAATAGCGGGATCCAAAGAGCGGGACATCCCAACCCGTGATTATTAGCTCGTCGCGGCTAGCACCTTTTCGCTTGTCCCTATAGCCCAAAAAGATTTTCCCAAAAGCATTCAGGCAATCGTTTTCCAACCTGAATTGCATCATGGATATCCTGTGACACTACTTTGGCTGAGGCTCAATTCTACGGCATAAGAAGGTATAACCAACAACCAATATTACAGACCTTATTATGACTTGAAATAAGTTGTACCCTAACTATTTTGGAAAGGCGGAATGTTATGAAAGTTGACTGGCAGAAAATTGTACGAATCATCAGAATGATTCTGATTGGAAAATAATACCATGCAGGCTCCGAGTGGGGCCTGCCAATTATTAACGTCCCGTGCATTTATCAGGGTACGGTTCTATTTATCTCGTCATTAAACAAGACAACTTGGCGCTACAGTTGATCTGACAAATAGTCTTGGATTCTGTGATTGATTTGGATTGCTGCTGTCCTGTATTTTGAACACCGCAATTGGAAAAAATTACCTGGGATTTTTCAGGCCTTCCCAAAAAGGTCTCACACACCATACATGTAAACAACAATATATCAATGACTTACGTCGGCGGTATTCTCACACCAAGAACTATTTATTCATGGCATCACTTTCGCATTAAAGAGAGTAGAAAATATGAACAACGAAAATAATAAGGACTCGAAGACACAATGTTTTTCTTAGTGGCAGAGTTGATGCTCACAGCCACAACATCATACGCATGGAGACGAATAACCACTATCGCAACTGTTACTTAAAATTTTGGAAAAAATAACGATAAAACATTAAAGTAAAAGTTTGTATCAGAAATAAGTTAAATATTAGAAATGGAGGTCTGTCATTACCATGGAAACAGTGCTTGTAGCTGAAGATAATGTAGGAATTGCTGGACTTTTAAAGTTCAAGCTGACGCATTCGGGATACGAAGTTCTTCTTGCGGAAAACGGGAAGTTGGCCCTAGAAGTGGCCAAGAGTAATCGGCCGGATCTGATAATACTTGATGTAATGATGCCTGTGATGAACGGCCTGGAAGCATTGACGATTTTAAAGAGTGACGTAGATCTAAAATCGATTCCAGTGATAATACTTACAGCACTCTCGAATGATTCGGAGATAGTTAGAGGCCTCGAACTTGGTGCAGACGATTACATCACCAAGCCGTTCAAAATGCAAGAATTTGTCGCTCGTGTTCACGCATTACTCTCGAGATGCAAAATCTCTAATATTGCACAGTCTTGAAAACCTTAAGAATATCCATCATGACCATGCGCTTCTGACTAGTTTGGAAGGCAGGTCAAGAATTGCCCCGAATTTATTTCTTTCAGCCAGGAAGTGCAAATCGGTTCTGTGTTCCAACACGGGTGACCATGGTGATAAGCGACAAGATATTCGCCCCACAAATGCAGTTTACCGAATCCATGATTTGTCCACTTGACTTTGAAGACATACATTAATCTCCCGCCGCTAAGACCTCCTCCTCCCAGTCATAAGGTCTGTTCCGAACTGGGTCTCAATCTTGCTGATCTTCTTGAAACCGGCATCCTCCATCCAACCATGCACCTCTGATTCCGCGTATGTATCGCCTTCACGAGTGTTCACGAGCATGTTGAGCGAGAAGTATGCCCCTGCCGTCGGTGAGGTCCGGCCTCCGTTCATTATATAGTCGAGCACTACCAGACGTCCCTCTGGGTTCAGCGCTTCGAACGCCTTCCTGAACAATTGCCTATTTATCCCTGTAGAATTACTATGGATAACCGCGGATATAAACACGAGATCAAAACCGCTAACCAGAGGATCCACCGTGTAATCACCTCCAACAACGCTGATCTGATTGCCGAGGTTCTCTGCATCGATATAGGCCTTTGTCAGCCTTGTGACATTCGCCAGATCAAAAACTACCGCGGTAATCCCCTTCCTCGCACGAACGAACGCCATCGAAAACACTCCCGATCCCCCTCCGACATCGAGGACACGTTTTACACCTTTCAGATTGATCAACTTGACGATAGCCGGCGCCTGGCGGATCGCTCGCATATGCATCGCCGCTATGAAAGCTTCCAACCAATCCACTCCCTGGCCGCTCGCCGGATCGCGCACGAATACTGATGACCCTTTGCGCACAGCATCCGTAAGAGTGCTCCAGGTGTTCCACAGGCTGACCTGATGCATCAACCCTCCTAGGTAATCAGGTCCTCCTTTGACAAGGAAGCGTGATGTAAGCCGGGTGTTCGAGAATTCCCCTTTCTTCTTGACAAGATATCCCGACGCACAAAGGGCGTTCAGCAACCTGTCGGTCGCCCGCGGGTTCGTTCCCGCCAGCTGTGCCACTTCTTCGGAAGATTTCCGCCCATTACCGAGAGACGAAAAAAGATCAAGCTCGAAAGCAGTCAATAAAACGCGAGCCTCTCGAAAGGCATATACTGAATCCATTATTGTGGATGGAGAGAGTTTTGCTTTTTCTCCGGATTTGCGTCTCGCCATGATTGCCTCATCCTTTCCAGATTTGATTTGTCAACATTAACTTGCTCACACCTCAACTTACTAATTCAGGAGAGCAGAAGCAATTTACTACCCATGACCTGCCCCCGCATTGTATACCAATGCAAAGTTAGTTATCAGACTTTCTTACAAACATAACTCTGGATCGGTTTTCAGTGGGCACATTGCGCGATGCAATGAGGTTACAGAAATGGGACGTGCAAAGTCTGCATATTGTATGCAATGCATTCGTAACGTCATACACAGCTCATGAGTATCAGATAAGTTTTCAAGGCAATTTCACGAATCGGTTCCGGCACAGAGGTTGAGCAATAATAATGGTGATTAGGCATGAACTTATAATCTAAATGACTCCGCGAGGGTCCCATGCCGACCTTTGACCAAGTCTGGAACTGAGCAATGAAAAAAAACCAAGAAAATGAACAAACCGGAAACTGCAAGATTGAAGAATGGGAAGTAGTAGTGTCTCGGGATATTCAGGTTATCGAGGCGAAAAAGGTGAATAATGATATGCCCGGGATGTGGCAGAGACCCCTTTTTTACTCATCTGGTGATCTGAATATAGTTGTCCCCGGGATATCCGAGGAAGCGGCCAGGGACAACGCAGAATATATTGCGAGATGCATTGCCTCTGCTGAAATGTGGGGATTCGATCTCTAAAATTCTGCCGACTTCGGCTTTGATCAACTGGCCAGCGCCAGCGAACGATGTACCAATGATAAGTTAGGATTTTCATGTTTTGTTATTACTCAAGTTTCGGGAATTGCAGTTAATGTTCCTGGTCATGTGCCGTGCGGGATTGCAAAGCTGGATCTGAATAAGGCGTGACGTGCCACGATACGAGACCCGACATAAACCACAGTTACCAGCCGTGACGTATGAACCGATTTTATTTGGCGTTTTTATTTCTTTATCATACTGTATCTGTATTCATCACAAATTTTTCCATTTTTACAAACTGATTTTTCAAAAATACAATCCAATTTAAAGCCAGCTTTTTCTAATACTCTTTGTGATGCTTTATTAAAATCATATACTCCTGTATAAATTCTAATCAAGTCTAATTGATTAAATCCATAATCTACCAGCAAATTAACTGCGTGGGTCGTGATTCCTAATCCCCAGTATGGTTCTCCAATCCAATAACCAATTTCAGCACTCAATTTATATACATCAGTCTGTTTAACGAGTCCAATAGAACCAACAAAATCACCTTTATATTCAATCGCAAATGTTGTCTGTGGATCCTCTTTTTGACAGAATGATATAAATTTCTTTGCATTACTTTCAGTATATGGGAATGGGACGTTATCACGAAGATTATCCCAAATCTTTTTATTGTTGCAAAGTTCAGCTAATCGCTTAGCATCCGAATCTCTAAACCCTCTTAATTTTATTTTTTCGACATTAAACTCTATCATTTTGCAATCTCTTCAAAATGCCACACAACTGCTTTAACCACAACATTCTGTCGTCTTTGCTGCTCATTGACCTCCAAAGTTATTGGTTTCAACCATGAAGTGAAAATCGGTTTCTGTTGCAGCATGGGCGACCATGGTGACAATGATTTGTTCACTAAAATTTGAAAACATGCAGCGAACAGCAAACACGCGCCTAAAAGAATCAGGTCGAAAGATGATTTCTCTACCATGACTTAATCTCTTTTACCAAAGTATCTAGTTTTGTTTCAAAGGTACTGAATTCAACCCGATTGCCGAAACCAAACAAATTGCGCGAATCGAGTAGTTGGCCGTTCACTATAGGATAATACCTATCTGAATTGCCAAGTCTCGTGAGCCAAGCAAGACTGGTTTTCCCAATGTTCTAGCATTGATTTTGCCTCTGAGAACACTGTCTATCTTCACTATTGACTTGGAGTGGAAACATTCACTTTCAGGCCCGTGCATTTCCTCAACATCCACAACTTCTCCGATTACTACGAGGTCAGACACCATGGCGTGATGAACCTCATCATATTGCGATTTCCTGGATTGAGCAGCAGTTGTGCCCTCATCGTCCACATTCTTTTCTTTTTTTTCTTGATCTTGACAGCTATTAACAACCAATAATGCACCTAGCGTGAGTGGAGCGATTAAAGATTTCATAACCGGACTCTTCATTTTGGCTGTGAGACAACATTGCCATTTTTTAGCTAATTTTCAACTCGCCGTAGTCTGTTAACGTTAAGAGATTGCCGGATACCAAAGAAAAACACCATCTTACCAAGCAAGTTTGGATTCGGTCCAACACCTGAACGCTCGGAAGTTCAAGATCGATAGATGAATGCTGACATCTGAGATTATTTGGTCTGTAAGGTGTATGAAAGGTAAGGAATAGATTTTTTGAACTTAGGAATTTGTCTGCCGAAATTCGGCCGGTTAGGCTTTACAATTTTCTAATTTTCACAGACCATTGTCTTTGTCCGAGACCTGGCACTTCTACCATGTAAAATGTGGCGTTGCTGAAGTCAACGACAGATTTGCCGCTTTCCTGTTTTACGCCTTTCAGGTAAACTACTGAGTTTTTCATGACGGTTCTGAAGGTTGGCTTGACACGGGATAAATCCACGGTGCTATCCGCAATGCACTCAATAGTTGTGCCCAGCCAGTTTATGGACATACTGACCATTCCGTGAAAATCAAAATCGATGAATCCGAGCCGACAATCTTTGAGATTCTGTCCCGGCAGAAGTCGTCCCATCTCTATTACGCGGAAATGCTTCTTGATAAAATCGGGAGTAAACACATTGATCAAATCTTCTCTTCCCAGAATACCTTTCCATTGCTTCAGAGCGAACGGTGAATTATCTGCGTAGAGCACGAACGCGCCGGCATAATCACCGTTAAATGCGCCGTACACCTGCAATGCCCTCGCAATCACCTTGGACGCAGGTGTGAGATCTAGTGCGTCGATATCGATTGACGGGTCGAGTTGAATACGCCCGCCCATTGGAATACCAAACCGATTATTCATTTCCATGAAAGTCGCCTGCGCTGTGCTCGCTGGCGGAACAAAAAACTCGGAACGTCCTCGTTGGTATGCAAACACAAGTGCGTGATTGATCCTCCCTGTTCGTATCTCGTCAGGTCTAATAAGTCCGGCGATCAACGGAAAACCACTCGCCCTGGAACGGTGAGCATCAAACTCGTTGTTCCGCTCGAACCAGGGTTTCTCTACACCAGAACCCCTTAAATCAGTTACTGCACCTAGACCGGTGGTCCATATCCCCTCCTTGTTCTTCCGGGCAGCCCACATGTCCCACTCGGTCATCTTAGATGTATCGACAATGCACATGTGGTTGTCGCTGAAATCCCCAACGGGCCGTGAGGCGATAAAATAAGGGAGAACCGGAATCCGGTTAGGTTCCGCGAATCCTTTCCCGTAAATGCCAGGACGCGAATTGATTACGTTCACTCCCGGAACAGTGTCGGAATCAATGTAGTAGACTGGGACGGACCATTCGTCGATATTTATGAAAAGACCGCCGATGCTGAGTTCATCAATAAAACGGTTGGAATTGGAATCTATCCTGGCGTCGGCAGGAATTTCCTGATTCCACGGACTGTCGTCTCTAAACGGCCTCCAGCAGTTTTGTGCAAATGAATTCTCGTGGTGGAAAAGAGAGACAAACAGCAGGAGGGGGGCGACGAAACCTATCGATGGCCGCCACTCAATTGCTGCGTACGATGATCTAATATGTTCAATCATCATACCTCAATATAACTCTGCTGTTCCATGCTTGTCAAGTTTTGCTCGCTCGGTTCATGATTCACGGACAGATTGATTGAATTCCTTCGTCCTTTTCTAATGCGCGAACATCGTGGTGCGGCATTATTTCGTATTCTCTGCATCGACGATGCGATCTAGTTGTCGATTAACTTTTAGCTTTATGAAGTGTTAAGTGCTGTAGCCCGCTCATGCCAGTTACTTCTGGTAAATTACCCGTAGGCCGCGACTGATCTCGGCGGCGGCCTCTGAAAAATGAGTATCTCCGTCGAAAACAACGGTTTGCAAACGAAAGCTAGGATATCGCCTGCTCAACAGCTTGTCTGCAAGTTGTTGCATGTTGGTCACCATTCTACAGGCAAGTATAGTCTGTTAATCCTTAAACTACGCCTATGCTATGCTCTGACTAAAATCTTTGTTAGTCCCGCCGGAATAGACGCCGAAATATTTTTTTACGAGGACTCTCTCTTCTACACGTTTTTCAATGGTACGGACCGAACACAATTTGAAATCACTATGAAAATAGAGGAGGACGAAGAAGAAATTTTCGGTAAACTTCGTGCGAGTAAATCGGATGTATTGTCGTATAAGTATTTCATTCGAAAAGCCATGATCACTGAATCCCCCATCAATCTTGAAGAAGCCGCAACCACATATCCTGAAATTATGACTACAGATCAACAGCTTCATATGCTCAGGTTTATGTTCAAACAATTCGCAATAAGACGAGTAGGAAAGAAATTCCATTCGAGAAATTTAGGTCAGCCGTGCGATATAGGAAAGAGGATATAGATGCCTGGATGAAGCGAGCGAAATGAATTAAACGAGTCAACAGGAGTGGCAGGAGAAGTTGAAATTTTGGATTCAAATCTTTACATTAAGGGTGAAAGCTCTGCGCGCACGTGACAAAACCGTTGCAAGTTGTACAGTATTTTGCAGTATGCAAACATATTTAGGCAGTTTTGGATCCGCCAAGAAAGTTCGACTCCAGAAAGAAATGACAATGTTGAAACCGGCATGGCCTCATCCCATTCTGAAAGAAAAACACGTTTCGGAATCCCTCCCTCCGCCAACGGGAAAATTGCACACCGAAAGTGAGAGAGCGCAACAATTAATAGTTCTGAGTTTCAAGCAAGTTCTAATACCCAATGATAAAAGGAAAATCCTTACCCCATGCATTAGGGTGTGTTTGGAACTTGATATTTGTTGTCTAGAATTTTTACACCTTGACTACAACGGGCCATTTGGCTTTTACATTTCTCTCGCAACTGTATCGTAAATTTTTCGGAGGACTAAATGCATTATCCATGGTGGTACGTCTCTAATCTCACCGGCCCTATGCTAATCGCCTTGATCGCAACAGTTCACGTTTTCGTTTCTATGTACGCGGTTGGAGGAGGAATCTATTTGGCAGGAGAAACCAGCTACGCTTACAAAGTTAACAACATATCTCTTCTTGACTATTTAAGATCGCATGCTTTGTTCTTCATATTACTCACAGTGGTTTTCGGCGCGATAACCGGAGTGGGTATATGGTGGACAATTGGTTTGACATCGCCCTTAGCGACTGAGTCGCTGATCCACATTTTCGTATTCGGATGGGCGATGGAATATGTTTTTTTCGCACTTGAAATAACTTCGGCATTCATCTTTTACTATTACTGGGGAAGACTCGAGCCGAAAGTCCACAAAACCATTGGATGGATTTATGCTCTGTCCGCTTGGATCAGCCTCGTGCTCATAACCGGCATAACAGCATTTCAACTTGACATCGGGAACTGGACACCGGAAAAAGGAATGTGGTCCGCATTCTTTAATCCGCAAACATTCCCACAAATAATCGCAAGAACCGGCGCCTCGTTATTGATGGCATCATTGTATGTCTTCTTGCACGCATCGATCAAGCTGAGGCTTGACAACGAGCTTCGCTCCCTCGTCGGAACAAAAGCGGCAAAATGGGGAATGGCCGGTGCAGTGCTGGTAACGATCGGCGGAATATGGTGGTACGCAGATCTTCCTCAAAGCGGAAAGGATGCGCTTACCGCCGCTAGTGCGCTGAACATCCTGACAATAATCATCTTTGCAGCTTCCATCGTGGTTTTTTTTATGCTTTATTTCGGTCCGTACCGCAACCCGAATTGGATTACGCCGGGATTTGCAATATTGTTTTTCCTTATCGGCATAGCGGCTACTGGAACTGGCGAGTTCATAAGAGAATCGACCAGAAAGCCGTACATAATCTATAATTATGTCGTCGGGAACAATGTCCTCGTGAGCGAAATTCCGAAATTGCAAAAAGAAGGTTATCTAAACGGCGGAGTTTGGACAAAGGGGTTTATGAAAGCGTATTATCCGGAAGTGTTCGACAAAGATGGGAATATCGACAATCAAAAACTCGTCCGGCTTCCGGAAAAAGACCAGGTAAAGGTTGGCGAAGTAATTTTTCAATATCATTGCAACGACTGCCATTCGCAAAACGGCTTCTCGGCGGTTTCCGAATTGACTCGTGGCTGGACGCCAGACATGATCAACACAGTCATCATTTATTTAGACGCCGCACACTTCTTCATGCCTCCATGGGCAGGCACCAAACAGGAGGCCGATGTTCTCGCAAAGTACATCAAGTCATTATCACAGCCGCATCCCGCTGGAATGAAATACAGTTTCGTCCCGCCACGTCAGGATCCGTCCGGGACAGTACCCGCAAATGAAAATGAAGGAGATGCAAAATGAATCCACAAGATTTGATCGCTCCATCATCAAGTTTAGACAACCCCGCACCTTTCTGGTTCATAACTTTCTTTAAAGTTCTCGGGTTTATACTGCACATGATCCCGATGAACATCTGGTACGCCGGAATGCTGTTAGTGGCGATCTTCGCAACTTTTGGCAAAAACAACTCTAAAGAGCTTGCACATCGGCTTTCCCGCAGTATGCCGATCATAGTCGCAATTGGAGTGAACCTCGGAATTGTTCCACTCCTTTTCACGCAGGTTGGTTACTATCAATTCTATTATCCCGCCGGCGTGCTCATCGCCTGGCCATGGATCAGTGTAATCATCTTGTTAACTGTCGCATATTATTGTGTATATGTTTATTCACTCAACGTGCGGAAGAACAAGAAAGCAAAATTTGCCATCGCCTCAGTTTGGATAAGCTCGATATTATTTATTACAATAGGCTTTTTATTCGCGAATAATTTCAGCTTGATGGTAAACTTAGACAACTGGATCAACATTTTCAATCGCACAAACGTCGGCGGCGCTCCGACTGGACTCGCACTTAACACTTCGGACCCGACACTCTTTCCCCGGTGGCTGATGATGTTTGGAATTGCAATGATGACAACGGCGGTTTATGTCGTGTTCGACGCCTTCTATTTCAAGAAAACTTCAACCTCGGACGAATATAAAATGTGGGCCGTAAAATTCGCGTTCGGATTTTTCACACTTGGAATGATCTGGTTCGCTGCAATGGGAGGCTGGTACATCTTCGGCACGATGGATAAATTTACACTCCATCGAGTAGGCGGCACACCATTAATGATCGTCATCTTCCTCTTGACGGCGATTTCACCAACTGCACCATGGTTCACCATGCTGCTGATGCGCAAGAGAGCCAAAAAGAGTTTGGCAATAATTGCAGTCATCACTCAATTTGTAGTTGTAACTTTGAATGCGGTCAGCAGACAGTGGGTTCAGAACACGGAGCTTTTGAGATACAGCGACGTTTCAAAATTGGCAGTCAACACGCAATGGAGCCCGATGATATTGTTTCTCGTTTTATTCGTTATCGGACTTGCTGTAGTAGGATGGATGATTTCAAAAATAATAGCAGTAGAACGACAAGTGGACAAAATTTGACCGTTATGTGACCCGCCACATCTAAAGTGACGGTCACATTCTAATCTTTCGCTTGCGTGAAATTTTCTATTAGTTTTACAAGTTCAGGACGTCCCTGGCCGGAAACCGAGGAGAATGGGAGAAAGCACTGACAAAATTTCAACCCTGGCAAATGCGCTTTCGCGCGTGCCATGTGCACATTCATTTTATTCTGAGAAAGCTTATCCGACTTTGTCATGACAATAACGTAAGGTATATTATAGAACTCGAGCCACCCTATCATAATCTTGTCAAGCTCCATCGGCTCATGTCGCGCATCGAGAATCTGGACAACAAGCTTCAATTGTTTTCTTTCCTGAAGATATGTTTCAACAAGCTTTGCCCAACTTGACTTCATGTGCTCAGGAGCAATTGCATATCCGTATCCGGGAAGGTCAACAAAATAGTTTTCGTCGTTTACCAAAAAGAAATTTAGAGAGCGCGTTTTCCCAGGGGCAGAGCTTGCCTGAGCAAGATTCTTTTTGTTGCAAACTTTATTAATCAAAGAAGACTTGCCTACATTAGACCTTCCGATAAAAGCAACTTCCGGCAAGTCTGTGTCGGGCACCTGCGAATAGTCCACAGCACTTGTAACAAATTTCGCTTTGTCAATCTTCATAAGATCGTATCCCCATCGTCTTTAAGCACAGGTAAATTTAATACAAAATGGGATAAATCTCAATCCACGATGACCTATGAATCCAACCGGGCCGGGAAATTATTGCTGGGCTTGCGGCGTCTCAGCAGCTTTCTCTTTCTTCTCTTCGGCGGGCTGGCTGCCTTCTTTTTCCTTTGCAGGCTTACGGCGCTTCTCGGCTTCATCGGCGGCATTGAAATCTACGAGTTCAATGATGGCTACTTCACCACCGTCGCCATGGCGCTGACCCAACTTTATAACGCGAGTATAACCGCCCGGTCTTTCTTGAACTTTTGGCGCTATTTCGCCAAATAGAATCTTAACAGCTTCTCTATCTTTGATAAAACGTGAGACATGTCTTCGAGCTGGCACGTTGTCTTTCTTTGCCTTCGTGATCAACGGCTCGACGAACGTACGCATCTCCTTAGCTTTAGCAAGCGTCGTTCTCACTTGTTTATATAATATCAGACTTGTCGCCAATGATTCCATCAACGCTTTACGATGGCTGGCTGTCCTTTTTAATTTTCTTCCTTTGTTCAGATGTCTCATTTCAATAAACTCCGCTTACTCGTTGTCGTCTTTCAAATACTTGCTGATATCCATACCAAAATTTAAACCCATGCTTCCGATTTTTTCAGCAAGCTCCGCAAGCGACTTACGACCGAAATTTCTAAATTTCAAAAGCTCCGCCTCATCATGGTTCACTAGTTCGGAGATCGTATGGATGTTCGCTGCCTTCAAACAATTATGGGCGCGAACGGAAAGCTCAAGCTCATCAACCGATGTCTTCAAGAGTTTTCTGATTCTCGCCGCTTCTTCCTCCTGGGCTGAACCTTCGTCTGAAGCTTCCTGATGAATTCCGAGATTGAGGAAAAGCTGGATGTGATCCTGCAACATCTTCGCTGCGGTTGTCACTGCATCTTCCGGCGTGATGGAACCGTCGGTCTCCACTTCAAGAGTTAATTTTTCAAGAGTTGTCTTCTCACCAACTCCTGTGGGCTGGACAAAAAATCTCACGTTCCTGATGGGTGAGAAAAGCGCATCGATGGAAATTAAATCTTCAGGAGCCTCCGTGAGCTTATGATCCTCGGCTGGTTCATAACCTTTGCCTCGGCTGATTCGCAACTCAACTTCTATTTCCTTGGAATCGCTCAACGCGGCTATATGATGCTGCGGATTCAAGACCTCTATCTGCGGGAATTGCCGTTGGATTTCTTCTGATGTAAAATCACCAGGACCTTTAAGCTTCAGGCTTATCTTATTAATTTTTTTGTCGATCAATTTTATACGGACACCTTTCAGGTTCAGCGTAAAGTCCACAAGATCTTCCGACAATCCTTTGATCGTTGAAAATTCGTGAAGCGCCCCTGGAATTCTAAAGTGTGTAAACGCCCATCCGGGAATCGATGATAGAAGGACTCTCCGGAAAGAATTTCCCAACGTGGTTGCATAGCCGCGTTCCAATGGCTCTACGAAAAAACGTCCGAACGTATTACTATAGCTTGACTGGTCCAAAATTATTGTTTCTGGCATTTGCAATTTCACAGCGCTCATTAGATTTTCACCTCAATTAAATTTTTGATTTGCTAGTCCGTTTATAAGTTCACCGCGTTATAAATTATTTAGAATACAACTCAACGATGAGCTGCTCATTTACATCCGGCAGCGGTATCTCAGAGCGCTCCGGGACTTGCAGAAATGTTCCTATCAACTGCGCCTTATCGAGTTGTAAATATGGCGGCAGCATTCCATCCTTCACTCGCTTTAATGAAGAGTGGATGACATCAAGCTGATTGCTTCTCTCGGCTACTTTTATAATATCGCCGGCTTTCAGGAGATATGATCCGACGTCAACATGTTTGCCGTTGACGAGAAAATGACCATGGAGCACAAGCTGGCGCGCGGATTTCCTTGATGGAGCGAACCCAAGCCGGTACAAAACATTATCAAGCCTGCGCTCAAGAAGCTTCAGAAGATTCTCGCCGGTTCTTCCTTTCTGATGACTAGCCATTTCAAAATAATGACTAAATTGATTTTCGAATATTCCATAGATTCTTTTGACTTTTTGCTTTTCGCGCAGCTGCACGCCGTATTCACTAACCTTTGCTCTCCTTCGAACTCCATGTTGACCAGGCGCATAATTTCGTCTCTCCAACGGACACTTATCAGTGTAACACTTCACACCTTTAAGAAACAACTTCTGCTTTTCTCTTCTGCAAAGTCTGCAGCTTGCGTCGATGTATCTTGCCATTAACTACTCCGAAAAATTTAATTTAAACTCTACGTCTCTTTGGAGGTCTGCACCCGTTATGCGGAATCGGCGTTACATCACGAATGCTTGTAATCTCCAGGCCGGCGGTCTGGAGCGACCTTATCGCTGCCTCGCGACCCGAGCCGGGACCTTTCACCAACACTTCAACTTTCTTCATTCCTAAATTTGTCGCTTCCTTCGCCGCGGCTTCTGCAGCCGACTGAGCGGCATACGGTGTGCTCTTTCGAGAGCCCTTGAAACCCATCTTTCCTGCTGACGACCATGCTACAATATTTCCGTAGATATCCGTCAATGCGATGACTGTATTATTAAACGTTGCTTTGATATGCGCTATGCCGTGTGCATCAACCTGTGTTTTCTTGCGCTTCTTACTACTTGCTGCAACTTTTGCCAAATTAAAATCTCCTATGCTTTACTTCTTAGCTAAAACTTTTTTCCTGCCGGCAACCGTTCTTCTCTTCCCCTTACGAGTGCGGGAATTAGTTCTCGTCCGCTGTCCGCGCACCGGCAATCCTTTGCGATGCCTCAACCCGCGGTAACTTCCAATATCCATGAGGCGTTTTATGTTCATTTGCATTTCGCTTCGCAGCGAGCCTTCAACTTTGTAATCCGATGTGATGACCTGGCGAATCCTCGCGACTTCTTCGTCGTTTAATTCACCAATTCGTTTGGCCGAGTCAACACCTGCTCTGTCCAATATCTCGACTGCAGAGTCGTGACCGATTCCATAAATGTAAGTTAACCCGTATTCGGCTCGCTTGTTCTTTGGTAAATCGACTCCTGAAATTCTCGCCAACTTAATTCTCCTTAATTATTATCTTGATAATCCTAGTAATCAAGTAAATCCTGGCCAATCATGGTCAGCCTTGACGCTGCTTGTGTTTCGGATTCTTCTTGCAAATTACCCTAACAACGCCTTTGCGCTTGATTATCTTGCAATTGTCGCAAAGTTTTCTCACCGATGCTCTGACTTTCATTTTACTCCCTCACTTGTAACGATAAACAATTCTGCCTTTGCTTAAGTCATATGGTGAAAGCTCGGCCGTCACCTTGTCTCCGACAAGAATTTTTATAAAATTCATTCTCATTTTTCCCGAGATATGCGCCAATATTTCGTGGCCGTTGTCTAACTTCACGCGGAAATTCGCGTTCGGCAAAGTTTCGATAATCGTGCCATCAACCTTAATTTGACCTTGTTTAGCCATTAGAAACTGTCAATATTTCCGGTTTTTCATTATTTAGTACAATTGTATGTTCAAAATGAGCGGATGGCTTTCCGTCTGATGCATATACTGTCCAGCCGTCTTTCGCTGTATGAACTTCATAGCTTCCCGCATTGACCATCGGTTCAATTGCGAGCGTCATTCCATTTCTCAGCAACGGTCCTCTTCCTCTCTTGCCGTAATTTGGAACGGGAGGATCTTCATGCAGCTTTGTCCCGATACCATGGCCCACCAAATCACGCACAACAGAAAATCCATTTTGTTCGACATAATCCTGGATGGCTTGAGAAATATCTTCAACGTGATTTCCTGCCACGGCGTTTTCGATCCCCAATCGAAGAGCTTTCTCCGTTACCTCCATCAACTTATTTTTCTCGTCGGATATTTTTCCAACTGCGAAAGTCTTTGCGGCATCTCCATAATATCCATTCTTCACCGCACCGACATCGACGGAAAGCACTTGTCCTTCTTCAAGTCTCCTCGAACTGGGTATTCCATGAACAACCTGATCGTCAATTGACAAACAAATCGTTGCCGGGAAAAGGTGCTTCTTATCAAACCCGTAACCTTTGAACGCGGGCTTAGCATTTTGTGAAAGAACATATTCTTCTGCGATCCGATCTAGTTCCTCGGTAGTTATTCCGGGCTTAATATATTTTTCAACAGCGTTTAAAATTCCGGCAGCTACCTTACCAGCCTCGCGCATCAGATCTATTTCGCGGGGCGTCTTCACACTTATCATAGAAAATTAAGAATACCGACGACTCTTCAACTTTCCGGTTTTCATGAAACCATCATAGTGGTGCATAACGAGTTGAGACTCCACCTGCTGAAGCGTATCCAGAACAACTCCTACAATTATTAGCAGACTCGTTCCGCCGAAGAAAGAAGCGAATGTGTTGCTGATTCCGAAGCGTACCATGAAAGCTGGCAATATTGCAATAATTGCCAGAAATATAGAACCGGGAAGCGTAATCTTTGTAAGGATATTGTCGATGAAATCGGACGTATGTTGGCCAGGTCTTATGCCCGGCACAAAACCGCCTTGCTTTTTCATATTGTCTGCCACGTCTTTCGGATTAAATGCAATCGCGGTATAAAAATAAGTAAAGAAGATGATCATCAACGCGTAGATGAACGAATAGACAAACGACGTGTACGAAAAATATCCCGCGATGCTCTGCATGAATTCATTTTCAGGAAAAAAAGTAAGTATTGTCTGCGGGACAAACATGATTGACTGCGCAAAAATAATCGGCATAACTCCCGCAGTGTTTACTCTTACGGGAATGTATTGCGTCACCCCACCATAAACTTTTCTACCGACGACTCTTTTTGCATACTGAACCGGAATTTTGCGCGTGCCTTGCGTAACCAAAACAACCGCGGCAACTATCGCAATCATCAAGGCGACCACGACCAATTCGGAAATGAGTCCTCGAGATCCGGAGCTGACAAGCTGGTATTCATCAAGCACTGCGTTCGGGAACCGCGCAAGAATTCCGATAAAGATGATGAGCGAAATTCCGTTACCGATTCCTTTTTCTGTGATCTGCTCGCCGAGCCACATCATAAAGATCGTGCCCGCAGATAAAACAATAACGGTTGATATGGTGAATCCTAACCCGCGGACGATCTCCGGAACCACAGGCAATCCACCGGAAGTTGTCATGCTTTGAAGTCTGACGCTTATGCCCCAGCCTTGCAGTGCAGCAATTATCACCGTACCATAGCGAGTCAACTGCGTGATTTTCTTGTGGCCTTCCTCGCCTTCCTTCTGGAGTTTTTGGAAATATGGAACGACGGCACCTAACAATTGAATTACAATTGATGCGCTGATATAAGGCATGATGCCTTCGGCGAATACTGCAGCATTCTGAAATGCTCCGCCGGCGAAGAGATCGTACAAACCGAAAAGGGTGTTCTGCGACTGCGCGCGCACCGCTTCAGCAAGCAGCGAGGCATCGACGCCCGGCAAAGTAATGTGGGCTCCGATTCGCACGACAATGAGCAAGCCTGCAGAGTAAAGAATGCGCTTCCGCAGATCCTCAACTTTGAAAATATTTCTCAGACTATCAGTTAGTCTTGACATGTGTTATGACTCAACTGTTTTTGTTGCAGTTCCAACAGAATCTTTTGGGGCAAACTCAGGAATTTTCTTGACCGACCCACCTGCAGCTTCAATTTTTTTCGACGCCGAATCGCTGAAAGCATTCGCGGAAACATCTAATTTTTTCGACAGCGTACCATCACCTAAAATTTTCACTGGCTCAGATTTTTTCGATACAGCACCGAGCCTGTACAAAACTTCCGGTGTTACCATGCCGTCAGCCAATTTCCCATCATCTGCTAATTTTCCGAGAGTCGATACGTTAACGATTTGATATTCTACTCTGAAGGGACTCTTGAAACCGAATTTTGGAATCCGGCGGTTGAGCGGCATCTGGCCACCTTCGAACCATGGCCTGATTTGATCACCAGATCGCGAACGCTGGCCTTTATGGCCCTTGCCGGCCGTTTTACCGTGTCCGGAACCGACACCGCGACCGATGCGTTTCACTTTCTTCCTAGCACCTGGGGCATATTTTAAATTTCCGAGAATATTCATCTAAAATCTCCTACAGCTCTTCAACTCGAACGAGGTGTTGAACCTTCGCAATCATTCCTCTTGTCTGAGGCGTATCTGACTTCACAACTGACTTTCTAATTTTTCCCAGGCCGAGCGCCTTGATGGTACGCTTCTGCGGTTCGGGCCTTTCAATAACACTTCTAATCTGGGTAATCTTAATTTTCTTATCGCCGCTCATTTTGCCACCCCTGCCGGTACGTCATTGACTGCTTCGATTTTGGCAGTTGACTCCACACTGAAAATCTCGCGCTTGTGCAATCCTCTTTTTTCGGAAACCATATTCGCATCCGAGAGATTTAATAGTGCGCGTACCGTTGCCTTAACAATATTATGCGGGTTCGATGAACCCAACGATTTCGTCAAGACATCTTGAACACCTGCCGATTCCAAAACAGCACGAACGCCGCCGCCGGCAATTACACCTGTACCGGGAGACGCAGGCTTGAGCAAAACTTTCGCCGCTCCAAATTTTCCGACAATGGAATGCGGAATGGTTCCTTTGAGAACCGCAACATGCACAACGTTCTTTTTCGCGTCATCGACTCCTTTGCTTATCGCATCGTTCACTTCGTTCGCTTTGCCGAGACCAATTCCGACATTGCCTTTCCCATCACCGACAACGATTATCGCGTTGAAACTGAAACGTCGTCCACCTTTCACAACTTTCGCGACGCGGTTAATATGGACCAGTTTCTCTTTAAGTTCTGTATGATCCGGTCTAACTTTTTGTGCGATCTTAAGGTCTTTCAATTTCATCTGCAAACCTTTTTAATCATGGTCAAAATTTCAAACCGCCTTCGCGAGCTCCATCCGCAAACGCCTTCAACCGACCGTGATACAGATGGCCGGCGCGGTCAAAAACAACCTGCTGTATATTTTTCTCAAGCGCTTTTTTTGCAAGAGCAACTCCGACAATTTTACTAACGTTCGTTTTTCCTTTGGTAGCTTTCAATTCTTCGGCAATATCTTTGTTCAAGGTCGATACTTGAAGAATAGTTTTCCCTTGAGTGTCGTCAATAATTGCACCGTAAATATGCTTCAGGCTCCTGAAGACAACCAATCGTGGGCGGGCAGCGGTACCTTTTATTCTCGCTCGAAGTCCTCTTCTGGCTCTCCCACGTCGCTCTCTTTTTAATTCAAGATGTCCCATTTAATCAACCCTCAAGTCATTGTTTTGCTGTTGCTGCAGCTTTACCGGCTTTGCGGCGAATGTACTCGTTTTCGTACTTTATACCTTTGCCCTTATATGGCTCAGGCGGACGGAACGATCTCAACTTCGCGGCAATCTGCCCGACAAGCTGCTTGTCCATTCCCGACACTTTGACGTTCGTCAGTGAGGGAGTTTCAATCTTAATTTCCTGCGGTGGCTTGAAAAGGATCGGATGCGAAAAGCCAAGTGTCAACTGAACGTTCGGGCCTTTCATCTCGGCACGGTAACCGACTCCGACTATTTCCAACTTTTTTTCGTAACCTTTTGTTGTGCCGTTAACCATGTTATTCAATAGCGCTCTCCACAAACCATGAAGCGCATTGTGAAAATTATCCGTGCCGTTGACTTTAACGTTCGCCTCTTCCGGCTTCACTTCAAGCGAAATATCGTGGTGAAGAGTCGCCGATAATTCACCTTTCGGTCCCTTGACTTTCACTACTCCCTCGGAGACTTGCACCGTTACGCCTTTTGGAATCGCAACGGGCTTCTTGCCAATTCGTGACACTTTAAAAACTCCTTGTAATTACCATATGTAACAAATTATTTCACCGCCGACGTTGAGACGACGCGCGTCCTTGTCCGTCATGACACCGCGATTGGTCGAGATGATCGCGACACCGAGTCCGTTTAAGACACGCGGCAGCTCACCCGCGCCTGCATAAACACGACGCCCCGGAACAGAAATTCGCCTCAATCCGGAAAGGACGGGTTTGCCGTTATAATATTTCAAGTAGATCCTTATCGTGCCTTGCACCGTCGTGTCAAGCTCCGAGTACTTATCTATATAATGCTGTTCGAAAAGGATTTTTGTTATAGCTTTTTTCAAATTGCTCGCCGGCACATCAACTCTTCTCTGGCGTGCAATTGCCGCGTTTCTCAACCTTGTGAGAAGATCAGCAACGGGGTCAGTCATCGACATCGACTTCCACTCCTAAATTAAATTACCAACTTGCTTTTTTGATTCCGGGTATCAACCCGTCCAAAGCCAACTTTCTGAAGCATATACGGCAAACGCCAAACTTGCGATAGTACGCTCTCGGCCTGCCGCATATCGTGCAGCGATTGTGTTTTCTCACTTTGTACTTCGGCTCGCGCTGAGCCTTTACAATCATTGCTGTTCGCGCCACTTAAATACTCCTTTCAGTTTCAATCTACGCGCTCGCACCGGGGCCGCGAGAAAATTAAGCAGCATTGCTCACCATGGTGCTTCCGAACGCTCCTTCAGACGCTTCGCGTTTTCTGAAAGGAATACCGAAACCTTTCAGCAGCTCGTAGGCTTCTTCATCAGTCCTGGCTGTCGTCACGAAAGTTATGTCCATACCGAAAATTCTTTCGACCTTATCGACATCGATCTCCGGAAATATAATCTGCTCTTTTAAACCGAGCGTATAGTTCCCACGACCATCGAAAGATTTATCGGGAACGCCGCGGAAATCCCGAACGCGAGGAATTGCAAGACTGATCAAGCGATCCATGAATTCAAACATTTTCTCCTTCCGAAGAGTTATTTTGCATCCGATCGCCATATTTTCGCGGAGCTTGAAATTCGAAATCGCTTTCTTCGATTTTCTGATCGAAGGTTTCTGTCCTGCAACAACGGTTAATTCGCGAACGACGGTCTCCAGAATTTTTGGGTCCTGCGTCGCAGCACCGACGCCGCAATTTATCGAGATCTTCTCTAACTTCGGAACTTCCATTGTGTTCTTGTAACCGAACCGCTTCATCAAAGCGGGAAGAATTTCTTTCTTATACAACTCAAACAACCGAGGTGTTACTTTTTCCTCGGCGACTTCTTCAACCTTTTTTCCAGCCTCTTCGGGCTTACGTTTCTTTTCCTTTCCGCTAGACCCGCCCGATTTCTTCGGTTGGTTTTGCGGAGTGGTCATGCTCTCCTTCCCGCGGACGGAATCTTTGATCGGAGGATTTTCAGTTTTCTCTTTTGCCATTTCCAAAACTCAATTAAAACATTTCGTTACAATTTTTGCAGACTCTCATCTTCTGCTTGCGTCCGCCCGTTCCAGCAACTGCCGCGTATCCGATTCGGCTCGCTTTGTTGCACTTTGGGCAAACCACCATAACATTCGATGAATGAACAGGCATCTCGCGCTCGAGAATTCCGCCTGATTGTATCTTAGCAGATGGTCTCGTGTGACGCTTTCTGATATTTACACCTTCGACAAGAACTTTTTGTTTGTCGGGTAGCACGCGAAGGACCTTCCCACTTTTCCCGCGGGAATTTCCGCTGATCACAAGAACCATATCATTTTTATGAACGTACATTAGAAAAACCTTTCTTAGAGGACTTCCGGTGCCAATGAAACTATTTTCATAAATTGTTTATCGCGCAGCTCGCGAGCTACCGGTCCAAAAATGCGAGTACCACGCGGCTCACCCTGCTGATTCAAGAGCACCGCAGCATTTTCATCGAAGCGAATAAATGTTCCATCCGGCCTTTTGTATTCTTTTTTTGTCCGGACAACGACAGCTTTTGACACGTCGCCTTTTTTCACCTCGGCGCCCGGAACCGCTTGCTTGACCGCGACAACAATCAAATCACCAAGTCCCGCATAACGCCTGTCGTGGCCGCCGAGCACACGAATGCAACGTACTTTCTTTGCGCCCGAATTGTCGGCAACAACTAGATTTGTTTCTTCTTGAATCAATTTCTAAACCTACTTCGCTTTTTCAACAATTTCGACAAGGCGCCAGCATTTGCTCTTAGACAACGGACGGGTCTCCATTATTTTCACAATGTCTCCGATCCCGGCTTCATTCTTTTCGTCGTGCACTACTAACCTAGTCGTCCACTTTGAATATTTCTTGTAAATCGGATGCGGAACAAGTCTTTCGATATGCACCACAATGCTCTTCTGCATCTTGTTGTTGACAACTTTTCCGACTCTGACTTTTCTCAAACTTCTTTTTGCTGTGGAAGTCTCCATCATGCACTCTCACTCTTCTCTGCATTTGAAACGGAGGAATTTTTCTCAGCCATGATTTTGCGCTCGTGAAGAATCGTTTTCATCCTGGCAATTTCTTTTTTCAAATACCGGACCTGGACCGGATTTTTCACATCTCCGCCGACAGCTTTTTGAAATTTCATTTTATCAAGCGCCTCGATATTGTCTTTTATGCGTTGAATAATTTCCTTCTCAGACATCGGCCGGATTTCATGTGACTTAATCATTCTCTTAACCTTCGTAATTCATTCTTGCGACGAACTTGGTTTTAATCGGAAGCTTGTGGGCAGCGAGTCTCAACGCTTCCTCAGCAATTGAAGCAGTGATGCCGCCGATCTCAAACATTATTCTCCCCGGCTTCACAACTGCGACCCAGAACTCCGGCATTCCTTTTCCTTTTCCCATTCTGGTTTCGGCAGGTTTTTTTGTTACCGGCTTGTCCGGGAATATTCTGATCCAGATTCTTCCGTCTCGTTTCATTTGTCTTGTGAGAGCGACGCGCGCCGCTTCTATTTGTCTCGCAGTGATCCAACCCGGCTCGAGTGCCTTCAAACCAAAATCACCGAACGCGACGGTGCTGCCGCGCTGCGCCTTGCCGCGCATTCTTCCACGCTGAGTTTTTCTGTATTTTACTCTTTTTGGCATTAACACTTTTTATGTCTCCTTGATATTACCTCGGCAGCGGTCCATAAACTTCGCCGCGGCAAATCCAAACTTTCACGCCGATCAATCCGTAGATCGTTCTTGCGGCAACACTTGCGTAATCTATGTCGGCGCGGAGCGTATGCAGCGGTACTCTTCCCTCGCGATATTGTTCGGTGCGTGCTATTTCTGCGCCGCCTAATCTTCCGGCACACATGACGCGGATTCCTTGGGCTCCCATTCGCGTCGCCGATGTAATCGCGTTCTTCATGGCGCGGCGGAAATTAATTCTACCTTCCAATTGACTGGCAATATTTTCAGCAACCAAATATGCGTCAAGCTCCGGACGTTTGATCTCGAACGTTTTTATCTTCACGGATTCTTTGCCGGTAAGTCTTTTCAACTCGGCTTCCAACTGACTAACATCTTTACCGCTCTTACCAATGACGATTCCCGGACGGCTTGTGTGAATGGAAACCGAAAGCTGGTTACCTTTACGCTCGATGATCAGTCGAGAAACGCCGGCTTTGTTCAGACGGTTTCTCAAATAATTCCTTACCTTTTCATCTTCAGACAATAATTTGGAATATCCCTTGCGTTCAAACCATATAGAATCCCAGTCGCGAGTAATTCCAAGTCTAAAGCCGATAGGATTAGTCTTTTGTCCCAAACATTCCTCCGAGATCCAAACTCATTAGTTTCATTCCTTCGTTGCTACAACAACTGTAATGTGGTTGCTTCGTTTTCTAATTCGATAAGCGCGTCCTTGTGGAGCCGGCAAAACTCTTTTTGCCATGGGACCGCCATCGACAAAAATTTCCTTTACATACAAACTTTCTTCATCAACTTTGCCGACATCTTCTCTATTCATAATATTTGATACTGCCGAGCGAACAGCTTTTTCCGCATCTTTTGAGGCATGCTTCGGCGAGAAGTGGAGTATCGACAACGCTGTGCCAATGCTCTTGCCTCTTATTAAATCGACAACTAACCTCATCTTTCTTGGAGAAGACCCGACGTATCTCGCAACTGCACGTGATTCCATTTACTTCAACTCCTTATGCTGCTCCAGGTGCAGCTTTCTCCGACTTGATTCCGGGATGCATTCTGAATGTTCGAGTCGGAGCAAATTCACCTAGCCGGTGGCCAACCATCGCTTCGATGATATAAACCGGAATAAATTTGTTCCCGTTATGAACTGCAAAAGTATGACCGACAAAGTCCGGGACAATCATGCTGTCACGTGCCCACGTTTTGATCACCTTTTTCTGATTTTTCTTGTTTAGATCTTCGACTTTTTTCGCAAGCTTCGGATCGACAAAGATACCTTTTTTTACCGAACGTGCCATATTAGTTCAAATCTACTTTCTTCGTTTCACGATATACTTGCTTGACAGCTTATTTCTGTTCCGCGTTTTCTTTCCCTTCGTCTTCCAGCCCCACGGAGAAACCGGGTGTGGATTGCCTTGCGGAGACTTTCCTTCGCCGCCACCGTGCGGATGATCGACAGGGTTCATGACAACACCGCGAGACTGCGGCCTGATACCAAACCATCGCATTCTGCCAGCTTTGCCCCAGCTTATGTTTTCATACTCGGCATTACTGACTACGCCGATCGTCACTCTGCAGTCTGTCCGTACCATTCTCATCTCGCCTGATGGAAGTCTGAGAGTTGCAAAATCTCCTTCCTTCGCGACTAATTGAACGGAATTGCCTGCGCTTCGTGCTATCTGGGCACCTTTTCCCTGTTTCATTTCAATATTGTGGATCGTTGTTCCAACCGGCACATTCTTCAACGGCATTGCATTGCCTGTCTTTATCTCGGCATGCTCGCCAGTCTGAACAACATCACCGACTTTCAATCCGTCCGGAGCAATGATATAACGTTTCTCTCCATCGACATAGTGAAGCAATGCAATTCGCGCGTTACGATTCGGATCATACTCAATCGCTGCGACTTTCGCATCGATTCCAATTTTATCCCTTTTGAAATCTATGATGCGATAAGACCTTTTATGCGCCCCACCGCGGTGACGAGAAGTGATTCTTCCCTGATTATTTCTACCACCGCTGCTTTTCAACGGGACCACAAGAGCTTTTTCAGGCTTTGTCTTAGTAACTTCCTCAAAAGTTGAGACCGTATAAAATCGAGTCGCGGGAGTCGCCGGTTTTAATTTCTTCAGACCCATCTTATAATCCTTTCAGCCTACACCGTTCCGAGCAAATCAATTGTGTAACCTTCCATTAAAGTAATGATTGCCTTTTTTCTGTCTGATCGCCTTCCTTCAAACCTGCCGCGCCTCGTCATGGAAGTAATAACTTTCCCTTTGACAATGACGGTGCGGATGCTTTTCACTTTTACGTTGAATCGCTTCTCGATTTCTCTTTCAATCTCGATCTTGTTCGAATTCTTCGTGACTTCAAAAACATATTGATGCTGTTCTTGCAGCTTCGTATTCTTCTCTGTCAAAAGAGGTCTGATTATGCTCATGCTGCTTCTCCAACCAATTTGTTCTGTAAAACATCCAGCGCGCTCTTCTGGAAAACGATCACATCATTATTCAGAAGCTCATATGGAGAAGCGCCCAACACGTCTTTCACAAACACCTTCTGCAAATTTCTTGTAGAAAGAAAAATAACCTTGTCGTTCTTCGGAAGGAGCATTAGAACTTTTTTCCCTTTCAAGCCGAGCAAGTTCAAGATTTCGACAACGCGTTTTGTTTTTGTCTCTCCGAGATTAAAATCTTCGACAATCACCACGCTGTTGTCTTTAGCTTTGTAAGTGAGCGCCGACTTTTTTGCGAGGGTTTTCACTTTGTCGTTCACTTTTTTTTCATAATCATGCGGCTTGGGTCCAAATATCGTTCCGCCGCCGACCCATATAGGATTCCGAATCGATCCGCTTCTTGCTCTTCCGGTATGTTTTTGCTTCCATGGCTTCTTGCCGCCGCCGCTGACCTCCGCACGTGTTTTCGTTTTATGTGTGCCCTGACGCGCGTTAGCAAGATATGCGGTTACTGCTTGATAAATCGCCTGGTCACTCGGCTTAATTCCAAAAACAGACGGAGAAAGCTCCACCTTCTCGCCAGTTTTAGTCCCATCGATTTTCAAAACTTCTATTTGCATTTTCTCATTCACTTCCAGATTTGCAGGTAACCGTTTGTCGGACCCGGCACCGAGCCTTCAACCAAAATTAGATTTGAATCAAGAATCAGCCGGACCACTTTCAAGTTCTTCATCGTGGAACGCTTGCCTCCCATTCTTCCTGCCATTCTCAAACCTTTGAATGTCCTCGAAGGATAAGAAGAGCTGCCGACCGAACCAGGCGCGCGAGTCCTGTCACTCTGACCATGAGTCACCGGACCGCCGCCAAAGTGATGACGTTTCACAACTCCCTGGAAACCTTTCCCCTTAGAAGTCCCGGTTACAGAAACTTTGTCGCCGATCGAAAATACTTTATCGATATTTATGACATCACCAAGCTTGAACAATCCGATTTCAAATCCATCGAACTCGCCAAGAATTTCCGCTGTCTTGATTCCTGCTTTTGCAAAATGTCCCTTCATCGGTTTGTTGACGACACGCTCCGGCTTCTCTCCGAACGCAACTTGAAGCGCCTCATAGCCGTCGTGTTCTTTCGTCTTTATCGCAGTAATCGGGCAAGGTCCTGCTTCGATAATAGTTACAGAGATAGAATTTCCCTTATCATCGAAGACATTGGTCATGCCTAATTTTTTGCCTAACAAACCCTTCATTTCATTAATCCTCTAATCTGTTGATCCTGATTTAATCCTATAAATCACGGTCAGACTTTCATCTCAACATCGACGCCCGCGGGCAAATCTAATTTTGTCAATGAATCCACCGACTTCGACGACGCGTTGTAGATATAAATCACGCGTTTGTGCTGCCGAAGCTCGAATTGCTCACGACTTCTTTTGTCAACGTGTGGCGAACGGAGCACGGTATAAATTGTTTTCTTTGTCGGCAAAGGAATCGGTCCGGAAACAACAGCGCCAGTGGATTTAATCGTCCTGACGATTTTTTCTGCCGACTTATCAATCAGAGCATGATCATAGGATTTCAACTTTATCCTGATAGTCTGACCAGCCACAGCTTACCTCGTTTCGATTTTATTATCAGAGTTCAAATTTTTACTCTATGATTTTCGTAACAACGCCGGCTCCGACGGTATGTCCACCTTCACGGATAGCAAAGCGAAGCCCATCTTCCATGGCGATCGGAGTGATTAGCTCAATTCTCAGGTTGTCAACGTTATCGCCGGGCATAACCATCTCTGTGCCGGATGGAAGTTCAGTGGCGGAACCTGTGACGTCGGTTGTACGGAAATAGAATTGTGGGCGATAACCTTTGAAGAAAGGAGTGTGTCGTCCACCTTCTTCTTTGCTTAATACGTAAACCTGTGCGATAAATTTGGTGTGTGGTGTGATAGAACCCGGCTTGGCGATAACCATTCCACGCTCAAGTTCGTCCTTTTCAACGCCGCGGAGAAGGACTCCGATATTGTCTCCGGCTATTCCTTCATCAAGTTCCTTTCTAAACATTTCAAGCCCGGTGCAGACAGCTTTCTTATGTGCGCCGAGTCCGATGATTTCGACATCTTCACCGACTTTAACTTTGCCGCGCTCGACACGACCAGTACCAACTGTACCACGACCAGTGATCGTGAAAACGTCTTCTACAGGCATAATAAACGGCTTGTCGATATCACGTTTTGGAAGCGGGATGTATTTATCAACAGCGTCCAGCAATTCAAAAATGCACTTGAATCGTGGATCCTCGAGGGAAGCGTTCGGGTCGTTACCGGCTTCCATAGCTTTGAGCGCGCTACCGCGGATGACCGGTATCTCATCGCCGGGATAGTGTTGCTTCTTCAAAAGGTCGCGAACTTCAACTTCAACAAGATCAAGGAGTTCAGGATCATCCACCATATCGACCTTGTTCATGAAAACAACTATCTTCGGAACGCCGACCTGATATGCAAGAAGGATGTGCTCACGAGTTTGCGGCATCGGACCGTCGTTTGCGGCGACGACGAGAATAGCTCCATCCATCTGAGCGGCACCCGTTATCATATTCTTTATATAATCGGCGTGGCCGGGGCAGTCAACATGTGCGTAATGCCGGGTTGCCGTCGAATACTCAACGTGAGCAGTCGCAATGGTTATACCGCGAGCCTTCTCTTCCGGTGCGTTGTCGATACTATCAAAACTTCTCGCCGAAGCTAAGCCCTTTCTTGCGAGAGTCAATGTAATTGCAGAAGTAAGAGTTGTCTTACCATGGTCGATGTGCCCGATCGTTCCGACATTAATATGCGGTTTGCTACGGTCGAATTTTTCTTTTGCCATTTAAATTCTCCTTATGATTTTTTCGTTTCAATCATTCAACAGCTACGAACTTTCGTCATGCGGCAACTGACTCCTTGCCGCGGACTTTCTCTACGATTTGTTCAGCAATACTCCGGGGCACTTCATCATAATGCGAGAATTGCATCGTGAATATCGCACGTCCCTGAGTCATCGAACGAAGCGATGTTGCATAACCGAACATCTCCGACAACGCCACCATCGCCTTTACAACCTGGGCGTCCTTCCTTGAGCCAATTCCTTCGATACGTCCACGACGAGAGTTTAAATCGCCCATGACATCGCCAAGATATTCTTCCGGAGTGACGACCTCTACACCCATGATAGGCTCAAGTAAAACAGGATCGGCTTTCTTAGCACCGTCTTTGAAGGCAATGCTTCCGGCAATCTTGAAAGCCATCTCGCTCGAGTCGACTTCATGGTACGACCCGTCGAAAAGTTTCGCCTTTACATCAACGACCGGATATCCCGCAAGCACACCGCTCTGAAGCGCTTCCTGGATCCCTTCCGAAACTGCAGGGATATATTCCTTGGGAATCACGCCGCCAACGATGGCATTCGTAAACTCGAAACCTTTCCCTTTTTCATTAGGCTCAATTTCCAACCACACATCGCCATATTGTCCATGTCCGCCGGATTGCCTGACAAACTTTCCTTGCTGTGTAACTTTCTTCTTAATCGTTTCTTTGTAAGCAACCTGCGGACGTCCGACATTTGCTTCAACTTTAAATTCGCGCTTCAACCTATCTACAATAATCTCGAGATGAAGTTCTCCCATCCCTCTGATGATCGTCTGACCAGTCTCCTCGTCGGTTGCCATTCTGAATGTGGGATCTTCTTCGGTCAGTTTTACGAGCGACTCACCCAATTTCTCTTGATCAGCTTTTGTTTTCGGCTCGATAGCAACGGAAATAACCGGCTCTGGGAATACCATTTTCTCCAAAACTATCGGTGAATCTTCACCACAAAGAGTATCGCCGGTTTTTGTGAACTTCAAGCCGACGGCAGCCACGATATCACCAGTGAAAGCCGTTTCAATATCTTCACGGTGATTAGCGTGCATTCGAAGGACTCTTCCAATTCTTTCTTTCCTGCCGGTAGATGAATTAAGAACGTACGATCCGCCGGAAAGCGTACCACTATATACGCGGAAGAAAGTCAGCTTGCCGACATACGGATCGGTCATGATCTTAAAAGCCAGCGCAGAAAACTTTTCGTCATCTGAGGGTTGGCGTTCTATCGGTTTACCGTTTAAATCATGCCCATGAGTTGTTCCGCTATCTAAAGGCGACGGCAGAAAATCCACGACGCAATCCATCAAACGTTGAATGCCTTTATTCTTAAAAGCCGTGCCGCAAGCGACAGGCACAATTTTCAGCTCGATAGTTGCTTTCCTGATTGTCGAAATTATTTCTTCCTCAGAAATTTTTTTCCCATCCAAATATTTTACGAGGAGTGAATCATCTATATCGGAGACAGCTTCGAGAAGTTTCGTTCTGTATTCCTGCGAAATCTTCTGGAGATCATGAGGAATAGTGTACTCTTCCCAAGTTGTCCCTAGATTGGTTTCGCTGTACATTACAGCTTTCATCTTAATGAGATCGACAACGCCAGAGAACAAATCTCCTTCACCAATTGGGAGTTGTATTGGAACCGGATTTGCCCCAAGTCTGGCTCTCATCATCCGAAGAACATTGAAGAAATCGGCTCCCACGCGATCCATCTTGTTTACAAATGCGATTCGCGGGACACCGTACTTGTCTGCCTGGCGCCAAACCGTTTCCGACTGCGGCTCGACTCCGCCAACTGCGCAGAAAAGCGCAATCGCACCATCAAGCACACGAAGAGAACGCTCAACTTCTATAGTGAAATCTACGTGACCGGGAGTGTCGATAATATTAATCTGATTGTCTCTCCAGAAGCATGTCGTCGCGGCAGAAGTTATGGTGATACCTCGCTCCTTTTCTTGTTCCATGAAATCCATCGTTGCCGCGCCATCGTGGACTTCGCCCATGCGGTGCGTTTTGCCTGTATAGAAAAGTATCCTTTCGGTCGTAGTTGTCTTACCGGCATCTATGTGTGCCATGATACCGATGTTACGCGTTCGTTCTAACGTGTACTCGCGGGTCATAAATATATTTTCAACTTTCCAGCATTAATTACACTTACCATCTGTAATGAGCAAAAGCTTTATTTGCTTCAGCCATCTTATGCGTATCTTCACGTTTCTTAATTGCATTGCCTTCGCCATTCGAAGCAGCGATAATCTCAGCCGCTAATTTGAGCGACATGGATTTGTCTTTGCGCTCGCGCGAGTATCTGAGCAGCCACCGCATTCCGAGAGCCATACTTCTCTCGGGGCGAACCTCGCTCGGCACTTGATAAGTCGCTCCTCCGACTCTTCGTGCACGGACTTCAATAATCGGCTGAACATTGTTCAAAGCTTTTCTGAATACATCGAGCGGATTATTTTTTGTACGCTGCTCGATAATGTCTAATGCATCATATAAAATTTGCCGTGCGAGATGCTTCTTGCCGGAGCTCATGATGTTGTTCACGAATTTCGCCATGAATACATCATTATATTTCGGGTCAGGAATAACCTGGCGCCTATCAGAGCGCTTTTTCCTCATTGTAAACTCTTTTTATTATTTTTATTCCGAAGCTTTAGGCTTCTTGGCACCGTACTTTGATCTGCCTTGTTTTCTATCTGCGACGCCGGCAGTGTCAAGGGTGCCTCTGATGATGTGGTAACGCACGCCGGGGAGATCCTTTACACGACCGCCTCTGATCAAAACAATGGAGTGTTCTTGAAGGTTGTGTCCCTCGCCCGGGATATAGGCTGTCACTTCGATTCCGTGTACCAGTCTAACGCGCGCAACTTTGCGGAGAGCCGAATTCGGCTTTTTAGGTGTGGTAGTATATACGCGGGTGCATACACCTCGCTTTTGCGGGTTTCCCTGAAGCGCGGGGGATTTTCCTTTCAGAAGGAGTCTTCTTCTCCCCTGCCTTATCAGTTGGTTAATTGTCGGCAATGTGTTCCTCCAAAATACTTACCTTCATCATAGAGTTTTAAATATAAAAGACATGTGTCAAATAATCAAGAAATAAGCCAAAAAAGTTTTAAAATTTTTAGTAGATGGAAGGATAAACAATTCTCTAAAGAGTAAACGATGCACACGTCGAAATGTATTTCTCGGGATAAAAGGAAGCGATGCATTTTCGGACTTTGGCTAGCTGGAAATATATCAACTTAGACATTCGCATTTTTTCAATGCTCGTTCTCAGCAAATCGTCGACGGCGATCTTATCGTGGATAAACAAAAAAGCCTCAACCAAACAACAGGGATTTCTTCAAAAAGACTCCCTCATTATCGCAAAGTAAATCAGGCTTCAGAATATTCTCATTCATCAGATTGACTTCGGCATAAAATGTCTTCATTTATTTATCTTCATTTGTCTATATTTTGTCTGTAAATTCTCGAAAAATTGCTAAACACCCAAGACATAACCATACAATTCGGAGAACGATTTCTCTTCCGCGATATATCATTTACGATCAGCGCGCATGATCACATTGGCTTGGTCGGATCTAACGGAGCCGGTAAATCGACTCTTCTTAAAGTTCTCGCTGGCATCGTGCAACCGGATAGCGGGAGTGTCAACAAGGCGCAATACGTCACGACAGGTTACCTTCCTCAGGAAGGAATTACATCATCGGGAAAAACTCTCTTTCATGAGACGGAGACCGCATTTGAAGATATACTTCAAGTCAGACAAGAGTTGGAGGAAGCGCATAAGCGGCTGGACGAGCTCGATCCATCTTCAAGTGAATACATGGACACCTTGGAAGTTTACGGCGAGCTCCAGCATAAGTTAGAAGACCTCGACGCGTTCCGAATGAAATCAAAGATTGAGCAAGTGCTAGTTGGACTCGGGTTTTCCGAGAAAGACTTTAACCGTCAGACAGATGAGTTCAGCGGCGGCTGGCAAATGCGAATTGAAATGGCGAAGCTCTTGCTCAGGGAACCGTCGGTACTACTTCTTGATGAGCCAACGAACCATCTTGACATAGAATCCTTGCAATGGCTCGAAGAAAAACTTTCCGGATACAACGGGGCTATCGTACTTGTCTCCCATGACCGCGCGTTTCTTGACAACCTCACAAAAAGGACATGGGCATTAGGAATGGGAAAACTGCAGGAGTACGCGGGAAATTACTCCTTCTATGAAAAAGAGAAAGCGGTGCGCCGAGAACAGCAGCTGAACGCATTCAGGAACCAGCAGCAGCAAATCAAACAGACACAGCAGTTTATAGAACGTTTCAGGTACAAGGCAACGAAAGCAAGGCAGGTGCAGAGCCGGATAAAACAATTGGAGAAATTGGATATTGTTGAGATGGAAGACAACGAGGAAGAAATCCACTTTCACTTTCCGGGTACAAGGCATAGCGGCGGCATCGTGATGGAGGTGATGGATGTCAACAAAAGTTACGGTGAGAACAAAGTTTTCAAAACTCTAAATTATACGATCGAACGCGGAGACAGAATTGCGGTGGTTGGAGTGAACGGCGCCGGAAAATCTACTTTTGTGCGTATGCTCGCAGGAGTAGAGCCAATTGATTCCGGTGAGATCAAGCCCGGCTACAACTTAATTCTTTCCTACTTTGCACAGCATCAGGCGGAAGAACTTGATATTTCAAACGATGTGCTTGGCGTTGTCGACAGCGTCGCAACCGGAGAGATACGGACAAAATTGCGTACGGTACTTGGAGCGTTTCTGTTCCACGGTGACGACGTCTTCAAGAAAGTGTCCGTTCTCTCAGGTGGGGAGAAAAGCAGGCTTGCGCTCGCAAAGATGCTTTTGCAACCTGCAAATTTTCTAATTATGGATGAACCGACAAATCACTTAGATATGCGGTCGAAGAAAGTTCTTCAGGATGCGTTGAAAAAATTCGACGGAACGTACGTCATAGTGTCGCATGACCGCGCTTTCCTTGACTCGTTAGTGAATAAAGTCGCCGAGTTCAGTCACGGAGGGGTCAGAAACTTTCCCGGCAACGTGAGCGACTATCTTTATAAAAAGAAGCGAGAGGTGGAAAAGTCAGAAGCGAGAATGGTTAAACCTGATAATAAGGGAATGATCGATGGAGATTCCATGGTTCTCTCCAGTAGAGAACGTCGGCGGAGTGAGGCGGAAAAGAGAGATGAACTTTCTAAAAAGCTACAACCTCTGAAGAGAGAACTAAAAAAAGTCGAAGAAGAAACCGCGCGGATGGAGAGCAGGCGAAAAGAAATCGAAGCAATGATGGCGGATCCGGAATTGTACAAGAATGGAGAAGAGGCAAAGAACGTTTCGATTGAATACAAAGAGCTTGAGAGTAAATTGGAAGACATGTATTTCAGGTGGGGGAAATTGACAGAGGAAATTGAGAAGATAACCAGTTAACAATAATTCTATTTTTTATCAATGTGGAGATAAGCTCCAAACAGCTTACTCGACTCTTCAAGTTGTTTCCAAAACCAGTCAGTGACCTCCTTTTTCTGAATGAGTGTATTGTCACGCCCTTTATCGTCCTGAACTTTCTCCAGTCTACCAGCAAGAATCTGCAGCTTGGTCCCTTTTTTGTGGAGTTCGGTCAAATAGTTCTTGATTTCATCGCCAAACAAAAACTCGAAATCAATTGAGTTACGCAAAAGCTTGGTTATTTCTTCGTTGGTCATTTCGCCCGATTGTATTGCAAAAAGAATATAGTCTCTCACGGAAAGAAAAACTGGATAGCGCTTATCATACAACGCTAGTCTCCATCGTGAACGGGCCAGTCTGTACTGAAATATGACAATGATAGTGCCGACTATTCCAATCAACGGGGTCAGGAGAGCTGACAACAACTCAACGATTTGTTTATAAGGTCCGACTGACTGTAGACACATAGGCATTGCTAGCTGAAAGATAAATAAAAATCATCGGTTATACTCTTTTGATAAATTACGCCGACAGTTTATGCGGAAACTTGAACGGGAATGTCATGGCAATTTGCTTCACTTTGTCCATGACTTAATTAACCTTTCTAAATATAAACATCCGCCTTACATAAACAAAAAAACCCCGCTCTTTCAAGCAGGGCTTTTGAAAAAACTCCCGGCAACGACCTACTCTCCCAGACAGTTACCCATCAAGTACCATCGGCTCTGAGGGGCTTAACTGCCGTGTTCGGAATGGGAACGGGTGTTTCCCCCTCGATATAGTCACCGGAAAAAACTTATGACAATTTGGAAGAGTGTCAAGCGAAAACATAATTCAACTTTTATCTGGCGTCTCAATAAAAGATTAGGTTAAGTCTCACGACCTATTAGTACTGCTCGGCTGAATGCATTACTGCACTTACACCTGCAGCCTATCAACCTTGTAATCTTCAAGGGGTCTTAAGCTTTAGTATTGCTACTAAAAAGGGAGACCTTATCTTGGGGTGGGTTTCGCGCTTAGATGCTTTCAGCGCTTATCCCTTCCGGACATAGCTACCCAGCCGTGCCGCTGGCGCGACAACTGGTACACTATGGGTCCGTTCACTCCGGTCCTCTCGTACTAAGAGCGACGCCCCTCAAGTCTCCTACGCCCGCATCAGATAGGGACCGAACTGTCTCACGACGTTCTGAACCCAGCTCACGTACCGCTTTAATTGGCGAACAGCCAAACCCTTGGGACCTCCTACAGCCCCAGGATGCGATGAGCCGACATCGAGGTGCCAAACCTCCCCGTCGATGTGAACTCTTGGGGGAGATCAGCCTGTTATCCCCGGAGTAGCTTTTATCCTTTGAGCGACGACCCTTCCACGCGGAATCGTCGGATCACTAAGCCCTGCTTTCGCACCTGCTCGACTTGTTGGTCTCGCAGTTAGGCACCCTTATGCCTTTACACTCGACGCACGATTACCAACCGTGCTGAGGGTACCTTTGGGAGCCTCAGTTACCATTTATGAGGCGACCGCCCCAGTCAAACTACCCGCCTGGCAATGTCCCCGAACCGGATTACGGTCCCGGGTTAGAGTCCAAGTAAAACAAGGGTGGTATTTCACATTGTGGCTCCACCAAGGCTAACGCCCTGGCTTCAACGCCTCCCACCTATGCTACACATGCCTTGCTCGAATCCAATGCCAAGGTATAGTAAAGCTTCACGGGGTCTTTCCGTCCCGATGCGGGGAACCGGCGTCTTCACCGGTACCACAATTTCACCGAGCCCGTGGTTGAGACAGTGCCCAAATCGTTACACCATTCGTGCAGGTCGGAACTTACCCGACAAGGAATTTCGCTACCTTAGGACCGTTATAGTTACGGCCGCCGTTTACTGGGGCTTCAGTTCAAAGCTTTGCCTTGCGGCTAACCTCTCTCCTTAACCTTCCAGCACCGGGCAGGTGTCACACCTTATACTTCCACTTACGTGTTAGCAAAGTGCTGTGTTTTTGATAAACAGTCGCTTGGGCCATTTCTCTGCGTCCTGCCGCGAGGGCAGGAGTCTCTTTTCCCGAAGTTACGAGACTAATTTGCCGAGTTCCTTAACCACGGCTCACTCGAGCACCTTAGGATACTCTCCTCATCTACCTGTGTCGGTTTGCGGTACGGTCCGACTAAAATCTCCCATACGAGGTTTTTCTTGGCAGTCAGATTAGGACCAGTTTGTGGGCATAAGCCCTCCCGTTCGTGTTTCAGACTCGCCTTGCGGCAGGAAAGCGGATTTGCCAACCTTCCTATCCTACGCACTTAGACCGTCTAAGCCAACAGACGGCTGATCTTTCACCACTGCGTCACCCCTTACAGTCAAACGATTTCAGACGGGTACAGGAATTTTCGCCTGTTTTCCATCATCTACGCCTTTCGGCCTCGACTTAGGATCCGACTAACCCTGAGACGATGAACGTTGCTCAGGAAACCTTAGATTTTCGGTGGACAAGATTTTCACTTGTCTTATCGTTACTCATGCCTACATCTTCTCTTTCATTCACTCCAGTATGGCTCACGCCACGCCTTCTAATACATTGCTGTACCACCATGTCCACCATGGTCGCGAATGAAATGCTCCTCTACCAATCACATCTTGCGATGTGAGTCCATAGCTTCGGTAACAAGTTTTAGCCCCGAGAATTTTCGGCGCCGAGTCGCTTGACCAGTGAGCTATTACGCACTCTTTGAATGAATGGCTGCTTCTAAGCCAACATCCTGGTTGTCTCAGCAACTCAACATCCTTTGATACACTTAACTTGTATTTAGGGACCTTAGCTGATGGTCTGGGTTATTCCCCTCTCGGCGACGAAGCTTATCCCCCGCCGCCTGACTCCTAGGAAACATGTTATCGGAATTCGTAGTTTGCATGGGTTTGGTACCGTTGTGACAGCCCTAGCCCAAACAGTGCTCTACCTCCGAAACATTCTTACCTAAGGCTAGCCCTAAAGCTATTTCGAGGAGTACGAGCTATCACCGAGTTCGATTAGCTTTTCACTCCTACCTTCAACTCATCCGAGTAGTTTTCAACCCACACCGGTTCGGGCCTCCATGAGGTTTTACCCTCACTTCACCCTGGTCAAAGGTAGATCACCCGGTTTCGCGTATGCCGCCCGCCACTGAATCGCCCTATTCAGACTTGCTTTCGCTACGGCTCCGGCCGAGTTATGGCCTTAACCTTGCGACGGACGAGCAACTCGTAGGCTCATTAAGCAAAAGGCACGCCGTCATCCCGATACGACAAGTCGTGTCAGGACTCCGACCGTTTGTAAGTATATGGTTTCAGGTACTATTTCACTCCCCTCTCGGGGTTCTTTTCACCTTTCCCTCACGGTACTTGTCCACTATCGGTCACCAGAGAGTATTTAGTCTTACGAGATGGTTCTCGCAGATTCCCACAGACTTCCACTTATTCCGTGGTACTTGAGAACACTTGCCAGGGAGTCATGCGCGTTTTCGTTTACAGGACTTTCACCTTCTATGGTATGCACTTCCAAACACTTCGACTAACGCCATGATTTGAACTCTCCGACCTACTGCAATTCGGTCTACAAGCGCCTCACAACACTGCCGATACAACGGTTGCAGCCTTTAACATATCGGACGGTTTAGACTGTTTCCCGTTCGCTCGTCGCTACTAGGGAAATCGCTATTTGCTTTCTTTTCCAGAGGGTACTGAGATATTTCACTTCCCCTCGTTGACTCTATCGCACCTATGAATTCAGCGCGAAGTTGTCCCGCATTACCGGGACAGGGTTGCCCCATTCGGAGACCCCCGGGTTAAAGGTTGTATCCACCTACCCGAGGTTTATCGCAGGTAGCCGCGTCCTTCATCTACTTCTGGTGCCAAGGCATCCACCATATACCCTTAGCAACTTAACCAAAATATCTTTAATTGAGACTAGAGTAACCAGACTTTCTAAATTGTTATTTAGGGACGGATTAAACATTTCCGCATCCCACCGAGATGGAACACAGAAATCAATCCATGAAAAATGTTTCCAGACTTGACAAGCATAATCAATTCATTGGCTACTCCGACTTGCTAAAGACAAATCGTTTTGCTACTAGTCATCAATTATACTTGCTCTTCCCAAATTGTCAAAGAACTTGTCGATCCCGAATTTTTCAATTCGAGTTTCGAAATTAGTGGAGCTGAAGGGATTCGAACCCTCGACCCCCTGGTTGCAAACCAGGTGCTCTCCCAGCTGAGCTACAGCCCCGTAGCCGGCAATTAAGCCGCGCGCCGAGTGGGCCTGAGTGGAGTTGAACCACTGACCTCACGCTTATCAGGCGTGCGCTCTAACCACCTGAGCTACAGGCCCAGTGTATTCATTGAGATTAAAGAACAAAAAAAATATTGACAAGTCGTGCACGGAGAAAATCAATCGATTTAGGCTCCTTAGAAAGGAGGTGATCCAGCCGCACCTTCCGGTACGGCTACCTTGTTACGACTTCGCCCCAGTCACCGATCTCACCTTAGGCACCTGCTTCCTTGCGGTTAGCATGGCGACTTCGGGTGCTCTCGGCTTCCATGGCGTGACGGGCGGTGTGTACAAGGCCCGGGAACGTATTCACCGCGCCGTGCTGATGCGCGATTACTAGCAATTCCAGCTTCATGCAGTCGGGTTTCAGACTGCAATCCGAACTGAGGCCATTTTTCAGGGATTGGCTTCGCCTCGCGGCTTTGCAACCCGTTGTAATGACCATTGTAGCACGTGTGTAGCCCTGGACGTAAGGGCCATGAGGACTTGACGTCATCCCCACCTTCCTCACCGCTTGCGCGGGCAGTCCCATTAGAGTGCCCAGCATTACCTGATGGCAACTAATGGCAGGGGTTGCGCTCGTTGCAGGACTTAACCTAACACCTCACGGCACGAGCTGACGACAGCCATGCAGCACCTGTACCAGCACTCGGCTTTACGAGTCGTTTCCCTTTCAGGATTCTACTACTGGCATTTCAAGCCCAGGTAAGGTTCTTCGCGTTGCATCGAATTAAACCACATGCTCCACTGCTTGTGCGGGCCCCCGTCAATTCCTTTGAGTTTCAACCTTGCGATCGTACTCCCCAGGTGAGGTACTTAATGCGTTGGCTGCGGCACCGGGCAAAAGCCCGACACCTAGTACCCATAGTTTAGGGCGTGGACTACCAGGGTATCTAATCCTGTTTGCTACCCACGCTTTCGTCTCCGGGCGTCAGTACCGGTCCAGATGGCCGTCTTCACCACCGGTGTTCTTCCTGATATCTACGCATTTCACCGCTACACCAGGAATTCCGCCATCCTCTCCCGGACTCAAGACCAACAGTTTCAAAGGCAGTTCTACAGTTAAGCTGCAGGATTTCACCTCTGACTTGAAAGTCCGCTTGCAGACCCTTTACACCCAGTGATTCCGGACAACGCTCGCCCCCTACGTATTACCGCGGCTGCTGGCACGTAGTTGGCCGGGGCTTACTTTGGAGGTACCGTCAATGGCGCATAGCACCAGTTTCTTCCCTCCCTACAGAGGTTTACAACCCATAGGGCCTTCATCCCTCACGCGGCGTCGCTGCTTCACCCTTGCGGGCATTGAGCAATATTCCTCACTGCTGCCTCCCGTAGGAGTCTGGACCGTGTCTCAGTTCCAGTGTGGCTGATCATCCTCTCAGACCAGCTACCCGTCGTAGGCTTGGTGAGCCGTTACCTCACCAACTACCTGATAGGACGCAGGCTAATCTCCAGGCGCTCTTGCGAGCTTTAACAACTGTCACCATGCGGTGCCGCTGCATCGCTCGGTATTAGTCCCGATTTCTCGGGGTTATCCCAATCCTGAAGGCATATTGCCTACGCGTTACGCACCCGTGCGCCAGTGACACTAACGTATTGCTACACTAGTGCCCCTCGACTTGCATGTGTTAGGCACGCCGCCAGCGTTCGTCCTGAGCCAGGATCAAACTCTCCGTTGTAGAAAACAACCTTGAGTTCGCCTGACATTTCTGTTTGTCAAGGCTGAACCTTAAAATCAAATTGACTTCTCGCTGTGCACATACTTGTCAAAGAACTCTCCCGATTCATTTCACGGATTATTTCCCATCCGCTATTATTGAATCAAGGCGAAAAAAATCGCCCCCGAAAAAATCAGAGGGCGTTCCTTCATCAAACTTTTTCAAAAACCCTTACGACAAAAAGTCGTTCAAAGCGTTAAAATATATATTTCCTGCCTTCAAAAGTCAAGGCTTTGAGACATTTATTTGTGGGAGAACTTTAAGCTTCTCGATATGTCCATCAGTAAGAATTTCCATCCGAATGTATTTTTTTCTTTACCCAATTTAACGAAATCAAGCAAATTGACTCCGAGCAAATCCAACCTCAGCACATTTCTCTCTTAATTAAACAAATTTGAATTCCCATGAAACATCTCCAACATGGCACAAGTGTTGCAAATATAATTCTAAAGTTGAGAGTCAACTAAATAATGATTGCATCTTCAGAAAATATGGACTTTGTAAAACAATTGGCAGACGTCATCACAAAACCAGTCTGGATATCCCATACGCCAGATGTATACCACGATAGCAAACTCTTTACCGCACAGTGGAACAGATACTAAACTCCAGTTTGTTGTCACATCAAATAATATTGAAGTCAAGCTGTCGAATAGTGCGGCGATCTCATCTCTGCGATTCGAAATCGATTTTGGACGGGGGTTCAAATACAAAGTTCCGGAGCTATGTGCCAGGATACAAAATATCAACACCAACATCATTTTTCAGGAAAACGTTTTGACTTTTGTCCTGCTGGACATCGACGGAAAAGGAATTACACCCGGCGAAGGAACAATCGCAAGTATTCCGCTTGAAAATGGCAAAGATTTCAAAGTAACCGCAGCCTACGCTTCATCACGTTTAAGCGGACTCAAGGAAATAGAATACACAATTTCCCACGCTGACTCGTCGGACCGGAATTTATCTCTACAAATTATACACTGGAGTTTATAACCTGACTAAAAAAATGGTTTTTGCAAGATAAAAATTTCCCTCCAAGCCAACGCTCAACGAAGGGGTACGATCCAAAAGGTTGTACCCCTTTTTATTTTCCTATTATAGTACATACGAGAATAACCTCACCCTCATCCTTTTCTAAGCGGAGAAGGCTATGATGGGGCTTAATAAAGTGAAGAGAGTGCTGACAAAAATTAGTGGCCGTCACTCTGATTGAGACGGCCACCTTAGAATCCTTATGGTACCAGCTGTCCGCTGAATGAATTTGAAACAGATTCGTTATCGGTATTTCTCCCCTTCACAGTGACGGTCACTGTGAACGCCAGAGGCGATGTCGCTAGGATGGCTGCCGGATATGCGCTCCCCGAAACAATAAGCGTAAATTCCGTGCTCCCCGAACCACGAGTCAGATAATCACCCAGCGCCTGCCCGCCATTATCCGAGGGCAGACCAGCAGTGCTAACGCTCCACGTTATTCCAGAATTCGGAGGAGGCGGCGTAACACTGACGCTCGATGATATGGTTGTCCCCGCCTCAAGTGGATTTCCAAACCTGTCCGAAATATGGACGGGAATAGTTACCGAGCCTATACCATCACTAAGAATTACCGGAGCAATCGATATTGAGTCGTCAAATAGAATAGGCCCAACACTAGCGGAGATACAGATAAGGTCGCTGTCCGCAACTGTCACACCGTTCTCTCCCTCTGTAAATGCTTTTACGTAGGCATAACCGGTTCCATCTCCGAAATAAGCCGGATCGAGACCGGAAGTTTTTGGAAGAGGGTTTCCGCTGTAAAGCGTTGCATTTGCATGACCACCGGCGTCAGTCTGTCCTGCGGCTGTGATAATTCCTCCGGTCGTAGAAAAATAAATCGCTGTACCAGGATGCACTGGGTTAGCATACTTATCTCCAGCTTGTACAGTAAAGCCTTGTGGTACTTCAGACCAGTCATAACCCGCAAAATTAGCAGCATGCGGAAGGTTGGAATTAAGTTCGAAATGTGCTTGATCGGGCAAGCCACCGTCAACCGTTATAAGCACCGGGCTTGATTCAACAATCGTACCACTCCTAAGCCGCAGCGTGGCAACGAGCTGGATTGTGCCCGCTACTGTTCCACTATTGATTGTAGTGGACGCCTCTCCGGATCCATTTGTGACACCAAATGTCGGCGTAACATAAGCAGGGTTACCTGACGTAACCGGTATCCCGGTCGGCACAAAAGTCACTGTGTCGCTGTGATTGATGTCGAGTGGGAAACCGAGGCTGTCTAAAACTTGCCATACGACAACACTCGTTTCATTTGCTCCAACACCGTGAATTGAAATTTCTTGGGTCGACACACTGACGAGTTCAATAGATCGCGCAATGCCTCTCCCTGTAGAACTGTCTCCACCGACAACAGTTGACTTCGCATTTAGAGCGACGTTTTCAGTCAATGTTTGGCCCGCGTTGGCGGAAAAACTAATCGTCGTATCATCGTAACTATTTAGTCTGAATAGCAAAGTTCCGGAAACAGAGGAAAGCCCTTGGAGATTCAAGTTAAATGAATAGCTACCGTCGTTTAACGTCTTTGTACTATCGACTTTTATCGCTGTGGTAAGATAAACTGATACACCTGTAATCGGCAAGGCGCTGTGACTATCCGTGACGTAACCAACGAGTTGAGCTATCGATGCGCTATTGTTGATATCGAGAAGAATATTACCAAGGTTGTTGGTTCCTGCTTGGAATGTTTGCACAGTTTGACTGGTTACAAACCCAGTTTTGCTCACGGTCATCATCGCAGATATGGAATTTAAGTCAACAAGATCGACCGCCATACTGAAGGACCCGTCAACGAGCGTCGTGGTTGAATCAATAATGAGAGATGAGACTGAGTGAATGATAGATGAAACTGAGTGTTTCTTTGTCTTGGCGAAACTTATGAACTTGCTCGTCGAACTGACATTCGCCGGTAACGAAATAATTACACTTGTTCCCGCAAGGGGATATCCACTTGCACTGTCTCGAACTGTGCCGGTAATAATCGCATAATTCGAGGTTGTAGTAAGAGCAACATCTCGTGTAGCAGTTTGACCCGCATTTGCTGAAATATTTATTGTAGTATCTCGAAAACCACTCAATTGAAATGACAGAGTTCCGGAAACGGAAGATGGTCCTTGAAGATTCAGGTCGAACGAATAGCTGCCGTCACTCAATGTCTTGGTGCTGTCCGTTGCTATTGTAGATGAAAGGAGAACCGACACATTCGTTAGCGCCTCCCCGCTTCGGCTGTCCGTAACATGTCCCACGATATGCGCATACGCTGAGCTTTGATCAATTGGAAGAAGTATGGTGCCGACGTTGTCCGCTCCTTTTTTGAGCGTTACGGTAGTTCGATAAGTTTTGAATCCGGCTTGTGTCACGGTTATGGTTGCAGCAATTGAATTCACATTTTCAAGATTGACATCCACAGTAAATGAACCGTTTTGGAGCGTCGTAGTTGAATCAACAACCCCAGGCAACGCGATAAGTACGCTTGCACCTCGGAGGTCATATGTGGTTGCACTATCCTGGACCATGCCAGTAACGATGGCATAAATTGAAGGATCAATATTCAGCAGAATCGGGAAGTATATGTTGCCCTTCACGTTCGAGTTAACCGTTGCCGTGAGAAATCCACTTGCGTGGACAGTCAGGACTACGTTCGTACCATTGGTGGTGTCAGCAATATCGATGGCGAACTCGAATGTTCCATCGCTACCCGTAACAACCGAATCCTGAGTGTTGCCGTAACTCAGTATCACGGTTGCTCCGCTTATAGGAGTTGGTGTGCTTGAACTGAGCACGGTTCCCGTTATAGCCGCCGGCACAGAATTGTTTACACCAACAATATTGTTATTCTTACAACTCCACTGAATCACCATCATGGTCAGACTAATTAGAAGCAGCGTGCCATATCGAACTTTCATGTCAACCTCCGAATAAAAAAAATCTTAATTTGAATCATAAATTCATGGTTAAAATTAATTCTTACTTTCCTAATGCTCGATTTATTGAAGTGAGAATGTCGTCGAGATCATAAGGCTTGCTAATGAAATCGGATGCACCGAGACGCAAAGACTCGATTGCGTTTTTCACATCGGCGTAAGCCGTCAACATTATTACTTTCGTCTCCGGACAATTGCTCTTGATGAACCTCAACACTTCCCAGCCATCAACCTTCGGCATTCTAATATCAAGCAGGACAACGTCAAACTTTCCTTTCTCTTCCATTTTCTTGCGGACTATTTCAATCGCTTCTTCTCCATCGCTAGCGCTCTGAACTTCAAAAGCCTCTGCCTCTAGCTCGCTGGTGAGAAGAAATCTCAAAGATTCCTCGTCGTCCACAACCAACACTTTTGCTTTAGCCATTAGAACTTCTTACTTTCCGCTCTGTTGATCATATTGCTTGATCTGGTTTTCGAGCTCTTGCATTTCTTGTTGGAATGACCTTTTCGGCAGACCACTCCTGGTATACTGCGCCTCCCGGTCTTTTAAAGTCGGAAGTATGTTCGCTCTCAGTAGGATGATAAGCTCTTTGCTCTGCGATGAAATATTATCGGAGCCGGTTAAATACCTTATTCCAAACACCCACCATGGAAGGTCTTTGAGAACGGGAATTCCTTCGCGATGATTCGTTTGATTTGTGCTGTACAAACCGCCTATTGTGGTTTGCTCTCCGTTCAACAGAAGAACTTTCGTTGCCGCCTGTTCATTATTTATAACCATGCTGGTTGTACCAATACCTGATAAAGAGCTGTTCGTCAAGCTTAAATCTAAACTTATGAAGTCAACGCTGTCTTGACGAAAGACTGTAGGCGTAACAGAAATCATTATTCCGGCATTTTCCATCGTCTGCACCGTGTTGCCAGCGAAATCTTTTGTAGTCACGAAAAAGTTTTCTCCAACTTGGACATTCCCCACCTGACCTGATCTTACCGTGATATCGGGACTCGCTATAATTTTTCCAAAATCCTCAGACTCAAGCACACCAAATAAAGCCGAGAGAGTACCGAAGTTGTTATTATATTCTCCACTCAAATTAAACTGTCCTGGAACAGTATAAACGCCGGCATTACTAGTAGCTCCGGGAGATACGACAATATTAGGTTGTTGACCGGTCTGGCTACTTATGGGGCTTAAACTATTCCATGTGCCTTTAATAATGTAATTGATGTTTATTCCGTGCGAATTAAGTTTTGTAACATCAGCTTCGAAGAAAACAGCTTCAATATTTACTTCTCTGCTGTCTAAAGTAGGCGATCCCGGAGGCAATGCTTGTTCCTTCGATTCCTCTTTCACAATCACTTGTTGTTGCTCCCCGGGAATTATTTGTATGTAACTTTCATACTCTTTGTACCACAGTCCATTCGCTCGTAAAATTGCTTCGAACGCATCAAGCCATTGCATTCTATCGATGTCAACGTTGATGGGAGTAGTCCTGTTATCTGGATCTATTATTATCTTATTCAGAAATTTTCTGCTGTAGCTATCAAGAATACTAATCGCAGTATTAAAAGGCGTGGTCGCCACGATGGTTACTATTTGTTGCGGCGAAACATTCCGCAATTCTTTTGGTGTAGCATTAATCTGCGCCTTAAGCCCTGTCGTGCAGCTCAAAGCGGCGAGAATAAACAATATCAATTTTTTCATTGTATCCCTATGCCTATTTTCCAAACCTTGTTTTTAAAACTACGCGGTCTATGATACCGCCTTTATTCAATGTGAACTCGGCTTCATTCTTTTCCTGATCGATCCTTGTGAGGTATCCGAGATAAACTTCGTCCCCTACACTTAAAACGTGCGCTTTCCCATTTTCGTCAACAATAAAAATCTTATCCGTCATGACTGCGCGCAGATCAGAACGTTCGACATCTACCAATCCCCTCAAGTTTGCAGGAGGTTCACTTGATATCAAAGGATTAAGGAAATTATGTCCAGCGATGACTGTTTTGTAAAGCGTAGGATCTTCTCCGGACACTTCCGATGAAACTCCGGCAACCGACGAGTAGTAGGCGTCAATATTCATCGTATATGGCACGATGGTCTTCGGGTTTTCGCTCGTCTCATCGCGCACCTCATGCCCGGTTAAAGTAAGATCTTCAACTTTATAAAGTAGTTTTGCATGTTCAAGGTACCATATAAATTCGAATAAGTTTTCGTAGCTCGTTTCGCCTTTCAGGTTATAAACATCATAACCGTACTGGCTGAATGTTTTGGCGCCTTGATAAAGCATATCGAATTTCACAAAACCGCTCGCATCCATTATCCTATTCAAGTACGCATAAGTAAGAGCAGTTGTATCGTTAGCCGGAATCACTTTGAATCTCTTTGAATACTTGTCTTTCATTTCTGCCAACTTTTCTTCAGATTCTTTCAACTCGCTTTCGATCGCCGGACGCTGGCTGATCGTCTGCTCATATCTCGTCGCCTCCGCAGTCAACTTTACCTTCTCTTTCGGTTGTACCACATCAGTCAAGTATAATCCCACACTACCGATTACCGCAAGAAAAGCTGCGAGGACTATTGTATTCCTAAGTGCATAAGACATTTCACATCCTCACTTTTTCGAAAACTTCAAGTCTATCTGGAAATTATATACGGGTTTTCCGCGAATATCTGCAATGGTAACTTTTCTTAATATTGAACCGGGATAACTCATCGCAAAAATAGGTATCCTATCGCGGTACAGCGAGTAACCTTCAACCGAATACGTTTCGGTATCCAATTGGTGAACGTCAGTGAGCCACACACCTCCGACCCGTTCCACCGCTTTAGAAAGCGAAGCAACCATAGTGGACCACCTTTCAGTATTAGGCATAAGAGAATCCAGAAGAGTCGTTGCGGCGGAATATTTGCTGAACTGATTCTGTATATCGATAATTTGTGGTCTCAACGCGTCAACTTCAGCTGCCTGTATTTTCTTAGTGTTCACATCATCGCGCAACTTCACGAGTTGGCTCTGATTTGATGCATAATTATACGTAAAAAAGAATGTTGATGCAAAGACAAATGTTGCAAGGACCAACCCATGCCATGCAAGCTTGAAGATTTTTTGACTCTCAAGTACCGTGCTCGGGGTCAGATTTGCGACGTAAAAATTCTTTGACTTGGGCGCAACAGCACGAATTGCACTTGCTATCGGTACCGCATATTGTGGAATTAACTCTTCACCACCAGCGGGAAGCTGAGATGTGTTCACACGTGGAAGCTGGAGATAATCAACATAGGCACCGACAAGTAATGACGAGAGAAATCCTTTTATGTCAAAGTTCTTGCATTCGCCGCACAGAATCACCCTGTCTACCCGCGGAAGGCTGAGGTTATCTTGCCCCAATAAGATTCTGCTGTAGATTGTATTCTGGACGCTGTACGAATCTGCGCCTTCACTGATGATTGGAGCGATATTGAAAAGATTTCTACCACGCATGAAAATCAATCTTGTGTATTCCACGCCGACATATACGACTACACTGATCTCATCCTCCCCTAATGCGTAATTGTTTTTAATAACATTAACAAGCGCGATATCACTGCTTTCCACGAAAGCGATTTTTGGCATTTGAGAACCCAAAAAAGGACGAGCGCTCATTACAAGATCAAGCATAGGAACATGCTGCTCTCTTACTACTCCAATATAGCTGGTTTCAGATATTGTTGAGAGTATTTCAACTTGCTCTTTTGTTACGCCCGACCTTGTCGCCTGAAGCTCTTCGATTATCTTAGAAATTATTTTATCGGGTTTCAGTTTCTTTGGGATTTCTATAGAATGGTAAAACACATAGGGCTCACCAATAGACAATGCAAGCGGGCCTTTCTTCCTTCCGTACTTTGTGAAAACATCGGTGACAATCGCCGAATTGGTTTCTGAGACTGATTGTTCTTGCACATTTGTCTGCGTAATATCAATCTCCGCTGGAGAATCAAATCCCCCCCCACTCATTGATGCTGCTACCTCTAATTTCTCAGCAAGCTTGGCATCGTAAAGGTCAAGGATCACAACCTTTTTACCACGCCTAACTACATGTACGATTTTTAAATCTGTACCGTCGATGTATAATCCTAACGCACTATGTGAGGCCATTCCATTCTCCTTCCTTTAGAAATTACATCATCTGCAGAAGCTGTTCCATCCTGCGTTTGTTGTTCGCATAGTTCAGCGCATTTCTCTTAGAAATCTTTCGTTGCAAATATAATCTCTTCAAGTCCTGTTCCATCGTCATCATCCCGAGTTCCGAACCTTCTGCAATCATCTGATAAATTTCACTAGTGTTCTTATTTTTGATCGCAGCCTTCACAGACGGGCTGCCGACAAGAATCTCTTTCGCCAACACTCGTTTCCCATCCAGGCTCGGCACTAACTTTTGTGAAACGACACACTGTAACACATCGGCTAATCGTTGCCACACGCGCTCCTGCTCAACGGCTGGTACCTCGGCAACTATCCTATCAATGCTCTCGACTGCGGAGGCAGTATGTAAAGTCGAGAAGACTTTGTGGCCGCTGTCGGTTATTTCAAGTGCTGTCAAAATCGTTTCTGCGTCTCGCATTTCAGCAATCATAACTATGTCGGGGTCTTGTCTTAAAGCCTCGACAGCGCCTTCCTTGAAAGTTAATGTATCTCTTCCGACTTCGCGGTGACGCACGATGCATTTATCGGATTTATGAACATATTCAATGGGTGAACCAATAATAACTATGTGCCCGTTCACCGTGTGATTATTCATGTCAATGATTGAGTCGAGGGTAGTACTTTTTCCTGATCCGGTTATGCCGGTGATAAGTATAAGCCCCTCTTTTGTGTGAGCTAAACTGAGAATGCCTAAAACGTTTAGATGAAATACCAATTCACTAATTGGCAACACAACATCATTAATCGCCCGCATGTTAAGTGCAACTTCATCAAGGTCAAAGTAAACATCGGCGCGGAACCGGAAAATTTTGTCACCTTCCGCAAGCTTATATGAAAAATCCAAATTACGTTTGTCATAGAAAAATTGGCGCTGACGATCACTCAAGATATTTTGAATGAGAAAGCTCGATTCATCCGGTGTAAACGTTCCCAACGATTCATCTACACGCTTGGCGCCAAATATTCTGTACCACACCTTTCCCTGCGATCCAAACCCGCCCATGTCAATATCGGATGCGCTGTTATCATGCATCTTACGAAGAAAACTGTTTAGAATACTCCTAAGATCAACACGCTGGTCATCAGGCAGGTTTGAAATCATGTTGCCTATAAAGATGTCTCGTTCCAATCCGCGGACAAGATCGGAAACTTGCGCCGATAACTGACGCAACAGATCTCTCGTAGGTGTCAATTCTGTTTTAGCAATCGCTTCCATTATCAATGTCTCTCAGTAATGTTATCAATTCCCACAAAAATGTCAAAAAGGGTTTGAGGAATCGATAACACAACCCTTTGCTCAACGAATCTTTTCCAGAAGTTTACACGAATTCTGAAAGTCTTCTCTGAGCGAAGTTTTCTATTAGCTGAAATCAAAATATTATATCTCCACCTTTCTTCTCGTCATAAACTCGTGAGCCTGGTTCGATCTTTTCAACTTCCTCAGCAAAAAAATTTTCTCGTCTCATTCGTAACGCGCATGCCATCGCGATATTCTGCTATTCCAATATTCCATCATTCCATTATTCATCTTCTAATCGTCTGTTGTCGTCGCCACGACTTCTTCAATCGTCGATATGCCTTCCAACACTCGATTTATACCGGCACGGCGAAGTGTCCACATACCATCTTTGATCGCCTGCTCGCGAATGCGATCCTCATCAATATCCACACCAGCAGTCATTATAATATGCTTTAATTCTTTAGTGACATATAACGCTTCGTGTATAGCCGCGCGGCCCTTGTAGCCTGTGCCCCTGCATTTTTCGCAGCCGACTGCTTTGTATAGCGTGTGTTCCTTCAGTTCATTTTCAAGAAAACCAATTCGCAGGTATACTTCGCGGTCAATCTCACCTTTCTCAAGAGGCTTCTTGCAACTTTGACAGAGTGTTCTCACTAGGCGCTGAGCAACAATTATGTTCACCGCGCTTGCGAGCAAGAACGGCTCAATGCCCATCTTATAAAGTCTTGCAATCGCACTTGGCGCGTCGTTGGTGTGCAAAGTTGAAAAAGTAAGGTGGCCTGTATTGGCAAGCTTCACAGCTATGTCGGCTGTTTCCTTGTCGCGTATTTCACCCACAAGAACGATATCCGGATCGTGCCTAAGAATTGACCTGATCGCTTGCTCAAAGTTCATTTTGGGACCGATACGCAGTTGGCGCGCACCTTTAATGATGTACTCTACAGGATCTTCTACAGTAAGGACATTGACCGTAGAATCAATTACCTGATATAATGCGGCGACAAGAGTCGTTGATTTGCCGCTTCCAGTTGGTCCAGTAAGTATTATCATCCCCTGCGGTTGCTTTATCGCCTTGTAAAAACTCGTGTGTGCCGGTCCCTGCAGACCCAATTTCTCTAAATCTGTTATGACCTTCCTGTCATCGAGAACACGGATTACGATCGTTTCAAATTTATGTTTCATCTCGCTTGAAACCATAGGCAGTATTGAAACACGATATCTAATCCAGTGATCATCAACCTTTCGTTGAATGAATGCGTCCTGTGCAGCTTCTCGCTCGAATCTATCCGTGCCTCGCGATCTGTCCTTCACAACGGCACAAACCGCTTCCGGCAAAACTCCTTCTTGTGTGTACCACAATTGCAAGTCGCCGTCAATTCGGAAATATATATCTGTGTTGCTTCCATCTCTCGGAACAACGTGAATATCGCTTGCATCCCTTCTAACTGCTTCTACGAGCATGCCTTCGACAAGATTGATGAGGACACTCTTGTTAATTTCAGCTTCAAGCTGCTGCTCGTCTAATCCTTCCTCCTCACCGGACGTTACCTCGCCAAGCTCGTCCTGTGTCGAGTTTGTCAGCACTTTTAAGAATTCATTCACCGGAGGAAAAACTTTGTCGATCAGCGCTTGAAGATCTTTTAATCTTACATAGGCAACTTCATATCTTTTTGCGACAAAACTTCTCGCGAGCCGAGGAATCTCCTTATTTGTTGGGTCCGCCGCGACTATTATGAGTTTATCTGGCCGAGCTTCATCGAATTTTAACGGAAGAATTTTCGCATTGGTAATCTCATCCTTCAGGTTATCTCCCGATTCGACTAACTTTTTTATAAAGCTAATCCTTTCTTCATCGATCACTTCGTCGGAAAGGTATATCTCGCGAAAGCCGTAAAGATTTGCGACTTCTCTAAAAACAAGATCGTGTTCGATATTAAAGTCTGAGGCGAGGACTTGTGCAAGAGTTCTCCGAGTCTTGAAATCTTCCGCATCCTTTTTCCTTACTGCTGACTCAAGCGTCTCGTAGTCGATAATTCCTTTTTTGAGGAGGTTATAACCTAACTTATCACTTATGTCAACTTCAGGCACGGAAATCCACCTTAGTTTTTCTTTTCCAAATGGGGAAGATAATCACGCATTTTCTTCGGAAATGTGGCAGAAAAATATCCGTTGGTCCCCCTTTTCTAAAGGGTGAAACATTAAGTCCCTTATTTGGCACGAGGAGGGAATGAGACAGGATTTCAAAATTCATGTCAATTCGTGTCATCATTCAATATGACACTCCCGGCTGCTTCGGATGAATCAACGCCGACTCCGACGACACTACGGTTAATGCTATCATGACAATCATGATAACCATCGAGACTACAACCTGAATGAAATCTATCGTGTTCCTTAATTTGTATCCCGTTTCTTTTTCATAATAATTTGCAATTTGTAGAGTCGTGGCGCGCACAGTTCCTGTCTCAGCTCCGCTGTGAAAGCGGGAGATCGCTGTTTCGGTAAATACATTCGTCGCGGCAAGCGATTCCGTCAAACCTTTTCCTTGAGTGATCATCATCGGTATCGCAACTGTTTTAATCTGGTGTTCCATGTACTTGTTGCCGCATGCTTCGGCAGCCAATCGGATAACCTCTATATTTTCTCCCGATCCGCCGTACATCGCATAGAAAACTCGGCAGAAAATTTCTATGTTTTGCTTGTGTAATAAACTGCCGATCACCGGAATTTTTATCATGTATTTATGGAGGTAGAATCGCCCCTTTTCAGTTGTAACAAATCTTCCAATAAAAATACATGCAGCGACAAAGCTTAATCCCATCCACCAAAAATTCCGTGCAAGAAGATGGCTCAGTTTCAAAGTTGCTGCGGTCATCGGTGGGACTTCCCCTAACTTTGCAAAAAGCTCAGCGGTCGCCGGGAAAATATACATCACATAATAAATAACAGCGATGAGCAAAACAAACATGGTAACTGCCGGCATTATCAGCGCGCTCTTCAAATTCTTTTTGAACTCCGCCTGCCTTTCGAGAAACTTCGCAGTGCTCTCGTAAATATCAGCCATGTTGCCGCTCTTCGAAGCGAGACCAAGCATGTGCGCTGTGAATTTCCCAAAAACTCTATCGTGTTTAAGAAATGCCTGTTCGCTGTCTTTTCCCTGCTTCAAATCATTATTTATATCCCTGACGGCTTCTTTGAGGGTATTGTTCTCAATATCATTCACAAGAAGTTGTAATATCTCGTTGAAAGGCAATTTTTCACGGAGCAAATCCGCACTGACACGAACAAATGTCACGATTTCTGTTGCCGGCGGCCTCGGCTTGAAATCCAAAAGTTTCAGCTGGACAGAAATTACTTTATAATCTAAATGTTCAAGTGCTTCTATGACCTCTTGTTTAGAAAAAGCTTTTTGCTCGCCTGAAACTGGTTTCTCGCCGTTCCTTCTTACTTTGTAAATATAAGTAGCTCGCGCCTTGAGATTGGTAACCTTGAATTGATTCTTTTGCGCGAGATCGCTGACAAGCTTGCGCGCTTGGCTGCGGCTCTCTGCCGTAACGACACCTTGAACTGTGCGCCCACTGGGCTTTGTTCCTTGAAATCTAAAATCCGACACTTATCGCCCTCCTCAATAATATTTATATGCCTTTACTTTCTCCTTCACAATAGATCAACGGCATCTAGTTGACCACCTACACATCTTCCCCTTTCCATTTACAAATCCCCCTCTCCCCCTTTGAAAAAAGGAAAAGCGGAATTTCAAAAACAAATGGGCAGTTGATCCCGCCAAGTAAATCATCAGGACCGCACTGCCCCTTGGCAGATAACTTTTTCCTTAGTTAAGAACGACAACGTGCGTGTTGATAGCTCCCACAGAATCAAACACCTCGACGGGATCTGAACCATCTTTTCCAAGTTCAGTTCCTCTCCCAACAATGTAAACCGTATTCAGTGTGCCTGCCGCCTCAATCGTGTCACCTACAGGCAAGGCAATATACGCAGTGGAAGTCATAGCAATCGCTGTAGGGTCAAGGTAGAACCTCCCGTTTCCATCGGTATCATTAATGTTGGTTATATAGAAGTTTCCAAAGCTCTGTCCACCACCCGCCATTGACAGTGGTTTTCGCCAAAATTGCTGCGCTGTCGCCGCGAGGTTTTGCACGTCGTTGATGACCGCATCGCGGTTTGCACTCACGGCATTAGTCCTGAACATCGAGATACCGACGGCTATTGCGATACCTACAATGATAACTCCAAGAACGATAAGAAGAAGCTGTTGCTGTCCCATACTTACCTCCTTATAATTTTATGTTAGGGAACATTAAAAAAAATCACATGCCACTCTCAACAATGAATATAAACGGCGCTTCTCAACAAGTCAAGCTTTAAAGCGCCGTCTAAGCATTAAATTTTCATGGCTTTATAAGAAGTGCAACGACTGTGCCGATCAGTTGATTCCTTCAAACAACGCCATAATAAGCAAAAACAACAATATTTGTCGGAACTTGCCTTGGAAAAAACTACTGTGCCACGATAAGAATTACCATAGGGTAATGCAAAGGGGAAAAAACGGAAACAGGAATCCGTCAGCAGGAGACAGGAAGGAAAGAGGAGATGACACACTAATAGTCAAAATTCAACGGATTGTCGTAGAGCAAAGTTTTTCAATGTAGCCAGTAAAGCCAAAAGTAGATTAAACAACCAGCAATAGTCAAACATTTTTGCCAGCACCTTGTCCTATCCGGCAAGAGTAAAATCAAAGCTGGTAAAAACATAACCGTATCCTGTGCCCTAAGGTTTTTTTGATGATACATTATTACTATGTCTTTTGGATTGCACAAAGAATAAGATAAAACCGAGACCAGCGATAGGGAACTTAAATAGAGTGCCCAGGATAATCCCCAGTGGGTTTGTTGCCAATGCTGCAAGTAACGGATAAATATTACCGGTGTCCAGCATTGTTGCGATTGATTTGAGTCCGATGATTGCAATGAGACCTCCAATATCTTTTTTTAAGAGTTGATGAACGAGATATAGGTAACTTATACAACCGACCAAAAAACCTCCCGTATAAACAAGATGAAATGGCAACAAAAGTAGTGGCTTCCATAAAACCGCAAGAAATTTTGGATAAACGTAAGGAGCTACACCGTAGTAATATCCCTGAACGGCGTAATTCCCTTGTGCGGCGTCTAGATAACAACGCAAATCGACACAATGACTAAACGCGAGTGGACGTTCCCAGACAAACCAAAAATACAGACAGCAGATCATATAAATTATCAGACGATAAACGCCCTTAGGCGTGAGATTCCCTACGTGATCTAACAGATGCTGGTTCAAGAAACGTTTAATCAAGAGGAGATCCTCCCGGGAAGAATGTGCTCTTATTCATGTTCTACCTCTGTCTCGGATATTCCGAAATTCAAAAATCTGTTTCGAGCTTCCGATCTCCGGCACGCAGTCTCCGGATTCATTTCCCCAAATATCAAAGTCGTACTTAACTTCTTCCAAGCATAGCCCGCAGCCAGGTGCCGACATTGATGCTATGCAGCGGTTTTCGGAAATCAAAATTTTTTTAAAATCCTTGACTGATATTTTTCCACGCCCAACATCAATGAGCGTCCCGACGATTGCTCTCACCATTCCGTGAAGAAAACGATCAGCTTCGATTTGGAAAAGCAAGTCGGGGCTTCCGACCTTGCTAACCTTGCGAATGCTTGAAACCTTGGGAAGGTTAGTCCACGCGGCCGTTGTCACATTACAAATGAAATGTCTTTGCTGATCCGCATATTTGGTAAAGGACTTGAAACTTTTTTCGCCGATGAGAAGTGCCGATACATCGTTCATTAAATCAATTGACAGATCGTAATAGAACAAAGCCGCGAAGTATCTTGCGATGGGTGATTTCCGGGTAATAATGCTATAAACGTATCGCCGCGCTTTTGCATCGAATCGGGAGTGGAAATTGTTGGGCACATTGGTGGCTTTGCAAATTGCTATGTCGCGTGGCAAAATGCCGTTAAGCGCATGAGCTATTTTTCCCGCCTCCAAATTTGAATGAGTATGAAAATTCGCTACCTGCCCATAAGCGTGCACACCGGCATCCGTTCTCCCAGCGCCGGTGATTTTTATTTTTTCATGAAGCAAGCTGGACAGTTTTTTTTCAATCACTCCTTGAATGCTGGTGCTGTTTTTCTGCACTTGCCAGCCGCCATAAGCTGTACCGTCATATTCAATCAGAAGTGCGATATTGCGCATGGTTACATCCTCCATGACAAGACACGGAAATTATCATTCCGGCTAAACGAGTCCCGACTTTGTCGGGATGAGCGCGCAGAGGAATCTCATATGAAATCCCTCAAAACGAAGCAGCCAGCTTCAGATATATTCCCGACGTTTGTGGAGAGTTATCCAATGAACTTGCGGCTGAAGCATTTACGCCCGCGGCAAGTCGCGCGGCATTGAACGCGCTTATGATGTGGTTGAATATAATCACGGCGGTTGTATACCTTCCGTAATTCAAGAACTCATCTGCTTTGATTCGCAGATTTTTAAACTCCGCCCGGTTCGCATCCGATTGCCACTGCCATTGATAGGATGGAGAGGCGTAAATCAAATCGTTTGCACCATCACTGATTTTTGCTATGTTGTAGTCGTTGGTATTCAAAAAATTTCCTATATCGACAAAAAATTGGTCGGGCTTCCCGGCAACCTGAGCACCTGCATAAATCTTTGCATAACTGATCGCGTCATTACGCACTTGCTCCGAATAGACTTCCGCCGCCGTGTAGAAAACCCAGAGCGACACCTCCGCTATCGTAGAATACTTGCCCACGTCATACCTGCCGGCGTAAAGCTCTCCCAAGCCTGGTACAGCTAAAGACGCAAATGCCGCAAGTCCCGGAGATTTACGTTTAACAACAGCTTGTTCTGTAAAAATATCTTGACCGGAGCTTTTCAAAAGTTTTTCAGCAAGTTCTAACCTTGTGCTGAGTTTGCCGAAGCTATTTGTTTGAGAGAATGATTTATTCACACGGAAGAACAGTAAGCAGCAAGAAGTAAGTAGAAAAATATAAATCATCTGACTCCTAACCTCTAGCTTCCGACTTCTGGCTTCTAATTTTTGACTCACGATTTTTGATTTTCGACTTTTCTTCATGGAATCACCTGCCCAATAACAGTATTATCGCTGACACCGGTTACGAGAACATCAGATACTTCGTTAACACGAGAAGTGCTTGCATCCATCTCGACTCGAATATAATTGGATGTGAAGCCAAACATTTTTCCGTTTTTCACTTCTTCTTCGATCAAAACTCTCATCACCCTGCCAACATGCTGCCGGTTAAATTCATACCGCTTCTTTATGGAAAGCATCCTCAGAAGCTCGCTTCTTTTTTTTCTGACCCGTGGATCAACTCTTTCATTTGAACTCGCGGCGTCTGTTCCTTCGCGCTCGGAGTAAGTAAACACATGTAGATAGGTCAGGGGCAAACTTTCGATGAAATCATAGCTCTGTTCAAAATCCGTATTTGTTTCGCCTGGAAATCCAACAATAACGTCCGCTCCGATTCCGGCATTTGGTATGATTTCTTTTATGTGTTCCACGATATCACGATACTGGCTTGTATTATATCGCCGTCTCATTCTCTTTAATACATAATCCGATCCACTTTGCAGTGGGACATGAAAATGTTTGCATAATTTTGAAGACGTGGATGCAAACTTGATAATTTCATTGGTCAGGAGATTTGGTTCTATTGAGCTTATTCGAATGCGCTCGATACCGGTGACTTTATCAAGTTCTTTAAGCAAGTCGATGAGCGAATGATTATCATTATCATAAAAATCTCCGACATTCACCCCGCTTAATACGATTTCCTTAAATTCGTGTGCTGCGATTTCTTTCGCCTGCTCTACGAGGAATGCGACGGACGGACTCCTGCTTGCACCTCTGACTTTCGGGATCGTGCAGTAAGAACATTTATAATCGCAACCGTCCTGAACTTTCACGAATGCCCTGGTACGCGTACCGTTGATTGCCGAGTCGGCGGCGCCAAACTCGATGGCATCTTCAACAGGTCCGACAAAAATTCGAGCATGATAATTCTTAGTGAAATCGTCAACATGGTTGAACAGCTCGAACTTTTCTTTCGCACCCAATACAAGATCGACACCTTCTATTTGCGCGATTTCATCCGGTTTCCCTTGCGCATAGCAACCGGTAACCACGACAAAGGCATTTGGAGAATTGCGCAGCGCACATCTAACCATCTGGCGACAATCACTGTCCGCGCGTTGAGTTACTGTGCAAGTATTAATTACGAAAACGTCGGCGGATGCAGACGGGGAAACGATATCAAACCCCCGCCGCTTGAATTCTTTTTCTATCTGAATTGTCTCGGCGTAATTCAACTTGCAACCGAGACTTTCTAATGCAACTCGTTTCTTTTCCATTAAAAAATAATTTTAGTCTTGAGTTGGTAAGAATCAAGCCGCAACTAAAGTGACCACTAAGTAAGGTTACTAATTATGATTTGTAGACTCCCATCGCTATCCGTCCAGGTTGCTCGGACGGACTCCGCATCGCGACACTTTCCACTGAAAACGGGAAGATAAATGTCGCTCTTAATATTTTTTTCTCCCCTTCCAAAAGGTGGCATTTCGACGAAGACATCGAGATAGATGGGCGTGTCTCGGTGTGCTTTCAAGCTTCTTTATCTTTTCCCAGCGCTTCCGACTCACTGATAGTCGAAGGGGTCTCCTCAGGAGGTGCATCATGGTGATCTTCTTCAGCTATTGTATCTTTCGATTTCTTCTCTGGTACACGTGACCTTCTCTCACGTCTCTCGTCCAAATTTACTTTATGGGCGGAAAAAAATTCTTTGTACACCGCAGTGTCTTTATCTCTGAAATATTCGTTGATGCTGAGAACTATTCGCTTCCCTTCCTTATCGAACTCGATAACTTTCAGCTTCAATATCTCGCCGGCGGGAAAATGCGCCACATAATTTTTCAAACTCATGGGCGCCATGTGAGAATGCGGCACAAAACCATCTACTTCGCCTGGAAGTTCAATGATCGCGCCTTTCTCAATGTGCCTTACGAGTTTGCCTTCGACCTCCGAGCCAACTTTGAAAGATTCCTCGAATTTATCCCAGGGATTTTCAAGCGCCTGCTTATGACCGAGCGAGATCCTTCTCTGTTCTTTGTCAACCGCCAAAACAATGACATCGATCTCGTCGCCGCGCTTAACTATTTCTCCGGGATGACGAATCTTTTTCGTCCACGAGAGATCCGAAATATGTATCAACCCGTCAACTCCGCTCTCAAGCTCGACAAACACGCCAAAGGCTGTGAGATTGCGGACGATGCCTTTGTGTTTCGAATCTACTGGATACTTTTCTATGAGTTGTTCCCATGGATCAGGCTCGAGCTGCTTTATTCCAAGTGATAGCTTCTTGTTCTCCCTGTCAAGGTTTAGAATAACCGCTTCGACTGTCTGGCCCATCGAAACTTTTTGAGATGGATGTTTTATATGTTCTGTCCAACTCATCTCGGAAATATGGATGAGTCCTTCGATACCTTTCTCGATTTCAACAAATGCACCATACTCCGTCAGCGATACGACTCTGCCGCTGACTTTCAGTCCGACTTGATATTTGTCCTCGATACTCTTCCATGGCTCTGGCTGCAGTGCTTTCATCGAAAGAGAAATTCGTTTCTTTTCTTCGTCGAAGTCGGTAACGACAACCTGGATTTTCTGATCTAACTTCACAATTTCAGAAGGATGATTTACCCTGCCCCATGAAAGGTCGGTAATGTGGATCAAACCATCGACGCCGCCAAGATCGACAAAGACTCCGAACTCGGTCAATGCTTTGACGGTTCCTTCGAGAATAAGTCCCTTTTCTAATTTCGATAGGATTTGTTTCCGCTGCTCCTCAAGTTCGGCTTCCAACAATGCCTTGTGGCTGACCACGACATTTTCCGCTGCTTCATTTATTTTTACAACACGGAAGTCCATCGTCTTCCCGACGAACGAATCAAAATCCCTCACAGGTTTGACATCAACCTGCGAACCGGGCAAGAACGACTCAAGTCCCAACAGATTTACGATCAAGCCGCCTTTTACCCGGCGCAAGACCGTCCCTTGCAACACCGTTTGGTTTTCGTGCGCACCGACAATTCGGTCCCAAATCCTTATGAAGTCCGCACGACGCCTCGACAAAACAACCTGTCCATCCTGGTCCTCGACGCTATCAAGAAATACCTCGACTTCGTCGCCGGGTTTAAGCTCACTTAAGTTAGGAAACTCAATCTTCGGCACCAATCCTGAAGATTTGAATCCAATATCAACGATGACGTCGTTTTCTGTAAGACCGATGATTCTTCCTTTTACAATTTCTCCTGCATCAAATTGCTTCAAGCTCTTGTCATAAAGATCCACCATTTCTTTAAGCTCAGCTTCGCTATAAGGCGAATCTTCTCCAGCTAAAATTTTTACCTTGATTGTCTGTGGTTTTGTCTTTGCTGTTTCATCAGGACTTTGCATGATCATCGTCTCTGTGAACTTGTCTTCTTCTGCCATTAAATCTCTCCTTCAACAGTCCGACCATGGCCTTGACCGGACCGAATAAAAAATTTATCGCTCGACATCAAACAAACGCCGCCGGTAAGTTCAATGCGAGGTATAATATTTTTGTTTGACATTAGTTAATTAGAGCGGCTTATTTCAAATCCTCAATTTTGAAGTTTAGGTCGTTAATTGCAGGTTCCAAATTTAAAATCGCCTGTTTAGTTTTTTCCATGAGCCACTGCGGAGTAGAAGTTGCTCCAGTAACGCCAACACTTTCCGCGTTTTCGAACCACTGCGCCTGAAGCTCGTTCTCATTTTCAACGAAGTATGATGATTGATTTTCTCCTTTGCAGATTTCGAATAACACTTTGCCGTTCGAACTGTTTCTGCCAGCGACGAACACGATGACATCGTTCTGAGCCGCAAACTCTCTCAACTTCTTGTCTCTTCCGGAAACCTGTCCGCAAATCGTATCCTTAGCGAGAAAGTTCTTCGCGATATCTTCCATTGTACCGACAACAAGGTCTTTTACTTTCCTCGACAATGCTTCTTTAATCGCATAGAAGGTCGGTTTATCCATCGTTGTCTGAGAGAAGAGAACTGTCTTGCGGCTGAAATCCATTTTCAGTAGAGCTTCCTCCACAGACTTGACAACGATCGCTTCGTCATTGCATACGCCGCGCAAGCCGATAACTTCCGCGTGCTCCTTCTTTCCAAAAATTACAATCTGATATTTATCATCATAAAACTTTTTTATTCTTTCCTGAAGCTTCGTAACAACAGGACACGTTGCATCAATAATTTCCAAGTTATACTTTTTTGCAATTTCGTATGTTGACGGTGGCTCACCGTGCGCCCGAATTAAAACCTTTGCATCTTTTATATCCCCCAGATCCGAATGTGAAATCGTCCTCAATCCTTTTTCACCGAGACGCTCAATTTCTTCCGGATTGTGAATTATGTCACCGAGCGAATAAAGCCTGTTTGATTTGACAAGCTCCGCCTCCGCAAAATCAATTGCCCTTACAACTCCCCAGCAGAATCCACTATTATTATCTACTGTGACCTTCATCTTCTTTCCGACTCCTCTAACGTTACTATCGTATCCTTTGCATAACTTAAAATTTTTTCAACCTGTTCTTCGATTGTCAGATTCGTCGTGTCTATTTCAAGTGCATCATCGGCTTTTTTCAAAGGACTGGTCTCACGAGTCGAGTCTTTCAGATCTCGCTCCGTCAACTCGCGCACAACCTGAACGATAGGCAACTCCACACCACTTGCAGAAAGCTCCGCCTGGCGACGGCGCGCGCGTTCCATGATATCCGCAGTCATGTAAAATTTCAGATCGGCATCTGGAAAAACCACGGTGCTGATGTCTCTCCCATCAACCACACAACCTTTTTTCGATCCGATCTCCCGCTGCTTTGCAACCAATACTTTCCTGACACCAGGATATGAACTTATTAAGCTGACATTGTTCGTAACTTCTTCGGACCTTATTTTCTCCGTCACATCTTTGCCATCAAGAATAACTTTAAGTTTGCTGCCATTGTCAATAAGCATTATGTCGGAATCGGCAGCAGATTTTACAATTTCATTTTCATTTGAAAGTTCAATAGGTGAGGTGAGAATTTTGAGAGTAATTGCCCGGTACATTGCACCGGTATCGACATAGAAGTACCCCAATTTTTGTGCTACAAGTTTCGCGGAAGTACTTTTACCGGAACCAGCGGGACCGTCGATCGCGATGAGTATTTTTCTCACACCTTTCCTTTTTGTGGCGCCAAAGGGCGCGATTATACATTACAAGGGTTGTAAATTTAGCTTTCGGAAATCAAACAATCAACGTCATAAAAAGGAATGATGGAATTTCGGACGCCAGACTGCAAATTTCTGATCTTCAGCCGGAGAACGGAATAGGACTTCCCTGCTAAATTATTCCTTTTTGATCGCCCAGCGTACCAGCTCTTTCATCGTTGGTCGCTTGCCATAGATAAGGATGCCAATCCTGAAAATTCTTCCGGCAGCTATCATGCAAAAATAAGTAGAGACTAAAAGAATCACAACACCGACTATTAGTTCCCACAGTTCCGGTGATTGAATTGGAATTCTAAAAGCCATCATGGTTGGAGTGAGAAGAGGAATGAATGAAAGCACCTTCAGGTAACTGGCAGTTGGATTTTGAATCACTAAGAATGCAAATATGATGGGGAAGAAAAGCAACATTGAAACATATTGCGTTGCTTGTTGTGCTTCCTGTTCGGTCGTGACTGGTGCACCAGCCATAACGAATATTGTTGCATAAAAGAGGAAGCCGAGTATGAAGAATATTATCTCCCACCAAATGTTATCGGGAATTGTCAGGAAGGCAGCCATCTGTCCGGCGAAAGCCACCCCGATCGAAGCCCATACTGCAAGCTGTGTCAGACCAAGCAAACTCAATCCGAGAATTTTTCCCGTCATTATTTCATCGGCTGTGGTTGACGACAACAACACTTCAACAATCCTGTTCGATTTTTCTTCTACGACGCTTCGGACAAGTAATTGTCCAGATGTCAAAATGAAAAGAGCAAGGACAAAGATAAAAATATATCCCATCACAAATCCGGAGCCGGCTTCAGCCTTTTCTGCCGATCCGGTCTTTGAAAGTCTCACGGTTTCCAAATCAATCGGCTTCGAAACCTCTTTGACAAGACCCGGATTCACTCCGTTTCGTTGAAGCTCGTTAGAGACCACTATATCCTTCACTGCCGACTGCAGTCTTTCTATTTCCTTGAAGTTCGAAACATTCTGCGACACGTATTCGAATTTTCTGGAGCGGGCAATGTTTGAGTCGATAACAATGTACGATGAAATCTGTTCCTGGAGCACCATCTTATTAGCTTGTTTGCGCTCGTCGGCCGGGATAGAAATCATTTCATAATTTGGTTTCCCATCCGGCAATTTGAATTTCTCAAACAAATCTGCGTTCAATTCAGGCACAATCACACCCTTATTGTCGATGATTCCAATCTTTACTGTGGTCGTATCGGGTTTCGTCATAAGAAGTGTAGGAACCACGCTCATAAGAATCATGAAGACTGGAGTAACAATCAATGAAATGATGAATGCTTTCGTCCTGACCTTTTCGATGAATTCCCAGCGAGCAACGGCAAGCACCTTTTTAATCGACATTTTTTCCTCCGACAACATCTATGAAAATTGAGTTCAGCGATGCCTCCTGTATGGAAAACTTTGTTACCGTAACAAGATCGACTGCCTTTCTTAGAAATGCCTGGCTGTCCGTGCTGTCTTTCATTTTGATCTCTGCGTAATTCTCATACAAATCCATGGTTGCAAAATCTGATAACTGCCGAAGTTTGGAAGAATCGCCATCGAATTCCAAATGGATAGCATTGCTTCCATAATTCTTCTTTATTTCCGACAATCCTCCGTAAAGGACTGCCTTCCCATGATTTATTAGGCAAATTCTGTCGCAAAGCCTCTCTGCCTGTTCCATTTGATGTGTCGAGAAGATTATTGTCTTTCCTGCCTGCTTCAGATCTCGCATCATATCCTTCATGATAATTTGATTAACCGGATCGAGTCCGGAAAAAGGTTCGTCAAGAATCAGAAGTTCCGGCTCATGCAACAGGCATGAAATAAACTGAACCTTCTGCTGCATCCCTTTTGACAACTCATCAACCTTATGGTTCCCATATTCGGACAACTCAAATTTTTTAAGCCAGGCTTCGGCGCGCTTCTTGGCTTCACTCGGCTGAAGGCCCCTCAGATTTCCGAAGTATACCAGAACATCTATCACCTTACTTTTTCTGTAAAGACCTCGCTCCTCTGGTAGATATGCCAATAGGTTTTTCATATCTGGAGTCAATTTCTGCCCGCTAAAACGAACTATACCGGAGTCAGGTTCGATAATTCCGAGAGAAATCCTTATCGTGGTTGTCTTACCGGCGCCATTTGGACCAAGGAGTCCAAATATTTCTCCCGGTTTAACATCGAAAGTCACACCATCAAGCGCGACTGTTGTTGCGTAAGTTTTTCGCAGGTCATTTACTGAAAGCATAACACCTCATTGAAAATTATAAATTCTGAATCGAAACTTAAAGAAGTGGTTCATAGGACCGCTCATGGTGTATTACGATAAATCATTCTCGGAAATGGAATTGTCTCTCGTACATGTTCCAATCCGCAAATCCATGCAACCGTCCGCTCGATGCCAAGGCCAAAACCTGAATGTGGGACACTTCCGTATTTTCTCAAATCGAGATACCATTCAAATGGTTGGCGGGGGAGATTGTTCTCTTCAAGCCGCTTCACTAAAGTATCATAATCATCTTCACGTTGACTGCCGCCGATAATTTCACCATAACCTTCGGACGCAAGTACGTCGACAGACAAAGTCAAATCCGTTCTCTCCGAGTCGCGCTTCATATAAAACGCCTTACAAGCTGCCGGATAATGATGTACCATTACAGGACGATCATATTGCTGTGAAATAATTGTTTCGTCGGTTGCGCCAAGATCGTTCCCATATTGGAATTCAACACCGTTTTTCTTCAGAAGCTCGACCGCCTCATCATAATGCATGCGCGGGAAAGGGCGCTTCACCGGCCGCAATTTTGTCACATCTCTTTCCAGCAACTTCAATTCTGCTTCATTCTTCCTCAGCACCGTTTGGACTATATGCTCGATAAATTCTTCCGCCAAATCCATATCATCATTTAAATCCGCCCATGCAACTTCAGGCTCGACCATCCAGAACTCGGTAAGATGGCGCCGCGTCTTTGATTTTTCCGCACGGAAAGTGGGCCCGAAACAATAAACTTTCCCGAGTGCCATGGCAGCAGACTCTGCGTAAAGCTGTCCGCTCTGCGTCAGATATGCTTTTCCCAAATCGAAATAATCGGTTTCGAAAAGCGTGCTCGTTCCTTCTACCGATGCCGGCGTGAGAATCGGTGAATCGACAAGCGTAAAACCCTTGTCGTCAAAAAACTCACGAATAGCTTTTATGATTTGATGTCTAACTCGCAGGATTGCATGCTGCCTCGACGATCTCAGCCAAAGGTGTCTGTGATCCATCAAAAACTCTGTACCATGTTCCTTTGGAGTGATCGGATATTCTTTTGCGACATGGACAGTTTTCAGGTCTTCAACCTGCAGCTCATAACCTCCCGGTGCGCGATCGTCCTTATGAACTTTACCTGTAACGACAAGTGAACTTTCCTGCATCAATAAATCATAATCATCGAATATTTCCGGCGAAATCTGATTCTTTACAAGGACACACTGCACAATGCCGAAACCATCTCGCACTAAAATAAAATGGATCTTCCCGCTCGATCTTTTGTTATAAACCCAACCTCGGATGGTTACAGATTTGTCGTTATACTCATGAAGTTTATTTATTGTGGTAATTGGTCTACTATTCTCGACAAGTCCTGACATTCAATTCTCCATAATTCTTGTTTGGATTGTTCGGTAAATATAATCCAATCGCGCCAAGTGTTCAATTATCAGATGAATGCGCTCTCGCCCAGAAGAGTCAGTAATGTTTTTTTGTAACCTTGTCTGAATTAAATTAGGAATCAAAAAAGGCAGTGATCCATTATGAAAGCGTTAGTCACCGGCTCAACCGGTTTTATAGGTAGCCATCTTGTAGAGAAATTAATCCAGCGCGATTACCAAGTTAGATGTCTGATAAGGAAGACGACAAAAGTTGAATACGTTAACAATCTTCCGGTGGAGTTTGTAAATGCCGATTTCAATGATATTGAATCGCTCCGGGCGGCGGTCGACAGTGTCGACTATGTTTTTCATCTCGGCGGCGTGACGAAATCGAAGGACAAGGAGGGATATTTCCATGGGAATTATGAGACTACAAAGAATCTCCTCATCGCGGTCTTGAAACAGAATCCGCACATCAAACGATTTACTCTTGCGAGCAGCCTCACAGCCGTCGGACCAGGACATGGTTTAGTACCTGTGGATGAAACCGCTCCTTACCATCCCGTCACGACCTACGGGAAAAGCAAAATGGAGGCTGAAAAGGAATGTCTCGCCAGAGTTTCCGATCTCCCGATTACTATCATAAGACCTCCGGCAGTGTACGGACCACGTGACAAAGACATTTATGCGTTCTTCAAGTCAGTGAACGGGCATATCATTCCAATATCCGGGTTTGGCAAAAAAGCATTGAGCTTCGTGCACGCTTATGATTTAGTCGATGGAATTATCGCCGCCACTGAACATCCAAAAGCCGTTGGCCAAATATATTTTATTTCAAATGAAGAAATATATGACTGGGAACGATTCGGCAACATAGCCAAGAAAATTTTGGGCAAGTGGGCGATAAATATGAGGATTCCTCACCTTGCTCTCTACATGGTTGCCGCAATCAGCGAATCGATTGCCCGATTGCAAGGCAAAGCCGCTTTAATCAACATCGAGAAAGCGCGCGACGGAGTTCAGACGAATTGGCTTTGCAGTCCGAAAAAGGCACGGACGCAACTCGGATTCAACACGAAGCTATCGCTTGAAGATGGAATTGCGAACACAATCGAATGGTATAAGAAGAACGGGTGGTTGAAATAGCTGTTAACTCATAAGATCAAAGGACGATCTCAACCAAAGTGAACGGACCATCCAACTAAAGCAAAACATTTCTGCACATTCTACTTGTGTTATCCGCGCGCTATTCTTTTCTATCAGTTCAAAAGCAAATGCTGTTTTATTCGAACGGAATATTAGTAGCGAAGTTATAATAGATTGTGAAGAGAAATGACAAAACTCCTTTGTCAACTCCTGGAGAATATTGGTAATTTCGATTCTGCGAGTAGCTGATCATCGCCGAGCCATAAAAATTTTGCTGCGGTTGATACATGACATTTGCTTCAAACAAGTTTGTCTCCTGAATTATGCCGTATGGAAAAGGCTCGGTGTAACCTGTTTGAAGTGTAATATTCGGATCGGTCAACCATGGCATCGTGTATGGACCATAAAGATTCTGGCTGCCGTGTTCCAAATGCATTACCTCGATTCCAAATTTCCAGTCGTAGGTCAGCCATTGGGACAACCGCAGGTCAATGTTCCAGAAGTCGTCCCCGTAAGGGTTAGCGACTGGGTAGTTTCTCAATAACAACTTCTGGTAACTCACCCAATTGTATTCATTGTAAACACGGTTCCCTACCATCATGTATTGGAGATTCACATCCGTTCCGCTCACGCCGAAACCGTCCAGCGTATTCGAGGCTTTCACGCCAATATCGAAGGCGTAAAGGTCGGGTTTGAGGTCCCCTGTTGTCTTGTGGTCGACTTGCCAATCATCGATCATCAGGTCACCGTAGAAGTTGAAATCCTTTGGCCAGAAGACGCTTATGTCCGCGCCTAGAAAATTGTTTGTTGAGCTTCCTAGTTGGTCGTTCGTAGTAGTCTCATAATTCAGACGCACAGGGTTAGTATTCAAAAAATTGATCGATGCATAAGGCCCACCGAATAATGCTGCCTGGTAAGCGCCAAGAAAAACCTTGTTAGCAATATCGAATTCGATTCGTGAGCCGGTGAAATACCTGTTTGCGAGGGGATCCGGTTGACCGACTGTAGGGCCGGGGCCAAAAGGAGCGTAATTATTTGTATCCGGAGTAAACTCCGGCATCTGGTTGAGCTGGGCGACAAACCAGTTAAACTTGACGATATTAGTTTTTATGAGCGCGGATACCATATCGAAAGCGCCTGCCGTCGGCGAGACAAGGAGCGTACCATCATTGCCGTAACCCCATGACAAATAATCGCGACCAAATGTCAGATTGACATAATGATCTGAGTATTGGACATAAGCTTGTTGATGCAAGGCATTCAGCCCGAATTTGGTTGTGCCGGTATAAAGCGTATCATCACGGAGAGTCTGATCAATAGTGGCATCGGTATATAATGTGAGGTGATTTCCAACATCGAAGCCGAACTCGCTTCGAAGTGTGGGACGGAACTCAACCTTGCCGGCATATTTGAAAGTTTTGTAATCGCCTTTAGCAAGATTGAAGAAAGCCTCTTCGGAAAATCTCGCGCCTGTGAATGAGGTGTCGGGATTCTCTTTCTCGGCATTCAACAGATTCGTTTCATGCAAAAATTCTTTATTGAGTTTTTTGATCAGCCATTGGTCAGCTTGTGGTAAAGTTGAGACATCTGTCTTCTTCTCGAATTTTTGCAACGCTTCCGCAACTTCGAGTCGGCGGTACGGTTTGAACCCAGGACTCAAGTCAAGTAGATATCCGCGTGTCTGAAGCTGCTGGATGGCATCGTATGTCCAATTGTCAACAGGAATTGAATAATTACCTTGGGCAAAAGATTCTGCAGACAGCGACAATAGGAAAAAAATTGCAGTAATTTTATACTTCATTAAAATCTCCAAAAGCATGGCGATATAAGGATAGAAAGACGGATTATTTTATTAATGATACAGCAGAACTTCAGTCCGACGGTTCTCTGCCCTGCCATCGAGGGTTTTGTTTGAAGCAAAAGGTTTGGTCGAACCGTCCGCGACGACATCTATGCCGTCAGGCGGAATTTCCAAACACTTGGAGAGCAAATCGGCGACGCGCGCAGCTCTCATTCTTAAAAGATGTATACTGTACCATGATGGTGCAATCGAATCGGCATTCCCTTCGACAACAATTCTATGATTGTTCGACCGACACAAAAACATTGCACCATTTTTTCTCTGCCATATTTACCTCCAAAAATTCATAAGCAATTTAGAAACCACCAAACATTTAATCAAGATTTTGCGAAGGAAATATTTTGTGCCTCACTCAAATTTACCTCCCTGAAGTTAGTTAATTTCCACAGAAAAAATCTTCCCTTCTCGACCCCACCATAACCCCCTTTTAGACGGGAAAGAATTAACTTCTTCTCCTTTCTTAGGGAAAGATTAAGATAGGGGCTATTACTGCGATTCGGGATAAAAAAATAAAGACGACTTTATATTCTGTCTATTCGGTAAAAAGCTAGTTAATAACTCAGCAAATTCGCTAGTAGCTTGTAAGAAGTTTTATCAATGTCGAGCAATCGCGGATGAAGGTTTACGGCACAATAAAAAATCGTGCCCTGTCCTATCTGTTTTGCCAAAAGCAGCGCATGGACACCGGACTTAATCAAAGCTTTTGAACTGTCGCTCGGTTCTCTCGCCATTCCACCGTAAGAAATCACGAACAACTCTCCGGTAAAGCTCCTTTCATCGATCTTATTGGGAGTATTAAATATTTTTTCGGTCGAATCAATAATCACTTTATCATTGCAACCGACCATCGACAAATGTGAAAATCTTATTTCATCCCCGAGGAATATATTTGTTTGATCCGCCACATACTGCGGAAGAATAATTAACCTGCCGCCCTCGTTGATCCATTGTTCCACCGACTTCAATCGTTCAGACAACGCGAGAAATTTGTTAAAAGAAAATTGATCTACTATTATCACAGAATAATTAGGCAACTCTTTATCCGAAAGGTTTGCAGTATCCAATATTGTCATTGCGACACCAAGCCGGTGAAGAGCAATTTGCACCGGGCTATTCTCGATTGCAGAACAAAGTCCGATCTTCCTCTTAATGCCTACTTTTACATCAAGAGGATGAACAACAAAACTTCCTACTGAAATTCCTTGACCGGCCCAAATTTTCACTTCGTGTGGAGCTGTCAAGAGAGTATCTTTCCAAATTAAAGGAAGTGTGTCTGTAATAACATAATTTTTCCCCCGCAATTCTACTCTCTTTTGTGGCGATGAAACGATCGGATCATTTACATAAAACACGCCTCCTGCTTTATCTCGTACATTACTTTTAAACCGTACATAAATATCAGTATCATGGAAAATCACAACTCGTGGTGTCAACACCTCCACGGATCGAAAAGGCGCGATGATAAGCGGCATTACCTGCCTATACATGAAGCTATGATTCGGATTCGGATCCTGGTGGCGCAAAATAAAAATTAGCGGAGTTCTTACCTGCATAGCTGCAAACCCTTGCGGTGTTTCAGTAGAATTCAGTGGAATCGATCTCGGAGACAGGACCCTAAATACTGCGCTATCTTTCCAGTCGTAAAAATTTTTTTGAGCCTCATTCACGATCCATTGTTTTTGAATGACTCCCGGAAAAAGAATTTGCGTGTCACCTTTTCTGAAAGCGGTATCCAGTTTACCGAATCCGAGAAAGAAAACCTGGATTGGGGTCACAACTGTGTCGCTTACATTGCACCAAATCGCGACTTCTAAATTTATGCAACGAAGTTTTTCAAGTGCAAGCTTCCATGTTGTCAATACTCTCAAATCGTTTTGATCAATCGAATATTCGTAGTGTTGTATGAAAGCGTCAACCTTAGCGATCACGCTACCAAGTATCGCAAGTCGTCTTTCGCGATCGGTGACTCTCTCAATTGATAATATTGAATGTACCTTCGGCAGTAACGTTTTTAGTTCTTTACCAAATTCCGGTAGTCCCTTATCTAAGGGTAGCGGCGGTTTTGTTATCTCCGGATAAAGTTGAGCGTAACGATGAGACTCGCCCTCGTCCCACAAAGAGATTTGGTATCTTAAACTCTTATAAAATTGTTCTGCTTCGTGTGCCATTTGTAAGTAGCTCTTTGACCATACTGTATCGTTTTGCTCAACAGAAATATCAGACATTTTATCTCTTCCGTTAGCTTGGACGAAAAGTCTTTTCACACTCCACGAAGAGAGCGATTTCTTGGCACGGACATTTTCTACAATAGTATTTTGAAGATATGCAAGACGCTGTGATTGCTCGTTGCCTGATAAGGGATCACGATCGAGCACGATAATATCGGGTTTAATTTGTGAGATCAAACTGTCGAGACGACTGTTCAACATTTCGTCAAGCTCGCGCGTCGTATGGAAACAACCAGCTCCAGCGGAAAATTTATTCACTGGAATATTTAGGAAATATGATTGCACGCCGAGATAAGACAGGGCATAGTATGCTTCTTCCTTTCTTCGTGAAGCAAGTTGATAAAACATTTCACCGTTGAAATCACTGGGGATATCTTCGCCATTGGTGACATAGGCAACCGCAACGGAGGCACCGCTTCCAATTCTGAAATTGGCTATAGAAGCAAGATCTTCAAAGCCCGGAGCGATTACAATTACGAGATAGGCACTCGGATTTTCTATTTCGCGGATCTCTTGTTCAGCCGCTTGGGCACCATTTTCCGGGAAATATGGTGATGGCTGCGCGTGTGCTGCAGCTACGAAAGCGAAGAAGAGCGCAAGACAACATTTAAATAACATTTCTATTCCGATTTACTCTCATTTAAACCAAAATTTATCATTACACCCAACGAGAATAAAAATGGGCTACTAGCACCACGAAAAAGCCACATGCCGCTCCATCACACCTATGAATTTAGAAATAATTCGCGAACATTAATTTGTTTGTGGCATTCATTTTATTCGTGGGACTCGTTATTGTCTTTTTCCAATGACAATTTTTGGATAAAATAAAAAAGGGTCGGAGGAAACGCCTCCAACCCTTTCCAGTCATTAAAAACTATCCCTTAGAAACCAAGCTTTACAGTAAACACATTATTCGACGTCAGCAGAAGAACGTGTTGGAAAGCATAATCAAAAGTGAAATTGATGCCGCCTAAATTGTAGTTAAGTCCGGCTCCAAGCGTCCAGTCGAAAATCTGGGAAGTTTGTCCCGTCTGATCTTTCGTTGCATTCGGAGCATAGTTGTAGCCTGCGCGAACAAATAACATGTTATTGAACGCATATTGGGCTCCGACTTTCCACAAATCACTACTGTAGTTGTTATTCTCGAAGTCCCCGTAAATTGTAACGTCATTCATGGTACCCAGTTTCTTATCATACGCCAGGGCAACCTCCATCTGAGATGGAAGCTCGAATGACGCCGCCTCGACGGCATACCATTGTGTGCCACGAAGACCGTTGCCTACCGTTCCCTGCTGCAGCAGGTTGGAGCCAGCATATGTCATGTTCGGACCAAGGTTCTTTATAGCGACACCTAAGCTCAGTTCCGGGACAATTAGACCATCATACTGGACACCTGCATCAATTGCAAACCCGGTTGCAGATGTGCTCATGATAGTCTCGTTCACGAGATTGAAGTTTGCGCCAACCGAAATCCTATCACTTAGAATTCTTGAATAAGAGAGGCCCACCGTCACAAATGTCGGAGAATATGTTTGTCCAGTGCCATCCGGATTATCCGCGGTGGTGACAGGTATGTTGCCGAAGGCGATGGATTTGAAGGAAGCAGCAAACGTTCCGATTCCCGCAAAATTTACTCCCACGGCTCCATAATCTACTCCGATGTCTGCTATATATGACATGTGTGAAAAGAAAGCCTCCGTACCGTAGGTGGTACGCGACAAGCCAGCCGGATTCCAGTATATCGCATCAGTCCCGACAGCAAGTGCGACGTTACTTCCACCAAGTGCCACACCACTTGCACCAACGGGGATCAGGAGTTCCTGTGCGCCCGCAGTGCCGGTGCGGTTTGTGTTCCCTGCAAAAGCCGTCATGAAAATCAGGCAGTTGACCATGAAAATACCTGCCAAGCGCCTTAGTGTGATATTCATAGAATATCTCCTTTTAATTTTAATATTTTCAAAAAACAACGTTTTCATTTTCATTCCTCACTGGCTCTTAGTAGTGATCCAGGAACTGCTGTTCCGGAATGATTGCCAATTTAAGCGTCTTAGTCCCGAGACCGGGCAAGTCGATATACGCTATGTACATTCCAGCAGCAACCGGCAACTGATGTTCATTCAGTAGATCCCAGTCTGCAAATTGTGTATTATCGCTCTTCACTAATGTCCGAACGAGAATACCCGCAAGGTTGAAGACGCGAATCGTTGCTTTCTGGGGCAAGTGCGTGAATCGAACAAATCTGGTATATTTGTCCGTTTCAAGAGGGTTGAAACCGAAATACGGATTCGGGAAAACATTGATCTTCGCAATATCCGCCACCTGGTTCTTCGAACTATCACTCGGGGCAACGGTATTGAACGTAAACTTGTCGTTAGGCGTATTGACGTAGTCCGGAATTATCTCGAACTCGTCACCATCTGCAAACAAGTTAGACCCGCGCATAGTCGCAACTATCCACCACATCATGGGAGTATTATTATCTAGGATATCCGTCGTGAGTAAGGAATTATTGTTGGTGCTATAATTCGTGGCAAATATGAACGCATACTCGCGAGTAGTAGTGCAGTTGTCAATACCAGAACTCGTTGAAGGCGGATCGTACTTGCCATCTGGCGTCCCTCCGCCGGCATTGTTCTCAAAAAAGCCGACATCGAGCCGCTGGTTATTATTATCTTCATCAAACGCAGCGAAAGGAACCGGTCGCCTGTCCTGAAATGCGTAACCAGGACCAGGATTTGGATCGAGTGATGCCGAGTCGGGAAAGCCGAAGGCGGAAGTTGAATGTCTCAAATATCTATATGCCATGGACACATTCGAGTCGTTTGGATTCACTATATTGAAATTCGAATCAATTGTTGCAAACTTGATGAGCACCCTGTGCAACTTATCAGGTGTAACAGTCGAGGTTCCGGCTCCCCATGTTGTTCCCCAATCCTGACCCATACCCATTGCACCGCCAGTGCCCGAAACATTAAACCCTTCGAGACCAAAGTCGCCTGCATCCAAACTCGACCAATCTCTCTTGCCTGACGGAATGTTCCAGCCTACACCCTGTCCGCCCGGGTTCATTCCGGGAGGCGGGCCAAATGTCTGAATCAATAGTCCATTTGTAATAACGCCAGGAGGAGTAGTTCCTGCCGGAGCTTGCGGCTGATTGGATGCCAAGACTTTACTTGAAGTGAGGTCTGTCAAATTCCAGTAGGTATTGCCGCTAACCGTATCGACGGCAAATCCAACTTGGTACTGGTGACCTGTTAATGCACTAGGATCGTTCACAAGTGCCGTAACACTACCGTTGCTAACTCCTGTATGAGTAACCTGTAAGGTGTCCCCTACATTTGAATAATAGCGGACACCATTCGCGGGTGATTGAGCACGGACATCTAAAATAGACGGTGAGCTTTCCAGAGCATGTGGAACCAATCCAGTTGTAAGATTGACGCTATAAGCTGTCACAGCAAAATAGTAGTCCCGATCGTTAACAAGAGGATTTCCCGTGAAAGCATCTTGCGTAATCGTAATCGTGTGTTTGATGCCGTTGTCCTTACCAAACTCGGTCGGGGTCACGATATAAGTTCCTAATGCAACATCGAACGTCGTGTCTTGAATTGTCTTAATACCATCGACAACATCAAAAGTGGCTAAGAGCTTCCCACCGCTTGGATTGTCGCGTTGATACTGCCATACATTGTAACCTTCAAAAGTATATCCCTTTGAAACAAAGTTCTCGGTGTTGGCAGACGCAACAGGGTCACCCCATGAGAGAACTATCTCGTTATTTAATTGCGCTGCATGTACAACCGGCTGTGGCGGGGGCACTGCAAGTTGGAAAAGAGCGTTGTAAGCACCCTGAGCGATATCATCGTTGGATCTCAAAACTGAAATGCTTGACAAGTAATCAGAACCCAAACCGACCAAAGCAGCTACGACAACTTGCTGAGTATCTCCCGGAGCCAAGGTAAAAGGTCCTGAGTTAAGACACATTCGAACATCGGCTGGTGCTGAAACCGAGCCTTGTCCTATGAATGTGGGTCCCACACCGGTAACCGGGTCACCAGGATAGCAATAATTGCTACCACCAGTTACTGATGCCGGGAACGGCCCACCTGTCGTGCTTATCAATCCTCTCATGAGATTATACCACTGAGGTGTACCATTTGGGCCATTAGAGTGAAGTTCCGGATCTCCGAAAGTTGTGTTACCATTAATAAAGAACGTAAATGCCGTCATAGGTAGATTTTTGTGACCGCCAACATATTTCATGTCGAAAATGGCGGTATCCGTTGCCGCTCCCGGTACAATTGGACCCTGAAAGAAGTCGAAGCCGGCCGAAGGAGGCGGCAGACCTATGCTTGCAAAGTTGGCATCTACAGCCTCACCATTGTAAACATATCCAAGGCTTCGAGTTGTATCGCATCCGGTGGCGTCATCTCCGGCATAGCCGAGATCCGGATCACACCATTGTGATACATACATCGAATCTAACTCCGCTCCGCTCTTGTTAATGAATTTATAGCTAATAAAAATCGTGTTGCCCAATGCTCCGGGCCGGTTATATGCCCAAATTGTTCGCTGCACTTCAATACCTATTGGCAGGGAACTATATAAAGCTATTGTCCTTGACTGGTCCAAATCGTTCATGACCATCCACTCTGTTTGGTCGGCACCGGGGAAACCAGGTATGTCGATACCCGGCTCATAAATACCGTCACCGTTAACATCTGTGAATGGAGCGCCTTCACTTGCGGGCCACTGATTCCAATCGTTCCAATATTGAGTCAAGAGATCAGTAGCAGTAACACCACTTTGGAATTGATTTACATACGCCACTTCAGAGTTTTGCAGAAGGGTGGTCTCCAGGGCAATCGTGTCCACATTCGTAGTTGGTCTAATGTCAGGACGGACTCGGTAGACATGATACTGGGCATTGTCAGGGTCATCCGCTACGGGCAGAGTTGTTGCCGTTCCGCTCTGGAGTATCCTTCCGGCTTGCAAGCCATGATTATATGTGGAACCACCGCAGTACAGGGTATCATTCTTGAAAGCGGTCCAGACAAGACCGTCCTCAAATATGCAAGTCCCGCTTTCTTCGCCTATCGGGAATTCGAAACCTTCATTACTCGTGGTGTATATATTGAAGGATCCGTCTCCACAATTACTATAGTAGTTGAAGATGTTGTTTATGTCCATAGGCGCATAGAGATCATTTTTCAGTACCTTATAGACCTTTTGTTTATTATCGCTTTTGTTCGCAGTGCCCTTCGCTTGCACCGGCTGTGCTACAATCCATGCAAGGAGAAGAAGGGCAATGCCTTTAAGAAATTCTTTACGAATCATAAAGTGTTCCTCCTGGACTTTCGTTTTCTTTTTAGTAGTCAATTTTAACTCCGAATCTGATTTGCCGAGGCGGCAAATAATCGTTCGCGTTATTGCCGAGATAAGCGGCATTATAGACACTCTCGTACTGAGAGGGATTGGATTGGCTTGCCGCATAAGACTGCCCTTGCGTTGTGCCCAGCCAGCCATCATTTGCAGGATCGCCTGTTCGGATAAACACGTTGTCCGCATTATGTGCGTTCAGGAGATTCTGAACGTATATGTAGAACATCGCATCCAACGAGGCGATTGTCACGGTCTTATCGATACGTAGGTCAACCTCAAGCGTCCATGGAGTTGTGGAATAACCAATCGGCTCCAACGGTACCTGGAAGCGAGCATCGCCCAAGTTATTCTGTGATATTGTCTCCAAGGTGTACGGATAGCCGCTCCCAAATTGCATCAGAAGGTTCAAGCCGGCGCGCTCGAGAATGGGACCGCCATCACCCTTTTCGAAGCGGTAGTCGATATTAATACTTCCCGTGTTTTCCTGGCTGAATGAAGTGGGGAAAGGTATGTTTGCTGTGTAGCCGTGCTGATCGGACGCACTTCCAGCAGAACTGCTAGCCGAGGACCCTGTGCCTTCAGCGTCCTCAAATGTATAATTGAGTTGAGCCTGTATCCGATCTGTCCGGCGAAGTGTGATCCTGAACTCAACTCCTTTGCTCGTCGAGAAATCGCCGTTGACAAGCGAATAGTAGCTTCTGTTTTGGCCTAGCCCGTCCGGTATGATCAGACGCAGCTGAACCTGATTCTCGATATCCTTATAGAAAGCTGTGACATCAAATGAAGCATTGTTTCCAACCTGCTGGGAAAATCCGAGTTCATAATGTGTGGTTCTCTCCGGCATCAAGCCAAATCCATTCGGGTTTTGGTAGTAGTTTCCACCCGATAGAATTTCGAACATTCGGCCCATACCTGCGTAGGAATCGATCAGTTCAGATTCTTGAATGAACTTTCCGTATTGAGCATGGAATACCGTCATGTCAGTTACGGGAAAAGACACACCTATACGAGGGCTTATCTGTTGGCTAACAGGAGTCTTCTTAAGAGAGGAATCGGATATAACGTCAAGTACATCGTTGAATTTGACACCCTGCGGATCATTGAATGCCCAGCTATCAGGATTGATGTAATCATATCTCAACCCGACATTAAGGTTGATATCCGGAAGCTGGATTTCATCCTGAACATAAGCTGCAGCATTAACAGGATGCGGCGGGCCGAAATCCGTTATGTTGCCATTAGTAACCACATCGCTATTAATGACATTTCCAAAAACATCATAGCCATAGTTGTCAGAGCTGCCAGCTCTCAAGTTAGCTGCTTTCTGCGCCTGCGAGGCGTTGCTGGTCATGACACCATATACTGCATCTGGAGTACCGGGGTCAAAATGACGAATAGTGTAGTATGTGTACTCACCGCCAAACTTCACAGCATTCTTGTCAGTCTCGGTTGAAAAGTCGACGCGCCCGCCGATTGACGCCTCAGAAGTTATGGCGGGGGTAGTACCCAAGATACCATTCGCAAGCGGCGTTCCAGGCTGGTAAATAGAGAGACCGCCACCACTCGTCGGACCAAATATAGTGAAGGGAGTATTCTCTAAAGTCGTTGCCCCTGAAGGACCCAACGTGGGATTCGACGCAGGACTTCCGTATCCAGCCCAGTTAGTCAGGTACTGTGGGTCCAGAGCCGTTTCGTAAAAATCTCTGTAATAGTTCAAATTCACTTCGTAATATGTCTTCGGGGTAATAAATTGCGTTAACTTAACGTTGCCGAATCCATCTTGATATTTGTTAATGGGTAGTCTTTGAAGATCCAGAAAATCGTGAATATCTGCCGAGAACTGCGAGAAAGTGGACGAATAAGATCCTGCAGTGCGCAGTTGAATATTGCCGAGGTCAAACAAGATTGTCGCAGCGTAAGAGTTTTGATCAAGCTGTCCACCAATCCTGTTTCCTGCCGGATAATACAGATTAAGTGCTTGGGCAATCTGAGTGTCCGGCTGTGCCACTGTGTATTGAGGCGCTGTCTCTAATCCGGTAAAATTTATTCCATTCCAGAATCTTGGTTGAGCAGAACTGCCATTTATAAGGGTCCCAATTTGACCATTAATGCCATTCGAGGCCGCAGATCCGAATGTTCCAGGGTCACGATAGAATGTGTTTTCTACAGAGCCAAAGAATCGTACTTTGTCAGACACAACAGGACCACTCAATGTACCGACATAATCGGAATAACCGTAAGAGTATCCACCTAACGATTCTTTTCCTTGACCCGTATAGTTGTCGGTTTCCGCCTGAAGAGATAAATGCATCTTCTCTCCACCTGTGCGAAGCTCCGTACTCACGATACCGCCATTTGCTCCACCATACTCAGCGGGATACCCTCCGGTTTGAACCTGTATCTGTTCGACAGCATCCTGAGGAACCATCACTCCACTCCCGCCGCTATAGACATTCGTAACGTCGACGCCATTCATCGTGAAACCGGTTTCATCAGGACGGCTTCCTCTAACGTAAACAAAGTTCTGCCGCAACACAACGCCCGGTTGCAACGCAGCAACCTCTGTCACATTTCGAATCGGGATAGAACTTAAAAAATCGCTGTTTATAATGCGGGCCTCGTTCGTCGCGGATTTCTCAATTAGAGGCCTCTGCGCTATAATTTCAACCGGCGCGACCTCGATAGCACTTTTTGCAAGTTCAAAGTGAACCTCAGTCGCAAGATTTTCGTTCACCCGAACGTTTGAAATCTGCACCGCTTGATAGCCTATATAAGATGCCTGAACGGTATATGTCCCTACTTGTATATCAAGGATATCATACTCTCCATTTGCATCTGTTACCGCACCACGCGAAGTCTGCATTAATGTTACCGTCGCGTTGATCAAGGGCTCGTCGGTGTCTTTATCAACCACCTTCCCATGGATTTTACCGCCGGCTGCAAAAAGTGCCGCGGGCATCAAAGCTATGAGAAGCGTCAAAAGCAAAAACCTAATTCTCATGATTTACCTCCTTTATGATAAAAGTGAAGATCTTCGCTCGAATATTTTATACTCAAGCGTTTTTTCAATAATAAACTCTCGAAGTCCAAACGACTTCTTTACTATCATGGAACATTGATTACGGATTTTGTAGCTAGGTGAGAAAAATAATAACAAGATATCATCCAACGATTTTCCTCGACGGATTGTTGCTGGATAATTTTGTAAATAGAAAGGAGACAGTATTAATTAGAATGCTCCCTCCGAAATCTCGAATTGGCCAACATCTAAACTCTTCTTCTGCGCCACAGCCTGCATAAATTTCGATGAAATATAATCTGCTTATTCAGCTTTGTCAAGTGAAAAACAAAAAATATTTTTTTATTTTGCCTTTAACAATTTCATAAGATATTATGAATGGAGTACCGTCGTTGTCTCAGGGTTTTAGGGCACGTCTTCGGAGAATATCAGAAAAGAAAAAAATTGTTTTTGCGAGGAGTGAAGCGGCAAAGCAATCTCATAATCCCAACGAAATGAACAAGCGAGATTGCTTCGCTCTCAATGACACGTAACAGTTACTTTTTAGGCAATATCAACAATTTTTCTACAATCAAAGAATCATGTTAACCCTAAACACATACTAATTCATCAATCTTTTCGCTTCACTAACAGAAGAAGCCTTTTACAATTTTACCGACTTCACTTCAAACACTCCGGAAAGTTTAGAAATCTCTTTCAGCACAGAGTCCGAAATGTCGCTGTCAACACTCATTACGACAAGTGCACGCTCACCTGGACCCGACCTGCCCAACGACATGCCGGCAATATTGACGTTCGACGAAGCAAGCAAACTGCCGACCGCGGCAAGCATTCCGGGTCTGTCTATGTTTGAATAGAACAGCAGTCGTCCCTCCGGAACTATTTCAAAATGAAACTTGTCGATGCCGACAATTCTCATCTCCTTTTCTCCGAAGACCGTCCCGTCAACTGTTCTCTCTTCGCGATCCGTTTTCACCCCGATGCTCAACAAATGCTGATAGTGCTCGCCGTCCTGTTCTTTCTTTTCACTCACCGCAATTCCCATTTCTTTTGCGATCACCGAAGCATTGACAAAATTCACCGGGGCATACATCAATTTGTCGAGAATACCTTTTAATACCGCCGTTGAGAGAAGTCCCGAGGAATTCTGAAGCATTGTACCACGATATGAAGCGGTGATTGATTTCACTTTTCCTGTCAGAAGCTGTGCTTGAAGCGAGCCAATCTTCTCGGCCAACACAAGATATGCACGCAGCTCGTCGCTTACGGCGGTTTGGTAATCGATGATGTTCACCGCGCCGACGATTCCTCTTCCTTTGAAGAAATCGACAAGCTGTTCTCCAATTTGCTTGGCGACTTTTTCCTGTGCTTCTTCAGTCGATGCGCCAAGGTGAGGAGTCGCGATTACTTTCGGATGTTTAAGAAGCGGATTATCAACAGGCGGCTCTTTAGTAAAAACATCAAATGCAGCTCCGGCAACTTTCCCGCTCTCAAGTGCTTTCAAGAGCGCTTCTTCGTCAATAATTCCGCCGCGCGCACAGTTGATCACGCGAACTCCCTGCTTGCACATTGCGAACGCTTTCTCGCCGAGTATCCCGCGAGTCTCTTCAGTGAGTGGAGTATGAACGGTGATGAAATCCGAACGCCTGTAAATTTCGTCGAGCGGAACAAGCTCCACTCCCAATTTAGATGCAACATCTGCCGCAAGAAGCGGATCGTAGCCGATGATGTTCATTCCGAAAGCTTTAGCCCTTACGGCGACTTCTCTTCCCACCTTGCCAAGCCCGATTACACCGAGGGTCTTACTCAGCAGCTTCTGTTCCCGTGTACTTTTTTCGTTCCCATTTCCCGTTTTGCAGATCCCGGAAAGCTTGCGGAATGTTTCTCGCCAAAGACATCATAAGCGCCATAGTATGCTCGGCTGTTGATATAGTATTGCCACCGGGGGTGTTCATCACCACAATGCCTTTTCGCGTGGCTGCTGGAACGTCGATGTTGTCAACTCCGGCGCCCGCGCGGCCGATAACTTTCATCCCCTTTGCTTCAGCAATGATGTCCGCTGTGACCTTAGTTCCGCTTCGTACAATCAACGCATCGTAGCTACCGATAATTTTTTTAATTTCATCCGGCGGTAACCCCGGCTTCGCATCAACCTGAATTCCATCCTTTTGCAAAATGTCGACGCAAACCTGCTCAATCGGATCGGTGATAAGCACTTTCATTTCACCACCTCCGCCGTTTCCTTTTCATATTCCGCAAAAGTTTTTTGGACGGCGGCAACTCCCGATCCGGGTTCGAATTTGAAATTCAAATCGTGCAGCGTCCATTCAAGTGCAGCAACGACGCCGACGATGTCAATCTCATCATAGTAGCCGAGATGCGAAACTCTGAAAATTTTTCCCTTCAAATGCTCCTGACCGCCAGCAGTTGTGATTCCATATTTTTGTTTCAAGAGTTTATTGAATTTGGAATACTCGACTCCTTCGGGAACATTGACTGAAGTGACAGCATGTGATGCCGGCGATCCGAAAAGTTTTAATCCTATAGCTTCGCACCCGTTTCTAACAGCTTCTGACAAAACTTTATGGTGATGCCAGATGTGTTCTACTGTCTCTTCGCGAATCATGCGCAAAGCTTTTTCGAGTCCGACGACAAGTGTGATTGCCGGTGTGAACGGTGTGTCATTATCCGCATGAGCCTTCAATGCTTTTTTGAAACTGAAATAATATTTCGGAAGTTTCGAGGTCTCCATCATCTTCTTCGCGCGATCACTAAGCGTAGCGAACGCAAGCCCCGGTGGAATCATCAAGCCTTTTTGCGAACCGGTGACAATGACATCCAATCCCCACTCGTCGAAACGCATTTCATGACAGCCGATGGAAGTTATTCCGTCAACGACGACGGCTATGTCATACTTGGCATGAACTGCCGCAGCAATTTCTTTGATGTTCGTGAATACGCCGGTTGAAGTTTCGCTGTGAGTCAAGAAAACGGCTTTCGCTGACGAATTTTTTTCCAGCGCATCGAGCACAATCTTCGCCGATGGAGCGGTTCCCCATTCAACTTTGATTTCTATCGGCTCTACGCCATAAGCCTTCATAATCTCGCCCCACCGTTCGCCGAACTTTCCAAGATTTACGAATACCGCTTTGTCGCCCGGCGACAGAAGATTCGCAACTGAAGCTTCCATCGCCCCCGTGCCTGAACTTGTGAGTGTTAGGACTGGATTCTTAGTTTGAAAAAGATACTTTAAATTTTCATTGACGCTTGTAAGGACTGAAACAAATTCCGGATTTCTATGATGAATAATAGGCTCCGCCATAGCGAGCATAACGCTCTCTGGAATCGGTGTCGGCCCCGGTGTGAATAATCTTTTCTTCATAAACATTACTCCAATTATTATTTAATCAATTTAAAATAGGAATAGAATTAATAGAATTCAAATTGAAAAGCAGGCTGCCCCATCATCGCATTCATCCACGCGCCAACATCAAAAATATTCCCGAAACTCATCCCTGGCACCCTGAACATTTTTATTTGATAATCTTTGGAAATGCCTGCGGCGTCGGATGCATACTGGATCGCTCTGTCAAGGCCGCCATATTCATCGATCAAATTAAAACTTTCTGCCTGCATGCCGGTATAAACTTTTCCTTGTGCCAATTCCTCGACACGATTCATACTGAGCTTTCTTCCTTCCGCAACTTTCGTTTTAAAGTCGGTGTAGGTCTCGTTTAGAAATTCATCCACGTATTTCAAATCCGATTCGCTCCAGATGTGAAACGGCGAAAGGAGTCCTGAGTTTTGTCCCGCGCGATACTCCTCAACATTGCTTCCGAGATCTTTTTCAAAAAAATCCGTTAATACCGGAAAAGCTATCACGACACCGATGCTGCCCGTAAGAGTTGCAGGCTCGGCGAAAATTCTTCGAACTCCAGCAGCGACATAGTACCCTCCGCTCGCAGCCATGTTACCGAACGATGCAACAACAGGTTTCTTTGTTTGAGCGTTTTTTATTGCATTATATATTTCATCCGATGCCAGTGCCAAACCACCACCGCTGTTTACTCTCAGAACGATCGCTTTTATTTCGTTGTCGTCCGCCGCAGCATTGATTTGTCGGGCAACTGTCTCAGACCCACTCTTTCTGTCGGTTCCTAAAAATGGAATCGTGAAAGGAGCGGGCGGAGCGCTTTCGCCGGTAACTATATCGCCATAGACTCCGATAACTGCGACTTCCGGTCTCTTTCCCCATCGTGTTTCATATTTGCGAATGCTCGACGGATCGACTTCCGATATGCCATCACCTGAAACATCTTTGTTGACATCTTTTTTAAACTCATCGTAATAAGAAACCTTGTCGATGAAGTGAAGTCGCGCAGCTTCGCGTGAAGAGAGAATTCCTGAAATCGCGGCTTTCAAGCTGTCGTCCATGATAATGCCGCGGTTCACTTCGATCTGCTTTATCATTTGTGAATAAATATCGTCAACGAGTCCTTGGATAAGCTTCGCCTGTTCCGGCGACGCCGAATCGGTGTAAATCGTGTGGAAAGTTGGCTTGTACTTGCCGGCGGTTTGAGCGTTCCATGATATGTGGAGCTTGTCGAACAGTCCTTTGAGTCTTATCAAATCCATGTTAATGCCGTAACCGGAGATGAAAGCGACCGGAGCCATGTAAATTTTATCCGCCGCGCTCGCGAGATAAACTTCGTTTGCGCCGCTATTGTCCATCAAATATGCAAACACTTTCTTTCCTTTCGAGCGAACGTATCCGACAGCGTCAACAAGCTCTTGAGTTTCACCTGAAAGAGCGAAGAAAGTTTCGCTCGTTGAGAACGGAGATATTTTCAAAATCATTGCGGCAATGGAAGGGTCGTCGCCGCACTTTTTAATTTCCTCGATATAATCTAAAAGTACTTTTGGAGACTTGAAAAGAAAGAAATTTTGTTCGCGAGCGTCCGGTATGCTCCCTCCGATGTTTATCTCAGCAACTTTTCTATCTAATAGGATCGTCGGCATTTCCTGAGAGGTAACCATGACACGGCCGTAACTCGCCGCATATCCACCTGATTGATAACTCGAAGCGCCTTCAACATGGATGTGGCCTCCGAAGTTGAAACTCACACCAATTGAAAAATTATTCACCCATATTGATAGTGGCACCACATTCGATGGAATTTGTTCGCCTTCTGCAGGCTCAACATAAGCGTATGAGTACAAGTAACCGGACCGATCGTAAATTCCATAAACCTTTAATCCCGGGATCGCTTCGACCGTAATTCCAACTTTGTATCCGTCATTGTGAACAGGAGCAATTAGGTCGGCATTCAGTGTAAGAAAGTTTGTTCCAAGCGGACGAATTCCTATGCCGATGTTCGCCGTTTCTTCAATTGGATGATACCCGAATGGTACATTTGAAAAATTATGATACGCAGCTCCGAGACTGATGTAGCGGTCGGGACGCAAGATGAATCCAACAGATGGAAACCATCTTGAGCCAACGCCTGTGATATTCATGAGAGATAATGAAACTCCAACCGCAGCTTGCTGATTTCCAAATCCGAGACCGACCGAATACTGGTTCAAGTTCTCCTCCAAGGTCGCTGCGTTTCTGTAGGCGAGTCCAAACTTTCCGCCCTGTCCGAAAATTCCAATGTCATGAAATGAAATGTTCGGAAAATTGAGCAAGCTTCTGTTCGGATAAAAATAATAACTATCCAGGACTTCGCCACGGTTGTAAAGTCCGAGGTACGCCGGATTGTAAAGGAACGCCTGCGTCTCGTCCGTTCCGGCTGTGAAAAGATATTTCTGGTTCTGCGGAGTTACTAAAATATCTTGACCGAAAGAAAAGACGGGAGCGGATAATTCTGCAATAAAAAGTGCAATAACGGTGATGATCTTTCTCATATTCCTCCCGACTTCTATACAATATATACGATAATTTTACAAAGTTAAAAAGAAATTCGGTGAGCGCTCTGAAGAAAGATTACAGCAATAAACTTGACTTTGCAATGTCAATTCTTTAACCTGTAATGAGTTAACTGGGAAATCCAGCTTGCGAGAAGGGATTTTCAGTGTGAAGTAAAGCAAGGCGAAATGCTTCGAACCGAGTAATTCCGTCAATTTCCCAAATCAGAAACATTTTTTAATCGCACTTTTCCCGAAATGCAGCCTTCTTGATTTTTCTTTCTTGACTTTGTGCGTTATGGCTGATTACTTTTTTAAACATTATGGCAAAACAGATTCTCGAGTTTGAGAAACCAATTATAGAACTTGAACAGAAGATCGAAGAGATGCGAAAACTCTCCGATCATCTTGACATTGAAGATGAAATTAAGAAACTTGAATTGCGAGTCAGCGAACTCAGGACGAATATTTACTCAAATTTAACTCGCTGGCAGCGCGTGCAATTAGCCCGTCATCCGGAAAGGCCTTATACTTTGGATTACATAAATTTGATGACGACCGACTTCATCGAACTTCACGGAGACCGATACTTCGGCGACGACCATGCCATTGTCGGCGGCTTCGCAAAGTTAGACGGGAAATCGGTGATGATGATCGGGCAGCAAAAGGGCCGCGACACAAAATCAAACATCTATAGAAATTTCGGAATGCCGAATCCGGAAGGATACCGGAAAGCATTGCGGCTCATGAAGGTCGCAGAAAAATTCGGCAAGCCCGTCATAACCTTGCTCGATACTCCCGGCGCATATCCCGGTATCGAGGCAGAAGAACGCGGACAAGCCGAGGCGATCGCGCGAAATCTTTTCGAGATGGCACAGCTTGAAGTTCCGATCGTTGTCACAATCATCGGTGAAGGAGCATCCGGCGGAGCATTAGGCCTGGGAGTCGGCGACAGTATCTTGATGTTGGAGAACGCGTGGTACTCCGTTATTGCACCCGAATCATGTTCGTCGATTCTCTGGAAAACTTGGGATTATAAAGAGCAAGCTGCCGAGGCACTGAAGCTGACGGCGAAAGATTTGCTCGAACAGAAAATCATCGACAGGATTGTACCGGAGCCTGTAGGTGGCGCGCACAAAAATCCGAATGCAGCGGCAGAGATTCTAAAAAAAATACTGCTCGAAGAATTAGAACATCTAAAAAAATTCAAACCGGAAAAGCTCGTGGAAAATCGAATCGAAAAATTCGGGAAGATGGGATCCTTCTCCGAGAAGTAACCCAATCGGAAATATTGAAGTATTGTATTATATAAATTTTTGACTTTCCAAAAATGTATTCAACAAAAAGCAGCATCAGGGTTCGTTATGCCGACACGGATCAAATGCACGGAGTTTATAGCGGACGCTACTTCGAATATTTTGAAGTAGGGAGAGGTGATTTAATGCGCTCGCTCGGAATGACATATCGGCAATTTGAAAATGCCGGTTTTTATTTACCGCTGACGGAGGCTTACGCGAAATATCTGCACCAGATTCAATACGATGATATGATTGAAGTCGTTTCCATGTTAAAAGAAATTCCGGCGGCACGCCTGAGGATCGACTACGAAATTCTCTGCGGCGGAGAGAAAATGAGCGAAGGATTTACCGTTCACAGTTTCATAGATGTGAAATCGGGAAAGCCGGTGCGCGCTCCAAAAATATTTTTGGATTTGTTGGACGTAAAATTGTAAGTAATGTCAAAAGTCAAAAAATAATCAATGGTATTTTTGATTTTCGACCTTTGAATTTTGAATTATCATAAGGAGAGAATAATGCTTAAGAAGGAATTACTCGACATACTTTGCTGTCCGAAGCCGGAATGCCATGGCGATCTCGAATACAGTTCAGAAAAAAATACACTGACATGCAAGAAATGCGGGCATGTTTACAGAGTTGAGAATGATATACCGATTATGCTGATCGAAGATAATCCGGAACCCGCCGGCGAAAAGGAATAATTGTTTTTTCATCCGGTAGACATTGCTCGATAAAATAAAATCCCTCGGCGCCGATACCGCAATCTACGGCGTCAGCACAATTGTCGGCAGATTCCTCAGCTTCCTCCTTGTACCATTTTACACAAACGTTCTTTCCCCTTCGCAGTACGGAATCGTCGCTACCGTTTATTCCTACATCGCGTTTATGAACATCATTTACATTTATGGAATGGAATCAGCATATTTTAAATACGCATCGACAAGAGAAATCGGAAGCGATAAAGAAATTTTTTCAACTCCATTTTTCTCTATCTTGATTACATCATTAATTTTCTCTGCACTGATTTTTTTTAACAGCAGCCGGCTTTCGCTTCTCATCGAGGTTCCTTCTCGGTTTGAGGATACAATAAAATACTCGGCGGTAATTCTCCTACTAGACTCGCTTGCGATTATTCCGTTTGCTTCCTTGCGGCTCCAACGAAAGGTAAAAACATTCGCAACAATAAAGATTATTAACATTGTTGTGAACGTCGCTGCAAATGTTGTATTGCTTCTGAAGTTTCATGCGGGAGTAGAAGGAATTTTTATAAGCGGCGTAATCGCGTCCGCTGTCACGCTGGTACTTCTCCTGCCGGAAATTCTTCCCAAGCTCACTCTGAATTTTGTAGGCAAACTTTACACTGCTTTGTTGAAATTCGGCCTGCCGTACATCCCTGCCGGTCTCGCCGCTATGATGGTACAGGTCATCGATAGACCAATTCTGCTCGCACTTACTAACGAAAGCACGGTGGGAATTTATCAGGCGAATTACCGACTTGGGATTTTTATGATGCTGGTAGTTTCAATGTACGATTACGCTTGGCGTCCTTTCTTTCTCACTCATGCAAATGAGCCAAATGCAAAGCAGCTTTTTGCGAGAATTTTAACATACTTTGCACTTTTCAGCTCGATTGTTGTGCTATTAGTTTCGCTTTATATAGATGATATAGTGAAACTCCATATTTACCATGGAAGGTCTATTATAAATCCCGCTTACTGGTCGGGACTCGGAATTGTCCCGATAGTCCTTCTCGGTTATTTGTTCAATGGAATTTTCGTCAACTTAATGGCAGGAATTTACATCGAGAAAAAAACCGCGCATCTTCCTTACATCACGGGCATCGGCGCCGCCATTAACGTTGTTGCAAACTTTCTCCTGATTCCGAAGTTCGGAATGTTCGGCGCAGCGTGGGCGACTTTCTTCGCATACGCCGGAATGGCAATCGCTATTTACATCGTGTCACAGAAATTCTACCCGGTTCAATATGAACTCGGAAAACTTTTGAAAATCGGAATCGCTCTAGGTATTACCATCACCATTTTCTCATCGAGACATGTTTTGCTGCCGCCACTAAACGAACAGGTATTTAAAGCTTTCTCATTTGTATCTTTTTTTGTAATACTGCTATTACTTCGGTTCCCAAAAGGAGAAGAATTAAAAACTTTAAAGCGAGGCTGAAGTAAAATTCTAAATCCTAAATTCAATTTTCTATCGCTCCGGATAATATTGAATATCTCGGCGCGGGCATATCAGTCCCTTTGATCGACTTCCAAATAATTTCATTGAACAACCTATCCGGCACTGCATCCGCCATTTTCAAATTCAAGTGTTCCATTATATTCTGACCATAAGAGCCATATTGATTCTTCGCCGTGATATCTATCTGAGGCTGGACAAAGTCATAGTTTGTTGTGTCCAACTGCATCGTGAACGAATTGAACATCGGATTCGCTGCCCCGTCAAACTGGCTCATCGGCGGCAAACCAAGTATAAGCTCCATCGTCCGCAACATCGATGAAGTCGTATAAAGTGTGTGATCCACGAAATGACGCTTCACGTATGGACTGATAACAAGCCCTTCCGTTCGGTGCGCATCGACATGATCGGCACCGGCCTGCGCGTCATCTTCAATCACAAATATTGCTGACCGGCTCCAAATATTACTGTGCGAAATTTTATCGATAAACATTCCGAGTGCATAATCGTTCTGTGCCACCATAGCTTGCGGTGTCAGTGCGCCTTTGGCCGTTCCGGCGGTATGATCGTTCGGAAGGCGGATGATATTAAAATGCGGGAGATCGCCGCTGTCAACCAACTTCGTGAAATCCTTTTCCCATTCTTCAAAACGGTTCACGTCGGAATAATCCAGATTCCACCCACGATATGACTTGTCGTAATGCGAAAGGAGTATCTTCTCGCGAGCAATATTCTTGGTGGTATCGCCAGGTATGTCTTCGACAAATTCACCATAATCTCTGAAAGATACATCGTGCCTCGCACAGATATCCCAAATGTAGCCGGCACTTGGAGTTGCAACCGGCTGTCCGCCTTCGAAGTCGTAAGGCGCTCCTCTTCCACCATAATTATTTGGCCAGCTCTTCTCGACATAGTCGGTCGCATAAGCCGCGGTTGACCAGTTATGTCCGTCCGCACTGACTTCGGCGTCAGCATAAAGATTGTCGAGCAAAACATAATCCTTCACTAGCTTGTGAATATTCGGTGTGACCTTTTCACCGAATAAGACTAAACTCGAATCGCCATTTCCTTCCGGTATGTCGCCAAAAACCTGATCATAAGTCCTGTTCTCCTTTATGAAATAGAAAATATATTTTAGGGGGGATTCCCCACCCACTTTGTTCGGGATTGGATTGCCAGATTCAAATGCAGCCTCTTTCGACTCGATCGGTCGGTATGGAGTGTCATCGTAAACTTGCTTCGTGTAAGCCGCTAATTCCTTCGCATCAGGAAATTTGAAAAAAGATAAAGTTCCTTTTAGCATTGTGCCAATATACTGGTGTTGCGGATTCGGGAACGAACGATTCCCTTTACCGTTCAAAACTAAAACTGTCCCATCATGTAGCTCCAAAACTTTTGTCGGGTACCAACCGACTGGAATAAATCCAATGGGAGCCGGCATTTTCGGATTTAAAATTTTAATGACGGCTAGTGAGTTGTTATCCGCATTTGCCGCGAGAAGAAATTTGCCATCATCCGGAATACAGACAGAATTTGTTGTTGAACCTTCCGGTGAATCCGGATAAAGCGCAGTCGAAACATTTGAGACGACACGACACGTTTTAAGATCTATGACGGACACACTGTTGTCATTTGCATTTGCGACATAAGCAATACGATTGTCCTTGCTCATCGTTATCTCGGTCGGATGATCGCCAGTTGCGACATGATACAAGAGCTTTGCCCCATCGAAAGCCTCGACTTCCTTTGAACTCCAAATTGACACAAGAAGCCCCCCATTCTTCAAAAATTTGCAGGAATACGGCATTCCATCGAGTTTTAGATTTTGAAATTGCTTGGTTGCAAAATTGTAATATCGCAGTGTGCTGTCGCCTCTAAAAACAACTGCAAGATTTTCTTTGTTCACATCGAGTCCGGCAGCCCATACAGTTTCTTCAGTGGATACAAAATTTATAGTGTCTGAATTCTCTAACTTTCCCCCAACCAAATTAAAAGTATAAACACAATTTTGGTTGCCGCCGGATACAAATAATTTATTCCCCAAGAATGCTATCCCGAGCCAGCTATCTTCCAGTGGAACCGACTGTACCACTTTGCGCAGCTTCAAATCGACAAGAAGAAGCACCGGCTTCGAGACTCCTGCGTGCGTCACCGCCAAATATTTCTGATCCGATGAAAGCGCGGCATTCAACGGAAGATCGTCAAGCGCAATTGATGAGCCTGCCGGTGAAAGCCACCAGCCATTCGGCAGAAGCACGCGTCGATCTTTTTCTCCGGGAAGCTGGGCATAAATTGTTACACTGGAAAGGGCAAGAAGGATAGCAACATGAAAAATCTTTTTTATCATTCAATCCACCAGCTGTTTTTTCGTAAACAAGTTTAAGATTCGTTGGGATTTATAACAATGAACGACGTCTTGCAGTTTCGAAACTTCATTTTCAACTTGCTTCCGTTATTCAACACAATTATATTTTACTGTCGTTAAATAGAGGCGCGGCAGTTATGAATAAACTTGTTGATGTCCGAAGCACTGATGACACAAGGACAAAGGAACTACCGCCGAAATCGAGAACATGGCTTCGATGTTCTTGGTTGGGTTGCAGGTAAAAAACTTGCAGACTGTCATCCGATCAAAATATTATTGATGAAAACCGGGTGGAGCGCTATTTGACTGATCAGCATACCCGCTTTGGTCAGTTACTTCCTCCATCCGAAAATTCTTAATCTCAAAAGGAATGAAAACCGAATGAACATTGGCTTGCTCGGTTACGGAAAAATGGGAAAGGAAATTGAGGCTGTCGCGAAACAGCGCTCTCACTCAATCGCCGCTATTGCAGACATCGATTCAAATTTATCCGACATTAAGAAACAATTCGAACATTGCGATGTTCTCATCGATTTCTCTGTCGCTCCCGCAATAGTGGAGCATGTCAAATTTGCGGCAGCGCTAAAAAAACCGATCGTCATCGGCACCACCGGTTGGCAAAAAGATTCGGATGAAGTAAAAAGAATTGTGGACGAATCCGGCATTGCTTCGGTTGTTGCATCAAACTTTTCGCTGGGAGTAAATTTATTTATCTCGACTGTCGAGAAAGCTGCAAAGTTGTTTGGACAGTTCGAGGGATTCGATTGCGCCGTTTTGGAATTGCACCACAATCAAAAAGCGGATGCTCCCAGCGGGACCGCAATCGCAATCGGCAATTCCATTCTCGAAAATTTTCCGGCGAAGAAAAAAATCATCCCAGGGCTTCCAGAGGGACGAATCGCAAAAGAAGAACTGCAAGTAAATTCGATTCGGGTCGGAAGTGAATTCGGAACGCACTCGGTGTTTTTCGATTCCGAAAATGATCGCATCGAGCTTACACATACTTCGAGAGGCAGACGCGGATTCGCGCTCGGAGCAGTGATTGCTGCAGAATGGACAATCCGTAAGGATCCTTCAGGAAATAACAGAAAAGGATCCTACCTTTTCAAGGACATCTTGAACGAATTATGAATTTTGAATTGTGAATTTACAATTAATAAAACGAGGTTGAAATGAGATCGAAACTTTTCCGGGGAACCGGCGTCGCACTTATAACACCATTCCAAAAGGATGGCACAGTTGACGACCAGAAACTCCGTGAGCTTGTAGAATTCCAAATCACGAACGGGACAGAGGCGATTCTCCCTGCCGGCACGACCGGAGAGAGCGCGACCCTTTCACATGCCGAACATCATCACGTCATGGAAATTGTGCTCGATCAAGCAAACCACCGCGTGCCGGTAATCGTCGGCGCGGGAAGCAACTCGACGCGCGAGGCAATCTCACTGACGGTCCATGCGAAATCTATCGGCGCGGATGGAGTTTTGTCTGTCGCTCCATATTATAACAAGCCTACTCAGGAAGGTTTTTATCAGCATTACACGGCAATCTCCGAAGCCGTCGATATACCTATCGTGGTTTACAATGTTCCCGGACGAACTGGAAGCAATATCACAGCCGAAACGACAATAAGAATGGCAGAAGAAATTTCGAACGTCGTCGCAGTGAAAGAAGCGAGCGGAAATGTTTCGCAGATCATGGAGATACTAAGATGCAAGCCGGACGATTTCGCCGTCTATTCCGGCGACGATCAAATTGCCTTCATCGTGGTTTCGCTCGGCGGCGACGGAATAATTTCGGTGATCGCTAATCAAATCCCAAAAATGTTCGGGGACATGATACGGTTCTGTCTTGCCGGAGATTTGGAAAACGCAAGGAAACTTCATTACAAACTTTTGCCGCTCATGAATGCAAACTTCATCGAGTCGAATCCGATACCGGTGAAAGCTGGTCTCGCAATGATGGGAATGATTAATGAAGTTTACCGACTGCCACTTGTGTCCCCAACCGAAGCGACGCGCGCAAAGCTGAGGAAAGTTTTGAGCGAATTAGAACTGCTCCATGAAACAGTCGGGACTAAATAACGAAGAAATGGAATAAGGTGGCGCTGGCTCAGTTTGATTTCTCCCGCAGATTTCGCAATGGTTCGTGACAAATTTGTTCTGCAGCTAGTTAAAATCTCAGTTCCAACTTTTTGATTCTGTTTTTCATTTCATCAATCACTTCCATTTCACGTTCGATTGAATCGGCCTCAAATGTAACTGAAAATCGAACGTAGCTCCCCGCATCGTCCCATGGAACAATCGAGATCAAAGCCGATCGAATGAGAAAATCCGAAAACTCCGATGCCGTTTTGAATTCTTTTCCGTCTTCCGTGCCTATAGGTGCAGGCACATAACAATAGAACGATCCTTTCGGTTTTTTCGCTTTGAATCCCAATTCGCAAAGCGCACTTACAAGCAGATCAAATCTCCTCGAATATTTCTCTACTGTCGCTTTCGTGATCTCTAAATGATTGAAAGCCTGTATCGCAGCTTTCTGAATCGCCCGGAATTGTCCCGAATCGGTGTTGTCTTTAACCGTTGCATAAACCTTCACAGCTTTTGCATTTCCGCAAACGAAACCTAATCTCCAACCTGTCATATTGAAAGCTTTAGACAATGAATGTACCTCGACACCGACATCCACGGCGCCATCGACAGACAGGAAACTTAGCGGCTTGTAGCCATCATAGGTTAGCGCACCGTACGGAGAATCGTGAATGACAACAATTCCATTTTTGTGTGCGAAGTCGACGACGCGTTTGAAAAATTCCGGCGTTGCCGTAGCTCCGGTCGGATTGTTCGGATAATTCAGATAAAGGGCTTTGGCTCTTTTCAAAATTGAAGCAGGAATATTTTCCAAATCCGGCAAGAATGAGTTCGATTCAACTAGAGGAAGGTTGAATACCTCACCTCCTAAATATTTTGTATAAGTCGCCGACACCGGATATCCCGGAATCGTGGTTAGAAAAACATCTCCCGGATTTATAAAACAAATCGGAAGCATTGCAAGCGCCGGCTTCGATCCGATTGAATGGACGATGTGCTCCAACGGGTTTTCAATGTGCACACCGTAGACATTTTGCAAATATTGAGCGGCCGCGTCTTGAAATTCAGGAATGCCGTTATCTGCATACCAGCGATTTTCCGGTTTCCCGGCTTCCTGCGAAAGAGTTTCGACAACAAGCGGATCTGCAGGCCAGTCTGGTTCGCCGACACCCATGTCGATCAACTGTACTTCAGGATGTGCAAGCTTAGCTGCGGCTTTGGCTCGCTTGATCATTTCAAATTTATAAATCACTGTACTCTTTCCGAAATTGATGCCGCCGAGCCGTTCCGCGATTTTATCGTCAAAGAAATTCATAAAAACATTTTGCCTTTCTAATCTATGTTATGAGTACCGATTTCCAATTCCTGCCTTGTAATCGTCTGATCGACAATTGCATCCAATGTCTGACTTTTTTCTGAGCTTGAGAGCGAGTCCCCGTTGTTCTTAATCAAGCGGCAATTCTCTCTCCCATATTTCCTCAAGCCTTTGTCTTTGCGTTATAAGAACATGCGATCCATCGGAACGAAGCATTACCTCCGCACAAATTGGATGAGAATTATAATTTTTCGTGCTCATCGAGATGCCGTACGCTCCGGAACCCATCACTACAATATAATCTCCAATTTCAGCTTTCGGCAAGTGAACGGAATCGATTTCATCCGGATTGCTTTCTTTTGGAGTGAAGATGTCGCCGCTTTCGCAACAATTTCCAACGACAACATAATTCTCAGTTGTGTCCTCACCCTTATCGAGCAAACGAATTGGATGTTTGGCTCCACAGATCATCAAGCGACATGCGGTCATCGGAGCAGGCTGCATCATCACCGCCTCGACGCCGATATATGATTTGGTCAAACGAAAAATCTACAGGAAAGAAAAAAATCTACCTTTGACTGTGCCGGAGGGCGCAGTAGTTGTTCCGGGGTCAAGAAATATTTCCGGGAATTCAGAATTCGCTACGTCGCACGAACTTTCATTATGCACTCCTGTCATTGTGAAGTACCGGGACGAAAAGACGGACGCGGCAACTGTTCTGGAAGAGGCGCTGAGATAAAAGGATAATCCAAACTAAGGAATTATCTTCCTTGTGAGTTGATTCCCCCTTTGAAAGGGCATTGGCCGCATCACGCAGCGGCGCTGCGCTGCCGATTCTATCAGTTATAACCAATTCCTAACTTCACGCCAAGTCCAAAGAAGATATCACGGATACTGAAGTTTGGTGAGACGGTCACAAACGGAGGTGGATAATGCCAATAATTCAGCTCATAACTGAATGTACCAGCAACGGGGTACACAATTCTGATTTCAGGTTCAACAAAAAAAATGTCCCCATATTTTCTGCTTCCACCTAAAAACACGCTTGCGTAGTTGTCGCCGTTTGCGGCCCAACCATGTGCTCCTCCAATTTCCAAGCGGTACTTGCCAATCACTGCACCTCCGTAGATAGATAGACAACGATAATATTGAGCATCATCCTGCCACATGCCTTCATTATCTGAGATGCCTGCTATAGCCCCTAGAAAAAAAGGGCTTACTCTAAGCTCAGCGCCTATGCCAATTTCCTCTCCCAATGTGGCAGCGTTAGGATCAAAATGAAGTCCAAAGAGATTAAGGTTGAAAAAGAGATCCCACCCAAGGGGAGTGTGCACCTTGAGTGCAGTTGTATCGTAATCGCTGTGGCTCGTCGCGACAGCCTCTTGAGCGGACGCCCTTTCAACGCTAGCTAGACAAACGAAGAAAGCGAACGGAAGAAAAACTCTATGTATCATGGTTTTCCTCCCAATTCTAAGGATGAACATACGTGACTTGGCTGGTAGGTGCCGTTGACTGAAGTATCCAGCATATTGTTGCGCCCGGTGTGCTTGGGTTAACGGGACCACTATAATAACTACTGTTCGTCCACACCCCATAATAGATCGACCCACCAGCACCGGCGGTGTTCTGGGCAGGTGGAGTCGGGCAGCTGGGCGGCGTAAAGTTTACACAGCTTGTCTGACAAACGTAAGTATAGTTATAAAGTCGATATTGATAACCTAAGAAACCAGCATTATAAGCGTCGCTCATCAAATTGTCGAGTCCCGCCTCCCGAGCGCTCACATTATTGTCTGCCACGTTCGTGATTCCTCCGCCGATATAAATTGCAAAATTGTTTACATTTGGATAGTTAATCATCCAATTATACATGGTGGCATCATTTCGAAGCGCCCCAGAACCATCCGTTGGCTGGCACGCTATCGTGTTGAATCTATTTCCAAACCATCCCTGAAATTCAAGATAATCGAATATCAGGACGTTAATTCCAGAAATGTTTTCTCCGTTCACCCAATACGATGTGTTTCCGTTACAAGAAATATAATCTGCATTCTGGAGCATCGGAACGTCTGCAAGGTGATAGCTATATGGCTGACCCGCATATAAATTACTGGGAATTGGGCCTGTGTCGTAATCCTCAAGCCACAACCTCCCGCCATTCTGGCTAATTTGACTTTTGATGGACGCCATTTGAGAACCAGTAATAAAACCTGATGGTTCGTCCATCCAAAATCCTAGAACTTGACCATTCTTATATTGCGGATTACTTACGTCCGTTTGCCAATTAGGATTCATGACATATTGGGCTTTAACGAAATGCAAAGGATCGCCGTTGGTATGGTAGCCAATCGAGATAAGAAGCTGGTTTTCATTAAATCCGACGTTAGTATTAGTATAGGAGCCGATTTCGTAGTCGCCGACAACTGCCCTACGAAAACAATACTTGTTGTAAAGCGTGGCAAGGTTATAGCCGCCGATTGAGGCTAAGTATGAACCACCAACCAGCATGAGATATTTTCCTTGACCATCTCTCGGGAGATACTCAAACTGATAATAACCTGCAACATATTGGCTCCCATCCTGATAACCAAGACAGCTTCCTGGTGGCGGAAGATCCGGCTTGACAGCTGAAGTACTGTCTTTTTTTCCAATTCCCTTTCCCTTTATGGTAGCGACTCCACTTGAGTCAGAAGTGGTTACTGCAGAGGTTGGAGAATACGACTGGCGTAACTTTGATTGATTACAGGATGAGAGATAAACTATAAAAAGTGCCGCGAAAAATATTAGAGCAAGAACCGTACGGATTATCTTGCTTGTGTCAGTAGAAGTTTTCATTGCATACCTCCGTTAATTCATTAAAAGTTGATTTTAACTAGCTAACGATGATATATGTTATAAGATATTTTATTTAATTGCAACCGAGATGTTACAACTTCCCTTTATTAATGATTGTCAGCATTGGAGCACCACTATTGGCAACGTTGCGCCTAACTACTGTAAGTATGACTTATGTCGTTTATTTCCTTTTTGATTGTCATGCATTCTAACTTCCAATTCTACTTCTTCCAACCATGGAGTGCAGGTTCAGCCGGAGTCTGATCCGCCTCAGGCGGGGGAGATGTACCTATGGCTCAAGCCTTAGATGAACCGTAACCTGTCACATCAAAATAAAGCGATGACCATTTTCACGCCATTCCTCTCCTTCACCGCACGATTACAAACGGCACACTGATAGAATTCGTTCATGGTTGGGTAAATTGCACATAAAGAGACTGACGAAGGAATAAAAAAGTCCGCCGGGTGACGGACTTTAACATTGCATGATCTACTGGAAACAAACCGACTAATCTGTTTGCTTCGGTTTTCTTTCTCTACTTCTAATGCATCATCGTAGAGTCGTTCTTTGAAGGCTTCATTGGTTTTTTCATCTTCATGCTTTTCGACGATTTTGTCATCTTCATGGATTTAGATGTTTTCTTCATCTTCATGCTTTTCATCGATGACATCTTCTTGCCCTTCATCATCGAAGTATCTTTCTGTGCCATCGCTGGCTTCATCTGGTTCATCTCTTGTTGTGAACCAGCTTGTACAATTGTCGCCCCGGCGATCAAACACAAGGCAACCAGGATTGTCGCAACCGTCTTTCTCATTTTTTTCCCTCCATTTAGTTTATTTGTTGTTGGTTAAAAATATTGTTGCTTATCCAAATAAAAAATACCGACTAATTTCCTTTACTGCTGTCTGGCACAAATATAAGCGCTGGGGAGTTCATACAGTAACGTTTTCCTGTCGGCGGCGGACCGTCATCGAAGACATGCCCGAGGTGGCTCCCGCTTTTATCCAACACCTCGATCCGCGGTTCGCCCGGGAGACTGTAATCCCAACGAAGCACAACGGCGTTAGGACTGATGGGCGCCCAGAAGCTTGGCCAGCCTGTACCGGAATCAAATTTCTGCTCGGACCGGAACACCGGCTCTTTGGTTGCGGCACTGTAATAAGTTCCTTTTCGAGACTCGTGATCCAACGCTCCGGTAAAGGGCGCTTCCGTGCCCGCCTCGCGAAGGATGTAGTATTGCATCGGGCTGAGAATATTCTTCCACTCGGCGTCTGTTTTGAACTGCGTACTATCAAACGCACCGGACACGATTTTGCCATCTCCCGAAACTGGACCGATTGGGGTATGCGGATGTTTGTACAGCATCATCCCGAACGCTCCGACCATAATGATAGTCAAGAAAAACAAGAGATTCTTTTTCATCATCGTCATCTTCTTCCTTTCATCCAAACGTGAATGCAAATGCTTCAATTCCGGGCGTTTCGAACTCAAGTTGAAGAACATGGCTACCTACTTTTCCTCTGAGGTTTATCAAGTTGTAGAGCCTATCGGAGTTCACCATGATCTCTCCGTTATCTACATCAGCTCCCGCGTTCGAGCCATCGACAGGCTTTCCATCCAACAATACTTTCACCTTCGACGCTGTCCCTGCGCCACCGGGCCGCAGAACCAGAAAGACCTTGTCTGCAAAAAACCTGTAATTCAGAACCGCGTTCTTTCCTGCGACAGCCTCTTCCCTCTTGATATTCCAGCCGCCGCCGAAACTGAAAGAGTTTTGGCGAAGATCATTTGCAAGCGCGAACGTCCTTTCTCCGGTGCCTATGCTTCCACCTTGATAATAGTATTGCATCCGTTCAGCACCGACATAAGTCTCAGGTGAGAGCTCACCATCAGGGGTCTGGTCGGGAAGGTTGTCGAGTGTCCCTGCTAATGTCTGTCCGTTTTCTTTCAGAAGCTCTCGTATCGCCATTTCCATTTCGTCGTATTCGCCCTCACCAAAATGTGTCCTCCTGATGTTTCCGTTGGCATCGATGAGATACTCGGCGGGCCAGTATTCATTGCTGAAATTGTTCCATGTAGCGTAATCGTTGTCCTGTGCAACCGGATAGTAGATGTTATACATCTTTATCGCATCGAGAACGTTATTCGTGTTATGTTCAAATTCAAATTCAGGGGTATGCACTCCGACGACAACAAAGCCTTTGTCCTTGTATTTATCGTACCATGATGTCACGTGCGGCAGGGTGCGGATACAATTAATACATGTGTATGTCCAGAAATCAACCAGGACCACCTTCCCTCTGAGATCCTTCATTGACAGGGGCGAATCCGTGTTCAGCCACTTTGTAATTCCTGAAAAATCCGGAGCCGGCATATTTTCGTTGAAATACGAAGTCTCTTGACTCACTGGAATCACATTAGCCGCTTCATGGCCTTTCAAAATATCAAGTTGCTTGGAAATAGTGCCGTTGCTCTCAAATCCATTAAGCGTCGCACTGAATTGCGGAAAAGCATTCAGAAGCTTTGTCTCGATAAGTCTGTCATAGTTTGTGTAAATAGCAACTGCTGTAAGAAGCATGATTACACCGAAAGCCTGTTGTATCCTGCCGGTATAGCGAGACAGGAAGCGTGTTCTTGTGATGACTTGTTGTCCACCATACGCAAAAATAAAAAGCGGTATCCCCACACCTGTAACGTAGGCTAAAGTCACGAAGACCACGCTGAGTGTAACCTTTCCTGTTGCAGCCAATGTTGCGATTGCAGCAAGAATAGGTCCGGCGCATGGAGACCAAACAATTCCGAGTGACAGCCCCGTTATGAAACCAGCAGCAAGTCCGCTCCCCTGTTTCGACCTCTGTCCGAATAAGCTGCTGAGTCTGCTGATAAAACCTTCCATTATTATCGAGAGCGACGGGATCACCATCGTCAAACCTAAAATTGCTATGATCACAATTGCGACAAACCGCAAACCGTTAGGATCGAAGTGAAAGATTTTAACGAGATAGGAGATCGACAATGTGAAGAAAGCAAAACTAAGCATCACACCGAGCGTAACGCCGAGGGGTCTTTGATGTCCTTTACTCGCTACTGATGATGAGAGAACAATCGGCAAAATAGGCCAAATGCACGGCGCCACAATCGTCACCAGGCCGGCCAGAAATGCAAATCCAAGTAATATAAACACGTTCTAACCTCAATCTTTTTTTAGCAAAACCATTGATTACATAAGATTTGTCGTAGAATGAAGCAAAACCTTACATTACCCAAAACAAATTCCTGTTAAGGTAAGTTTAGCGATTCCCGCATCTTCTTTTTTTCGCCTTCCGACAATCGCTCCAGAGGATCCAATTTTCTTACTGCCTCAGAGATAATTTTAGTCTGCTTCAAAAATCTTCTGCAAAATTCACAAACAACCAGGTGAATATATAGTTGGAATTTCTCTCGCAAAGTGAGCGCATGTTCTTCTCTCTTGGAGATTAGAAAGGTCGCTTGAGTACAGGGTATGATTTCCATTGTTGTTCTCAGGCTTGAATCCAGTTTTTCTCTATACAACGTCTCAACGTGAGCTTTGCTCTGTGCATAATCACCCAATAATTTGACGTGGAAATTGTCAATTCCTTACATATCTCCTCGAAGTCCAACTCCTCGATATACTTCAACGTGAAAATCGCGCGGCATTGTGCTGTCAGCTTCGCGAGACATCCTTGTAGCGTTTCGTGAAATTCCCTGGAGCGGTAGTCGTCGTGGCGGTTTTCGCTCCAGCTAATTGGTTTTGCCGATTCTTTCCACTCACCTTCTTCATCGAAATAGGAATTAATATCAAATGACTCCTCCACTCGCGATAATGGAACCGTTTTATCATTTACTTTCTTTCGGTAATGGTCGCTGATCTTGTTTTTCATTATTGAGAAGAGCCAGGTTTTTTCGGAACTGTCTCCTCTGAACGACTCGAGGTTTTGGAAAGCTGAAACAAATGTTTCCTGAACAAGGTCTCTGGCGATTTCTCTGTCACTAACCCGAACAATCGCATAGCTAAATAACAGGTCGGCGTAATTCGCTATCCAGTTCGAAGGAGTCGTCGTTTTCTTACTTGGCATAGATTAAGTTTATGATAAGATAATCGGAAGACTATCTCAAGCAGTTTCATGGCTAACATTACACCTATCATGTTTAAAATAAACAAGAGGTGCAACGGGTGTGTCAGGACATTAATTCATTCCGCCTTCTCAGTGGAACTTACAACTCATATTTTTCTCATCAACTTCCGACAGAACTTTTGAGAACTAAATTTTGTCCTCGTCCCTTCACCGTACGATTATAAACGGCACACTGATAGTCATAGAGAAATCAAAGCCGGGCTCAAACGCATATAATTTATACAGGCTCATATTATCATGGTACGCGCGGTTGAGAAGATTGTGAACCTGGCAATCAATTGTTGTCGGCCGCCCAAATATGTGAAGTGTCCCACCAAACCCTACATCGAATACCGTATAACCGGGCGTTCTCGTTTCCGAAGGATCAATCCTGTTTTGATCGAATACAATATGCGCGTCGGCAGAGCAATATGGTTCATTGACAAAGGAAACGGAAGGGAAATTGTATTTCAGCTCCGCCATCAGGCGATTGGCGGGAGTGAGCGGCAGCCATGTTCCAGCATTATCGTTATTCGCAAGCAAAAAATCTCCGCCGACAGTCAGCGTCGCCCGCGTGGTTATCTTTCCGCTCAATTGCCCGTCGATTCCCGTCAGGGTCGCGTTCGCTTGACTCTCAATATATTTCATTACACCGCTCGACGAATCGATTTCTCCTGTCGGGGACAGATAGATGTAGCGATTGATCCGATTGTAGTAAGCGGAAATTTCACCACTGACAATAGGACCTGTTATTCGCGTGAGGAAATCAGCCGAGAGGGATTGTTCCGGTACAAGAGCTGAATCTCCTAACTTGTACATAAAACTTCCTTCCTGCAAGCGATTGATGAATAACTCTTCTACATTCGGCGCCCGCCATCCGCTTCCTATATCTCCACCGAATGAGATCTCATCGGAAGCGTGCCATAATACCCCAACCGATCCGGTTAAGGCATGGTAATTTCTCACTTGGCCAACAAGTTCTAAGACATTGTTGTCAGAAGTTCTCAAAGTTCTGTAGTCGTATCGTGCGCCAGCAGAAATGTCAAGCGCCTGTAACCTGTAATCATCAAATATGAACGCCGCTACTGTCGATTGGTGGTAGGCAGGAATTACCGGATCTGCCGGGACAAGAGTGGTATTTTGTTCTTCTGATGAAGAAATCCCAATTGTTCCAGAATTATTCTCCGATTCGTTATAGTAAAGTTTCGCATCAAACGAAACCGATTGTAAGATCAAATGATCCTCAAGCGAATCTTCATCTTCGTATTCGGCGGCGTCGTTTCGTTGAAAAACACCGTCAAACGAAACCTGAAGAGGAGACGGATGGCTTTTGTAGGAAAGCCTGAACCTGTCGTGAATGGTATTCTGGTACGGCGTTCCACCCGAATCGTCGCCCACAGGAAGGATTTCTCTATCTTGATCGAATCGTGAATATCCAAGAAGAAGATTTCCCCATTCCCTGTCAGTCGAAACCGTTCCTTCAAAATTCACTTCCGACGCGCCGGTATTGGGAAGAACACCTCTCGGCGTTTGCACATTTCCTGCCCCTCGAACCGTCAGATCGGCATAATAATTTGCGAGCGAAGTTGCCCCACTCAATGCAGCATGCGCGGCGCCTTCAGTGTTGTTGCTGAAGCCATTCATTACCACTTCACCGCGCATTGTCGACGAATCGGCATTTTCTGAAGTTCCATCATCATGGATGAAATTGACGACGCCGCCGAGCGCATCAGAGCCGTACAAAACACTGTTCGGACCTCTCACCACCTCAATTCGATTCATGCTGAGGGCATCAATGCCGGGACTATCGTCATCATCCCAGGACTGATAATCGTGACGCTCGCCATCCTCGAGAATAACTACGCGTTGATATCCGAGTCCATCTATCACCGGCTTTACGCTAAACGGCCCGGAGTGAACCATGGATACACCGGGGAGGTCGCTGAGTTCTGCTCCAATTGCCGAGCCGGTGTTTTCAAGAAGTTGACGCCCTTGAACCACCGAAACAGACTGCGACGAGTTAGCGATGTCCGATGGTTGAGGTTTCGCCGTAACAGTCACAGTGTGAAGCGTCACAAAATTTGCGCGCATGACGATTAAAACAAATGTGGAGTCTGAAGAAACCGCAACTTTGAGTGAGACGCTATCGTATCCAATCCGTTGTGCGCTTATTAAATAAGTTCCTTTGGGAAGTTTATCAAAGAGAAACCTCCCGTCGAACATTGTTGAGGTTGATAGATGCAATATCGGAATTGACACGGTAGCGTTTGCGATTGCTACACTATCTTTATCAAGGACTGTACCATGAAGTGATTGGGAGAATGCATTACTACAAACTAAGAAGCAGATAGCGAGAATAATCAATCGAGACATAGACATTTCTCCGTCAGAAGCGCTTCAGCCTCTAACTCAAACGATAGCATCGATAAGCGTGAATAGAAAGAGTCCGACACTCAGGTATGCATTCAAGTTGAAGAAGGCAAAATTTATTTTGTTCAAATCATCCGGCTTTACAACCCTATGTTGATAGACCAGCATCAATCCGACAAGTGCAAGCCCAAGCATATAAATGCTTCCAAGCGGCAGAATAAATTTCAGAGTGACCAGCATACTAAATGCGATAGCGTGAAGAAGTGAAGAAACCTTCAAAGCCTTTCTTACACCTAATGATCGCGGCATCGAATAAAGATTTACTTCGTCATCATAACCGAGATCTTGACAGGAATAAATTATGTCAAAGCCTGCACCCCATGCGACTACTGCCAATCCTAATAAAATCGCAACGAGTGAAAACTGTCCTGAAATTCCAAGCCATGCCCCGACCGGCGCCAGTCCCATTCCGAGCCCGAGGAAAATGTGGGAGAGCCAAGTAAACCTTTTTGTGAACGAATAAAAGAAAATCACTGCGAGCGCAACGGGTGATAAATAAAGACAAAGATTGTTCAATTTATATGCAGCAAAGATTAGGAATAGCGAAGCAATAAGAACGAAGGCAGAAGCTTCAACAAGAGATATTCTTTTCGTTGGTATTTCTCGATTTTTCGTCCGTGGATTCTTCGCATCGTACTCGCGGTCAGCAATTCGGTTAAGTCCCATTGCCGCCGAGCGTGCACCGACCATGGCGACGATTATCCAGAGAAGTTTGCTCAAAGTTACTTTATTTGAAAACGATACGAGCACTACGCTTGTCAATGCAAATGGCATCGCAAAAAGCGTGTGCGAAAACTTGATCATTCTTCCAAACGTGACAATCCGTTCAAGAACCTTCTTCATAATCGTTGAAAAATACCGACATGTAATTCAAAAAACAATGTGAGAAGACGGCGCATCGGTGTGCCATGCTCGATGCATAGACGTAAAAATAACGTTAACCTTGCGAAGGGACAAAACCTCCACAAGGTTAACTGCTCAGAAGAATATTATCTCTTGTTAATTTCTATGCTTCCATTCGTGGTGTGCAAATAGATTGGTGTCCCACCTTTGTTGATTTTACCCTCAAAAGACTTGCGATCAAAATCACCTTGAATGGTCACCGGAAAATCTGTATGGATGCTCCCGTTTGTCGTGTGCGCCGATACATCAGCATTCAGATCTTGCGAACAATAGACTTTTATGGAGCCATTTGTCGTTTCGAGCTTCAACTCGTGAAGTCCCACCGCATCAGAGATCGCCGCCGTTATGCCGCCATTGGTTGTCGATCCATCTACCTTTCCGCCAACATCATCAAGGTTTAGCCACCCGTTTGTCGAATTTGCTTCAACCCCGCCGGTGGCGGTATGAATTTCCACATTTCCATTCGTCGAACTTGCTTTGACACCGCCGGTGACGGAATGAATTTCTATGTTACCATTTGTTGATCCTGCATCAAGCTTGATGGTGGAGGGAACTTTCAGAACGTATTCAACATTGGCATTTCCTGATCCGCCATGGAACAGCCAGTGCCAAAATCCACCCCATTCATTGTTTGGATAATGAGTGCGAACATCAAGGTAATCGCTGCCGTTGTCGATCTCCACCCTGACTTTATCGAAATAGTCGTCCGCTTCTTCCTGATCATCCGCTTTGACGGTCTTGGTAATTTCAAGCATTACTTGATTCTTTTCCCAAGACTCAACTTTGATGCTTCCATTCACATTCTCGACGGTAACTTTGCCACTTGGAGAAATGTCAAACGTTTTAACCTCCGTCTTCGAGAATGTACTCGCAAAAGCGGTCGAAAAAGCTAAAAGAAAGAACCCCACAGACCATGAAATAAACCTTCCTACGTACGGGATCTTCGGTTTCATTTTGTCTCCTTTTCCATTTTTATGACTATTGAACAAACCACACATTTACTTACGACCGGTGCGCTTCAATGTTTCAATAAACGAGACAATAGAAAAAGAGGCAACCTGTAAAGATCGCCTCTTCAAATTCAAAATATTTTTACAGCTTATACGAACAGTGGTGCAAGTACCAGCGTGATCGTCGCGAGAAGTTTTATCAAAACGTGAAGCGAGGGCCCAGCCGTATCTTTAAAGGGATCACCGACCGTGTCGCCGACGACCGCTGCCTTGTGAGGCTCGCTGCGTTTGCCGCCAAACGCACCTGTCTCAATGAACTTCTTCGCATTGTCCCATGCTCCACCGCTGTTATTGAGGAGTATGGCGACTAAGATGCCTGCAATTGTTCCGACCATAAGAAGGGCCGCAACCGCCTCTGCACCGACATTGAACAACCTAAAGATTATTCCGACCGCAATCGGTGTTCCGATCGCAAGAAGTCCGGGGCCGACCATGCTTCGCAATGCGCCACGCGTGACAATATCCACGGTGCGACCGTAATCAGGTTCTTCCGTTCCAGCCAGAATTCCCGGTTTTTCCTTGAATTGTGCGCGTACATCATTAATAACGAAATAGGCTGCCTTCCCAACCGCTTTAATTGCAAGTGAACTGAATAGAAAAACAAGGGCGGCCCCGAGCAATCCGCCAACGAACACTTCCGGTCTCGCGATATTCACGGAAGTCATCGCAGGAAGTCCTTTCTCCTTCAAAAGGACATTGACATCATCGATGTATGCGGAAAACAACAGAAATGCTGCAAGTGCTGCCGAACCGATCGCATAACCTTTAGTCAACGCCTTTGTTGTGTTTCCAATTGCATCGAGTCGATCCGTTTTCTTTCTTACGTTCTCAGGTTGACCGCTCATCTCAACAATTCCACCTGCGTTATCTGTAATGGGGCCAAACGTGTCCATCGCTAAGATGTATGCAGCCGTGCCGAGCATTCCCATTGTCGCAACTGCAGTACCGAAGAGTCCAGCATTCGGAATTCCGGTTGCAAGGCCAAGGTAGTATGATCCGATAATTGCAATAGAAATCGTAATGACCGGCATCCAGGTCGACTCGAGACCAACTGCAAATCCGGTGATGATGTTTGTCGCTGGGCCCGTTTGGGAAGCTTCCGCAATTGACCTGACAGGTCTGTATTTGTATTCGGTGAAATATTGAGTGATATAAACGAACGCTATGCTCGTGAGGATTCCAACCACTCCTGCCGCGAAGAAGTACAACCAGGCATTTGGCGCTTCCGGAGTGTTTAAGAGCCATCGTGACCCGATGAAAAATCCAACTGCCGCGAGTACCGATGTGATATAATAGCCGCGGTTCAATGCTTTCATCGGATCTGCTTCTTCGCTCGTACGAACGAACATCACTCCAATGATTGAAGCAATCAACCCGAATGCGCGAACAACAAGTGGGAACATAATTCCCTTGATCCCAAAGAAATGGAAAAGCGCAACGCCCAAAATCATTGCTCCGATATTCTCAGCGGCAGTTGATTCGAACAGGTCCGCACCACGACCGGCACAGTCACCAACATTGTCGCCGACAAGGTCTGCAATTACTGCGGGGTTTCGTGGATCATCTTCCGGAATTCCTGCTTCAACTTTCCCGACGAGGTCTGCGCCGACATCGGCAGCCTTCGTATAAATTCCGCCGCCAAGCTGCGCGAATAGTGCGACAAATGATGCGCCGAATCCGAACCCAACAATCATAAATGGTATTTTTTCTACAGGTATGCTGATAGCTTGCAATGTTGCAAATAGCCCGCCCACTCCGAGCAAACTCATAGAGACCACAAACAATCCAGAGACGGCACCACCGCGCATTGAAATCTGAAGCGCCCGATTAAGCGAGGTAAGTGCCGCGTTCGCCGTTCTCGAATTAGCTCTTATAGAGACGAACATCCCGATGAACCCGGCAATCCCAGAACACAGTGCACCCAGCAAGAACGACAGCGCAGTATAGGATGCAAGACGAACCGGATCGACCGGATCATTCGGCATTGGGTTCCTGACAAAAGCATAAAGTAAAAATATTATTGCAGCAAGAAGAACACTCAACATCCCAATTGTCGAGTATTGTCTTTTCAGAAACGCTTCCGCCCCCTTACGAATAGCGTCCCCGATTTTCTGCATTTCTGGTGTCCCACGATCTTGTTTCAAAATGTAGCTTGCAAGGTACACCGCAAACAAAAGTGAAAGTACGCTAATAGTCAAAATTAGTGCTAACTCCACTATGGTTACTCCTTCCCAACAATTATTAAGTTTTTAGTTTTATTTGAGTTCAATTAATGAAAGAAAAGCGTTATCCGGCCGAGCTATAAGCGATGAACAATCAGCTAACAATCAGTCCAGACAACTTAGTTAAAGTAAATTTGTTACTCGCAACCCAAGGACTTGTGAAGTTTCAACATCTGATCGTCCTTGGGATCAGCCCGCAAAACTGTTTTTATTTCCTTGCATGCATCGTCGATCTTGCCAAGAAGCGCATAGTCCTGAGCAAGTAACGAATGCGTTTTCATGTCCTTCGGATCGTACTTGAGCGCAGTCATGAGGCTCTGATAACCATCGTTGTAAAATCTCTTTCCCTCTTCCGGCTTATCTTTCGACATCTTGCTTCCGGTTATGATCTCATAAAGGGCAGTTTGCCGATAAGCTTCATTAAAGTCGGCAGGAGTTACGGTAGAGTCGCTCTGACCTAACTTTATGACATTCTGGTACACATCTTCTGCTGAATCGAGAGAGCCGGCAAATATATACGCGCGTGCAAGCCAAAGCTGTCCCTGAATGTTGCCGGGCTTTAATACACCGACGCGCTTCAAAGCTGCGATAGCATCCGGATAATTCTGCGCTATAAAATAGCAAAGTCCCATATTGAGCTCAGCGGCAGCATCGTCCGGAGTCATAGCAAGATGTTTCTTAAAATGAACAATCGCTTCGTCATACCTCTTCGCCGCAAAGAGTGTATTGGCTAAAAAGTATTCAATAGGCGAAAGAGTTGTATCCAACTTAACTGCACGTAACCACGCATTTATAGTTGCAGTTGTATCATGGACGGCATTTGCTGCTTGTCCATATCTCACCGAGCCTTTTACATCGAGAGAATCTATAGGTATTGTCTTAAAAATGTTATAAGAATCAACCGGCCTCTTTACAAAGAAGAAAGCAGCAGCGAGATCCTTCTTCGCTTGCAGATTGTTAGGATACATCGTGAGATATTCCTGATAATATTTCACTGCCTCAGGAAAATCTTCTCCGTTAAGTGCGGACTCAGCGAGATGAAGAAGCGCTTTATCATCGTTCGGCGCAAGCTGGTGATATCTTTCGAGGAACGTGACCGCATCATGGTACCGCTTGTTTACATAAAGAAGCTCACCCGCCTCATGTTGAGCATCGGCATTATTCGGCGCAACCCGGGAAATATTCACAAATTCCTCATAAGCATCCGCACCGTCGTTGTTCTGCATATAAGTGTTCGCCAACTTCAGCATGATCGAGACATTTGTAGAATCAATCGCGAGCGCGTCTTTATAATTTTCGATAGCGGCATCGAAAATATTCTGTTTCCTGTAAACGTCGCCGATTCCCTCAAGTGCACGAGGGTCTTTGTCATTCATGTCTCTCGCTTTGTAGAAAGACTGCATCGCTGAATCGAGCAAATTCATGCCTAAATAAGAATTCCCGAGCGCTATTACATAATCTCCATTTTTTGAATTGTAGTTCACTGCGGAATTTAGATTCTTGATCGCATTTGGGAATTTGTTTTCTTGGAAATAAACTTGTCCTAATCCGTAGTAAGCATCTGCCGACTCATCGTCAATCTTAACCGTTCTTTCGAAGTACAATTCCGCGCTGTCTAAACTGCCAAGACACAAATACGCTTCTCCCAAATAAAGATTTGCTTTCTGTGATTTTGGATCATCTTTCACGGCGGCCGTTAGGTACGGAAGTGCCCCGGCACAATCCTTCTTGTCTAGCAAATTTTTTCCTTGGCTGAGCTTATCCTGTGCACATGCGCTTCCAGCAAAGTTGATTGTGAGAACTGCGAAAAGAAAAAGTCCAAGTTTTTTCATAGCGGTTGATTATTTAGTTGAACATAGTGAACAGGGACTGTCATCGGAACAAGTCCGTTATCGAGAAAAATCTTTTGGCCCTGATTGCCTGCAGCAAATGTCATAAAGCCTGCGCCTAATCCTAAATTAAAATCTGTTGAAAAAAAGTAAATCGGATGTGTCAAAGGATAGTAATGCCGCCCGATGTTTGCTTGATACGGGTAATAATAGCTTCCGAACGCATTCGCATCAATGTATGAGATCGCACTCGAATCGACTTCTGCAACCATGAGCGGTTTCGGCAACGGTTTCCTGCTCGGCAAAATATTCGGACCGGAATTCAGCCAGTTGGTACCGATCAGACCTATCGCTTCTCGATTATCTCTTATAAAAGAATATACATGCGACATAGTTGTACATGGATAAGCTTCGCCAAATTTTTCGTTTCCTAAAATTCTGTCTTTGAACAATTCAACCGTTCCCGAATTTGGGCTTTCGAGCGCGGGAATGATCCTGCCGTCGAAATTTTTCTCGAGTTTACTCCACAAAGTCGTCTTTCCCGTAAATACGTCACGCAATTGATCGGTGCTGATCTTTTCAATCGGATTGTCGCGATTCACAATCACAACGATACCGTCCATCGCAACTCGAAGTGTATCAACATCAATTTTATACTTCTTAATGACATCAAGCTCGCCCTGGTTGAACGGTCTTGCAGCAACAACAAGAGTCGTTTCATTATTCAAAAGTTTTACGATTGCATCGCGTGTGGAGACAGCGTGAACATTTATATGTGCATTCTGATATAGTGACATAAACTCGTTAGCAATCTGAATGACAGCAGGCGAAACGGATTCGGCACAAAAGACTTCCAGCTTCCCCTCGGTCGGGGAGGGAGCTACGTGTTTTTTCAACCCGCAAGAAGCAACCACAAAAGTCAATGCGATTGCAAGAACAAAAAAGATCCTACTCATCTTCATACTGCTTAGACTTAGTTTGGATAATCACGAAACGATAAATTGCCCAAAGTATAAGTACAATTCCTAACATAATCCTGAATTGCTTCGGGACGTAGCTCGGAATGAACACTCCTAAAATAACAAAAAGTCCGCCGACAAAAAAGACGGCGGACATAAAGTATGCGAAATATTTTGGCAGCCTTCCGGCGTCCAATTTACCGGCTGCTAATGCTGCTGGAGTTTAAACGTAAATGGTATTACGACCCAAACAGCAACTGGACCTTTGTTCATGACTGCCGGAGTAAACCGGCATTCCATAGCTGCATCCTCTGCAGGTTGGTTGAAGATTTCAGCGTCGCTTTTCAGGACAACAGCCTTATGCGGTTTCCCATTCTTGTCAACCCAAATCTTCACGATAACTCTTCCTTCAATTCCTGCACGTCGAGCGACCTCCGGATATTTCGGTATGCCCTGATTCACGATCTGAGGTTCCTTTTCAACGGGAACGAAATCGGGTGGCGGAGTGTCATCATTCGAGACCTTGAATTCGGAATCAGAAACAACAACTGCACCCGAGTCACCACCGCCGAGGTTTGAAGGTCCTGCGATTTTATTCAATTCTTGCTGAGTCGCAATCGTTTGTTCCGGCGAAACCTGTGCGTCTGGAACAGGTACCGGTACACCAACGTTCGGTTTTGCCATCGGCGCTGATATTGCTACTTGAGGCAACGACTGCTGGTTAGTAATCGAAGGTGGTGGACCAAGGTCGCTGTATTTCAACACTCTGACGACCGGCATGTTCTCATCTTCACGGCTCAGATACTGCGAGCCCCAATACGCACCTACACCGGCAAAGTGGAATGCCACCGCAATGACTAATCCAATACCTGTGTACTTCTGTGCAAGACGCTTGAGTACAGGTGCACCGTATTGAATTTCTTCTTGTGCGGTTCTCACGGCTTTCTGTTCAGCCATCTTAGATCAACCTCCTTTAATTCTACCCGCCGACTTTCGCAAGTGCGGTTTTGTCAGCGTCTGTCATTGCGGCAATACTGAATCGCGTCACATTTGGGACGTTCAGCGCGTCAATTATTTCAACCATGTTGCGACATATATGCGAAATATTTTAGCAGCCTTCCAGCGTCCAATTTACCGGCTGCTAATGCTGCTGGAGTTTAAACGTAAATGGTATTATGACCCAAACAGCAATTGGACCTTTATTCATGATTGCCGGAGTAAACCGGTATCCCATAGCTGCATCGATTGCAACTTGGTTGAAGATATCAGCGTCGCTTTTCAGGACAACAGCCTTATGCGGCTTCCCATCCTTGTCAACCCAAATCTTCACGATAACTCTTCCTTCGATTGCTGCACGTTGAGCAAGCTCCGGATATTTCGGTATGACCTGTTTCACAACCTGAGGTTCCTTTTCAACGGGAACGAAATCGGGTGGCGGAGTGTCATCATCCGAGACCTTGAAGTCGGAAGCAGAAACAACTGCACCCGAGTCACCACCGCCGAGGTTTGAAGGTCCTGCGATTTTACTCAATTCTTGCTGAGTCGCAATCGTTTGTTCCGGCGAAACCTGTGCGTCTGGAACAGGTACCGGTACACCAACGTTCGGTTTTGCCATCGGCGCTGATATTGCTACTTGAGGCAACGACTGCTGGTTAGTAATCGAAGGTGGTGGACCAAGGTCGCTGTATTTCAACACTCTGACGACCGGCATGTTCTCATCTTCACGGCTCAGATACTGCGAGCCCCAATACGCACCTACACCGGCAAAGTGGAATACCACCGCAATAGCTAATCCAGTACCTGTGTACTTCTGTGCAAGACGCTTGAGTACAGGTGCACCGTATTGAATTTCTTCTTGTGCGGGTTTCATGGCTTTCTGTTCAGCCATCTTAGGTCAACCTCCTTTAATTCTACCCGCCGACTTTCGCAAGTGCGGTTTTGTCAGCGTCTGTCATTGCGGCAATACTGAATCGTGTCACATTTGCGACGTTCAGCGCGTCAATTATTTCAACCATGTCATTGTACTTTGCGTCTCTATCGACCTTGATCAAAGTGATCAAGCGCGGATTAGCTTTGTTTTTTTCGTCAACCAACTTTCGGAAATCATTCCATTCGACTTTTGCCGGAGCCTCGGTCCCGATGTTCCAGTATATGTCGCCTTTTGCATTTACTCGCAGTGTCATCAAATTGGATGCGGCAACATCGACCTGCGCATCGCTCGGAGGAAGATTGATTTCCATCGTCTGCGGCAGACTGAAAGCTGTCGTCAACATGAAAAAAGTCAGAAGTAGAAATGCGACGTCCACCATCGGCGTCATGTCGATGCGGATCGCTAACCTTCTTTTCTTTTTATGTTTACCTTTTTTCTTGCCGCGCGGTTCGGCGGTTTGTACGTCAGCAGCCATCTTACATTCCTCCCTTCACATCATGGGCTAGATCCGTCTGCAAGTTAAACCTTGAGACGTTTGCCTTTTGCAGATCATTCATTATATCCATTATCGGACCATAGGGCGCATCTTTGTCTGCTTTAATGACCGTCCTTAGTCTTGGATTGCTCACACGAGCTTGCACCGTAAGCTGCAGAATATCTTTCTCTTGAATCGGCACTGCCCCGACCAACCAGACAGGCAGCAGTTGCCCGCTCTTGTTGGGATTCGGAATTCCGTTCGGGAACATCGGCTCGAAGAGAGACCTCCTAAGCTGCTGTGCATCAACTCCCATATATATGTCTCCTTCCTTATTGACAGTGATAGACATAATATCGGACTCCGGGAGTTTGAATTGTGAATGTGAATCCGGCAGGATCACCTGAACATCTTCCGGCGGCTTGAACGATGTCGTCAACATGAAGAATGTCAACAACAAGAACGCCACATCGACCATAGGCGTCATGTCGATCCTGATCGCAAGCCGGCGTTTTTTTATTTTTGGCATTTGCTAAGCTCCTTAAGCAATCACTTGCTGTCGAACTTGCGTGAATTCAGGATCTGAATGATGCTCGAAGTTGCCTCGTCGATCATATATGTAAAGTTGTCAACTTTGTTGACGAAGTAGTTATATGCAACGATACCGGTGATGGCAGCTATCAACCCACCTGCGGTATTGATAAGAGCTTCCGAGATACCGATTGAAAGCTGGATGGCGTCCGTTGCGCCCGCGTGAGCAAGAGCTCTGAACGCGCGAATCATTCCTATAACCGTTCCAAGCAATCCGACCATGGTTGCAATTGATGAAATCGTCGAAAGGACGATCAGGTTCTTTTCAAGAAGCGGAGTCTCAAGCATCGTCGCTTCTTCGATCGCACGCTGAACTTCAGCCATATGTTTCTCGGCTGCGATGTGGCTGTCTTTCGATACTTCCTGGTATCTTTCGAGTCCGCCGCGAATAATATTTGCCATCGAACCCTTCTGTTTATTGCAGATCGCAATTGCAGCTCTGATGTCGCCATTGTTCAGATTGTCTTCGACATCCTTGAGAAACTTTGTCAAAGAACCTCTGCCTTGAGCTTTGCGCAACGAGAAGATGCGCTCGAAAACGTATGTGAAGACCATTATCGAAAGCATAATCAGAAGCACCACAAGCGGGCCGCCGGCAGTGATGAAGTCCGGCAGGAAATATTCATAAACGATGTAGGCAACAGCAAATGCGACGATAATAAGAACCGTCGCGAATAAGCCTTGTTTCATTTCAGTCAAGCCTCCTTTAAGGATTTTGTTAAAGTTAATTTTATCACAAAACTATTTTTTGTCTTTTGAAAAAGTCGCCACAGCATCAAGCTGCGTGTCGCGAACATCGAAGACCATTGTCAACTTTGTAACGACAAAAATGTTCTTGATGTTCTTATTCAAGCTTGCAAGTTTAACCTCGCCGCCGAGTTTTGCATAATGGGTATGCGCCCAAATCAAAACGCCGATTGCGGTGCTGTTCAAGTAAGTCGTCTTGCCGAGATCAATCACAAGTTTCTTGTTTCCTTCAGCAGACAACTTTGCAATTTCCGAACGAACCTCGTCGGTTTCGTCGCCGCCGATCAATTCGCCTTTCGGCTCGATCACTGCAACTTCACCGTCTGCAAGCTTTGAAATCTTCAATGCCATTTTGCCCTCATTTTAGTTTAGAGTCTCCTTGATGGTGTTCGAAATATCAGAAATACTAAATGGTTTCTCAATAAAAGCCGTAACAAAGGCAGAAAGTGTCTTGCTTTGTGTTTCGTGCTCCGACATTCCTACCGCAATCATTGGTACTCCGGGCTTAATCCTTGCCGCTGTCTCAACAAAATTCCTCAACACTTTCTCCGGCATTTCTCCATCAATAATCAAAAGATCAACGCGTGTTCCGAGTAATGTTTCAAGCGCGGCGTCAAGATTCAACTCGCACTGCACCTCGTATCCGGTCTTTAACAAATACTCTTGAATCAGGCCGGCAACTCTGATGTCTTGAGCAGCAATGAGAACATTTTTCGTTTTTTTCGGTATTCGCACGCAAGTAGGCACTCAATAAAAGTGCCAAGACAAAAGACTTTCCGTTAGCATCCAAAGTGCCGATTTATTTCAAAAAGCGAACCTTTTCCACAGACTCAAAAAGATTACAAGAATTTTAACGTGCAAGTTGCAAGATGAGATCCACATTTGCAAGATGAAAGTATAAGCTACAAAAGTAGTCTGAATCAAATTTCGACTTTTGCGTTGTGGTTTTGGCCTTTGAGTTTCGACTTATAGCGTGTAGCGTTGATTTTCGCTGAAACCATTTTTAGATTGAATTGCGAAGTTTAACGGATTAGTCTTTGGCCAGGTCTCAACCAAAGTCGTAGAGGATTATATGATTACACAGAAGGAAGTAAGTTTGCTTTCGAATTATGCGGCACGAGAAGGCGTTGCAATCTCTTTTTATCTCAACACTGATGGAAGTGAACGCAGTAAAGGGATGTGGGATATCGAAACGAAGGACTTAATTAAGAACGCGCGAAAGAAACTCGAGAAGCTGAACGCCAACCACAGTTATATTGAAGCCGCGGAAAAAGACTTGCAGCAGATCCAGCATTTTGCATCTACCGAAAGTTTTGTTCCACGATATAAATCCGTGGCAATATTCGCGAACTCTAACGAAAACTTTTACCAGATTTACCGACTGCCAGTGCCTCTCAAATCAAATCTCACACTCGATACAAACTTTTATGTTCGTCCCCTTCTTGCCATGTTAGAAGAACATTCCCGCATCGGATTAATCCTGATCGATTCAAGACATGCGCGCTTTTTCGAGATTTATATGGGAGAACTTCTTGAACATCTTGACTTTGAAACAAAGGGAAAAAATCTCGGGAAACCTTTTTCGGAAACTTTCATGAAACGAGATAAGCGACTGATGCAAAAGAAAGAAGAAGAGACGCGATTCCATCTTTCGTCAGTTGCTGAACTTTTAAAAACGCATTTCAACCGTCGACATTTTGACAAGTTAATCATCGGTGCGCGCAAACCACTCGGTGAACATTTAGCAAGGCTGTTGCACAGCAAACTCCAGGACAACCTGATAGGTACTTTTGAGGTTGACATTCACGCGAAGGAAAATGATGTCCTGGCAAAAGCATTTAACGCGGAAAAAGAATTCGAACTGCAAGAAGAAAACAAACTACTGAGAAAAATTACTAACGAGATTGAGAGAGACGGCTACGCAGTAAAAGGGATCAAAAAAGTGATAACCGCACTCCAGGCTTATAACATTCACACACTTGCAGTCGCAGAGGACTTTTCATTAGAAGGATCGGTGTGTCCGCAATGCGGAATACCAGATCTCGAAAAAAAAATATGTGTCGCATGTGGTGAGCCGCTTATTCAAGTTGTGGATATAATATATGACGTAGTGGGAGAAGCAGCACGTCAGGGAGTCTGTAGTCCGGCACATCCACAGAGCAAATCTTATCGCATCGCTTGAAAATATCGCGGCAATTATTAAATTTAGGAACGGAGAGCTCGTGCAAGTCGAGGAGGGTGTTGAAACAGAGGCTTAGCCTTTTCCAGAATAAATTCCTTGGAATTTAAGATGAAAAATCCAAGACGCAAATAGCACATTTTGGGTAAGAGACTTCGTTGTAAATGAAGGAAAGGATTTTTTTGAGATGGCGCGGTCGAGAAATGGATATAGTGACCCGAGAGTATCAGAATTTGGAGTAACGCGGAAAGAAAGCAACAATTAGTTGGGACATTACTTTAACACGAGGACGAAGCGCTCGAATCATTTTAAAGAAGTGATTGAACCTTTGCCGCAGGTAGAAGAAGACATTAAGAAAGAACTCGTAAAGCTTTATCAGCTTGAATTTGGCAAGCGGCCGGATATCATTACCAGCGCTCCGGGAAGGGTTAATCTCGTCGGCGAACACACCGATTACAACGAAGGCTTTGTCCTTCCGATAGCAATAGACCGGCGCACTTACACTGCCGCCGGCAAACGCGGAGGGAAACTCTTCATCGCATTTTCGAAAGAGCTTGGTAAGAAAACTTCTTTCGAAGTTCTCTCCGGAAGATTCGAGCACTCGAATTTTTGGGTTAACTATATCAAAGGTGCATGCACACTTCTCAACAGCGTAAAATCTATCGATGGTATCAACTTCGCTGTCGGCAGCACTGTACCACGCGGAAGCGGACTAAGTTCATCTGCTGCTTATGTAGTTTCTATCATCGAGGCGGTTTCTCATCTTTACGATATACAATTGAAAGACATCGAAGTACCCACACTGGCACAACAAATTGAAAATGAATTTGTCGGAGTACATTCAGGAATAATGGACCCGTTCGTCGCAAAGTTTGCACGCGAGGGAACCGCACTTCTTATCGATACTCGCTCACTCGAATACCAATACGTCCCGCTTTTTCGCGATTGTTCAATTCTCATCTGCGTTACCGGTGCAAAGAGAGCTTTAGCCACAACGGCGTATAACAAGCGAAGAGAGCAATGCCGGCAAGCGCTCTCCATATTGTCCGATAAGCTCAATAAGAAGTTCCGCGCACTTAGAGATGTCACGCTTGATGAACTGAAAAACGTCGAGCATGAGATGGATCACCTTCTCTATTTGCGAGCGCTCCATGTTGTTACAGAAAATGATAGGGTGCTCAAGACCGCTTCTGCACTTAAAAAAGAGTTAAAGAGTCTTGTGGGAAAATTAATGCTCGAGTCTCACATGAGCCTTCGCACAAATTATGAAGTGAGTTCACCGGAATTGGACGCCTTCGTCGAAATTTCGGAGCAACTTGAAGGCGTTTACGGCGCACGAATGACCGGTGCGGGCTTCGGAGGAAGCGCAATTTGCTTAGTCGATTCCAATCGAGAAAACGAATTAGCAACAGAAATCGAGCGCAAATACAAAGAACACGGTTTTGAAAGTGGAAATGTCTTCATCGCACGGACGGGGTGTGGATCGCGAGTAGAAATAAGCTGACAGCTAACGGCTGATTACTATTAACTACGGGTCATCAACTATTAGCTTTTCGATTTAAATTTTAGCGCCGTAGAATTTATACAATATCGAAGTCCTGTCGGTTCCGGACCATCTTCAAAAACATGGCCGAGGTGTGCACCACACTTGCTGCACTTGATTTCTGTCCTCACCATCCCAAAACTATTGTCTTTATTTTCCTCAACGATTTCATCGGAAGTCGGCTTATAAAAGCTTGGCCAGCCGGAACCCGAGTCGAACTTCGTGTCCGAATCGAAAAGCTCGCTCCCGCAACAAACGCACTTGTACAATCCTTTGCCGTGGAAGTCCCAATACTTTCCGGTGAATGCCAGTTCGGTTCCCTTTTCGCGGGTAATGTGGTATAGCTCTTGGGATAATTCTTTTTTCCAATCCTCATTGTCCTTCAATATTTTCTTAGCCATTCTACGATCTCCTGGATATGATCTGCAAATTCTTTCAATATCCAACAACGAATTGCTGCGAAAAAATCCACCGGCACAGGACAGTGCTACCTGTTTATTTCTGCAAGTACTTCCGCAAAATCTGCAGGCAACTCAGAATCGAAATGCAAATGTTCTTTTGTTGCAGGATGGATGAAACCAAGCGTCTTCGCATGAAGAGCTTGCCTGTTCATTATCTTCAGGAGATCAGATATTTCCTGCCTGAACCGCGGTGTCATCTCGCCGTAGTTTATTCGCCGACCATGATACGTTGGATCTCCGAAAACCGGATGTCCAATATGAGAAAGATGAACCCGAATCTGATGTGTCCTGCCCGTCCGCAGCCTTAATCTGAGAAGTGAAAGGAATTTAAATTCTTTCAGCACTTCATATTCCGTCGCAGCGAACTTTCCATCCTCGACAACCGCAAATTTTTTTCTGTCGCTCTTGCTTCGTCCAATTTCTCCTTCAATGAGTCCACGTTTCTTTGATAATTTTCCCCAGACAAGTGCCCAATATTCCCTTTCGATTGTTCTATCGGCAAATTGTCTCGCAAGAGAAGCATGTGTTCCATCATCCTTCGCCGCGACGATCAACCCGCTCGTGTCCTTGTCGAGTCGGTGAACTATTCCAGGCCGAACTAACGGATCATTTAAAGTTGAAAGTTTGTTGCAACGAAAAAGGAGTGCATTTGCAAGAGTACCGCTCCAGTTGCCATGACCGGGATGCGTAACCATTCCTGCCTGTTTGTCGACAACGATCAAACATTCGTCTTCGTAAATTACGTTGAGCTGAATTTCTTCGGGAATGACTTTGTCAGAAGGCGCAGAGGTCGGGATGTTTACAACAATCTTGTCGTCGGGAAATATTTTGTAGCTCGCCCGAACCGGTTCTCCATTCACAAGAACCCGCTCGTCTTCGATGTACTTTTGAATTTTTGCGCGGCTCGATCCTTCCAATTGAGCCGTAAGGAATTTGTCTATCCGCTCTTTTTTCTTCTGCCCCGGCGCAACAACAATTTCAACCTTTCGCAGGACCTGTTGTTTCACCTGCTTGTCCGTGAGATCCTTCCGGCGGATCATTCCCTAATTTTTCGGCGATCAATCCTGCCTCATTTTCCCCGATCGCGGTATTTTCGACTTCCAGAGTTTTCTTATGAAAAATTAGAAGCATCACTACACCGATCGTGACCGACGCGTCTGCAATATTAAAAACCGGGAAGCGTGAAAAATTGTAGCCAAGGATGCTGATGCTAAAGAAATTGAAATCAATGAAATCTACGACACGACCATGGAACAGCGGCATTCCATCGAAAAGCGGCCCATAAAAAACACGATCTATCAGATTTCCAATTGCACCGCCTAAAATCAACGCGAGAGAAAATCTTACAATCCTGCTTTCCTGCCGGACTTTGTACAAATATAAAAATATCGCTATGCTTGCGATGATCGAAAAGACAGCGAAGAAAGATTTCCAGCCGAAATCGATCCCAAATGCCATGCCCGGATTTTCTATGTAAGTAAGCCTGAGGAAGTTCCCGATTATCGGTTTGCTCGAATAAATGGGCATACCGGTAATGTTCACTCCCAATAAAGGAATCTGAAAGCCTCTTACAAAAAGTTTTGTAACCTGATCTGCAATTACAACCGAAAGCGTTACATAAAGCACTTTCAAATTACTGGCCTCTTTTCATCTTACATGAGATACAAAGCTGTGCATGTGGAACCGCTTCAAGACGCGCCTTGTCGATGAGCTTTCCGCAATCCTGGCAGAAGCCATAGACGCCTCGATTAATTCTCTTGATGGCATCATCCAAATATTCGAGAAACTTTCTCTGTCGCGCCGCAAGCAAATAATTTTTCTCCTTCTCCATGGTGTCTGTCCCCTGCTCCATGTGAAGCGAATATGGCGAGTTCTCCTCGAAATAATCGCCGCCGGAATTATCATTGAGAGTCTCGTTCATTAATTCAAGCTCTTCAATGATTTGCTTTCTTTTATCCAAAATTATCGCGCGGAAATGCTCAAGCTCCCCTTTGTTAAAACCCTTCTTGGGCACGGGTTTCTTTGAAACAACTTTCGCAGCAGCTTTCACTGCGCGTCTGATAACTTTTGTTTTTTTGTGAGCAACAGCCTTCTTATTTGGTTTCGCCTTCACCGCTCGTGTACCCTTTGCTGCTTTTCTTTTTGCCATATTTAGACTCCTTTGTTTGCCCTGCTAACTGAAATTTTAAACTTCTGTTTTTCTATTTCAACATCTTCGGAATACTCGCCGTCTTTGAACTTCGTTGACAACTCAACGGCAAGTGTCTCCGACTTTATATAATCGGATAATTTCGTGATCGCATCAGTGAAATCATTCGGACAATTGGTAAAGATAAATATTCTATCCGTCACCTCAAATCCAGCATTCTTTCTAATATTCTGAATGCGGTTTACAAACTCGCGAGCAATTCCTTCGCGCTTGAGCTCTTCATCAAGTTCCGTATTGAGCGCAATGGTCATGTTGCCATCTGACTCGACCAGCCAGCCTTTTATGTCTTCGGCTATGATCTGGACATCTTCCAATTTCACTTCTATCCCTTTGCCCTCGATTTCAATATTAATTCTTGCTTCCGCATCGAGCGTAGCTATCTGCGCAGGTTTGAAATCTTGAATAGCCTCCGCAATTCTTTGAGTGAGTTTTCCGTGTTTCTTTCCCAGCTCGCGGAAGTTCGGTTTTATCTTATAGTTGATCAAATCTTCACTCACCCGCGCAGTCAGTTTCTTAACGTTGATCTCGTCAAGTATGATCGACTCAACGTTTCTAAGCATTTCATACTGCCCCTGATCCTTCACCGGGATAAGTATTTCGCTGAGAGGCTGGCGGATTTTTAAATTGTGTTTTGCACGCATTGTCCTCGCGAGGTAAACGACTTCTTCGGCAAGCGCCATGCGTTCTTCAAGCTGAGAATCAATCTCGTTTTCATTCACTTCGGGATAATGAGATAGATGAACGGACTCGTGCGGTTCAAGTTTAGTAATGCCGTTTAGATTTCTGTAAAGCTCTTCCGAAAGGAATGGAGCGAACGGTGACATCAACTTTACAACTGTCATCAGGCATTCGTACAATGTTTGATATGCCGAAAGCTTGTCCTTCTCCATCTCTCCTTTCCAAAATCTTCGACGGCTTCTGCGAACGTACCAGTTTGAAAGCTGGTCGATCGTGAAATCGGAAACGGCACGCGCCGCTTTAGTAACATCGTACGCGTCCATCCAGTTTGAATAATCCTTGATGAGAGTATTCATCACAGAAATTATCCACCGGTCAATCTCCAATCGTTCAGCGGCGGGAATTCTCGGCTCGGAATAGGTGAAGCCATCAATGTTGGCGTAAAGCGTGAAGAATGCGTAGATGTTCAACAGCGTGCTGAAAAATTTTCTCTGAACTTCGACAAGTCCGCTTTCATCGAAGAGTTTCGGCTTATGCGGCGGACTCGACGCGATCAAATACCAACGGACGGCATCTGCGCCGTAATCGGCAACAACTTTAAACGGATCGGCCACATTGCCTTTCGACTTCGACATTTTTTGACCATCTTTGTCGAGAATTAATTCATGGCTGATGACAGATTTGTAAGCCGGGCTGTCGAAAAGAAATGTTGCGATTGCGTGGAGCGAATAGAACCAGCCCCGCGTCTGATCGATTCCTTCCGAAATGAAATCCGCAGGAAAATGTTTCTCGAACCATTCATTTTTCTCGAACGGGTAATGGTACTGCGCGAACGGCATCGAGCCGGAATCGAACCATACATCTATAAGCTCAGGCGTCCGCTTCATTTCGCTTCCGCATTTCTCACAAGTAAAAGTAATCACATCAACGAAAGGCTTGTGCAAATCTAAATTCTCAGGAACATTTTTTCCCTTCTTTCTCAACTCCTCCACGCTTCCGATCGACTGCAGGTTTCCGCATTTTTCATTCTGGCAAACCCAAATATTCAGAGGTGTTCCCCAGAACCGATCGCGCGACAACGCCCAATCTTTATTTTCCTCAAGCCAGTTTCCGAATCTTCCCGTCCCAACTTCCGGCGGGACCCAATTGATTTGCTTATTCAACTCGACCATCTTCGCCGCGAATTTAGTCGTGGCAATGTACCATGATGCGCGGGCATAATACAATAGCGGCGTCTTGCATCTCCAGCAGTGAGGATAGCTGTGCGTGATCGTTTCTTTCTTGTAAAGAATCTTCCGCCTCTTGAGGTTGGCTATTGTCTCGAGGTCAGCCTCTTTAACAAACTTTCCTGCAAAGTCCGTCACATCCGGCGTAAAGTTTCCACTCTTATCGACCGGCTGCAGAAAAGGAAGGTCATGTTTGCAGCCAACGTTATAATCGTCCTCACCGAAGGCAGGAGCGATGTGGACAATTCCGGAGCCGTCTTCAGTACTGACGAAATCGCCTTGGATTACATAAAACCCCCTTTTGCTGACGGGGATGTAATCGAAAATCCTTTCGTATTCTTTCCCGAGAAGTTTGCTCCCTTTTATCTCCTCGATGATTGAATAATCTCCATCGAGAACCGACAGCCGCGCCTTCGCAAGGATTAAATTTTCATCTTTGTGCTCGACTTTGACATAATCTATGTCGCTCCCGACAGCAAGCGCAACATTCGATATAAGTGTCCATGGTGTGGTTGTCCATACGAGGAAAGATGTATTATCGACATCACAAAGCTTCATTTTTACATAAACCGACGGGTCTTTAACATCTTCATACCCCAAGGCCACTTCATGCGACGAGAGAGGAGTTTCGCAGCGAGGACAATACGGCTGGATTTTGTATCCTTTATAAATTAAGCCTGCATCGAAGAATTTCTTCAGCGCCCACCAGACAGACTCTATATAATAGTTTTCACAAGTTATGTAAGCATCATTGAGATCAACCCAATAGCCGATCTGCTCGGTCATCTTTTCCCAATCGTCTTTGTATTCGAAGACAGATTTTTTGCAGAGCGCGTTGAACTTCTCGACTCCGTATTTGACAATCTCATCTTTGTGCTTGATGCCAAGCATTTTCTCGACCTCAATCTCGACAGGCAAGCCATGGGTATCCCAGCCTGCTTTTCGATAAACTTGAAATCCCTTCATGGTTTTGTATCGGCAGACAAGATCTTTTAATGTCCTTGCTAGCACATGATGGATTCCCGGCCGGCCGTTAGCCGTCGGCGGACCTTCATAGAAAGTGAATCCCGGTTTACCTTCGCGCTCGCTAATGCTCTTTTCGAAAACCTTATTCTTCTTCCAGAATTCCAGAATCTCTCTCTCGAGATCCGAGTATTTTATTTTGTCGCTTAGTTCTTTGAACTTATTCAATTCTTTTATCTCTTAGAAAAATATGAAATCAAATAGAAAATAAATGATAATACCAAACTCAAAATAATGCTTGTGACAATCGGGAAATAAAATTGGAAATTCTTCCGCCTTATATAGATGTCACCCGGAAGTTTGCCGAGAAGCGGGAGATTAACCTTTTCCGCGACGATAAGAAAAAGTCCGACGACAACAATTATAACGCCCATGATGACAAGTGTTCTTCCGATACCTTGGAGACCTTCCACGCCCTCGCCAATCATTAACCTTTCGGTTGCCAAAAATAATTACTACCTGTCATTGCGAGCGTAGCGAAGCAATCCCTCCAACCAGTTCCTTAAAACAAAGAGATTGCTTCGTCACTTCGTTCTTCGTAATGACAATTCTGTTTGGCTCAGCTGCTTTCATATTCTCTCGACGACCGTCTTCATTAATTTCGTCAATTTCGGCTCGGCTTCGGTTGCAACACGAATAATCTCATTCACATCCGCCGGCACAAGCGAATCAGGGAAACATTCGTCGGTTATAACGGAGAAGCCGCAGACTTTCATCCCCATGTGAACTGCAACGATGTCTTCCGGAACCGTGGACATCCCGACGGCGTCGGCGCCGATCTGCCGAAGAAATCTATACTCCGCTCGCGTCTCAAGACTCGGCCCGGTCATTGCGACAAAAACTCCACGCTCGACTCTGATCTTATTGTCAAGTCCAGCCTGCATCGCAACTTCAATCAATTTCTTTGAATACGGCTCGCTCATATCCGGAAAACGCGGGCCTATGGAATCGTCGTTCAAACCTATGAGTGGATTTTGGCCTAGCAAATTAATGTGATCCACGATAACCATAATGTCGCCTTTGTGAAAATTCGGATTCAGTCCGCCAGCGGCATTAGAGACCATCAAAATTTTTGCGCCAAGGAACTTCATCACCCGCACAGGCAATGTTATCTGCTCCATGGAATAACCTTCATAAAAATGGAAACGCCCCTGCATCGCCACAACATTCTTGCCGCCGAGGTTTCCGAGAATTAATTTCCCATGATGCGACTCAACAGTCGAAAGAGGAAAATGCGGAATGTCTCCGTAATCTATTACGGTTTTTTTCTTGATCTCATCAACAAGTGCACCGAGACCTGTCCCGAGAATGATTCCGATCGTAGGCTGATGCTTCACTTGCTTGTTAATGAAATCAACCGATTCTTGAATTTTCTTTTTAAGCTCACTCATCTATATATTTCCTGTCCCTGATTTTTCGATGGAAGCAATGACTGATTTTATGTCGAGTATCTCTTCTGACGGTTCCTGTTTAAGTAATTCACTTTCGAGTGAATTAAGCATATCAAGCTGTGCAGTGAGAATTGCGCGGATAGTTTTCACAATTGTTTCCCTAAGATTTTTCACTTCGGCAAGTTTTGCTTTCGCGCGGGTCATTTCACGGGCCGCTTCGTTTAAGACTTGCTGGGCCTTCACCTCGGCTTCCCGTTCCATTATCTGCGCTGTCTTTTTCAGAGACTCGGTCGATTCAGTGGCCGCCTTTTCTGCATGTGCGACAAGCGAGTGGAGTGAATCCTCAAGCTTCTTGTAGTTCTGAAGTTCCTCGGTGAGCGCCGACTTCTGCGTACGAAGCTCCATGTTTTCTTTCAGCAATTCCTCGAAGTCGGAAGCGGCTGTTATAAGAAAAGCTTCCACTTCTTCGGGATCGAACCCGCGCATTTTTTTTGCGAATTCTTGCCTGCGAATTTGGTTTGGGGTTAATCTCATTATGCCGCTTTTTCCATTTCTAAGCTGAAAATATAACCGTTAAGTAGCGGAAAATCAAAGTATTTAGATATGGAGCTGCAACTCAATTTCCTACTTGGCGGGATAAATTCCACTGAGACGAAGGAAGGGGAATTAACCTTTAAGTCTCGAGAAAAGGTTGTTTCTTCACGCACCTCCGCTTATATTTTGCCGATGCACGAAACAAGATGGGACATGGTGGGTCAGTATCCGATCACACGACACAGTTTTGCCATGCATTTATTGGATAGTGGATGCGATATTAGAACAATACAGGAATTACTTGGCCATCGATCAGTAAAAACGAAGATGATATATACTCATGTTTCGAAAACAGCAGCAGGAGTTAAGAGTCCGCTTGATAACATTCCATGATGTTGGGAATGATATGAAGCGAAAAACTTTGAAAACGGAACAAAAACGAAGAATTTATTGCAGCATAACATTCCTACTGCCGGAATGTTATGCGGATATATGGCAGGCTAATTATAGTTAGGCCGCACCACAATGCAGATATGAAAACATTAGTTGTAGAAATATGTCGCTCCCTTGCTGCCATGCCCAAGAAGAATGCTCCTTCATTTCGTCTAGTACGACGCGAGTGGTCTAAGCAACTTAAACATTCGTCAGCTACCACTATTCTTGCATTGGCGAAACAGTTGGTTCCGCTTGGGTTCTGGGAACGTATCTTCTCCTACGAGATCATTGTTAATCATCAACCTTCCCTCGATGCACTGAACCAAAAATATGTTGCCTCCCTTGGTCGAGGTATCCAAAGCTGGGGAGAAGTCGACTGTTTCGCCTGTTATGTTGCTGGTCCTGCTTGGCGTCAACGTAATATCTCAGACCAACTGATTATGTCTTGGGCTCAATCTCCTAATCGTTGGTGGAGAAGGGCTGCCTTAGTAAGCACAGTTCCACTAAACAATCGTGCTCGTGGTGGTCGAGGAGATGTTAATCGCACACTCAAAATTTGTCGCATGCTCATCCGCGACCGTGATGATATGGTGATCAAAGCACTTTCTTGGGCGCTCAGGGAATTGAGCAAACGAAATCCAGTGCCTGTTAGATCATTCCTAGAACAATATGATGAACAGTTGGCACCTCGCGTTAAGCGGGAGGTAACAAATAAGTTGAGGACGGGACTAAAGAATCCTCGTCGAGTTTCGGACTCTTAGTTTGTGCTGCCTAACCAGCAGCTCAAGCTGACCGGATGAGCGTTGGTACGTTAAGCATGGCTTGTGGTGGGTTATCGTTTTTATTATTACGTTGATTGTACCTCATAACTTTAGTGTGAATTAATTTTGTATTCAGCATGAAATCCAATTTTGTTCAGTATATTTTGAAATTTATCAGTGCGGCAGCTTAGGGCCAATCCGTTAGGCAGCGACAATAATTAAAGGAGAATCATATGGCTGATACATCAATATTATTTTTTTCTATCTCATTATTTATCGCATTAGGTCTTCTTTTAATAATTACTTTAGCCTGGATGCGTGCTAACAAGAACATTCGAGATAAGGAGGTTGAAATAAGAGTGAAGGAAGCTGAGATAGCTCGCAAAGAGGGCGTTATTCGTGATGAGAAAGCGAAACGAAGACAGGTTTCTATATCATATTTACCGAAACAGATTCAGACAAAGGTCTCTTGCGGGCAAAACATAGTGTGCGCTTCAAAATGCAATTAATTATTGATGGCCTTCCCGTAGGCTATCCTATGACTATTAAAGAAGACAAGTTTAAAGAAACTGACAAGGAACAAGTTAATAAAATCCTAAAAGAATTTGCTGAACCATTGATGAAACTTGGCATTCAGGTTGCTGTAGCATATTTAGGAAAATAACTTGTATTAAAAAATATTCGCTGCCTAACCAGGCGCTCAAGCTGACGGAATCAGCCGTCGACGATTTTGCACGCGCGAAAAATTTTTTAAGGGAAAGGCGATGTCTGCCACGCGTATATTCTACATGGAACCGGCTGCACGTCGCCGCAGCTTAGCGCCGATCCGTTAGGGCGCATTCAATAACACACATATAAGGAGTAATAAACATGAAACGAGCCACTGGCATCGGCGGCATCTTCTTCAAGGCCAAAGACGCTCCATCACTGCAGGCTTGGTACAAGCGGCACCTGGGTATCGATGTCCAAGCCTGGGGCGGAGCTGCCTTCGATTGGACCGACGCCGAGGGTAAGCCGGTTGCAGGCACAACTGCCTGGTTAATCGATCCGCAAGAAAGCAATCACTTTGCTCCGAGCTCTGCTTCCTTCATGGTCAACTACCGAGTGGAAGACCTCCACGCCTTGGTCAAGGTCTTGAAGGAAGAAGGCTGCAATGTCCTCGAGAAGATTGACGAATCCGAGTATGGGAAGTTTGCCTGGGTCATTGATCCAGAGGGAAACAAGGTCGAGCTATGGCAGCCGCCTGAAGGCCAATGAGCAGGCTCGTTACTCACGGCCGCGAACTGCGCCCTAACCAGGCGCTCAAGCTGACGGAATGAGCCCGCCACAAAGACGGCGGGCAGGCATGGTGCGAAATTCAGGACGAGCATAGGTTTAGTGTTTAATTGAAAGTTATCAGCATGAACTCATTTAGTTTTCAGCAACTTGAAAATTATCAGCGCCGCAGCTTAGCGCCGGTCAGTTAGCCAGCACAATGTGCAGTCACTTTTATAGGAGAGTCTTATGAAATGGTACCACTATCTCGCTTGCTTTTTTGCAGGGGCATTTATCGCCAATATGATTCCTCACTTTATTCACGGCATTTCAGGCGATAGTTTTCCAAGCCCTTTTTCTAATCCGCCAGGCAAAGGTTTATCATCGCCAACCGTAAATGTCCTGTGGGGCTTAGGCAATCTCGTTATTGGATATATTCTATTTAAAGTAGGCAAAGTTTCTCACGAAAATAAATCAAGTCTCCTGGTATTTTTCGTGGGCATTCTTTGCATCAGCGTAATGTCAAGCATCGCGTTTGTTGATAAAGCTCATTAATAACTGTCGATGTCAAATTTACATTGAGAACCGTGTGCTGGCTAACCAGTCGCTCAAGCTGACGGTATCAGCTGAGTGCGTTAAGCATGGCATGTGGAGGTTTTGTCCCTTCATAACATGCGAATTAAATCTTGAAAGTCTCCTGGAAGGTTGAGGCTTCAGAACATCTCCATCTGCGTTCCGACCGGGCGTCTGAACTTGTCCGCCGCCAGATCGAACTCACCTCTGTCAAGATTATATTTCTTGCAACTCATGTAGAATAACTGGTGAATCGCTTTCGCCGTCTCGCCCGTCCCTCTCATCCGCTCTTTGAATTCACTGCTGTTCATCTTCCCCTCACGCACCTGTTTTATCCTGCCGACAATTCTGTTCTCGCAGTCGGGGAATTCCCGCCTGAGCCAATCGACGAACAAATCCTTGACCGCAAACGGCAGCCTCAGCATTTGCATCCCCGCGAAGCAGGCGCCTCTCGACGATGCCTCACGCAGTATCGAGGGAATCTCCTCATCGGTTAAACCGGGAATCACCGGCGCGACGAGAACTCCGACTGGAACCGAGTTCTTCGCAAGAGTCTCAATTGTTTCAAGTTTCTTCGCGGGCGAGGATGTCCTCGGCTCCATTTTTTTCGTCAGCTCCTGATTGAGACTCGTGATCGAGATCGCGACGCTGACAAGATTGAGCTTTGCCATCTCGGTGAGAATATCAAGATCGCGCGTTACCAAAAAATTCTTCGTCACCACTCCGACAGGATTTCTGAATTCCAAAAACACTTCCAGACATCTTCTTGTGAGTTTCAGCTTTCGCTCCACAGGCTGGTAGCAGTCTGTGTTCCCCGACATTGCTACAACTTGCGGTTCCCAGCTTTTCTTCATAAAGGTCTCGCGAAGAAGTTCGGGCGCATCTTGCTTGACCATGATCTTCGTCTCAAAATCGAGTCCGGAAGAAAATCCCAAATACTCATGCGAAGGTCTTGCATAACAATAAATACAGCCATGCTCACATCCACGGTAAGGATTAAGGCTATAAGTGAATGGAACATCAGGGCTGTCGTTTTTGGCAAGGATTGTTTTGGAAGTGTCTATGAAAAATGTTGTCGGAAGTTTTCTATTGTCTTCTGCTTCCTCACCGCACCATGATTCATCCTCTACACGTTCGAGGTAAATTTCCGAAAACCTGTTCTTCGGATTGAAACCGGAGCTTCTTCCTACGGTCGCCGACGGCTTTGCCGTACGTGAACCTTTGAAATTCGTGCTCTGCAACTTCCCTTCTCTCCAAATATTCAGCCAGAGGCTGATGAGCCTTCGGCTCAAAAATTAACAAACGTGGAATGAAGAACGGTTCCTTTAACAGCTGACAAAGTTGACGATGTTATTTCCCACAACTCACAAGTGATGGCTCATGCTGCTATGAGCTGTGAGCTAATTTGTTGCGTTCAGGTATTGTTGCCAATTGTCGTCGTGAATCTCATTACGTTCCGTAGAATTTACAAGCTGATAATCGCTGAAACCTGTCCTGTCAACAAAATCAAAAGTGACGCCACCTTCGAGCGAATTGTAAGACCAAACCTCGTAAGGTCTTGAATCGGTTTCGTTCGGATGCCTGTCGATCTGATCGGGATTCCCGTACATTATGTAAATTCTGCCGCGATCAGTTTTCCAGCCTGCCTTGCCGCCTGATCCGAAATGATCGTCAGCATACGCGACCCGCTGCAGGTATTCACTCCTTTGATCATCGGCATCGGAAACCGAATCAGTATTCCGCTTTTTCCAAAATTCATACATGAATTGTCGCTTCGCTTCAACACCATGGAGCTGTTTGTACTGATCCGTCTCACTTGAGATTGCGATATATTTAGCTTCCGCGAATTCATTGTCGAGTTGCTGTTCCCCCATTGTCATGAATGCACTCGAAAGAACCGCGCTGCCTGTAAAATTCGAACTCGGCATCGCTGGCGCACCTAAATTCGGATTATAGACAAAAAACCTTTTTGAAGAAGTTGCGAACAGGTTTGCCGCAGAATCCGTTACTGTAAAAATTATTGTGTAAGCGCCCGTCTTGAAATTTGATGCGTTCACGGTCCCAACCTCGACACTTGAATTGCCGAACTTCTTTCTCATCTTCGAATAATTCTTGTGAACTTCACCGAAGCTGTCGCGAACTTGATAACCCACAGTGAAAGTACTGTCGTCCAGCTTTTGAGAAATACCATAAACTTCAAAATAGTAATAGAGGATCGGCAGACCGACTCCGTATATTCCGCTCGGATTCGGAACAACATTATAAGTGTTTTTATAAAATGTGCCCTGCTTGTTTGCCTCATCGGAGGATATCGACGAACAAAGCTCAATATCACTCATACAGAGTTTGTCTGACAAATATTTTGGTATATCAATATTTTCTCTAATGCTGTCAATATTTGTCGTGTCATTTTGATCGGCCACGTTTATGGACAAATTATATTTGCCGGGCAACAGCACGGCAGTGAATTCTCCAACGAGACTACGATTCAAATAATCGCCAGAAGTATCCGGAACATTCAACGGCACTTTCCACAACTGTCGGCTAATGATTGTATCCGCGTTGGACGGCTTAATCACGACATCGAACAATAAGACACCAACAAACGACGAATCCTTTTTAGTGAGTTGTACAGTCCTGCCGTTAAAACCATAATATATCTCAATGTACGTCTTCGCAGAATCGTAGCAGAAAGTCGCGTAGTCGAAATTTACATTTAGCTTTTGCGCTTCTACTGAAGATGAGATGGCAATTGCAGCACATGCGCTGAGCACTATAGTTTTTATATTCATTGAGTTCATTATTTAAGTCCATGCGTCCGCATCGAACGCGACAGATGTTAAGCAACAGTGCGCCGTGCGTGACTCGAACACGCAACCCTCAGCTTAGAAGGCTGATGCTCTGTCCAGTTGACACGCTGTTTTGAGGGAATTCTTGCCTCTTGTACAATGGATTGTACATTCACTGATGCAATTCCGAAGGATAAAAACGGAAAAGCCCGAATGGTGAAACTCTCAGGCTGTGCCGGCCTTTTAAGTGCGCTCAGGCTTTCCGAAATACTTTTCTTTGAATCTGGCACATTCAAGAGTTTCATGGTACGATAATTTAATACATGCCTCCCTGCGAAGTCAATAGCCTAAATAGTGTGGATTAAGCATTATGGTACAGTGAAGTTCATGGAGGATATATTTATGTCCGAGAGAAGATAGTTTAACCAGCACCAGCCCCGACGGCAAGAAATGGAATTTTAAACAGAATTGTCGCCCTCATCCCGCTATCATTGGCCATCCTGGTTTTCTCACGCACCGAATAGAATATACACCTGTATTGCTTCCGCTTCGACCATACGATAATGTAACGATGTCGATAGGGAGAGTTTGTAACCGCTTGCAATTCCGTGCGCGTTTATTCCCTGCCATCGGCACATTAGCAACGCGCGGGGAAGATGAAACGAGTCTGTGACGATTAATATGTCGCCGAACTTCAGCGAATCTGCCAGAACTCTTTTCGCAAAGTTGGCCTGTTCGCAAGTGCAGTAAGTACCATTCTCCCCGATTATGTTTGAATCCGGGACCCCGTTTGCCCGCAGATACCAGTTCTCAACCTCTGACTGCCCAGCACCTGTAACGACAATTCTGTTTACAACACCAGCCTTGAATATTTTCAATGCAGCATCCAGCCTGCCTTTGAGCATGGGGGTTGGTCGGTGTTCTCCGTAGACTGAAGTACCAAGTACAACGGCTGCATCCTCCTTTGTGCCGATACGATATGTGCCATCAGAAGAATATGTATAGATGAGCCCAAGTATCAAACCAGTTAAGGCAACAAGGAAAAAAACGATGAGTATCTTAAAGAAGCTGGTGCGCTTAGAGTTGATTGTGGCTAATGCAGTGGATAATTGAAATGTCAGAACTCCGTAAGATAAAGTAGAATAAGCATCGCTGGATTCGCCGACCGGAGGAAGAAACAAGGAACAAAAAAAGAATATCGACCCTCCCAGGAGAAACAACACTAAATCGAAGCGGTCGATTCTGTTTGAATGAAGTTCGGAAAGGATGACAACTCCGAATACAAGAACGGCAAGTGGAATACTCTGAGGTGTGAAATTACCGGAGCCAACGCTTTCGACTACCGATCTGTGAGTGGACAGCGCGACAACAGCGCCGACATCCACCACGCAAGCCAAGTGGAGGAGAAAATTTTGTTTGATTTTTGTGTACCGAATTTTGATTTCCTCAGTATTTCAAACCAATATACAGTTATAGATTTGGACTTGAAATGGACAAAAACATCCACTCGGTTCAAAAACTCGAATGTCATTTGCCCAATCAATTTGTCGGCTCCAACATCTTGACAGCGTTCACCAAGTCCTCACGCCGAACATGGCTGTAAATCATGGTTGTCTTGATGTCGGTATGTCCCAATAGCTCTTTTACGGTCACGATAGGAACGCCGCGCTTGACAAGATTCGATGCGAAGGAATGTCGGAGGCTGTGTAAATGAATATCTTCCCCGACTCCAGCTTTTCTCGCAGCTTCTTTGAACTCGTGGCTCACATAGCTAACCGCGTATGACTGACCGTTTGGTTTATGGAACACATAGTTTTTCCCGATGCTGTAAACCTTCGGTTGAATGTTTGTGAGTAGCTGAAACAGCGTTTCATTGATTGGGATTATTCTCTCCGACTTGCTCTTTGTCGTGAAAGTTTCTGTGTTGGAGACTTTGATTATTCTCTCAGCAAGATTCACGGCTTGCCATTCGAGGTTGAGTATCTCAGACCGCCTCATTCCGGTATAGAAAGCGAATCGAAACAACTTGGCAAGCTCTTCACTTCCTGCATTGATGCAGATTGCGTTTAGCTCCGATTCACCGATGAACACTGGTAAACGTTTCGGAATCTTCGGGAGCTTCACACGGTTAAGTGAGTTCTCTGTTAGGTATCCCCACGACATTGCTCGGTTGAGTGCGGCTTTGAGTGTCCGGTGATATGCGCCTGTAGCTGTTGGTGCTTCTTGAAACTTGCTGCTGATGAACCTCTCAAAGATTGAGGCGCTCAGGGATTGCAACCGCTCACAGTCTCCTAAATTGTTTTCAGTGAGGAATTGGTTTAGTATGCGGAAAGTTGATTCAACCAACCTGACATAACTCCGTGAATATCGGCTCTGGAGAAATGCGACATATTCTTTTTGGAAATCGACAATTGAGATTGACTTGGCTGTCGGGTGCTCACTGAGATTTTCCTTGAACTCTGTCAGGAAAGCAAGTGCCTCTTGATGTCTTTTTGTTTTTGTTGATATTCTGCGAAGCCGATTTTCTTGTTTGTCGAGATAGTGGAGATAGAACACTCCATGACGCTTAAATAGATACATGATGTCTCCTGTGAAATGTATCCTTCGGGCGTTCACTGGACTGTACACTAAAGTGTACACTTCGAATTGTAATTGTTTTCGAAGTATGCAGGAAGTGCAGGGAAAAATCTGCGAATCTGTTTGATTTAGTGCGCCGTGCGTGACTCGAACACGCAACCCTCAGCTTAGAAGGCTGATGCTCTGTCCAGTTGAGCTAACGGCGCATGATGGAAAAGATAATCAAAACGGTAACGTGAATGCAATGTCTTTTAAATAAGTAAAAACTCTCAGCCGAAGGCTGATCAGCCTACGGCTGAAAAACTTAAAAGTGAACTAGTTATTGACAGATAGCACGTCCGTTTATGATAGGGACGAACTTCATTATCATATTCACAAAGTCATCGAACCTGAAATTGATTCTTGTCTTCTCGGTTGATATATTTTTTTACACAAATGCAGAAAAGAACACGGACACGTCACACTTCTGTCGTCGTCAATCCGTCCGAGAATCATGGACGGACAATTTTGAGCAAACCATTTCGTGAGAAATTATCCAACGGCGTTACAGTAATTGGCGAAAATATTTCATCGGTTGAGAGCGTTGCAATTGGCGTTTGGGTCAACTTTGGTTCGCGCGATGAGAAAAAAGAAGAAAACGGCATCACACACCTCATCGAACACATGGTCTTCAAAGGCACGGAGCACTTTACCGCAGAAGAAATAGTTGAGACAGTCGAAAGCCGCGGCGGATACATCAATGCATTTACGACAAAAGAGTTTTCTTGTTATTATGCAAAAGTTTTCAAGGAAGACATCGAGCCGACAATTCGCGTGCTTTCGGATTTAGTTTTGTTTCCGAAATTTGCCGAACCGGATTTGCGAAATGAGCGGAAAGTTGTTCTCTCGGAAATGCAGGAAGTTTATGATGATCCGGAAGACTGGGGAATGGATTTTGTCGAGGAGAAAATTTTCGCGGGCAATTCTCTTTCAATGCCGATAATCGGAAAAGCATCCTCATTGAAAAGTTTTACTTCGGAAGATTTGTCCCTGTTTCATTCAAAGAATTTTACTGCGGATCGAATTGTCGTAAGCGTTGCCGGTAATTTTGAGCGAGCCAATCTGATGAACCTCACTGAGAAATATTTACCCCAGATGAAATCATCATCTAAAATTTTCATCAGAAGGAAACCGGTCTTCAACTCGAACGGTAAATTCATTGTCCACCGTGACGCCGGCAAGCAGGCTCATCTCCTGTTCGGCGTTCGTGCACCGGGATTAAATGATCCTGATAGATATGCCGCCGCCATGGTCGGCGTAATTTTGGGAGATGGATCAAGCTCGAGGCTTTATAAAAGTGTAAGAGAAAAAGATGGACTTGCCTACTCGATCTATTCTTACGGTTCCTCCTATGCAGATTCGGGAATTTTAGGAATTTATGCCTGCACTGACGTAAATGATGCGGACAAAGCAGAAGACAGGATCCATGAGACAGTAAATGATTTCGTCAAAAATGGTCCAACCAAGGAAGAAGTCGCACGTGGGAAGGCTCAATTGAAGGCGGGATTGGTTTTTTCTCTTGAAAATCTTTGGGATCGAGCCTCACTTTTCGCGAGAGACGAACTTTATTACAGGGAGATATCCAATGTATTGGAGTCACTTAACTTAATAGAAAACGTAAAAGACATCGACATTGCGGAGGCTGCCAGGAAATACCTTACAAAGGACTGCCTTACCTCCTTGAAAATCCTTCCTCAAAAACCAAACGCTGAGCGGAGAACCCGCCGGCTCCGAAGAACTCCATTCGGGACAAGAAAGGCAAAATAAGAAATGATTGTAGGACTACTCAAAGAAATCAAACCGAATGAAAATCGTGTCGCTCTTCTTCCGGCAGGAGTGGAATTGTTAACTGCGCACGGTCATAAAGTGATGGTCGAGAAAAATGCTGGACTCGCCAGCGGATTTCCAGATGAGCTTTATAAGAAAGCCGGTGCAAAAATTATTTCGACTGCGGCGGAAGTTTATGATTCGGCAGACATGATCATGAAAGTGAAAGAGCCGATAAAATCCGAATACAAGCAGATTAAAAAAAATCAGATCGTATTTACTTATTTTCATTTTGCCGCTAGCAAAGAATTGACCGATGCAATGATGAAGTCGAATGCTATTTGCATCGCCTATGAAACAGTCCAGAAGTGGGACGGTTCTCTTCCACTCTTGATTCCGATGAGTGAAGTGGCAGGAAGGATGGCGCCGCAGGAAGGCGCAAAGTACGCCGAGAAACCGATGGGCGGAAGAGGTGTGCTACTTGGCGGAGTGCCGGGTGTTGAGCCGGCAGACGTGGTAATTCTCGGCGGCGGAGTTGTCGGACAAAATGCGGCACGTATCGCAGCCGGACTTGGCGCGCGTGTTACTATTCTCGACAGCAATTTGCAGAAGCTTCGTTACCTCGACGACGTTATGCCGCGGAATGTTCTGACGCTTGCATCAAATCCTTATAACATTCGCAAAGCCGTAATACGGGCGGATGTAATAATCGGAGCAGTGTTGATCCCCGGCGCAAAGGCTCCGAAACTTATCACGAAAGAAATGCTCAAAGACATGAAGGAAGGCTCGGTCATCGTCGACGTTTCAGTTGACCAGGGCGGCTGCATCGAAACTTGTCATCCAACCACACACGAAAACCCGACTTACGTCGTGGATGGTGTTCTACATTATTGTGTCGCTAACATGCCCGGCGCGGTTCCGTTCACATCAACAATCGCGCTCACAAATTCAACACTTCCTTACGCAATCGAGATTGCTGGAAGCGGCTGGGAGAAAGCGGTGAGATCGAATAATGAAATTAAACTCGGCTTGAACATGGCTTACGGCAAAATTACGTACCAGCATGTTGCTGAAGCATTTGATTTTGAATATACGCCGGTCGAAAAGATTCTAAACTGAAGGTTTTTTCGTGAAACATAAACATTCACCAGGTTGTTCTTAAGAGAAGAAGCGAAAATAAAATGGCAAAGATAACAGTGGAAGGAAAAAGCGTCGAAGTTGAAAACGGCACGACCGTAATTCGCGCGGCTGTGCAGGTTGGAATTGAAGTTCCTCACTTTTGCTGGCACCCTGGTTTGTCGGTTGCGGGGAATTGCAGAATGTGTTTAGTTGAAATAGAGAAGATGCCGAAGCTTGCAATTGCATGCGCGACTCAGGTTACAGACGGTATGGTGGTACACGTCAATTCCGCAAAAGCCGTTGAAGCGCGAAAGGCGATTCTCGAATTTATTCTGATAAATCATCCGCTCGATTGCCCGATCTGCGATGAAGCAGGAGAGTGCAATCTACAGGATTATACTTATTCTCATGGTCCGGGTCAAAGCGCTTTCACAGAGTCAAAGAATAAGAAGCCGAAACGTGTTCCGCTCGGACCGAATGTTGTCTATGATGCTGAAAGATGTATCTTGTGTTCGCGATGTATTCGCGTCATGGATGAGATTGTCAAGAATCCCACTTTGACTTTCGTGGAACGCGGCGACAGAGTCTTCATCGATGCTTTTCCGGGCAAAGAACTCAACGATCCCTATTCGATGAACGTGATTGATGTCTGTCCGGTCGGCGCCTTGACTAGCCGCGAATACCGTTTCAAGGCACGAGTCTGGGAAATGTCTTCCACCGAAGGAATTTGCACAGGCTGTGCCCGCGGCTGCAACATAAATATCTGGGTAAGAAATAATGAAATCCTACGTCTGACGCCGCGCCACAATCCTGACGTCAATAGTTATTGGATGTGCGACAACGGCAGGCTAAACTCGTTCAAGCATGTCAATTCCGAAACGAGGTTGAATTTACCCATGGTTAGAAAGGATGGATCGTTGCAGGAAGTCGGATGGGATGAAGCACTTGCGCACGCTGCCGAGGCACTTAAGCCGTTTTCTAAAGATGAGGTCGCAGTAATGGGTTCTGCGTATTCTTCCGTCGAAGACAATTACGTGCTACAGAAATTTGCCAAGCAAATTCTCGGAACTGCGAACATAGATTTCATGCGGCACATAGTCGAAGGCGATGAAGATAACTTTCTGCTCCGTGCCGACAAGACTCCGAACAGTTATGGGGCTCGCGAGGTCGGCGTTATATCTCAAAAAGGAACCGATGCAAATAAAATTTTCGAGCTGATCGGCTCAGGGAAAATAAAAGCACTCTACGTCATGGATGATGATGTCGTTGTTTCAAAAGATATCGAGGAGTTGTTGGCCAAATTAGATGTTTTGGTCGTCAGCTACTGGGTCAGCACGAAAACGACGCAGTTAGCAGACGTGGTTTTTCCGAGCGCGACGTTTGCTGAGAAACAAGGGACGTATGTGAATTTCCTCGGAAGAGCGCAGCTGTCGAGACCGGCGCTTTCGACTCTCGAACAAGATCGCGTTCCCGGCAGATTCAACATGAGCAGGTTGGACAAATTCGGCAGCGCCTTCGATAAATGGAACAAGGGCGCTCGACGAAATGTGCGTTCATCGTGGGAAATTGTTTCCGCTATTGGAAATCTTTTAGGTGGGAAAATGAAATACCAGTCCGCTCAAAAAGTGTTTGAAGAAATCGTTCAGGTTGTTCCAAGCTTTAAAGGACTATCATACACAAAGCTTGGAGATCACGGAGCATTATTGAAAAAATCCAAAGACAAAGCGCTAGTCTGAAAATGATTGCAATTATAGCATTAATCAAGATAATCGTGTTAGTTTTGGTCATTCTCGGAACGGTTGCATATTTGGTTTTGCTCGAGCGCAAAGTGAGTGCTTTTATGCAGGACCGAATCGGACCGAATCGAGTTGGTCCAAAAGGACTCTTCCAGCCCTTTGCAGATATTTTGAAGTTGGCTTTGAAAGAGCTTATCGTCCCCGCGAAGGCAAACAAATTCGTGCACGCGCTCGCGCCGGTGATTTCCATTACCGTCGCACTCTCTGCGCTTGCTGTAATCCCATTCGGAAATTACATCATGGTCGGCGGTCAAAAAATAAATCTCATGATTGCAAACGTAAACGTTGGCATACTTTATATATTGGCGATGTCGTCGCTCGGAGTTTATGGAGTTACGCTAAGCGGTTGGGCATCGAATAACAAATATTCATTGCTAGGCGGACTGAGGTCATCGGCACAGATGATTAGTTATGAGTTGTCGCTCGGACTCAGCATAATCGGTGTATTGATGATTAACGGCACTTTGCAGCTAGATAAAATTGTGGAAGCTCAGAGCCTGGGATTTTGGAATATCCTTTACCAGCCTCTCGGTTTTTTGGTGTTCATGGTCGCGGCGTTTGCGGAGACAAATCGTTTGCCATTCGACTTGCCAGAAGCAGAGCCGGAATTAGTCGGCGGCTATCACACTGAGTACAGTGGAATGCGCTGGGGAGTTTTCTTCCTGTCTGAATATACAAACATGATTGTGTCGAGCGCTTTGATGGTCACACTTTATTTCGGCGGCTGGTCATTGCCGCATGTAAATTATGCCGCCATGCAGCCCAACATAGCCGCACTTGTGCAAGTTGTAACCTTTCTCGCTAAGATGGGGATTTTTATTTTCATCTATATGTGGGTTAGATGGAGTTTGCCGCGTTTCAGATACGATCAACTCATGAATGTCGGCTGGAAAGTTTTACTGCCGCTTGCTTTCCTGAACTTACTTGGAACCGGTGCAATCATGTTGGCAGTTAAGTAAGAGAGGTTTAGATGGCACAGAATGGGAATGGAATACTAAAACGCAAGATGACACTTTGGGAAAAGCTTTATTTTCCGGAGATAATTCGCGGAATGTCGATCACGATACGCGTCTTCTTCAGGCCGAAGTTCACGCGGCAGTATCCGGAGGAACGTTGGGTTCCACCACCGGTGTTTCGCGGAAGACCCGTTCTTGTGATGGAAGATGAAACCGGAGTGGAACGATGCGTTGCATGTGGACTCTGCGCACGCGTCTGCCCGCCGTTAGCGATCCAGGTACAGGCAGCGGAAACCGAACTTGATAAAGAAAGATATCCTGAATTGTTCGAGATAAATATGTTAAGATGCATTTTTTGCGGGTTCTGCGAAGAGGTTTGTCCAGAAGAGGCAATAATCATGAGCAAAGATTTTGAGCTTACATTTACGAATCCTGAAGATGCAATCTATGGGAAAGATAAACTTCTCATTCCCGCATCGCAGTTAAAAGATAGACTCGAGTTCTTGAAGCAATATAGATAATTCTATTAATAAAAATTTTATTTAAAGGACGGGTAGATTTTTTCTGGTCACCCTTAATTTTTGTTTGAGGTGATCCAATATGTTTGAATGTGTCCATACTTAAGTTGAACAAAAACAACTTAAGATTTAGCATAATGGATGTGAATAACTTAACTTTATTTGACCAATTTACGCGAGGATGAGATGAAATCGCACACAGATTATCTTTGGTTCAACACAAAAAGCAGAAAAGAGCTTGTAAACATCACAGGCGACGTGGAGAAAAATGTGAAAGCAAGCGGGGTACAGGAAGGATTCTGTCTGGTCAGCGCGATGCACATCACGAGCGGGATCTGGGTCAATGACGAAGAGTCCGGACTTAAGCAAGACCTGATGGATTTTCTCGAGACAATTGCACCTTTCAAGCCGGAATACCGGCACCATCGTACGGGTGAAGACAATGCCGATGCGCACTTGAAGAGGACTCTCATACATCATCAAGTTGTGCTTCCGATTACCAAGGGAAAACTCGATCTCGGTCCATGGGAACAGATTTTCTATGCAGAGTTTGATGGTCAACGAAGAAAAAGAGTGGTGGTAAAAATAATCGGGGAATAAGTGATTAATTCTTAGATGATGGCTGATAGCCCTTAGATAACCGATTGCAAAGAAGAAATGAAAAGTTTAATTGTCTCCACAATAAAGCGAACGGATACTAGAACTAGAGATTCAGCTGATGATGCTTTATCAGGAGCATCACAAAAAAATATTTTTACAAAATTAATTCCATTCCTCGGTCCAGCTTTTATTGCCAGCGTCGCTTATGTCGATCCGGGAAACTTCGCGACCAACATCCAAGGTGGATCGGAATTCGGTTACACTTTATTGTGGGTGATACTTGCAAGCAACTTAATGGCGATGCTAATACAAACTCTCTCTGCAAAGTTAGGAATCGCAACGGGGAGTAATCTTGCCGAACACTGTCGGAATAATTTTAGAAGACCGGTTGCTTACGGCATGTGGGTATTAATGGAAATAGTCGCCATGGCAACCGACCTCGCTGAATTTTTAGGTGCAGCACTCGGGTTCAATCTCCTTTTCGGTTTCCCATTGATTGTCGGCGGAATAATGACCGGGATATGTACTTTCTTAATTCTCGGTTTGCAGCGTTATGGCTTCCGGCCGCTCGAAATCGCAATCACTTTGATGGTCAGTGTCATTGCGGTGTGCTATCTCGTAGAAACGATTCTCGACAAACCCGATCCTGCAATTCTCCTGTACCACACTTTCGTTCCTGAATTTTCAGGAACTGAAAGCGTACTTCTTGCAACCGGCATTCTTGGAGCTACTGTTATGCCCCATGCGATTTTTCTGCATTCGGCTTTGACACAGCAAAGAATAATCGTGAAAAATCCAGATAAACTCCGCAAACTTTTTCGGTTTGAAATTTTAGACGTGACAATCGCGATGGGGATTGCTAGTCTCGTTAATATGGCTATGCTTATAATGGCAGCGGCAACTTTTTACAGGCATGGATTCACGAACATCGCCACTATTGAAGATGCCCACATAACTTTGCAACCATTGTTGGGAAAAGCCGCAAGCTGGATTTTCGCGATATCACTTCTCGCATCGGGATTATCTTCATCAACGGTCGGAACGAGTGCCGGACAAGTTATCATGCAGGGATTTCTTCACAGACATATTCCGATTTGGCTGAGAAGATTAGTTACTATGATTCCTTCAATCATAGTCATTGCAATCGGACTCGATCCGACTCGCACGCTTGTCATCAGTCAGGTGGTTTTAAGTTTCGGACTTCCTTTTGCGATAATCCCTCTAATAATGTTTACACGAAACAAAAACATCATGGGGGTTCTTGTCAACAAAAAGATGACAACATTTACCGTGTGGGTGTTTGCATTTCTGATTATACTATTGAATCTTTATTTGATCTACAAGGTGTTCGTTGGATAAATCAACAATTAAAAAGTTGCTCGTTCCACTTGACGGCTCGTCGCTGGCGGAATCTGTTCTGCCGGTGGCTGCGCAGCTCGCAAGAAAAATCCATGCTTCCGTTACTTTGATCCACGTTATTGAAAAAGACCCGCCGGAGAAAATTCACGGGGAAAGACATCTAACAAATGCAGAACGAGCTGAGGAATATCTCCGTGTCATGGCATCTTCAAGTATCTTTGAAGGAGTCAATATACAATTCCACGTTCATGAAGCCGGCGTAAGGGATGTTTCTCAAAGCATTTCCGATCATACCGAAGAGTTAAAGCAGGATCTTGTTATAATGTGCATGCACGGGAGCAGCGGACTTCGCGGCATGCTTTTCGGCTCAATTGCCCAGCAAGTAATTTCCTTCGGCAATGTGCCGGTTCTATTGGTAAACCCATCTTCCGAAAATCCGAAATACAAGTTTGAGAATTTCCTTGTCCCACTTGACGGAAATCCCGATCACGAGCAATCTCTCACTTATGCTTCAACACTTGCAGGAATGTGCAAAGCTAAAATTCATCTTTTAATTGCAATTCCTCGTCTCGTGTCAATGTCGGGTGAACTGACTCCTGCAAACAGATTTCTTCCTGGAACCACCTCGAAAATGATGGACATGATTGTCCCCGATGCAAAAGAATATCTAAGCCGGCTTCAAACGAAGATTGAGCTTACCGGAATAGAAGTTACGACAAGCGCGTCAAGAAACGAACCCGGCACTGCAATTCCAAAGACAGCAAGGATTACTAAGGCGGATTTAATCATCCTGGCAACTCACGGCAAGAAAGGCGCTGAAGCCTTTTGGAGTGGAAGCGTTACCCCAAAGATAAGTAAGTCGAGCAAGATTCCGCTGCTGCTGGTGCCGGTGAAGGAATAAATCTTTAGATAGTAGTGGGCATGCGAGCTCGCCTATTCCCCTCAACCTTGCTTATTTTTGCCATTTCGGCTATTTTTTATGAAGATGATGGATCAAACCGCTAAACGTAAATCAAGCCACGTTGACATAGTTTTAAATGAGAAGATCGATTACCAAAAGTCAACAGGGTTTGAGAAGTACGAGTTTGTTCACAATGCTTTGCCGGAAATTGATTATTCCGAAATTGATGTAGGAACTAAATTTTTTTCTCACAAGTTTTCGGCGCCGATTATCGTCTCGTCAATGACCGGAGGATTCAAGCGTGCCAGGTCCATCAACGCTACACTAGCGGAATTCTGCAAAGAAAAAAATATCGGGATGGGCGTCGGAAGTCAAAGACAGGCGCTCAACAACAGTGATTATCTCGAAACATTTAAAGTGGTACGCCGTGTTGCTAAAAATATTTTTGTGATGAGCAATATCGGAGCAGCGCAGGTTGCGGACGGTTTCGCTTTAGACAACGCCCGCAAGATCATTGATATGATTGAAGCAAATGCGATCGCCGTTCATCTCAATGCACTACAAGAAATGATCCAGCCTGAAGGCGACAGAAACTTTCACGGCGTTGTTAAAGGAATTTCAAAGATGGTTAAAAAAATCGGGATACCGGTAATCGTCAAAGAAACAGGTGCAGGTATTAGCGCAGAAGCCGCGAGGAAGCTTATTGAGGTCGGCGTCTCCGCAATTGATGTATCAGGAGCAGGTGGAACGAGCTGGTCGGCAATAGAGACGCTTCGGCGAACAGAAAAAAGAATCGGGAAGAGTTTCTGGAATTGGGGAATCCCAACATCGGAAGCTTTGATTCGAGTGAACTCACTTCCATCGAGAAAAAAGATCAGACTTATTTCTTCCGGCGGAATCCGAAACGGAGTCGATGTCGCAAAGTCGATTGCCCTCGGCGCAGATATCTGTGCCGCCGCACAACCTTTCCTCAAAGCGCTCGATAAAGCAGGCGTTAATGGATTGGTAAAAGAGTTCGATGCATGGGTCGAAGAATTGAAAGGCGCAATGTTTCTAACGGGAAGCATAAACTTGAGTCAGCTTAAGAAAGTTAAATTAGCAAAGGCCATAGCTTGAAAGATTTTACAGAATATTTTGCTGAACGACGATCACTGATCGAGCGCGAACTTTCGCAATCTCTGAAATTGGTTGCAAACTCTCCCTTGAAGCCTCAAATAGAATATGTCTTCTCAATGGGTGGCAAAAGAATTCGTCCTTTACTTTCGATTCTTTCATCCGAAGCCGCCGGAAAATTCAATGACAACGTGCTCCATGGCGCTGCCGCTATCGAAATTCTTCACAACTTCACGCTGGTTCATGATGACATCATGGACAATGCGGACACACGCCGCGGGAAAACAACAGTTCACGTGAATGCTGGCGTCAACACTGCGATCCTCGTTGGCGATTTAATGATGGCGCTTGCTTATGATTGCCTCGAAAAATGCAGCGGATATCATTTGAGAACCGGGCTCCAGGTTTTCAATGAAAGCGTCAAACAGGTTTGCGACGGTCAAGCGCTCGATGAAAGCCTGAGCAAACTTGAGGGAACCACGATGCCAGCCTACATCGACATGATTTCAAAAAAAACTGGAGCATTGCTCATGGCTGCCGGAAAATTAGGCGCACTTCTCGGAGGCGGGACAGATAAAGAAGTATCCGCGCTCGGAGATTTCGGATTGAATCTCGGGATCGCGTTTCAAATTTTGGACGACATGCTTGATCTCGAAGGAGATGCAGAAAGATTCGGCAAGCCGCTCGGTCTCGACATAATTGAGAAGAAAAAAAATTTTTTATTTCTGAAAGCTCAACAATTGATGAATGACAAAAAGTTCGAATTAGTCGACGATGTATATAAAAATTCCTCGATAACCGAATCCGAAGTTGTAGCAGTGCGCGACATTTATCGAGAAGCCGGAATTATTGAGGCGGCAAAAAAAGAGGTCGCCAATTTTACGCAGCGTGCTTTGTCAAGTCTAAAAATATTGAAGGAGTCCGATGAAAAGGATGCACTTGTTGAGCTGGCAAATTCACTTGTGCAGAGAAAATTTTGATGGTTCAACAAGAAGTAGTAGTGAAAAACCGTCTCGGGCTTCACACCCGTCCGGCTGCGTCGCTCGTAAAACTTGGGGCGAAGTTCAAGTCCGAGTTTTATCTTGAAAGAGATGGATATCGTGTCAATGGAAAAAGTATAATCGGAGTTATGACACTCGCTGCCGAACAAGGGGCGAGAATAATGCTGATATTCGACGGCGAGGATGAACAAGAAGCTCTCTCGGCACTCGCGGATTTTTTTGATAGAGGATTCGATGAGTCATGAATTGATGGAACAGCCCGGCACTCAAGACGAAATTATTCTCCGGGGAGTGCCGGCATCGCCCGGTATTGCGATCGGAAAAGTTGTCGTCCTCAAAAAGGATGGCGTAGTGGTACATGAGAAATCGGTAGATGATCCTTCCGTCGAATTGGAACGGCTGAAGAAAGCTATAGAACGTTCCTCGACAGAGCTAAATAAAGTCTATGGTACCACACTTGAGAAACTTGGCAGTGACAAAGCCATGATCTTTGAAGCGCAAATTTTGATGATCTCCGACCCAATTTTCTTTGACGTAATAAAACAAAGAATAATTTCAGAAAAGAAAAATGCGGAGTACATCATCACCAACGAATTTTCAAAACAAATCGACCAGTTGAAACGAAGTGACAGCGATATGTTTAAACTTCGGGCGCTCGAGCTGGAAGATGTGCGAAATAGAATCATTCGTAACCTTACTGAAGCAAAATTGAAATCCCGGTTCGAAGGGACTCCGATAGTCGTCACGAGTGAATTGACACCGGCAGATGCGGTGCTTCTCAGCCGAAATGCCGTTCTCGGTTACGTTAGTGATTTTGGCGGAGCGCGTTCTCACGCGTCGATACTTTCACGGTCGCTCGGAATTCCAGCCGTCGTCGGATTGAAAGAAGCGACGAAGCACGTTCAAGATGGGATGGATTTGATCCTTGATGGCTATCGTGGAGTCGTTGTGATAAATCCGTCCGAGGGCACGACGAAAAAATATGCCAAACGGAAAACTTGGTGCGATGAGCTTGATTCGGAACTTCTCGCCGAAGCAAATGAGCCGGCACTTACGACGGACGGCAGGCATGTGCTCGTCGAGGCAAACATAGAACTTCTTGAAGAATTGCCGTCGCTGAAACCGCACGGCGCCGACGGCATTGGGCTTTTCAGAACCGAGCAGATGATAATCGATTCCGATTCCGTTCCAGATGAAGAGGAACAGTTTACCGCTTTCAAGAAAGTTGTCGAAGAGACTGCGCCGAACGCAGTGGTGTTCAGGACATTCGACATCGGTGGAGATAAACTTTTCGTTGATAGCCATGACGAGCCGAATCCATTTTTAGGCTGGAGAGGAATTCGAATGATGCTCGACCGCCCGGAGCTGCTCAAGGAGCAATTCAGAGCGATTCTTCGCACCAGCGCTTTCGGGAAATGTAAAATAATGTATCCGATGGTCGCATCACCGGAAGAGGTTGTCCGAGCAAATGAAATACTAGATGAAGCAAAGCGTTCTCTTCTCGCTGAACATACGGCTTTTGATAAAAATATAGAAGTAGGAGTGATGATCGAGATACCATCGGCCGCAATACTCAGCAAGGAAATTTCTCACAAGGTAAATTTCCTCAGTATCGGCACGAACGACCTGACACAATACTTACTTGCGGTTGACAGGACAAACGAGCTTGTCGCAAATATGTTTGATGAATTTCATCCCGCAGTATTGAGAACATTGAAAGTCATAATCGACGCGGGTCATGAAGCGGGAATCAAGGTCGCAATGTGCGGAGAGATGGCGGGCAATCCGCTCGCTACCGTCATGCTTCTCGGAATGGGGTTGGATGAATTCAGTGCAGTAAGTTCCATGCTTCCTATTCTAAAGAAAATTATCAGGAAAACGAGCTATAAAACGGCGCGCAAGTTTGCGAGACAATTATTGAAAATGGATTCAACAGGAGAAATAAAGAAAACGCTCTACGATTATCTCAAGATACAGTTCGAGCGAATTTATTATACAACAAGCAGTGAGGAAAATATTGATTAACGAAACAGAGATCAAAACAGTTGATACGTCGGGAATGCATAACCTTATAAAATCTTTCCCCGAACAATCGGCGGAAGCCATCGACATTGCGAAGAAAACCAATTTAAAATTGGCCGCTGCAAAAATTAGAAATATCGTAGTAACAGGATTAGGTGGATCGGCAATCGGCGGCGACATATTGAGAAGTTATTCTGCCGGACAAGCGTGCGTCCCGATCGTCGTCAACCGCAGCTACACACTGCCGGAGTTCGTCGACAAAAATACGCTCGTTGTCGTCTCGAGTTATTCAGGAGGAACGGAAGAAACGATTTCAGCGTATGCCATGGCACGCAAGAAAGCCGCACAAATTCTTATCATAACTTCGGGCGGAAAAATCGGTGAGACAGCCGCTAAGTCAAAACACAATCTGATAAAAATTCCCGGCGGACTTCCGCCTCGCGCGGCACTCGGCTATTCTTTCTTCACAATGCTGACCGCATTTCAAAAAGTAGGAATATTAAAATCGAAGCCGGCAGAGTTAAAAGAGACCGTGGAACTTTTACGTAAGCTCAGTGCCGAGTATTCGGATTACGAAAAGGATCCTCAACCGCTGCGTCTTGCTGAACGTATGATAAATGTACTTCCGCTTGTTTATGCTTCGAGTGAGCGGTTTGATGCGGTAAACTTACGCTGGCGCGGACAGATATCGGAAAATGCTAAGACGGTCGCTTACGGAAATCTTTTCCCTGAGATGAACCATAATGAGATCGTCGGATACTGTACGCTGAAAGATTTGCTTTCGCGATTCTTTGCGATTTTCTTGCGCGACGAAGAAGATCATCCGCGTGTGAAAGCTCGTTTCGATTTCGTTAGGGAAATCATTCGCCCTTACTGCTCCGACGTCGTCGAAATAAATTCTCAAGGAAGGTCTCTTCTCGCACGGATGTTCAGCTTGATACACTTCGGCGATTGGATGAGTTTTTATTTAGCAGTAAAAAAGGGAGTTGACCCAACGCCGGTCAGCAACATTGACTTGCTCAAGAAGCAACTAAGCGAGCTTTGACTTATGGTTCATGGCTCATAGCTGAAAGCGGATGATCCCATAGATAATGGATATGAGCCATGTTGATTTACTTTTAACACGGTATTAATTTTATCACAAAAAAACTGGAGGAAAATTTGGAAGGAAACAAGTCCACTGAACCCTTGGGAAAGAGTTGGGCATTGATACTAGGTTCTTCAAGCGGTTTTGGTGGAGCAACCTCAATCGAGCTTGCCAAGAATGGTTTCAACATATTCGGCATTCATTTCGATCGCGTTACGACAATGCCACTGGCAAATGAAATAGTCGCAAAGATCAAATCAGCCGGCGCAAAAGCGGTCTTCTTCAACATAAATGCTGCCGACGCAAAAGTGAGAGAGAAAACTCTCGACGAAATCAAGAAAACAATCTCTCACGATAAATATTCGTCCATAAAAGTTATCATGCATTCACTCGCTTTCGGAAGCCTCGGACCTTATTTCGGAATAAATGCCGATGAATCGATGAATCAAAAGAAAATTGAGATGACTCTCGATGTGATGGCTAATTCACTTGTCTATTGGACTCAAGGTGCATTCTTCAGAGGGCTTCTGAAAAAAGGCACGCGAATTTTTGCCATGACTAGTTCAGGCGGACATAGCGTCCTGCCAAATTACGGAGCGGTCTCGGCAGCAAAAGCGGCACTCGAATCTCACATACGGCAGATCGCCATGGAACTCGGTCCATACGGCATCACCGCAAATTCGATTATGGCAGGAGTGACTGATACACCTGCAATGCGCAAGATTCCGAATGCACAATCGATGCTTGAGATAGCGATGAGAAAAAATCCTGCCGGCCGTGCCACGACCCCGGGAGATATTGCGAAAGCCATCGCACTTCTGTGTGATGAACGCGCACACTTCATCAGCGGGAATTTAATCGGCGTCGATGGTGGAGAAGATATTGTTAACTATATCGGTCAACGTTCGCCACACGACCTCAGCGGCGGGGTTATATAAAAAAATACCAAAACTCAAGTATCAAAACTGCAACTTAAAAGTCAAAACTTTCGATATTTGAGTTGTGGCTTTGATATTTGAGTTTTCAGAGAGTTCAGGACCTCAGAAAGCGTAAACTCTTTTAAATAAACCTCGCAAACTTCACATTTTCTTCACACCGCTTTAACATTTATTCGCTTACTTACGTACGCTGACAAAAAGAGTGAGCGAATGAAAGAACTTTTCGGAATAATCATCGGCGCGGGATTAGCATATTATATTACAACTCTGCTCGCGACTTTCTACAAACTTTTTTCATCTCATATACTCAAGAAAAATTCTATTGATAGTGAATTCCTTCCGCCGATTTCCATTTTGAAACCGGTAAATGGCGTCGATGGCAATTTATATAAGAACCTTCTCTCATTTATTAATCAAGATTATCCCGAATTTGAAATTATAATTGGCATGCAATCTCCTAACGACCCCGCGATAGGAATCGTCAAGCAACTCAAAGAAGAATTTCCGAACAAAAAAATTTGTTACACTGTCAATGACCGAACACTTGGCTTCAATCCGAAGGTCAACAATTTGTACGGAATGATTCCGATCGCGAGCCATGATTACATGGTCATCAGTGATAGCAACGTCACCGTGGATAAAAATTATCTGCGATCTAACATCGGATACTTCGAGAACAAAAAAGTCGGAATTGTTACAAACCTAATTAAGGGGATCGGCGGAGAAGGTGTCGGAGCGCTGTTCGAAAATCTTCACATTAACTCTTTCGTGATCGGAAACGTCAGCCTTCTTGATTTCTTGAGGAAGAAGATTGTCGTAGGAAAATCTATCTTCTTCAGGAAATCGCAATTTGAAAAGCTGGGCGGACTGTGGGAACTGCGAAATTATCTGGCGGAAGATTACTTGATGGGAAAGCTCTACAGAGACAATGGATACAAAGTCGTCGTCGCACCTCATTTGATTTGTACCACGAATTATTCGTGGACGATGAAACGATTCATTAATCGCCATACCCGGTGGGCACAACTTCGTTGGAACCTTAACAAGCCAGCTTATACCGCAGAATTGTTGACGAACTTTTCGCTATGGTCTCTTGCTTATCCAATCGCTTCGGGTTTCTCTCATCAATCCGTTATGATCGCAACGTTCTGCTGGGCAGCGAAGATCACTGGCGATTCACTCATGAATTCCCTGCTAAAGACCGGACTTGGATTCAGATATTGTTTAGCCGCACCGTTCAAAGACCTGCTAATCGGATTTCTGTGGATTGTTCCGCTGATCAATCGGAAAACTGAATGGCGCGGTAACCCAATCAGGATCGCGCGTAACACACTGCTTCTCCCTACAAATTAGCAAGAAATAAGACAGACAAAATCCTCTCGTCTGTCTTAACGTCTCGTTTTCCGCTTCGATTGTTTGACAGACTTTATTCCAATCTCTTTTCTGACTCCCCACTTATCCCTTTGAGAAAGTAATTGCTTGACCTGCTTTTTGTTCAGCATATTCACTTTGCCAAGCTGTCTCGCGATGAACTCGATCATCGCAGCATGTTCGACGGTTTCCATTTTGTGATAAGCGCTCAACAAACTATCACCGACTGTCAATGCACCATGGTTCGCAAGCAAAAGCGCATCATAGTCTTGTATGTAATTTGAAATCGCTTCGTAAAGCTCGCTCGTACCGGTTTCACCATATTCAACAACCGGAACTGTACCGAGTCCTATGATAAATTCCGGAAGGATCATTTTGTCGAGTGGAATTCCGGCAACCGCAAAGCCCGTCGCGTAAGGTGGATGCGCATGGCAAACGCTCTTTACGTCCGGACGATCTTTATAAATTTGAATGTGCATGTATGATTCCGAGGAAGGTTTTCTCTCACCTTCAAGAAGATTGCCGTTCATATCTACAACGATTAAATCTTCAGGTTTCATAAACCCCTTGCTGACACCGGTTGGCGTAATGAGCACCGAGTTCACGTCAAGCCGAGCACTTATGTTGCCGTCATTTGAAGCCACATACCCATGATTGTACATCCTTTTCCCGACTCCGACCATTTCTTCTTTCAACAAGTTAATATCTTGTTCCACGATTAAGCTTCCTTTTCCTTCCCAAAAGAATTCCTTTGGAAAACTTTTCAAACATATTTTTTACGGAACCCCACCCGTTCCCTCCCCTAAAAGGGGAGGGTCAAGGTGGGGTTGTCAAACTGCAAACCAGTTCATCTATCTCAATGCTTCCATTCTTAGGAAGGTTGTTAAATCCGTTTTCGGCAAGCTCAGATAACAATCCTTTACGCCTGCTGTTCTCAAGCCATCCCGGGAAATCTGATATCGGCACCAAATTGACAGCGCAGTTATTCTCGAAGAGATAGTTCTCGTTCTTTTCTTCATGCGCGCCGATCGGAGGAAGAAATATCAGCGGTATTCCCAATGCCGCATAGAAAACCATCTCGCTCGGCTTAGTCATTATTACGTCGGTCGACTTCAAAGCAGAATTGAATTTATCAAACGCGACAAACACGTCTTCGTCGTACATTATCTCCGCATATTCCAGTTCTTCTATTCCGTAATTGATAAACATGTTCTCAGCATTTTTCAATGCATGTTCATTATCGCCGCATGAAACAATCAGCCGCAACTTCCCATCTTTAAGTTCATCTATAATCGACTTCACCAAGTCTGCAAGAACATTCGAATACGCGCCCGCCCCACTGAACGGGAACATTATCGTGAGTGGAAGAGTTGAATTGCTCGCCAGCCTCGTCTTTCTTACATCGAAATCGCGTTCCAGCAGCCTGAGATCACGCCCGCCCGTGTCTGCCGATGGAAGCGGAAAGCCGGTAATGAAAATTTTTTCTTTTCGGACGCCGTAAGAAATCAACCTATCGGCGGACTGCGCGATGGGAACACAATAGTTGAGATTTGCTTTGTCTGCATGGACAGGCGCCCAAACGCGATGGAAGTCCGTGTCGCATAGGAGAAGAAAATTTTGCCCACGGTAGCCATGGTACGTCGTTAACATCGCCGGCAGGTAAAATGTATGAAGCAATGCCGGGCTAATCCCATCGAGCGATTTCAAGAGCTCTTTTCCCGCGCCAAACTTCTGCATCGTGCGAATAAATTTCGATGGGCCTAAAGAGGGCGGCGTACCATTTTCCGGTATCGCCATTAAGCTCTCAAACCAGTTGTAAAAAAATCTGCCCTTGCTTTCCTTGTCGCGAGATCCGTAGGTATGAATCGATTGACTGGATTTCCAGACGAGCTCATCGATACCATTAATATATGGTTTTCTATCGACTCTCAAGATTGGTGATTTGCTATAAGACGCGATGTTATGAGCTGCCCTGAGATGGCCGAACCCCATATAGGCAGTGGTGATCAAATATTTATAATGCGATAATTGGTCAGAAGTCATTCTAAATTCATAATCTTTTATCGGAGGGCAAGAGGATTATTACGGTGAGAAATATACCGAACGGTTAGTTTGTAAACAATATTAATTCAGAATTAAATCGAAGACGCCAATCGGATATATCTTTGCTTGTTACTACTTCTTGTCTCCGCGGTCTTGCCAAGAAACATTTCGTAGCACATGACTCTTAACGTACCGCGCAAAAAAGTTCGTCCCGCTTGCCGCTATAAACATTGCGAAGCATCCACGATGCGGCAAAGCGGGATGAAGCGAGTACGTTCCACATTCAATGACGAGCGCTTTGGGGGCGCGTGTTAGGCGCAGGTGTCCACTCATTTCAAAAGCACGAATTTCTTGGATGCGCTGTATGCTCCAGCTTGCATACGGTAAAAATATACACCGCTTGCGTACCGCGACATATCGACGATTTGAGCGTGGGTGCCTGCGTTCATCTGGCCCAAATCAAAATTCTGAACTCTTTGGCCGAGAATGGTGAAAATGTCTAGTTCAACTTTCGAGTTCTCCTTGAGGGAAAAGATAATGGTCGTTGTGGGGTTGAAAGGGTTTGGATAATTTTGGTAAAGAGTGAAAACAGTGGGGACTGAAGATGGTCTCTCTATCACAGGAGTGAGCGTCACCGATTGAGCTTCCGCTGCCTCCTCTAAGTCATAGGCGTTTTGCGCTGCACTTGCATACGCCATTGCTTCGAATGAATCACTTTGCGCTGTGTACTGCCCATTTGGATTAAGCCATTCAATACCCACCAGATTAATGTCTGTGGTGAACCACAAAGATTGATAAACTGACTTCAGCCCCATGAGATTGGCTACGTCAATTCCCGCATCACCATTCGCGTTATTCTGTACCACCATGCTGTCAAGCAAGTCCATAAGTTTGGGGAAGAGAGTCGTCATCAAGCAAGTCTGAATGTTCACTTCCTGTTGCAGGAGCTGTGCTTGCGGCATAACAAAATTCTGCACAATAAATGAGGCAATAGAAAGCGGGGTGGCGAAGCTGGAAATCCCTTGAAACGCTGTAGAGGTTGCGATCTGGGAGGCCGTTGTCGCCGACAAGCCGTAACCAAAGTACGATATAGCGAAAGATGCGCCTGCCTGAAGCGAACTTACCTCAGCGTTCTGAAGCACATCTGTCCCAAGGGCAGATAGCACCTTGACGGCGGCACTGGTATCACTCTGAGACATAGGCGAGTTGGGATACGCTGCGTTGTAAAGTTGAGTGGCCAATTGGCCAGGATTCGGAAAAGCATTTGCACCCAATATAAAACTTAAGCTGTCATAAGTGCCTCCGTTGTTGCCTGGGATTGCTGCCACTATTTGCGGCCATGTGCTGGGAAAAGCCGCCTGAAGCTCCTGCACTCCACCAGCTATATCATCGATGAGCGTGATAAAGTTTTGAATCTGTTCGGACTCTGACGAGTTGAGGCTAAACAAACTCGTCAAGTCGCTTGCTAGTGGTCCCACGATCGTGGCGAGGTCAACCACTTGAGCCAGCGCTGCCCCAATTTGTTGCTTCCATTGATTTGAGTATAGTTCCCCCCACTGAGCAGAGTCAGCACTCAAAGCATTTGCACCTCCATAATCGGAGTAATAGAAATAGTAGTAGCCCCACAGTAATGCCGTTTTCATGATCTCGCCGCGGAGAGGCGGAGATGTCACAGGCTGGTCTCCAATGTAAATCGAATCACCTGTGATTTGATAATTGTTCGTGTTATGGGATGGAAGGTGCGCCACCAAGTACGTGTATAGGTAAGCGGCTTGGGGTGCCATAGGATTGCTATATTGACTTTGTAAAGTTTTATAGCTTGCAGAGTCAGCTTTGAAGAATATAGTGTAGATGGTACCCTGATAAGCCACAGGAAGAGAGAACGTCCAATTGGTAACGGTTGGGATAATGGGCGGGAATGGGTCCGGAGACGCACTGAAAGGATTAAAGTCAACCTTGTTGCCGACCGTTGCGCCAGTACCTTGGGGATTCGCGGAGTTCTTAGGCCCGCTGGGGTCTCCCCAATAGTTGTTCTCGGCGTTCATAGGGACTGAGGAACTGTTTGTTACTGAGCATGATAAGTCAAAGTTGGATGTATTAATTATAACGTTCGAGTTGTTCTCTCCTTTGATCTGCATCTGTGCAAAATTGCAACCCAAGAGTTGTGCAGTGGAACTATCTTGAAAATCCAGAGTTCCCAAATTACTAATACTGCTGAAAGCGACTCCATTCGCTTCGAGGACTCCAGGTTGTGAACTGCCGTTGTTTCCTACTATCAGGGTATAGTACTGCAGGTTGACCTTTACTCCGCTCTCTATCGTAAGTATGTCCCAATTGCTTATTTGGAGATTGCCCGTCAATACGTATGTGCAGTTTCCAAAGTTCTTAAGTGTTGTGCTCTTGTTAAGAGATAGCGATATGTAAAACGTTTCACTCCCAAATGTGTTGCTGCTGAGCTCCGGTATTACCATCTCTGAATACAAGTACACGGGAGAGTTCACATCAAAGGTATTGCCTGTTACCGAAGGTGCCGACGTGTTCTCAAACTTTAGGTTCGCACTGGTGAAACTGCAATTAGAAACTGTACCAGTTGAAGTGTACTGAAAATCCAGAGTTCCGTCATTACTAATACTACTGAAAGTGACTCCATTCGCTTCGAGGACTCCAGGCTGTGAACTGCCGTTGTTTCCTACTATCAGGGTATAGTACTGCAGGTTGACCTTTACTCCGCTCTCTATCGTAAGTGTGTCCCAATTGCTTATTTGGAGATTGCCCGTCAATACGTATGTGCAGTTTCCAAAGTTCTTAAGTGTTGTGCTCTTATTAAGAGATAGCGATATGTAAAACGTTTCACTCCCAAATGTGTTGCTGCTGAGCTCCGGTATTACCATCTCTGAATACAAGTACACGGGAGAGTTCACATCAAAGGTATTGCCTGTTACCGAAGGTGCCGACGTGTTCTCAAACTTTAGGTTCGCACTGGTGAAACTGCAATTAGAAACTGTACCAGTTGAAGTGTACTGAAAATCCAGAGTTCCGTCATTACTAATACTACTGAAAGTGACTCCATTCGCTTCGAGGACTCCAGGCTGTGAACTACCGTTGTTTCCTACTATCAGGGCATAGTACTGCAGGTTGACCTTTACTCCGCTCTCTATCGTAAGTGTGGCAGAATTACTTATCTGAACGTTGCTCGTCAGTGTGTACGGAGAACCGCTTGACGTCCAAGTGGTATTTGTAGTAATGTTTCCACTTACGTTGGTTTGGGCGTCTGCCAAGCCGCAGTGGAACACTGAGAGGCTTAACATTATAGCTGACAAAAGTATTAACCATTTCATGGTTTTTCCCTCCTTCGGTTAAGTTGTGGGCAATTGCGCTTAACTACTGTAACAACACACATTTATTTGTTTATTTCCTTTTTATCCGAATCATTTTCCTTAAAATCTAACCATCGTTCCATGAAATATCAAACTCTCCGGATATAAAGCAACCCGTCCGAGAATGACGCCAGCCCGGACGGATTAGCCTCTACTTCACTTCGCAGACTTCATAGGATCGCTCGGCGGGGTTGGCGGCCTTTTGTGCCTTGTGCCGAACGTCTTCACCGGACGCGCAGCAAAGTACACATCGTAAAATTCCGATTCTAATCCGTCGTGTTTACCGTGAATCTCTTTATCTTTTGGGTCGTTGTTTTCTGAAATTCTTGATCGCGAACGCGAAACTTTTTTATCTGCTTGTAACTCGGTAGCTCACGGTTGACTTTTCTTACTTCGCCATCAATCACATCATGGATCAGCTCCGGAGTTATCTGAACTCCTTTCGTTTCCGAAAGTTCGATGAATGCTTCTGCGTCAACCACTATTTGCACGGCGATAATTTCGCCTTCTTTTTCATTGAACTCGCCAAAAACCATGCTCTCCATGATAAACGGGCTTCTATTTAATACATCCTCGATCTCTTCCGGAAAAACATTCTTTCCACTCTTAGAGATTATCACGTTCTTTTTTCTGCCGCTGATATGGAGGAATCCGTCCGCGTCAATGAAGCCAAGGTCGCCCGTCTTGAACCATTCTCCATCGAATGTTTCCGCCGTTGCCTTTTCGTTCTTGTAATATCCGATCATGACACTTGGGCCTTTCGCGCATATTTCTCCGATTCCATCCTGATCGGGATTTGCAATCCTTAATTGAACGTGCGGCAGAAGTAAACCCGCGGCATCGTCTTTGAAATTAGTGGGGCGGTTCAACGCAAGTATCGGTGAAGTCTCGGTAAGTCCATATCCCTGCACGAAGCCGAATCCAAATTCACGGAGACCTCTCGCTACCATTGGATCCGGAGCAGCGCCGCCCGCTATGAAGCAACGTATCGAACCTCCGAACCTCTGATGAATTTCCTTGAACAAAACCTTCTTTGAGCTTTTCCAGCCGATCTTCTCGAGAATGTCCGTCGCCTTTATCATCGGACGAATAATGGGTGCAATCAACTTTTTCTCTTTTATCCCCCGATATATGGCTTTAAACATCTTGTCGTATAGCAAAGGAATGCCGAGCAAGATAGTCGCTTTTGATTTTTGAAGATCCTCCACAATGGTCTTCAGTGATCTTGCGTAATGAACGGATGCACCGCCGAACAAAGGGCACAACATTCCACACGTGCATTCATAAGTATGATGCATGGGAAGTATCGAAAGGAATTTGTCTTCCGGGAAAATGCCGCCGAACAGACTCACCATGTCCATCAGGTTTGACGCAAGGTTTTTCTGACTGAGCATTACACCTTTTGCCCTGCCGAGCGTACCCGAAGTAAAAATAATCACAGCCATTTCGTCAGGATTTATTTTTGGCAGCTTCGACAGTTCCATCCCCGGACTCCTGTTGATAAGCTCCGTCATCGAATGGAATCCATTTTCATGCTTCTTCAAACCCATACTGATGTAATGCTTGAGGTGCTTCAATGACTGCCTCTTTTCTCTGAGCATCGGCTCGAAGGCTTCCGAGAAAACTATGGCACTTGATTCCGACTCGTGGAGTATGTTCAAGATTTCATTTACACCTAAATTCTTATCAACAGGAACCACAACGAAATTGAAGGCCATAGCTGTCAGGTAGCTGATCGACCACTGCACACGATTTTCTCCGATTACAGCAACGTGATCTCGTTCCTGTATGCCAAGATTTCTGAGAGCCGCACCGAAACGCAGAACGTTCTCGAGAAGCGAATTATAACTTACTTTCGAGATCAGAGTCTCATTGAAATCTTCCAAAGCTAATTTGTTCCCATACCGCCGAGCCGACCCGATAACCATTTCCTGGATCGAATCAATGTGCGGTACCTCAAACAGCGGAGCATCTTTTTTCATTTTCGGAGTTCCTTGTTTAAATAGCTATTAGCTTTTATCAATAATATACCTTTATAGTTATTATCGCATTTTTCTTTGTCATAATATTCACATGATTCCCTTTGAATGCCACTGGCTTACCGTCTTCTTCAAGGAAGTTCGACTCCACAACTTTCTTCGGCGTTTGCGGCAAAACTAAATCAGCATTCGAATCCTTCCCGGCCGCGTCATACCACTGAATCACCCAGGCATCCGAATTCTCCGCTACTTTCACAACGGTTAGAACTAAATTCGACGGCGTCAATTTGAAGAAAGAATAACTCAACGGCAGACTCCCTTGATGAACCGTACCGCTGTATGCAATCAGTGGATAATTGTATTCATAAGCCTGCTGCACCGTGCCACCATCCTTCCATGTACCACCATGAGAATAAATCGAGTATTTAATCTCGTGCTCGCCGCGGTCAGCGGTCGGATCGGGCCAGACTGGCGAGCGAAGAAGCGAGAGTCTCATCACGCTTCCTTTCGTATCGTAACCGTACTTTGCCTGATTGAGCAGGCTGACCCCGCGACCGTTATGCGACATATCTGCCCAGCGCTCGGCAGGAACTTCAAACTCCGCTCTCTCCCAACTGTTCATCGGAATTGTTGCGCGGGTAATCGAGCCGTAAGGAATTTCATAAGTCGCGAGCGAATCCTGCACGTTAAGAGGGAACGCCACTTTCAACATGACGTGTGTCTCCCACCAGTCCGCATCGAGGCCGAAATCGACACGGTCAATCCCGCTGTATAGAATGATGTCCTGTTTGAAGAAAGATGTCGGGAAATTGTCCGTCGGAAAAGAACCGACCTGACCGGGCTTGAGAAAATCACGATAGACTCTTAGTACAACTCTGACAGGGCCTTTCTCGACGATTTCAATTTTTCTAAGCTTGGACGGATATTCGACTCCCGTGAAGCCGATGTTCCATGCGTCCCATTGCTTCGGCTTGTCTTCGAGAAATTGAAGACGGTTTCCGTAGCCGGTCAGGATTTCTTTATTGTTCTTTTTGTCATAAATACCTTTCACCCAACCAGAATCAGGATCAATATCAACCTTGTAAAACTGATTTTCGAGAGAAGTACTGTCGATTTTCAGAGCGGTCGATTCCTCTCGCTCTCCGCCGGGGTGAGGTTTCCCTTCACGAAGATCATACACTTTGTAACCTAAAGATGGGACATCGCCGGCAATAAAAATTATTTCGCGTGAATATTCGCTCTCCGGAATAATCTGCGATGCGATCTCCTTTCCATTCGAGTCGTAAATGGAGTAATCTTTTAAGTCCCCTTCCGGTAGGTTCAGTTTCACGACATCGGTTCGTTCCCACGACAGAGGGTTGTAAACCACAATTGGTTCACCTTTGACTTTGGAGGTGTTTATGTGCCTTTCTATTTGCTTGAATGACTTGTCGAGTTGGTAGTCTCCGATCTTATCAACCTTCTTGTATCTCTTCGCCGCATCAATATAATTTTCACTGATGCCGGAGCCAGGAAGGATGTCGTGAAACTGATTGAACATCACATCCCGCCATGCGGTCTCAAAATCCTTGTTGCTGTATTTTCCATTGTACATCGTAGCAATTGTAGCGAACTTTTCCGCATTTGTCATCAGGACTTCCGATTTCCTGTTTCCTTTCTTCGTTTCGGATTGTGTGGTGAATGTACCCTGATGATATTCCAAATAGAGTTCGCTGTCCCAGACCGGAAGAGTCGACAGGTCCTGGCTTTTTATCCATTTTATGTAATTGGCGACCGTTCCAAATTCGATTCTTGGATAAATATCGAGCGTTTTCAGATGATCTATTCTTTTTATCATTTCGAGAGACGGGCCGCCACCGTGATCGCCGACGCCGAAGAGTACCATCATGTTCGTGAACCCGGTATTAGCTTCGAATTGCCTCATCCAATCCGAGAGCTGGAAGGGATTGGAAATTTCATTCACATAATCGTAGGGAAAATAGCTCAGGATTCTCGACTGATCTGGAGATTCCCACCAGAAAACCCGGTAAGGGAAAACGTTCGTGTCGTTCCATCCGATCTTCTGAGTGATAAAGGCATCGATCCCAGCGTCCTGATAAAACTCAGGCATATTCCAATTGTAGCCGAATGAATCCGGGTTCCAGCCTATTTTTGCATCAACACCTAAATTCTTCTGGAAATAGTTTTGCGAATAAAGAAGCTGGTGCATCCATGATTCACCGCTCGGCAAATTGCAGTCCGGCTCGATCCACATTCCGCCTACGACTTCCCATCTGCCGTCTTTCACGCGCTGCTTTATCCCGTTGAACACGTCGGGATAATTCTCTTCCATCCAGTTATAATATGCGGCGGCGCTCTGCGCATAAGTCAAGTCAGGTCTGGCATCCATCATGTGCAAAACCGAGGCGAAAGTATTTCTGCAAACCTGAATAGTTTCAATGTATCTCCATAACCAGGCGGCGTCGATGTGTGCATTCGAAACAAGATATAATGTAAACTGTTTTACAAACTCGCTTATCGGCTGAAGCTGCGGGCGAACCTCATTTACAGAAGCGACAAACTTCGTCTCATTGCCGCTTTTTAGTGCTTCGACGTCGACTTCGCCTGCAAGTTTCTGGAGGAGATCGTTCAACCTAACTTTCTCATCATGGTTCATCTTCGACTTGTCGATATGCGGGTCAACCTTGAGTCTTGCATTCGTCTGGTAAGTGTCGAAGCTTAGAGTTTTCTGTCCGACTCTAAAACTCAAGGCGAGATCGCGCATCATGTCAGGAAGCTCGCTTATGATATCGCTCCGCAGTTCTGCACGAAGGAGATGTATCATGGCTCCGCCGTTTACAGCTTTGATGGCAACCACAAATTTCATCCCCGGTTTTGCGTCGTTCGACAACAAAAATTCTTTACCATAAGCGAAGTATCCTTTGTCTTCGCCGTTGATCCACATGTAGCCATAGTTGTCGAGAGTCACGAGCAAACTAATTTTGCCCTGCATAGGTTTTCCGAAAATGCTGTCGGGTAACATGACAACTTTTCTTATCCAGCAAGAATCGAGATCGATCTCATTACCCAACTTTTCATTATCCCATTTCGAGTCGTCGAAGTCGAGGGAAGTAGGATAGCCATTAAAAACCGTAGTGCTCAGATCGGGGCTGACCTTCCAGTTGTCGATAAATGTGGTGGAAACAAGAGAATCAAGTTCAGATGTGATCTTGTCAACATTTGTGTTCGTCTGTGCATCGGTAAGAGAAAACGGGGCCACTATTAACAAAACCACAAAAAGGTAAGTAAGAGTTTTCATGACATATCCTCTTTTGATTTATTCACGCTGTCAAACTTCCGCTTTATGAACTTACTTAGCGAGAGTCTAGGGAATTTAGGGCAAAGGCATACGCACCGATTGCAATTGCTTTGCTCGTACCGATTTTAGATATACCGACGCCAGTTCTCGCTTCAGGATCGTACTTCACTTTCTTATTTGTTCCGTAAACGGTGATTTCCATCGTGGAACCTTTCAGAAAATTTTGTAGCTCGTTCTTGTCTTCTAAATTGTAAACATTTTGTACCAGTCTGCGAAATTGATTACCATCCGCGCCTGTGAAACAGCTATTCATCTCTTTCACGATGTACGGGAGAAAAATTTCGGAAGCGCCGGCAAGTCCTCCACCGATGACAACGATTCCATCAATCAATGTAATCGCATTTGAAATCGCATCGCCGACTGCTTCTCCCATTTCCTGAAACGCTTTCAATGCAGCCTGCTTATTCCCCTGTTTCTTTCCTGTGCAAATTTCAAAAATATCTTTCGGCGTCGGTGAATCTGCAAAATTGATTCCCGCCTCACGCGCGTAAACTTTTCTCACGCCGCGAATGCTCGCGTGCTCTTCGATGTTGGTCTGCGGACTCAACTTATCTCTCAATAACCAGATTTCACCAGCGTTTGAATTATCTCCGATGAAAAGATTGCCGTCGCGAACTATTCCCCCGCCAAACCCCGTTCCCAAAGTCAAGCCCAAAATGTTTTTATATCTCTTCGGGCTTCCCGATTTTTCAAGAAGATCATTAAGGTAAGGTAAGTAACCAGCGATAGCCTCACCGTAGGCATACAGGTTACCGTCATTATTAATGAAAACAGGAAGTTCGAATTTATCCTGAAGCATTGGTCCCAGCGCAATTCCGCCTCTGAATGCAGGCAAGTTCGGAAGGTCGCCGATGATTCCATTTGGATAATCTGCCGGGCCGGGAAACGCGAAACTAATTGCGACCGGCTTATCTTTGAGCTTATCCCTTATCTGAAAAAAACCTTCCACAATGGTTGACAAACATTTGTCCAGATTATTTGCGCTGGATGGTAAAGTGATTTCTTCAAGGACTTGCTCGTTCCCCCGCATTGCCGTGAAAACAAGATTCGTTCCACCGGCATCGAGCGTCATTACGGTTCGCTTGTCAGAGCTATATCTCATTTCTTCTTTGTCCTTACGCTTGTACCACTTTAAGGTTTCTAATTGATGTCCAACCGACGTAAAGCAGAGCGACGAGCGGAACAATAAATCCGAATTCGATGGCTGTTCTGTCGGCGATAAATCCCATGATAGGCGGAATGAACGCGCCGCCGACAATTGCAGTCACCATCAAACCGGAAAGCTCGTTTGTCTTTTCAGGCATCGAATCAACCGTGATCGAAAATATCAGCGGGAAAATGTTTGCAAACGTTAAACCGACGACTATTACACTGATAACTACGATTGATGCGACACCGGTAAAGAGTCCTAATATTGCGATGAGCGATAACGCAACTGTTGTAATTAAAAATTTTCTCGGAGAAATCCAGTTCAAGATGACGCCGCCGAGAAAACGGCCGATCATCAATGTTGTGAAAAATAAACCTGTTCCAAGCAGTCCAAGCTTTTCAATCTCAAGTCCGAATTTGGAATGAAGATAAATGGGAATTCCTGAACTCATGCACACTTCCGCGCCGACGTACAAGAAAATCGCAGCCACCATCATAAACACATAACCATTTGTCAACAAAGATAAACAAGAACCTAATGTAACCGGAGACTTATTCTCGGACTGCTTTTCTTCTACTTTCAGTGTCGCCACCGAAATGACTGTAATTATTATTGCTACGGTATAAATCGGGAACAGTACCTTCCAATTGCTCCCGAAATATGCGGCTGCGATCACAGGTATCACAGGACCGGAAAGCGAGCCGATCGCTTTTACAAACTGTCCAAGAGATAGATTCCTGGAATACTTTCCTTCGTCGGAAACATCCCTCATTATCGGATTGCCGGCAACTTGAAGTATTGTCGCACCCGCACCTAACAGGAGAACAGTTACAAGAAAAAGTTTGAAGGAAGAAAAACCGAAAATTGGAATTATAATTCCGAGCAGCATCACAAAAAGTCCCAACATGAGAACAAACTTTTTACCTTTCTTAGCCTGATAAACTCCCATCGGCACCGAAAGTACTCCGAACATAATAAAACCTACAAAGGGTATTAAAAATGCCACGGTATTGCTTAATGTAAACTCATCTTTTGCCAAGCCAACAAATGGCCCGACCGCATCGCCGAATCCCATCGCCAAGAATGCCAGGAAAACAGGTAACGTTTTAATTTTCATTTAGGACTCCACTCATTTTAATGTTGAATTGTAAATTCAAGATTCAAGCTCGGCTCACAACTATTTTCTCTAACTCCTCCAGCGACTTCCCCTTTGTCTCCGGCATCACCTTCCACACAAAGAAGAAGAACGGTATCATCATTACAGCAAAAAACATGAACACATTTCCACCGCCGAAGTTCGTAAGCGCAATAGGAAACACGAGACCGATTATCGCATTCATGATCCAGTGCGTAAAAGATCCGAGCGCTTGCCCTTTCGATCTGACTTTGTTCGGGAATATCTCGGCGAGAAACACCCAGATGACCGCTCCCTGCGAGAATGCGAAGAAGGCTATAAATCCAACGATGAAAGCAACCACGCCGGTGCTGCCGAAAAGAGTTTCATCATAATAGTGAACCGCTGCGCCGGCAAGTGAAAGAAACATCCCGACTGCTCCGACTAAAAGCAATGTCTTACGCCCAAATTTATCTATAAAAAACATTGCGATGATCGTGAAAAGCATATTAGTCACGCCGACCGCAACGGCTTGAAGCATTGCTGCATCCGTACTTGCTCCAGCTCTCTCGAATATCATCGGCGCATAATACATTATGACGTTGATTCCGGATAGTTGATTAAATACCGCAAGCAGCACAGCACACATGATTACGAAATTATATTTTCTCTGGAACAGTTTCGCTACACCTTGACCTGCTTCTTCCTTCAATGAATTGATTATGTCGCTGAGCTCGGAGTCAACATTTTTCGCACCAACTTTTGTAAGAACATTCTTCGCTTCACGGACCAGATTTTTCTTTACGAGCCAACGTGGACTTTCCGGAACGATGAACAATAAAGCGAAGAAAATTGCGGCAGGTATTGTCATCACTCCGAACATCCAGCGCCAATTGTTTGCACCGACGCCGACAAGCAAATAATTTGAGAAGAACGCGACAAGAATTCCTAAAACAATATTGAACTGTGCGACTGCTACTAATCTTCCACGTAATCTTCCTGGCGCAATTTCTGCGATATACATCGGCGCCATAACCGAGGCTGCTCCGATTGCAATGCCGCCAACGAATCTGGCAACCAGAAGTGTATACCACCCGCTTGACATGGCACAACCTAATGCGGAGACAAAATAAAGTGCTCCGCACACTGAAAGCATAGCGCGTCTTCCCCACGCATCTGCCGGTTTGCCCACGGCAATCGACCCGAGAACAGTCCCCAAAAGTGCGATCGAGACGGTAATTCCGAGCGTTGTATCAGTCAGGTTGAAATATTGCGTTATGAATTTTGTCGTACCAGAGATGACGGCAGTATCAAAGCCGAAGAGAAAACTGCCGAGCGAGGAGACGATTGTTGCACGTAGAAGTTTTTTATTCATCGTGTCAGCCCATTAATTGAGATAAGAAAATCCCTCGTAGAAAACCAAAGACTAAGGTTACAACACCTGATAAATGTGACCAAACGAGAAACGAAACCATTTAGGAATAAATTTCGTGCTTTTCTGACTGGGAAGCAATTTGTTGCTACAAAAGAATCGAGCCCTATTTTAACGTTGTCAGGACAAACTTACTGCATCAAGTGCTCAACATCTTGCCTTCTTCTCAACAAGTGAGCAAGCGCTCTCAGATCCATCTCTTTTTCAACAGCCATGTCTTTACGAATTGCGTGAGCACAACATAAAACAACAGCGTTACCAATAAGATGGGCCAGTATAAAACCGGAAGCGCAACCAAGCCGAGTGACGAAGCAACCGGTGAAAACGGAAGCCATATCCCGAATGCCATGATGAGCCCGGTTGTAACCATCAGCGGTACACTTGGCCGGCTTTGTAAGAATGGAATTTTATTGGTGCGTATGACATGTATAATCAAGGTTTGCGTCATCAATGACTCGATGAACCATCCTGTCTGAAAGAGCGATGCCCGCGCCGGATTCCAGCAGTTAAAAATGTACAGCATCACAAAATAGGTTGTGTAATCGAAAATCGAGCTTATAGGACCAATGAAGAGAATGAATTTTCTGATCTCATCTATAGACCATGGCCGCGGCTTCACAATCAATTCGGCATCAACGCTGTCCGTTGGAATTGGAACTTGCGACACATCGTACAGAAAATTGTTTGTCAAAATTTGAATTGGAGCCATGGGCAAAAACGGCAGAATCGCACTTGCGCCGAGCACACTGAACATATTTCCGAAATTCGAGCTTGCACCCATCCGGATATACTTCAGAATGTTGCTGAATACCTTTCTTCCTTCCATTACACCTTCTTCGAGCACCATCAGACTTTTTTCAAGAAGAATTATATCGGCGGATTCTTTGGCAATATCGACTGCAGTATCAACAGAAATCCCTACGTCCGCGGAACGAAGCGCCGGAGCATCGTTGATGCCGTCACCCATGAATCCGACGACGTGTTTCCGTTGTCTCAACAAATCAATAATGCGCTTCTTGTGTACTGGTGAAAGTCTTGCAAAAAGCGTCGTCTTCTCTGCTACCTCAGCTAACTCATCATCGGACATGCTCTCAATCTGACTTCCAGTCAAAGCGTATTCAGTGGAAAGCCCCACTTCGTGGCAAACTTTTTTCGCGACGAGATCATTGTCACCGGTTAAAACTTTCACCGCAACCCCATGTTGCTGCAGCGCCGCAATTGCAGGTGCTGTAGTTTCTTTCGGAGGATCAAGAAATGCGAGATATCCCTTCAACACAAGATCCTGCTCTTCCTCTTTCGAATACGCAGTTTTCTTTTCAACATTCTTGAAAGCCAGGGCAAGTACACGGAACCCGTCCATGCTCAACCTTTCATATTCCTCTTTCAAGTCTTCAATAAGAACCGGATCCATCGGCATAATATCGCCTTCCAATTCGAAGCGCGTGCATCGTTTGAAAATTTCTTCAGGCGCTCCTTTCGTGAGAAGCTGATGTTCACCGGCTGATGAACGAACAACCACCGACATTAAGCGCCTCGAAAAGTCGAACGGTATCTCGTCGACTTTCGAGTAATCCTGGATCGATACTAAATTTTGTACTTCTTTACGCTGGAGCACTGCGCGGTCCAAAACATTTCTAAGCCCAGTTTGAAAGTGACTTATCAAATACGCATCCCTCAAAACTTCTTCATCTTCTTTTTGCACCACATCGCAATGCTGTTCCAGTATTACATGATCCATAGTCAGCGTGCCTGTCTTATCGGTACAGAGAACATCCATAGCGCCGAAGTTTTGAATCGAATTTAAACGCTTGACGATAACTTTTTTCCGCGACATTAACATGGCACCTTTTGACAAGCAGACAGACACGATCATCGGCAACATCTCCGGCGTCAAGCCGACAGCCACAGAAAGGGCAAAGAAAAATGCTTCAAGCCAATTATGTTTTGTAAAGCCGTTTATAAGAAAGACGGTAGGCGCCATAAAAAATATAAATTGGATCATTAATACCGTGAACCGGTTAACACCTTTGTCGAAACTTGTTTCCACCGGTCTCGCGGTGATACTTTTTGCCATTTGGCCGAAATAGGTATTAGAGCCTGTGTTGATCGCAACTGCTGTTGCACTTCCGCTCTCTACGCTCGTGCCAAGGTAGCAGATATTGAAAAGATCGAGAAGAGAATCCTTTGTCTCTTGTGAATCAAATTTTTCTACCGGAAGAGATTCGCCGGTGAGCGATGACTGAATGATGAAAAGGTCCTTCGAGGAAACGATCCTAACATCGGCAGGGATCATATCACCTGCTGCCAACTTTACGATATCGCCCGGAACGACTACCTTAAGCGGAATCTCCACTTCCTGTCCATCACGAAGAACGGCAGTCGTTACTTTAATCATAGCCTTCAAAGCAGCCGCAGCTTTATCTGCGCGAGATTCCTGTATAAACCTGAGAGTAACTCCCATGACCACCATAAATAACATCACCACTCCTGACGTAACGTCTTCCGTCGCAAACGCGACCACCGCGAGAGCCGACAGGAGTATGACAAGCGGATTTCTTATAGAATCTATAAACCGCGACCATGCACCACGCTTTTTCTCCTGTGCTACCTCATTATATCCGTATTCCTCGAGCCGCTTCTCGATTTCTTCTTGAGGAAGCCCGGATTTCTGAGTCCGCATCGTTTTATAGACTTCATCCGACTGCAGCCGCGAGACATCTATGATGCGCTGCGCTGAAGCGGTCCGATGCATGGTGGACGGGGTTTGCTGGGAAAGGATTTCTGTTCCATCTTTCTTATTCTGCCCGTTGCCTTTCAATGCTGAAAGCACTTTTCTCCATCCAATGGAGCCGCTTTTATATGTTTGGTTCCTCTGTGCCATGATCGTCCTCTTCGGAGTGATGAAGCAAAAATTAAAATTGCTGCCAAATTTAATTCTACCTTTCTAAAGATTCCACATATTATCTGACAAATTTTTCCCATCCGCTAACATGAAATGGTTAAGATAAGGCTTCTTCAATTGGGTTGAACTCCTGAACAATGAGGAGTATTTTAGTAAACGAATAATTTTTCTTCATCAAAATGGAATAAGGTGATTGGTTGAAACTTTTTGCTCCTGCAAAAATCAACATAGGTCTGCGCGTGATCCGAAAACGGTCGGACACTTATCATGACATCGAGACGGTTTTCTACCCGATTCATCTTGCCGACGAATTGGAAATTACCAAATCTGATAAGCACGAGTTCTACTCTAACATTCACCTTGAGGCGGACCCTAATCTTTGCCTGAAAGCTCTGCACTTTTTCTGTGAGCGAACCGGGATAAATGCAGAAGTCAAAATGGTTCTCAAGAAAAACATTCCGATTGGCAGCGGACTCGGAGGCGGCAGTTCCGATGCCGCATCGGTTCTTCTCGCACTTCAGGAGCTATACGGAAAGCCTCTAAGTGAAATCGAACTTCACGACATCGCAGTTCAACTGGGCGCAGATGTGCCGTTCTTCCTGAAAAAGATCCCTTCATATGCGACAGGCAAAGGAGAAATCTTACAGCCGATAAAATACAGGGTTGAAAAATATATCTTAACGATCGTGCCCGATGTTTCTGTCTCGACAGCCTTGGCATATTCAATAGTGACACCAACGGGAGTTAAAGATAAATCATTATGTAACTTGCTCCTTAATCATAGAGAGATTTCTTCTGAATACAAGAATTTTATCGTAAACGATTTTGAGATAACGGTATTTGAAAAATTTCCTGTCATCGGAGAAATAAAATCAGAATTGTACAAGCACGGCGCAGAGTTCGCGCTGATGTCCGGCAGCGGAAGCAGCGTATATGGATTTTTCGGAAGCGAAACACTTGCAAAGTTGACTTTGGAAGTTCTGAGGGAGAAATTCGTCCTGCGGGCAACTGATGTTACTCCGCCTATAATAGTTGCGTAATTAACCTCAAGTAAATTCTTAACCATATCACAACACTCTAAAAACAAAGACTTAATATGCTTTGCATAATTTAGGGCGTGGAATTGCAAAACGTAGAAATAGGGCAAACAAAAGCGGTATTCAGGATAGCTCACATTTCCGATACTCATGTGAGCCCAGAATACAACCGCCGGAACATTCTTAAACTCAAATGTCTTCTTTCACAAGTGATTGATGAAGGTTATGATCACTTAGTGATCACTGGTGACATCGCGGGGCATGGCGAAGAGCGTGACTTCAGGTCGGTACGTCGGATATTGAAATATTTCGGACTACTTGAGTATGAGAAACTAACCGTGACAATCGGCAACCATGATATCTTCGGAGGGATTCACCGTGCAGAAGACTTGCTTTCGTTTGGAAAGCATTGCCGGTCGATAAACTATGCGGAGAAGATGAACCTTTTTGAGCGAGCTTTCAGAGAGACCTTTCCCGCGAAGGCTTACGAGAGTGAGAGGGTCTTCCCGTTTGTGAAAATTATTGGTCCCGTCGTTTTTGTCGGCATGAATTCAGTAAGACCGTTTCATCCGGTGCTCAACCCATTCGGATCGAACGGACACGTTTCCGATAGGCAGCTTGATGGAGTGGAAAGAATTCTTAGCCATCCTTCAATTGCCGGGCTAAGAAAAATTATTCTCATTCATCACCATTTTGGCAAATACCAACCTTACTCCGAATCATTCGGTAACAAACTCTATCATTTGTTCGAGTCTCACACACTGAAACTCCATCAAAGGAAAAAGACCGAAGAATTATTCAGAAAGCTTAAAGTCGATGCGGTACTTCATGGCCATACTCACATCGAAGAAATTTATTCGAATTCCGGAATTATTTATTCAAACACCGCATTGAATCCTGTCAGAACCAAGGAGGAACAGGACAAATTTTCCATTGGGAAGTTATTGAAATCTCGACCTACTCTGGTTCAGGAGTTCGACTCTTTCACAGCTTTGAGCTTTAATGAGATCGCAGTTACGAACGAGGGGGGGATTAAAATCCGAAAATGGCAATCTCACGGGAAGCATTACCACAACTCAGAAAAATCATTCCAAGAAAAATAAATCTCAGAAGTTAACCGCAACATTCAATTGCGTTTGATAACCGAGGCCTTGCGGCAGTGGCGACATCCCAACAGAAGTTTGTATCCACTTGTTGTGTCCGTGCGCCCAAATCGCCGCCTCAATTGCCGAGAGAAAATGATTCGCCAATAAGACACCGAGCGCAGTACCGGCAACTCCGTAAAAATTGTTTGCATCGCCGCGCTGTTGCATGTAATAATAGTCCTCAGCCGCTTCAACATCATCTTTGAGTTGATCATAAGAAATGTTTACATTGTCCATCGCTGCATTTGGATTCCACCCTTCCCTGAACTGCGGATATTTTCCGATGATTTCATAATAATCTTGCGTCCCGTGCTGGGCAAGATTGTGTGAGAAGAACTGCCCGGAAGAAGTTCGACCGAGAATAGATTCAACCTCGTTGAGTTTTTCAAAGTCCACTTTCTGCCATGGTGCAGGCCCGTTGTCCACAAACATTTCGCTAACCAACTTTGCGGTTGCGGCATCGTTCGGATCCCAAGAGTTAAGATTGAGCTGTATCCACTTAGCATATCGGAGAACACTATAGCCAGTAGTAAGGGTAAGAACATCTGCATAATTTTGGAAGAAAGTGGTCTGGTTATTTCCCTTATTCGTCCAGATGATATTGACAGCAATCGCTGCCGCCTCGAGGGCAAAGAAGCCTGCGGCTTTAATATAATTGCCCGTACCACCATTGTAAAACTGACCTGCACCCGGGACGAGAAGTGAGAATAAACCTGCCTTTAGCGATGACCGAGTCTCAAACAATTCAAGTGAATCCTTGTGCGATAAACTTTCTGCTTGCGGCGAAAAAAGGTCCTGCGATAAAACCCCGGTTAGTTTCCTCTTTGTTTGGTTTGTCACTAGTGTTTGCCTAGAAAACGTGCCTTTGTCATCCTCAATTTGTTTTAGCCCTTCGGAACTAAAAAAAACAGATCCCGAAATTTGCTCAACACCGTGGTTTAAGTTGTCTTGAGAAAGGCTCAATATCTTTGTCTGTGCACCCGCCTCAGAAATTAAAAGCAAAAGAGCTGCTATGATTTTATCCATAATCGTCTCTCGAAATCTATAATATCAAATGAGAATGTCAAGCCAAAATAAAATCTCCACTCTTTTCCGTAGGTCACGCTGGTTTGGAAATCACTCAGCTGTGTCGTGAATTTATCCAGACCGTAACAGGCGTCGAAGAAAATAGCTGTAGGAAAACTATAGAATGAGAAACCACTCATTCGCAGTTCGGAGCCGACATCCCTCTTGAACTTTGCTCCGATTATACCTTCCAAGGGATAATCCCACACATCCCCAACATCTCCAAAAGCGGATAGATAAACATCGCTCAAATAGAATTGCAGTAATTGTTTGTCCACGTCTCTGAATAGCGGATATCTATATGTCAAGTTTAAAATCAGCATTTTGTTGCCGCCGAGAGAGTAGAACGGATAACCGCGCATTCCCACCAATCCTCCGGCATAAAAATCGAAGAAGCTGTTTATTTCTCTCCCCCAGGTATAACCAACATGCAGCTTCACAGCGAAAGCATCGTCATCCCTCAACACAGGAAACGCGAAGTAATTCAATAACTCTCCTTGTACAAAATTATAATTTATATAAATCGGAATGATAGGCGGCGCATTCGGTTCGAATTCTCCGTTGTTCAGTTTGTCAAGGGCATATGATAATCTCGCCATTGTGCGTACCCCCAAAGGATTAATCCAAGAATTTCTTGACGGCGAAATCCCATCTAAGTCGAGCTGCGCATAAAATGTTCTACCGATAAAATATGTGTATCCGAATGAAGAAAAGGGCTGTCCCGTCGAAGGTTCGGTAAAGCCTGAAACGGTTGATGAATAAGTGTCGAAAGTAAACCCTACTGACAAATTCAGTGAGGATGAAATGAACGGCCCGCCAAAAACAGCGTCAACTTCAGTCAGATCGTAATTCACCGGAACATTAATCGTGTCTGGGCCGAGACCGATACTGGCGCTTGTCTGCCGCGACAAATTGTAGGCAGATAAGGTGAACTGTGGATAAATTCCCAACGATGAAAGTCCGGGAATTTTGTCATTGTAATCAAATTGGAAAAAGATATCTCGCTCAAGAAGCTTGTTTAATGTCACTCCACCGAAAATGTCGTACTTTCCAATGACATCCGAAGAAGAAAAATAAGCGCCTGCCTTTAGCTCATCAAAAGGACTTGTATGCGGATTATAATTGTCGAATAAGAGCACGGGATAAAACGACATACTGGTCGTGGTATTCCTGTACAGCTCCGATTTGTAATTCGGAATTTCATGGTCGTCAATGTGTATCATGCTGTTTCCACCTACGGAATCTTCTACCGGCGGAGCATCTGCCGACGTGGAAACAAGCGGCGAAGGCTCGATGTCAACTTTATATTCAGGCGGATTTGGAATCGATGCCGCATCATCGATGCTTTCAATTTTGTATCCATTCCATTGATAAGAAGAATAAACGAGGTCACCTTTGTTTGAAAGCGTCGACATGAATGCTCCTCCGATAACGTTCGTCAACGCCTCTGCTGTGCCATTATAAAGATTCTGCTTATAGATGTTAAATATTCCAGAACGGTCTGACGAATAAACTATAGTACTGTCTTTGTCGGCAAAAAAAGCGTCTCGCGAATCTTCACCTATCGGTGTAACAAATTTCACTGAGCTGTCAGCAAAATTGTACACGCCGATTTGTCTCGATGAATCTATCGAATAGTCGAACACAATCTTCGAACCTTCAGTCTGACCAGCGCGTCGAATATATCTGCTCACCGTTTTTATAGCTTGTCAACTTTTTAATGCTATAAATTCTATTTTGCGCGAGATCCATGTCGGCACAATATAAATTCAGTGTTCCATCATTGCCGGCGACGAAAGACACTCTTTTGCTATCAGGTGAAAGAGAAGGATAGTCAGCACGCAAACCATTTGTGAGCCTCGCTTCGCCACCGGTCTTCATATTGTATGAACACAAATCATAAAGATCATCCCAATGAGCATTGTGCCGGCTCAACTTCGAATAGACGAGATATTTACCGTCGTTGGACCATGACAGCTCGCTTGCAACGTGATCGGTCAGTTCCTTTTCCGAGCTATCGGCAAAATTATAGACATAGACCGATGAAGTGCCGAAATAATCGTTATCTTTGTTGGAGCAGTAGGCAATTCTGTTTCCATCCGGAGAAAAAACTGGGAACAGATTCGCAAAGCCGACATCGCGGACTATTTTTCCTTGATGCAAAGTCTCCTTTATCTTTACAGTCTTCGCGTCGTAATTGCTTTCCAAAAATGCTTTCCACTCATCATAGACTTGCTTGCCTGACTTGTTGAGCACTTTCTCGAATGCTTGATCGATCGATACGGCGCTAACGGAACTCATCGCATCCGACAATTTCTTCAAAACGTTGGGTCCGTACTTTCCTGCGAGATAATGGACAAATGCAAAACCTGCGTTGTATGTCGATTCATTGCCGAGGCTCGTCTTGCCGAACCCACCCATTTCCTCAAGCGTCAGCATTTTCTGGCTCAGCACATACATTCTCAAAATCATATCACGATGCGTATCCCAGGTGTCATGCTCAAAATTTAGATGAGGGACATTATATTGCGCGACTCCTTCGGCAAACCATGCGGGGACCACAATACCACTCAGAGGATAGCTTACAACGACATTTGGATAACCGTAAAGGACATCAGGCCTTCGCTCTGCTTCATAACCAAGCCACTGGAGATAAATCGCAGGAATTTGCCGGCTGAATTTCATCGCCGTTTGCATTTCTACATCGTGAGTGAATTCGTGGGTGACGACATTCCGCAGCCAGTTGTGGGTGCCACGAAGCGCAAAATCTAAACTGGACGCCCAGATATCAATTTTATTATCAAAGAAATACGTTTCGCCATTTGAGTAATCGTCAGTGTCCCAGAGGACGAAAGAAACTTTTTGAGTCGGCTCATGATGGTACAGAGAAGTTATCGGCACATACATTTCCTCCGCAATTTTGGCGACAAGCTGGGCGGTCCGCTCTTCTCCTTCGTGATAATCCACATAGAAATGTTTTGTTTCGATCGTACGCCACGTTAGTTCCGGATGGATGAAATCGTCCTGGGCAAAAACGAAAGCGGCAGAAAAGAGTATTGGTACAAAGGCACAAATAGAGAAACGGAGGAATGAAAAATGGTAAACGAAACGAACCCTTTGGAGAGGGGAGACATTCATTTAACGACCGCGATCTTGATTATGACGACATCCTGTTCTTTTGAAGAAACCGCCTCAACTCTCGCGAAATAAACTCCGCTTTGTATTCCGCTTACGTTCCACTCAACTTCATTTGCATTTCCACCAATTCCATTTATTGTCGGAATGTTTGCAACCTTGTCGCCGGCAAAGCTAAAAATGCTGATCGAAACCTGTGCATCGTGGTTCAGATAAAAACGAATCTTTGTCGTTCCGTTCGTCACAGGATTAGGCCAGTTGTAAACTTTCGTAATCAAACTCACCGTATCGGTCAATGACGGTGGGATTGTTCGCGAAGGAGGCGGCTCGGTAATCGCGTTCATGTGATAATTATCGTGGAGCAAATTGCCCCATAAAACTGGATTTGCCGAATAATTTCCTTTGAAAGTCCAGCTATACAAATATCCATCAAGGCCGATTGCGTCAAGATATAAATTTCCGCTCGGCGAGTCGTAAGCGAGTGCGGGACTGCCGGCAAGTCCGCCGCTGATGCTCAACGGAAATCCGGACATCAATTGTCCGGACACACCGTTAAAAGCATAAAGTGCTCCACCTTTTGTTCCGAAAATTACATCAGTAGTATCGCCATTCAACGCGGCAACCACCATGGAACCCACAATCTTGTTCGCATCGGAAGATAGAACTTCGCTTCCAACAGTTGAGATCGGGAAATGGTTCAGCACTACACCGATATATGAGATCGCATAAACTTCAGTTTGAGTCGCAAATATTATGTCGCGGTTTCCGTCGCCATCGAGATCTGCGATGACAGGACCGGAAGTAATTGTATCACCCGGAAAAGAAGAGAATATTTCTCGCGGTGAAAACCCAGTGCTGTCCAAATAAACTGCCCTTTGAGTAACCTCAATAAGTTGGCCAGGCACCTTCGGTGACAACTCTGCATATGACATTGAGATTATTCTTGCGGAGTTCCCTGTGTAATTGCCGGACTGCCCGTTGACGGGAATAGGTCGCCCATCTACCAAAGTCAAGCTATCAGCCGCAATCTTCCATGCTTCCAACAAACTACCAGCGGGAATATAAAAGTCATTGGTATCGGGCACAGTGAAATCGGCAAGTGACGAGCCAAGCTCTGATGCAGGTGAAATCGCGAATGAGTGAACATACGACCCATTCTGCGAAAACAGATTGATTCCATATGCACTTGACGCATTTAAAGAAAGTATTTTGCTTCCCATTATATGGAGAGGTTCTCCAGCTGCGAAGCCACTTGCAGGAATTCTTGTAGCAAAGATTGTTTCCGCTGTACCATTATTACTCACAAGTCCGTAAAACACTGAATCATCCATGGCATACAATATGTTTGATGCCGCGTTCTGAGATGATACAACCGGCTGAAATTTTCCTCCAACTTTGGAAAAAAATCCTGTTGAGTCAAACCCTGCCGAGGTTCCATCCATGTTGAACGCGTACAAGGAGTCTCCGTTGTTTACTATCACTTGCAATTTTCCATCGGCACTTATGTGTCCAAACACCGGAGATGAATTGACGGTTGCGTCGTAAATATTTTTCGGGAAGCCGGATGTAACACGGAAATTTGCAGTAATGGAATCTGCCGTTACATCAAAAGTCATCAAGCTGTCGTGATTACTGAAATCTGTAATATAAACATGCGAGTTGGCACCGCTGTAACTGTCGGAATTCGGCAAAGATGTCGGAGTGAACTGGTTTCCACCAACATTTTGCAATTGCGAACGATCAGGATTTCCCTTGTACCAGAAATCGGTGAAGGCACCATCGTAGTAACCTGACCCGAAAATTGTCTGGATGTAGTTTCCAATCTCATTTGCGCCGATTGCCTCCATTAGCGCAACTCCACGGTGATTGGGATTTGCATTTATGGTATTCGTCGCGGTGTTTTGATCGATCACACTCTGGTCTATGTGCCAGATCAAAATCCCGCCGAAATAAGTTGTATCCTGGGGAAGCGCCCAGTCATACTCGTCGGCATCGGTTACAACTCCGTTTATTCCTTTGATTTGTGTACCATCAAAGTAAGCAGTATCGCTTATGAAATTCATCCTTGTCGTATCGAAACTGCCGTTGTAAAAGCTTGTGATGATTTCACCGTCATGGTGCGCATCTCCTTCGCGATTCTCCAGGAGGAAATATTCCGTCGCGTTAATCGGAACCTTGAGCACGGAATATTTTCCGGTTTCGTTTGCGTAAAGTAGGTATTGCGTAAGTATCGAAGGAGAAACCTGAACCGGAGTTACCCAGCCTAATGTACATTTTTCCCATGCGGAAGGTTCAGGCGGGAAGATTCCGCCGTAAGCAAAAATTGCCTGACCGTCCATCAAGCCGAATCTGCCGATTCCCGTTACGCCCGTTTGCGTGTCGAACAAATCCGGCAAGCCTAAGAAACTCCCGAAGCTGGCTGCGAGAAGTCCATTTGTTCCAAGGGTAAGGTTAATGATCGGGTAAGTTTCGCTCTCAGGCATAATTACAGAATTTTGGATGATGAAATTACCGTCGTCAACTTGTTGTCCGTTGTAGTCGGCGCCGAACATATTTTTTAAACTTTGAATGTTCAGGTAAATCGATGGAATGTTGTATGGCAAAGGATCATAGCCGAGCTCTGTTGTAAAATCTATGTCGCGCCCAGAACCTGCATGAAATACCACGAAGCATTGATACTGGCTGAACGGGAACGTCCCATTATATAAAGAGTCTGCGGTGTGCCATGAATCTTGAAAAAGCAGTCCTAAATTGTTTCCGCCGCCGGTCTTTGGTGGAGAATAATACTTCATCTGGTGCGGCAAAGTTATCACGGAATCGAGCAACGTATAATTTATGTTTAATTTCCCGCCTGAAACTTTCCCAAAATAATTCTTTAAGAAGAGCAGGTGGTTTTCGAAATACGTTTTGTCATGCGGCGGTGCATCGAGTCCTGTGCTGTCGTTCATCAAAAGATGTCCGTTTCCGCTTATCAGGTTGTCGGTCTCTGTCTGGAACTGCACCATGATGGCAAGAACATTGACAGTGTCTGCTGCCAGGATTTTTTGCGGATGCATGCTCTGCTTTAGAGTTAGCGGATGACTTAGTTCCTGTGCCGAGGATATTCCCAACGACGGAAGCAGGAGCAATAAAGTCATGCTCCCGACAAATGTCGGGACCAAAAATTTAGAAGTCAGGTTGTCCGCCCAAATTCAGAACCAGCGAGAATCGCATTTGATTTGATAGAGGATTATTCGGATCGAATGTCGATATATAACTAAAGTCGAAGCCATAAATATCATACCGAATACCGGCACCGAATGTCATGAAGTTTCGTCCCCCGAAGTTCTGATTCTCTTTGAAATAGCCCCATCGAAGTGCGATTAGTCTCGGGCTTCCATACCAGTATTCGGCTCCCAAGCTCAAGATGATTTCCTTCAAACCGCTACCGTCATTCCATGTCGTAATCAATGACTTGGGTAATGGGTCAACGGTTCGCCACTCGGCAGATACAGTCGTGTCAGACCCAACAATAGTTGTATCGCCGCCCCCTGACCTAATGCGAACCATGGTTCTGCTCAAATCAAGAACGAAATACAAATTGTTGTAATTGCTTTTCACCACGTGTAGTGCAAGGCCTACTCTGAGATTTGTCGGAAGAGGATCCGCTTGAGCTTGGTCAATATAATAAAGATTCGGACCTAAGTTCGTTAAGGTAATGCCTAAGCTAAGTCTATTATCAAAATTTCCCACGAAAGGTAAATCAAGCTTCTGGGGCCTGTATAACACTCCCAAATCAAAGCTGACATCCGACGCTACACCGCTTCCCTGTTCCTGTTCGGCACCAAATGGGGCGAGATCGCTTCTTATGTAGCGGAAATTCGCTCCTAAGCCGAGCCCATCGGAAATCTGAGTGCCATAACCAAGCGTCAACGCAATTTCGTAAGCGTGCCATGTACCTATAGGATCAGGACTACCTGAGCCTGTTTCGGTAAATTGACCGAGATTAAAATAAGTTATGCTCGCCGCAACATTGCCTGCCCAATCTTCCATATAGTGATTGTATGCAAGATAGTTGTAATTCAAATCAGAGCTGAACTCCGGCAGCCATGGTGCCTCTGTAAGAGCTACATTGTCTCCTTTTAGAAAAGCGAGCCCGGCCACATTCCAGAAAATAGCTGAGGCATCGTCCGCCAAACCTGTACCTGTTTCTCCCATTCCTCCCGCACGTGCGTCTGGGGCAATCAGAAGAAACGGAACGGAGGTATTACCCTGGGCGAATGCACCTGAGCTTAGCATTAGCACAGAAGCTGCTGCAACCACCGATAAAATTATTGTTTTCATAAACTATTACTCCTCGTTTAAAAATTTATAATAAAACGTTAATTCAGAACTTTCTACATGTTTCATCGCAAGACTGCCATTTTTCCGAGCGCTTCGCTTGTCTGTGACCCATCAACTGTCGAGGCTATCACTTTGTAAAGATACACGCCGTTAGCGAGTCTGTTACCATCATTGTCGAGACCATCCCAAGGGATTTTTACAAATGTATCGTTACCGGTTATTATTCCGGGGTACTCGATTGTCTTAATCAATCTGCCACTTAAAGTAAAAACCTTTATCTTGACGTTGATAGGTTCCCCGACACCGCCGTTTCGCTGGAACGTAAATGCCGTGCTGCCATTGAAAGGATCAGGATAATTGTAAACATCTGTGATCGACAACTGTGTGGAAGATTCCACGCTAAATGTGGCGCTCGTGTCCGACTCATTATTAAAAACATCAAAGGCCCTTACAGTCACTGAATGTTCACCCGGCGCAAGGGATAACGTTACCGGATATTTTACTGCCCCATCTTGATAGGAATTTACGCTTCCGGTGTAGAACGGCGCAAGATTAACCGACTGCTGTCCATCAAACGTCGCTTGCAAAGTATGCCCGACAGCCGCGTCGGACAGGTTAATCCCATCGCCTACAGAATCACAATGCAAGTTAACAAATAACGTGTCATTCTGGGAAACGACATCTCCATTCTTGAAATTTGTCGAATTAAAATAAACAGTTATCTGGGGACCAACATGGGGGTTCTTGGCAGTCGTATCGGTTCCGCCGACATTTACATTCGTCGTGTAGCCGGAGCCGTCTGCGCCGCCTCCTTGAAAATACAGTTCGATTTTTCCTGTTGTGTCGCTGTATGAAATATCAGTCGGCATAACCACAGTGGCTTCGTATGTTCCGTTCTTAACAGAAACCTGGCCGCTGAAAAGTGGGGAGCCTTGGAATGTATAGTAATTTCCCCATAGTGGATCAACCACTTGTCTTTGTGAATCATAAACAGTGAGTAACGCCGTACTCGACAGGTCGCTCCAGACAGTCCCATCAGGGTGATAAACTGTTCCTTTGATATCCAACTTGCTAAGAGCGCGGATCTGCTGCACCTGTGCAAGAGATTTCCCGTTCAAACTGTCGATGCTGGCATTATACTTTGGCATTCCCAAACGAACCGTCGGGTCTCCGATATATTGATACTTAAGATCATTGTAGTCAGCGCCCCCATAGTATACCTGCTTCGATCTAAAGAATGCATCACCGACTCGCGTAGCATTGCGCTGTTGGTCTCTGACGAACAACTGCTGAAGGAAATATCCATTCAAATCCAGATTGTTAGTGTTATAGACGACTCTTGCTGAGCTCACGATTCCGATGGCACCTCCATGCGGCGATAAAACCAGAAGCTCAGCGCCGCTCTGCTCCAGTGGATTATCATCTCGTCCAAAATCGCAAGTGGCACCAATAAACAAGCTCAATCTTGTAAAGTTGGTAAGTTGTGGAACTGTCACGTCCTTATCGAATACATGTGTATATGACCAAACGTCCGGATCACCATGACCTACAAAATTAACAACGAGCGTACCATCATTAATTTGATTCACCATGTCTGCGGCTGCTTCCGGTTTCCGAATACCTTGTGTGGAGACTACCGTTGGATAAAGGCCAAGATATATTTTTCGTTCGTCAAATTCTTTAGGAATGAGCGGCATCAAATCCGACTCCACATCAACTTCAAACTCATTGTCAGCATTGCCACTTCCGTCATAACCGTCAGCAACAATTGTGAGAAGATTTCTCCAATTTCCAAAGTCCGGCTTTGATTCATATTGCATAATCTTGCTTACTACAGTATCTGCGTTACCCGTGCTTCTGACGGGAAGTCTCCCTATCGATATCGAAATCGGCGACTCCTCAGATGTTATCGTATTATTGAACTCAACGAAATAGTCATCGGTTGTATAGCTGTCTATCTGGACAAGTGATTCGTCACTCTCGTAAGGTGGCACATACTCCGGAATATTGCCCGCTTTGTTCTTGTAGTCATAAGTTCCTGCGCCGAACAATATGACATAGGACGGAGTTATCTGGTAATTTGTATAAGCATATTTTAGAAAATCACGAACGGCGGTCGGATCGGGAATGCCGCATCCGAATTCATTGTATATAGCGGTCGTCGGAACCACCATGGTCGTTAACCCATCGAAACTCTGCTTGAAAGTTGCTAGCTGGTTAGCCTGTGAGAGAAAATCCGGAGCGGTAACGATAATCAAATCTGTGCCGGCGACCTGTCCGTGAAGGTCTGAGTTCTGTACTGAGGAAATGCTGTCTATAGAACGATATCCGTTATCGCCGACTGCATAAAACTGTCTCGAAGTGCCGGTAGATGTTTGAATTCCAAACGAAGCGGTATTATTATTGATCGAGTCAGGCTGTATCATATTAACATTCGAGGTATCACTCACATCAAAAACCCTGATGTTATTGCTTGAGAACCCTTGAATTGAATAATAAACGGCGGCGTTAGTATCGGGCGCATAAAAGTTTAGCGTATCACCTAATGCCTGAAATTTTCTCTTGTAAAGTATTTCGTACCAATAGACATTACCTTGGGCACCGGAAGAAGAAGAGCTATAGACAATCTTCAAGACACTTATATCTCCCTGCAAGTTGCCTGTACCGGTATATGTTTGAACAGGAAGGGCGTAGGCATAATGACCCTCAATGTCGGTATAATCGCTAATTTCATAGCCACTTCCATCTACCGAGCCCAACATAGTTCCAGTCGCGTCCTCGTATATGGTGAAATTATTAGAGCTCGTGCTTCTTGTTACAAGAGTCACGTTATAAGTGATCTCCTGCGTCGGATCCAATCCGTTCAATTCGTTTTTGAACCGCACCGTGGAATAATCGCCAGATGGGGATGGCGGTGTAAGCTTTGTGCCATACCAATCTTTGCCTGAGCCAATAAGGTTGTAAGTCTCATCATCTTCAGCAATTCCACTTGTGAAATTTTGTGGCACATAATAAGACGGCGCATGGTAGCTTGGAACGCTCAGCATCCTTTTTCCCGTCTGTCCACCATAAGTCATGAAGTAAAAATTCGATTCCGTATAATGGTTCAAGTAATGCGAATATGTTTTCGAAGAGGAATCATACGACCATTCGCGAGGCGACCTCCCGTAGAACAATATGTAGTCCCCCGATTCAAACTTGTCAGTCCCGTCTGTATTCCCATTATAAACATAAATCGCATTTTCGATGAGATCGCTTGGCCTCGCTGCGTTCGGATCTTCCGAAAGCTCTCTCCCGCCGTCATTGAAAATCCTTATCGTGCTGAGCTGGATATTGTCAACCGGCACTTTATCATCCTTCAGCGCCTGGTATGTTAATTTGTAAATTCCACTATGTGAGACAGAAAGTTTGTACCACGTTCCACTTGCTAAGAGGCTCGAGGCTAAAGTTTTCCGCGGTTGTGAAGGTGGGGCGACAACCGCATTTTGCACTTGAGAATAATTTACCAATGATTGCGATAAAAGGTTGTCGGAGACCACATTTTTTGTCGATACGCCGCTGCCAGCTGAGACAACTTGAAAGACAATTTTTTTCAACATCTGGTATTTGCCGGAAAGACTGTCATACGAAAACGGATAAACTCTTATTCGTACCACGATATGTTTACGCTGACCAAACGGTGCATCATAAGAAACAAACTGAGAAATTGCTTGCGAAGTTCGTTTAACGAATATTCGTGATCCACGAACCGGCGGCAGCATAGACAATGTCTCATAATCAGTCTGAACAACATGGACTTGAATCTGCCAAGAAAATACCCCTACCATCACCGGTATGAATTGCCTGATGAAGCTTCCATTCGCTGTGTTTTCTATCAACGCATCCTTGAAAAGAAGGCGTAGATATCTCGCCCCGCTAATCCTCATTGTGTCGGCACCGAGAGAGTCCGGCGTCACTTGTATCGTCGTAGAGTTTGGTCCTCCCGACAAAACACTTATGTGTTGTCCCGCATTCGGGATCCCACCTTTCGGTGACGCGGATGCCGCTGAAAACATTCCGAAGAGAATGACAACTCCAATCAAGAAGGCACCAGAATATCTATGAAACAACACTTTATTCATTTTCACTGTCTCTCGTCGTTCGATTTCGCTATTTTTTATTTTCGTTTCTCCATAACAAAAAAGCCGAATGCTGTGCAGACCTTTAGCACCATCATTCGGCAAAAAAGTTCATCAAAGGTCTATGACAGCACAAATTTTAAGCCTTTAACGAACTTTCTTTAAACTTTTCCTTTTCTTGGTTGTTACAATATAGCGGTAAACTGAAGGTTAGTCAAGGAAATTCATCACATCAAAATAGGTTTGCGTTTTTAGATTCCGCAATGCAGCGTCCCCAAGGGGATTTGAACCCCTGTTACCGCCGTGAAAGGGCGATGTCCTAGGCCACTAGACGATGGGGACAAGAAAACCTTGGCTCACAGTTCATAGCCGAAAGCTCGCCGCTATGAAATATCGAGAATGGTTTTCTTAGAACAAGAATTTAAAATCCATGCAAGGATTTTACAAGGTGAAAAAGCAAATATTGCTGAAAAAGCAAACATTAAGATCAGAGCCACTTCTTAAGATTCTTGTCAAGAAAAATGTAAATGTTTTTCCACGCGATCTTCGTTTGTGGTTCATTATACCCCGATGCATTGTTCGGATTCATGAAAGCGTGGTTGACATCAGGATAAATGTGAAGCTCAATTTTCTTGCCGTCGGTTTTCATTTCCTTAGCAAATGCCTTGCCCATTGCCGGAGTGTAAGCTTTATCCAATTCCGCAAAGTTGCAGAGAACCGGACAATTAATTCGCGCGACATCCGATCTTACCGTATCCACTTTCCCATAATCGATAACACATGCAGCCAACTTCGGCAAGTTGACAGCGGCAATAAATGAGTACGACCCACCCATGCACCAGCCGATGACGCCAGTCTTTGAAGGGTTGACTTCGCTCAGGTTCGTCAAGTAATTAAAGGCAGCTTTCAAATCTGTTACAGCTCTATCATGGGGCACCGACATCATTAATTTATAAGCCTCTTGCGGATCACCGGTAAGTTGGCCACGATACAAATCGATCGCAAGCGCAACGTACCCTCTTTCAGCTAATTCTCTCGCGTCTTGTTTTATCCAGTCGGTCAATCCCCACCACTCGTGAATCACGATCAGTGCCGGATGCTTCCCTCCACTTGTTGGTTCTGCAAGATACGCTGAGACAGTGTCGCTGCCGCTCGCGTACCTGACAACACTCGTCTTGATACCTGAGGCATCGGCTAAAGAAGCAAAGACAATGCAGACAAACGCAAGAACAATGATCCTCCTCATATTCTCCTCCTGTTAATTTGGGTGTTAGCTCCCAGCTGATTGCTATTTATCAATTACGTTCTAAAACTCTCGTGATTTTATCAACCAACATCGACTTCGGGACAGCCCCAACAAGTTGGTCGGCAACTTTGCCGTCGTTGAAAATGAGCAATGTCGGGATGCTCATTATCCCGAATGTCATCGCTATATCCTGGTTCGCATCAACATCGACTTTAGCAACTTTCAGTTTCCCATTATACTCCTTCGCGATTTCTTCCACAACCGGTGCGATCATTCTGCATGGGCCACACCACGTAGCCCAGAAATCGACCAGCACGGGCAGATTACTCTTTATAACTTCCGATTCGAAATTCTGTGAACTTACAACAACTGGTTTCATTTAATTTTTTTCCTTTAGAATTTTTCCTATGAAATTAATTTTACGTTTTCTTTTCCAAATAAATCGGATAAATCACCCACAAATTTCCTGTTGGCATCAACTGCATAAATGCTCGATCTATAAATTTTAGGCCTCGAACCTCCACTTGTAACACTAAAGAAGATTGAACAATTCCCGCGAGAATAATTCCCAAGCAATTGCTTGAATGACGAGAGCAATTCTTTCGAACGATCGCTCGCGTCAATCGAGACAGCTATGCTTTTCGTCAATTTACCGGCGGCTTCTTCGAGAGGATAAGCTTCTCGTACCATGATCCGAACTGAATCGCCATTTGATTCCGCGCTGCCGGAGACCAAAATTATCGAATCCGCGAATAAAATATTTTGATGTTTCGAATACGCATCCGCAAAAAAAATCAACTCACCCTTCCCGGTAAAGTCTTCTAACTGAACAAATGCCATGGTGTTTCCTTTGCGGTCTATCTTTCTCCTGACATCGACGACAATTCCCGCCGCTCTCGCACCCATTCCCTCAACTATCGTGGTTGAGTCACCAAGCCTGATATTCGTGAACGAATTGTATTCTTGTTCAAATTTTAAAAGCGGATGTCCGGAAATGTATACCCCAAGCAGATCTTTCTCGCGATTTAGTTTTTCTCCTTGGCTCCATTCCTCGACTCCTACCAGTGAAGGATAGGTCATTAATTTCTTCTGATCGCTTCCCAACATATCAAACAACGACGACTGAGAACTCGACTTGCTCTCTTGCACCGACTGGCCGAATTGTACAATCGCTTCAAATGAGTTGTAAAGTTGTGCGCGCTTATGACCGAGCGAATCAAATGCGCCAGCTTGAACAAGACTTTCGAGCGCACGTTTATTCACCGCTTTCAAGTCGACGCGAAAAACAAAATCAAAAATGTTTTCGAATTTACCGCCTTCGCTTCTCGCACGAGTGATTTCTTCAGCAGCACCGACTCCAACATTTTTTATAGCACTGAGTCCAAGCCGCAACTTGCCGCAAGTCACGGAGAACGTCGCAGAACTTTCATTGACATCTGGTCCCAAAACCGTTATACCTTGCCTCCGGCATTCGTCTAAAAGCAAAGTCATCTTGTTGATGTCGCCTATTTCACTTGTTAGTGCCGCCGCCATGAACTCGGCGGGATAATATGTCTTGAGGTATGCTGTCTGGTACGCGAGGACGGAATAGGCAACGGCATGCGACTTGTTGAAACCATATGAAGCAAACTTATAGATCAAATCGAAAATCTCACCGGCAAGTTTCTTGTCGATTGAATTTTTACCGGCTCCCTCGACAAATAATTTTTTCTGCTCCGCCATCAGGACTTTGTCTTTCTTCCCCATCGCCCGGCGCATCATGTCGGCTTGCGCGAGAGTGAATCCGGCGATCTCGCTCGCGATCTGCATCACCTGTTCCTGATAGACCATGACGCCGTAAGTCGGCTTAAGAATCTGCTCCATCTTAGTATGCAAATATTCGACACGTTTCCCGCCGACCTTGCTGTCAATGAAAGTGTCTATATTCTCCATCGGACCTGGACGATACAGTGCGTTCATCGCAACGACATCGTCCATGGAAGTCGGCTTCAGTTTCTTGAGATACTCCTGCATTTTCGCACTTTCAAACTGGAACACGGCAACTGTCTGTCCAGCTGCGAAAAGTTCATAAACCTTCGGATCATCGTAGGGTATCTTATCAAGATCAACTTCCTTATTATGATTTTCCTTGATGAACCTAAGAGCATTCTCTATAACTGTCAGTGTCCGGAGTCCGAGGAAGTCCATCTTAAGAAGGCCTATCTCCTCAAGGCTCTTATACTCAAATTGCGTGATGACTTCAGTTGATGGTGTTTTATAAAGCGGTACGTACTCTGTAATTTTGCCAGGAGCGATCACTACACCGGCTGCGTGCGTGCCGACATTTCTGTTTGTCCCTTCAAGCACCAGCGAATACTCGATAAGCTGCTTAATCTTTGGATCGTTGCTCTCTTTCACCCAGCGAAGCTCTGAAATCGTCTCAATCGCTTCCCCAAGCGGCGTGACTCGCCCGAGAATTACTGGGATTTGTTTCGTGATCGAATCAATAGTCGAAAGTGGAATGCTCAAAACTCGTCCGACATCTTTCAGAACCGCGCGTGAAGAAAGAGTCCCGAAGGTGACGATCTGGCAAACAGAATCCTCGCCATATTTTTTTTTCACATAGTCAATAACGAGGTTGCGTTTGCTGTCGGCAAAGTCGATATCGATATCGGGCATAGATACGCGATCTGGGTTCAAAAATCTTTCAAAGAGGAGTCCATATTGGAGCGGATCAACATTCGTGATCCCGAGCGCATACGATACAATGCTTCCAGCCGCGCTTCCTCTTCCCGGTCCGACAGGCACTCCCATTTCACGTGCGCTGTTTATAAAATCCTGGACAACCAGAAAATACCCGGCGAACCCCATCTTCTTTATTACGCTGATCTCGTGATCGAATCGTTTTTCAATCTCCGGTGTAATATCTGCGTAGCGTTTAGATAATCCTTGAAGCGAAAGCTTTTCAAAGTATTCTTCTGGACTTGACGCACCAGAATTTTCCGGTATCGGAAATCGCGGCATCAAATCTCTTTTTAACTCTAATTTTAGATCGCATTTATCGGCAACTTCGATTGTATTCTCAATCGCTTCCAGCCCGAAGTCGTAATCGGCAAACGCCGTCTCCATATCTTGCGGACTTTTGAAATAAAACTCGGGAACTTTATAACGAAGCTCGGTCGGATCTTTCGTGGCGTTGCTCGATTGAGAAATATTCAGAAGAATATTATGCGGAATTGCGTGCTCACGTTTTAGATAATGCCCATCGTTAACTGCAACCATTTTTGCACCGATATCTTTTGCAATCTTGGGCATATTTCCAAGCACACGCTTTTCTTCATCAAGACCATGGCTGTGAACTTCCAAATAATAATCATCACCGAAAAGCTCTTTGTACATCCTTGCTGCTCTTCTGGCGCTTTCGATGTCACCATTGACTATCGGTTCGGAAACTGGGCCGCTCAAGCATCCGCTCAAAACAATGAGTCCTTCGTGGTTCTCCTTCAAAAGCTCAAAATCTATTCTCGGTTTGTAGTAGTATCCTTCTAAATGTGCCAGCGAAACTAACCTGACAAGATTTTTATAGCCGGTGTAATTCTTCGCAAGAACCGTGAGATGGTTGTAGCCGTTTTTCTCGTTCCTCTTTCCTTTGGCAACGTACATCTCGCATCCGATTATCGGTTTGATGCCGGCTTTCTTCGCGGATTTGTAAAGTTCAATCGCTCCGAAGAGAACCCCATGATCTGTCAACGCTAGTGCAGGCATTTTAAATTCAACTGCGCGAGCGATCATATCATCGATCTGTTGCGCGCCATCGAGGAGACTGTAATGTGAGTGATTATGAAGATGGACAAACTGTGGCATATTAATTCATTGAAATCGGGTAAAATGTAAATTGCGTAATTGAATAATTATCAAAAAGCGTTCGGTAATAAACCTGGACATTGTCAAACGGGCTGTAAATTTCGATCGTGTGCCAGCCGGGTTCGACTTCTATCCATGGCGGAACATAGTCGACCTCTTGATCGTCAAGCTTCAGACGCGGCGCAACTGTGCATCCTACACAGTTTATCGAAAGCGCCGGAATAAATGGGAACGCCGTACTTTTTTCCTGACGTGCGGTGAAGAATTCCCTCCTGTCAATATTTAAGTGGTTGTTATCGACTTCGATTGAGACTGTATCTCCACCGATCAAATAAACCGGAAGCCCGCGTACCCACATTGCCGCACCGACGACATCTAAATAAAACCATCCGGGCGAAATCCCGTTCGCAAGCATCTGGGAAAAGCCGGCACGAACACCAATTCTATTGGAGCCGTTCAAATCAAAATCTAAATTTATTTTCGAATCAAACATAAAAATTGTTTTCGTGGTGTCAAACGGCTCAAGCGAGTAATTATTAGGAACCCTGGAAAGTTCTATGCTTGTCGAAGGCTTCAAGAGCGCACAGGACGAGAATGAAAAAGATAAAACCGCCACGAGCCTTATGGAAATTGCCATCACACCACTGACATGAATTTAACACAAAAGTCTGAGAAGTTTTCTAACTTGCGACAAAAAAAATTAAGAGGACAATGTCATTCCCGAATGTTTTTATCGGGAATCTCGCTCACTAGAAAACGGAGATTCCCGCTTGGAGCATGCGGGAATGACATACCGCAGTAGTTCATCAGCCCTTTTTGGAGGCCCTCAATTTTTTGCTCGTCAGCGCGCATAATAGCAAGCACTTGTTGTAGGTGGCTTTTTTATTTTAATTGTCCAATTGTCCAAAGTAGTTTGTCGGTAAAACGATTTTGTCTTATTGTTTTAATGTTTCCAATTTCTTCCTCGAACTCTTTTTCAATTATTGTCAAAAATTCGTCAAAGCTTGCCAAACATTGTGTGATTTCGTTTTCGTTCTCCTTTCTAAAGTTTTCAACTTTAGACAAGTATTCTGCGTAATTATTTTCTTTGTGTCCATATCCGACTGCTCTTTTAGCCCGGTCGTCAAGTGGCAAAATTGTCCAAGGATCGTTAAGGAACAATATTTTTGATGCTAATGAGGTCGCAATTTTTTCGTGTGTTATTCCCTTTTCTTTAAGATGACTGGCGAAATCGTCGACTTTATTTCTCTTGTCAGTTCTTACCCATTCTAAACTAAGTGTCAGTAAAGATTCTGTTTTATCCTTGTCTGCATTTCTTGCGACCTTAAACTCGTCAATGAAACTTTTAAAAGTCCCCGTTGTTTTTGTCAAGTATTCTTCTTTTAGTATTTCTCCATTTTTATGTTTATGAAAGTTCCGAATGTATGTCAAGTCAGACTTGTAAGTTGCAAGTAAATTGCCAATTGCTTGGACATATTCTGTTGTCATTTTTTTGTTCCAATTTGTATTCAAATAGCTTCCGATTTCTTTAACCACCTCTGAAGCCGAAACGATTTTTCGCTCACTAGTTTTTCTAAACTTTAACTCAATATTTCCTTGCTTCAAATTCCTCTCGCCGACAATCACCTGCATCGGCATTCCTAGAAGATCGGCATCTTTGAATTTGAAACCGGGACTCACGCCTTGCCTGTCATCATAAAGGACTTCAATGCCGGATTTAGAAAACTCTTCAAAAAATTTTTCAGCCGCGCTTACAACTCCATTGTTGTCCATGTTGACGGAAATTAAATGTACCATGAAAGGTGCGATTGATTTGTCCCAGATTATTCCGTTCTCGTCATGGTTTTGTTCGATGTGGCAGGCTATGATTCTTTCGACACCGATACCATAGCTTCCCATAACTATCGGTTTTTCCGTGCCACCTTCATCTAAATAATTGGCATGAAGCGCAACGGAATATTTTGTGCCTAGCTTAAAAATATGGCCGATCTCGATTGCGTTTACGATTCGCAGCTTCTGATTACATTTCGGGCATGGCTCACCAGCTTCGATTGTCCGTAAATCAAAATAACTTTCGATCTTAACGTCACGCTTTAAATCGATATGGGTGATGTGGTAATCATCTTTGTTTGCGCCGCTGATTAACTCGTTCGCATTTTCAAGACGCCTATCGGCAATGATTTTGAACCCCTGTAAACGAATTGGACCTATTGACCCTGCATTTGCTCCCGTGTATTTTGCAAGCTCTTCGGGCTCCATCGCGGAAGCATTTTTGCCGAGCGCGGCTGTGAGTTTCGCTTCGTTGAGCTGATCGTTGCCCGACATTAGAATCAGAACCAGCTCGTTATCGACTTTATAAACAAGAGACTTGGCAAGGCGCTCAGTGGAGATTTTTAAAAACGTTGCAAGCTGGTCGATGGTTTTGATATTCGGCGTGTAAATCTCTTCGTGTTGCTTTGTACCATCAAGTTTTCCGAGAGGTGCGATCCCACTCGATGCAACTTCAAGATTCGCAGCATAGCCGCAGTTATCACAAAGCGCACAAGTATCTTCACCCTCAGGTGACTCGACCATGAATTCCTGCGAACCCGTTCCGCCCATCGCACCGCTCGACGCACCCACGATAAAAAATTTCAAGCCGTTCCGAGAATAGATCTTTTTGTAAGCCTCTTTATGAAACTCATAACTTTTGTCAAGCTCCTCGAAGCTTCTGTCGAAACTGTACGAGTCTTTCATGAAGAATTGTCTTCCTCGGATGACACCGGAGCGAGGGCGCGGCTCGTTTCGGAATTTCGTCTGAATTTGATACCAAATTTGCGGCAAGTCGCGGTAAGATTTGATATTGTCTCTTGCAATTGTCGTGAAAATTTCTTCGTGAGTCGGAGCAAGAACGAGTGGACGATTCTTTATATGAAAGAGCGTATCGCCGAATGATTCGACGCGGCCTGTCTGTTGCCAAATCTCAATCGGATTCAAAGCAGGAAGATGAAATTCTTGAGCGCCGACCGCATCCATTTCTTCACGGATTATTTCCATAACCTTTTTCATGACCCGCCAGCCTATCGGAAGCCACGAATAAATCCCAGCTCCCAGCGGACGAATGAGTCCGGCCCTCATCATCAGTTTGTGACTTGCCATAGTCGCATCGGCAGGATTTTCTTTCAGCGTGGGAAGGAAGTAAGTACTAAGCCTCATTTAATATTTCACATTTCTAATTTATGATTTCGGATTAATTTAGAGTTTCGAATTTTCTTGTTGGTGCCCCTGGCAAGACTCGAACTTGCGACACAGAGTTTAGGAAACTCTTGCTCTATCCAACTGAGCTACAGGGGCAAAATGTAAAAACTTTAATTGTTCAAGTTGAATTCGGGTCGGCTAACTTTCCGATCACAATTCAATTTAGAATTTGACATGATAGCGAACAATAGAACGTCAAAGATCAAAATTCGGAGGTAAGCAAATTCAATCGTGAACTTTGAAATGCAGCCCTGCCTTTGCGCTTCACAGTGACTTTTGGATTTTGACTTATCTTCGTCGTTGAATCTATCTGTAAATAAAGGCAAATTTACTGCGAAATTCTTGTTGAAATTCGACCGCAAAACTAACAGAGAGTAATTGATGAAAATAGATCAGGCAGCTTCGTCACAAAGGGTCTCAACTAAATCTCATTGGGAAAATTTCTGGTCTGAAAAGAAAGAAGTCCACGAAGTCTACTCGAACAACAATCGGGTTCTGCGGAATGTCTTGAGCATTACTGATCTCCGGGGAAAACGCATACTAGAAGTTGGAGCCGGAACCGGGCGCGACAGCTTCGGCATGGTGGAACATGGAGCATCTGTGTTTATGCTCGACTACTCAACCAATTCATTAAACATCATAAAAAATTTCGCTGCTGAAGAAAAAGTTGAAGTCAATCCTGTCGGTGGCAACGCGTTTTCACTTCCTTTCCCCGATGGCTCTTTCGATTTGGTTTTTCACCAAGGACTTCTCGAGCATTTCCGTGAAAAGGAAGCAAACAATCTGTTGAAAGAAAACATCCGAATTCTAAAAAGCGGCGGACTGCTTTTAGTTGACGTTCCACAACGATATCATATTTATACGGCCATGAAACATATTCTGATCACGTTAGACAAATGGTTCGCAGGCTGGGAACGCGAGTTCTCCATTCAGCAGCTTGATGAACTTTTGCGATCGTTCGACGTCGTACCAATATATCGATATGGCGAATGGATGTACCCGAGCCTTTTCTACCGCGTGATGAGAGAGGGATTCAAAAAAATCGGAATAGCCCTTCCGCTAAATCCAACTCCAATCAAACTGCTCACAAATTTCCGCAAGAAAGTTCGTGAATCAATCCGAAACAATCCGTTTGTCATTTCCACTTCCATTTCTTGCGGTATAGTCTGCAAAAAGCCATGATGCGCTAAGCTCTATGCGCCACGCACTAAATGTTGAGATCCTAATTCCCAATCCACAATGAAAATTCTTGTAATCGCACTTCCCGGCATCGGAGACGCGCTGTTGGTTACCCCGGCGATCGCTCTGACAAAGCAATTCGTTCCTGAATCGCAGATTGATGTTATGGTAATGTTCAAAAGTGCCGAAGAAATATTTAAGCGGAACAAAAATGTTGACAAGGTTTATTATTTCGATTTCATAAAAGAAGGGGTATTCAAGTCTCTCCGATTCGTGCGTGGATTGCGTGGAAAGTACGATGCGACTGTGAATATTTATCCATCGAACCGCGCAGAATATAATGTAATTAACTTTTTAATCGGCGCAAAGAAACGGGTGGCTGTGAAGTACTTAAGGATGGATTTCCGCAATCTTGGTTTTTTCAACAACATCAGGATTACTGAAAGCGACCAGCTGCATAACGTTCAAGAGAATATAAAACTATTTGCAGAACTTCTCGGCGCCAAATTTTCCGAAGAACCCGACTTAAAGTTTCCGCTGCTTGACGATGAACGCGAGTATGCAAAAACATTTTGCGCCCAAAAAGGTATCGAAAGCAAGGATGTGGTCATTGGTTTCCATCCTGGTGGATCAACTTTGAAAAATCATATAAACAAGCGTTGGCAACCAGAAGGATTCTCGGAACTCGGTGACATGCTGATTAAGAAATTAGGCGCGCGGGTTTTAATATTCGGCGGGCCAGAAGAGCAAGCGCTCCGTGATCGAATAACGAAGAAGATCGGTTCTCCATTTGCCATCAGCGTCAACACGGAGACTTTCGGACAGAGTGCAGCGCTCATCGAACGGTGCGACGTTTTCATTTCGAACGACTCAAGCCTCCTTCACCTGGCGTCAGCGCTCAAAAGGAAAACCATTTTAATCACGGGACCCATAAATCCCGTTTACACCAGACCGTGGAACACGGACTACCGTGTCGCCTCTTTATTCCTGGATTGTTCGCCCTGCTTCATATATTCTCCCCAGCCGCTTACTTGCACACGAACGGATGTTAAGTTTAAATGCCTGAAGGAATTAACGGTAGAGATGGTTTATCAAAAGACGGTTCAGCTGTTGGCCTATAACTCTTAGCCGATAGTCTTAACTAAAAGCCATGAACAGTGAGCTAATGGCAGTAAGCTACTTGCTAATATGCTACTTGACAAATACTCAGAAAAGAGTTAACGTGCCATGAAGCAAGAAGTCCAACGAAAACTCGGATGCAACAATAAACCTGAATTCTTGCATACACGGGATCAAGAGAGTGGAACAGGAGACAAATCATGAGGACTATAACAACGCAATATTCTTGGCAAGAAATTATTTCATAATAATCACATTTGCAGGACGGAAGACAGCGCTGATAACTCGTTGAGGTTTGTGTCGATACATTGAAAAATCGATACAATTTTTAGCTTTTCATTTTGAACTTTTGATTAAAAAACCAATAGGAGGATCAAATGTCAAAGCAAAGAAAGACATCTCGTGTCACGAAAAAAGTCGTGAAAGTAAAACGAAGAAGTCACTCGCTACCGAAGCTTGGTAAACCTGGTTACGGCTGGCTAGCTGATTTGCCGGATCACCGGGATTTCTTGTTCGACCAAATTCGTCCTGAAATCGCTGTACTTCCACCAGTGGTTGACTTACGTCCATCGTGTCCGCCAGTCGAAAACCAAGGACAGTTGGGAAGCTGTACTGCGAATGCACTTGTTGGTGGACTCGAATTTTTAGAACTCAAAGACGGCTTAAAGCTCGTTGACCTCAGTAGACTTTTCATTTATTATGACGAGCGCGTTATCGAGCACACAGTCAAGTCAGACTCGGCCGCGCAAATCCGTGACGGCATCAAAACTCTCGCCAAACAGGGCGTCTGTCCCGAAAAAGAATGGCCATACAACATCGTAAAGTTTGCCGTCAAGCCAACCGACGTCTGCTACAAGGATGCGCTCCAGCACGAGATCACTTCGTACCATCGTATTCTCACGCTCGACGATATGCGCATATGTTTAGCCGGTGGTTTCCCGTTTGTGTTCGGTTTCACTGTGTACGAAAGTTTCGAATCACAGCAGGTCGCACAAACCGGAATTGTAGACATGCCAAAGCCGGGTGAAAAAGTTCTCGGTGGACACGCGGTGCTCGCCGTCGGTTACGACGATTCACAACAACGTTTCATCGTGCGCAACTCGTGGGGGGCAAGCTGGGGACAGAACGGATACTTCACAATACCGTATGGATATCTAAGCGACCGCAACCTCTCGGACGACTTCTGGACGATTCGCAGAGGCAGTGATATGTAGTAGTTTATGGTTCATAGCTGATAGTGTTAAACCCATGATCTATCAGCTATGAACTAATTCCCTTCATTGAGTTGATTATCAAAACTCAACTCCTCAAATTCTAAAGATGGAATTTAGGCACATAACGGAGAAGCCGCTTTTTTATTCAATCCTTCTCAATGGATTGATCGCAATTGTGGAATTGATCGGAGGGCTATTTTCCGGCAGTCTAGCACTCATTTCCGACGCGATGCACAACTTCAGCGACTTCATCTCGTTAATAATTAGTTTCGTTGCAAGCCGAATAATGTACTGGAGCGGCAACACAAAAAAATCTTACGGCTACTTTCGCTTCGAAATTCTTGCGGCATTTGTAAACTCCGTCCTCCTTGTCCTCATAGGCGCTTACATAATTTATGAAGCGCTCGCGCGCTTCTCGCATCCGGTGCGAATCAATTCCATCCTGATGTTGGTAATTGCAACAATCGGATTCGCGACAAATTTGTTCTCAGCTTTGCTCCTTCGCAAACATAAAAAAGAAAATCTTAACATCAAGAGCGCATTTCTCCATTTGATCACGGACACGCTCGAATCCGCAGCTGTGATCATCACTGCGGTAATCATAAGCATCATAAATTTTTTATCCCTCGATTTAATCATCTCTGCCATCATCGGCATCTTCATTATAAAAAGCTCCTGGGACTTGCTTCTCGAGTCGACCAACATTCTCACCGAAGGCTCTCCGAAAGGAATCGATCTTAACGAAGTCGGTATTTTCATAAAAAATTTTCCGGGAATAAAAGGAGTGCACCATCTTCACATCTGGAGTTTGTCGTCTAACTTCCGCGCTTTGTCGGCACACATCGTGGTCGATGACATGCAGCTCAGCCGCACAGGTACTATAACCGGAAAATTAGAACAGCAGCTTGCAGCAAGATTCAACATAGATCACCCGACTTTTCAGTTAGAGGCGGATGCTTGCGAAGAAGAATTGATAGCGCGGTATCGAGACAGCAATCGAAGATCGAAAAATGAGCCGTGAATCTCAGCCCGTTGAGCGCGACCTGAAGCGGAAAATTTCAGGCGAAGTGCTTTTCGACGACATTTCTCGAACACTCTTCAGCACCGATGCCTGCATGTACCAAATCAAGCCGCTCGGCGTTGTGGTCCCTAAAAACGTTGATGATGTGATCGAAACGGTCAGGTATTGCGGTGAGCGGCAAATTCCTATCACGAGTCGCGGCGCCGGCACAAGCCTCGCGGGACAATCAATCGGAAGCGGCATAATCTTAGTTTTCAATAAATATTTCGGCAATATTCTTGGCTTCGACGAGAACGAACGATCTATAAGGGTACAACCCGGAGTAGTCCTAAACGAGCTCAACAGATCTCTTCTCCATCATGGACTCATGTTCGGTCCCGATCCTTCGACTGGAAAGCAATGCGTCATCGGCGGAATGATCGGAACGAATGCCGCCGGGTCACACACCGTAAAATATGGTGCGACAAAGGACAATGTTATTGAGTTAGAAATTGTGACTGCCGACGGCGAACTTCGCAATATTTCTCCCAATTCATCCAACCATGACCTTGCACGAAGAGTCGGCGAACTTCTTTCCCCTCACAAAAATTTGATCGAAGAAAAATTCCCGAAGACCTCAAAGAATTCATCCGGCTACAATTTAAAAGAAACATTTAATAACGATTCAATCGACCTGACAAAACTTTTTTGCGGAAGCGAAGGGACGCTCGGAATAATTGTCGAAGCAAAGTTGAAGTTGGTTCCCCTTCCAAAAGAGAGAAGGAATCTGATCGCGTATTTCCCGTCTTACGAATCTTGTGCGATTGCCGCGAAGGAAGCTCTGCAATTCGGACCAGCGGCTGTCGAGATGCTTGACAAAACTTTTTCAAATGCCGCGATCGGGATTGATCCAGCAATAGATGAAATCCTCAGCGAAGATTTTGTATCAATAATTATCTTCGAATTCGAGGAAACGGAAGCCGGTCTTGCGGATGAAAAGGTTGCAAGACTTTCTGAGCTTCTCAACAAACTATCACTTTCCAATAAGCAAATTTTGCCACGCGACGAAAACGAAGCTGCTAAACTGTGGCGCATCCGCAAAGAAGCGTCCACAATATTTTACAAGATAGAAAAACCCGGAAAGAAGACTTCATTCGTTGAAGACGTCGCGGTTCCCGTCGGAAAACTTCCGGCTTACTTAGAAGGCGCACAGAAAATTTTCAAAGGATACAACATCCGGTACGCACTTTACGGCCATGCGGGAAACGGAAACACGCACGCGATCCTTCTGATCGATCAAAAAAATAAGGAGCACCTGAGAAAAATAGATCCGGTTGCAAACGAAATCTACGATCTTGCAATCTCGCTCGGCGGAACTTTGAGCGGCGAACATGGCGATGGACTCTTGCGAACTCCGTTTCTTTCCAAACTTTACGGTGAAAACATCTATTCGCTATTCAAAAAAGTAAAAGAAATTTTCGACCCCACAGGAATTTTGAATCCCGGAAAAATCATTGGAGATCAAAACACGTCAATCGTTCACGACTTACGCTACGGCAAAAATTACAAACGCGTTGCGACGGAAACGCATTTAGATGAAAACAAAATGGCACACGAAATTGAAAAGTGCCATGGCTGCGGAGTCTGTCTAAGCTATTGTCCGACAGCGATTGCGACGTTCGACGAGAGAGCAACGCCGCGCGCAAAAGGAAATCTTCTTCGCGGGATTATAAGCGGCAGCTTGTCCGCCAGCTTTCTCGAAAAGGAGGAATTCAAAGACGTTCTCGATTACTGCTTCAACTGCAAGCTCTGTTTGACAGAATGTCCGACGCGGATAGATATTCCGGGAATGGTAATAGAGGCAAAGACGATATTTCTTGAGAAGGGAGAAAAATCCCGCCAGGACAAATTCATTAACAAACTTCCAGCTTTTTCAGCCGCGGCTTCAGTGAGTCCGGCAATCGCAAATCTGACATCGAGTCTAAAAATTTTTCGCAAGCCGATGGAAAAGGTGTTCGGGATCGACAGCCGAAGACAACTACCGTTGTTCCACAAGCCTCTTTACAAACGCTTAGGAATAAACCGAAAAAATCTGAGCGGTCAGAAAAGAGTAATTTATTTTGCCGGTTGTTTCGCTAATTTCAACGACGTACACGGTGAAGGGATGGCAACTATTGAAGTGCTTCGGCGAAACAACATAGATGTCCGTGTCCCGGACAGCCTTCGCTGCTGCGGAATCGCCCGCATAACAACGGGGAGCAAAAACGATGCGATCCCTGATGCATCATGGAACGTGGAACAGCTTGTAAGTTACGTCGGTCAAGGCTTTGATATTGTTTTTTCAGCACCAAGCTGTGCACTGGCTATAAAAGATGATTACCCTAATTTGCTTGGGACGGATGCCGCCGTGAAAGTAGCCGCGCATTCATTCGAGTTATCGGAATACCTTTCGAAACTCTATGAGGAAGGAAAATTAAACAAAGACTTCGGACCGCTCAAAAAAAGGGTTACTTATCATAATCCGTGTCATTCGATTCCTCTTGGAGTGAAGCGGCAGCCAATCGCGTTAATGAAAATGATTCCGTGCCTTGAAGCCGTAGAACTTGACGAAGACACTTGCTGTGGAATGGCAGGAACCTTCGGGTTGAAGAAACAATTTTACGATCTCTCAATGAAAGCCGGGTCGAATCTTTTCGAGCAGATAAGAGAAGCGAAAGTTGATTCTGTAATTACTACATGCGGGACGTGCAATATTCAAATCTCGCAGGGAGCAAAGGCAAAGGTGGAACACTTAGCGAAGATTTTGTATGACGCCTACAGAAATTTCGACGGAAAGAATCCCAAGCTTGGATTAAATGAAAACGCACCGGCGAAAATGTCGAACGAAGGTCTCCGTTTCCGCGAAACAGAAAATGTAATCGAGTGATTTTTTTCGTGGACTTTCATCCGCGTTTTCATGTTTGAGGTTGGTGCATTATATTACCATGGAGCAGCTTAAAGAAAAACCCAAATGAAAATAATGTTAATAGGATTGGCGACCTTTGCGTCGACTTTATTTGGAGGCATATTTGCACTCAAATACAAAGACAAGCTCCATTTGATAATAGGCTTCAGCGCTGGAGCAGTCATCGGAGTTGCCTTCTTCGATCTCTTACCAGAAGCTGCAAATTTGAGAAACACTTCAAATGATATCTCCTTTGTTTCTTTAATGATGGGAATCGGATTCCTCATATACCTCATGCTTGATCGCGTCGTTGTTTTGCATTTCCATGTGGACGGCGAAGATGAAAATCCACTGCATCGTGGCACACTCGGAGCCGCCAGTTTGTCATTCCACAGTTTCCTGGATGGTGCGACCATCGGATTCGCATTCCAGGTGTCCGCCGCCGTCGGCGCGATAGTAACTGTTGCGGTTCTCACTCACGATTTCTCCGACGGCATAAACACAGTCAGTTTGGTTTTGAGAAATCAGGGGACGCGGCGGAATGCGTTCTGGTGGCTTGCCGTCGATGCGCTCGCACCGGTTCTCGGAATTGTGTTCACACTTTTCTTTACCCTTCCAAAAAATACTTTGGGAGATGTCCTCGCAATTTTTTGCGGCTGCTTCATTTACATTGGCGCGAGTGAACTTCTTCCGGAAAGCCACCATGCCCATCCGAAAATGCTGACGACTTTTATGACGCTGGTTGGCATTTCTCTTCTCTACGTCGTCATACAAATAGCAAAGATGTAAACCTCTCTGCCCCCTCTTATTAAGAGAGGGTTAAGGTGAGGTCTATTTCAAACTTCGTATTTGGTGGGATCGTGTATGTCAGCCAAACTAAATGCCTCTTTCCGCTCGACACATGTCCCACACTTGCCGCAGTGCAGATTGCCGCCTTTGTAACATGAATACGTTATTTCAAAAGGAACTCCCAATTCTTTTCCCAAGACTACGATTTCTTTTTTGCTCATCGCAATGAACGGGTCTTTAATCTCTACCCCCAAATATGTTCCGACACGTCCTGCCTCCGCGATTGCTTTCAAGAAATCGGGCCGGCAGTCTGGATAAATCGCATGATCGCCGGCATGCGCCGCGTAGAGAACCGTTTTTGCGTCGATCGATTCCGCATAGCCAACCGCAATCGAAAGTATGATTCCGTTCCGGAACGGAACGACCGTGGTGCGCATCGACAAATCCTCGTAGTGTCCTTCAGGAATTTTGCCTCCGGTCTTGAGTAAATCTGATTTGAAAAGTTCGTTGACGAAAGGGAGTTTAATGATCGAATGCTGAACATTTATCCGGCGCGCAATCTCCTCCGCGGCAAGTAGCTCGTGCTCGTTATGCTTTGAGCCGTAATCGAATGTGAGCGCAATGACATTAAATCGTTTTACTGCCCAGTACAGAAGAGTTGAGGAGTCGAGTCCGCCCGACAAAGTAACAATTGCCTTTTCCATTATTCAAAAATTTCTTTGTGAAAAATGCGTACCGAGTTTTTTCGAATATCCCGCTTAGGCAGGACAAAAATATTCATGACATGATAATAATGTAAAATGATGAAGACTGCAATTGAATTTTCGTTATGAAATCCCGATTTTAAAAACGAGTATAAATCAAAAGATGGATAATGAATTGAAAAGGGGTGATCGAAAATCACATCCGTCCCGCGAGCGGGATATTCGATTGAACAACCATGGAGATGTCAAGCGTAAAATCATTGGAATGTATTCATTACTGGCATCCATCAACGTACTTGCATGGCTGGCCGCAATCGCAGCGTTCAAAGGATATCCGCTTCTCATCGGCACGTCCGTAATCGCTTACAGTTTCGGTTTAAGACACGCGGTGGATGCCGATCATATCGCCGCCATAGACAACGTCACACGCAAACTTATGCAGGGAGGACAGCGGCCCGCGGGCGTCGGTTTCTTTTTTTCCCTTGGTCATTCAACCGTCGTTGTCCTCGCCTCAATCGGCATCGCAGTCGCGGCGGTTGCGATTCAGAAGAACCTCCCTCAGTTCCAGGAAGTTGGCGGCATCATAGGCACATCGGTTTCTGCAGGATTTCTCTTCGTCATAGCGCTGATCAACATGGTTATTCTCCGGGATGTTTACAGGACGTTCAAAAAAGTGAAGCAAGGTGGTACATTCAGCGAACAATCGCTAAACGATCTCCTGAACCAACGTGGATTCATGGGACGATTTTTCCGTCCGCTCTTCAAGTTGATCAGACAAAGCTGGCACATGTACCCGCTCGGCTTTCTTTTCGGGCTTGGCTTCGACACCGCCACTGAAATCGGACTCCTTGGAATAACAGCGGCGGAAGCTACAAAGGGACTCCCAGTTTGGTCGATCCTGATATTCCCCGCGCTCTTCACCGCAGGAATGTCTCTTGTCGATACCACCGACGGAGTGCTCATGCTTGCTGCTTACGGCTGGGCGTACGTCAAGCCGCTGCGCAAGCTGTTCTACAACTTGACGATCACTTTCGTATCGGTACTCGTTGCACTTCTTGTCGGAGGGATCGAAGCGTTCAGCGTCATCGGTGATAAGTTTAGATTGAACGGGTGGTTCTGGAATTACGTCGGCCAATTGAGCAGTAACTTCGGCACGATGGGATATTTTATCATAGGGATATTCGTCATAAGCTGGCTCGCCTCGACGATAATCTACAAATTACAAAAGTACGATGACGTTGAAATCATAGGCGAGAAAACTCGTGGTGAACTTGCCGGAGATCCCGCTCGCGGGGACAGAACCAGCAGAACAAATTAATATCCTTCAGAAAACCAAGCTTCCCCATCATTAAACTGTTATTGCAGATAGCGTCGGCACGAACCACACTGCCTGTCCATGGCATCATGGACGGATGGAACGAGAGCCATGATATACAGTGAACGAGCCTGCCTTCGCTGAAGCGAAGCTTCAGTTTCGCACAGGTAGTTATCGTGGTTCGTGCTGTTAGTTAAAGTTGCCCGGTCATTTGATCACAACTAATTTCTTTGTTTGAATGAAAGTGCCAGCTTGCAAGCGATATAAATACACTCCACTCGGCAAATTGCTTGCGTTGAAAGTCACCGAATAATCCCCAACGCTTTCTCGCGCGTTGACCAGAGTTTTCACTTCCCTCCCAAGCACATCGTAAACATTCAATGTCACAAAACTGCTTACTGGCAATTGATACCTAATAAACGTTGTAGGGTTGAATGGATTGGGATAATTCTGATCCAAAGAGTACTCGTCCGGTAACGCCTTACTCCATTCTTTGACGTACGTCAACCCAACGTTTCTTTCTTCCCATGTCAAACCATTGTTGGTGGAAAGAAATACGCCACCCCACGTACCTGCATAGATGTTCGTGTCGCTGATGAGAAGGGATGATACAATCGTGTTTGCCAAGCCCGTATTTCTTTCCGTCCACGTTAACCCATTATTGGTAGAAAGAAATACACCGCCAGCAGTCCCTGCAAATAGGTTCGATCCACTGACTGCCAGAGAGTAGACAAGGGTATCCGTCAGGCCACTGCCTGCCTGCGTCCAAGTCAATCCATTGTTAGTCGAAAGATATACCCATCCCTCACCGCTTGGGCGCCACGTCCCTACATAGATATTCGCGTCACTAAACTCAATAGAGGAGACGACTACGTTTATCGGTCCATTCTGTTTCCAAGTTAGCCCATTGTCACTGGAAGAAAATAGCCCTTCTTCTGTACCAGCATAAATATTTGAGCCAACGGCAGCGATGGAATAAACAGTTTGGTTCGTCAGGCCAGCGTTTCTTGCGGTCCAGGTTGATCCGTTATCTGTCGAAACAAATATCCCTCCCGTAATCGTTCCTGCGTAGATAACCGTATCTCGGATGGCGAGGGAATAGACATCCCAATTTGGCAGGTTGGGTCTTATCCATGTTACTCCATTATCAGTGGAAAGAGATACTCCCGCCGTCTGATCTAGGTTCAAAATCGCTGTGCCGACAAAAATATTCGACCCATCGATCGCTACAGATACAGTTGGCCGATCATACACTTGTGCCCAAGTTGTCCCGCAATTCGTTGAAAGATATAAGCCGCCATTGGTCCCGGCAAAGATGCTCGAGCCGCTAGCTCCAAGACACCATACCTGACTATAAGGGGGTGACTGGGCAACTGAAGTTGTGGAGATCGACAATGTGATCATCAGTATAAGTTGGAAGATCTTGCTAGAAATGCCCATATTGAACTCCTTCATCAAAAAGCGATATGGCAATTGCGCCTAACTCCTGCAACTACATATTGCGTATATCCACCCGATTTTGGTATGATATACGCCATTCGTTTATTTCCTTTTATGACACCGCCCATTTTCACCCATAAAGCTATTTCTTTCAGCCATGAAGTTCAAATCAGTTTTCTTGTTACCATTCCTCTGTTGCAGCCCGTCTGCATTATAAATCGACGGGCGATCATGGTGACGAGGAATCCGTCCAAGAAATGGATAAATGGAACGAGTCGCCCATTGCTTCTCGGACGGATCGTAATTCCTATTTTTATTTAAAGTAGCCAGCTCATTTGATTACAACTAACTTTCTTGTTTGCATGAATGAACCAGCCTGCAATCTATAGAAATATATTCCGCTCGGCAGATTCGCTGCGTTGAACATTGCTTTGTAGTATCCTGCACTTTGTTTTCCATTGATCAGGGCAGCTACTTCCCTGCCAAGCACATCGTAAATCTTCAACGTTACAAAACTACTCACTGGCAGCTGATAATCGATGACCGTCGTCGGGTTGAATGGGTTTGGGTAATTCTGTGATATCCCATAACTCCTCGGGATACCTGACTCATTTTGCGAAACGGCCGTTATCGTTCCATTACCACTCATGGGCACCTTCATCAGCGGAACGATAGAGTTGCTCAAGATATAAAGCGTGTCTGAATATACCTTTGCCGTGTCCGGAGTGAATAAGACAGGCAGCCTCACCGTATCCGCTTCGTTAACTGTTTTATGTAAAGACGCCACGGTGAACCATTTTGTGCCTGTGTAAACCGAATCGATCATAAGTGGAGGCGCAGAACTGTTCGTTATTCTAAGAGTGTCTATCTTTGTAAAGTCAGCCGGAGCTGAACCGAATGCAATGACGGGTTGACTCAATACAATAGTTGGAATCATTTCAGACAGCGGTCGTTTCCAGACGCCGACCCCCCAAGTTCCTGCAAAGAGGTTCGTGCCCGATACAGCAAGAGACCACACAGCAGCGTTCATCAATCCTGCATTGACTTGGGTCCAGCTCGTGCCGTTGTTGATCGATACGAAGACCCCGCCAGAAGTCCCTGCAAAGAGATTCGTGCCGAAAACAAGAAGAGAAAAAATGGTACCCTTCGCCAAGCCTGCAGTGTCTGCAGTCCAGCTTGTGCCGTTGTTGGTCGATAGAAAGACGCCACCGCCGGTCCCAGCAAAGAGATTCGTGCCGGACACCGCAAGAGACCACACAATTTTGTTCGTTAATCCTGCAGTGTCTGCAGTCCAGCTTGTGCCGTTGTTGGTCGATAGAAAGACGCCGCCAGTAGTCCCCGCAAAAAGGCTGCTGCCCGAGACGGCAAGAGAATAGACATCTTTGTTCGTTAATCCTGCAGTGTCTGCAGCCCAGGTCACGCCGTTGTTGGTCGACAGAAAGACCCCCATGCTAGAAGTCCCGGCAAAGAGATTCGCTGAGGAAGGGGAGATGGCAAAAGCATAGATAGTATAGTACATAGTGGCTGAACTCCACCAGCTTGCGCCGCCGTCGGAGGATCGGAAGATGCCGCCATTAGTCCCGGCAAAGAGGTTTGTGCCAGAGACAGTAAGAGCATTGACATAAGTATTTGTCAAGCCTGCATTGACTTGAGTCCAGCTTGTGCCGTCGTTGGTTGATAGAAACGCACCGTTGCCATAAGCCCCAGCAAAGAGATTAGCGGAGGCGGCGGGGGAGACCGCAATAGCATCGATAAAAGTGCACGTCAAGCCTGTATTGACCGCAGTCCAGCTTGTGCCGTTGTTGCTGGAAAGATAGACGCCGCTATAAGTCCCCGCAAAGAGATTTGTGTCCAAGACCGCAAAAGTGTTGACATTGGTGTTCGTCAAGCCGGTTTGAGTCCAGTTTGTACCATTGTTGGTTGATAGAAACACACCACCGCCAATAGTCCCAGCAACGAGATTCGTGCCGGAGACCGTAAGAGCGTAGACAGCAGGGTACGTTAAACCTGAATTGACTGCAGTCCAGCTTGTGCCGTTGTTGGTCGATAGAAATACGCCGCTATTAGTCCCTGCAAAGAGATTCGCACCGCCTGTCCCGTTGGGAGAGACGGCAAGAGAATAGACATATTTGTTCCTCAATCCTGCAGTGTCTGCAGTCCAGCTTGTGCCGTTGTTGGTTGATAGAAACACACCAGCGCCAGAAGTCCCAGCAAAGAGATCCGTGCCAGAGACCGTAAGAGCATAGACATAAGGGTACGTTAAACCTGAATTCACTGCGGTCCAGCTTGTGCCGTTATTGGTCGATAGAAAGACGCCGCCGCCTAAAGTCCCGGCGAAGAGATTATTACCGGAGACGACAAGAGAATAAATATTTTTGTTCGTCAAGCCTGCAGTGTCTGCCGTCCAGCTTGTGCCGTTGTTGGTCGATAGGAAAACGCCGCCGCCATAAGTCCCCGCAAAAAGATTTGTACCGGAGACGACAAGAACATAAACATATTTGTTCGTCAAGCCTGCAGTGTCTGCGCTCCAGCTTGCGCCGTTATTGGTCGATAGAAAGACGCCGCCGCCATAAGTCCCCGCAAAAAGATTTGTACCACTCGTGGCAAGGCTATAAATTTCGCCTCCGTACGGTCCATTGGTTTGGATCCATTGAGCATGCAATGAATTCGTGCTGGTGAATAGGCAAAACACAACAAACAGAAAGCTGAAAATGTTTTTCATTTGTTTCTCCTTTCTTGAAATAGCGATGTGCTATTGCAACTAACGATCGATTTGTGAAAGAACAAGGGGATGATTCCACTGAGCCTCTGGCTCAAAGGAGATTAGCTCTCCCGCACATCCCCCTGACGCATACTGAGCCTCACGTTGATGACCCTCTGGCTCAGATGATCTCATATCCTCCCCGCAAGCGGGGTCTTCGACAATCATCACATCTTAATATAACTCTACTGTTCCACCTTTGTCAAGGTTTTTGCAGGCGACTCGCCTAGTATCGGCATTTTGAAGACTGCATTCTTTGCGCCCATTCCGCCGATACACAGACGGATGGAACGAGTCACTTACAGCTTCTCGCACGGATTGTGGTTCGTGATGTTAGTTGCAATAGCTCGCTCACTTCATAATCACTAACTTCCTTGTTTGCATAAATGGACCCGCATGCAAGCGATAGAAATATACTCCACTCGGCAAGCTGCTTGCATTAAATGTCACCGATTGGTACCCGGCGTTCTGGCGTTCACTGACTAACGTCTTGACTTCCCTTCCAAGTACATCGTAAATCTTCAAGACGACAAAACTATTTACCGGCAACTGATAACTAATAACCGTTGTCGGGTTAAAGGGGTTTGGGTAATTCTGAGAAAGTGAGAATTTCGCCGGAAGGTCAATATTCGTTTTCCCGATTCCAGTAATCATTTCCGACAGAGGTCGCATCCAGACGCCGCCAGCATAAGTCCCCGCATAGAGATTCGTGCCCGAAACGACAAGGCTATTGACACCAAAATTTTTTAAGCCTGTGTTAACTTGGGTCCAGCTTGTGCCGTTGTTGCTGGAAAGATAGACGCCGCTATTAGTCCCTGCAAAGAGATTCGTGCCGGAGAAATAAAGAGCATTTACATAAAGGCTCGTCAAGCCTGAATCGACCGCAGTCCAGCTTGTGCCGTTGTTGGTCGATAAAAAGACGCTGCCGCCTGAAGTTCCGGCGAAGAGATTCGTGCCCGAGAAAGCAAGAGCCTTCACATAAAGGTTCGTCAAGCCTGAATCGACCACAGTCCAGCTTGTGTCGTTGTTGGTCGATAGGAAGACGCCGCCGCCATAGGTCCCTGCGAAGAGATTCGTGCCGGAGAGGGCAAGAGCATAGACTTCCTTGTTTGCCAAGCCTACGGTGTCTGCAGTCCAGGTTGCGCCGTTGTTGGTCGATAGGAAGACGCCGCCGCCATAGGTCCCTGCGAAGAGATTCGTGCCGGAGAGGGCAAAAGCCCAAACATGAGCGTTCATACTGGGTGCACTCCACCAGGTTGTCCCGCTATCGGTAGAAAAATCGACGCCGCTGTTAGTTCCGGCCCAGAGATTCGTGCCAGAGACGGCAAAAGCATCTACATACGTGTTCGCCAGACCTGTATTGACCGCATTCCAGCTTGTCCCGTTATTGGTGGAAAGATAGACGCCGGTGGCATAAGTCCCGGCGAAAAGATTCGTGCCAGAGACGGCAAGAGCATTGACACTGGTGCTCGTCAAGCCTGTATCGGCCGCAGTCCAGCTTGTGCCATTGTTGCTGGAAAGATAGACGCCGCTACTAGTCCCAGCAAAGAGATTTGTGTCCAAGGCCGCAAAAGCGGTGACATTCGTGCTCGTCAAGCCAGTTTGAGTCCAGCTTGTGCCATTGTTAGTCGATAAGAAGACGCCGCTACTAGTCCCGGCAAAGAGATTCGTGCCAGAGACGACAAGAGAATAGACAGCGGCGCTCGTCAAGCCGGTTTGAGTCCAGCTTGTGCCGTTGTTGGTCGATAGAAAGAGGCCGCTATTAGTCCCAGCAAAGAGATCCGTGCCAGAGACCGTAAGAGCGTAGACATAAGGGTACAGTAAACCTGAATTGACTGCGGTCCAGCTTGTGCCGTTATTGCTCGATAGAAAGACGCCGCCGCTATAAGTCCCCGCGAAGAGATTAGTGCCGGAGACAGCAAGAGAATAGACATATTTGCTCCTCAAGCCTGCAGTGTCTGCGGTCCAGCTTGTGCCGTTATTGGTCGATAGAAAGACGCCGCCGCCATAAGTCCCGGCGAAGAGATTATTACCGGAGACGACAAGAGAATAAATATTTTTGTTCGTCAAGCCTGCAGTGTCTGCAGTCCAGCTTGTGCCGTTGTCGGTCGATAGAAAGACGCCGCCGGCATAGGTCCCCCCAAAAAGGCTCGTGCCCGAGACGACAAGTGAATAGACAGTGGCGAACGTCAAGCCGGTTTGAGTCCAGCTTGTGCCGTTGTTGGTCGACAAAAAGACGCCGGCACCATAAGTCCCCGCAAAGAGATTCGTGCCGCTCGTGGCAAGACTATAAATTTCGCCTCCGTACGGACCATTGGCTTGGATCCATTGAGCACGCAGTGAATTTGTGCCGGTGAATAGGCAAAACACCATAAACAGGAATCCGCCACAGCGGACAAGTCGGAAAATCTTTTTCATCTGTTTCTCCTTTCGTGAAATAGTGATGGGCTATTGCAACTAACGATCGATTTGTGAAAGAACGCGGGGATGATTCCACTGAGCCTCTGGCTCAAAAGCAGATTATATCTCCCGTAAATTCCCCCCGACCCACACTCAGCCTGAGGTACACCTACGGCGAAGCCTTCGGCGGCCGTAGGCTGATGAGCCTCCAGCGCAGATGATCTGATATCTTCCCCGCAAGCGGGGTCCTCAACAATCATCATGCCTCAATATAACCTTACTGTTCCATCCTTGTCAAGTTTTTTATCCTTTTGCAAGCAACTCGCAAGTGACCAGCATTTTGAGGACACTAGTCTCTGTCGCAGATACTGTGCTACGCGGTGCGTCCATCCACAAGGTACCATGGACAGATGGAACGAATCACTCATGGCTTCTCGGACGGATCGTGGTTCATGTTGTTAGTTAAAGTAGCCCGCTCACTTGATTACCACTAACTTTTTTGTCTGCATAAATGAGCCAGTCTGTCCGGAGGATCCTGCGGACAAACGGTAGAAATATATTCCGCTCGGCAAGCCGCTTGCGTCAAATGTCACCGATTGGTACCCTGCGTTCTGGCGTTCACTGACTAACGTCTTGACTTCCCTTCCAAGCATGTCGTAAACCTTCAATGTGACAAAACTATTTACCGGCAGTTGATAGCGGATCACTGTCGTCGGGTTGAATGGATTTGGGTAATTCTGAGATATTCCATAACTCTTCGGGATACCTGACTCATTTTGCGATACAGCCGTTGGCTTTCCATTCCCACTTAGGGGCACTTTCGTCAGTGCAACGATGGAGTTGCTCAAGATATAAAGCGTGTCTGAATATGCTTTTGCAGTATCCGGAGTGAATAATACAGGTAGCGTCACCGTATTTGCTTCGTTAACCGTTTCATGCAAGGACGCCACGGTGAACCATTTTGTGCCTGTGTAAACCGAATCGATCATAAGTGGAATTGAAGAACTGTCCATTATTATAAGAGTGTCTATCTTTGCGAAGTGAGCCGGAACTGAACCGAATGCAATGACGGGTTGACTCAATACAATAGTTGGAATCATTTCAGACAGCGGTCGTTTCCAGACAACGCCGCTAGAAGTCCCGGCAAAGAGATACGGGCCGGAGACGGCAAGAGCATTAACAGTTTCATCCGTCAATCCTGTATTGACTTGAGTCCAGCTCGTGCCAATGTTAGTCGATAGGAAGACACCGCCGCCAGAGGTCCCTGCAAAGAGATTCGTGCCGAAAACGAGAAGAGAAAAAATAGTAGCGTTTGTCAAGCCTGCATCGACCGCAGTCCAATTTGTTCCGTCGTTAGTCGATAGGAAGACACCGCCGCCAGCAGTCCCGGCAAAGAGATACGGGCCGGAGACGGCAAGAGCATTGACCAAAGTATTTGTCAAGCCTGCATCGACTTGAGCCCAGCTTGTGCCGTTGTTAGTCGATAGGAAGACACCGCCGCCATAAGTCCCAGCGAAGAGATTCGTGCCGGAAACGGCAAGAGAATAGACACCAGGACTCGTCAAGCCTGCATCGACCGCAGCCCAGCTTGTCCCGTTATTGGTCGATAGAAAGACACCGCCGCCAGCAGTCCCGGCAAAGAGATACAAGCCGGAGACGGCAAGAGCATAGACAGTTTTGTCCGTCAAGCCTGAGTCGACTTGAGTCCAGCTTGTGCCGTTGTCAGTCGATAGGAAGACACCTTTGCCAGAAGTCCCGGCAAAGAGATTTGTGCCGGAAACGAGAAAAGAATAAACGATAACGTTTGCCAAGCCTGAATTGACCGCAGTCCAGCTTGTTCCGTAGTTGGTGGAACAAAAAGGGCCGGCGACCTTGGTCCCGGCAAGGAGATTCGTGTCAGAAACGACAAGACTAAGAACGTTGCCCTCGTAGGGCCCATTGGTTTGCAGCCATTGAGCATGCAATGAATTCGTGCTGGTGAATAGGCAAAATACCACAAACAGGAATCGGAAAATGTTTTTCATCTTTTTCTCCTTTCGTGAAATAGTGATGGGCTATTGCAACTAACGATCAAGTTGTTAAAGAAAGAGGGGATGACTTCACAAAGGAGATTAGCTCTCCCGCGAATCCCCCCCGATGCATACTCAGCCTGAGGTACACCTACGGCAAAGCCTTCGGCGACCGCAGGCTGATGAGCCTCTGGCTCAGATGATCTAATATATTCCATGCAAGCGAGGTCTTCGACAATCACCACGTCTCAATTTAGCTCTATTGTTCCATGCTTGTCAAGTTTCTTATCGCACGCTTCCTGTGTACCATTATCGTTTCTCACACCCCTAAATCCCCCTCGAGAGGAAACAATCCGAAGGATTCTTCGGAAAAGTCTTTTCTTTCCCGCCAACGGGACTTTCGTCGAGCAAATAAATTGTCACAACCTGCAATTTAGAACATGAGGTCGTAATTCATCCGAACTCCGCGTCCCGGCTGTGGTATGAAATCTTTGATGACAGATAAGTTGTCTCGATAAACTTGATTAAAAAGATTGTCGCAATGAATGCCGAAGTTATGTACGAATCCTCGCTCGTTGAACCGGATTCCCGCGCTGATATTGACAACACCATACCCTGCCGTGTACGTGTCACCCACTCCAAGACGCGTTTGGCTTGCCGCCAATCGCCATTCAAACGTTCCGGAATAAATGATATCTCCATCTGATGGGACAACCTGGTAAATCAATCTCAACAACCCTCGCAGTGGAGGTATGAACGGAAGCGGCACGTCATTCTTTGTGTCCTCCGCATTCACATAATCCGCGTTCGCCTGCATTGCAAGGTTTCGTATCGGCTGTACCATCACGCTTGCTTCGAAGCCCATCAGGCGGGCGTCCGAAGCGGAAAACTGCCGGACCGGAAGCGCATCTATCGTGTCGCCTCTTAGATAGGCATAGATATAATTGCTTATGAAGTTCACATACGGCGATAACTCGAATGATAAATTAGTGAAGCGGCCTTTCAGTGAGGCATCGATCCCAAAACATGTTTCCGGCGAAAGGTTCGGATCGCCGATCGAATAAGTGTTGCTTGCGGCGTCGGACCCGTTCGCAAAAAGTTCCTGCACAGTCGGGGCACGGAACGATCTGGCAAGATTCAGCGAAACAATAATATCGGGTGTCAGATTTTGAATCATGCCGAATGAGGCAGTTACGGCGTTCGACATTCGAGTTACATCAAGAGATTGAAAGACAGAATCCAGCGAAGCCTCATACGGCAATGTGTGAATGCGATTGTAATCATAACGCACTGCTGCTTGCAAACGCGTGTCATCTCCGAGCAAATATTCTTCAAAGATGTAACCTGCGATGTCGGTCGTGACAGAGTTCGGACCTAAAGGCTGCTGACCCTCGACTGAAAGATTTTCGACATTTATCCAAAGTCCGACTGTACCCTCAAGCTGTCCGAATCGCTGATGTTGAAATTGCAGTGCTCCGTTCACCGCGTGCTTGTTAAAGTGATTTGCCTGCGGATTGGAAACTCCGGTTGAATCCTGTTGTGTCGGATACTCTTCATGGTTGTAATCGACATAATTCGCGCTCAGCTTCACCTGTCTTAAAAAATCTCCGTCAACTGCGAGCAGGCTTCTCATCTCCACCATATTTTTGTTCTGCGCGATGAGCGATGTCGTCGGCGGATCATTCATCCAATCCGGATTCGGCGGCGTACCGGGAACGCCATAAGTCACCTGATAATGCTCGTAACCGACACCGATCATTCCGAAATCACTTTGGTATGAATAGCCTGCTCCTTCTCTTTGGCTGCGATCAAATGATTGCGGCATCCGGCTGAGGGGGAAGCTTTGAACTCCGTCGAAATAATTTCCCGTTGGAATTCGGATATCTTGTGAATGAAGTCCCCCGGCGGAGATGCTGAAAGCGTGACCGCCATTACTATAAATCCCATCAAAGTATCCGGTGTAATTATCACTAGTCTCATCACCGGTTAATGCGACCGTTCCGGAGAATGGATTTGTCGAGGCGGTCGGAACTGTATTCGTTATAACGTTGATCAACCCGCCAATTGCGTTTGGGCCATACATGATACTTGCCGGTCCGCGTACGACATCGATCTGCGAGATGCTGATCGGTAGAACTGGAACAGAGTGCGCAGGATCATAAGTCGAGACGTCGCCAGTCCGAAGTCCATCTTCCAAAACCAATACTTCATTATCCGAGAGTCCGCGGATCATAGGCCGCGCAGGAGCAGAGCCGTTATAACGAACTTCGACTCCGGGCAAGTCGGAAATTTGTTCGGCGAAACTCGAACCCGGGCTTTGCTGCAGCTCCAGCATAGACTTTGATTCCGTCGATTGAAATTGTTGATCTGCCGCACTTGCATAAGGCGAAGCCGAGACAACAACCTCCTCCGATTGAATCGCAGATTCATGCAGAGTGAAAGATGTTTCGGCGGTATTATTTATTACCGCAATTTTATTAGTACCGGATGTGTAGCCGATGCACCGAACGAAAACGGTGTAAATCCCTTTCGGCAAATCGGGAAATAAGAACTCGCCTTTTGCATCGGAATAAGTTGTGCGGTCAAGCTCAAGAAGGCGAACGGTTGCACCCACAACCGGCTTGCCATCACACTGTGCCACGCCGTGAATACCTGTTTTTTCCCCGGTCGAAGACACCGCCTGCGGGGTTGATTGCTGGGAATAAGCAACACCGAAAAGTTGAAGACTCAACGTTAATGCGATTATAGCTGAAAAAGATTTTAGATATTTGCACATCATTCCGCGTTCTCCTCCGTTTTGAAAAATATATCTAGTGAACCCTGATGTATCAAGAAATATCCGTCATCCTTCCTTTTTGTTCAGACTCAAAAAGATGGGAATGGCAATCAGTTGAATTACAACAGAGAAAATTACAACCGCAGGAATCCATAAATCATACAACATTCCCAGCGCCACACTCCCGATAAACCAGGAAATTCCATACCCAGCGGTGAAAAGTCCGTAAGCCGAAGCCCTGCGCTGCTGAGGCACCATGGTCGCAACGGCGGCAGGTATAATCGATTCTTGAACGCCCATCCCGAGCCCCCACAACGCAGAGCCGACAAGAGCCAATGGGAATCCGCCAAAGAATACAAGCGGCGCCGATGCAGCGGAGATGACTGTCAATGGGACTAATATCCAAAGGCCAACGCGGTCAAACAAGCGTCCGAACAATAGCGATCCACCTCCGCTTACCGCCATGGCGACCGAATAGAAAATCGGAATCCATATGGCCGGAACGGTAGATGTTTTTTGGAAATGAAAGGCGATCAGGGAGAAATCGGCAAATCCCGCCGCAACCAGTGCCGCCCCGACGAGATAGATCCAAAACGCTCGCGGCAACCCGGTGGATTTAACATTCAGCACCTTCACCTCCATGTCTTCCGGCTTGGGATACAAGAATCTCGCCGTAAAAATAAGAACGAGTGTTATGATCGCCGGCACAAGAAGTACCGCGAAGGCAATCTTATAGCTGCTGCGGCTCGCGAGCACAAGTGCGACCACGATAGGCCCGATGAGTGCGCCCAATTGATCCAGCGCCTCATGCATCCCGAATGCCCATCCATAGCCGCCGATCTGTTTTGCAGCATGTGAGATCATGACATCACGGGGAGGGTTGCGTGTAGCCTTACCGATCCGCTCCATGATAATCAGCAAACCGGCTATTTGCCAATTCGGGGCAAGAGCTAATAGTGGCACAGCACTCATTTGAATGACATATCCTAATAAAGTGATGGGCCAAAACTTTCCCGTACGTTCGCTGAGTTTGCCTGAGACGAGACGCAAACCATAACCGAGGAGCTCACCGAATCCGCCGATAAATCCGACAAGCGTTGCGCTAGCACCCAGGATTGCGAGAAGCGGACCTGTGATGCTGCGAGCTCCTTCGTAAGCGCAATCCGCGAAAAGACTCACCACTCCGATCAGAATTACAAATTTTAAAGCAGTGCGCTTAATATTGGATTTATCCGCAATTATTACTTCACTCTTCTTGGTCGACATAAATTTATCTTCGTCTCGGGTCTGTCGGAAAGCGGCACATTGTTATCCCCCAATGAGGGTAAATCATGGATTTTTTCTATGAGTATAATGAATCACGTTCACCTTCTCTTCCGTTATCATTCCACCGCATCCTGCTTTTTCGAATGACTCTTCGGCTATTGGCAGGAATTTATCGACTTTCTCTTCAGCACCGACAATCTCGATAACGAATGGCAAGTCCTCGTCGAACTGGAGCAGCTTTGCCGTGTGTATTCTGCTGCCCGCTCCGAAGCTTTCTACTCCGCGCAACACCGTCGCACCGGCAATCCTGAATTCGCGCACTCGCTTCACAGACACCTGATAGAGCGGCTTCCAATTTATGTGATCGCCTTCGCCCGATAAATATACAAAGAAGTCTCTCTACAACGCGGGCTTAACGAAAAAATAATATGAACATTTCCAAAAAGACAGAGATTGGGGGTGAGTTTAGTTTTCAGCACCACCACCCTTGTGTATTTCAGATTCGGATTCCGATGTTTGCGAGATTCGAGCAGTGACGTCTTGGAAGATTGATATGTTTTCTCGGCATCACATAAACAATCGGAGCAGGTTCGACCAGCTTCGAGTCAACATTCGATACTGCTAAGTAAAAAGTCAATGCGATGAAAAACACCAATGCTCTCATGCGCGTAATTTAAGTCACAACTTCTCTATTTGAAAGGTTTTGAAAGATGGCGCAAAGAGATGTCATTGATTCCAATCACAGGTTTGTTAAATTTCTACATGAAGAAAGTGTTTGTAATTTCAGTTGCGTCAATCGCTTTTTTATCTCTTGCATTGTCCTCCTGCAAGAACACTTTGACTCCCGGAATAGATCAAATTGTTTTCCCTACGTCCGGCGTCGTAAGTTATGAAAAATACGTCCAACCACTTTTTAATATTGCATGCAACTACTCTGGATGCCATGATGCTGCCGATGCAGCTGGCGGCTTGGATCTGACAGACTGGATTACCTTGACGTCGACGCCGGGGGTGGTATTTAAAAATGATACAACGAGCGGGACATTGGTCCAGTCAATAGAAGGTAAATTACAGCACGATCCCTTTCTTCCTGGTTATCTAACCCCAAACCAAATTCAAGGATTGAAGGCGTGGGTTATACAAGGGGCACAGAATAACTAAGGAATTTCAAAATTCAAGAATGCCATTATCCCGTCCATTCATCGTAGCGCCTGCCGCGCCACGCGGTACGGACGGACAAATTCACTTTTAATTTTTGAGTTGCGGTTTTGATTGGAGTTTACCCCGCACTTCACGGGGATTTTTGAATTTTGATTTTAGTATTTCCCATTCTTTATCGATATTTTTTTGAATGATTTCGATTTGCTCATTCTTCAAATGTCGAAATCTTCCCTGCATCTTGAGATAATCACGAACGGGAGTTCCAGCAGGTTCGTGAGTTAACGTGTAATTGATGCCTTCAAAAATTTCAACCAATGGAAAAATTTTGCTTTCTATTGCCATCCGGGAAATTTTTATCGAATCTTCCGGCTCGAACTTCCATCCCGGCGGACATGGCGAGAAAATGTGTATGAATTTTGTGCCGCGAATTTCTTTCGCTCTTTTAATTTTCGCAATCATATCGTCCGGATAAGCAACACTGGCTGTTGCTATATAGGGAATCCGGTGAGCGGCGAGAATTTCAACTATGTTCTTCTTGCGTTCCGACTTTGGCGAATTTGAAGGTGTGGTAGTCGTCCATGCACCTAAAGGCGTTGCCGAACTTCGCTGGATGCCGGTATTCATGTAAGCTTCATTATCGTAACAAACGTAAATAAAATCATCATTGCGTTCGGCAGCGCCGGAAAGCGCTTGAAGCCCGATGTCGAACGTACCGCCATCTCCCGCGAAAGCAACAACTGTCGTCTCATGGTCGCCTTGCATTTCGAGTCCGGCTTTCATTCCGCTTGAGACGGAGGCTGCAGTTTCAAATGCCGTATGAAATATTGGAACACCAGCCGCAGAATACGGGACCGGCCCGTCGATTACCGACCAACAAGAAGCCGGAATAACCAAAATTGTTTTCCTGCCGAGAGCTTTCAGCACATAACGCATAGCCAGAGTCCCGCCGCAGCCAGGACATGCGAAATGTCCGGGTGAAAGAATTTCCTCTGGTGGCATCTCGTATTTTATCTGTCCCATGTTCTTTCTCACTAATTCCGGTTCCCGGAATCCGAAATCCGAAACCCATTTTGAGAGTTCGCAGACTTGATGCCAATCCAGTTCGTTTCACTTTCTGGTACATCATGGTTCATGACGTACGAAAAAATCCCTTTGATGGTTTCGATAGTTATATCACGTCCGCCAAGTCCGGCAATAAAACCGAACAATTCCGGCCTCACCCGCATATTGTAAAGGGCTGCTTTTGTCTCCTGATAGATTATTCCGGTCGCACCGAATGAAATATTTCTATCCATCACTCCGATTTTGCCGACCCTCTGCGCAATGGAGCGAATTTCATCAACAGGAAACGGCCGAAACGTCCGCAGCTTCGCCAGCCCCACAGGAAATCCGAGACTTCGCATTTCGTCAACAGCAATTCTCGCCGTGCTGACCGCAGTGGCAGATGTCAAAAGAACAACTTCCGCGCCTTCCGTGCGATATTCTTCTACTAAGCCGCCATAAGCACGGCCGAATTTTTCCGAATACTCAGAATCAACTCTACGAATAACCTCACGCGAATCTTCCATCGCCCGAAATAATTTGTAGCGCACCTCCATGTAGGCATCCGGCCCAACCAAAGCGCCGAATGCATGTGGATCATTAGGATCGACTTTGAACAAAGCTTTTCTCGGCGGGAGAAATTCATCGACAAATTTCTGTTTGGGAATTGCCACTGGTTCGGATGTGTGACTCAACACAAAGGCATCAAGATTTATCATGACTGGAAGCGAAACTGTTTCCGCAATTTTATACGCTTGCAAAACCGTGTCAAGCACTTCCTGATTACTCTCTGCATAAAACTGAAGCCATCCCGTGTCGCGCTGCGAAAGACTGTCGTTATGATCAACGTAGATTGACCATGGCGGAGCCATGGCACGGTTTACATTCACCATAACGATAGGCAGTCTGCTTCCGGAAGCCCAGTGGAGCAATTCGTGCATGAGCGCGAGTCCTTGCGACGAAGTTGCTGTGAAAGCTCTTGCGCCGCTTATCGACGCACCAATGCAGCATGCCATGGCAGAATGCTCGGATTCGACTTTTATAAATTTGGCGTTCAATTCCCCATTACTAACAATTCCAGATAGTTTTTCCACGACGCCTGTTTGTGGAGTTATCGGATAAGCTGCGATCACCTGAACGCGCGACAATTTCACGGCGTGAGAGGCAGCATGTGTTCCTTCGATTACTAGAATCTTGTCGATTGAAGGATGCGCGAGGCCATGTTTTTCATTTACGTCCATTTCTCGCCCTCTTCTCCTGCGAAACGGGAACCTTCTGGAATCAATTCCATTGCTCCGTGTGGACATTCTTTGACACAAATTCCGCAGCCTTTGCAATGCTCGTAATCGATTGCGTATTCTCCAACTTCGTCTTTGTGTATAGCAATGTCCGGACAAAAAGTCAGACAAACATCGCAGTGCATGCAAGTCCCGCAACTGAAGCATCGCTCCGCTTCCTCAAGTCCCGCTTCTTCGCTCAAAGTCTTGTTGACTTCATGGAACGATGATTTACTTTTATCTAAAGTAATTCTTGAAACCTCGATTCGCTTCTCGTGCGGAAAATAAAATGTATTTATCTCATCGAACTTAGCGACATCATGGCTCACACCATTCACTTTCGTTCGCCATCCTAAAAATTCGTCGATAGATTTCGCAGCTTCTTTGCCTGCCATGATCGCATTCACCACGGTCCCGTTTGGATTTATCGCAGCGTCTCCACCAGCGAAGATTCCCGGTACGCCGGTCGCGTAGTCGTTGTCAGTGAATATTCTGATATCTTTCTTTAAAAATGAATACGGCAGGAAAGACAAATCCGGCTCTTCCCCGATCGCAGAAATTATTGTGTTCGCTTGAATTGTAAAGTTGGACCCTTCCACCGGGACCGGTTTTCTTCTACCGCTCGCATCCGGCTCGCCAAGCTCCATTCGCATCATCTCGATCTTGGAAACTCTTCCCTCGTTGCCTATAATTTTCACCGGTGCGACAAGGAATTCAAACTTGACACCTTCTTTTTCTGCTTCTTCAATTTCCTCCGGCACAGCCGGCATCTCGGTGCGCGTTCGCCGATAGAGTATTGAGGCTTTTTTGCCGAGACGGAGCGCACTTCGTGCCGCATCGATTGCAGTATTACCTCCGCCGATAACCAAAACATCACGACCAACATTAGGAGTCTCACCGGTGTTTAATTGATAAAGGAACTCGACTCCGCTGTAAATTCCCTTCAGGTCTTCGCCTTCGACATCTAATTTTTTACTTCGTATCGCGCCGACCGCAACAAAGACGGCATCATACTTTTCAAGTTCGCTCCATGGCATGTTGCTGCCTATTCTTGAATCTGTTCGGATATCAACGCCAAGACCGACGATGTCGCCAATTTCCTTGTCAAGAATATTTTGCGGAAGCCGATAATGAGGGATTCCATAGCGAAGCATTCCGCCGGCTCGATGCTCCGCTTCGTATATGACTGTGCGGTAGCCTCTTCTTACAAGATGGTACGCACACGAAAGACCCGCAGGCCCGGAACCAATCACCGCGACCTTTTCGCTTTTTGACGCATTGGTTATTGTCGGGAGATTTTTGTTGTGGAAATTTTTATCGGCAACAAATCTTTCGATTGAGTGAATTGCGGCAGACTCGTCGTAAGCAGCTCTATTACATTGGCTTTCGCAAGGGTGGTAACAAACTCGCCCCGTTACTCCCGGTAGAGGATTGTCTTCCAATATTTTGTGCCATGCTTCTTCATATTTCTTTTGACGCACCAAATCGAAATATGCCGGTATTTTTTCTCCCGCCGGACAGCCGGCTTCGCAGGGCGAAGTCTTATTTTTGTAAATGGGCCTCAAATGCCGCCAGCTTCCGGTCGGTATCTTTTGTGTTGACTCGAGCGAGAATGCCAACGGCGGCATCTCTTCTATATTTGTGAATTTATATTGTGCCACTATTTTTGCTTTTCATTTTACGTTAATCTGCGTCATCACTTCAACCGCTTCGTAAGCTTCCGACGCTGCTGCTGCATTCTCATCACGCTTGATCGGAACTCCTTCGCGAATCGCTTCGATTACAGCATCAATGCCGACTACTCCAGTGAATTTTGCAAACGCTCCAAGTATCGAAGTGTTCACGATCGGGATGCTCTTCGTGCCGAGATTATGCTTGACTGCAATTCCTGCTGCGTCGACTCCAACCGCGGAATATTCTCCAGGAAAATTGAATAGGCTTATCGGACTCGGTGAGTTTACGATAATCGTTCCGCCATCCTTCAATCCTGAAAAAACATTTGTCAATTTCATTAGCGTGGCATCGAGAATTATAAGATGGTCAGGCTCGTATATTGCTGTTCGCAAGCGAACTGGTTTGTCATCAACCCTCGTGAACGCGAGAACTGGCGCGCCTCTTCTTTCGACGCCGAAAGACGGAAATGATTGAGCGAATTTTCCTTCTTTAAAAATTGCGGATGCAAGAATTTTCGCCGCTATGACTGCACCCTGACCACCACGGCCGTGCATTCGAATTTCAATCATGGGTTTTTCATTCCGCATTTCGTGCAAATGACATTTTTCTATTCCCATTCTCGCCGAAGGATCGCTTCGCAGACCGAGCATATCTATTTTCGATCGAATAATTCACAATCACAACCATTTGCGTCAAATGCCGTGCCCGTAAAAACCTTGAATTCGTGGCGAATTAAGGTATGTCAGGATAAATATTCCACATCTTGCTGCGACAACATGCCACATGGGAAGGTCAAAATTCAAAAGTTCGAGCGAAGCACAAGATAAACTCCGGTCAAAAAAATAGTTCGGCGCAAGTTCTTAAGCTTAACTTGTTCTTTTGATCTTTGCCCTACTTTATGCCATGAATCTAAACTTTCCATTAACGAAATTGATTCAACCAAACTACCACTTTCGCAAAATAAAACGATGAGCTATTTAGTCGATACACATTCTCACTTGAATCATGAGAAATTTGAGAATGCCGAACAAACTTTTGGCAGAGCCAGAGCCGCCGGTGTTGAATACATAATTGTCCCCGGCTGGGATGTACCATCAAGCGAAAAAGCTGTTGAGCTTGCAGAAAGATTTGAAAATGTTTTTGCCGCAGTCGGTTACCATCCACATGACGCTTCGAAAGCCGATAAGCATTCACTAAAGAAAATCAGGGAGCTTTCTTCTAACAAAAAAGTCGTTGCTATCGGCGAGATCGGTCTTGATTATCACTACAATTTTTCGCCGCCCGATGTTCAGAAAAACATTTTCGAAGAACAAATCGAAATCGCAAAATCAGTTAAACTTCCTGTGTCGATTCACAATCGTGAGTCCGATTCCGATCTGATGAAAATCCTTGAAAGGCAATCGACTACCGGTTGGGCTTTACCGAAACGATTTGATTACCAGATAAATCCGCAGCCACGCGGCGTGTTGCACAGCTTTAATTCGACTTACGAAATGGCACGCCGCGCAATCGAACTCGGTTTTTATCTCGGCATCAGCGGGATGGTAACTTTTGGCAAAAAGAATCTTGTCGAGAACGAAGCCGAAAGATCCGAATCGAAATTGCAGAGAATTGTGAGAAATATCCAGCCTGAACATCTTCTTGTTGAAACGGACGCGCCATATCTCGCACCGGTTCCGCATCGCGGCAAGACAAACGAACCGGCATTCGTTCCTTTTATAGCACGCAAAATAGCAGAGATGCAAAATCTCCACGATGAAGACATCAGACGTATAACTTCTTATAATGCATACAAACTTTTCGGAGTTGGAGAAAAGCCGCAGCCAAAAATTGCTTACCGGATAAAAGATTCTATTTACTTGAATCTCACATTGCGGTGTGATTCCGATTGCATCTTCTGCGACCGCAAAGGCGAAACGATGGTAAAGGGGTACAACCTCCACATTGAGAAGGAACCAACCGCCGAAGAACTGATAAAAGAAATTGGCGACCCGAAGAATTTCAAAGAAATTGTTTTTTGCGGATACGGCGAGCCGACGATTCAATTGGAAATTCTCAAGCGAGTTGCGCACTACGTGAAAGACAACGGTGGCACAACCCGACTCGACACAGACGGCCATGGAAACATAATTAATCACAGAAATATCCTCCCGGAATTACAAGGACTCGTGGACGCGGTCTCGATCAGCCTTAACTCAATCGATCCGATAGAATACCAAAAATTGATGGGAACCGAAAATGGCAAGCAATGGGATGCGATGATCGAGTTCGCGAAAGCGGCCAAAGAATTTATCCATGATGTTTACATGAGCGCCGTCGGCGTCGATGGCATCAATATGGAAGCGACAAAAAAATTTGTCGAGGAAAAAATCGGGGCTAAATTTAGATACAGGCCGCTGTTTTGACGCAGGAGGTGTTTCCATGAAGGGTGCTCAAAGCAACATAATATCACGAACTGAAAGAAAACTTTCAGGGAATAAGTGGTGGCGCCTCCTGAGGCCTCACACCCTTACCGCCGCTGTCATGCCTGTTTTAATCGGGAGCGCGATGGCTGCTGTCCACGGGAGAATAGATCCCGTTCTATTTGCAGCTATGATCGTTGCTTCGGTGCTTGTCCAGTCAGGCGTAAATATATTCAACGAATACTTCGACTTTAAAAGAGGTCTCGACACAACCGAGTCGGTCGGGATTGGCGGAGTCATAGTAAACAGGGAGATAAATGCAAAATCGGTTCTGAACATCGCGTTAGCATCTTTCGGCGTTTCTGTTCTTCTTGGCGTTTACATTTGTTTGCGTACTAGCTGGTGGGTTGCTGTTGCCGGTTCCGCAAGCATGGCTGTCGGGTATTTGTACTCTGGTGGACCCTTCCCTTTAGCGTATTCGCTCTTCGGGGAATTGGCAGCGGGAATATTCATGGGACCGATGATCGTGATGATTGCGTTCTTCGTCCAAACCGGATCCGTGACCACGAGTTCCTTTCTACTGTCTATTCCGATTGCATTGCTGGTTGCTGGAATCCTTCTCGCTAATAACATCCGTGACTTTGACGGCGACAGGAAAAAAGGGCGAAAAACAATAGCGGTCAGATATGGACAAGGCAAAGCCATCAACTTGTTGGCGGTTGTGTTTGCTTTAAGTTTCATATCGACCATGTTATTGACAATCGCTGGCCTGGCGACGCCGTGGATTTTAATCTCACTCGCAAGTATTCCGAAGGCGATTCAATCGATTAGACTTTTCCACCGCGGGCGAAACCCGGTTGAAATGATGGCGGCAATGAAAGCTTCTTCGGTTTTGCATTCACAATTCGGTATCCTTTTTTCATTGGGCCTCTTGCTGGGAAAACTAATTCTGTCCTTTTAAGATTTCTCTTCCGTAAAGCCTATTCTTCCCAGTTCTCAGATACTTGCACATCATCAGGTTTGAATCTTAGCATTTGCAGAGATAAATTTGGTTGTATGTTAAGCCAATAACCGACATAAAAATGACACACAGGCTAACGAAAAGCAAATTCCCCAACCCAGAGTTATTCCCCAAAGAAATCTTGCGTGACTCGCCAAAGTCTGGGAATGTTATTCCGGCACAATCAAATCGAAAAATGGAACCTGATTTGCAGAGACAGAGATACGAGACTTTTATCAAAAATAGTTCTGAAGGAATTTGGAGAATCGAATTCACGGAACCGATAAGTCTCGCGCAAGAAAAAAATGAAATAGCAAAACAAATTGCCGAAAGAGGAATAATTGCGGAATGTAATCAGGCACTGGCACAGATGTACGGATTTCAAAGCCCCGCCCAACTTGTGGGAAAACATTCACTCGAATTCATCGCAGACATGGACGTGTATATTGCCTCAAAGGTAAAATTCGCCGAGCAAGATTTTTCCATAACTAATATTGAGACGATTGAAAATGACCAGCAGGGCAATATTCACTATTTCGAGAACTCATACTTTGGCGAGATATTCAATACGAAGCTGATACGAATGTGGGGAATCCAGCGCGACATCACGGAGAAGCGACGCCTCCAGGAACAATTGCGCGCATCGGAAAATCGCTACCGAAATCTTGTAGAACAGGCAAACGATATGGTCCTCTTGTTCGACAACCGCGGTGAATTTGTATTTGCTAATAAAAAGTTTTTCGATCTGACAAATTATGGGGCGAGTGAAATTTGGGGAAAGAAAATTTCGGAAATCGTACCGCCCGATATCTCAGACGATGTCACGAGAATAATCAACGAGCAATTTAATTCACCCGGACAGCACCTCCGATATACGCTGAAGCTCTTCACAAAATTCAAAGAAGAACGAATCCTTGAACTTAGCATGACAACATTGCGCACAGCCGAGAAGGTAACGGGAATTCTTGCAATCGGAAGAGACATCACAGAAGAACAAGCAGTCAGGTTTGCTCTCAATGAATCGGAGGAAAAGTACCGCAGCCTGGTTGAGCACTCTCTGCTCGGCGTGCTTGTAATTCAAAATGATCTCATTGCTTATGCAAATCCGATGCTAGGCAATTTGTTCGAGACGTCAATGGAGTCCATCATTGGTATCTCATTAGACAGTTTTGTTCATCCTAATGATTTTGTTCAGCTATTCGAAAAATTTTCAGAGGCTGCGCTTTCGCCGAACAAAGATGTTCAATTCACAATTCGCGTGATGACCGCAACAGGAAAGATCAAAACGCTTGACGGTTGGGCGGCAGGAATTACTTATATGGGCAAACCGGCAATCCAAGCGGCAGTAGTCAATGTCACGGACACAAAAACGTTAGAAGAGCAACTGATCCAATCGCAAAAAATGGAAAGCATCGGTCAGCTTGCAAGTGGCGTCGCGCACGACTTCAACAATCTGCTCGGATCGATCTACGGAGCAATAGGAATTCTAAAGAACCGCTATGCCCAAACCGATCCGAATCTAAAAAAGTATGTTGAGATACTCGATTCAACAGCTCAACGTGCCGCCGAACTCACTTCGCAACTTCTCACATTTTCCCGTCAACACCGGAACGACATCAAGCCAGCAAGGCTGAACGACATCGTTAATGATGCGATGAAAATTCTTATAAGAAGTATAGGCAAGAACATCAAGATTGAATCCGTATTAGACCCTATGCTTTATACGATCGAAGCTGACGCAAGTCAAATCGAAAGTGCAATAATAAACCTCAGTATTAACTCCCGCGACGCAATGCCAAACGGCGGGACATTGAGGATCGAAACTTGTAATGTTGAATTCACTAAGCAAGATATCCGGCATATTCCAGATGCACGACCGGGTAAATTTACGTGCATGGCAGTCTCAGATACTGGAATCGGAATGAACCGGGAAACTCGACGAAAAATCTTCGAACCGTTTTTTACAACAAAGCCGATGGGAAAAGGAACAGGGCTCGGCTTGTCGATAGTCTATGGGATAGTCAAGAATCACAAAGGCTTTATAAATGTTTACAGCGAACCGGGACATGGGACAACATTCAAGATCTATTTCCCGATCACAGACAGGACTCTACTCGATGAGGCAGAAGCGTTACCGAAGAAAATCCCGAACGGCACTGAAACGATTCTCATCATAGATGATGAGGTGACCTTGTTAAACCTAACGAAAGAGATTCTTGAAGGACTTGGATACAAAGTGTTGACCGCGGAAGGCGCATTAACCGGCATTAATGTTTTCAAAGAGCTTTACTCTAAAGTGGATCTTGTAATATTAGATATGTTGATGCCAGAAATGACAGGGACAGAAGTTTATCCGATTTTGAAAAGCTTAAACCATGATATTTCGGTTTTGCTTGCCACTGGACTAAGCGTTGGCGAAAAGGTCGACCATTTGGTTTCGATGGGCGTCAACGATGTGATAGGGAAACCATACTCCGTTAATGATCTCGCACTACACGTGAGAAAAGCTCTCGATAGTAAGACGCGATGAATTTGCCCTGAGTGGCTGTCAAAAAAGTAATAGTTACATGTCGCCACAAATGGCGGCGGAGCAATCTCGGTTCTTATTCTCTTGAAAATAGGGGGATTTCTAATTCAGAAATTCCCAATTAATTCCGAAAGCGAAGCTCGTCCCTAACGCCGGATAAAGTGGAGTCATCACGTATTCCTGGTTTGTCAGGTTGTACAGTGTAAAATAAATGACGGCGTCGCCAACTTTTGCCTGCAAGAAAAAATCCGAGCTACCGAACGGTCCTAAGGAATTGAGTGATGCCGGATAGTAAACCAGCGCTGCCGGATAAAACTCGCTTCCGTCGAAGCTGCTTTCCATCTGTCCTCTTACTCCGATCTTCAAATTCAGATGTCCTGTAAATAAAATATCGTGGAAGCATAATTCTCCGGACGCGAAAATTTTCGGGAGAGTGTAGGCCTGATTGCCATCCATTTTTTCGTTGACATAATTTAGATTCCCATCCACTTCAAATTTCCACAAAGTCACTACCATACTTGCGTCGAGTCCGTAAATTTTTTGCGTGCTTAAATTAACGGCGGATATCTGCGGATATTCCGGTTGACTAGCATACGATCCTGTTCGGAAATAAATCGGATTGTCGACGATCTTCACATAAGGCTTGAAAGAAAACTTAAAATCGTCGCCTAATTTCACGTCAGCTGTGATCTGAAAGGTCTTATCCGTCTCAGCTTCTAAATTCGGATTGCCAATAAAATCTTCGGTAACAAAATATTTTTCTGACATAGAAGGAACATGTTGCGAAATACTGCCCCCCCCTTGAAGGTCGAAGGTTTCGTTTCCAATGCCGATCGACGCACCGAATGCTGGATAAAATTTGCCATCTTTAAAATCTGCTCTTCCAAATACGCCCGCTTTCACAAAGTTAAAAAGATCGAATTCATCGTCCGCATATCCAGAGACGCGGCTCGAAGAAGGAATGACGGTGTACGAATTGTACGGGTTTTCTTCGCGGACAGCTTCAGCCCCAAAATTCAAGCGCCCATATACCAACGTTTCGCTTCCCCGCAAGCTTGCGCCGATCCTTCTACTTATATTTGTTAGAAAGTAAGGTGTCGACGACGCGTCGCCGAATTGAAATTTGTAGTAATCAAAAAAAGCGGAAGTTGTAAAAAATCTTGTGGAGTCATGTGGATCTGATTCCGAATAAGCAGCTTGAACATGATGTTGGAGGTAAGTGAGATCAGCATACAAACTTCTCAGAGGAATGTTGAATTGATCGAATATAATTGAACTGATATCGTACGGAAGAGCGCCGCCGTTTGCCCCCCCTTTGGTTCGATAATACAATTCGGTCACTGTGAGTTGTCTGGTCGAATCGATGCTATATCGATACTTCGCGCGAATATTCACACCATCATAAAGAGAATTTTGGAATTTCTGGTCTGTTGTCTGGCGTTCGAACCCGACGTCTATATTGGATTTAAATCCGATATTCTGCGAGAACACACCGTCAGTTATAAGATAATTATACGGCTCCTCCATATGCCTAACTTTTGAATACGGCTGTGCTTCGTTATACAAAGGAGTTTGGAAATTTATGAGACCGCCAGTTGCATTGAATTGGTAAATTGGCGCTCGCAGTGCGTCGATGTATTCGACATCATTGACAAATTCCATAGGGACGTGGTACAGATTCATCGAGGAAGTTGTCGGCTCGTTCAGCTCGACGCCGTCTAAAAGGTATTTCGTGTAATCACTGCCGAGTCCGTCAAAATACAATTCCGACGGATTTCCGGGCTGTGCCATGTCGGCCAAGAATGAACCCGGAATCTTTCTCAAAACATTTCCGGAGTAAGTATAATCGTTCCACATAATTTCCGAATCGGATATCGTGTAGGAAGGTTCATGTGTGATGGCGCTGGACTCGAAAACGGGATTTACCAGCCTGCCCAACTTTGTGGTATCGTGCCCTGCTGAAACATGACTAACGGAATCCCGTGGAGCCATCGTATGGTGAGTTGTATCCTGCGTCGTTGTGACATAACGATATAAATCCTCTTGCGAAAACGCAGGCACCCATGAAGCAAAAAGGCACAAGAGAACAATGGCATAGGTGCAAAAAACCCTTAAGAATTTTTTATGCCTTTCCATCTTTGTGCCTGTGTACTTACTTATGTTTTCCCATCGTGGTCAGATAATCAAGGACAGCAGGCTTTGCGAGCGCCCAAGCCGCAAGCGTCAGGCCATCCCAGATTTCACCTTTGTCAATGATCGTCTGAAGTTCAGAAGCAGTCATTTTAATCAACTCAAATTCTTCAGAGATATCTTTTTCCTTTTTAGCGTGACTTAACCCGGTTGCGACGAAGACTCTGGCAACTTCATCAGTAGCGCCGTTGAAAGGATTGTATTCCCCGACAAGTTTCCAATTCGAAGCTGCAATATTTGCTTCCTCCGCAAGCTCATTTTGTGCGGTAATGAGCGGCCCGTCATCTTTTATCCCGCCGGCAGGAAACTCGATGCTTTCTCTTTGCCATAAATACCGAAACTGTTTGACAAGAATTATTTTGCCATCATGATCGACGGGTATCACCATCGCCGAGCCGCCACTGTGAACATAATGGTACTCTCCGGCTTTCCCATCGGGGAGCATGTAGCTGCCTAGCCTGTATTCCGAGCATGGATCTTTATAAAGTAATTTTGTTCCGAATGTATTTAGCTTTTTGAGAAGCAATTTTATAGGAGTTCAACTAACTCGCGGTCTGAGAAAAAGAATGAGATTTCTCTCACGGCATTTTCCGCTGAATCGGACCCGTGGACAATATTTTCTCGTTCGTCTTCTGCAAAATCGCGGCGGATAGTGCCGGGCGCCGCTTCCTTCGGATCAGTGGCACCGATAAACTTTCTGAATTCTTCAAACGCATTCTCTTTTTCCAAAACCATCGGAACACACGCACCAGAAGTCATGAACTGTACAAGGTCGTTATAAAACAAGCGCTGCTTGTGGACTGCATAAAATTCTCCAGCTGTTTCCTTCGTCAATCGTACCATCTTCAAGCTGATTATTCTAAAATTCGCCTTCTGCATTCTTGCGATGACTTCCCCGATGAGATTTCTTCTAACGCAATCAGGTTTTAATATTGCAAGCGTGCGACTCATTTCATCAATTCTCATTTCTCAATTTTAAATTCTATCTTCTGACCTTTTATTTCCTACTTCTTATTCTTTTTGTTCATAGAAGAGCTGGTCGATCTCGACCTCTTTTTTTTCTCTAGTTTCTTCGGCACTACCACACTTTCTTTCTTCTTCGATTTCTTTCCCAATACTTTCGCGACTGCTTCTCCGATCAAAGCTGGGCTTTCTACGACGATAATTCCAGCTTTCTTCATCGCGGCCATCTTCTCACCTGCTGTTCCATGTCCACCCGAAATGATCGCGCCTGCATGCCCCATCCTCCTTCCAGGCGGAGCCGTGCGTCCTGCAATAAACCCGATAACAGGTTTGTCGAAATTTCTCTTGATATAATCTGCGGCTTCTTCTTCCGCAGTTCCGCCGATCTCGCCGATTATAACAACTGCTTCAGTCTGATCATCGTCTTTAAAAAGTTTCAGAACATCTATAAATTTTGTTCCGATCACAGGATCGCCGCCGATTCCAACGCATGTAGACTGCCCGAAATCTCTTGCAGTCACTTGTGCGACTGCTTCGTATGTCAGTGTACCACTGCGGGAAATTAGTCCGACGGTTCCCTGTCTATGAATGAAATCGGGCATTATTCCAACCTTTGCTTTTCCCGGAGAAATGACGCCCGGACAATTTGGACCGATCATTCGGACATTTTTCTTTTTCAGGTAATCATAAACTCCTATCATATCACGAATGGGAATTCCTTCGGTGATACAAACAATCAACCGAACACCAGCATCTGCCGCTTCAACAATCGCATCGGGCGCAAACGCCGCCGGAACAAAAATAACAGACGTGTTAGCTGCTTCTTTCTCGACGGCCTCTGCAACAGTATTGAAGACAGGAACTTCCAAGTGCGTCGTACCACCTTTGCCTGGAGTAACACCCGCGACCACTTTTGTACCATATTCAATCATTTGACCGGTATGGAAAGAACCTTCACCACCGGTAATCCCTTGAACAACGAGCCGCGTGGATTTGTCAACGAGAATGCTCATCGTGATTCTCTATTAACTTTTTATAGACTGTTCAATAAAATTTCCTAAAGTCAAAATCGTCTCTTCCTCAAATTGTCTCCCCATCAATTGCAATCCGATCGGCAGTGACCTTGAATCTTTTCCTATCGGCACTGAGATACCCGGGACACCCGCCAAATTTGCCGACACTGTAAAAATATCCGAAAGATACATTTGAATAGGATCGGAAGTTTTCTCGCCGATCTTAAAAGCGGTCGTCGGCGCCGTCGGAGTTATTATTGCGTCAACGTTTTTAAAGACTTCGTCGAAATCTTGCTTGATGAGCCTTCGGACCTTTTGCGCCTTGCGATAATACGCTTCGTAATACCCCGCCGAAAGCACAAACGTTCCCAGCATGATCCTCCTTTTAACTTCCGGACCGAATCCTTCGGTTCGCGAGTGGACATACATTTCTTCAAGCTCTTCAACATCTTTTGCCCTATGTCCATATCTCGCGCCATCATATCTTTCAAGGTTTGACGATGCTTCAGCAGTAGCTAGGATATAATAAGTCGCGATCGTATAATCAAGATGGGGCAGTGAAATTTCTTTTATCTCAACTCCAGCAGAATGTAGGTTGTCAATTTGCATCTCGATCGCCGATTTAACTTCATCGTTAACGCCCGCGCTTAGGGCTTCTTTTGCAATTCCGACTTTAAACTTCTTCACGTCTCTATCCAAGAAGGAAGTATATGATGGTACCGCCTTTTCAGCGGACGTCGAGTCGCGCTCATCATGTCCGGCGAGAACTTCCAGAATAAGCGCTATGTCATACACACAATTAGCAAAAGGTCCGATCACGTCGAATGAAGAAGCGAACGCAACAAGTCCGTATCGCGATACTCTACCGTAGGTTGGTTTCAAACCGACGACTCCGCAAAACGAAGCCGGCTGCCTGATAGAGCCGCCCGTGTCGGTGCCGAGTGCAACATGGCACAGTTCTGCGGCCACAGCAGACGCACTTCCGCCGCTCGATCCGCCGGGAACCCGCGAGGTATCGACAGGATTCAACACGGGCCCGTAAGCGCTGTTCTCAGTTGAGGAACCCATCGCAAACTCATCCATGTTGGTTTTTCCGATAATGACGACATCTTCATTCCGCAAACGCTCTACCACGCTGGCATCATAAAGCGAGACAAAATTCTCTAGTATCCTCGACCCGCATGTAAGCCGTTTGTTTTTAATAGCGATTACATCCTTTACGGCAAGAACTAACCCGGCGAGCTTTCCAGCGGTTCCGGCTTTCAGCTTTGCATCGACTCGCTCTGCAGCTTCCAGAGATTCGTCGTAAAGCTGCAGAAATATGTTCAGACTTGATTTGGATTTTGCTCGGTTGAGATATGATCCAATATTTTTTTTGCATGTGACTTCTCCGCCAAGAAGTCGTTTCCGAAAATTCAGATATGTGTCAGGCAATATCTTTTAAGACTTTATTTCAGTTGTTGATTGTCCCGACTGAGGTTGGGATCCCGTAGATGAATCTGTTTTACCATTTTGTGGCGAGGAAGTTTGAATCATCTTCGGAGGTGCAGATTGAGTCTTCGACTCTTCGTTAGTAGGTTTTTGAATCTCATCCGACACATCTCGCATCGCTTTCTTGAATTCCCTTATTCCTTTGCCGAGTGATTGTGCAATATCCGGTATCTTCTTTGGACCGAAGAAAAGTAAAATCACCAAAACAATCAAGAGAATTTTTCCGATACTTAAATCTTCAAGCATCTTTCTAACTCCAGAGCCCCGCTTTGCAGGACTTCTTTATGTTTTTATTTTTACGAAACACTCTTCAGAAACCTACTACGCAATTCAATATTTCTACACAACACAACCTTATCAATTTAAAATTTCCGCGTCTATATTCAAATCCCCCTGAACCTCCCTTTGAAAAAGGAGACGCAGGGGGACCTCCGCGATTCAATAAAAAAAGTCTCGAAAGGTTTTCCAGATTTTTGGTTCGAACTATTTAACTCTTCTTATCTTCGTCTTTCTTCTCGGAATCTTCTTGACCATCTTTCACCGCTTTTTTGAATTCCTTAATTCCTTTTCCGATGCTTTGTGCAAAATCAGGAATTCTCTTGGCACCAAAAAAAATTATTAACACCAAGGCGATCAAAATAATCTTACCGACACTCAAATCCTCTAGCATCTTAGCCTCCGTTTCTACTCAATTAAGATTTTCGATAACCGATTTCAGAACCATAATCCCACTCGCGCTGCCGAGTATCTGCTCACTCGCGCGCTCAGGATGCGGCATCATCCCGAGGACGTTTCGGTTTTTGTTTACGATGCCGGCAATATTGAGAATCGAGCCGTTCGGGTTCGACCCTTTTGTTATTTCGCCCTCGCTCGTCGCATAGCGAAATACGATCTGGTCATTGTCTTGCAACATTTTCAATGTACCGTCATCGGCATAATAATTCCCATCGCCGTGCGCAATAGGGACTTTTAAAATCTGTCCCTGTTTTAAACCTGAAGTGAACGGAGATTTTGTGGTTTCGGTTCTCAAATAAACTTGCCGACATATAAATTTCAAATTAGCATTCCGCAGCAAAGCTCCCGGCAGCAATCCTGACTCGACAAGAACCTGAAAGCCGTTGCAAATTCCCATGACGAGTCCGCCGCGTTCTGCGAACTTCACTACTTCGTTCATGATCGGTGAAAACCTCGCTATCGCGCCCGAACGAAGATAGTCGCCGTAAGAAAATCCGCCGGGAAGAACGACAACATCAACTCCGTCAAGACTCGTATCTTTATGCCAAAGGAATCCTACATCTTGATTCAAGACGCCACCGAATGCGTTGAAAGCATCCCTATCGCAATTCGATCCGGGAAATACGACGACCCCAACTTTGTGTGCCATTATCAGCCTCCCGACTCCGCAACCCGTCCGTTCATTGTATTGACGGGTTGGGGTTCTGCCGTCGACAAAGAAAACTGTCCGTTGGAATCTCCTGACGCGACCTGAACGCCTGACTTGTCGAAAATTTTGTATTCGTAATCCTCGGTCACAGGATTCGCCAAAAGTTTTGTGCAAGCAGGTTGGATTAAATTTTTTGCGCGGTCGAGATCCGCTTCATCTATCAACATCTCGATATTTTTTCCTGTTCTGACTCCGCTCAGTTTTGAAAACCCAAGATTGTGCAAGCTGCTTTCTATGGCTTTTCCCTGAGGATCCAAGATTTTTTTCTTCAAAGTTACTTTTACTATCACCTTAAACAATTTCTTCTCCTAACTCGGCCGAACCGAAATAAAAAATTTCAGTTTTAAAAGATTTAAATATCGAAACTGCTGAACTCAATGTCTTCCTCTTCCTCGCCATGTCTCCGCTGAGAAAGAAGAGTTTTAATGTGTTCCACTATCCAGCGTATCAATCCACCGGCTATATAAATTATGAACAACCAGAATAATGCTTTACCCAAAGTTACAATTATGACGACAACTCCGATCATGAACACAGAGAATTTTAGAGGATGCAGCCTGATCGATCTTTTACTGAATTTTGGAATTGTGTCGTACCGCACGGTGCTTACCATCAAAAGAGAAAGCACAATCGCGATGAATGGTAGAAATGGTGCGGCATCCTGATTGAGTATCCCGAATGTCCTGTCGAAATATAGCAAGACGAAAGAGCTGACCACTATTGCGCTCGATGGAATCGGTAAACCCCTGAAGTAATCTTTATCAAAACCAACGAGCTGGACGTTGAACCTCGCAAGACGAAGTCCACCGAATACCATGAGCATGGCGCTCGAAAGCGTTCCAACCGGTCCGAGAGTGTGAAGTCCTAACTTATAGACCATGAAAGCCGGCGCAACACCGAACGAGACAAGATCCGAAAGTGAATCTAACTCGACGCCAAACTCACTTGAACTTCTTGTCAGCCGTGCCATCACGCCATCAAGAGTATCGAATATCGCCGCAAGTAAAATAAGCCATGCAGCCGAACTATAATCCCTGTCGGCAGAAGATAAAATCGACATGAATCCTGAAAACATATTGAGAATGGTGAAAAAGTTCGGAATGACTGCCCTGGAAATATGTATATTGTATTTTCTTTTCCTACTCATTCTATATCACTCCAATAACAGTTCTTCCGGCAAAAGTTTTATCGTTCAAATGAACCTTCACATCACAATTTAATGGAAGTATTAAATCAACGCGAGACCCAAATTTAATCATCCCAAACCTTTCGCCAACTTTGACTGTTTGGTTCACCGAAAGTTCACACACAATTCTACGCGCAACAAATCCTGCTATTTGCTTAAACAAAATTCTGTTACCTTTATTCTCAATTCCTATCAGCATTCTCTCATTTCTATCGCTCGACTTTTCATCGAAAGCTACAATGTACTCGCCTTTAATATACTTCAGAAACTTGACAGTACCATTCATCGGAATTCTATTAACATGGACATTCAGCGGCGACATAAATATGCTGACCATTTTCGCACCGGTTTTTAGAAATTCAGGCTCCTCAACTTCGTCCGCGAAAACCACTTTGCCGTCTGCCGGTGAGACAATCATATTGTCACCTGAAATTTCAGGAGTACGATCCGGATCCCGAAAAAAAAAGATCATGAATCCACCGATGAGCAATGCGGCAATATCGAGGATGAGTTTGAAAGTAATGCTTATCGCAAAAAAGGAAACGAGCACCAGCACAACGCATGAAATCAAAACAGCTGCTACTACATCTGAACCGTAACGAGCCACCTTTGGAAGCATACCTATTCCGAAGAAATCCATTCGGACTAAGTCTTGTGCTTTGCGGAAGGGAGGATTCGCTCGTAAACGAGCTGATATTCTTTCGAGGCTTCACGCGAATCGCGTGCGGACGCGACGGAAATTTCTTCACCTGTTGTATTGTCTATCGCAGTTATATTTTCAGGAGAGATCTCATCACCAAGCATTATCACACCTTTGTACTTACCAAACTTCATTGTTATATCGACAAGTGTGAACCCGCGTCTTTCAAAAAAACTTTTCATCACAGCATCGATCTTACTTGCAAGTCGGTTGATCGTGCGGAACTCATCCGGCGTCAGTATTTGTAGCGCATATAAATGCGTCTCCGTAGCGAAAAATTCTCCCGCATCATCTTTCAAAAGATATTCAAAGATCGGGAACTCAAGCTGCTGCTTCACCTTGAAGTGCTTGAACCGTTTTGCAAAAGATTGTGAGGCAAAATTTCTGACGGTCACTTCAACAGGGATTATGTTTAAGCGTTTTACAAAAAGTTCGCTGCCATTCTGACTGAAGAAATGAGTAGGAATCTGATACGTCTCAAGATACGCGAAGATGAAAGCTTGCAACTCAACTGCAATCCTCGGTCGAGATTTTATTTTGAATACCTTTTTGCCGTCAACTCCGACTTCGGGGCGAAACTCGACGAGTAAAATATCATCCTGCGGAAGAGAGTACAAAATTTTTGAACTCCCTTTGGAGACGATCGGTTTTCTATCTTTTTTTGCCAATAAACCTCCGATGAAATTCGTAAAATAATAACAAAAAGTGAGGCAAAAGTCAAGGCTCTAACTTATTGATTTTTGGGAAGTTATAAAATTTCCGAGTGGTCTACGGTAACACTAAAAATTTGATGCGATATTTCAAAAATAATATGCAAATTAGAGCACTCCAAAAGGGTAAATTGGAAGGTCAGAAATGGGTCTCACTCGGACAGGTGCTCAAGATCGGAAGCAACGGAAAGAAATTCAACTGGTTGCCGCAGCCTGATCAATCCACCAAACTAACTTTCCGTTTGTCGGCAATACTCCGGCAGCTGGATACATATGGAAATCAGCTCGTCCATTTGCCATACGGACGGGGTGCCTTATCACTTTGTCGAGTACCTCTGCTTTGTTAGCGCCGGAAATAATAAAATAAATTTCTGAAGCGCGATTCAAAATCGGAAATGTCAGCGTTATCCGTCTTAAAGGAGTCGTTCGGACTTCGACAGCCGCCACCCAATTTTTCTTCTCATCAAGCGCCGGCGAACCGGGAAATAGCGAAGCGGTATGTCCCTCCTTTCCCATTCCAAGAAGGACAAGATCAAAAGTGTTTCCTTCGAACGAAAAATGTTTTCGCAGTTCCTTTTCGTAAGCTTGAGTGGCTTCATCAGGATTTGAATAATTAGTCGGAATAGGATGAATATTTTTCTGTGGAATCGAAACCAAGTCAAGCAAGTCTTCCTTCACCATTCTGTAATTACTTTGCTTGTCTTCATGCGGGACATATCGCTCATCACAAAAGAAAATTTCTACGGAATTCCACGGAATAGATTTGCTATTTGTACCACCAAGCAGTCTAAAAAGTTTTCGCGGTGTATTTCCACCTGAAAGTGCAATTGAGAAATACTTTTTTTCTTTAACTATTTGATTTATGAGATCAGCGATATCTTTTGCGAGCGCTGTGCTCAACTCATCAAGATCGCGAAATTTTTTTATCTCGTCCCGACGAGAGTCTGGATTCTCCAAACCATTCACGTCGTGCACCATTTTTCACCATCAAGCAGCCGCTCGGCTTCCAACGGCCCCCATGTTCCTGAAGCATATTTATAGACTTCGAAATGATTGGATAAAAGCGGCGTATAAAGTTCCCATGAGGCTTCAACTTCGTCCGCACGAACGAACAAAGTCTGATCGCCTTTCAGCACGTCAAGCAGCAGCGTTTCATAAGCATCTGGTAATCTCCCGAAGATTTCAGAATATTCAAAATGCAAACTTTGTGTCGAGAGCTTGTACGAATCACCGGGCTCTTTAACTTTGAAGTACAAATCGAAACCCTCGTTCGGCTGAATCGTAATGATAAGCCTGTTCGGCTGAATATCTTTGATAGAGAACTGCCTGAATACGGAAACCGGAGGACGACGAAAAGTTATTGCGATCTCGGTCGCTTCTTTGAACATCCTTTTACCGGTTCGTAGTAAGAAAGGAACTCCCTGCCATCGCCAGTTCGATATATTCAATTTCACGGCAGCATAAGTTTCGGTGTGCGAATCTTTGCAATTAATTCCTTCTTCCTCGCAATATCCGATTACTTCTTTCCCCTCGACCGCGCCGCGCGTGTATTGACCACAGACGACATCGCTTGTTGAAATCGGCGAAAGAGCACGAAGCACCTTCACTTTCTCGTGACGCACGTCATCGGATTCGAGTGCCGTCGGAACTTCCATCGCAACAAGTGTCATAAGTTGCGTCAAATGGTTTTGTATCATGTCACGCAAGGCGCCGACTTTGTCATAATAACGCGCGCGATGTTCGAGGCCGAGAGTTTCGGCAACTGTTATCTCAACTCTTTCAATTCGATCGCGAGACCATAACGACTCGAACATCACATTGCTGAAACGAAATGCTAAGAGATTCTGAACAGTTTCCTTCCCGAGATAATGATCGATGCGATAAACTTGCGATTCATCGAAATATTTGTGTACCAGTTCATTCAGCTCCCGTGCTGATTGTAAATCCTGTCCGAAAGGTTTTTCGACTACAAGTTTTATTTCACCGCCGCTCTTGTTCAAGCCGACTTCGCCGATATTCTTGATTGCATTCGGAAACACAGAAGGTGGAACAGCAAGATAAAACACTCTATTGCCAGGTAGGTTAAGTTGTTTTTCCAATTGCAAAATGCGATCGGCAAAACTCTTGAACTCTTCCAATGAACCGCCACCGACGGTTTGATAATAAAGCCAATCGAGCGAGTCGATATGACTTATGTCAACTCCTTCTTCTTCGAGCGACTGTGCGACAAAATCGCGGTAGGTTGCGTCGTTATGTTTTTTCCCACTTCCCGCTCCGATTAAGTAAAACTCTGACAGACTTTTTTTCCACAATCTGCAAATTGCTGGAAGGAGTTTTTTTCGAGCGAGGTCTCCAGTGCCTCCGATGATTACAAACAAATATGGTGGTATTCTTTTGTTATTCATTTTACTTTGTTTCTCCTTTCACGGCGTGCCCGCCGAATTCATGACGCATCATCGCAAGCAATCGGTTTCCGTATCCTTCTGTATCTTGACTTGCGAAGCGTTCGTAAAGTGATTGAGCTATGATTGGAAGCGAGACGCCAAGCTCAATCGCCTCCAATGCAGTCCATCGTCCCTCTCCGGAGTCTGCAACGTAAGGAGCAATTCCTTTCAATTCTTGATCCTCTTTCAATGCCAAAGCCGTCAAATCAAGAAGCCAGCTTCTTACGACGCTTCCGTATCTCCAAATTTCCGCAACTTGATGGAGGTCAAGTTTGAATTCAGCCTTCTTTTTCATCAAATCAAAACCTTCTGCATACGCTTGCATCAAACCGTATTCGATTCCGTTGTGTACCATCTTGACAAAGTGCCCTGCTCCATTCGGTCCAACATGGCCCCAGCCTTTTTCTCTCGCCGGAGCAAGCGCCTCAAAAATCGGCTTCATGTAATCTACTGCTTTTTTATCGCCGCCGACCATGACGCTGAATCCTTCTTTCAGTCCCCAGATTCCACCGCTTACTCCGGCATCGATCATGTTAATCTCGTGCTCAGCAAGTTCTTTCGCGCGGCGGATTGAATCTTTATAATATGAATTGCCGCCATCGATTATTGTATCGCCGCTTTTCAATTTGGGAAGTAGTATTTCAATTGTGTCATCGACAGGCTTGCCAGCGGGGACCATCAGCCAAATCATTCTCGGGGTCTCCAATTCCAAAATAAGATCAGCAAGAGAATTTGCTCCCAGATTCCCTTGATCCATGACCCTTCGAACAGCCTGTGCGTCGCGGTCATATCCGACAACTTTGTGTCCGCCTTTCAAAAGCCGTTCAGCCATGTTGGCTCCCATTTTGCCTAGTCCAATTAATCCAATTTTCATCTGAGTTCCCCTTATTCGATTGAGACCGAGAAATCTTTACTTTCCCACTTGTTTGATTCTCTCCAATAAAATATAAACAAAATTTTAACACCTTCGTTCAACGTGCTCGAACTAAGTCGCAAACCTTTTCTTCTTGAACACCGGCACCATCAAGATTCCTGCGATGAATAGGCTATCCTATCCTCCATAGAATCTAGAAAATTTTCATTCCCGAAAATCTCCTTCAGATTTTTCTTTATGCTGTCGGCTATCATTCCGTTCTTTTTTCTAATTTAACAACAAAACGAGGAGAATGGAATGAAGGAGTAACGGAATGTTGGAACATTGACTAGTCTCCAGCCTCCGACATCCGTTCTGCCGCGACGAAGTTGAAATTCGAGAGTGAAATAAATATCTTTGGAGGTGAACCTAACCCGGAGTTTGGAATGATTCGAAGCGCCATCATCTTACTTTTACTTTCATTCGTCGGTGGCTGTTCATCATTTGCACCGCCGTCACCTTTAGTTACGTTTGGCGGGCCGGCGGTTGTCGACACCTCTCATTCGGAAGTCGGAATGGCAGTCGGGACAGGTTTCGCATTATTCCCCGGCGCTCACTCAGGCGGTCAAGGCTGGTTTGGAAGATACAAGCGCGGCATAGCACATAATTTCGATCTCGGGGTCGACGCGATCGGAATTGTCAGAAACGACAAGGGAACTCTCACCGCAAAACTTGTTGGAAGATATCAGTTATCAAAAAATGTGCGATTAGAAAGCGGCCTCGGATTGGCTGACGATTCCGACGGAAAGAGTGTGAATGGTGACGTTGCTTTGACTTGCGGAACAGTGAGAGATGCCCCATGGAACTACTACGCTTCGTTCCGATTAGGAGCTGCAAAAGGTTATCCGGGGGATGTGTTTGGCACAGGCGCTCAAACTCCGGCAAATGCATTGTTCCCGATTATTAATCTAGGCACACAGGCCCGGGTTGCAAATAACCAGAAATTCATATTTGAAGGAGGTTTCGGTTATATTATCCCAGAACACGAGACCGCAGGTCCGACAATTTACCTTTCATGCGGATTATTGTTTGATATTTGAAGAATCGATTCGCCAACTGTGGCAAGTTTCACTACTATAAAACAAAAATACAAACACGAAGCAAGCTGACTCATCTTAAATACACGACAGCTAACAACCGCAGACAGAATGGGACTCTTTTCATCTCATGGTATAACTGAAAGTAACTAGGATATATCTTGTGAGGACTTCGTTCTGCAAATCGTCTATGTACGTGTCGGTCACGGTGCGATTTACGCTTTTGTTCTCGCCAAGCAGGTCGTTCACCGAGACTTGCAATTGTCCGCTCTCTTTAGCAAAAAATTTCTTGGCGAAGCTGAAATTCCACAATAAGATGTTTTGGTCGTACCCCTGCGCAAGGCCGCTCGTAACCTGGCTGCTCAACTGGTTGTTCATCACTATTCCGTTCCAGAACTCCCAGACCCATTTGAGCGAAGCCGTGTGCGAATAATAATTGCCGCTCTCGGTTGTCTGCTGGGAATTCATGGCGAAATTGTAATTCCCCATATAAGAAACTGTAAAATCAAAATCCTGGCTGATGTTACTCCCTATCACGAAGCCTGCACTTGGTCCAATTGTATTGGCATCACTCATCACGTTGTTCAAAATGCCGGGAGTCCGCGTGTAAGTTACACCGGCATTAAGGTTAAGGGCACTGCTGATAAGATCGAACGGAAGACCGTAGGTGAAGAACGAGCGTGCATTCCAATATCCATTCAGGTTTACAGGATAGGTCAGCTCGAGTTCCCGGCGCCATCGTTGTGCCATTTGATAAAACAGTGTCCCGTGACGGGATGACGGTTGCGTTCGCGATATAATCGTTTGTATATGTTGCAAAGAGAAGAAGAAACATGCTCTGTGCCTGACCGGGCGCGGTTAGATTGTAACGTGCCAGGAGCGTTTGAGAATACGACTCGGATAGGTTGGGATTTCCGGTCGTGAGCAGAAGCTGATTGGAATTGTTGATCACCGGCTGAAGCTGCGTCACAGCAGGCGCGGTCGTCGAAGTCCTGTAAAATATCCTCAGGTTCTTGTGGTCTGAAGACGTGTAATTGATGAGCAGGCTCGGAAGAAAATCATAAAACTTCTTCATGATGCTCATATTCGTCGAAGTCGAATCGTCACCGCTCATCTCAGCATACTGGTATGACAAATTCGCCATGATGTTCCAACCGGCTGAGGAAAACCCACCGCGATTGCTTCCTCCGAACGAGGAATTCACGGGAGAAGCGCTTCGCCAAAGATAGCCGATCCCGGCTTTCTGTGTGATGTAATTGTCCGCATAGGAATTTGAAAGCGGGGCATAATAATCAGTGTACTCGCCGGTTACGGGATCGAAATTATATGTGTTCTGATATGCCGTGCCGTGAGTGAACGAAGAATTATAAAGAAGCTCGACCCTGGCGTTGATGTCGGTCGGCTCGGTGTATATGAGATTAGCGCTCGCAGTTTCGGCATTTGACAAATAGGCCTGCTGCTGCGAGATACTGTCGTTCGGAGAAGCGCCCGCCCCGTAATATTCATCCGAAGCAGAATAGAGTTCGTTGGTATGTTTCTGGTTCGCACCGGCGCCGACGTCTAACGAAATTGTGCGCCCCGGCAAGTCGAAGGCATGCCGATATACGGCATGACCGGTAAGGTTATAGCCGTTATTGAGTGCATTTGTGTTCGATTGTGACTGCGCCCCGCCATTGTTCTCGATGGTGGAATCGTTGAGGATGTTGTTCGCCCGGTTCGATTGAAAATACAATACCGGGAGTATCGTTAACTTGTTAGAAGGATCCGCCGAATAGTCGATGCGGCTGTTGATTCTGTTATTGTAATTCGTGGACGACACATTACTGTTTGCATCATAGAGGCTTGTCGAATCTCCCCCGAGAAGGTTTTGGCGGTGGTCCAGCTGATTGTTCTGATTGCCGACTCGGTTGAAGAAATAACTTCCCTGCGCAAAAAGATTCTCTTCCAAACTGTCTGAGGCGTTTGCTCCGAGAATACTAGTGTTGTTGACTCCCGGCTGCTGTCCGACTAATTGGTTGTTGGAACTTGTTCCGCCTGATCGCCCGAACGGGTTTACTCTCCGAGGTCCATTTCCTCCGGAACCGGCGCCCGCACCTGGGGTACGCAATTGACTATTTGTTGAAACAACCCCGAGAATGTCCTGTGTAGAAAAATCCTGCTGGTTCACATTATTAGATGAACCGAGTAAAGATACCCTGCTGTTACCATCGAACATATTCATGTTTGCGGCTGCATCGTACCTGCCGTCATCGTCTCCATAACCTGCCGTAAATTTTCCGAAGTTCAGATTGGCTCCATTTCGTCTTGTTACAACATTGATAGCCTTCACCGACTGCCCATCGTCAAAACCGGTAAACTGCGCCTGGTCACTCATTTGATCGAAGACCTGAATTTTGTCGATCACTTCCGCGGGCAGATTGCGTATCGCGATGGTTGGGTCATCACCGAAATATGGTTTTCCATCTATAAGAACTCGCTGCACGGTTTCGCCGCCGACGGTAACAGTACCATTACTCACAATGACGCCTGGCAACTTCGAAAGCAGGTCTTCCATGGTTGCGTCGCGGTTCATCTTGACGGCAACTGCCTGAAATTCTGTGGTGTCCCCGTTTTGTATTGCGGATGGAACTCGACCTTCAACCGTAACGCCGCGAAGATGAATCGCAGATTCATTCATTACCAGATTGCCGATGTCATTGTTCCTACCAGCTACCCGGACAGTCGTGGAAAAATCTTTCCGTCCGACAGCTTCTAATTTGAGATGATATGAATGGGAAAGAATATTTGAAAAGAGAAAGGTCCCATCCAAATTTGTAGATGTCACATATGATTTGGAAGAATCCGATAAATCAACCAAACGGACTAAAACCCCAGGTAAAGCCGACTCGCTTTCGTCAACTACTCTCCCACGTATTGCATACTCTTGTGCAAATGCTGTTGATGAAAGCAATAAGGCGCATAGAGCTAATGGAAACATTAAAGAAAATCTTGATGCAGACATACTCCAATTTGACATTCTTAATACTTTGATGGTTTAAAGTGGGTTCAGACCTTTTTGTTTGCTACAGAATAGACGTTGAGAGCAAAGAAAAGATACTCCTTATTTTACCGTGAAGTTTAACTTTGAGCATCCATATTTCGTTGGTGGCGGTATGACATGTTAGGTTTTATTTGTTGCCGTAGTTATGTTAATGATGAATAGATACAGCGATTGAATCGAATATAAGACAAATGAAAATTGCAATTACTGGAGCGACAGGTTTCACTGGGAAAGGTCTTGCCAATTTTCTCCTCAAAGAAGGACACTCGGTAATCGCCCTCTCACGAGATGCGAATCGCGCCAATTCGGTGTTTGGCAAAAAAGTCTGCGCACTCAACTGGTCAACCAATAATAAAGACGAATTATTGAAAGAACTTGAAGGCTCGGATGTCATCGTCAATTTAGCAGGAGAAAATATCGGCTCGTCACTTTGGACAAAGAGCAAACGGACAAAGATACTGGAAAGCAGAGTTCAATCAGGACAATTGATAGCCGAACTTATACGTTTAATGAAAAATCCACCGAAAGTTTTGATCCAGGCTTCGGCTGTCGGATATTATGGTACACGCGGCAATGAAATTCTCACCGAGGATTCCAATTGCGGAAAAGGCTTCCTCCCTGAAGTCGCGGTGGAATGGGAAAAGTCAACTGCAGCAGTTGAGACATCAGGAGTAAGATGCGTTATTATCAGAAGCGGCGTCGTGCTTTCTTCAAATGGCGGAGCATTTCCTAAGCTTGCTTTGCCGTATAAGTTTTACTTCGGAACAATACTCGGTTCCGGCAAACAGTGGATGCCATGGATACATTGTGAAGATGAAATTAATGCAATCTATTTTCTTATCACAAATGGCACCTCGAATGGAATTTATAATCTTGTTGCTCCAGTTCCTGCCCGGATGAATGATGTTTGCAAAGCGATCGGCCCGACTCTTTTCAAAATACGCCCCGGTTTGGTAAGACTTTTTCTTGGCGAGATGGCTGAAGAGACGATACTTGTTAGTCAGCGCGTCGTGCCGGAGCGATTGTTGAAGGAAGGATTCCAATTTAGATTCAGAAACATAGAAGAAGCGATCAAGAATATTTATCAGATGGAAAATCCATGAAAAGACTTCACTATATCCAGCATGTTCCTTTTGAAACTCCCGGAAGTATATTGGATTGGGGACACCAGAAAAAAATAAAAGTAACTTCGACCAAAATTTATAAAGACGAGGGTTTTCCAGAGGTAAATGATATTGACTGTCTTGTCGTGATGGGTGGACCTATGGGTATTTATGAAGAGAAAGAATATCGCTGGCTCAAAAATGAAAAAGCCTTCATTGAAAAGGTAATCAAGGCAGAGAAGGGTGTGGTCGGAATATGCCTTGGGTCTCAATTGTTAGCATGCGTGTTAGGAAGCAAAGTGACTAAAAATAGACACAAAGAAATCGGCTGGTATCCGATACAAATGAGTGCCGAGAGCGAAAAAGAAAATTTGACTTTTCTTCCGAATAAATTCACGGCCTTTCATTGGCATGGTGACACATTCGAACTGCCGCAAGGAGCATCCAGAATAGCAAGCTCGGAAGGATGCGAAAATCAAGGCTTCATCTACAACAAGCAAGTCGGGTTGCAATTCCATCTTGAAGTTACAAGAGAATCATTGAATGAAATGGTCAAAAACGGAAGACAGGAATTAGTGCCGGACCGTTATATCCAAAGTGAAAATGAAATTCTCGGAAATACAGTTCACATACCCAAAAACAATAATTACATGACAAAGGTCTTGAACCGATTAATGGATTTTAAGTGAGTCGACCAGATTGTTCTACTTATTTTTAGGAATCTGTTAAAGATTAACAAGGGATATTCTTATTCCTTCCACATTTTGCTCGTTTTCATTGGCACGAAAGACTTGGATTCAATCTCTAATAGTGCTATAATTAGCAAATAAACATGAGCCGTTTGTGAAAAAAGGGCGATCTTGCCTTTCATTCATTATAGAGCTTATCAGGAGATCAAGTGGAAGTGTACTACACGGTATGCAAGGAATAACTTCTAATTGCATAATTAGCAAAGCCGGTGCGTTGTCTCCTCACCCGCAAGCGGATATGTGTTCCATAATCTATGCTCCATGGCATGCACAAAGTATAGAAGGCATAAGGCATGGAATATGCAGTGGCGAAGAAAATGGGACGGGCGATGCCGGAAGATAAGCACCAAACCCTTAACAAGCTGAGTGCGGACCAAAATCTATCTTCGTCCAAACAGAGCCCCCAAAGAGAAAGTGAAGAAATTTTCCGCCGCATGTTCGAAGACAACAACGTTGCGATGCTCCTCTACGAACCAACTCATTAGGAAATGGAAATTATAAGAAAGTCAGGCGAAGGACGGTGGGCAGACTTCACTATCTCCGTTATAAATTATCAGAACGAACTCGGGGTTTTCACAACAATATACAATGTAACTATTTACCACATTTTATGTTGAGAATGTGGACATGAAAGAGAATTTTTCTGACGAGCAGCTCAAAGGAACAGAGACAATTCTTGTGGTCGAAGACCAAGCTGACTTGCTTCACTTAATCAAAGCAAGCCTCGAAGAATTTGGTTATAAAGTGATGGCTGCAACCGATCCTAACGAGGCACTGCTTCTCAGCAAAACTTTTCCGGCAGTAATTCACTTATTGCTTACTGACGTAATAATGCCGGCTATGAGTGGAAAAAAATTGAGCGACGAGATTGCCAAAATGCGACCCGAAATAAAGATCCTGTTTATGTCGGGTTATACAGCAAACGTCTTGGCGCCGCACGGGGTTCTCAATAAAGGGGTCCATTTTCTACAGAAGCCGTTCACGTTCGATGAACTGGTCAAGAGAGTTCGCTACATATTGGATCTTAATTTCGATCAGTAGCGGAGGAGGGATTCGAACCCCCGACACGTGGATTGTGATTCCACTGAACTAGCTACAAAGACAAAGACTTACATGATAATGGTGACTCTTTTGGAAATAGATCTTGGTGATTTTGCCTTAATAACAGAAAAGCCCAAGCAGATAAGCTCTCCGAAGGTCTTGTCAGGCTTTTCAATAATTTTAAGGTACAAGTTGTCGTATTGGAAAGTTTCATTGAACGTTTAAGATACAGAAACCATCTTGTAGATTCAACAATTCTCGATTCCTATCAAGAAAAGAATATCACGTAACCATTATAGATGATTCGCCGCATTATCCATGAAAATTTCTCGGGAAAAAATTCTACAGACCCTACTCCCATCTCTTATGGTCGAGAAGCCCACATCTCGACAATTCGAATGCCTGTGTGATGTGGGCTATTACCTGAGGCTACTTCAGGAAGTAGCTTTGACAGTTTTCACGAGATCAACCATGAGAATCACTAATGCGAAAGAACCGAGTATTGCCGGAATGATGTACACTTCATGGTAGTTCCATCCCGGAAACCAGCAGCCGAATACCGGTGATCCGAGCCGGGCTCCTATCCATCCCCAGACGATTGTTCCGAGGAACGATTCAATCCCGGTCCTCACGTGCATCTTGGGCACAAAATAGAGAACGAGGGACACAACAACACTGATCACCAGTAAGATCAGAAAGCTAATGAAATCCATTCCAATCATATAACCTCCCTTTCATTTAGAATAATAAATTGAATGAATTGAGTTGCCTTTGAAAGCACTTCTTGCTTCCACCTTAGTAGATTAATGACCACCGCTTTCAGAATCAACTGATGATGAAGGATAACAATTGTGTCTATTCTGAATTGAAGAGTATACCATACTCTACCGTCACGGTAACTTTTGCAACATTTCGAACGACCACTGGTAAAGTTTTGGTCATCTGGTATACAGTGGTACAGAGTGGTACCCACTGTGGTAATGATTTAGTTAGTCGCCATGCCGTCATTATACATATATATGATAGAATTTTTCTCGAGAACAATTCCGGCACCTCCGCAACCATAGCTTCGCAAAAACCCATAATTTGTCCAGTTGACTTTGAAGACATACAATCAAGAATATTGGGATTATGCATGGGAAGGCGGAGATGTTTTTAAAGAGTGGGAAATTCGGCCGCGTAGAGAAGTGATGCGGGATTTTTTGAGTTCCATGAAAAGAAACAGGACGCTTGGGTCCTCGTAATGGGCAGACCTGCGCGAGATAAACTTCGCCCATTGGTTAACGAGAATGGGATAATGGCATTGGCAATTTGGGAGGCGAGTTGAATGAGAATAATTTCTGGCTTCCAGAGAAAATGAGCGTTTGTTTCACGAGCCATCCGGTTGCTCGGGGGAATAATAGACTTAACATTGATGTGATGGTAGATGCAGTCCAAAGGCGACGCAACCCGTGAGTTGATGAGGATGCCAGCCCAACCATCCTCCTATGTTACAGTGTTTTTACTGTAATGGCCGAGTTAAAACGTTATAGTAAATGTGGTCTTCTTGCTAGGTTCGGAATAGACACTGATTGTTGCATGATGCAGTTGCAGTATCTGGCGGGATAAGCTTAGCCCAATTCCCGAGCCATTTTCTTTCGTAGTGAAGAAGGGAACGAAGATTTTGTCCTGAATCTCCGGTGGGATGCCCACCCCGTTGTCTGTGACGGTAATAGCAATTTTTCCTCTTTGTTGAAGGCCAGCATGCAGGTGTATTTGACCGTCCGACACACCACTGAGTGACTGAATTGAGTTCATGACTAAGTTCAGCATGACCTGTTCAATTAAATTTTGGTCAGCAGTTAGCTCAAGAGATTTTGGGTCGACATCGTAAGTTAGAATTGTCTTCCCTTCAGCAATTTGGGTCCCCGCGAGTTGTGCAACTCTTTCAAATAGATTGTCAATTTTGAAGACTTCAAATTTTGGTTTAGGAATATGCGAAAGGCTCCTGTACGCACTTGCAAAATGGAGCAACCCTCTACTCCTTTCCTCGATTGTCTCCACGGCGGATTCTATATCCGTGACAGTGTCGGGATTGGTACGTCCATTCTTTGCGTTCTCCAGATTCAATTGACACAGTAGCTCTTTTGCAGTTGAAGATAGCGAGACAATCGGCGTAATTGAAGTCATGATTTCGTGGGCCAAAACCCTGATCAAGTTTTGCCAAGCCTCTAGTTCGGCCTCTTCGAGTTCAGGCTTAATGTTTTGCAGAGAAGCTAGTCTATAGTATTGATTTCCTCGTCTGAAATCTATGACTTGAACAGACAAATTGTATAAAAGCCCATCTTTTCCTAGGCGCAGGAGTTTTCTCTCTCCTGCTTTGATGGTGAGTAACATATCGACTAAATCATCACTGACTTGACGAAGAGCATCGATTGTTTTTATTTGGGAAGTGAAAAGGAGTTTCTTAGCAGCGTTATTTACAAGGTCAACCTTCCCGTCCGGCGCGAAAGCAAGGAGACCGACACCGACATGCTGAATAATGATTTGTAAATATCTATACTGGTCCTCCTTTCCTGCCCTTTCAGCCTGAAGTTTCTTCGTAATCTTGTTTAGGGAATGATTCAGCTTGCGAAAGGCGCCTCCGGCATTTTTGGTTGGGAATGTCTGAGAGAAGTCATCGTCTTCTATTGCCTCGAAGAAAAGTGCTAAGTTTCTGTTGGATTGTTCCACCCACCGAACAAGACCATGTATTTGGAAAATAACGAACACGCCAACTAAGATCTTCATAACGAAGAGATTTGGATTGAAAAGAGAAAGGACGAAAAGAAAAATCGACAATGCCAGAATAATTACCCTAAAAATTGTGCGAATCCGGAATTTATCCGGGAGGAAACGATCGAAAGAAAAGCGTGTCAAGTCATAAATCTCATTGTTGTACCATTTCGCTTCTTGTTAGGGCTTATTACAATTTGTGCTTCTTGATCCTTCTATAAAGAGCGGCCCTTGTCAGTCCGAGCTCCTTTGCGGTCTCACTAAGATTGCCATGGTGTTTAGCCATGACCTTGAGGATTGCACTTTTTTCAACAACCTCCAAGGTATTGTCGTTCTCAATAGTTGATTTCTCAAAAATATTGCGACCCAGAGAAAGATGTTCTGGTCCTAACACTTCTGATTCATTTAATATCACGGCTCGTTCTACAAAGTGTTGTAGCTCCCTCACGTTTCCAGGCCAATGATATTGTTGCATCTTGTTCATCGCTTCTTGCGAAAAGTGTATGTCGCTTTTCTGATATTTTCGCCCGTATATTCCCACAAAATGGTCCACTAAAATTGGGATATCCTCTGTCCTTTCTCGAAGAGAGGGCAGATGTATTTCAACAGTGTTTATGCGATAGAGTAAGTCTTGCCTGAATTTGTTTCCAATGACCATATCGTGGAATGGGAGGTTAGTTGCAGAAATCAAGCGAATATCAACTGGCTGTGGTTTATTAGAACCCACACGAATAATCTCGTGCCTCTCGATCATGGTTAGGAGCTTCACTTGAAGCTGTGGTGGTAGATTTCCAATCTCGTCGAGAAAGAGTGTCCCGCCGGATGCGGCCTCAAATCGCCCTTGTCGGTCTTCCCTTGCATCAGTGAAAGCACCTTTGACATGACCAAAAAGTTCACTTTCAAAAAGGTTTTCACTAATGGCACCCATATCGACCGTGATAAAGGGGGTGTTAACTCTTTTTGAAGCGCGGTGAATCGCACGTGCAACAAGTTCTTTACCTGTACCGTTTTCACCAAGAATAAGTACATTCGCGTCAGTTGGCCCAACCATCCTAATTGTATCGAAAAGGCATAACATATTTGGAGAATTTCCAATGATTTCACCAAACGGACGATCAAGTTCGTTGCTCAAGATTCTCTCACGGGTTCGTAAGATATCCAGTTCAAATCTAGATTTGCGTAGTTTTAGCGCTGCTGACAGTGTGGCAAGGAGTTTCTCGTTTTCCCACGGTTTGAGTATGAAATCGAATGCACCTGCCTTTATGCCCCGCACCGCCCTGTCCACATCCCCGTAAGCGGTCACCAGTATTACAGCAGCATTCGGATCAACCTCTATTATCCTTTTCAACCACATGAATCCTTCCTCTCCATGTGTTGAGCCTTTAACAAAGTTCATATCAAGAAAAGTCACATCGAAATTGTCGTTCTTGAAAAGTAAAGGGATTGCCGCAGGATCTTTCTCTGTTCTAATAGATATGACATGTTGTTTAAGAAAGAGTCGCACAGCCTTTAAGACTCCTTCATCATCGTCGATAAACAGTACTCTGCCGGATTTGTTTTCTATCATGTTAAAGTTGATTATTTATATGCATGTAAAAGACAGAACCTTAATACGAGTTAGCGTGTTCTGCTTCACAAATTTAATACAAAATCTGTTCCGTTGAAACTCTGCGAGAACGTTCCATTCATCATAGTTGGGGGACTCAAAACCGAACAGTTGATGTATCGAAAGCGAACACTGAGTGAACTTTGAACGCATATCATCACCGTTTCAGCAAGATTTCGAGGCTGCTTAACACAAGATGAAGGCACAGCATTTGCCCTATTACTTATGAAGCGGCATGTTTCGCCCGTAAGAAGGATACTACTCGTGAAAGATAAGGTGCTTCAGGGTTTTGATTGATGCGCGAAAGAGTTACAAAGACCGTATGTATATGCTGAGTCAACCCATGGAAAACAATTCTGACGAAATACATAGATCACACGAAAGAATAATGAGGAAAGAATGATAAAAACGAACGACCTGACAAAAATTTACCGAACTGACGAGGTGGAAACAACAGCGGTTGAAAACATTAATCTCAATATAACGGAAGGGGAGTTTGTTGCTATTATGGGTCCTTCCGGATCTGGTAAAACAACGTTGCTTAATATTTTGGGTTTGTTAGACAACCCAACGGCTGGTGAGTACCACTTCATGGAGCAGGAAGTTTCCACCCTATCAGAAAGACAGAGGGCAGATCTCCGGAAGGGGAACATTGGATTTGTTTTTCAGAGCTTCAATCTCATTGATGAACTTACCGTATTTGAAAATATTGAGTTGCCGCTCATTTACATGAAAATTCCTACTGCACAGCGCAATAAGATGATAGAAGAGGTAATGGAACGCATGCGAATCACCCATCGAAGGAATCATTTTCCTCAGCAGTTGTCCGGTGGACAGCAACAGAGGGTGGCCGTTGGGAGGGCAATTGTCGGAGGACCAAGCTTATACTCGCAGATGAACCTACTGGCAACCTGGCATCAAAACAAGCCGATGAAGTGATGGGCTTGTTCACCGAACTAAATGAGTCCGGAGTCACAATAATCCTAATTACACATCAACTAGAATATGCTTCCTGCGCACAGCGTATCGTCAACATTTTTGACGGACACATTGTCATTGAAGATTTTGTAAGGGAGCGCATGCGTGCTTAAGAATTACCTGAAGACGGCTATCAGAAATCTGGTCAGGTTCAAAACGTATTCCCTCCTCAATATTGTGGGACTTATCATTGGTTTTACCTCTTGCTTCTTGATCCTTCTTTTTGTTCAAGATGAATTAAGTTATGACAAGTACAACAGGAATGCAGAGCAAATATATAGACTTACCGAAGATATGGTATCGGGCGGCAAGATATGGCATAGTGCTGAAAGTGCTGCGCCGATTGGTCCGGCTTTGCTCAATGAATATCCCGCTGTGAAGAGCCTTGTGAGATTTTATAAATACCCTTTGAAGGCTGTGATAAATTACGGAGAGAAAAATTTCTTCGAGAGTAATTTCCTGTTTGCCGATTCATCTGTCTTTGATGTTTTCACGTGGCATCTCTTAGAAGGGAATCCCGAGACAGCGTTAAGCGAGCCTTACACAGTTGTCATTACGAAAACCATGGCAACGAAGTATTTTGGAAACGAAGATCCGATAGGCAAGACATTGACTCTAAATCATTGGAAAACTTTTAGAGTAACCGGCGTTGTACAAGATATACCGCACAATTCCCACTTCACATTTGATTTTCTGGCTTCGTTCGTTACCCTTAAGAGCTTCATGTTCCAAGGGCAGCTCGACAATTGGGGCGCGGTTGATTTTTATACCTACCTCATGCTTCTGAAAAACTCTTCCCCCCAAGAGTTGGGAAAGCAGCTTCCGCAATTCATCGACAGGCACATGAACGTAGCAGGTTATGAATGCGTGCCTCATCTGGGGTCTCTAATTAGCATACATCTTTATTCCCATCTTGAGCACGAGATTGCACCGCAAGGTGATATCGCTTACATCCGCGTTTTTTTCGCGATTGCTATTTTAGTCCTACTGATCGCCTGCATTAACTTTGTAAATACTAGCACTGCAAGATCCACTACCAGAGTAAGAGAAGTAGGTTTGAGAAAAGCAGTGGGGGCACATCGCTCACAGTTGATCGGGCAATTCGTGGGAGAATCCGTTGTGTTGTCCTCCATTGCTCTTGTTTGTTCATTGGGTCTTACTGAATTTTTTCTTCCCGTTCTTAATTTTGTCACTGGAAAAAATCCCTGACTTGATATCTACAGTCATTGGGATATGGTTGCGGAGTTCATTGGCATAGCGTTGTTCATAGGAATTGTCTCAGGAGCTTACCCGGCTTTCGTTCTCTCTTCATTCCAACCGGCAAATGGAGTGAAAGCAGGAACGGGCATCGATTCAAGGGGTGTCTTCTTGAGGAGAGCGCTTGTTGCGATTCAGTTTACAGTTTCAATTGCGCTCATAACATGTACGTATTTGATCTTTCTTCAATTGAGATACACTCAGACCAAACAGTTGGGATTTAATAAAGAGCAAGTGATTGTCCTGCCAACTATGTATAACCATAATGCCTTTAAGAACGAGTTGCTCAAGAATCCCGACATAATAAGCGTGGCTGTCACGAACGCTCTGCCAGGGAAGGGACTTCCGTGGGCCGTACCCGTAAGCCTAATCGGCGGACCCTTGGGGGAACTCTGGAATATTAGCGCGTTCTTTTCCGATTTCGATTTTGCAAAAACGCTCCAACTCAACTTCGTGGCGGGAAGAGATTTTTCAGATAAATTCGGTACGGATAGTAATGCATTTGTTATAAATGAGGCAGCTAGCAGGAAATTCGGCTTCAACTCAAAGGACATGATCGGGCACCAAGTCCTATTCTTCGGCAACATGAAGGGGCCTATAATAGGCGCGGTGAAGGACTTTAACTTTGAATCGCTTCACCAACGAACTGATCCGGCAATAATTGCCCCCATTCAACAGGGTCTAGATTGGTATATAGCTGTTCGGGTTGCACCCCATGACGTTCAAAGCACGCTCGATTTCATCAAGGAGAAATGGCATGAATTTGCTCCACAGACTCCGTTTGAGTTCTCATTTTTGTCCGATGATCTGAATGCTTTATACAAGACCGACGATAGACTGGCAACTGTTTTTGGATATTTCTCGTCTGTTGGTATCCTAATTGCATGTCTCGGTGTGTTTGGTCTAGGCAGCATTCTCGTTGGAACGTCGCACAAAGGAGATTGCGGTTCGAAAGGTTCATGGTGCCTCTGCATCCAACATCGTTCTACTGCTGTCGAAAGAATCTATGGTACTTGCTTTTTTGGGGAATGTAGTGGCATGGCCTATATCATATCTTGTAATAAGTAAATGGCTGGAGAGTTTCGCTTACAGGACAAGCATCACAATTATTCCTTTTATCGGAGCAGGGGTCTTTGTAGTTGTGGCAGTAGCAATGGTAATTAATGTCCAAACATTAAGGGTCGCACGGGCTAATCCGGCGACTTCATTAAGGTATGAGTGAAGTGAAGATCTGGGAAGTGTTGAGAACGAAAAAGAATCTCAGTTCTAGTTTTCAGGTTCATTATAATTATAATAATCTTAACATGGTTTCGATGGGAAGCAAGGGAAGAAGAGTGATATTACTCATCCTGGCGAATCTGCTTCTGCAGAATGTTTCTCCTTCACAGTGGAGAGTCGTGACGAGACGCCCTTTCATTAGTTCAGTAAAATACTCAATAATGGAAGATGCCCTAAGGTTGAAGAGGGACGAGAAATTGTTGTTCCCGGTATATGATGTTTATGATAGCTGCATAGAGGGTGGATATGAACCGGTAAAACGTGAAAAGATCGAAGAATTACCCCAAATCTGTGCGGGTAAAATCTGCGCCTGGAGGAGAATGTTCGAAAAATCACTCTTGTGCGAATTCGATTCCACTTTCCTGTATCAGCGCTTATATGTAATGGGTGTTGGGAGTTACAGCATATACATTCTTTCAGGAAACGATAGCTGTTGGTATAAGAGAGATTTTGAAGTCACGTACCAAGGCTACCAGATTCCGACGATGAACAGCCTCTCTGAATGGTCGCTGGTTGGAAAACCGAGGGAAAGTCGAAGGTCCTTTTCAGACAGCACTAAAAAACAAAACACGATTAAGGAGTTTGTGCTTGTTGTGAAAACCACAGCCAGAGCTTTTCAATTTGCGGTGGCAGGGTTTAGTGTGTGTAACGAAGGAATTCGATCCGTAGTATATCATCACCCGTTCTTTGATGCAATAACAGGAGAGAACTCTCTTGATTCCATAACCACGAATTCCTTTTATAGTTATCCTGGGGTACCCACTATTCTTTCGCCGTTTCTCTACTATTCGCTCGTTGGGCAAGGCCCAGTGGATTTCTATTTGGTAACTAATTCCAATGAATACGACAAAACGCAGTTGACCATCAACGTGTGCAAAAAGATTTTTACGCATTATCCGTTTTATGAGGGAAGACACATTGACGAAGAATCAGTTCTGGGGAGATTCAATGCCATTTGTCAAATGAAGTTAGACAACAAAACTTTTGTTGATAGCCTCCGGATTATCATTGACAATTTTCATGATCCACACTTCTTTATACCCCATTATGAGCAATCGGGACAAAAGCGGATGTGGCCTGGACCAGTTCGTCTTTATGAAATAAACCATCATGTAGATGTCGCCGCGATATTTGACACGAGTCTGATAAGCGCGCTTGGCACGGGAACAGGATCAGCCATCAAGGATATGAGTAGAAATTGCCTGGAACTAAACAGATCCCTCCATTTAGGCGATGAAGTCATGCGAATCAACGGAGAGGGGATCTTAAACGTAGTGGACAACTTAAGCAATATCCAAAGCGGCAATCAGTCTCTAAGTAGAGCGAGGGCAATTTCTGAACTACTGGCAGAGGGTACCAGCCAGAAACCTGACACCATCACAGTAATTCGTCCGGAGAGTGATACATTAAGCTTCCTAATTAGGTACGGCAAAGATTTTGTTATCCCGCCAAACTTTGAGCCGAGGCAGTGTGATTTTAGGATTCTCAAAGGAAATATAGATTATTTTAGGATCAACGGTTTTGACTTAGGGGTATGGATCCGCTTTGTTAATCACATGAAGCAGATGAGAGAAGCGAAGGGTTTAATCATAGATGTGAGGTCGAACGGAGGCGGTGAGGAGACCTCTGCAATTAGGTTACTGTCAGCTTTCATAAACAGGCCAACCATATGGTCACAGGCATATCTTCCACCAGACAGAAATGCCAGAGAAACGATGATCATAAAACCTGATTCGGTATCCCGCTTAGAAATTCCTGTCATTATTTTGATCGACAAAAAGACAGCTTGTGCAAGTGAAATCTTTACTTATGATATGAGGAAGTTGGCTGGGGCAATTCTGGTTGGGAATAGTGAGACAGACTGGTGAATTCGCTCCTCGTGTTGGTATAGTTTTCCCGAGCGGGCTTAAGATTTTTGCTGACTGCCTGTTTGGTGAATTAGGACCAGATAATTGCGATTTCGAGTGGACAGGATTAGCACCAGATATTTGGGTGTGGGAAACAAAAGTAACTGATCTTGCTCCGTATAATGACAAGGTATTAGAGACCGCAATTCAGTTATTTAAAAGCGGTTTCCTTTCGGAGCGATTGCATAACACCTCGAGCGATGGACGGTTCTCAGTTCCGTAACTTTGTGGGAGCGGTTATCACCACAGCTCGGAAGAAGCTTGAAAGAGAAAGGAGGTGAAGAGATGAAGGAGTTGGTTAAGCCGTACGATCTAGAAAAGACATACGAAGATCAAGACGAGGCGGTTGTCGAAGCATACTGTTACGAGTTCTCCGGCGGCGGCGCATGTGCTATGGACTTCGCTAGCGGCGGCGACTCGGATGGAATTCTATTTTAAGATTTCATGTCGAACCATGATTCAGGAGGGCAGTGACATCCCCGAGGAGTTACTGCTCTCTTAATCTCAAAACCGAAGAAAAGCTCTCTCCGGATTCCTGTAAGACTATAGTGACAGTTCAGGCAGACTTATTTTTAAGAGGAACGATATTATGTACAAAACTAGTTTTTACAACTTTATGATACCTGTGCCCGAGGTCAAGAAGTATTTGTTTTACAACACATTGTCCAATGCCTTAGTTGAGACTGGGTGGGACCAAGGCTTGTCTCTTTCAAGGGTGTTGGATTCGGTAAATCTATCCGATGACGCGATGAAAGCAGTTGATGGTACAGTAAGGGATACTATAGTAAGAAATGGGTTTGTTCGTGACATAGATGTTGACGAAAAGCAAATATTGTATGACCGTGCCTTGCGCCAGGAAAAATCTATTTATGAGAATGGAACATTTTTCATCACAATTTGTACTACGAATCTATGCAACATGAACTGTCTATATTGCTATGAAGGGGGGAAAAACAAACTTGTTAGTGAGAACAAATTTCTTGAGGATAAGACAACCGACCATATAATGGAGTTCCTCAATAGGGAAACTGAATCTCCCGTTGCTGGAAAGATGGCAAGGTTGCATGTCAACTGGTTTGGGGGAGAGCCACTGCTTCTGCCTAAGGTAATAGAAAAGCTATCAACACAATTGCTAGACTTTGCCTGCAAACATGGCATTGAATATTCATCTCAGATGATTACAAATGGCACTCTTCTAAGTGGCAAAATATGGAAAACGTTAATGGATGCAAAGATCTTTAAAGTTCAAGTGACTATCGACGGTGATAGGGAATCACATGATAGAAACCGGCCTTTGCGTGGAAAGGGGAGAAGCAGCTATGATCTCATATTAAAAAATTTAGAGCTTATGCCAGAAGGATTTCATTTGACCATAAGGACAACAACAGATAGAAATACACTTGATAGAATAGAGAATCTCTTACTGGATTTGGATACCAAGGGGATTTGGCCACACCGTGCAAAAGATGTAAGGTTGACGCTTGGACGAAAGATATGTGATGCTGCTTCTGGTGGAGATAATCCGTCGGTATGTCTCACACCGGCTGAATTTGTTGAACTAAAGGAAAAATGGAGGCATTTGGTTTTCGACTATTACAACAGATGGGCAGTGAAGAACGCTAAGCCGCAGGCGAAGTTAGCTTTTCTTTACCCTAAAGTACCTGTCAATGCGTGTGGTACGGCGTCCTATCCTTATGGCTTTCTTTTGGATGATGCTGGTTATATCCATAGGTGCTTGTATGACGCAAATGATAAATCAACTCGCATACAACACATCAGCGAAGCGTATGACATCTCTCGCACGGAACACCAAAAGTGGATCAATTTCGACAGACTTGCCGTTGATGAATGTAAAGCCTGCAAGTATCTCCCGATATGCGAAATTGCATGCCCTAGGCAACCTATTGGCGGTAATTATGAGTGTAGCGAATGGAAATTTACGTTAGAAGATCGTATTAAAAAGCAATACTTAATGCTGCTTAGCGATCCAAGTAAGATCCGTATGCCTAAAGAAATTGGAAGAGTTGCTGCATAAGCTATGACCACAAGTCAAGGTGAGAAGTAGAATGAGGATCGGGATAATTGACAGCGGAATTGATCAGGAACACACAGGTCTCTCTGAGTGTCGTATCACAGGGGTCTCATTGGAGCATGTGAATGGTAATCTCGTGATCTCTGACAAGTGTAAAGATAACATTGGACATGGTACGGCATGTGCTGCAGTCATTCATAGAGACATTCCCAAAGCAGAATTAGTTGCCGTGAAAATATTCCATGAGGAACTTGTCTCGAGTGTGAAACTTCTTTGCGATGCCATAAAATGGTGCATAGGAAATAACATAGATTTGATTAACCTAAGCTTGGGTATCCAAACCAGCGATCCACTACCTGAGCTTAAGATCGTTTGTGAACAGGCCTACAGAAAAAATATCGTCGTGGTCGCTGCTGCCAATAATGACATTCGTTTAGAGGCCTATCCATCCTATTTCCCTACTACTCTTGGTGTAACCGCAGGGAAAATAAAAGAGCGTCTTAGTTTTGGGTATCTTTTAAACTCTCCTGTCGAATTTGTTGCGAAAGGAACTTTGCAACGTGTGCCTTGGAAAAACGGCGGTTACACAATCATGTACGGAACTAGTTTAGCGTGCGCTCATTTTACGAGCATCGTGGCTCTTGAAATGAAAAGTAATGTTGGAAAAGACGTAAATACTCTGAAAACATCATTGATAAACCGAGCCGATAAGACTATACAGCCTCTGCAGTTTCCCGCGAATGGCAATCAAAGAGTTTTCATGCCAACGATAAAACCAGTGATTAAAAGGGATGATTTACAGGAAGTTGGTCAGAGACTCTTCCGGAATGACAAGAAAACATCTTGGATGGGAAGAGTAGCGATCTTTCCAGCGAGTGAGAAGGAACTAAAGACATTGCTGTTTTTTCCACGGTCTTGTTCGGTAAATGTCACAGGATTCTTTGATTACCCGCGCAGCATAAAAGCGGAAAAGACTAAATCAACTCAGGTTGCAAAAATACATAGTAGGATGCCTTCCGATTCGGATTTCAGTGCTTTTGACACGTTCGTAGTCGGATATTTCTTTGATCACCCTTTTCAAGCAAACATGGAGTTTGGCAAGGACTTGGTAATGCATGCGATAACTATGGGACAAAACATATTTGCACTGGACAGTTCGGTGAAACACTATGTTGAAAGTAACGCCTCAAGGTGCACGTCTATGGTATATGTGCCGGAGGTCAATGAAGAATTAAACTCAAAAGTATCGCTATTTCGTGACCTGCCGAGCGTGAAAGTGCCTGTCCTAGCTGTTATAGGAACAGGGAGCCAGCAGGGGAAGTTTACGACGCAGATGAGAATAAAGGAAATATTAGCCCGGGAAGGGTACCGAGTCAGTCACCTCTCTACTGAACCCCACGGTGAGCTCTTTGGCGCCGACTTCAGTTTCCCGTATGGGTATAAAAGCACCGTTTTCCTGAGAAGAGAAAAGTGGTCCCCTTTCCTTAGAAATGTCATGAAGGGCATGCAGGAGTTCAACAAACCCAACATTATCCTGACAGGGATACAAAGAGGGGTTATTCCACGGGGCCCTGCAGCTTTGGGTAACGAGACTTCCTCTTTGGATTTCATGTTTGGAGTACAACCGGATGCGTTGATCTGCGCTATTAGCCCAGAAGACTCCTCGGCGTTTATTAAAGACAGCGTGGAATCGGCTAGGACTTTCTGCAAGGCTAAAACGGTTTTCTTTACATTGATACCGTGGACGCGAAATTACATTAAGAAGGAGAACGGTAGGGTCATATGTAAGCACAGCTTCTTGAACGCAGAAGAAAAAATCGAAAAACTAGATTATTTCAGTCAACAATTAAATGCGACGGTATTAGATATCATGGACTCAAACAACGACGAACTAATTCTAAAATCTGTACAGGCATTTTTCTCTTAACGTTTCATCTTATTAGCAAACAAAATGAGGAGGTGAATTTAGTTGCATGGACAGGAACCAAGTCAGCAGCACATTGCATGGGCTTGCTGAAACATTCCTTGAGGAATCTTTTGATACTTCTGATGATGCCAAAGCTCGCTCGGCGCTTCATATTATTCTGAGCAACTCTGTACAGGCGATCCATTTCGTGACCCTGATAGAGAGTGAATTTGAAATCGAATTTGATGACGAGGAAATTGATTTTGACTTTTTTCTGAGCTTTGACCACATAACAGAGCTTGTTTGCAAACACCTTCAGGATCACAACCCTGTTCCTGATAACGGAGATGGTAGTTATTAAACATTTACATATGAACGCGAACCCATCATGGATGAGATCACATATGATAAGTATTAAGCCTAGAGGCAGATCATTTTTCAGAGACATTGTAAAAATATTTCTGAGTTACAGGCTTTATCTGTGCGCTATCGTAGCTTTTTCATTGGTGTTCATTTCCATCAATATCATCAAACCATACATTCTTTCACTGGTTTTTGACAAAGGCATCGATAGGGGATCCTTATCTTTAATTCTCCAGTATACATTCGATTTTTTTCTAATAATGATTTTCATGGCACTTCTATCCATTTCGAATCAGTATGTATTCTCCTCTTACGCGAATAAGTTTGTTTACGAAGCTAGGGTGTTAATTATTAATCATATTGTTGATTTGCCCAAACATTTTTTTGACGCTAATTCAATGGGAGATATTGTTACGAGGGTTAATGATGATGTCCAAGACATAAGAAATTACTTGTTATATGATGTCACCGCTTTCTACCAGAGTGTTCTCAGTTTTACTGGAGCTACCATATTCATCGGGATAATGCAGTGGAGAATACTGATTGCTAATTTGGCCATCTTGCCTCTCATGGCATTTGCTCTTCACTTTTCGAAGAAGATGCTCTATGAATCTTCGTTCAACATGAAGCAATCTTTGTCGGCGTCAAACAAAGAATTGCTTGATGGATTTAGGAATATAAATGAACTCAAAGCCATAGGTTTTGAGCATTATTTTGCAGGAAGAGTATTTCACAAGTTTGGAGATTTACTGGCCAAGAATGTGAGGAACAGTGTTGTGCAAGAAAGCGCATCATCATCAATACAATTCATAGTTAATCTTACGTATCTGGTCACCATTGGCTACGGAGGTTACCTGATTCTCAGGGGGCAAATGACGGTAGGTATGCTACTTGCATTTCTAACTATGAGGTCGCAACTTGTTGCCCCCGTTCAATCATGGAGTAACTTATATACAAGATACTTTGTTGTTAAAGCATCACTAGATAGGTTAGATGCGTATTACTGTCAGAAGAAAGAAGACGGATTGGAAATAGCAAATCCCAATTGCATTTGCGAGTGTGGCGTGAAACCCTTGCGATTTGACAAAATGCATTTCACATACACGACCATGGCCAATGAGAGTCCTTCAATTTTCTTGGATGATGAGTTCGGTGGCGGTGAGTGGGTAGGTATCAAAGGGAGAAGCGGAATTGGAAAGACAACTTTGCTCAGATTGATACTAAAGCTAATCAAACCTTCGAATGGCAAGATATACTATGGTGACCAATCTCTTAAGTCGTTTAACAACCGTGAATGGAGAAACGAGCTTGGTTATGTCTCCCAGAGAACCTTGGCGCTGAATGAGACGCTGAAAGAAAACATTCTTATGGGTAGAGGTGGGGTTACAGATGAACACTTACGGGAAGTATTAATGATTTGTTGTTTGGACGAAATCGTTGAGACTCTAGCTAATAAAATAGAAACCACTATTGATGAGAACGGTGCAATTTTTTCAGAAGGGATGCTAAAGCGTTTGATGCTTGCTAGGGCGATTGTGAAACCAAAGAGGATTCTTTTACTGGACGAATTCTTTTCTGCTTTGGACCTAGGCTTAGCAAAGCGGGTCGCAAAGAATTTGAAATATTCGCTACCGTTCGATGCGACCGTTATCATAGTCTCTCACAGAGACGCTGATTTCGAACTCTGTAATAAATTGGTAAACATGGATCAAGTGTTTAATGAGAATTGCGCTGTTGAACAAAGCTCTAAAGTAAGCCCGTTAGGGGGATAGAATGATAGTAGGCATTGGGATAGATGTCGCTGAAGTAGAGCACATCAAGAAAGCCGTAACGCAGACTCGTGGTAGGTTTTTGTCTAGGGTCTTTACTGAGGCGGAAATTAACTACTGTGAGAGAATGAGAGACAGGTATCTGTGCCTCGCACATCACTTTGCTGTAAAAGAGGCGGTGATAAAGGCGCTGGGATTAAGCGGGTTAAATGTGGCAACATGGAGAGAAATTGAAACGCAATATCGCAGTGATTGCCATACGCCGACGTTGTCACTTCATGGTAAAGTGAGGCAAGTATTACAAACAATCGGTGGAAATGAATCTTTCGTTTCTATTACTCATAATGGCAGACTGGCGATAGCCCTAGTTGTATTATGCAGTGAGAAGAGAGATCGCAAATCTGAGAAGTATCAACGTCAAAGCGATGCACTAATGAGTCAACATCAATCCAATATTAATTCTGACTAAAAATGCTTAAAGGGTCAATCATCAAAGAGGAAAAAGCGAATGGAGTCCATATCCTGCCAATCTTTTTTCCGCCACCTATAGTTACTTACCTAGATTTCCCATTCCAACTATCAATAATTCTAGCAAATGAAAAAACTAAGGCGTGGTTCTACAGTAACTACATTCAGTTGTTCAGCAAACTTAATTCCAATTCCATATTGTTACTTCACTTTTATCCGGAACAATATCTGGTGCAACATACTCAGTATTTTATCGATGTAATCAACATCAACGAAAATATCATACCCATAAGAAAAAACACGATCATTCGTAGGATCTGCAGGTGGATTGATAAAGGTTTTTATGTCGCTGTTGTTTTATCGGAATCAATGTTACCCGGAACTGTAATGTACCGGAAACAAATTTATCCTGAGCCTCAATTCTTTTTCGGGTATGATTTGTCAAGACAGGTTCTAAAGCTTACCAATTTCGACAAAGGAGATAAATTTTCGATCATCGATGTCAAGTTCTCTGATTTTGAAAGCGCTCTTTTTTCTGATGACACCACCATGGCGATGGAATTATATAATTCGTGGGGGCAGACTTTTCAATCGAAGCATCCAATCTTCTTATATAAGTTCAGGGATAGAGATACTTTCCAGTACGAATTCGATGTTAAAAAAATCATTGAGTTGCTGGAGGATTACCTTCTGTCAAGGGATTCCTCGTACAGCAACAAATTGATAAGCCCGAGAACTCTGGAATACAAAGACAGTCAATGGGGGATCAGTATATATCAGAACTTGATTAAATACTTAGAAGGCGCAAAAGGCAAGGACGTTGACTATCGAGCCTTTCATGGTCTGTGGGAACACAAGAAAATAATGACTGCAAGACTTGAATACCTGGAAGAGTTGAGTTGTCTTGATCCGAAGGATGGTTTTTCAAAGAAATATGCTGAGGTTGAAAAGGAAGCAAACAAGATTAGAATAGTCATTCTGAAGTATATGTCCACTAAAAATAACATGTGTCTAGACAGAGTGATCTCATACTTGCAGATTGTTTGTGAAGTCGAGCTAAATATTCTGGTGGCTGTTTGTAATACCTTAAGAACCAGTAGCCAGGGATCTGTTGATATTTCAAATGTACAAGAAGTTTCGAGTGGCCAGTAAAGAGTATCTATGGATAGACTATTGAACGCATCCGGATCGCTTTATGAGGCTTTCAGAAGTTGGGAGAGACGCCATGCAAGCTTATTATCTAAAGTTCGAGTTGAGTATTGCCGACATAGGACGGTGGAGGTATAGGTGACTCGGAAAGCATCCATCCATTGCGATCCTCCAAGCCTGTTTCGGGGAAACCCTTACCGCGTCGTGAAAAAAGAAAGGATGGTCGTGTGAGATGGTAGGTCGCAGACACTACAAAACCAATGCTACTCCAAAATGGATCGAATCGGGGGATAACTTTCGGCTCTTGGCAGAGTCCTCTCTGACAGGTGTATACATGATTCATGAAAATCTCTTCCACTATGTCAATCCATCTTTTGCCAAAATTTTTGGTTACGAGGTTGAGGAAATTGTGGGCAACCTCGGCCCAATGGATTTGACCGCACCGGAGGACAGAGATTTAGTTGCTCAAAACATTCTCAAGCAAGTTGAAGGGGAAATTCCCGGGCTAAGGTACTCTTATCGCGGACTGAGGAAAGATGGACCACGAGTACACGTTGAGGTCCATGGTTCGACGATCAGATACAAGAGTGGCCATGCTATCATTGGAACGTTAATCGACAATACGGAACGGGCGAAAGCTCAGGAAGAACTTCGAGAAGCAGAAGCCAGATACCGTCGCTTTTTCGAGGAAGACATCGCTGCGAATTACATCACGACACCCGCTGGAGCAATTCTCGACTGTAATGATGCTTTCATGCATCTTTTCGGTTTTGCTTCTAAAGAAGAGTTACTGAAGGTGAATGCTGCATCGCAATTTCCCATGCCGCGACAGAGGGAAAGGTTTGTAGAACTGATCAGGGAAGAAAAACGATTGGAACGTCACAGAGCAGAGTATCTACGTCGAGACGGGAAGAAAATATATGTCATCGAGAATGCGATTGGCGAGTTCGACTCGGCCGGCAATCTGACCAGTATTGAGGGGCAGTTGATCGATGAAAGCAATGAGAGGCAGCTGGAGGGCGAACTTTATCAATCCCAGAGGCTGGAGACCATCGGGGCCCTAGTCGGGGGAATAGCTCACGACTTCAACAATATCTTGGGTGTAATTATCGGACATGTAGGGCTCATAGAGAAGCGGCGGTCTGACCCAGAAAGATTTTTGAAAAGCATGGACGCGGTCCACAAGGCAACCGAGCGCGGTGCGCATTTAACGAAACAACTGCTCACCTTTGCCCGCAAAGTTGAATTTGTGACCGAGTCAGTGAGGGTCAATGATATTGCTGAGGAAATTGTTGCACTTCTTAAAGGGACATTCCCTGAAAAGATTATTTTCTCTATCCAGTTGGACCCGGGGTTACCTTCGATTCATGCCGATTCAAATCAACTCCACCAGGTGCTTCTCAATCTTTGCGTGAACGCACGAGATGCTATGACGGAAGGGGGAGTACTAATGATTGCCAGTAGCAAGGTCAACTGCAGGGTCTTAAACGGACGTTTCCATAATGTGGAAGCTGAAGAGTACGTTTTGCTCAAGGTTACCGATACAGGCGTCGGAATAGATAAAGAGACCTTGAGTCACATCTTTGAGCCATTTTTTACAACCAAGAAGGGGGAGCGCGGAACCGGTCTGGGATTGTCGGTCGTTTACGGGATAATGCAGGCCCACCACGGTTTCATTGACGTACAAAGCGAAGTCGGCCATGGGACGAAGTTTTCACTTTATTTCCCGATTCCACCTCAGGTTGTTGAGGCTCCGCCTGTACCATTGAGGGCAGTCGAAGAACTAAAGGGCCACGGTGAGATGATATTGGCGGCTGAAGACGAGAAGCCGCTCATTGACTTCGTGAGGACAACTCTCGAGGACAACGGCTACCGGGTACTTCTGGCAGCTGACGGGTCGGAGGCAATCAAGCTTTACCGGAAACATCGCAGTGAGATAAGTCTAGTATTGCTTGACATGGGTTTGCCGCAGATGAGCGGTTCCGAAGTCATAAGTGAATTGAAAATCTTGAATCCAGCGGTTAAGGTCATCGTGACAAGTGGTTATCTTGAGCCGGATTTGAAGAAGAGTGTATTTGAAGCCGGAGCCAACGGTTTCTTGCCGAAGCCATTCCTTGGCAGCGAATTATTAGAGGGAATTTATCGCGTACTCAGTCTCGATGTGTAATGAAGAGTGCTTTCCAAATCAAGTTCCCCTGTCAAACATGGCTAAGGCTTTGGAATCAAAAGGGAGCCCAATGAAATCTTCTGCTTTATTAAAGCTCATATCTTTTTGCGCTATATAACGGACGACCGCTAAGCTGCCGCACAGATAACATTGTTAATGTACCACTGCCCGAACCGAGTTCCATGTTGGTTGCTTTCCAAACTCACTAAACTTCTATTTACCATTGATTTTGCACCAGATTTTTCCCCGCGTTTTTTCACGGGCTTGTTTATAACGGAACGAGTTTTTACTTACGTTCCTGCCATAGATAAAGGATTATCAAGACAACCAAAGGAAAAAAAATCATCTGCGATGCATCAGGACGCAAGGAACTAATGAGCTTTCTTTGTATCATAGAACACCTTTGACTCATGGTGCTGTCCCAATGTTCCGCAGAAACCACTCCGCGCAATGTTCAACAAGCGGAGTTGTGTCGATGTCGCCGACCATTACGCAGTTATCAAAATGGATACCTGAGACAGATTAGGTGTGTGGGTAGTCGTCACGAACCAATTCAGGACAAATGCCGCTTTTCGTTCTTTGGCCCCACAGGTAGTTACTTGTGGCCTTTGGGCTGTGCACCGATTCAGAGTGCCTCAATATTTCGATCTTAAATTCAGAGAGAGCAATTGGAACCAATTTCCTTTCGGCTCGCAGCTTCAACTCTTCTTGAAACTTGGAGAGAAATTCGTTCGCGCCTGATTTCAGCTTCGCCTTCTTGGAGACTTTATTTCGTTTTCCATCTACGTCCTCATAGTAAACATAAAAGAGACTGTTCTTGTGTTTGCTCAGGAACATGGTATAACCTCCTTTGATTTGTCTAGGCAAAAACACCAAAAAGAATTGGTGACCAAAACACGAGAAATTGTCTTTGGGGATGCAAAGGAGGGAATAGCGAGACGCGAAACTGATGCGTTTTTAAAGGAATTTGTAGCGGAGGAGGGATTCGAACCCCCGACACGTGGATTATGATTCCACTGCTCTAACCAACTGAGCTACTCCGCCAATTGGGCTTTAATTTAGCACGGCGCAAAGTGCCGTTCAAGATTTTAATAAATTTGAATTCGTGAAAAACTTACTATAAACTCCAAATTCCAAAACGCAAGCTCCAAACAATTTCAAATTTCCAAAGATTAAATAGTGTATCTTTGGGTCTTCTCCAATCTTGTTTCTCAAGATTGGGTTCTGGAACTTAGTGCTTGAAATTTGGAGCTTAACTTTGAGAGTTTATCCCTCCAAATACTTTTTGCTGATTACCTTCTCTCCGCTGAATTCATAGACGAGCGGAACACCGGTCGGAATATTCAACTCGAGCACTTGTTCCTTCGTCATGTTGTCAAGGAACATTACAAGTGAGCGTAAACTGTTTCCATGTGCCACTATCAAGATTTCTTTTCCCGCTTTCACATCCGGATAAATTTTAAACTTCCAGTACGGAAGAACTCTCGCCGCAGTATCCTTAAGACTTTCCCCGTTGGGAGGCGGAACATCATAACTTCTTCTCCATATATGCACCTGCTCGTCGCCATATTTTTTCGCAGTCTCAGCTTTATTCAAACCCTGAAGGTCACCATAATGCCTCTCATTGAGTGCGGTGTCATACTCGACAGGAAGATTAATCTGTCCGTTTTTCTCTAAAACAATCTTCAAAGTATCTATGGCTCGTTTGAGTTTCGAACAGTAACCAAGATCGAATTCGTAATTTTTCAATTTCTCGCCGGCTGACTCGGCTTCCTTAATCCCCCGCTCCGAAAGCGGCACATCGACCCAGCCGGTAAAACGATTCTCTAAATTCCATTGTGATTCGCCATGACGAATTAAAACAAGTTTTGACATTTCTTTCTCCGTTGCAATATTGATAGTTCCATTTTTGTTTTTAAAAATTAAATCGTTCTATAACTTAAAAGCCACCGCAACTCCATCACGAATCGGCACAATCGACGACGCAAATTCCTTCATCGAAAAAAGTCGCCGGTTAAACTCTTTGATTCCTTCTGTAGAAACATCGCCTTTTTTCGAGACAACTTTACCTGACCAGAGGACATTGTCAGCGACAAGCAAGCCACCGCGTCGAATTCTTTTAACGGCTTTCTCAAGTGCAACCGGATATTGCTGCTTCTCGATGTCAATAAAAATAATATCAAACTTGCCGGGAGTTTTATCAATTATTTCGAGTGCGTTGCCGACGTTATACTTTGTGTACTTTATCAATCTCGCGCGCTTAAGATACGCTTTGCCTTTTTGTATATTTGCATCACTTCCTTCAGTCAAAAGAATTTCTCCGCCATTCATCGCAATTGCCCACCAGAATGCCGAATAGCCGTACCCCGATCCCATTTCAAAAATTCTCCGGGCATTAATCATCTTTGCAAGCTGGTACAGCAATGTTCCAACTAGCGGTCCGACAATCGGAAAATCGAGCTTACGCGCTTCTGCTTCCATCTCTTTAAGAACCTCATGACGTTCACCGTAAATACCAAGCAGGTATTCTTCTATTTGTGAATTCACAATTTCCATATTGTCTCCTCAGAATGGTTCTGCTTTAACAACTGCAACAAGAAATCAAGTCATCAACTCACTATAAATTTAAGCTTCTTCAAACTAATAACCTGAACTAAATGGGTTAATACCGAGATAACGCCGAAGACGATGACAAAAATCCCAGCTTCGGCTACAAAACGTATGTAAGCATTTTCTAAAAATTGTCGTATGAAGAGTGCAGGCGCCAGACTAATTATGGAGATCGCAAATATTTTCAAAATTTTCATCCACGGAAAAAAGTCTTTAAAATTTGTCCTCAAAATTATAATCAATACAGCTATTAAAAAGGCGGCTTCGAAGTAAGTAACCACAACCTTGCCGACCGCCACGCCCTCAAGTCCGTAGGTCCGCATCAGAAAATAAGAAGCACCGGCGCTGAGCAAAAGTTCAACTGATGAAGTGTACATGTAAAGTTTCTGTTTCCCCAACATGAGCAACGCAGGGCTGTAAAACGCCAAACGCAAAGGGACTAATAAAAGAAAAATGCGGAAGATAGCCGCACTGGCGACGTATTTTTCACCGAAGAAAAAAAACATGAAATCTTTAGCGACAAAGGAAAGAAAGACCATCATAGGAAGAAGAAAGAGTCCTGTTTTCGATATAGAGTTTCGCCATGTCGCTACAAATTTTCCGTGCATTTCTTTTGAGCCAAGCTCACTAAACGTCGGAAACAAAACGGCGGTTGCGGAACCGGTTATAACGGCTATCATTGGAATTTCTTTCGCACCTATGGCGTAGACTGCGAACTGGTCCGGCGAGAAGAAAAGTGTAACAAGGTAGCGATCTATCTGGTTGCTGATCGTTCCGATTATGCTGCTTACGAAAATCGGAGCGGCAAACAAAAGTTGTGATTTCACGACCGGCGATAATTTTCGGGAAGTTAGCTTCTGTTCTTTGAAGAGAAAGACAAGGAGAAAGACAGACTTCACCACACCAACTATCACTACCGACCAAAAGACAGTCAACAGGCTGTGAAAAATTATTGCAGAGATAAAAACCATTCCCGCAAGCAATGCGGAGACAAGGATGTTGCCTGCCAAAAGCAAGCCGACCCGCTTTTCTGTTACGAAAACGGATTCAAACATTAATGCCGGCGACGAAACAACGGCATATATGGCAAAAATTCTGATATATTCCGTCAGGACATTAGAGTTAAACAGAGAAGCGATCACCGGCGCAAGTGCAATTAAGAAAATCCCTGTCAGAATTCCAACGACAGTAACCCAAAGTGCAGCGGATGAATAAACTCTTTTTCTATCTTCTCGTGCAGAGAAAAAATAAATGCTGCTGCTGAGTCCGTATGCAACAAGCGGAAGAAACGAATTGTAAACGAGCCAGACCTGTTCGTAATTGCCGTAATCGGTACGGGTTAAGAATCGGGTGAGCACAACAGAGGTACAAAGCAAGCCAAGAACATTAACGAACTTTGAGATGCCGACTATGCCAGCATTCTTGGTCAGAGAAAATTCTTCGACCTGTTCCATCAAATCTTTTTCACGAGTGACGCTAGGCGGGTAACTGCACGATTTGCCCGCCAGACTCTGAAGTAAATTTGAAGCCGCGGACCAAATGCAGATTTAAAAAGATTGATCGTCGGTGTATTTGCCCCGCAAAAATCGACGAGAGACTTCCCTGACTTTTTCTCGGCATTTAGAATTTCATGGTAGAGAAGATGGGACGCTCCCCTTCCACCTTCAGCATTTGTTCCACTGACATAAAAATATGATGCATCATTCATCTGGAGTCGTGCAAGCCCCGCAAATATCTCACCATCTTTGTTTTTTACACAGTTTATTTCAAGCATGCCGGAAGAATTTAGCTTATCTAATAACTGGGAAACTGTTTTACCGGAGAGAGGTGCTTTTCTACCATGACGTTCGTAGCTGAGTTGCTGCAACTCCGCCAATTGTTCCACACTGCACGCCCCGAAGGTGAGGCCCGAATGCTTGGCAGCATGCAAAACTTCTTTCAGCGACTTCGTGTAATTCCCTTCAGAAAATTTTTCCAGATCGATGATGTAAGTGTACTGAGGAATCACATTCGCGTCTGCCCATTGAAAAGAACGGATGTCCAGAAAACCCGGAGAGAGAACCATCTGATGAAAGCTGAAATTTTTCTCGAGGTATTCTTCAAGAGCCTGAATCGCCAGAAGTTTTTCGTATTCCTGCTTCTGATTCTTTGACTCATCGAGTTTCCGGAAATTAACTCCATCATAAGTTCTGATCGGCATCAGACGGACAATCGGTTGCGAAAACCTTTTTCGGACGAACAATGCACAAGACGCAATCGTCGTATCGTTCCGTGTTATGAAAAGCAATTCGAAATCGCAGGAAAAAGTATCTCGGTAAGCTTCCAAGAAAGGGAGAAGTGAATAAGGATTATCGGGCGAATTTTCCGACAAAAATTTTGTGTAAGCGGCAACATCCGCTTTTTCGATTTTCAAATCAGCCATCTCAGAGCAAACAAATCCTAAACTCTAAATTAGAAATTCTAAATAAGCACCTTGGCGCCGTTGTCGCTCCAAAACCATATTTATCATATGATGCGGCATGCCGTAAGCGGCACCAGCATACTTGTACATACAAATAATTGAGCGGGACAGATCCAAAACACAAAACCCCGAAGCGTTTTTGACTTTCGACATCTAAATTTAGATATTGTTTAGAAATTAGTGTTTCGAATTTAGAATTTTCTACAAAATATATTTGCTTAGATCACGGTCTTTCACGATCTTGTTCAGCTTTTCATGCACCAACTCTCGCGTGATCGTGATCTCCTTCTCGACAATTTTATCCGGAACATCAAACAGAATATCTTCGAGAAGAGTTGTCATGATCGTGTGAAGTCTTCGCGCACCGATATTCTCGACTTGCTCGTTAACTTCCGTCGCAACTTTCGCAACCTCTCGAATTGCGTCTTCACTGAAATTTATTTCGATCCCTTCAGTAGCAAGAAGAGCCGTATACTGTTTTATCAATGCGTTTTCCGGCATCGTGAGAATTTTATAAAAATCCTCTTCGTTGAGACTGTTCAGTTCAACCCTGATCGGGAATCTTCCTTGAAGTTCGGGAATGAGATCGGACGGTTTCGCCGTGTGAAATGCGCCGCTCGCAATGAAAAGAACGTGATCCGTTTTCACCACGCCGTATTTTGTCATCACAGTTGAGCCTTCGACAATCGGCAATAAATCTTTCTGAACGCCTTCGCGCGAAACATCGAGACCGTGCGATTCACTGCCGGTGCTCGTGATCTTATCTATTTCATCGACAAAAACTATTCCACTGTTTTCAACCTTGCGCAGAGCTTCTTTCACGACTCCATCCATGTCAACTAACTTCTGTGCCTCTTCCTGCTCAAATAGTTTCAATGCCTCGGGAATCGGCAAGCGGCGAGTCTTCGTTTTCTTCGGCATGATGTTGCTCAAAAGATCCTGAAAATTTGCCCCCAGGTCTTCCGAACCGAAAGGCCCGAAGACCTGCATCATCGGCATGGCTTCAATGTTAATTTGAACTTCCACCGTTCTCTTATCGAGGTCTCCGCTACGAAGCATCGTCCGTAATTTTTCTCGCGATTCTCTCCGCTCCATCTCCTCTTCTCCGTTTTCCGGACCTTCGGCTTTAACTTTCTTCTGCGACTTCACCGGTATCAATTCATCGAGCACCCGCTCCTCAGCTAACGCCTTCGCGCGTTCCCTCACCTCCAAAGTTTTCTCCGATTTAACATTCGCAACTGCAATTTCAACAAGGTCACGGATCATCGACTCGACATCGCGTCCGACATAACCAACTTCCGTGAACTTCGACGCTTCAACTTTTACAAAAGGTGCATTCGAGAGTCTCGCAAGGCGTCGAGCAATTTCGGTCTTTCCGACTCCAGTCGGTCCGATCAAAATTATATTGTTCGGCATTATTTCTTCACGGAGATTTTCAGCTACCTGCTGCCGACGCCACCTGTTACGAAGTGCTATCGCCACAGATTTCTTCGCCGCATCTTGTCCGATGATATACTTATCAAGCTCGCGGACAATCTCGCGGGGCGTAAGCTCTCGTTTTACCAACTCAGTATTTATTTGTTTGGAAGATTTTGCCATTTCAGATTTCTTCGAATGTAAAATTCTTGTTTGTGTAAATGCAAATCTCAGAAGCAGCGTTGAGAGATTCAAGGACAATTTCCTTTGCGGAAAGATTCGTATGTTTCATGAGCACTCTCGCGGCGGCAAGCGCATAATTTCCGCCCGAACCTATTGCAACTATCTTGTCGTCGGGTTCCACGACGTCTCCGTTTCCGGAAATGAGAAGAGTCGTATCATGGTTCATAACTGCAAGAAGCGCCTCTAGCCGGCGGAGATATTTGTCCAACCGCCACTCCTTTGCAAGCTCGACCGATGCGCGGCTTAAGTTACCATGGTACTGTTGAAGTTTATCTTCGAAACGCTCAAACAATGTGAAAGCATCTGCCGAAGCGCCCGCGAACCCAGCAAGCACCGTGTCATTATAAAGTTTCCTGACTTTTTTGGAACTATGCTTCATCACAGCTTGCCCAATCGTTACTTGCCCATCACCTCCGATTGCGCATTTGCCGTCTTTGTTGACACCGATTACAGTTGTTGAACGAATTTCCATTTTACTCCTAACAAATTGAAACCCAACGAAACAATTTTAACCACTAGGCGCCAACACGCATAGAAGAAAACTCGACCTTCTCAAGGTTCCTTTTAATCCTTAACAAGGTCTTCTAATAGAGCCTTCGTGGCTTTCTTTTTAAATGCCAACTCCCGAATTATCAATTGGCCAACTCGCCTAATATTCTTTCATAGACACTCAACATCAACAGCGCCTCTTTCCAATCTAAAAGATCATCCACCATTTCGGACGACGGGTTTGTTCCGGAAACGCTCTTTTCAAATTCTTCATATTTTGCGGAATATTTGTTTTCATAACTGGAAACGACTTTCTGATAATGCCGGATTTTTCCTTCAACCATTCCACGGTCAAGTACATCCACAGTCTTACTCATGCTTCACGCCGCATCCTCGCCGGTGGAATCCGAAGCTGCTCGCGGTACTTCGTTACAGTCCTGCGTGCGACTTTGTATCCCTGCTGATTCAAAAGCTCGGTTATTTTTTCATCATTAAGCGGATTGCTTTTTTCCTCCGATTCTATCATGGCTTTGATTTTATTCTTGATCTCGCGAGTCGCCACTTCCTCGCCTCCCGTTGTCATTAAGCCCTCACTAAAAAGATCGCGAAGCTTGAAAACTCCGAAATCTGTCTGAACATATTTTGCGCTAACGACACGGCTTATCGTCGAAATGTCGAAGCCTGTTCTATCTGCAATGTCTCGGTAAATCAGCGGATGGATATTGTTGGGACCTTCAGTGAAAAACTCACGCTGAGTTTCGATGAGCGCCTGCATCACTCTTGTCATTGTCTGGCGGCGCTGCTGCAGCGCATTGACAAACCACTTTGCCGATTCAAGTTTCCTTTTTAGAAAATCTTTCGTCTGAGCATCGGTCTTGTGGCCGCGCGCTTGTTTCATCATGTCAAGATAACGCGGACTAATTCTTACCTGCGGCGTATCACGCTCGTTCAACGTCATTACAAGTCCGCCCTGCTCATCCTCTTGTACCACGAAATCCGGAACGACGACAGATGATTCAAGCGGCAGCAAGAATCCTTCTCCCGGTTTTGGATTCAATTTGCGTATAACAGCATCGGCGGCTTTTATATTCTCATGAGTGACCCCTAATTTCTTTGCAAGTTGGTCGTACCTGTGATTTGAATAATCTTCGAAATCTTCTTCGATAATTCTCATCGGTAGTGCTCGGTCACTTGCATCAATATCGGTACGCGCCTTCAGTTGCACCATCAAACATTCACGCAGATTTCTTGAGCCGACTCCGACAGGATCAAGAGTCTGGATTCCCGCCAGCACTTTTTCGGCATCTTGCAATGTCAAATTCAACTTGAAACTTAGATTCGTATCTTCGATGATCTTCTGCAAATCTTCCCGCAGGTAGCCATCATCATCAATATTTCCTATAATTTCTTCACCGAGAAGCTTCTCTTCGTCGTTAAAATCGAGAAGCAAAAGCTGTTGAAGCAGATGATCATACATATTTTCGACGGCAGGTGGAGCAAATTCGTATTCCTCATCGTTTTCCGATTTCCGGCGCAGGCGCACCTCAGTCGAGTCATTCCTGAACTCATCAAGATCGACATCACTGAACTCCGGCTCATCAATTGGATCATCCGTTTTCTCGTCTGTATCTTTTAACTCCATTTCCTGGTCTTCGATCAGCTCCTCTGCTTCTTCTAATTCAAGAACTGGATTCTCATCAAGCTCGGTTCTCAATCTCTGCTGCAGAGCAAAGATCGGTTGCTGCAATAAATCATAATATAGAATCTGCTGCGGCTGCAGCCGAAGCTCCTGACTAAGCCGCTGCGTTTGTCCAAACTTCAGCATCTCAGAAATATTCTCCCATCAAATATCTCTCATTCCATCTGTACTTACATTTACCACTAATTTATCATACCACTCTTCTCCATACGACCGGATCAGCGCATCTTTCACAAATTCTATAACATCGATGCTTTCAGCTTCACCATTTTTGATTGCCGGTTTGCATTCGGGAATTTCGTGATAACGGAGAATATCCCCACCGAATTTATTGATGCGAATAGGATAAAGATGACATGAAATCGGTTTCCTGAAATTAATTTTGCCATCATTAAACGCTCGTTCAATCGCGCACTTCGCAATTCCCTTCTCTCTATAAACAAAGACACAATCTTTATCATCGACGCAAATAGTTGCATAGTCGCCGATCTCTCCTTCATAAAACCCAAACTCTTCAATTAAATTTTTCTTCTCTTCGCTCAACATCGGAAGGACTTCCGGAAGCACTTGCTCGATTTGTGCAATCTCAAGATCAAGCAGCGGCGCTCCTCTTCCGCCCGGCAGACTGCAGCACGCGCCTTTACATTTCAATACGTCACAGGCAAATTTGCGATTAAGTAAATTCCCTTCGACAGCCACATTATCAATTACAACTAATTCTTTATTCATTGTTTAAAATTCATCCCAGCATTCAAAATTCCAAATCCATAATTCAATATGGTTTATTAAGTTAACAATTTGGAAACTAACATGAAAGAAATGCGGTACGGGAGATGAAAAGCAAAAGCTATTACATCGACAGAGATTTGATTTAGAGCGTTGATTCTAAGAAATCCGTGTTACGGACGAGCATCAAGATTGAAGATTGGCTGATTATAAAATATTTTTCTCCTTCGAATTCGATCTCAACCGCCTGATCGCGGAGGAACAAGGTGTAATCGCCGGCTTCAACTTGCAGTGGAATATATTTTACTGGCTCCCGCGGTGAAGTTGACCACGGCTCCTGATCGATGTAGTTTGGATTAGCAATTGCATAGCCCGGTCCCGACTGTACTACGATGCCGCCTTGTACTTTTTCCCTATCTTTTACACCAGGTGGTAAGTATAAACCGTGTTCTGTTCTTTCTTGATTTCTATCTGGCGACACAAGGATCTTGTCTCCGACAAGGACGACCTTTCTTCTTGTTTTTACATCCATGAAATACAAATTAATACAAGTAGATGGAGAAAAGAAACATCAAGAGTCCAAACGATTTGGATTTTAATTTGAAACTTGTTAGAATTAATCTGCGTAGGTTATTTATCAAAAAACCATAAAAGAGAGGTAAAATGAATAAGAAAGTATGGCTTGGGTTCATAGTGGTCTTCATAGTCTTGGAGATCCTTATGTTCCTCGTTGACGGAGTGCTCTTGATGAGTACTTACAATTCAATTCAGGGCGTTTGGCGTCCTGATATGAATTCAAAAATCTGGATATACCACGTCATTAATATCTTTACCGCATTCTTTTTCTCCTTCATATTTTCAAAAGGATACGAGAAGAAGGGTATCATGGAAGGAGTGCGATACGGATTTTATATTGGAGTCTGGATGAGCGTTGGAATGGCTTACGGCAGCTATGCCATGATTGCAATTCCCTACTCGCTGGCACTTAAGTGGTTCATTTACGGGGTGATCGAATATATCATTGCCGGTGCGGCGCTCGCTATGGTTTTCAAAGAGAAATCAAAAGCGACGGCGGTATAAAAGAATGCCGGCAGGCGATGTGATGGCAAATCTCCTGCCGGTAATTTTCTCAACAATCCACAGCTCAGTGGTATAATGCTTCCAAATACTTCTCCGCATCGATCGCTGCCATGCAACCGGTACCCGCCGCAGTAACTGCTTGACGATATTTTTTGTCGGCAACATCGCCCGCCGCAAAAACACCCGGTACACTCGTCTCGGTTGAACTGTTCCTCGTTCTGATATAACCGACTCGGTCGGTTTCAATCTGATCTTTAAAGATCGCAGTGTTTGGCTGGTGACCAATTGCAACAAAAACTCCATCACATTTCATTTCACCCTTTTCGCCTGTGGTAACGTTTTTCAACATTACGCCGCGCACGCGCTTATTTTCTACGCCAAGCACCTCATCCACGACTGAATTCCACAGGAACTTTATTTTTGGATTTTTGAAAGCACGCTCCTGCATGATCTTAGAAGCGCGCAAAGAATCACGGCGATGGACAACAGTTACTTTGCTTGCAAACTTTGTAAGGAACGTTGCTTCTTCCATCGCGGTATCTCCGCCGCCTACCACGATGACTTCGCGATCTTTAAAGAAAAATCCGTCGCATGTCGCACAAGCGGAAACTCCATAACCCATTAAGGCTCTCTCCGACTCTATGCCGATGAGTTTTGCAGAAGCACCGGTTGAAATTATTATTGAATCTGCGGTGAAAGTTTCGTCTTCACTTTTGACGACAAACGGTCGCTTTGAAAAATCAACTTCGGAGGCATCCTTGAATAACGTCTCGGCGCCGAATTTCACGGCTTGCTTTTTCATTATATCCATCAGCTCGGGCCCCATAATACCGTCGGGAAAACCCGGATAATTCTCAACCTCAGTTGTGATTGTCAGTTGTCCGCCGGGTTGGTTCCCTTCAATAATTATCGGCTTAAGATTCGCGCGGGCTGTGTAAATCGCTGCCGTCAAGCCGGCAGGACCGGAACCGATGATGATAACTTTCCAATGATTCATACTTTCACCTTGCTGTATAACAAGATAATTTTTTTAATTCTTTGTCAAAAAAATCTTCGATGAAATAATCCGCCGTCTTTAGAACTTCACGTGAAGTCGTCGTCAACAATGCGATACAAGTCGATCCTGCCGCCTTTGCCGCCGTAACACCGGGAATCGAATCTTCAAAGACGACGCAATTCTCAGGATCCTCATTCAATTCCGATGCGGCTTTCAAAAACACTTCCGGATCTGGTTTCCCACGTGAAACATCATCACCACAGATTTCGGTATTAAAGATTCCGCGAAGGGAAAACGCGTCAAGGAAAGCGTCAACGTTCTGGCGTGGTGCAGAAGTCGCGAGAGCGACCTTGTTACCAGATTCCTTGAGCGATCGGACAAACTCAAGCGCACCTCTGATCGGCACACCAATTTCTCCTACCGTCTTTACGAAGTTTGAATCAACCTCGTCGGAAATCTTTTTCGTTTCCTGCAGTGAAAATCTTTCTTTTCCAAAAATCATTTCGAGAGTTTCTTGACTTCGTTTTCCAAAGTAACTCCTCCGAAATATCTCATAATCTATATCCTTATTGAAACCACGAAGAACATTTCTCCAACCGGTATAATGAATCTTCGAACTGTCAATTAAGACTCCATCTAAATCAAAAATAAAACCTTTATATTTCAATTACTTTCCTTTTCAACTTTGTTAAACTGTTGCACTACAAACTTTAAAACTGCTTCCGCATTTCGCTGCAAGCCTTCGTACTTTACGCGTCTTACAGGACTCTGATGAAACCTCACCGCAAATTCATCTCTTGACATTAGATGAATATCTTCGGTTTTCAGATTCAAATTTTCTTTACGAGGAGCAAACACAGGGTTGTCCGTAGGAGTTTGAAATTTATTGTTCCACGGGCAAACATCCTGGCAAATGTCACAGCCGAAAACCCAATTGTCAAACTTCGACGCGAGACTGCTAGGTATTTTTTCATCCTTGTTTTCGATTGTCAAAAATGAAATGCACTTATTCGCATCCAGTACATATGGCTCAACGATCGCTGCGGTCGGACATGCATCAATGCATGCACGACAACTTCCGCAGTGATCGACCTCCGGGATGTCGCAATCGCAAACAACGTCGGTAATAACTTCTGAAAGAAAGATCCACGATCCGATTTCACGATTGATGACATTCGTGTTTTTTCCTCTCCATCCTATTCCTGCATGCTGCGCCCACACCTTTTCCATAACAGGGCCGGTGTCGCAATAATACAAGAATTTATTGTCCGGAAAATGTTCCTGAAGCTGGTTAATAAACTTCTTCAGCATAGAATCGATCACCAAATGATAATCATCTCCCCAAGCATATCTCGAAATCTTTAGCGAATTCGCATTGTGATTCACAGGGGCATAGTAATTCTTCCCGAGCGATATTATCGTTTGAGCACCGCCCAAAACTTTTTCCGGATTTGTTCGCTTCTCAAAAGTTTTCTCCATCCACTTCATCGTACCATGGTAACCATGGTTTAACCATTCTTTGAGATAAAAAGATTCTTCAGCAAGGAATTTTGCCTCCGCAGTTCCGACCAAATCGAATCCTTCTTCCAGCGCGGATTCTTTTATAAAACCGGCATTGCTGTCCATCACCAATCGAATTCCTTTGTAATCTTTTTAACGAAGACACCGCCACCTTCGATCTTCACGTCAAGCATTTTCAACTTTCCACTCTTCTCACTCATCATTGAATTCATATTTGAATGCGGGATGCCGCACAGTGGCACATTAACACATTCCCCCGTCTTGAGATCATACGTCCATCTGTGCATCGGACAAGTTAAATTGTTGCCGACGATTTGGCCGCCATATTTATCTACAAGCGGCGTGTGCTGGTGCGGACAGACGTTCACAAACGCGGACACAGTCTCGCTTCTGCTGGAGTCTATCCCGTTCTTCGCGGGATGTCTCACTAATGCTATCCCATCACCATCAAGCCTTCGCACAATTCCCTTGTTATCAATTAATTCCGACGGTTCTGTAACTTTTATAAATTCATCCATCATCAGCAATCAGTGTATTGTTCCATCATTCATATCAAACGGTTTTGCTGCTCTATATCCCTTTTCCGTTTTCTCAATAAAAGTCGCCGGATTCTCGGGATCATGTTCAAAAAAGATTATCCAATTCCCACTCGCCGCTCTATTCAGCACACTTTTCTTCTCTTCAAGCGTAATCAAAGGAGAATTGTCATAGCCCATTATGAATGGAAGGGGAACATGTGAAGTTGTCGGTATCATATCGCCTGGATGATAAAGAGTTTTTTCGCCGTTTGTCACCAAAACCGTCTGCTGTGCAACCGTATGACCGTCGGAAAGTTTTATGAGAATTCCCGGAAACAATTCGACTTCTCCCTCAAGCAATTTCAGCTTTCCTTGGTCACAAAGTGGTACAAAAGTTTCTTTAACGAAACTAGCGTGGTCCTTCTCGGAAGGCTTGACAGCCCACTCGTATTGCTTCTTCTGAACATAATAAGTAGCATTGGGAAAAGTTGGCTTGAAAGAGCCATCGCTGTCACGTAATGTTGCGCCGCCGACGTGATCGAAATGGAGATGGGTGATAATCACATCGGTAACATCGTTGAACGAAAGCCCGACGGCGGCAAGAGAATTCCGGAGAGAGAATTTAGAGCGATCAATTCCATAAATGTCCGTGAATTTTTCATCCCATTTCTCTCCGATGCCCGTATCGACCATAATGCAGTGTTCGTCGTCTCTTATGAGAAGCGTGCGAAGAGCAAGTTCAATACGATTTCTCTCGTCGGCAGGATTCGACTTGTTCCACAAAACTTTCGGGACAACACCGAACATCGCTCCGCCATCAAGACGGAAACGTCCGGTTTCCAGTGAACTCAGAGCATAGCACCCGATACGCATTCAACATTCCATGATATTTTTGATTTTCTCTTACTCATATTAAACAATAAAAGGGATACCAAAAGTTTTCCACCAAACAACTAATCCCAATCCTATCCGGATATGGCAAAAACAAAAAAGGTCGGGCGCACAACCCGACCTTTTAGTCCAACCTTTTTTAGGGAAGTTGAACTTAACAGTTTACTTGCGGAATCTTGAAGTACCCGCGGAGAGTTCGACTCCCGCAAGTTCGGGATTCAATTTCGCCGCGCGTGCAAAAAGTTCTTCTTCCGTCTCAACGTGATTCGGATCCGGGATGCAGCAATCTACCGGGCAAACCGCTGCGCATTGTTCCTGATCATGGTGTCCTACACACTCGGTGCATTTCTCGGGAACGATGTAATAAAAATCATTCGAGACCGGTGGATGCTTTTCGCCGAAGAGTTCCCACTCGACGCCGCCGGCATAGATTGCGGTGTTCGGACATTCCGGCTCACATGCGCCGCAGTTAATGCACTCTTCAGTGATCATCGTAGCCATTAATTTTCTCCTTTTTTATTTTGTCAGTACCGGAGCAAATATAATCCCGCATACGGGATATTCGAATTGGGGAAGGTTTACGCCGCCGGTATCTGCTTTAGTCATCTCAAAGTCACTGCCAATTTCAAAAAACATTTCTCGCTTCAAAAAAATCTCTATATCGACATTAATAATATATTTCACGTGTGAAAATATTTCAACCCACAATAAAAAAATTGTCCTAATAATCTCAGAGTGAAGTAACGAATTACAAAATAAGATAACTGTTCTCTAAAAAACCTTCATAAAAAAAGCCCCTCGAAATTCGAGGGGCTTTTGATAATCTGCATTCAGATTTCACTACTTGAGAAGGATCATCTTCTTCACTGAAGTGAACTGTCCTGCATCCATCTTATAGAGGTAAATGCCACTGCCGACTTGTTGACCATGGTCATTCAAGCCGTCCCATGTTGCAGTATAACTTCCTGCTGCCATGTTGTCGTTTACCAAGGTACGTACTTCTCTTCCAAGAATGTCATAAATAACCAGTCTAACGTATGACGTATTCTTTACATCGAACCGAACAACGGTACTTGGGTTGAACGGATTAGGATAGTTCTGACCAAGTGCAAATGCCTTCGGAGGGCCAGAAATTTCATTGACCGCCGTCACGAGGAAGAGCCAGCTATGATTGACCGATAAGCCGCCAAGGTCTGTAACGACGACTTTCACCGTTACATTTCCTGAATCAGATTTAGGAAATGTTGTAGTGAACGCACTACTGTCATGACTTGACACAGCAGTACCATTGACACTCCAAGCATAGGTCAGCGTGTCAGACGGGTTTGCATCTGTTACATTCACGCTGAACTTTAGGGTAGAGCCGATTTGAAGCGTACTAAATGCGTTCGGGCTCTCACTGACGAGCACAGGCATTACGTAAGTTACAGTAACCGTTATCGGCACAACTTGAGAATCTTGCGCGCCGAAAGGATCTGTAACCTTGAAGGTCACGTTGTACAATCCAACCTGAGTGTAGCTTGGAACCCACATAAACGCACCTGTAGTATCATTTAAGGTAGCTCCTTTTGGAAGACCTATGGCACTATAGAGTACAGTGTTATTGACGGAATCCTGCGAAGCTAACGTGAACTTGAGGGTATCAAGTTGGCCAACAGACTTGGCCCCAACCAGTGAAATAAAATGCGGTGGAACATTCTGCACGCTGTATGTGAAGAAGGTACCATTTAAGGATATACCACCTTGTACGGTGTTCACACGGATATCCGGTGAGCCGTCGCCAAGTATAGCATTGACGTAGTTCGCATCAGTTCCCTGCAGAGTCCATTGGTTGTTGACGCTGCCGGAGTCCCTTCTGACGAAGCGGACATTCTGAATCTGCTGTTGGGTATAGAAGCTGTTGTAGCCCTGAGCCTGTGCTTCCATATTGTAGATGTAAGTCTGGGCGATGTTTTGATCCGGCTTTAAGAACCAATAGAAGGGCGGATAACCGGTCAGGTTCTTTGTACCAGCGGCAATCGGGAATCCGTTACTGCCGCCCGGCGATTGACCTACAAAGGTCGCCGTCAGGTTAATTGATGACTGCGGCAACGTAGTGAAATACAATATCAGCGGGCGATATCCGGGTGTGCCAGCGCTGGGAGCAGTACCGACAGGATATACGATCTGACTTAAGTTTACACCGGCAAGAGCTGGTATAATATTCAAGAACTTCTGGACATTACCGTACACATAGCTGGTGTCTGTCTTGGTAAATCCTTGCGCCGGCTGTCCAAGGCCATTATTACTTTGACCCAGGATAACAACGTTGGCACCTGTAAGAATAATACCCTTAGTAAGGGTAAGCACTGACACAACGTCGCCAGCCGCATCTGAGAAGTCAAGGTTAGCACCCATCAATGTGACGGTATTCGCAGCGGCTGTCTTGGCAATGTTGATGGTCACGCCTGCAGCGATAAACTTATTCGCATCTAACGTCAACGTGTCATTAGCAGAACCGCTGAACGCCACAGTACCAGCTGCGCCAAAGTTACCGCCCTTAACCGTGGTAACATTGCCGAGCACGGTCAATGTGAAGCCACCAAGGTTAAGATTCTGGTTCGCTACTGTAGCACCGACGGTAACGGTTCCCTGCACTGTGCGGTTAGCGCCAAGAGTAACGGTTTGCCAGATCTGGAGGGTATTGATGTTGGCAGTCGCGGGCCAATCGTTGGCAGTCGTAACTCCACCTACCGGGCCACCGTTATAAATCAGGTTAATAAGACCTGAAGTAGGCGGAATAACCGCAATTGCTAATGATCCACCGGTATTCATCTCGAGATATGCACCGGCTCCGAGCGTGACGTTCTTAGCTGTTGCGTTCGTAAATACGCCTCCAACTGCAAACGTGCCGTTGACTGTCACAGGAGCATTCAATACAACAGCTCCAACAGTCGTTGTCAGATTATTGACAACCGCCGGGAGTTCTAAGTCCGTCGTAACTGCAGCATCATACTGCACGTTAATATTGTTGTTGGCTGGGAATGCTGGAAGTTTGCTAAGTGTACCAGCTCCCTCACGGTAGATCGTCGAACCACTGGCAAGGCTAAGTATGCCAGCCTGGCTGAAGGTCACATTACCTGCGAACTTAAAGAAATTGGTAACCGTGAAGACGTTCGTACCAGCAACCGTTACTGCCGGGACAAATTGAAGGTTAGCTATCGACAACCCGACGCCGGGAGTAAATGTACCATTCCCGTTAGCGCCATTCATTTCAAGCTCACCAGAAGTCATAATGAAACCACCGGCGGTTCTGATATAACTCGCATCGGTTGCACCAATGTTCGTGAGAATGATATTATCACTGCTAAGGGCGTTGCCAACGAGCTTTATAATGCCAGCGGTGTGTGTCAATAGGCTGCGCACCGTAAGATTCCAATAAGTAGGAGTGACAAGGTCGTTAGTAGTTATGGTGATCGTATCCGGCACATTGAAGGTCAGATTATCTACGGACAGGTTCAGACCAAGTGTAACGCTCTGCTTCGAACCGGTCAGGATAAGATTGCCGGTTCCAGTGATCGATCCAAACGTTGAAGCAGCAGTGACACTGCCGGAGACTGTCAGATTTTGGCCATTTGTGGCGACCGTTCCCTGTGTCAAAGTCAAAAGACCGCTTACTGTCAGAGGATTGAGAAGCGTCACGGTCTGACCAGCGGCTGTATTCACTTGAAGGTTTGCTATTGTGAAAGTTGATCCGGGATCAAAGTTTCCTGAAACTGCGTATGCAAGGATCAGCTTGCCGGTTCCTGTAACGGTTCCTGCGCCGCTGCGGGTATATACCGCATCTGCTTGATAGTTGTTCGCGCCAAGAACGATATTTCCTGCAACCTGGCTCGTGGTTCCGACCACTTCAAGATTGGTTCCAAGAATAAGGCTTCCCGCCGTCAATGTCGCGTTGCCAGCGATCTTCTGCTGTGCAGCAACGCTTCCCATCGTCAACGTCAGGGCGCCATTTGTAATCGTGAGGTTGCCAGCGAAAGTAGCAGCTGTCGATGCCAATGTTAGAGTAACAGCATCAGTAGCATGGGGCGTGTTCACCACAACGTTACCACCGATGGCGGCACTTGTTGTGTTCATCACAACGCTATCGCCCGCGGCGTTGATCGTAAGATTCCCGGTTATATTCTGGAGGTTCAGCACTTTGACGCTTGTACCGTCGAGCTGGAGGATATTAACTGTTGCAGCGCCTGCGGTTGTAGCAGCGCCTGTCAATGTAGCCGAATTACCGGTTATATCAAAAGTTCCAAGGGTAATGGTTCCAATGACAGAATGTGCCGCACTGGCGCCGGTCGCGGTAAGTGTACCAGCGTTCGTCAGACTGAGCGTCTGATCGGCGTTGACAGTGAGGTTGCCTGTAAGCGTAAGTGCTCCTGCGGGTGGAGTTACTGTAAACGGATGGGTTGCATCTCCAGTCGCAATTGTCAGACTGTGCAGCTTTGCGGGTGCCCAGTTATATTCAGTGGCTGCGATCACCCAGCTTGCACTACCGTAGTAGGTAAGGTCATAGTCTGTAGTAACAGTTACTAAATTCCCGCCGGCTCCGGTGTTCTCAATTATAGCAGTGCCGGCAGTCGTCGGAAGAGTGTTCTTTTGAATCGCCGGCCTGACAAGACTCGAGTTAAGTGTCAAAGCATGGCCATTAAGATCCAGGTCACCATTCCTTAGGTATATTGTGCCAGAGAGCGTGACGGCCGAGCCAAGCTGGACGGACCCACCTGCGGCTCCTCGAACATCAAGGTTAGAAAAGACTCCAGCGCCCGTGATTGTACCTATGACTCCGGCGCCAGCGTTCTCAAAAATGAGAGTTCCACCACCGCTTGAGACATATCCACCAGTATTGGTGAACGTACCGGTGCCGTCCATTCTTATGTTGAAAGTAGTGACATCTATTGTACCAGCCGTAATTGTAGCATTACTCATTATAATCACCGAGGCACCAAGCGCAACAGTCTGACCAGCGCTGTTAACAGTAAGATTATTCAGCACAAGGTTGGTGATCGGTGTAAAGGTCTGTGTGGCTGTTCCTGATGTGAAGGCGAGCGTACCAGTTGGTGCACTATATGCTCCGCCGGTCATTGTCAGGTTGCCTTTTGCGAATAGAGTGTTCCCACCGTCAGTAATGGCTCCACCAGACTGGTTGATGTTTCCATCTACCTGAACATTGCCGGCACCGACGGTTAGGCCGCCGCTTGAGATATCAAGATCACTCTTAATCTCAACCAAACCAGCACCTCCAATGAGAGTGCCACCGGTCGTGTTGACAACACCATAAATTGTCGTCGCCACGGCAAATGTCAGACTCTTCGCAAGGCTTAAATTCGGTAGTTCGCCACCGCCACTAATAGTAGCAGCAGATCCAGTTATAGCCAGTGTGCCAGAGCCCACTGTCCCTGCAGTAGAAGAAATAATGTGCCCGGGGTTCACTATGGCCGGGCCACCGCTCACCGTAAGAGTATTAGTACCAAGTTTAATAACGCTTGCTGCGTTATTGTTGCTTACCGTTCCTGAAAAAGTCGCCGCTCCGCTCAGGGCGATGGTACCAGCAGCGTCATTGACCACTGCACCATTGACTGTTCCCGCTATATTGACGGTACCAGTTGATGCGTTCGTCAACGAAATGACCGCGGCATATGAAACAGCGGTGATTGTAGCTGAAGTCTCGGTAAGGTTCGAGATTGTGAGCGTGCCGGTTCCGGCGTTACTTATTAAGCCGGTTGGATTAGCGGCACCAGTACTTGCCTTCTGGAACACAACTCCCGCTGTAAAGCTCATCGTGCCTGCACCAGCGTTGGAGTTACTAATGACAGTGCCAAAATTCTGGGCATATGCCATCCACGTAACTAGCCCGTTAGCGTTAAGAGTACCCGTGCTGCTATTAAGAATGACACCGGGGGCGTTCGCAGAGGACGTCTGATCTGACGTCACTGCGCCATTGAGATTGAGGGTACCAGTGTTTGAGTTGACGATATTGCCTGGACTTGCCACGGATGTTCCGTTCATTGCAACGGTTCCGCCAACAGCAACCGTGCCAGTACCAGTATTTGAAAAATTCGCTGCTGTTAGAACGATATTACCAGAAAATGTCGCGTTACCGGAAGAAACTACAATTTGACCGCTACCTGAGATTGATGCTTGCGGGAAAGTAACACCGTTTCCAGTATTGCCTACAGTAAGGACTCCCGAACCGAGGCTCGCGGGAACCTCAGGACCAGCCGTCAAGCTGGCTGTAGCAACGCCATACGTAACATTAACATTGCTAGTGGTTGGGGCAGCATTGATCGTTCCGTTCGTGCGGGTGATTGTTCCGCTGGAAGCGATTGTCATATTTGCCGATGCAATGTTCAGCGTCCCAGCTGTCAACACAAGGGCGGTAGCCGTCGATCCTACGTTGAAGCCCACGCTCTCATTTGCTGGAAGCCCGATATTGACGGTTTTGCCAGATCCGTTGATCGTAATACCGTTAGTTATCGTCGCAACGGTGTTCGATTGAAATAAGTACGCCACGAACGACAGGCTTTTAGTGATGTTGACATTCGCCTCGCCATAAGCTCCTGCAGCCACTTTAACAGTGTCGCCATCAGACGCAGAGCTGATAGCCTTAGCAATAGTTAAGTATGGCCCCACGCCGCCTCCAGAGGCGATAGCGGATAGACCATTGTACAGCGCGTCGTCGCCATTGGTACTATTTACGTACCATGTCGTCTGTGCAAACGAAAAGCTCGCCGTAAGTAAGACAGCGAGTAGACTCATCGCTAAAGTCCGCAACAGAGTCAGGCGGCTGAACCGCTTAAAACTGAATCGGTCGTTAAACATTTTACCTCCCATTTTATTATTTCCTATTTGTGAAATGATGATGACGCAAACAACCAGAGTGTACCATGGAGAATTGGATCGCACCCGCTTGCCCGCTTCTTACCAATAATTAATCTTTCTTTTGCCATCAAAGCAAAACTGACTGTAACTAAAATCAAACATTCTCTCCAAAAAATTTAAGCACATACTTTGTACAAATTCCACTTAACTTACTAATACTTTGTCAATATAACAAACAAAATAATGGTAAATCTTTTATCACATCTTTTCTCTACCCGACGAATTCAACCGATATCATCTCCCATCGACTCGAAAATATAATGAGACTTGCATATTATGTCAAGGGCTTTTTGAAAATATTTTAATTCCACGCTTATTTTGAACCCGGGGAAAAAACTGTCATGGAATTGGATGGTTTCGGCATCATTACATTAACATATCGGAAAAATGCCGCTAGACTTTAATGTCAAAAAACGGCTTGAAAACGGCATATTGAAGCTGCGGAAGAAGGCTACACGGATAACGGATCGCCCTTTCCGTAGAACCCGACCTGCCATGGCACAAATGGTTGATAAGCATGCGTGATTTGGGGCACAGTGACGCCTGTCACTCATTCTAAGAGCTCAATCCGCACTCTTCAGTATTCACTTTCCAACTCACCCTTCATCATAATCGACACCAATTCCTTGAATTCCGTTTTATTCGTCCAACCCAGCAATTTTTTCGCTTTGGAAGAATTTCCAACTAGTGCATCAACATCAGCTGGTCTATAGAATTTTGGCGAAACCCTCACTCGAACCTCTTTACTTTTCGCGTCGAGTCCCTCCTCGGAAACGCCGCTTCCACGCCATTGGATTTTTTTCCCGATATAATCAAAAGCGTGCTCCACAAACTCCCTGACACCATGGTTTTCTCCCGTAGCAATAACGAAATCATCCGGCTCATTATGATTAAGAATTAACCACATGGCTTCGACGTAGTCTTTCGCATATCCCCAATCGCGTTTAGCGTCCAGATTTCCCAATTCAATGCACTTCCGTTCACCGCTTTTTATGCCTGCGATCCCCTTTGTAATCTTTCTTGTGACAAACTCCTCCCCGCGCAATGGCGATTCGTGATTGAAAAGGATGCCGTTAGATCCGAATATTTTATACGCTTCACGATAATTGATGACTGACCAGTGTGCAAAAACTTTGGATACAGCGTATGGTGATCTTGGATGAAAAGGGGTTGATTCATCCTGCGGAGTCGCATGCACTTTGCCAAACATTTCACTCGAAGAGGCTTGATATATCCTGGTGCTAAGCCCCAGCTCGCGAACCGCTTCTAGAATGCGTAGAACCCCTAAAGCGTCAATGTCTGCAGTCAGTAATGGCTGTTCAAAAGACAACCCGACAAAACTCTGCGCGGCAAGGTTATAGATTTCATCGGGCTGAATTGTGGCCAAAACTTTCTTGATATTCGAGTATTCAAAAAGCTCAAAGTCAATAAACTCTACGTCATTCACTATACCAAGTCTCATCAATCTCCACGAATATATTCCCGCCGTTCTGCGAAGACCGCCATAGACTTTGTATCCCTTTTGCAGCAGAAGCTCCGCAAGGTATGCGCCATCCTGTCCGGAAATCCCGGTGATTAAAGCTTTCTTCATAATTTCAGTCCTCGTCGTTTATTAATTATTTGTTCCAATGTTGATTGCCTTACCGCGGATTGCCGCGGCACGCGGCAAAGGCGGCATTCATATTAAGCAAGCGTGATCTTCGACCTAAAATATCCGACTGTCCTTTTTAATCCTTCGATTCGCGAGACCTTCGGCTCCCAGCCTAATATCTTTTTCGCCTTTGTTATGTCTGGCTGACGAACCTTCGGATCATCTTCCGGCAAAGGCTTTAACGAAATCTTGCTTTTGCTGCCGATGAGTTCGATTATCTCTTTTGCAAATTGTAAAATGGTTATCTCGTCCGGATTGCCGATGTTAACAGGCTCATTGTAGTCCGATCTTAACAGGCGAACAACGCCTTCGACCAAATCATCGACGTAGCAAAAACTGCGCGTCTGTGTCCCATCACCAAATGCAGTTAAGTCTTCTCCGCTCAATGCTTGTTTCATAAATGCAGGAAGGACTCGACCGTCATCAAGACGCATTCTCGGACCGAACGTGTTAAATATCCTGACGATTCGCGTATCCAATCCATGATAGCGGTGATACGCCATGGTCATCGCTTCGGCAAATCTCTTTGCTTCATCGTAAACGCCGCGCACCCCGATCGGGTTGACATTTCCCCAATATTCTTCTCGCTGGGGGTGCATAAGCGGATCGCCGTAGACTTCGCTCGTCGAGGCTAACAGGAATCTTGCGTCTTTTGCTTTCGCGAAACCGAGCGCCTTGTGGGTGCCGAGCGAACCGACTTTTAAAGTTTGAATCGGAAGTTTGAGATAATCTATCGGCGAAGCGGGACTCGCGAAATGAAGAACGGCATCTACTTTTCCTTCGACATAAATGTAGTCGGTAACATTATGCTGGACAAATTTGAATTTCAGATTGCCGATGAGATGAGCGATGTTGTCGGGACTTCCTGTAAGAAAATTATCCATGCAAATGACATCGTCGCCTTCAGCGATAAACCTGTCGCAAAGATGTGAGCCGATGAATCCGGCGCCGCCGGTAATTAGAATTCGAGGCATCTTATGATCTCCAATCTACAATTTATAATTTCCGATTGCCAATTGTAGATTTTCAATCGTCAATCTCAGGTCTTTCACTTTCTTCCTACTCCATAATATTCAAATCCAAACGACCTTACCTTTTCGGGATTATAAATATTACGTCCATCAAATATAACATGGTGTTTCATAAGACTCTTCATCTTAGCGAAATCAGGCTCACGGAATTCCTGCCATTCAGTAACTAAGAGTAATGCATCCGCATCTTTCAAAGCGGCATACTGATCTTTAGCATACGAAATTCTCTTCTCGAAAATCTTCTTCGCATTCTCCATTGCCACAGGATCGAATGCCGATATCGCAGAATCGCTTTTCAACAGGTCTTCAATCACTACTATCGACGGAGCTTCCCGCATATCGTCGGTCTTTGGCTTGAAAGATAAACCCCACACGGCAAATTTTTTACCTCTAAGGTTTGGACCGAAATGTTTCTTGATTTTCCACGGGAGGATGCCTTTCTGTTCCTCGTTGATCGCGTTCACGGCGGAAACAACTGGAGTCTCCACCGAGGCTTCTTCGCCAATCTTTATAAGTGCCTTGACATCTTTCGGGAAACAACTTCCCCCCCACCCGATACCGGGGAAAAGAAATTTCTGGCCGATCCTGTTGTCATAACCAATTGCCATTCGAACTTTATCGACGTCGGCTCCTAAATTTTCACAGAGTCGGGCAATCTCATTCATAAACGAGATCCGCGTCGCCAGAAATGCGTTCGCGGCATACTTCACCATCTCCGCACTTCGGGTCTCCATAATGAGAATCGGCGCGCCGGTGCGCACAAACGGCTCGTATAGTCCGCGGAGAATATTTTCAGCTGCGCCTTTCTCAACACCAACTACAACTCTATCGGGGAACATAAAATCCTGGATTGCACTGCCCTCTTTTAAAAATTCCGGATTTGAAGCTACTTCAAGTTTCGCGTTAGAATATTTCTTGAATATCTCTCTAATCTTATCACATGTTCCTACCGGAACCGTACTTTTTGTAACAACCAACCTCACGTCGTCGATTGCCAATTGTCGATTGTCAATTGTCGATTGTTGGTTTAATATTTTCCCGATCTCTTCGGCAACATTCATTACATATTTCAGGTCCGCGCCTCCGTCGGCCCCGGGCGGAGTCGGAAGGCAAAGAATAATTACTTCAGAGTCAGTTACGGCTTCTTTAAGTGACGTTGTGAAAGACAATCTTTTCGCATCTAAATTTTTCTCGAGCAACGAATCCAGACCCGGCTCATAAATCGGAGACTTCCCTCTCTTGAGCTGGGTGATTTTCTTTGAGTCCACATCCATGCAAATAACTTGATTGCCGGTTTCAGCGAAGCATGTGCCTGTAACAAGCCCGACATAGCCGGTGCCAATAATAGAAATTTTCATAAGGTAATTCTCAATTCTTAATTATCAATTTTGAATTTGTAGTTCATTTGCTTTCAGCCCGCCTGACACATCATCTTTTTCCAACTTGTCTCATGAACTCATCTATTGAAGTTACGACATATTTGATTTGTTCTTGAGTCAGTTCTGGATAAATCGGTAGTGCCAGTGAATGCTCGGCGGCGAAATTCGAATGAGGATAATCAGAATCCTTGCATTTAAGATACGCGAAACATTCCTGCTGATGGAATGGGACAGGATAATAAATTTCCGTTCCGATTTCATTGACAGCTAAATACTTCTTCAGATTGTCCCTCTTCTCAACCCGGATTACATACTGGTTGTAGATATGGTGATTCTTGCGCCGCGTGTCATCATAGATTGCTTTAGGAAGAAGCACAGAGTTGTTTTTATCGAAGGTTGTCAACCCTTCCTTTTCTGAAAGTCCGGCATCATGGAACAGCTTCGTATAAAGAGCGGCATTCTCCCGTCTCTTTTGAGACCAATTATCGAGATGCGGCAGCTTTACGTTTAGCACCGCCGCCTGAATCGCGTCAAGCCTGAAATTCCCTCCGATGACTTTGTGATAATATTTCGGCTTGCCACCATGGACTCTCATTATCCTCAGGCGTTCTCCTAACTCATCGTCATTCGTTACAACCAACCCACCATCACCAAAACCGCCAAGGTTCTTGCTTGGGAAGAATGAATAGCAGCCGATGTCGCCGATCGTTCCAACATTTCTACCATCCTTATATTGAGCGCCGATCGCCTGTGCTGCGTCTTCTATCACTTTCAACGAATGTTTCTTCGCTGTCTCCATTATCGGCGCTATGTCGGCACTTTGTCCGTACAAATGTACCGGTATAATTGCCTTCGTCCTCTTTGTTATGTTTCTTTCGATATCCTCCGGATCAATATTAAATGTTACTGGATCAATATCGGTGAAAATCGGTATTGCACCCATCCGTGCCACTACGCCTGCGGTTGCAAAGAACGAGAATGTCGGCAGTATAACTTCGTCTCCCGGCTTAATATCAATTGCCATTAGAGCTATGAGCAGCGCATCCGTACCGGAAGAAACTCCGATTGCATGTTTGCATCCCAAATAAGAAATCAAACTTTTTTCCAATTCCTCTACTTCCGGTCCAAGTATAAAATATTGAGACTCTGCTACTCTTGTTAAAGCTTGGCCTATTTCATTCTTGATGGAAGCGTATTGCGCTTTTAAATCTAAAAGTGGAACTTTCATCATGAAACCTCCTTTACAGAGCCATTCTCAAGTTTGTATTTCTTCTTCGCTTTTTCACAATATGCAAATCCATTCTCATCAAATTCCAATTTTCTCCCAGCTTCGCTGACCCATCCGACTACTTTTGCAGGATTGCCGATCACCAAAGCAAATTCAGGAACGTCCTTCGTAACTAACGCACCAGCTCCCACGAACGCATATTTTCCGATGGTGTGGCCGCAGATGATGGTACAGTTCGCACCTAATGACGCTCCTTCCTTGACCAGAGTTTTGATATAATATTTCGAGCCGACTTGCGGATATTTTGACCTGGGATCTTTGATGTTGGTAAATACCATGGATGGTCCGCAGAAAACATAATCTTCGAGCTCAACTCCTTCGTACACTGACACGTTGTTCTGGATTTTTACAAAATTCCCGATCGTCACGTTGTTCGCAACGTTCACGTTTTGTCCGATTGTGCAATGGTGCCCGATCTTTGCACCGGATTGGATATGAGAGAAGTGCCATATCTTCGTCGCTTCTCCAATTTCCACACCGTCATCGACTACGGCGTACTCGTTGACATAATATTTTCTGTCGTTTGCGACCGACTGCATTCCTTTGAGACTCCTTTCAGCCCGCTTGAGTATTTTCAAGACTTCAAGAGCATGTTTGCCGTCTGTTAAAGGCGTTTGATTCTCTGTTACACATTTAACGAAATGGCGTTGCTCTTCCGCAAGAGGCTGCCTATCATCGTGGTTTATTACTTCGAAGTCGCCATCGAACTTTTCAAGAGAGCCTTCTGCTTTGTTGAAACCCTTCGGATAAAACTTGAGTTTGTCTTTAGAAGCGCTGTCTTCGAACACCATCATCCCCTTGTCGCCTATCACCACCAATCTTTGCTCCTTGAACGGATGAAGCCAGCTCACGAAGATGTGCGCTCGAATATTTTCAGGATAAGATAAATAAGTAATTGTTGAGTCTTCAATATTGCTCTGCAGAAAAGATGCACCTCTTGCTTCTACATGATCGGGATTCGAGCCTAAAAGAAATTGTATTATTGAAATATCATGCGGAGCAAAACTCCAGAGAATATTTTCCTCGGTACGAACGGTACCGAAATTTAATCTATTACTATAAACATACTGTAATTTCCCAATCTTGCCGGCATCGACAAACTCTTTCAGTTTCAATATTGCGGGATGGTACAGAAGCACGTGCCCGACCATCAATTTAAGATTCTTTTCCTTAGCGATCGCGATCAACTCTCGAGCCTCCGATTCTTCGAGAGTTATAGGCTTCTCGACGAGAACGTTCTTTCCGTTCATGAGAAGTCTGCGGGCAACCGAGTAATGCGTCGCTGCCGGAGTTGCAATTATCACAGCATTAATGTTAGAATCGTTAATTACTTCGTCCGAGTTCGTTGTGAAGGGGATCGAATCGGAAATCTTCTTTATCCTTTCCGATACTGACGGATCAGGATCTGAAACTAATACAAGTTTTTCTCCGAACAGCCGATGTGCAGTTCTCACATGATTAATTCCCCAGCGTCCGCAACCGACAACAGCAAGTTTCAATTAGGAAATCTCCTTAGCATTCTATATTTATTCTGCCTTGTGACACTTGTTGAAGTTAAGTGATGGCACAACAATTTTCACTGTCCCAGCTTCGTGTTTGTTTTAAAGATAAATGGTAAACAACCGCTGTTCCCTCAAATAAAGAAACCGCCGGGCATACACTAGCGACAGGTTATCAAGAGCAAAGCTTGATTGAAGAACAAGATTAGCGAAGTTAAAGTGGCACTCTTTTCGATTGCATTTTAGGCATCCCATAATCAATCTTCGTTTAATAAACCCCGACTGCGTTACATATATATATGTCGAAATAATTTTCTCTCGTTCTTTTGCTAATAGCCCACTGCTCCACGGCAATTTCCGTGAGGATGGCAGGGATCGAACCTGCGACCCTCTGCTTAAAAGGCAGATGCTCTACCACTGAGCTACATCCCCATTATTAAAGATTGCGAGGAATAATTTAACCACGGGAGGCTAGACCTGCAAGGAATATTGTGCTCTACTAGTTGAGTCCTTTTCGCTGAAATCTTTCCCCATTATCCGTGGGTTGGAAAGCAATAGCTACTTTAGATATTTACATTCACGAAATTATTGATTAAACTTTCCAAATAGGAACAAGGTACTTGCAATGAACGCTATGCCGCTAATCATTCTGTCTTTGGCCGTGTTTGTACTGGTTTATAGATTTTATTACAGTTTCATTGCGGCAAAGGTTGCCGTGCTGGACGATTCCCGCGTGACCCCGGCTCATAGATTATATGATGGACACAATTATTATCCGATGAGCAAGTGGGTTCTCTTCGGACATCACTTTGCAGCCATCGCCGGTGCGGGACCGCTTGTCGGGCCTGTCCTTGCCGCGCAGTTTGGCTTTCTGCCGGGATTTTTGTGGCTGTTGTTGGGAGTAATAATCGCCGGTGCAGTTCAGGATTTCATTATCTTCGCTGCATCGGTGCGCCATGATGGAAAATCTCTTGCAGAAATTGCCCGCTCGGAGATAAGTCCGGTTAGCGGCGTGCTCGCGTCAATCGCAATCCTTTTGATCGTCGTCGTCGCTCTCGCAGGTCTCGGCATCGTGGTTGTAAATGCACTCGCTGAAAGCTCATGGGGAACTTTCGCAATCGGCATGACGATCCCAATCGCTATTTTCATGGGAGTCTGGATGTTCAAATTTAGAAAAGGAAAAACCGTAGAAGCAACAATCATCGGAGTGGTCCTTTTGACATTGGCAGTTGTCCTCGGCAAATATATTCCAGAATCTTCGCTCGCTCCGTTCTTTGCATTTGACCGTCATACGTTGACCCTCCTGATGGCAACTTACGGCTTCTTTGCATCGGTTCTGCCCGTTTGGTTCCTGCTTTCGCCGCGCGATTATCTGAGTTCATTTATGAAATTGGGAGTCGTTGCTTTTCTCGCTATCGGCATAATCATAGTTGCGCCAACCTTAAAGATGCCTGCATTCACGATGTACGTCGGCGGCGGTGGCCCAATTATTCCGGGAAAATTATTTCCTTACCTGTTCATAACCATTGCCTGTGGCGCCATTTCCGGATTCCATGCGCTTGTCAGCTCCGGAACTTCGCCGAAGATGGTTTCAAAGGAATCACACATTAAAACGATCGGATTTACTGCAATGCTGTGTGAAGGCTTCGTCGGAATACTCGCGTTGATCGCGGCGACAAGCCTTTTTCCTCTCGATTATTTTTCGATAAATGTTCCTGCTGAAAAGTTCGCAGCCATCGCGGGACAATTGAAGCTGATGGGATTTAACATTTCTAATTTGCCGGCATTGTCGAAGGAGGTCGGCGAGCAGCTTGCAGGTAGAACGGGAGGCGCAGTCTCCCTTGCGGTGGGAATGGCACAAATCTTTTCTTCAATTCCCGGTCTGAAAAATCTGATGGCATACTGGTACCATTTTGCTATCATGTTCGAGGCGCTCTTCATTTTGACAACGATCGATGCCGGGACAAGGATCGGAAGATTCGTGCTCCAGGAAGCGCTTGGCAAAATTTATAAACCGTTTGCGAAAACAAGCTGGATGCCGGGAACAATAATAACGAGCGCCGTTATCGTGTTCGGATGGGCATATTTCATTTATACTGGTACGATATCCACAATATGGCCGATGTTCGGAACAGCGAATCAGCTTCTCGCAACTGTTGCACTTGCAATCGCAACGACATACATTATAAATTGTGGGAGAGCCAAATATGCCTGGGTTACGATTGTGCCTATGATTTTTGTCGGAGCAACGACTTTAACGGCTGGCTGGATGAACATGGTAAACATTTATTATCCGATGACTTTAAAGTCAGAGGCCGAGATGCCAGGGTATCTAAATCTGATTCTAACTGCAGCAATAATGGCAAGCGTAATTGTAATTTTATTTGATGCCATCCCAAAGTGGTACAAGAGGGTCAGAGAAACGCGGCCGATATTCTCTGAAGATGCAGCAACCAAGTGAAAGCAAAACCGTGCGAATGTTCACGACATTCGCACGGCACTGCTGAATTGAGAAATAAAATCATGAGACGTCGAATTGCTACCTTGACAAAGGCATCCTACTTGTAGCAAAAAGTTTCAACTCCATAGTTAAACCTACTCGATTTTCACCACATCAAATGATACAAAGGGTCGTATAGGGACGAACAAGTATTGAGATTGTAGCACCAGCCTACACTAATATCAGCCACTATTTAATTTTGAAGTGCTGCGTCACAAACAAAGGTGGTGAATTATGAAAGGTTCATATATAGTCTTTATAGCTAGCATACTCTATTGTGGAGTTTTGCATTCAGCAACCGTTGGGCAACGCAAAAAGGCGAATTGGGGACATTCTAACATTGTTTACATTTCACCGATGCCCGGCAGCAAGTATCTCACTCCCAGCACTAATATTATTGTTCGCGCGGATAAAAATCTAAATGCAAGTACAATTCAAAACAGCTTATTCAACGTAGTCGGTAGTCTAAGCGGGGAACATGACGGCAAAGTGATCTTGTCGAACGATCAGCAGACTGTTTTGTTCAACCCGAATGCCCAGTTTGTTTTGGGTGAAACGGTTAGTGTCTCTATGAGGTATCCATTGTTGTCAATCAATGGTGATACCGCTTTGCTCGATCCCTTCTCGTTTGCGATTGCCAGCACCAACCTGAATGCTGATAAAGCACTTATCTCACGAATTGGATATGGTATTCAGGAAATACAAGTCACGCCTGAACAAAATAAATCGCCTCGCAATCAAACCGCGAGCATCTCCGAGAAAATGCAAACAAAAATAAGAACTGACGGTTTTCCTGCCGATCTTCCTCCTCTGACTGTCACCGCCTCGGATAGCCCAACCTCCGGATATATCTTTTTGGCAACAAATATGAATGAGCCATTTTACCAACGATATGGTAATTACTTGATGATAGTGGATAACACAGGCAATCCCGTTTTTTATCGAAACATCGGAGATGAGCGAGGGTGGGATTTTAAAATACAACCTACCGATGTGTTAACATATTTCCACACTTCTGTGTACCCCGATGGTATGCATTACGTAATGAACACGTCGCTTCAAGTCATCGACAGCATAACGTGTGGGAACAATTATCCAAACGACGGCCATGAACTGGCAATTTTGCAGAATGGAAATATCTTTCTTCTTGGAGATGATTACGAACAGGTCGATATGAGTAAAATTGTGCCGGGTGGTGATCCTTATGCCGCAGTAATAGGAAACGTGATTCAGGAATTGGACAAAAACAAGAACGTTATCTTCCAGTGGCGTACCTTTGACCATTTCAATATTACAGATGCTATCGGTCAGAATTTGGACTCAACAGTAATAGACCCCGTCCATGCAAATGCTATTGAGATTGACCCGGACGGAAATATTCTACTCTCCTCTCGTCACCTAAGTGAGATAACAAAAATAGATGTCGAAACAGGCGACATAATCTGGCGTCTTGGTGGGAATAATAATCAGTTCAACTTTGTAAATGATCCAATAGGATTCTCTTACCAACACGATATAAGAAGACTTCCGGATGGCGATATTACCTTAATGGATAACGGCAACATGCATAATCCACCATTCTCGAGAGCCGTAGAATACAAACTGGATGAGGTTAACTTAACCGCCACACTCGTTTGGCAATTCAGACATAATCCAGATGTGTTCGATTCTTTCATGGGAAATGTTCAAAGACTTGAGAATGGCAATACTTTAATTGGATGGGGTGGTGCACCTACTCCTACTGTGACAGAGGTGAGGCCCGATGGAAGCGTTGCACTGGAAATGTCTTTCCCGGAAGATTCTGTATTGAGCTACCGGGCGTTCCGCTTCCCTTTCTTGTTTATTACTTCGCCGACTGCCAACGACACACTTCAGGCGGGAGCCACCTCAACTGCCAAATGGAATTCATCCGGAGTGGATACTGTCGATATTGATTATTCCACCGACGGCGGGAATTCATGGGCTAGTGCGGCCACAAACTATCCGGCAGATAATGATTCCATAAACTTGTCGGTCCCGGCAACCGCAGGTTCCCCATTTAAATTTCGAATTATAGAATCAGGCGCTTTGGACAAGGGAGTCGTATTCATCAGTGACCCAATCGCCGTCAGCGGCAGCCTGAGCGGAATACCATCCACAAATCATTATTCGTATTTTTTGGCGAACAACTATCCTAACCCCTTCAATCCATCAACCACCATAGAGTACGAGGTACCATCCAATAGCTTTGTAACATTAAGAGTTTACGATGTGCTCGGAAGGGAAGTAGAGACTCTTGTGAACGAAACAAAAGGCCCAGGTGAATACAGTGTGAAGTTTGATGGAGACAAATTCCCAAGTGGTGTATATTTCTATCGGATGTCTGCAGGAAATTATACTTCAATCAAGAAGGCGCTGCTAATCAAGTAAACCAAAGTTTTACCAAACCTTGTCAAGGGTTAAATGACAAGCCTTGACAAGGTTAGATTCAAAACCTCATCGACACCACTACTGAATAATTCCTTATAGGTGCGATGTTTCCTATCATCTCAACGTAATAATAATCGAATACATTGTTGACGATAACACTAACTTCCAGCGGATAACCCGCTGAAGTCAAATCCACTCCCGCGCGCACATCAGTCACGTACGCCGGTACACGCTGATCACCATCTTTTACAATTCCAGACTGCACGAGCTCCTGATCATAATTCTCAAACTTTGAAAGATATCTAAAATCAACCGAGGCTCTTAAAATAGAATACGAAAAATCGGCAGAGGCATAGAAAATCTCACGCGATCTATATTTCAAAATAGTACTATCCGAAATATCTCGCGGATAAATGTATGTGTAGCTCGCATTCAAACTGAGAAAATCCGTGCCGGCATTACTTGAAACATCAATCTCATATCCTTGCACACGTGCCCGCGTAACATTCTCGAACTCTATTTGCCCGTTAGAAGTAAACTCCGGCTCGATCATATTCCAATAATCATCTTGAAAAATCGCCACATCAATAGGACCGTACCACAAAGCTGGAACCCTTCCGCCGATTTCCTCCGACAAACTTCTTTCGGGAAGCAAATTCGGATTCGGCACAATCGACACGCCGCCAGTTTGTGTATTGGAATAAATCTCGCCCAAACTCGGCGCACGAAACCCCGTTCCTACCGAAGCCCTAAGCGAAGCTTCGTCTCTCCCGTAAATTGTATCTCCAACAAGATCATAAACTAGTCCAAGCTTCGGATTGAATTGGTTAAAAGCTGACTTGCTCTGTATCTTCTCGTAATCGTATCGCGCACCTATCGTGGTACGCAGCTGATCGAATCTTCTTTCTAACTGGAGATAGCCAGCGCCGGAATTACTTTGCTTTGTTGTGAATAGGTTCGAATTCATGAAATCCGATTCGCCTTCCGTGCCGAAAGTTAATATTGTCAGCGGATCAACATTCAGTGTACCCTGGAATTCGAGATAACCGAGGTTGGACGTCGAAGTGTCGCCGATGCCGCTCGGCGTCTGTCCGAAATTGTCATACCAGTAATTGAAATAATAGCTTCCGCGAATAATATAAAGGAAGTTGCTGTTTACAACATTCGTATAAATCTCCGCTATGCTTGCCCTCGTTGAGTTCACCCACTCCCCTAAAGAACTGCTGTCAGGCTGAAGCGCGTGGCGCAAATCCTGCCAGTAAAGAAAACTGCCAGCATACTGCGTGAAAATATTACCAAAGATCTTCAGGGTTTGGTTCTCTCCAACTGTCCCCGCAGACTCTATAAAAAAGTTCAAATTATTGTAACCGTCGTCTTCTATGTATCCATCGTCTTTCTTATAGGTCAACGATGCCGTGAGCCCAAAATCTCCGAGTCCGAGCTCGCCCGACGCGAACGAATGGCTTACCGAACCGCCTTGAAAAAACCTCGGCTTGCTAGACCACTGCCACCCACTGTACAGTGGTTGCTCGTATAAACCGCCGTACAGTTTCACATTTGTCTCGCTTACGTCGAGATTACTTTTTGTTATCACGTCGATAACTCCGCCGAGCGCGTTCGAGCCATAGAGAGCGGAGCCTGCGCCTTTGACAACTTCCACATGATCTACATCCGACATCGGTATCGATTCCCAATTAGCTCCGCCGGTATCGCCGGAGAGAAGCGGTATCCCGTCAATGAGCAGTAGCACCCGGCTTCCAATCCCACGGGCATATCCGCTTGAGCCACGGATGTTGACCTGATCCTGAACAAAGTTTACGCCCGGCACATAACGTAGCGCATCGTCTAACGAAAGAGTGTTCCTTCTCTCGATAGCAGTCGAACTTAAAATGCTCATGCTTACCGGAACTTCAGCCAAACTCTGTTCACGCTTGCTCGCAGTCACGACAACTTGCTGGGTCTCGATAGGCAGCGGCTGAAGAAACATTTTAATTCTTTTTTGTCTCACGCTATCCAACGACAGGTTTTCTTCAAATTTCTTAAATCCAATCATCGACACAGAAATTTTATAATCGCCTTCCTGCAGTTTTGCAAAGGAAAAAGAGCCGTCCGACTTGGTCAGTGTACCGAACTTACCCGAATGCCGACTATCTTGTGATTGAATAATGACTGTCGCCCCTGCGATTGCGGACGAATCCTCGGCAGAGAGAACCACTCCATCTAATCTTATCCCCGGAATGGGATTTACGACTTGCGAATCACATTTACTTTGGACCAGAAATAATAGAATTATTGCTGGGAGTGGGAGGTGTATTTTTGAAATCGACATCTATGTTTATTCCATTCACAAATGTATTTTTGGGAACAACAACTGAATCCGGGCTGCCTACGCCGTGTGAATATCCGTAAGCCCCGACCACTTTCCAATCGGTAGAAATATTTGCCCCATATTCCATTGCGACAACCACATATTGAAAAGTCGATGATGAATCCAGGACGAAAGAATAGGTTAATGAATCAACGAATAGAGCTGGGGCGGATGCGCCAAGAAGTGGATAAACTTTTGCCTGACCTGCGAGCACTTCGTTGATAATATTTTGCGGCGGATAATTATAAAATGCCACAATACGAATGTCGAGCACGCTGTCTGCCGGCGGCCAGGAAGAGATAAAATACACCGTGCCACCAAAGCCTGTTTGAGTCAGCGGAGCCGCCGGAGGTTCAAGACCGTGAGAGCACCCGGAAAGAAAGATACTTACCGAAAAAATAAAAATTATTGTAATTTTCAATTGGGAATTATGAGTTTTGAATCCATCATTCATTTCTTCTCTGCCTTTGTCTTCTCTACTCTCCACTTGCGATATATGTTCTGTTGTGCGAAGTGGCGCGCATTACTATCATTCTTTAATTCCACCAAACATAGCATAAATACCATTCTTTAAATAACACTCAACATCTCGAAAACCTATTTGTTCAAGCATACTTAATTGGCTTATTAATGTTGATGGCCTATTTTCTGAGTTCATTTTATATTGACGAGGTAAATCTGCATGTTTTTGACTTTCGTGCGATAAATTCTGTCTTTCTAACTCCTCTTCAATATATTTACTCCACATTTGAAATTGTATCTCTTCCGTTTTTTTAGATGTAGGTAATACAACATCAATATTGATAAAAAGTCCATTATATCTCAGCAGTGTATAGAACTTAGAATACAAAATGTTTTTCATATGATGTTCTAAATGATGAATTGCTAAGGATGAAAATATCATGTCATATTTTTCTTCCTCATTACTATTTTTAATAAGTTCTTGAAAATCAACCTGATTAAAATTAAACTTGCCATTTTTTAAACTTTGCTTTGCCTTTTCTAACATACTATTTGAGCCATCAAGTAATGTAAACTCATTACTTGGGAAAAAGTGATGCATAACTTTTGTTAAAGATCCATCCCCACATCCAAAATCTAAAAAAGATTTATTCTCACAGCGATTAAAATATGAATTTGTAATATCCACCAATAGTTGGAGTTGTTTTTTTCTATCACAAATAATTACTTCTTTCGATGTTAAAAAATACTCTATTTGAGATTTGTTTTCTCTCAACCAATTGTTTTCCATTATCTTTCTCCTAATGCGTGCCATTTCGCGCAATGTCCGCACGAGCCACAACGTGCCGCCCGGACAGATTGGATCCGAGAGTTGTTATGCTTTCCGGCGTAATTCTATTCTTGGACTGTTTCATCTTATGTCCATATTTATCTGTTCAGTTTTTCCAGCTTTTTTATCCACGCACGGAGCATTCTGGTGTTTTTACCGCGGCGTGGCCAGTCCTCTCCGTGTACCCATTTAATCGCAGTCCAATAGCAGAACGGGCCTGTTCCAGTTAATTTTCTTATTTTGCCAGGTTCTTTAGTGATGAGCCATCTGAATCTTTCCATCTCCTGCTCGGTAAATGTATCGGGCATTTCTTTTATATGTTCCAATTCTCTTATTCTTTGTACCAGATCAAAAACTCCGGTCTTCAGTTCGAAGGTTTTCCTTTTTTGCAAGGCTCTTACTGTGCTGGCATCCACTTTCAAAAATTTCGCCATAAAATTTCTTGTAAATCTTTTACGAAGCGCAGCGATATCTTTGCCTCCTCTATCCGGCAGAGTTAATGGCCCATGTTTGGCTTCAATATTTGCAATCCACTTATTAACCTTACTGATCGTATTTTTTCTTGCGTGAATTGTTTCGTGCTCCCAGTGTATTACGCTTGGTCGTGATGTTTGAAGTTCTTTTGCTGCATCGCCGATTGTCAATCCGACGATTACTCTAGCCAATCTTAGGCGTAGCCCGTCGATTCTTTCTGTGGTTTTTTTCATTGCGTTTCCATTTCTGCTATTCGATTAAACAACAAGTTACGGAATTCAGAAAAAAATTACAGGCCTAAGGTATTCATTTATTTCTTTATTTCAATATGTGCAAATCAGTTTTCCGTTGCAGCACGGGCGACTATGGTGCAACTGAAGCTCACCTGGCATTAATTCCGTGGCTCGATTCTAATTCCAAATAGAGAGGATAGCAAAGCGGCGGAGTACATGATCATCCATGGAATTATCGGGAAGTGAAAACGCGCCGCGCCAAAGTACATAAGATATATGCCGATGAAATAGAGTATCACGACTATGCCCAATAGTGGCCAACCGTGACCTTTACCGTGTCGTAGTCTTCTCCAACATCCGAAGAGAAGTGAAACGATAAGGAAGACGAACACGACGGATTCATAAGTCATATTGATTTGATCCACCAACCCTAGGACATATCTTGCTAATATAAATTTGCTTCCTGTGCCCATGACGTTCCAATACACTCCATCACCGTTGTCAAACAGGGCGATAAGTTTGTTCGGCATAAGCGTCAACGTTTGCAACGGATGAGTTTTTATGTAACCGATCGCTTCTCTTCTCGCAACTTGATTGACTTTGTATTCAGCCCACGTGTCGTTACCGACATCAAACCGGGGTATTGCAACAAATGTCCCGTTTGCTTCTGGACCATTGCCAATATAGAGATTCAGACCGTCATTGTTTGAAAGAACAATGTCATTGTAAAGTTCATAGTTTCGAATCATCCATGGAATTAGTATTCCTATCAAGGCAACATAGAGAATTGCAACCTTCTTCAACCGATTGGCCAGGCTTCTCCCTCCCCATGAGAATTGAGGAAATAGAAGGAGAAGGAACGCAGGCAACAAAAGAGTCTGCGCTTTGTCAAGCGTCGCGAACCCAAACACTAATCCTGCAGTCAGTAATCGCCCGGGATGCACTGCGCTTTTGATCGAGATACAAGGCAACAGAAGTGCTACACCAAGAAACAGTAAGAATAGATGAAATATCTCCGCTCCAACAAGAGAAGTGTATGCGATATTGTCCGGATAAACGGCAAGGAAAAAGAGGGAAAGCCTTCCTGCTAGTTCTGATTTGAAAAGGTCTCGTGCTATCCAGTACGCAAGCACGAGCGATGCAACGGAAAGAATAAGATTTGCCGTTTGAGCCACGGTAACCAAAACCCCAAAGACCCAGAAAAGCATCGCCAGAAACAATGGATAACCAATGGGGAAGTACGCAGTGGCGACACCATAAGGGGCATAACGATACCATCTTGTAATGGACTCTGCACTCCGGAAGTAGAAAGCAAAATCGCTCACGGGATTGGGATGAAAAATCAATATCCAACAAAGGCGGATTGCAAAGGCTAACGTAACTACAGTCGGAAGGTACCATGGAGAGAGGAGGATAGAGCGAACCGGACAATGTTCTGTCCTGATTATGTGGTGATCATCGTATTTATTTATCACGGTGTCGGTTTAATATAACTCCACTGTTCCATGCTTGTAAAGTTTGAGGATGCTACATACTGTACCACCAAAGCCTGTTTAAGTCAGCGGAGCCGCCGGAGGTTCAAGACCATGAGAGCGGCAGGAAAGAAAGATACTAATCGAAAAAATAAGAACTATCATAATTTTCAATTTTGAATTCATCATTCATAATTCCTGCCTCACTTCTTTACTACAAACAACGTCCAAGGATACGAGATCATGTCATGTAAATACTGCGATTCCCACTTGTAATTCGGATGCGCTTCGAAAAATTTGGAGACGATGAAGCTCTCTCCGCACGGATGTCCCATGTGCGCTTCGAATTCCATCTTACCTGCCATATCGCTTGTCGTGACTTTTCCTTGTACAGCACCTCCGGGAGTAAAGGGTCTCCATCCCCATTGTCTTACTCCAAGCGAATCTTCGTCGGTATGTCCGCACAAAACGTAAGCATCCGTCATTTCTTTGCCGCGCACCTGATCGAAATGGTCACCCATGAATTGCTCGGCATGTTTCGCGTCAATCTTACCCTTGTATTCCTTCATCAAGTTTTCCCAGCGAGCTTCTCTGTCATTCATAGAACTATAAATATCGTTAACTTTGAACGTCGTTTCTTCCGCGATAAGTTTTTCATCGCTAGGGAAATTTGAGCCGACATAATATCCGTCTTTCGTTCGCCAGACTTTGTGATTTTCCAATCCAAGTTCGAGTCGTGCTATCTCGTTAGTCTTCGTATCTCCGATCAGCCAATCATTAGCATCGCCGCCGTTATTCCCGGTCGTCATGATCCGCACAAAGTCATCAATACTGCTCGAATATTGCACTGCCTCTCGCGCTCGCATGAATTCCGGAACTCCGTTTACATCGAAGCCTTTGAATTGAGATATCGTGGTTTCAGTGATTAGAATACCCGCGCTATTCTCGGCAAAATCGTCTCCGCTATGAATGAAGCCGGGAAAAGTGTCCATTAAAATTTCATTCCCCTTCTCAGGCACAATGTCTTCAATAATGTTCCATCTTTCGCCGATGATGTAATCCATCCAATTGTCATGTGCCATGACGATTTTCCCATCGGAAGTGTAGCTGCCCGTCGCGATGAACGCGCTGCAACTCCCCGGCGCCTTATCGATGTCGGCTCCTTTTATCTTTTTCGCTCTCAGCGCAGGTAAATAATATTGCGCCAGTTCAATCCATCCGTTCAAAGCCGCAATATCGGTCCTGTCGTATTTTTTTCCGTGGGCTTGCAAGCCATCCGCAATTCCTTCGATTTCATTTTTGTATTCGTCGGTCAGTTTCGGCCAAAGCATTTTTTCAGCAGCTTCTCTGTAGAAATTCCAATCTTTGTGAGTTGCATGGCTGAGGTAAAACTTCATCATCTTAATTGCATCGTCAATCTCCGGAGCGAGCAAATAGCCGTGCTGATAACCTATCTCGTTGGGTGATCCTTCGACGTGGATGTAAATCCAACCAGTCTTTTCTTCGCGGTAAGCTTTAGTAAGCTTGGGATCTGTGCCAGCATATGCAAGCCCAACGAACAGCAAGAAAACTATCGCTGTATATTTGATTTTCATAATTTTTCTTTTCCTTTGCCGCTTAAACATTATACTTCTTATGTGACGCGGCATGCCGTAAGCGGCAAAAGATTCTCTTATCACCAACTGCTTACTATCTACTGTTACCCGACTTACCTGTCAATAGTATCCTTCGGGCTATTCTTCCGTTGTGGATTTCTGAAGACATTATCCGGAACTAACCATGCGTCAGGGAAACCGTGAGCAGCTATGTAATCCGCAGCTTGATTCGCATCATACATTGCGCGAAAATCTCCAACTCGAATTTTATAATAAGGTGAATCATAAATAATGTAAACATTGTAATTGCTCAAAAGACTGTCTGCCGTTGTTCTTGTGTTGATTGCTTCTGAAAGATCCTGTGTTGACATAAGCTGAACGCGAAAACCCGGCATCGTGTTGAAACTTGCCTCACTTGTGATTATGTCAAGTGTATCTTTCCGGGCTACAAGAGTATCCTTCGGCAATCTCAGGACAGGTTCTTTTATTACGGCGACTGTATCAGTAGAATTACCGAGCGTATCTTGGTGTACCTCTAAAGTATTTTTCGAGATTGCAGAACGGACGGTTCCTATTACAGCAGTCGAATCAGCATCTGAAGATTGTGCGAATGCTGCACTTGTCGAAACGGCGAACACAGCCATTACGCCAATAATCATTTTACACTTCAACGGTGAAATTTTTTCTTTTTCCAAGGCTGCTCCTAAGAAATATACAAGATTAAAATTGTCGTAAAAATTTACCGGCGTTCAAGATAGGAAACAAGCATCACAAAAAAAGAAGGCGGACGGATTTCTCCGTCCGCCTCCAGGGTAGAAGGGTCGATAGGGACGACCTTACTTCAGCAAAACCATTTTCTTCACCGCTGTGAAATTCGGCGTTGATAATCTGTAGAAGTAAACTCCGCTCGGCATAACTTCACCGTGCTGGTTGCGCCCATCCCACATTACAACGTGCGCGCCCGCACTCATTTGACCGTCAACAATCGTCGCGACTTTTTGTCCGAGTATGTTGAATACGGTAACATTGATGTGCTCTGTCTGCCCCGTGTTGAACGCAATTTGAGTTGTCGGGTTGAACGGGTTCGGATAGTTCTGCTCTAAAGAATAAGTTGTCGGTTGAACCAGCCGCGGGTTGACCGCGGTCGGTGTTTCCGGAGTGACGGAAAGATTGGTAGTGGAAGGCGCCGCACTCCCGTCTGTATTATAAGCAGGACTTGAAGAATTTGATCCGGTCGAGGTGTAGCCGACTGCGTCGGTGAATACATTAAATGTTCCCGGAGCCGTGCCGGCAATTGTGTAGTTACCGTTGCCGTCCGTTATACCATACCCCACGATATTTCCGTTCGCATCGGCCGAATAAACGATGGCGCCGCTAACTCCAGCATGCTTGCTACTCGATGTAACCGTACCGTTGATCGAGACGTAACCGGAAGATGAATCGGGGAGCGGCATTACATAAATATTCACTCCGCTAACTGTGTTTCCGTCTATTTGCACTGCAGTCGCTTGGCTCCATCTGACGGTTGGACCCGTGAGACTGTAGAATGATGGCGCATAACTCCCAAGTGGGATTGAAAGAATTTTGTAATATCCGGGCGGGAGGTTATCAATCTCATAAGCGCCTGTGCTGTCCGCGTCTGCAAAGTAAGCACCTGCCACATGCATCTTCAGAGTGTCTTTATAATCCCAAACGTCTCTGAAGGCTATCATTCTCGCCGCAACGCCGACGCCGCTCGTCGAATCGAGCACAGAGCCGCTGATTTGACCGAGCACGATCGGCGGGATAGCAATCAATTTGAAATTGATGTTGGTAGTATCGCTCATGAGCTCGAGAATGCCCGCAGACAACAGAGATGATTGGTTGTTAAAGAAAGCTCTGTAGTAGCCGCTATCTTTGGCAAAAACAACGTAGTTGCCTTCAGGGAGCGTATCCTGGTACACACCATTACTGTCAACGTAAGTTTTATAAACAAACGAAGATGTGCCATCGATCCGGAAATCGTGACTCACCCCTTTTTCGAGGAGAGCTGCATCAAAAAAGGCGCGATAGTCTACATCGGTCGCCCAATCGGTTTGGTCGTACCTCGCATTGTTAAATACAAATCCCGCTCGTGCAAAGACTACCCACGCGCCTTTCACAGGGTTGCCGAGTGTATCGGTGACCACACCTGAGATTGTAAACTTCGGCAGACGGTAGAAACGATTTTCCAATTTGAAGTCTGCTGTGTAGACTGTGGTGGAGTCTGTCACACTAATCGCCGTTGCATTCTTTATGTCCGAAACATTGTTATACCATTCAGGCAAATAATTCGGATTAAGTGGAACAGCGCGGACAAAATAATTTCCTACATCAACGTGATCTATCAAATAGTGACCTGCCGAATCAGTCTCCGCCCTATAATCGAAGAAGACTATGGGGCCTGGTTCAATCGTCATCATGTATGGAGTCGCGACGCCTGTCCGATAAAGCTGGATCACAACATGTGCAAGCGGATTGCCAAGAGTATCCGTAACAATTCCGGAAATTTTACCGTTAATGCCGGCTACGCTCAGTGTGAAATCTTGTCTCGCCTCGCCGCCTTTACTTGAAGTAACAATAACCTCAACTTCGCGCCACCCCCGTACTTGAGGTATCCATGATATTAATCCCGTGGAATCCATCACCATCAAAGCAGGATGCACACCGAGACGATAAGATAAAACTGCAGTTGAATCTGAAGACACTGCAGTGACTTGGTAAGAGTAAAGAGTATCAACGGTCGCATTAAGAGGCGGCGTTGAAGTAATTGTGACTCTATCTCTATGGTACTCACCCGGGTTCACAAAAACTTCAGCCATATTGCTCGACTCCGACTGGCCAGATGCGTTGAACGCCCTGACCAAATAAATATAAAAAGTATTTAGGGGAGGTGTAGTCGTATCTTCATACGATGTATCGGTCGTTGAATCTATACGGCTATAACTAAGCGTCATTGGCTGAGGTAATGTGGCGCTAACCTCACCGCGATAGACGAGATAATACGATACTGTAAAATTCGCCGGTTGTTGCCAGGAAAGATCCACCGTCCCCCCATTCAAAACTGCATTTAGTTTAAAATCGCCTGCAATCACAACTTGCTGACCTCGTGCAACATTGAGCATCAACAGCGCCCCTGTGATCGCGAGAAGTGAGAGACTATAAATTTTCTTCATCATAAATTCCTCCGGTTTTTCTTAAAATATGGTCAACCAGCGTGCCATAGAAATCACCCAAAGTAATACCAGAAGTGAGCATGGCAAGCTTCACCATGTTGCACGATGCAAGAGTTGCGTATCTCCGTGCAATGGTTGCAGATGATGAGATTAGAAAATCAGTTGGAGTTTTAGAAGTGAACCAGAAGATAAACTATTCCAGTTAGTGTCTTCGGAGAGTAACCAATGCCAAAATTTGGTGGAAGATTTATGAAAGCATCAAATGCAGAATACGCATATATCAGTATGAAAGCTGAGATAGAATAGTATTCGCTGTGATAGTAAAGATTGTATGTTTTGTATCTGCTTGAAGCAAGGTCCGGAGTCGTGGCTGATAGATAATCCGAGCAAGCGTTCCGGCGCAATAAATCCGATGCTATCGCAGAAACGGCGGCGGCGGTTCCCGCACCTAAAAGGATATATCCCTTAGTTTCTTTTCCTTGATAGACTTGTTCCCAGCCTGGAAACAAGATCGTCCTAAAAGTCGGGCCTTGCTTCGTACCACCATCTTCTTGTTCAATGGATCCTTCGGACATCAAAGTAGAATCCTGTTTTCGTTGAGATTCCTTTTTCCGGATGTCAGACAAATATTGGCTTTTCGCTCTTTCAAACACAGCCAGAATTTTTGGCGATGTCAGCACCGTGTCAAGCGCCAAAGTTGGGTCAATCTTCAACCCATTTTCAAAATGTTCAACTGCTGCGTCGTTTCTATCCTGAGCGACCAGCGAAAAAGCGAGATACTTTTCAAATTGTACTCGCAAGGAATCGGAGAGATTTTTTTCTTCGAGTACTCTACGCGCCTGTATTTCAGAAGAAATATATGAGCCGCCGTCAAAAAGTGATTTTACGCCAGCAAGAGTTGAGTCTAACTCCGAACGAGTCTGTGATAAAGCCGGCGCACAAAAAAATAGGAGCGCTGTCAAGACAAAGTAAATTGCAATTCCCGCGTACGTGATCTCCGACCTGCGAGCACCCATTTTCACTTCGCCAGAATCATCTTCTTTGTCGTCGTGAATCCATCCGCTGATAACCGGTAAAAATAAACACCACTCGATAATTTATTTCCACCGAAAGTTATCTTATAGTTCCCCGGATTCTGGCGCTCATTCACTAGTACCGCCACTTCTCTTCCAAGGACATCATATACATTCAACGTAACATAGCTGACTGCTGAAAGCTGATAGATGATTACGGTACTCGGATTGAACGGATTCGGAAAATTTTGCGCTAAGGAAAAATTAGACGGATTAGCAACATGAATTTCCTGAACGGCAGTGGGACCAGCGGGGATTGAAACTTCACTTACTGAATCTACCGGAACTTGTCCGTTCCTGTAATCCGGCGAAAGTCCGCCAAATAAATAAACTGTTCCATTATTCACTAATTGAGCTACGAATCCTACCCTCGGCGCAATCGGGGCAGCGTTTGCCTCAGCTTCGGTATCTTCATCTGTCATGCGAAAATTAAGAAGCTCAACATCTCGATAGTATCCCTGCAAATCGATGAAAGGTGACGAACTCTGTCCATAACCGGAGATGACAAACACGGAGTCATCTTTTTGAACAACATCAAAGTATGCTCTCGGGTATTTCCAAACGAATTTTATTTGAACCACGCCTTCTCCGGGAATATATTTTTCGACATATCCAAGCGGCCCACCGACAACATTACTTGCTAATCCTAATCCCCCAAAGATATAAATGTAAGATCCGATTTTTACCACGTGATGAAAAACGCGACCGAAAAGAGTCGAATCTGAAGGAGACCAAGCTCCCGATGCTGGAGAATAGGTTTCCACTAACGTGTGAAGAATACCACTTCTCCCACTCCCTCCAAAAACTAAAATACTGTCCCCGTAAACCACTGACGCAGCACCTTCTGTATATTTCAACATGCTTGACGTGTAATGCCATTTATTTCTTGATTGGTCGTACACTTCGACCGAGTTCAACACGTTTCCATCAGAATCAACCCCGCCCATAACATAAATAGAGTCATCAAGTGCAACAGCGGTTGCATAAGCTCTTGGTGTTTCCAGCGGTGCAATATTTTCATCCCACTTCAGCGAATCCAAATCAAATGCTTCAACAATAGAAGTACCTTCAATCGTTAGCAAATTCGCCGACAAACTCGCCTGAACGTGCACATTTTGCGCTCCGCCTATGAGGAAAAGTTTCGATCCGAGACGAGCTGAGCACATGCCGACTCGCGGGTGATGCATGGTAGGTTGCATAATATTCTGCGAAAACGCGGTTTTACACGACATCGAAGCAGCAAATAAGATTGCCGCCGACACCAGCGACCAATATTTTATTCTACACCAAGCCTTCATAGTTTGTTTAAAATAGTGCAAAGTGTGTGCCATCATTTCTTAATCCCTGTAACGAAATCGAAATCAAGTCTTAATGTATCCCCCGGATTTACGATCACTTTTTGCTCGATGTCATTGAATTTTGAATTACGAATTCTCAGCTTACGAACTCCCGATGAAACTATAATCGGCTGGCTGATCGGCGTGATGCCTCTATTCACATCGTCAACGAAAATTTCTCCCCACGGATTCACCGTAACCGAGATATATCCTGCGCTGCTGAGGAAATCCGCATTCGCCGACGACTGTGTCTTTGGTCGAACAATTACATTTTTCATGATCGGAACAAAAAATGGATTGTTGTACATAACCGTGTGTCTTCCGACCGAAACTTTAAACGAACCCGAGATCGGAGTCTTCCCGATATATTCACTGTCGATATAAACGTCTGCCCATGGCTTACAGTCTATCGCGATATAGCCGGAATCGTTTTCAACCGCCGCACCTACCTTATCAATCTGAGCACTTTGCAAAGAAGCGACTCGCGTATCCCGTGTTTGATTAGATGCAGGAGACAATCTCGATTTATCTTTGTCCATTGTCTTTGATTCCGGCTTATTAAGGTCAGAATCAATTTTTCTTTTACTGAAAGCGGTCTGACTTGTCGGAATAACTTCTGATGAAGAAGATGAACTTGAGCCTGGATTGTTCGTCACATTTTTTTCGGTTGGATTCCGCAAAGATAAGAACAGCACTCCTGCGATAATTATTCCAACTCCGATTCCTCCGAACAGCAAACCGGTTTTCTTTCTCTTAAAAACAAACCCTCGAAATTTTTTTCGGAAATCCTGTTCGTGGGAGACGGGTTTATTTTTAACAAGATATGGAGAAAGGAAGTCAAGTGCTTGTTCAGCCGATGAAAATCTCGTGACTTTGTCCGGAGATAGAAGACGCCTAAGAAATTCAAACACATGCGGCGAGCATTTATCGGAAAAATTATCCAAGGATTCTTGTCGAAAATTTTGGATATTGTTTATGCATTCTGCATAAGACTTGCCAAGAAGGATTTTTTCTCCCGTTAAGATTTCTATCAAAGTAACACCCAGAGAGAATAAATCTGTCCGTCCGTCAACAGGTTCGCCTCTTGCTTGTTCGGGCGACATGTAAGCGGGGGTACCTATAAGACTTCCTTCAATCGTAAGCGATGGCGCATCGCACACTGCCGCAAGTCCGAAGTCAGTAACTTTGACAACGCCATCTCCGGAGACAAGTATATTCCCCGGTTTTATATCACGGTGAACGATCCCTCTTTCGTGCGCGTAAGAAAGTGCGTTCAAGACGGAACCGGCAATTTTAATCAGAAACTCCTCAGGATAAATGCAATCGAGGAGCATTTCTTCTAACGATTTTCCTTCAACATATTCCATGACAATTGTCGGAGCGCCGTCAATTTCCGTGAGATCATAGACCTGGACAATATTTTCCGAGCGTAGTACCGCGCACGCTTTTGCTTCCCGTGTGAATCTTGCAACAAGATTCTTATCGCGCAAGAGATGCTTGTGGAGAACTTTCAAAAGAACGGTTCGATCAAGGACATTCTGGTGCGCCTTATAGACGGTAGTCGTGGAGCTTTCGCTTATCTTTTCAAGGATAGAAAAATTATCTTTGCTCACCGCCCCATTCCTTTAATCGATATTGAAGCCATCTGAGCGACACCCCAAGTTTTTCAGCCGTTCGCGTTCGGTTGCCGCCTGTGTCGGCAAGCGTCTTTTCGACAAGTTTTTTTTCGAATTCCTCGAGCGTTACACCTTTCTCGAGCATTTCTTCCCCGGAATGTTGATGCAATTTCAAATCATCCTCGGATAATTCCTCGCCTCGCGAAAGGACCACCGCACGTTCGACAGTATTCTCAAGCTCACGGACATTTCCGTGCCATGGATGCCTGAGAAGGCGCGACATTGCGTCTGAACCGATTCTCTTGACATTTCTTCCGTGAGTTTCGCACGCCTTCTTCATAAAGTGGTTGGCTAACACCGCTATGTCTTCCGTTCGATCACGGAGCGGAGGGAGATGAATCTCCACAACATTCAACCTGAAATATAAGTCTTCTCTGAAATTTCCTTTCTTGATTTCCTCGTGCAAATCTTTGTTGGTAGCAGCTAAGATTCTTATGTCGATTTTTTTGCTGTCCGTTCCGCCGAGTCTTCTAATTTCTTTGTCCTGGAGAACCCGGAGCAGTTTCGACTGCAATGCAGCAGAAAGATCACCTACTTCGTCTAAGAAAAGTGTACCGCCTTCAGCATATTCCATCAACCCTTTTTTATCTGCATTCGCTCCAGTAAATGCGCCTTTTTTGTAACCGAACAATTCGCTTTCTAAAAGCTGCTCTGGAATCGCGGAACAGTTTATAGCCATAAACGGCATTTCGCGCCGCGTACCTTGAGAGTGAATCGCGTGTGCGATCAGTTCCTTGCCTGTACCACTCTCGCCAGTAATCAAGACTGATACATCTGTGTCAACAACCCGTTGGACCAAATCCAATGCCGCTTTCCAAGTCTTACTTCTTCCGATTATGCCTGGAAAGAGTATCGCGCTGGTCACTTCATTCTTCAAGCGGGCATTCTCGGTCCTCAAATTGTCATAACGCTGGGCGTTTTCAACAGCCGCCGCCGCAAGATTTCCGAAAACCGCAAGGAATTTCAAAGTTTCGTTATTGAATTTGCCTCGTGATTTTTTGCTGTCCAGATAGATTGCCCCGGTTGTTTTGTCTTGAAGTCGGAGCGGGACACAAATTATCGAGAGGATTTGCTGTGCCATTATGCTTCTTGACGCCTCGAATCTCTCATCATTGAGCGCATCGAAAGTCAGCACCGGATCCCCATTTTTTAAGACATTACCGATCACCGATGAGGAAGCGGTTGATTCGTTCGCATCCTTTTCACTCTCAAAGTTTTTATTCACAACGACATCGAAGCCGCTACTCGAAAATTCATTCACCATCACAATGCAGCCACGTTCCGCGTTGAGATGCGCCATCGCGATCTCCAGGACCTTTTCCAGCAAATGTTGCCGGTCGAGAATCGAGTTAATGTTCTGAGCAATCTCGTAAAGAACGGTGAAATTATCTCTTGTCTCTTCAGACATATTGGTTCCTTATTGCACCTGAAAGGATGCTTCTTTCGAGGTGGAGCTATTGCCGAAATTATCCATTATCGTTATCGTCCACGAATATTGTCCGGCTGTAAGAGAGTCCGGATAATTATATGAAACGGAATCGGAGCTTATACCGATGGGAAACCCTACAGGCGTCTGAGTTCCCGAATTAACTTGATATATTTGGAGCTGGTAAACGTAATCGAAAGGTACGGTTGGAGGATTCCAATTGAATTGCGGGTAACCTGTGGTCACGCCTAAATTGGTCGGCGATGTCGGATTGGCTTCCACTTCGATTATTCTTGTGACATAAAATCCGGCACTTTGTCCAATACCATTCTCGCGATCAATTGCATAGACATTTAGTTGTTCTCCGATAAGCCATTGAATATCCTGATTAGGGAGTGAATCGGCATCGATGTTGGCCTGATAATTGTTTCCTGCAATGTGATTCATCCCGAATGTGAGAGAATCAACCTTCACATAGACTGTATCCACATCCAGCAATCCATGTGGATCTGTAACGCTGGCAGAAACTACCGCCTTGTAAACCGGTCCGGGCCACCACTGATCTATTTTACTTGTAGCCACATGTGGATCGCTTATCTGCGGAAATGCATCCATCGGCGATCCAGGATCGATTGGATTATCATGCGGCGCATCGGGGGCACAGCCGTCAAGTATCTCCACAAATAAAGCAAGTATAATAAAATAATTCTTCAGGCGCCTCATCGCTTCTACTCTACCCAGATAGTTTATAAACGAAAGGAGGGAAAATCAAGTATGACGAATGGATTAACCTCTTTGTGGAGAGTGTATGTGCGGCCGTTTAAAAAAGAAAAGCACTTGCCCTGAAGTGAAATACCTCTGCTAAATACAACTTATCCGTTTCGAATTACTTTCACAAGTGAAATTGCCACTGAATTCAAAACTTCGTCAGAGTTGTAAAATCCACTCCCAATTTTGCCACGTATTTCAGTAAGCTTATTCTGGGTCTGAGCTTCATGAAGCTTATTTCCTTCGGGCGAAAGTTCTACTTTGTTGCTTGTGCTTTGAACAGATTGTGTCTCAGAAACATTCACTTTCTTCTTAATCTCTTTTGTCGTTTCAAAAATTTTTGCTGGATCAATAGGACTTATAGCCACGGCGGCTTCCTTGTATTTTATAGGCGACAATTTTCCTTGCGCCACTCATCTTCGCCAATTTACTCAACAACGCCAACAGTTTGTCATTTATACAGCCGATCCATCTGAAACGTTGCTTTTCATATCTCTTATCAATAAATCCATTTCATCTTTTATGTCGGAATTTAGAAGTTAAACTTTAGCGTACGGAGCCGCCTCAATATTTCAACCAGGGCAACGCGTTCGCTTATAACCCTGGCGGACTCTTTAAGATTTCCGTCCTTGACATTTCGTTTGATTTTAACTGCATTCTCAGATAATTTCTGAATCGTTCTTCTCGCCTCTTTATATTCCATCATAGTAAACCGTTTGATAACATAGAGTCCCAAATACTGGGAAGTGACGATTGTGTTTAGTTTAATTGAATCAACAGTGATTCTTCAAAGGCAAATTGATAACGCATCGCATTTGCCTCTAAATTAATTCTTGCTCGCATCGAATTAATCGGAGCTTGTAAATCTAGAATTCTTATCACACGATTTTGTTTAGGATTTCTGATTCAGAGCTTAAAATTTGTTACGCGTCTAATTGCGATTTGTCAGTGTCAGGAACCACCTGCTATTCCCTGATATAATTTCTTACGACGTCCTCGTCAAGCGGCCTCAGCATGACATAATCCACACCATCCGATTTTTCTACGCCCTCACGGTTCGTAAGAAGAATCGTTATGCAATCGGGCTGAGATGATTTTATCTGTCGACAAAGTTCTCTGCCGTTGATCGACGGCAAATTGAGATCGACAAACGCAGTGTGGAATCTTTCCGAATCGAGTATCATCGCCGCCTCAACAGCATCCGCGGCAACTTTCACGCGAGAGAATATCTTAATTAATTTTTGCGATTCCTCGTAAGCAATCACTTTGTCATCTTCAACTAAGAGCGCACTCAAGGTTTTCTCCCCCGGAGTCTCCACACCCTTGATCTCACAAATATCCATAGTCAATTCGCTTCCGAGCGCTCTTGTATCAACCTGGTACCCCATCTTCTCAAGTTTACCGACTAAAGTTTGGATGCTTGCGCTTTCTTTCAATGCATCATCATGTAATATCCCCCCCCCCTTGCTGATGATTCTCAAACTTATGTGTTTTCCTTTTCCGTCAGCCGCTTCGTTCGGACTCGGCTGTGCAGTCATCATCAAAACTTTGCAATCATTAACCCCCGAAGCAATCACGAAATTAACAAAGAGGTCTTTTATCAAATCGGATGTCGCTTGCTCAGCCCTAAATTCCGTCAGCTCAGAGACATCAAAGTCGCTTATCCTTGACGGCACACTTTTCCCCTCGTCCTTGACGGTGGAATCTCCGACAAGTCCCAATCTTTGACTTGCCTGCATCACCGACAGTCGCACCGCTTCGAAAATATCATCTTGATTTTTGAAAGAATTATCCAGATCGACAGAAAGTTCTTTCGCAGCAGACGCAAGATGAAGCTTAATTTCCTGGATTACACGCTCATCGCCTTGAACAAACGACAGTCTCGAAAGAACGCTGTCAATTCCGATCCTCGCATTCCTTAATGAAACTGGGATTTTCCCCACTGATTCACGAAGTTTCGAATAACTATCCTTAGCCCTTTCAAGTTTAGCTCGCAAATCAGCGGCTTCGTTTTGAAATGCAGGCAGCTTTAAAGCAATAAGACTTTTTATTTTGTCGATTGCTAATTCTACCATGGTACGTGAAAATGCGTCCGGTGAACATTTCACCGTCACAATTCCGATTCCTAAGCTCGATAGATTTGCCTCGTAATTCGCGAAGTCGCCGACCTCATTATGAACTATCTCCCCTGCAAAGCTCTTGGTGTCTCCATCTGTTCTGACCTTAACTTTAGCATCTTTGTTTTTTTGTGACAATGAGTCTCCTAAAATTCTCAGCACATCCTGCGATGTCGTAGACTTTACGAGCCGGGCCATGAACTCTTTCATAAATTTAGACTCATCCGCAAGCTGCTCTGCCGACGCCGATTGATTCTCGATAATCCTTTTTGACTCTAACAAATCGAGCGATGCGGACGAAATCGCGTTCAGCTCAGAAGGAGATGGTGGTACACCCGTCCCGCGCGTCGAGGATTCCGTACGCAGGACAGTATCTCTGATAAATCTAAATATCAAAGTTAAGCCCGATCCGGCAGATTTGAGTTGAGAAGATTTTGATCTAAGCGCAAAATAATATCCTTCGGCGGTTTCTGTGTCACTTGTCTCCAGATGAGATGTAGGCACAAGCATTCCAAATTTCAGGCTCGTAATCGAGACAACTTCCGGCAAACTTCCGTTTGTCGCCAAAGAAGTCAACGTTGCGCCGCCAACGGAATAAACCCCGACAGCATCCGCGCCGAAAACCTGCTTTAATAAATCGACTGTATTGCGTGAAATCTCCGCAAAACTTGTTCCGTCGATGCCCGTTAAACCAATGAGAGCGCGGGTGACCTTGCCGCTTTCTTCAAACTTTCGTTCGGCATAAGATCGTGTATGTATCCCAACTGCAACCGAAGAGGCAATCTTCAAAAGTTTTCCAAGCTCGTTTAACTTTTCTGGGTCTGCATCCTGCACGGCTATCGATGCAAAACCTCGAACATCACTTACTTTAGTAGTCTGGATCAAAAGCGCTGAGTCTCCTGCCGATAGAACATTGGAAAAAATAGTATCGGAAAGTTCAGTTTGTGAAAATGAACCACCGCGTTCCGCCACTGATATGTCGGCGGGGCTTAGGCTTAACAACAACGAAGGTTCGATTTTTCCGGAAAAGGTCGTCAGCAAATAAACGTCCGCTGATTCCTTATCGTTCTCCATGATGCCGGTTCCCACCAATTTGACGGACCTTGTTCCATCATTTTTTAGAATTTCATTAACGCTCGTCAAAATATCTTCATACCCTTCCGCTCCCGAAAGCTCACTCAAAAGATCCTGCCTTTTTTTCAGTATGTTAATTTCTGCGTTCTGAGCGACTTCATCGGTTACTCTGCGAAAATGGTAGACGGTTAAGTTGCCGGACGTAGCGTCTTCTATTCTAAAAAATTTTCCGTCGAGTTCAACAATTGCGTCGCCGCTTTTAACACCGAAACGTTTTAACATATCTTGAAAGTTGAAAGGCTCATCAAGTCTTGCGTCAAGTTTATTCCGTGCAGCTAAGTTGGATGCAGAGACGTTGCCGTTCTCGACGACAAAAATCGGCTCTTCGGAAAACGACTCGAGCGCGTTCCTAAATGTATTTTGCAAGCTGCGAAGCTGCATCTTTATATTTTCCTGCTCAGTAACGTCTTCGATAAATATTAATACGGAATCTTCGGTGAGTGCTGCGCTCATATTCAAAAACTTTCGGTCGGTGGTACGACAATTTCGCATGATAATATTCCGCAAACGCATTTCTGATTTGCAAACCTCAGGCGATTCCCCTAAGTATCGTAGAAACGAGTCGAAACTTTTGTCTGTCTCCAGAAAAGTTTTGAATAAACTTTCAAAAACATCATTCCATTCAACGAGCTTCTCGTTTCTAACTCGTGCAGTAGGCAACAAACTGTTGAATAGTCGTCCGGATTCAGCCTTCATTTTGCGAACTTCAGCTTCAACTCTCTTCAGCTCCGTCACATCATTAAATGTATAGAACCAAGCAGCACGATGTTGTTCTGAGTTTGCCGAAGGAATAGGTTCGCTTTCCCATTGGGAGACAATAAAAGTTTTTCCGCCTGAAGCAGTCGCTTCGAAAGTCCGTTCAGATGTCGATATCGTCGAGATATCGTTAAGTGAAACAAACTCCGCAAACGGTTGATTGTCACTAACTCTGAAGATTGTTTTTGCACTTTCGCTTGCGAATAAAATTTTCTCATCTGAGACTACTATTGTAGGCACCCCAGCATTTCTAACGATCTCTTCCGAATATTTTTTCTCCGCCGCCAAAATTTTCTCGACAAATCCATTTTGTGCGCGAAGCATGTCGATCATCCGCTCGAACTCTCGTTTCAAATTCATCCCGGCATTCTCATCGATGAAATAAACGACATAGCCTGAACTTTCTCTCTGCTTAACGAGCAATGCTCTAAAATACTTGTCCGAAATTTGCCCTTCGGCCTCGTCAGAACGCCGAGGATTGAGGGAAATGCTTAATTCTGTGCTACCGGCGGCTGGAAGATTGAGTAAAAGCTCGATGAAATTTCGCCGGTCTTCTTCATCCATGATCGAAGAGAGCGGTTGACCGATGGCTTCCGTGCCGCTGAAGAGTAGCTGCAGCCGTTCGCTCGCTTCGGTTATAACACCGCGCTCATCAAGGACCGCCGCAACCATCGGCATATCATTAAATAAAAGAAGATGTATGCTCTCCTTTTTCTTAAGCTCATTTCTCACTTCGATTAACTGCTCATCAAAACTATTTTCAAATCCAGCAAGTTTAGTTTTTAGATTCGCAAGGTAACCTGCTATTTTGAGCAGCGAGCTAAATTGCTCGAGCTTTTGTTTTGCATCATGGACTTTCTTCGGCTGAAGCAAAAGGATGAGATAGTCGCCCAATTCGGTTTTTACAGAACTCGTGGAAATCGAATCGAAGTGCAAGTCATGTTGAATTTTTTTGCATGCTGCAGTTGTTGTCATGTCACCTATCAATTGAAAAGGATTGTCGAATTCGCCGTATGGCAATTCGAAAACTTTTGCTCTTCCTTTTTGCAAAGGAATGTTATTGACGTCCAATTTGAGTCCTGCCTTGAAGAGTATGCCGACAATTTTTTCTACATTTTCCGAGGAATAAGCGACGAGACCGGCAGTCTCTCCGTTTCGCCTGAAGATGAAAACACTTCCTTTAAATTTCCGATTGATACCCGCGGCAATTGCGGAAATAGATTCGTCGAAATGATTCGCAAAAACGACTTCGGACAACGTGGAGAGATGTCCGCCTGTGGCAAGGTCTCTTCCCGCTGGAAGCGGTTCGGAATAGTTAATCGAAGATCCCGTTTGCGAAATAGATGATGGCTGACCGATTGTCCTGCTCACCGGAGAAATATTCGCATTCTTTTTTCGCTTCGAGTTTGCTATCAATAAAAGAATGGAAGCGACCACAGCCACCAAAAATAAAACTAATGGAAAAAGGTATTCGAGTAAATCGTTCATCGTTTCGGAAAAGCTAAGGAAAAATTTTAAATGCTGAACTTTGAATTACAAATTGGGAATTGGAAAATAAGAATCGAAAATTCATCAGTAACCTGTTCATTGCTTAGGAAGAGTGAAATAAAAAGTTGCGCCTTTTCCTTTGCCGGCAGATTCAACCCAGACTGTTCCGCCGCTAAGCTCCACAATTTTTTTAACGAACGCAAGTCCCAATCCACTTCCTTCGACCTTCTCGGTGTCGTTGGTTTTAATTCTCTGGAAAATTGCAAAAATTCTTTCGTGGAATTCTTGCACAATACCCATGCCGTTATCACGGACGAAAAACAAAAAATGATCGCCTTTATCATGCACCCCAATGATAATATGCGGATTAGGCTGGTCGCCGACATATTTTATCGCGTTGTCGATGAGGTTGGTGAAAACTCTTTCGATGTATCGTGCCACGATATACAGTCTCGGAAAATCACCTTCCATTGAAGCTGTCATTTTTTTCTCGGACAACCTGATGGAAAGATCCTTCACGACGCGATTAACAAGTTCGCCGATGTCTGTTTCCTCCAACACAACCTCGACACTTCCCACTCTCGCGAGGTCGAGCAGATCGTTCACGAGGGAATGTAATCTCGCGGAAGAAGTGAGGATTGCTTCTATCAGAACTTCCTGTTCCATTTCGAGATTTCCGCTTCGTTTCAATTCTCGTGCGAAACCTTCGATGACTAGAATAGGAGACTTCAGGTCGTGTGTTATGGCGTAAGTAAACTGCTGAAGTTCGCGATTCTTGCTTTCGAGTAAACGAGTTTTCTGTATTGTCTCTTCGTGCAATCGAGAGTTTTCTATTGCAGCACCGATAACGGTTCCGATACCCTCAACGATTTCCCGCTGAGAGTTTTCAAGTGTCCGCTCAGCCTCGCTGAACAGTGCGCCGACACCGACGGCTTTCCCTTTTGCCTTTAGAGGAAAAATCACAACGGAGTCAAAAGGAAGCTTTTCAAAGAGATTAGCTTCGAAGCCGTCGGTACGGTTAATCGGTTCGACATCTCCCGAGTTCAAAACTTTTCCAAATACTGTCGCTTCAATTTCGGAGCCGTGAACCTCCGATAGAAAATTTTCGCCTAAATTTGCGCTCGCCGCTACAAAAATTTTTCGTCGGCTTTTGTCGGGCAAAAATATCGCACCTGCATCGCCTGCAAATATGTCCATCGTCTGCCGCACCGAAAATTCGAGAACTTCTCTGAAATCGATCGTCCGGTTGAGAAGCGTCGCGATTCGGTTTATCGCACTCAACTGTAGATTCCTCTGTGTCAAAGCTTCTTCAAGCTTCCGGCGAGGCGTAACATCGATCACTATCCCAAGTGTACCAGCAAGCAAATTATCATCACCGAAAATTGGCGACGTGGAAATCTGGACATAAGATTCGTTGCCGTCGGGAAGTTTCAACAAAAACTCTCTGGAGTCGACGGGATGCTTCGTGGCAATCGCCTGGTTGAAAGGAAGGTTTGGCGGAAGGACCCGTTTCTTTGTTTCCGGGTTGCAAAGTCCATTCAGGAGAATTGCGGAATCCTTGTGAAGATTAACATCCTTTTTTACCCCGAAAATTATAGCAGCCCCTTTATTCATTCCCACGATTTCACCAAAACTATTCGTTACGATTGCACCTTCGCCGATTCCCTCGAAAAGCCACAGCAATTCTTCTGAAATAATCAGGGCACTATTTTTAGTACCCACATTCATCGCGCGGAAATATCATCCAATATATTGAAGTTAAAACCCATCAGCTTCAGTTACAAATCTTCAACCAACATAGCGCGTGTTTGAGAATCCGCGGGATATGGAGGAATATGTTGAAGTTGATGGAGGCTAAATCTATATTAGTATTGTTCTTCGAAATGGTTCTCTTGCAATTTGGGGCTGTAGCTCAGCTGGGAGAGCGCGTGAATGGCATTCACGAGGTCGAGGGTTCGATCCCCTTCAGCTCCACAAAATTAAGGTTTCCCGAAACCCACCTTCCAATCCTGTTTGATTTTGAACTGTACAATTAACTGCACAGTTTTTTGTACCATGATATTCAGTCCGGCGGAATGGGAGGTAATCATGTTTTTATTCAAACGTAACGGTAAATTTTATCTTGACTGTTTCGATGAAACCGAAAACCGGACAAGGCGAATCTCAACACATGCGAAGCGAAAAGATGAAGCTCTAAAATTTCTTTCCGAGTTCAAAGAACGACTAAGCAATTTACAGAAACCCCCTCTCATCTCCCTTTCCAGGTTCGCCGAGAGTTACGGAGAATATGTCAAAAGCAGGCATTCCACAAATTATTTCCTGACCGTTGAGCGAAGCCTCAAAGCATTGATGAACTTCGCCGGAGATGTTCCGCTTAAAGACGCTCACAGGCGACTACTCGAAGATTTCTTTGATTCCGTCTCCGAGAAGAGCAAAAACACTGCGAACCTGTACCATCGCACACTTGCGGCGGCATTCAGCAAAGCCGTCGAGTGGAATTATCTCTCGGAGAATCCCCTAAAGAAAATCAAGCTTTCCAAGGTTCCGAAAAAACTTCCCGTCTTCATAATAGAGACTGCTTTGATTTCCATTTTTGAACGCACGAAAAAGCCGGATATGAAAGACTTGTTCACATTGGCATATCATACAGGCTTGGGACTTTCCGAGCTTCTCAATCTCGAATGGCAAGCCGTGAACCTTGTTGAGAGAATAATCAAGGTTTCCAATGAGGGCTTGCACTTCCACAGCCTTCGGCATAGTACAGCTTCCACCATGGTTCGCCGTGGAGTGCCGATTGCAGCCGTGAAAGAGGTCTTGGGACACACCGACATAAAGACGACTATGGTTTACAACCATGTTCGTCGTGAGGACTTGGCAAATGCTGTCAAGATGCTGGAGCCAACAAATTGAGTCGAGCGGTTGCATTTCTTATGGTGGTCAATTAAAATGGAACGTGAGAAATAAGGAGAAACAGATGAAAAACATTCTACGATTTCTATTTGTGATGTTTTGCCTGTTCACGAGTGCGAACCCATCGCATGCCCAATGGGTTCAGACCAACCTGGGTGGTACTGCTACGTGTTTTGCCGCTATTAATGAAGAAACGCTATCCCTTCGTGGCATTACGTTCACCACTTATCTCTTTGCCGGGACTGATGGCAGCGGCGTCTATCTATCGTCCGACAACGGCACAACTTGGACTGCGGTGGATTCAGGATTGACGAACCCTTCTATCTGTACTCTTGCCGCTACTACGTCCGGTCTTGGTTTTGCCGCCACGTATTATCTCTTTGCCGGAACTAACGACGGTCTCCTTCTTTCCACCAACACTGGCACAAGCTGGACTTCGGTGTTTTCAAGCACTACTATTAATGCTCTTGCCTTCTCCGGCACGAATTTCTTCGCTGGAAGTGGCGGTGCTGGCATCTATTATTCAACCAATAGCGGTACAAACTGGTACTATTCTGGAAAGCCGTCCAATCTTAATGTTAATGCTCTTCTCATCTCCGACACGAATTTCTTCGCCGGGACTAACGGCGGGGTCTTTCTTTCGACCAACAACGGTACAAACTGGACTGCGCTCAATAATGTTGGATTGACAAACAATCACGTCCAGTGTCTTGCTGTTTCCGGGACGAATCTCTTTGCCGGGACTAATGGCGGCGTCTTTCTTTTGACGGGCTTCGACTGGACAGCAATCAATACAGGCATGCAGGGGAACACTACGGTTGATGCTCTTGTCTTCTCCGGCACGAATCTCTTTGCCGGGACTGATGGCGGCGTCTACCTATCCACCAATGATGGCACAAGCTGGGCTGCGGTCGATTCAGGATTACCAACCCTTAATTTCAAGGTAAATGCGGTTGTCATCTCCGGCGGGTATCTTTTTGCCGGAACTAACGGCGGCGTGTGGCGACGGCCGCTGTCCGAAATGATAACAGCAGTACACGAAGCGGCTGGGACAGGATTACCGAACAGGTTTTCGCTGGAACAGAACTACCCTAATCCATTCAACCCGACCACAACTATCAAGTTCGACCTGAAGGAAAACTCCACGGTAAAGCTCGATGTCTTCAATGTTCTTGGACAGAGAGTTCAGGAGTTCGATTTGGGACGGATGAGCACAGGCAGCTACAGCCAGAGCGTGGATATGTCACGGTATGCAAGCGGAGTTTACCTATACCGCATTGATGCCATGGCGTCAGATGGAGAAAGATTTGTTTCAACGAAGAAGATGGTGCTAATCAAATAGCAACAAATGCCGTGATAGTAAGTAAGTGATTCAGATAGATAACATTACAATTTGACGGGAGTCTAACTTGCTGATAAATGCCATGAAACACTTGGAATTCCAACCTTCTCAATCTTTGCCCTCTATCTTGCCCGACTCTTGTAATTCTTATGGTGGCCAAGTAATATACAGCCAGAGAAAAAACCTGCGAGTAATGCAGGGAGTTTTCTCAGTGTTATTAAATTAATATTCATAAAACACTTTTCTTTTTAGGAGGTTAGTGTTATGGACTGTACACATGAGATTGCAGTTGAGTGGTATCCCCCAAAAGGAGACGAGAAATTCTTTGTGGTCGTGAAGTGCACTAAATGCAAGCAAATTATTGGAGTACTTCCCAATAATGCTCGTCTCTCAATCGATATTATGGCGAGTATCTCGAAAACGACGTTGGCGGTAAATACTCATCTTGCCAAGATTGAGGAGTATTTGAAAACAATTGCCGAAAAGAAATGAAAGAAATTTGATTTCTGAATTAGGACACTACGACCCGACGTTTGCATTTCTTACTCTTCCAACTAAAATACAGCCGAAAGAAAAACTTGCGAATATTTCCAAAAGTTTTTTCAGACCCTCATCGTTCGCGATTTATCGGGAGTCCCGATAAGTCGGGATCGCAAACGGTAGGGGAGTTTTGTTTGGGGGCTTCAGCATGAACGAAAGAGACTTAATAGAAAGAAGGAGGTTTGTCAGATGAGTAAGTATTTTCTTGGAATGTTTCTTCTCGCGTTTTGCGGTCCAATATTGTCGGGTTGTGCCGCAAGTGTTCCCCCAATAGTGTATGAACCAACCGCTACAGACTCGGTTTATTCTTTTTATCAAAATGGGTATGCGCTTGGCACAGTTGGAAATGATAGCTGCCGCGTTGTTGCTGAACTCGAATTATCACAAGTGGCTGGCGACAATTATGTTCGACTCTGGCTACTCTATTACAATTCTTCAGACTCTCCTTTCCTTCTCGACCCGATGAAGGCTGCCAGATTAACTGCCACCCTCCCAGACAACAGCGGTGCAACTGAATTGGAAGCAATACCACCTTATAAGATACTTGGCTCAATAGATAACCAGAAGACGGTCTCCATGATAATGCAGGCAATAAGCGGAGCCGCGGAAGCAATACAAGCAAAGCCCACCACTATCACCAACACTCAGACTGGTGAACAATACCAAGTGAACGATACGAAAGAGAAAAGGGAGAAGATTATCAATGAGACCAGCACATCGATTGCGACTACTTCTATGATTTATGACCTATATAAACAAAGTGTTGTAGCCGGAATTCTGCGTTTAAACACGGTCTTCCCCCTACAAGGCGTGACAGGGTATATTTACTTCAAGTTACCGGGAAACAAAGTCAGAGTGTACCAGCCCGACGGCTCTTACTACGAAGCAGACTTTGACTCCATCCATGGCTCACTACATCTCGAAGTTCTCACTCAGAAAGGGACAGCCAAATTTGATTTCAAACCGGTAGCTGGTGAGTGAGTCGGATGATGCAACCCTAATTTTGAAAAATGACTTAATCTAAAATTTTCTGATAATAACTTGATAGTAAACACCACGGTCTGAGTCTTATTCGATGAACTTGCAAAATAATTTCCGAACAAAGTTCAATTCACTTTCAATTTCCGGCGAGAGCTGAAGAATGACGGAAATGGTTTGCAGCGTGGAAGGGAATTTTTGTTTGAGAGGTGTGAGAATTTTACTCTCTGCCTCTTGCCGACGCTTTTAATTTTCCTTCAGAAAACTTTTCAAAATATTATTCATCTGCTCAAACTCGATAAGGAAAGCATCATGGCCGTGAATCGATTGGACTTCTACATAACGTGCGTTCGGTATCAGCTCCGCAAGTCCGCGCTGCTCAACCGCCGGATAAAGCAAGTCTGAACTAATCCCAATGCAAAGCACCTTAGATTTGATGCAGTTCAATACATCTTCCAACTGTCCGCTGCCTTGCGCAACATCGTGCAAGTCCATCGCACGCGTGATGTAGATGTACGTGTTCGCATCGAACCGCTCGACAAGTTTCACGCCTTGATAATGAAGGTAGCTCTCGACTTGAAAAATATTTTTCAAATCAAGGAAATTCTTATCCCCATTCTCATACATTCTTTCCCGCTGGAATCGTAAAGAAAATGATTCGGGGCTTCGATAGCTCAACATCGCTATCATCCGCGCAAGTGCAAGCCCGCGAGACGGCTGGCCATAAGCATAATAATCTCCGTTTCTGTATGCCGGATCGGTAAATATCGCCTGGCGTGCCACTTCATTCAATCCGATGCCCCACGCCGTGTGGCTTGCGCCTGTGGCAATGGGTGCAGCTCGCTCGACCATTTCGGGGTACATGACCACCCATTCGATAGCTTGCATTCCTCCCATCGACCCGCCGATTACAAGCTGAATTTTTGCAACTCCCAACCAGTCAAGGAGCTCTTTTTGAATGCGTACCATGTCACGGATCGTCGTTAGCGGAAACGAAGTCCCGTATTCTTTCATCGTACGCGGATTGATCGTCCTTGGACCTGTGGTACCATAACAGCCGCTCAGGATATTCGAGCAAGCCACGAAATACTTTGTAGTGTCCAACGCCTTGCCAGGCCCAATTATTCCGTCCCACCATCCGGGAATTTTATCTTCTTCCGAATTGTAAACTGCAGCATGCGCGCTTCCTGTCAGCGCGTGGCAAACGAGAATGCAATTCGTACCGTCGCTGTTTAACTCACCGTATGTCTCAAATGCGACATCAATCGGTCCGAGTCTCGCTCCGATTTCAAATAGGAAAGGCTCGGCTTCTGTGTGAAGCCGAACCTTTTGAGTTTTTACGATTGTCTTTGTGAGTGTTTCGGTCATGCCTTCACTGTTTGTTTGACAGAATCAAGCGCTTCATCGAAATCAACAATAATGTCATCTATATGCTCGATTCCAACTGACACGCGAACCATGTCCGGTGTCACTCCGGATGATAATTGCTCTTTTTCCGAAAGCTGCTGGTGCGTCGTTGTTGCCGGATGTATCGCAAGTGTCTTCGCATCGCCGACGTTCGCAAGATGGCTGGTCAGCTTCAGGTTATTTATGAAGCTCCTTCCTGATTCCAACCCTCCTCTGATCCCGAAAACGATAATGGATCCGAAGAGACCTTTTCTGAAATATTTTTTTGCTCTTTCATGGTCTGGATGATCTTCGAGCCCGGGATAAATCACCCAATCGACTAACGGGTGACCTTTCAAATGTCTCGCGAGCTTGAGAGCATTTTCATTATGACGCTCGACACGCAGCGAAAGAGTCTCAAGTCCTTGAGTGAATAAAAACGAATTGAACGGACTTAGCGCCGGACCGATGTCTCGAAGTCCTTCCACTCTCGCTCGTATAATAAATGCAATATTTCCAAACGGCGATGACGGACCGAACGCCTCATAAAATTTCAACCCATGATAACCGGGACTCGGCTCTGTGAATATCGGAAAGTTTCCGTTTCCCCAGTCGAATTTTCCGGAGTCTACAATCACTCCGCCGATCGAAGTCCCATGTCCGCCGATCCATTTGGTTGCAGAGTGTACCACGATATCAGTACCGAAATCTATCGGTCGGCAAATGTAGCCGCCGGCACCGAATGTATTATCGACGATCAGCGGAATACCTTTCGAATGAGCAAGCTTCGCAAGCCTCTCGAAATCGGGGATGTTCAATTTGGGATTGCCGATCGTTTCGATATAAAGTGCTTTCGTCTTTTTGTCGATCAGTTTTTCAAACGCGGAGGCTTCATCTCCTTCGGCGAACTTTACATCAATTCCAAGCCGCGGGAAAGTAACCTTAAACTGGTTGTAAGTTCCACCGTACAAATTCGATGTCGAAACAATGTTCTCGCCGGCTTGAGCTATCGTGGCAATTGTGAGAAATTGTGCGGCTTGACCACTGCTTGTCGCAAGCCCTGCTGCTCCTCCTTCCAAAGCTGCAATCCGTTGCTCGAAGACATCGGTTGTCGGATTCATTATTCTCGTATAAATATTTCCGAACTGTTGAAGTCCGAAAAGTGCGGCAGCGTGTTCGGTATTATTGAAAACATAAGACGAAGTTTGGTAAATCGGAACCGCACGTGCATTCGTCGTGGGATCCGGTTTTTGTCCTGCGTGAAGTTGGAGAGTCTCGAAGCGATACTTTCTCTCCTTGCCGTTGGTGCTCATCTTTTCCTCCTCTATTTTATTTTAATTATTATTTACATTAACAAAAAAACCTCTTCCTGCTTTAGAACGATGGCAAGAAGAGGTTCTGATTCTTGGCTCATCTTCCCCATGCAGAATATCACGGGCAGGAATTAGCACCGTGCTCCTCGCCTAAGCGGGGACGGTTGCCAGGGTTTCATTGGGCCTGATCCCTCCACCCTTCTGGATGAATTAAACAAAATTGTCGAAAGAACTGTTTTAATATAACAATCTTGAAATTAATATCAAGTATTTTTGTGAAAATCTCCAAGATTTTTCTCTTTCGCTTTTCCTTTGCTACTACTATAAACAAAAAACCCCTCGCTGGGTTTCAACGAAGGGCTTGTAAAATCAAACTCGTATATTTATTTAACTTATGGACATCCACCTTCGCGAAAACAAAGCGCTCCCTTTGCACACATGCACATGCAACAACATCCGCAGGATTTGTTCATTCGAGAAGATTCCATGGTATTCATTTCATTTACAAGATATAGACATTAACATAATTTGTCAAGCTAAATCAGAAAAAAATTAAGGAGATCGAAAAAATTCCAAGCTGGGTACTCGGCTGTGCGGACGAAACCTTCGAAGATTCTTCTTCACTCAAAAATTTTCTGATAAAAATATTCTCAAGTCGAGTTAACCTTGACAAGGTTTAGGCTGCCTACTTTTTATTTAAGCACGACCATTTTCTTTACCTGATAAGAAGTCTGTGTTTTCGATACTGCTTTCAACCGCACGAAATAAACGCCGCTCGATATTCCCTTTGCCGAAAACGGAAGCGTGTAACTGCCGGCAACAGGATAATTTCGATTCACTATCGTTGCAACTTTCTGACCGATGACATTATAAACGTCCACGGTGACCATGGCAGCAGCGGACAAGTCAAAGGGGATAACTGTGCCGGGATTGAATGGGTTCGGATAATTTTGGTAAAGTTGTGCCAGCGTAGGAATTGGCGGCGGATTAACTATTCCATTCAGTGCGTTGTAAATCTCCTTTGCAACACCAACTGCATATTCAAGATCTTGAAGCGTATCGCCTGCAGTGAGAACAAATGTCAAAACGGTATCTGAATTCCCTGGAATTGTTACCGGTCCAGCAGAAACAACCATAGAAATATCAGTTGGTCCCACACGAGAAATTCCCGTTTCGCCTGAAAGTGCATTCCATTTTCGCGATTTTGTAAAACCAGTATTGGCACCGGTGTTCGGGTCACTATTGTCAATTGCCGTATAATTTATATTTGCCCCGTAAATCAATGCACAGCCGGTATAAGTCTTCGTGCCGCGAGTCGAATCATACGCGTAGCCAAGCTGGTAATTTTTGTCGTAGGATGCTATGTCTTGAAGTGGGCTGATATCCCAGTCGAAAAATATCCCCCCATAAAAATTGCTGAGCGGAGTAGAATTTAGATTGTGAACCCTATATTCAAGAATTATAAAATTTTTTGTCGAATCACGGTTATAGGCGTAAGTATGCAGTGCTATTTGAATTCCCAATCGGTTCGTTGTTGCGTTGCTGTCTGAAAATGTCGAAATAGACTGTTGCTCTACACTGTCACTCGATGTCTCGACCTGAACCAAGCTCATCGGATTGAAATCATTAGACTCTTCCTGCGCGGATGAATCGCGAGCCTCATCGACCACCTTGGAACTTGAAACCCCTGCCATGAAGGCACCCTCAAACAAAAGTTCGTCAAGGGCGGGCTGATAAATGAAACCTATTCCTTGGGTATTGTTTGGGTAATCATTAAACCCGATGTTGCCTTTTGCAGTTATTGTGGTTGCTAAGTTATTGAGCGCCAATTGGCTAAATCGCGGGTTTAAGAGCACAGTGAAACTCTGATAGTCGGAATAACTACCATCTGTTATTCTTATTAAGAACGTTGCTTCATGCTCATATGGAGTTGTAGCATTTACTCCAAAACTCAGATTGTTTTTCACAAGGGCATAGCTGCCTTTTGTCTGGAGTATCCCAACGGAAACATTTCCATGAACAATTGTCACATAAGGATCGCTGCTCGTTAGCGTCAACTGAAGGTTACTAGTCGGACTTAACCAGTCTGTCACATTACCTAAGACCTGGACCGTTTCACCAGGCGCAAAAGCTCCACCATTATTACTACCCGTCGAGTCGCTTAGCGCCAAGTTGGCTATTCTAACACCCGGCGAAGAATTCACCGTCAACGCCCGATAAGCATCAACTCTTCCAAATCCTATCATGTCAGTGTATTGGGAATTGTTAATACTATTTATATTATCCGCGCTGACGCGCACCTGTTCCAAAACCTGCTGAGGTGTGTAATCAGGATGCTCGCTCACGACGAGCGCCGCCACACCCGCTGCGCAAGGAGTAGCCATGGATGTTCCGGTAAGAAAAACGTAGGAGTTTGTATCCCAAGTAGATATAATATCTACTCCGGGAGCGGACACCGAAACATTGTAGCTATAATTCGTAAAAGAAGCAGCGAGGTCGTTTTCGTCGGTCGCCGCAACCGAAAGAACATTATCGTAATATGCCGGAGTCTCAAATTCTTCTGAGCCGTCGTTGCCGGCGGCTGCCACAACAAGCGCGCCTTCCAAGGTGGCGTAACTAATTACATCCTGTTCGTATTGTGAGTAGCCTTGTCCACCCCAACTGCAATTGATAACGCGGGCACCGTTGTCCGCAGCATATTCAATTCCCTCGAAGCCCCAGACGATATATGGTTCGCCATCTTGATCGACTACTCCAGCCTGTGAAGTTTTTACCGCCATTATTCTACATTGCGCCACACCCGCAATACCGATTCCGTTATTGGAAACAGCTGCGGCTATCCCTGCGACGTGTGTGCCATGATGCGGTCCATCTTCCTCAGGGTTATTGTTAGGTGTACCAGCAGAATCATGCCCGCCGAAATCCCATCCGATCGAATCAGCCGGATATTGAGTATCGGCCCGCCAGTGAGGATTGTGCCAAATATTCCCATACAGATCCGGATGCATCCAATCGACTCCTGTGTCAACGATCCCTATCGACACCGATGAGTCGCCTTGAGTAATATTCCATGCATTGAACGCTTGAATATTGCTCAAAGCATATTGCTGGGAAAGGAATGGATCATCCGGAGTAAAATCCACTTTGTAAATATAGTGCGGCTCCGCGTATTGAACATCCGGATTTTTAATTATTGACTGTGCCATCAAAGCCGGTGTAACAGTTCCCGAATAATGCACAAGGTAAATATTGTTTAAAACCTCTGAGGCTTTATCTAATTTTACCTGAGTTGATTGAAGAACGGATTCCACAGAAGTTGGATTAGCTTCCTTCAAGATGCGCCCTTCAAGCTGTGGCACTTTGAACAGCTCCTGAAGATTTATCGAAACACCAGTCTTGAACTTTACAACAACGACTCCCTGCAGAGCAAGCTTATTCGGATTGATACCAGATGTTGAAACGTAAGTCGAAGCTCCCGAACGCGGGAGCTGAGCTACCCCACCGTTAACTTTCACCGAGCTGATGGCATCTGTGTTGAATAGAAAAACTATCCCAACTGACATCAGGGTTGTTGCTATCAAGTGCGACGCATCGTGGAGATGCGTCGCACTTTTATTTAACGCACATTTAATTATCATTAGACGGTTCTTTTTTCTTACTTCGACGCGTCATCTCTTAAAATGTTACCCATTCGGCAATACACTCAACATATATTTATCATACTAAATTGCAAAGCCGATTCCCGCCGAGACAACGCTGATCGAAGCAATACTGTAATCGGCATTTATCAGAAGTGGACCGAGCCCGAGATTGAATCCGACAATGGCTCTGAATTTATCCTTGCCGTTCATACTGAAAGAAATAGGAATCGGTTGGGGATTCAGATTGTACTGTGACGCTTCGGGCAAATAAGTATAACTGACGTCGACTTTAGAACTCTCCATTTGCAGCCCTCCGTACAGAGTCAGTATCGCGAGCGTCTTGCTGACCTCTACATTCGCGGCAAAAGCGGAGGATTTCAACAAGTTGTTGCCCGTTGAATCTTTAATAGAAAAGTTCTGGAAACCAATTTGTACAGAGATATCAATCGGGATGAGAGGTATGTATTGGCTTACCTCATGTCTCAATCCCCATCCGAACAATTGCAGCGACCCGTAGGTCGATATTTTTATTTTCGGCAGGAAGCGTACGAATGCATCCGTCCCGAATAAGCTGCCCAATCCTATCTGAGGTATGGGAATTGGAGCAATGCTTGTATGAAGTAATCCACCGATCGTTTTGATCGAGTCACTCTTAACCAGGTGCTGACCGCTGATGGTCGTATCGATGCTGAACGTCGCATAGCCTGCCGCCTTACTTCCGAAGATTGTCGGCGCATTATTAACAGTAAACGTAGTGGGTACCCTGAAGGTCTGGCCCGCCTGGGTCAGACTAACTGTGTCCGGGTACGCCAGGTTGAAGCTCTTTTCAGAACTCGGAATAATCGCCGCACCGACTTTCACTCCGATGTACAGAGTTAATCCAAATGGCAGCATCCCACCCACACTTGCAGTATGGAAGAGGCCCGAATTCAGATCCGCTCCGAAGGCATCCGCGGCAGGAGCCAGATAAGATTTCGCATATTGAGATCCCACCGTACCTATCGTATTGCCGAGATTCTGTGCACTTGCAAAGTCCACGAAGAAAAGAAAGGACACTACCATAAGAACAGACTTACGCATTTTTCCTCCTTGATTTTAAATAGATTAATTGTTTTTTACTTAAGAACATCCTTCAGGCGATTCGTAACTTCCTCGATTTCGCCAATACCATCTATTTCAACAAGCATTTTCTTTGCACCATAGTGATTTTTTACGGGCCTCGTTTGATTTTGATAAACTTCAAAACGTCTTTCGATCGTTTCGCGTTTATCGTCGTCCCTTTGATAAACTTCCCCGCCACACTTCGTACATTTTGAATCGGAAAGTTTATCGACAATCAAATTGAAAATCGATCCGCAATTTCTGCAGACCCTTCGCGATGTCAACCGGTTCATTAAAACTTCTTTATCAACCTCCATGCTTACCACGCTATCAACTTTGATCCCCATTTTATCGAAAACTTTGTCGAGCGCTTCAGCCTGGGGAAGCGTCCTTGGAAAACCATCGAGGATAAAACCGTTCTTCGCGTCGCTTTCCTTTAATCTGTCTTGAATAATTGCAATCACTACATCATCCGGAACTAGTTCGCCGCGATCCATGAAGCCTTTTGCTTTCTTGCCAAGCTCAGTGCCGTGAGAAACAGCCTCGCGAAGTATATCACCTGTTGCGATGTGAACGATTTTAAGATTTTTCGAAATAATTTTTGCCTGGGTTCCTTTTCCGACTCCCGGAGGTCCAAATAAAATAATTCTCATTTAATGCCTTTAATTTTTCTTTTAATATTTTTTGCTGCGAGCTGACCGCAAGCGCCATTGATATCTTCGCCGGCATTAGAGCGCACGAAAACCGTAATTCCATTTTCTCGGAGTTCGCTTGCAAATTCTTCGATACGGCTGCTCGGTTTAAGTTTAAGTGCTGCCGGGTCAACCTGCAAGCCAATTTCGCTCAGATGACTAAGGGGATGGTAACGCAAAAGATTTATCTTGAGCGGAACGGCGCGGGAAAGTTTGACGAGTTTCGCGATGTCTGCGTCCGTGTCATTTAGTTTATCGAAGAGAATGTATTCGAAAGTTATTCTGTCGTGTCTCATGCGCGCGAATTCTTTCGCTCCCGCGAGGAGTTGTTCGAGCTTGTACTTTTTATTTATCGGCATCAGCATGGTTCTGACATCTTCATCAAGGCTGTGAAGTGAAATGGCAAGCCTGAATTTTACTTTCTCTACCGCAAGCAAAGGAATCTTGTCGGTGATGCCGGCGGTTGATACGGTAATTCCTTTCGCCCTGATATTCATCGATTTGTTATCCGTCAAAATCTTTATCGCGTTTATGACAGCTTCATGATTCAAAAGAGGTTCGCCCATCCCCATGAAGACGACATTTGTAATTCTTTTTTTCGCGTGCTGCTGTGCTATAATTACTTGTGAAATTATTTCCCCGACTGTCAGATTCCTTGCAAGCCTCATCGCGCCAGTCGCACAAAATTTGCAGTCAAGCGGACAACCAACTTGTGTTGAAACACAAACCGTCTCTCTTAATATTCCGTGATCGTCGGGAGATTTCTCTTTCGGGATCAAAACAGTTTCGATCTTGTTCCTATCCCCTAGCTGCAAAAGAAATTTCAATGTGCCATCAAATGATGACTCCTCGACGCCAACAACTTCCGGATATTTTATCTCGGCAATATCGGACAGCTTTGACCTGAGCGATTTAGTAAAACCCGTTATCAGACTGAAATCCTCAATCTGCTTTTGGTAAATCCATCTGAAGATTTGTGTTCCGCGATAAGGCGCCTCGCCGATTCCTGTAAGAAAATCCTGAAGTTCCACTTCGGTTTTGCCGAGTAAATTCGTCTTTTGTAAATTATCGAAAAACGTTTTGAAGTTCATCATGTAGAAAATTCTTTAGCCTCAGAGACAACACGTAGAAGTATCACCTCATTAAACTCTTGGCAATTAGTTTCCCATGTTCCCTGCCGTTTTCGATGAAAATCTTGTTGCAATCGTAACCCGCAACTATCGAGCCTGCCACATAAATTCCCTTTACATTCGACTCAAGAGTTACGGGATCGTGTTTCGGAACGCCGCTTTTTTCATCAACCTCAATTCCGATTTCTCTTAGAAAATTTATTGCCGGATGATATCCCGTCAAAGCATAAACAAAATCACATTGGAGCTCCTCCACCTTGCCGCAGACTTCAGCAACTACCCTATCGGGCTTTATTTCTAAAACTCTACTGTTGAAGTGTGCCATAATCTCTTCATTCTTTATACGGTTTTCTATGTCCGGCAATATCCAATACTTCACACTCTTGCCGAAGCACTCGCCGCGGTAAAGAACCGCTACATCGACACCATGCCTATATAAATCCAAAGCTGCTTCGACTGCACTATTCTTTCCACCGACTACGATAACTTTTTGTCCAAAATGTATCCCCGGTTCTTTGTAGTAATGCGAAACATTTGGAAATTTTTCGCCCGGCACGTTTAACAAATTCGGATTGTCGTAGAAACCCGTCGCAACGACAACTTTATCGGCTGAGATGAAACTTAATTGCGAAGAAGCCTCATTTTTGATTTCCAAATTAAAACCTCGCTGCGCAGGGCAAACAGAAACAACTCTCGAACTAAATTTGAATTCTACCCCGAAAAATTTTGCGACGCGCGAATAATAATTGACGGCTTCAACGCGTGTCGGGTGCGGTAAACTCGCGACGAATGGGATTCCGGCGATCTCAAGAAGTTCTACTGTCGAAAAGAATGCCATGTTCGTCGGAAAATTTTGAATTGAGTTCACAATCGCACCTTTGTCAAGAACAACGACGGAAAAATTTTTCTTCTTCGCTTCGATTGCGGCTGACAGTCCGGCAGGCCCAGCGCCAATGATAATTACATCATACTTCATAATCACTCGAACAAATTTTTCAGCCAATAAATTCAAACACCAATTTAATTTTTAATATTGAAAGTTTAATTATGGATTAAAATTACCAATTCAAAATTTAGGATTGACATTCGACGATAGGAAACCAAAATCCGATCGGAGTGATAAAGGCGCAATTTCTATTTCTTGAGCTGAAGGTGGGATTTGAACCCACGACCTGCGGTTTACGAAACCGCTGCTCTACCGCTGAGCTACTTCAGCAACGATTGAATGTTATGCAACAATATAATTCGGCACCGACGAAATTTCAATTTTTATTCTGCAAAATGAATATCTTTCAACGATACCCTTCTGGAAAAAAAGTTGCTTCTTACACACATTGAAAAGGAGTCGAGACAAAGATAAATTGCAACGTGAGGAGAAACAAAGTTCACATAACAACTCTCGGCTGTCCGAAGAATCAAGTTGACAGTGAAGTCCTTGCCGCACAATTAAAGGCGAACGGCTATTCATTCGCCAACTCTCCGGTGCAAGCGGACATTGCAGTGATCAATACATGCGGCTTTATCGACGCTGCAAAACAGGAATCCATCGAAACAATACTTAAGGCAACTCAGCAAAAAAAAACCGGAAATTTAAAAAAGCTCATCGTCACCGGTTGCCTCGTCGAAAGATACAAGACTGAACTCAAAAAAAATTTGCGAGAAGCCGATGCTTTCTTCGGAACGAACGAGCTAAAAAATATTCTCGAAGAATTTCAAGCCGAGTATAAATATGAAATGTCGGGCGACCGCGTGCTCTCCACACCGAACCACTATGCGTACTTAAAAATTTCTGAAGGCTGCGATAATCCATGTTCGTTCTGTGCGATACCGTTCATGCGCGGCAAACATGTTTCAAAAACTATCGAGCAAATCATCCACGAAGCCGAACTGTTAGCCGAGAAGGGCGTCAAGGAATTGATCCTAGTGGGACAGGACACGACATATTATGGACTCGATATTTACGGAAAGCGGGAACTTCCAAATCTTATGTCAAGATTGAATGAAGTGAAGAACATTGAATGGATCCGATTGATGTACGCTTACCCGGCAAAATTTCCGGAAGAAGTGTTAGATGTGATCAGAGATAGCAAAAAAATTTGTAAGTACATCGATATACCTATACAACATGTCTCAGACAATGTCCTCAAGTCGATGCGGCGCGGAATCACACAGAGAAAGCTCAAAGATCTACTTTATAAAATCAGGGAAAAGATCCCGGACATCGCAATTCGCTCGACGTTGATTGTCGGATATCCCGGCGAAGGAGAAAAAGAATTCGAAGAACTTTTGCAATTTGTCAACGAGTTTAAATTCGAGAGACTCGGCGCTTTCACATATTCAGTCGAGGAAGGAACAATTGCCGCGATCCTGGGCGACCCGATTCCTCAGGATGAAAAAGAAAGGCGGCACGCTGCGATCATGGAAGCGCAAAGAAGAATTATCGCTGAATTGAATGGCAGAAAAATTGGTAAGGAACTAAAAGTACTGGTCGATAAAAAGGATGAAGATGCTGATCATGGAACGAGCAAGAATTTTGTCGGCAGAACAAATCAAGATGCGCCTGAAATCGATTCAGAAGTTGTGATTACTTCCGACAAAAATTTAGCTCCCGGCAGTTTCGTGAACGTGACGATAGATGATGCATATGAGCACGACTTATATGGAACCGCTAATTGAGGAGGTTGATGGTGGTACACAAAATAATCATATTTTGTTTCTTGCTGACGCTTCCAGCTTCGGCACAGGTCGAGATACAGCAGAATTTTTCATACGCCCCCCCGCATTTTTACTTTGAGGCACTCAATTTCAAATCCGCACCTGACCAAAGCAGATTGGATTTCTATTTTCAGATGCCGAACAACGAAGTACAGTTCATCAAATACGGTAACGAATTCAAGGCTTCATATGAAATATCACTACGGTTGACGGATGTGGACGGGAATCCTGCATTGGAGCAAACGTGGAACGAAAGACCAAGCAGCCAAAATTTTGACGAGACAACCAATCAGGCAATTTTCTCATCTGTGCAGCGGCATTTCATCGTGAAACCGGGCACGTACACCCTCCAAGTAACCGTTACCGACTCCGAAACGCAGAAATCATATCCGTCAAAGCGAGAATTTACAGCAAGAAATTATTCCGATTCATTGAAATCGATGTCCGACATAATGCTACTGAACACTTCTTCTGAAACCAATGGGAAACGCACCATCATGCCGAATGTCAATGGAAATGTCGTTTCACCTAAAGATTCATTTCAGATTTTCTATGAGATTTATTTTCCAAGGATCAAAGACTCGGTGCTTGCAACCACCGAAATTTTCGGGAAGAAAAATGAAATCGTATATTCGAGCTCGTCTTGGTTTAGGAGCCCCGAACTGACGGAAAGAGTCGTGGCAGGTATTCCGAAAGATTCGCTTCCAATGGGCTTTTACAGATTGGGTGTGATGCTTCGTAATTCCTCAGATAGAGATACTCCGGTAGTGGCAACCGCCACTCGTTTTTTCTCAATTCATTTTCCCGACCTTCCTCTAACTATAACCGACCTGGATAAAGCCGCTGACGAAATGATGTACATTGCAAAAGGATCGACGATCGATAGCATTAAGAATGCGCCGAACACTTTTGAGAAAGAAAAACTTTTCATTCATTTTTGGCAGAGGTATAACACAAATCCTTCTTCGAAGAGAAATCCTTTAATGGAAGAATATTATAATCGCGTCGCTTATGCAAACAACCGCTTCGGCAATTATTTTGCAGGCTGGAAGTCTGATATGGGGATGATATACATACTATATGGTGCGCCCAACAGCGTCGATCGCCATCCGTTCGAAGTCGATAGCAAGCCTTACGAGGTATGGTACTATTACCAGAGGAATGTGGATTTTGTCTTCGTCGATGATACGGGATTCGGAGATTACAAATTGATTAACCCTCTTTCAGATTTAAATTCACTACCATACGGGCCGGATTTCCTCGGAAGGTGACTAAAGTTTACCCACTAAAGTTACTTTTCATCTGGCACCACCACCAGCCTTATTATAAGACTGACAACACATTTTTGATGCCGTGGGTTAGAATGCACGGGATCAAGGATTACTGGGACATGGTACGGATACTGGACGACTATCCCGGGATAAAACAAGTTTTTAATTTCACATCATCACTTTTAGTGCAGATTGAAGATTATCTTGGAAATAAAACGACAGACCTTGCTTACAATCTTTCATCGAAAAATCCGGAGTTGTTCACCGATCAGGAAAAAATCGATGCCCTAAAGACTTTCTTCCTGGCAAATTCGGAACGGATGGTCAAACGATACCCACGGTATGCGGAACTTTTAGAAAAGCGTGGCATCACAACAAATGATTCGGATTTGGAGTCAACGATACAAAAATTTAATTCGCAGGATTTCCGCGATCTTCAGGTATGGTGGAACCTATCATGGGTCGGAGAATATTCACGATTTGCTCCGCCATTCAAATATTATTTAGACAAGCAGCGAGATTTTTCCGAGGAAGAAAAAAATAAGCTGCTAAAAGCTCATGTCGAAATTTTAGAGAAAATTATTCCGCACCATGTTAGAGCCATGAAGCGGAGGCAAATTGAAGTTAGCATTTCCCCCTTTTATCATCCCATTCTTCCTCTGCTCTGCGATACTGCCGCAGGAATGGAGGCGAACAAAAGGACGAAACTTCCCGGAACAAGATTTAGACATCCTGAAGATGCAAATTATCAGGTGAAAGCCGCTTTGGAGTATGGCGAAAAAATCTTCGGCATACGTTCACAAGGTATGTGGCCCAGCGAAGGTTCCGTGAGCACCGACGCGCTTAAGATTCTCGTGAAGAACAAAATCACCTGGACGGCAACAGACGAAATGATCCTGCAAAAGACTTTAGTGAAATCCGGAAAATCTTTGAGAAGTGATTTCATTGAAAAATATTTTGCTTATAATTTTAAGACAGGAAAAAATTCAGTAAAGTTATTTTTCCGTGACCACGATTTGTCCGACTTGATCGGCTTTGTTTATTCTCAATGGAGTCCAGATAATGCAGCAAAAGATTTTATCTCAAGGCTACACAAAATTAGAGAATCGATCATCTCGCATCTCGGCAAAGAGTCGCTCGAATATGCGGTCGTACCGATAATTCTTGACGGAGAAAACGCCTGGGAATTTTATCAGACCGACGGCAAGGATTTTCTAAGAACCCTATATTTTTTGCTTTCAAATGATCCGCAAATAGAAACCGTTCTTCCTTCCGGCGTGAAGGTAAAACCATGCAACTCGTTAAAGAGCATCGAACCAGGTTCTTGGATAAACGGCAATTTCGATATTTGGATCGGGCATGAAGAGGATAACAGAGCATGGGATTTGCTGTACCATGCCCGCAAAACTTTCAAGAAAACATCTAAAAAGTTAAGTGCGCGCACAAGAGAAAAAGCTTACAGAGAAATCCTGATCGCCGAAGGTTCTGATTGGTTTTGGTGGTACGGCGACAAGCATAAATCTCCGCAAGCAAACGAGTTCGACGAACTATTCAGGTATCATTTGAAACAGGTTTATATAACACTCGGCGCGAAACCGCTCGCGGAATTAGATGAGCCAATAAAAAGAAAGGTGGAACACATAAGCTACCGCCAGCCCACTCAAGTGATTTCCCCGAAATTCGATCACGGAGGAATTGATAGGCAGTGGAACAACGCAGGCTTTGTGGAGCACGAAGTCAGCTCAATGCAGAAAACCGGGATGCTTATTAAACGGATATTATTCGGGAATGATCGCGGTCACTTATACCTGCGTATCGAAACTTCGCAAAAATTGTCAACAGAAAAAATCGTCGTCGATTTTTTTTCTCCTAACAAAATGACTTTGGAGTTGAAAAATAGGAGTTGGAGGTTGGCGGCTGAAAATTCATTCGATGGGGAGGGAATAAACTTCGCAGCCAATTTCAAAATCGGTGAGTCGATACAAATTGCGTTGAGCTACGAAGAAATAAGGTCGAATGAAATGTCGCTCGGAGTTTCCATTTATGACGGAGACAACCTTCTCGATTCACTACCTCAGAAAGGCGTTGTGAATTTTAAGCTGTTTTAATAACTCTTTATCGTAACGCTGCCCATTCCGGAATCTACATTTATCTTGAGCTGCGGGCCAGTTTTTTTGTCGGAGCGATAAACTCCGTCGCCTTGCGCGTAGAACCCTGACACGTCAACGCTGTTGACAAAATTTCCTGGTGCTGTAATCGATGTATTAATATCTGATGGTATGGAAATCTCCACAGAACCAAGGCCGGATTTTATTTGAACTTCACAATCACGCTGCAGTCTTCCGCCGAAGTCTATCTTCATGGAACCTAACCCACCATTGAACTCAATATACTTAGCTCGTGCATTCGAAAGGTTTTCAACGGACACGCTCGATATGCCGGTTTTAATTTCCACGTCATCGCATTCGATTAAATTGGGCGATGAAAAATTCAGGTTGAAGTCGCATACGCCGGTTGAAAATGTTGCATCCGATATTTGTATGCCACCAACATCAATTTTTGCATCACCTATTCCAAATTTCATTTCCAATGAAATCGGCACCGACTTCGTCAACTCAATGTTTACAGAATCTTTGTCTCCATGAATGCCGAAGAACGGGAAACCTCCGTAACTTTTTTCATTCGACAAATGAAGAACGCCGACATCTCCGTCAACATCGTAATCAAAGGCTGGAACCTTTTCATCTTCGGAATAGCCGTAATCCAGCCTGAACGCTTTAGCCGGGACATTCACCCTTTTAAGATTCAATTCGACCGTACCGAGATTGATGATCACGCTCATAGATTTTACGCCGTTGAGGTTTTCTTCCGTCTTCAGCACTTTCTGAGCAAACGCAGAAGAGCACAAAAAGGTTATCGCTAAAAGGATTTTCATTTACTTAAATATAAAGTCTGTGCAACATTACTAATCAATTACGAATGTAGCTGAATTATGTTTCAATAATTTTTTATCCTGTCTTTCAAGAACTTGTACATCATTTCGCGGGCGCGGAAAAGCTGAACCTTAATCGTGTTTACAGGCAACTTTGTCTCCTTCGCGATCTCATCGTAACTTAACTCTTCCTGGTGTCTCAGAATTAGTACCTTACGATATTTTGCAGGAAGAGAATCGATTGCCTGACGAATTAAACGCAACTTCTGTTCACGAAGCATGTTGAGATCAGGCTCGTAAGTTGAATCCGGGATTTCATATTCCATTTCACCATCTTCAGTTTTGATTTGGTCGTCGATGGAATATATCCTGAGTTTTTTCTTCCGTATGTAATCTATGCAATGATTATTAGCGATTTTAAAAAGCCACGATGCAAACTGATGCTCGTAATCGAAATCTTTCAAATGCTGGAACGCTTTTATGAAAACCTCTTGAGTAAGATCCTCCACTTGACTTCTGTCTCTGATGAGTTTAAACACAATTAGCGCAACGGCGTTTTTGTATCTTCGGGCAAGAGCCTTGAATGCCTTTTGATCGCCGACAATTGCGCGTTTCACAAGCGCGGCGTCTTCCTCGGCTCTTTTGTGACGTTCTTCTTCTTTCATTAGTTAACTATTGGCCGTTAGATATTGACTCTATTTGAATACAAAAAGCTCGGAAACAATTTCCTTAGTGGTTCTCTTCTTTAGATTGCTTGTAAACATAGTACAACCTCTGCAAAGCCGTTATGTTGGTTAAGAATGCAAGTAATACAACTGCCACAGCGATTGCAAAAGGAGGATGTACAAAATCACTCCCGAAAATTTTAAAGACGATCGGACCGAAAAGTTTATTAAAGAAACCATCAAATGCATTCAGAAGGAGTCCGAATCCCAAAATCACCACTCGCTCTTGTCGTCTTGTTAATCCGACGTTGGCCTTGAATCCAATGGTCTCGGCGCGAGCGCGAATGTAACTCACCATGATAGAGCCACCGATTGCAAACACAGCGGCAACAGAAGTGAAATAAAAATGATGCCCAATTAAATAGAAACCCAAGCCGAAGAAGACGGTGACTTCTGAATATCTGTCGATCGTGGAATCGTAAACCGCGCCGAATTTTGTGACCCGTCCTGTTATTCGCGCAACCGCCCCGTCAATTGTATCGAATATTCCGTCCAAGAGAATCAACACTCCGCCCGCGACGAGTTTTCCCACGGCAATTTCTCTAGCTGCAACAATGCTCAACAGGAATCCCAGTGTGGTAAGCCAATTAGGATTGGCATTCTTTGCGCCGAGCCAGCGTGCCAGTGGTTGCAGAAAGTTTTTGAAGGACTTTTCGAGCCAAGCAGGTATTAAACTTCTCAACTTTCAGCACCTTCAACTATAATCACGAACTCGCCCCGCTTCTCCGAAGCACCAATTAGATCCATGACCTGCGAGAACGAACCGCGATAGAAACTTTCATAAATTTTTGTGAGCTCCCTGGCAACAACGCAGCGTCTATCACCGAAATTTTCTTTTAGATCCACAAGAGTTTTCTCAATCCTGTGAGGTGATTCGTAGAAAATGATAGTTCTCGTTTCCAACGAAAGCTGCCGCAGCTTCGTCTGCCTCCCTTTCTTCACCGGCAGAAAGCCTTCGAAGACAAACCTATCTGTCCTGAGGCCACTCGATGACAAAGCCGTGACAAAAGCTGTAGGACCGGGGATTGGAACGACTTCGATGCCGGCTTCAACTGCATCTCGGACAAGCGAGTACCCGGGATCGGAAATCCCTGGTGTACCAGCATCCGTTACCAAAGCAGCAGTTGCTCCGTCCGAAATTTTTCTAACAATCTCGGTAGTTCGATTGATTCCGCTATGACTATGAAAACTTACCATGGGTTTAGATATTCCGAAATGCTTCAGGAGCACGGAGCTGGTTCTTGTATCTTCTGCCGCGATAAAGTCAACAGATTTGAGGGTCTCGACTGCTCGCTGAGTTATGTCGGAAAGATTTCCGATAGGTGTTGCCACGACGAAAAGTTTGCCGACGGAATCCGTTCGGACGGACACTATGCTCCCCAGTCTCTCAGATATCTGAAATCGACATTTATTGTTCTGTGCCCAACTTTTGCAATGACCGGCGGACGACGTTTGAATTGACTCGTCATCATCTTTTTGTATAAATCATTGACTATTTTCGCAGGATGTCCGCGAGAAATCACTTCATCAATTTTCATTTTTTGATCAACAAGAAGATACAACGCCTTATCGATTTCCTCATATGTGTAACCAAGTTCAGCTTCATCTGTTTGGCCTGCCCATAAATCGGCGCTCGGTTTTTTCTTAACAATTTTGTCCGGGACGCCGACGAATGCCGCCAACTGCCAAACTTGAGTCTTGTATAAATCTCCGATCGGATTTATTGCGTGTGCCATGTCGCCGAACAGTGTACCATAACCGAGAAGCAGCTCCGTTTTGTTGCTTGTACCAAGGACTAAAGCATTGTCGCGAGCAGAAATGTCGTATAAGATGATCATCCTCGTACGGGCAAGGATGTTTCCTTTGCGAACATTTCCAATTTTAGAATCGCGGTTGATGAGCGCATCCGCCGAAGAGCTGATATCGATCGTTTCGGTTTTCAAATCAAATTTATCTGCGAGAAGTTTCGCATCTTCGACACTGTCCTTTGAAGAAGATTTATATGGAAGAATCAAACAAAGGAGATTTTCTTTTCCGATCGCCTCCGAAGCGAGCGCGGCAGAAAGCGCGGAGTCGACACCGCCGGAAAGTCCGACGACAAGCTTTTTAAAGCCAACTTTCTCAGTCTCCTCGCGTATGAAGCGTACCAGTAGATCTTTGACTAGTTTTGAATTGATTCCTAAATCGTTGACCTGAGTTTCCATGCAGTGAGAAATTAAGAAACGCTAGCGCGTTAATCAATGTGTGATGGATGATACCAAATTCCGTCTCCTCACTTAATCTTTGAAGCTTACGAATTCCATACGATACCTTTGATGCGACCAACCCCATGAATACTGCATCAGCCTGAATATTCTCGGAATATAATCAGGATAACACAAGGACAGTCTTAAAATCCTCGTGACCGTCCTTTGAAGATTCCACGCAGATTGAGTCGTGAATCAGCTGCCGGAACTAATTCTATGGATGAACAGCCTCGTTCCAGATAGTTATCTCATCCAGCGTTCCATTGAAGTAAAGCGGATACTCTTGATTCTCCCATCTGCCGATAGTAAGAATATGTGTATTCGCAACCAACACAGGAATCTTCTCTTCTACCGGCGTGGCAGCTTGAACTCCGTCCACGTAGAGAAACAATTTTTGCTGTTCACAGTCCCTTACGAATCGGACTTCATGCCATTTACCGTCATTGTATTGTAGATTACTTTCAATGATCAGAATCGTGTCGGGGGGTGGACTACTGACATCTGCACCGACACCCGCATTTACCTTGCCGCCTTCTGTCTGGATAAAATACCCAGGAATCGGTGCAGAGCCTTTCCGAATAATATCCTGAAGTGAATCAGAGGTAGTTCTGAACCAAAGATCAATCGTAAAACTCTGGTCTTGTCCAAAATCAATCGAGCCATTGATGGGGTCTGGTACATAAAAATAATCGGCGTTTCCATTAAACGATCTTGCTTTTCCGAATTTACCGTCAGTGATCGTTGTTCCGATAGCAAACCCATCGTTCTGATAACGAGAGGAATCATAGACTGTATCTCCGGAAATCTCGTCCATGTGCCACTGGGCAACAATATATGCAGAGTCCGCATTACTTGCCCCTGTCGAATTTTCTGAGTTACTTGTTCCTGTCGGATTTGTTGAACAACCGAAGGGGATGATACATGCCACAATCAATAGAAAATATGCTTTTTTCATTTCATTAGCGTCCTTGGTATTCTAAAAACTAACGCCCAGTTTCGATAATGTCAAGCATCACGCCACCTTATCAAATCATTATGGAAAACCCGCAACATTTTACTAAATTAGCTGCACATAAAGATCGAGGTTTAAAAAAGCTTCAATGCAAGCTTTGTATATCCAAAATTGTGAGCCTCGCCAGTATTGTCACAATTTCGTACGACTTTCGAAAAAATAAAATGATGACTCCACTCGTTCATATTGTTATCCTAAATTGGAATCGTAAGAATGATACTCTTGCATGTATTCGCTCCATAAAAGATGTGAAATATCCTCAGCTCTCGGTTGTCCTTGTCGATAATGCTTCGCGTGATGGCACAGTTGAGTCAGTAAGAGAAAATTTTCCCGCTGTTAAAGTAATCATCAACAGCGAGAATTTTCGATTCGCGGGCGGCAATAACGTCGGCATCAATTATGCGATGCAGAACAAAGCCGACTACGTTCTCTTGTTAAACAACGATGCCGAAGTCCCCCCCGATTTTCTCTCTGAACTTGTCCGCGTTGCAGAAAGCAGTGAGGATATCGGCATGTTAGGACCGAAGATTTACTATCATGACACACCCCGGAAGATTTGGTTTGCCGGAGGAAGGATCGAATTTTGGAAAGGATGGGTATCGCATATCGGGATTAGGGAACTCGATCATGGACAATATGATATCACAAAGGATGTCGATTATCTTACAGGCTGTTGCCTGCTCGTCAAACGAAAGGTGATCGAGACAGTGGGCTCTTTGGACGAAAGCTACTTCATTTACGGTGAAGATGCGGATTGGTGCATCAGGGCATCGAGAGCCGGATTCAGATTAGTGTATGTGCCGTCATCGTTCATTTGGCATAAGGTCTCATCAAGTTCCGGCGGCAACATGTCATGGTTCAAGAACTGGAACAAGATGAAGAGCCAACTTAGATTATTAGGCAGATATGCAAAATGGTATCACTGGCTCACAATACCTTTTGGACTTGTTGTCAGCATTGCCCTTTCCGGGGTGAGAGTAGTCAGAGCAAAAAAACATTAAAATAAACTTCCAATCTTAAAATCATTATTGAAATAGCATGCCTTCTCAAGCAAAAAAAATAACATTCGATACAACCGCGCTATTTGTTGCAAAGGTAATCAGCATGATCTTAGGCATCATACGACTAAAATATATCGCCACGTATCTCGGTGTTGAAAGCTTTGGCATATATACGTTTGCAACATACTTCGTTGCGATGTTTGCAATATTCTTCGATGTCGGCTTAACACAAATCATTACGAGAGATATTGCCGCTGATCGGTCCAGGACACAAAGTTATGTTTTCAACAGTCTCCTTCTCAAATCGCTGCTCATTGCCGCGACCACCATCCTCATTGTATTCGCAACTGTCCTATCAAGGTTCGACGACTTAACTAACTGGGCAGTTGCATTCAGTATTTTCATTACCGGCTTGAATTCGCTCACGCTTGTGTTCACGAGTGTATTTCAGGCTTATCGAAAGATGCAACTAGTCTCTATTATCACTGTCGCCACCGACCTTTCAACTTCAATTGCCGTGATAGCATTGTTGATTCACGGCTACGGATTGTTCGGCTTGCTCGTCGGAAGTGCGATCGCGAGTTTATTAGTATTTCTCTCGGCACTACTTCTTTGTCGCCGCACTTGTGGCACAATTCTTTCGCGACCAGTCTATGGTTTGTGGGCTCACCTTCTGAAAGAGGGATATCCTATTGCATTAGGATCTCTTGGGATCGTTTTATACCTCTATGTAACATCCGCGTTGCTAAAGTATCTCCAGGGCAATGAAGCGGCTGGTTATTATAATGCCGCGCTCAAAATCATAATGATTTTAACTGTAGTGCCGACAAGTTTCACACTGGTTGTTTATCCCTTCTTTGCGGAGCTTTTCAATAATAGTAAAGATAAGCTGCAGTCAGTCCTTGAGGTTTCCGTTCGTTACATGTTTGTTATCTCTATACCACTTTCGGTGGGGACAATAATTGTCGCAAAGAAGTTGATATTGACATTATACACCCCGGCATTTCTCCCCGCCGTTCTTCCTCTGCAAATACTCATTGTCTCCAGCCTCTTCAGTTATGCTAATTATGTACTCTATGCTTTTTTTCCTGCAGTGAACCTCCAGCGTTTCGGCATGTTTATCACTATTCCAACTGGTTTAGCGGTCGCAATAGTTAATTATCTGTTGGTCCCTTCTATGGGTATCTTGGTACCCAGCATTTCGCTTGCCACAGTTGAAATAATTCTTTTTATCAGCGCATATTTTTACCTCCTTCATATGAAGGTAAAGTTGGATCTATACAAGATGTTTGCAAAACCGTTGCTATCATGTTTACCAATGACACTTTCGATCTTCTTGCTTTTACGTTTTTCCATATTTATCCAAGTTGGCGTTGCCATTGCAACATACGGCATTGCTTTCTATATTTTCAAAGGGATTTTCAGGGAAGATCGAGTTATCCTAGAGAGAATTCTTCCATCGCGAATAAAAAAACTGATACTAAAGAATACTTGATAGATAATTCATGAAGCCAAAGCTCGCGATAGTCAGAGGGCACTATTTCTCTAAAGACGAACTGTCCTTCTACGAACCACTAAAGCATGAGTTTGATATTACTTTTTTTTCGAGCGTCAAAGGCACTTCCGACGATAAATCCTCCCTGCCTGTAGTGGAACTCCCTTGTTTAGATGGCATACTCGACTCTCTGTCATTCGGAGGGTTTAGAAAGATTTACGGCTTAGCTAATAATTTAATCGGGATAAATTTAGAATTTGTCTTCGGCCTAAAGAAAAGGCTTCGCGGCTTTGATATTGTGCATTCCATAGACTATAATTATTCCCTTACTCATCAACTGGCACACATCAAGAAGGAGCTTGGCTTTAAGTTGGTCGCCATTCATTGGGAAAACATACCGTTCGCACATGATACGCAGCCAATCGCAAGATACTTCAAGTATAATGTCTATAAAAAGCTTGATGGATTTTTCGCGATGAGTGAGCGCGCAAAGGCTTCGTTGATATTAGAAGGAGTCGATCAGTCAAAAATCTTTGTAACATGGTACGCAGTTGACACACAGGAATTCCGACCGTGCCGAGAGGAGGGGTTAAGTTGGCGACAACGTTATAGTATAAAACCAGATGACATCGTTTTACTCTTCGTTGGAAGAGTGCGGGCATCTAAAGGAGTCTTCGAATTGATTTACTCAGTGAAGAGACTCATAGAAGATCCTTTAATAGACAGAAAGAAATTAAAAGTGGTAATAGCCGGAAAGGGCCCGGGTGAAAAAGAGCTTGACAAACAAATAAAGGCTCTTGGTCTTGAAAAAAACGTTATCAGAATCGGTTTCATCCCTCATACGGAAATGCATTTCATTCATAATATGGCTGATATATTTATATTGCCGAGCGTTCCTCGCAAATATTGGCAGGAACAATTGGGATTGGTTTTCCTTGAGGCTATGGCATGTGGAAAGCCAGTTGTCTCCACGCTTTCAGGCTCGATACCGGAAGTAGTTGGTGACGCTGGAATACTTGTCCAGCCCAACGACCATATATCCCTTTACCTCGCGCTAAAGCAACTAATAAATGAACCAGATTTGTACGCAAAGCTGAAAAACAAGGCAATAAGGCGGGCAAAAGAACGTTTTGGGACAGCTGCTATCGCTCACAGACTTAGAGAAGCTTATAACACTACTCTCTCGAAACAATAATGAAAACGGCAGAGGAAAAACTTTATAAAGAAATCTGGGAGGCAAAAGTCAGCCGTGAGGCTCATCTTGCTACGGACGGCGACCTTCGTACAACAAGCGCGGCAAAAATTATCGAACCGGGCAAGCGGTTGCTTGATATAGGCTGTGGCGAAGGTTCTTTCATTCTAAAAGTAAAGAAAAAGTTTGAAGAGACACATGGAATTGATATATCGTTTGAAGCGGTGGAACTGTCACAGAGGCTGGGAATTGTTGCGAAGCAAGTGAACTTGAATAACGAACCGATTCCCTACCCTGATAATTATTTCGACACCGTTGTTACTCTTGACGTGATAGAACATATTTTTGATCCTATTTTGTTTGTCGACGAGATTCATCGTGTCCTAACTCCCGGAGGATATGCAATCATTAGCACCCCGAATATTCGAAAAATCCAAAGGATATTTTCAATCATTATGGGACATTTCCCAGGGACATCATATGACCCAATTGGATTCGACGGAGGCCACTTGCATTACTTCACTTCCAAAGATCTTAAACAATTGTTGGAAGAGGCCGGATTCAGCACGATCATCATCGACGGGCTTTGCGGCGATAGGAGGACATGGAAATATCGCCTCGCCGTTGCTCTTTTCAGAAAGCATTTCGAAAAGGAATTTCTCAGTAGTGGGATACTTGTAAAAGCTAGGAAGGTATCATAACTCAGGACAAGTATGAGAATGTCCACTTTTGATCCAAGTAAGTTGGAACACGAATCGGTCTATGAATCGATCATGGATGCACGGACATTCTTGAAGGGATACTTACTCGATCTTGGATCAGGCGAACAACCTTACGCATCCATCGCGAGGAACGGCGCGTCGCAATATTTTACACTCGACATTGCTGCGAATAATACGACGAGCCCCGATGTTTGTGCCGATTCTTTGGCTTTGCCATTTAAGAACGGCTCATTCGATTCAATCCTTTGTACACAGGTCCTGGAACATGTCAAGAACCCTTTCGTTTTATTTCAGCAAGTATCGAGGGTCCTGAGAGATAATGGACATTTAATATTGACCGCACCTCAGGCATGGCCATTGCATGAAGAGCCCTTCGATTTTTTTCGCTATACGAAATACGGGCTATCTTTACTTGCAGAACAGGCGGGACTTAAAGTCGTGATGATCAAGGAGAGGCGAGGTGGAATAGTGGCCGTCGGTCAACTTTTTAGCATGGCTCTTTATGACAAACTTGGAAAGAATGCATTTACCCGTATTCCACTCAAAGTCTTTCTTGTTCCCTTCCTTAGCACTTGCAAGTTCTTAGACACGCTTTGGTTTTACCCGAAGTTCACATTAGGATACTTGCTCGTTGCAATGAAAAAAAGCATACCTAAGGAAGCGAACAGTGAACGCTCCTGAAATTTTAGTGTATCTGGAAGCAACGGATTGCGGTGGAGTCACTAATGTCATCAGCCTGATATTAGAAAGGGTTGGCCGGGACAGATCTGTCACCGTGATATGTAGGGATACTCGAGGCATGATAAACTGGGTTAAGGAATTAGAATCGAATAACATATCCGGTAAATTCATAGCATTGAGAAACCGTGCAGACCTATTGGGATGGCTTGATTTTCCGAACATGCTGAAACTTTTACAAGCTACAAGAAGAGCGAAGATATTACACTGCCATCTCCACACCCCCTTTTCGTGTTTGCCCGCAATCATCCTTGCTGGCATTTTCTCGAAGATAAAAATAATTATTACTGAACATTATGTAACACAACTTAAACATCTTCGTCGGCGAAAACTTTCCCCCCTCCCATACTTTATACGCGAGTTAAGAATTGGACTGCTGATGTACTTGAAAAGATACTCTCTTCGATTCATCGACGAGACGATAACAGTTGCCGAGTCAAACAAAAAGTTTATGCTTTCTACGTTTGGATCGTCCTCTCATCTAAGAGTTAGAGCAATTCCGAACGGAGTTGATACTCGCAAATACTCCAACCAGAAAGAAAACGACAATTGCCCTTCAGAGAAAGAAGACCACGAATACACGGCGGTGGTAATTGCCGGATTAAACAATCAGAAGGGTCATCAGTATCTCGTTAAGGCAATCCCCATGATCTTGACAAGGCTTCCGAGAGTCCAATTCTTGTTTGTTGGCGACGGACATCTAAGAAACTTTTTAGAAACATTAACTGTGTCGCTCGGTGTTCAACATGCTGTCAGATTCTTAGGCTGGCGTGAGGATGTGACTACGATACTTCAATCATGTGATCTCTTCGTGCTCCCCTCTCTTTTTGAGGGACTTCCACTTAGCTTGATCGAAGCAATGGCTTGCGCTAAGGCCGTGGTAGCGACAAATGTTGACGGAACATCCGATGTTGTAGTCGACGGGGTTACGGGATACCTTGTTCCGCCAAAAGAGGCTGAGCAACTTGCACAAAAGATTGTCACTCTCCTAAAAGACAGAGACCTGAGACAACAATTTGGTAGAGCAGGACAGGAAAGAGTCTCGGCTTTGTTCAGTGCTGAAAGAATGGCGGAAAATTATGCTAGCCTTTATAGTAAATATCTAAACAGTAATAACAAGTCGTAAGCCTCTTTAAGTCATGGAATAATTAACTATGGCACAACAGTTTCTCCTTTATTCTCCCTACTGGCGCAACATGGGCGGAGGCGAAGGCTACATGCTTTACCTCGCAGTTGCACTTTCAAAACTGCCAGAAGTCAAGGTAACGATTCTAAGTGAGTTTCTGGAGATAACCAAAAATAAGCTCGAAATTTTTTTTAACCTTGACCTGTCAGAAATCGACTTTGAAATCGTTGAAGACTCATCGCATTCTTTAAGGCAAATCGTCGACGGTGCTGATTTTTTCATCCCTCTTTCGAATTTCAGGAGAATAAATGTTAAGCCGAAAAACTATATTCAGGCATTACAAATCCCTTACGATAGAATAACCCCCGCGAAAATATCAGCGAAAATTTTAAAGGGAAATCTTAAAGAAGGGATTAAAGATGTTTTACGTTTGCAACTTCTTTCTCACACAAGAAGAAATGCACGGCTTGCCTTAACTTATTCTCAATTCGTGCATGACACGCTCAAAAAAAATTTCGGGCTTGATAGTAAAATCCTATACCCGCCGATACAGGACTTCCTTATCGAAGGGACCGTAAAGAACAAAATCATCCTAAGTGTTGGAAGGTTTTTCAGAGGACTTTACAATGACAAACGATATGATGTTCTGACAGAAACATTCCGAAAGGTGAGCAAAGCAATACCTGAATGGGAGTATCACGTAGTCGGAAGCGCTTCTTCTGATATGCAGACACAAAAGCTTCTACACGATCTTAAAATTATTAATGAAAACTTCCCGGTCTATTTTCATGTTAACGACTCACACGAGTCAGTGCAAAAATTGTACAACCAAGCGTTGATATTATGGCATGGCGCTGGTTATGGAGTTGATGAAAATCGGTACCCTGAGCGAACCGAACACTTCGGGATGTCTGTTGTCGAAGCGATGTCAGCTAAATGCCTACCGATTGTAACTAACAGAGGTGGTTTAAAAGAAATTGTGCAGCATGGTAATGATGGTTTTCTGTGGGATACTACAGATGAATTGATGAAATGCACAATTAAGGTCGCAGGTCTTTCGCCGGATCAGCTCGAAAGCCTTCAGAGAAACGCGCGAAAGAGATATCAAAGCTTTGACCTGAATAGTTTCAATAAACGTGTCGAGGAATTCTTCTCACCATTTCTCGTCCGGTTGAATTTGAGTTCTTAAGATTTACTCTTCATTCGATAGATTGTTTGATCCGGCTATCCATTCATGCAAATTGGTCGACAGCTTCCCTTGTATTGTCTGCCGATCTATTAGCGACAAAGATCAACTCAGAATCAGGAAACGGCAGGCACATCATGCTGTGCTTATCACCTTTCGCAAAAGATCAACCCCGCCACACGATTTGTCCGCATTACAATTTAGATAGCGGGCGTACGTGTGATATAATTCAACCTCGTTTGAGTAAAAACTATTGTCCCACTCGATGAGAAGTCAACATTTTCTTCAATGTTTTATGAAATAGCGTTAAATTAAGAACGCTCAAGGATAACCATCTTGTGAGCACAAACTTAAATCAATCGGCACCCAAATATATTTTATGAAATATGAACCAATAAAAGAAAGAATCATGCTCCATTACCGATGGAAACCCTGCGCTCAGAAAGGCTGCTCTATTTTGTTCTGGATATAATACTCCTACGAGCGTGGCACGTCAAGAGAGAAATCCGGAGAGCCTTCACGTCGAATGAGATTGAAAATGTACTTGATGCCGGCTGCGGGCCCGGACAATACTCATATTACCTCGCAAAGAAATTCAATGTTAAGGTGACAGGGGTCGATGTAATCGCTGCCGAAGTTGACCGATGCAATCTTTTCGCTCAACGTCAGAACATGTGGAATTCTAGATTCATTGTTGCCGATCTGTCATCAGAGAACGTCCAACAAATCACTGACGAAAAATACGACCTGATCATTTCCGTTGATGTAATGGAACACATTAAAGACGATCTTGCGGTTTTCAAAAACTTTGCTGCAGTCCTGCGCCCGAACGGGAGAGTTATTATCTCGACTCCATCTGCTGGTAGTACACACGAAGAGGAAAAACATTCGTTTGTTGACGAACATTTCAGACCAGGATATTCGCCTGAGGATATTTCAGCAAAGCTTTCGAAGGCTAATCTGCACGTCGATAAGATTGCGTTTACTTACGGTTTCGGAGGAAACATTTATTGGAAATTGATCATGAAAATTCCCATAACGCTCTTGAATAAATCGAGCTCCTATTTTGTTATCCTTCCGTTTTATTACCTTGTGGCTTTTCCTATATCGCTCGTCTTCATGGCCATCGACTACTTCTTACCACAAAAAGGCGGTGGCGGTTTATTAGTTGTAGCTCACAAGATATCATGAAAAATATCGGTATTACACTACCCTCAATAGCAAAACTAGTTTGTTGGAGTAAGAAAAGAAAATGACAAAACAAGACAAACGGCGTAAACCCGGCAAAAGTACTATCCCTGACGAGAAACCGTTAATGCCACAAAAGTACGAGACACCAGTTCTGATATTTCTTATATTGGTTCTTCTCATCATCTTTTTCAACAAGGCATTCTTTCAGGGAAAGATCTTCAATTCTCCGGACATCGTTGGACCAATGAGTCTCCAGACATACTTCCAAGAAGCGAGCCGTGAGAATATCTTTCCGCTCTGGGTACCTTACGTATTCAGCGGCATGCCTTCATTCGCAAGCTTGATGAGGGCCGGTGGCGGGCGAACATACGATATCACGAAATATATTTGGGATGGAACCAATCATTTTCTTTCTATCCTTATGGTAAACACCGATATCGCATGGGCAGTGCTCTATTATTTCTTTTTCGGCGCGGGCACCTTTCTTTTGCTGAGGAGATTGGGAATCGGAAAATTTGCGAGCTTCTTCGCGGCGGTCGCAACGATATTCTCGACAGGCATTATTGTCTGGATCATGTTCGGACATGGGACGAAGATAATAACTATTTCTTACTTCCCTTACATTTTACTTTTTGTGCTCGAACTCTATAAGAAGTTCAAGTGGTCGTACATCATAGGTCTCACGCTTGCAATTCACTTAATGCTCGAAGGCTCTCACATTCAAATGATTTTTTACACAGTCTTCGCATTCGGCATTTATTTCGCCTATATTTTTTTCATATCTCTATTCAAGAAGGAAAATCTTCTGCCAATTGTGCGAACGGCGGTTCTTTTTGCTGTTGCTGGTGTGCTCGCTTTTGCAATGTCATCCGACAAGTACATGTCAATTTTAGAATACAATAAATATTCTATCCGCGGCGCCACACCCATTGTTCAGGAGGCGGGCACTAATTCTCAGGGCGGTGTCGGACTTGACTACGATTACGCGACGAGCTGGTCTTTCAGTCCGGGAGAGTTGACAACATTCTTTGTACCATCATTCTATGGATTCGGAGACTATGAATACAGCGGTACCCTTTCAAATAATCAACCCGTAAGAGTTAACACGTATTTCGGTCAGATGCCTTTCACCGACTTCCCTGAATACATGGGAGTCATCACAATCATTCTCGCTATCATAGGATTTGTTAGAAACAGGAGGAACCGGTTTGTGCAATTCTCACTCTTCACAATCATCATCACGCTTCTTATTTCTTTCGGCAGGAACTTCTCTATCATATTCGACCCAATGTTCTATTATTTTCCATATTTCAATAGATTCCGCTCGCCAAGCATGATTCTCGTGATCGTTCAGATATTCCTGCCTATACTTGCTGCGTTCGGAATCGATGCAATTGTTAAGGCAAGAGAAATCGGTGATCGCGCCTTATCAAAGAAAGTCCTGTGGTGGGGCGGCGCGTTTGTTGCTCTTCTTCTCCTTGCTCTCTTAATGAACAGCAGTCTGCAGGATTTCTATTACGGCATCATCGACGTCAGCCATCAGCGACTGTCCCAGCAGATATATCCGCTGTTATTTGACAACATGACCGCCGATCTATACATTTCGCTTTTGATCTCCATAGTCACTTGTGGAATAATTTATTTCTACGTGAACGGAAAAATGCGAACGGTTGCAGCGAATGGCGCGCTTGTCGCAGTATTACTTTTCGATATGTGGCGCGTTGACGCCAAACCAATGGTGTACAGCGACAAAGCAAACTTGCAGGACGAGTTCGCGAAACCGGATTACGTCTCTTACATCCAGCAGGATTCTTCATTGTACAGAGTGCTTCAACTGCAGAATCTCATGCCGATCTATTCCAATACACTCTCTTACTTCTCGCTTCAAAATGCATACGGATACACAGGGGCCAAGCTTCGCAACTACCAGGACATGATGGATGTTGCCGGCATCACAAATCCGAATGTCCTTCGCCTCCTCGGAGTAAGATATATAATCTCTGACAAGCCGGACAGTACGTTGGGGAAAATTGTTTTTCACGGATCGCAGTTGTTGCTTCGTAATGAGAACACACTGCCGCGTGCGTTCTTCGTCAACAATTATAAAGTCGTGCCTGCACTAAATACTCTTGAAGCTCTTAGAGACGGCACTTTCGATCCAGCTAAGACGGTATATTTCGAAACTGACCCCCATCTGCAAATTCAACCACCTGACAGTACTACATTCACTCGTTTTACAAGTTACAAATTGCAGTCTATGAAGATTCAAGTCCATGCAAGCGGAAATAATTTTCTTGTTTTAAGTGAAGTGTATTATCCGAAAGGATGGAAGGCTTTCGTTGACAATAAGGAAACGCAAATATATCAGAGCGACTACTTTTTGCGAGGGATCGAGATCCCCGAAGGAGATCATAGTGTGGAGTTGATGTTCCATCCTGCAACATACTACATGGGACGTGATGTTAGTCTCACGACAAACATTGTCTTGGTTCTCGGTATCGCGGGAACCGCCGGTTATTCGCTGGTTACGAGAAAACGAAAGAGGGCCGAGAAACAAGCATAGTGGGGATTCATCGGATGCTTCGATGCAAGAAGTTTAAGAAGCAATTAGATAACGCTTGAGCCCGAAACGGGTAACCCGGCATGTCGCTTTCTCATCTATCGTGCAAGTTCTTCAATCGCATTTACTAGATTATCCCATGAATAAAGCTTTTTTTGCTCGGCAACCTCTTCAGAAAATTTCGCAGCCAAGTTTTCAGAGAAAAATTCAATGATCGCTCCCGCTAATTCATCGGCGGAATTTGGTTGTACCACTATGCCGGTTTTACCGTTAACCACCACTTCCGCAAGTCCGCCGACATCGGTCGTTATCACTGGCTTATTAAAATTGTAGGCAATCTGCACAATCCCGCTCTGTGTCGCATCAATGTAAGGTAAGACGACGACATCTGAGGCGGAGAAATATTTTGCGACTTCATTGTTCGGGACATAATCACTGACAACCATCACATCGTCTTTTAAATTCAGTTCCTCAATCTGCTGGCGATAACTTTCTTCATCATCGTAAAATTCGCCAACGACAAGAAGTTTGAATTTTATTTTTTCGAGCGCTTCCTGCGCAGCATCAAGCAAAACATGAAGCCCTTTATATTTTCGAATGTAACCGAAAAATAACGCGACCCTTTCATGGCTGTCAATGTGGAGTTTGTCTCTGGCTTCTTTCTTTTCGATCGGACTCCCAAATATTTCATAAACCGGATGGGGAACAAATCTATATTTTGGATTCTTAACTACCGAAAACAAATCTTTCTCGACTGATTTCGATTGGACAATAAAATAATCGCCGGCTTTGAAGAGCCATGACGTGAGTGCTTTGTCAAACGGCGTACGCTCGTGAGGAATTACATTGTCGCAAATAAATAGCACCTTGCAGCCCGATTTTCTTTTCGCTATGCGAGCTGCAAGACCGAATGTAGGCGCAAAGAACGGCATCCAATATTTAAAGATTATCAAATCCGGTTTTTGCTGCGCAGCAATTTTTCCTGCTTTATACCACGTGAAAGGATTCAGCGTATCGATAACCTGAACGCTCGGTAATAGCGATGAAAATTCGCCTTTTTCTTCCTGCGATTTTCCCGGAAATAAGAATTTCGGATATTGCCTCTTGAATGTAATGACTGAAACTTCGTGATGTTTGAGCAGATGCTGGTACAACAATGAAACATAGTGTGCAACTCCACCGCGCAGCGGATAAGCTGTGCTAATGATTACGATTTTCATTCGACCGCAGCGGCAGCGGGAAGTTTCAGCACCTCATTAACAGCACCCAAAACTTTTTCGTACGGAAGATGGTCGAGACAAAAATAATCTTTGTTGACACACATCGGCTGGAAGAAGCATTTGCAATCCCTATCAGGTTCGACAATTTTTCCAAGCCCGTACAATTCAAATTCTCTTCTATTGAAGATATTGTTCAGCAAGACAATCTTTTTGTTAAGCCCGATTGTGATGTGCATTCCCATTGTGACGCCGGTGACGACAAGGTCAACCTGCTCTATGAGATTTATGAATTGTCTCAGAGGGAAATAGCCTAAATATTTTGCTCCACTTTTTGCTGCGATATTTTTGTTGCGCGCATCTTCTTGTTCGCCCCCGAGCAAGAGGACGCCATACCCTTTAGAGATAAGACTTTTTGCAACGTTCGCCCAATTGTCTTCGCTCCACAAACGGCTCGTCCACCGTCCACCGCAGCCAGTATTAAACCCAATTAACGGCCGCGGCAAATTGATATTCCATTTGTAGCCGTCGGACTCGAATTTAGACACCAAATATTTTTCACCGTCAAATTTGAATTCGCAAATTTCGAAGATCTCCTCCAAGTAGCTCTTTGTATTTGCTTTGTTTACATCATCAAAAATTCCAGTCAAATATTTTTCATACGCAAGGCCATCGAGCGGAACAGTCTTTCCGTCGTGGAACTGAAAGCCGCGTTTTACTCTCGCCTTCACCCGATTTGCAAGTGCTGCTGCCTCGTAGTCTTTATCCAAGCTAAAAAGATAATCGAACTCCGTCTCCTCGATTTGAAGTAACGACGACAGTTCGAATTTAAGTTTGCGGTCAACTTCGTCGGGAAGAAACTCCGGTGTATGAGTGAGCCACCAAATCTCCGCCTGAGGATGCAATGCTTTTATTTTTCTGAGCAACGGCGTCGTGCGGATCACGTCACCGAGCGCGCCCAATTTTATTATCAGAAATCGCTCGCGCATTGGATCATAATAATCACACTCGGCGCAGTGAACTCCGTATTGTTTATGAGGTTTGCATGGAACGAATGCCCGGTAGTGGCGGCAGTCTGCCTTTACAACTAATTTTTCAGACGCGGACATTATTTCAGTTGAATACCTTTTCCTTGATCACATATTCCTCGCTCGCGTTAGTTCGCGTTATCATTTCTCCGAGCAACCCAATAGAAACGAATTGGACACCGACAATAATAAGAACGATACCGACCGTGAACAGTGGTCGGTTGCTGATTGAAGTTCTCCCCAGCAGCCACTCAACGGCAAGCTCAAGGTCAATAATGAGGCCAACAAGAAATGTCAGCAATCCGATGACTCCGAAGAAATGCAGCGGGCGTTTACTGTACCGAGTTGTAAACAAAATCGTAACGAGGTCGAGGAAGCCGTGCCAGAACCTGCTCAGCCCGAATTTAGTTTTCCCATATTTGCGCGGATGGTGAATCACCGGAATCTCGGCAACCTTGTAGCCCGCCCAGTGTGCCAGCACCGGCAGAAAGCGATGCATCTCGCCGTAAACTTTTATGCCCTGTACCACTTCGCGTCTGTAAGCTTTCAAGCCCGAATTGAAATCGCGGAGTTTTATTCCGGTCATTATGGATGTAATAAAATTAAAAAGCTTAGATGAAATTGTTTTTGAAATTGGATCATGTCTTTTTTTCTTCCACCCGTTTACAAGATCATAGCCCGCTTCTAATTTATCGATCAATCTTGGAATCTCATTCGGATCATCCTGGAGATCGGCATCCATCGTAACAATTATTCGACCGACTGCATGTTGAAACCCCACGGAGAGTGCCGCAGACTTCCCGTAGTTTTTCCTGAAGCTTATAAATTTAAATCGCCTGTTTTTTCGATGAATGTCCCTCAGAATTTTTAACGAATTATCTGTCGAGCCATCATCGACAAAAATGACTTCGTAAGTCCCATTCATGCGGTCGAGTGCATCACGAATTGAAAGTGAAAGCGGCATGAGAGACTGCTCTTCGTTAAAAAGTGGGACCACAACGGAAACATCTATTTTTCTCGGAGGCCTGTCCGTGAATGCCTCCCGCCTGCGGGGCTTGTGGCTTACATCCTCTGACATTTTCTGAATATTCTCGCTCATATTGCTGCCAATCGTTTTTACAAAAATACCTTTAAATTATCAAAGATTCAACGAACAAATCAGGTTATAGTTCATCGTCCACAATTCAAAGCCTTTACTTAACAAACCGTGACTCATGTGATCCCAGACACATCGCCAATTTTTAATAAGAAAAAACCTTGATTAAGCGAAAATCGAATGATAAATTTATATAATAATGCGGAACACCAACCGAACGTTTAGTGTTATAAGAGTCGACCCTAAATTTCTTCGGAAGGGTGCTCTCATAAGTTATGAGGACGTGTTGTTTTGAATTGTTAAAAGGTCACAAAAAATGAGTAAGTTCTTGAAGTTTATCGGATTGCTTTTTCTCCCAATTGCGGCGATCATTTTCTTGTTTGCAATCTTAAACAGCAAAGCAAGCAAAAGTGGGAAGAATTTTTTTATCCAGGAATTCGACGAGCAAAATATCTACGGATAATAGCATACTTATGTAGCTTGACCGGACCAATTGCCTACCTTTCGGACAGCCGACAATCGTATTATTTTTATTTTTCTGCGTCTGCCAACGGTTCAGCATATAGTGGACGTGGTTTTCCTTTCAACACTGAAAGCCATTTCAATTCCCTGAAAAATGCTGGGAACTTTGCCTTCAGCCCATCAACGTAAGTGTACATCACCGGCACAAGTATGAGCGTCAACAATGTCGAGCTGATCAGCGCGCCGATGACAATGATAGCCATACTTTGGCGAATTTCACTTCCCGCACCCAGTCCGAGAGCAAGTGGCAACATTCCAAGCACCATGGTTGCCGTTGTCATCACAATCGGCCGAAGCCTTGTCGGCCCCGCTTCCAAAATTGCATCCGCCATTGTGCTGCCTCGCGAACGAAGCGTGTTCGTGTAATCCACCAACAGGATTGCATTTTTTGTTACGAGTCCCATCGACATAATCACACCGATCATCGAAAACATGTTCAACGTTTGCCCGGTCAGAAATAGTGCAGATAAACCGCCGACCAACGCAACTGGAAGGGAGAACATTATCGTGAACGGATGTGCGTAAGATTCAAATAGTGAAACCATAATCATATAGACAAATAAAATCGCCATTCCCAAAGCTAACATCATATCGTTGAACATGTCAGACATATTTTGATTATCGCCGCCGAAGAAGACCTTCATATTGGGCGGAAGTTTCAACTCAGCTATGCCTCCCTGAATATCGCGGGTTACATCCCCCAGGCTTCTTGCTCCGGTTAAGTTTCCAAGAACGGTCACGAGCCTTTCACGGTCTTTTCTATCAATCTCGACAGGACCGTTTCCGCTGACGACATTTGCAATCTGACTCAAGTAAACCTGTTTTCCTGCCTTTGTCATCAAAGTCAAATTCTGAATTTCAGATGCGCGGTTTCTGTCTTGCTCGGCAAGCTGTAACCTTATGTCATAATCGGTCCCGTTGTCATTATATTTAGTTACGACTGCTCCTTGAATTGCAGTTTGCAGGACAGCCGCGACATCGCCGAGTGTCAAGCCGAATGAGGCTGCTCGCTCGCGATCGACAACCACTTGAAGTTCCGGTCTCGCAGTTTCCCAGCTGCTCTTCACATCGGTGACGCCGTCGGTCCGTGTCATGACATTCGAAATTTTTTGCGAAGCGGAAACTACATCGGAAAGGTTTTCACTTTGTATTTCAACTTGCAGCGGCGAATTATTAGCGGTGCCGAACATCCCGATCACGCTCGCTCTAGCTTTTACTCCCGGAAAATTTTCGGCTAAATTCTTAACGTAACTCATCTCTTGTTCAGTGGTAACGCTGCGTTTCCATGTCGGCTTCAAATTCATTTGGATTTGTGCAACATTTGGCTGCGTCGAGTTGGAAAATGATTGTTCGGACCGTCCGATAGTTGTGAAGTATTGCTCGATATTCGGATCTTTTTTCAGTTGGTCTTCAATCTGTGTTACAGTGGCAGAAGTTTTTTCTATCGAAGTTCCAACGGGCAATTCGACGATAAGTGCAAACTCACCTCTGTCTGCTTGAGTCATGAATTCGGTTCCGATGAGATGGAGTGGAAGAGGCAAAATACTTATGAAGAGCGCAACTCCGCTGATTGCAAGAACGGTCTTCCTCTTCCGCAAAGCCCATCCTAAAACTTTTCTGTAGCCTTTGTCGAGGCGCTTCTGCAAATCTTCAAACCAAATTACGAATCTGCCGATGAAACTCTCACGAGTGTAATGAGTCAGCCGTGACCACCTTGAGGCAAGCATTGGCGTCAAAGTGAACGAGACAAAAAGAGAAATTAAGGTTGATATAACAATCGTCAATCCGAACTCTCTGAATATTTTTCCGACCAATCCTCCAACTAACGCAATCGGCAGGAAGACGACGACATCGACGAGGGTGATTGCAATTGCCGCAAACCCGATCTCGCTTCGTCCGTTTATCGCAGCCGTCATTTTGTCTTCGCCTAACTCCATGTGCCTATGAATATTCTCCAGCACAACAATAGAATCATCAACAAGAATTCCTATGACAAGTGCAAGACCCATCGTGGAGACTAAGTTGATTGTGAATCCCATCGCGTACATAAAAACGAATGTGCTAATGAGAGATGTCGGGATCGACAATAAAACAATAAGAGAATTTCTGACCGAATGAAGAAACAGGAAAAGTGTAATTGCCACCATCAATATAGCAAGTCCAAGATCGCGTTTCACCTCGTTGATGGAATTACGGGTAAATTGAGTGATATCTTGAGCGATGGTGAACTTCAAATTGCGGTCGACATAAAATGTTTCAAGACTCTTAAGCTCCTTTTGTATCCCATCGCTGACCTGGACGGAATTTGCATCCGATGTCTTCTGAATTATCAGCCCAATCGCAGGAAGGCTGTTGATGCTACTGAATGTCTCATCTTCTTTTTTGTATGTGTCTTTTACATCCGCCACGTCATTTAGATGCACGACACCTTGCGGAGTTGATGCGATAACCATATTACGCAATTGATCAAGATTTTGGAATTTTCCGGAAAGTCTGACAGAAAATTCACGAGTGTTGTCCGTTACGGTTCCCGCCGGAAAATCTATGTTGTCGCTCGCTAGCGCTTGAGCAACTTGCATGAGCGAAAGGCTGTATGCCCGCAGCTTTGAATTGTCGACTTCCACTCTAATCTCCCGCTGTTTTCCTCCGACTAAATCAATTGTGGCGACGCCCGGAACCTGTTGCAAGGCAGGTTTAACGATGTCGTTGACGAATTGATAAAGCACCGTCGGCTGCATCGAGCCGTTCGCAGAAACTCTAACAATCGGGAAAGAATTCAAATCCGCTTTTTGGATTCGGGGAGCTTCTGCTTCTTTCGGAAGTGTGGATCGTACCATATCGACATTCCTCTGAACGTCGTTGGTGGCAGCGTTTACATCCGTGCTAAAAGAAAATTGGACAACGACAACTGAAACATTCTCACGTGAATAAGACCGGATGTTATCAACGTTGTTCAAAGTACTCAGCCCGTCTTCAATCGGTTTGGTTATATCTGTTTCAACCTCTCTCGGACCTGCGCCTGGATATACCGTCACGACAGAGACAATCGGCCAATCTGTTTTGGGAAGTAAATCCACTCCCATCCGATTGTATGAATACAAACCGAGCACGGCGAGTGCCACGAAAACCATTGTGATAAACGCTGGCCTTTTTATCGCTATTTCAGTTAATCTCATTTTCAGTATTCGCTTTTCACTATTAACTTTTCACTTTCTAAAAAACTCTCACTTTACTTCCATCTTTCAGATTTTGTTGCCCGAAAGTTACGACACTGTCCTGAGTGGAAAGTCCCGAACGAATTTCTACGAGCGAATCACTTCGCACACCGACGCCGACACTTCTTGACAATGCCACCGAGTTCTTCACGATAAACACAGTCGGAAAATTTCCGGCCGATTCGATCAGCGCAGTGGAAGGGATCACGAGCGATTTATTGGCGCCTGATGTTGTTATTTCCGCACGCGCGAACATTCCGCTTTTCAGTGAACGAACAAGATCATTCGGCAGTTCAATTTCAACTTGGAATGTCCTTGTTTGTGCATCAGCTTTCAGAGCGACTGTTTTTACTATACCGGTAAAGACTTGATCAGGAACCGCTTCAGAGTTTATCTGTACCGTGTTGCCAGATTTCACCAAAGATATCTCCTCTTCCGGCACACCGACTTTCAACTTCATCCGGTTATCATCCACTACCGACGCGACTTTCGTTCCCAGCGTTATCATTTGTCCAATCGCCACAAATTTCTGCGCAAGCCTTCCTGCAATCGGGGTTTTCAAGAAAGTGTAGTCATAATTTTTCTGGGCAAGTCTTTGCGATGCTTGAGCAGCCCTCAGCTGTGCCAGTGCAGCTTTCGCTCCGACTTCAGCATTCTCAAGTTGCGTTTCCGAAACGGCATTTTGCGAGAATAAATTTCTTATGCGCTTGAAATCTGCATCAGCTTTATCGCTATTTACCTGAGCCGCTGCTACCTGTGCTCGCGCCTGCTCCAATGTAATTTCCTGGAGATCGTTTTCAACTTCGGCAACGCTTGAGTTCGCCGGGATGTTGTTATCGACCTCGGCATTTATTTTTACAATCTTGCCGCTCGTTTCGGAAACGATTTCGGTTTCATGTACTCCTTCGAGGGCGCCCGTCACTTCGATTCGATTGACAATTGACTCATACACCGCCTTTGCCACGCTCACAGAGATCGCTTTGGAAGCGCTATTCGTTTCATTCGCGGATGTCTTAGCATGAAGCCTAAGGGCGACGATAGCCCCGACGAAAAGTATCGAAGCTGCAACTACTAAAACTAACTTTTTCGATTTCATTTTCACTTTACCGCTTTCAAGTGCTTTGGCGTTCCATGTTTTTTCTTGCCAATTACTTTATGAAGAGTTTTTTGAGTTTTCGTTCTCTGAATCCCGCGTCTCAAGATCTCGCTGCTCGGAATTGGATCTGCATTTAAGAAATTCATAAGGAATTGGATACACTGGTCATACAACAAATCGTAATCTACTCCACATATAACAGAATTCTTATTGATGCAATTATTATGCAACATCATCGCAGTGCGTGCCTTCAAGTTTAGAATCCCGCTCAACGAAACCCAAAAGAGAATCACGGCACTATACGCCGAGATGTCCTTCTGAAATTCTCCTCCCTCAATTCCCTTCTGAACAAATTGCGCCACATAACTTAAAACATTGTCGCTCATCTCTTCAAGTTTTGAAAACACTTCGGGGGACACTTGTTCACTCACGACCGGATTTTCAACCGCTGCAAGCATCTTAAAAAGGTAAGATTGTTCCTGACTGAATTTGAAGTATGCTTTGCTAAAACCGACAAGTGTATTCTGTGTGTTTTTCTCCTCGGGTTTTGTGTCCTGAAAAATTTTCAGCAGCATCGAGAGACCATTTGTCATGAGAGAATAATAAAGATCCTCTTTGCTTGAAAAATACAAGTAGATGGTACCCTTGCTGACTTCCGCTTTCTCAGCGATCTCATCCAAGGTTGCGGCGCGAAGCCCTTTCTCGAAAAACACCGTTTCTGAAGCTTGCAGGATTAAATCCCGCCTCATTTGTCTCTCGCGTTCCTTTCGTTCAACTATTCCCATAAATTCTCCGAGCTTAAATTGTGTTATATTAATTGACTGGCAGTCATTTTATACATTAAAGTTTAATAATTTAATGCACACGAATCAAGTAAAACTACGTTAAGAGCAAACAAACGGTTTCAGAAATATTGAACCTGTAAGATATATTAAAGAGCATATTTCAATGACGAGGCGCTACCTCCCTAATCGTTCTCGTCTGTATAACTGCCTTCTCAACTTTCACATAGGGACAATCGAACATGGACTTCGAGTCTCAATTTCTGAATATTCCGAACGCAGATAGCTGCCGGAAAAATCTTTTCATTCTGACACAGCAACCCCGCATTGCAGGAAGCCCTGAAGATAGCGCCCTTGCAGTTCTCGTGAACCGCAGGTTCAACGAGTATGGAACAAGTTCTCAGATCATCACTTACTATGTTTACCTTCCTTACCCAAAGTCGGAAGAGCTCGAGATGATCGAACCAGAAGAATACAAATTCGATCTTGTCGGGAAAGGAACAATTATGCTCGTGAGATATGGAAAAAGTTTTTGTGGAATAAAAGTCAAAGTAGCCGAAGAATATGGTGCGGCTGGAGTAATCATCTATTCGGATCCTCAAGACGATGGTTATGATCAAGGCGACATTTATCCGCTCGGACCGATGAAACTATGGGATGCGGTGCAGCGAGGCAGCATACAGGACTTCACTATCTATCCCAGAGATCCGCTTACACCGGGATACGCTTCGATCCGAAGACACAAAAGCGTGTTCGACACTTGGTGCTGGAACCAAAACAAAGATTATTTTAGAAAACCTGGCTCTGTTCCGGGCACTGCGTCCACAACACTTGATAGACTAGGCAGCGGACCGGATTACACTGTTTTTCTTGACCATCTTGGCATACCATCATTTGATTTCTCCTTCGACGATCCTTATGGCGTCTATCATTCCGCACTCGACAATTTTTATTGGATGGAGTATTGGGGGGATCCTAATTTTCGGTATCATGCGACAGTCGCCAAACTGTTAGGCATCGCAGCGATTCGCCTCGCAGATGATTCAATCCTGCCGTTCAGATATAACGACTACGCCAAACAAATCAAATCATAAGTTACCTCAAAGACAGACAGAAAGACGCAAATGGAAATGACAGCCTGAAGTCTGTTGACTTCACTCAAACAATAACCGCAGCACAAGAATTTTAGAATGCTGCGAATGCGACTGACTCACTCCTTGACGTCAAGAAGCATGCGAACAATTCGGAAATAAATTCCGCATCGATGGAGATCGAAAGGGCTTTTATGAACAAGGAAGGATTGCCGCAGAGTCCATGGTCCAAACATTTAGTCTATGCCCCAGGATTTTATATAGGTTATGCGAGCCAGCCGCTTCCGGAAATTGCGAGAGCAATCGAGAAGAAGAACGCAACTCAGCTAAGCAAGGAGTTGAAATTTTTAGATGAAGCACTGAAAAATGCGACATCGATTATAAAAAAATTGAAACGGGAAATAAATAGCGCAAAATAACTGGGACTCACTTTGAAAGTGAGTCCCAATTATCACCATTGTTTTACGAAGCCACCTTTTGACTGGAGACTTCTTCCTCGGTCTCCTGTGGCTTTTCAAGCATCTCTTTTTCAGTCAGGATAAGCTCTCGGAATTTTTTGAGACCCGTTCCCGCAGGAATAAGTTGGCCAATGATCACGTTTTCTTTCAAGCCAACGAGCTTGTCTAACTTCCCTTCCACCGAAGCATCTGTCAAGACTTTTGTCGTTTCCTGGAAAGAAGCGGCAGAGATGAAGCTATCTGTAGAAAGAGCGGCAGAAGTAATACCTAGCAAAACATCTTCCGATGTAGCCGGCGCCGCGTCGCGGAACTCTGCGATCTTCTTCTTTGCTCTCCTCAAGTCGCGATTCTTCGCCATGACTATAGCTCGTTCCACGAGTTGTCCGACTCTGTATTTCGAGTCTCCTTTTCCGGTTACAACGACCTTTTTGCTGATCGAGGCATTTTCCTCGCGGATTCTATGGACATCGACGATGTCGCCTTCGAGGAACGGCGTGTCACCGGAGTCAACAACGCGAACACGCTGGAACATCTGGCGGACAATGACTTCGATATGCTTGTCATTTATTGTCACGTTCTGTTGCCGATAGACCTCTTGAATCTCGTCGAGCAAGTATTTCTGAACATCTGCCGGTCCTTTGATGCGCAAGATGTCGTGCGGATCAACCGGACCGTCTGTCAGTCGTTCACCGGCAATGACGAAATCATTTTCCTGTACCAGTATGTGCTGGCGCAGCGAGACCTTATAAGTTTTTCTGTCTTTTCCGTCTGCACTTATGATGATAACTTCTTTTTGCCCTCTCGATTGTCCGCCGAAATTGACATATCCATCGATTTCGCTGACCGTTGCCGGATCTTGCGGAGCGCGAGCTTCGAACAATTCCTGAACCCTCGGAAGACCCGTTGTCACATCACGAACGCGAGACAACTCTTTCGGCTTCTTCGCGAGTGTCTCACCAGACTGGATTTCCTCATCATCTTCAACAACTATATGTGCACCTACAGGTAAATTGTAAGTCCTTTTCACTTTGTTGCCGTGAACAATTTCCAGAGATGGCGTCAAATTCTTATCTATACTTTCTATGATGACTTTCTCAACCTGTCCTGTTTGTTCATCAGTTTGTTCGCGATACGTAACATCTTTCTTCAAGTCAACCCATCGCACTTTTCCTCCAAACTCAGTCAGAATCAAAGTGTTGTAAGGATCCCATTGATAGACAAGGTCGCCTTTGTTGACCATATCGCCCTCACCTAAAACAAGATGGGCACCTTGCGGGACATCCATCTTCTTAATGGCACGGTTGTCTTTATCAAGGACTTGAATAACACCATGGCGCCCTAGCAAAACCTTCTCTGCTTTGCCTGTCGTGCGATTGGTATAATCTACCAGCGGTTGCATATTTTCAAATTTTAGATTGCCTTCGGCTGGAGAAATAACGTTCGACTCCTGAGACTCAACACTTGCGACACCTCCGGTATGGAATGTGCGGAGTGTAAGCTGGGTGCCGGGTTCACCGATACTTTGTGCCGCGATAATTCCCACAGCATCTCCAATCTCCACCATCTTACCTGTCGCCAGATTTCGTCCATAACATTTCGCACATACACCCCGCGGCGCTTCGCAAGTTAGCACCGAGCGAATATCGACGCTGTCGATTGCAGTGTTGGCGATTTTCTCCGCGAGATCTTCGATAATTTCTTCGCCACCGTCAACAATAATTTTATTTGTTAATGGATCAATTACATCATAAAGAGCAACGCGCCCTAAAATACGTTCGACAAGTGTTTCCTGAACGCGTTCACCATCTTTAATAGCACTCACGGAAATACCGCGAATCGTTCCGCAGTCGTCCATCGATACGACCACATCCTGAGAGACATCAACTAGTCTTCGCGTCAAATAACCTGCATCGGCAGTTTTCATGGCAGTATCGGCAAGTCCTTTTCGAGCACCGTGAGTCGAGATGAAGTATTCAAGGATTGAAAGTCCTTCACGGAAATTTGCAATGATGGGATTCTCTATCAGATCACCAACCTGACCTGTAAGCGATTTCTGCGGCTTCGCCATCAGTCCTCGCATCGCTGCTAATTGCTTCACCTGATCTTTCGAGCCGCGAGCGCCGGAATCAAGCATCATCCAGATAGAGTTGAAACCTTCTTTGGACGCGGACAATGTCTTGTATGCTGCATCACTGACGAGGTTCGTAGCTCTTTGCCACACGTCGATGATCTTGTTGTATCTTTCGCCAGCAGTTATGAAGCCGCCTTCGTAACTCGCTTCAATTTCTTTTACTTCCCGGTCGGATATATCGATGAATTTTTTCTTGACGTCGGGAATTATAACGTCATTGACGTTTATCGAAAGTCCAGCTTTTGTAGCGTTTTCAAACCCTAACTCCTTTAAGTCATCAAGGAACTTAGCAGTTTTAAGAGGACCGGCTTTTTTGTAAGACTCGGCAATGATCGAAATGATTTTGCTTTTTGTCAAAACCTCATTAATGAACCCAAGCTCTTCCGGGACAATTTCGTTGAACAACACTCTTCCAGGAGTCGTGTCAATAAATCCATCCTGAGTCCGGAACTTTATTGGTTCATGGTATAAAATTTTGTTCAGCTCCAACGAAAGACGGATCTCATCAACGGAAGCAAAGCACTTCGCCGACTTCTCGTCACTTTTTCTGATCTTTGTCAGATAATACAAACCGAGAACCATATCTTGCGTCGGATGAACAATCGGTTTCCCATGCGCAGGCGAAAGCAAGTTGTGGCTCGACAGCATTAGGATACGAGCTTCAAGCTGGGCTTCGTACGAAAGTGGTACATGCACAGCCATCTGGTCACCGTCAAAGTCAGCGTTGAACGCGGTGCAGACTAATGGATGAAGTTTTATAGCTTTTGCATCGACCAAAACCGGTTGAAAAGCTTGAATGCCGAGTCGATGCAGAGTCGGTGCGCGGTTCAACAAGACCGGGTTGCCTTCGACAATCGACGGCAGGACCTGCCAAACTTCGTTCACCTTCCTGTCAACTAACCTGCGTGCGGTTTTGGCAGTTTTTGCCTCTCCGCGCTCAAGTAATTTTCTTATGATCATCGGCTTGAAAAGTTCGACCGCCATATCTTTCGGCAAGCCGCATTCATGTAATTTCAACTCCGGACCGACCACGATGACGGACCTTCCGCTGTAGTCGACGCGCTTGCCGAGCAGATTTTGTCTGAAACGTCCCTGCTTTCCTTTCAACACATCAGAGAGAGACTTTAGAGCGCGTTGACTGTCCGAATTGACAGCGCTTATCCGGCGGCTATTGTCCAATAACGCATCGACAGCTTCTTGAAGCATGCGCTTCTCGTTTCTCAAAATCACTTCGGGGGCTTTTATGTCGATGAGCCTTTTCAACCGATTATTTCTTATGATCACACGACGATACAAATCGTTCAAATCGCTCGTCGCAAATCTCCCGCCTTCGAGCGGCACTAACGGGCGCAACTCCGGTGGAATAACCGGGATCACTTCGATAACCATCCACTCTGGTTTATTAATGAACTCTTCGCCGTCTCTTGTCCGGAACGCCTCGGCAACTTTCAGCCTCTTGAGAAGATCGATCCGCTTCTGTTCCGATCTTTCCGTTCGTGCCGTAGTGCGAAGTTCTTCACTGAGAGTATCAACATCGACTCTCTTAAGCATTTCTTTTATAGCTTCACCGCCAATCTTAACGATAATTTTTCTCGCGTCTGAATCGTCAAGTTCGTCGTTGTGCGGATATTTTTCCTGAAGATCGTAATATTCTTCTTCGCTCAGAAGCTGCTGTTCACTAAGATGATCTAACGCAGCTCCAGGCTGTATCACGACGTAAGACTCATAGTAAGCCACCTTCTCCAATTCCTTCGTTGACATTCCCAGAAGATTACCGATCTTGCTCGGCAACGAACGCAAGTACCAGATGTGAACAACCGGCGTTGCAAGAGTTATGTGCCCCATCCTCTCGCGCCGCACACTTTTCTGAGTGACCTCGACGCCACAACGGTCACATACGATTCCTTTATATCTGATCTTCTTATACTTGCCGCAATGACATTCCCAATCTCTCACCGGTCCGAATATTTTTTCGCAGAAGAGGCCGTCTTTCTCCGGACGATACGACCTATAATTTATCGTCTCCGGCTTTGTGACCTCACCGTGTGAACGATCAATAATAGCATCGGGAGAAGCAAGACTTATGCGAATCGCAGTAATAATCTTGCGGGTTTGCTGTAATTCGCGGCGAAATTCAAATTTGGGCATTAAAAGAATCCTCCTCCGAAGCAATCCTTCGGATAATTTTTATGGCAGCTTTCATCATTGACTTTTTACTTTCCATTTTCGCTGCGTGCAAATTCACCATCATGCATTACTTTCACTTCGAGACCGAGTCCCTGCAATTCACGAACTAATACGCTGAATGCTTCCGGGATCCCCGGCTCAGGAGTGTTCTCACCCTTGACCAACGACTCGAACAACTTGGAACGTCCGGGTACGTCGTCGCTTTTCACAGTGAGAACTTCCTGGAGTACGTGCGAGGCACCGTAAGCTTCAAGCGCCCACACTTCCATTTCGCCGAACCTTTGTCCACCGAACTGGGCTTTCCCGCCGAGCGGCTGCTGGGTTATCAATGAATACTGGCCTGTCGAACGCGCGTGGATTTTATCCTCGACAAGATGGTCGAGCTTCATCATATACATGTATCCGACCGTTACCTCGTTTGCAAACGGCTCGCCGCTTTTTCCGTCAATTAGAACTGTCTTCGAGCTTTCATTGAGTCCGGCTTTACGAAGCTCACCTTGCACTTCTTCCCATGTCGCTCCATCGAAAATCGGAGACGCATACTTGACGCCTAATTTCGTTGCTGCCCAGCCTAATGCGGTTTCATATAACTGACCGATATTCATACGAGATGGTACACCGAGAGGATTCAAAACCACCTCGACCGGAGATCCGTCCGGCATGAACGGCATATCTTCCTTTGCGACAACGATCGAGACAACACCCTTATTACCGTGGCGTCCTGCCATCTTATCGCCGACCTGAAGCTTGCGCTTCGATGCCACATAGATTTTTGCAAGCTGGACAATTCCGGGGGGAAGCTCATCGCCAGTAATCGCTTTGTTCCTCTCGCGCCTCGCTTCCTCTTCGATGTCCAGAACCCTCATGTGATAGTTTCTGTGAATCTGCTCGATGAGCCTGTTCTTCCGTGCACTTTCAACCCACGGCTCGGTGAAATCCAATTTCTCGAGATCTTCGAACTTTTCGAATGTCTCTCTCTTGAGAACCGTGCCACTTCTGATCGCGACCGCACCATCCTTCGTGCGAATCCCCACCGAAGTCTCATCTTCGAGGACTTCCGCAAGTTTGTCGATGAGCCTCTCGTGGACTTCACTTTTCGCGGTCTTCAACCACTTTTCAATTTCTTCTAATCTCTTCTTTTCTTCTTTTTTAGATTCAGCATCTTTTTTCTTTCTTGAGAAGAGCTTCGTATCAATTACGACACCGCGCATTCCCGGTGGAGCCTTGAGAGACGCATCTTTAACATCACCAGCCTTATCTCCGAATATCGCGCGCAACAATTTCTCTTCCGGAGTTACATCGGTCTCGCCCTTTGGAGTAATCTTTCCGACAAGTATATCATTCTCCACAACTTCTGCGCCGGTTCTGATTATACCATTATCGTCAAGGTCTTTTGTCATTTCCTCGGAGACATTTGGAATATCACGAGTAAGCTCCTCCTCTCCACGCTTCGTATCTCTAACGCTGGTTTCCAAAGACTGGATATGAATCGAAGTAAATTCGTCGTGTGCCACCAAATCCTCGCTGAGAATGACGGCATCTTCGAAGTTGTATCCGTGCCATGGCATGAATGCAACAAGAACATTTCGACCAAGCGCAAGCTCTCCGTTTTCCGTCGAGCAGCCGTCTGCGAGCACGTCACCTTTCTTGAAACGCTGACCAGCCTTTACCAACGGCTTCTGATTTACTGTCGTATCCTGATTGGTTCGGAAAAACTTGCGTAACTTATACTCAGCAGTCCTCAAGTCTTCGAAGCTTGCGATCACTTCGTCCGACTTTTCGTTGATGTCATATTTTACAACAATCCTGCTCGCATCAACTTCCTGTACAACCCCATCATGCTCGGCAATGATCATGGTTCTCGAATCGACCGCAACTTTTCTCTCCATCCCCGTGCCCACGACTGGTGCTTCGTTTCTTATGAGCGGCACTGCCTGACGCTGCATGTTCGCTCCCATAAGTGCGCGATTAGCATCGTCGTGCTCGAGAAACGGAATCAGCGCTGCCGCTGGGCTGACGATCTGGTTCGGCGCCACATCCATGAAATGTATTTCAGACGGTTTCTCCAAAATGAAGTCACCATGGTGTCTTGCTCGAACACGTTCGGCGGTAATTCTCCCCTTTTCATCGACAGGTGTATTTGCTTGTGCAATCTTGTACTCGTCTTCCTGAGCCGCCCCCAAAAATATGATCTCATCAGTTGCAATCCCGTTGACAACTTTGAAATACGGCGTCTCAATAAATCCGAAATCATTTACCCTGGCATGAACTGCGAGAGAAGAAATCAATCCGATGTTGGGCCCTTCAGGAGTTTCGATCGGGCAAAGCCGGCCGTAGTGCGTGTAATGAACGTCGCGGACTTCAAATCCCGCACGCTCTCTCGTCAGGCCTCCGGGTCCGAGCGCGCTCATCCTTCGCTTGTGCGTCATCTCAGCAAGCGGGTTCGTCTGATCCATGAACTGAGATAGCTGGCTCGTTCCGAAGAATGAGTTCAGAACAGTCGTTATAACACGCGCATTCACCAACCCTTGCGGCGTGAAATTTTCTTCGTCGTGGATGTTCATCCGCTCTCTTACGTTACGAACCATTCTTGTCAACGCGAGGTTGAACTGCGACTCCAACTGTTCGCCGACAGTTTTCACGCGCCTGTTTCCGAGATGGTCGATGTCGTCGATTTGGCCCTCCTCGCGGCGCAGCTTCAACATGTAATCTATAATTGCAACGATATCTTCCTTTGCGAGAACCGTAGTGGTGGTAGGAATATCAAGTGAAAGTTTCGCATTCATGCGATAACGTCCGACATCTCCAAGGTCGTAACGCTTCTCACTGAAAAACATTTTTTCCAAAAGTCCGCGCGCCGTTTCTGTGTCTTGTGCCTCGACAGATCGAAGCTCTGCATAGATTTTCTTCAACGCCACTTCGCTTGAGCTTGTAGAATCTTCCCTAATTGTATTAAGCAACATCGGGTCATCACCTTTGCGCGTCGATTTCAACAACTGAAGCTTCTTAACATTCGCTTTCTTGATGAGACCAATATACTCCTCAGTTAGCTTTAACTCTTCGATGGATAAGTCCGAAGTGTCGATGATAATTTCTCCGGTCTTCGTATCGACAACGTCCCCTACCAGCCTTCTTCCGACATAATCGTCCAGGTCAACCTTGGCAACGTTTATCTCTTCGATTTGCCCAAAAAGATTGAGTATGTCTTCATTCTTCTCATACCCTAGCGCACGTAGGAGTGTGGTAGCATAGAATTTTTTCTTCCGATCTATATAAACCCAGAGAACATTACTGATGTCCGTTGTAAATTCCAGCCAGGCGCCTCTCATCGGGATAACGCGCGAACTCCAAAGTCTTGCGCCATTTGGATGCTCCGTCTCGACAAAGAAAACTCCCGGTGAACGATGAAGCTGGCTCACGACTACGCGCTCTGCGCCGTTAATAATAAATGTCGCGCGATCAGTCATATAAGGAATTGAGCCGAGATAAACCTCTTGCTCTTTCGCATCCATGTATCCCTCTTTGTTCGGGTCAGGATCCTTGCTGGCGAGACGCAGTCTTGCTTTCAACGTTACGGAATAAGTCAAGCCCTTTTCTATACATTCATCAACTCCGTAGCGCGGCTTCTCGATGCTGTAATCGACGAAGCCCAGAGCGAAATGCTCCTTGTTGTCATAGATCGGAAAGTTTACCTGAAATACTCCTTGCAAACCGACAGACTTTCTCCTCTTTGGCGCGATATCTTCCTGGAGAAATTTCTTAAATGAATCTATCTGGACGTTAAGTAAATCCGGATAATCAACCCTCTGAGGAATCTTTGCAAAGCTCAAACGTAAATCTTGATCGTTAGAATTGAGATTCTTCAACGTAGTCACACTCCTTATAATTTTTCGACGAGAGAATTATGGCAAGAGCTAAAGAGTAGGACGGGAATACTCTCGTCCCACTCGGTGTAACACTCAAATGCTCGCTAAAGTTCAGTTACTTCAGCTCAACAGTTGCGCCGGCTTCTTCGAGTTCCTTTTTAAGTTTCTCGGCATCCACTTTGGATAGCGCTTCCTTTACAACCTTTGGAGCGCCATCGACGAGATCTTTGGCTTCTTTCAAGCCAAGACCGGTGGCAGCACGAACAACTTTAATAACGTTGATCTTCTGAGCACCAGTGCTGACGAGATTCACATCGAATTCAGTTTTCTCTTCTACCGCTGGGGCTGCGGCTGCCGCTGCTCCGCCGCCAGCAACTATGACGGGTGCCGCCGCGGTAACGCCAAACTTATCCTCGAGTGCTTTTTTCAATTCAGATGCTTCTAAGAGAGTAAGCTTACTTATTTTTTCTACCAGATCTTGAACTACTTCCGACATTTTTTGTTTCTCCTTTTGAAATTCTAATTAAAATTTTATGCCGCCTGCGCGGGGAGTTTTTTCTCCACAGCATCAAGCACAGCAACAAGGTCACGCATCACCGCAGAAATCGAACCGGCAATTCCGGTGACTGGTGATTGCAAACTTCCAAGAATTGCGCTGATCATTTCAGGCTTCGACAACATCGATGCAAATTCGGCAAGTTTTTTCCCTTGAAAAATCTGCTTGTCAATCACAAAAGCTTTTGTGGCAGGTTTTTGATTCTTGTCAAAGAATTTCTTCAAGACTTTGGCAGGCACAACCGGATCATCAATTCCGAAAGCAATTCCTGTCTGACCGACGAGGTATTTAAATGCTGTCTCATCAGAAGAAGAGACCGACATCGCTTTCTTGATTAACGTATTTTTAACGACCCGATACCTCACGCCGCTTTTCTGGAATTCGCGTCGCAGATCATTGCTTTGTGCCACGGTCATTCCACCAAAGTCAGTGAAGAAAAGGCTGCTCGAATTGGACATCAGCTCCGCGACTTTTGCGACAACTTGTTCCTTTTCGTTCCTTTTCATTTTTTCCTCATTTGAAATTGTTTCTTTTCCGGGAAAATTCTCCGGAGAAGCTTAGAAGCATTTAGTGCGTAAACTCAATGTATGTTCGCTGCAAGCGACTTGTCAATCCTGATTCCAGGTCCCATTGTTGAAGATATGGACACATTTCTTATGTATTGCCCCTTCGCGGACGCCGGCTTCACGCGGTTAACCGCCGCAAGAAATGTGTTGACATTATCGACCAACTTTTGTTTGTCGAAAGAGGCTTTGCCGACGACGGAGTGAAGATTGCCTGCTTTGTCGACTCTAAATTCGATTTTCCCGGCCTTGATTTCCGTAACAGCTTTTGCAACATCCATGGTGACAGTGCCGCTTTTCGGATTCGGCATCAAACCTTTCGGACCGAGCACTTTGCCAAGTTTTCCAACGTCAGCCATGGAGTCCGGCGTTGCGACGATCACGTCGATGTCAGCCCAGCCTTCCTGTATTTTCTTAATATAATCATCAAAGCCGACATGGTCTGCGCCGCCCTGCTTAGCTTCTTCCTGCTTCTGTGCTTGCTTCGTCAGCACGAGAACTCGAACAGTTTTTCCGATGCCGTGAGGAAGAGAGACTGTCCCGCGAATTGCCTGATCAGCATGACGCGGATCAACGCCGAGACGAATTGCAATATTAACCGTCTCATCGAATTCTGTTTTCGGTGTTGACTTTATTTTTTCTACCGCATCTTCGACCGAATATTCTTTCGATCTCTCAATCAGCTTTGATGCCTCTTTAAATCGTTTGCTCTGTTTCATTTTTTAAACTCCTTTTTTTATGAATTCTCAATTCAAAATTAAAAATTCACCACTTCAAATTAATTTTAACCTTCAACCACGATACCCATACTACGGGCTGTGCCGGCAACCATACTTATGGCCGATTCAACATCGGTCGTGTTCAAATCAGGCATTTTCATTTCGGCGATCTTCTTGACTTGTTCGCGAGTAACCTTCGCGACTTTGACGCGGTTGGGCTCTCCTGAGCCTTTTTCAATTTTCGCCTCTTTCACGAGCAGCACCGCGGCAGGCGGAGTCTTTGTTATAAACGTGAATGATTTGTCGGAAAAAACGGTGATGACTACCGGAATGATCAATCCCTGCTTGTCCTGCGTGCGAGCGTTGAACTGCTTACAAAACTCCATGATGTTTACGCCCTTTTGACCTAAAGCAGGACCGACTGGCGGGGCAGGCGTCGCTTGTCCAGCCGGTATCTGCAGTTTTACAAAACCCACAACTTTCTTAGCCATTATTCACCTTGGATTATTTTTCTTTTTCAACTTCAGTAAAACTCAATTCGACAGGAGTCGGGCGGCCGAAAATAGTTACGGTCACTTTTAATTTCATTTTGTCCTCATTCACTTCCGAAACTTCTCCTTTGAATGTCGAGAATGGACCACCGATGACTTTCACTTTGTCATTCACTTTGAAGGGGACTTCGGTTATCGGGCGCTCTTGCTGTTCATCAATTCTGCCTTTCAACCGGCCGACTTCATCACCACGAAGTGGACTCGGGTTGCCTTTCGGTCCAACAAAACTTATTATAGATGGTACGCTGAGAATGAAAGCTTTCACACGATCGTCCATCTCGGTCTCGACCATCACATAGCCCGGCATGAAGTTTCGAGTCTTCACTCTTCTTTTGCCGCTCTCGCTAATTGTCGGCACCTTCTCAGTTGGAATTATGATCTCGCCGAACTTTTCCTTGAGATCGGAATCTTTAAGCTGACTTTCGAGATAGGCCACTGCCTTGCTTTCCTGACCGGAAAATGTCCGAACGACGTACCACTTCTTAGTAGCAGCTTTCCTTTTCTCCGCAGGCTTTGATTCCGCTGAAGCGGTTTTCTCTAGACGAATTTCCTCAGGTGTTTGCGATGAATTCATTTCCGCAGGATTCTCATCCGACTGGATCCCTTCGGGACGAATGGGATCACCTTCAGGAACTTTCGGGTTTGGTACTTCACTCATAGAATCGTTCTCAGTGCCACGTTTACAATCGTATCGATCGCATACACAAAGATGGCTATTATCAATGTCGCGACCAGGACGACGCCGGTTGAGTCTTTTAGCTCATCTTTTGTCGGCCATGTTACCTTTTTCATTTCCTTCACAACATCATCGAAAAAGCCGATTATTTTTTCTCTCATTCTTCTTCCCTCGTTGTGCACGTCAGGAGGGACTCGAACCCCCAACCTGCGGTTTTGGAGACCGCTGCTCTGCCAATTGAGCTACTGACGTATTTCGTATTCACAATTCTCAATCCCAAGTTCTTGATTCTTGATTCAAAATTTAAAACTACTATTTCGTCTCCTTGTGAGAAGTGTGCTTGTTACAGAAGCGGCAATATTTTTTATACTCGACTCTTCCCGTTTGCTTTCTCTTATTTTTTGTAGTTGTATAATTGCGATGCTTGCAAACAGTGCATTCGAGCGTTAAAATTTCTCTCATGATCCTTCCCTTATTTAGCGAGCTGACGACGGGATTTGAACCCGTGACCTACGCCTTACCAAGGCGTTGCTCTACCAACTGAGCTACGTCAGCAAAATTTTATAGAACGTTGTCATCCGCTCATGAGCCTCGGACAGATGGTTTGAGCGGGAGACGGGACTCGAACCCGCGACCAACAGCTTGGAAGGCTGTGACTCTACCAACTGAGTTACTCCCGCATTCCGAGTTCACACTTTCAAAAGATTCTAACAACAATTTCAAAGTTCTCTTCAGCGGGAGATGAGATTCGAACCCGTTACCATCCCAATACGACAAAGTCTTCTCGGCAGGCTTTACCAATCCGTCCGTGCATCATGGACGGGATTACTCCCAGAAAAAATTATGCCCAGCTACATTATTACAAATGAACAAGCAGTGGGCGGCGGGGGATTCGAACCCTCAAAGGCATAAGCCAACGGATTTACAGTCCGCCCCGGCTCTCCAACTCCGGCGTCCGCCCAATAGTCGAGCTGGCGAAGGGATTTGAACCCCCGACCTGCTGATTACAAATCAGCTGCTCTACCAACTGAGCTACGCCAGCTTCACACATTTCGAGCTTATAAATTTAATAGAAAATGTGAAAAAATCAAGGTGGAAATAACAATAAAGTGAAAACTGAGAACAGAAGGCTGCTCCGTCCATCAAAATTTGATCGGGTCAGCGACCCGACTACAGAGTTCGGCTTTTAACGAAGATTATTTTTGTTAAGCAACCGATCGGCTGCCATAGCTAACAACATGAAATCCGTTGCGCCGCCGCCCATGACATATTCTCCCTGCTGCCAGAAATATGGCCAAACTTTCAATTCTGGCAGATCTGGGCGAATCAAAGCGGTGCCGCTTGCAACCCCGCCGGGAATATATGACCAATCAGCTCTGTTCGCGCCGTACGCTACCGTCATTGAATTTACACCAACTCCGGAAACAAATGACGCGGTATTTTCTCCGGGATGACATCCGAGTACGAAGTTAAGGGCATTCCATGCATATTCGGAACTGACTATTTTTGGGAAGCTTAAGTTCAACAACAATTGATTGACGCCAAACGATTCGATGTCCCAACCTGCTCCCCAAATATATGGTTTGTATGGTACACCATAAGGGTTTTCTTTAGACAGCGCGGCAACCATATCAACAGATTGCTTGACCGCCTTTTCGATCTTGGCAGTAAAATCCTCATCATTCAATTTTTGTGTCACTCTGCCGATAACAATAGCGAATCTCAAAATATTTTTGCTGATCAAATCTTCATTATCTAACAATATTTTTCTGTACTCTTCATTCGATGTTGTCAAATAAAGTTCTGCAGCAGCGTTCACTTTTGCCGATCCGTTGAATATTGAGTCATTTCTAAAAAGTTCTTCGGAAATTCTCAAACATTTCTCCGCTATTCCAGGATCATAATCTTTTATAACTCTGTTAGCGGCAGCAAGAACCTGAGCTACATAAAGTTCTCTAGCGGTATTATTTTCAGTGAATACCATCCTGTCGTCGTCAGGCAGTGAACGATGCAATACTGGATCTGTCCCATTCGGGTTATCAATGATATTGTCGGTTGCATTAGAACCGTCACCAAGAAGCACATACTGATGAAGAGTTGCTTCCTGAATGCCTCTGTACAATTTTCCTAAAGACTCATAACCGCCGATTATGGATAACAAGCCATGCTCCATCTGTTGAAGGATATCCGGCTTCCCATCGGGTTTATGGATCTGAGTTAACCTTGTCTCTTCATCTATCGACGTCTGGTCATAGCCATTCTTGAAGAACTCGTAGGCTAGTCCAAGCATATAGACTGTACCAGCTTGTGACTCAACTCGCAAATCGTAATCGCCTGCATCATGCCACCCTCCTATATTCAGACCAGGCACATGTTCTCCCGATTTATATTTTGTCAAGGTAGACGGGCCCTGAGAATATCCGTCAAAGTGATCCTGATTAATCGGAGCCATCGTGGCATCGTCCATGTGGCAGAGCCCATGCCATACACGGTACCTATCTTCAACTTTCATGTGACACATTTGTGCCGGCAGAAAATATTCTAATGTCGGCTGCCAAACATTTTCGGCGTAAATGTCATTTCTAATCTCAAATTCGCTCGATTCGACATTTCCATATTTTATTTTATAAATACCCGGCTCTGTCACTTCACTAAAATCAAAACGCAGGTATTTATATCGCAAGAAATTTCCCCAAAGGGCAGGATCATGGTCGGTTTTGACAACCGTTTCCGAGTCCGCACTAATTCGCATAAGCTGGATCGGCTCATATTCTTCTGTCAACTTATCCAATTCTACCACGGCAATCTTAGACTGTTTGGGATGATAGCCAACCTGCGACACCTGAATAACCGGCTCGTATCTCCAATCGGTATTTGTCTTGGGAGAAATGATCCATACAACAGCATTCTTAACCGCACCCACCGGTATCGCGGATCGCAACGTGAACCAACCATTGTTATACAAATCGCTTCCATCTAACAATTGGAGATCACTCGTCAAGCTCACGAATTTTATCTCTTTTTTCCAGTTGTCCGGCGCAACAACTAATTCCTTTCCCACTGCCATAGGAACCGGTTGAAGACCTCCATCCGAATCCGGTTCTACCGGCCCGTTTGCTTGCCGCGGAAATATTCCAGACCTTCCGTCCATCAAATAATGTTCACCATAAAACTGTCCCGGAAAAAGTTCTAAATTAAACCCGACCTTGTTTGCCCAATTGTCCGGCAGCGGTTTTTCAAGATCCACGATCACTTTTATGCTCGCACCGATTGCCTCGGTTCTTATCTTGTATTTAAATCTCAAGTCCGGATAATCAATTGGGTTGTACCCCTTTCTCTCCTTACTCGAGTCAGGATACCAAAGATTAACCGTGATCGTGCCACTTTTTTTATCGACGACTTTGCCTCCGACTTTCGGGACTGGGGACCATTGACCAGGTGTGGGATCGATCCGCACATCTCCATTTGCGGCCACTCTCTCACCAAACTGAATAATGGTCACACCGCCTTGATGCCCTTCAGGATAAAAATCGTCAAACACCATGACGTTGAGGCCTTGCATCTCATAATAGCCTTTGTCGTTTATGACCAAATTTTGACCCGTCGGTTCAGTTTGCACGGATGAGGTCCCCGATTGGCAAAACGCAACAGGAACGGCAAGAAAAATAAAAATGTATGTAAAACAAAAGCGCTTAGATATGGAACACTCCATCATTTTTCAAGGAATCTCTCGAGGGTCTTGCCGAGGTTGTCTCCGCGAAGATCCCACCCAATGGCGGCTATGTTCCCTTTCGGACCAACCAGGATAGCTTTGGGAACTGAATAAACCTCGAAGTCCTTACAAATCTTATTGTCGAATCCACTGTTAACAAATCCATTCAACCATGGTATGCTCTGCTCCTCATGTTGAAACTTTTTTACGGTATCCGACGAGCTGTCAAGTGAGACACTCAACATTTCAAAGTTTTTGTCCTTATACCTTTCGTATGCTTTCCTAAGGTTTTTAATCTCATCCAATGACTGCCTGTTCCAGGTTGCCCAGAAGTCTAACAGGTAATATTTGTCCTTAAAAGAATCGTTAGTGAAATGTTGAGTAGAGTCTGTGAGTGATCCAACCGAAAATGCCGGGACTCGAACACTACCCTTCAAATGGATGTAGTCTGCAGAGTACATCTTTCCCTCATTTAACGCCTCGGGAGAATCGCCATACTGGTCTAAGAGAATTGAGAGATAGGGGAGTATTTTGACGTAATCAAGCGAATGAAAGTCCCGCACAATCTCATCCCGCAAGAGAACTGACTTGGTACGTGACATCGGATTTGTATTCACTACCTTACGAATGTATTCCGCTCTTTCAAACTCACTAAACGCCCCATTGTTTAGGGCCTCCGAAAGCAGGCCGGGATCCAGCGACCAAATGATAGAGTTTGGGGGAATTTCGGTCGAAGTCTGGCGGCTAGTTTTGACTTCAACATAATGAATGAAAGTACTCATGGCAGTCAATCCAAAGTAGTCGAGTTGAAGAACCTGCCGAATCAATCCTTCAGGCTCAGTATTCAACAGATTCTTAACCGAGTCAATAATGGGCGCGAAATCGAATTTGAAGATCCCCATCTTATGTTCAGCGACGTGCCAATATAGTGATGACGTATATGCCTGTCTGGTATCCTCCAAAATGGCATATGACTTTGCAAACCTCGACTCAATCGAGTCGGCAGTGATAAGTTTGAAACTCGCACGCTGATCAGAACGCACAAGTTTCCGTGGATCGAACACAATCTTAACTTTCCCCTTTCTTGCGATCAAGAACGAGTTGTACCCTTCAATCCCGTTTGGGACAAATCCATTCGCGTCAGTTCCTTCGACCTCTCCGTCCGCTCTAACATTTATTAATCGATAAATCAAAGTGTCGGATTTGTTATCCGCAACCGCAGAATATGTACCATCTTGATCCCTATTAAGATCAATTGAACGCGGCAAGGACCATCCATTGAAATTTCCAATAACCCCCGCGCCATCGAAATTATCTATATAACTATAAGTCCCGAGCTTTACATCAAGTCCAACCCTCTTCATGGTATCGGCATAAATTGCAATTTGGTATTCATGATGAAACGTGGCAGTAAAATGCAGTACCCAAAGCCCTTCTGAATCAATCACAATTTTGTATTCGCCGTTTCTTCGAACGTCAACACTCCTAATCGGGTGATCGTCACTTGGATAAGTTAGAAAGACGCGCGCCACCGACATCGGTCTACCATCAGTCCCGGTTACCCTCCCTTGCACTGTTATACTGGCGGAAGCATATGCGACAAATAAAAATAAAACGAAAAGAAGAGAAGAAATCCTCACCACTATTATGAACTCCTTGTTTTTTGTAAGAACAAATTCAAATGCATTCCGACAAGTGCCCTCTATCCAATGGGACTTATCTGGTTGCATTATGTTTAATATAAGAAAAAAATCTCACTTCACTCAACTTTCTGTCAAAAAAATGAAATCGCAACGATATGACGCGCGAAAATCAGCATACTCGACGATGTCAGTGCTTTGTCACAATACTATGCGATCCTTCCACAATTCAATAAAGAATGGAAAGCATCGAGGCGTTTCGATTAACTCTTCCCTCGAGTTCGAAGAGTTTGCTACAAACATCTTCGTCCTCGTTCAAAATGGACATAGATCATAATGGATGTATTCCTCTTTGCTGATCTGGTTCTTCAGTGGCAAAAGAACTGGCAGATGGAGGCATCTCCCATTGTACGAATTGAAAACTCTATGTCGCTCTTGCCTTGAAAGAGAGCAACACATATTCTACCAGGATTACCTTATCAGCACCGCCTTCATTATGATAATGATCTTTACAATTAACGCGACAAGATTTGTTAAATGGTTCATTGGATTACTAGTAATGCATCTCAATAATAAAAAGTGAGACCAAACTGTAAATTCCATCCGTATGTCTGCTGACTTGTTGGTAAATTACTCGCCGGATAAGTATTGACGCCATTAACATAAGTCGGATGGCTATAATAATAATTGTCGACATGACCATTTACGTTTGTCGCATTGGCAAAAATCGATAGATTACTTATTATTTGCTGTTTGAGCGAAATATCCACTAACAGCACGTTGTCATAATAAGCGTCCCTGAGACCACCCGGATACTGTGTATCAAGATTCGTAAGTGTCAATTGTTGATACCTCGCCGAGAACCGTGAGCTGAATCCCTTGTAATCCCACCCGAGTATCACATTATATATCGCTTTGGGTTGATTCTGCAACGCTCCCTCCTTTGTTGAATACAAAAGAGTATCGGTAGTGCCGAATTTGTTATTTACTGGTTCAAAAAAGGGATACAGTTGATTGGAAGACATGAGTGAGAGGTTAACGTCAAGAACTATCCCGCTTAATAAACCCGGAAGATACCAAAAATGCGTTTGCCATGAAAACTCTATCCCTCTCAGATACGCGTCGGAAGGATCATTCACCGGAATAGAAGAGTTGCTTAAACTCCTGGATTTACTATTATCCCATGTCGTGTCGTAATAACTCTCGGCAGGCAGCCCGCTAAGAAAACCAGCTGGCGCGCCGACAACAGGGTACGGGTCAAACGGATAATAGCTCTGCAGGCTATAAATAAGATTACTTATGTCCTTGTAAAACACGTCCACCGTGAACAAACCAATCTCACTACTGTACAGCGACACTCCCAGATCATAATTCCATGCAGTGGATGGTTTCAACAGCGGGTTCCCTAAGGTTATTGTGCCGCCGTCCCCCAAATCAACCAGAGGAGTAATTTCATCGTAATCGGGCAACGAAACACTTCTATAGACTGCACCTGTTACTTGAACATTGTCCGTTGCCTTATATTTAATGGTTACGGAGGGGTACCAATACGGATTGTCCCTTTTTGTATCCACCCAAACAGGAGCAGGACCGTCAAGGCCATTTGCATTACTAGCATTGAGTCTAACATGGTAAGCCCCTATATCGGTTTGTTCTTCTTGATAGCGGGCACCGGGAACTATTGTAAGAGCACTCCCAATATTAAACTCACCCATCACATACCCTGCGCGGGTATTCTCCTTATCATCATAATTTTGATCATAACACCCGGTCCGGAAACATAGTAAGCAGGTAGCCACGCCGGATAAATAACATTCTCCATATACGATAATAAGTATGGGTCAAATTGCGGTCCGATAGGATATCCTAAAATACTTGTCCTGGTGTAATTGGCATCGACGAAATACGGTGCCGGTACTCCACCTATAGTGCCATTTGTATTAGCTCCATTGAGGAAATCGCCATATTTCCCGGATGAGAACTCATTAACGAGATTTACTATCCTGCCGTGACTCCCTCCCCATTGTATATCGTACAACAATTCAGTGCTTTCACTGGTGCGGGTTACATCGTGATACTTTCCACCTGCCGATAATTCTCCTGAAAAGGAGTCTGAAAGTTTGAACGGCACTTTCCAGTCGATCTTCGCATCGTAGGAATTGTCCGTCAGTTTTGTGTTGGTATCAAAGATATCCCAAAGGATAGAATTTGCAGGAGTCATGACACCCATGGCATCCATTAAGGAGGCAGGCTGTCCGTATATCACCTGACCTGGCGAAAGCGCTTGCCCTGTACCCTGTTCTGTAAAATCAAACTCCTGTCCATTTGGCATATATTGTTCCCCTTTGGTGTATGATAATGATATCGGTAGTTCTGTGCCACCAAGCTTAAATAAAGCTTGCAGGGAATGCGTTTCTTGTATGGTTTTTGTCATGTTGACCAAAATCTGGTCTCCGAAACTATTGCTGCCGAAATTTGTCGTACTTTCTCTCGTTATGGTACTGTCCATCTTCTGATCGTACACATTGAAGAGTTTAAGGTCTACAAAATCCGACGCATAATCTAATATCGCACTCACACCATAGCGATGCCTCTGCACATTATCGTCTGTCAGTTCTGCTGAATATGTGTTTATGTAAAATTGTTTGATGGTAGAGTTGTATGTCGGATTAGCATAGCTGGCACTAAACTGGTCTGACGGAAGCTGTTTCTCCTCTATGTTTCCCTGTACCAGAATACCTACGTGATCTCCCAAAAATCTGTCACTTCCACTCGCAGCGAATTTATAATTGCCGTAAGAGTCCCTTAAGTTGTTGTATCCACCATTCCCCCATACATCATAATGAAGCCCTGGCTGAGCCGTCTTCAAAGTCAGATTAACCGTCCCACCTAACGCATCAGCATCCATGTTCGGCATTAATGTCTTAGATACCTCCACGCCTTTTACCAGATCGTCTCCCAGCAAGCTCAAATCTACTCCCCGGTCCGCATAGTATGTGGAACTCATCGGAACGCCCTCGATTTCGATCTCATTATACTTTGGAGCTAATCCGCGAATGACAACCGCATCTGCCTCGCCGTTGTTCCTCTGTAATGATATACCCGGAAGCCTTCCAATCGATTCCGCTATGTTTGCATCAGGCAGCTCCTTCATCTTCTCCGCAGACACTACGTTTACTATCTGGGTCGATGATAGCTCCTGGTTTATCGATTCCATCTGACCCACCGCCTGAGCCGTTACAACAACGTTCTTCGTCGTAACCGCCTGAGACGCCATGTAAAAATCCTTAACAACCGTTTGACCCTCTGCGACTGTCACCTGCATCGTAACCGACGCGTATCCTACGTAGCTGACCACGATCGTCTGATCGCCAGCAGGTGCATTCAAAATAACATACGCTCCATCTATATCTGTCGCCGCTCCTATGCTCGTCCCCTGCACCAGCAGAGTCGCCCCAGGTAATTCGTCCTTCGTATCCTTGTCGTAAACTTTCCCTTTTAATGTCCCCGAACCGCTTGCCAAAACAGATTGTGCTACAAAAAATGAAACTGACAAGAAAGCAACTAGCTTTCTCAGAATTATCCTGTAATCAAATGACATAAGCTTCTCCCTACGTTTATGAGTTTTTAACCTAATCGGCTACTGGATCCAAGAGCTAACAAGCCCTCTCTGGAGTACCATTCAAACTATTATAACTTATAAGCCGGACCTACGCGCACACGTTATCATCTTACGATTCCAGTTCTCCAGTAATAAGAAAGCCGGAAGGGAAGAAATCCCCTCCCGGCTTTCGGGTTGAAATCTAGATGCTGCTTTCGTCGTGAAAGAGTGCACCTTTAGTCAACAACGATTACTTCATCAGTACCATTTTCATGGTGACGGAATTCGATCCTGATTGCAGACGATAGAAATATACGCCGCTGGCTAACTTGTTGCCATCAAATGTAACAAAGTGGCTACCAGCTGTTTGTTGACCAGCGAATAGCGAGGCAACTTCCTGACCTAAGACGTTATAGACTTTCAGTGTCACAAATCCGTTCTGTGGAACAGTATAGTTGATCTGCGTTGTCGGGTTGAACGGGTTCGGATAGTTCTGTGAAAGTGCGAAAGACTTAGGTGTCGTCGTAGTTACTTTCACTGCTGTAAGTGATGCCGGGAGACCTGGTATCGCATTATATGCAGCCGCTACTGCTTTCCACGCAGCAGCCGAATTATATGCCGCATTCTGAGCATCATTCCACATCAAAGAACCGATTGGAAGCCCGTCTATCGTGGATATGTGGGCTGATTGGCTGAAGTTCTCCGTAAGGTCGGTGAACTTTGAAACCCCAATCTGATCTGTTGGTGCAATCGTTGAGGTTTGGGTTATGCCGTCTGTCTTCACTCCACCAACAATACCGGGTAGGGTTGATGGGTTGTAGTCGCCATAAATGTACGCAGTACTGGTAAGGACCGGTGATGGAGCACTGAATCTTGAATCACCATACTCGCTCTGATTCCATTGCGCCATGGCATCCACTTCAGCGTCCGAGACAATGGCAGGCGTTTGCATCTGAGGATCTGAAGTAATGGTGTTTTGTTCAACAAAGCCACCATTAGGTGGCGCATAAGCTGCAAACAGGGCTGCTGTACGGTAGTTCATCCACTCGCCAGGCTGATTTTTTACCTTTTGAGGCGAGGGGTAAAACCAACCTAAATATGATGGTATCGCGTTATACGCTCCCGTGTTTGGGGCAGTGCCGGTGTCAGCTAAGATGTACTTGGAACTATTATAATAGTCGGTAGTCAGCCTTGGGTCATAAAAATTTATGTTGTTCGAAACAAAGACCCTCATATGAGTAAAGCCAAGTTGAGATTGATCAATATTAGCCGTATCGCCATTTAGCATGTACTTCGGCTCCACTATCAGGCCGTTTGTGGAATTATTCGTGTCAATATCAATCGTGCTCATGAACAGCTTATCAGGATCCTGGCCGCTGTTGGTCACGTTTGTATCTTCGCCAACCCAGTTCTGGTTGACAAAAATATTGTTCGTGATGAACTCATTATGCCTATATGGAGATAGGAGCCAATATTTCTTCTGATTGAGAATGGTGTTGTGGTTGATATAGCAAAAGTCGGTCAGTTCATTTTGCTGCAGGAACGTAAGACCGCCGGTGGTGGTTGTGCAGTTTTCAACCCAGAGAGTATCTGTCGGGTGCTTGCACTGGAAGACTCTTGAACTCCACCATTGACCTGGTTCAAACATATTTCGGAAATACGAGTTGGTTATAAAGATGCTTGCTCCATGAGGCCAGCCACCGATAGCGCCTGTTTCATTAGTGCAATCGAAAATATCCGTGTTGCTGAATTCAAAGAAGCATTTATCGATGATCAACTTTTGCGGGTTGGTGCCCGAAGTGCCGCAGTAGAAGTACTCAGAGTTCAGGTGTCCATCCATCTCCATTACCTGGCAATGGACATTCACCATCGTAATACTGCCATAGACCGTATTAGCATTAACGTCGACAGTCCCAGTCGGTTGTAACAATATGATCGGTTTTGCCTTTCCATAGGTCGAAGGGACACCGACAATTATAAGAGTACCGGTCGGATCGTTCACATACATCGGAGCCATTTGATAGTAGACCTGGCCTTCGTTCAGTGCGTAAACCCTATTGGGATTAACTCTTGTTCCATTGCTGTTGGTATCACCATTGACTGTTGTTTCCATCGACCCGGCATTTTCCGCTCCACTAAATGTGCCACCGGGAATTACGATAGTATCCTGAGCCGCTGGAACCGGCTTGGCATGGTACTTCGTTCCAGCATATGCAAAGCTTGTTATCGCTAGACCTATTAACAAGCAGAGTAACATTCTTGCTTTCATTTTTTTCTCCTAAAGTTTTTAAATAAGAACTATATTGAACATCACTAACGTGAAACTTCTTTTTTCCTTTCGTTTACCTCCTTCCTTCATCTTTTCCGGTTTTGCAGTTATGTACGATTGTAATGACATTGATTATGCTACAGTTTCAAACTACACACAGGCAATCTTTCCCTGCTATGACTAATAATTAAAAGTGAGTCCAAGCTGTACATCCCATCCGTATGTCTGCTGACTTGTCGGCAAATTAGCCGCCGGATAGTTTTGAGTCGCACTCGGACTATACGTCGGATGGCTATAATAATAATTGTCGACATGACCGTTTACATTTGTCGCATTGGCAAAAATCGATAGATTACTTATTATCTGCTGTTTGAGCGAAATATCCACTAACAGCACGTTGTCATAATAAGCGTCCCTGAGACCACCTGGATACTGTGTATCAAGATTCGTAAGGGTCAACTGTTGATACCTCGCCGAGAACCGTGAGCTGAATCCCTTGTAGTCCCACCCGAGTATCACATTATATATCGCTTTGGGTTGATTCTGCAACGCTCCCTCCTTTGTTGAATACAAAAGAGTATCGGTAGTGCCGAATTTGTTTAATAATGGTTCAAAATAGGGATACAGTTGATTGGAAGACATGAGTGAGAGGTTAACGTCAAGAACTATTCCGCTTAATAAACCCGGAAGATACCAAAAATGCGTTTGCCATGAAAACTCTATCCCTCTCAGAAACGCGTCGGAAGGATCATTCACCGGGATAGAACCGTTGCTTAAACCTCTGGATTTACTATTATCCCATGTTGTGTCGTAATAACTCTCGGCAGGCATCCCGTTAAGAAAACCAGCCGGAGCGCCTGCAACAGGGTACGGGTTAAATATATAATAACTCTGCAGGCTATAAATAAGATTACTTATGTCTTTGTAAAACACGTCCACCGTGAACAAACCAATCTCACTACTGTACAGCGAGACTCCCAGATCATAATTCCATGCAGTGGATGGTTTCAACAGCGGGTTCCCTAAGTTTAACGTACCGTTGTCCCCTAAATCAACCAGAGGAGTAATTTGATCGTAATCGGGCAACGAAACACTTCTATACGCTGCACCTGTTACTTGAACATTGTCCGTTGCCTTATATTTCATAGTTACCGAAGGGTACCAATACGGATTGTCTCTTTTTGTATCCACCCAAACAGGAGCAGGACCGTCAAGACCATTTGCATTACTACCATTGAGTCTAACATGGTAAGCCCCTATATCGGTTTGTTCTTCTTGATAGCGGGCACCGGGAACTATTGTAAGAGCACTCCCAATATTAAACTCCCCCATCACATAGCCTGCGCGGGTGTTTTCCTTATCTGTATAGTTCTCGTCAAAGTCCTGGGGACCATTCTGCCATAGGGATATGCCAGGTTCGGTAAACAAAATATTCGCCATGTCCGTTAAATTAGCTATATTCCAACTCGGCCCAACAGGATATCCTAAAACACTTGTCCTAGTATAACTGGGATCGACGAAAGGAAATGCAGGAAGCCCAGCCTGGTCATTACCCGTACTGTTCAGCGGAATTTGACTAAGCAGTGGGAAAAGTTTTATGAATGCGGCTGTACTATCGATAAGTTTTCTATTACCGGCACCATTGCCATACAACATATAAACATAATCAGAATTATTATTGCTTGTACGATCCACGCTATGATACTTCCCCCCAACGGATATATTTCCTGAGAAAGACTCTGAAATCTTGAACGGTACTTTCCAGTCAAGCTTCGCATCGTAGGAGTTGTCCGTCAAATTTGTGTTGGCATTCGTTATGCTGTAAAGCGTAGAATTTGTATTACTAGGATCAAGAACACCCATAGCTTTTATTAAATTCAACGGTTGTCCGTATATCAACGCACTTCCCTTCGGGGTCGATGCAACATTCGTTTCATAAAAATCAAATTCCTTCGCATTCGGTTCATGCTGATCCCCTTTGGTGTATGATAATGATATCGGCAACTCCGTTCCACCGAGTTTGAATAACGCTTGAAGCGAATGTGTCTCTTGTTCGGTCTTGGTATTATTCGCATAAATCTGGTCTTGGAATTGTGTGCTCCCAAAATTTGACTCGTTCTGTCTCTGCGTCGTACTGTCATATTTCTGATCGTACACATTGAAGAGTTTAAGGTCTACCAAATCCGACGCATAATCCAATATCGCACTCACACCATAGCGATGCCTCTGCACATTATCGTCCGTCACAGTTGCCGATGAAGTGTTGATATAAAATGTGTTCTTTACGGTCGATGAAAGCACCGGATTAGCATAGCTGGCACTAAACTGGTCTGACGGAAGCTGTTTCTCCTCTATGTTTCCCTGTACCAGAATACCTACGTGATCTCCCAAAAATCTGTCACTTCCACTCGCAGCGAATTTATAATTGCTGTACGAGTCCCTTAAGTTGTTGTATCCACCATTCCCCCATACATCATAATGGAACCCTGGCTGAGCCGTCTTCAAAGTCAGATTGACCGTCCCACCTAACGCATCAGCATCCATGTTCGCCATCAATGTCTTAGATACCTCCACGCCTTTTACCAGATCGTCTCCCAGCAAGCTCAAATCTACTCCCCGGTCCGCATAGTATGTGGAACTCATCGGAACGCCCTCGATCGTGATCTCGCTATACTTTGGAGCTAATCCGCGAATGACAACTGCATCTGCTTCGCCGTTGTTCCTCTGTAATGATATACCCGGAAGCCTTCCAATCGATTCCGCTATGTTTGCATCAGGCAGCTCCTTCATCTTCTCCGCAGACACTACGTTTACTATCTGGGTCGATGATAGCTCCTGGTTTATCGATTCCATCTGACCCACCGCCTGAGCCGTTACAACAACGTTCTTCGTCGTAACCGCCTGAGACGCCATGTAAAAATCCTTAACAACCGTTTGACCCTCTGCGACTGTCACCTGCATCGTAACCGACGCGTATCCTACGTAGCTGACCACGATCGTCTGATCGCCAGCAGGTGCATTCAAAATAACATACGCTCCATCTATATCTGTCGCCGCTCCTATGCTCGTCCCCTGCACCAGCAGAGTCGCCCCAGGTAATTCGTCCTTCGTATCCTTGTCGTAAACTTTCCCTTTTAATGTCCCTGAACCGCTTGCCAAAACAGATTGTCCTACAAAAAATGAAACTGACAAGAAAGCAAGTAGCTTTCTCAGAATTATCCTGTAATCAAATGACATAAGCTTCTCCCTAAGTTTTATTGAATCTATTTGATCAAACTAAACCAACACACTCTCAAAAGACCACGGACTGACGCTTCACAACAATCCACTAAATATATTCTCCACTGTATAAAATGTCAAGTGCCAAGCTAAAAAATCTTTTGTATCCTTTAAAATTATACTTAGACTTCCTTTATCTTAAGAAAAGAGACGGGCGGGACACAAATAGGATCCGCCCTTTATAAAACCACTAATTATTTGAGAAGAACCATTTTCTGTGTCTTGATATAATCGCCTGCAGTAATCCTGAAGAAATAAACGCCGCTTGCAAGGTTTGAAGCATTAAACTGAACTTCGTAACTGCCAGCAGTTTGTTTCCCGTTGACCAAAGTAGCGACTTCTCTTCCGACAACGTCATACAACTTAAGAACTACCTTTGAGTCTTTCGGCAGGTCATACTTTATCATCGTAGATGGGTTGAACGGGTTCGGATAGTTACTGTACAGCTGATATACTGTAGGAATAAGACTGCCGGATTTCTTCACGCCATCAACTAGCTCACCTCTTGCTATTCCATATACAACAAGGTTATCAAAATCCACACTACCTGCCCACGTGGTCGTGTCGTATGGAGCAGGGTAATAAATTACAACGCCAATAGTTGCCGTCTTGGTCGGATCAAACTTGCCCTGAAATGCTGCAGTGTCCATCTTTGTAATCTGCAAAGTATCCCACTGACCTACTTTTAACATGTTGTTATTAACGGTGTCTATAACAGACAAGCTATCGTTTTTACCGCCGGACACAAAGAACTCAACAGCAGCATGCAGTGGCATTGTACTCGGCAAGTAAATATCAAACGTGAGCTCGCTCGGAATGTTGTTGGTGTTTACGGAGTCTTGCAATATCACGTTATTAACTACAGCAGCAAACTCATGAGGAGATTTCGAAAAGTCCGCCGCTCCATGCAATAAATAAGTCGCATCGCCACTTGAAATGTCTTGAGCTCTCGCAAGTGTACCATAGGCATAAGACGGAACGTTGAACCCCTGCAAGCCAGCATTAGGCCCGCTTCCGGGATTCTCAAAATTAGCAATGACCGAAACGATACCCGTAGGAGGTGGAGCAACGTAGACAGTGTCATGAATCAACGATACATTAGTCATATAAACAACGCCCGTCCAATTCGTGCCGCCTATTTGAATCCCAAGCTTCCTGAGATTGTCGGTGCTTGCCATAGTGTTGTAGAAACTTCCTGATGCTGTGTCGAAAATGCTCGCCTGTACCATATCAAAATATAATGGGTACCAAATGTCTCTCGGAATGCTATTCCCATTGTAGATCACAGGTCCCACTGGACTGGGCCAATTCCAGTTAGGATCGCTCTGAGCCCATGTTTGAATAAAGCCGGTGTCAGGAAAAGTGGTATCGACATACACCCACGTAACTAAGAAATGCTGTACATGTGCGGCAATTCCCGCTCCTCCCGGTTGATCTCCAAAACCAGCTCCTCCTCCTGAGGCATTTCCGCCGGTTATAGAATCTGCCCAAACATTGGATTTACCTCCAATCGGACCACTCACTCGTGTAATCGAATAAGTATAACTATTCGCCCACTGGAGCGTCATGGCATCTGTGATGGGTGTTGGGTCTGTACCAACGAAACACACACTGTCAACATAGACGTTGCCTTTCCAAGTTTGGGCGCTGGAATTACCTGCATTCAAAAATTGGATACCAAAATCGTTAATATCGTTGGTTCCGGTAAGACCATCGCCAGTTGGATTCGAAATGGCAAGTTGACGAATTGGAACCGACAACGGAAACCATTTCCCCTTGGGGATGTTCATCGCGTAATTGTCATAGCCAATCCATGGATACTTACCACCCGCGACAGGCTGATAGTACACCTGAAAGTCGACACTGTCAGGAATGGCACTCGCTGCCGGGATATAAACCCACATAGTCATGAGCTGAGCCGTGCCTGAACTCAGTGTCTTCATATAGGTGCTCGATAATCCGATCTGATCCTTGTCCACCGCTCCCTTGAGATCAAGTGCGATACCCATGACACCATTATTTGCGTTTGTCGGGCTTGCAGTCTGAAAAACGCTATCGACAAGGGTACCATTCTTGTCATTTGTGTATTTCCCAAGGCTACCTGCTGTGTTAAAGCCCTCAATAACCTGAGCGCTCACAAGACCACTCAAGAAAAGTAGTCCCACAATAATCAATAACAATTTCTTCATCTTTCTCCTTCTAATGTTTTTTGGGAATCGGTATCGAGCACGTTTGAGGGGAATTGTGCAACCGTTGGTAATACGCGCGGCCCAAAAATCCCGCCGGCTGGAAAAGAAATTTAACTAAGTAACTAAATTGCATGAACCAACGCGACCTAATTTTGTTATTGTTTCACTTCCGGTTCATTATGTAACAAACTCAAACTTACGACGCAAGTCATTTTTTTGTGCCTATAAAATATTAGCACAAACATTTGCATTTGGCGGATAAGAATGTCCGAAGGCAAAACTCCGGGAAATTGCGGTATTAAATTGTTAAACCTAATAAACTAAGATAGAAATAACTGTACTTGATTTTGCCTTCAAAATCACATCTGACAAAAATGTCCTGAGCTTGAGAAATTAAGGTACATCTTTATCATTCATGAAGTTTACAAGCAACACTAATCTAACGAACCCTATTTTTCAATACCACTGGCATGTTCAAGTAATTAACAACTTGCTCCTTAAGATTCTCAGATAAAAACTCTTGTGGATGCTCTTTTCTTATCCAAACAACATGGAACTTCCGCTTTTCCGGCATTCCCGGATATGAGCCTTTCGGAGCATCGATTGTAAGCTCACCGGTTTGCTCGTCATAACGGAATCGTATCAAAGCACAGATACCTTTCTCATAATCATTATTTTCATTCCCGTCTTCGTAAAGAGTGAACTCGGCGTTTTTACCAGTATAAATATACAATGTGATATCATCGTTATCTTTTTGTTCGGCATACTGGATTTCAGGTCCGACGGGAATTATCGAGCCTTCGCGAACGAATAACGGAATTTTTTCAAGCGGAGCTTGCACCATTATTTTTTTACCACCCGAATAATATTTGCCCGTGTAAGGATCGTACCAGCCTGTTGCTGACGGTAGATACACTTCCTGTGTGCGAGCTTTGTAATCGGTAACCGGCGCAACAAGAATCGAAGGGCCAAACATGTATTCGTCGGAAATATTTCCAACATTTCTATCCCCTCCGAAATCCATAACTAATGCACGCATAATCGTGTAATCTTTCAAGTAAACCCTGCCTGCCAATGAATAAATGTAAGGCATAAGCCTATAACGCAGTTTGGTCACGCCGACCATGGCATTGTATGCCGCATTTCCTTTCGGGGCAACGTTGAATATTTCCCGATAAGGATACTGCCCGTGCGAACGGTACAACGGACAAAACGCACCAAACTCATACCAACGCGTCAAAAGCTCACGCCATTCATCGAGATCTGTTCCTTTGGCGTTAACGAATCTATTCGGAACGGAAAAGCCGCCGATGTCAAACGTCCAGTAAGGCAATCCCGACATCGAGTAATTTAGCCCGGCGGGAAGTTGCCCTTTCAAGTCCTGCCATGTCGAAGCTACGTCGCCACTCCAGACTGCCACGCCGTATCTTTGTGACCCGGCATAAGCCGAGCGACTGAGAATAAACACCCGCTTATTTGAATCTGCCGACATTAGTCCATCAAATACGCCCCTGCAATGTTCCAAGGCGTAAGCATTAAAATGTTCTGCACCGGGACCAAGTGCCGTCGGGTCCATCAAGTATTTTCTTGTATCCATTGGCAAATTCGACTGAATATCAGGCTCATCGCAGTCGATCCACCACGCATCAATTCCCGCTGGATAAAGTCTCTCATCAATCATTTGCCAGAACAGCTTTCGCGCATCGGGATTAAATGCATCATAGAATGTCGAAAGATATCCTTTGCCGACCCAATCTCTGTTATTCAAATCAAGATTGCCCATGTAGAGATCGCCCTTGTCTATCATTCTGTCGAAGTTCTTGATGCCTTTATAAAATTTCGCCCAGACAGAAATCATAATATGCTCGTGGAGCTTATGAACCTCATCGACCATGGCTTTGGGATCCGGATAGCGGGTGCTGTCAAATTCCATGCTGCCCCATTGGTCTTCGCGCCAGTAGAACCAATCCTGAACAATATTATCGAAAGGTATCTTTAGCTTTCGATACTCGTTCGCCACTTGAAGGAGCTGATCTTGCGTGGTGTATCGTTCGCGACTTTGCCAAAACCCCAGCGCCCACTTCGGCGGAATCAACGCTTTGCCCGTCAATTGACGATAGCCGCTGATGACTTCATCCATATTCTTCCCGCCGATGAAGTAGTAATCAATCTGGTTTGCATATTCAGAATAGAGAGATAATCTATTTTGTTCCTCCTGACTAATAGGGGCTTTCACTTTAAGGGAAATGTAAGCCTCGCTGCCGTCAGGGATCCATTCGATTCGTATCGGATATTTCCGCCCTTTCTCAAGTTGAATATTGAACAGATAGACGAAAGCGTTCCATGATTGTCTCCAACGATTAACTATCAGCTTATTGTCGATCCACATTTTGCAATGACCGGAAGAATACAATCTGAATTTCCACAATGCGGTGGAGTCGGGTTCGAATGAGCCGATCCATGTTATGGTTCCATTAGCCAAAGAATATCCGGCAGGCAGCTTTTTCAAGTCGGGCAGAAATTCATAGTTTATTTCGGGCTCATCTCTGACTATAAATGCTTTGGACGTATCCAGTGAATCATAATACGCCGCGGTTAGCCCGCCTTCTTTTCCATTTGTATCGTAGAGCTTGAAGGACGAAAGTGAGTCTGTAGTCCCTTATGTCGCCGAATTTTGTCCGTGAATAATTATCCCAGAGGATGCCGTAGTTCTTGTTTGAAACGACAAATGGAATCGATATTTTTGTGTTATACTGGTACAAATCGACGTCCTGACCTTTGTAATTGAACAAACCTTCTTGTTGTTGCCCAAGTCCATAAAATGCCTCATCTTCTGGAGATTCAAACTGCTGACATATTCTGAAAAGACTCTTGCCTTCAATCGTGATAGGCTCGATCACTTTCCCGCCGCCTTTAAACTCGGTTAAAATTGGCTTGTCGGTAGTATCGCAGAAAGTTATTCTGCCAAACTCAGTCGAAATCTTGACATGCAATGATGATGTCTTTAGAATGATCGTGTCGCCAGATTTCGCCAGCTCCCACTTTACCTCTGGAAATTTCTTTGGTTCAATCATTAAGCTCTCGACATCTGGGAAAGTGTCGGCGTTCACAGCTCTGATGCGAATTATTTTGTCGGTGATGGGCTGCACCATCACCATTCTAGCACCATTCGCAACGGTATCAATCACCGCAATAATGACACCGCTATCTGTCACTCGATATGACTTCCCATCAAACGGTATCTCCGATTGGGCAAATACAGCCGTGAACACGGTGATAGATAAAATGATCAGTAGGTTTTTCATGCAACACCACTTCGTATGTTAATAAAATAATGATATGATGATTCGTGTTTGCCGAGTACTAATAGGTTGTCAGTTCTTAGTAAACTGAAGACTGAAAACCGACAACTATTTTATGAGCTGCAGCATCACTACATCGTGTCCGGGAACATCGGCAGTAAAAATTTCCTTGGTTGTGCCGATATCTTTCTTTGCCCACAAGTCGCGGATCTTATAAACAGTCTTTCCAAAATTTGCGTTTCTCCCAGACAAAGTATCGGCAACATTTTCTTTCTGCCAATCAAATGAGATCTTCTTCAATACAATACCGCGGTTCAGAAAGCAGATCGCCCACTCACCTTTTTCAAGAGGCTTAAACCAAACTTCTACACTGTCATTCTCAGCCATAGGCTGATGCGCCTCTGGCGCAGACGAGTACCTGAAACCCTCTATGCCGAGAGAGTCCTGATCGACAGCGATCACTTCCTGGTTTGTCAAAATTTCTTTAGTTTCCGGAGTCATATTTTTTAAATCGTTTCCGGCAATTAGCGGTGCGGCAAGCATGCACCACATTGAAAAATGGGCCCGGTCTTCATTGACGGTCATACCGTTGCCCACTTCTAACATGTCGGGATCATTCCAATGTCCTGTACCCGCATATTGCCGCAAACTATCTTGTTGATCAAGAATCGAAAGCACACTCAATTGTATCCATGTGCCATGGTCTACGTTGTGTGCAAAGTTGGCGGATATATCACCGGTAGTTCTCCAAAGATTTCCGACGTCTTTCGCCCATTCCCACGGCTTACTTGTTCCCCATTCACAAATACTAAAAACGATCGGTCTTCCGACAGCGTTCAATGCTTCGCGCATTGTCATGTAAGCTCCAGGAGCACACAGTCCTTCCGTGTTGCACCAATCATATTTTAGATAATCTATTCCCCACTTTGCATACGTCAGTGCATCCTGGTACTCATGCCCTCTGCTGCCCGGTCTGCCAGCACAAGTCTTGTAACCGGCATCGGAATAAATTCCTATTTTCAAACCCTTTGAATGGACATAATCTGCAAGCGCTTTCATTCCGTGAGGAAATCGTTCCGGATCGGGGTGAATGAATCCGCGACTGTCCCGCTGTCCATGCCAGCAGTCGTCGATGTTTATATAAATGTATCCTGCATCTTTCAATCCCGACGAGACCATGGCATCCGCCATCTCTCGTATCATCTGCTCGTTCACGTTACAACTGAACTTGTTCCAGCTATTCCATCCCATTGGCGGAGTCAGCGCCAGGCTGTCCACAACATCTTTCTTTTTTGAATTCTGAGCGTAAGTATTTACGGCAGCAACAACCAAGACCAGCAGGAAAACATTTCTCATCATCCAAATGAGTTTACGACTGTAACATTCGATTCCCATTTTCTCTCCCTTCATTTAGTTATTTTTAACCTGATAATTCCGCCAGCAATGGAACCGGCAACTGAAACAAGCATCGTAATTCCTTCCGGTGTCACGTTAGTTGAAAAGTCAGGGGAAAAATTTTAACGGACTCAAAGGTACAGGGTCGCTACCCGGTTCAAATAATCTGGCGACTCCGGTTCGAGTGGAAAAATGCGAAATCCTTCCGAAAGAAACAACTTAGCCTTTTACCTTGTCGAATTTATCGGCAACCCGCAGTCGCTGAAGTCGCTTTCGCGCGTCGGCTACATTGACAGCAATACTGCTAAGGTCAGCGGCATGCGACAAGGCTATCTTAATCTATTCTCTGAAAAACATATTGGATGAAATGATCTGCTTCACCAATCCCGGGCCTTCGACGCTCGCCTCCATCGTCATGCCGCCTCCTGCCTGGAAGAACAAAACCTTGAGCTTGTGGAACCCAGCCTTCAGCACGATCGTCCCGGATTTCTCTGTGGGAGCGTGACGACCGTCGTCGCTCACGAGCAACTGATCGTCGATGTATAAAGATGAGCCGTCATCCGAGTTGATATAAAATGTATACAACCCATCCTTCGGCAGTTTTATGTAGCCGTCGTACTTAATCCCAAAATTTTCGCCCGAATTCTTTTTGGGTATTGTAATGCCCTCGATAGTCCCTTGATCTTTCGGAGTAAGCAAATCGAAATTCGGAAGCACATCCCACCGGCCCTCGTAATACTGATAATCCAGTCCGGGTTTCGGGTTCTTTAATTCAATTGCCGGACTTGTCTCAAGCGTGCCTGTAAGTTCCAATACGACCACTGACATGGGAGGTAAATCGACCTCAGTGCTGTCGCCCGTCAATTTGAAATCAGAGAAGCTATGCGGAACAACTTTGTTCGGATCCTCAAACGTATTATCCGCGTTCATCTTGGTCGCGGTGAGAATCTTTCCGGAAATCAGGTCGGGTTTGAACATCATGAAGTTGATCTCAACCTTTTCAGGTGCGTCTGGATTTATATTGCAGAGAGAAATATGCATTTTGCCTTTGTCGTCGATCGAGGCCGAACAGTTTACGGCCGGGAAATTTTCGCCGTTGAACGAATAGTTAGCCGCTTCCAGTTTTGTATCGACCCACATCGCATCCTGGTGCACCTTGAAGAGATCGAAGACATAGTACGTTGGCGTGACGACCATCTTGTTGCCGTCGGTGAGAATCATAGCTTGAAGTACATTCACCATCTGGGCGATGTTTGCCATCCGCACCCGGTCACAGTGATTATTGAAAATGTTGAGGCTGCTCGCTGCGGCGACAGCATCCCTCATGGTGTTCTGTTGATAAAGAAATGCCCGATTGGTACCGGGTTCCACTTTGTACCATGTCCCCCACTCATCGACATCCAACGCGACACGCTTGCCAGGATCGTATTTATCCATGATGGCAGAATGCCTTGAGATCAGATCCTCCATCTGCAGTGAACTCTTCATTATTCCAAACCACCCGCTCTCGTCGAAGTCGGTGGCGGTCTTTCCATTGTCGAACGAGTAGTGATGCAATGACAAGCCGTCGATGATGTTCGCGGTCTGTTTCATCACGACATCGGTCCAGTTATAATCGTCGTCCGACGGCCCACAGGCAATCTTGAATATTTCATTCTTCCCGTAATTCTTCATGAACGTCGCGTATCTTCTCGCCTGATCCGAGTAATATTCTGCTGTCATGTTTCCACCGCATCCCCAGCTCTCGTTTCCGATTCCCCAATATTTCACTCCCCACGACTTTTCGTGTCCGTTCTTTTTCCGGAGTTCCGTCATCGGGCTGACGTTGTCCGAATTCACGTACTCGACCCACTGTGACAACTCCTGCACGGTTCCACTTCCGACGTTGCCGGTGAAATACGGCTCGCAGCCGACCAGCTTGCAGAATTCGAGAAACTCGTGAGTCCCGAAACCGTTGTCCTCGGTTACGCCACCCCAGTTGGTGTTAACCATTTTGGGACGTTTATCTCTCGGACCGATTCCGTCTTTCCAATGATACTCGTCGGCGAAACATCCGCCTGGCCATCTCAATACAGGTACCTTTATTTCCTTCAGAGCCTCAACCACATCTTTCCTGATTCCGTCGATGTTCGGAATTGAAGAATTCGGTCCGACCCATATACCGCCGTAAATGCAGTGCCCGAGATGTTCGGAAAATTGTCCATAAATGTTCTTGCTAATTTTGTATTGGAGGCGCTCGGCGTCGACGGTCACGTGATTGTCGGCTACCTGCGCCTGTCCTCTCACACTAAAGAAATAAATGAACAGTAACGATAGAATCTTTTTCGTTTTTCACCCGAGATCTAGAATTGTCTTGCGAATTACTTCCTTCTTAGTTGCATCTACAATCATTGTCGTGACGATACACCAATTTATGATTTCTTACTTCTGATACCTCCACCAGCACTCGTCACGATACTCTTTGCCGTTTATCGACATCACCGCTTTCACATCGTTGGAGCCTTCTTCCAACTTTACTCTGTTCCATATAAATCTATGATCGTCACTTTTTGTTTTGCCGATGGATTTACCATTCACAAATAATTCAACTTCCTCGGCGTTCGAGTATACTTTTACGTTAATGACTGACGTATCTCTTACCGTGAACCTCTTACTGGTTATGTAAACCATCGGCGCAGGATTCCAATTTACCCTGTACCAGTAGTATGCGTCCTTTTTTGTCGAGTGATCCTGGGTTGTCAGACCTTTATCGTTTATGCCTGCCCGGAAACCCTCCTTTCTGGAATCAACGGAGAAATCGAATCCGTTCCAGACCGTTGAAAACCAGATGTACGATCTCGCTTCGATCGCCTTCCAGCTTTCCTCATGAAAATAAGTCTGGTATTCTTCTGGATGCCATGGACCGTCTGTTTTCGGCTGTTCAAGCAGTTTGCCCACGTCAGTCGGATTTTCCACATGTTGATAAACACTTGCACCTGCCCCATATTCGCTTATTCCTATTTTTCTATCAGGGTGTTGCTTGTGCCATCGATCAAGAAAAGGACCCAGACCCTGAACATCGGGGATGTACCACCCGAAATATTTGTTCAATCCCAACACGTCAGTGACAAATGCAGGAGGTGCGTCGTCTTTGTAAGCGGCCGAAGTTGTCGGGCGCGCGGGGTCTTCTTTCCCGGCAAGCTCATTCAATTCTTTGACGAGCGCCGTTGGGTCGGGGCCTTTGATGAGATCGATCTCATTGAAAATTCCCCAGCAGATAATCGACGGATGGTTATAGTTCTGCCTGATTAATTCCGTCAATTGCTGCCTGCAGTTCTCTTCAAATGACTTCGTCGTGTCGATGCTGTCGATGAGCGGAATCTCCGTCCATACCACGATCCCGTATTTGTCGCAAAGCCGGTACATCTCCTCATTGTGCTGGTAGTGTGCCAAACGAACAAAGGTGGCGCCAATGTCGAGCATGTTGTTCATCTCCTCCATCCGGTCGGCGGCAGAGAGCGCACGTCCTTCGTCTTCTTTGTCTTCGTGAAGACAATAGCCATGTAGCCTGTAAGGCTTGCCGTTCAGAAAAAAACCCTTCTCAGGATCGACTCTGTAATACCGCAGTCCGAGAGGCTGTTCTATCCTGTCAAGAAGACGATTGCCCTGATAAAGAGAAATAACTACTCTGTAAAGGTAAGGATCGATTTTTCCATCCCACAAATGCGGATCAGCAAGCATCATCTCTTGCTTGAGATCGAAATCAGAACCGGCGGCAATTCTCGCCTTCCGTTTCACATCTCGCACTAATTTCCCGTCATGGTCATATATGGATGCCGTAACAGAAATGTTTCTCCCAGACTTCGAATCGTTTCTCAGTTTGGTAGTCAACAGCAAATCAGCTGAATCATGGGTAACTTTTTCCTGCGTGATATAGAGACCAGGCGACGCGTAATCCAAAAGCGAAATGTGAATATCGTTGGTAACAATTAATTCCATGGTTCGATACAATCCCCCGTCCATCGTAAAATCTGCATCGAGCGGCGCTAATTGGAATTTCTCAGAATCTTTCGGAGAAGTGTTATCCACTTTCACTGCCACTACATTGGGTTTACCGAAATTTAAAAAAGCTGTTATATCAAAAGCGAACGCCGCAAAGCCACCCTTATGCTCTCCGACAAATTTGCCGTTGATATAAACATCCGCAATCATTCCGGCAGCGTCGAACTTTATGAAGGTTCTTTTCCCGGAGTATTCCTTCGAAAAAATAAAATGGTTTCTGTACCATGCAGGTCCTCTATAATAATCACCTCCACCATCTTGTCCATCAAGATTGTTCCATGTGTGCGGCAAGCAAACCGTTTCCCAATTAGAATCGTCAAAGTCAATTTCGTAAGCGGCGGTAAAATTCCCTTTTGAAAATTTCCAATCATTATTAATGGGAAGCTCGATGCGCGGTGAAGCTTTAGCGAAGTTAAGGTTCATAAGAAGGGGCACGAAAGCTAACAAAAATCCTTTCATTCAAATAGCCACTCGACTGAAATTATAGAAGAGCCATCATCAATAATGAAAATTTCAGATGTTTTATCATCATGCAGGCTTTAAGTTCCTAATATTTGATAAGGCAATCAAGCACAACTCTTGAGATGATCTTGGAAATATTTATTCCTTTTCAACGACCGGCTCCAAACGAGATGGTACAGCAGTGATTGTGATGACAGACTGTCTTCAAACCATCACCGGAGGCTTTCAGCGTAATTTCTCCTGCGCTGCGCATGGACTGAATAATCACTTCACATTTACCGCCGAACAATTTTCTCTTATAGTCACCATTAAGATATTTGTCGGGCTCGTGGCTGCTCGGATTGCCGTTGCCGACGCCGATAATTTTGCCTGCACCTTTAATTTCAAAATGAATAAGATTGTCCGCGGTGGGGACTTCCCTTCCCGCCGAGTCAAGCGCCGTAACCGTAACGACCGATACATCTTCACCGTCCGCAAAAATTGTGGAACGATCCGGAGTTAATTGAATCGCCGCAGGCCCGCCGGTTGTTTCGACCTTGGTTGCCAGCATTTTTCCATTTCGCCATCCGTGAGCTTCAAGTATTCCAGGCTCATAATTAACCTGCCACTCAAGGTGGGAATTCCCCTCTATGATTTTCATGCCCAAACTCTTGCCATTCAGGAAAAGTTCGACACTGTCGCAATTACTAAAGCACCACACGTCTATAGGCTGCCCTTCTCTTCCTTTCCAATTCCAATGAGGGAATATGTGCAGTATATCTCTATTTGTCCACCAAGATTGATAATAATAAAAATTATTTTTAGGAAACCCACATACGTCCATGATACCGAAATTGGAATTTATGTCAGGCCAACCGTATGGAGTCGGTTCGCCGCGATAATCAAATCCGGTCCACACAAAAGCTCCCGCCAGCCAAGGTCTCGCATAATAAGTGCTCCACCACTTTTCCGCCGTCCCCCCCCAATAAGGATAATTAACGTCGTAATCCGTGACATAGCCATTCGTAGTATCCGTTTGATAAATTCCGCGCGTACAGTATGCGCTCGATTCCTCACTTCCCCACATAGGCTGATCAGGGTGGACATGATGGTACGCGTCGATGGCATCTCCCCATCGCTCAGTGTAATTCACGCCCCGAACGTCAACAACGCTATTTACGCCTTCGTATTGAGCGCCGTTATCTCCGGCAAAAGTGCAGAGCCTTGATGGATCATATTCTTTCTGTATGCGTTTTAGCGTTCGCGCAATTTTCGCTCCGTTCTCACCATTCTCTATCGCCCACTCTTCATTTCCGATTGACCATGCAATTACACAAGGATGGTTTCTGTCCCTAAAGATAAGATGCTTAAGCTGGTCTGTCTCTTCCGGCGTACTTCCCATCAACCTATTTTCATCCAAAACGAGCATGCCGAGGCTATCGCAAGCGTCAAGTAATTCCGTCGTCGGAGGATTGTGGCTGGTGCGATAAGCATTACATCCAAATTCTTTGAGCGCCTTGATTCTGAAAACTTGCAACCCATCAGGCAACGCAGAGCCAACACCTGCATGATCTTGATGATTGCATGTGCCTTGAATCTCAACATGTTTCCCATTAAGGAAAAATCCCTTATCCTTATCGAAACGAATGGTCCGAATCCCAATTGATGTTTCCGTTCTATCAACAACTTTGCCTCTTGATTTTACAAGCTGTACCACTTTATACAAATACGGATCCTCAAGCGACCAAAGATGCGGACGTGAAATTGTAATTTTCTGATCGAGAGTTCCCCTTTCATAATCCTTCAAACGAATCATCGAAGAAAAATTGCTACCGACTTCTCTCCCTTTTTTATCAAGAACGGTCGAAACTAATCGGCATTCACTACTTGAATAGCTTTGGTTGAAAATTTCCGTTTGAATATTTACTGTAGCCGAGCTTCGCATAACGTCGGAAGTAACATAGGTACCATATAAAGGTATGTGAAGCGGCGAATAATCGATCAGCCAAACATGTCGATATACACCCGCACCCTCATAGAACCATCCTTCAGCCTGTGTGGCGTCAACGCGCACTACAAGAACATTTTTCCCGCCGTAGTTGAGGTAATCGGTTACGTCAAAGTTGAATTCGCCATAGCCGCTCAAATTTCTTCCAACGAAAAACCCGTTGAGCCAGACAGTGCAATCCCGAAAGACTCCATCGAATTTCACAATAATTCTTTTGCCTTCATCGGATTTTTGAATTGCAAATGTACGCCTGTACCATCCTATGGACGTTTCCGGAAATTGTCTGCCAAGCGGTTTGTAACCGTGGTTATTTACATTTTCATCTTTTACATTGACAAAAGGAAGTTCGATTGCCCAATCATGAGGAAGATTAACAGTTCTCCATGAGGAATCATTAAACTCCGGCCGCGCAGGCCCACTTGCCCAACTTGCTTTCGCAAATGTCTCCGTCAAGCCGTATCCGAAATCCTTTTCGAGATCCGCAGCATTCCCGAGATGAAATTTCCAACCTAAGTCGAAGAGCAGTTTTTCCCGAACGGTCGGAGCAATTATGTCGGACGACTTAGTGTCGCCCGTCGGAGATCCCGATCGCGGAGCCTGCTTTCCAAATGCAGAAAATGATCCGATAAAAAAAATAACAAGGATGAAACAAGAGCGACAGAACATTTTTTCCTCCATCTTTTCTCGTAGACTTAAATTGGTAGAGCCATAACCCAAAGAATTTAGAAGCCAAAAATTACACTAATTATTTATTAGTAAATCAAATCCGTGGCAAACTTCTTCACTTTTACTGCGCAAATTTCACTCATAAAAAACTTAACATCGAAGGATTTACATAAATAAAAGCTCATGGAATTAGTCTTCCAATACTTTTTGCGCCAGATATTAACCCTCAAGATCTTTATAAGCAACTTCCATCAAAATGAAAAATGCCTGCCCTTCCGTGGCTGTGCCAGGATGATCAAATTCCGGCGATCCGCAGACACCCTGCACCAATCCTAATTCATCTACTTTCAAATGTGCAGCGGCACGCATTTTATGTGCCTCCTCCTTGTAACTGTTGTCCAACCAACCTCCTTTTATTCCACGGTAAATTGAATACGCCAACATCTGTGAAAGATTGGTCTCAACAAAGGAGCTCGGATCATCGACAATGTTATGAAAAAGTCCATCTCCTCTTATGTGCGCCAGACATCCATCGACAATGCCGCTCACGTAACGAACGAGCTTCTGCCTCTGAACCTGCATTGGATTTGGCAACATGCGAATGACTCTTGTAATGCCGGCCGCCGACCAGCCGTTACCTACACCCCAACAATCTTTGCGAACGAACCTCTTCTTTTCACAGTCCCACATATGAGACAAAAGCTTCTTGTCATCGTTCCACAGCAATTTCACTGTGCCATCTATTTGTTTCACAGCTTCATCGTATTTTCCCGCAACTGCCAGGAAAGGGGGCAACATATAGTTAATATCACTCCATACCTGCGGGATATCCGTAAAATGGTAAATAATCCCGTCGCTTGTTCTTCGAGCTTTATTTAAAATATAATCCAGCACTTTATCAAATCCATTCATCAACGTTGAATCTCCGGTTTTCTTTGCCGCCCATAAAACCGCTTCGCCCGGCGATGCCGCATCACTTAACGCGAATTCCTCTCCTAACATAGCAAGACGCCCATCCTTAGATTGCCGCAACACTGCATCCTTCGCCATCAGGATAACAAGGTCGGTTTCTCCAAGTTCTAACATGGCTTGCATCGCAACTCCCTGTTCCCATGTCGCTCGCTGCATGGAAAGCATCGCGATCTTTACTTTTTGTATTGTGCGGTTATCCTTAAGCGAAGTGCCTTCAAGAAAGCGATCCATTTTGCTTCCAATTAAGGCACTCGGCATTCCAACAGCCAAACCGGCAAGTGGAACGCTCCTCATGAAATCACGTCTCTTCATGACCTCTTATTATCCCTCCATTTTTATTTTCGAGCATGGAAGCATTTTTAATGTATTTTCAAGCAATTAGCTGTAGAACCCTTTTCCTGAGGATCGAATCGGAATCATTCAAGTAGTCAACGAAATTCACTTTGGGTTTCAAAATATTCAATGATCATTAATGTGCCACAGTAGAATCTTGTGTCATAACTTTGCTATGCACAGCATCTTCAAAAAACTTTCCTTCGGCGGTCAGGTCGAATGACTTCCAGGAAGTTATCATTGGCGGACCCCACTCCGGATCAAAGACCCAGCAGAGCCAGCTTATGTGTTTTTGTTCGAAGTACTTGATGATTGTTCTGCCGTAATCGAGGTTGTGCTCCAAGCTGCCATAAGTGAATCCAATCTCCGTCGCAATTACAGGATACCTTTCGGCTACAAAACCGAAATCCTCATCCCATTTCGGCACATATGGAAGTGTGCGCTTGTTCGGATAAGGATGAGTCACATAAGCAATCCCGGAGGCTGCGATTGGAGCGAAGTGCAATGGCGTCAGATCATACGCCCAGTCAAAGCCCGCCACCAACGGGACACTCTGATTTTTGTACGATCTTATCAGATTTATCAGATCCTCGTTTATTTCTTTCCACTTCTCCCAGGAAACATTTCCCAACCTTCCATAGAAATCAGTTGGCTCGTTGAAGAGTTCGAGACATGCGACTGTGTTGTTGCCGGCAAAGTGGCTTGCAATCGTCCGCCAGAAGTTGAATGTCTCTTGCATCGTCGTATAGTACATCGGATCCTGGAAGAGTCCTTCCTCCAAATTCCCGATTGAATGCCAGTCTATGTTGACGTAAAGACTTTCTTCAGTACACCATTCGACGGCCTGATCGAGCAACTTCAGATAATTCTGAGGGGTCCTCTCACGCCAGGCAATCGGATGGACGGGAATCCTAACAAGCATCACGCCGAGGTTCTTCAGCTTCACGAACAACTCTTTGTTCCACGCTCCCTGATGCTCAATCTTATCGGGATCGGAGATCGATAGGCCATGGAACAATATCGTGTCCCCGTTAGAATTCACAAACCGGTTCCCCTTCACACTTATCTGCTGGAGGAGCTTCCCAGTCGGGCTGTTCAACGGTCGACCGGGCCACCTATCGAACCACCATTGGTGGTAACCGATGGAATCCTTTGGCTGGGTTGGCTGTGCTGACGTGAGCCGATTGAATGCAAACATTAAAATTATTATCGAACTGATTACAGTATATTTCTTCATAGCTATTCCTGCCTCTCTTCCGTTAATGGGCCGCTGTGGAATCATATTCAATGATCCTGCCGTGAGCAGCCTCTTCGAAGAACTTTCCCCCATCGTTCAGCTTGTATCCTTTCCAAGATTCGAGCATCGGAGGCCCCCACAAAGGATCGAGAACCCACCACACCCAGTTTATGTGATTCTCATTAAAATATTTTATGATCGCTTTCCCGTAATCAAGGTTCGCTTGCTGATTGGGCAGTGTAAAACCAAGTTCTGTCGCAACGATCGGATATTTGCTTGCAGCGAATCCCCAGTCCTCATCCCACTTCGGCTCATAGGGCGGCGTTCGTTTATGCGGATACGGGTGAACAACATATCCGATTCCTTCGGCGTCAATCGGAGCAAAGTGCAACGGCGTAAGATCATAAGCCCAATCGAATCCTGCAACAAGCGGTATACTTTGATTGTTGTATGCTCTAATAAGTTTTATCAAATCTTCGTTGATTTTTTTCCATTGATCCCATGACACGTTCCCCAATTTTCCGAAATTATCAGTAGGTTCATTGAACAGTTCCAAAAAGGCAACGGTATGGTGTCCACTATAGCGGCTGGCAATCGTCGCCCAGAAATTAAAAGTCTCTTGGATAGTAGTGTAGTAAACCGTGCTTTGGTAAATGCCTTCTTCAAGATTTCCGATGGAGTGCCAATCAATATCAACATATAGACTCTCTTCCGTGCACCATTCAACTGCTTGATCAAGAAGCTTCAAATATTTTTCTGGCGTTCTGTCGCGCCACGCTGCCGGATGCACGGGAATTCTTACAAGCATTGCTCCTAATTTCTTAGCTTCGACAAAAAGGTTTTTATTCCACACACCTCTTTGTTCTAGATTGTCGGGGTCGGCAACAGAGAGGCCATGGAACAGTATCGTATCGACGCTTGAATTCACAAATCTATTTTCTACAACTCTTATGAGCGGAAGGAGTTTGGCATTGTTTGTGTCCGGTCGCTCGCCCATTTGTTTATCGCCATCCCAATTATGACCTCTCGCTATTTTTTTCTGCGGATCGGTCTGCGCGGACGTTGACCCGATTAATCCGACAAATGAAATAATTATAAAAAGTAGAATAAAGGATTTTTTCATAACCTTTCCTTTTTTTAAGAATGCCGTAAGAAATGACTTCACCCCATAGTCACAACGACAACGTTTTCTTCTTTCATCTTTGAAACCGGGATAAAATTACTATCCATTGGTTCGCCATTCAAAACAACCTTTTTTACACCTTTCTCAAGACTCTTTGGATTTTCAACATGAATGCTCAAAACCTTCCCGCGGAATCGATGCTCGACATTAAAAGTTTTCCATTTAGAAGGTACACAAGGATCAATTCGCAAGCCGTTTATTTCAGGACGAACGCCAAGGATGTATCTCGTTATGGCATAATAAGTCCATGATGCCGAACCGGACAGCCATGGTATGCGCGATGCGCCATGTTTCGGACTTTGTTTCGAATGTGTAGATTGACAGACAACATACGGCTCAATCTCGCGAACCTCAGCTTTCTTGTTGTAAGCCGCCGGCAGATATGCGCGGAGATATTCATACGCCTGATTGCCGCGCCCTAAAATCGACTCAGCCATTACTGCCCAGGCTTGTGTATGAACAAAAATGCTTCCGTTCTCTTTGAGTCCGGGATTGAAGAACGACGCACGCACAATTTTATAATCCGTTTTCGTATATGGTGGATCACAGAGTGCAAGCCCATATTTCGTGAAAAGGCGTTTGTGGACTTGACTCATTGCACATTCTGCTTGTTCGCGCGAGGCAACTTCCGATATTACCGACCATGATTGTGTGTTGAGAAAAATTTGCCCCTCTTGACAATCTTTTGAACCGAACTTCACGCCATCATGCCGGAATCCGCGCATGAACCATTCCCCGTCCCATGCATATCGCTTTATGTTTGCATCGAGCCTTTCGAGAGTCAGTTTAGCCCAGGATGACTCATCAGCTTTTTTGAGGAAGAGAGCAACATCTATATAAACCTTTAAAGCAAATCGAAGCTGCATTGTGACAAATATCGATTCTCCTTTCCGCCCGAACCGGAGAGTATCGTTCCAATCCGCCATCAAGCCGCACGGAAGTCCATGGGCACCAGATCGTTCAAGGCTGAACTGCAGCGCACGCTTCATGTGACCGAAAACCGTATCCGCCCCTTTGTCGGCATAGGGCAAAACTTTTTTATAAAAATCCGCATCACCGGTTTCTTCAACATATGCAGGGATGGCATTGAAAAGCCAAAGGGCGGCATCTGATTGATAATCCTCTTCCTTCGGTGCCGTTTCATGACCGGGGTTATGACTGAACGGCAGGACGACCGGCATTGCTCCGCCGGTGGAAACCTGTCCGGTTATCATGAGTTCCAAACGCTGTCGCGCCTCCTCGGGAATTGCATGCATGACGCCGAGAAAGTCCTGGACTGTGTCACGATATCCCAACCCGTCGCGGTCGACGCCGGAATAGATGAGGCTCGCAGCGCGCGACCATGCGTAAGTTATCATGCAATTATAGATTCCCCATGTATTAACTGTCGCATTGAGTTCCGAGTCGGGCGTCCTGGCTGAAAAGCCTTCGATCCGTTTGTGCCAAAAAGATTTCAATTTCCCAAATTCATCGTCCACTTTGCTCACATTATGAAACTCATCGGCCGCTTGCTTCCCTTCTTGCTCAGCACTTCCGACCCCGACAATCACGGCGAACTCTGTCGTCTGACCAGGTTTGAGCGTGAACTTCACTTGGAGCGAGCCGCACGGATTATCTCCGTAGGCAAGGCTGCCGGAGCATCTTCCTTGCTCGACCGCAATTGGATTGGCATAAGTTCTATACGGGCCGAGGAATGCTTCACGGTCTGTATCGTAACCGACGACTTTTGCCCCGGCAATTGCCTGAAAAGTATGACGACCTTGATCCTTCTCTTTGAAATTTTCCGGCATAGCAGGGATGTTCACGTTTGTACCATGGTCGATAATTCCGTCGACAACTTTCATCTGAGCGATGTATTGAACATACTGGATATTCAGAAGATCATCAATTGCGTTCCAGTTGCCCGCATACTCAAGGTAAGTAAAAGCGCTGAGCGTCCGCTTTTTCTTGGACACGTTTGTAACTTTCACTTTCCAAATTTCAAAATTGCGACCGAGTGGAACAAAGTAAGTCACTCCGGATTTGATGCCAGTGTATTGAGATTCGATAATCGTGTAAGCTGTCCCGTGACGACAAATTGATTTAAATCTGTTAAGCGGCTTGCCGACCGGCTGCCATGATGCGGACCAGAAATCACGTGTGCCATGATCGTGGAAATAGATATACCGGCCCGGCTGGTCCGCGGGAATTGAATTAAACCGGAAGCGGACGAAGCGCCCCATGCCGCCGGATTTGTAGAAGCTGTATCCGCCGGCATTGTTTGTGATTATCGCGCCGTACTCTGTTGAGCCTAAGTAATTTGTCCATGGCTTCGGCGTATCGGGACGGGTAATAACGTATTCTTTGTGTTTTTCGTCAAATGTTCCGTACTGCATAATCGTTTCTCAATTTTGAATGCTTCGTTTTGAATTGTCAATTCAAAACTCATAATTAACAATTTATAATTCTCTCTTATTTTGCTTCTGCGACTCCTGCAGCGACGCGTCTTCCCTCGACGTCTTCCTTTACTTTCTTCATGGTCGGCTCATCTAATTTATAGAAGAAGAATAGGAGAAGAAGTGCAACGAGGCCCGGCACCACGGGAATTACACTCATCATTGACTTCAATCCGCCTAGAGTCGCCGCGTTCTGTGCCACGTTAGCCTGGAATCCGGTGCTCGCGAGAATCACTCCAGCGACCGCCGACCCTATTACCCATCCGAACTTGTTGGACATAATGGATGCGGAATAGACAAGTCCCGTAGCACGTCTTCCGGTCTTCCATTCGGAATAGTCAGCAGTGTCAGCGTACATCGCCCACAACAATGGAGAGACAGGACCGCCGACGACAGAGCCGAGTAGCTGCAATCCAAAAATCCATGGAAGATCGTTAGGCCCTAAGAAAAAGAACGCACCTGTGAAGACTAACGCCGCAATGAAGAGAGCAATCGCCGCATTCTTTCTACCAAGCGTTTTAGAGAACCATGGAACCAAGACGACTCCCAAGAGCGAAGCTGCCTGTCCGACAACGTTGAAAGCGGATGCAAGCCAGGCATAATCGAAACTATACGTCTTGCCAAAAATGCTTATTTGCTGTGTACCAACATAGTATTTAAAATAGTGCACTGTGATACTAAGTCTTATGCAAACGAAAAGGATAAAAAGAATCGTAACCGCAAAAAGTATTATCCATGGGGTATTCTTCGATATATCTTTGAGATCATTCTTGATAGATGTCTTCTCTTTGGCAATTGGCTGTATGCGCTCGTGAGTTGACAGGAAAGTGATGACGAAGAAGACGATCGCAACCACTGCATAGAGAGCCATGGTCATCTGCCACCCCTTCGCGCTGCTTCCATGACCAAAATATTCCGCCAATGGAAGTGCTGTAGCCGAAACTATTATTCCCGCCGAGTAAGCGCCAACGAATTTAAATGACGACACGCTGGTTCGTTCATTTGAGTCCCCGCTGATCACACCGAGGAGGGAGGTATATGGAATGTTTATCGCGGAATAAAAAAACATAAACGCGATGAAAGTCGCATAGGCATATATAAGTTTTCCTATCGGCGAAAATGCTGGAGTGGAGAACGCAATGACGGCAGTGATCGCAAGCGGGAGCGCCATCCAGATAAGGTACGGCCTAAACTTGCCCCACCTTGTGTTGGTCCTGTCAGCCGTCATGCCTATACCGACATCGAAGAACATATCTGCGGCCCTAGAGATGGCAAGCATGGTAGCAGCGGCGGCGGCGGCCAATCCAAATACGTCTGTGTAAAAGAAAAACAAATAGACCATTATTGTTTGCCAGAACAAAACAGATGCGAAGTCACCGCATCCATACCCGGCTTTCTCCCAGAAAGAAAGTTTTTTAGTTTCTGCGCTCATATACAGCTCCTTTTTAATTAGCAATTAGCTGTCAGCTATCAGCTGAAAGCTGTTTTCTTATTTTCATTTTCCTATTACAACTTCAACTTCGTTGGTATTTTCCATACATCCAACTGGAATAAAGTTTCCTTCAATTCGTTTCCCATTCATCAAAACTTCCCGAACGCCTTTTTCAACTCGGCCAGGATTTGAGACTTTAATGTGAAACTTTTTTCCTCTGAAAGCTCTTGTTACTTCAAATGATTTCCAGCTTGGCGGAATACATGGATCAATCCGCAGGCCATTGACCTCCGGTTTGATTCCCAAAACATATTGCGTCGCTGCATAATACGACCATGCCGCCGACCCCGAAAGCCACGGAAGCCGCGATGCACCATGGCGTGGACTCTGCGGACTGTTTATAAATTGAGAATAGACGTACGGCTCGATTTCTCTCACGTCAGCCCGCTCGTTATACGATGCCGGCATGTAAGCGCGAAAAATCTCAAAGGCTCGACGTCCGTGTCCCAACATCGCCTCCGCGATTACCGCCCATCCTTGCGTATGACAAAAGATGGATCCGTTTTCTTTCATTCCTTTATTGAAAAGAGCTGCCTTCATCACCGAGATGTCGGTTTTCTCATAAGGCGGGTCGCAAATCTCTAAGCCGTATTCGGTCCAAAGACGTTCATGAACCTTCAGCATAATCTCCTCGGCAAGGTCATCCGAAGTGTGTTCGCTAATCACCGCCCACGTTTGCGGATTCAGAAAAATCTTCCCTTCATCATTTTTATCCGAGCCGAATGTCAAACCGTCTTCGCGGTAACCGCGCAGAAACCATTTCCCGTCCCAGGCATGTTTTTTCAGATTCGCATCTAATGTCTCCAAATGATCCTTTGCCCACGAGGCATCATCTTTGCTACCAAAATTTTCGCTTATATCAATGTAGGTCTTCAATGCAAAGCGCAATTGAAATGCAACAAAAACCGATTCGCCTTTTTGACCAAGTTGGAGGCAATCGTTCCAATCTGCTGATAAGCCGCATGGCAAGCCATGGTAACCAGAGTGACCCAAACTAAATTCGATGGCACGGCGCATATGATTCAGCACGGTGCCTTCGCCCTTGTCAGCGTATGGGAGTATTTTTTCATAGAGTTCGACACGACCTGTCTCCTTCACGTATGCTGTCACAGTATTGAAAAGCCAGAGCGAATCATCAGAACGATATTCGTTTTCCGAAGGAAGCTTTTCATGACTTGGATGATGGCTGAATTGCTTGACAACTGGCATTGCTCCACCTGTGGAGACCTGCCCTGTAATCATCAACTCAAGTCTTTTCCCCGCTTCGTCCGGAATAATGGACAAAACTCCTAACAGGTCCTGAACCGTGTCGCGGTAGCCGAGTCCATCACGTTCGCCAGCATATACGATGCTCGCGGCTCGCGACCACGCGTAAGTGATCAAACAATTGTATGGACTCCACGCGTTCATCATGCTGTTGAATTCAGGATCGGGAGTTTCCACCATCATCGACTCCAATCTCGAATGCCAGTATGATTTTACTTTTTCAAATTCCCGATGTACTTTTTCAAAATTTGAAAACTCTGCGACGGCGGCTTTACCTTCCACTTCGGCTTGACCTATGCCCATAAGAACCATTAATTCTTTTGATTCACCCGGCATAATCTCTAACTCAGTCTGAAATACTCCGCAGCCGTTATCGCCGACTGCAATCGAGTTCGTACATCGTCCTTGTTCCACGATAAGTGGATCAGCGTATCCTCGATACGGTCCGATAAATTTTTCACGATCCGTATCGAAACCTGAAATTTGAGAACCGATCAACGCGAAAAATGCATGACGCGACTGCGGATCAGCAGCAAAGTTGCCGCGCGCAACCGGCAGAAACGGATTCGTGCAGTGGTTGATGATGCCGTCGACGACTTTCATTTCGACAATGAATTGTGTGTATTGCAGATTCACCCAATCCATCCACATTTGCCAGTGAGACGAATATTCAACGAATGGGAATACACTTAGCCGCCGCTTCCGCTCACCTGCATTCGTTATTTTGAGCAACCAACATTCAAACTCCTTGTTGAGCGGAACGAAGTAAGTCGCTTCGGTTCGGATATCATCGTATTCCGATTCGATGATTGTATAGGATGTACCATGGCGACACACGGACTTGAATTTATCTAGGGGCTTCCCGACCGGCTGCCACGAAGCGGACCAATAATTACCTGAATCCACATCGCGAAGATAGAAATAGCGACCGGGTTGATCCATCGGAATATTGTTGGGACGCCATCGTGTGAATCGTCCTTGTGCCGCCGAGTTGAAAAAGCTGTAGCCGCCGGCATTATTAGTGATGATCGCACCATATTCTGTCGAACCTAAGTAATTGCTCCATGATCGTGGAGTATCAGGTCGGGTGATCACATATTCTTTATGTTCGTCGTCGAAATGACCGAACTGCAATTTTATGTACCTACAATTTATGCATTAATGGGTCGCTGCAATTTATTAGAGAAAAGGATAGTGCAGACAGCTTAGCTTTTTCAAAATAAAAATGATTCTTCAATTTTACCATTCTCAAGCTCTGTCAAGGTTGAAAAGCGTTTGACCTTGACAAATTCTGAATCTTTTTTTTGCACTTTCACTGCCCAATTTCTTTTACTTTAGTCCTGTGGATGATTTTTAATGAACTCGACAATCTCATCAAGCTTTGCAAACACGAGTCCCGTCACCGTGTCCGCAGCACCGTAATAAATCGCCAAGCGTCCGGTGGGCGCATCGCATAACATAGCACATGGAAACACCACGTTCGGGACATCGCCGACGCACTCATATAATGTTTGCGGCGACCAGAGATAAGGCTCCGCCCTTGCAATAACTTTCCATGGCTTCTCCAAATCCAGCAGCACCGCGCCGGCACTGTAAACAAATCCGTTGCACGACTGCAAAACACCATGATATATTAGAAGCCAGCCTTCAGAAGTCTCAATCGGAATCGGGCCAGCGCCGACCTTCGTGTATTGCCAAGAGTTCCCGATCGGTCCCATGATATGACGGTGTTTGCCCCAGTAGCAAAGATCGGGACTTTGACTTAGATAGATGTCTCCAAAAGGCGTGTGTCCGCTGTCGGATGGCCGAGAAAGCAGTACAAAATTTCCATTTATCTTCCGCGGGAACAAAACTCCATTTCGATTAAACGGCAGAAACGCATTCTCAAATTGGTGAAATGTCTCAAAGTCCTTTGTCCAACCCACGCCGATTGTCGGACCATGATAATAGTTGCACCATGTCACATAATAGCGATCCTCGATCCAGACTACGCGCGGGTCGTAACCGTAGACAAAATTTCCGACCTCTGGATCGTCGCATTGAAATTTTACAGGTGTCGGATCAAGTTTCCATGTTAATCCATCCTTGCTGAATCCGCGATGCAGCCTCATTTGTCTCGCCCAGTTGTCACAGCGGAACACGCCTGCAAATTCACCCTTATACGGAACGACTGCGCTGTTAAATATGCTGTTTGAAGTCGGCATCAGGTCACGTGGTATCACTGGATTTTTGGAATATCGCCATACCGGCTTGTTATGTCCCGCGGGTTTTTCTTCCCACGGCAAGTTTGGAATTGGGTTCTGATTAATGATTTTTACTCCGCTCATATTATCCTCATTATCTTATAATGGTTGATTTTAAAAATCTTGCAGCAAATATGAATTAAAAAATTATAACCCAACTTCTACCCTTACGCGCTTTGCATTTTTTGAAGCCGGAATATCTACAAGCAATAAATTATCAGAGTAATCGTAAACCATTTTTTTGCCATTAGCTTTGACACTCGTTGGCTTTGACTTAACCACGGCGGCGAATCGTCCGCCCTCGTAAATAGTTGCTTGAATTTTCTTCTCACCTACTTTTGATTTCATCACCGCCGCCGGCGCATTATATTTGTTGACCAACCCGATGACCGCGTTCCCATCAACCAGCGGAATAATGTAATAAAGTTTACAACCATAGCCGTTCAACGAGACGGGAATCTCTCTATCCCGATCCGCGATCAACAACTTCTTGCTGAAGTATTCGTAAATAGCAAACTTGTCTCCTTTAATCCCCTTGACATCTGATGGCATGAATTTTCCTGATACTTCGTTCGAATCGCCGCAGTTCCAAATCCCAAGCAAGCCGGCTGTTCCCACAAACGAAAATGCTTTGAAAGGTTTTCTATTCTGAATTTGAAATAGACAATCTTCCGTCGGAACAAGCGGCTTGTCCGTGCGAAGAATTTTTCCATCGCTGTAAATGAGAGGCCACAGGATACTAAAGTCATGTTGGTTAATTTTGTCCGTTATGTAAACGGGCCCGTCATTTATCGCCTGTGCGACCGCGTAGGACGTCGCGCCGGGATTTACCGACTCGAACATATCGAAGTCGGGGTAAACCATCTGCCCGAAGTAAAGCGTATTATAAACTTCCTGAAGGACATGTTCACATGCTCTTCCGAGCCAGTAATTCTTTGCATGAAGTGTGTCGTACTCCGGCCAGTAGTCATCTTCAGCGCGCGCGACCGCAGTGTTCCCAAAATTCAGATAGGCTTCCGCTGTCATGTCCATACAATTTATAATCGCATTATTAAAATACTTTGCAGCAGACTTGTTCAGAGCTTGATGATATTTTTCAGCACCGTAAAAAATAGGAAAGTTGTCAGGCGCCATCTTCTCCGTGACCAGTTGATTATCAACCTTTATAAATGAGAATCCCTGGCTCTTCAGATATTTATGAAATTCTTCATAAAATTTCGCGAGCGATTTTGCGGCCGGGGAAATAAAATAACAAGTCCTTAACGCAGATGTGTCAACGTCGGGTCTTATCTTCTCTTTCCACGAGAAGAGAGAACTTTTGAATTCTCTTCCAAGCTGCGATTCTGGATTGATTCCCGACCAATAACCGTCGAACGCATGCCACACTCCGACACCCGCAAGATGATATTCTGTTTTCAATTCATTAATTACGGACTTGAAACCATCGGGAAATTTCGAGCTGTCGGGACGAAACGAATTTATTTTGCCGTCGGTGTTGTTAAACCATCCGTCATCGACCAAAAACCACTTCATCGGAAATTTTGAGTCGGCAAAATCCTTTCCAGCGCTTAGAAGCAGGCTGTCGTTCAGGTTATTGCCGTAGGTCGAGGCATTCCACGTGCACCAGCCGATACGTTCAAAAATTTTTGGGAAAGTTTTTTGCGCGATTAAATCCTCACCCTTTCCGATTGAGTTCAAACCTTCCTTATATAATGAAGCAAATAGCTTATACGGATCTCTCCCGAATCCAATCGCCATTTGAGGAATATTTTCACTTTTTATTCCGTTGTAATAACTTATCGACTTCGATCCGAACTGCCCATTTTCTTGACCGAGAGTTGTTCTATACCCGTGACCGGAAAGAGGCATCGCTGCACCGTAAACTCCGTCAGAGTATCTCCAGTAAAAAAATTGGACATCCCAATTTTCGATCTGACTGACACTATCTATTCTCACAGGCTTCGTCCACGAGTTCCATGGTCCGTATCGCCACAAGGAAACTCCTTCTGCGTAATCGGGAATATGCTCGAAAAATAATCCGAGGAAATAATTGCCGCTGTCAGACTCATTCCCATTCGGCGTTAGGAAGAAAGAAGCGATTCCATCTCGTCCATCCGTTTTTATCTCGACAGGTTTTACGTCAGTTGAAAAGGAAAAGATGCCGTTCTTCTCTTTCAGGCTGGTCACATTTATTTCCTTAGACGAAAATAAAAAATGCCCTCCTTCCAATCTGAGTTTCCCGCCATAATAAATATTAATTTTGTTGTCCGACACTTTCAGAGTGAGCTCCGATTTGTTTTCCTTTGCTTGACAGGCAAAAATGACAACAAAGCTCAAAAATAGAATGACGAACAAAGTTTTTTTCAATGCTTGTCTTCTCTGATACACCGGTTTATTAAACAAGCCACGTTAAGTTGCTTGAACACCAAGCTCCGATTCCCGTTCATTGATTCAAATCATCGGTTCTAAATGTCGATGCAGGCAAACCTTCCTTGTTGAAGAGAGTCGCTTCATCGGCATTGCTCCACGTATATCTCACCGCGACAGGATTTTTCACTTCATCACTATACACGACCAATTTTTTTCCTTCGACTTTCACCTCAGCTTTGACGAACACGCTGTCTTTGCCCGCGATGAGAAAGTTTGTATTGCCGTTGGTATCCTTCATGACCAATCCACCGTTCGCATTATCAAACGAGAGAACCATTTCCCCCTTTTGAACTCTCATCGAGCGGTATAATGGACCGGAGTAAACAACTTTCTTGTTATAATTTTTTGCAAGTGCCCATAATGCCAATCGTAAACCAACATCCTGCTTATCGGGTGGATGAATTGTCGCGAGACTTGCAATATCGAGTGCGACCGCCATACCTGTGTTCGGAACCGAGAGAGTACGGAATTGCGCATCGCGAACCATGTATGATTTCGAATTCACACCGTATGCATAAGGAGCTATCTGCACATAATAAAATGGGAACTTCCCTTCCCCCCAATCCGCTCTCCAATTTTTGATCATGAGCTTGAAGAGTGATTTATAATTGTTGTAATCGCTGGGATAATCAGAATTCGATTCCCCTTGGTACCATAATACTCCTTTGATGCTGTACGTTGTCAGCGGAGCGATCATTCCATTAAAGAGCATCGTAGGCGTATTCGGTCCGACAGACAAAGAGGTTTTCGGTCGATTATTGAATTCACTTGTGGCGCCATAAACATAAAATTTACTGTTGATGTATTCCGCAACCGGCAAATACTTCCAATCACCAGCAAGAGAAATACTTTCGGTTGTATCCATGGTGCTGTCAGGATGAATTCTCATCTTCACTCCATTTCCCCAAATTCCACCGCCGCCGCCTATATCGATAACTCTGACAGCCACGGTCAAAATAGAATCTTTGACAATTTCTTTTGAAACATTATAAACTCTAGGAGTGGAATAGAATCCACCGCCTAACATTCCCCCGACCTTTGCACCGTTTACATAAGTTTCGTCCATGTCGTCAACCGGCCCCAACTCAAGGGTTAGATTTTTGTCAAGCCAGCTTTTGGGAATCTCTATCGTTCTCCTAAACCAAACTGCGCCGTCAAATTCGCCAACTTCTGTTGCTTCCCAATACGTCGGGAGCTTCATAGTTCGCCATGTGCTGTCGTTGAAGCCGGGTTCAGAACATGCGCTATCGCCAAAGTCAAGATTCTCAAACTGGTGCACAGGAGGTCTTGCACTCACATCGATTACCGGATGATTATGTATCCAATCATTCAGCTTCGTCACTTCTGGGCGGGCACTATCAATCTTCTCCATGATCGACCCGTATTCCGGTAGCTTTCCGAGAAACTTGCCGCTGATCCATGATTGAATTTTTGTCCCTCCCCAACTTGAGAAAACCAACCCAATAGGTACGTGCAGCTCTTGGTAAAGCTTCCTGCCGAAAAAATACCCAACTGCGCTAAATTTTGCTGCCGTCTGCGGATTGCACTCGCTCCACATGCCTACACAATTGAACTCCGGCTCAGCCGAGACTGCTCTTGATACGGAGAACAATCTTATGTCGGGATAATTTGCAGCTTGAATTTCTTCGGCAGAATTTTGTACTAGATTTTCAGGAGGCCAACCTTGTAGTGGCATCTCCATGTTCGATTGCCCTGAACACAGCCAAACTTCGCCTAGCATTACATTCTTATAAATGATCGATGTATCTCCGATCTGTAATTTTACTTCATAAGGTCCGCCTGCTTTAATCGTTTTTAACTTGACCCGCCAGAGGCTGTCGGGCTTCACAACGGTTTTTGCCGATGCTTTCCAGCCTGCCTGAATTGAAATGGTTGTGCCCGGACTAGCCATTCCCCAGAAAGTCACATTTGCTTTCTGCTGAAGTACCATATTATCGGAAAAAATCGCCGGCATTGTTATAAAGTTCTTGTTTGAATCGGCTTTGGCAATTGCAAACAACGATAAGAATAATGCGATCAGTTTCATATTAATCCTATAAGTTGAGTGAACATTTCATAAATTGGCAAGTAAAAATCTACTATCAAGCTCTAGCAAAGATTCGACAAGTCTTTTAACCGCGACGTCCAATTGAAAGGTCAGTGAGAATACAGAGAAAACAAAAATGTGTTCCCCATGTTCCTCCTCGAAATCCTCTGCGACCACTATGGCAAAAAATTTTTTCGTATGCTAATCTTTCGTTTTGAGTGGATACCTATTGATCCGTTACGATGTTCGGATCAGATTTTTTTATTTTCGAATAAATAACCTCCACACGGCTGAGTTGAGCGACATCATTGAATTTTATTTTCAAATACCTGCTGTTCGGTGGAAACTCCGCGCATGAATAAACAGCAGGCGTGAAAAATCTATAGAAATTTTTGTATGGAGGAAAAGTCTCAACCTTTGCAGCAAGCGACTTTAGGGTGCTTAAAGAGTCCGAAGCGAAAAAATCCAATCCGCACTGACCGTTTGTTAAAAAGACTTCAACTCTGATCGAGTCAATGGGCTGTGGGACTTGATATATTATGTATGCTCCTGCCGTTCCTTTCAACCTGCTGGTATTATCTTTTGCTCTGTAAGAGTCCTGATATTTCATGAATTGCAAACTGTCTGACATCGCAAGAATTTTCATCGAGTCCGCTAACTCATCAACTAATTCTTTAAAGTTGACTTCAACCGGTCCGACGGTATTTGATGGTACAGATGCTCCTGAGGAATTCTCGGCAATTACCCTGTAATAATAACTACTGCCTAACTCGGCTGTTGCATCTTCAAACAGCGGACGGAACACCGCATCCGCATCACTCACACTGTCCGCGATGGTTTGCCATTGATCGGCGCTTGCGGTTTTCTTTTGTATCGCGTACGAAGAAGCGCCCGCCGAACCCTGCCATGAAATATGATATACATCATTTATATCCAACATGGTCGGCGGATCAGGAACCGGAAGGGGTAGCTCCGGTTGACCGTCGATTGTATACGCGGATTTCCTCATGAAGTCAACGATCTCCTTTTCATGATAAATGCCCCCCGATGCAAAACCAGGAAATCTGTACGAACCAACTCCATAATTTTCGATGTGTTGGTAAAAGCCTCCATCTCTTGTGTGAAATCTCAAACTCCAGATCATTATTCCAGATACTCCGTTATTGATGACAGTATCCACAAGAGTTTTTGCATCCTGCGGGTTTATGTATCCGAACTCGCCGACAAAGTAAGGCTTTTTCCCTTTTGTCAGCTCTCGATTTTTCAAAACGTTTGGTATGGCTCGCGTAATCGGAGAATAGTAATGAGTTGAAAGTACGTCGAAGTTTGTATCGAGGACTTCTTCTTCACTGAGCACCTGAATGTGCGTTCCTTCAAGCACCAAATGATTCTTGTCTATACTTTTGATATAAGCGGCGATTGTGTTCTGCCATGAAAGCGGTGCTTCAAGCTCGTTGCCCGTTTCCCAGCCGAGAACTGCCTTATCATCTTTATATAAAACACCCGTGCAAGTATTTTTTCTATTCAAAACAAATTTAATAGTCTTCTCGAAATCGGAAATCAATTGTGGATCGGTCCAGAAATCATTCGGCTGCTTGCCTCTGAATGCCGCATATTCAGCTCTTCCACCCCACCAAAACCAGTTGTCAACAAAGGGAATTATCAACCTCACGCCTTCTTCATTCGCGATCTGGAGGACTTTGTCGAGAGAGCGAAATGCCTGCTCATTGAATTGCCCCGGACCTACGACATGACGAATGACATCGCTCGGTTCTCCGGCTCTGCGGAGAGAAAGTGTATAGATTCTTGCGACTTTACCACCATCTATTTTAATGGTCCCGAGCGCGTCTCTGATCTCAAATTCCGTCGGAAGGCGAAAAGGGTTTGATGCATCGAACGGAAGGTAGTCTTCGATGTAGGCCAAGTTGGGAATATTATACGAGACAAACCTGAATTCCTTATTGCCATCCATCAATTTATCTTTATCAGTAGTCACAAAATTATTGAACTGGCTATATGCGGCACACCCAGATAATAATGCCGAGAAAATTGGAACCAATAAAGAAAGTTTTTTCATGAAGCTTCACCTATGTAGCCGAGATATCTTTAAGTAACGATACAAAGTTAATAAGGTTAGATTTAAAATCGAAGAAATTTCAGAAAATAAAATAGCCGCTTATGCAGACTGACCTAACATCGGATATTGATTGTTTGCAGTAAATTTTGTAGATAAACGAGTCGTTGTCTATGACTAATGTTTTTTTGTTGATAAGGACTAATGACTCAGATCAGATTCTTCGTTAGGTTATGGCAGAAATTAAAAAAATGTCGGAACTGACACTTGGGAGATAAAAATGAAATCAAGCGATACGAAATTTATCGACAAATGTGGCAGTGTCGTTACAGCATCGGCAATACTGCTGATAGTGATGGCCTTATTCATACAATCCGCTTTTTCTCAATCGAACAGAATACACTACGCCAATAAAAATATTTTCCTCAGCGGGATCAACGTGGCATGGGTCAACTTTGCTGGTGACTTGGGACCAAGTCCTATCGACGCAGACAGTTTTAAAACAGAATTCCAGACCGTCCATGCTTATGGAGGAAACGCACTTAGAGTGTGGCTGCACACAAACGGTTCACAGACTCCTGTATACAATGCCAGCGGCTACGTTACCGGACCCGGTCCAAACACAATACAGAATCTTAAACAACTTCTCAGTTTAGCAAGGCAAAATGATGTCGGATTGATTCTATGTCTATGGTCATTTGATATGCTAAGAACAACGGAATTGGACTCCGCACAGTTGTATGCGAATAAGCAAATGTTGACCGATACTTCTTATACCATGGCATATATCAGAAACGCTCTTATGCCTATGGTGGATTCTGTCAAAGACGACTCCGCCATTATTGCGTGGGAGGTCTGCAACGAACCAAACGGAATGACTACAGGGACAAATTACTATCCTGCCGACCCGACTGTTCCCATCTCTGCAGTTCAGCAATTTACAAACCTAATTGCAGGTGCAATTCACAGAGCAGATCCGAATGCGTTCGTCACAACAGGGCCCGGCAGCTTCCAGACTTTGACGGATGTGAACCCGCCAGCGAGCAGCGTAATTTCTGAATTGAAAACAGTAAATTCTTTCTCTCAAGATCAATTACAGAGAATGACGGATGAATTTAACGGATTGCACAGGGGAAATCTCACAACTCAACAGATGCTCGAGTATTTGGACAGGATTACTGCGCAGTCGGACAGCAATTACTATAATGATCATAATTTAATTACCGCCGGTGGAGACTCGTTAGGTATATTAGATTTTTATTGCGTGCATTATTATAATTCTAGTCCCACACCAGGTTTGTTGTCTCCACTCATCCATCCTTTTTCCTATTGGGGATTGAACAAACCAACGGTTGTTGCAGAGTTTCTCATGCAGACCACTGACGGATTAGGAGATCAAAGTATCTTCCCAACTCTTTACAATAATGGCTATGCTGGTGCGTTAGTCTGGTCATGGTCAAATTTCCCTTCTAATGATCCTTTAAATCCTGCTGGATATACTAATCTTAACGCGGAAGCTGATACTTGGCAGACACTGTGGTATATGTTTTTGAATAACCATAATGATATTGTCATCAATCCGAAAACAGGCTCAATATATGTATTCGCTGCAACTCAGAGCACAATTCAAAAAACAGACAGTACTTACCTCAAGTGGGATGTTGAATCAGGGTCGACCATCAAACTGAGCGGCGTCGATGTCTCATCCACCCCAACGGACAGCATGAAAGTTACTCCTCTTAAAGACTCAACATACACCATGATCGCAACTGGGGAAGTCACCGACACCGAGGTAGTAAAAATTACTGTGTTGCCTACCGGGAGAATTATGGCATTTAAGGCTGTCCCACCTCAGATCGGTACTGGAGAAAGCACTTCACTTATCTGGCAGGCAGTTAAGAATTCACAAGTCAAACTCAATGGAACTACTGTGCCAGTCATTGATACCATGGTCGTTTATCCTGATGCAGCGAACAGCACTTATTCATTAGTCACCAAGGGGGATGAGAGCGACTCGGAGGCAATTCAAATTTCGATTAGTCCGCCTGACCAAGTAGACAGGGCCGAGGGAGCGACCATTACTGTTTCGTCGAATGATACCGTCGCGTGGCCATTTAGTAATCCGCAAAACATCGTTGACGGGAACCATATCACTCGGTGGCAAGCGGCCGCCACGCCTGCAGGACAATCGGTAGAATTGGACTTGGGAAGGACTTATGCAATAAATAAGTTCATAATCTATTGGGGAAACAAGCAATATGCAAGGCAGTACGACATCCAATTGTCTGCCGACGATACGAACTGGACAGAGATTGAATATATAATAGGCGGTACAGGCGGAACCAATTACGTTGAAACGTTTAACGGTCTTGAAGACTCGGCAAGATATGTTTCCATAATCTTGAAAGCGCAAGGGCCCAATGGAGCATATTCAATCGCAGAGGTTGAAATTTATGGATCGCCGCTCACAGCCGTACAAGAAGCGAAATCAGGGCTGCCCACAACGTATTCTCTGTCGCAAAATTATCCAAATCCATTCAATCCCTCGACAACCATTAACTATCAGCTTCCAGCCGACAGCCATGTCACATTAAAAGTTTATGATGTGCTCGGAAGAGAAGTTGAAACATTGATGAATCAAAAACAAAACGCGGGATATTATATAGCCAAGTTCGATGGTTCAAGATTTAGCAGTGGAGTTTATTTTTACAAAATAAGCATCTTAGGCAGCAATGGAAAGAATTTTGTTTCGACAAAGAAAGCATTGCTCTTAAAGTAGAAGTTTGACTCACCCGCTAAAGATTGCCGAAAAGAAATTTGTTGCTATCGTTGGAGCCCCGCGGTGGAGGGATAAACTTGGCGAAGCAACCTTGTCTTCGGTTTGATTGAGAGTGTTCCGCTCAATTATTCTAGACGAGTATGCTGGATCTCGCTGCCGCCTTGCGGCATGTCGCACCATAATAAGAAATATGATTTCGGGGCGGCAAAGCCGGGACTTCGGTTTACAACAACTTGATACTGACAATTGAAAACTTAAAAGGGCATACACCATGAAATACGGTTTCTTCGACGACAAAAAAAGAGAATACGTCATCACAAATCCTCGTACTCCATATCCATGGATCAATTACCTGGGGAGCCAGGAATTCTTCACTATTATTTCGAACACTGCAGGAGGATATAGCTTTTTCAAAGACGCAAGACTCAGACGCATCACTCGTTTCAGATATAATAACGTCCCAATCGATGCCGGAGGGAAATACTTTTACATAAAAGAAGGCGATACGGCTTGGTCACCAGGTTGGAAGCCGGTTAAGACGGAGCTTGATGCTTACGAGTGCCGTCATGGACTCGGCTACACAATAATAAAGGGAAAGAAGAATGACCTCGAAGCGGAAGCTCTCTATTTCGTCCCAGTTGATTTCTGGGGAGAGATCCAAAAATTGAAACTCACAAACCGCGGCAAGTCCACCAAGACTTTCAAAGTTTTCTCTTTTGTCGAATGGTGCCTCTGGAATGCGCTGGATGACATGACAAACTTCCAAAGAAATTTCTCGACAGGAGAAGTTGAGATTGCCGGCTCAGTAATTTATCACAAAACGGAATACAAGGAGCGCCGCAACCATTACGCCTTCTATTCGGTAAATTCTCCGATTTCCGGATATGACACCGACCGAGAAACTTTCATGGGACTTTACAACGGCTTCGAAAATCCAGATGCGGTCGCTGAAGGCAAACCGCGGAATTCCGATGCACACGGTTGGTCGCCGATCGCGTCACATTGCCTCGACGTTACTCTAAATCCCGGCGAAGAAAAAGAATTCGTTTTCCTTCTCGGGTATGTTGAAAATCCTCAGGAAGAAAAATTTGAGTCGAAAGGGATCATCAACAAGAAGAAAGCTTTGGCTATGATCGATGCGGTATCGACTTCTGCCAAAGTTCAAAATTTATTTGATGAGCTGAGAGCATACTGGGACAACCTCCTCTCGATATTTACGATTGAAAGCAATGATGAAAAACTAAATCGCATGGTGAATATCTGGAACCAGTACCAGTGCATGATCACCTTCTGCATGTCGAGAAGTGCTTCTTACTTTGAGTCGGGGATCGGGCGAGGGATGGGATTCCGCGATTCGAACCAGGATCTCGTCGGCTTTGTTCATCAGATTCCTGAGAAAGCTAAAGAGCGGATACTCGACATTGCCGCCACGCAGTTCGAAGATGGCGGTGCGTACCATCAATACCAGCCGCTTACCAAGAAAGGCAACAACGAGGTCGGCGGGAACTTCAACGACGATCCATTATGGCTGATTCTGTCGACTTCTGCATACATCAAGGAGACAGGTGATTGGAGCATTCTGGACGAAAAGGTTCCGTATGACAGCGATGTCACAAAAGCTCAGCCGCTACTCGATCACCTGATGCGTTCATTCGAGCATGTCATAATAAATCTCGGCCCACATAATCTTCCACTCATCGGCAGAGCCGATTGGAATGACTGTCTCAACCTGAATTGTTTCTCAATGAATCCGGACGAATCTTTCCAAACAACCGAAAACAAAACGGGCGGAAAAGCCGAATCTGTATTCATCGGCGGCATGTTGATTCTTTACGGAGAAGAGTTCGAAAAAATCTATCGCCATCTCGGAAAGAAGGCGGAAGCCGACAATATCGGGAAACACGTCGAAGCCATGAAGAAAGCAATCGACGAAAGTGGCTGGGACGGCGAGTGGTTCGTTCGCGCGTATGATTTCTTCGGTAAGAAAGTCGGAAGCAAAGAAAACGAAGAAGGAAAAATCTTCATCGAGTCCAACAGCTATTGCATAATGGCGGGAGTCGGCGTTAACGATGGCCGGGCGAAGACGGCTTTGGAGTCAGTGAAGAAGTATCTCGATTGCCCTCAAGGGATAGTCCTGAACAATCCGGCATTCACGAAGTATGTCATCGAATACGGAGAGATCTCGACCTATCCGAAAGGATACAAAGAGAACGCGGGCGTCTTCTGCCACAATAATCCATGGATAATGATCGCTGAGACCATGGTCGGTAACGGCGACAGGGCGTTCGAATATTACAGCAAGATCGCTCCGGCCTATTTAGAAGAGATCAGCGATCTCCACAAAACTGAACCATATGTGTACCCGCAAATGATTTCCGGCAAAGACGCATACAAACCGGGCGAAGCTAAGAATTCGTGGCTAACAGGCACAGCTGCTTGGAATTTCTATGCAATAACACAATACATCCTCGGTATTAAGCCCGACTATGATGGCCTACTCATCGACCCTTGCATACCTAAGAGCTGGGATGGTTTTACCGTACACAGAAAATTCCGCGGCGCGGATTACGCGATAACCGTTTCCAATCCCGCTGGAGTTTCGAAGGGGGTCAAGAAAATATCAGTCGATGGGAAAGAAATCACCGGGAATGTTGTTCCGGTTCTCAGTGCTGGAGCGAAACATACAATTGAAGTAACGATGGGATAAAATTTCTAAGTCAACCTTGCGAAGTCGGGGAGCCTTCGCAAGGTTTTTATAATTTCTACCGTTTTGCCTTCTTCATTAACTTCAGATTCTTCTCGATCAACTTATTTCTCTCCTTGACGTTCTCTGCGCTCGTCAATTTGTCGGGCGGAGTATTCAGCACGTAATCCAAAAGTTTATCCACAGTCGAAACGGCGACATGCATTCTCGTATCGGATGACCCATAATAAATCAATACGTCGCCGTTCTTCTTTTTCACCCAGCCGTTGCTGAACACGACATTCGAAACATCACCGATTCTCTCTTCTCCCTGTGGAGCTATAAAATATCCGCCTGGCGCTGCGATTTCTTTGTTCGGCTCTCTTAGATCAGTCAGAAGCATGTACAACACGTATCTCAAACCTGCCGCAGTATTTCTTACGCCGTGAGCGAGCTGAAGCCACCCTTTTTCCGTTTTGATCGGTGCAGGGCCGAGTCCGTTCTTTACTTCTTTGATGGTGTGGTATTGCCTGTCATCGATGATCGTTTCTTTCCCGATCTCGGCACTTCCAATCGAATCCGAGAGTCCCCATCCGATTCCGCCTCCTGTACCAGCATCGATGAAACCGTCCTGCGGCCTCGTGTAAAATGCGTATTTTCCATTTACAAATTCCGGATGCAAAACAACATTTCTCTGCTGCGGTGAAGATGTTTTCAAGTCCGGTAATCTTTCCCAGCTTTTCAGATCCTTTGTGCGCGCCACGCCACATTGAGCCACGGCGGAAGACGTGTCGCTCATCGGTGCTTCCGGATCTTTCCTTTCAGTGCAAAACAACCCGTAAATCCAGCCGTCTTCATGCTTGACCAAGCGCATGTCATAGACGTTCGTGTCGGGATTGCCCGGCACTTCCGGCATCGTAATCGGGAAATCCCAGAATTTGAAATTGTCGATACCGTTTGGAGACTCGGCGATTGCAAAGAATGATTTTCGGTCGGTTCCTTCTACTCTAACAGCCAGCAAGAACTTGCCGTTAAGTTCAATCGCTCCCGAATTAAATGTCCCGTTGACCCCTATTCGCTCCAACAAATACGGATTGCTTTCATAGTTCAAATCATATCTCCAAAAAACCGGTGCGTGTTCGGCAGTTAACACGGGATATTTATAACGAATATAAATGCCATTATTTTCCTTTAATGGTACATTCTTCCGCGCGATAAGTTTTTTATGTTCTGCGATTAATTGTTTTACCCTTTGATTGAATTGCGTCTTGTTCATTTTATTTCTCCGGTGCTAATTCTATGTTTGATGCCCTAACACTTACAGCTTCTTCTTTTTTTTCTCCAAATGTTGCTTCTAATTTATCCCACCAGTTGACTTTCAATATGATGGTAGTCACGACCATGATCACCGTGGACACTATGAACGATTGCCACTCGCGAATTACCAGAAAGACCGGCGCGGCCATTAGGGTAACTTGCCATATTATGCCGATCACGATATTGAACATGTCCCGTTTGAAATCTTTGTTGGGAACAAAACTCGGATTCGCTTTCAAAACTTTCTCACGAACCGGTCTCCAAAATCCCCAGGGTCGAACCGAAGTGTAAAAGTGCGCGAGCACTTCATCGCTTTCAGCTGGCGTCACAAAAGTGGCGACCAAACATCCTATTATGGATATCAAAAATATGATCGGAAATGAATTCATACTTGCGTTATTGGACAATGGCCAGTTACGGATAAAAGGAATCAAATTCAAATTATCCAACAAAAGAAGAATCAACATAGTAGCGATTCCGCTAACCATTCCCCAAAAATATCCGTGTCCATTGAAACGCCACCAATACCATTTCAACACATTAGCCGCAGTGTACCCCCCCCATAACGCCGATGCGATCCAAAGTACTACCTGATTGATAGAGCTTACCATGAAGCCGATCCCGACGCCGACAATCACAACAAGAATGGATGTTACGTAGCTCCAGTTTACATAAACTTTCGGATCTGCATTGGGGTTTATGTAGCGCTTATAAATGTCGTTGACAATGTATGCGGGAGCCGCGTTCACCGTCGCAGCAAAGTTGCTCATGAATGCCGCGATGAGGCCCGCCATTAAAAGACCGAGTAATCCAACTGGAATATAATGCGCTAGAACCTCCGGAAGGATTGTCTCAAAATCCGGAGTGGTGATCGAGCCGCTATACAACGCATTGAAATTCGTCAGGGCAAGAATCGTCAGACCCGCGACCATGAAATATCGCGCCGGGTTCAAAACGACATTGACGAGCGAACTCATTTTTGCGGCTTCCTTCGGATTACGCGTCGAAAGAATGCGCTGCATATCATAATTCGGAGCAGGCCCCGCAGCCGATATAAACATTCCCTTGAACAACAGCATGCCAAAGAATAATCCGAAGAGTGAATAGCCGTCAGTTATGATCCATTGGTTGAATGACGTCAATTTCGAAGAAGCAACCGAGTGGACTGTTGACCAATCAAGATTCAGATGCCAACCGAAAAAGAGACTCTTCCATCCTGCCGGCAAAACACTGTTGATCATATCCGGCGAAACGTATAACATAGCTATAATTCCTATTGCGATCGAACATACGGTAAGCGTACAATATTGAATTACCTCTGTCATAACAACACTAATCATTCCTCCCTTGACGACGTAAATTGCGGTTATGGCCATCAGGATAAGTGCGTACAGATCAGTGTTAATCTCAGGATACTTAAGCAATGTCGCCGGATTAGAAACAAGCGGAGGCAAAAATGCCACGGCGAATTTTCCAATACCTTTGAATCCATACGATAGGAATCCGATTACGCCGATAAGAGCGAAGATAACGACCACGATATGTGAAAGTGTGGCGCCTCTTCCCGTTCCGAATCTGGTTTTTATCCATTCTGCACCTGTCATCACGTTCGATCTCCTCAGCCAAGCAGACAGATAGACCATTAAGAAAATCTGATTGAAAACCGGCCACAGCCATGGCAACCAAACACTCTTCAACCCGTAAACCGCCAGCCAATAAACTAAAAGCATGGTACCCGCAACATCGAACATGCCCGACGCATTTGAAACGCCTAACATCCACCATGGCATTACGTTGCCGCCGAGAAAATAATTTTGAATGTTCTTCGAAGCCCTTTTAGTTACAAGTATTCCCAGAAGAACAACGGCAATAAGGTATCCCACAATAATACTTAAATCTATTACGCTTAGATGCATTTTTTCTCCTTATATTTGATCTATATGACGTGGAAAAAGCAATCAACAACCCTTCTGCGCTTACGCCATGAATTTTTTGCTTTCATACGTCCGTGTATATTAGCAAAAGTGATAAAAAACTTCTACTGATAAAAAAATAAAGCATAGACATGAAAAACTTTATATTAATTCTAATTTTCTTCCTTCTGCCCACTTTTGCCCGCACGCAGAGCGTTAACTTTACAGTCTCCGTCAACGATTCACTAAATCCGATAAGCCCTTATATTTACGGAACAAATCAGTTATTTGACGGCCTTAATGGGGGTGAAAATTGGAGCGCGCTCAGACTCGGCGGCAACAGGCTGACAGGATACAACTGGGAAAATAACGCGTCGAATGCCGGCACCGACTACCTGAATGAGAGCGATGACTATCTTACATACATCTTCGGCATTCCTTCTAACAAGGAAAACGACCCTGCAATTGTCATAGATACTGTTCATAATCAGGCATTGCAATTAGGCGCTTACACCTTAACTACGCTTCAGATGGCGGGGTTCGTTGCAAAGGATAAAGGCGGACCGGTCGCTTCGACAGAAACCGCTCCATCTCCACGATGGGCTTATGTAAAGTTTGTAAAAGGAGACACCCTGTCTATCCAGCCCGATACGAGCGACGATACGGTTTTCATGGATGAGTTTGTAAATTTCCTGGTAAAAAAGTATGGCACTGCAAACTCAGCAACAGGCATTCAAGGCTACGACCTTGATAATGAACCGGCATTATGGCCATCTACGCACCCAAGAATTCACCCTTTACAACCAACATGTCAGGAACTTATTCAAAAGTCGGTTGCATTAGCGAGGTCGGTAAAAAATGTCGACCCTTCCGCTGAAATGTTCGGGCCAGTTGAATACGGATTCAGCGGGTATTATAATTTTCAAGGTGCTCCTGACTGGAGTACTGTCAGTGCAGGCAAAGGCTACTCATGGTTTCTCGACTATTACCTGGACCAAATGAGAATGGCCGGCGACTCCGCGGGAAAAAGGCTCCTCGACGTTCTCGACTTGCATTGGTACCCGGAAGCCGAAGGAAGCGATGGCAATAGAATAACAAACTCGACCGCGACAACCACTGCGGATGATCTAGCGAGAGTTCAAGCTCCACGAACCTTATGGGATACGGGATACAAAGAAAATAGCTGGATAGAACAGTCTGACCCATCTTATTTGCCGCTCATCCCTAAATTGGTGCAATCAATCAACAAATATTATCCAGGAACAAAATTGTCATTTTCTGAATTCGACTATGGTGGCGAAAGCGATATCTCCGGCGCTTTGGCAATTGATGATGTCTTAGGTATCTTCGGAAAATATGGAGTCTATCTCGCGACGTATTGGCAGGGCAGCAGTTCATCTCCATATATTTCAGCCGCTTACGAAATGTATAGAAACTACGACGGCAACAACTCGATATTCGGCGACGAATATGTACCATCACAAACCAGCGACAGCGTCAACTGCTCAATCTACAGCTCGATGACACCGGGAGTGAACGAGATCCATCTTATCGTGATCAATAAAAATTATAATACAAGTGACACAGGAAATTTTTTCATCTCATCCTCGAAACAAATTTTAAGCGGAAGAGTTTGGCAACTCAACCGGTATACTCCGCAAATACACGAGATTGACAGCGTAACGGACATTTCTAACAACTCATTCTCATATCCGGTTGAGGCAGCTTCCGTTTGTCACATAGTATTACAGACTTCCGCAGCGACGAGTGTCGTTGAAAAACATAACCTCCCGGACAAATTTGAGTTGGCTGCGTACCCCAACCCTTTTAATCCGGGTTGCAACATCGAATACAACATCCCGAACAATTCAACTTCCAGACTGGAAATCTACTCAGTAACCGGCGCTTTAATAAAAACATTCGAGCACCTTTCTCATTCGGGCTCGCTTATATGGAACGGCACCAATGGGAACAATGTGAGAGTTGCATCCGGTGTTTACTTCGCCATTTTGAGAAACGCAGATCATATGTTTGCATCGGAGAAGCTGCTTTTGCTAAAATGAATAAAAGGATTCTTCTCCTTAGCATTCTATTCAACAATTTTTTTGCGTAATTACGGTAATCAAAAGAGCTAATATGGAACAGAGACAATTAGGAAAATCTTCTCTTCACGTCACGCCTCTCGCCTTCGGCGGAAATGTATTCGGCAGGACGGTCGGTGAGATGACAGCATTCCAATTATTGGACGCATTTATTACGGCTGGCTTCAACCTGATCGACACGGCGGATTCATACTCCCGCTGGGCGCCCGGCAACAAAGGCGGTGAATCCGAAACGATGATAGGAAACTGGATGAAGAAGCGCCGCAACCGGAACAAAGTTGTTATTGCCACGAAAGTCGGATCGGACATGGGGAAGGGAAAAAAAATATTTCAAAAAAATACATCCTGCAAGCAGCGGAAGATTCGTTGAAGAGACTCCAAACCGATTACATCGACCTGTACCAGACACACTGGGATGTCGAAACCACACCCGTCGAGGAAACGTTGGAGGCTTATGCACAATTAGTAAAAGAAGGTAAGGTAAGATGGATCGGCGCGTCCAACATCTCAACGGAAAGATTGAAGATGTCTCTCGAGGCAAGCGGTAAACATGGCTATCCACGTTATCAAACTCTCCAGCCGCAGTACAATTTGTACGATCGCGGAGCATTTGAAAAGTCGTACGAACAAATATGTACGGAAGAAAATCTCGGTGTGATCAGTTATTACTCATTGGCAAGTGGTTTCTTAACGGGAAAATATCGTTCGGAAGTCGACTTAAAAAAAAGCGCAAGAGGAGGCGGAGTAAAAAAATATTTGGATGAAAGAGGCTTCAGAATTCTTGTCGCATTGGACGAAGTATCTAAACAATACAACACCACACCGGCAAGCGTCGCAATAGCGTGGCTTCAAGCGAGACCATCAGTAACTGCCCCGATCGCGAGCGCAACAAACCTTGCCCAACTGGAATCGTTGATAAAAGCGAGCGACATCAAGCTTAGTGACGACGCCATGTCTCTCTTGAACGCTGCGAGCAATTAGGGACGATATTCTATTTCTCGGCTTGTGCTACTCTTATCTGCCCAATAATTTTTCCAGTGTCACTCAGGATAATCATTTGTTCTGCGTCTCTTTTGAGAATCGATAAAGTGGTAGAGTCCACATCGTAAACCGAATTCAACCCTTGCGGTTCCTGCGGCGGATCGCCGGTGAACGGATCTCCCGGCTGCCACTTGTTGTCGAGATGTTGGCCTCGTCCCTCGCCGCCCCAACTCCAGAAGTTTGTGCCCGCGATTGGAGCGCCGACAGCAGCGCTGTCATAGATAAGTCCCATAATCTTCTTGTAATATTTGTCTCTCGCAGTAGTTGGCGTTCCGGGAACACAAAGTTCGCTATCGCGCGCCATGCCGAATTCTTCCATGACTGTTGGCTTCCCCAGAACGCGCGCGAGTCCTATATGCTGGTCGATGTAGTTGATAGCGTTTGATTCAGTTCTCGGATATGTTCCGGCAATATCTTTCGCGTTGAACCATCCCCAATTTTTTGGCCAAAGATGGAACGTGACATAATCGATATACTTCGACCCTTGTGCAGTCAAGTAGAATGTCGAATCTCCCAAGCTGCCAGCCAGGCCTTCATTGCCCGTTGTAACCAGATGATTCGGATCGATGCTGTGGATAAAATGCGCCGTCGTATCTATCCAACGATAGTACCCGGTGAGATACTTATCGTCCCTTCCGGGTCGTGGCTCATTGGCGAGCTCCCATGCCATGATGGCAGGTTCTTCGTAATAATAATATCCATCGCACTTATTTTTTCTAGTAAGAATATCCGTGAGATAATTGAAAAATAGTTTCTGTGCTTTTGAGTTATTATAAAATGAGGCTGAGTAGTCCATGAACGCGGGGTAGTTGCCATTCGCCGCATCGACACCGCCACCGCCGTTCGCCCAATCATTATACTGCGCCATCCCGCCCGACCATTCCCAATAATTATTCAGGAAAATCACGCCGTGCATATCCCGCTTGTCCATTTCAGCAAGAAGAAAATCCAATCCCTCTAACAAGTTTTCGTCGTAAATACCGGGTTTCAATTGGATTGCCGGCTTCAAAGAATTTTCTATATAAGAATCTTCCGACGCACCAAGTATACGCAAGTTGGTGATGCCCATGGCTTTCAAATCATCTAATTCTCTAACCAATCGCGGTCTATCGCCCGTTTTGCCGGACGATCCAAGATAACAGCCGTCCCACATATTTGTTCCGACGTAATAATACGGTTTGCCGTCATAAATAAATTGTGTACCATCAACCTTTACGTAATCCGGTTTTTCCCAAAATAAGAAAGTTGAGCAAGCCTCAAACACGAGAGCAAAAAGGATCAACGGAATAAATAAAAACAATTTACGCATGACACTTCCCAAAGTTAGAAATATTTATGAATATCTGCTACGAACTAAAGGCTCTGTGCTACTTTCTTCCAGTGATCAAGGAATTCATTTAAGCTTCCGGCTGCTTTTATAATGCCTTTGTTGGACGGAGAAATCTCGGGGAAATCCTTTGACAACATTTTCGTGCAATTCATCAGCGATCTGCCTGTATGGTAAGCCGCTTTCCAGATGTGCCCTTTAAGACCGGTCTTGTAATGCGGCTGCTTATCCAAACCACCTTCGAACCAGTCGCCATGCTTATGATCCAAAAGAAATTTATCGACATAGTTCCACTCCTTAACGAAATACTCTCCGTAAATATTTTCGTCGGGGAAAATTTTAGACATCATAAGCAGCACATTCAACGCTTCCGCCTGTGCCCACCAATTTTTGGTATCATGTATAATGGTGCATTTTTTATCGCCGGCGAAATAATATGCGGCATCGACAAACCCGCCGTTCGTTTTTTCCCAACCGTTCTGGATTGCATGATCAAGCATTTTCTTTGCAACAGTCAGCGTCTTTACATCATCTTTTAAACCCAGCACATGAGATGCTTCAAGCATTAAGAAACCCGTCTCGTAATTATGCCCGAAAGAGACGTGTTCCAGTCTATAGTTTTTTTCGCGCACATCTTTGGGGGCGTCTCTGAACGACACCGGTTTCCAGTTGTAATCGAAGAATAGATTCATGTAACCTTCGGGAGTCGTAATGACATCCCTAATGAGTTTCAAAAGACCATGGAGCTTTTCCTTCAGCGTTTCGTCATGCCACACGTTGTATAGTTCCGTATAAGCTTCAAGAAGGTGGATGGAGGAGTTCTGATCTTTGTACGTGGCTTCCACAGCGTCGTCGGCTTTTGTTTTGTATCCATCATTTTTACCGAAAGGTTTTCCTTCTCTTGTCAGGAACTGGAAGTATCCTCCGCCCTTCGGATCGAAAGCGTGTTCTTCAACCCAATGGAAAGCTTCCTTGGCAAAATCGAGGACTTTGGAATCTCCTGTTAATTCATACAGTGCCGCCAATCCGTAAATGAGAAATGCATTCCCATACGTGCGCTTTTCATCGTGGAATTCGAGATAGTCACAGGACTCCCCGCGATGGTCGCGCATCTGGTAGAAGCCGCCATACTTCTGGTCCCACATCTTGTCTCTAAAAAAATCGAAGCCGTGCTTGGCAACATCGGCATAAAGTTTACTGTCAAAGTACTGTGCCGCCTTCGCTGCCGTCCACATCTGCCGACCTTGAGTGACCGCCATCTTGTACTGCACCGGCTCTATTTTCCAATCGTAAGAAATGTCCGTGTAGTAACCTCCGTTGGCCTTGTCAACTGCCAACGGGTACCACTTTTCAAGAAGATTTTTTCCCAATGATTCGGACATGTCCTTAAAAATATTTCGGAGATTCGCTGATTGACCGAGTTTTGGATTTGCTTTTGACATATCATGCCACCTGGGAATTATTAATAATTAGTTCTTATAAAATTTCGAATTAGTAATGTTATAGGAAATGGTGTATTTATCAAGTCGTAGATCCCGTCCGCGGAGGAAGATTTTGTGGATTCGAATCCGGCTGCCCGATTTGTTTCACCAGCTCGTAGCCGAACAGCACCAAAACCGGAATGTATTCAAATAACAAAACAAATGTATATTCCTTCCAGACGCCTGTCAATTGATAGTTCAAAACCGTGAACGCCGTCAGGCTTATCAGGCTTACATAAGCAATTCCGCTCCACCTTGGAATGAGTGGGAGCAAAATCACAAGCCAGCTCATGTACCATGGATGAACCACAGGTGAAAAGATAAAAAGCAGGAACATGGATACGTAAATTTTGGCGAGCAAATCCTTTCCCGCGGAGTTTATCACGCTATTCGGCGGAACCTTCGAACGGCTCAGTATAACCGGTAAGTAGGATATGAAGAACAGAACTCCGCAAATAAATCTTGCACGTTGATTGTCATGCATGAACGAATTAAGTGCGTCGAACACAACCCCGTTGAACGTCCAATTTGCGGCAAAGGTTGTCAATGCCTGAAATGGACTTCCGGAAAACATAAAAGGAAGATACATCAAACCGCAGACCATGGTTGGGATAAAGGCAACTCTTATCCGTTCACGAAAAGTTCTTTCCTGGAAAAATAGTATCGGGATCAGAATCAAACTTAGAGGCTTGATGGATGCGGACAATCCGATGAGAAGATAGCTAAGAACTTTTTTGTCATCGAGATAAAAGAAAATCGAAAATATCAGCAAAGTAATTCCGAATCCATCTACATGTCCATCTATGAAGAATTGAAATATCGGTAAAGGGCAAATCGCATAGAGCAAAATGTTCTTGTAATTCAGGTTGAGTTTTCTGATGATCAGAAATATTCCGAACATCGTCATGAGATCGAAGATAAGTAGAAGCGCTTTTATTCCGAGAAAACTCTCGCCGCTAATTTTATACGCCAGGTAAAAGAGGATTTCCGCGAGAGGCGGATATAGAGTTTTCATGTCTGCAAAGTTTATGCGCGATGGTATGATATTCGAATGAAGCTGCGCCAGCGCCGAATCTACCGGAGTATATCGATATGGATTGATTCCGGCACTCATCACTTTGCCGTCCCAAACATATCTGTAATAATCATCCGATCCTACAGGATGTATCGGGACTAACGCTATCCTAATAATTATTGCCGCCGACAATAAACCAAAAACAAATTTTGCCGGCATGTCATACTTTAAGATAAAAACGCACAGCCACATGAAGAGAAAAGAAGCGGAAATATATGCAATCGTATAAGTAATGATCGGCATTTCTTACTGCTGGTTAATCAGAAAAAGTAGTGAGCACTAAAACTTTCTACAGCTGTCAAATACTCTCTTCGAAAACTACCTGCTATTTATCTCCATTATTCGCCGGGAAAACTTTCGCCGAGTCGATCGCCTTTATTATCACGTCCGCAATCTTTTTGTGCGACTCGACGGTCGGATGTCCATTCGCGACATAGCCGCCGGGATACTGATCGAAGTGAGTAAAGTATATACCACTAAACTGATCTTCGTAAACAACCATCCTCACGTTATGCTCAATCCATTTCTCATAAGACGAGACCGCAAGTATCGGCACTCCCGGATATTCCTTGCGTACGATGGAAAGAAATTCATGGTAACCTTTCCTGAAAATCAACGACTTCTTCTTAGAGATTTTCCCGTCTTTTCCTTTTAGGCCAGAATTGTCGTTGAGCCCAAGACAAACCACAACTAAGTCCGGAATCCATTGTTTGAAATCCCATTTCGGATAGATCGATTCCATCAACGTGCGGTCGAAATAGTGCGGCATCGAAACGTCGAACTTTCCCTGCCAATCGCAGACCATCCCGATTCCCGACCTTGCTGTTATATGATATTGCGCATCATAGTGTCTTGCAACAATGGTTGCGAAACCGCTGTCGATATCCGTTACCGGAAACTTGTCTTCCCACTTCATTTCGGGAAGGGTCGCCTCATTGCCCTCGGCGGCAGTGAACGAATCGCCGATAAATTCTATCTTGCGGACCAGCGGTTTAGGAGGTGGATATAACGAGCCGTTGTCGGCGAGTATTAACCCTGAGAAAGTATATATTCCGAACGAAATGTTTCGTTGGCTGAATCGCAGCGCGTGGCGCCCGTTCCCAAGACTGTCGACTAAGATATAATCCGCGTCGCCCGACTTATCACCATGGAACGCGTTATGCAATTTGCCGTCGATATAGACATCGTAATAATTCGTGGTATCGTTCATCCGGACGCCGATACTGTCTCCATCGAAAACAGCTTCGATAAAAATTCCAGGCCACGAATGTTTCGGCTGTAGAGAATCTGACATATCCCACCGGCCAAAATACTTTATGTTAGGATTATTTGCGGGAATAAGAATCTTTCCTAGAACCATGGCGCTAAATCCAAAACTTATAAATAAGACAGACAAAATGTGACGATGTGATAGTCTCATGATTACATCTTTCCTTCAAGTCTCTCAATGCAGTTCTCCAATCCTCTCGATGTGTGATAGTTGCATTTCCAGATCGATGCCTTTGGGCCGAGTTGCACATTCGGCGCCTCATCGATTCCGCCCCAATACCAACCGCCGTACTTCGGGTCGATGACATATTTCTCGATGAAGTTCCACTGATTGCAGAACTTCTGGTAATATCTTGCCGAATCCTGCGGCAATAGCTGCGACATCATCAGGAATGAATTCGCAGCTTCGATCTGCGACCACCATTCTTTAGTTTTCTGTACCACTGTCACCTTGTCGGAATCCTTTCCGCCAGAGGCGGATCCGCCTTCGGTGGAGAATATGTACCCGCCGTCGTAAACTCCGCCTCGTTCATTGTCCCATCCGTTTTCTAAGGCAAAGTCGTCCAACTCTTTCGCAATCCTGAGCGTCGTGGTGTCATTCTGAAAGCCTAATACATTCGACGTTTCCAGAAGCAAATAAGCCGTCTCGACATCGTGGCCGAATGAGATATGGTCCAGCTCAAAGTGCTCCTTCCTGCTTTGTTCGCTCGAATCGCGGTAGGAGACCCGTTTCCAATCGCGGTCAAAGAATAATGTCATATATCCTTTATCACCGATGACTGTATCTCGGACTTCATGGAACAGATCGGTGAGGCGTCCTTTCAAAACTTGGTCGGGCCAAACGCTGTAAAGTTCCGTAAAGGCTTCCATAAGGTGAATCATGGAGTTTTGATCTTTTGGTGGTATCCCCTTGTTCCATGATGTATACGGGGATCCGTCAACCTCCAGGTTCTGAAAATAGCCGCCGTACATAGGATCATAGCTATGTGCATCGAGCCATTCAAAGGTCTCCTTGGCAAGATTCAGGGCCACAGTATCACCGAACGCCTTGTAGTATGCCGCCAGTCCGTAAATGGCGAATGCATTTCCGTACGCGGTCTTGTTGACCTGTCCGCCAAATCCGAGCGGCTTTCCTTCCCTGCTTACCAAATCATAAAAGCCGCCGTACTGTTTGTCCCACATGACGTTCTTGAGGAATTCGAAGCCATAGTGCGCATATTTGAAGTAGGGCTCTTTCTCTTTGAAATAGATGGAACCGTTCGAGAGCGACCAGACATGGCGCGCCTGAGTGACAATCATCTTAGTCTGTCTTCCTTCCAACTCCCATTTGTAATTTATGTCGCTGAAGTAACCGCCATAGAGAGTATCGATACATAATGGATACCACAAATCGAATTCACCTTTCAGCACCGAGTTTAATTGTACCAGTATGGAATCCTTATTTGTCGTCTCTACCGCATTTCCGCGCTTCGCGAACGCTCGGTTGTTCGACCCGAAGCATGAAATCGTAAAGATCAAAAGAAGTAAAAAGAACGATAAGGAGGAAAACTTTAAGATAGCATTCTTCATGGCAAGCCTTTTAGTTTTTTGGAGATGAATATCTGTTTTGCATCTAATCAACTTGGGACCGAAACATGAGACACAATTGTTAATTTAGACTTTTTACACTCGTAGGAGGTAATACTAAACTCGAAATAAGGTAATGTTTCTCGGCCATTTTTTCAATAAAGGTATGTGATTGTGCATTGACTCACAAAAAAACTTTGGCTCGAATCCGCCTTCAGCAGAAGTGGGACAGTAAAACGCGTGTGCCCGTAAAGCTCTCTATCGCCGGGTGATGCTGCTGAGTCTTAGGGATTGAATGACTTCATCAAGGAGGCATTCGGTTGGCCTACTTAATTCTTCCCCAATGAACGAACAACCTAGTGCAGTGTATCCGCTGGCTATTGGCTTACCATCAGAACAACTGTTTAACTTCGGCGTATAATTCTTTCCAAAAACCCTGCCTAATGCGAAACTTAGTACCATGGTTATGGTGAGTGCGCGCATCGAAATCAATTCGGACGATGCCCTCCTCAATGCAAGATAGAAAGTTGTCGAAGGAAAAGCCTGATAGCATCAGCAAACTTTTGTACGAAAAATATTCTCTCTCTTTTTCGACTTTACTATCTGCAATCACGTAAAAGCAGTTTCGGGCTTTCTCTCCCATCAAGTCTCTGAGATCATCAAACCCCCAATATGGTTCAGGATTCAATGGACCGAGACCCACTCGACCTACAACTAATTTCAGCCATTTCGCTATTTCTGAGTCTGAAGAATCAGCTTTGGTTGCATCAAAAACAAATCGGATTTTCCGTTGAGCACGATCAACCACCACCTCAAATCCACGATTCGTGAATTGCTTCGCACTTGTTGTTGAGCGAAAACTCATTTCATTGCGCGGATATTTCTTTCCCGCCTGTTTATGCGGCCAGCCATAAAGGGGCAGCAACATATCTGATATGGTGACACTCCCTGATGGAGATGGATCGCAATGCTTAAGGGTTACCAACGAATTTGATCCTGCCCTTTGGCCTTTAAGTTCCCAACCGTTTGCGTTAGCAATCGGTAGATTGTTCTCAGGAATTCCAAGCAACTTCTCGAGTGTGTTTCCAACGGCACCGTCATTTCTGGTATTCTTTGTTTTCTTAACGCTCTTGACCCAACCTTGTTGGCTGATTTTTCTGATTTCTTCAATTAGCTCTTCCTTGGTAATCGTTTTAATCACTTTGGTGGTCTCCAAAAGTCTAATAAGTACTCGAAAGTAACGCCCATCGTGATATAGTTGCTTGGCCAACCAAAGATGCCGATCTGGTTCACGATGTTAGTGCGGTCCCAAATGATAACATTACGTAGTTCATAGCCCCGCTTGCGCAATTCTTGAATCAGAGAAACGTGTATTGTGATTCGCTGGTTTTCCCACCACATATCGGGGACGTTAATAACGCAATGAGCTTTTGGGTGAAGCAAAGGAAGCATTGATTCAAAGATGTCTCCCATTGCTTGTGTATACTCTTCAAGGGCCATCGTGCCAAGATCACGCGCGTCTTGCGAGTACTGCTCAACTTTCCCGAGTTGTCCATTGTCCCGGTCGCGCCGAGACTTATTCTTGCGAGGTCGATTAAGCAAATTAGCGTAGGGTGGTGAGGTCCAAATAAGTTTCACTGTCTCCAGCTCGAGATACTCCGAGATGTTTTTCGCATCGTCTTGAATCGCGACTTGGCGAGCGGAGCTGAAAATTTCTGATTGCTTGATCCTGCTCCCACAGAGGTCGATATATTTCTTTTGTAAGTCGAAGCCGATTGCGTTCCGATTCAGGTCGTTTGCTGCAACCAGGGTGGTGCCGCTCCCGACGAAAGGATCCAACACCAACTCACCTTGGTGTGTGAAAAGCTCTATCACTTTCTTAGACAAGGAGAGGGGGAAAGTCGCAGGATGAAGTTGCTTGTCCCGAATGTCGCGCGATTCAAATCCGAATCGCCACACTCCGAGTTGAGATTTCAACCATTCTTTAGCTGGGAGGCAATTTATATGAGTAGGTCCACAATCGCAGGTCCTGGTATGTCCGATATGTAGCTTGGTTTGATACTCAACTGACCCTTCCCGAATTACTTGAGAGGGAGTATCCTTCCTATGGCTCGACTCTCGTTTTGTTTTAGTTGCGGTACGCAATGATTAGGCCTCGTAATTGTTTAGGGTCAATATACAAAAAGTAGGATAGCGAATCTAACCCCCGCGACTCCTAATTAAGAGAGGAAAACATTGGCAACTAACGCTTCTTTCCTGGGTCATCAAACCACATCCGCTTTCCGTGCCATGGTCAGGTATTGCACCCTCTAATCCCTGATGAGGTAGTCTGTCTCCACCATTTTGTCATGCATTTCGGAAGTGTCCTAATTTCAAAACGGCGCCTCAAGTTTTGGGAAATTATTCCGATATATTATTAACAATTTGACCAGACAATACTATGTTGAAGTTCCGACATATTTATTAATGGAGGCGTTGAAAGATATGCTTGATACAGAATGGAAATACTTTAAAGATCACGAGAAGGAACTCGTCCAAAAATACGATGGAAAAGCAATCGTTATAGTGGGACAGAGGGTTGTCGGCGAATATCCCAATGCATTAGTAGCGTATGCGGAAGCCAAGCCGGTTTATGGTTTATGGAATTTCCTGATCCAGCGTTGTTCGGCGCATAATTCGGCCACCCTTCACGCGTGTCATTGTCGCATCACCGCCAGATGAGACGGCTGCCTCCTGATGGCACCTGCCCTGCCAAAAAAGGCGCTATCCGCCTGTCTTGCTGGCTGTCGCCATACACCTTCTCCGTTCGGAGAAACAGGCGAGGGATTCAATATGTACCATGGCGGTTGTCAGCAAGTTTGACTTCCGTCAGATCGGAATGTTATTTATCCCGGCCGCTTACTTTACCAGAACCATTCTCTTTGTGTCACTGAATTGCTCTCCATTCAGTCCGACCGCTTCAAGCCGATAGTGATACACTCCGCTTAAACATTGGCTACCGTCGAACTTCACGATATAGTTACCTTCGCGTTGCATCCCGATCGCAAGTGTGTCCACTTCTCTGCCAAATATGTCATATATCTTTAACCTGACCTGGCTAATCGTTGCAAGCTGATAACTGATAATCGTTGTCTGGTTGAATGGGTTCGGATAGTTCTGAGAAAGAGAGAATCTAGAAGTATTCTTCTCCTTGAGTATAAGGGCTTCCGCCTGCGCGAAGAATATCCCGACTATTACGAACAGCGACCAGAAGCACCCATACATCACGGTCATTCCGTGGCGCACCAACAAGTCACTCATCTTATCACTCTCCTTTTAGACGCTTAAAAAACAACAGGCCCCCTACCTTTGCGAACCGTGCTGACGGTCTCCCATTTGAACGGGAACGGGAGGGATTTGAAAAAGCCCTCAGCATTTCTCGCAACTTTTCTCCGGCCGTATTATACTTAACTACTATGAGAAATGCAAGTGTCAAGGGTGGTGTCTCAATTTGAATGGAGTCTGTCAATCCAGAATGTCATTGTGAATGGGATAAACCCGTAAAGTCCCGCCTTTCGCTATCCCGCACATTCGCATAGAATAATTGAGCGGGACAATCTCAGGGTGCTGCTAACGCAAATAATGTGAATAAATTGTGTAAAATTGTGCAATTCAGCAAACTGAGATCGCCACGTCTCCGCCTATGGCGGGTCCTCGTCCCAATGGGATTCCTTCGGGACGGCGACATTACATGTCTTTTTATTGTGCCACAGCCAAATTGAGGCACTACCAGCTTTTCCATCCGGAGCGCGCAATTAATAGGTTGGGCTTGGAGCTCAGGTGTGGGTTCTCAAAAGTCTGCTGGAACCGATGAACGCGGAGTGGTAGGTTTCGATATAAGTTTCAGAGTCCCGCGTGACAAATTCCCGGAAGTCGCGGTGAGAATTATTTCACCGGGTGTTTTCTCCGGCTGTATTATCACCTGTGCCAGCCCGTTGAACGCTTTACGTTCCCATCTTCCTGCCGGTTTAAAAACCTGAACAATCCCCGGATCGGTGTTGAGATTATCATATAGATACCTGCTGACCAAAGGGGTTCCGACAATCGCATAGATGTTTTTGCCTTTCCGAAGTATCGCGTGATTCAATTTATAACCTTTCACGGAATCGTCGCGTTTAATGTTTTGCGCAATAAGATTCCCGTTCACAAATACGTTCTCCTCTTCTCCTAAACTCTTAGGCCAGAGCGTAACTTCATCACTGTCTGACAAATCGGTTAGATCGAACTCGCCGCGAATTACAACGGTCTTGAGTTCGCTGCCCGCTTTCACATTATATACACCTTGTGCGTCGAGCGCAGAAGTCCAGTGAGAGTCGTCAAAATCAATTCCGGTTTCAGGATAGTTGTCCTTTGATCCAACCGCCTGCACTTTGAGATCTCCAATTGTTACTTGACTGCAGCTCTCGACAAACCTATCAGCTTCATGCGATGATGGATCGCCATTCCCCACTCCGATTATTTTTGCGGGGCCCTGAATTTCAAAATTGATCTCGTCGCCGGCGGTCGGCACAGTTCTCCCTGCCGGGTCGCAGACCTGAACGGTAACGACCGATGCGTCTTCGCCGTCCGCATTTATAGTCATGCGGCCAGGGATGAGTTTTACTGAAGCGGGTTCACCGGTTGTCTCGACTTGATCGGTCACGAGTTCTTTGCCGTTCCTGTATCCGCGTGCGAGCAATATCCCCGGCTCATAGCTGACCGTCCACTCCACATGCGAATATCGTGGCACAGTTTTCTTTCCCAAGCTTTTTCCATTCAGAAAAAGTTCGGCCTCATCGCAATTGCTGTAAGCCCAAACGTTTATCGGCTGCCCCTCTTTTCCTTTCCAGTTCCAATGTGGAAAAACATGGAGAACGGGCTCGCTGGTCCACCATGATTTCAGGTAATAGTACATGTCTTTGGGAAAGCCACAGAGGTCGAGAATGCCGCATTGAGAAGTTACCTGAGGCCATCCGAAAGGCTGCGGCTCACCCCGGTAGTCAAACCCGGTCCAGAAAAATTCACCCGATAGGAATGGTCGGGCGGCGTAGAACTTAAAGCCATCTTCGATGCTTCGCCCAGACGGCTTTCGATCTATTGCCGCCATGTGGGCATTCACCATATCGTCTTCATAAATGCCTCGAGTGCCCCTCGATGTGGTCTCCTCAGTGCCAATGCTCGGTTGATTAGGAAAATCCCTGTGCTGCTTGTCGATATCTCCGTTGGAAATATAATTGAAGCCCATCACTTCGAGGACGGTGGACGTTCCCTTTCCCCAGCCGCCGCTTGTTGCAACTGTGGTAGGACGCGTTGGATCAAGACGGTTGGCGTATTCCTGCATGGTTGAAGTAATCCGCGCACCTTTTTCATTCCCTTCGATTGCCCACTCCTCGTTGCCCAGCGACCAGATGAAGACGCTCGGATGGTTTCGGTCACGCATGATCATTTGTTTCAGCAAATCCAAATGTTCGTCGTTCGTTCCCATCAACCTGTTTTCATCTATCACAAGCATACCTAAGCTGTCGCAAACATCGAGCAGCGCGGGCGTCGGAGGATTGTGCGAACATCGGACGGCGTTGCTTCCCATTGCTTTCAGTTGTTCGACTCGAAACACCTGCAGAGGATCGGGAACGGCTATGCCCACGCCAGCGAAATCCTGATGGTCATTTGTACCTTTCAATAATACATGCTTACCGTTGAGAAAGAATCCTTCATTCGGATCGAAATGTATAGTGCGAATGCCAAATCGAGTCTCATAATGATCCGCGATCGTGTCCTTTGAATAGACAGTCGTAATAAGCTTGTACAAGTAAGGAGTCTCGATCGACCAGAGATTTGGTCTCGCGACTTTTAGTTTGCATGAGAATTCTTTAGAGTCGCCTGGATTAAGATTAAGCCGGCTCGTCTCCGCTGTCGCAACGCCTTTCCCTTCTTCGTCTAATATTAATTGTTTGATTATTAAGCCTGCGGCTCTTGTCCCATCGTTGGCAATTGTTGTCCGTGCCATGACGTCAGCAAAATCATTTTTCACTTCAGTCGAAACGAAAGTGCCGCATAGTGCCACATGCAATTGCGATGTTTTGTTTAGCCAAACATGCCGATAGATTCCTGCGCCTTCATAAAACCATCCTTCTTCCATCGTTGCGTCGACCCGGACAGCCACAACATTTTTACCGCCATAATTCAGATAATCGGTTATGTCATGCTCGAAACCGCAGTAGCCGCTGTGTTCCTGGCCGAGGTAGAAACCGTTGACCCACACGATTGAATTGCGGTATACGCCATCGAATTGAATGCTGATCCTTTTGCCGAGGTCGGACTTTGGAATAGAAAAAGTCTTGCGGTACCACCCGATGCTGGTGTTCGGAAATTTCCTCCCGACGGTTTTATATCCGTGACTGAAGCTCGCCGTAGAGTCGAAAGGTAGCTCGACTGCCCAATCGTGCGGAAGATTAATCACCCGCCAGGCGTGGTCATCGAATGTTTGAGATGCCGGGCCGTCGCCGTAGCCGGCTTTCGCATAATAGGAAAAATATGATGTCCCGTTGCGAAAGTCCTTCTCAGGATCGTCCGCACTCCCGAACGCGAAGCGCCACCCGAAATCCATCAGGATGTGCTGGCGCAGCGGGTATTTCATTGTGTCCTTTGATTGTGCTTTTGCTGAGATCTGCAAACTCCCCAGCAGCAGTACCACTATGCTAAAAAAAAGAAAAGCTGTTGAACAGTGCGTCGCTTTCACGTTGACACCTCTTACATCATTTTAATCTTTCCATGATACCGACGGTCGCAGTGCATCCGAAGCGAGTGCAGCCGAGTTCTTTCACTTCGATAGCCCTTTCGAGAGTCCTTATTCCGCCCGCCGCTTTTATTTGTATATGCGGATCGGCATACTTCCTCATAATCCGAATATCTTTGTCTTCCGCCCCGCCTGTCCCGTACCCTGTCGAGGTTTTTACAAAGTCCACTCCGACTTCATTGCAGAGCTTGCACGCCTGGATAATCTCCTCCTCGGTCAGGTAACAGTTCTCAAATATTACTTTTATAAGAACATTTTTCCGATGCGCGGCTTCGGTCACGGCTTTTATATCCTGCTTGACGTAATCGTATTCTTTTGATTTCAATTTGCCGATGTTGATCACCATATCAAGCTCGGCAGCACCGTTCTCGATGGCTTCTCTCGCCTCGATCACTTTTGTCAGCGTCGTCGTGGTGCCGTGAGGAAATCCTATTACGGTTGTGACGATCACTTTGCTGTCTTTCAAAACTTGTTTTGCGAGTTTGACGTCGCTCGGCCTTACGCATACCGACGCGACTTTATACCTGTCGGCAATCCTGCATCCTTCTTCAATTTCAGCATCCGTCAAAGTAGGTTTTAGCAGAGAGTGGTCGATCATAGCCGCGATCTCTTCATAAGTTGTCATTTTCAGATCTCCCAATAAATATTTTTCCCGTTAATGCTTGATGCTGCCGGGAATGTGACGAGTAAACAACAGAATCCAAATATAGAGTGAGTTGTTTTATTTGACAGGTGTTAGAGTCAACAGGATTACATCGTGCGGCTTAACGGTTCCTACAAAATTAGTCTCAGTAGTACCGATGTCCTCTTTCTGCCACAGGTCCCGAAGTGTATATGTGCCTTCCGGGAAATGCAAGTAGCTCCAGTTGATTCTGATCTTCACAGGGTCCTCGCTCGAGTTGAAGAAGCATGCAGCCCATTTGCCTGCAGATAATTCTTTAATCCAGATCTGTTTCCCCGGATGTTCCATGAACCTGTAGCCCTGCTTGCCGAGCGAATCCTGGTCGACCGCTATCACTTCTTTATTCGTCAGGATATCGCGAATCTCATCGGACATATTTCTCACATCGTTTCCCGCCATCAGCGGAGCGGCGAGCATGCACCAGAGGCTGAAGTGCGCTCTGGATTCGGAGACCGTGAGTCCTTTATTCCCCACTTCAAGCATGTCGGGATCGTTCCAGTGATCCGGTCCGGCATACTGCGCAAGATCGGCTTCTTTGTCGAGAATATATTTCCAACCCATAGCATAGACATCCTGACAGTCGTAGCAATCTGTTATGTCGCCGGTCGTTCTCCACAAGTGACCGACCTTTGCGCCCCAAATCCACGGTTCATTGTTTCCCCATTCACACAGGCTGAAGACAACCGGCCGGCCGGCCGCATGAAGTGCATCTCTCATAGTCTTATATGTCTCCTCCGCGTTCGCCGTGCCATGGTTGCACCAATCATATTTCAGGTAATCGACGCCCCATGAAGCGTACGACCTTGCATCCTGGTACTCATGCCCGCGTCCGCCCGGAAGACCCACGCATGTTTGAGTGCCTGCGCAATTATGGATTCCGAACTTGAATCCTTTCGTATGAAGGTAATCTCCCAGAGCTTTCAATCCATGCGGGAACTTCGCGGGGTCCGGAATCAGATTTCCCAGACTGTCCCTTTGCGGAGCTTCCCAACCGTCGTCGATAACTATGTAGTTGTATCCGGCGTCCCGCATGCCGTTCCTGATCATTGCATCGGCAGCATCTTTGATCAATTGCTCGTTGATACCCAACGCAAAAGTATTCCAGCTGTTCCATCCCATCGGAGGAGTGAGCGCAAGGCCGTCGAACTTCTGTGCGTAAGCTACAGTAGATAAAAGTAGAAAAGTTAGATAGATCGCTTTCTTCATTCACTTATCTCCCTTCTTCAATTAATGATCACTTCGATCATGCTTTCTCTTCGTACGCGCGTATTATTCTGTCCATCATTTCGTTCGTCTCTTTCTTTACAATTCGACGCTTCGGGTCAGCCTCAAACCATTCTAAAGTCTTTCTGACGCCCTTGTTGAATGGAATCGTCGCTTTGAAGCCCGGGACGAAGGTTTTGATTTTCGTGTTGTCAAAAATTACGCTTCTCGCTTTATCACCCAGCAAGCTTCCTATCATCGAACTATCAAGCCGCGCAATAAAGTCTGAAGAGATATGCACGATCTTTGCTTCGACGCCGACAGCCTCGGCAACGGCCTGGTAAATCTGGTCCCATGTCAGCACCTCATCAGAAGTGATGTGAAAAGCCTGGCCGATTGCTTGTTGATGTCCAAGAAGTCCGACGAAACCTTTCGCAAAGTCCTCAGCGTGAGTAATTACCCAAAGAGAAGAACCATCGCCATGGACGATTATCTTTTCTCCTGTTTTCATCCGATCAATTACCGTATATTCATCCCATCCACCGATAGCTAACGGAACGACAGTGTCATAAGTAAATGACGGACGGACTATTGTTATCGGGAAATTTTCTTCGCGGTACGAACGGTTAAGCCTTTCTTCACAGGCAATCTTGTTGCGAGAATATTCCCAATAGGGATTGTACAGCGGTGTCGATTCCGTGATTATCGGATGCGACGGTGGCTTTTGATATGCCGAAGCAGAACTGATGAAGATATATTGCTTTGTCTTGTTGCGGAATAAGTTGATATCCTTTTCGACTTGCTCTACCGTGAAGGCAATCCAATCTACCACGACGTCCCAATTATGTTTTTGAAGAATTGACGCAACCTGGTCCGGCTTTGACATGTCGCCTGTGATCGTTTTAGCCCCTACTATTTCGACTCCTCTTTTTCCCCGGTTCAACAAGTAGAGATCGATTCCTCGTTCAACACACAACTTGCTTACCGAAGTGCTTATGTTCCCTGTGCCACCTATAAATAATACTTTCAAGACGTTTCTTCCTTTATTTTATAGTTGCGTAAGTCGTATTCAGACTTTTCCTTTTGCAAAGCCATGGTTCACAAGATATGAATAGCTCATACCGATGCCGTCAAAAATATCTTTATCATACTCATCGAATTCAACTATCATCCATTTTATATTGTGACCGCCGGCTTTGACAATTGCCGGAAAGTCCATCACGCCTTCTCCGGCGGGCAGTTGCTCGTAACCTTTCGGGCCTTCGACCGCCGGTCCATCTTTTATGTGAAGCAATGGAGCGCGTTTTCCGAAGTCATGAAGAATTTTTGCCGGATCACGCCCCGCAACCTTTGCCCAGTACGTATCGATCTCGAAAAATATTTCATGGTCAAGATGATCCCGTAGATAATAAAATGGGATTATCCCGTCATCGTTCTTTTCGAAATCCCACCAATGATTGTGAAGTCCGTATCGAAGTCCTTTTGTCTTTAGAAATGCAGCAATCTCATTGTGCACATCGACCATGTGTCTGATATTCTTCTCATTTTTGTATTTATCGCCTTGCGGCCATCCGTGATAAACCAATGTATTGCATTTGTATGCGTCTGCCATCCGAAGAGCGAGTTCTCTGTCTTTATCAACGGGTAATTCAGAATGCATACTGAAGACTTTCAGACCAAGGCTGTTGAACACATTCGCTGCATGATCGAGAGTTATGTTGTCAGGAAGAGTATAGCTTTCAATCCCGAGATAGCCGATGTCGGCAACTTTTTTCATCGTTGCTTCGAATTCGGTGATTATAGATTTGCGGACAGAGTAAAGCTGCAAGCCGATGTTCGCCTTGTATACGTCGGGAAGTTCGGGAAAAAATTTGATACGCGGCAGAGCCAGAGCGGCCGTCGACATTCCCATCAATTTCAGAAAATCTCTGCGAGAGTAATTGAAACTTGACATTTTAAATCTCCTTTTCATCAAACTTAATAACTATTGAAGAGGTTCCATTTCAGCAGAATGCTTCAGATTAGACGGCCGACCTGACTTGCTGGATCAGGCCGGCAAAAAAGCGGATCAACGAGATCCATTCGCATTACAATAATTAAGGCGCAACAAGTCTGTAGCTGACAAACGCAATTCTCTTGCTGTCAGGTGACCACGACGGGACATTCATCGTTCCCTGTCCTCCGAAGAGTGAAGCCAATATCTTCGGCTCTCCACCCGTTGTTGACATGATTCTAATGACAACATCTTTGTTTGCAGGATGGCCTTCGACACTCTTGTTGTAAGATACAAACACAATCCACTTACCGTCGGGTGACGGATGCGCGAACCAATCGCCGTATTCATCGTTCGGTGTTATCTGTGTTTGCTCGGAGCCGTCGGCTTTCATGCGCCAGATTTTCATCTGACCTGTTCTCACGGAGTTGAAGTAAATATATTTCCCATCCGGAGTGTACTCGGGACCATCATCGAGTCCGGGCGCATCGGTCAGGCGCGTCTCTTTTCCTCCATCGACAGAAATCGTATAGACATCGAAGTTACTGTCACGCTCCGCGCAATATGCAAGCGTCTTGCCATCCGGCGACCAGCCGTGCCAGTATGATGGAGCCGAATCGGTAATCAATCTCGGTTGGCCCCCTTCGCTCGGAAGAATGTAGATACGCGACCTTCCATCTTTACTCTGATCGCTAACTGCAAGTTTTTGCCCATCAGGAGAGAGCCCATGATCGTTATTGCATTTAACGGCAAATCCCGTATTCACCAATGTAGGTGTTCCGCCGGCAACGGGAATCGTATAAATTCTTCCGTCGCCGTTGTAATACAGAGTCTTTCCGTCACGACTCCAGTTCGGTGCTTCGAAATGTTCCTTTGCACGGCGGACGATTGTCCGGACACCGGAACTGACATCGATTGTTTCAAGCGTGCTTTCCACTACTTGTTTATCCACTGTTACTACTCCTGTTTGATTAAATACAACATTTGAAAAGACAGCCGTCTCCTGAGTCGTTGAATCATGTGAGCAAACCGCGAGACCGGCATACACATCGTTCGGCAGCTCCACGGAGATTGTGCCAACCGGATAGACCTGTCCGTCTTTGGTAAGTGTGAGGGTAAATTCATTGCCGGTCCGTTCCAACGTCAATGTTGCCGGTGCGGAAATCGGAGACTGAACCTCGTAGGTAGTTCCGCCTTTTGTTTTTCTATATTGCAAGCATATAAGTCCTACGCCATGAGCGACTGCATCCACATACGGATCGTCTTTGTCCAGACCGGTGCGGATCATCCACCCTCCTTTACGATGCGGCTGCTTGCCCTCTCCTATCCATCCTACGTCTGTCTTGAGTGTCAAATCTCCCTGCGCTTTACGCCAGACATAATAGAAGTCGTCTTCACTGGACCATATATTATTTCCACTTCCAGTGATAGTATACATATTATTCGATGGGTCATATTTCATGGAACAGGGAAGCAAAACATTGCCGACCTTGGCCTCGGCTGTAAATTTCATCTCCTGAGAGTAGACTGATCCTGTAGTAAACAGCAACAAGGCGAGCACAACCAATGGAAGCTTCCGTATGGACGAACAGCTTGAACGATTAACAAACAAAATATATTTCATCATTGAGACTCCAGTTCTAATTTGTTCTTTATTCATTTGAGTCGTGAGACAAAGAATACTGCGTACACCGGAATCAACGGTGACTTTTCAAAGGCGCTTTTTAATACCTTATTCTAAAAACTCATTTCCCTGTCTGTTTGAATTTCACATTTGAAAATATCGCCGTCTCTTGAGTAGTGGAATCATGCGAGCAGACGGCCAAACCGGCATAGACTTCCTCCCTAAGTTTGACCTCAACCGTGCCGACCGGATTCTCTTTTCCCTCTTTGATAATTGTCAAAGTAAATTTATCGCCATTCCTTTTGAACGAAAGTGTGGCAGGTGCCTTCCATGGCGATTGGATCTCCTTTGTCGAATCGCCTTTCGCCAATCTGTACTGTAGACAAATCAGGCTGTCTCCATGTATGACAGCATCCGCGTACGGCGCGTCGCTGTCCAATGAAGCGCGAACCACCCAGCCAGCCTTCCGATGTGGCTGTTTGCCCTTGCCTACCCAATCTACGTCCGTCACCACTTGAAAATTTCCGCTGGCTTTTCGCCAGACATAATAGAAATCATCTTCGTTGAACCACATATTAGTTCCACTTCCGGTTATGCGATAAGTGTTACTTGATGAATCGTATTGCATGGAACATGGAAGCAAAACTCTACCAATTTTAGTTTGTCCCTGAAAATTAATTCGTCCTTTGGACGAGGTTCCCGACTGGCCGCAGACCAATCCAGCGGAGAACAGCAAAATCATAAAGATGAGCGGCAAGATGGTACGCACTGATGAACGGTCGATAACAAAAGCGATGGGCTTCATTATTCTCACTCCATTTTTAATTAATTGCTGGGGGCATGTATTGAAAAAATCGAATTGACATATTTGTCACCTTTACATTAAATATTAACCTTTCACCTCTTCATAGGCAACTTCAAATCTAGACTTCCAAAAATCGACTTTTGCTTCAAGTCCTCTTTACAGTTGAGATTTTCTCCGTTTATTTCTTTTCATGCTCCTTCCAAAACCTGAAGTGCAAAATTTATAATTTGAATTATCGGAGTTAAATTTATTCATGATTCCATCTGAACGTTTGCAAAAGGGGCTTGAGAAATTCTTCGGCTTGAAAGAATTTCGTCCGGGCCAAATCGAGATAATAAATTCCGTAATCAACGGCTTTGATACACTTGCCGTAATGCCGACGGGCGGGGGCAAGTCAATTTGTTACCAATTACCTGCGCTTCTTTCGGACGGACTAACAATTGTTATAACACCGCTGATCAGTTTGATGCGTGACCAGGTTGCGCAGATAAACAGGAACGGGATTGTCGCAACTCAATTAGACAGACTCACTTGAACTGAACGAAATTCAGGAGAGACTTTATCTCGTCAGGTCAAATAAAGTGAAACTCTTGTACGTTGCTCCCGAACGTCTTGAGAGTAAAAGATTCGCAGATACTTTGTCAAACGCAAAGATATCTCTACTTGCAATTGATGAAGCTCACTGTATAAGCCAATGGGGGCACGACTTCCGGCCGCATTACACACGCATATCGGACTTCGCCGAAAGCATCGGTAAGCCGACAACCCTGGCACTAACTGCGACTGCGACTCCGGATGTGCAGGATGATATACTGGCACAGTTAAAAATGAGAAGCCCGCGTGTTTATCTAAGAGGTTTTGCACGGGAAAATCTTTCCTTCAAAGTTTTTGTAGAGTCGGGTAAGACACAAACAATTCTCAAATATGTAAAGGCACAAAAAGGCTGCGGAATAATTTATGCCGCGACTCGAAAGAGTGTGGATGAAATCCACAATTTCCTGAAGTCGAACGGAATAAAAGCTCTCCGATATCACGCGGGGCTTATGGAGAACGAGCGGACAAATTCCCAAATGGGTTTTCTTAACTCAGACCGCGTCATGGTTGCAACGAACGCATTCGGAATGGGAATTAACAAACCGAACGTCAGGTATGTAATTCATTATGAAATACCCGGCACGCTCGAAGCGTATTATCAGGAAGCCGGCAGAGCCGGTAGAGACGGAAATTTCGCCGAGTGCATCCTGCTTTTTCATAAAAGAGACTTGGCAGTTCAGGAATATTTCATTAACACTCTTTACCCGATTCAAGACGAGTTCATCAAAATTTATAATTCGATTTTCGACTCTCTTTCGATTGCCATCGACCGCACCGAGCCGGAATACCTAACAATTTCGACACAGAAAATATCCGCTCTTACAAAAATTAATGCTCGCACAATAGAATCGGTCTTCCGCATTTTGTCACAAGTTGATTCGATACAATTCGTACCGAGTGTTTCGGCAACGGCATATGTCATGTCGAAAGTCGATATGGAAACGTACAAACGTGCCATGGAACGCACATCTTCTCATGATACGAAGTCGATCCTCGAATCACTGCTGAGACTTCATGGCACGGCAATTTTCTCCGATGCCAAGCCGATTACTCTCGATGAAATAGCGCACAAATCCGATCTCAATGTCTCGAACGTAAGCCGCACCTTTTCAATTCTTCAGCGCTCGGGAATTTTAGAATACAAACCGCCATCCGAAGGGATAAGCTTCAAAATGCTCACTAAGCGTGAAGGTGCCGACAAGCTTCCCGTGAATTTCCATCAACTTTCACTTCTGCGCGAGCGATCACATCAGCGCCTGAAAAAAATCGTCGATTATGCCAAGTCAACTTCTTGCAGGACAAATTTTATACTTGATTATTTCGGTGCGGAAGAAACCGAAAACGGCTGCGGCAATTGTGACAATTGCACCATCCACAGCTCTTACCTTACAGGTGGGCAGGAAGATTTTCCTTCTCCACAAGAAATCTACAGGGACATACTATCGCTAGTGAAAGAAACCGGCGGCAAGTTCGGAAGAAGCACTTATTGTAAAATTCTACTAGACCATGGTAACAAACTGCCCATCAAAGATCCCGCACGTGGGAATGAATTGCACAAGAAATATTCTGGTTTATTGAAAGAATTTCCCGCTCAAGCAGTCTTCGCCGCTTTCGATTTTCTTCTCTCCCGGAATTATTTGATAAAGAATGGATTTGTTAACCCGACTGTTTCAATTACTGAGGAAGGGGAACAATTTCTCAAGACAGGGTACGCTAGAGTCAAGCGCAAGGATTTTATTTTCAGAAAAGCACTTTACAGAGCCTTAAGAGAAGAACGAAGGTTACTCGCCGGCGAACTGCGACTCCCGGTCTTCAGTGTTTGCACCGATGAGAATCTAATTCGAATTGCAAATGAGAGCCCAAGAGACGAAAAAGAAATTGCCAAACATTTTTCAAATCCGCCTTTGAAATCAATTGAAGAACGGCTATTGCAAGTCTGTCTTGACTTTGCGCCGGCTGAAGAGGTTGAATTGTCGGAGCCTGAAAGAAAAATCTATGAGCTTTTCTTAGAGAAATTTACTGCCGTGGAAATTGCATTGGCTCTTTCTTCTTCCGTGCAAAGCGTAATCGAAACAATCGAGCACATCAAAGATCGCGGGTGCAAGATCGATCCCATAAGTTTGGTTGATAAAACTAAATTCGCTTTAATCAAATCGGAGTTGCTTAAGGGAAAAGATCTTGTTGCCGTCCATAAAGCAGTTCAGGATGCCGAGCTTGCCGAGGTGATGCTCGTCTCAAGGATCCTTCACGGGTAAGAGTGTAATAAATATTTTTTTAGCTGCTCAGACCGTTGCCGCTTACGGCATACCGCATCATGGCGCCCTTTGCGGTTAAAATCTCACTTAGTTGTGGCTTTCCTCCATTAGGATTCTCAATGGTTCTGCTTTTGCGCCAAAGGCGCATTAGCCTTAGGCCGAAAATACGCACTATTAATTTCTTTTAGTTTGCTCTGAACATCAGAGAAAAAATTTTGCCATTTCTCTGGATTCTTGCCGTACCATGATAGCTCTTCATTTATTAAACTATCATTAACACTTAATGCATGCAAGAGAGAATCAACTTTAACTTTTTCCATGGCGGGCTGAGCGACGAATTGTGCATCTAATAATTGGAGATGGACATATAAATCCGCAAACTTTTGCTCAGGAATCGGCGGCTTCTCAGCGCACGATGCAAACAGGATGGCGAGAAGAACAAGAAATTTAATTTCTCTTCGGAGCATCTATTATCAGAACAAATTCCGCCTTGAAAGGAGTTTTTTTAAATTCTCTATCGATCTCACCCAATTTTCCCCTGATGATTTTCTCCGTTTGCATAGTAAGATCAACTGCCACGACCGCACGCCGTTCTCTGCCGAAAGTAACCAGACAATCTTCCATGAGCGGTTTGAATCTGTATGGCGTCTCCATTATCACCGAAATATTTTTCGACGCAGCTAATTCGTTCAGAACCCTCATTCGCTCATCCCTTCTGCGCGGCAGGAAGCCTGCATAGTAAAATGAATTTATATCGAAGTCTGACACAACAAGTGCTGCGAGTATCGAAGATGTGCCGGGAACCGGAATAACTTTCACTCCATGCTTTAATGCAAGATGGACCAGTCTTGCACCGGGGTCGGCAAACACCGGTGTACCAGCATCCGATATAAGCGCCGCCTCCGCTCCGTCCCGGATTCTTTCGACAGTAACTTCGGCATCTTTCGCTTCGTTGTGTTCGTTCAATGCTTCAAGAGGTTTATCAATGCCGTAATACCGAAGCAGCCTGTTCCCTTCTTTGTACTCCTCACAAATAATAAAATCCACTTCCTTCAGCACATTCAATGCCCGCAAAGTGATGTCGTCATAGTTGCCGATCGGAGTTGAAACAATGTAGAGAGTAGAACTCAACGAGCCGGTCTCACATTTTGTTCGTAATATTTTCTGAACGCGATGAGGATTGCCGTCGCCGGAACCGCGATCAACAAGCCGAGAAATCCCATGAAATACCCGAATATCAATAATGCAAGCATGAGCAGCACAGGGTGCACACCGATCTTAGAGCCGATAATTTTCGGATAAAGAATTGTAGTTTCGGTTAGGTTCATTCCGAGAAACGAAATTAGTACCATCACAACCTGGAAGCCGGGATTATCGCCGAATAGAGATATCAGCACGGCGACTGAAGTGCTGATGATAACGCCAAAGTATGGAATCATATCAAGAGTGCCTGAAATAAGTCCGATTACGAGAGGATACTTTACTCCCCATATCAACATCAATGAAGTTATGACGATCGAATTTATGAACGCTATTGTCAATGCTCCGCGAAGATAACTTCCAAGTACCCGATCCACAATCGCATAAATTTCCGAAACGAGCTGACGGCGCCCCCGCGGGAAGAGCATCTTGACTCTGTATTTTATCAACTCGAAGTCCTTCAGCATATAAAAGCTCAAGAACGGCACCAACACAAGATTCAGCATCTTCGTCAAAGCTTGAGCCGACTGTGCCACAAAGCCGAGTATGCTATTCGGAATTGCGCGCGTTAAATCTTCGATTCGCGAAGAAATCTCAGTTACCACCGCCTGCTGTAAACTCTGATTCTCCGGAACGAAGCCGAGGAACCCCCGATTCACAAAACCATTAAGAAAATGGCTCACCTCCACCGCCAATGTTGGAATCGCAGTCAAAAAATTTTGGAACTGCTGGAACACCATCGGAAGCACCACTATAGATACTGCCACTAAAGCTCCAAGGAGAATAACTAAAATGGAAATGATCGAAATCGGCCGCGGAATCTTTTTTCGCGCAAGCCATTCAACCATCGGCGAAAAAATAAAACTTATAATAAATGCCACTACGAATGGAATTACAGCACCGGATACTTCGGTGGCAAACCAGAAACAAAAAATGAGAGTCGCGACAAATACGAGATGACGGACGATGAATTCATGCCTGAAAGGATATGTTGCAACCAAAAACACGACGAAAATAAATATCGGATTGAATACTTGGCGAACTGTATAACCAAGGACGACAACCAACAACAAGGCGGCACCGAGAATGAGCCACTCCCTTTTCTCGGACAGCAATGATGCTAATCGAAGTTCCCCATGCGATGCGCGGGATAAGCTCTCGCTGGAAGGATTGGACCCGGCAGTTTGTTTCTCTTTAGTCTTCAGTTCATTTTCGGATTGTTCGACAGCCATTTTCTCCTTCTCCTTTTATTCGGATCCCGGCTTTTTTCGAATAGAAATTAATGCAGAAATGTTTGCAAAAGAGTGAATAAAATCACTCTTGAGAATTTCGAACCGGTTCATGGTTGCCTTTCGTCTCACGGCAGCGGGGCTATCAATTCTATAAACCGGAATCCTTCCAAGGACACCTTCGCTAACAACCGAACCGAGGCCGAAGAGAATTTTGTAGCCGGCTTCTCGTGATTGATCGACGACATTGCAGTTGTGCCTTCCGTAAGGAAACGATATTGACTTAATTTCCTTCCCTATAACATCTTCGATTTTCTTTTTGGAATTCGCCAACTCGTTCCATGAAGACTTGCTGTCAAGTCTCGACAAATCTCTATGCGAACACGAATGACTTCCTATTTCAAACCCGAGTGCGGAAATTTCTCGAAGCTGGTTTTCATTCATGTGAACAAATGGAATATAAGACAATCGGAGGTCCCAGCTATTTTTTTTGCCGATGAAATCCGAAATGACAAATACAATTGCTTTCGCTCCAATTGAAGTCAGATAAGGCACGACGTTTCTGTAAAAGCAATCGTAGCCATCGTCGAAAGTAAGATAAGTTTTCCGTTGATCAATTGCGACTTGACCCACAGGATCAGCGATCTCTATGCCATGGTGTATCAGCGCGGAAACCTGTCGAACGAATTGCCTGGGTTTGACATTCGTAACACCAAGCTCGAATTTGTCATCAACTTTATGGTACGCAAGTACCGGCATCATTTCCCCGTTGAGCCGAATCCACGTTCGCCACGAGTTGTTTCACCGAGGGAGTGCGACTCTTCCCACTCTACTCTTTTGTATTCCGAAATTACCATCTGCGCGATCCTGTCTCCACGATTGACAACAAAAGGTTCCGCTCCGAGATTCATCATAATGACTTTGATTTCACCTCGATAATCCGAATCAATTGTTCCTGGAGAATTAGGAAGGATTATTTTATTTCGAAAAGCTAAACCGCTTCGTGGTCTGATCTGAGCCTCGAACCCTATTGGCAATTCTACTTTTAAGTTTGTTGGAACAAGCGCAGCAGACATCGGATTAATTACAATCGCCTCCTTCATCGCAGCATACAAATCCATTCCAGCCGAGCCATCGGTCATGTAATTAGGAAGAGGGAGGTCGTTGAATTCTCCGGATATTCTGAAAATTTTTACCGCGAATTTATCCACACAAGTTCCCTGAAATTGCCAAACCTTGTCAAGGTTAAAAACTTTTCACCTTCGACAACGCTACACAACATTAAAGACTCAAGCTGCATTCTTCGATTGCAGCAGAATTTCTTCTTCTAATTCTTTTCTGAATCTTTGAATCGTGAACTTTACAGGCCACGCTGCCGCATCGCCGAGCGCACAGATGGTGTTCCCTTCGATATTGTCAGCGACCCGAACGAGGAGATCGAGGTCTTCAACTTTCCCACCGCCGTCGTACATGCGCTCAAGAATCTTTTTCATCCAGCCCGTGCCTTCACGACATGGCGTACACTGCCCGCAGGACTCATGCCAGTAAAACTTCGTAATGCGTAGCAGAACTTTTATCAATTCTGTGTCATCATCCATGACGATAACGCCGCCGGTACCGATTGCACTTCCGACAAGTTTTAGAGACTCAGCATCCATTCGAACCCCTTCCAATTGGTCGCCCCTCAGCGGCGGCATCGAGCTTCCACCGGGAATCACCATCTTGATTTCCTTGCCACCTATTATACCGCCAGCATAATTGTATATAATGTCTGTCAACAAAGTTCCTGACGGCAGCTCGAAAACTCCGGGTTTGTTCACGTGTCCGCTTACTCCGAACAGAAGTGTGCCAGGATGTTTTGGTGCTCCGATCTTGGCAAACCACTCGGCACCATTGGACAAAATCGCGGGCACATTTGCCAACGTCTCGACATTATTTATCGTAGTCGGATTTCCCCAGAGACCATTTTGCGCCGGGAAAGGCGGCTTAACTCTCGGATATCCGCGCTTGCCCTCAATCGACTCCATGAGCCCGGATTCTTCACCGCAGATATACGCGCCTGCACCACGATGGATATAAACATTCACAGAGAAATTTGAGCTGAGGATATTTTCACCGGTATAGCCCCGTGAGTAAGCATCGTCAATTGCCTTCTGTAAAATCTTCATCCACTTTACGTACTCGCCGCGAATATAAATGTATGCCGTTTTTATTCCCATCGCATACGACGCAACGAGAATTCCCTCAACTAATTGGTGCGGATTGAACTCAAGTATCTGCCTGTCTTTGAATGAACCCGGCTCGCCTTCGTCTGCATTGACAGCGAGATACTTCGGCTCGTCTGTATTCTTCGGCATGAATGTCCACTTGAGTCCGGTTGGAAATGCTGCGCCGCCTCGTCCTCGCAAGTTGGACTTCTTCACTTCATCAGTTACCGCTTCCGGTGCCATCCCCAATGCTTTTTTCAATGCCGAGTAACCGCCGTTGCTTTCATAAACTTCAATGCGGCTCAGATCAGGGATATCCGGAAGGACAATTTTGGGAAATACAGGATCGCCACTTTGTGCGTACAATTTCGTATTCGTATCAGACATTTTACCGGCTTCCAATTTCTGACTTCTGATTTCTGAATTCATCCAAAAGACGATTTACTTTTTCTGCGGTGAGATTGTCGTAATAGTCATCGTTGACTTGCATCATGGGTGCCGTGCCGCACGAGCCTAAGCATTCCACCTCATCAAGAGTAAACATCTTATCGGAAGTTGTTTCTCCAACTCTGACTCCTAACTTTCTCTCAAGATGCTCAACCAAATTGTCGGAGCCACGAAGCATGCATGAAACATTCGCACAAACCTGGATATGATACTTACCGACTGGCTTCGTATTGTACATCGTGTAAAAAGTAACGACACCAAGGATGTGACTGAACGGGACATCAAGAAGTCCTGCCACGTAATGCATGATCTCTTCAGAAATCCAGCCGAATTGCTCCTGCGCCAACCAGAGTACCGGCAAAACAGCAGCCACCTGCTTCGGATATCGCTTCTTTATTTCTTCAACCTTTTGAAGATTCTCTTCTGTGAACACTTTTCTAGATTATCAATTGTTAATTGTCGATTTATTTGTCCGCTTCGCCCATTATCGGGTCGATGCTTCCGATGATCGCCACAACGTCGGAGATCATCTGTCCTTTCAGTAAAATCGGGAGCGCCTGCAGATTGCAGAATGAAGGCGAGCGAATCTTGAGCCGCCAAGGCTGACCGCCGCCATCGCTCATGATATAAAATCCTAATTCACCTTTGGAACCTTCGGTTGCGACATAAGCATCGCCGGGCGGCGGGCTGACTCCGTCGTTTACAATCACAAAATCATGGATCAGCTCTTCCATTTTTGTATAAACGCGTTCCTTATCGGGAAGAACTTTTTTCGGTAAATCTGCTTTCACCGGGCCAGCCGGCATTTTATCCAAAGCCTGTCTCACTATCTTCACGCTCTCTTCCATCTCGCGCATCCGAACCATGTATCGCGCAAAACAATCTCCGCCTTTTTCAGTAATGACATCGAATGAAAGTTGATCATAAACGAGATAAGGCGAAAAAGTTCGCAGGTCATATTCAATTCCGCAAGCTCGAATATTCGGACCGCTCAGACCAATTTCCACGGCATCCTGCGCATTGATTGCACCGACGCCAACAGTTCTGTCAAGAAAAATCCTGTTCTTATTCAACATCCTGCCCATCTCGCCGAGATGATTCGGAAACTCGTCGATAAATCTCCTGATTGCCTGAATCGAGTTATCATCCATGTCCTGTGCGACGCCGCCGATCCGAGTATAGTTCGTCGTGAAGCGGACGCCGGTGAAGAGGTCAAACACATCATACAACTTTTCACGTTCGCGGAATGACCATAGGAAAACCGTCATCGCGCCGACATCCATCGCCATGGCACCAATCGCCATCAGGTGAGAGGAAATTCTAGCAAGCTCAGCGGAGATGACTCTGATATATTGCGCACGCGGCGGCGCTTCAACGCCGGCAACCTTTTCTACCGCGAGTATGTAAGCCACGTTATTCGCAAGAGGTGAGATATAATCGAGACGATCGGTGTGAGGAATAAATTCGCTGTATGAACATGCTTCCGCAATTTTCTCATAACCACGGTGGAGATAGCCGAGTTCCGGCATGCAATCGACAACTGTCTCACCGTCTAATTTCACGAGAAGCCGCAAAACGCCGTGCGTCGCCGGATGCTGCGGACCAATGTTGAGAACCATGTAATTCTCAAGCGGATCCTCCAAGACGACATTTGTATCTCTATCTTCAAGTGCCTTGAGTATTTGTGAAACGTTTCCCGCGTACGGGATCTTCGACTTTTTATCTTCCGGTAATACCGTCATTACTTTAATTCTTAATTTTAAATTTTTAATCCGTCACTATTTTCTGGGAAGAGGAATTGATCCTGGTACACCCATAAGGGGAAAATCTTTCCGAAGAGGATAGTACTCATACTCCTCCGGCATGTAAATCCTCCTCATGTCAGGATGACCTTCGAAAGTAATTCCGAACATGTCGTATGTTTCCCGTTCGTGCCAGTTCGCCGCTTTGAAAATAGAAGTGATACTCGGACAAACCGGATTGTCACCGTCAACCTTAACTTTCAATCTCAGCCGCTCTTTATTTTTGAAAGAGGTCAGTTGATAAATAACGACAAACCTTTCCTCGTTTAGTACGGGCTGTGGGTGATGTTCATGTTCAATCGCAAGATACGCCTTCCGCGCGGAAACATCTTCGAAATTCAGCATGTCTGCCCCGCAAAGATCTGACAGATAATTAAATTCGAGATCCTCTTTCAAAAATTTGCAGACGTCAATGATCCGTTCACGTCTTACTTCAACTGATACTTGTCCGTTAAATTCATCGACTGACACAATTGAGTCCCCGAGTGCCGACCGAAGCTTTGCTTCTATTCTTTCTTTCATCAAAAATTATTCCACCAAAATTTTCTCTCGCTCATGTTCGGAGACCACCTTGCCGCCAGATTGAATTTTTTTCTGGATTTCCATAAGCGCCTTCAATACCGAATCCGGTCTCGGAGGACAGCCGGCAACATAAACATCAACGGGCACAAACTGGTCGATTCCTTGCACCACCGAATATGAGCGGTACATACCGCCGCTTGATGCGCACACGCCCATCGAAATCACCCATTTCGGGTCGGGCATTTGGTCGTAAATTTTCCGTACCACTTTCGCCATTTTAAAAGTCACAGTTCCAGCGACAATCAGTAAATCACTCTGTCGCGGTGACATTCTGAAAACCTCGGCACCAAAACGGGCAACGTCAAACCGTGGACCTGCGAACGCCATCATTTCTATTGCGCAACAAGAAATGCCGAGCGGCATCGGCCAAAGAGAATTTTTCCGCGACCAATTGAACAGGGCATCCACCGTGGTCGTTATGAATCCTTCATTCTCATTCGACCTATTTACTGCCATTGTAAAGCGCCTTTCTTAATCACGTAATAGTATCCAATCAAAAGTATGACAACGAATATCAACATCTCTATAAATCCAAACCATCCTAAAGATAAAAAGTTCACCGCCCACGGGTACAGAAAAACAATTTCCACATCAAACAAAATAAAAAGGATCGCGACGAGATAGAAACGAACCGTGAATCGCTCGCGCGCCGTGCGAATCGGCTCCATGCCGCTTTCGTAAGTTGATAATTTCTCATCACTTGGTAATCGTGGCCCGAGGAAGCGATTGATGTTTACCAAAACCGTACCCAGTGTTGCAGCCACTGCAAGCAGGAGAAAAATCGGGATGTAATCTATCAGCATTTCGTTCTCGTTTAGAAAAATCTAAACAACGAGAGGATAAAAATCAAAGGACGTGGGTAAATGTGTCAGGACAGATAAGTCTAAGAGCGTGGGCCAGCTTATTGCCGCTCTCGAATACTTTTCCGGGCTCTGTGTGAAGTACCATGATAAGCTGATCGAGAATGGAATGATCTAGGAAGATATCGCTACTGTCTCGACGACTTATGGGACACTTATGGCGGCGGATGCCATACGGGAGAATGCGAAGAAGCTGCAGACGACGGCGCATAAGTTAAGGGGTAGAAGGGAGCAGAGAGCGAGAGGCTTCCGCCCGGCGGCTTGCTATTACAATAAGTCAGACCAACAAATCAATAATCTTAGCATATGATGAAGATATTTCAATCATTTTCTTAGGCGCATAGTTTAGTATAACAATGTTCTGAATCAAAGCATCTATCCATTCCCGGGATGATGAAACTTTGTTGAATTTAATAAATGCTGAACCATCTTTTTGAACAACTTCATAACCCTCTATCTTTATTTTTATGCTTTCTTTTTCACCTTTTAACAAAACCTCTAATAAGATATTATTGTTTTTAGAATCAATTTGAAGATTTACCATACGACCGTATTCCTCGATCTGGTTGTTAATAAATTTTTTAGCTAATTCAGCAAGACCAGAGTTTTTAATACCTCTGACCTTTTCAACGATCTTTTCGATAATCGACATTACTCCTCCAGAAATTATTTATAAATTATTGCAACCCAATTGTCCCATCGTGCTTTGAATTTGTCCTTACTCCATTTAACAAATGGACGTATGACAATCGAATCGAGGACATAGATTTTCGACTTTGAATAACCATATACCACGATCCAGTGGTCTCCATCATCAATGGAAGTGAGCATTGGCGCTTTATAATCATCAATTGATTCTTTAATCGTTGCAATTGTTGCTTTACTCCGTTTTGATACTTTTAATTTTCTTTCTCTGAATAATTTATATATGGAAGCTTCCGATGCAAATCCTCTATTATAAGCATTTAACTTATTGTCAATATTATCTATCGAACGCGCCTTTCCATAATATTTCAAAATAGAATAAGTTGATTGGACACCGCAAGAATGATCATCAAGTTGCATTGATTTGTCCATTTCAAGAAATGATGCACCATTATCAGGAATATTTTCCTCAAAGTATTTGAGAACATTCATTGTTTTGTCTGCCAGATCTTTGAGTGTATTCACTTATTTCTCCATAGGATGGTTATTATTTCTGTCCATTTTATAGAACCACTACTCCCAACTAATTTCAAACCCTTGAGGGCCAACTTTGACTTTTGGGGGTTTATGTTTAGTCAAAATACGCACAGCCATAAACCCACCAGAAGTTAATGCCACAGTTCCACCAGCAATTAATAGCCCAAGCTTGCTTGTTGGTTCAGGATCTAAAAATGCCAACACAATCATTACCATTCCCGCTGCACTAACACCCACAGATATTCCTACTGCTGTCCACTCAGCTGTAGAAAGTTTTCCTCTAATTCCCATTTGAATCAAATTGTCATTGGCAGGATCAATTCCCATTTGTAAATCATCCAAAAGAGTAACGTCGACTTTATTCTTATAGGCATTCGCTAATTTTGATAACCACTTTTCTTCTGAAGTTTTGATAATCATATTTGACATCATTTCCCTCTCTATTTGTAATAGGCTAATTGGCAGACAAGAGTTAAGCTGCGGCGGCGAGGTGCTTGTAGTTCATTGTAATGAATACGAATACGTCAAAGCATCCCTACCCCTTTGGTGGATAAGCAACGACTCGTATTTCTGTTTTAGGCGTTTGTCATTCAGAGGATCGCCTGCAACTATCGCTGGAAAAGTAATAAGCCAAATTGTTGCTATCCACGAAATCGTATTCAGGATGAGATCAATGAACACAGGGAAAACAGAGGCCTCAAACTCAGGTGTATCGCACCCTAGATTTATACTGTTTGTAGGCGTCAAACCGACCTTGTCGCACGGTCGCCCGTGCGTGAAGTTGCAGAGATATTTGAAATGGCTATACAGTTCATCAACAATGTCACAGCTGTATTTCTTGTTAAATAATTGCACGGATGCAAACTTGTTTAGAGTGCCGTTCATTTCTCCCCAGTTCGGTGTGTCTCTTTAACCATTGTCCCACTCAGCAAAGTATTTGTTATATGCCCCCGTACCCATTTCAGTGTTTTCTCTTATTTGGAAATATAGAGCAGCAACTGCCATGTCAAGAGAGTTACGCAAGGAGGATGCTGCCGCCTTGTAAAATCCGCATGCTACATTCCAATTGGCTGCATTCAAGTCATCCGCAACATCTACAAATGTCCAGTTGATAATCTCATCATCCGTGTGAATGGAAGGATCGTTGATATCCGTGTAGCCATAGATAAAAGTAAGGAGGTTATCGATTTTGATTCCTATATCCTTAATCTGATCTTCGCGGCTCTTTCTTGAGATCGTTTTGTGATATGCCCTAAGTGCTAGTTGGCAAACTTTTATTGCTTTTTTTCCCATGCTAGTAGTGATCATTATTTGTCCCTCCGATTAGTCCCATGCACCATACCATACCCACCAATAGGCGGTGGCCAGGTCGACAGTAAAAATCTTATATGCCATCCTATTTCGTGTCACGACAGCATATATGCGGAGGTTGTCGAAAAAACAACCTTCTTTCTCTATGGACTTCAAGATTTGATTATGAACCAGTTCGAAGAATCCTTCTATCCCGCGGCTGCAATGATGCGCCATGATTGCCATGTGTACCATGTTTTGTCATTCCTACCGATCTAGCGGCGGTTCAGCACTTTGAGTGAGCGGAGAAATCTACCGCACCATCACCCCGAAATGACAAATGAGGATAACGGGGGTAGCTTAAAAAGCTCAGGGCTCTCTTTTGCCCTCTTCTTAGTAATCGTATCCTAACGAGAAATAATAATGCGGTGGCGAGAAGTCCTGGATATTGTAAGCCCATGCGATGTCAAGCCTCAGAAGAAAACCAAGTATAACCATTCTTGCTCCGAAGCCTGTGCCGATTAATAAATCTCTCGTTTCAAGATTTCCGCTCGAATCATGGTCGAACGCCTGGAATTTTTGATATACCGGCACTGCAGTCTGGCTATAACCCGGATAGTTATTCCATCCCCATGCCGAGCCGACATCGACGAAGAGAGCACCGAAGAGCGATTCAAAAAGGGGAACCGGGCCAGCTTCCAAGAATCCAAACATCGGGAATCGTAACTCCATGTTCACCAGCGTAAAATTGTTCCCGAATTCAGCGTTGTAATCGTATCCCCGCATCGGCACGACCGGCGTCAGAAACTGCAAGTCCTGCGCGTTCCTTATCGGTATGAAATCTCCGTCGAACTGTGCATTTATCCAGTTCTCGGTTCCACCGATGAAAAACTCCTGTGGGTTTGCTCCTATCGATGTTCCAGCGAAGACCCTCCACGCAAACGTATAAAATGTGCTGAACAATTTCATATAGTCGCGGTAATCAAGAATCGCAGTCGCAAAGCTTATGCCTTGGCTGCCAAGTTTCGGCGTTCCATAAAGGGAGAGATAGTAGCGCGACCCGTTTATCGGCGCAATGTATCCGAAGAAAGAATTATCGTGCACGTAGCGAATATTCGGCACGATGAGAGTCATATCCTGCGACGGCTCAACCGTATTGTCAAGGTTCTCACGGGTAAGACCCAGCCAACTAAGCCCAGTCTCCAACCTGTTGTATTTGTCCAACGGATAAGAGGCACTCATGGTAATACCGTAACTCTGAAACCTGTAAAGATCGTATGTGCTGTCGTAAGGTGAAGTAAGGTAAAGAAACCGCGCTATGTGCATGCCTTGCACCGAGTAATTTAATCTCGAAACTAAATTGTCGTACTCAAACGCATAGTCGCTGTTCTTAAGATCGATAAGCAGGTCTGTCAGGAAATAGATTTGATGGTTACCCAACATGTCGCTGAATGCCATGAGAGCACCTCCCTGGACACCGAAGAAAGTGTTGTACCCTGCATTACCGTAAATTATATCCGGAGTGAAATTCACTTTGTATTTCTGCGCGATGTAATCACCCGCGCTGTCAACATTATTTTTGATATTAAAGTTGTCGTTGAAATTAGGTACGCTGAACAGACTGTCCGGATTGGAAGCTTTGCCGAACACATAATTACTCAAATCAACCTGGATGTTTTTTCCGTATAGGTCCTTGACTTTACTGGAATCAGATGCCGTCGAATCTGCTCCTTGTGTTTCATTCTTTGCGCTTAATCCCATGACTGTTGTTCCACCTAATCCCATGCCTGCTCTTCCCTCCACCGTTGTTCTCGAAGCAGTAAGCTCGGCAAGCTGTTGTTTAGCAAAAGAAGTGAGTGGCACTTGGGCGTCGGTCAATAGATTTTCATTAGGGCCTTTCAGCAAGAAGACATCGAAGCCGCCATTCTCGAGACTTGAGAATGTTAATCGCGAACCATCTTTTGAAATCGAGAACTGATAAATCCCGCTTATCGAGTTGGTTACCGGCCTGCTTGAATCGGTTGATAAATCCATATAGTACACATTTGAAATTCCCGTTCTATCAGAAACATAATAGAGATGTTTTCCGTCAGGTGCCGCAACAGGATATGTATCTTCACCAATTTGGGAGTTCGTCAAGCGTTCGATCATCTTTGATGCAACATTTAATGAATAAACATGCGCCTGCTTATAATCATAATTCCACATTTTAAAATTCTTCGGAACTTCGTTCTTATTCAAATAATCGCTTCGGTCGCTCACAAAATATATTGTCTTGCCGTCCGGTGACCATGATGGATCCCAGTCGCTGAAGATATCGTTCGTAAGATTCGCAAAAACTTTATTTTTCAAATCATATACGTATATGTCAGACTCATTATTGTTGTCTCCGACGAATGCGAGCCTATCGCCGTCTGGCGACCATGATACTGAGAACACTCCTCCAAGGCTAGGAAAGGGTATCTCCTCAACCTTGCCGGATTGTACATCTATTATGTTTATCGCATCATGTGAGCCGCTCTTCACGGCTATCGCGATTTTCTTCCCATCCGGCGACCATGATAATGCAGGCGTGAGCAAATGCAGCTCCTCGAAATTCTTTGTGGTCTGGCCATCGACCAATTTCTTTATAAACTTCCCATTGTTCGCATCCATGAGATAAATGCTCATGTAATCGTCCTTGTCGGAAATCAAGGCGATCTTGTCCCCCTGCGGAGAAATTGCCGGACTTGTATTGTAGAAATTTCCCATCTCCTTGTGATCCGTCAAACGCTTCGCAAAATCTTCGGGCCTTTTGTATAATGCCACGCCCGGCCAGTACATGACCTTCTGCTCTTGAGTCCATCGCTTCGATAATTCTTTAATGCTGATTCCGAGCGCACTCTTGAACCCTTGCTCAACACTTCTGGTGGATCTGATCCTGCTCAAAATTTCCCCGATCTTCTCTTGGCCGTATTTATTTGCGATGTACCACCACACCGACTGGCCGCCGCGATATGCAAGGTAGCCGTATAATTGGTCTATCGGAACCATATATTCATTCTCCGTTGCATCGAGCATGAACATATCGGAATCCATTTCCCAATCCAGCGACGCGTATTCCGCCATTCCTTCATTAAACCACATCGGAAGCTGCATCGTGATATTATTTGCGATCATCGATTGGATAGAGCCGCCGTAAAACATATCGTTAAAAATTGCATGAACAAGTTCATGCGCAATCACATGGCGGAACAGCTCATATGATCCTTCGAAAGGAACGACAATTCTATTTTTAAACTGTTCGGTTACTCCGCCAACTCCTTCTTCAAGATATTCAGAAATGACATTTGTTTGCTGCCAGTCATCATGAGAATCATAAACGATGTACGGGATGCGATTGGTTATGTCGTAATGAAATAGGGCGCTGTGGTGAGCATACGCAGCTTCAGCCGTGTTAGCCGCAAACTCGGCTATCTGGTATTCCTTCGGATAAAAATATATATCGAAATGCTTCGTCTGGATGAAGTACCAATCAAAATTTCCATATTGAACTTTGTTTTGTCCAAACTCATCATTCTGTGCAAAACCTACGGCGGTTGTGAAAAATATTGCAACCAAAATAAATTTTCTTACTACACTCAAGAATTCTTTCCTCCGAAAAAACTTACCAATGTTCACAACTAAATTCAATATTTCAAAGTTCCAAAGTCGGCGAAACCATAACCGTAAGTTGAAACCGCCAAGACCACATCTTTCAATCTCGATTCTCTTTGTGCAACTTCATGTCCTTTGCAGTCAAGCTAATTATCGCTTTCATAGCAAAATTTCATTTTCAAGAGAATAATGGATTCTAATTCGGAATTTAGACGACGAAGAGTATAATTTGGTTTAGCTCAGAACTCGAATTCCAAACCTTCTTTGGAAGCAAAAAGTCTGAAAGAGCAACCCAATTTTCTCATCTCAACATTGCTCTTTGCCAGGATGTCATCTATATCTTTGTCGGCAAGAGAAGGATCATAGTGAAACAAAAAGAGAGTTTTTACGCCGGCATCAGATGCCAAACAAAGCGTGTGCAGGTAATGCGAATGTCCCCAGCCGATGCGTTCTTTATACTGTTCAGGAGTGTAAGTTGCGTCGTGAATTAAAACGTCGGCTCCTTTTACAAAATCCAGAACACGATTGCGCGGATCGCCATCATACTCGCGGAAAAGTTTTAGCACCTCAGCTTCTCCGTTTGTGAAGAGGTGAGATGTATCGGCATTAAACGGTTCATTATCGCTTATATACACAAGCGTCTTGTTATTATGAGTTATCCGATATCCAAGCGTGAAGCCGGGATGATTGACGAAGAAAGATTGGACTTTGGCTCCGTGAATATTTATAGAATCTTCTTTAAGAGTAATGAAATTTATTTTCGCCTCAAGCTCGGAAAGCTTGACGGGGAAATAAATCTTGTTCATTTGTTCAGCAATGAGTTCGGCAAGCTTCACGCCTTTTACCTCAGGACCGACAATAGTTAATTGATTGCCTGCCACAAATGCCGGTCTGAAAAATGGGAAACCTTGTATGTGATCCCAATGAGGATGAGTGATAAGAATATGAGCATGAATTGTCTCGTTGCGTTGCACCAGCTCGTTCCCGAGATTCCTGATACCTGTACCAGCATCCAAGATGATCAAACTCCCATCGTCCAAATGCAATTCCGTGCATGCAGTATTCCCACCGTACCGGACGGTAGAAACTCCCGGTGTAGCGATGGAACCTCGAACTCCCCAAAATTTAATTTTCATTCGTGTACCCTATCGTGTGCGAGCTTCTTCTTTATAGTTTGCCGCTAAATCGACATAATGTTGCGCCGACTCTTCGAGTCTTTTCCTTTCGTCGCCGTTCAATTCTCTTATAACTTTTGCCGGCACTCCTGCGACAAGAGTTTTCGGAGGGACAATAAATCCCTCGCGCACTAGAGACCCCGCGGCGACAAGGCTGTGGTCTCCGATTTTGCAGTTATCCAGGAGTATCGCGCCCATTCCGATCAAACAATAATCCTCTATTTTGCATCCATGAATAATTGCAGCATGTCCGATAGTAACGTTTGAAAATATATAAGCCGGGAATTTTTTGTCCGTAACGTGGATCACAGTATTGTCCTGGACGTTGGTTCTCGCACCAATTTTAATAAAATTCACGTCCCCACGCACCACAGCATTGAACCAGATGCTTGAATATTCACCAATCGTAACATCTCCGATAATCTGAGCTCCTTCAGCGGCGAAGACGCTTTCATGCACCTTTGGTGTCTCTCCTGAATAGGGAAAATTCATTGCTCGCTGCCCCGCGGCGGAATCCAATTCTCTCTCTTTATGCCTTTCAACTTTACCACTACGCTCCCGAGTATAACCTTGACATCAGCCCTCAACGGAACCTCCGCAGAATCGGCGCTCATCCATCCGACAAAGTCTCCGGTAACTCCGAAAAAACCTTTAAAGTTTAAGTGTCCGGACATTCGGTATGATTCAAGAGGAAAATCATATGCCGACACGTCACAGTTTTCTTTTTTTTCATTAATTGTCAGATCAACCGAAGAAGGAATTGTATCAATAACAATTGGAACGCAAAGGCTAGTCATCTTGCCGTCGGCTCTCCTGTTCGCTTCACGCAAGTAGTAGAAAAAGCTCACGCCGTCAGTGTAACCTTTATCCAGTGGGTAATCAATTTCTTTTATCACCTTGCCGTTTTCCGATTGCCGCCATTCCACAATCTTCCTGTCAAAATTGAAGTGATAACTCGTATAAATCCAATTGTCGCCATCCTTTTGGCTGTTCGATGTAAAAAGACATGTGAGTGTTCTTGCATCTGCAATCGTCTCATACACCGCATGAAGATTTACAAATGGGATTCCGCTGTAAGAATCTATGTAAGCGCGAATCCGGTAAGCCGGTACATTATCATAAACCGTCTCCCCGAGAACTTGAAATTTGACGGCTCCGATCTTAAAGAAAAGGTAGCCCGCCTCGAAAGTAACCTCTTCATCAACTTGCATGACAGAGTCCGTTTCGACATTCTGCCAACCAGAGCTTACCATGGTCCCCGACAAGCTTTGGAAAAGTGAAATCGCATAGACCGATCTTAATCCAAAAAGTAAAATCGCCGCCGACGATAAGCTAATTAAAAAATACTTTACGATCTTTTTAGAATTCCATTTCCTATTTTTCATAATTAATCTTTTGCGCACGCGCTTTTTTGTAAGTTAATTTTCGATAGAGATTTGATAAGTTTTCATAATACAGCTCGCCATTTCTCAAGTCGCAGCCGAAAACCTATTTTAGAACGGTTTCATGAAGAGATATGTAGAAATTCGCATAGAAACATGGAGGAAGAATTTACCTCCTGTGCTTCTTCGCGTTGTCTCTGTGTAACTTTGCGTCCCAATTCTTTTCTAAAATCTAATTCCTGGCCGGACTTCTAGCCCGTTCGCGTGGTAATATTCAATTGATCCCAGCAATTTGTCTCGCTTCGGGAAACAGCGTCAACACCTTTTGGAACTGATTGTCGTAAGCCAAGATGACTCTGTACCATCCGTCGTTCCCCCAGACATTGCGCGCAATCTGCGCCTTGATAAGCAGAGCAACATATTTATTATTTTTCTTGTAATCTTCTTTGCTGACTTTGACGCCGGTTTTTAGCGCTTGATTGAAAATATCCTCTAACACACCACTGCTGACCTGAAACTTCTCGTCGAATTTCTCTGCGCTGCCATACTCTTTGCTAAGTTTATCTTGAGACTGACTATAATGATCATCAACATATTGCAGGAAGATTCTCTTTGCCTCCAAGTGGTAAATGAACGAAGGAATAGTATCCATTTTGACTATGTAATCCGGAGTTATGCCGCCGCCGCCATATACAGTTCTTCCTGAAGCAGTTTTAAAAACGGTGCGCGAGGAATCGCTCTCAAGCGTATGGCTCAAGTTTGCGCCTGACTTTTCACTGCTGTCAATTTCTTCTGCACCCGTAAAGTATTTCATTCGATCTTTATCGTACGGGCGCTGTATCAATCTCCCGCTTGGAGTATAATACCGCGCGATCGTAATTCTAACTGCCGATCCATCATTCAAACTGAATTGTCTTTGAACAAGTCCTTTTCCGAAACTTGTTTCTCCCACTATCAAACCCCTGTCTAGATCCTGAATTGCACCTGAGACAATTTCGCTCGCGGAAGCCGAGCCTCCGTTAATAAGCACAATCAACGGAAATTGATTATAGCTGCCTCCATTGGAAGGAAAATTCTCATTAGCTTCTTCGATCCGTCCTTTAGTATAGACTATTGTTTTTCCTTTCGGAACAAATTCACTCGCTACGTCAACTGCCTCGTTCAGAAGACCACCCGGATTGTCTCTAAGATCGAGCACCAATTCTTTCATTCCTTCCGACCTCAATTTTGCTAACGCTTCCTCAAGTTCCTTATCGGTTGTCTCAGCAAACCTATTCACATAAACATAACCGACTTTGTCGTTGACCATGAAAGAAGCAGTGACTGAATAAATGGGAATTTTATCTCGTATGATCTCGAAGTCGAGCGGCTTGTCAACTCCTTCTCTCACGATAGTTACACTGACTTTAGTCCCTTTCGGACCACGAAGTTTTTTCATGACTTCATCGCGCGTGATTCCGACCGACGACTTCCCGTCAATCTGAACAATCTTATCTCCCGCTTCTATGCCGACCATTTCGCTGGGTCCACCCGCGATCGGCGAGACTACAAGCAGCGTATCGCTCACAACATCAAACTCGATTCCGACTCCTTCAAACGAGCCGCTGAACTCCTCCGAAATTTCTTGAGTCTCTTTCGCTGGAATATAAACGGAGTGCGGATCGAGTTGACCAAGCATCCCATTCAATGCTGCACCGACAAGTTTTTGTGTATCAATGTTATCAACATAATATTTGTCGGCAAGGCTCAGGACATCTTTGAACTTTTCAATTTGCTGATAGATATTGTCGCCGCTGAAAACACTTTGTATCTGTGTCCCAATAATTATGCCGACGACCACCAGCAGAATCCCGCCGGCGGTTGATAATTTATTCTTGAAAATTTTCATTTGTTTGCCTCTCAGGATTTCATCAACCGTGTCAATTAGTTTTCACTCATCGTGTTCTTAACAACAGATAGACTCCCACCGTTCTGTCCTTATAGTAACCTATTAAATATAAAATAAGCGTTAATGTGCAACAAGGAATTCACTTGAGAAAAAATAGATTGACTCGCTGAGTCAATAAGACTATCATGGTCGACATGCGTCCCGACTGGAATATCTTATTTCAATTTTCCAATCGAAAGTTTAAACGCCAGTGAATATTCCTTTTCGAGTCTTATTTTTGAATGCAAAAATATAACCGAACTTTGATATATCCTTTCAAATCCCGACTCGGAAAGAGAAACTGTCTCAATCGGGAATCTCCAAAGTGTCAGCGGTTTATCGACGTCAACTTTCGCTTTCAAACATTGCCATTCATCATGCAAAGAGACCGACGTGACCTCATCTGTCGAGCCGGTGCTCTTCAGTCGTGGATCGGACGGCTTGACATCATTTATCAAGTAATATCTATCATGCGCGTCACCGGCCATCAAACCGAAATTGAACTCCACGCCGAAATCGACATCGATAGACATCGAATTCAAATTCTCGATTTTGTAGTTGCAAACTAGTTTACCGGAGCCTGCGCTGAATTCGAAAACTTTCGCGACTCTTACAGGAACATTATTATCTATATATCCATCGCGCGAGAATTGCACCATTACCTTTTCGGCCTTGCGGGAAATTTTTCTTTCGTATGGATTGAGTATGAAATCGCCTGTCTCAGGATATTTCGCCGCCGCAAATTCTTCCAATGTCGTATCTCCGATGAAATGGTCGATAAAGGAAGCGCGTCGATACCAGTCATAGTTCAGAAGTTTCTCCAACCCAGGTTCTTTCAGCACAATCATGTCATGGATGCTTTGTATTTCGTCCCCATCTGACTCAGAATCTGCAGGCTGCTTAAGTTTTTCGTGATAGCCTTCGGGACGGCGGCTAAGAATGTCGAGTACATTGAATGGAATGGGTTTATAATCTAACTCGAAGAGTGTACCACCTTCTTCCGGTTTAAAGTACGCGTCGATTACATCCGACTCAACAAGAACTTCTTCAGAACCATCTCTATCGAAATCCTCATGACTAACCGTCAGCTTCGGCTTGTGTTCCAGTTTGTCAAGCCCGACTTCAGCCTGGATTAAACTTTTATAGACTGGGTAGCGAAGATTCGGCAAATACAGCCCACCGAAAATTCCGTGCCAATATGGATCATTGCACTGAGCCGCCCAAACTTTATCGAGGACATGATCAACTTTGACGCCTTTGTGTTCAAGTGCATGCGCACGCTCCGAAAGCCGGATCATTTTTTTGTGAATATTGTTCGACTCCGGATATTTTGCGAGAAAATTTCTCCAGTAGCCGCCGCGAACGAACTCTTCATAACCATCGAAAAGTTTCGCGCCTTTTAACTTGTTTTCAAATTCCTCGTATTTAAGAAAACCTTCAGGCCATAAAGCCCAGTGCAGCATCTCCGAGTACGAAGCATCCTGGAGATAAACACGTCCAATCGGTTTCACTCTCTCGAGGACTTCAGAAAAATGGACGATATTTATCCAATCGGAATTTTTCTCCAGCGCCCCCAAAAACTCTTCAAGCCATTTGTCTCCATAGACGTGTTTATAGGTATTCGGCCAAACGCCGAATTTCTCGCCGTCATCTGCGTAAACTACAACTCGTGTACCATCTTCGCTAGCAACCGAACGCAAGTGCTCGATCGTTTTTTCCACTTGTTGGAAAGGAATCGAATATCTCAGCGACTTGTTGATAGGAAAAATGTTTACTGATTTTCCCTGCTCTTCGGTGACATAGTAACCCAGCAAATCTTCATCTTTTAGTCCGGCATATTTGAAATGAGTATCGTCGATGACGACCGACCGCACACCGCATTCGGCAATCGGTTTCACAATGTGCTGCTCCCAAACGCGTTCGGCAAGCCACATCCCCGTTGGCTTGAATTTGAAATTCTTTTCGATATAATCGTTCATTTTTCTAATCTGCCCGAGTTTATCTTTATCGGGAATAACGGCGAGGATCGGCTCGTAAAAACCGCCTGTCATCAAATGAACCTGCCCGGATTTTATAAATGATTTCAGCTCGGTGAAAATTTCAGGATGATTTTTCTTTAGCCACTCGAGCAGAAATCCGGTGTAATGCTGTGAAATTTTTATTTTTGGAAATTTTTTTAAGACATCGAGAAATGGTCTATATGATTTCCGGTAGGCATCTTCAATAACGTGGTCGAAGTTTCCGATCGGCTGGTGATTGTGAATCCCTATAACAAGATTGATTTTTCTCATCCGTTGACTCTTATCCCGTTATCTTTCTGGTTTCATTTGTGGGAAGAAAATTACGTCTCGAATTGATTCTTGATTCGTTAAAATCATTGCGAGTCTATCTATTCCTACTCCAAGTCCTGCTGTCGGCGGCATCCCGTATTCGAGAGAACGCAAGAAATCCTCATCGATGACCATGGCTTCTTTATCTCCACGAGCGCGGAGCTTTGCTTGATCTTCGAAACGTGATCGCTGGTCCAGCGGATCGTTAAGTTCGCTGAACGCGTTTGCCAACTCGCGTCCGTTGCATATCAGTTCAAACCGCTCGACTAAGCCTTCTTTGGATCGATGGCGTTTTGCAAGCGGCGACATCTCAACTGGATAATCGGTGATGAATGTGGGCTGAATTAATTTAGGCTCCACAAGTTCAGAAAAAATCGCATCTATGATTTTTCCGGTCCCCATGGATGCATCAACTTCAACATGAAGTTTTTTCGCGATGTTCGCCAATTCGGTTTCAGATTTGCCGGTCAAATCCTCGCTTGTAACCGCGCGGATTGAATTGAGCATCGTAATCCTTTTCCACGGGGGAGCAAAATCGATCTCATCATCGCCTACTTTTGCTTTCGAGCTCCCGGTTACATTATTGCAGACAAAATAAAAAAGGTCTTCGACAAGCTTCATCATCCAATTGTAGTCTTTGAAAGAGACATATAACTCCAACATCGTGAACTCAGGATTGTGCGATTTATCCATTCCTTCGTTGCGGAAATCTTTGCCGATTTCGTAAACGCCTTCAAACCCTCCAACGATCAGGCGCTTCAAATAAAGCTCATCGGAAATACGAAGGAACAAATCAATGTCAAGGGCGTTATGGTGAGTTGTGAAAGGACGCGCAGCCGCTCCACCATACAAAGGCTGGAGGATCGGAGTTTCAACTTCTAAGTATCCTTTTTCATCCAAGAATTTACGAACATAACTTATGACTTTCGCCCGTTTGACAAATACTTCCCGTACTTCAGGATTTACTGCAAGGTCAACATACCGCTGCCTGTATCGAAGCTCCTTATCGGAAAATGGATCGTAAGTGATTCTATTTCCCTGCTCATCAACTTTTTCTTTGACGATAGGAAGAGGACGAACAGACTTCGTCAAAAGTTCGAGATGCCTTGCGTGCACCGAGACTTCGCCTGTCTTTGTCCGAAATACAAATCCTTTGACTCCAACAATGTCGCCGATGTCCATCAACTTGAAACGATCATACACTTCGCCGAGATCGTCGCGCTTCAAATAAATTTGGATTTTCCCTTTCGAGTCCTGCAAATGGCAGAATGAAGCTTTGCCCATTCTACGCAGCGACATTATCCGTCCGGCGACAGAGACATCAACCGAAGGAGCATCATCTTTGAACGACTTCAATATGTCTGAAGAATAATTATCTACTTCGAAGTCATAAACGTAAGGGTTGACATTCCCCTTCTTCAACTTTTCAAGCTCTTCTAACCTTCTCTTCGTAAGCTCATTTTGTTCTTGTAAATATTCCTCGTGCTCGTTCAATTCTTTCTCTAGCATCGTTCTATATTTTACCAAAATCAATTTCTTTTCTTTGTTTTCAACTTCATCCATCCCATTGAAGATAATGTCTTCCACTTCAATTGACTCCACAAATTTAATTTTTCGTGCAAGCTTAAGCTCATCGTCAACCGTGCCTCCTTTAAGGACAATCAAATTTCCCTTTGGAATTGTATTGCTACCGGGCGACGCTGGCTCTCCAGTGAACTGGATCTTCGATTTAAGAAATCCACGCGACCACTTTACAACTTCGTCTAACTTGCCTGCGGCACGTGTTATAACATAATCAAATTTTTCCTGAAATTCATGCGATTTTACGAGTTCTTCGGCTCTACCGGTTACAACCGCAACATTATTCAACTGCATGCGATTAACTATGTCTGACAAAGCTGTAGTCTTCTTCGTAATCGAATCAAGCATTATAAGATTTAGATTTTCATAAAGAATTTTCAGAGGAATTCCCGGCAATCCGCCGCCAGTGCCAAGGTCAAGGATTTTCGCCTCGGGTTTCAGCCTTTTAGTGAACAGGAATGATACACAATTCAATGCGTGGTTCGGATAAAAATTATCTTCATCTTTTCTGGAGATTAAATTCACACGGCTGTTCCATGACATAAGAAGTTCGCGATACTTTTCAAATGAAGCCTCCTGATCACCACTGAGCTTTAAGCCGTTATCAGCACAAATTGAAACGAACCACGATATGTCTTTCATCTAGAGATCTAGCTGAGACTCACCGCGCAGTGAAAAAAGTCGGACGTAATTCAATCCCTTTTCGAGTCGTCTAGAATCTTCTTAATCGATTTCCAGAAAGTACTATCCGCGATCTGTGTCGATTGAAATGTTACCTGTTTCCGCAGTTTCAGAATTTCGGCAGCTCTATCCTGAGAGTTTGGATGTGTACTAAGCCATTCAAAATGTTTCGGTATGTTATCCTTTTCCTGCGATAGCCTGAATAGTATGTCGGCAAAATACTGTGGATCGATGTTCGCTTTCGCCATCATGTGTACAGCGGCAGTATCTGCTTCGCTTTCCTGCTCCCTGTCAAACGCTGACGACGACAGCAGTCTTACCATATCCTGCCCGATTTCTTGATCAGCGTTGCCGCCGGCAATCGTCGTCAACATAGATAAGCCGACATCTCTGACCAGCTTCTTCATCACGTCTCCATGTTCTATGTGCCCCATCTCATGTGCCATCACGCCGCTTAATTCTTCCGGAGATTTGCAATATTCGATCAAACCAGTGTACATGACAATATGTCCATTGGGTAATGCAAACGCGTTGACATCATCCTTGATGATAATATGGAGCGTTATTGAGGAATCTGCGATACCGTTTGCGTCGCACAATCTTTTTTTGATACCGTTGACGAATGATTGAACGCTGTCCGATTCAAGCTCACGATTCTCCCTTCTCACGTCGTCGAGAACCAGCTCTCCCAGTTTTTTTTCGTTCTCTTTTGTTATCTGCTCGACGTGAAAATGCCTGGCGAAATCAATCCTGCTGAGCAAAAACCAAATGCAGAAAAACGATGCTGCCAGGACAACGAATTGGACAAAGACTTTTTTCATATTACCCCCTCACACACACATTAGACAACGAGCCGAAGAACCACCATGTAACATGTTTCCCTTTGCGGGTCTGAATAGCTGCATACATAGTCGCGATGAATTCAACGAGGTTAAATAATAGGATCGTGAAGATATATGCGATATAACTGTTCGTAAGAACTGCGTGCCCGAACACAACTGCAATAGTCCAGTATACTCCCGCCGCATTTACCGGCAGCGTAAAACTCTGCGCCAGTAATGCCTGTGTGCAATGCCATCGGACAAAATGCGGCGACTTTCGATTACCGAAATAAAAAATCGCACTCGCAATTAGATTGATAATCGGGAAAGGAAGACCGACCATGATAACAACGAGAGACATCAAATAGCTGTTGGATGCCTTTTCCGCTTCGTACTCATCGGGGATATAACTGAATTCTTGCGGCGAGGTCATCTCATAGTCCTTTCTTAATATTCCAAAACCAGTTCAGCGCAACTATAATAATGGCAGGAATTGAGATCCATTTGTTCGTTGAAAGTAAACGTTCCGTCCACGCATAACAGCGGTAGAAACTATCACTTCTCCTCAAATTGTCCACGACAATCCACAGTGGAATTATCAATAGCGCAAGCGCCATCATCGGGCCGAACGGATTAATCAACAACGAGTCTTTGATGTTCCCGTTTATTAACGCAATCAACGATCGCGTGGTGCCGCATGAAGGACACGGGATGCCCGTCACTTCTTTGAAAAGACAGAAGCTCGGAAGCGAATCATGACCTGATTGTTCGAAGACGTTCCATGCTAACCAGGCATATCCTATCAGAGACAACGCGAAGAAAAATATGTAGAGTTTCTTTTTGTTCATTCGACTATACGGTGGTTACCTCACGATAAAGACATGAAGTGCCTTACAACAGGAACGCTTCCTATTCATCTCGAAAGGAAACAACTGAGAGTAAATTAACCTTTCAGTACAAGACCTTTTGGAGACGCATCAAGTTGGACTCGCGCGTTCTTCCCATAATTATGAACCAATCAACAATTGTCCAGATACCGAGGCCGCCGCAAGTCAGGAGTTTTGCAATTCCCAAACCGGTTTCACCGATTAAGAATCGATCGATCCCGAAATGTCCCCCGATAAGAGAAACGATAAGAAGCATCGTCGGGTCTTTGAGATTCGCTGCGTGCAATTGAATGGATTTGGAATCGTCCAACTTCAAGAGCTGATCGCGAATCGCTTGAAGCTGGTATCCATCGAAATACTTGTTATAAGACATCAAAAACATATCGACTTTTTGCTGTTCCATGATAAAAGCCTTTCCGTAAGTTTTGATTATGCTATATGGACTGTGTCAAATAAAAAGTTATCTATGTAGAAATATCTGCGAAGCATTACTTCCGAATATATCAGTTCATTTATTAATGTGCAAACTGACGGAATCCTATTAGCGGTAGAGATATTGAGACATAGAGAAGGAATGAATGCCCCTATTTCTAATCTAATCTAATCTTATTCAAGCTCGACAAGTTTCTTCAACGCTGATATTTCTCTCTTTGCAAGATTACGCCAGCCACCACGCTGTATTCCATGGTGAGTGAGACCAGCATACGAATAACGATCGAGCTGGACGACACGGATATCTATCGATTCGAAAATTCGTTTGACAAGGTGATGCTTCCCTTCGTGAACGGCTATTCCAATTTCCTTACCGTCACTCTCAGGCAAAACGTAAAGTTCGTCCGGTACTGTGACCGTACCATCAAGCATGACCCCTTTCTTCAGTTTAACAAGCTCGCGCTCCCTGATAGGCCTGTCAATAGTTGCTTTATAAACTTTCAAGACGAGATGCTTCGGATGCATTAGGCGGTTTGCTAGTTCGCCGTCATTGGTCAGAAGTAAAACTCCGGTCGTGTTCCTGTCAAGCCTGCCGACCGGATAGACTCGCTCCCTGACTTTCACAACGTCGAGGACGCTTCGCCTCCCTTTCTCATCGCGTAAAGTGGTGACTAAATCCTTCGGCTTATTCATTAAAATATAAACAAGGTTTGTATGGCTTCTTACTCCTCTGTTGTCAACTTCGACTTTATCTTTGCGCGGATCGATCTTTGTGCCCAACTCCTTCACGGTCTTTCCGTTCACCTTTATCCGCCCAGCCGAGATCATTTCATCAGCTTTTCGGCGCGATGTGATTCCCGAAGTTGAGAGATACTTGTTGAGCCTGACTGATCCGATGCTTGAATTACGTTTGGGGGACGGCATCATCTGATGGTGTATCCTCCTTCGCTTTAGGATCTTGCTTCTCCAAAGGATCATTGGCAGATTCTGCGGCAGACTGCTCGCCGAATGCCGTTATCTCAAGCTGGATCGATTCTTCAGCGCCTCTGCTTCTGATCTCCTTGATTATCTCTTCGATCTCGCGCAGCTTCGGCAAATCTTCCAAATTTTTCAGTCCGAAAATTTTCAGAAATCTCTGTGTGCTTCCGTAAAGAAGCGGCCGACCGACGGTTTCTGCGCGGCCGACTACCGTTACGATTTCTTTTTCCAGAAGGCTGTGCAGAACATAATCTACATTTACTCCGCGGATAGATTCGATCTCTGGTTTTGTAATCGGCTGTTTGTATGCAATGATAGCGAGCGTCTCTAAGGCTGAGTTCGAAAGTTTGCGCTTTCCTTTTTCTTTGAACAAATACGAAACCCACTGAGCCAATTCTTTCCGCGTCGCGAATTGATAGCCGTTTGCTATCTCGATTATATAGAAGCCGCTTCGATCCAGATCATATTTATTGTTCAGCGTGTTTATCCGGGCGACTATCATATCGGGGTTTATCCTGCCGAAAGTGTGCGCCGCATCCAGAACGGATTTTATCGTGCCAACGCTAAGAGGCTCATCGGAGGCGAAAATGATCGCTTCGATGATGTGTGCGAGGTCGTCAACAACTTCTTCCTTCAGTGATATTTCCGAATTATTATTTTCTTCACCCAGTTTCACAATCTCATCCAATCCATCAAGCAAATTCCTGTGGGAGTTTTCCTCATTATTATCAGCTCTCTCACCGCCATCATTAGCATTATCTTCTCCCATGGATTCTTCGGACGGTATATCATTATTCAATTCAGAATTCAATCCCGGGCTGTCATTGCTTGTCTGCTCCAAAGGCGCATCCGCCTCCAGCGGAGAAGATCCCGCTCGCGGGGCAGGTGTACCACTTTCTTGAGGAGAGCTATTTCCTTCCGTATCGCCGGTCCCGTCAGGAAACTGTCGTTCCGACATTATCCTCCTCTATTGGTCCATACTTCAAAATTATGAAGTCGTTAAATCCGCCGCTCGTTCTGACGCGGATGACATTCCTTTTTATCAGCTCAAGCAGAGCAATGAAAGTTACCACAAGCTTCAGCCGTTCGTGAATTGTCGAGGCGAGTTCGAGGAAGTGGATCGTTTTTTTGCTTTCAATAGAATTCATGACGAAATCGATCTGTTCCTCAAGCGTCACGTTAAGCCGCTGGATATCGTGATACGGCGTAGTTTCTAATTTGTCCAATGCTCTCTTAAAGGCAGTGATCAAATCAATCATAGTTGCATTCTTAAGCTGGTCTTCTTCACGTGAGACATACTGGTGCTCGTCCTGTTTGAAATAATTACGATAAAAAAATTGGCCGCCTTCTTCTTCAAGATGTCCGAAATTTCGCGATGCTTCCTTGAACCGCGCATACTCGGCAAGCCGATCCACAAGGTCTCTGCGTGGATCATCTTCAATTAGCTCTTCGATTCCTTCCTCGTGTGGCAGGAGCATTCGAACTTTTATTTGCATCAGCGTCGCAGCCATAACGATGAAGTCCCCGACAACCTCAAGATCCAGCAACTGCATGATGTGAACGTATTCGAGAAACTCCTTCGCTATCCGCGCGATCGGAATATCGTAGATGTCAAGCTGATCGCGTTTGATAAAAAACAGAAGAAGATCTAGCGGACCTTCAAAATCATTTAGTTTTACTCTGTAGTTCATCCCATCTTCATTGCCTGGTGGACTTCCGCCATAGTCTTCTGAGCGATTGAGCGAGCACGATCTTCACCGTCTTTTAGAATGTTTTTAATTTCTTCCGGTTTGCTCTCGTATTGTTTGCGTCGTTCTCTGACCGGATCAAGAAACTCGTCAATCTTTCCCGCCGCTCTCATCTTGCAATCGACACAGCCAAGCTCCCCGCTCTCGCAGCCGCGCCTTATCTCCTCCTCCTCGGCAGGATTAAACTTTTGGTGGTACATAAAAACAAGACAAATATCCGGTCGTCCAGGATCGCCCTTTCGGATTTTCTGAGGATCTGTGACCGCCTTCTTCATCTTCTTAGTCACATCATCCGGTGGATCGGAAAGAAGGATCGCATTGTTTAAAGATTTGCTCATCTTTTTTCCATCGAGTCCCGGCAGCCGGGCAAATTTTGTTAGCTTCGCCTCCGGCTCAGGAAAAACATCTCCATACTGGCGGTTGAAGTCGCGTGCAATCTCACGCGTAATCTCGATGTGCGATAATTGATCTTCGCCCACCGGCACAACTTCTCCCTTGTACAAAAGAATATCCGCAGCTTGAAGAACCGGATAACCGAGATAGCCGTAGCTGATCGGACCGAGATTCAAGTCCCGGATTTGTTCCTTCAACGTCGGATTTCTTTCAAGCCTCGGTTGAGTAATTAGCATAGAAAAAATCAAATGAAGCTCTGAGTGCTCTTTTATCTGAGACTGTCTGAAGATCGGGCTGTGAACGGGATCGATCCCCGCGGCGAGCCAATCGACAATCATCTCTATCGAGTATTCGTAAATGTGTGAAGAATCTAAATCTGTCGTCAGGACATGGTAATCTGCGATAAGGTGAAAGTTGGAATAGCCGCCGTCGTTTTGGAGCGTGACCCAATTTTCGAGTGCGCCTGTCCAATGACCGAGATGCAATTTACCGGTAGGCCGCATCCCGCTGAGAATAATTTTCTTATTAGGCATTGTGCGCCTAATTTACGAAATATTTCTACTTCATAAAAAGGTACGGCTTCCACTTCTCATCGACTCTTCCGACGAAGTGCCTGATGAAAGTCACGTGATTCGGCCTGCGAGGCTTCGAAAGAAGTTTCAGCCCTGCCTCTTCCGGCGAATGGTCGCCTTTCTTGTTGTTGCACTTCATGCAAGCGCACACGAGATTCTCCCAGGTTTCATCGCCGCCGCGAGTCCGTGGAATAACATGGTCGATGGTGAGCGGCAAATCTCCGCGTCCACAATACTGACACCGGTTTCCGTCGCGTCTCAAAATATTTTTTCTCGAGAGAATCACCCGCTTATGCGGCACTCGGTAATAAACTGAAAGTCTCAGGATACTCGGCATCGGCAAAGATGACGACACCGACCGGAGAATTCTTCCGTCATATCGTTCTATCAGTTCTGCCTTTCCCAAATAAAGCAGGATAACCGCTTTTTTCCAACTACAAATTGTAAGCGGTTCGTAATTTTGATTTAAGAGTAATACTTTTCCGTACGATTTCTCATGATCGCTGCGATCAATTTTGTGATTATAAAAGCTGAAGACTCCAACACCTCCTTTTCATTGTGCGACTCTGCACGCGCCTATAAAAGTTGAGTATAATTTTTCATTGAAATCATCTCTCTTCGGGTCAAAGCTGTTGATTCCAACAAATCCGGATGAATGAATAAACTTTTTATCTTCTCCGATGTAAAGTGCAACATGGGAAACTTTTTTGCCGTCATAAGAGAAAAATAATAAATCGCCCGGCCGAAGAGACCGCAAATTCTTTCCCACGGATTTTCCTGCGGCAAATTGCTCGCCGGAATCACGCGGCAATTCGATGCCATTCGATCTAAAAACAGTCTGCACAAAACCAGAACAGTCAAAACCTTTTGTACTCCTTCCGCCCCACATGTAAGAAGTTCCTTGGAAGCTGTGTGCCGTGTCAAGCAAGTTTTTCACCGAAAAGTATTTGACAGGAGAAAAATTAGCGATGCCAGATTTTTCGGCATAAGCAGACAAACCATCAGGAAGTTTCACTTTCAAAAAATTCCCACGGTATCCTACCACAGCGAGCACGCTTCCGAACACAGCTTCACGGAGCGCCAGTGAATTCCTTCTCGGCTTTTCAAAGAGCGGCAATATTTTCTCCGCGACATATGCTTTGGAAAGGGATCGATACTCGCTGAATTCTTCTTCCGAAAACAGCGTGACCTGATTTGCAGAAACCCAACCAATGTAACCATCGGCGTGCAATCTTACTCTTATCCAATCCCCGGCAATTTGCAAAGTGTCTAAGCTTTCGCCATACAAAACTTGTGTTACCTGCTCGCTTGAGGAATCGTTAGACTTTCTCACCGGCGCAACTCCAACATGGCACATTCCTTTACTCAATTTCCCAACAGATTTGTCGGGCAAGAGAACGACTTTTATTCTGAACTTGGCAGGTCCTTTTCTATAAACTCGCGAAATGCGAATTGCGTTTGGGACGGAATCCGTAAAAATGTGCAGAAAGTTTTTCGCGTTTTTAAAATCTAAAACGGAATAGCGCGCATCTATCCTAAGAGACTTCTTTAGCCTCTTTTTGAAAAGTCCAATCGAATCTGTGGACTCGTAATGACCGTGTCTATCATCATCTGCCACTTCAAAAATATAGCGAACGAAGCATTTTTAAACAATGAGTGTAGGAAGATGTTGCAGCAGAAGACAATGATTCACTTTTCCCTTGAAGTTCTTCACATACCGCACTAACTTTTCCAACGCTATCATAAATCCTGAAAGGGGTAACAAATGAAATTCTTCGTTTGTCTCAACCAGGTCCCGAACCCGTATGATGAATTTGCGGTCGAATCCGCTCTCCAATTAAAAGATAAAACCGGCGCAGAAGTTATCTACGTTTCCATTGGCGGCGATTCGAATAAAGGACTGACCCGGAAAGCTCTCGCGATGGGCGGTGACAAGGGAATTTCAGTGAAGAGCAATCTTGTTGGTGATTCATATTCAGCGGCGTCCAAGATAGCTGCCACATTAAACAATTCAGGAGCGGATATAATTTTCTTCGGAAAACAATCTATCGATTATGATAACTCCGCCATCTGCACCATGGTCGCGGAAATGTTAGGGTTGCCATCGGAAGAGAATTAGAAACTCCTGAAAATTTCAAGATTATTGAAGAAGCTGCGGATGTATTGGGAGCTGCGGTCGGCGCATCAAGAGCAGTCGTCGATGCCGGATGGAGACCGCACAGTGATCAGGTTGGTCAAACCGGCAAAACAGTCTCCCCTTCGCTTTATGTTGCCGGCGCGATCCAGCATCTCGCGGGAATGTCCTCATCCAAATATATTGTCGCCATCAATAAAGACAAAGATGCACCGATATTTCGAGTTGCTGATTATGGAATAGTCGGCGACGCATTTGAAATAATGCCGGAATTAACTGCACAACTAAAAAAATCTCTTGGAAAGAATTAATCGTTTCTGCAAATTGACGATGTATAGGAGCAGAATATTTGGATAAAGTAATGGTTGACATACTTGGGCTTTCGCCAAGTCCATCGAGTCCTGGAGCTTACGCTTTGATATTAAAGGAAACTGAAGGAGAGCGAAGACTTCCAATAATTATCGGACAATTCGAAGCGCAGGCGATCGCGCTGGAGCTTGAAGGAATAAAACCGCCGAGACCTCTTACGCACGATCTTGTAAAAAATGTTCTCGATTCTCTTGGCACGACACTTTCAGATGTGATCATAAATGAATTGCGAGAAGGTACCTTCTATGCGCGGCTGAATGTGGAAGGAAATTCTTCAAGCCATGAAATAGATGCGCGGCCTAGCGACGCGATCGCAGTCGCAATAAGATTCGGTGTACCAATATATGTTTCGGAAACTGTTATGGAAGAAGCTTCCGGAATGCCGGAAATAGAAGAAGGTGAAGCGCAGGGCGAAGGATCATCTAAACCCGAGCGTTCAAAGAAAGGAAGTTCACCTGCTCACACTAAGGAATCGAAGATGGAACAACTCCAGAAAGAATTAATGGACGCAATTAGCCGTGAAGATTACGAGAGGGCTGCCAAGCTTCGCGACGAAATCAGGCGACTGCAGTTAGGCGACTGATTCATACCACACATAATCGGGAGGCAAAATGAAATTCGCTCCAGTGTTAGGTGCATTTCTATTCACGTATGCGTTTAGCAATCCCTCTCTTCAGGAGACGTTAAAAATGAGCGACGACCTCTTCAATAAGTTTGATAACAAAGGGGCGCACGAGATCTTGCTTGACGCAAACAAAGATTATCCGCATAATGTTGAAGTTTTGTGGCGTTTATGCAGGGTTGAAACGCACATTGCCGACCACATGCCGATGTCTAATGATCAGCAAAAAGATGCGCAGCTTCAAGCTTATCAAGTCGCTTACGATTATGCCGACAGTGCAGTTGCCGCTGACCCAAAGAATTCTATGGCTTACACATTTCGCGCAGCAGCAAACGGAAAAATTGCACTCTTCAAAGGTGTGTTTAGTGTCGCACCGATTGTCAAACAAGTTCGTGACGATTGTGAAAAAGCTATCTTACTCGATTCGAATAATCAGATAGCTTATTATATCATGGGCAGGACTCATGCAAAACTGGCAGAAAAGCCAACCATTTTCCGATGGCCTCTCGGCTTAGGCTGGGGAAATATTGATGATGCAATAAAATTCTATCAGAAGGCAATTTCACTCGACCCGAATTTCATAATGTTCCGGTTCGATCTTGCAAAAGCTTTTTTGAGCGACGATGATTACCAAAAAGCTCGTGAGCAGTTGAACGCGATCTCTTCCATCCCGAAACGAGACGAAGACGATGACGCACGGAAAGCAGACGCACAAAAACTTCTTCAGAAAATAGGAAGTTGAGGAAAATCTTGACTGTACAAAACCATCAAATACGATTCAGTCGCTTCACCTTTAAAAAAGCATCGTGATTAATCCAAGAAACAAGTTATACTTCGAATCAAGCTATAGACTTCTTAAAGGCAGCTCTTCCAATCTTACATCTTGCACATCTTCGTTCCGAACACAGGCTGCGATAAATATGAAGCGCACCTTGCTGCGCAATGACCGTGTCGAACACATTGTCACCGCCGAAAAGATCCTGTTTGATCAAAAGCGTAATATTATTGTCCTGTGTCGGACGATGCTGGCGATAAGCCTCTAACGCCATATCACAAAGATTGGGTATGTCAAAGATATTCCCGCGCAAATAAGTAAGCGGCAAAACTGAATTGATAATAATCTCTTCAGCACGATTTGCGCCGATGAGCATCTTAACATTTGTTGATGCAATCACTCCGAAGACAAAATGCCGTGACCAATACCCCTCAGCAGGAACAATTAGTGCTTTTCTCCAAAGTGCCAAGTTGAGACTCCCACTCGCTTGAATTACGTTGCAGTGATTTTCATTTGAAATATTAGTAGGAGTATTATTCCTTGCACCCCTTTGCTCGATCAAATCCTTCGCAGAAAATTTTTGGTATCTCTCACAAAGGAAATAGCTCATTCCTGCAATACGCACTGTTGGAAAATTTTGAGGGCGAAGCTTGAAGAACAGCCATTCCGATTCGTCGACATATTCGCGCTTGTATTTTTTCTTTATCTCTTTCCAGATTTGTCGAAGCTTTTCGCAGTAAACTTTCGATTCGTCGTCAAACCCATTCACTTCGCGCGAAGATACATCACGCGAAAGAGGCAAAAGTCCCGCCGCGCCGAAAAGTACCGCCTCGATAATTTTCTCCTCGCCATTAGAATATTCTCTCAAAAAAGAGAGCGTCACATTCCTTGCCAATTTTCTAAACGCCGCCGTGTTCTTGATGTACCCCAATCCTTCGGAAATTCCTTCGTAAAGAAGCTGGTCCCAGTAATTTTCATCCTGCATTTCTGACTTTTCGTAAGTCTTGTGCTCAATCAACAGCTCAGAAAAATCCCTGAAATATCTCTGCTTCGCTTCGAAAATAACCGGACGATTTTCATCGACAATATCTTTCAGCCGCTCCTCAAATTTATTTACCTTGTGCATGAATCGTTTCTCGCCGAGGAGCTTCAGGTAATCCAACTTATCTTTGAATGGAACAACCGAATTCTTTCCGGCACAATTCAATGGTGCGACTTTATCTTCCACGAACTGATCCCTTTGCAGCAAAAATTTCTCTACACCGGGCAAAAGAAATTTAGAAAGCTCAACAGTTTCTATCGTTCTTTCAGATTCAGTCTGACATGCGCGCGGCTCATCGCATTCAACGACAACATGCAAAACGACCCCATTATAGTTGCGATCCGTTTGATGATTGTGAGAATACCAATCGGAGTTTCTTTTGTGAAGCTCTATTTCGCCTCGCATTGTAACGCTATCAATCTTTATCAAGGCGTGTTTGAAATCAGGACCGGTATCCGAGTTGACTTCACCCGTCTGAAGAATTTCTACCCGTTTGCCGGAGATGCTTCTCAGAGAAGAATCGAATTTCCGATTCTTAAAAAGTTCCTTAAGCTGCAGCTCCGACAAATTCAAAAACATTTTTTCAAGTATTAGTTTCCAATTTACTAGCTAATAACTCGTAATTATTTTTTCAGCAGCGCGTTATAATAAAAAGCTTTTTCCCTGACTTTGTCTGCAAACTTTTCATCGTATCCTGCAAAAATTATGTCGCGGCTAACATTGATTATAACCGGGGCACCGGCGCTGTTCGCGACTTCTGCAACATCTTCGGCTGAACCACCTTGTACCCCGATGCCCGGCACAAGAAGGGGGATTTGCGAATAGCAATCCCTGATTTTCGCCAACTGTTCCAATTTTGTTGCACCGACCACAGCCCCGATGTTTCCGTCCTTATTCCACTCAGAAATTTTCTCCAGCACAAGTTCGTAAATTTTCTTTCCGCCGAATTCCCGAAGTTGGAAATCTTTCGCGCCGTCATTCGAAGTGAGGACAAGCGCAAAAATATCTTTCTCATGGTAATTCAGAAACGGCTCGATGGAATCGTGTCCCATATAAGGGTTAACTGTTGCTGCGTCAACATCAAAATAATCAAAGAAGGTTTGAGCATAATGCTTGGCACTGTTGCCGACATCACTTCTTTTGCAGTCGGCTATGATATAAATGTCGTCCGGAATTCGTGCAATCGTCTCCCCGAAAGTTGCCCAGCCTTTCTCCCCTAAGCATTCATAAAATGCAGTATTTAGCTTGAACGCGCAGGCGACATCCTGTGTCGCTTCGATTATTCTTGTGTTGAATTCGAGAACCGCATCTTCGTATTCGAATAAAAATTCTGGAATTTTTTCAACGGAAGGATCAAGTCCGATGCAGAGATTGCTTTTGTGTTTGTCGATTGAAGCAGAAAGTTTTTTAAAACTCATTTCGCTCCAAGAACTTTATAGCCGAAATCTTTCCACATCATGGATTCGACCGGACGTTTTGTTCCTCGATTGTATTTCGCAGTAAGTTTCTTGTTGTATGGGACAAGTACTTCTCCATTGACCTCAAAGTAAATGAGCTGACCTATCGGCATACATGGGTAAATTCTCACGGACTGCTTCACACTTATTTCCAATGTCCACGTGTTGCAGTAACCGATATCGCCTTTCCCCGCAGTCGAGTGGATGTCGATGCCTAATCTTCCTATGCTCGATTTCCCTTCGAGGAACGGGACAAAAGTGTGGGTCTCCGTGTACTCTTGTGTTACGCCAAGATAGAGCCGGCCCGGAAGAAGGAGGAAGCCATGATCGTCAGTGATTTTAGAAGAGACCAGTTTGTTGTGCCGCCTTACATCCAGTATGTCGTCTTTATACATCGCCATGGTATCTGCAAGATGAACATCGTACGAATTCGAACACAAATATTTTTTGTCAAAGGGCGTGATCACAATATTCTCGGTTTTAATTTCTTCAAGAATTCTTTTATCCGTAAGAACCATCCTTTAGTGTTCCTTCCTGTGGGCGTAGAAATTTAGCAGAATACCAACCATCATCCAATCGGATAAAATGGCGGAACCACCGTAACTTATGAACGGCAGCGGAATTCCGATGATCGGCGCGAGGTTTATGTTCATTCCTATATTTACGAAAACATGAAAAAGCAAAACCAAAGTAATCCCGATCGATGCAAGGCTGGCAAATTTTGTTTTTACAAGTTCCGCAATCTTTAAACCTCTAAAACATAGTACGGCAAATGCCAATAGTGTGATCGCAGCTCCTACGAAACCAAATTCCTCACCGATGACGGTGAAAATAAAGTCGGTCCAGCGCGCCGGTACAAAACGAAGCTGGGTCTGCGCACCATGGAGATACCCTTTTCCGAGGAGCCCGCCGCTGCCGATGGCAACCCGGGCTTGCAAAGCGTTGTAGCCTGCGCCTTGCGGATCGAGATTTGGATTCAGGAATATCTGCATGCGTTTCTGTTGATGCGGCTGAAGAAGTTTTCTATAAAAATATTCCATAAAAATTCCAAACGATACTGCGACGAAGCTCAGTGATACAGCAAAAAACTTTTTTCGGCTCAACAGAAAAAAAAGAATGCCGAATGAAATCACGGTCAATAGAAGCGTAGTTGTTCCGGTAAATTCGGCAAAGACAATTGCGACAGGCGCAATTAAAGCCACGATAACTATCGGCTGCATGCCTGCCCAAAAAAGAATCGAAAAAAATATTACTAGATAGACTACTGACGTTCCGAGATCAGGCTGGGCAAGCGTGAGCAGCATCGGCAATCCTACAATCCCTGCGCTGATTCCGATTATCTGCCAGTCGGTCCGCTCATTTCCCTTTTCGGAAAGAAATTTGGAGAGAGAAAGAATCGAAGCTACCTTTGCGAGTTCCGACGGCTGTCCGCCGATGCCGAAAAATCCAAGCCAACTTGTGTGAGTCGCCACTCTTTTGCCGGCAATAAGGACGAACAATAAGAGAAGGATAGTGATCGCGTAATAATAATAAGCGCCATTCTGGAGAAATCTGTTTGAAGAAAACATTATAGCAAGAGCGACAACGAGTCCTCCCAATTGCCACACTACATCTTTTGTGAAGAAGTCGTGCATTCCGGAATTAGATGTCGCGCTGTTGACCGCGGTAACGCCTATGAACCCCAAAAGGAGCGCGAGAAGAAGAGTTTTGTAATCGACAGAATCTTTAAAAAAATCGAACATTAATTCAGCGCGGCTGTTGTCGCAACAGCTCCCTTCGATTGTTCCTGTGGCGCTGGTAACAGTGATCTGTTGAGATAATACTCGATAAGCTCCTTTGCTATCGGCGCAGCTACCGATCCGCCGAACCCGGCATTCTCCACCAACACGGATAAAGCAATCTGCGGATGATCCACTGGAGCGAACGCAATAAACCAAGCGTGGTCTTTCCCGTGCGGATTCTGCGCAGTTCCGGTTTTTCCCGCAACAACAATGCCGGGAATCTGTGCACCATGTCCCGTTCCGCCTGGACCATTCACAACTAATTCCATACTCTCACGGAGCTGATCAAAAACATCACTGCTAATCGGAATTTTTCTTTCACTATATTGAGTGTAATACGTTTTCCCGGTTCTGCGGTCGCGAATAAGCCGGACAATGTGAGGTTGAAAATATTCTCCATAATTCGCAATTGCCATGGTATACGCTGCCATCTGCAGCGGAGTCGCGCTAACTTCACCCTGGCCGATCGCCAAGCTGATAAGGTAACCGTTCGTCCACCGATTTTTGCCATAGACAGTATTGTAGTAATCCCTTGACGGAAGTATCCCAACACTCTCTTCTTTCAAATCGATTCCTGTTTTCTCGCCGAACCCGAACATCTCACCATACTTTGTCCAGTTATCAAATCCGACTTTGAGCATCAAATTATAAAAAAACACATCGCAAGACTTTTCAATTGCGCTTATCACATTAACTGTACCATGCACACCATGGTCTTTAAAAATTCTTCCACCGAAATAAAATGAACCCACACAATGGACCGTCCAGTTGTCGTCGATAATATGATTTTCAAGCGCCGCGCTTGCGAGCACCATTTTGAACGTGGAACCCGGCGGGAGGACAGCCATGGTCGCCCTGTTAAAAAGAGGATGATCATCATCGTTTTGAAGACGATCCCAATCTTGCGTCGAAGTGTAACCTGAAAATACAGAAGGGTGAAAATCGGGGGCACTTACCAATGCAAGGACCTCACCATTATTCGGGTCGAGCGCAACAACGGAGCCGCGTTTGCCGGCAAGCAAGGACTCAGCCATTGCCTGCAGCCCTTCATCTATTGAGAGATACAAATCGGAACCGTCTTGAGCAGGAACATCAATTTTCCCGTCATCATAATTTCCGACAACTTGCCCGAGCGCGTTGACCGCAAGATATTTAAGACCTTTCTGCCCTTTTAAGATTGTCTCATAACTTGCTTCAAGTCCTGTGTAGCCGACAATATCTCCCGGCTTGTAGTAATCTCCGAGCGTTTCGAGCTGCTGCTCTGAAATCTCCTTGGTAAATCCAAGCACGTGAGCCGCGCGCGCTTTGCCAAAATAAACTCTCTTCGGCTCAATGTCGAAATATACGCCTGTGAATTCTTTCAAATGCTCCTCGATTGAAGAAAGCGTCGCGAAGGGGATGTCTCTTTTCAACTTAACCGGAAAATATGGCGAGATGCTTTCACCAATTTGTATCCTCTTTACTATGTCGGAACTATCCATTTGCAGGAGGCCCGCAAGGGGAGTTATCTGCTCATCTTTAAATTCTGATGGAATCACAGAAACTTCATATGCCGGGTCGTTTTCGACCATGACATTTCCGTTCCGGTCGAATATTTCTCCGCGCAGAGGCTGCTGAATAAGAATTCTTGTCGCTATCTCTTCCGATTTTTTTCCATAGACAGCTTCGTTCATCAATTGCATGTTGCCCAACTTGATCAGCATTGTCAGCACAGCGACGACCACGATGCAACGCATCATCACTGATCTTGCACGTGAACCAAAATCGGGATCAAACATTTAGGCCCTTATTTCCGTTTACAAAAACTATTACCATCGCAAATATTGATGTGTATACAGTAGTTCCAACAGTAAATTTCAAGAAAACGTAAAGAACATTCAATTCGCCTGACGCAATAATCGGCACGGCCGCAAGGTCCGAGATGAAAAGCGTAATCGCTGAGATCCACGCAAAATTGAATGTTTTTGCGGCCAATTCGACGTCGCTTTCCTTGTAAAAAAAACCTGCGACAAATCCCGCAATCACTCCGATGAATGAAGTAAACCCGAGGAAATGCGTCGCAAGTAGATCATGAAATAAACCGATCACAAATCCCCCCCCCATCCCGAAGAGTTGTCCTTCGCGAAGCGCGATGTAAACTACAAACAGCAGAACAAGCTGGGGAGACACGGTGTCGATTGAAGCAAAGTTGTCCAAGAATTTCTGTACCAGGATAGTCATAATTCCAAGAGTTGCGTATCCGACTAATCGTTTTGTCATTTGCCGACAGGATTCTTCGGATTGGTTTTCAGAGTTTTCATCTCAAGATCGCGCGCTTCTTTCAATGGGCTGTATTGCATAACAAATGCAACCGAGAGGGATGAGAATTCTACTGCAGGCTGGACTTTGATTTGCTTGAAGATATTTCCCATCTCGCCGGTTGCCTCGATGACTACACCAATCACAATTCCCGGCGGTACGAGACTACCCAAGGATGATGTCTCGACAACGTCCCCTTTGTTGACCTCATATCTCCTCGAAACATTTTTCATATCGAGATTATCATTTTCACCTTTAACAATTATTCCATCAGCAGAAGCTTCCACGAGTCGCGTGGTAATCCTGCTATCGCTATCGAGCAATGTGCGGACTAGACAGAAATTGCCGCTGGTTGCGGTAACTGTTCCGACCAAGCCGTTACCGGTAACTACCGGATCCCCGATAGCGACACCACTTCCTTCCCCTACATCCAGTGTAACAAAATACCTGCCGCCTTCCAAGGTTCTGCCGACAACATTTGCCGGGATAAGCGGCGGTGAATTTTCGTTTCGCAGTTTGAGCATCGCACGGAGTTGATTATTCTCAGCAAGAGCACGGCGAATTTTTGATGTTAAGTCGATAAGCTGCGCATTCTCTCTCTGAAGTTCTTCATTCTTGGGAATCAAAGTGAAGTAATTAATGATCCCTACAATGCCATCTTCGAGATAAGATGTGGTAATTAAGCCGATGGTCTGGAGGCCGCGAGTGTGGACGTTGTTATTAGTCGAGATCAGGAAAAACGATAAAGAAAGGAGGAGAGCAAAAATTATATAATTTTTCGCTAAACCAAAAAATTCAGAAACCCATTTAAACATTCTCGTAAATCACAAACTAGATTTTCATTAATACCGTCTACTCTTAATCAAAACCTTGTTGAACTCATTTATCTTATCAAGCACTTTCCCCACGCCACGGACGACAGCAGTCAGCGGATCCTCGGCGACATGGACCGGCAGGTTTGTTTCCATTCTTATTCGTTCATCCAAACCTTTCAACAACGCACCGCCGCCAGACAGCATTATCCCTCGGTCGAGAATGTCCGCTGAAAGTTCGGGAGGAGTTCGCTCGAGAGAAATCTTCACGGCGTCTATTATCGCGCCAACAGGCTCGTTCAATGCTTCGCGAATTTCCGCCGAACTGACCTCCGTCGTCTTCGGAATGCCGGCAACAAGATCACGCCCTTTCACTTGAATTGTAATCTCTTCCTTCAAGGGCATCGCAGAACCGACCTCACATTTTATCGCCTCGGCAGTTCGCTCACCGATCAAAATGTTGTGGTTCTTTTTGAAAAACTGGATGATCGCATTATTCATTTCGTCACCTGCAATGCGAATCGATTCTTCGTTAACAATTCCCGAGAGAGCGATAACTGCAATTTCAGTCGTGCCACCACCGATGTCAATGACCATGTTGCCGACCGGTGCATCAACATCGAGTCCGATTCCGATTGCAGCCGCCATCGGCTCAGCAATTAAATGAACTTCCTTTGCACCGGCATGTTCGGAGGCATCACGCACCGCGCGTTTCTCAACTTCCGTTATTCCGGTCGGAACACTTATTACAATTCTTCGACTTGGAATCATTCCGGCATGAACTTTCTTTATGAATGCACGAAGCATTCCTTCTGCAATTTCAAAATCCGCTATGACACCGTCGCGCATAGGACGGATCACTTGAATGTCTCTATGAGTTCGTCCAAGCATTTCTCGCGCTTCGTGACCGATCGCGACAATGCGCTTTGTGTTCCTGTCGAATGCAACTATTGAAGGCTCGCGAAGGACAACGCCTTTTCCTCGCACCCAAATCAGCGTGTTTGCAGTTCCGAGATCAATTGCTAAGTCGTTTGATAAAAGTCCGAAGAATCCCATCATTTACTCATTTAATGTTTAAAATGCCTGATACCAGTGAAAACCATCGAGATGTTGAGACGATTTGCGGCTTCGATAGACTCAGCGTCCCTGACAGAGCCTCCGGGCTGTATAATTGCTGACGCGCCGGCTTTCGCAATCTCTTCAACATTATCGGCGAACGGAAAGTATGCGTCCGAAGCGGCAACGCTTCCTTTCAGATCAAGTCCGGCTTCTTCAGCCTTGATGCGCGCAATTTTAACGGAGTCAACTCTCGACATCTGTCCGGCGCCGGAGCCGAGTGTCATTCCGTCTTTCGCAAATACAATCGCATTTGATTTGACATGTTTGCAGACAGTGTACGCAAATTTCATGTCGTTAAGTTCGCGCTCGGTCGGAAACCGATTAGTAGCTACCTTTAAGTCGTTTTCGTTCAGTATAACGTTGTCTGCGGTCTGTGCCAGTATCCCTCCGCAAGAAGAACGCACCAGAATATTTTCCGGAAGCTTGCTCTTGCTCAGAATAATTCGCCTGTCTTTTTTCTTATTCAACAGATCGAGTGCATCACGTGAAAATTCCGGAGCAATTATAACTTCTAAGAAAATTTGATTGAGCTGCTCAGCAAGCGGCGCTTCAACTTTCCGGTTGAAGGCAACAATGCCACCGAAAGCACTCTTCGAATCTGTCTTCAATGCTCGCGTGTACGCCTGATGAATATCATGGTCGGTCGCCACGCCGCACGGATTCGTGTGCTTGATGATTACTGCTGCAGGCTCGCCGAACTCCTGAATAAGTCTCTGAGCCGCGTCAACATCGACAAGATTATTGTACGAAAGCTCTTTGCCGTGAAGTTTTTCAAAATATTTTTCGAAGTTGCCGTAGAAGCCAGCGGTCTGATGAGGATTTTCGCCGTAGCGCATGTCCATGCTCTTACGTTCGCCGATAAGGACTGAGTTGCCAAGCGCCCTACCGTCCGCGAATTTTTCCCTGTAAAATTGCGCAATCGCCACATCGTACAACGCAACTTTTTCAAAAGCAGCCGCGGCTAATTTTTTCATCAACTCGAGACTCACAGCGCGGTCGCCGCTTAATTCCCCGGCAACCTCGCTATACTGAGCAGGGTCAACAACGACTGCACATCCTTCATAATTTTTTGCTGCGGCTCTTATGAGTGACGGCCCACCGATGTCGATATTTTCGATTATCGTCTCAAGCTCGGCGCCTGACGCAACCGTTTCTTCAAAGCGATAAAGATTGACGACGACCATATCGAACAACGACAGTTTTAAATTTTCGAGCTGATCGAGATGCTGGCGCACGTTCCGCCTTGCGAGTATTCCCGCGAAGACCGCCGGATGAAGTGTTTTTACCCGCCCGTCCAATATTTCCGGGAAGTTGGTAACATCACTGATGCTTTTCGCTTTTATGCCGGCAGATTGAAGCACCTTCAACGTCCCACCAGTGCTGAAAATTTCCGCTCCCGATTTTATTAGAACATTCGCAAACTCTACAAGCCCGGTCTTATCTGTGACACTAATCAGTACCCGTTTTATTTTCACGAAACGAAAACCCTTCTCCTTTCAACTTTTACTTTATTTTCCTCAAAGAGTTTTATAGCTTCAGGCAGGAGTTCATATTCTAGTTGATGAATTTTTGAAGCAAGAGTCTCCGGCGTGTCTTGCCCTGTTACCGGCACACATTTTTGAAGCACAACTGGACCACGATCGTATTCGGTATCCACGATATGGACTGTCGCTCCACTAACCTTACAGCCATAGTCAATCACTGCTTGATGAACTTTCATTCCGTACATTCCCTTGCCACCGAATGAGGGAAGGAGCGCCGGATGTATATTGACAATTCTATTTCCAAAATTTTTAACGACAACATCAGGAATTTTTTTAAGGAAACCGGCAAGAACAATGAATTCAACTTCACATTTTTTCAAAACGTCAAGAAGAAAATCTCCGAATTCTGTTTCATCCGGAAAATTTTTCGGGTCGGCAATTATTGCCTCAATGCCTACGCGCTTAGAGTGCTCGAACGCATCGCACGCACGGTCGGAAATCACCAATCTGACTTCCGATTTGAGAAATCCATCTTTGTTTTTTTTAATAATATTAAGAAGGTTCGTGCCCTTGCCAGACACAAAAACCGCAAGTCTCATTCGTGGAAAGTTAAGATTCTGATAGACAAATATCAACCAATTTCTTGAAAACGGTCGGGGTTCTCCTGTTGGAATTCTGCATCGACAGGTTTAAATTTTCATGTGAAAGAATTTAAATGATGAAATTGTTGCAGGTGAAATTGCTATCCCAATTCCGAATAGGATCCTCTGAATTTCAGAATTTCCGATCCGAATTTTCCGAATTCGAGAATTTCCCGAATTATTGTTCTGCTAATCCTATAATTCTGTAAATTCTGATGGAAAAGAAGACTCACGTAATCGTAGCCTCGGTGATACTTTCGATACTCACATGGCTGTCGGTTTCGATGAACAATGAATATTCCGTGGCGCTCCGTGTACCTTTCAGGGTCAGCAACCTTCCCGATAACATGGCTCTCGCAAACGCTGTCCCGCGTACAATTCTCGTGAGAGTCCGAGGAACCGGCTGGCAAATTGCCTCGTCATATCTTTCAACAAATTCAAACATCGATATCGATGTATCCAATCTCGACAAGAGGAGAACCGTCCTAACAAGCGGTGAGCTTGGTTATTCTCTCGACCTCGGGTCTTCTGCTGAAGTTGTAAGCTTCACACCGGATTCAGTCACGATAACAATGGACACAATTATCTTAAAGCGCGTCCCCGTCGTGACGACAAGGATCGGAGTTATCCCACGCAACGGCTTCTTAGCAGTCGGTCAACCGGAAATTACTCCGGACTCAATTACAATCTCCGGTGCAAGAAGCATGTTGAACAAAATAAACTCTTGGCAAACAGAGCCAAAGAAATTCAGAAACGTTATCAATGGGATTGATACGAAGCTTTCCCTCTACGACTCTTTGAATGGACTTGTTCAACTCAGCGCACAAGAGGTGAATATCAAAATCGACATAGAACAAATTGCGGAGAACACTTATAGGAACATTCCGGTTCGCATTTTGAATAATAAAGATTCCACAAAGATATTACTCCTTCCCCCGGCCATTGATCTGACAATTCGCGGCGGCATCAACACAATGTCCGACTTGACCCCCGACTCGTTTGGTGTTACAGTCGATTACAACGATCTTGCTAATTCAACTTCATCACATATTCGCCCTAATGTGGAACTGCCGGCGACACTGCAATTAATAACTATCCAACCGGACAGCGTCGAGTTTGTGATAAGAAAGTAATTAGCCTATAGGTGATAACCGTTAACTAAAACTTATGAGAAAAAATGTCAACTGATAAAATATTAAAACTTGGTTTGCCGAAAGGGAGTTTGCAGGAAGCGACTTTTTCGTTATTCCAAAAAGCCGGCTATAATATTTCGGTTTCATCGAGAAGTTATCTCCCGAATATCGAAGACGAAGAAATTAAACCGATACTTGTACGCGCACAGGAGATCGCACGGTATGTCGAGCTTGGAACTTTCGACGCGGGTATCACTGGAAAAGATTGGATCGTCGAAACAAACAGCGATGTTGCCGAGGTTGCCGAACTTGTTTATGCAAAACAAAGCATGAAGCCGGTAAAGTGGGTCCTCGCTGTGCAAGAAGATTCGCCATTCAAGACAGCCTATGATTTAAATGGGAAACGAATTTCAACCGAAGTTGTAAATATCACGAAGCAATATTTGAAGAAACATAACGTTGAAGCTTCGGTGGAATTTTCTTGGGGCGCAACGGAAGTAAAAGTCCCGGAACTTGCCGATGCAATCGTCGAGGTTACCGAAACCGGCAACTCGCTGAGAGCGAACCATCTTAGGATCATTGAAACTGTTCTCGAATCCTCAACGCGACTCATCGCGAACAAAGAAGCTTACGCGAATCAATGGAAGAAAGAGAAGATCGATACGCTTGCGCTTTTGCTGAAAGCGGCAATCGCTGCTGAAGGAAAAGTAGGCCTGAAAATGAACATAAAGAAATCGGATTTGCCCCGGATAATCGGGATAATACCGGCTCTGCGAAGGCCGACAGTCTCGCCGCTTTCGGACGATGAATGGGTTGCAATTGAGACGATAATAGAAGAGCGCATCGTCAGAATTCTTGTGCCGGAGTTGAAGAGAAACGGTGCAGAAGGAATCATCGAGTATCCGCTGAACAAGGTTGTGCCATGAAGAACAAACCTTGTCAAGGTCAATCCTTCAAACCAAATTGAATCATGAAAATTAAACTCGGCAAATACGAATTAGAAAAACCAGTGGCGCTCGCTCCAATGGAAGACGTAACCGACCTCGGTTTTCGCCTGATTTGCAAGGAGTTTGGCGCTGACATCGTCTATACTGAGTTCATAAGTTCGGAAGGATTAATTCGTTCAGCAAGAAAAAGCACCGCCAAACTTTTGACAAGCGAGAAAGAACGTCCGATTGGAATTCAAATCTTCGGCGGCGATCCGAATGTCATGGCCGAAGCCGCGAAGATTGCAGAAGATGCCGGACCGGATTTTATCGATATTAATGCGGGATGCTGGGTCCCGAAAGTCGCCACACGCGGCGCAGGCGCAGGCCTCCTGAAAGACATGAAACAAATGCAAGCAATTATTCATGCCGTGAAAACCACTGTGTCAATTCCGGTCACTCTAAAGACCCGTCTCGGTTGGGATTCAAACTCGATTACGATTTTCGAAGTTGCAAAAATTTGTGCGGACGAAGGATTATCTGCGCTGACGATTCATGCGCGGACGAGAGACCAGCACCATGATGGAGAAGCAAACTGGGACTGGATACGACGAGTGAAAGAAGCTGCAGAGCTTCCGATTATCGGAAACGGAGACATACGGATAGCCGAAGATGCGATAGCAATGTTTAGCCATACAAATTGTGACGGCGTCATGGTCGCACGTGGTGCTGTGACCAACCCGTGGATTTTCAGAGACATTAAACATTTGATGGAACATGGCACACCATCTCCCGCTCCAACGTTCGAAGAGAGAATCGCAATTTGCCTGCGTCACCTTAAAATGGAAATCGAGCTGAAGGGCGAGCACAGAGCGGTACTGGAATTCAGAAAATATTACCACGGATACGTTCACAGCATTAGAAACGGATCGGCGCTGCGATCAAGGCTTGTGAGAATCGAAACATTCTCCGAGATCGAGGGAGCACTTGACGATTTTGTAAACAGCGATTGCAGACAAGAGATCGTTACCACCGAGGGGATATAACGGCTCGGGTATGAAACGTAGGGCATTTCAGAGCTGCGTGCATGTCCACCGGGACTATGTTTGCTAAGAACCGAAGATTTGCGGAAACCAATGTCCGCCCTATGTCTTATACCCATCGTTGGCAGTAGTATTTTTTATTTCGTCCATTTCAACCATCCATTTGCAATTTTGTCCCAATTGAGCTTGCTGTGATCAGGCTGTCCATTTGGTGTCAACGGAACGCAAAGTGAGGTAATATCTTAAAGTTTGATTGATTTATTTTCTTATCGAATTTACTGATCATTTAATCCCTTTCCATTGAGAATTTGCTGCATACATTTTTCAACCCTTGACTCCCGAGTTTTGGATTGTTTGGGTGCAGAAAAATAAATATTGTATGCTCTTTGCCGTCCCGGCGTCAATGCATCAAAAGCAGTTTTCAAGGCAGGGTTTTCATCTAATTTCTTTTGAAATTCTTCAGGAATGATGTATTCTGAAGTTTTTCTTAAAGTCACTTTCAAACCGGCTTTTTCCACTTCAATAGCTTCATGGATATAGGCTTTCAAGACAGATTCCATCTCAAATATTTCCCGAACATTGGTGAACCGAATCTGGCGTGCCGCCTGCACATTCTCCGTTTGTTGGATTAGAATACCATTGGCATCATTCAGCAAGGCGCCCTTCATAAACAAAATCGCACAGTATTCTTTAAATCCATGTATTAAAACTATATTCTTTTTCTGAAACGTGTAACATGGAACACCCCACTTCAATTCTTCGGTCAACTGACAGTCAAGAATTATCATTCTCAATTTCTCAAATTCTTTCTGCCACTTTTTGGCTTTACTAAGAAATACATCAACCCTAGGATTCATTCTACTCTTTGTCATAGTATGTTATTTTAATTTGAATTTTTGCTGAGGTTAATGATTTATTTTTAATCAGGTATCATCAATACTTTTCCCGTACTATGTCTACCCTCCATAAAATCATGAGCTTTTTTACCTTCGGATAATTTGAAAACAGTCGGTGCTGAAATTTTGATTTTTCCATCAATAATCCAGTCAAAAAATATTTTTGCCCTCCTTAACCGTTGTTCTCGTGAGGTAAGATAGTTCCATAAATCACCACCAATAATTGTTTTAGAATATGCAATAATCCATAATGGATTTCCCAGTTCTAATTTTCCACCGGCCATACCAAAGAAGACCACCTGTCCTAATATTCTTGTTACTGCAAGGCTGGATTCCATTGTAGTTCCAATACTTTCATATACTACATCAACCCCATTAGGGCATATCTCTAAAACTTTTGTTTCCCATTCTTGGCTATATAAGAAAACGGTGTCTGCACCTAAAGAAAGTGCAATTTGTTTTTTGCTTTCAGAAGAAGCCAAGCCAATGACTTTTGCACCTAATATTTTACACACTTGTATAAGCAATTGCCCCACACCTCCAGCCGCCGCATGAATGAGCACAGTTTCCCCCTTCTTAATTCTATGACTGTCAGATGTTAAGAAATGAGCCGTTAAGCCTTGTAGCATTATTGATGCAGCAGTTTCAAAACTTATTTCATCAGGCAATGGAATTAGGTTGTCAAAGGGGGCAGCAACTAAATCTGCATTTGCAAAAGGCACATCAGCAAACGCAACTCTGTCGCCTGTTCTGAATTCAGCATGACCATTGTTGTCCTTAACGATACCTGCTCCTTCAAAACCATTGATGTAAGGTGCTTTTCCTCTCATCGGGTAAACTCCGTTTCTTCTCATCAAATCGGCAAAATTCAACCCAATGGTTTTCATTTCCACTAATATCTCAGTACCCTGTAAAGCAGGGTCGTTTACTTCTTGGTATTCAAGTACATCAGAATTTCCAAATGATGATAATGTTAATGCTTTCATTTTAAAATGTTTTTTGTCCTCATTATTATTTTACAAATGCTTTTGACCTGGCGTTTGGAATAATTTTCTCTATATGTCATTTTTTGATTGGAATATTTCTAATCCTGATGAAAGTAGAATCATAAAAGTTAGTTTAAGTAATGTCTGTCGGGGTCTCTGCAACTTTTTGGCTTTACTAAGAAATACATCAACCTTAGGATTCATTCTATTCTTTTATTGGTACTCTGAAATAAAGTGCGGTGTCGCCTTGATAAGTAGTTTGTATGTGTCTAAAACCGAAATCTTCTGCCTTTTTCGTTTGCGCAAATATTTGTCCAGTCAATAAGATTGTCAATATGTAAAGTGTGGTCTTCATAATATTACTGCCAACTATTGCAAAAACACACCGAGGTGTGTTTATTTCCTAATTATCTTTTTCCACGCTGCCCATTTCCCTCAAATTTATTTTCTTCATCCTCGAAATCAAAATTCTCTCCAAAAGAAGGAACGCCTCTTTGGATCACGATCATTTTACTTGCCGATTTGAAGAACTTTGTATTGCTTCATTCCCGCGGGAACTTTCACACTGACAACTTCACCGACAGTTTTGCCGAGAAGACTTTTCCCAATGGGCGAGTCCGTGGAAATTTTTCCTTTCACGATATCCGCTTCTTCGGTCGAGACAAGCTGGTACTCGATCGTTTTATTTGAAAGCATGTCGAGGACTTTGACCTTACAGAAAATATAGACTTTATCCGTCCTGACTTCGCTCGGATCCATCACGCGTGTTCTTGTAAGAGTCTGTTCAAGCTGTGAGATGCGCAGTTCTAACATTGCCATCTCTTCTTTCGCCGCATCGTACTCGGAATTTTCGGAAAGATCGCCGTGGCCCCTTGCCTCCGCAATTTTGCGCGCGGCTTCCGACCTGCCGTTCGTCTTCATCTCTTTTAGCTGCGCCTCAAGCTCAACCAATTTTTCTCTTGTCAAATAGACAAAATTATTTGACATTGAATCTCCTAAGTTTGTTTCATACAAATGCAAAAGCCCGTCCATGTGATGAAGGGACGGACTTTAATCTCAGCCCGAGGCCGATGAGCCTCTGGCTCAAAAGATAATAAATTAACTTTCAATTCTAAACCTGTCCTGACGACAGGTCAGGATTAGCCAGATTAAAATATTACTGGCAAATATTTTCATCCCCGGAGTCGAGAATGAGATGCCCTAATTTGTCACGCTTGGTTTCAAGATACTTCTGATTTATTTCGTTCGGTTCAATTTCGATCGGTATCCGCTCAACAACCTCCAAACCATATCCTTCAAGCCCGACAATTTTTTTCGGATTATTCGTCATCAACCGCATCTTCTTGATGCCGAGGTCCACTAAGATTTGTGCCCCGATCCCATAATCGCGAAGGTCTGCTTTGAACCCAAGTTTCTCGTTCGCTTCGACCGTATCGATTCCGTCGTCCTGAAGTTTGTAAGCCTTAATTTTGTTTACGAGTCCGATGCCGCGTCCTTCCTGGCGCATGTAAAGAATTACGCCGGCGCCTTCTTTTTCAACCATGTGCATCGCCCGGTGAAGCTGCTCGCCGCAATCGCATCTCTGCGAGCCGAACACATCGCCCGTCAAACATTCCGAATGCACACGGACAAGGACAGAACTATTACTATCGATCCCACCTTTGACAAGTGCGAGATGTTCCTTTTTGTCGATTATGCTTTGGTAGAGATGCAAATCGAAATTCCCGTATTGCGTCGGCAATTTTGTAACGACGATTTTCTTTACTAACTTCTCGCGCCTCATCCTGTATGAAATTAAATCGCGAATGGTAATAATGTGAAGCCCGAACTCTTTCGCAATATTCATCAGCTCAGGAACCCGTGCCATGGTGCCGTCATCGTTCATTATTTCACACAAGACTCCGGCTGGATAAAGCGACGCAAGCCGCGCCAGATCGATGGCGGCTTCCGTGTGCCCGGTACGCCGCAGTACACCTTCTTCCATGGCACGAAGCGGAAAGATGTGCCCCGGTCTTCCAAGATCCGACGGCTGCGTCTCCGGACTCACAAGCGCCCGAATTGTCGCCGCGCGATCCGACGCCGATACTCCGGTCGTCGTTCCCTTCAGCACATCGACGCTTACAGTGAATGCGGTCTGATGAGGCGAAGTATTCTCTTCGACCATCATATCGAGCTGTAACTCGTCCACACGCTCCGGCAGCAAAGCCGTGCAAATTATTCCACGGGCATGTTTCGTAAGAAAGTTGACCGCCTGAGGCGAAACCTTTCTAGCCGCGAGGACGAAATCTCCCTCGTTCTCGCGCTGCTCATCATCGACAACGATTATAATCTTGCCCTGGTGAATATCTTTAATTGCAGTTTCGATATTGTCAAACTTGAACATTTTATTCGGAGATTATCGTCGTCACCGCTGATTTTTCAACTTTGACTTTTACGTTATCTGAAATTTCAAGCAGCACGGTTTTATCTTCCATGGCAACAATCTTGCCGTGTATACCGCCACCTGTAACTACCTTGTCGCCTTTCTTCATGGCCCCTAACATCTTTTGACGTTCTTTCTGGCGCCTGCCTTGAGGGCGAATGATCATGAAATAGAAAATCGCAATGATCGCCGCAAACATGACCAGGGTGCTGACCATGCTGCCGCCTCCGTCTCCACCTTGCGGAGCCATGAATGCTAAAAATATGTTATTCAAAATTCCTCCTTAGTTTTTTTATTTTCGAATTTAGTAAGAGCTTCCGACTTGAATTCCACAAAACGACCCTTAGTTATCGCAAGCCGCATTTGCTCCATTAAGTTAATAAAAAACCTCACATTATGTAAGGAAGCAAGCTGAAGTCCCAGAATTTCATTGACATTGAAAAGATGGCGAACGTACGCCCTTGAAAAATTTTTGCACGCATAACAATCGCATTCGGCACACAATGGAGACTCATCAAATCTATAAACTGCATTTTTGATATTAATCGTTCCGTTTGCCGTGAAAACTTGCGCATTTCTGCCGTTTCGAGTCGGCATAACGCAGTCGAACATGTCAATACCTCTTTCGACGGCTTCGAGCAAATTTTCCGGTGTGCCGACACCCATCAGATATCGTGGCTTGTCATCGGGCAAAATCCCAGTTACGAAATCGGTAACATGGTACATATCGTCCACCGGTTCGCCGACCGCCAAGCCTCCAATAGCATAACCGTCGAAGCCGGCAGCGACGAGATCCTTCGCACTTTTTTCACGCATATCGAGGAATACGCCACCCTGTACGATTCCGAAGAGATGCTGATTATAATTATAAAGCGGCTGCGAACTTTCAAACTTTTCCTTGCATCGTATTGCCCAATTGCGAGTAAGTTCGATACTCTTTGACACGTATTCTTTCTCTGCGGGATATGGCATGCACTCATCAAGAGCCATGATGATGTCCGCGCCGATCTGTCGTTCAACTTCGATAATTTTTTCCGGCGTGAAGAAATAGTATGCGCCGTCGATATGAGAACGGAACTCCACGCCTTCAGGCGAAAGTTTGCGCAGGCTCAGAAAGGCTTAGTATCTGGAATCCACCGCTGTCGGTCAATATTGGCCGTGGCCATGACATAAACGAATGCAGACCGCCGAATTTCTGCAAGACCTCAACGCCCGGCCTCTGAAAAAGATGGTACGTATTCCCGAGAATTATCTGCGCATCTATCTCGAGAAGTTCACGCTGCTCAACAGCTTTGACGCTGCCGCGAGTTCCAACCGGCATAAAGACAGGTGTCTTGACAGTGCCATGGTCCGTCTGTATCAATCCGGCACGCGCTTTTGTCCGCGGGTCCTTTTTCGTCACCTTGAATTCTAACATTCTAATTAAAGCTTCACCCCAAATAAATGAGCTATTTCCCCTCGATGCTCTCTGTTTTCTCTGTGGCAAAAAGTTGTGCCGACGAAAACTGCGCGGCTATTTTTGTCCGCTACGGTTGCATCCTCTATATTCAAAATAATTTCCACAGGGAAAGGCACTACAGACGTGTAGTATAAAATCACCAATCTCCCTTTGCTGCCCTTAGTTCTAAAAGTGAATTCATCCCTCTCTTCCCGGACAACCTCTATTTTTTCAGTTCCCTCTCTAACCACAAATTTGCCATTGAGGTGCTTAAATGGGACTCCAAATCCGAGTCTGTTCAAGGCAATTATTTTAATCGTGACGGACGAAGAACTGTACACAAAGATTTTTTTCGGACAACTTTCGAACGACACGCTGGTCGGCAGGAAAACCAGTTTATAAAGCACAAAGCCAAGAAACCCAACTAAGAGAAGAGCTATCACAAATCTTTCCCCTACCCGCCGCGACTGAGCGGGGATTGCTTCACCGACGCTCAATAATCTATTGCCTTCGCTTTCCCTTTACCCTCGGTTACCATAAATTCAAATGCATCTTCGGCTTTTCCATCGAAAGGAATATACACGACAGATGCGGACATGCCACTTACTATTTTTCCATAACGGTTTTCAATTCCGAGAAAATCGGCTGCATCCGATGTCACCATTCGAAAAACATCCCCCGGGGTAACCACATCATGGTAATCATTATAAAACGCGGCAACCTCCGAAAACATATCAATATCCGGCGAACTTGCTCTGCTGTCCGTTCCCAACAAAATTCTGATACGGTGCTTCAAAAATTTTTCTAAATCCGGTGCCTTCGCGGAAAGCTCCCGATTGCTCCGCACGCAAAATGCGACCGCACTTCCGCGCTCCGCAAGCAATTTCAAATCGTTTTCATCGACAAAGACACAATGCACACAAAGCGTCCGATTGTCTAAAATGCCAAGCGAATCGACATATTCGACAGGCGATAAATTCGTCGCATCGAATCTCCAATTTCCAACGCGTGCATTCAACAAATCAACCATCCGCCCTTTCCCGGTACGAATAAATTCTATTTCCTCCGGAATTTCCGCGAGGTGTATCGATGTGATTGCGCCGCGACTGTTATTGTGTGTTTTTATCTTTTTCATTAACGTCGGCGAGACGGAATAGGGTGCATGTATCGCGAGAGTCTGTCTTAGTCCCGTTCTGCTGGTTCATAAAAGGAAGCGATCGCTCAAATATTTTTTCGGCACTCGAATTATTTATTCCGATTTGTTCAAACTGAAAAAGCTGATTATTGCCAAATGAAAGATTGAGATCGTAATCGTTCCCGACATTTACAAAATATGCCGTTCCACGTTCCTCTGCTTCACGTTTCGCATTTAAACATTCGTGATGCAAATCTTGTCCCATAAGAGATGTGCGCGCATCCATAAGTTTCAGAACCCAATCGACAAAATCTTTGTGAGGAAAATTCCGGAATGCAGACAGTTCGAGATGGGTATGAGCATTAATTAACCCCGGTAAAATTATTCCATCAAAATCACGGACCGGCGTGTTACCTTCCCGGCGCGCGACTTCACCGAATTTATCAACATCAACTATGGTGTCGTCTTGAACGATAATTCCTGTGTCAAAGCCAATATCATCGTGACTTTTTATTGCAAGTCGCCCTCGTAAAATCACTCTCACTCAACGAATATAAAGAAATAGAAAAAGCTCTTCAAGCTAAAATTGTTTAAACCTAACGGACTCATCCCGTGTCAAAGAAGAGGATTCATAAAAAGGAGTGGAAGAATATGAAATCTAAATTCTTAGCCGCAGCGATTTGTATTTTGGTTACGGTAGGTGGGGCAATTGCTCAACCTGCGGGGCCATCGAAAAATTCAATGCGAGACAGAAATCCTGCTATGATGCACAACAAGCTCAATCTCACAGATGAGCAGAAAGCAAGCATCCAAAAGATCAAATTCGGCCTGATGCAAAAGCAAATTGATCTTCGTGCCCAAATTGCGCACGATCGTTTGGATTATGAACAACTAACATTCGCGGATTCTCCCGATGAAGATGCGATCGCAGCTAAACTCGACGACATCGCAAAATTGCAAGTCCAGCTTCACAAGAACCTTCTTGATGGCTGGTTCGCAGTAAATAAAATCTTGACGCCCGAGCAGCAGAAAATTTGGAAAAGAGTGCTCCAGCATCCGAGAGGATTTGCCGTAGGCATGAGAATGAGAGTGCGAGGAATGTTAAATCGAAGAAACGGTGGAAGAATTGGTGAGGGACCAATGATGAACGATGGACAAACGTTAGGTGAAGGTTCAATTTCAAACGATAATTCCGATTTTATCGGCGTGGATCTCGGACCGATGGCGGACGAAGACATGTTTATGGGCGACGAACCGTTTTCGGAAAATGCGGAAATGTTTGATTATCCGATGATGGATAATATGGGTACGATGGATAAAGACATGATGGGACAAGATGGATCTATGAAAAACAAGATGGAAATGCTGAAGGAGATGATGGATCAATCAGCTCCTGATTCGTCAAAATAAGTTAACTATTAGGAAGTCTCGAGTCTTTTCGGGACTTCCTTTGTTTTACGTGTGGCAACCTTTTTTCTTCTGATGTAAAAAATCCCTGCTCCGACTCCAATCAAACAGAGCAGCCCCTCCACTAAAATCATCCGCACGGTCCCAAGCCACTCGGCTACAAAGCCGGTGAACAATGCACCAATCGGAGTACTTCCTGCAAAAATCACGACATACAATCCCATAATCCTTCCCCTGAGATGCATCGGGCTGTGCGTTTGCAGTGAAGTATTTGTCGAAGCGATGTATGAAATGCTTGCAATCCCAAGTGAAACAAGAAAGATAATTGTCAAAACAAAGCTGTGGGAAAATGAAATGGCAACGTCCATGATGCCAAACGCCGAGGCACAAGAATAGATGAATTTTCTTGTCGGCTTTTGTCTTCCTGCAACAAAGAGCGCGCCGACCATCGAACCGATGCCGAGAGCAGAAGTCAAGGCGCCAAACATTTTAGGTCCGCCATTCATCACAAACTTTGTAAGCAGCGGCAGCACCGTATTAAAATTATATCCGAACGTCCCGACAAAAATCAGCACGATTAAAAGCGATGCGATTGCCGGTTCGTTGATCGCGTATGAGATTCCTTCCTTGATTCCCTCTTTTATTGTAGAATTCACGTTGGATAGGAAAATCCTCAATTGCGATTTCCTCATCATCAAAAGAGCGATAATTATTGCGATGTAACTCAAGCCGTTTATCAGAAAACTTGGAGCGACACCGACAACCGCAATTACAACACCCGCAATCGCAGGTCCGACGGTCCTTGCTGCGTTGAAAAGAAGCGAATTAAGAGCAATCGCATTCCCGACATCTTCGTCCGGAACCATCTCCGCCACAAACGCCTGACGCCCTGGCTGGTCGAACGCGTTTGCAAGTCCGATCAAAAGTGAGAGCGCGTAAATTTCCCATAGAGTAATTACCTTGAAAGCCACTAACCCCCAAAGAATAAATGCCTGCACAGCAGATACCGTTTGCGTTACGATTATGATTTTTCTTTTCGGCAAGCGGTCGATTAAAACTCCCGCGAAGAGCGACAAGAAAAGTATCGGAAGAAATTGAAGCGCAGTCGCTGTGCCGAGTGCAACGGCAGAACCGGTAAGAGTAACGACGAGCCATGCAACTGAGACGTTTTGCATCCATGTGCCTGTAACTGAAATCAATTGTGAAATCCAGTACAGGCGGTAATTGTAATGTCGCAGTGATCTGAAATTTTTTTTAACGCGGGATGTTAAACGAGCATACCTTGAGCTTGCCAATGCTAAAATCTTCTTTGAGCTTTAATAAAAACAATGGACAAGATCAAAATCCAAAAGTCAAAAGCAAATTGCCTCTTTGTCGAAAATTGACTGCTGAAAGCTAATAGCCTTTTTGAATTTTGACCTTGTCTAGAATTTAGGATTTCGAATTTAGAATTTTATTTACCTGCGGCCAATCAAATTGAGAAACTCTTCCCTTGTCTTCACGTCATCATGTAGTTCACCTAACAACGCACTTGTCGTTGCAACCGAATTTTGCTTTTCCACACCGCGCATCATCATGCAAAGGTGCTGTGCCTCGATGACGACACCAACCCCGCGCGGCGATAGAAACTCGTACAACGTGTCCGCTATTTGCTGCGTCATTCTTTCTTGAACTTGAAGCCGCCTCGCAAACACCTCGACGATCCGCGGCATTTTGCTTAAGCCGACAATCTTGCCGTCCGGGATGTATGCCACATGAACTTTTCCGAAAAAAGGAAGCATGTGATGTTCACATAAGCTGAAGAAGTCGATATCTTTCACCAAAACCATCGAGCTGTATTTCTCCTCGAAGATGGCATTGTTCATAACCGAACCTATATCCTGGTTGTACCCCTTTGTGAGAAACTCGTATGCACGCGCAACGCGGTACGGTGTCTTCTTCAAACCTTCGCGCTCCGGATCTTCGTCGAGTTTGATCAACATTTCTCGAATTAAATCTTCGAGTTCTAATTCAACTTTTACTTCGCTCATTAAATTTTCCTTTTTCAATTCTAAAAAGTTCACTCGACGGAGGTATTGGAACCTCGCAGAAAATATTTTATTGCTAAAGTTCCGCTAAAACTTCGTCGTAATGTCCTTCGACTTTTACTTTTGGAAATATTTTTTTTATTTTGCCGTTCTCGTCAATCACAAATGTCGTTCGCTCAATTCCCATGTACTTTTTTCCATACATGTTTTTCTCTTTCCACACTGCGTAAGCATCAACGACTTTTTTGTCGGCGTCGCTCAAGAGTGGAAAGTTCAAATGATATTTTTCTTTGAATTTTTTATGAGATTCCACAGAATCTGTGCTTACACCGAAAATAACCGCACCCCTTTTCTGAATCTCCGATATTCCATCCCTGAATGAACAAGCCTCTGCCGTGCATCCCGGCGTATCATCTTTTGGATAAAAATATAAGACAACTTTTTTACCTTTGTAACTTGAAAGTTTTACTACTTCATCGCTGTCGTTCTTTAGAGAAAAGTCCGGCGCTTTGTCTCCAGGTTCCAAGGCGCCATTAGTCTTCTTCGCAGAAGTTTTTGTACTTTTCGCCACTTAAATGATCCTCCTCCCTTTCTTGTGTTTATGAAAACAACTCCATAAATATAAGATGGTACAGCCTGATCGATATCTATTTCAACGACTCCACCGCCTTAAACACTTCGTCATAATTCGGTTCAACAGTCGGAATTTCAGAAATCCATTTATATCTTACGATTCCATCTTTATCGAGAACGAAGACCGATCTCTTTGCTGCAGTGTAGCCGTTCAAGCCGGCAAAGTTTTCGTGGTACGCATCGTAAGCCTTAACAGCCTGCCGATTGAAATCCGAGAGGATTGGAAAACTCAACTTATTCTGATCCGCGAATGCCTTGTTGGAAAATGGCGGATCGACACTAATTCCGATTACCTGAGCGTTTAAATTGTTGAATTTGCCGAGCGAATCCCGAAAATTGCATAGCTCTTTCGTGCAAGGGCCGGTGAATGCGCCCGGATAAAATGCGAGCACAACTTTCTTTCCCGCAAATTCCGAGAGACTTCTTTCTTTCCTGTCGATATCATAAAGCTTAAAGTCGGGAGCTTTCTTTCCAATTTCTACTGACATTTTTTCCTCCAATTTTTTCTTGAAAATAAATTAAGATTTAATAAAAAGAGTTCCAATCTTGTCCAAGATAAATCGCACCGAAACTCGGAGAGTAGCGCCCTTGATCGTCAATTGAATCTAAGTTGCGACCAAGAGGCATCAAATTTTAACGCTATTTTCTCATCAAAAATTCCAGCACCACTTCGGCAAATTTCTGCGGCGCTTCTGCGTGAACCCAATGACCGGCGTTTTCAATTGAAACAAACTCCGCAGATGGAAAAATGAACTTGATTTGAGGAATGTCGTTATCAAGGATGTAAGATGATTTCGACCCTTTTATGAAAAGAGTCGGTTTGTCAAATTGCCGCTTACCATCAATTGCTCCGCTAACATCGTCATAGTTCTTATAGATTGCCGCGACGTCAATTTTCCACTTGAGGTTTCCCTCGCCATCGCGAAAAACATTTTTTAACAAAAGCTGCCTCACGGCATAATCACTAATATGCTGAGACAACGCAGAGTCAAGTTCCGACCGCGTTTTGTACCGCTCTAACTTCAGAGCAAACAGCGCCTGGAAGATCGCATCGTGTTTCGGTGGATAAGCCTTAGGAGCAACGTCAACGACTATCAATTTGTCAACTTTCTCAGGATACATCAAAGCAAATTGCATCGCGGTCTTGCCGCCCATCGAATGCCCGAGAAGGTGAACTGAGTTTACTCCTTCATGGATAACAAGATTGTTGATATCATCGGCCATGATGCGATAATTGAATTGGTCGCTGTGCGGAGAGCGGCCATGATTTCGCAAATCGACCGCAAACACTTTGAATTTCTCTCCAAAGAATTTCGAAAGAGTAAACCAGTTGTCGCTTGAGCCAAACAATCCGTGAAGAATAATGATCGGATGCCCATGGCCTGTAACATGGAAATAGAGTCTCACGGTGTTATCTGCTTCCGGCAATATTACTCGCTGAATTCAAGTTTTGTATTTTTCTATCATGGCAGGACCAAGTAGGACAAACCATGATAATCGACTCCATCCTCGCCATACCAAGAAGGTTGAAGGAACGTCAATTTCCTCAGCTTGCAGGAAAGGGGTTAATGCGAGGTCAAGAACCATGATATTCCCTTTACTCTTTATTTAATTGCCTGAGTTCCTCTTTTGTCGGGCTTCCGTTGACCACCGTCAAAACCATCACCATGTCGCCTTGCTTTGCTGCGGACAAGTAGGCTTTTTTCAAAGCGTCGAAAACACTTTCTATATCTCCGCTCCCGATCGTAGAGGTCTCATGTACCATGATGCCTAATTGTTCTTTTTTCAATTCTGAGATGAAATTATTTATCGGCGTTTTGAAATCTTCTTTCGCGATTGGATAAAGGCTAACCTGAAAAGTGACTCTCATTTTTCCCTTTCAAAAAACATTTTAATTCATTCTAGTTTACCGACAGCTTTCTCAGCGGCGTGGATTACTTCTCCGGATTTTAGCAACTGCAGAGCCGTCTCGATGTCTTTATGCAAAACCCTATCGTGGTCAAGATGATTTATTTTTTTTCTAACGAGTTTATGGACCGCCTCCGTTCCAGCACCACATTTTAGTGGCACACTACCGCCGCCGATATTTCTCGAAAAGTCAATCGCTTGACAAGCAACGAGAAGCTCAATAGCCGCGACGCACCAGACATTCCCCAAAACTCGATAACACTTTTGCGCCGCGATCGAGCCCATCGAGTTGTGGTCTTCTTGATTCGCGCTCGTCGGAATCGAATCGACGCTTGCAGGATGCGAGAGGACCTTGTTTTCGCTCACGAGCGACGCTGCCGTGTATTGCGCGATCATCATGCCGGAATTCAGCCTGCCGTCTTCAATCAAAAACTTCGGCAAGCCGCTTAATTGCCAATTCACCATCCGCTCAACGCGGCGTTCGGAAATGCTCGCGAACTCGCTCAGTGCAATCGCCAGGAAATCGCAAGCGGCTCTCCATGAAAATTTCCGCCTTCGAGATGAATTCCGTCAGTGGCAAAGATCAATGGATTATCCGTTGCAGAATTTATTTCCACGCTTACCTGTTTTTTGCAAAACTCAATTGTGTCACGAACTGCACCGTGAACCTGAGGCATACATCTCAATGAATAAGCGTCCTGAACGCGCAAATCGTTATGCAAATGTGATTTGCGGATTTCGCTTCCCGCTAAAAGCCGCCTCACATTTTTTGCGGAAGTTTGTTGACCATGATACGGCCTCAACTTGTGAATGCGAGAATCGAATGCGACATCCGTGCCACGAAGCGCTTCGACACCGAGCGCACCTGTAATATCAAATATCTTCGCAAGTTGCGCAGCTTCATAAACACAATGAACAGCGAACGCGCCCATCATCTGTGTTCCGTTCACTAACGCGAGTCCCTCTTTTGCCGTCAGCTCAAGCGGGGCCATCCTATATTTTCTCAGGACATCCTTAGCCGGTTCAAGTTTTCCATCGACAACAAAATTTCCTTCGCCCATCATCGCCAGCACAAGATGAGCAAGCTGCACTAAGTCACCGCTGCTGCCCACGGAGCCTTTCTCCGGAATAAACGGGATCAAATTTAGATTGAAAATTTTCAGAAGCTGCCGCACCACTTTAGGTCTGACGCCACTGTACCCTTTCGCGAGAGCGTTTGCACGAAGCAAAATTATTAGTCGCACGATGTCTGCGGGAAGTGGATCTCCCGTTCCTGCCGAATGACTTCTAATTAGATTTACCTGAAGCTCTTTGATTTTCTGGTGAGGAATTTTTACTGTCGCAAACTGGCCAAAACCTGTTGTGACACCATAAATAACTTCGCCGCCCGCAAGCCACTTTTCAACAAGATCTCGTGACCGTTCCATTTTCCTGATCGTGGATTCGGACAGCAAGACCTTCTTCTTATTTTCCTCGGCAAGGTAAGCATCTTCGATTGTGAGGGAATTGCCGTCGAGAAGAAGTGGTGACATCGAGTTTTCTTTTTGAAAATTTAAGCAAACAACGCTGGAAGTCCAATCCGGACCATACCTCGCTTCTCAACCGGTTGAGGCGACATCTCGTATGCTTCTAATCGGGATCGTTGTGCAACGTGTTAGCTACAGTTGCCCGTTCATTTCAAGAGCAAAAGTTTCTTTGTCTCGCTGTAAGTTCCTGCTTGAAGTCTATAGAAATACACTCCGCTCGGCAAATTGCTCGCGTTAAATGTCACCGAATGACTTCCAACATTCTCTCGTTCGTTGACCAACATTTTCACTTCTCTGCCTAGCACATCATAAACCTTCAACGTAACAAAGCTGTTTACTGGCAGCTGGTAATTGATGACCGTAGAAGGATTGAACGGGTTTGGATAATTCTGCATTAACTCAAATTTATTTGGAACGGATGAACTATTTGATTGCACAAATGTTGCGTTAGAAATATTCAGCTTTGTTACAAAAGCATCCTGTACACCGCTCAAAGTAGTTTGGTAAGCGCCGCTTGTCGTTGGATAATTTGAAGATGTAGTAACACCAGCTACATAGACATTATTGCTCGCATCTAAAACAATTGATGATCCAACAGTAGTATCACCACCGATATAGGTAGAATAAACCAAAGCACTGCCGCTTGAGTTTAATTCTGTTACGAATGCATTCTCATTTCCACCCAAAGTATCCTGATAAGCACCGCTTGTTGTGGGATAATTTGAAGATGTAGTAACTCCGGTTATATAGGCATTCCCACTCGTATCTATGGCTATTGAAGCTCCTTGATCACCACTTTCAGCGTTAACATTACCACTACCCCCAATAAAGGTAGAATAAATTAAAGCTGTACCGCCTGAGTTTAATTTGGTTACAAAGGCATTTCCATAATAAGCTTTCAAAGTATCCAAATAAGCGCCGTTTGTTATTGGAAAATTCGGTGAAATTGTAAATCCGGCTATATAAGCATTCCCGCTCGCATCTATGGCTATTGAATTTCCTTCATCACCACCATTATCTACAGGCCCCCCTTAGAACCTTTATGATAAATATTACGATTACCACTTCCCCCAATAAAAGTGGAATAAACCAAAGCCGAACCAATCGAGTTTAGCTTTGTTACAAAAGCGACTGCACTATTGTAATTGCCTTCGTTTTCTGTAGTACCAGGGAAAGAAGTTTGAAAAGCGCCGCTTGTTGTGGGATAATTGGATGACCAAGTCTCTCCGGTAATATAAGCATTTCCACTCGCATCTATGGCTATTGAATGTCCTCCGTCGGACTCACTTCCTCCAATAAAAGTAGAATAAACCAAAGCACTGCCGGTTGAGTTTAGTTTTGTTACAAAGGCAGGCTGACCACCAGGACAAGTAGTCTGAAAAGCGCCGTTGGTTGTGGGATAAGTTGAAGATTGAGTCATTCCAGTTATATACGCGTTTCCACTCGCATCTACGGCCATTGACATTCCTGCAGTCATGCTGCCGCCAATAAAAGTAGAATAAACCAAATCGCTACCGGTTGGGTTTAACTTTGTTACAAAGGCATCCCCAACACTATCAAAAGTTGTCTGATAAGCGCCTTTTGTTGTTGGATAATTGGAAGATGTAGTCATTCCTGTTATATAGGCATTCCCGCTCGCATCTGTAGTTATCGAAGATACTAAACCAGTGCTGTCACCACCAATAAATGTAGAATAAACCAAACTGCTGCCACTTGAATTTAGTTTTGTTATATAGACATCCTGTCCATCACTCAAAGTAGTCTGGTAAGCACCGCTTGTCGTGGGATAATTTGAAGATTGAGTCAATCCCGTTACATACGCATTCCCGCTCACATCTATAGCTATATAACTTCCTAAACTACCCTGATTAAATTCAATATTACGACTCTCCCCCATAAAAGTAGAATAAACCAATGGATCAATAATAAGTTCTTTGGTCGCATCATATCCGTCAGCTTTTAATCCTATAGCTCCATCTTCTCTTTGTTCAAATTTACACTCCACTTCTTTCTGCGTTTTGCCTTCCATCTGGTATGCGTAAATCTTTCCGTTGGTTACTTCGCCTACGCTGGTCTTTAAAACTAATTCTCCATTTGCGTTTATGCTTATTCCATCCTGTCCGTCAAACTTTAACTTTATCTGCGATACATCTGCTCCCGGCTTTGCTTTATAATCATACCGCAGCATTCCGTTATCGTAATAATATTTTATGTCTATGTTTTTATAAACGCCTTGCAATTCTACGTTATTATATAGTGGCACATTGCTTGCCCATTTGCTTTGATCGTTCCCGATAAAATAATTGTAATACCCTTCACGCCGGGTATTGCCTACCTGGATAACATTGCTCTCCGAATTTACCAAATGCATTCTTACGACATGACCTTCTATAATTGTATTTTGATTTTCAGAGAGGATCCTTTGCAGGCGATTCATTTTTTTAGTTTTCGTTTCGCCAACGTTTTTCTTTATCCGGTAATAGTCATACACCACACCGAAGTTAGTAATCCATGCATTCATTCCGCCTATACGGGCAAGGTATTTCACTTGAGGATCCCATTGTCCTTTATTCTGAATGAAAGAACTTTTATTAGTTTGATTTAAAGCTTGTTGAGGGTTGTTTATTTGCTGCGCACTGACTGCTGCGCAAAATAACACGAGCAAAAAAAGTGACTTTCCCATTTTCCATTTCTCCTAATTTTTCTGTTATTCGTCAAAGGCAATTGCAACTAACGTCCCGCAAGAAAAAGTCGTTGCTCTCGCCCGCTATAAAAGTTGCGTAGCATCGAGACAACGGGCGAGAGCAATGAAGCGACCACGTTGCATATATAATGTGGAGCGTCTTTTTCTTGTTTGTTAGTTGCAGTTCAAAAAAAATATTTTTCGTTCTCATTAATCAGATAAGCCTTCTTCATTAATTATAAATTTGATTCTTGTCGTTTTGAAACATGAAAGAGATGTATTTTTTTGTAAAGTTTATTTCTTTTTATCTCCCTTGAATTTCCAAGGAACGCCGTATTTATCGATAAATTGCCCATAGGTTCCAAACGGCATATCGCGTAACTCTACGAAAAGCCCCTTATCCTTATCGGCTATTTCTACAAGTCTATCGAAGATTACTTTTATCTCCTCGTAAGTTCCATCTATCATAAATATACCAACATTGGTGCCCTCCTTTGGCTCCCATGTCGGGGATGCCATCCAGTCCGAAGCAGAGATTTCTATAGCACCGCTTTTCAGATGAGCGTTAATGATTCTGTTATGCTTCTCTTTTGGAAACTGATCTTTCGTAGGATAATCGCCAAGCTTTGTAAGCGTTAGGTCGCCGCCAAGAGACTGGTGATAAAAAGTCATGGCCTCGGCACAATTACTATCAAATAAAAGAAATGGGGTACATCGTAACATAGTTCTTCGCCTCCGTTTTGTTTCGTTGGTTTTATACGTTTGATGATAGAGATAGAGAATTAAATTTATAATTCAATCTTTTCTTTAACGGAGTGGACAAGACACATTTATTATCCCCCTCATTAAATAAAGAAGGAATCAAATTTATTCCACTTTGAAAGACTACCTTCATTTTACTTCAAGGAAAATATTTGTTGAATTGCAACTAACGTACTGCGCAAAAAAGTTCGTCCCGATTGCCGCTATAAATATTGCTTGGCATCCACGATGCAGCAAAGCGGGATGGAGCGAGCTCGAATTAGTTTTCATGAGGAGCGTCTTTTTTTGCGATTGTTAGGCGTTCGTGGCCCATTGTGATCGTTCATAAGCATTTGCATCGTGATGATTCCTAAGCACTTATAACGATCACGAGGTTCCTGTTGTCGTCGATGCATGCGGTTGCCTTTCATTTTCGACAGATCGTTCATGCTTGATGATCCTCGCAAGGTGCTTGAATGTGAAAATCGCAAGCGCTGTGAAAATGACTGCCTGTGCAACGTGCAAGTAGAACCATACGTCGGCGCCGCCGTTCCTCACCAACACCCTATACTTGTCATTCGGCCATATCAATGCGAAGAACGATGCAAGGCCAACGACGTGAACAGCTATGCCGGGCCAGAGACTGTTTGTCAGGTGCGCCATGACCCCGAATGTAATACCGACCAAAAAGTAAACGAACAGCTTAGGCAGCAAGAAACCCTGAGTCGGCCCATGAAAGAGTGCAAAGAAAGCAGATGAAAGTATGACCGCAGCATACCATGGGAACTGTCGTTCCAATTTAACTTGGCAGTACCCCCTAAACGCAGCTTCTTCAGAAAAGGGCGCAACAAGAGAGCCCATAGCAATCATGAGAACCACAGTGAGAAGCGGGTACGGGGACATATCCGGGAGGTTGTTGAGGGGCATGGCGACGAGTTGAAACATTACGATCCAGTATGCGGCCAATGCGACGATTGAAAGGATACCCGCAAAGAAAGACCAAAGAAAGATTTTTGGTGATACGGGGTTGGCTCTCAGGAGTAGGCTGCGAGCCTCGGAAGTGGCTTTCGGCCACCACTTGCCGCCTAAATATTTCCACATTAGCCAAATGAGAAAGCCCATCGGAACAACCGACCAGGGGATTGAAGGATTGGTCGCGAGGTTGTAAGCCACGAGTGCAGACCATGTACTCCCAGCGATCACAGTAATAAGCATTGCTAGAATCCCGGACCAGAGCACAATAGCAATCCTTTTAGAAATAGAATAAGAAGAATTCATTTTTCAATTTCCTTTCGATATTTTCCGCGGCCATGACGCCTAACGTGATGCAGAAAGAAGTAGAACCCGTTTCGGGATTTAAGCGAACACGAAACATGTTCCATGATGAGCGTCTTCTTTCTGCTTGTTATCTGTCCGTTGCTTTGCCCCTTAGAGACTGTTCCATTATTTAAAAGTGAGGAATATATGAAGCGTGATCTTGACATAGTCAGGAGATTTGTAATGTTATTAGATGGACGCACGAACCCAATCGACAAAGCGGAGTTCCATCTTCTGCTTTCCAAAGAGGGAAACCTAATCCAACTGACCGATGAAGGAAAAGAGTTTGCCATTTTGTGCAGCGATGATGAAAAATGGAAGCAAGCGAAGGAGATAATTGACGCAAGAGGATTAGGAGAGTCATATTGGTTAATGTGCAAAGTTCTGGAATCATGCCAAACCGAGAGTAGTCCTCAGCGTGCGACCAAGTAGTTCTGTCAAGATAGAGACTGAGATGGTAAGGGCCTTGTCTTTAAGAAAAGTCTTGGACTTGTTCCAAACCGTATCATTTCGAGCAAGGTCAAGAAACTCAAAGCCATGCCAAGTAAGGCGAGACGCAAGAGCGTTGCAAATCGCACCAGTTTCATCTTGTTCAACTATAGCGTCAACGAATCCAGCCTCTCTAAGGAGGAGAAGATGGAACGCCACTTCTTCAAACTCGTGTCCTTCGATTTCAACCTGCGATACTTCAAAGACAGGATTACTTTCGATGTTAATAAGAATTTTCCTCACCAGATCAAGATCGCGCTTCATAACAAATCTCCAATTTCAACAAGATAGATTGAGTCCGAAGGATTCGGGCAAAGCAATGACAGATAACGTCCTCCGCAAAGAAGTCGTGCTCTTGCCCGCCACAAATAAATGCGAAGCATCGAATCTGCGGGCAAGAGTATGAAGCGAGTGCCATCATATACAATAATCGAGCGTCTTCTTTGCGGTTGTTATAGGACGTTGGTTTGCTCGCGCTCGTCATCATGGATACCTTCTGGTAACTATTATGTATCCCATCCATTTCACCGTGTCCTGGTTCATCTTCCCAAACGCCAGCGTGAAAACAGATGTATCTTGCCGACCGAGATAGACATGCAGAATTTGATAGTAACTTCGATATGGTTCCTCATAACAGAAGCTCTGACCAATAGAAAACTTGTGGAACGTCCAGTAACAATGGGTGAAATTGGCTCCGAAGCAAGATATGGCGTCGCTCTCGAACCACGTTCTCGAAGTGTCCTTCACTAGTTTCGTGGCCACCAGTTCGGGCGGAATTGTTCGTATGATCTTAGCGAGATGGACAACTCCTGAAGATGCCACAGAATCTCCAGTGACCTCTAATTTGTTGGAGTCTAAAACGAGGGTATGTACACCCGCAAGTGGTAGCTCCCAATAAACACCTCTTACAAGAAGTGAGTCGTCGTGAATATTGAGATGTGATGGGCGAGTGGTATTAAGTGGGTGCATGGAATATCGTGACTCTTGCGGAGACAAGTAGCTTGAAGTCGTTAATAGAATCAGCAAAGCAATCGGAACCAACAAACAGCCCTTGGTAAGTTTGATTGTCAATGTCATGATCCAAACCAACTTTCTTTCGGGTTTCGTTGCGAGCAAACCAATGTTCCTATAACTACTAAAATATCGCATTGCGTTTTTTGCACCACATTTGACTGAAAGGCGACACTTTGTTGCGTTTTTCCGCCTTTCATCTGACACTTTCTTCTAAATCTAACCACCATATTACGAAATATCAAACTTTTGTAGGCCGGAATGGTATTCCGACCTACACCATCAGATAATCTTCTTAAATATCCCCTCAAGCTGGGCAATGAAATCTCCCCTCAGCTTCACCGACACCACTGGTTTATCCTTCCCTTTCAAGGAAACATAATCGCCGATTGCCTGCGCACGGAACAAATTCTTGAACGAATAATTTTCTCCCGGAATCGCAAAATCCTTTTGAGGCTCTTGAAGGAATTGGAGAAAGAGTCCGTTCTTTGTACCACCTTTGTGGAATTGCCCGGTTGAGTGAAGAAATCGCGGTCCAAATCCAACCGTAACGGGAATTCGTAATCTGTCACGCAACGATGCCTGAATTTTACCGAGAGACTCTTCAAGTTCGTTTCTTCTCGGAAGATATGCCATGATAGCGAGATAATCGCCGGGTTTTCTTATGGAAAAAAGATTATTTAAGGTGCCGAGAACATCTCCGGCTGAGGCAATATTGCCATAAACTTTTTGTTCGCCTTCAAGGAGCGGCGATGAATCAGACTCTCCGCCAGAGGCGGATCCGCCTGTGGCGGACATCTTTCCTGTTGATTTAAATTCATCGAGAACTCGCTTTGTGTTGTCCTTACTCTCCTTCACATTCGGCTCATCGAACGGGTCGATGTGAAGGATGGAAGCTGCCGCTGCTGTCGCGATCTCCCAATCGTAGAAAAGCCCGCCCAAATCATAAAGATCATCCATCTCGATTATGACAACAGGAAATCCGTTTCTCCTCAAAACCTTCAGCTTTTCTTCTTTGTCTAAATCGATATCGCCGTGAATTTTCATATAAATAAAGACGCGATCTTCCGAATAAAGATTCGGTGCCGTCAGGTCTTCGCCGTTAACCGGCAGGATTCCCTTCCCTTCTTTCCCCGTGCTTTCTGCCACAAGCTGTTCGATCCACCAGCCGACAGTTGAAAGAGATGAACTTGTCTGAAGCGTAAGTTTATTAATTCCCGATTCCGCAAGTTTTCCCAGAAACGCGCCTACCTTGACGGCGTCGCATGATTCCTCGGGCACGTCATCGCTGCAAGCTTTCTCCTGTGCTTCGCTTTTTGCCAGGAATCTTGCCGCGTCTTTCCCGAGCAGCGCAAACGGTACAAGCCCGAAGAAGCTCATTGCGGAATATCTTCCGCCGATGTCGGCGGGATTAAGAAAAGCCTTGCAGTACTTTTTCTCAGCTTCGGCTTGAAGAACTGTACCAGGATCCGTAATAGCCACAAAATGCTCATGTGCAGTCGCCGGGTTCAATCGAAGGATCTCGTCATAAAAGAATTTCGCCAGAGAAGTTGTTTCGATTGTGGATCCTGATTTGGACGCAACGATGAAAAGTGTAGAATCGAGTTCGATTGCCTTCAGCACATCATCGATCTGGTCTGGATCGGTTGAATCGAGAACGATCAACTGAGGATAGTCGGCTGTGCTGCCGAATGTCCTGAAAAAAACTTCCGGCGCAAGGCTGCTTCCGCCCATGCCGAGGTGAACAATGTGTTTGAATTTCCGAAATACCTTCGCGGTTGCAAACTCTTCTAACTGCTCCACTTGGTATTTCATCTGCGAAGGAAGATTGAGCCAGCCCAACCTATTTAAAGCGACCGCATGATGAGCAGGATCGTCAGACCAAAGTGAACCATTTTTCTTCCACAAGCGCTGGAGAAATTTTGATTCAACAATTTGTCTTAAACTTTCAGAAAATAATTTTTTATGCCTTCCGACTTCGAACTGATACTTAATCGACATTTTGATTGCCCACTTTCTTTACATAACCTTGTCAAGGCTTTTGAACCCTGACAAGGTTAGCAGACGAAGTTACGTAACCTCATTGCTGTAAAATTTTACTTAAGTAATTTCTCTACAGCCGCCACAACCGCTTCCGCGGTTATGCCGAATTCTTTCATGACAACATCCCCGGGCGCAGAAGCACCGAAATGGTCAATGCCGATTGAAATGCCTCTGTCACCGACATAGCGGCTCCATCCTTTCGTAATTCCGGCTTCAATCGAGACTCGCCTCCATACATTCACTGGCAAAACCGACTCACGATATTTTTCGTCCTGCATGTCGAACATTTCCCAACTCGGCATACTGACGAGTCTCACTTTTTTCCCTTTGGATGCAAGTTCTTCGAACGCCTTCAATGCAAAGGAGACCTCGCTTCCCGTGGCGATGACGATCGCATCGGGGTTTCCTGAATCTGCAAGGACGTAACCGCCGCGTTGCAAACCTGCTTCACCCGAATATTTATTTCGATCAATCACAGGAAGTTTTTGTCTCGTCAATGCAATTACAACCGGACCCTTCTTGTGTCCGAGGATAAATTTCCACGCTTCCACTGCTTCATTTGCATCGGCTGGGCGAATGAAAATTAAATTCGGAATTGCCCTCAGTGCCATGAAATGCTCGATTGGCTGGTGAGTGGGTCCATCTTCACCAAGACCGATGCTGTCGTGTGTGAAAACATAAATCGTTCTGAAGTGTGAAATAGCAGCAAGCCTTATCGGCGGCCGCATATAATCGGCGAAGACAAGAAATGTCGCGCCGAACGGGATGAGTCCTCCGTGGACTGCCATGCCGTTGAGAATTGCACCCATTCCGTGTTCGCGAATTCCAAAATGGAAATTACGGCCGCAACGATCCGTCGCCGAAAATGAAGTTGTGTCTTTCATTATAGTATCTGTGGAAGGAGAAAGATCGGCAGCGCCTCCAAGAAAATTCTTAACCTTCGGCGCAAAAGCATTGATTACTTTTCCAGATGCAGTCCGGGTTGCGACCGCTCCTGCGGCAGGATCAAATCGCGGCAGGTCTTTCAATGCTTCTTGTGGAACATCTCCCGATATCCATAATCTGAATCCTTTTGCAAGTTCAGGAAATTTTTTCTCGTATTCTTTAAAAAGATTGTTCCACTCTTCTTCGGATTTTTTCCCGCTCTCAATGGATTTTCTGAAAACAGAAAGCGCATCTTCAGGAATCAAAAACTTTGGCTCAAGCGGCCAACCGAGATTCTTCTTTGTCAATTCGACTTCTTTTTCTCCGAGCGGCGAACCATGAACTTCAGCGGTATCCTGTTTATTTGGTGAGCCGTAGCCGATATGAGTTCTCACACCAATGACTGACGGCTTGTCGGTTACACTCTTTGCAGTTTCGATTGCATTTGAAATCGCGTCAAGGTCATTCCCATCTTCGACACGATGTGTGTGCCATCCGTAAGCCGAATATCTCGCCAAAACATTCTCACTGAATGCGAGATCGGTTTTCCCTTCGATGGTAATATGGTTATCGTCATAAAAGACGATCAGCTTCCCAAGTTTGAGATGGCCGGCAAAAGAACTCGCCTCGCTCGTTACACCTTCCATCATGTCGCCATCGCCAGCAATAACATAAGTGTAATGATCCACGATGTTAAAACCATCGCGATTGAAATTTGCCGCGAGAAAAGTTTCGGCAATTGCCATACCAACTGCGTTCCCCAATCCTTGTCCGAGAGGACCGGTTGTCGTCTCGACGCCCGGAGTAAGTCCGTATTCAGGATGCCCAGGGGTCTTGCTTCCAAATTGCCTGAATTGTTTTAAATCGTCGAGAGAAACATCGTATCCGGTTAAATGTAAAAGAGAATAAAGCAGCATCGAGCCATGACCAGCCGACAGGACGAAGCGGTCACGATTGGACCATTTTGGATTTTTTGGATTGTGTTTTAAGTATTTTGTCCAAATTGTGTAGCCGATTGGTGCTGCACCCATCGGCATTCCCGGATGACCCGAGTTTGCCTTTTGCACGGCATCGACTGACAAAAAACGAATCGTGTTTACGCAAAGTTCATCAAGCTTATTCATTATTAATTCTCACTCTCATTTTTGCAGGTAATATTTTTGGACATATTCTTTCACCATCCGGTTCGTATTGTAAACCGGCGCAATTGTATTAATCGACTCCTTGATCATCTTGATCCACTTCAGCGGGATTCCTGAAGCATCACGGTCGTAGAAAGTCGGCACAACCTTATTTTCAAACACGTCATATAAACTTTGTGAATCTATCCTGTCTTGTTCTTCGGCAGAAACTTGCGTCTCCTTGTCGTCTCCGATCTCGAAACCGTTCTTCCCGTTGTATGCTTCGCGCCACCATCCATCCATGATGGAACAGTTAAGTCCGCCGTTCAGTATGATTTTCTCTCCGCTCGTCCCGCTTGCCTCAAGTGGGCGTCTCGGATTATTCAGCCAAAGATCGCAGCCTGCGACAAGCTGTTTCGCAACTCCCATGTCATAATCCTCAACGAAAGCGATTTTTCCTGCCAAGCGCGGCTCACGGCTGAGGTGAATTATCTGTTGAATGAAAGCCTTACCTGCATCGTCTCTTGGATGCGCCTTGCCGCTGAAAATTATTTGAACCTGCCGTTTGCTGTCGCCCAACAGTTGCGCGGCTCTCTCGAAATCCGTGAACAACAACGGCGCGCGTTTGTATGTGGCGAATCGTCGGGAGAAACCAATTGTCAGTGCATCCGGTGAGAGAACTTTTTCAACCCAGCCTGATGAATTACCGAATCTTATTTGTTGCCGTTTCATCCTCTCTCTTACAAATTCAATCAATCTTCTTCTCAACGTATACCGTAAAGCCCAGATCTCTTCATCTTGAATTTTATTTATCAACGTTTCCCAATCGGTACGGTGGTCAAGCTTAGTGACCCAATTCGTTCCAATCTGTGTATCATAAAATTTCTTCGCCTCGGTAGAAAGCCATGTCAAACTGTGAATGCCGTTTGTGACATAACCGATCGGAATCTGTTCCACCTTCATGCCGGGATAAAGTCCGGTCCACATTTGCCTGCTCACTTCTCCATTCAGTTCGCTCACCGCATTCGCGCCTCTGCTCATCTTTAGCGCAAGAACCGTCATGCAAAAAGTCTCGCTCTTGTCGTCAGGGTTTACTCTCCCGAATTTCATAAACTCATCTAAAGAAATCCCAAGTGCGGATACAAAACTACTCAAGCTGAAATTTATCAGGTCCTGTGTGAACCTGTCGATTCCGGCAGCAACAGGAGTGTGCGTCGTAAAAACACATTTCTTTTTTACTTTTTCTACGGCGCGGTCAACCGATTCCCCTGCCAACAGTCTGTTCGTGCAAAAGTTCAAGCGTCAAAAATGCAGAGTGCCCTTCATTCATATGATAAACGGCAGGTTCGTATTCAAGTTTCTTCAAAAATTTTGCACCGCCGACTCCAAGAATTATTTCCTGAGAAATTCTTGTCGTGCTGTCTCCACCATAAACTCGCGATGTCAGAGCCCGATCATGTTCCTCATTCTCCGGCAGATTTGTCTCCAACAAATATAGGATCGATCTGCCGACGACAGCTTTGTAGGCCGTGACCGACACTAAACTGCGTCCCATTTGGACTTGGATCTTCACAAGATTTCCCCCCTCGTCGGTGACAGGAACAACCGGCAAGGAGTGGTAATCCTGCTCGTTGTATTCCTCAACCTGCGCGCCTTCACTGTTTATCTTTTGGACAAAATATCCTTGACGATAAAAAAGAGTCACCCCGACAAAATTTAACCCAATATCGCTTGCGCTCTTCGTGTGATCACCGGAAAGAATTCCAAGTCCACCCGAATAAATCGGGAGACTTTCATGGATTCCTATTTCCGCGCTGAAGTAAGCGACTGGATGCCTGTCAAAATCCTTGAGTTTCAATTGCGGTTTGTTCACCGCCTTTAAATAAGTTTGGAAAGATTCGTAACACGCGTCAAGCTCTGCGTGAAGACCTTTATCATGCAGCCTCGAACACAATTCTTGCTCGCTGATTTCATTGAGAACGGCGATCGGGTTATGGTTCGAATGATCCCATACGCGGGGACTCAGCGTAGCAAAGAATTGCTGCGTCGGACAATCATACGACCATCTTAAGTTATATGCCAGTTCGTAAACTTTTTTTCGCTCTTCTGAAAAGTAGAATGCCTTTTGTACCATTATATTCCCAATTTAAATTAAAGATTTTTCCTCTTACAGTGTACTTGCCAACATCCTTTTCATCGAGTTCGCATTGCACAACTCGACTCCGAAGATAAAAACACATGTCGAATAGAAAATCCACAATAACATCCCGATAGTCATTTCAAGAGCGCCGTACATCTGCCATAGGTTTCCGACTCGAGCGATGTAGAGCGCAAAAATATTTTTTGCCAACTCGTAAAGGACCGCAGCCCAGAATGCGCCGAAAGCCGCAGTGCTTGATTTAATTTTTCCATAAGAAAAGAACCTGTAGATAGAAAAATATAAAAAGAAAGTGAGTACGAGAGCAAAAAGAATCGGCACGCAAAATCTTATCAAGGTGAACCGCATCTGGCCTGCGGGCAATTGCATTGCAGCCTCGCGCAAACCTGCAAATATCGTGGTCACAATCGTGCTTGCCGTTAGAAAGAAACCCGCTATCAACAGAACCCGCAGATCATATATTGTCTGCCGCAGAGAAGATCGGTTGCTCTCAACGTCGAGAACATGGAACACAGTTTTTCTTAGAGTCCCCATCAAAGTCAAGGAGGTCCACAAAAATCCGGCAATGCCGACAAATCCGAAAATCCGCTGGTGCCCGGTGAAAACTCGTGCGCGGTTCATGAAGAAATTCCTCGTCTCCTCCGCGATATTCAATCCCGACGGAAGCACGTGACGAATAATTATTTCAAGTTGATTAAGCAGCGCCGAACGCGACAGGAAAATGCCGAGGAGCCAAATTATCAGGAACACAGTCGGAACGAGGCAAAGTACAACCTGAAACGATAGCGCTGACGCGTAGAAAAAAAGATCGTGGGCACCAAAGTTCCGCAGAATTGTTTTTACATAAAAGAATACAACTTGCACAAACTTCACGAAATTCTGGAAAAAGATTTTCAACGTGGAAAGTTTCACCCGAAGAAGCTGTCTGAATAAATGTTGCTTATGCCAATCATACTGCAAGCGAAACGGCAAATTTGGAAGGAAGGACATTGTAATAAGTAGAGACGAGCTCTTGCACGTCAATGTTGATGATGTCATTCAACTCAAGTTTTTTCCCTTCAACTATTCCGATCTTTTTGATTGGCAAGCTCTTTGATTCAGCCAATAACATAACTTTATCGATATTTAATGAATCGAATGAAACCACAACTCTCCCGCCACCCTCGGCGAATAACGCGAAGTCATTACGCATCTCAGCCAGAGGCTGATGCGCCTCTGGCGCAGAAGAACCAAATGTAACTTTTGCACCATGAATTTTTTCATGATCCATAATGCAGCATTCCACAAGAGTTACTGCTAAACCACCTTCCGAAATATCATGCGCGGAAATTAATAAACCAGAATGAATAGCTTCACATAAAAATTCATGGAGTCTTTTTTCATATTCGTAATCTATTGGCGGAACTTTTCCAGCAGCAACATCATGGATCACCTTCAAATATTCGCTCCCGCCCATCTCACTTCTTTCCGGACCGACGACAGCAATTATATCGCCGTCATTTTTGAACGCGGAACGAGCCGCCTTTGACACATCATCAATGATTCCTAACATCCCAATCACCGGAGTCGGATAAACGGTTCGATTGGGACTTTCATTATAAAAGCTGACATTGCCGCCCGTCACCGGCGTGCCTAACTCCGTGCACGCCTTCGCAATTCCTTGAACAGCTTGTTCAAATTGGTAATAAACATCCGGCTTGTATGGATTTCCGAAGTTGAGGCAGTTTGTAATCGCGACCGGCTTTCCACCCACACACGCAACATTCCTAGCCCCTTCTACAACCGCATGTTCGGCACCAAGCATCGGATCGAGATAAACATATCTGCCGTTGCAATCCGTTTTGATGACGAGTCCTTTCTTTTTTTCCGCCTCGCTGGTCGCCCATCTTTCGAGCCTCACCACCGCAGCATCTCCGTCGCCCGGGAGCACGACAGTGTCAGTCCCAACCATGAAGTCGTATTGTTCATAAACATATTTCTTGCTGGCAATATTCGGAGAAGATAAAAGTTTTTTCAGAACTTCATTATAATCACGCGGCTCAGGCAACGTTAGCAGATCAAATCTTGAAAGTTCATCAATGTAATCCGGCTTGCGGCTTTCGCGAACATAGACCGGTGCGCCTTCGCCGAGAACGAGAGTCTTCGACGGAATTTCAGCTTCGATTTTTCCGAAGCGTCGTATTCTGAGAATGCCATCGCCTGTCACCTTGCCGACAACTTCTGCATTCAAATCCCACTTTGTAAAAATCTTTTTAATCGCCGCTTCATCTTCAGGTTTCACGATGACTAACATCCGCTCCTGAGACTCCGAAAGCATGATTTCGTATGCTGACATGTCGGACTCGCGAAGCGGTACGAGATCCAAATCTACATCCATCCCCGTGCTTCCTTTCGCACTCATTTCGGAAGTAGAGCAAGCAATTCCTGCCGCGCCCATGTCCTGAATTCCGACAACAAGCCCGGCCTCGATTGCTTCAAGTGTCGCTTCAAGCAAAAGTTTTTCCGTGAACGGATCTCCGACTTGAACCGACGGCCGTTTTGCCTCCGACGCTTCGGAAATATCTTCCGAGGCGAACGTCGCTCCGTGAATCCCGTCGCGACCGGTTGACGAGCCGACAATCATTACAAGATTTCCAGCACCTTTCGCCGCTGCTTTTGCGATGCGATTGTGCCTGACAATGCCGACCGCCATTGCATTCACGAGAGGGTTCTCGTCATAACATTCATCGAAATAAACTTCACCTGCTACAGTAGGTACACCAAAAGCATTTCCGTAATCCCCAATTCCTTTGACAACATTTTCAAGAAGATATTTGACGCGAGGATTATCAGGGTTACCGAAACGCAACGAATCGAGCGCGGCGATGGGACGTGCGCCCATCGTAAAGATGTCGCGTAAAATTCCGCCGACACCGGTTGCAGCACCCTGGTACGGCTCGACAGCACTCGGATGATTATGGCTTTCTATCTTGAATGCAACTGCAAGTTCATCGCCGATGTCAACAAGCCCCGCGTTTTCTTCCCCGGCACTCACAAGCAAATTTTTCCCCGACCGCGGAAGCTTCTTCAATTGTAAAATCGAATTTTTATAACTCGCATGTTCCGACCACATTACTGAGTAAACGCCAAGTTCTGTGTAAGTCGGAGTGTGCCCAAGAATTTCCTTTATCTTCTCAAATTCATCGGCGTTTAAACCCATTTCCTGTGCAACTTGTGAACTGACTTTTATTTCCATTTCGGGGATCCCAAAATAATTCCGGCAATTTTTTCTATTTGTTCATTACGAAAGTTAAAAGCGTGGCAATCTGGACAAATTATTGTTGACATAATGATTTCTAAAATAATTTACAAAAAAAAAGCCCCGTAAAAAACGGGGCGTTGTTAAAAGTTTTTTCTCGCGCAAATAATTAAGGCAAGTCTCTCCTTTGAATAAGTTGCAACATATGTTTCAAGTCCGAATAGTGAATCTTCGGCAAACCCAAATTACTCATCGAACTTTTACTGAGCATGATCGAACCTGGCACAGAAGAAATTGGAACTATCGGAATATTGGATCCGAAATGGGAATTGATCGCCTGGATAAAAAGATTTGCCACATACGCATAACCCTGCGAAGTCGGATGCACACCGTCAAGCCCGAAGAATCCGCCGGAGATGTAGCTGTTCGTCAGCACAACACCTTGAGCGAGATATCCATACTTTGCGAAGTTATTAAATGCGGAATATGCGTCAACCATGACAACACGAGTCGGATTTAGGGTGGCAAATGTCGCGATGGTGTTATCGTACGCCCGAATCGTCGCCTCAACTAGGGCTACCTCAAGCGAATCGAGCACGAACTCATCCGGCAACGGTCTTCCTGTCCCTCCCACGAAAGTCGGAACCCCGACACCTGCATTCAACGAATCTATAGCTGTCAACAGGATGTAATCCGTTTTTGCGTTGATCGGTTCGGCATGAAGAGTACCGTCTGCATGATGTCTTTCCACGATGAAAGCGCCTACATTTTTGCCTGTCTGCGGATTCGCAAAGCTGTCGGGCACAGTAGTGAAGAACGGAATCCCCGTTACATCCGGGATATTTGCCACGGCAAACTTCGCAGTTGAATCTCCTCCTAAGAGAGCTCCCATCGTTTGGTCGTAAAGATAGCCAAAAATGCTCGGATCCGTCGGTCCCGTGCCAGGTCCCTCGGTGCCTACCGTTCCACCTGAAGTCGCGTAGCCAAGGACGTCATTCGCACCAATCCATACTGTCATGAAGGTCGGTTTAAGTGTGAGCGCCTGCGCTACTGGACTAGAGCCGAAGACTTTGTTACGCAAGACCAAACTGAAGAAAGGATTGCTACGCGCAACACTCTTAGAACTGAAATCAGTGGTGTCGGTCAAATCAAACAAGACAGCGCCGGGAATCCCCAAATTATTGTACGGGCGCGATAAAGAGCTCGAGTTCGTCGGAAGGGTAACCGTCGCACTGCCAGTGGAAATAACCGGCCCGGACAGGCTTGTAACCGACATCAAAGCTCCTGTACCAGGATCCGGCATCAGCGGCTGGACGAAACCAGCGGCACCAGCTTGCTTCGCGATATCGGCGGGATAGCTCCATTCTTGCGCAGACTCAAACAAAGCTCCGCTCTGGTAACCGGCAGTAAGCGAATTACCCAGGGAGACGAAGGTTGTAAAATTTAACGTGCCATTCGAAGGCGGAGTTACGACGCTCGTTTTTTTAAAGTCACTGCAGGAAGCAACAATCATAATTAACACGATTAGCGTAATTAATTCCTTTAATCTTTGTTTTAACTCAGATAACCTTGGTTTCATTTTAGCCCTCTCACAGTTTATAGCTGATGTCGATGCCGAGAAGATTGGCGGTCGTGTTATATGTACCATTAAATCCGAAAGCGGAGTTCGTTATCGTTCTCTGCTTGAACGGAATGAACAAGTATGACGCGTCGACGGAAATATTATTGGTTACATTCACACCGACACCTACATTGAGCCCGAGCCTATCGGCATCGGGAAGTATCGGCGCCTCGTAAGCATCCGGTATCGGATTCTTATCGTAGTACACGCCTGCACGTAAAGTCCACATAGCGTTCAGGTTATATTCGCCGCCAACACGGACAATGTAGCTGTTGTTGTAATTGCCAATGATGGATGAATTCTGTTGGAGTGTGGTTTTACTCGCGAAGTTTATAGTAAGACTGTCATAAGCGCTCCATCCGACATATTGATAATCAGCCTCGATGGAAAAATTGTCTCCCGTGTAAGCAATTCCGGCGTACCATGTTGTCGGGAATGGAAGCGATGTTGAGACAGCTCCACCCGGCAATTGACTCGCTAAACTTCCATCCTGCGAAAATGTCGCCGTTGCATTATCCACTTTGTAATTGATTTTACTCCGGTAGGAGAATCCGAGCGAAATGTTCTCATACGGTTTCAACATGATTCCGAAATTGTAGCCGGTTCCTTTCGCATTTCCCTGCATGTGGAGGAAAGGCGTGATCGGATTTCCTGTCGAATCGCTGAAAGGAGTTTGATTATATTTTTCAAGCTCCACACTTCCGAGCGCATAATCGAAGCCCACACCGAAAGAAATCATTTCATTGAGAGAATATGAAATTGTGGGATTAATATCGAATGATTGGAGATTGATTTTAGTAATGATGAATTTCCCGACCCAATCCTGAGGCCAACTCGTTCCGAGTCCTTCCGGAGTAAACAATCCAATTCCTGCCGCTAACCCGTTATCAAAATTATAGCTCACATAAGCGTTCGGCGGAAAAAATTCCAGAGAATTCATTTTCGTTTCGGTGTTATTCGGATACGGCCCGGTAAAAGTTGTGCTTGGAAGAATGAGTGTGCCACCAAGCATGATGTTAAAGCCCTTGATGTAGCTCAATCCGGCCGGATTGAAATAAATCGCGGAAGGGTCCCACGAGCGCGCAACAAAAGCTCCCCCCATCGCAACTCCTTGTGAACCGTGTTCATTGAGTTGGTAGCCGCTTGAATATGCCGTCGAAGCAGACAGCACAGTCCCTACGAAAGCGAGGACAAGAAATGCTAATGCTTTCCTTTTTGAAGCCACAGATACCTCCTTTTAAGTTTCTGTAAAGGGTAAGTTTAAATCATGCATGAGATAAAGTCAATTGATAAATGTCAAGAAGCTGCGCTAATCCACATTCCAATACTCAATCACTCTGCTGCTCAATTATTCTATACAAGTATGCGGCATCTCCCTTCGCGGGACAAAACTCCGTGCTTGCTCGACCAACTTGCGACAACTATTTTATATCCGCAAAAAGAAAGGGCGCACAATGGAGATAAAAGGAAAAACAGTCCTTGTTCTTGGCGGATGGGGCTTGGTAGGCTCTGCGATCTGTCGAAAACTTGTGCCGGAAAAACCGGACAAGGTCATCATTTCTTCTCTTTTAAAATCGGAAGCTCTTGACGGAGTAACACAACTCAGAAAAGAATTTCCCGACCATGATGCTGATTTTTTTGTGCCATTCCATGGGAATATTTTTATGCGTGAAGAATTCAAAGACCTTCCCCGGGAAGAAGTGCTTGAGAATTCGGAACGGCGGAGGGTTCTCATAAACGATACGCTTGGAGAACTGTCGGAAGAAATTATAAAATCGAGCACAATCTACAATTTACTCACTGACTACAGACCTGAAGTAATTATCGATTGCATTAACTCCGCAACCGCAATCGCTTATCAAGATTTATTCCAATCAAGCCGCTCCCTTCTGAAAGAGCTTGACAAAGCAAAACATGAACCATCAACTATTAGCCATGACCTCTTCGATTCCATTGAAAAGCTCCTCTGCACACTCTACACACCGCAATTAATTAGGCACATCCAAATTCTCTATCGCTCTATGCACGATGCTGGTACAAAAATTTACATGAAGATCGGTACGAGCGGAACCGGCGGAATGGGATTGAACATACCTTACACACACAGCGAAGAAAAACCAAGCAGCGTTTTGCTCTCAAAGTCGGCTGTCGCTGGAGCACACACCCTCTTGATGTTCTTGATGGGACGGACGCCCGATGCGCCGATAACGAAAGAGATAAAACCGACAGCAGCTATTGCATGGAAACGAATCGCTTTCGGCGAGATAATGAAGCGAGGCAAACCGATCATGCTCCAGGATTGCTTGCCCGATGCGCCGTACAAGATCGACACAAACCTTGAGTTGAAAAATTCGAGTAAGACAATTCGCACCAATGAACCGCTTCGATCAGTTTTCATCGACACAGGTGAGAACGGCCTTTTCTCGCGCGGCGAGTTTGAAGCGATAACAACGCCTGGGCAAATGGAATACGTCACGCCGGAAGAAATCGCCGAAGATGTGATCTTCGAAATAAAAGGCGGCAACACCGGGCATGACATCATCAATGCTCTTGACAACGCGACGCTAGCTCCGACTTACAGAGCTGGCTATCTTTTCCATTCTGCATTTAACAAAATGCGCGAGCTTGAAAAAGAACACAATGTTGACAGTGTAGCATTCGAGCTCTTAGGACCGCCTCGTCTTTCCAAGCTTCTCTATGAAAGTTATTTGCTTTCGAAGTGTTACGGAAATTTTAATGCGGTTTCAAAAGCATCCGCCGAGGAAATGTCGAAAGAGTTATACGAAACGGTAAGAAAGAATATGAAGCTCCGGTCGGAGATCATATCGATTGGAATTCCGATTTTGCTGCCCGACGGGAATAGCCTTTTACACGGTGATGAAATAAAGGTCCCACCATTTAGAGGAGAAGACATTCTTCCCGCAAGCCAGAAAACGATAGCTGCATGGGCACATGATGGCTGGGTTGATTTGCGTGTGAAGAATATGAGCTTGTGGAAAAATAGATTCGATGAAATGAAGAAATCGACCGAGCCGATTCCAGCAGGTGAGACAAGCTCTCGGTTCATTTATACGAAAGAATACTGGAACAACTTCGAATCAGTCGAGCCGGGAAAAATTGTGGGATGGATTTTCTCCTATGAGGAAAAAGGATTGAGGATGAAGGCATAAGAAACCAGCGCGTGCCAGAGAAGGTTGCTTCTTTAAGAACCTCCACATAAATTATGTACAGGTGTGAAATAAGATGGCACACGTGAAAAGATGGTAAACAGAGAATTTTTGAAGTGAGACGAGAACAAACATTTCGTTAACACAAAACATTCTCACTGCCGAGATGTTATACGGATGCGTGGCGGGATTCAGCCCGTGTCAAGCCCACGTTCAGAACCGTCATGAAAAACTCCGTGGGTTACTTGAATGGAGTAAGACAGGATAGCGTTAAATCTGTAGTTGACTTCAGCAACATCGTGTTTTACACTGTCGATATGGCAGGCCTCGGTCGCAAACAATAGTCTGTAAAAATCAGAAAATTGTAGAGACTAACCGCCCGACTTTCGGCCGACGAATTCCCGAGTTCGAGAAGTCTATTCCTTCAAGCTCATCTTTTCGCCGAAATATCCATTGAGGAGTTGGAAATAGAACTCCTTCCACCCCCTTTTGTATCTGGCACCCTGACTGGGTAGAGGTTGCAACGGCATGCATAATCCTTGACCATGCAGACGAACAGCCATGTCAGCCACTTCAGCCTTGCATGCGAAATTAGTCCAATTTCAGACAATTTTGTGGCTGCCTAGGTTCTGAGGAAGGTCAGCGAGCAGACATTGCAAGCCATAAAACCCTGCCGAACTCACCAAATCCTTCAAAATAGAATGGAATCTAATATTTGGTTATATTAATTTGTTCTTGCACCATGGTGCCAATCAAAAGCCATGATTTGTCCTGTTGAGTTTGAAGACGTACAGAATAAGAGGGAGGAATATACCCCTGCCTTTCTCTGTGTGGAGATATCTTCTTCGGTCTTTCACTTCGATATGGTCTGCATTAACTTCCGATTTGCTTGCGCTGTGATTTCGCTCACATTGCATTTTAATAGGTTATATTAGCTTCTGAAGTCGAGAGCAATTCCGCAGGGAGCGTTAACCAGTAGCTAATTGATGCCTTTTTGGAGGGAGATTAATAGGTTATATTAATTTCTGAAGTCGAGAGCGATTCCGCAGGTAGTGTTACCCAGTAACTAATAGATGCCTTTTTGGAGGGAAAATTAAGATGGGAGAGATCGAGAAATTGAGCGGCTCGCTTGACGATGTGGTATTCCGTTTTCTTGTTGAAAATACTTCGGCAGCAATCTTTATTTACCAGAACAATAAAATACGTTATGCCAATGCTGCATTTACCACCATGGTCGGATACGACGAGGACGAGCTACTCGAGAAGAATTTCTCGGAAGTTATACATCCGGATTTCAGGGAATTAGAAAAAGAATTGAGATTTGCTCGCCAGCAAGGAGAAAATGTGCCGGCTCATTACGAAATAAAACTTATTAGGAAGTCCGGCGAAGAACGGTGGGCAGACTTCGCTACCTCCGTTATGAATTATCAAAACGAAGTGGCGGTTCTCACAACAGCATATGACATAACAGATCGAAGGATTGCGAAGCAAAAAATAGAAGAAAGCGAGGAGTGCTACCGGCTCCTAGTTAACCGGTCTCCGGACGCCATAATGGTACAGAGCGACGGGGAATTGGTCTATTTGAACTCCGCTGCGTTAAAACTGCTGGGGGTCAAATCTCTCGATAAGCTTGTTGGAACACCGATAACAGAATTTGTGCATCCTCAATCTATTAAGGCGGTTACGGCTTTCTTCAATATAATAGCGAAGTCGTACAAGCGTGCGGAACTTAACGATGTTAAATTTCTGCGTTCAGATGGATCAATTATTGATGTAGAATTAGTAAGCGTACCAACAGTTTATTTACGCAAGGCCGCTTTCCAGATTTATCTCAGGGACGTGACAAACCAAAAACAAGCCCGTGAACAACTGCGTCTTCAAAGCAGGGCGCTCAATACCGCTGCAAACGCAATTGTTATAACCGACAAAGATGCCTCAATAGTTTGGGCTAATCCTGCCTTTGAAACGCTCACCGGATATTCAAATATCGAATTCATGGGCAAGAAGATAAAGGATCTTGTTAAATCTAATAAGCAAGATAATGAATTTTACAAAAACCTTTGGGATAAAATTCTCGCAGGAAAAATTTGGCACGATGAGATAATTAATCGACGCAAGGACGGCAGCACCTACACGGAGGACATGACAATCGCACCGGTTGCCGATGAAAATGGTACGATCACTCACTTCATCGCGATAAAACAAGACCTTACCGAACGCAAATCGTTTGAAGAACAGCTCCTGGAATCTAAGAAATTAGAAAGTATTGGCGAATTAGCCGGTGGGGTTGCCCATGACTATAATAACATTTTAGGGGTGATATTAGGGCACAGCGAACTTCTCAGTAGAAAATTAAGCCATGATAATCAGGCTCGTTACTCCGTCGACGCAATTTTGTCGGCTACGAAAAGAGGAGCCGACTTAACAAAGCAACTTCTGACATTTGCACAAAAGGGAATGATCTCACCAGAGGTTCTCAACATAAATTCTGCGATCGAAACCACCATCGGAATGCTTCAGACAATAAGAATTATTAGTGAGAATGTGAAACTTGATTTCGTCCCGGGAAGAAACCTATGGAACGTAAAAATGGACCCGTCTCAACTAAATCAAATTCTCGGCGATCTTACAGCGAATGCAAGAGATGCCATAGGAAAAGTCGGAACCATAACGATCAGGACTTCGAACATTGAGTTGGATGAGTCATACGTCCGTAATCATGTCGGCCTCACTGCTGGAGAATACGTTATGATAACTTTTGCAGACTCGGGTAAAGGGATGGATAAGGAAACCATGGAACGAGTGTTCGAACCCTTCTTCACGACGAAACCTAAAGGACAAGCAAGAGGACTCGGACTTTCTACAGTATATGGGATTGTAAGACGGTACAAGGGAAATATTAATGTCAGCAGTAAACCAGATGCAGGAACAACATTTAACATTTATCTACCACGCTTTTATGAGGAAGCCACAGACATAACAGGGAATCTTTCTGACGAGCAGCTCAAAGGAACAGAGACAATTCTTGTGGTCGAAGACCAAGCCGAGCTGCTTCAGTTAGTCAAAATAAGCTTGGAAGATTTTGGCTACAAAGTGATGACTGCAGCCGGCCCTAACGAGGCGCTGCTTCTTAGCAAAACTTATCAGGCAGTAATTCACTTATTGCTCACTGACGTAATAATGCCGGCTATGAGCGGAAAAGAATTAAGTGACGAAATCGCTAGAACGCGACCCGAAATGAAGACTCTTTTTATGTCGGGGTACACAGAAAACTTCTTGGCGCCGCACGTGGTTCTCGATAAAGGGATCCATTTTCTAAGGAAGCCATTCACTTTCGATGAACTCGCCAAGAGAATTCGCAACATATTGAATCTTAATTCGGATTTGTAGCATAGTATTTACAATATTCTCAACTCTTTCATTGTTTCCTTCAGAGGCGGGTTTCTAAGCCTTGAAGCTTCATCAAAATCTTTGCCATCGATGCCGAACGCGAAACACCATACTGACCTGCTCCCTAAAAATCGATCCAGAGTTACATTAGTGTTAACCTTCAGAGCTTGCCGGACAAAAATGGGTCAGCTCTAGAGGATAGCAACTCTACCAACCTAGTACGTCATCACCCACGATCGTAACAATCTATTGCCCCACTACATTCTTGTTGAATATACGTGAAGCGTTTTAAAATATTGTGTAGGTGACTCCCAACTGCAGTCCTTCCATTATCTGCGTCTTAAGCGACTGCTGCTTCTGATAAACTAATTGGAAGTTGAAATTCACCACGATGAATGAGTTCACCTTGGCAACAATTGCATTGTCCCATCTCACATCCCAGATATCTAAGTGATTGAATGTTGTGAAGAGCCTGAGACCTGTCGTTAGAAGCATGTTATCGGCAATCTGTAATTTCGCGTGACTTACCGACTCGAGCCCCGTTTTCAACTGGAATGCTGTAGAGTCTTCGGTATACTGGCGATGTTTGTTCGTGAAAATTTCTTGCGTCGCAAGTCCAAGACGGGTCGTAAATGCTCCAAGTTTGTCATAGCTGAATCCCACGCTCTGGGTCACATAGCCGGGATCGAAGAAATTTGCTATTAAGCTGTCTTTATTGTTGTAGCCACCCGTCAGTGTTGTAATAATCTCGTCGCTGAAGAACGGCTCTACCACCCATCCGGCTTTATATAAAAGAACATTATCTAGAGAAAACTCGTTATCCGTCGTGATCGAGTTCTGGCTACCCAGCTTCGTTGTTCCATAAGCGACTCTTATATGGTTATTCAATCCCCAGTCTTCTCCTTTGTAGTCATAACCGACGTTGGCGGTTACGGTCCAGCTCAGTGAATTAGAACCACCTTGTGTCCAATTGTTGAAAGCGATCTGACTCAGGTTTAATGCTGTCACCATGGTCGGGATCCATATGTTCACCGTATCACTCCGCAGAGTATCCGGTTTTGTGGTCTGAGCCATCAAGCCTGATTCAGCAGCGATGCAGTTAGCGGATAAGAATAAAACCATTAATAAACACTTAGTCATAATTAGCCTCCATTTCGTATTTGACGGTTAAGAGAATTGTTGTGTAAGAAATTAGAATTTGTGCTAAGCAATTCGAAGACGATTTAGACCGATCGGCAGCGTATTTGAAAAAACCAGCAAGCAAAACGAGATGTCTTGAGAGAAAGGTCAAGCTCCCGAACGTGTGTGAAAAGATTTCGTACAAGATATTAAAATAATGTAAGCGCCATTTACAGGCAAAAGGGCCCTTCGAAAGATCCTCTGTATCGTGAAACTAAAGTTGCGATGTGCAAAACGGACACCGCAATGCTTTGATGGAGATGACTGACTGGCATTGTGGACATGTTTTGGTATTTGGCTCGGGTGCCGGCGGTTTGCTCTTAAGCTTGTTCATCATTTTCACTATCATGAATAGAGCGAACGCGATGATAATAAAGGAAATTACACTGTTGATAAATAGACCGTAGTTTAAGGTTGCAGCACCGGCCTGTTTTGCTGCCGCCAGTGAACCGTACGATCCTGGCGAGAGGCTGACGAACAAATTACTGAAATCCACACCACCCAGGATTTTCCCAAATGGGGGAGTTATGATGTCGTCGACCATGGACCTTACGACCGATCCAAAAGCAGCACCAATAACAATGCCTATGGCCATATCCACGACATTGCCTTTCATTGCGAATTGTTTGAACTCTTCACCGATTTTCATTAGGGCTCTCCATGTTTAGTTTGTTGATAAGTCTGTTGAAAAAACAATTATGCTGTCCTGACAATTAAACCACGCCGATTCATAGGCGCTTTTCTATTCTCAAGATGCGTTGCTGCAAGAGGGTTACAATCGTCCAAGACCACTCATTTCAGAACTGCCGCGCTCTCGGTTTGGACATTCTCTAAACCATCTCGCTGTCTCGTCTGCGTAGCGAATAATATAAAAGTTTCCAACCTATTTTTCCACAATTGTCCTTGCCAACTCGGTGATTTACTTGGTCCCTTATCAAACAAATCGAATGTGTTAATGTCCTGATTTATCTCGCGGATTTTTTGCTTCAGCTCATCAATCACTTTTACTTTTGGCAATTGTTTCAAACTTGCACCCGCTTCGCGGAGTTCTTTATCCGTTGTTTCCATTTGCCTCTTTTCAATCCATTCGGAATACTTTGTTTCCCATCCTCTTTCATTTCTTACCTACTCAAAACTATCTCCTATTCTCTTACCCTTTTCTGTCAGGTAAGTTCTGAAAGATAACACTGAGAACTTTTCCAAATTTACATTTGTTATCCAAATTGTTGCTAGGTCGCCGGTTGGACATCTCAAATATGTGGCAAAAATATCTCAAGTATCTGGCAACTTACAACAAACGGTTCTCGCCGGCGTAGTGACGTATAATCAGGCTCAGGCCTTTTGTTGATAAGGAATATGAGAACGAGTCGGTATTTTCATCATTCCAAGAATAGGGAATGAATCTTCATCCAGAGTGCAATCTCGTCAAATCAAATGTGGTGGTGATCGGAATGAACAACGAACAGTTTTCGTCACTTCTGGCAACATGCGAGGAGACCGGCCTCGCCCCCAAATATGTGATCAGTCCGGACACGTATCGCGAGTCAAAAGGATCTTTCTTTAAGCAGTCATTCCCTTTGCGAACTTCCCCTGTGAATTATGATGCTGGCGAAGAAGAAATCTTCGTGGTCAGCGATCTGCATATAGCTTCTGGGAGAAACGCTGAAGGTGTGTATTATGGAACGGAAAACTTTTTTGCGGACGATTCTTTCAGCAGGTTCCTGGAGCATGCACACAGCATTAGAGAAAGCAAGCGCGCAATATTGGTAATTAACGGGGATATCTTCGACTTCCTGCGGGTAACCGAATATCCAGGGAAAGTCAGAAAGATACGGATTAGTAAAAGGTTCAAACAATTCATGAAAGGAGATGCCAGAAGAAAGCAAACACCACAAGGGAACGCGGCGGATGATCTCGCCGATTGGCAAAACGAGCTCAAGAAGCTCGGAATAATGAAAACAGTTGGGGAGTTGGAAGATAGCATTTCAAGCCGGGAGAAAAAGTACGGGCTGGGGACACAGGATTTTAAGACAATCTATAAACTTCGATTAATTAGACTTGGGCATCCTGCATTTTTTGATGCGGTGGCTAAATGGCTGGAGGCAGGGCATAAACTCATAATTGTCAAAGGCAACCATGATGTCGAAATTTACTGGCCCATGGTACGGAACTATGTACGTCTTATTCTGGTGGAAGATATCGTTCAACGCGGGAAGAATAAAAACATGGAAAAGGTATTGTCAGATATTGTTCTTCCCAACATAACTTTTGTGGACGATTCAATCCTGATCGATAACGATTTTTATGTGGAACACGGACATCGCTACGACAAGTTCACGATGATTCTGGGCAAAGCCACTCTTGAGAGCAGCTTCGACCAAATTAATATTCCTTTCGGCTCCTTTTTTAACAGGTATCTTATCAACCGAATCGAATTGTACTTTCCCTTTCTTGACAAAGTAAGACCCTCCGGAAATGTTCTCCCAATTCTTATGAGAGAAAATTTCCCGCTTGCGATGAAGGTCTTGTTCCAGCACATTCCTCTTCTTCTCCGAATACTGTTCACAAACCGGCGCTATATCTGGTTCATGTACAGTTCGGTGTTCTGGATTGTATTTATGCTCTTAGCTCCGTTCATGTTCGCTTTTATGATTGAACCTGGAATGTTCATCCGGTTACAGCAGGATATTTCGTCCATCGGGAGTCTCCAGGGAATAGGTAAAACAATACTCGACCAGGCTGAGAACATCGGACTCCTCTTCTTATCGTACGCATTATCCCGTCTGGTAGGATGGTTCCAATTAAGCGAGCCATCGAGCCTTGAGAAGTACGCCCAGATAAGATTTACGGGGACAGCATACAGAATCATGACCATGGGACACACGCATAATCCGGGCTCATATCTGATAGATGAGAAATGTTTGTTCTACAATACCGGAACATGGATCCCGGTAATTGAAAACTCGACAGCTTCGGTGCGGGAAGACAAGACGTTCACCTTTTTGCATCTGGTAAGAGACGAGGCGGACAAGCTCGTGCCCGCGGGAGGCGTATTGCAAAGATGGGATGACGAAGCAGGGCGGGCGGAATCTCAACTATTACTACAAAGCAAATAGAAAGTGCAGACATGACCAGGATACTCCATCTCTTTTGTGTCGTCGCCCTCGCGTTTATCACAGTCGGTTGCTCTTCTATTCTCGGAGGAGCGGGCAAGGATTTAAGCACCGGTGCCATGAAGCCTGTAGACACGTATGCCGATTCGATAGGGTACAACCTTGTAAGGGGCGCGAGGACAAGCCTCGGAGCCCGAGAAACCAGACAGGTGATCGACTCGTTGTTGAGCAATATCGGTGACAGCACAAATTGGCAATTGAGCCGCCTCAGGGACTCGCTGTTGGGAGATCAGACGGGCCAGGAAATTGCTGCTTTGCGCGAATCACTTCTCGGAAGGGCGACCAGAGAAGATTTGGTGAAGATCAAGAATTCGGTTCTCGACACTAACCTGCAGAATTACATTGCAGCGATTCTCAAGAAGTTCGACACCTCCGCTGGCGAAGCTGGAGCCGGTATCCGGGATTCACTTTTAGGTCCGAGGTCGAACACACTCATCAAAGCAATTATCGACACCGCCATGAATGACCTCCAGTCCCGGCTCGAGTATGAGGTTTACCCGGATATGAGAGCGAACCTGAGTTTCGTTGAAAAGAACGCCACATGGCTGATCATCCTGATAGGAATTGTCGCGATTGCTATTGTAGGATTTATCTGGCGGCAGCGCGATAAATACCTGCAAATGGCAAAAATGCTGACTTATCACATTTCTGAACTGCCCGACGGTGCGTCGAGAGAAGCATTGAAAGCAAACATTTCTCGGAATGCCAAGATGGTCGGGATTGAAGATGACCTGCGGGATTTGCTGACGAAGCAGGGGCTCCTGAGCTAATGGTGAGCTCGTTTATTTTCAGTGATCCCCTGGTGCATTCAGCGTGCGTGATCAATGAGGGAACTTTCATACCATGGCACATGTTAGTCGATAGTGTGTCCCCATGCTTAATTACTGATGAACCGTGATGTCGGGTTTCCACTTTACATAGTCGAGACAAGACGTTAATTAACAAAAGGAGAGAACCGTGTCTTCAAAAATCTGGACTTACGATACCTTAGCACAAGCGACTCCAGCCGAACTAGAAAACATCCTGTTGACCGGCAAGCCGCCGGATTTGGAAGCATTGAACGGCTATATCTATTGCGGGTGGAACCATGAATGGATAGGCAACCTTTCTGGAAAGAAATTCAAGAAGGGCTTCATGAAAAAGGACGGGCAGAATCTCGGCTATAATGAAATAGTGATACAGGATGGTACGGGATACACAGGGCCATGGAACCAGCACCTCAACAAAGACGGCAAGCCGACACAGTTAGGTTACTTCCGCACTTCCCTGGTAAAGAATGAGCCGCCGGAAAAACTGATGAAGCCGTATATGAATCTCGGATATTTCGACTACGACATCCCGCACATGCACAAATGGTACCTGAGTTTCTTCAAAGTCATAAGAGACTTTGTTGTGACACCTAACGAAGGAGACAATACGCTTCTTCTATGCAAGGCCTATCTTCGGGTATTTCCCTTCCTGGATATTTTCTACTGTTACTTCCAGCTCGGAAACAGGGAACAAATAAAGTATCTGCCATGGTAAATCTATCACAATCGACACCTTATGAAGGAGAGTTGACATGCTGACGAAGCAAGAGAAGAGGTTGCTAACATACCTCAAGATATTACTCGCAATCTATTTATTGGCTCTCGTATTCTTTATCCTGAGCATTCCGGGGAATCCAGATATGGATTCTTCGAGCAATATTCTAACCCCAACCGGATTTGCAGTCCTGGCGTTAATCAATGTCCTGATGTGCTGGTACGCGACAGCAGACGTAAGAAGGTATGTGCTACTGGTCAGGCTGAACATCTGGGAGTCCGTCATATTAGCGGTCATTGGAATCTGTAACTTGATCTGGCAAAGCGGGGACAGCCAAGTCTATCTCTGGGAGATTACGCCATCGTTGAATACTGTCATGTGGGTATTGACTGCTTTCAGCGTGTTGAACGCACTTTGCGGACCCCTCTTCCTCTCGTCAGCGGAGCGCGCGCGATACGGTTTGAAATATTTTTCTCCTTTGCAGTTCAGGACATTAGCAGCGCTCTCGGAAGTAATCATTTACGGTGAGCACGAAATGATCTCGAGTGAGGACGTTGCCCATAATGTGGATACCTACTTCGACAGCTTCGAGGCGAAATCAAAATGGACCATGGCGCTGGTGATTACGGGATTATATTTTTACCCGATATTATCACTGCTCCCGCCGCTACCGTATATTGCCCCGACGAGCAGGCACAACTTTCTGAAAAAAAGATTTTATAGGGATGTCGAGAGAGGCTTGATGCCCGGATGGTGGAAAACACTCGCGCAAGGAATGATCAGAATCGCCAAACAAATGTGCTACATCGGCTATTATAACGACAAACGGACATTTGCTTCCGTCGGTTATGTCCCATTTTCGGAGAGGAAGGATTATAAAGAACGGGTGAGTAAATCGCCGAGACAACCTGATCCACCATTGTATGTGAAATCAGAAAGCGACATCAAAGAAGATTCAATTAACGGAGACGTCGTCATTATCGGCTCGGGGGCGGGCGCTTCAATCCTCGCGAAAGGTTTGGTCGAGAGCGGCAGGAAAGTCGTGATGATAGAGCGCGGGAACCACGAAAAGCCGGAAACGTTCACCGAAAACGAGATGGCGATGGTTTCGAGACTCTTCCAGGACGGCGCAATCCAGGCCGCGAGAGATTTCAGGTTCACGGTGTTCCAAGGGAGCTGCGTAGGCGGATCGACGGTGGTTAATAACGCCGTGTGCTTCAAGATTCCCGAACCGGTACTCGACAGGTGGGTCGATCCCAGAGGATTAAACACCGGCCTCGACAAGCAGGGGGTTATGGACTCCATGGACGCTGCCTGGAAAATAATTCACGCGAACCACATGGAAGAAGACAAAGTCAGGCTCAATCCCGGCGGCTACCTGTTCAAAAAGGGATGCATAAAATTAGGATATAACATCGCACCCGACGTCACCGACTCTGTCAACGCGAACATCTCGGGATGCTACGGCTGCGGCTATTGCAACATTGGATGTAATTATAATAAGAAACTCTCTATGCTCGTCACGGTTCTTCCCGATATACAAAAGAAATTCGGAAAGGAGAGCCTGGAGATCATAGCCGGCTGTGAAGCGGTCAAGCTGCAAAGGAACGGCAAAAAGATTTCGTATGTGGAAGGAGAGTTCAACAGCGGAAGAAAAATAAAAGTGTACGGAAAGACTTTCGTAGTCGCTGCGGGAGCAATCTCATCGAGCATCCTGCTTTTGAAATCGAAACTCGGAATAAAGAACGCAGGCTTGAGACTGGCGTTCAATACCGGCACCCAATTGACGGCGGCATTTCCAAACAAAATAGATTCATACGACGGGCTGCAAATTTCTCATTACATGAAAATGCTCCCCGACACCGGTTTCGTCATGGAATCATGGTACAACCCTCCGATGTTCCAGTCGACCGCGATGCCGGGATGGTTCGAGGATCATTACAACAATATGAAGCGGTACGACAGGCTTGCATGCGTCGGGGTGCTGGTCGGCTCCGAATCGAACGCGCGCGCGAGGGTGGCAGGGCTTACGGCAAGAGAGATAGATTATACACCCACGCCGAAGGACTTCCAGACGCTGATGAAAGGACTTGAGTTGTCGGGCGAGATCATGTTCGCTGCCGGTGCGGAATCGGTGATGCCGAATACGTTCAAGTACTATGAATTCAAGAGCGTCAAGGAAAACAATAAGATGCACGAGTATATCAAAGACCCGACAGAAATCACTTTGGGAACCGGGCATCCGCAGGGCGGAAACGTCATAGCGAACAGCTCTGATGCCGGAGTAGTAAATGCGGAGTTCAAAGTGTTCGGATACGATAATTTGTTCATAAGCGACGCGAGTGTATTTCCGACGAGCCTCGGTGTTAATCCTCAATTGACCGTCATGGGCCTGGCAAACTACGCTGTTCAGTTCGTAAAGGACAATAGAGGATAAAAGCAGAGCAAGCGGTCTTCGATACTTTATCGGCAGCCTTAACAGCGGACACGTATTGGCACGCGAACATTTCTAGTGACCAGGCTACATTCGTTGAGTCTATCAAGAGATCCATCTAACCAATCAAAATGCAGGAAAATCCTACAATAAACCTCGTCTAAGTATGGCATTGGCCTGCATTTCTCTCAATGTTCATTCTCGGTTCACTCTCGGTTTGATCGGCATTAAACCTGCATTAAGGAATGGACATCCCCGACAGACTCTGGAGCTAGAAGATCCACCTTGAGTGTTGGATTTTCCCACGTTTCCTAACCGACGAAGCAATCTCAACTACCAGATACGGGATTGCTTCATGGTCATCGCAGAGACATTCGCTTTCAAAACAGGAGACTACCTCAGACTCGCGAAGCTTGACTAAAGGGGGAGGACATGTTACATTTTTGGCGAGATGAATAGCGTGGACCACAATTGTGACAGGGAGAGCAGAGGTGGTTTGGCTACGGCAAATGGCGAGGATGATTAACGGATACATTAACCGGGTGGTCAGCGGCTGTTAAAATGAAAACCGGCACTTCGGTCATGAAGGAAATCAATATGGGAAAAGTCAAAATTCTTGTTCTACTCATCGTAATGGTGTATGGAGCAAATGCTTATTGCCAGACTGACCAAAGACAAAATCAAACCCGGATAACTGAAGATTTGTATTATAAAGAAATCCAGGATAGTGTTTATATGTGGACTCATTATTTCCCCTGGGGTTCCAACGGCATGTTTATTCTTTTACCTGATAGGCAAGGATTACTTATAAACACGCCATGCGAGACGACCGGCACCGAGGCGTTGTTAGACTGGATCGAAAAGAGTTTTGGGCGTCTAAAATTAACAGCGATTGTTACTGGTTTTCATCAGGATAATCTCGGAGGCGATGAAGTCTTGCTTTCGAAGAACATCCCTATTTATGGTGCCGATCTAACGGTGGAACTCGTAAAAGAAAAGGGCGCGGAATTAAAGAATGTCATTCTGAATTCAGTTTCTTCCGAAGAGAACAAGCGATACTACGATGCTTACAAGTCGCTAAACTTGATACCGCCCAACAAAACCTTTCCGATCAAAGAAGGCATGGAATTAAAATTCGGCGACGAAGTTTTTGAAGTGTACTTTCCGGGAGAATCTCATACCATAGATAACACGGTTGTCTATCTCCGAAAGCGAAAGATATTGTTCGGAGGCTGCATGATAAAAGGGTTAGAGTTTGATAACCCCGGCTTTACCGGATACGCGAACATGACCGCATGGCCCGTTTCCGTTGAGAAGGTAAAGGAGAAATTTCCCGACTGCAGGATAGTCATCCCCGGTCATGGAACAGAAGGAGGAAAAGAATTGCTTCCGCACATGATTAAAGTTTTGAACGACTGGAATAAAGAACACAACAGCCCTGGCACCCGAAACAGCAAGGCGCAACAAAAGTAGGGCGGGCAACGTGGAGAGTCGCCAAGGTTGAAAATGTGGTGAAGACAAATTACATTTTTTGTGAGATGAATGGCGTGGGAGACGTTCTCTGATGAATTCAAGGGATCAATGATAGCATTAGTATTCGATTAAAAAAAACTTTCTAATGGAGGTAAGTAAATCATGACACTCGAAGAGTTCTTGGTGAAGTGTCCTCCGGGTACTGTTGAGTCAATTACCATAAAGACATACTTGGAACCCAACTACGGCACCCAGCGATATATCAAGCTTGAGACTATTGAGCTGCATTGCAATAGATGTAAAGGCATAAGGTTTTTCTCTGTAAACGGTCAGTATCCCCTTCTCGCCATAGAGACGACGATTAACCACTTTTGTGTTTTTTCATGCAACAACTGCAAAGACTATAACAAAATTTATGCGCTCACTATTTCCCTTGTGAGTGATGAGGATGCGGTGGTGATTAAAGTAGGCGAGTGGCCGTTTTTCGGTCCTCCGATCTCCAAGTATGAGGAAACGCTAGTAGATAAACAGAAGGAATATTATATGAAGGGGCGTAGAGCTGAAAACCAAGGAATGGGGATCGGCGCTTTCGCTTACTACCGCCGTGTGGTAGAGAATCAAAAGACCCAGATAATTGACAAGATCATTGAGGTGGCCGAGAATTCGCATGCATCAAAAGAAATGATTGGTGACCTGAAGAAGGCGAGAAAAGAAATCCAGTTTACAAAAGCTGTCGATGCTATCAAACATGGCATTCCAGAATCATTGATGGTGCAGAGCTATAATCCTCTTCAGCTTCTTCACAAAGCTCTCAGCGGGGGAATCCACAATGAGATGGATGAAGAGTGCCTTAAGGAAGCAGGGATAATTAGAACAGTTCTTGCGGCACTTGCAGAACGATTGACCACGGCTTTGAAAGTGGATGGCGAATTCAGCAAGGCTGTCTCTAAGTTGGCGACAAGTAAGAAGACGAAACCTTGATTTGAAATCTTGATTTTGTTTGACTCGGTGTGTGGTTGGGACCTCCGTCACGACATGTAGAGTCCGCAGCCAGGAGGGACCTCCTGCCTTCGCATTCACCAAACAGAAAGGGAGATTATGACACAGAAAGAATATCAAGAGGACCAAAAAAGGAAGTTACAGGGCATAGTGATCGGTGCAAAAGACCACGAGGGGAATTTAATAAAGCAAGTATTCTCGCGCGGTGATGAATACGCCATTTATGAAGTAGAATCAGAAGACATATCAACATCTGTAGTGACTTATATATGCACCAAAACGCCAAAAGATAGGACCGGCATCGTGGAGAACTTCAACAAAGTACGAACGAAGTTTGTCGAGATCAAAGCGTTGCTTTATAAAGCCAGCAAAGAGTCTTTCATAAAGGTGAGAATAGCGCAGATCATTTCAACTGCTCTTCATGGAAAGCCTGATGAAGCAAATACGCAATTTGATCTTTTGATGGAGGAGGTCAATAACGATTATAACGAACTCTTCGACCGCAAACTTTACTTCCTAACTACCTCGATGGCAATATGTGTCCTGAACATTGTTGTTGCATATTTTACGTATCTTTACTTCGGGAAAAACTGGTGGGCTCAATTTCCGCATGTGACTCACTGCATTTATGTCGCGACCGGCGGAAGCATCGGTGCAATAATCTCAATATTCTACCGGGTCAAGGAATTGTCGTTTGAAAAGGGAGTAAAACCAATCATGTACTTCACTTACGGCGCCGAAAGAATAGTCGTCGCCATGTTTGCGGCAGTCATCGTCTATTTCGCCATTCAGTCGGAAATCGTTTTCTCCTTCATCAACAAGATACCCATTCCCATCTATGGGTATTTATTTGCAGGGTGTCTAGCAGGATTCAGTGAAAGCTTTGTCCCGAATTTGCTGATCAGGTTTGAGGAGAAGGAAGATAAATAACAGTCCATTTCGATGGTTGGCGGAATTTCAATTCCGACCAGATACAGGCAGCCTGTCAGGAGGGAACTCCTGACCACACACTCGACGAGTACCCGTGAGGAAGTCTCAGCCATGATCGCACCCGAGGAAATCGTTCCGACACTTGAAAGAAGGTTTGCGGATGAGTCGGTGTTTACCTCGAAACTTTTCCTCTTAGCATGCCTCCCGCGTGCTGACGCCCGACGGGACGCTCCGCGTCAGAGGGCGGGAGACAACGCCGAGCGCAAAAGAATTTGTTTCTGTGATATCACAGCAATAAGCAAAGAAAAAGGATTTTATAAATTGGAAATTACACGAAACTTCACCGGACTAATCATAACGTTATGTTGGATAGTTTTTGTCGTTTATTGGATTGTAAGTGCTTTAAAAGTTAAGCCTACAGTAGAGAGACGAGCTAACTGGTGGTGGCGTATTCCGCCAATAGCGGTGCTCGTTATAATTCTTATTTTGGAGAAAAGTCGTGGAACGTTGTCGGAATACGTGTTGGCAATTCTTTGGCCGCCCGGCTACGCCAAACTGACGGTCGGTATCATTGCGGACATTATTACAATGAGTGGCCTTGCCGTCGCGATCTGGTCGCGTATAACTCTCAGCGGAAACTGGGATTTCGGCGCCACGATAAAGGAGAACCATGAACTCATCAAACGCGGCCCCTATTCCTGCGTGCGGCATCCGATTTACAGCGGCCTCCTTCTGATGTTTCTTGGGAGCGTGACATGGTACGGCCGCGTTGCCGGATTTATCTTTCTCGCCAGTGCCTTCACAGGTTATTGGATTAAATTAGTCAGCGAAGAAACTCTTATGATGGAGCTTTTCCCAAACGAGTACCCGGAATATAAGAAGAAGGTAAAGGCGCTTATTCCATTTGTGTTTTGAGATGAATTGGTAAGTGGACTTATGGAGCAGAGCTTCAATATGTTCCTTCCAAAGCGGAGCTTCAGAAAGATGTAATAATAAATGGATCGAAATGCCGAGGAGAAAATATGTACATCTTAACGGTTATCCTATTGATGTTCGTTTTCCCAATAGCTTCTGTTCTCACGGAGATATTTCTTTTTAAGAGTGCATCGGGAGCCATGTTCTTAATCGGGAAGTGGTTCGTGTTTTGGGCAGTTGGAATTAGGTTCTTCCTTGCAGGTCTGCGTCAATCCTTGAATCCGGAGTTCACTGCAGAAAAGATATTCGAAATTAAAGGCAGTGAACCGTTAGTCATCGTGCAGGAATTGGGATTTGCGAATCTATCGATGGGCTTATTGGGCATCGTCACCATTTTCAACGGAAACTGGATTGTGCCGTCCGCAATTGCCGGCGGTTTGTTCTACGGACTGGCCGGGATAAAACATATAACGAGGAAGGGGAAGAATCTAATTGAGAACGTTGCGACGTTCTCAGATCTATTCATGTTTCTTATCTTGCTCATATACGTTATCGCCTCGATATAGAATCTGACTTTAAGAACAAGTTTCGTCACTATAAAAAGTGATGACGTCGACGCGCTCGACTCTCCGAGGACGACAAGAAGAAAATGATCGCAGGCTCGGTTGTGCTGCAAGATATGGAGATGTTTGTTACCTCGCGGGAATACCAAGACGCTGTCTCCAATAATTCGTTAGAAAAATCTGATGAGGGTCCATCTTCTCTCGAAGCGCCATGAATGCGTTCCACTTCGGATACTGGGCCTTCAAGTATTCGGGCGCAACTGGCATATATTTTCCCCAATGAAATCGGCAGCTAAAGTTCGTATTCCTCATCAAGAGATTCCAGAATTGCGGATAGTAGTTCTCAGCAGGATTCCCTGCATTATAGCCGAACCAGAATATATCGACTCTTACTACGTCGCGATCATAAGACGGGCTCATCCAGAAATCGCTCTTCTTTGCAGAGTAGATTTCACAGCTGAATGAGCCGGTGGCCTTATATCCGTTTTGCTTATAGAAATCCCGAAGCGTAGTCATCACTTCTCTGCTCTTGTCGAGAGGTATCCATATCTCGGTGAAATCTACCGGGACAAGCTTATCATCCACCTTGTTGTCCATCGGGAGTCCGTCCCACCATGTATCCCAGAACTTCTGCGGGCCGGGAGGGTCGGATTCGGAATCCAGCGGGTTGAAGATGTTGACGACTAATGGGAGAATATGCTTCGGGTAGAGCCAGCCCACAATTCTCATGAATAACTTCAGTATCCATGATAGCTTATACTTATGGAGCACCATCGACCAGTTCCCGGCAATGGAGTAGAAGAGGCCGCCTGCAGCCTCGGCAGGGTCCTGCGTGCCATGAAACTTTGGGAATTCAAGGTAAGGTCTCGGATGAAAGTCGTTGAGCGTACCTGTCCCAGTATGAGTGATCGGATTGTAGGGAGTATACTCGTCTGGCTTCATCTGGCTCGCTTTCCACACAACCATCTTTTCGACTCCCTGCTGCGGCCACCACATTAGCCGCGCGTACTCCGTGTCTCTGAAGAATTTTTCTGTGCTTGGCATATTGGATGTGCCGGGTCCGAACAGGTCAATCCCGCAGTTACTTATTGGAAGAGTCGATTGCTCGCCTATGATATCGAACTTTTCTACGAGTTGGAAAGTGACGGATGTAATGATTCCGAACAGCCCCATTGAAACACCCGCCGCATAGAATTCATCCGATCTGCTGTCACGTGTGAATTCATGAACTTTGCCGGTTCCGTCAACCATTCTAAAAGCGATGATCTGATCATCAAACGCATGCTGGATGGATCCGCCTGCTGATCCGGTAGACACAAATCCGCCGACAGCCTGATGAATGATTCCGCCCATATCGGGGACCGCCAGACCTGCCTGATTGATTTGGTAGAAGAGGCTGTTTATCCAATTGGAAGTGCCGCTTGGATCGTAGGGGTCGCGTCCCAGATGACATCCCGCTTCGACTGTGACCTGCTTTTTTGACTTGTCGATTTTCACTGCGAGCATCTTGTCAAGCATCAAATCAATTCCGCCCGTGTCTTTTTCGCCGCGCTTGAAATTAGATGTGTATATGGCACCTGCAACCGAATGGCCGGATCCGCGAACGCGAATCTTCATCTTTCTCTCGTTAGCGAGGAGAATGAGTTCCTTTACTTCATCTTCATTTGCCGGATGGTAGTAACCGCCGCTGAACGCTATCATTTTGTCCTCCTTCTGTTTTGTGATTTTCTACGAGCAAGCCGGCGATGGATGCCGAAGCATTCTCGCCGATTATCCTGCAACCTGAACTTCTTCTGCGACCATATTCACTGAGACTGCTCCAATATCTTGTTCAAGATCGAGTTCCTGAAAAATGTTAGATGCTCGTGCTAAACATTCTTGAGGCGGGAGCCCATCAAAGTTTCTGAACTGACTTTCACGTTCGAGCAGCCTCGTCCCAACCTCGCGGTAGATTCTCCCAACGTCCGGCATGGCTCCAAGTTGCTGAGCGGCACGAATTCCCTCTTTCCAAAACTTTAGTGCTCTCCTCTGATTGCCGGTAATCCAAAAGTACTTACCCATCAATAGGTGAGCCTCGCTCCGTGTTTCCGCGACCTTCCTTGAAATCTTGATAGCTTGTTGACCCGCCTTCAAGGCTCTTTTTGCCAGAGCCTTCAAATCATTGTCCGAATATCTCATGCCATTACCAGAGAGGCGTTTCTCAAGCGAGTCCACGTAGTACCAAAATGTGTAGGTCAAGTAGTAAACGGTCAGCATCGGCGCCAGCTTACCTTTGCCAATGCGTGCCATGATCTCGCCGGCTCGCTCCAGTGATTTTTTCGCTCCGTCGAAATCCCCTGACAATATCTGGGCTTTCGCCTTCTTGCCGAGAATTCCCAGCAGCCAAGTCGGAAAACCAAGCTGTTCGATAAGATTGACAGTCTGGTCTGCAACTTTGATTGCCGCTCGCAAGTCTCTCCGCGCGAGGTTGCGGTCGAGCGAGAAGCTCGAACTAAACATCCGTGCATAACCGAAATCGAAGGCGTCGCCAATTTCTTCCTGCTTGTGAATCAGTTCGAGAGAACGATTCAATCGGCCTCTGGAGTTTGCCACATAGACTACCCAACTTATTGCCAGTGTGGCAGAATATACATCTCCCGTCCTCAATTTTTCTTCTACGTACTTCTCATTAATGTCAGTGATGTTCTTCCAATCTCCGCTCAGAAATTTCAGCATAAGTTCGTGCTCGCTATCCTTCAAAATAGATCCGAGTTGCCCGGACCCGGCATATTTGTTCGCCCTCTGCATAAACTTCCTGCTCAACCCGAACGACAAGCCGCTGTAGCTGAAGATTCCGCTCGCGTATGCATAGCTCGCATAGCCTTCGGTCGGTTGGAGCTGATATCTTATCTGGAGCCTGAGCAAGTTTACGAGCTCAAAGAACATTTTCTTAGTATCAAAATTCGCCGTCACAGACGCCGCCTTATACAGGATGTCGAATATCGACTGGACTTCTTCACTCGGAATCCCTTTAGACCTTTTTGAAGGAACATACAAATCCTTGAGCACCGCAGCCAGATTAACCATGAAAGCAAACAACTCTCTTAGTTTGCCGGTCTCGGTCTTCATGCCCTTGTGGGACAGTGCCTTCTTGAAATGCTCAAGGGAGTCACTCCAGTATCCTTTGTTATAGAATGCGAGGCCGAGATTTTTCTCTAAAGTGAATAGCTTATTCGGGTCGGCCCTCTCACCATATATCTGAACATAAAGGCTGATGGCTTCCTGTAAATAGTTTATGGCCTCGTGTGATGCCGCAGTGTTGAATGTTCGCTCTGCAGCCTTGAGCAGGTAGTCTTCGGCATTTCTCATGTCGCCGCCGGCGCTGTAGTGGAACGCCAGCATCCCGTAGAAATCGGGCAAGCGGTCGGAGAATACGGTCTTGATGGCAGCAGCAACTTTCAAATGTAGTTCCTTCTTCGTCTTCGCGACGAGTGTATTGTAAACAAGCTCCTGTACCAGCGCATGTACAAAGGCGAGTTCTCTCCCTTCATTTCTATTTCTATTGCTATCGCACACGAGCTGAAGATTCTTTAGATGAGCAATCCTCCCGTCAAGATTCGCCGGTTCTCCAACGACACGTTTAAGGACGTCGTAAAGGAAAAACCTCCCCATCACCGAGGCAGTCTTCAGAAGCGATCTGCTTTCATCATCGAGCCTGTCTATTCTGGACATGAGCACATCCTGGATGGTCGCAGGGATGACAGCTTTGTTGATTTTATCCGTAACTGCAAAGTGGCCGTCCTCTTCAACTAACACACCGTCGTCTATTAGTGATCGGAGTACCTCCTCGATGAAGAATGGATTGCCTTCGGCCCTGCTTATGGCCTCATTCAATTTCGGCGGCAGATCCTGCACCTTCAGAAGTTTTTCCATCAATAGTTTACTTGTTCGATCGTCGAGCGGCTGCAGATATATCTCTTCATGGAAGCCTGCATATTTTTCTCGCACTTCCGCAAGAAGCCGGTCACTTGTCTCTTTGAAGTTTGGCCGGAAAGAATTTATGAATAGGACACGATGATTTCCTGCGAGCCGGAAGAGTGATTGGAGGAGGTCGATCGATGACTGATCTGCCCAGTGCAAATCCTCAATCAAAATAACCACCGGCAATAGTTTGCTTCCCTCTATGATTAGATCCCTGACACTTTTTTGAGTAAGCTTGTTCAATGCATCGCCGGTGATTCCCTTAACACGCTCCGCAGCATTCCCTTTGAGCTCAAGACCCATGAGAGTTGCAATAAAAGGAAACATCTCCGATGCGCTATCGGGAACGATTTTCATAATCGAGTTTTCCAACTTGACACACGCCTGTGGATCGTTGTCTTCTTCAGAAATGCCCGCCCAGTTCCTGAGAATGTCCACGATCGGGTGGAACCCGAGATTTTTTCCGATAGAAAGCGCCCTTCCTTCGAACAGAGCAGTCCGCGTAATAGCATCCTTTTTTCTGAGCTCGGAAATGAGTCTCGACTTCCCAAATCCTGCGTCGCCTATGATGCTGACAATCCCACCTTGGCCATTAATAGCTTTTAATAAATGAAATTCCAAGCGGTCAATTTCTTTGTCTCTCCCCACCATGTCCGAGTAGATCGTTCTTCCTGCACCGGGCTCCGCCCTATGACGTCGTTCCCTTTTTGAGAGAAGGAGGTATGCTTGAACCGGGTCTCTCTTGCCGCTGAGAACCACGGGTCTAAGCTGTCGATATTTAAATTCTTCTCTGGTGTATTTGAACGTCGATGATCCGACAACTATTTCATTTTCCCCGGCACTTTCGAGCAGACTGCTGGCAACCTCCACCGCATCACCAACAACGCTGTACTCCTGCGTTACCCCATTGCCCACAAATCCTGCAATGACCTGGCCCGTACTGACGCCAGCACTAAGTCCCAGATTGACAGGTAGCCTCTTTGAAGCGCTTAGCTCACGAAGCCGAGATCGCATTTCGAGAGCTGCGTTGATCCCCTTCTGAGGAGCATTCTCTACCGCATCCGGAAGCCCCCAAAAAGCAGTGATTGAACCCATGGAGAGATTGTGAAGAGTCCCTTCATAATTCAGTATTGTTGAACTGATAACTTCATGAAAGTCGTTAAGCACATGCGGTATATCTTCCTGATTCATCCCCATTATTAATTCATCATATCCTGTTATGACACCTTGAACCACGGTGGCTTGCTTTCTTTCGATTCCCTCTCTCGTCCTACCCGATCTGACGCTCGAAACGGCATGAAGAGATTCTGACAGTTGCAGACTGCGTTCGAGAGTTTTCAAATCCTCAACGAGACTCTTGGCAGAACTGTACCGTGCCATTATATCTTTCTGGAGGCATTTCAAAACTATTTGCTCCAGCTCAGCCGGAATATCCGGCCTAAGCCCACTGGGAGGAACAGTCTCCGCATTCAATATCGAGTATAACGTGGCTGCTTCATACTCATGGAAGAAAGGGAGACGTCCTGTAACCATTTCATAAGCTACGATGCCGAATGACCAGATATCGGAAGGTGCGTCCGCCTCTTCCCCGCGTATCTGCTCTGGCGACATATAAGCAAGGGTACCACCCGTCGAGTTAGTTTCCTTCTCCTGAATTGCGCCTTTAAGTCTTGCAAGACCGAAGTCCATCACCTTGACCTGGTTCTTTGAGTTGACCATTATATTTTCAGACTTCACGTCCCTGTGGATAATACCGTTGGCATGAGCTTCATGAAGCGCGTCCGCAATTTGGATGGCGTACCTCACAGCCTCCTTTATTTGCAGCGGTCCGGGCTGTAGCTTCACACGCAGCGTACTGCCGTCAACGTATTCCATTACGATGAAGCGTTCGTCTTCGATATCCTCGATGGCATGAATTACACAAACATTCGAGTGATTCAGCGTTGCCGCCGCTTGAGCTTCTCGCATGAAACGCTCAAACTGTTCGCTGGTTGGGTTGATGTCATGCGGGAGAAATTTCAATGCAACGACTCGTAAGAGGCGAGTATCCTCTGCCTTATAGACAACACCCATGCCTCCTTGCCCAAGCTTCTCGATAATCTTATAGTACGAAAATGACTCGCCGACCATTAAACTAACCGGTTCTCCTCCCTCTGTATGTGTGCGCCATGGTCGTCAGTATATGTCTTAGGAGTTCCATGAACCCGACCTATTTGTCTCCAATCAACTTGATGAATTCGGGATCGCTACGGATACTATCCAAATCGCTATCGCGTTTCATCCATTCGTAGTTTCCCCATCCCGCTGCCAGTGCCTTTCTCAGTGATTCAACTGCAAGTCTGGTCTCTCCAAGACGAGCGTAAAGACAGGCGCCATTGTATAGCATGAGAGTATCATTCGGACTCAACTCGAGTGCCATTTTACCTTGGGCTTTTGCTTCCTCCACTTTTCCGAGCTGCGCCAGAAGTTGAGCGTGAAATATTCGGGCACGTGCATCATCAGGATGCTGAGATAAATAACGAACAAAAGCATCTAGACTACTCTTCAAAGTTTCATCGAGGCTCTCCTTGTCTCCCAAACGCTCATAACACATTCGAATGTCGGCGTACGCAGAATAGAAATCGGGATTCATCGCGATCACTTTCTTGAAAAGCTCAATTGCCTCGATGTCCCTGTCAGTACTATGAAATATTCTGCCAAGTATCCAGTAACCTGCAAAGTTGTTTGGGTCAAGTTCAATCGCCTTCTGGCCTGCCGCGTAAGCTTCTTCAAGTGATTTTTTGTTGTAGTACGCGAGCGCGAGCGCCGCATAAGCTTCTGAAAGCGTCGAGTCATACATCAATGCTTTAAGTCCGGATTCGATCGCCTTGTCCAGCCAGACAGTGTTCCTCTCAAAGAACTGATAGAAATAAGCGTAGGCTTCTCCCAGCCCCGCGTATGCTGAGGCATAACGAGTGTCGAGCTCAGTCGCCTTCTGAAACAACTGGATGGCAAACTGGACGTTGTTCTTCGACATCCGGTACAGAAAATCTCGCCCGCGCAAATACAAGTCAAATGCGTCCGCACTGACCGTTGAGCGTTTTTCGAGAACGACTTTTTCCGTTGGCGACAATTTCACTCTAAGCGCATCGACTATCTCCCTTGAGACCTGCTCCTGTATGTCGAAAACATCCGCTAACTTGCCTTTATATGTTTCCCCCCACAATTGAGTTCCGCTCGTCACGTCGATTAACTGAACCGATATTCGCAAGTCGTCTTTGAATTTTCTTACGCTGCCCTCCATGATATACCCCGCATGCAGCTCTCTGCCGATTGTCTTGATATCCTTTTTTGTCGCCTTGTACTGCATAGAGCTGGTCCTTGCAACGACGCTGACATTCTTTATTCTCGACAGGTTGATGATGAGTTCCTCTGCGAGTCCTTCGGCGAAATAGTCAGTCTCATTGTCGGGGCTAATGTTCTCGAACGGCAATACGGCAACTCTTTTCTCTTCTTCTACATCTTGCTTTATTCCGCCGTGATCTCGCAACTCTTGCAGGTCGGACAGAAATTCGGCCGCATCTTGATATCTGTCGGCCGGCTCCTTCGACAACATCTTTCTGATTACGTCATCAATACCGGATGGAAGATCAGACCTAATTCCGGTGATCGGTTCAACCTCCTCATTCATTATCGAGTATATTATCGCTTGCTCAAAATCACCCTTGAAAGGGAGTCTACCCGCAAGCATCTCGTAAAAGATCACCCCCATGGACCATAAATCTGTGCGGTGGTCAACCTTGTCGCCGCGAGATTGTTCCGGCGACATATAGGCCGCCGTACCAACCGTGGCACCATCTCTCGTAACGAGAACACTCCACTTCACCTTTGCGAGACCGAAATCCATGATTTTGACCTGACGGGCTTTCGTAAGCATGATGTTGCCGCTTTTTATGTCGCGGTGTACTATCCCTTTCTGGTGTGCTACGTGCAAGCCGCTCGCAATTTGTTCAATGATCCTGAATGATTCTTCTACACTTAATGGTCCGTTCTTTATTTCCTCTTTAAGTTCGGGCCCGTCTATGCACTCCATCACAATGAAGACTTCTTCGCCTTCCTCTTCAATTGCGTGAATCGTGGCAATATTCGGATGATTAAGGGCTGCTGCGGCCTGTGCCTCCACTTCGAATCTGTTCCGCTCTTCCTGACTGGCAGAGATATGATGCGGCAGAAACTTGATAGCCACCTCTCTCTTCAGTCTAGAATCTTCGGCTTTGTAAACAACCCCCATGCCTCCCTCTCCAAGTTTCTCTGTGATATTATAATGTGAAATAGTTTTGCCAACCATGAAAGTGTCTCCTTCCAACCTTGATTTAAAAATCGGGCTGAGATAATCTCAGCCGCTGTTCTTTGTCACAACCGACACCGAGTGCCGTTGGCGTCAGTTAATCATGACTAGCTAAGTCGGCTCTCGCCTGACAACCAACGCTGTAATGTCATCGTATTGTGGGGCTTCACCGGCATGAGTTCTCACGGCTTTGATAATCTCTTCAATAATTCTTTCAGCAGGAATGCCAATGTTCTCTTTGATCAGATCGCCGAGTTTGCTCTCGCCAAATTGTTCCCTTTCCAAGTTCATCGCTTCAGTTACCCCATCAGAGAAGGATACCAGCATGTCGCCGGGCTGAAAAGTTATTACCGCTTCCTCGAAGGGGAAGGCATCCATTATACCGATCATTGTTCCACCCTCATTAAGACGAATAGGTTCCCTGCTTCCGCTGATTAGAAACGGCAGCTCGTGGCCGGCATTGCAGTAAGTTAGAGTATGGTTCTGCGTGTCAAGAATTCCGTAGAAGAGTGTGGCGAATTTTTCCGGACTAGTGCTCTGGAAAAGCTGGTGGTTGCACCGCGCGATGCATTCTTTGACTGAATTTCCATTATAGGTTTGGCTCCTCAACGAGGCTTGCAGATTCGCCATGAGTAGTGCCGCCGGGAGTCCTTTGCCCGAGACGTCCCCAAGGCAGATTGCAAGTTTGTGTTCATTGACCGATATGAAGTCGAAGTAGTCGCCGCCGATTGTCCTTGCAGGAAAAGTAGCTCCGGCAATATCGTACCCCGAAAGACTCGGGAATTTCTTCGGCAGCAGGTCTGCCTGAATTTGGGAAGCCAATTTGACCTCCTGCTGCATCTTCAGCAGATTTCGCTCCTCTTCATAGAGTCTCGCGTTCTCCACGACCTGTGCCGACTGCGCTGCTATGATGGACAGAATGCGCTGATCATCTTCGGTGAATCCCTTTCCGCCCTTCTTATTGTATACTGTAAGTACGCCCTTAAGAGTCGAACGAGTAAGCATGGGAACGCACAGCACGGAATTCACGGAACCATCCCAGGCAATACCGCGGAACCTTTCATCACTTGGCGGATCGTTCACTAGAAGCGCCTTCTTATTCAGGATCATCCAGCCCAAAAGTGTCTGATTGAAATGGTATTGCCCGTGTTCCGATGAACTCACCATCGTGCGGATCAAAGTCTTCATAGGCTGGTTAGGCTCCTCGTCAACCAGGGTGATTACGCCTTGTTCGGCACTGACCGCCCGGAGGGAACGGCTTATTATCTTGCGGATAACTTCCTCGGAGTTGTTGAGCGCCCCTATTGCCGTAGCGAGTTCATTGAGAACAGACAGTTCATCGACTGCGCGTTTGAGGCGCTGGTTTTCTTCTTCGAGCCTATGAAAGTTAAAGCTATCTGGATTAGTGTTTATCATCTAAAGGGCATATATTCAAATTTGCGCAAGTGACGGTTCAGTGGGATTAGGCAACACCATGTACCCGATCAACTGCAAACATGCTACCCATTCTGTCATGGGCAACAATACTCACTGAACACTAACAGTCAGTCTAAAGTTTCAAGGGACTGAAGGAGAAAGAGAAATTAGCTGAAAAATCCCGGGCGACAACCTACTCTCCCAATTGGCCTAACTGGGAATACGAGGCAAACAGGAGTATCTTCACGCAATCCTGAAGCGTTATCGTATAGCTGACAAGAAAGAGGAGCAGGACGACCGAAGAAGTATCCAACCACGATAAGAAAAATGGAACAGCGAAATTGCTCCCGGACATGAAAGTTGCGGTGAAGAATTGCATTGCATTTCAAACTACACAAGTCGGAACCATAACGAAGCTCGCAGACTGGAAAGGTATTTGCCTACTCATCGATTTGGTTTCCGGCAAGATGACCACGAGTACCACGGCAACGAAAGTGGAAGAAAATGCCAGTCTGCCGGCGGAGAAATTTAAGGTTCCCTCCAGTTTCACGGTGAAATAATATTCTTTTTACAGCATGCGAATCAAATCTTAAGAGTCGCCATGGAAGGTTGCTTCTTCGAGAACCTCCATATATATTATGCCGTGGCACGCAACAAGACGGCACATTGGAAAGACAGCAAGGAGACGACTTTAGAAATGAGAATAAAACAAACGTTTCGCGTGCACATGACATTCTTACTGCCGGCCTGCCATGAGGATGTATGGCAGGGTAATTACAGTTATGTTTCTTCAATCAACAGGGGCTAGTCATAAAAACTCTAGTAATTTATTCTGTAATCATAATCTCTGTTTCACTTTGCCGCTGCGTGAGCCAACAAATGGCTATATCGGTGCAGGAAAAAATAAGACTGTTTTATTAAGCAACGAATCTAAATCAAAAGGAAAAAATCATGAGCAAAGGTCAAAACAGTAAGAAGAGTTCAAAGAAAGAGCCAGCGAAAACCAAGAAGGAAAAAAAAGCAGCTAAAAGAGAGAAGAAAAACGAAAAGTTGAACCAAGGGATCCTCAATCAATAACACAGTCGAGATTCCGGATGAAGGCAGTCTAATGGAAAAGGAATCGCCGAGCACGTTATTCGCATAGACGAGGAAGTGATGATGACGCGCCCGGTATACCGCAATCTCGCCATCGGTCGTCGCCGGCATTTCTTCGCCAAGGCATTCCGGCTGTGCAATGGTCTGACCTACTTGCCTTCCTTTTTGGCACCGATGGCTGGCGGCGGCTGACCCCTACTTGTCAAGAGAAGAATTTTCTCCCAGGATGTCGGACAGGTTAGCTCTGAACCACCGACACGCAGATTTTCTTTAGAAGAACCTGCGATTAGCTGTCAGCCCATCACTCCAAAGGACTAATCCCTTAGAACTAATTCCTTTTACCGATTTTATTGCGAAATCAGCTTCTATATCTTTATATTTGTTGTTGACGAAAAGCGAGTCCGAAGGATCCCTTTGGACAGTAAACGGTAAGAACGGAACCGCATCACTTAATCCATTGTTCCCCTTACAACAGCACAGATGTCAACTGAACAATAAAAGCAGGAGCTAATATCAAACGGAAACTTCGTATAGGAATAATCGACCTCGTAACGAAAGGGCCGACGCATGCTTTGTGGGCACGTGTAATGAATGCAAATTTTGCGAGCATCATGCCTCAGGTTTTGGGAGTGTGGTGCGAGGAGCTCGGACATGAAGTTACACTTGTATGCTATACCGGTTTTGAGAACCTGGTAGACGAGCTTCCACAAAATATCGATATTGTATTTATCGGTGCTTTCAGCGAGGCGGGGCAGACAGCTTACGCGCTTAGCAATCTTTTCCGATCGCGCGGCGCAATCACTGTGCTCGGCGGTCCGCACGCGCGCTGCTATCCGCAGGACGCACAAAAGTATTTCGACTATGTCGTGGGTCTGACGGATAAACAGGTGATCCATGAAGTCCTGAACGATTGCTCACAGCACCGGCCGGTTGGCTTGTACATCACCGCGAAGCAGCAGCCTGCTTCAATACCCGGAGTGCGCGAGCGTTGGAAGTTCATCCTGCCGACGCTCAAGAAAGCACCGTTTATAAAATTGGTTCCGATGATCGGGAGCCTAGGATGTCCTTACACGTGCAGCTTCTGTATCGATTCGGTCATCCCTTACCAGCCACTCGACTTCGATGTGTTGAAGGAAGACCTCTCGTTTCTTCTGAAGAAGTTCAGACGCCCGCTTGTCGGCTGGCACGATCCGAACTTCGGGATCAGATTCGACGACTATATGAACACGATCGAGGAAGCCGTGCCGCCGGACAGCATAGACTTCATCGCCGAAAGCAGCCTGTCGTTGTTATCCGAGCAGCATGTGAAGAGACTTAAACGCAACGGCTTCAAAGTCATTCTTCCCGGAATTGAGTCATGGTACGAATTGGGAGGCAAGTCGAAGACAAACGGAATTGCCGGCATGACCAAAGTCAAGCATGTCTCCGAACACGTCAACATGATCCTGCGCTACATCCCCTACATACAGACCAACTTCGTGCTAGGACTCGATACCGATGAGGGTTCCGAGCCATTCGAGCTTACGAAAAGGTTCCTGGATATGACCCCCGGCGCTTTCCCCGGCTACTCGCTGCTCTCAGCATTCGGCCAGGCGGCGCCGCTCAATCTCGAATACCAGCGAGCCAATCATGTCCTGCCCTTCCCGTTCCACTTCCTGGATAATAATCACGCGATGAACGTAAAGCCGAAGAACTATTCGTGGCCTGAATTTTATGACAATGTTATCAACCTGACTAAGTACACATTCACCTTGAAGGCTATCATCAAGCGATTCGGAGCAACGGGCGAGATCAAACCACGGTTGATGAACGTGGTGCGTGCCATCTCGTCGGAAGGGTTCGGGAGAATCAAGTACTTCACCGAAGTGCGGCGACTACTGCGAACCGATCCGCAGTTCCGGGGATTCTTCGAACAAGAGACTACAGAAGTTCCGCAGTTCTACGCAGACATTATAAAGAAAGATTTGGGATCGCTTTGGGACTGGCTCCCGGCGGGAGCAATGTACCACGATCCGAACGCTTACCTCAAGGCTGAAAGCAGTCGGGTTAAGAAAGAACTTGTCAGACAGCCTGCTTTGGTGCCACAGCTTGTTGAGAAGGGAAAGCTTAAGAGTCCGGCTGACCCAACCGCCAAGTTCGACAGTAGTTACACACATATGCATCTTGCACCGATGAAAAGACTCTTATCTTCACCGGTTCTGCGGGCTCAAGATAGCATAAGTCCAACTCCATACCGATGATCGGCATTCATCGTTTAGTTTGTCCAACCACTTCAATACTCCATCTCCTTGAGAGCTTTCGTAGGGCACGCTGAGTCAATTGAACAACTTCGCCGAATTACTTAACTTTTTTCGAGTCAAGACAGTTGGAATATGCCCATGCTTCACACGGGCGGAACGTAAAACAGGTATCCGGAAGGCGAGAACGTTTGTCTGAAAAAATTCGAATACTGATCATTGAAGATAACCCGCTCCTGCGCGAGGGCATTTCATCGATCATCAAAAGACAATCTGATATCAAGGTTGTCTCTGAACTCGGAAGCGGTAAAAAGCCACTTCAGATGATTCGCGATCTGAAGCCGAATGTGCTCCTCCTTGACCTTGGTCTGAGAAGCCAAAGCAGTCTAGAAATCGTCAAATCAGTCAAGTCCGATTTCCCCGAGACGAAGGTAATAGTTATGTCCCTCGCTCCGACAGAGGGAGATATATTAATGTTCGTGCGGGCGGGAGTATCGGGATTCGTACTTAAAGATACCACGACCGTGGACTTTCTGAAAACCATCCGAGCGGTCGCCCATGGAAAAAAGATATTACCTCCACTCATGACCGGATCGCTTTTCTCCCAGATCATCGAACAGGCTGTCACCGGATCGATTCCTCCACAAGTCATTGAAGCTGTGCGTATGACAAAGCGCGAACGCCAGGTAATTGAATTGATAGCGGATGGATTGACAAATAAAGAAATCGCGAATAAACTCCACCTCTCAACCTACACAGTGAAGAGCCATGTCCACAACATACTTGAAAAACTCCTGCTTCGGTCCCGCGTTCAGATTGCCAAATATGCTCTTACGAACGCAGATGTGATGAAGGCGGAGGAAAGCGTTTCACTGATCGGCGAGTAAAGCTGCACTAAAAAGAGTTAGTTCTCTTTTCATCCTCTCGGACGATTGATTCCCCACAGGGCTACCTATAATTTACAAGCAGATCCAGTTTATGAAATTGTTCCTGCCTCATACAATGGAATGAGGGAACCCGTTAATTCTCGGAACGATTTAAGAGACAAATACATAGGAGCGTTAAATGAAAAAGACCAGATTGCTTCTCATCGAAGAGAATCACCTACTCCGGGAGGGGCTCGTAGCGATTCTTAAGCGACAGAAGGACATTACAATAGTTGCTGTGTCGGGCGAAAGTGACAGTACTATTCTAAAAATTCATCATTTGAAACCGGACATCATCTTGTTGGATTTAGACCTCCGTAGCCAGAACAGTTTGCACACGGTGGGACTCATGAAGAAAGAATTTCCAGATGCGAAAGTGGTTGTGATGGATCTTGCTCCTTTACAGGGCGACGTCACACAGTATGTGAAAGCGGGAACATCGGGTTTCGTTCTCAAGGACACAACGCTCGATGATTTTCTGGTGACGATACGCGCGGTTGGAGAAGGCGCACAGGTTCTTCCACCTAAGTTCGCGGAGTCGCTTTTCTCCCAAATTGTCGAACATGCGATCAAGAGCAAGAGAATAAGAGTGACGGAGTCGGTACGGATGAGTAAGCCTGAAAAAGAAGTCTTCGGATTCCTTAGTGACGGCTTGAGCGACAAAGAAATCGGGCGAAAGCTTCATGCCCCGACCCGCATCGTCAAAGGCCATGTCCAAAACATTATAAAGAAACTATCGTTGCACAATCGTTTGGAGGCGGTGAGTCATACTTTCACCGACGGGACTCTCAAGACGATTGTCGGAAGCATCTCCGTGATTGGTAGTTAGTTCCGGGCCGGAAATCCGGTGCAGGTTACCTCTCGGGAATGTGCGCTTGGCACCGCCCTGTATAGAGAAAATAGAAGTAATGCAAGAATGCCGTGAAAACAAATGCTTCGATGAAGCCAGAATATGAACCAGAGGAGGGAAGTAAAATGAGCGCCCAAAAGGTGATGAGACTATTACAGACCGGAGACGTGATAGAATGCCTGATGTGTAAAGCGATAAACGTCTTCTATTCGGGATACGTGGACGAAGCAATTGGAATATACTTAGGAGAACGCAAGGGAAACGGATTCCGTTGCGGGAATTGTCAAGCGGAAGTTGTGGAACCAAAACGGCATACTACCTTCAACTGCAACTAACAACACGAACCACGACACCCGCCTACGCGAAGTTGAAGCTCTGCTTCGGCGAAGGCAGAGCCGTTCATAATATATCTTCAAACTCGTTCCAAGCGTCCATGATATCAGGGGGCAGGTGCAAAGAGTACTCTCCTCAAAATGCTGATTCTCTCCAAGTCGCCTGTAAAGAAACTTGACAAAGGTGGAACAGTATATTCATATTGAGGCCCGATAATTGTCGAAGACCCCGTAAGCAGAGAAGACATCTGCCAGGCGTTCATCCTTCGCGGCAATCTCCTTAGCGGTCAATTGTTCCTTATCGGATGTTTTGCCCAATGCGGCAACGGCATTCACCATCAATGATGAGCGTCTCTTAGCCGTTTGTTATGTGCTACCGCTCTTTCTTCCCTTTTCCGTTCTTTGAGTCCTTTGTCCTGACCGCTTTTTTCTTTCGCTTTGTTCTTGCGGTTGAATAGGCACTATCGAACAAGGTAAGGTTATCAGGGCTGCGCTTGGGTTGATAGATAGTCTGAGATTGTTCGAGTCGTTCTAGAGCCTGCCGACAGTATTCATCGTTAATCTCAAAGCCGATAAATTGCCGATTCAACCGTTTTGCGGCAATCGCTGTTGTGCCGCTACCCATAAATGGATCCAACACGATTTGTCCTTCAAGTGTGGTGAGCTTTATCAAAAACTCAAACAGAGAAATTGGTTTTTGTGCATCATGGACCCTAAGCTCGCTGTCTGAGAACCCAAAATCAAGAAGATTGGTGGGACTTGCGCCTTTGATTTTGCACTCTTCGATGTTAATGGCACCGACTTTGTTTTTCAGGATGTTGTCAGTAATAGTAATTCTGTACGGCTTGAAGAACCATGCAATGGGTTCATAAATAGGCGCCAGGTTTCCTAGCCGCCAGCCCTCCCATTTCTTAGCTTCCACCTCCAACCCCCTTCGCTCCAGGACAATCGTGAATCGCTGTGCTCGGTGATGCGCGCTCGGTTTCTTCCAAGCGAGAATATCGCGAAGTAGAAATCCGGAATCCTCGAAAGCATTAATAGCTCTATGCATGGTACGACGCGCTCCAAAAACGAAGAGAGAAGCACCTTCCTTCATTATCGGGAAGAGAAGTTGAGTCCAACTGTAGCACCAGTCTTGATACTCTTTGCCTATATTTCTATCGGCCAAACTCCAGCCGTTGATCGGTTTGCCCCTACGCTGAAAAGCCTTTTTCCCTATCTGGGCAGGTGATTGCCCAAGAAGTGCTGAGTTCGTGTTGTCATGGAGCACGTCCCAATCATCGATGGCAATGCCATACGGAATATCCGAAAGGAGTAAATCGACTGACTCCTTCTCTAGTTTCGGAACGTACTCAAGGCAGTCGCCAATAGTGATCTTGTTCAGGTATTCAGTGCTCATATTTCAAACTCCTGCGAGGGCTGTTGCACATAACTATTTCTTTGCTGCCATAACTTGTCCCGACTAACGTCCGGATGGCGTTCACTTTTGTTTTATCTGTAATGCACGGGCTAACAGATTGTGGTAAACTTGGCTCGCCCCGTAATAGTGGTTCTGCAAGCAAATTTGTTGAATATAGCCGTCCCTAATTATAATGTCAACAAGAGGTAGTGGACTATTTTGGAAATCGTGTTTCCTCATAATAAAATGTAACCGAGAGTCATGAATTTTGGTCATGGTTTAGAATGAATCTTGCTTGGTGAGGGTTCGGTTACCTAAATTATGACGCAACGACTCTATTCTGACTCCTCCAAAGTTATCTTTTTTATGAGCCACCTATTCATAAACTGAGCCTTTACCGATTTATTTGATTTTTTGTTAGATACTTATGATATTGAGGTGAGTCGTGCAACGAAAAAAATCCGAATACTCATTGTTGAAGACAATCGGCTTTTACGTGAGGGCATCACGGCGATGCTCAAAGAACAGCCCGATTTTAAAGTCATGGGTGCCTTTGGAGATTGTGCAAAGGCTTTGAAGAGTATTCGTGAATCGAAACCTAATGTGGTGCTTCTGGATCTTGGTTTGAGAAATCAAAGCAGTCTGCAATTAGTAAAAGCAACCAAAAAAGATTTCTTGGAGACTAAAGTGATCGCGATGGATCTTATTCCCGCGCAGGCGGACGTCCTCGAGTTTGTAGAAGCAGGAGTGTCAGGCTTCATCATCAAGGATGCTACGACTCACGATTTTCTGCAAACGATTCGATTGATTGCCCATGGTACAAAAATTCTCCCTCCTATCATGACCGGAACGCTCTTTTCCCAGATCATCGAGCATGCCGTAGAGGATAGAAAGACTTCCGTAATCCTTGAATCAGTACGCTTGACAAAACGTGAACGCGACGTGATCGAATTGATTGCCGAAGGTCAATCCAATAAGGAAATTGCTCAACAGCTTCATCTCTCAACCTACACAGTGAAAAGTCACGTCCATAACGTTCTTGAGAAACTTGCACTCCGTACCCGGCTACAGATTGCGAATTACGCTCACGATACCGATACCCATAAAAGTGTAGTCGATGCGATTTCGTTGATGGGCGAGTAAGGCTGCATTAAAAGAGTTAGTTCGTTTTTCATCCTCTTGGACGATTGATTTACCCCTTCAATCTTTGCAGTTTTCACCATGAGAAAAATTCGCGTGCTACTCATCGAAGATAACCGTCTTCTTCGGGAAGGAATTCTGGCGATGCTGAAGAAGGAAGGGGATTTCAATATCATCGCCGCGTCCGGAAACAGGGCAAATACAGTCCTCAAAATTCATAGATTGAAACCGAACGTGATTCTGTTGAATTTGGGTTTGCGAAGTCTAAACAGTTTGCGTGTGATTGAGTCGGTGAAGAAAGAGTTCCCCAGGACCAAGGTGATTGTGATGGATCTTGCTCCGATTCCAGCAGATATCATGCAATATGTGAAAGCAGGGGCGGCGGGCTTCATCCTTAAAGACACATCGCCTGATGATTTTCTAACAACTATACGAGCTGTTTCAGAAGGTAAGAAAGTTCTCCCACCTTTTTCGTCCACGTCGCTTTTCTCTCAGATCATCGAGCACGCTGTCAAAGGCGGAAGGGCGAAGCTGAAGGATGCGTTTCGGATGACGAAACGTGAATTGGATGTCATTGCGCTTATCGGTGATGGCCTGAGCAACAGGGAGATCGGGCAAAGACTTCACATCTCAGTTCCTACTGTCAGGGGTCATGTCCACAGCACCATGGAAAAGCTTGCATTGTACGCACATTTGGAAGTTACCAACTATTCTTTCCGTGATGACACTATCAAGTCGATTGCCAAAAGCATTTCCATGGTGAACAATTAGTTTCCCCGCATGAACCCCGATCTTGTCAAGAGGCTTACTCACCCCAATGGAAGAAAAGTCGGTGGGGGGTGCCGATAAGATGGCTCAATAGAAAAAACTTAAGAACCAATGCTGATCATTTTGTATATGGTGAGTCATGTTCAACACAGATCAAAATTCCTCGTCCTCGATAGTATCGGCTGTTGCTAAATGTACTATGGATCTCAAATTGTTACAGCCACAGATAAATATTTTCGAATGCGGGTTTACCCACCATCTGCTAAAGATATGAAGCAAGCCGTTACACGGGTTATCGCCAAAGATACGATATGCTAAAATTTATTTTCCCGGGTCTAATAATGATGGTCTGCATTGTTGGTGCAACGAGCGCACAGTCACAGCAGAGCTCCACCACGTTCATTTGGCCGTCACTCGAGGATGGAAGCATTGCGCTCTCTGTTGATAAGCCGGTGTACTTCCCGGGTGACACCGTTCGCGTTGCAATTCGACAAAATGACAGCACCACAACGGCTACTGTTACCCCAATACTGACCACCGAAGGAATAACGTTTAATTACGTCGGCTCCAATACGTACTTCGCTGTCATTACAGAAACTGTTATGCCTGGATCATATTATGTCAGCCTCAGAGTGGTGGATGCTCAAGGGCGGCGTTTTGTTTATGAGACAAATTGTGTCGTGGAGGTCGAAGAGTCCCAAGCGGTTGAACGGATCGACAATTATGCAAGCATTGGGCCCGAAGCCGGCGGTAAGGATCCGCAGACGGCAGTAGCACTCGACCGCGAACATATACAAAACCTTCATGTGATTTTTCAGCGCGACAGTATTCACGAGCATATGGGACCGCAGTTCGTCACGATCAGTACTATGGTACAGTCGAAAGAGGGCACCACTGTGCAAACATACGAACGGCGTGTGATGACCTTTCGAAGCTGCGGCGGTCCAAACCGCGATCTTGCTATGTTCCTTCGGTACCGTAAAGCCTACGGTTCCTATGCAGTAATTCGACCGGATGAACTCGACCAGGTGCAGGTGGATGTGGACTCCCTGCCTGATTGGGCGATTGTAAAAGTCAGTATCGAACCCGATTATGCCATCACAATCGGTGAGGTCGACAAGTCTAATTCTGTAACGCAGTATTTTCGCGTACAAGGGCCGGCGATCGAAATCGGGTTCACACTTGGCATCCCCAAAGTTTTGTACGACACACAAGCCAGAGATACTGTAGAGTACGGCAACACCAGTGCGATGATGCGATTCTATTATTTTGACGGGACATCGGGAGATCGGCTCCCTGTCAACTTTGGAATTGGAACATTCGGAGTGAACTCGCCGATCGATATAAGTGCTGGTCGGGGCGGTTTCGCCATGTCGATATTCCTGGATATGGTTGAGCTTCTGAGGAGACTTGAAATCGGCATCCCCCTGAGAATCAATGCTGGCCTGGAATTGGTTCCCTTTTTTCCCATCGACAGAAGATCACGCCTTTTGCTCAGCGCACAGGTGGGCTTATCGCTCTAAGCCATCTTTACCCATGTTGGAGTGGATGCGACTGTGGATTTCTTTGTCCTTCGAAAGCGACATTCGATGTCAATTAGCGCAAGTGCATCTCCCATTCTAATTTGGAGAATAAAAGATATTTCCTTAGATTGCCTTGAACGTTGGCGTAGTGGTTTATTGTAGTGATCACAAAATAATTCATTAACTAAAAGGGAGGTTTCAGATGAAACGGTTCATTCTGTGTTCAGTATTAGTTGTAACACTCGGTGGGTACAGCCACGTCCAGGCACAATTCAAGGTTCCTGAGGACGTATGGGGTATTTCGGTGGGCGGCGCCGATGGAGATAATACCCCGGTTGACAGATGGGTGCCGCAGATTCGTGGATATTATCAATATGAATTTGTGCCTGCGTTGTTGGGCCAAATTGGTGTGGGCTACACTGACCTCAAAGCTTATAACGTGTATTGGGCAGAGGTACTCATGGCCGATATCCGGTTACTCGTCGTCCCTTGTTCATTGCCTAATTTGAACCCGTTCCTCTATGGAGGTTTAGGTGTATCGAAAATCCTCAACCCGCAACCTGGTCAACCGACGAATGTGCAACCGATTGTTCCATTCGGTATCGGTATCCAAACCAGAATCGCCAGTGGACTCTTGCTGCAGCTTAGCGGCGGATATAATTTGTCTCTTTCCACGAACCTAGACGGACTGCCACGTCCGCCTGGTTACAATAATTTTTTTACCAACGGGGGGGACGATGGATTCTTTGATTTTACTGTCGGACTTGCGTTTAGCACGGATGATAATGCGGCAGCGGAGGAGGCGCTGCGTATACAGGATTCGATCATTGCGGCGGTAGAAGCAGAGCATCTAACGGATTCGACCGAGGCAGCGGCAGAGGCGCTACGTGTAAAGGAAGCAAACGTTGCCGAGGCACAGCGCATGCAGGATTCAGCCAATGCGGCGTTAGAAGCGATGCACATAAAGGATTCGACCGATTGCGCAATGCAGTTGGCGGAACGGAAGAAACACCCCGATACCCTTATCGTTCTTACTAAAGGCAAAGCCATCGTTCTTAAGGGTGTCAATTTTGAGTCCAATAAGGCGACACTCACGAAAGATTCTGAGATAATGCTCCAGAAAGCCTACGACGCGTTGGTCACGGATCCCGATGTGCGGGTAGTAATTACCGGGTATACGGACAATGTGGGAAGCCAGAAACATAATCAGGTGCTCTCATTGAAGCGGGCGCAGGCAGTAAAGAATTGGCTCGTCAAAAAAGGCATCGCACCGAACCGCATGACGGCTGTCGGAAGAGGCCAAAACGAACCTATATCTTCGAACGCGACGGATGAAGGTCGGGCAGAGAATCGACGCATCGAATTCTATGTCCAATAATAACCTATCAATCTCTTAGGGTTGAATTCCCCGCCGCTTCTTGCAGCGGCGGGGAATTCATTTGGGAACCGGTAATGGGCGTTCCCGTCGCCCCCTCCAGTGCAACAGGTTTGGCGCCATGGCACATACGACTCTGAAAATAGTTGGGCGGCAGAAAGAAAAACACACAGTGAATCGACAACGAGGTGAACGAGAATGGAAACGACAGGGGAGAGGAGCAATAATTCTTGGAGCAAATCATTAGACGAACTGCTAGGCAGGATGCTGCAATTATAACAAAGGACTATAGTTTCATGAACACAACATCCATTACATCGCTCGTCGTGGGATCGGATTGTTTCAACACATGGATTATTTTGATAATTGGACTTTCGAATTAGGTACTTTTGCTTTTGGGCCCGGCATAATTTCCAAGCTACCGATAAGCTACAATTCAAGTCTTTTTACTGATCTTCATGTTGGTATCGTGCCTTTAGGCGGACTCAGTAATCGATTTGGACCTGGTACCACACAGATTGGAGATTTCGATTACGTCGGCGGAGCGGAAACAAAGCTTGAAAGCACATACAATCTTGGCGGATGGGCGAATATTACGTTTATGGGTTATTATTGGTGGTTTCACACCTATGCTGGCGTTGCAGGGAATAGTTATATTGCATTACTCAAACCCAGTTTTGCCTTCAGGATTTTTAACAATGTAAGTATTGGATTTCAATATTTGATTTACTACAGCGATAGATACCCGCGTGATTTTGTTAGTGTTCATTCAGCAAGAACCGAAGAGAAGATTTTCCTCCAAATATATTTAGAAGAGTTCCGGTTCAAAAAATAGAATGAATTTTTCTGAATTCTCAATAACGGGTAAAAAATAAAATGGACGCAACTATAAAGAAAATTCTCTTGTCACTCCTCCTGACAATCCTATGCGGATCTTCTCTGTTTGCTCAAGATCCCGCTTTACCGGATTCTGTACAGCGTTATAAATATACTTTCTCTCAGTTTGGAAATGAAACATGGAGTTTTATCAAGCAACCAACCAAATGGGACGGAAGCGATTGGCTCAAGATAGGTGTGGTAGGGGCCGGAACTGTTTTAGTCGCACAAGCCGACGAACCAATACGCACGGCAGTTTTGAAGGATGAAAGATATTATTACAGCGCTCCAATCGTGTTCGGGAGAGTGTATGGAGAAATTTATTCACCCGTAGTATTCTTTACCGGGATTGGATTGTATTCGGTCTTAAATGATGATTTCGGAGCAAGAAAAATCGCTTATGAAATAGGACAAGCATCTATATATGCCGGGGTGCTTTCCATTGTTTTAAAACTTGCAATTGGCAGGTCAAGACCGTATTTAAACGAAGGTAACAGTTTTTTCCGTCCGTTCTCATCAATTTTTAACCAGGATAGTAAATCAATGCCCAGTGGTCACTCTACTGTTGCATTTGTACTTTCAACCGTTCTTGCAAGGAATACTAAGTCACCCGTTTTGAAAGTTCTGGCTTACTTACCAGCGGCGCTCACTATGGTATCCCGCGTTTATCAAGATCAGCACTGGACGTCCGATGTCTTCGCTGGGGCTGCGCTTGGCTATTTTGTTGCGGATTGGGTTGTGGATCAGCATGAGAATAATAAATCCACAGTAGAGGTTTCTTCAGTGTACCCGCTCTCTATTAGTATTGCGTTCTGAATTAATTCAACGGAAGTATCCATGATAAATAATATCAATTATCACAGTGGAAATTAAAATAATGAATAAAACAAACAGAGGATTCTTAGTCGTTGCGTTCATAGTTCCGGTGGTATTGTTTTTGTACTTCGGCAGCGGGACAATGATGCATAGCGGAATGGCGGAATGAATGGAAGGATGAATGAAAACGGTTGGATCGCCAGCAACAGTCGGGGGTGGTTCCCTGCTATAGTTACTCTCGGTTTTGGTGTCCTAATTGGTTGGCTGCTCTTTAGAAAGAAAGTATAGTCATGACAAAGAAGTCAAATAATCAGTTCAAGATTTTTAATTTTATCATCTTTTCAGTTACTGTTATCGGCCTGGTGAAACCGGTGTATTCACAGTTTCCGGTAAGTGATTCTTCATTTCATCCTTACATTGTTAATTACTGGGTAAGCGGGAGTATCTGCGGCCTTGGAGTTGTCGCCAATATCCTGGGAATACCACAGTCACAGAACAAAGAAGAGATTACTCCTTCAGAAATGCAGGCGTTGAACAGAAGTGACATAAACAGTATCGATAGCTGGGCTCTAAAGCAAGACCCCTCTAAAATAGGTGTCTTCGAAAATGATGCAGATTATACCCTTGCGTTATCTGTTGCTCTTCCGGCTATCCTGATGTTTGATAAACAGATCAGGCAGGACTGGTTAGACGTGGCACTAATATATGCGGAAACCATGTCCATCACAACCAATATTTATGAATGGAGTTTCCTCGGGCCTACTTTTCAAAACAAATTCCGGCCTGTTGTTTACTATGATCAACTTACTTATGAGCAGAGAAATTCTGGCACTAACCGGAATTCATTCTACAGCGGTCATGTCGCCACTGCCGCGGCAGCCACATTCTTTATGGCAAAAGTTTACAGTGATTACAACCCTGGAATAGGAGATAATAAATATCTTTTGTACGGCGCAGCGACAATTCCTCCTCTTATTTTGGGATATTTTAGAGTGAAAGGGCTCAAGCATTTCCCTTCCGATGTAATGGCTGGCTTGGGAGTAGGGGCATTGTGCGGCATAGTAATCCCCGAGTTTCATCGCATCAGAAGTGAAAACATCTCATTGGGGTTATATTCTTCTTTTGCAGGAACAGGAATAAGTCTGAAATGGCAGCCGGATTTTTTGGAATGAATTTCGTTGTGTTTCTAATATAGTATTAATCACACTATCGAGTCTCTATTAATTTGATGAACAATTTTATGGAAGAAGATGTACGATGAAAAACGCTAAACGGAAAGCAAGAGCCATAATAACTTGCTATTTCCATCACATTCACAACCCACAAGGAAAGGAATATGAACATGAACATAAACTTCACGAAGAATATAGGAATGCTGCTGCTCGGCATCTGGCTCATAGTCTCGGGTGTGGTAGCGCTTATCCCGGCTGTGTTTTTTAATGGTCTGGGAGCGATCATGGCGATACTAGCCATAGTCGCTGGAATATTCATCTTGATGCGTCGATAGACACACACAAGGAGTTCGCAGGTGTTCCAACTGTATTGGCTGCAGTCACGGTTTCAACGATTGCCCACGTTGAATATTATTACCTGCCCGACATTGGAGTTTACTACAATGTTCCTCAGCAGAGGTTTTTCTATAATCGAGGAGGACGCTGGGTGAGCAGCTCATCCTTGCCTTCCCGTTATCGTGGTTATGATTTGCATCATTCTTACAAAGTAGTGGTGAATGAGCCGACACCGTATCGGAATGACACAATGTATAGAGAAAAATATTCCTCATATAAAGGTCGCCACGATAAGCAGCCAATCCGCGATAGCCGTGATTCAAAATATTTTGTAAACAAAAACCACCCCGAGCATAATAATTGGGTAAAGCAACAAAAGCATGATAATGGTAATGACAGAGAAAGGGATCGTGACAACAAACCTGGACGATAATAATGGACAAGACAAACCAGCTCGACTGATGTGAGACGGGACTCAACCAAGAGGTGAAATTATGAAGGAACTAAACGATGAAAATTCTTTTGGGATGCCGGCATGACGAATACAAATGACGGGCAACACCGTTCCATCTTGCAAAGAATTGCACGCCGGGTGATGATAGAAAGAGGACTTCTCCCGGATTTTTCTCCTCAGGCGATGACCGAGCTTGACGGAATTCATGAGGCTGTCGCAAAAGTTGAAGGAGCGACGCGTGATTTCAGAAATCTTGCATGGTGCTCCATAGATAACGATGATTCGCGCGATCTGGATCAACTGAGCGTCGCCGAAGCCATGGCTGGTGGATCTGTGAAGGTTCTTGTCGCCATTGCGGATGTCGAAGATGTCGTCAAGAAGCAGTCAGCACTTGACGACCATGCAAAGCACAACACCACTTCGGTCTATACCGCGGCGCAGATATTTCCGATGCTGCCTGAGAAGCTCTCGACCGATCTCACATCTCTCAACTTTGAATCAGACCGCCTTGCCATCGTCATTGAAATGGTTATTGCCGGGGATGGGTCGCTTCAAAGTTCTGATATTTATAGAGCAGCAGTTCGCAATCGTGCAAAGCTTGCCTACAACAGCGTTGGCGGTTGGCTGGAAGGGAGCGGGCCGATGCCGCAGGCTATCGGCACAGTCAGCGGTCTCGAAGAAAATCTCCAGCTCCAATATCGCACAGCCCAGAAGCTAAAATCCCTCCGGCACGAGCACGGTGCGCTTGATCTCGAAACAATAGAAGCCCGCCCCGTATTTGAAGGAGACGAGATCAAGGACTTAGAAGCTGATAACAGGAACGCTGCCAAGGATATCATAGAGGACTTTATGATCACGGCAAACGGTGTGACGGCACGATACCTCGCTGCAAAAAAGTTACCGTCGCTGCGGCGAGTTGTCCGGACACCGAAACGTTGGGATCGCATCGTCGAGCTTGCCATGGAGCAGGATTTCAAACTTCCTAAAGAGCCCGATTCAAAAGCATTGGATGCATTCTTGTTATCGGCAAAGTCTGCCGATCCTCTCCGCTTTCCCGATCTTTCGCTCAGTGTCATCAAGCTCTTAGGTGCCGGTGAATATGTCGTCGAACTTCCGGGAGAGAGTTCCGCCGGACACTTCGGTCTTGCGGTCAAAGATTATGCTCACTCCACGGCACCGAACCGCCGGTATCCCGATTTGATTACACAGCGGCTGCTTAAAGCGGCGATGGCGGAAGATTCTATGCCCTATGCCACCGATGAATTAGAGGAGCTTGCAAAACACTGTACAGAAAACGAAGACGCGGCGAAGAAGGTAGAACGGCAAGTTGAAAAGTCTGCAGCAGCCATGGTGCTGGGATCAAGGATAAATCAGCAATTCGATGCCATCGTTACCGGCGCATCTGCAAAGGGGACGTGGGTCCGTCTTCTGCATCCGCCCGTTGAAGGAAAAGTAGTGAGCGGCTTTGAAGGCTTAGATGTCGGTCACAAATGCCGCGTACAGCTACTGCGCACGGACGTAGAGCGTGGATATATTGATTTCAAAAAGATAGAATAAGAAGTTAAGCCAACCTAACGGCCCGGACGACCGGTACGGTCGCTCGGAGAACCAACCTTGCCGTCCGGACGACTAACTTCCCTGATTCCATCTCATCTGGCCTTTTCCCTCGATATTCCCCCTATTATCCCTGAATTTGATTCCGTGTATCTTCCGTATATCTTGCGTGTATACTCCGATTGTGCTATAATTAAACTGGTTATTTGGGTCGGCTTATTCGGCTCAAAATCCCATTTTCTCATAGGAATGGTTCGTTCAACTATTCAAATCTTGCTTCTGTAGCTTTTAAAAATAATGGCAGGTTGAAATGGCACAATTAGACAAATCGGTTATCGGGAAATTAAGAGGCGCGGTCGGCGATGTCGTATTCCGACAGAGGAATGGAAAGGTCTTCGTCTCGCGAAAGCCTCAAAGTTTCATACCCGGCACTGATAAAGATTCCGTGGAGAGAAGATTAAAGTTCGCCTTCTCCTCAAAGCTTTCGAGTGCGATTTACTCACTTCCCGACTTAGCTTCCCTCTGGCGGCAGGCTGCGCCGCATGGGAGATCGGTTTACCACTTTATCGTGCAGACTAATATCGCTCTGGTTGACCCTTATGCAGTTACCGAGTGTACCACCATAACTCCCCCGCAAACGAGTTCATGGGCAGGCAGCGGGTTCGCCATCGATTGCACAAGCTTCGCAATTTCACCGGATGCCATCACTGTCGAATTCGCGACTCTCGGCAATTCAACGGGCATCGACTTAGGCAGGGAGCAGAATGCGAAGCTTGCTTGCGTTTTATGTCTAACTAATCCTATCGATAAATCACTCCCGGAATACCAATTCATATCTTGTGTATCGGAGCCGAAGCAGATCGTATTGGGCGACCCGTTGGTATTCAGCATCCCCTTGACAGGCACGGATACAGCCAAAGTTCGAAGCTATGAAGACAAGAAACTTCTCTGTGCCATGATAACTCTCGATGCGGAATACAAGCCGGTGAGATATTCAGGTACAGTGGTTAAGTAATCGGGAGTTTCGTCCTCACCCAGTCCCCTCCTCGATTATGCTTTAGTGGTTCACCTTAGATTGATGAGATCCATAAGGTGGCTTTCCCAGAGGAACATAACAGGTTTTGCGCTTTTAAGACGGCGCTCTGAATGATCTTACGTTCAAGGCCCTCCATGAATCTCTGTTCTTCTTCTTGTCAAAGGATGGAATTGCGTCGAATGTAACCTCGCTTCCCTCCGTTATACCGGATGGTAAATCCGACTTATAGGAGAAGAAAGACTGTTTGTCTTCAGCAACTATGAAGCAAAACGGACGATCAGCCTGACCTAGCCTTACTTTCCCAACAAGTCCATTTTTCCCTTTTCGGTTTTTTAATGGTGATTTATTTGATTCGTTCTCTTTTCCCAATCTTTGGTCCCAGTAGTTTCGGCATATGTTCAAAGCTTCTTTCAACGAGGAGGGCGCTTTGTCGTTACCAATGGTCCTATTCAAATCAGCGATTGCGGTAGTTAAGGTCTGAGGTATACTCCAGCCTTCCTCATCCCTGATATACTTGCATAGATAAAGATGAGCTCTTGATTCTTCATACTTCTCTAACTCTTTGAGAAGGTTTCCAATATCCTCAATCAATGATACCATGGGTCCCAATCTTGACTGATTGCTTGCAGCTTGGCACATCAAATTAAGGGCGTCCTCTTTGCGGCCTAAATCTCTTACCACCCTTGCATATTCATGGAGGATCCACCAGTCAGGTCGAGGCTTATTACAGAGTTGCTTGTATAGGGCTTCAGCCCCCGGAAGGTTCCCAGTGATATGGTTTGCTAATGCCTTAAGTCTCAAGAAGAATTTTTGTTGCTTAGGGAATCTCCCAAGGATGCTGTCCACTAATTTCTCTGCCTCTTTTATGTTCCGGGATTCGATCAATCCATTGATGCGGTAGTTATACCATAGAGACAGGTCACTCCATCCTTCCCTACCCGATTCACCTGACATAGGCTCACTATTAAGAGATTCTGGATCGATCTTGATTACCCAATCATTAACAATTTCCCAATGATTTGAAGACTTTGCGGATTTCAGTACCTTAAAAACTGTAACTTTTGCTGCCTAGCCCTACCGGGTTCAGTCCCATTATCTTATTGGCGATTTCCACAACGGTTCCAAGATTCTCTTCTTCACTTAGTTTATCTAACTCCCCTTGGATATATGTCCATATGACCTCGTTTTTACACCAGTCAAAGTCAGGATACTTTGCAATTAGGTCGTCTGCAAAAGGAATGGCTTCACCAAAGAGTTCTAATCTTCTGAGACAGTGCAGCAAACCAGCGCCATCGAACTTATCCTCTGTTTCTTTCCAGAGATCTCTATAAAGTTCCAGTGCCTCTTTGAAATTTTCTTCTTTCCTGAGTTGGTTTGCTCTCTGTTTTCGATCAGCTAAGTCTGACATACTATTTAATTATTCACCGAAGACTTCAGGAGTGATCTTGAAATGAAGTTTTGCTACCACTCCTAATTTTTCCTTGCCATACAATTCAACAAACTTCTTTGCGATTTCTGTTACTCTCTGCGAGGCCCCCTTGGGAAAATCAATTTTGTATTCTCCTGAAAGTTTAGATAGCTTTTCTAAAAATCTAGCTCTAGCCAGAATCGATGCCGCTGCTACCGCTATGTTCTGTTCAGCCTTGTGCATCTGTACCAATTTTAAAGTCTTACCTCTTTCTTGAAGCTTGCTAAGAATGAACTTCTCATCTGCAAATTGATCCGCAATCGCAATCTTGCAGTCCACTTTGAATAGGATTTCTTCTATTGCTTTTGCATGTCCCCAAGCAAGTAAGGTATTCAGATTCTTCTTTTCTCTTTTAAGTTGGTCATATAAGTCGTTGTACTTCTCCGGAGAGACTTCGATAATCGCATATCGCCCCTCACAAATCCTAGCTACTTTCTTGGCAAGTTCTATGTTTTTTTTATCGCTGAGTTTTTTGCTGTCTTTTACTCCATAATCGATCAAGCTCCTCGCTGACTCTTGGTCAACATAAACGCCCGCGCTGACCAAAGGACCAAAATAGTCACCTTTTCCAGATTCATCCGTGCCAATAATCGGAAATCCTAAGTTGACAACTTCCTTGTTTGAGGTCTGTAAACTCGGGACGTTTCCCACTCTCTCCAACAAACTCTGCACTGTTATTGCATTCGCATCTCCTTTAAGCTGGGAATAATCAATCTTCAAAATGCCCTTCTTATTTTGGTAGATTCTAATTACCCCTGACCAATTGAGAGTGGACACTGCGAACTGTAAACCATAATCGATCAATTTATAGTCTGAAACATTAATATTGTTCGAACTTAGGATTAGCTTTATATCGTGATAGATTTCTATTAGTCTGTTTTCTTGTCCCACTATGTTTCCCACTGTTCAGGAATGCAGGTTATAAAGATTGTTAAAATAATCAAAAATCTCTTTGACATCCTTAAATATATCGTTCACCTTTTGTTCAGCCTCTCCTTGCGAATCAACCTTTGTGATTTCGCTTTCGTCACTATGCATCATAAAATTCCTATTCATGTCCAAACAAACATTAATCTTTGAAAGAAATGTATCCGCGTGTTTCTCTTTGTTGCAGATAGCGATTCTTTTCGGGTTTTTTTTATCATTCAGTACCGCAAAATTCGAATTTTTTGACTTGAAATAGTCAACTTCGAAAAGTTCTATCCTTATCAGAAGTTTTTTTGCGAACCCTTCAAACGCCTTCGATGCGGGCATCACTAATGGAGAAAACTCCGGTAATGGAATCTTAGCCAAGCAAAGGCATTCAGAAGCTACAAACCATTTTTTATCGTAAGGTTCAAGATAATTATAAACATCCCCCAGCTTATCCTTTACATTTTTTTCCGCCAACGCTATAAGATCAGGCGTATATCTAGCTGTGAATGCCTCTAAGTTCTTTTCATCACTGGATATGAACCTCGCTGCAACTTCCTTTTCGGAGGGGCTGGCAATTTTTTCTATGAAGTCGCATGCGTCATCAAAAAGCTTGTCGGTCTTACCTTGAAGCCACAGAGTACCATTGTCAAACTGCGTCAGTGTTAATGAAAATTCATTCCTGCTAATTTTAGCCCTGTACTCAATGGATTTGCCAGGCTTTTCGGTGATCGTCACAGTTGCCTCAAGTGTACTCAAAGATTCCTTTATCTTTGTTCTGAGTTGAGGTAGCATAATATCGTATCGTGCTGAACAGGATTTTATTGTTACCGCTTCACCTCCTAGAAAGAATTGCGGATTAGCTTCAAAGTCTTTTTTCAGCTTCTCAAACTCGACTTTCAATGAGTTCTGCTTCCCTTGAATTTGTACTGTACCTGTATTGTACACCTTTATTACGGTCCTTTCAGACAGGTTCGAAATATCAAGTCTTAGATTGTTTTCTTCCGTGCATTCCTTATACTGATATTTTTTACTGTCACAGAAATCCGTGAATACTTTTGCAATCCTGGCAGCATTCATATTAGATTCAGACACCTCTTAAGCCTCCTGCCACAACGTTTGTGTCGCAGCATATTGTGTTACTTGTTTCCCTAAACACATTATTTCGTTGTTCCCATGGTCCGACGCCATGGTAATGAGATGGAAGAGTGGCTTTGTGAGTTCATCTTTTACTTCAACCCTCTGACTTTTCAATCATACTTTCCTTCGATGATTTCCGCCCTTCCGGAGGATCCCGCCTTTCCACCTGACCCGTGAGCGGTAGTCATCTCGAACGAATGTAGCCGTTCCTAATTGTTTTATCAATACTGGAGCAGGATTCTCTTTGATCCATCATCCGAACGGATGCTCAAAAGGATGTAGCTCCCTTTTCATCCCTTTGCACTATTTACCCGGCTCACATTTCTTTCTATGTTAGTATAGGAGATCATCGTAGTAGTAATAAAGTTAATTATTAGCCAAACAAAGAAACCCAAAAGGACGTAAGTCTTATGAACACGACATCCAAACGTGACGTATATGATGTTAGTCAAGGAGATATTAAATGAAAAACGTTGGATTATTGGATCCTTATAAACTGGGTAACATTGATCTAAAAAATCGAATCGTTATGGCGCCCATGACGCGCTCTCGTGCAATTGGTAACATCCCAAATGAACTAATGGTTGAATTCTATGGACAGCGCGCTGCTGCAGGACTCATCATTACCGAAGGAACGTCTCCTTCGCCAAACGGTCTCGGTTATAGCCGTATCCCTGGAATCTTTAGCGAAAAACAAGTGGAAGGCTGGAAGAAAGTCACAAATGCCGTTCATTCCAAAGGTGGAAAAATATTTGTCCAGCTTATGCATACCGGGCGTATCGGCCATCCCAAGAACTTGCCGGAAGGTGCAGTAATTATTGCGCCCTCTGCCGTCAAGCCCGCCGGACAAATATGGACGGATACTTTGGGGTTGCAGGATTATCCGGTCCCAACAGCAATGGCGGTTGAAGAAATAGAACATACGAAACAAGAATACGCTACCGCTGCTATCAATGCATTAAAAGCAGACTTTGATGGTATAGAGCTCCATGGTGCAAATGGATACCTCTTAGAGCAGTTTTTATCTCCTGTGAGCAATACAAGAAATGACAACTACGGCGGCAGCATTGAAAACCGTTGCCGGTTCCCGTTAGAAGTAATAGAAGGTGCAGTCGAAGCAATTGGGAAGGAGAGAATAGGTATACGCCTTTCTCCGTACGGTGTGGCAAGCGGTATGCTCCACTATCCTGAAATAGATAACACGTACAAATATCTTTTCTGATCACCTTGATCAAATGGGAATACTGTACGTCCATATAGTGGATCACAGCAGTATGGGTGCGCCGGAAGTGCCCATCGAAATTAAAAAAGCCATCCGCGAAAGAGTTCATGGCACAATTATTCTTAGCGGTGGATATACAAAAGAAAGGGCCGAAAACGAATTGCAGGGCGGAATTGCGGACCTTATTGCATTCGGTAGACCATTTATTAATAATCCTGACCTCGTTGAACGACTCGTTAACGGCTGGCCGCTCTCAAAAGAACTTGATATGAATGCATTTTATTCTCCGGGTGAAGAGGGATATACAGATTATCCGGTATACACTAACAGAGAAATGAAGACATAGCGCAACAAAAAATGAACAGACCAATCCTCTTAGTCAAAGACCATTCGGAATACCGGATGAGAGTTGTTTCAAGTTGTTACATCCCAATGCCTCAGCCGACGAACGGACAAGTATTGCTGCGGACACGATTTCTTTCCGTTGGTCCCTACATGCGGGGCAGGCACCTTGCGCCGGTTCCTCGGCGTGAATGGAGTCGACAACCTTTCGCATATCATGTGGTTTATTCTCATCTGCATCGGCGCTCAATTTGTGATTAACGGCGTACGAGACTTGATACTTGATACGGCATTTTGGAGGAGCCTTTCTTAGGAATGTGATTGAATTCACCCAAATGAACGTGTAAGGCCGAGTGTTGAGGAGAAACCTTCCCTGCTTGCGCTAGGGTGGAGCTCCACTCGGTCGATCATCTCTGCCAAAAAGGATGTAGCTCCATTTTCATCCCTTGGAGGCATTCTTTGCCGACATAATCATATATATACTTCTATCACAACATTTAGGACCAGATTCGGGAATCCGGACTGGACTCCTAAAAGAGAGGACAACACACATTGGATTGGGAACGATTCAAAAGAGATTGGAAACTATTAAGGGAAAGTGGTACGGGCCGATGGGGAAAATCATTGGAGGAACTACTGGCCGGGATATCGGCTAAGTATAAGGGCCTCCTCGCAATTTCCTGGTTGAATGTCCACAGGCTCTACGATTTCCGGAGATGGCGATATTTACGGTTCAGATTATTCCTTTGGAGAAAATGAATAGCAAAGTCTAAATATACAAATCTGTACCCGTCCGAACGGCGCGATCGAACAGGCACTTCGGATTCCAGGGTTTAGGCCGCTTACTGAAAATGTTTTTATGCATTCGGTAGGTAGGGCACGAACCTCGGTCGTCAGACGGAATAATCAATACTCCGTTTGGCGATGCGAGGAATGGTGTTAATCTCACTAATATCAAGAAACAAAATGGAACTGAAAATAAAAGTCATCGATAAAAAAACAGAAGATGTGGCTGCATCTTTAAGGTCGTTATTGGCCGATGAGCACGTACTCTCCATGAGAACTCGTGAAGCATACCGGAACGTACATGGAGACAACTTCAGCGAGCTGCGTAAGTTATTCGAGAGCCAGCATGAGTCCTTGGATGTCATTATTGTTGAAGTTTCTGAGAGAGTTCGTACACTCGGACAGATTGCTCAGGGTATGCTTCAGAACTCGCTCGCGGTCACTCGTTTAACCAGCCACAATGAGCGATTCACAAAACAGGACCAAATCATCGAAGCCCTGCTTGACGACCACGAATCCATGATCCGCGAGCTTAGCAAGGAAAGCCCCGGTGCCGCGGACGAAAAGGTCGACATTGATGCTGCTGATTTTATGGCAGGTCTGCTGGGACAACACGAGAAAATGGCCGGGGCTCTCAGAGGCTGGTTATAGGAGATCGACCTTGAAAAGTATAAAAAATGAACGCCTAAAATAGAAAGGCAATCAATATGTTATACATTGTCGCTGTTGTCCTGGTTGTGGTGTGGCTCCTGGGGCTAATTACTTCTCATATCATGGGAGGGTTTATTCATGTGTTTCTGGCAATCGCCGTGGTGGCTATTATATTCAAAGTTTTTAGCGGGGGACATCCGGTTCGAATCAGGCGTTAAAGCGGTGAGCAAGGTGCAACATAAGAAAATTGCCTGGATGCTCAGAAGTTATTTGGAATGATTCACATTTAGAAAATTCAAAAAAGGAGAAGAGTGCCATGAAATCCCTTATCAAAATATTTGCGGTGTTTATTGCATTGAATATTACTTCTGCAATATTGCCGAAACAGGCATCCGCGCAGCAAGATGGTGTCGATTTCCAAGTCTTTTATGATCAACTAAGCCCTTACGGTCAATGGGTTGACTATCCCAGTTATGGCTATGTATGGATTCCCAATGCCGGAGCAGATTTTGTTCCTTATTCAACCGGAGGCTATTGGGTCTTATCGGATGATGGCTGGACATGGGTGTCAGATTACGATTGGGGATGGGCGCCTTTTCATTATGGCCGTTGGGATTACGATAATGCTTATGGTTGGTTTTGGGTTCCCGATAATGTGTGGGGACCTTCATGGGTCACATGGAGACAAGGCAACGGCTATTATGGCTGGGCACCGATGCGCCCCGGTGTCAGCATTGATGTGTCTTTTGGCGGGTCATACAATATGCCCGGCGAGCGCTGGACATTTGTGAGAGACAGGGATATTAGAAGGCGTAACATTGGCAACTACCGTGTCGCTCAGACAAACAGTGCCACGATCTTTAGAAATTCCGCAGTGATTAATAGAACTTACACTGATAATAGTCGACATGTCACCTATGTTGCGGGACCTGATAGAAACGATGTGCAAAAAGCTACGGGTAAACCGATAAAACTGGTAACTATTCAAAATGGTACCAAGCCAGGACAGACTTTGAGCCACGGTCAACTGCAAATCTATAGACCTCAAGTGCAAAATGGCAATAGTAGTGAACGGAAACCTACGCCGTCAAGAATAGTCGGTATGAAGGATGTGAAACCGCCGCAAGAAAGGACTGTACTGACCCAACCACGGAGTGTCAAGCCACAACTGTCCCAACCGCGGAAGGTCAATCCATCTGTTAATAAGGCAAAGAGACAACAGCCGCAAACTGTAAATCCACCGAGCAACAACCGTGTCAAACAGCAGCCTTCCCAGCCGCGGAACGCTAGTCCGTCGGTTAATAGGGGAACGGGACAACAACGGCAAACTGTAAATCCACCGAACAGGGACGACAATAATAAGGAGCAGCAATCACAGCCCCGGCCGAGGCAGGAAAAAGAGAGACACGATTGAGTTTTTCAAACTTCAAATCGCTCAAGAAACATAGTTCATCCTTAACTCCTTCCAGGGTGGGCTTGAAGCCTTTGATGAGAATGTTAACTAAGAATATCGGGAAGTGGTACACACTCGCCCTTCTTCTCGTTCTTGTCATATGCGTGGCAGGAGTTGTAGTGTACCGAATTGACAATCATTCGTTCCTCTATTTCGGTGATGCGACATCGCGCATCGTCAAATCCCGCGAGTTCATAGATTCACAGCGCCCGGGTATAGGTAACATTGGCACAGTGTGGCTTCCGCTCCCGCAACTCTTGCTCCTTCCTTTTGTATCGATCAACAGTCTTTTCTTTTCGGGAATTGCGGGAGCAATGGTCGGCATTCCATGTCTGGTGGGCACGGGGCTTCTGCTCTTTGCGATTATCTGGAGAATCACGCGTTCGCATCCGATCGCATTTCTTGGCGCCTGCTTGTTCGTACTTAACCCGAATGTTGTCTACATGGCACTCACGCCGATGAGCGAGCCAAGCCTCTTCTTCTTCGTCACGCTCGGCGGGTATGCACTTCTGCGATGGTTGGAGACCAACACTGTGAAGTGGCTCCTACTGTGCGCCGTTGCCGTAATGTTGGCAACTTTGTGTCGTTATGAAGCCTGGATCCTCGCTCCTTTTGTTTTGCTTGTAAGTATGTCGAAGGGGCTCCGTTTGTGGAGGGAATCAAAAAGGTTCTCTGCAATCCGGATTGCAGCGACTGCCGCAATTAGTTTTGCCGGGATTGCGTTCTGGCTCATCTGGAACGCAGCAGAATATGGCGATGCGTTGAGATTTATACATTGGTCAGCCTCCATTGCCCCAACCGGTTTTGGCGACTTTCCCCAGTCCCGCCCGCTGGCTGACCTCGTCACATTCGGTCGAGCGATCTTAAACATTTTCGGCCCGGTTTTGCTTCTAGTTGCCGCCGGCGTGTTCATTCGCTTCCGGTACAAGGCCGTGGAATTGAACCACGTCTTGCTGCTCTTGTTCTTCGGTCTTCCTGCGCTTTTCATTTTAGTCACTCTGCTGACGGGCCAGGTGCATATCGATCAATGGTGGTGGAACTGGAGGTACGTGCTGATATTAGGCTTGTTCCTATCGGTAGCAGGCACAATGTGTCTCTCCGGATTTTTCAGCAGAGTCCGGTCGATGTCCGTACGCGTCACTGTGACTGCCTGCCTTCTTGCTATGCCTCTTATCCAGATCGCAATTCCTTCAGTTGGCGTGGCGACTTTTAATGACGCCGCAAAGAGTCTTCTTGATACGACCCCTTACGCGACCGCGCTCGGCGAACGGCTGCACTCAATAGATGATAAAAGCTCCATCGCCCTAATGACCGGATATGGTCAGGCACAGAGAATTATGATATCCAGCGGACTGCCGCTGAAGAGATTTCACATCATCTGCAATCCGGATAAGAGGGATTCTCTTGAGCCGCTCTGGGGTTCTGACTGGTATGTTGTAGTCGAGAGCGACTTGACGCCGAAATCACAGGAGTTAGTTGATGATTGGCTCTCTCGCGGGGCGCTGCAACTTCGCAATTATGACATTTTTCAGGAAGATGGTCACTATATCTTCATGGAACGCAGGGAAACATTGGCATTAAAGAAAACAAAATGAATTTACTCAAAAGCCCAAGCCGGAATTTGTCACCACACGATGATGATGAAAATATACAATACATTTGGAAATGCAGCGAAGGAAAAAACTCTGGAGGTAATTCTCGCGAATTAATGAGAGAGGACATAATTGCAAGAATCATATTTGTTGATGGAGATATTCTATGAAATTATATGAGAAACCCATTGTGGCAGCAGTATTCGGTTGCTTAATGGTTCTGATGGGGAGTTGTTCATCGTCCACACTTGTCGACGAATGGAGTGATCCATTATTTCATGAACCTCCATTGAAGAAAATATTAGTCATCGCCATAAGAAAAGATCTTCTTAAGCGGCAAATTTGGGAGGATGCTTTTGTAAGTGAGCTTTCTCAATATGGTGTCCAGGCAACATCTTCTTATCATCTGTTTCCGGATGCGCTGCCGGATACAAATCAAGTTATTGAAGCCGTTCAAGAAAATGGTTTCGATGGAATCCTGGTGACCCGTCTTCTTCTTGCGGATACGAACTCTGATTATGTTGAAAGCTCTGTTACATCACAACAGGAACTACGCTATAATTTTCGAATAGGGTATCACACATATTATGAACAATATGTTCAACATCCGGGATATGTTGAGTCTCAAATAACTAAACGGCACTCTATAGATGTATGGGTGGTTAGGAACGAAGGACGAATGATTTGGAGTGCTGCAAGTAATACTCCTGATATGGGAACAACTGAAGTTGTGCGAAACGATATTGCTGGGCTTGTAATACCCGAGTTGGCTCGGCTTGCTATTATTAAACGTAGGCAATAGAGAGATGGTGCAAAACGCTTTTAAAAAATGACGAGGTGAGTAAATGAAAGGACAGCAAGTAGTTGTCGGCGAATTTGAAAATGAGATCGACGCTGAAATTGCAAAGGGACATCTCGAATCGACAGGCATTAAGGCGTCCATTATCAAAGATGATGGTGGTGGAATGTTTCCGTCGTTACAGAACACGGATGGCGTTCAACTGTTGGTCGATGAAACTGAGGAAGAGAAAGCCAGGATAATACTTAAGGAAAAACCCATTTAATATAGCAAATATTCCTCTCGCGAAATTGAACTGATTCAACATGCTCAATATGATATGAAGACTAAGTAAGGTTGGTAAATACACCAAAGGAAAAGGTGCGCGACATGGGCGATGCTCAGATGACAAAGGACAAAAAACATGCAGTAATTTGGCCACCATTTATTGACAGAGGAGTAATGGTACCCGGCGGGGTCGTTATTGTATATGGTAAAAAGAAATAATTCGGATTGAATGCGGACTAAGTTGATAAGTGCACAGAGAATAGTTATTTCAAAAACTTTGCAGATGGCGGAGAAAAATATGAAAAGGAAAATAGGTTTGTGGATCGACGACAATGAGGCTATTGTCATGATTCTTGAGGACGAAGGAGAAGAAATGCGACGAATAATGTCCAACGTGGATCAACGAGTCTTGTTGTCCAGCGGAGCACTCGTGGTCTTGGAAGAAGACATACAACAAGGACAACTTATTAACCGTCTGAGAGAGTACTATGATGAGGTAGTCACGTGTATTTGTGAACCTGATAACATAATGGCTACGGGAACCGCTCACACAGCACATCGTGGTTTGAGATTCATTCTCGCCAACAAGCGAGGGAAATAATGGATGACAACACGGGACACAGACCGACTAATTCAACCATCAATCGCATCGCGTTCATTGGCAACTACCTGCCGCGGCAGTGCGGCATCGCCACTTTCACAACTGATCTGTGTGAGGCTATGTCCGCCGAATACGGCGACAAGACTTTCATTGCCTTGCCCGTCAACGACAACGAGGTAGGCTACGACTACCCGGACCGTGTCAGGTTTGAGCTGACGGAGAAAGATATTGATTCATACCGCCGCGCGGCCGACTTCCTGAACATCAACAACGTGGATCTAGCTTGCCTCCAATTCGAGTACGGCATTTTCGGCGGACGGGCGGGCAGCCATATCCTAGCACTCTTGCGGGAATTGCGTATGCCTATCGTTACAACTCTGCACACCATCCTCCGCGAACCGGGTCAGGATCAGCGCCGAGTGATGGAAGAGATTGCTGCGGTGTCAGATCGGTTGGTTGTCATGAGTGATCGCGGCGCGGAATTTCTCCAAGAGATTTATCACGTAATTCCCGAAAAGATTGATCGGATTCCCCATGGCATCCCCGACGTGCCATTTACCGACCCAAGCTTCAATAAAGATATGTTTGGTGTCGAGGGCAAGATTGTCTTATTAAGTTTTGGCTTACTCTCGCCGAACAAAGGGATTGAAACTGTCATCAATGCGCTTCCCAGTATCGTGGCTCGGTATCCTAATACTGTCTATATAATCGTTGGTGCAACACACCCTCATGTTATCCAGCGCGAAGGCGAAACGTACCGGATGTCCTTGCAATGGCTGGCCCAGGAGAAAGGTATGGAAGCCCACGTAATCTTTTACAATCGGTTTGTCAGTTTACAGGAGCTAATTGAGTTCATCAGCGCCGCGGATATTTACATTACGCCATATCTCAACGCGGCACAGATTACTTCCGGCACTCTGGCATATACGCTCGGCGCAGGCAAAGCGGTTATCTCGACGCCCTATTGGTACGCAGAAGAAATGCTCGCCGAGGGGCGGGGTGCTCTTGTCCCTTTTCACGATCCGGAGGCAATGGCCGGGCAGGTGATTAACATGTTGGTAAACGAATCAGAACGACAAGCCATGCGCAAGCGGGCATACCTGTTTGCACGGGCGATGATCTGGCCGCAGGTGGCACAGCGTTACATGGAGAGTTTCGAACGCGCTCAAGCCGAGCGGCGACATTTCACCCCACCAGGATTCACAGTGAAAGCGCTGGACAAACATCCGGGCGAGCTGCCTCCTCTCAAGCTGGATCACTTACGACGCATGACGGATGAGACAGGTATGCTGCAGCATGCTCTTTTTACCATACCGAACTATCAAGAGGGTTATACAACCGACGATAACGCGCGCGCATTAATGGTGAGCGCTCTACTCGAAGAACTTGGCAACAGCGAAGCATTAGAATTATCTTCCCGGTATCTCGCTTTCGTCTGGTACGCATTCAATCCTGAATCCGGCCGATTTCGTAACGTTATGGATTACCAGCGTCACTGGCTGGAAGAAAAAGGTTCGGATGACAGTCACGGCCGCGCTTTGTGGGCACTCGGTACGGTATTGGGACGTTCTAACACCCCTTCATTGCAGAGCATGGCCGGCAGACTGTTCGAGCGGACTCTGGCAGCCATCTCGGACACCACCAGCCCACGAGCCTGGGCATTCGCGCTCATCGGCATTTACGAATATGTACACCGGTTTGCCGGTGATCGTCGGGCCAGTCAAGTGCGGGAGGAATTATCCAGACGGCTTTTAGCTCTTTATCAAAACCATCGTGTCGATGAATGGCGATGGTACGAAGACGCGCTAACATACTGCAATGCTGCGCTGCCGCACGCCTTGCTGCTGTGCGGCGAGTCAATGTCAAAAAGCGAAATGACCAATGCAGGGTTGGAGTCGCTTAGCTGGTTGATGGACTTGCAGCGTACAAATGCCAACGGCGGACACTTTGTTCCCATAGGATCCAATGGCTTTTATGAGCGTGGCGGTAAGCGCGCACGCTTCGATCAACAGCCAGTAGAAGCTCAAGCGACGGTATCGGCTTGCCTTGCCGCATACCGAATCACCGGAGACAAGCGCTGGCGCAGAGAAGCCCGGCGTGCATTCGAATGGTTCCTCGGACGTAACGACCTGAACCTACCCATTTATGACCCGACCACCGGCGGCTGCCGCGATGGACTGCATCCCGATCGCCCAAACGAGAACCAGGGTGCAGAGTCCACACTCGCGTTTCTTCAAGCCCTGTTGGAGCTCCGGCTGGCCGAAAACACTCTTTTAACAATGGAGAAACAACCTCAATGAGCAATCATTTCCCCGAATTATTTATTCGAAATAAATCTAATCCTCTCTTGACCGCTGCTAATTGGCCTTATCCAGTGAGCACTGTCTTCAATCCAGGAGCCACTCTGCTGCCTGATGGAACCACCCTGCTTCTTTGCCGCGTCGAGGACCGGCGCGGACTTTCTCACTTGTGCGCTGCCCGTTCCGCCAACGGCGTGGACAACTGGTTGATTGATGCCCAACCTACCATGGTGCCCGATCCTGAACACTTTCCCGAAGAACTGTGGGGGATCGAAGACCCGCGGATCACTTTCGTTCCAGAATTGAACAAGTATGCTGTCGTCTATACTGCTTACACACGCGACGGTCCGGGCGTCGCTCTTGCCTTCACGGAGGATTTTTCTCAGTTCGAACGCTATGGCTTGATCATGCAGCCGGAGGACAAAGATGCTGCTCTCCTGCCTCACCGTATTGACGGTCATTGGGCATTGATCCATCGTCCGGTCGGTGCACCCGGTGCGCACATGTGGATCTCTTACTCAACCAACCTGCGGCACTGGGGTGGTCACAAGCTGATGCTGGAAGCACGGCTCGGCGGATGGTGGGACGCCAACAAGATCGGGCTTTCACCCCCGCCCGTCGAGACTCCGCAAGGTTGGCTGGTGATTTACCACGGAGTACGTGAGACCGCCGCTGGTTCTATTTACCGGCTTGGTCTCGCATTGTTTGATTTGAAGGCGCCGGAGCACTGCCTAATGCGCAGTGATGAGTGGATGTTTGGCCCGGAAGAATCGTACGAGCGGCTCGGTGACATCGACGATGTGGTCTTTCCATGCGGGTACACGATTGCCCCTGATGGTGACACAATTCGAATGTATTACGGTGCTGCCGATTCGTCTATTGCGCTGGCCACCGGCAGTGTTCATGCCATGCTCGAATGGCTCGACCAGCACAAAGGAAAACCACAGGAAAGAAATCGCTGAGATCACGAAAACCTGGAAGCCACCGACTGCAGTTGCATCCGTGACTATTTCACACGTTTTGAAAAACTAAACAAGGAGAATTCCCATGGAAGCAGATTTAACCTTCTGGTTCGAAACAATAATTGTTGTCGTTATTTTCTTGTTCTTGATAGGAATAAGAATCATCCGGCCCACACGTAGAGGGCTTATAGAACGTCTCGGGAAATATCACCACTTTGCCAACCCCGGTTTTCATTGGATCATACCCATTATTGACAAAATGTATCAGGTGAACATTACGGAATTGTTGGTGAACGCCAATCCACAGGAAATCATCACCAATGACAACCTAAACGCCATGGTTGATGCTCAGATTTACTACAAAGTGAAAGAAGATGAAGAGAGTGTCAAAAACTCACAGTACAACGTATATGATGTCAACTCTCAGATTGTCAACCTCTCAAGGAGCACACTGAGAAACATTATCGGAACAATGTCTCTGAAATCCGCCAACAGTGAACGCGGAAGAATAAATGATGAGCTGCATAAGATCCTCATCAAGGAAACCACACACTGGGGTATCGACATCGTGAGGGCGGAGTTGAAGGAGATTGATCCACCCAAAGACGTTCAGGATACAATGAACAAGATCGTGAAAGCCGAGAATGAAAAAATCGCCGCCGTGGATTTCGCGACTGCCGCCGAGACGACTGCGGATGGCGTAAAACGTGCCGAAATAAAAAAGGCAGAGGGAGTTCGGCAAGCCCGGATCTTACATGCCGAGGGAGAAGCCGAAGCGATTAGATTGGTAAATGAAGCGGCTGATAAGTATTTCGTCGGGAATTCACAACTACTAAAAAGACTCGAGACGGCTCAATTTGCACTTGAGAACAATACAAAGATAATTGTGCCGGCGAACCAACAACTCGTGAATGTTATTGGCGACTTGGCTGGAACAACACCGGCTAAGGCAAGACAGGAATAGCTGCATAATCCAACAGAAACAAAGGATGATATTCCCCGTTTGCAATGAACGGTAAACTTATTGACGAAGGAAACGGTGTAGCTTAACCGGCTTTGGGAAAGGTCATCAATTGGTCATGAAAAATATTATTGTCATATCGAATGCGCGGGATTGTTTTATTGAACTTATTCACCGTGACTCGGACCCTGCCTCATGGATCGTAAGGCGTTGGACAAAATTCTTATGGTTCAAAAAGCGGATCTCATCTGATTGGTTCATTGATGAGAAACAAGCGTTTGCATTTGCAAATGAAATCAAGCATGAATATCAAACGCGTCAAATGCCTTAAAATAAAAAGGAGATACTTCACCATCCAGGATATAAATCATCATTTGAAAAACCCGAGAGGAAGTTCTCCTCCGTTCCAGGAATTGGAGAGATGGATCGATGACGGAGCGGATGGAACTTATTGGGTGAAGACTGGTTCTGTCGGTACACGACAGCAAGAAAACCAGTATTTCTCGATAGGAGAATGAGTTATATTCCCAACTGGCCGGTGCAGACTATCTTTCTTGATGAACTTGTAACTACTTCGTGTCGTGCCGACTTTTTACCCATCAAAGCAGAGCTAGAAAGCCTTCTTTCTGAAGCTGGAGCTTGGGAGAGAAGCGAAAACATAAAGTAATTTTGAAGATAACCCGCTGAATTTCTATGATTTTCGCAGATTTCTGCCTTTGACAAAATCTTTTTTGTTATACCTATTGACAAAATCTTTTTTGTCAACTATATTGTCATGCAAAGTGAGAGAAAAGAATGGCACAAACAACAATAATTGGACAGGCGGCAAGAGGAGAAGATTATTTTCCGAGGCCCCAAATAACAAATGAGATTTGGGCAAAAATAGACGCAGGAAGTAACCTATTATTAGTAGCTCCCCGGCGCGTCGGAAAGTCATCAATCCTTTTTAACCTTCTCGACCACCCCAGAGAGAATCGGGCTGTTATCTATTACACGTGTGAGTCAGTGAACAACGAAAACGAGTTTTACAGGAAGCTCTACCACCATGTCACGGACAAGATCTCCGGTACTCAAAAGTATAAAGCAAGGACTCAGACCTTTATCAAGGACATGGCATCCAGAATAGAGTCGATTAACTTGCAAGGGGGAGTCAACCTTGGAACAAGCAAGATTTCATTCCATGACGAATTCGAAAATCTCATAAGAAAAATCGAGATCGAGGATGACCGGATCATTGTCCTTGTTGACGAGTTTGCCCAAGCTGTGGAGAATATCATTCAGGACGAAGGCGAAAGGGCTGCCATACATTTCCTCGAGACTGTACGGGAAATCCGACAGGCTCCTGAAATTCACAAGAAGCTTCAATTCGTCTATGCCGGATCGATTGGGCTCGAGAATATCGTCGGGCGAATAAACGGAAGCAGCTTAATCAATGACCTGGTACCAATCCCAATTGTTCCTCTGAGCCAGGATGAAGTCAAGATGTTTGTTGAAAGAACCCTTTCCCCGTCCAACTTCAAGTTTGAAAAAGGAGCCTACAAACATATCTTAGATGAGATTGAATGGTGGATACCATTCTACTTCCAAATAATTCTTGACGAAGCCATGGACATTCTCACCGAGAAGAAATCAGACACTATCACTATGCAAGTACTTAACGATGCAATAACAAAGGCATTGGGCAAGCGGATCTATTTCGATCAATGGTTTAATCGACTGAGGAAAGCATATAAAGGACCAGATTTCTCTTTTGTCAAAGAACTGCTCAATTGTGTTTCTAAAGACCGCACGGTTCCTTCGACAAGAGTCTATGATCTGGCAGTGAAGTATGAAGTCGAGAGTACTTTCAGAGAACTCGTCAATGCGCTCAAGCATGACGGCTACATCAACAACACCGATGATTCAAAAATCTATCATTTCAATTCACCTTTATTGAGAAAATGGTGGAAGGACAATGTTGCAGACTAAACTAAAGTTTCCGACAATATACAATCCCGCCTCGCAGTCGCCCGAGGAGATCGTGTCCAACTTTGTCATTCGACTTCGTGAATTTGACGAACTGTTTCAAGCGATCAAGAACGACAAGATGGAAAAACCGCCGCAACATTTCATCATTCAAGGCCAGCGAGGATACGGAAAGACAACCCTTCTCCTACGTTTAAATCACGAAATAATCAACGACAGCGGGCTCAATCAATGGCTTCTGCCGGTTATGTTCGGTGAAGAGCAGTACAATATCCAGACACTTGCAAAACTTTGGGAGGAAGTAATTGATATTCTTGAGGATCGGTACGATTCCTTTGCTGGACTCTCCGACAAAGTAGACCCATTGTACGACAGCGGTTCTCCAGAAGAAAAGATATTTGAGCTTCTTATCGAGGCATTGAAAACGAAGAACAAAAAGATCGTTCTATTCCTTGATAACTTTGGCGACATGATTGAGAAATTTAGTAGAAAAGAAAATCAACGACTCAGAGAAATCCTGATAACTTGCAAGCATATAAGAATTGTCGGCACGTCCTCCGCGATATTAGAATTCTATTACAACTATAGAGAGCCTCTTTATGATTTCTTCAAGGTCATTACCTTAGATGCATTAAATCGCGAGGAAACGGTTCAGCTTCTAAAAAAGTTAAGTGAGACATACGGAGCCGACGAGATCAATAAAATCATTGAAAGCCAGCCGGAAAGAATTGAGGCGTTGCGCAGACTAACGGGAGGAGTCCCACGGACAATCGTGCTCCTCTTTGAAATATTTGTCGACGACGTCGACGGCAACTCATTCAAGGATTTGGAGACAATCTTAGACAGAGTGACACCGCTTTACAAACACAGGATGGACAGTCTCTCTAAACATCAGCAAGCCATCGTGGATGCATTGGCGCAAAACTGGGACGCTTTGAGCACCAAAGACATTGCTAAGAAAGTTAGGATGCCGAGTAAAGCAGTTTCTTCTCAGCTTAACCAACTTGAAAAGAGTCAATTAGTCGTAAAGATTTCCACTTCAACGAAAAACCAGTTGTACCAGATCAGCGAGCGATTCTTCAATATCTACTACCTCATGCGGCTGGGGAGGAGAAAAAATAGGAATAGAGTACTATGGTTAGTAAGATTTTTCGAATTGTGGTGCAGTGAAAACGAATTAGTTGAAAGAGCACAGAGACACATAAAGTCCCTAAGGGACGGAAAGCTATACCAACCACATGCCTACTGGATTTCACAGGCGTTGTCGAGGACGCGAATCCCAGACGAGATACAGCACGAGCTAATTACTCAAACGAGAGAATACCTATCTTCCGCCAAGAATCCGCTCGCTAAGGAATTGGACAAGTCTCACATAGAAGTACGAAACGAAGCTTCGGCTCTTATCGAAAGCGGAGACATTGATTCGGCAGAAAGAAACCTCTTGAAGGAGGGAATTTCTAAAGACAGGATGGATCTGTTCATTGCAAATGCACTGGAAACCAAGAAAAAGGATTTCGCTAGGGCACTTGAATTCTACCTAAAAGCCATAAAAGGTGGTAATGTCAATGCGATGTTTAATTTAGCATTGCTGTACCATAGTGAATACAAGAATTACGAAGAAGCAAAGAAGTATTACCTGATGGCGGTTGAAAAAGGTCATGCTGGTGCGATGTACAATTTGGCATTGCTATATGGAGATGAATACAAGAATTACGAAGAAGCAAAGAAGTATTACCTGATGGCAGTTGAAAAAGGTCATGCTAACGCAATGAACAATTTGGCATTGCTATATGAAAATGAATACAAGAATTACGAAGAAGCAAAGAAGTATTACCTGATGGCAGTTGAAAAGGGTCATGCTGGTGCGATGTACAATTTGGCATTGCTATATGGAGATGAATACAAGAATTACGAAGAAGCAAAGAAGTATTACCTGATGGCAGTTGAAAAAGGTCATGCTAACGCAATGAACAATTTGGCAGTGCTATATCAAAATGAATACAAGAATTACGAAGAAGCAAAGAAGTATTACCTGATGGCGGTTGAAAAGGGTGATGCTGGTGCGATGTACAATTTAGCATTGTTATACCATAGTGAATACAAGAGTTACGAAGAAGCAAAGAAGTATTACCTGATGGCGGTTGAAAAAGGTGATGCTAACGCAATGAACAATTTGGCATTGCTATATGAAAATGAATACAAGAATTACGAAGAAGCAAAGAAGTATTACCTGATGGCGGTTGAAAAAGGTGATGCTAACGCAATGTACAATTTAGCATTGCTATATCAAAATGAATACAAGGAATACGATGAAGCTGAGAAGTACTATTTGATGGCGATTGAGAGAGGAAACGTAAATGCCAACAACAATTTAGCTAACCTTTATTTTAAATCAAAGAAGAAAAAGGAAGAAGCCTTAAAGCTTCAAAGGGAGATATACACGATCCAGCAAGACATGAAGATCTCATCTGTATACTTAAAGGTATTGTTGTGGAACAATGATATTGAAGAGGCAAGAAAAGTTTACGGCGAATATTTTGATAAGGAGGATGTCCAAAAAGATGTCACCGAAACTATTAATTCCATTCTTCTCATGTTCCTTGCAAAGAAGCAGTATAATTTTGTATATCAGCTTTTTGAAGAAAACAAATATAATCTTAAGGATAAGTACAAACCTATTTACTTCGCGCTCCTTTCATTGCTCGGTGAGGAGCGCAAGGATGAGTATTTGAAGATGGGTCCTGAGTTGAAGGAGACTGTAGACGAAGTAATTTCCGAAATTAGGAAATTGGAAGTTGATTACGCGTAAAAGGTAGAATACCCTGGATTCCCTTACGCTGTGAATTCCTCTACAGATTCTTCATGCTCAACATGGCACACCGGCGACTCATCCATCATCACTCGCAGTGTATTTTTTAATTTCATTAATTGGATGAAGAGATCATGCTCCGGAACCGCATTAGCTTCATGGAGCGGACTCTTGAAATAAAATGAAAGCCAGTCCTGAATCCCTTTGAAACCTGATCTCTTCGCCAGGTCGGTAAAGAGAACCAAATCGAGAGCGAGCGGCGCCGCCAATATCGAATCTCTGCACAAGAAATTAATCTTCAGCTCCATCGGATAGTTTAGCCAGCCGAAAATATCTATGCTGTCCCAACCTTCTTTGTTGTCACCTTTTGGCGGATAATAGTTGATCCGTACCTGATGAAAATATTTCGAATATAAATTCGGATAAACATCCGGCTGAAGTATGGAGTCAAGGACAGAAAGTTTGCTCTCTTCTTTTGTCTTGAACGAAGAAGGATCATCCAACACCTCGCCGTCACGATTGCCTAAAATGTTTGTCGAGAACCACCCGTTTAGTCCGAGCATCCTCGCCTTCAGCATCGGAGCAATCACAGTCTTAATCAATGTCTGCCCGGTCTTCAGATCTTTTCCGGCAATCGGAACACATTTCTCCTTTGCAAGTGCGGTTATGGCAGGAACATCGTTGGAAAGATTAGGCGCACCGTTAATGAAGGGCACACTTTCCGAAACGGCTGCGAAAGCATAAAGCATACTCGGTGAAATGTCGATATGGTTCTCTTTCATTCCTTGCTCGAAGGCTTCGACGGTTTGATGCACGGGACCGGGGTTGATGAATATTTCAGTGCTGCCGCACCAGATTACGACAACTCTCTCCAATTGATTTTGTTTCTTAAAGCCGCGAATATCATGGCGCAGCTGTTCCATTAGCTCAAATTTATTTTTCCCGGTTTTGACATGAGTTCCTTCCAATCGCTTGACATAGTACCGATCGAACACAGCCTTCATTGGCTTGATCGTCTTCAATTCAACTTCGACGGGTGCAATATCCTTCTCATCTAACACATGAGCATACATTGCGGCATCGTAACAGTTCTGACCATATATATCCCAGCCGCCAAAGACAAGCTCGCTAACCTTCGCGAGCGGAACAAAATCCTTTATAAAAGGAAAATCGTTGTTCCTTCTGGCTCCGATTCTGACGGTACCCATCTGAGTAAGCGAACCGATGGGGTTTCCTCTCCCGCTCACAATGCTTAATGTACCTGCGACAAAAGTGGTGGATACGGCACCGTTAAGCCCGACGATCAAGACTCCCAATTTCCCTTCCGGCTTTTCTATATTTAATCTGCTCATTTCCTCTCCTTAAAATTTTTCATTTTCCTAAACCGGACAAACCGGAATAAAAATAAATACCACCGGCAAGTCCGCTAAGATTCGCCAAGTTCATAATTTGTGATGGCAGTCAGTTATTAGCGGTTAAAAATATTTTTATTCTCATTGCACAAAGCTCACTTCTGCGAAATTTCAAGCGAGCGTTCCGCAAGTCTCAACTGCTCGATCAACTCATCTACATTCCCGTCGAGAACGGAATGGAGATCGTAAATCGTATAATTGATCCGGTGATCGGTGATCCTATTCTGCGGGAAATTGTACGTCCGTATTTTGTCGCTCCTATCACCGCTGCGCACCATAGTTTTTCTTTTCGCAGCTATTTCCGAATCTCGCTGCTGCACCATGGTGTCATATAAACGTGCCCGGAGTATCTTCATCGCTTTCTGCTTATTCTTGAACTGGCTTCGCTCATCCTGACACTGCACCACGATGCCTGTAGGAATGTGCGTTATCCGGATTGCGGTCTCAACTTTATTTACATTTTGACCGCCATGGCCGCCGGCACGATAAACGTCTATTCTCAAATCGTCGGGATTAATTTCCACTTCAATATCCTCGACTTCCGGCATGACGACCACGCTCGCCGCCGACGTGTGAATTCTCCCGCTTGATTCCGTGACAGGAACTCTCTGAACCCTGTGCACGCCGCTTTCGTATTTCAGGTCGGCGTAAACATCTTTTCCGCTCACGCCGAGCACAATTTCCTTGAAGCCGCCGATTCCTGTATCATTAAAATCCAAGGTCTCCATTCTCCATCCGCGTTTATCGGCAAGTTTGCTGTACATTCGATACAAATCCGCGGCGAAAAGAGCCGCTTCTTCCCCGCCTGTGCCGGAGCGAATTTCAAGAATAACATCTTTGCTGTCGTTCGGATCTTTCGGGATTAAGAGATTTTTCACGCTCTCTTCTTTCGCCGAAATTTTTCCTTCAAGCTCCAGCGATTCCTGCTTTGCAAGCTGGCGCAGCTCCAAATCCTCAGTGTGATCGGAAAGCTCGCTCGTCTCTTTAAGATTTTTTTCCAAACTCAACAACTCATTATAAGCCTTTACCACGACCGTGATGTCGCTCAGCTCTTTGCTCAGCTCTCTATATTTTTCCTGATTTGAAATTACAGACGAATCTGAAAGAAGATTTGTAAGCTCCTCGTAGCGTGCTTTTATTTTTTCAAGTTTTTCCTTCATGCTTTACTCTCTTAATAACGCGAACTTGATGGATAAAATAAATCGAGATAACCAAGCTAATTGCTGACCACAATATTGATGCAGAAGTAATAACAATCCCGAACGATGGAAGTTTTGTATCCATCGACGATTCGAATACGAGCCCGAACATTATCCAGAGTGAGCCGATGATAAGATACATCGACATCATCATCATGATGCTGCCCGTGATTAATGTTTTTGCCGCGTGAAGATGCATTCGGTACTCCACATATTACGCTTTGGTTAAATCGATTCGTTCGAGTTTATATTAAAGATATCGAAATGAGTCGTAAACTAAAATTCTCCGCCTGATGCGGATGAGCCTATGGCTCAAAAAGTCGGAACGTGAAAGCCAAAAGTAAAATGTCAAGACTTAACCATATCGACTTTGATTTGAAGTTTTGATCTTAGACCTTTGACTTTTATCTCAGTTCCTTGACCTTGGAACACTTGATGGTTAACTTTTTGTTAAAGTGATGCAAAGGCGGCATTTCCCCGCCGATCGAAGAGCCCGTACGTGGGATTGAAAATCCTCCCGTAGGGCGGGATAAACTCCTGCGGGAAAAGAAGAATATTAAAATGAGCACCATCAAAAACATTGACCTAAATTTAATCAAGAAGTACGATAGACCGGGTCCACGCTACACAAGCTATCCTCCTGCTCCGGCGTTCAGACTCGAGTTTCACGGCGAATGATTTCCTTCAGTCTCTGAAAGAAAATAATATTCCGACCAACAACGCGGAGATATCGCTCTATTATCACATCCCGTTCTGCGACACGTTGTGTTATTTCTGCGGCTGCAATATGCTGATAACCCACAGCCGCGAACGAATCGCGGAGTATCTGAAACACCTAAAAAGAGAAATGGAGCTTTCCGCTCCATTTTTCAACAGGAATAGAAGAGTCGGACAACTTCACTGGGGCGGCGGCACACCATCTTATCTCAACCCCGATGAAATTATTTCATTGACAGATTCCATCAAGGAACATTTCGATTTTTCGCACGACATCGAAGCCGGAGTTGAGATCGATCCGCGCGGCTTGACCTTCGAACACATGGCGGCATTCCGCGAATCCGGATTCAACCGGGTCAGCATGGGGGTACAGGACTTCGAGCCGGAAGTTCAGGAAGCAATAAATAGAATCCAGCCGGAAGAAATTACTCGATATGCGGTCGAGTGGAGCCGCAAGTTAGGTTTCAAAAGCATCAACCTCGATATGATTTATGGCCTTCCCTACCAGACTCTGGAATCTTTCGAAAAAAGCCTGAAGAAAATTATCGATATTTCGCCGGAAAGAATTGCGGTTTTCAATTTTGCTCATGTGCCATGGTTGAAGTCTCATCAGAAATTGATCGACAAGAATACCTTGCCGCTGCCTGAAGTGAAATTAGAAATCCTAAAGATGACAATCGAGCTACTGACAAGTTCCGGCTACATTTATATCGGCATGGATCATTTCGCGAAACCTGGCGATGAGCTTGCAATCGCGCAGCGTGAGAAAACCCTCTACAGAAATTTCCAGGGCTACTCGACTCATGCCGGCGCGGATTTGTACGCGTTCGGAAATTCCGCGATCAGCCAGTTCAATCATGTTTATGCGCAGAATTACAAATCACTCAACGATTATTACAAAGCTATAGATACGAACCGTTTTCCGACGATACTCGGATATAAGATGACAAAAGACGACGTAATCCGCCAGCACGTAATCATGCGACTGATGTGCGACATGGAGCTGAATAAGCACGACATCGGAAGAAAATTCGGAATAAATTTCGATGAATATTTCGCTCCCGCATTTCAAAAGTTCGAAGAGTTTGTTCAAGATGATCTACTCGAGTTGACAGACGAAAAAATTATCGTAAAGGATCTGGGCAGATTGGTGGTAAGAAATATTGCAATGGCATTCGATGCTTATCTCGAGAAGATGATGAAAGAGAGACCGATCTTCTCGCGTACAGTCTGAAAAGTAAGCTGTAAACCTAACAGCTATTAGCCCTTTAATTTATTATGGGGGACGCTGCTGGCGCGGAAGAACCGCAACAAAGAAAGAAAAGGTATAAATCAAGGAGGAGGATTAAGGGGGTGAGCCAAGAAAAATCTGTTGAGCATTTTCTCAAAAAACGACTCGAACTGTTTCACAGCGCGTTCGAACATTCCACCGACGCGATATTAGTTACAAATGTTGAAAGAATCATCATAGAAGTGAACTATGCCTTCACCAAAATTTACGGCTATCAACGCGATGAGGCGATTGGTAAATCAACGGCGTTAATTCGGTCCAAGCATTCCACCAGAGAGTTTTACAAACAAATGTGGGACTTGCTCGACAAACACAATCAGTGGAAAGGTGAAATAATAAATCGTAAGAAAGATGGTACAGATATTCCCGTCTGGCTGGGTATAACTCCAATTTTTCTTGATGGTACAAAAATCGGGTACATGGGAATCGAGTCCGATATAAGCGACAGAAAAAATCTCGAACAGCAGATAATCCAGGCTGAAAAACTTGCCACTATCGGGCAACTCACCGCCGGAATCGCTCACGAAATCGGGACACCGCTTAACATCATTTCCGGTAATGCCGAATTAATTCAGTTAGACATGAAGGAATCCGATAAGGGCTATCAGGAGTTAACAACCATCGTAGCGCAGACAAAACGAATATCGGTGTTAATAAGACAGACTCTTGGATTTTGCGCGGCCCAAGATTCTCTCGTTGCAACCCATCAGCATAAACTCCGTTATTGCTGGCGTTCTTGAGTTTGTTCATCTCCAGTTCTCGAAAAATAGAATCGACATCGAAACATCTTTGGAAAATGATTTGTCGAAAGTTTACGGAGACCCGGCATTGCTCCATCAGGTTTTCCTCAACGTCATCATCAACGCCTTTCAAGCAATGAACAAAGGCGGTAAACTCCGCGTAGAAACTTCGATGCAGAATAGGAATAGGGAGAAAGTCATCATCACCATAAAGGACACGGGGGAAGGGATACCGCCTGAAAATCTGGAAAAATTGTTCACCCCATTTTTTACCACAAAAGATCCTGGAAAAGGAACTGGGCTCGGGCTTGCAGTAACTCATAGAATAATTCAGGAACATAGTGGAACAATCCACATCGATAGCGAAGTCGGAAAAGGAACCGTCGTGACAATTCAATTCAACGCGTTCAACCACGGAGGAAACAGTGAACCCAAACAAAAGCCATAGTTGTATTTCTAACTCTTCGAGAATAAATTTCAACACACATGGCTAACTACAATGCGGTTGAAAAGGCATTAAAAGAGGTCGAACTTTTTCTCAGGCAGGAGGTTGAATTATTTGGAGATGAAATTTTCCTGACAGCTACTTCAGCAAGTTCAGCGCAAATTGCCCGCAACGAACCAGTATCTTCGTTACCGAAACAAGCTTCGATTCAAGATGGTACACAAGGAATAACCGAGACGAAAATGCAAAGTCCGACCGATAAGAAAACAAACGATGAGGCAAATCTGAAACAGAAATCAAAAACTATCAGAGTGATGGAAAACCACGGCTTATTCGAAGGTGCCGTCTTGAAATCGGAATGGAAAATCGATCCGCATTGGTACGAAAGTGATTCGCTGCAGGATTTGAACTCGAAAATTTCATCGTGCCTGAGATGCCCGTTAGGATCGACGAGAAGGAATTTTGTCTTCGGCGTCGGAAATCCGAATGCGAAATTAGTTCTAATCGGCGAAGCTCCCGGCGCCGATGAAGACGAACAAGGCGAACCGTTTGTTGGTCGCGCAGGCCAACTTCTCAATAAGATTCTTGCGGCAGTGCAGCTTCGCAGAGAAGAAGTTTATATCTGCAACATTCTCAAGTGCAGGCCGCCGAACAATCGCGACCCGCTGCCGGAAGAGGTTGATGCCTGCGAGCCTTTTTTAAAGAAGCAACTTGAGATCATCGAACCGAAATTGATTCTTTGCTTGGGAAAGATTGCCGCACAAACACTTCTGAAAACCAAAGCGACTTTGTCGGAAATGCGAAACAATATTTACGAATATCAGGGAATTAAAGTTTTGGTCACATTCCATCCGGCAGCTCTTTTGAGAAATCCGAATTGGAAAAGACCTGCATGGGAAGATGTTCAGAAAATGCGCAAATTGTATGATGAAGCATAATCCCGTATTTATCATTAGAACCTATCTGGGATAATTCAAAATTGAAAAGTGTATATGGCGACAGATTTTGATCAAAGGGGAATAAAAAATTTCGAGAGTGGTACAGAGAATCTTGTAGGTGGAAGAATCCCGCCGCAGGATGTCGAAGCCGAGAAAGCCGTGTTAGGTGCGATGCTTCTTGACAAACACGCCATCTCGCCAGCAGTAGAACTTTTGCAGGCGGATTATTTTTATTCCACCGCCAATGAAAAAATATTCGGTGCGATGATTGCGCTTTTTTCTCGGAACACGGAAGTTGACGTCATTACAGTTCGCGAAGAGCTGAGAAAAACTGGGCAGCTCGAAAACATCGGCGGGTCTGCATATCTCAATGAGCTCGTCTCATCAGTTGTATCATCTGCAAACATCGAGGCACACGCACAAATAGTTGCCGAAAAATATATGCTGCGCAGTTTGATTTATACCATGTCACAGAATGTCCAGAAGTGTTATGATAACCGTGAAGATGCGTTCGGATTGATAGATGAAGTCGAGAGAGACATTTTTAAAGTTTCCGAAGCGAGGCTCAAAAAAACCGTTGTACCACTTCAGCAAGCCATTGTTAAGACCATGGAGATACTCGAGAAAATCCACGGCTCGAAAGGCGGCGTAACGGGAGTGCCTACGGGATTTGCGGATTTGGATTCGATAACAGGCGGTTTACAGAAATCCGATTTAATAATTATCGCCGCGAGACCGAGCGTCGGCAAAACGGCGTTTGCATTGTCGATTGCGCGAAATGCTGCGGTAAAATACGGCGTGCCGACCGCAATCTATAGCCTCGAGATGGCACAGCAGCAGCTTTTAATTAGGCTGTTAGCAGCAGAGGCAAGAGTTGACGCTCACTTGCTTCGCACTGGAGCTTTGCCGGAAAGCCAGTGGGCATATATTTCAACTCGCATACACAAACTCGCACCGGCACCAATCTTCATAGATGATACACCTGCCTTGTCAATTCTTGAGTTGCGCGCCCGCGCCCGACGACTGAAAACAGAGCACGACATCGGATTGATTGTAGTTGATTATTTACAGTTGATGCAAGGTCCTGCAAAAGCGGAAAGCCGCGAAAGAGAAGTCTCGATGATATCACGGAGTTTGAAAGTTCTCGCAAAGGAACTAGACATTCCGGTTGTCGCGCTTTCGCAGCTTCGCCGGTCGGTTGAGGAACGTGGCGGCGACAAACGACCGATACTCTCCGACTTACGTGAATCGGGTGCGCTCGAGCAAGATTCCGACGTTGTAATTTTCATACACAGGCCAGAGCTGTACGGAATTACCGAGCAGGACGGCGAATCCACAGAAGGCGTTGCAGAGATTATGATTAGCAAGCAGAGAAATGGACCAACAGGGGAAATTAAACTTACGTTCGTGAAGCAGTATGCTCGGTTCGAAAGTTTAGAATTTAGGATAGGACCGAGACTCGTCGAGCCGGACGATAAAGAGCCGCCGTTCTAAAAGCTATCGGCAATTAGCGGGTAGCTAAATGCTAATAGCCAAACGTTAATCGCCGTTATTTGACCAAATCTTCAAAATTTCTTTTGCACGAAAAACCAACTTCTCAGCAGCAGTGTGAACGCTATCGGAAATATCTTCTCCATATCCGAATAATTCCCCTTTGACCGACATCATCACTGCTTCGGGAATATTTCCGTAAAGTGCACTGGAAAAAGCAAGAAGTCCTGCAGGACCAAGCTGGTGCGATTCGAGTAAGGGTGCCGACAAATAAATTATGAATTTACTTTTGTGCCAGCTCGCGGAGTCTTTTCACATTCGTGATGAAAATTTTCTTCGATACTTCTCTGATGATTTTACTTTCTTTAAATCTTCGAAGCATTCGTGAAAGCGTTTCATTCGCAATGCCTAAATGTTCGGCAAGATCTTTCTTACGAATCACCAAATTGAAATGAGGCTCCGGCAGTTTCACCGAATTATTAAGCTGGATTTCGTTCAACAAATAGCGTGCGATTCTCCCTTCAACATCCGCAGCTAACACGTCGAACCGCTTATTAAGCTCCATCAGTCTTACTGCAAACGCTTCTGAGATCCTGATCGCAAGTGCGGGATTTTTTCCGAGGAGCGAAGCGAACTCATCGCTAGGAAAAAAGAGTAAGGTGGAATCCTCGACTGCCTGCGCGCAAGTCGAATAGAATCTGGAGCCGGAGAACAACGCTGATTCAGCAAAGCTGCGGAAAGAATCCAACCGATGCTGCGTAACCTCCTCACCATGGCTGTTAAGTTTATAGACTTTCACCGCGCCGTTCAGAATCACATAGAACCCCGAGAACACTTCTCCTTCAAGAAAAATTATCTGACTTCTCTTGAAGCGTTTTGCGTGGGAAATATCCGTCATAAGCTTAAGCTCAGTCGGAGACAATTTCTCGAATATCGGAACGTCGTGAAGAGTGTACTTATGTTCCATCAGTTTGGATTTACCGCCACAATCTTAATCTGTAATGCTCAAGTGAAATTTACGAGCCGACGATAGAATTTCAAATAGTTATCAGTGGTCCGTCGTTAGTCAGCAAATGTGTAACTTGTATGATGAGGCTGAATCAGAAAACTCAGATAAATCCAGAGAGATTACAAAGAGATGAAGGCGCAGAGATGCCCTCCTGGCTTGAAGCCCGACAGAAAACCCACCGAAAAACTTCATGGCAAAGTGGTTAAGACTCATAGCTCATTTCCACGATAAGTGGCCAGGCTAGACTATGAACTATGAGCTAACTTATTGAACCTGCGTGAAGTTGTGTACCAACAGGTCTTTCAACTCCTCAACCTGTGGCACATACCCCGCTAACACAACTTTCCCATTTATAACGAGTCCAGGCATATTCCTGACGCCGTAATGAGAAATCTCTTCAATGTCCTGGACTTCTCTGATTTCCAGGGGAAGTTTTAATTCTTCTGCTGCCTGCTTTGCACGGTTTTCTAAAGCCTTGCAGTTCGAACAACCCGCGCCAAGAACTTTGATAAGCATTTTTCAGTTCTCTCCTTCCGAAGAATTTTTTACTTAAACTCTTCAGATGATTTTGATTCCGAAATTTTATCTAAACTTTTAAACAAAAAACTATATCCAAAACTATCAGAGTCTAATTCTGAAAAGTTTTCTTATCACTTCGTAGTCCTTACGCATTGACTCGCCACCTCACAATGAAATTCATTTTTCAGACTGACGGGCGAAACATTTCTAAAACGTGAACCGATTTCCGCCCAACCAATCGTTGCATCGATCGTTAAAATGTAAAAGCATTCCATCAAGTATTCAATTCCACACAGCAATTAGCCCTGTCCGAAATTTTTGCATGACGGCCACCGCGAAGCGGCATCCCGCGTGTTTAATACAAATGAGTGAGCGAGAGATGTCCGCCAAAAGTGTTTACTTCCAACTGGCCAGTGATTTATGGATGGGTTATTAGCTAATTCAGGCTTAATTTTTTCATTATTAGATCCAACACTGAAATTTTGAATATATTTTGAATACTGAATCAGGATTTTTCGTAAATTGATTTTCATACTTTCTGCGGTTATATTTTTTGCCGCATACTAATTTTGATCAATCCCGCTCAATATCGATTATGCATCGATGATGCGGGGCAATTTTGCTCGAGAGGAAATTTTCTTAAAATGCCAATAATGACAAAAATGCGGGATAACATGCCCGCCATCCTGATTGGACTTGCAGTTCTTTTCATTGCTATGATCGTTTTTGAATGGGGGATGGACATCACCGGCCGCCAAAGCAGACAATACGCAAGCAATGCAGTCGGCAAAGTGAACGGTGAGGAAATTGCATATCCGCAATTCGAGAAGGTCCTCGATAACGCAGTCGAAGAGTATAAAACTAATTCGAAGCAGGACCCCGACGACCAAATGATGGAACAACTGCGCAGCCAGGTGTGGCAGGAACTTGTAAATCAAATTCTAATTAAACAAGCCGCCGAAAGACTCGGCATTATGGTCACCGATCAGGAAATTGTAAATTGGGTAACAAACAATCCTGAAACTCTTCCTGATCCTATCAAAAGAAATTTTGAGGATTCAACCGGGCAGATCAATCGTCAGATTCTTCAAGCGGCTCTCGAATCGAACAAGCCTGAAGTTCAGCAGTTTTGGCAAAATGTTCAGGAATATCTGAAGGAACAGCGTCTTCAGGAAAAACTAACGGGCCGCCTTTTCAGTGCGCTAAGAATTCCGGAAAGCTCACTTATGATGCAGTTCGAACAGCAGAGTGAAAAGCTTAATGCAGGTTATGTTCTTTTCCCGCCTGCAATACTATACCCGGGTCAAAATATTCAGGTTACCGAATCCGAGATGCACGACTACTATTCTTCAAATCAGGATAACTATAGAACCCAGGCGACTCGCAGACTAAAATATATAATTTTACCGATCACTCCATCGGTAGCTGATTCTGCAGACGTTAAAAATGAAATTGATCGAGTCGCTTCACTAGCAAAAAGTGGCACCGATTTCCCCGAGTTAGTCAAAGAATACTCTGAAACTCCTTATGACGACAAGTTTATGAGCCACGGGCAAATTGATCCTCAAGTTGAGAACGCGGCGTTTGCGAGGAAAGTAAGAGAAGTGATAGGACCATTCGAATCGACCGACGGATATCACCTAATAAAAATCATGGATGAGCAAACTGGAAAAAATCAATACATACATGCTGCTCACATTCTTATTCAAGTTCCTCCTGGCCCCGATTCAACGGAAGCATATAAGCAAGCACAAAATATTTTGAAACAAGCGAGATCGGGTGCGGACTTTGCTGCACTCGCAAGACTGTATTCTCGGGATCCCGGCAGCGCGGCCCACGGCGGCGATCTCGGCTGGTTCGGCAAAGGTATGATGGTCAAACCGTTTGAAGAAGCGGCATTCAAGTCAGGCGTCGGACAAATCGTGGGTCCTGTGAGAACGCAATTCGGCTTACACATTATAAAAACTCTCGGCAAAGATTCACGCGAGCTTAAAATTGCCGACATTAAGATGAGCATCAAAGTTTCACAGCAAACAAAAGATGATCTGAAGCAGCACGCGGAAGATTTTGCTTACATAGCAAAACAAGATGGCTTCGATAAAGGCGCAGCGACCATGAACCTCACTACGCGGCAGACGCCTCCGTTTCCAAAAGGAAATTTCATTCCGACTATCGGGAACAACGAAGATCTAATTAAGTGGACCTATGATGGTTCGCTGGGAAATATCAGTGACGTTACCACCCTCACTCAAGGTTATGCCGTCTTCATGATCAGCGAAGTAAAAAATGCCGGCGTAACTCCGTTGGATCAAGTTGAGAACCAAATAAAAGACATCGTCGTGAAACAAAAGCAGTTTGATATGGCGCTTTCTTATGCAAACCAATTGAAGAAAAAACTTGCGGCGGGAGATATCCTGAGCAGACTTACGCAGTACGATTCGCGACTTCGCTACGATACAACCGGAACTTTTAGCCTGATAGGATATGTCCCCAATGTCGGCAGAGACTTCACTTTCGCCGTGGAAGCAGAAAAGTTGAACCCCAAACAAATTTCACCGGCATTCAAAGGCACATCAGGAGTTTATATCATCCAGCTTCTGAGCAAATCACCGTTCGACTCGACCGCATATAAAATTCAGCGAATGACATCGATGCAGCAGCTCGATGCAGCAGGAGAAATCAAGAGTCGTCAGTGATTGGCTGCAACAACTCAAAGATAACGCGACGATTGAAGACAACCGGGCAAGAATCTTCAAGTAAAGTCAAGTGTGCAAGAGTTTCTAGCGATTGGATTAGCCGCAATTTCTCCTTGTAAGAAGCGCACGTGTAATCCGTGCAATATGGAAAAGTTAATCGCAGGATGCGGGGTGCCGCTAGGCGGCATTTGCAGTCTTTACGGGTAAAACTTTTTGTTCGGGTTTTCCGTTCTCATCTGATAATTGTCTGTTCGCGCATCGCGCCGACCGAAATTATGCTGACCTTTACATCCAAGTATTTTTCGATGAAGTCAATATATGTTCGGCAATTCGCCGGAAGGTCTGAAAACTTTTTTGCAGCTGAGATTTTTGTTTCCCATCCGCGCAAAGTTTCATAAACGGGTTCTATGTCTTCAATCATGCAAAGGTCTAACGGAAAAGTTTTCAACGGCTTGTTCTTGTAATTGTAACCCACGCACACTTTTATCCCATCGAATTCGCCGAGCACGTCTAACTTCGTCAGTGCGATATCCTCGATTCCATTTATCATAACAGAATATTTCAGGCTGAAGAGATCGAGCCACCCGCAGCGGCGCGGCCTTCCGGTTGTCGCCCCGTACTCGCCGCCGATTTTTCGCAGGCTCTCGCCGACTTCGTTTATTTGCTCGGTCGGAAAAGGGCCATTGCCGACTCTCGTCGTATAAGCTTTTGCAACGCCGATTACAGAATCGACGGCCGTCGGCGGAATACCGAGTCCGGTGCAAGCTCCGCCGCTCGTCGGATTCGAAGAAGTGACGTAAGGGTACGTTCCGAAATCGACATCCAGCATTGCACCTTGGGCCCCCTCTGCCAAAACTTTCTTTCCGGCTTTCAATTGCTGATTGATAAAAAGAGAAGTGTCGGTAATAAACTCATCAAGCTGTCTGTCGTATTGCAAATATTTATCGACGATCTCCTCCACATTGACCTCGGATGAATTATAAATTTTGCTGAGCAACCTGTTCTTGTCTTCGATATTCGATCTAATTTTTTTTACAAGAACATCGCGATGAAGTAAATCCACAATTTTAACTCCGACCCGCGCGAACTTGTCGATGTAAGCCGGACCAATTCCGCGTCCAGTCGTTCCGATTTTATCAGCGCCTTGTTCTTTTAACGAATCGATCAACTTGTGATATGGCATGATTAGATGGGCATTGTGGGAAATGAAAAGTCTGCCGCGGACTTTTATGTCGTGTGATTCTAACAAAGCCACTTCATCGAGAAAAGCTTGCGGGTCGAGCACAACTCCGTTTCCAATAACACAAATCACATTCGGATGCAAAATGCCCGACGGAATCAAATGCAGAACGTAAGTTTTTCCCCCAACAACTACGGTATGCCCGGCATTTGCGCCGCCCTGGTAGCGTGCCACTATATCAACGTCTTCGCTGAGTAAATCTACAATTTTCCCTTTGCCTTCATCGCCCCACTGAGCACCGACAATTATTTTCACTGACATCTAATTTAGAAATTTTAAATGTTAAATTACGAATTATAAATCTTGTTCGAAGGGTCCCGTTGGGAAATTAAAAATTCATAATTGAGAATTGATTACAATTATGCGAGGCCTTTTACAGCCTCGTCGACGGACTTGTATGATTCGAAAATTTGGTTGAGCTTTGTAATATTCAGCAAGTCGAGCACGCGTGAACCGGCATTAGCGATCCTCAAATCGCCGTCAACTTGACGCACGGCATTCAAGCTCGCGATCAGTATTCCGAGACCGCTGCTGTTGATGTGCTCAACCGACTTCATGTCTATGATGATTTTTTTCGTCCCACCGTTCACTAATTTGTGGACTTCATCGTTCAAACTCATGGCATCAGGCCCGCCCATAATGTTCCCTTCAATCTCTATCAGGACTACGCCGCTCTTAAGCTCTTTTTGCCGCAACTTCATATGGCTTCTCGATTTCCAGAACCGGTGACTGCGCTTGTGTCAATCGCAGGTCGGCTTTCTTGATGTAAACGTTGTAATCAACTACGATCGCAGACGCAACGTAAATGGAAGAATAAGTTCCGGTAACAACTCCGATCAGCATTGAAAACGCAAACCCTCTAGTAACTTCTCCTCCGAAGATGAGAAGCACGAGCAGAACAAGGAAAGCTGTTCCGGATGTAATAATCGTGCGACTCAAAGTATCGTTGATGCTGCGATTCATTACGCGAATCAGGTTTTCACCTTTATATATTTTCAAATTCTCTCTAATCCTATCGAAGATAACGACGGTATCGTTCATCGAATAGCCAACGAGTGTAAGGAACGCTGCAACCATGGTCTGGTTAATCTCAAGATTCAGCCATGGTACAAACCAGCCGAATATTGCTACGAAGCCGAGAGTGATGAGCACGTCATGGAACAATGCGAGTACGGCGCCGACTGCATATATAAACTGAAACCGAAGTGAGACGTAAATTAGAATTGCGATCAAGACGTAGAAAATTGCCATCACCGCATCTTGTCTTAACTCCTGACCGATTTTCGGACCGATCTTATTTTCTTGCAAAAGTTGGAGCTGTGTGTTCGGCATGGATGTTTTTAATTGCGCGATTATCTTATCGCCGGTTACTACCCCTTGATCCGTGGCCTTCACGCGAATCAGTAATTGGTTTGCATTACCGAAAGTTTTGATTTCAGCGTCACCGAATCCGATTTTATCCAACGACGAACGAACAGTGGCAATGTTCGGAGCGGGACTAAAATTAAGCGTAAGCTCCGTGCCACCTTTGAAATCTATACCGTAGTTTAAGCCTCGAATGGCAACGGTGATCAGACCAAGCAATATCAGAGTAGCTGAGACCGTATACCAAATGTAACGCTTTCCAATAAAGTCAACACTTGTCCTTGGGAAAAAACGCATCTATCATTCCTAATTTTAAATTTTAAATTTTGGATTTTTAATTAAGAATTCAGCATTCATAATTCAAAATTCCCGTTTAGCCGAAGTTAATAGCTGTCGCGCCACGCTTTATCATTATGTCGAAAATGACGCGAGTGATTACGATCGAGCTGAAAAGACTTGCGACGATACCGATCATCAGAGTGAGAGCGAACCCTTGGACGGGCCCCGTTCCAAACTGGTACAGTATTGCGCCAGTGAAGAGGGAAATGATGTTCGAATCAAAAATCGCTGTGAACGCTTTGGAATATCCCTGGTCAATTGCCGCTCTCAACGTTTTTCCTGTAGCAGTCTCCTCGCGAATGCGTTCATATATAAGTACGTTCGCATCGACAGCGACTGCAATCGTTAGTATCATTCCTCCTATACCAGGAAGAGTCAGCGTCGCGTGGAATGCTGCAAGCACTCCAAGTATAAACAAAATATTCAGCAGAAGCGCCGAATCTGCCGTTATACCGCCTGCGCGATAATAGAAAGCCATAAACAAAATTATTAATGACAACCCGATGACTCCAGAGGTAACTCCGTTCTTGATCGAGTCTTCACCGAGTGAAGGTCCGACGGTTCTTTCTTCAACGATATCGACTGGAGCAGGTAGCGCACCCGCACGGAGAACTATCGCCAATAGATTTGCTTCATCGATGTTTGCCATTCCTTCGATTTCCGAACTGCCGTTTGGAATTTTGCTTCTGACAACAGGTGCAGAATAAACAGCGTTGTCAAGCACAATTGCGACTCTCTTTCCGATATTCGCTCCAGTAATCCTTGCCCACTCACGTGCACCTTCTGAACTCATTGTCATTTCAACGATGGGCGAACTGGTAGACGGCGAAATCTGCGCTCGAGCGTTTGTTACGACACCGCCCGTTAATTCTGGATCCTTCTTTACTACAAAAAGTTCGTAATATTTTTCACCTTTAACTACAACCTGCGGCTTTGCGCCGAACACGAATTGAAAATCACTCGGGATAACACGTTTGATATCCTCCCTCTCGAATATTCGCATCAGCCTGTCGCGATCATTTTCAGCCACATAAGTGTCGCCTGTTTGGGAATTGACTCGCACGATTGTAAAGAAAGGATGCTTCTTGGCAAACTGTTCCTGTGTCATATTGGAATCAGAGGCGGTCGTATCATTTTTAGATGCGAGACTATCGGTCATTCCGGCAAGAATGTTATCGATGCTCTGAAAAACTTTTATGACAACATCCGGAGGTTTAAGAAGTTTGAACTCAAGAAGCGCAGTCCCTTGCAAGAGCTGTCTAACTTCCGACTCGTTGTTTACGCCAGGAAGTTCCACGATAAATCTTGTGTTTCCTTCCTTTTGAATCGAAGGCTCTGATACACCATACTGGTCAACGCGGTTCCTAACAATTTCCATCGCGCGGTCAACTGCGGTTTTCGTCTGGTCAGTCAAATAAGAGATGACCTTGGAGTTATCATCGCGAATGTCGCCATAGTAACGACTCAGCCTAATCCCACGTTGATCAAATTGTTGTTTCAAGAGATCGAGCGGGTCCGCATCGGTCTGCTTCGTTTGTGCTGCGACTTGCTCCATAATCTGTTCGAAGGTCTGATCTTTGTTCTTCGCCATGTCGTCAAGCATTTTCAGTATATTAACCTCAAGGACAATATGCATCCCACCTTGCAAGTCGAGTCCTAGTTTGATCCTTTTGAGTTTCGCGTCAACGATGCTGTTAGCATTCTCATCGTAATAATTAACACTGTCGGCAGAGAAAGATGTGTTGAGGCTGTCGAGATAAGTCTGCTTGAGCGAATCGGGTAGGTCAGGAAGCGGATGAGAACTGAGATAGTTCTCATACTTTGTTTGACCTGACAATTTTACTAATCTTTTTTGGTACGTCGCGCTCTGGTACGTGGGATAAAGATAATACAATGCGAGTACAATAGCGGCAATGATAAGAACAATTTTAAAGCGATTCTTGCGCAAAAAATTCCTCCGGAATTTGAAATTACAAAAAAGCCGGGATTAATATATCAACCGATGGAGTGAAAATCAATTTACGGAAAGCGTCATAAGTTCGTCGGAGAAAAATGGGAAGATTTTTCCTGTCATTCCCGCGTGCTTCAAGTCCCCCCAACAGGATTCCGCTTCGCAGCATATAGCACACTAATAATTGATTACTATAAAAGCGCTTGCAAACAACATTGATATACTTTGAACATTCTCACTAAATTTTGAAACGAGTCGAAATGATGGAGCGTTCCCTTGAACGCCCCATCAAAATTCTCAGAGTTAGAATCTGCGTCTGCCGCCGCCACCGCCGCCGCCGTTGCCGCCGCGTCTCGGACCGCCTCTTCCTCCTCCGCCGCCGCGATGATCATCAGTCTTCGGACGGGCTTCGTTGACATTCAACGCTCTGCCTTTTAAATCCTTTCCGTTCAGACCGCTTATCGCCGCTTCTCCCTCTTCTTTCACAGCCATTTCTACAAATGCGAATCCACGATACTCGCCTGTGAATTTGTCTTTGATAATGTTGACTGAAGATACCTGCCCATAGGATGCAAACGCCTCGCGCAACTCATCCTCGCTCAGGTCTCTAGAAATGTTTCCTACATAGATGTTCATGATAACTCCTCACGAAAGTTTAATTGAAAATTATACCGCTCAACCATTTTATGCTAATATGCGGAATGCCGCTGCCGCTTACGGCATGCCGCATCATAAAGAAATATGATTTATGGGCGGTAAAGGCGGCCTTTGTCCCATGCGTCCGTTTGGGATCATTAAGGGCTAACGAGAAATGAGAATGACCAGTCATAGAGAGGTTGGCGCGAATCCCGCGAACGGGACTTTCGGGAGGACTCATTTGAATTGAATTCGCTCACGCAGCGTTACGCCTCGAATAGGGCGCGTTTCGACCGATCTCATAGTCAATCCTTGTAATTATGATAACTAATTTCCGGATAAGGAACAAGTTTTAAAATCCAAGAAAAATTTATTAGCTATTAACCAATTTACTTTTGACCTTTGACTTTTGGCTTTTAAATTTACTTATGAAGAAAAAACCTCTCATCCTTGTTTCAAATGATGACGGAATAGACGCTCCCGGACTCTATACGCTGGTCAAGGCGCTCAGGAAATTTGCTCATGTGTCCGTAGTGGCGCCGAGCATTCAACAAAGCGCAATTGGTCATGCAATAACCGTTCGCACCCCGCTGCGGGCACATGAGTTCAGACGTAATGGAAAACTTTTCGGTTATGCAGTCGATGGAACGCCTGCCGATTCCGTTAAGCTCGCAATACAATCACTACTCAAGTCGAAACCCGATCTCGTTATCTCCGGAATAAACGACGGACTCAATACTGCCGTGAACGTGATTTACTCCGGCACAGTCAGCGCCGCGACGGAAGGAACAATACTCGGCATCCCAGCGATCGCAGTTTCAATTGAATATACTCAGAAGCCGAACTTCGAGCCTGCTGCAAAGATTGCCGCATCGCTCGCAAAGTTTGTTTGCAAAGAAGGACTGCCGAAGGATACAATTTTGAACGTCAACGTGCCGTCAATTCCGATAAGCAAAATGAAAGGAATAAAATTTACCAAGCAGGGCCGCTCAAGATGGGAAGATAAATTTTATCAACGGAAGGATCCCAAGAACCGGGATTACTATTGGCTTGCTGGAGATATGCAAATTCTCGATCGCGACAACGACGCGGATCAGGTCGCATTAAAGTCGGGGTACGTCTCTGTAACACCGATCCATTTCGACTTGACTCACTATCAATTTTTGGAGAAGATGCAAAAAGAATGGAGCAGAACTTTCAGAGTCAAGGGATTAACAGAATGAAATCAGAAAATACAGATTGATAAGTTCTCATCAATCATTGAGTTGGATGTCATAAGTTATCTCGGCGGCTTTCTTCAGCATCCCGGCTACGGAACAATATTTCTCCTGCGATAAAGAAACTACGTGTTCGGCATCTGCCTTCCTGACCTTTCCGTGAATAATATAAGTGAGGTGTATCTTCGTGAATATTCGCGGGAAATCGGCGGCACGTTCCGCGTCAACTTTGATTTCGAGGCGTGTCATCTCCGCCTGCTTCTTCTGCATCATGGAGACGACATCCATCGCGGTACAGCCCGCCAGCGCCATTAAAACCATTTCCATCGGACCAGATGCACCGTTCGCGCCCCCATCTTTCAAAGAAGCATCTATAGTGGTCCAATGATTCGATTCTCCTTTAGCTACAAATGTATTTCCTACGACTTGTTTAAGTTGTATTTTCATTTTTCGCTCAAGCCGTTAGGAATCTGTTCTCCTGAAACCGTCTCAAACGTTTTACTAATCCTTTCGACAATAGCTTTTTTCGGAACTGCTCCGATAATCCTATCAACCATCTCACCGCCTCGGAAAAATCCGAGCGTAGGGATACTCAGGATATTATACTTGACGGCGATGTCCATGTTTTCGTCTGTATTGACCTTGAAAACTTTCACCTTCCCGCCATATTCCCTGGCAATTTCTTCAACAATCGGTGCAACCATTTTGCACGGTCCGCACCATGGTGCCCAGAAATCGACAAGAACTGGCGTCGGTGAATCTAACACTTCCGTTTTGAAACTTGCGGCTGTTGCTTCGACTACATTTGACATTTATCTAACCTTTCCAGTTTTTAGCTTTCAATTCAATTATAAGATGAAAAAAAACACCTAAAGATTCAAAGGTATAACAACCCGATGCTGAAATTAGTTTTGAGAATTGATTTCTGGGCGGCAAGGACGATTTCAATGACCAACTTGTTCCATACACTTTTGATCGTCTCATCGGATTGTTTTATGGCGAAAGTGTTCATTCAAGGACTTAAACCCATAAACATCATCTGAAATTCTTGGGAACAAATACGTTGAGTTTGAGGAACTTTATATGTTACTGAATGATTACATATACCATATGAGAAGAGATGTTTTTCAGGCGATAGCCAATCCGAAGAGGAGAGCCATATTAGGTTTGTTGGCCAGTCAAAAGCTCACGCTCAATGGTGTAGCTGGAAAGTTCGACATAAGGCCGACCATCTATTTCTAAGCGCATCAAGATTCTCTCCGAATGCGGGCTGGTGGCCATCCGACGGCAGTGCCGCGAACGATTCTGCGAAGCGCAGTTAGATAAACTGGGTGAGGTTTCAGATTGGGTCGAACAATACCGCAAAACCTGGGAGGCAAGGCTCGATGCACTCAGGGATTACTTAAATGAGTTGCAAGCCAAGGAGAAACGACATGGTCGCTGAGAATAACTCTTTAAAGCCATTCGTGATTCAACGGTCCTTTGAAGCTCCCGTTGAGTAAATTTGGAGAGCAATCACAACGAAAGAAGATATGAAGCGTTGGTCATTCGATATTAAAGAATTCAAACTGGAAGTGGGTTTTGAATTTGAGTTTTACGGCGAAAACGAGGGAGTGAAATATTTCCATCGGTGTAAAGTAAGCCAGGTGTTTCCGGACAAAAAGCTTGCCTACAAGTGGCGCTATGAAGGGTATGAAGGCAACTCACTGGTGACATTTGAATTGTTTCCGGATTGGAATGAACAAAGTTAAGGCTGACACACGAAGGCCTGGAGACATTTCCAAAGATTTCTGCTTTTGCTAGGAAGAATTTTGAGGAAGGTTGGACACAAATAATTGGCAAGAGCTTGAAGAAATATGTGGAAACAGCAATCAAGGAGGAATCATTATGACTGATAACAGTATCCAAGCTCGCAAGCAAATAGCAGTTAAATTTCTTCAACTCGTTGTAGCGGGTCATATCGATGAAGCCTATCAGAAGTTTGTGGATATGAAAGGAAGGCATCACAATCCATTCTTTCCAGCAGGATTTCTGGTGCTGCAAAAGGCAATGAAAGAGAACCATATCCAGTTTCCGGACAAGCAGTTTGTACTCAAACACGTCATCGGCGACGAAGAATTAGTAGCTGTGCATTCGCACCTTGTGCTGAAGAATGGTGAGCTAGGGATGGTGGTGGTACATATCCTCCGCTTTGATGGGGAAAAGATCGTGGAAATGTGGGATTGTGGGCAATCTATACCTGCGGACTCGCCGAATAAAGATGGACCATTTTGAACTAACATGTCCGATTCCATGTTTTAGGAAATAGATTGGTTTCTCCTTTTTTAATTGCAAATGATACGGAATCCTGTTGGACAATATTCGTAAAGTTCTAGACGACGTCTACCGTACTGAATCCCGACGGGTACTTGCGACGTTGATCCGTCTGCTCGGAGATTTCGATGTCGCTGAAGATGCGGATGCATGACGCGTTCAGTTAATTAGTGTAAACAATAATTCATCCAAGATAGGATGGAGATACGACAATGCGGAAGTTGATTGTTTTCAACAACGTGTCGCTGGACGGTTACTTTGTTGACGCGAACGGCGATTTGAACTGGGCTCACAACAGTGACCCAGAGTTTTACGCGTTTGTTCAGGATAACGCAAAAGGTGGAGGTGAACTGCTGTTCGGCAGGATTACCTATGATCTCATGGTTAGGTACTGGCCGACACCGATTGCGAAGCAAAATGATCCTGTTATTGCCGAAGGGATGAATAATCGGCCGAAGGTTGTGTTCTCAAGAACGATGGACAAAGCGACATGGAACAATACAAGGCTTATAAAAGATAACATGGTGGCTGAAGTACGAAAGATGAAGAAAGAATCGGGGGTCGGCTTAGTGATTTTGGGAAGCGGCAACATTATTTCGCAATTGGCGCAGGAAGGTCTGATCGATGAATACCAGATTGTGGTGATTCCCGTCGTCCTCGGCAAAGGGAGAACGATGTTCGACGGCATCCACGATAAGCTGACTCTCAAGTTGACGAAGTCGCGGACATTCGGCAATGGGAATGTATTTCTGTGTTACGAGCCGGTGAAAAATTAGGTGCATTTTGAACAAATAAGATTGCAAGAATGAAACCTCTGGAAAAAATCCTCAAACGCATTGTCGAGTTTGCATCTTTTCAAACGACTATTTAGTGAAACAAAATTAAAAAGGAGATAAGGAAATGAGATTCATGATGTTTATGATACCGCCCGAATACCAGCCGGGCGCACCAGAACCACAAAAAGCCGGAAAGAATTTTGCTCCGCCTGCCGAAGCAGTTGCCGCAATGATGAAGTACAATGAAGAAATGGCAAAAGCCGGTGTTCTCATATCGCTTGACGGACTTCACCCGATGTTGAAAGGTGCCCGCGTAACATACCGTGGAGGAAAAACCACCGTGACAGATGGTCCATTCGTTGAGGCCAAGGAAGTAGTCGGAGGCTATTGGATGATTGACGTGAAGTCGAAAGACGAGGCAATCGAGTGGGCGAAACGCTGCCCAGCAGTTAAAGCCGACTCAGGCGCCGTAATCGAGGTCCGACAGGTTTTCGAGACGTCGGAATTCCCTGAAGATGTCCGGAAAGCGGCGGAGAGCTCAACTGTACGAGCGGCGCTCGAAAAGCACAAACAGACTGCATGAAAACTAAGAAATATGTAGCCACAGACGTGAAGTCTGCGGCTACCTAGAATCAAAGGAGAAAAATGAAATACATTTGTCTTGGCTACATGGACGAGAAAGTTTTCGAGACGATGACCGATATCGAGCAAAAACACTTTGTCGATAGCTGCTTTTCGTACGATGATGAGTTAAGAAAGAGCGGTCACTATGTTGGTGGTGAAGCCCTTCAACCGGGGAAGAATGCCGCAATGCTGCCAATGCAAAATGGAACAGTCTCAGTAACTGATGGCCCCTTTGCGGAAACAAAGGAGCAAATCGGCGGCATGATGATACTCGAAGCCGAAGATTTGAACCATGCGATCCAGTTGATGTCTAAACATCCGTCGCTCCATCTCGGTAAAGGCGGCGGAAGCTGGGAGATTCGGCCGGCCGCTGATTTGACTGCAATGATTGAAGAAAGTGAACGGCGGCGTGCAGTGACGAAGATATGAGTGGCATTCAATGATAGACAAACACACCATGGCACCAGAGGCTCACCCTCTCTTGGAAAGAACAGGCGCCAGAGGCTGAACTCGCACCATGAACATAACTATTCATTTTCTAGCAAACTAAATGTCTGTTTTAAAAGACTAAGGAGATGTAAATGCAAAAGATAAGCCCATTCCTGTGGTTCGACAAAGAGGCCAGTGAAGCGGCTAAGTTCTACACTTCAGTTTTCAAGGGCTCAAGAATAAAGGATAGTACAACGCTCCACAATACACCCTCAGGCACCGTTGAAATCATAACCATTGAGATTCTTGGTCAGGAGCTTCGGCTCATGAGCGCAGGCCCGCTTTTCAAATTCAACGAGGCTATATCTTTTGTTGTGAACTGCAAGACCCAGGACGAAATTGATTACTATTGGGAAAAACTCTCTGCGGACCCAAAGGCTGAACAATGTGGCTGGCTCAAGGACAAGTACGGCCTCTCATGGCAGATTGTCCCTACAGTTATGTACGAAATGCAAAAGGACAAAGACAAAAAGAAGCTGGCGCGAGTGACCGAAGCGTTCCTCAAAATGAAAAAATTCGATATAAAAACTCTGAAACAAGCTTACGAACAACAATAACAATTAAATTAAAAGAGACACAACCATGGCTACATTTAATCCATATTTGAACTTCGCGGGTAATACCGAGGAAGCATTCAAGTTTTACAAATCGGTATTCGGCGGAGAGTTTATTGCGATCCAACGATTCAAGGAAACTCCCGTAGCGGATAGTGTACCTGCAATGAAAAAGACAAAATTATGCACGTTTCCCTGCCAATCGGCAAAGGGAACGTACTAATGGGAACGGACGCTCTGGAATCCATGGAACATAAACTGACAGTCGGGAACAACTTCAACATTTCAATAGAGGCGGACAGCAAGGAAGAAGCAAAAAGGCTCTACGACGGACTTTCTGTCGATGGCAAGATAGAGACACCAATCCACGATGAGTTCTGGGGAGCTTACTTTGGGATGTTTGCCGACAAGTTCGGAACCAGGTGGATGATAAGCTATACTTATCCGAAACAGAAATAATCCGGGAAGGGACAATGTAAAGTTGAAGGAACCCGTATCCCGATCTGCGGGAAGAAAACTAATTCTATCAATAAACATGAGCCTCGACGGCTTTGCCGACCACACCGTGGCAATCGCCGACGATGAATTGCACGAATTTTACAGCGGTCTTCTCGACAATACAGATATAGCGATATTCGGACGAGTGACTTACCAGCTTATGGCAAGTGCCTGGCCTGATATTCACAAAGACCCAACAGCTACAAAAAGTATACTTGAGTTCGCAAATAAGTTTAATGCTATTCCAAAGATCGTGTTTTCTCGAACTCTTCAGAAGGCCGAGTGGAACAATACGAGATTAGTTAAAGATAATATGGTGGAAGAAGTCATTAGATTGAAACAGCAGCCCGGCAAGAACATTTCAATAGGTGGAATAAGTGTCTTTCAAGAATTTATGAAACATGGGCTAGTTGATGAGTATTGGCTTGAGGTTCATCCGGTGGTTTGTGGAAAAGGAAGACAATTGTTCGAAGGGCTAAGCGCAAGGATTAATCTTAAACTGATTGAAAAGAGGAGATTCAAGTCAGGTGTGGTCGTGCTCCACTATCTTGCCTAACAAAAAAATTATTAAATAAGAAAAAGGGAAGCATGAGAAAAGTATTTCTGTTTGATTTCATAACACTCAACGGTTTCTTCGAAGGACCGAACGGAGACATCAGCTGGCATAACGTCGATCAGGAATTCCATGAGTTCGCAATAAACCAACTTAATGAGACAGACACAATCTTGTTTGGTCGAGTCACCTATCAAATGATGGCGAGCTACTGGCCAACTGAAACCGCGATAAAGAATGACCCAGTCGTTGCCGGAAAGATGAACTCGTTGCCTAAGATTGTTTTTTCAAAAACATTGAAGAATGCCACATGGAACAACACAAGAGTCATCAACGAAGATGTCACCGGTGAAGTTGAAAAGCTCAAACAGCAGTCCGGAAAAGATATTGCCATTTTGGGCAGCTCCAACTTGACGCTGACGCTCATTCAAGCTGGCTTGGTAGACGAATTTCGGATCATACTGAATCCAGTCATCTTGGGCAGTGGAGTCCAATTGTTCAAAGGTGTAAATGAAAAATTTAAACTGAAGCTTCTGAAGACAAAGAGATTCAAGTCGGGAAATGTGTTACTTTATTATCAGCCTGACATAAAATAACGACGTCCGCACGAACCATACCATCAATCTATGGCATCGCGGACGGATTGTCCGATCCAAAGTATTCTGTTGGGAAAGACCCCTTCCCAACCCGAAGGGATGCTCCATCACAGCGTGCGAATCAAATCTTGAAGCCCATAGAGAAGGTTGTTTCTTCGAGAACCTCTGCTTAAATTCTTTCGAGGCGCGAAACAAGATGGCGCATGTGGTAAAGATAGCCAGCGAAGGACTTAATAAATGGAACAAAAACAAACGTTTCACCTGCGCATGACATTCTTACTGCCGGAATGCTATGCGGATGAGTGGCAGGATAATTATAGTTAGGCGCCGCCTTAATTAAATGAATCTCGGTTGAAATATTATGAATACTTCAATAATAGTTGCCGTTGTTTCCACTGGTGGTAGTATATTGGTAGCCGCAGTTACTTTTTATTTAACCAAGCGACACCAGACAAAGACCGAATGGCAGAAAGAGAAAGTGAACCACTACAAAGTACTTTTGAGTGCATTATCCGATCTGGCTGTCGACGGAACAAATAAAGATGATGCAAACAAACGATTTGCGTTGGCAGTGAATACAATTTGCCTTGTTGCACCACAATACGTTATTCATGCTCTAATGGAGTTTCACAACGAAGTGAAATACTCGAATGATAGTAAAAAAGTAGATCGCCACGACGAGTTTTTACAAAAACTAATGCTTGCCATTCGTCGAGACATTGGTTTGTCGGGAAAAGATGATCAAAGAAGTTTTGATTTCCATTTAATTGGTTCTAAACCAGTCCGCAATAAAGGCGGCGGCACGTAACCCGTCGCTCAAGCTGACGGAATGAACTGAGCGCAAAAGCCATGGCGCATAAAGGTGTTCAGTGAAATTGGAAAATAAACAACATGGAACTCGGCTCGGGCAGCGGTACATTGAAAGTTATGAGAAGAGTGTAGGTAGCAAAACAATGGCTGCTCTGACAAACATACAAGTTCATGATTGATATCTTCGGAGAGGAGGATTTGTGAAGACCAAACTTTTCTTGTCGTCACGTGTTTTTTCACTGCCAATATATTCACAAACAAAGACCTTTGTTCGAGAATATACTTACGCTGCCGGGAAAGCCGACAGTAATATTACGTCTCGTACAATAGCACTGGATCAGGTAAAAAGAGTCTTGCTTGAAGAGATCGAGGTCTATTTGCAGAGCACGTTTGAGACGACCAAGGGAGAAAAGAACAACGTTTTGACGGAGCTTACGAAAGAACAGATACAAAGCATTACCGCAGGAATTACTGAAACAAAGATTCTTGAAGAAAAATGGAACGGCGAGACATACTACATTAAGGCTTCCATTATCGTGAATACCGAGGAAGTTTCAAATAATATTGCACGCATAGCAAACAACCAAAGCAAACTCAAAGAACTTAAAGAAGCAACGCGGAGAGCGGATGAAGCCTATGCGCAAATTGAGCAATTGCGTAAACAGCTTGCTGCCGAAAAAAATGAAAACCAAAGGCTTAGGACTCAGAAAGAATATGTCGCTGTTTCAAATTCGCTCTCTGCCAGCGATTGGTTTCAAAAAGGCTATAACGCCGTCGAGATGAGAGATTTCGATGAGGGGATTCTTTTCTTTGAAAAAGCGATTGAACTCGATCCGAAGTATTCAGATGCTTACTACAATTTAGGAAACGCCCACGACGATAAGGGAGACCTTGAGAAAGCTATTTCACTCTACGAAAAAGCCATCGAGCTGAATCCAAAGTATTCACAAGCTTACTTCAATTTAGGAAACGCCTTCTACAACAAAGGAGACCTTGAGAAAGCTATTTCACTCTACGAAAAAGCGATTGAATTGGATCCAAAGTATTCACAGGCTTACTTCAATTTAGGAAACGCCTACTGCGATAAAGGAGATATCGACAAGGGTATTCCACTCTACGAAAAAGCGATTGAATTGAATCCAAAGTATTCAAATGCTTACGTCGCTTTAGGAATCGCCTACTGCAACAAAGGAGATATTGACAAAGCTATTTCACTCTACGAAAAAGCGATTGAGATGAATCCGAAGTATTCAGATGCTCACGTCGCTTTAGGAAACGCCTACTACGATAAAGGAGATATAGACAAGGGTATCCCACTCTACGAAAAAGCGATTGAATTGAATCCGAAGTCGTCAGCGGCTTACAACAATTTAGGAGGCGTCTACGGCGCCAAAGGAAACCTTGAGAAAGCTATTTCACTCTACGAAAAAGCGATTGAGATGAATCCGAAGTATTCAGATGCTCACTACAATTTAGGAAACGCCTACTACAATAAAGGAGATATCGACAAGGGTATTCCACTCTACGAGAAAGCGATTGAATTGAATCCAAACTTATCAATGGCTCACAACAGTTTAGGACTCGCCTACTACGCTAAAGGAGATACTGACAAAGCTATTTCACTCTACAAAAAGGCAATTGGACTCGACCCGAAGTATTCAGAGGTTTACTACAATATAGGACATGCCTACGACGATAAAGGAGACCTTGACATAGCTATTTCACTCTACGAAAAAGCCATCGAACTGAATCCGAAGTATTCAGATGCTTGCGTCGCTTTAGGAAACGCCTACATCAATTTGGGACTTGCTTACTACAATAAAGGAGACTTTGACAAAGCTATACCACTCTACGAGAAAGCGATTGAATTAGACCCAAAGTCGTCGGAGGCTTACTACAATTTAGGAGTCGCCTACTACAATAAAGGAGACCTTGACAAAGCCATTCCACTCTACGAAAAAGCAGTTGAATTGGATCCAAAGTCGTCGGAGGCTTACTACAATTTAGGAGTCGCCTACATCAAGAAGGGAAATATTGAGAAAGCTGTTTCATTCTACGAAAAAGCCATCGAGCTGAATCCGAAGTATTCAGATGCTTACGCCGCTTTAGGAAACGCCTACATCAATTTGGGACTCGCCTACTACAATAAAGGAGACCTTGACAAAGCCATTCCACTCTACGAAAAAGCGGTTGAATTGGATCCAAAGTCGTCAGAGGTTTACTACAATTTAGGAGGCGCCTACATCAAGAAGGGAAATATTGAGAAAGCTATTTCACTCTACGAAAAAGCCATCGAGCTGAATCCGAAGTATTCAAATGCTTACGTCGCTTTAGGAAACGCCTACATCAATTTGGGACTTGCCTACTACAATAAAGGAGACCTTGACAAAGCCATTCCACTCTACGAAAAAGCGGTTGAATTGGATCCAAAGTCGTCAGAGGCTTGCTACAATTTAGGAGGCGCCTACATCAAGAAGGGAAATATTGAGAAAGCTATTTCACTTTACGAAAAAGCGATTGAGCTGAATCCGAAGTATTCAGATGCTTACGTCGCTTTAGGAAACGCCTACATCAATTTGGGACTTGCCTACTACAATAAAGGAGACCTTGACAAAGCCATTCCACTCTACGAAAAAGCGGTTGAATTGGATCCAAAGTCGTCGGAGGTTTACTACAATTTAGGAATCGCCTACTTCAAGAAGGGAAATACCGAGAAAGCTATTTCACTCTACGAAAAAACGATTGAGGTGAATCCGAAGTATTCAAATGCTTACGTCGCTTTAGGAAACGCCTACATCAATTTGGGACTCGCCTACTACAATAAAGGAGATCTTGAGAAAGCTATACCACTCTACGAAAAAGCGATTGAGGCGAATCCGAAGTATTCAGATGCTTACATCTATTTAGGACTCGCCTACTACAATAAGGGAGATATCGACAAAGCTATACCACTCTACGAAAAAGCGGTTGAATTGGATCCAAAGTCGTCAGCGGCTTACAATAATTTAGGAGGCGCCTACCTCAAGAAGGGAAATATTGAGAAAGCTATTTCACTTTACGAAAAAGCGATTGAGTTGAATCCGAAGTATTCAGATGCTTACTACAATTTAGGAAACGCCTACCACAATAAAGGCGATACACAAAAACAAATTGAATGTTATAGGAAGGCAGCTCAACTTGGAGATACCGATGCTCAAAGTTGGCTCAAACAAAACCGCCATACATAGTAAGCTAAGACTATGAAGTTTTTCTTGTTACCTCGGTCTGTGACCATGATAAGGAGAAGAACGAGCAGAAATAATACAGGCGGAAGCCTCTCAGCCTCCGCCCGCAACAAGAACGTGCAAATGGATATGACGGCTCAAAATATTTATTTAGATCTTCACCAATTCACTCTTAGTTTTATGACAGGGACAATGATATCCGCCATCTTGCTCATCCCCAGAATATTCGGGTGCAGGTCGCAACCCCAATCTCCGTCAGCCAACATATCATGCTTGATCTCGATGAAGAAAACATCCTTATCTCTCCCCCTCTTTTTCTGCTGCTGCAAAACCACATCTCTAATATAATCCGAGCAAGGCTCACCGATCATCGGTCCGCAAACGCAGAAAATCGTCACGCCGGGATATAACAAGCGTACGCGATCTATCAACAGGGAATATGCTTCCTTAAAAACTGTTGAGTCGGGATAAGGCTGAGTCGAAAAATCATTTGTGCCGAGATTAATAACGACTGCTTGAGGAACCCAACGGTCAAAGTTCCATTTCAATGTCGAATCAAAGAAACAGGTACGATCATAAAGTGCGGGCATCGGGTCGCGCGATACTCTGTTGCTGTCGCCATAGTTGCGGACGACACCTCTCCCTGAATATGAGATCAGGAAATAATCTGCGTTCAAAGCTCTGGCAGTAATTGCCGCGTAGGACATACAGGCATTTTCCGTTTGGGCACTGAAATGGCAATTGGGAGTCTCCCCTTCGTCTCCGAATCCGGAGGTTATCGAATTGCCTATGAATTCGACCCGGTGATCGGGACGTTTATCCGGCGGCAAGAGTTTTCTTCCTCTATCGACGGCAAATCCCATGAATTCACCCTTGCCCACAACAGGCTCGGTTCGCTTCTGGATCATAATTGTATGTGGAATTGAATCGGATAATCCAGACGCAACTTTATATATGGTGGAGCTGTCAATACGCAGCAATCTCGGCGCGCGATTATCGATAATGACCGCGTACTCATCTGTGCTGTCACTCAGTCGAACAGAACAACTCGTTCCTTCAAATCTTGCGGTTATAAAAACTCCTGCCCAGTCGAATACCACTTTCTTAGGATTGGAAAAATCGAACCGTCCAACATACTGAATGTTCGAATCGTCGGCATCTATGACGCCGCTGCTTTCTGCTTCATGCTTTACAAAGAAAGATGAGCAGGCATTTAATTGGAGCATCACTATGAAACATGCGGTTAATCGTAAGAGTGCTCGGCTTTTTGTTCCCATATTCATCACAATTTTTAGTAGTTGTTGAATGTGTTATATGGCGGGATATTCATCCGGGATGATCTGTTCTATTGAACCAGCCCCTTTTACTTCCCGCCTTCGTTCTTTTGTTTGCAAGGAACTGTCCGCAAAGCGTTTGTGCATTGACTTTTTTAAAGACACACACTCAAAGTATAATTACTGAGAGAGTCAGATTCCATTCCGCGTTTTCCGAAACCTTTCTCCCAAATTTCGGAAGTTGGAGCTCTAAGCTGGTCTCCTTTTGTGTCTCAATCTCCATAAACACTATTGTCGGTACATTTTTGTTCTTCAGAATCTGTTGTTATCTTTTTTAAAACATGGATATTGTTTTAGATGCCACCGATCCCTATGCGTCTCTCAAGATAAGAGATTTCAGATGGTTTGTCTGCGCGCGTTTCATACTGACATTTGCCATCCAGATGCAATCCGTGATAGTGGGATGGCAGATCTATGAGCTGACTCACGACGCGCTCTCGCTTGGACTGATCGGACTTTCTGAAGCCATACCGTTTCTCAGCATCGCACTCTTTGCCGGGCATGTCGCGGATGTCGTCAGAAGGAAGAGAGTGATTATCATATCCAGTGCGGGATACTTTTTCTGCGCCGCTGTTCTACTATTGGTCTCCACTCACCTTCGTATAATTCTTGTTCACCATGGTGTATTCCCGATTTACTGTATCATTTTTGCTGCGGGATTGGTGCGAGGTTTCATGTCACCTGCCCAGCGGGCATTTCTCGCACAGCTTGTACCGCGGGAGCTATTGGGCAATGCTTCAACATGGGACAGCCTTGAATTTCAGGTAGCATGCGTGGCCGGACCTGCAGCAGGCGGTTTGATATACGGATTCGCGGGAATCGGAATCGCATACGGCACGGTCGTTCTAATGACGATCGTCGGTTTTCTTTCCTTCATGGTGGTAAAGGACAAACCTTTGCCCGAACGGAAAGCGAACGAATCTATCTGGAAGAGCCTCTCCGTAGGATTGAAATTTGTTTTCAGCAACCAGGTCATCTTGAGCGCGGTTACACTCGACATGTTTGCAGTTTTTTTCGGCGGTGCGGTCTCAGTGCTTCCAATATTTGCCGACCAGATATTTCATATCGGCGCAAAAGGATTAGGGCTTTTGCGCGCCGCTCCGGCCGTCGGAGCTATCATCATGTCTATAGTGCAGGTGAACTATCCTTTTTTCAAGGGGGCAGGCCGCAATCTCATGATTTGCGTATTCGGGTTCGGGCTTTCGATGATACTGTTCGCGGTTTCTAAGAGCTTCTATTTCTCTTTGGTGATACTGCTTCTGAGTGGTATGTTCGACAATGTCAGCGTTGTTATCCGTGCGACGATAATCCAGCTGTACACGCCGGACGAAATGCGCGGCCGCGTGTCTGCCGTGAACGGGATCTTTATCGGTTCATCGAACGAGCTTGGCTCATTCGAATCCGGCGTCGCGGCGAAGCTCATGGGATTGATTCCTTCCGTGATATTCGGAGGAAGCATGACATTAATCGTCGTGGCTGCGGTAAGGCAGTTCGCGCCGAAGCTGAAGAAGTTGAAACTGTGAAGATTGACAATGCGGATACGACAAGCTAAATCATCAGTGAAAAGTATAACGTGGTACAAGATCATGGCACAGAGAAAGATTGAACTGATAAGCGAACTTTTTGTTTGTCTTTAATACTGAAATGGTAAAGAACGAAATACGTTATTCCGGTACTAGCTGCCATTGTTTTGCTGTAATTAGACTGCAAGTCCGGATTGAACAAGTAGACAGGTTTGCTTAGATTGAGACATGCAACCTTCCTTTAAAACAAGATTCGGCAAAATCATTCTGCAAGATTCCCTCGAATTTATGAGGAATCATGTCGAAGACGAGTCCATTGATCTCATCGTAACTAGTCCGCCGTTTGGCTTGGTACGGAAAAAGGATTACGGTAATGTGGACGCCGATAAATACGTGCAATGGTTCTGGCCATTTGCACGTGAATTTTACCGGATACTCAAGCCCAATGGTTCATTTGTTCTCGACATCGGAGGTTCTTGGATTCCTGGGCAACCTACTCGTAGCCTCTATCACTATGAGCTTCTGATGATGCTTTGTAGAGAAGCTAAGTTTCATCTAGCGCAAGAGTTCTACTGGTGGAATCCAGCGAAGTTACCCACCCCTGCGGAATGGGTCACCGTAAGACGTGTGCGAGTGAAGGACGCCGTTAATACAGTCTTTTGGTTGTCGAAAACACCTTGGCCGAAGGCAAGCAATCGGCGCGTGCTCGCTCCGTATAGCGACTCAATGAAGGATTTGCTCAAGAACGGGTACAAGGCCAAACTGCGCCCAAGCGGCCATGATATCAGCGATAAGTTCCAGCGTGACAACGGCGCGGCCATCGCACCCAACCTTCTTGCAATCCCCAATACCGAGAGTAATTCAAACTACCTCAGATATTGCAAAGAAATTGGTGTTAAACCGCACTCAGCTCGATTCCCTAGTCAGCTCCCCGAGTTCTTTATCCGAATGCTAACGGATGTGGACGATGTAGTGTTTGATCCGTTTGCAGGCAGCTGCGTCACTGGCGAAGTTTGCGAACGACTTGAGCGAAATTGGATATGCTGTGAGATCCTTGATAACTATGTCAAAGGAGCTATCGGTAGGTTCAAGGTTGACTCAAAAGTTAGTGGGAAGAAGACCGACCCGATCTTCTATAAGGTTTACTCGTCATCTAGCCTTTGGAACGGCATCGAGCGTGGCCTTTTCGATGATACGCTCCTCAAAGATGGCGGAAGGAAGCGTGTAATATCTTCCTATGGAAAAGACAACACAAAGTCTGCAGCCAAAGTGAAGCAGAAGAAATCTAGGTACAAGCGTTCAATGAAATCAAAGACGAAAGGGTAATCGCGGTGGCGCGGCTTGCTACTCCTCTCCTCAACCATTCAATCATCGATGCACTTGACGAAGGCAATGCCACCGCTGTCCTCATTTCTTCTCCAAGCAGAAATCCAAGACGCTTGGTCGTGCAGTCTGGCCAGAGTATCTTTGAGCTTTGGACCTACATTTGGACGCTAACACATGGCGGAGGGGCAGCGAGACCAAAAAATGAATTCCGAATCCAACTTACAGGGGTAACACCTCCTCTCGAGCTCAATCCAACTGGACCTACAATTCTGATCGGCTACGAGCCAAACCTAAAGTGCTTTGCAGGGTTCGACCTCAGGCGGCACAAACGCTTTTCGATCAATTCTCCCTCCATTCAAATCCCTATCACCGTTCTACATACAGCGTTGCAGCATGGCTTGTCGTTCGCGACCAAGGGCAACAACGAAATTGCCATCGGTTTTCGTCCGGACCAGTTTTTGGCGTATGCCCTGAACGCCGAACTTCTGCACACTTATGGAGCGGAAGCAAAGACAGTCGATCTTCTCACAAAAGCGGCTGCACTTGAACCGATCGGAGCGGAGGAACTTGAAAGGGTCGCCAAAGACCGACAACGAGTCGTAGCAACAGTATCACGACTTTCTAGAGACTCTGACTTTCGACGCAAAGTCACGATTGCATATGACCGACGATGCGCGGTAACAAGAATACAGCTTCGTTTGATTGATGCTGCACATATCCTGCCAGTCGGGGCCAAAGGAAGTTGTGATGAGGTTTACAATGGAATTTGTCTTTCTCCGACATACCACAGAGCCTTTGATCGCTCTTTGATCTATCTCGATGAAAACTTAAATATGCAAATCAACCCTGCTCAGGAGCGGGAGCTTGCTAGGCTTAGATTGGATGGTGGGTTAGATGATTTCAAGTCTTACCTAGGCAGGAAAATTCACTTGCCTGCTGACAAAAGACAGTGGCCGCAACCGGACTTGATACGTGAGGCCAATGGCTTCAGAAAAATTGGTTGATCTGGCTAACCACACCTCTTGTCTATGATGGTCTCCTGAAGTTTGCAAAACAACAGCAACTAACAGGCGAAAAAAGACGCTCGTCGCTTCGTCCGTCCGAGAAGCATGGACGGACGATTTTTTCCTGGCGATGCGTTATTCCTACTCTTTACTCCGCCACCTGCTTGAAAAACTGCGTGAGCAGTCTGACTCCAACTCCGGAGCCGCCTTTCGGAGAATAATCCGTTGCCTCTTCAAGCATCGCCGTCCCGGCGATGTCGAGGTGAACCCACGGGTAATCGCCCACAAATTTCTTGAGAAATAACGCCGCCGTGATTGCTCCACCCCATCTGCCGCCGGCATTCTTCACATCCGCGATGTCGCTCTTGATCTGCTTTTCATATTCTTCATAGATCGGCATCTGCCAAACCCGCTCGTAAGTTTTTTCACCGGCTTCTTTGAGCTGTGCCATTACGTCCTCGCTCGTTCCAAACATTCCGGTTGCGTGCTGGCCGAGCGCGACAACACATGCGCCAGTTAATGTCGCGAGGTCAATAATTGCCTTCGGCCTGTATCGCTGGGCATAATAAAGTCCGTCGGATAAAATGACTCTTCCTTCGGCGTCCGTGTTATCAACTTCAATCGTAATTCCCGACATAGTGGTTACGACATCGCCCGGTTTATATGCCGAGCCGCTCGGAAGATTCTCCGTTGACGGAGCTATCCCAACGACGTTGACAGATACTTTCAAAGAAGCTAATGCTTGCATCGTCCCGATCACTGCCGCTGCGCCCGCCATGTCCATCTTCATCTCGCTCATTCCCGAAGCCGGCTTGATCGAAATTCCGCCGCTGTCAAATGTAATTCCCTTACCGACAATCGCGTACCAGTCTCTGCTCTTCGGATTTCCTTTATATTCAAGCGTGATAAACCGCGGCGGCTTATCGCTTCCCGAATTAACCGCGAGCAGTCCGCCCATCTTCAAACTACGAATTTGTTTCTCATCGAGAATCCTCGCTCGGATGCCGTACTTCTTGGCCATCTTCACAGCGGTATTTGCAAGAACCTCCGGATAAATTTCGTTCGGCGGCGCATTAGAAAGGTCGCGCGTCAAATAAACTGCTTCACAAAGCAACTGTGCATCACGCGCCGCCTTCTTTCCGATTGCCGACCCGACATTAACAAGTGCAATTGTGATCGCTTCAATTTTAGACTTCTCTTTGTCTTGCGTCAAATATTTGTCGAATTTGTAGGCGCCTAATATCGCGCCTTCGGTTATCGAATGCACGGTCTCATAATCGGAGAGCTGCTCCACTGCCGAATCGAGAGTCGACAATACTATGGACGATGCTTTTGCCGATTGAGCCAACTTTATCCCGGCTGCGGCGGCGCGCCTGATTTTTTCATTCGTCAATTGCGATTTCTCGCCAAGACCGATAAGAAATATAACACGATGCTTTTCGACCGAATAAATCGTAAATCTCTGATCTTTGTCACCGGTGAAGTCACTTCCTTTCAGAGCCGCTTCGATTTGCGTTTTATGCTGGGGGAAAAGAGAGAGGATTCTGCCATGGTACATGGAAAGATTCGATTGTCCTCGTTTTTTTTCCAACAGGTCGTCTTTCGTCAGCAAAAGAGCTAACGCATCGGCTTTGACTTCCGTAAAAACTTTTTCCTGAAATTCAACTTTTATACTGTTCGTTTCGAGCATTTATCCTCCACAATTTTCAATTGTCAATCTACAATTGATGATTTACGATTGTCAATCATCGATCTTAAATCGTCGATTTCGAATTTTCATTCACAAGAATGTTCCCTGCATCTTTCAAAACTTTCGGAATGATCTCATCCAATTTCACGTCGGGCAATCTCGCCCCTGCCGCATTCTTATGGCCGCCGCCGCCATAAAGTTTCGCAAGCTCGTTCACAGGAACGTCTCCTTTAGATCTGAAACTTATCTTGATGCCGTTTGATAATTCCATGAAGAAAATTGTAACGACTACGCCGGCAATCGTACCAGCATAGTTCACAAATTGCTCCGTCTCATCCGGCACAACTTGGTTCCTCTTCAATTGCTCCTGCGTAATCGAAAAATATGAAAGCCTCCCATCATAAGCCAATTGAACGCTTGCCAGGGCCTCACCTAAGAGTCTCGTGCGCCCGAATGAATTTTGTTCGTAAAGATTATTATACACATAAGTCGGATCGACTCCGAGGTCCAAGAGATGTGCCGTGATCCGATGCAAATCACCGTCGGTTCTCGGAAAACGGAACGAGCCTGTATCGGTCATGATAGCGGCATACAACGCCTCAGCGATTCCTTTATCCAACAAATTCGAATCATAAGCCGTTAAACATCTATAAACGATTTCGCCCGTCGCCGGTGAATCAAGATCGATCAATTCATAATCGACGAAATCCTGCACTTCGAGGTGATGGTCGATAACCATTTTCTTCGCTTTGCTTTCACAAAAACTTTTTTCAAGGCTTCGTAACCGCGAAGGATTATTCATGTCAAGCGCGATTAGAACATCGGCATCGAGAAGCAGTTTCGCATCTTTTTCAGGATCGAATTTTTTTATTTCGCCGTCATAATCCAGAAACTTGTGATTTGCCGGAGTCTTACTATGATTAAGTATGACAGACTCTTTTCCTAACTTTTTCAAAAACCGGTTAAGTGCAAGCTCCGAGCCGAGCCCGTCGGCGTCTGGATTAACATGAGTTGTTAAAACAAATTTTTTGTTGTTGTCAGCCAATTGACGAAAAGTGTCTGTTATTTTGTTCATATAGAAATTATTGTTTCACAGAGAGTGACGGGAAAGAAGAAGCCCTACACAGAGTAAAATTGACCCTGTACCACTCTGTGCAATTTTACAACTTATTAGTTCGCCGAAACGACCCACGTATTCCCGGACTTGAGCAATTTATCGAGATCGCCGGCGCCGCGTTTCTGTGTAACACCTTCGATTTGTTCGGTCAGCATTTGTTCGTAGCTCTTCCGATCAGCCTGATAGAAAACTCCTACAGGTGTCGGGAAGCCTGCTCTTTCGCTGAACGTCGCAAGAAGCACCGCAAGATCAAGCGAAGATTCGTTGTAAACGAGAATATCGTTCACGCCCCACTTGCCGTCCTTCAGTGAAACGACTTCAGGAGTAAAAACATTCAGCCGGATTCCTTTGTCGTTCTCTTTTCCGAAAATGAGCGGCTTGCCGTTTTCGAGATAGACTACATTGTCCGCCTTTGTTGCTTTTTCGGTAAGAATTTCAAATGCGCCGTCGTTGAATACGTTGCAGTTCTGGTAAATCTCGATGAACGCCGTTCCATTATGTCTCGCTGCTCGCAGCAAAATTTGTTGGAGATGTTTCGGATCTCTGTCCATCGACCGTGCCACGAAAGTTCCGGCGGCACCGAGCGCAAGCTGGACCGGATTGAATGGGTAATCGACAGTTCCATACGGCGTTGACTTAGTTTTCTTGCCAAGCTCGGAAGTCGGCGAATACTGGCCCTTGGTCAGCCCGTAAATTCTGTTGTTGAACATCAGAATTTTTAATCCGACGTTGCGGCGCAATGCGTGGATAAAATGGTTTCCACCAATGGAAAGTGCATCGCCATCGCCGGTTGCAACCCAGACGGTAAGATCAGGATTCGCGGTTTTTACGCCGGTTGCAATTGCCGGCGCGCGCCCGTGAATTCCATGGATGCCGTACGTTTCCATGTAATATGGAAATCGGCTCGAGCATCCAATACCCGAAATGAAGACGTGCTTTTCTTTCGGCACATCAAGCTCAGGAAGAATTCGCTGAACTTGCGCAAGGACTGAATAGTCCCCGCACCCCGGGCACCATCTTACATCCTGGTCGGACGCAAAATCCTTTGCCGTGTATTTCTTAGTCTGAATTCCTACACCAATTCCTTTTATATCCGCCATTACTTAACTCCTTTCCCGCGAACGGGATCTTCGACCTGCGCCGCAGGATCTTTAGCTAACGTATCGATAATTGCTTTTTCCAATTCGGTCGACTTGAGAGGAAGACCTCTTACTTCGTTGAATTGAACAACCGGAACGAGGAACTCGTTCCTCAATAGTTTTGCAAGCTGTCCAAGATTTATTTCCGGCACAAAAATTTTTTTGAAATTTTTCAAAACATCTCCGAGATTTCTCGGGAACGGATTCAAGTAGCGGAGATGGGCGTGAGAAACTTTATGATGCGATTTGCGCAATCTCTCGACGGTAGATCTTACGGCGCCGAAAGTCCCGCCCCAGCTTACGACGATAATCTCGCCGCTTTGTTCGCCATAGACTTCCTGGAGCGGAATGTCTTTTTCGATGCCTTTTACTTTCTCCGCTCTCAAATGCACCATGACATCGTGATTATCAGGATCGTAGCTGACATTTCCGGTGATGTTTTGTTTTTCCAGTCCACCGATTCTATGCTCAAGTCCTGGAACTCCGGGAATCGCCCACGGTCTGACATTGTTTTCATTCCGCGCATACGGTTGAAAATTCTCAGGATCGGTTCTAAAGTGGACCGGAATTGCCGGAAGGTCTTTCGCTTCGGGCACAAGCCATGGCTCGCTGCCGTTTGCGAGATAGCCGTCGGTGAGCAAATAAACAGGCGTCATATATTTCACGGCGATTCTCGCGGCCTCGTAGGCCATGTGAAAACAATCGGCGGGAGTCGATGCGGCAATTACCGGAGCAGGTGCCTCACCATGGCGTCCGTATATAACGAACATTAAATCCGCCTGTTCGGTTTTTGTCGGCAAACCTGTCGAAGGCCCTCCGCGCTGAACATCTATGACAACAAGCGGAAGCTCCAACATAATGGCGAGGCTGATCGTTTCGGATTTCAAAGCCGCACCGGGCCCACTCGTGCCTGTTGCAGCTAAATTGCCGGTGTAAGCCGCTCCTACCGCCGCGCCGGCAGCGGCGATTTCATCTTCGGCCTGGAAGGTCTTCACGCCGAAATTCTTGTACATCGATAAGTTGTGAAGAATATCGCTCGCCGGAGTGATTGGGTAGCTTGCATAATAAAGCGGGATACCGGCTTTCTTTGATGCAGCCACAAGACCCAGCGCCGTCGCTTCATTGCCGGTAATGTTTCTATACAATCCCGGCTTTAGCTGCGCCGGTTTAACCTCGAATCGAAAAGCAACTGCCTCGGTTGTATCTCCGTAATAATATCCTGCCTTTAAAGCTTTCGTGTTTGCCTCTGCTAACTTCGGTTCCTTCCCGAATTTATCCTTGATCCATTCTTCCGTCGGCTCCATCGGTCGCGAATACATCCAGTACATCAAACCGAGCGCGAAGAAATTTTTGGAGCGTACCATCTCCTTCTGTGTCAAGCCGACTCCCTGCAAAGCATTCAAAGTTAATTTTGTAATCGGGACTTCAATTACTCTGAAGTTCGTCAGTGAATCGTCGCTCAATGGATTTGCTTTATACCCGGCAAGCTCAAGATTTTTATCGTCGAACGAATCGGTATTGACAAGTATCAAGCCGTCATGTTTCAAATCTTTGAGGTGAACTTTCAAAGCAGCAGGATTCATTGCGACCAAAACGTCCGGATGATCTCCAGGCGTCAAAATATCCCAGCTTGAAAAGCGAAGTTGAAAACTTGACACTCCGAAAAGTGTTCCGGCAGGGGCTCTGATCTCCGCGGGATAATCGGGAAGAGTGGAGAGGTCGTTGCCGACAAGCGCAGTCGTGTTTGTGAACTGCATCCCTGTCAACTGCATCCCATCACCAGAATCACCGGCAAATCGAATCACAACATCATCAACTTTTTCAATCGTCTTACTCATGCATCTTTCCTTTGATTCATTCCTCTATATTATCTATTACTCTGAAAGTAACCTACAACAACTCATGACAGTCGGTTAAGAAACGGAAACCATTTCGCAAAATAACCGGAGAGCAAAGTCAATCTGTTCGTCATTATTAAAACACCAACAATTATCAATAAAGCTCCGCCCGCGACTTCGACCCATCTTATATATTTGCTGAATTTTTTAAAAAAAGCGAGAAATGCGTTTATGCTCAGGCTCGTTATCAAAAAAGGTATTCCTAGTCCGAGAGAATAAACCGAGAGTAGCATTACGCCTTTTCCGATTGTGTCTTGCTGTGCAGCAATTGTCAATATCGCTGCAAGCACCGGACCAATGCACGGCGTCCAGCCGAAAGCAAACGCGAGTCCTGCGACGAACGAACCTAACGGCCCTATCCTTTTGCCGGTATGAAATTTCTTCTCATAATTAAGAAATCTTATTTTGAAAATCCCAATCATATGCAACCCGAATACAATTATGATTGCTCCTGCAATTTTCGAAAACAAGTTCAGTTTCTGTAATAAAAATTGTCCGAAAACCGTGGCTGACGCGCCGAGAGCGACGAAGATCAACGAAAATCCGACGATGAACAATATCGAGTTCAGGGTTACTTTCCTGAAAAGCTCTGAGCGAGTACTGTGTACCATCTCGTCAAAACTGTACCCGCTTATGAACGATAAATATCCCGGTACGATCGGCAAGACACACGGCGATATAAAGGAAATTATTCCGAATATAAACGCCGTCAGGATATTTACGTTTTCCAATTTCTCCTCTTCATCAAGTTACATAGGCTCATGAGGTCTGTCAAGAAGCTTTCTACTCTACATGAGATGCAAATATTGAATGGAAGGTTGCATCGTCACCGATGTTGTCAGCCTTCCGGCTGTTTCGTCACCGATACGTTTATTTCTGCAACAACTTGCTGATGAAGTTTTACCGGGACCTTGTAGATGCCGAGTGACTTGATCGGCTCGGCAAGCTCGATGCGGCGGCGATCTACTTCTAAACCTTTCTCGACAAGCTTCTCAACGATCATTTGCGAAGTAACCGAGCCGAAGAGTTTATTTTCTTCACCGGCTTGGACTTCGATCGTTATCTCGATGCCGTTCAGCTTCTGCGCAAGTGTCTGCGCATCGCTGATTTCGTGGTTCAACTTCGTTTCGTACGCTCGCTTTTCGTTCTCGATCATTTTCAAGTAGCCCGCCGCATATGGATACGCAACTTTCTGCGGAATTAAAAAATTCCTAGCGTAACCGTCGCGCACATCGACAACTTTTCCGATCTCACCGAGTCCTTCGTAATTTTTTCTTAATATGACTTTCATAATTACTCCTTAAAAAAGCGACCAGCATTCAGCCATCAGCACTAAGCTGTCCACTGACTGTCCGTCCGCATGATGTCTGGCAGGACTGACCGCTATTTATTATCTGATTATGTCCGAGACAAACGGCAGCATCGCAAGGTGACGCGCTCGTTTAATCGCAAGCGAAAGCTGCCTCTGATGCTTAGCGCAGGTTCCGGTCACCCGGCGAGGAATTATTTTCCCTTGCTCGGATGTAAATTTGATGAGACGCTTATCGTCTTTGTAATCGACATAAACATCTCCGCTCTCGCAGAACCTGCAAATTCTTCTCTTCCTTATTTCTTTTACTGGTACCACTTCATTTACTCGCTAATTTTATGTCCATTATTTTTAAGCAACTCGGATTCTTCATTCGACAAAAAACGGTCGAACGAATCGTCCGTAAAAGTTGTCGGCTCTTCTTCTCGAATCTGATCGGAAGAGACATCCGACAGACGCCCGTTCTTGTTCAGGAACTGGATTCGTCTAGCCTTGATCTCGACAATCGAACGATTATGCCCGTCGTCGGTTTTCCAGTTTCGGCTTTGAAGCTCGCCATCAATCAAAACTGCATTCCCCTTTTTCAAGCGATCCCGGCAACTATCGGCAAGTTTGTTCCATGCAACGATGCCGACGTAGCAAACATCTTCCTGCCATCTGTTTCCGCTGTCACGAAACTTTCTGTTGGAAGCAACTGTGAAGTTCACAACTGCAGTCCCGTTAGTAGTTTGCCGAAAGATAGGATCTCTTGTCAAGTTACCTGCGATCAACGCGCTGTTAATTTCGGGCATCTTTAGATCAGCCATAAATCCTCCATCATTTGCGCCGGAGGCGCATCAGCCTTCGGCTGAAATTTACTTTGCAGCCCGTCTTCTGAAAAATGGATGAGCTACTTCGCATCGTGATTTTTTTCTGCCATGACGGTGGCAATGTCAGCCTGCTCGCTCTTCGAAATGCGCTGGCGTCGATGTTTTTTCACGCCCGCGCGCGCTTTCAACATGTTTTTGTCAACCACAACCGTAAGGTAACGAATGATGTCCTCATCAAGCTTGAAAGCTTGCTCCAACTTGGGAACAATATCGGTCGGCGATTTGTGAAGCAGTTGGACGTAGAAACCTGCGGTCTTCTTTTTTATTGCGTATGAAAGACGCCGCCTTCCCCAACGATCTACATTTGTCACTTCGCCGCCGTTCTTCGGTATAAATTCCTGGTAGCGGGTGATTACAGTCTCGACCTGATTGTCTTCTAAATTGGAATTAATAATGAACGTGGTTTCGTATTCTCGCTGAATTATGTTCAGTTTAGTTCACCTCCTTTGGTCATTTGGCTGTCCGCCGGTGAAAGTCCCGTCACAATTTATTTATGTGTCGGAATGGCGCCAGAGGCGCTCACGAACAACAGTTAAATGCCGCGATCTACTATCGTGGCACAGTTCAGTTAATTAAATTTGTTCATCGCAGTTTCGATTCCCTCGTTAATGAAAACGAAAACCGCATCGGCCGCGGTCCTCACCATTTTTTCTACTTCGGGAATTTCATTTGTTTCGAATTTTGAAAGAACAAAATTTGCCATATCTTTCCCTGGCACGACGTCTTCAGTTCCAATGCCGCACCTCAGGCGCGGAAAACTGTCGTCATTCAAATGATAAATAATCGAATAAACACCGTTGTGCCCGCCGTCGCTGCCGCCTTTTCTCAGACGGATACTCGAGAGCGAAATATTAAAATCGTCATATACAACCAACAAATCTTGGAGCGGAATTTCGAATTTATCAGTGGCGTGTTTAACCGCCATCCCGCTGTTATTCATAAAAGTAGTCGGCTTCATAAGGACAATTTCTTCGTCACCATGGCGCAGCTCGGAAATATAATACTCACCTTTCCCGGGGATAAAATTCTTCTTGAATTTTGAAACGACTTCATCAACGACCATGAAACCGATATTGTGCCGCGTCCCCTCGAATTCTCGACCGACATTTCCAAGTCCAACAATCATTTTCCTACTCACCAAATCAGAACCTTACAAATAAGATCCGATTACTTCTTCTCTTTTTCCTTTTCTTTCTCCTTGCCCTTCTTCTCAGGTTCTTCTACCGCCTCCTCGCCTTCCTCAGCTTTCTTCGTCTTTCCGATAACCTCAGGCTCCGCCGGTTCTTCCACAGCAGCAACAGCTTCCGGCGTCTCTTCTTTGATCGTCGGAGGTGGAACAACAGTTACGATTGCCGACTCTGGATTATCGAGAATTTTTACACCTTCCAATTTAACATCCTTAATATGAACCGAATCCGCGATCCCAAGTTCTGCAATATTGATTTCGATGTGCTCCGGCACCTGATTAGGATCGCATTGAATTTTTATCCTGTGAATTGAATGCTGAACGATACCGCCATCCTTCACTCCTTTCGGTATACCAACAAGCTGTACCGGAATCTGAACAGTTATTTTCTCTCCTTCTTTAATTCCATGCAAATCAAAATGCAAAATCTTTCCGACAACCGGATCGAATTGGACGTCATTCAAAATCGCGCGTCGTTCCGTACCATCTTGAAATTTAACTTTTATGAGATGAGTCACGTTCGAGGTCGCAAGATTTCGTACGGGCACCTCGTCTGCTTGCACGATAACATTTTCATTCCCGAGATAAAATATCCCCGGAATTTTTTTCTCAGCAAAAAGCCTCTTCGATTTCTTGCCCATCAAAGTCCTTTTCTCAACATTCAAAACAACTTCTTCCATTGCTTCCTCTTACTTGATTTCAAATAATGTACTAATTGATTCGTTCTGGTAAGTTCTTCTAATCGCTTCGGCAAAAAGCCTTGCGACCGATTTCACGTCAATTTTTTCCGATAATCTTTTCAGCGGAACGGTATCGCTGACGATAAGTTTTTTTAAAGCGCTATTTTCAATCTTCTCCATGGCGTTGCCGCTGAAAACCGGATGCGTGCATGCACCGTAGATATCGTTTACGCCTGCCGTTCTCAAAGCGTTCACCGCCGCCACAAACGTTCCGCCGGTGTCGATCAAATCATCAACGATCAGAACGTTTTTACCTTTAACGTCACCGATAATGTTTACAACTTCTGCAACATTTGCTTTGGGTCTGCGCTTGTCAATCAAGACGAGATCCGCTTCAAGCCGTGTCGCATAAGCTCGCGCGAATTTTATTCCGCCGACGTCCGGCGACACCACAACTAAATTCGGAATTTTCAAATCCTTTATGTACTTCACGAAGACGGCCGACGAATACAAGTGATCGACCGGTATATCGAAGAAGCCCTGGATCTGCGCTGCGTGCAAGTCCATGGTCAGCACTCGCTCTGCACCGGCTTTCGTCAACAGGTTTGCAACTAACTTCGATGTGATCGCGACGCGCGGCTGATCCTTTCTGTCTTGGCGAGCGTAGCCGAAGTATGGAATTACCGCGGTCACTCTTGACGCCGATGCTCGCTTTGCCGCGTCGATCATGATGAGTAGCTCCATCAGATTTTCCGCCGGTGGAAATGTGCTTTGGATGATGAACACATCGGCGCCGCGAATATTATCAGAGTACTTCACCCAGATCTCGCCGTCGCTAAAATTCACGATCTCTCTTTCACCCAGAGGTTCACCTATTTCATGCGCAATTTTTTCCGCGAGCGGAATATTGCTGCGACCTGAAAATATTTTTATGCCGTCCATTTAGGATTATGATTCTCTTTCATTCAGCAAGGATTCTCTGCAGTCGAAGAATTCGGATACCCGAAAACAAATTCGGGATGCCTTGCCGCTCAGATAATCTGATCTCAGATTTGTTAAATATATTTTTGCGCTAACTCAATGCTGGGGCGGCAGGATTCGAACCTACGAGTGGCGGCTCCAAAGGCCGCTGCCTTACCACTTGGCTACGCCCCAATTTCTCGATTAAAAAATTGCGACGCTTTTGAATACGCCAAGCACACTTTTTTAAAGCGCCGAGGTACAAAATATAGTTGTCTCAAGACATAAAATCAAAGCAGAAAATAAGTACGGAAAAGTATAGGACTGTTAGGGTTTAAACTAAATTCAGATAGGTTGAGAGATTCCTCTATGGTTATTAGTTCAGTATTGCCCGATCACATATTAAACCAGTATATGAACTTCACAAGCAAAATATTATCGGGATGCGCAGACATAAGGTTTCTCAAATCACGAGTTATTTCCATGAAACCTGGAAATTGCGGGTCGGTTCTATCCTGCGTCCACACAGATATAGAGTCGAGCCTAGTATATATTCCCATCTCAATATCGCATTGTCGCATAAAGACTTGAAATTGAAATTCGGGTCCGAAAAAGCAAACGACTGTGCTGGCCCTGCGCCGTCGGGATCAATCTGAAATGTTCCATCAACTTCCGTAATTATGTCTCCATTCCGCTCGCAAAGTTGAACTGACAAAAAGGAAACCGGCGTTTATTATAATTGACCTCGAAAATAAAAGAACAAATTTCACTTGTTTTCTTCAGATTTCAAAATCTTTATACCGCCATTAACAGTTTCAGCATTCAAAGATGCACTACCATCACCTATTTTGCCATCAATTGAATCACCAAATTTAATGAATGAGTGCCCCTCACTTTCGCGTGACGATACTAATCCAAAGTCATCTGAAATATGTCCTCTGAATGCACTCGCTTTGATCCTCGCACTCGCGTCAGTCGGTAAATTAATAACGATGGAACCATTCACTGATTTCAATGTTACATCTGATCCGGATCCCAACGACGCAAACCCGGCTTTAACTTTCCCATTGATTGTCTCCAACCGACAATCGTTCTTAATATCCGAAGCGTGGACGGTCCCATTTATCGTCGATGCTTTTATTTTTCCTTCAACTCCGGAGATTTCTAAGTCACCATTGATGGTCTTTATACTGTCGAGGTTTGCGTCTTTAGGCACAGTGATGGTATATTCCACCCACGGCCCTTGTCCGTTGTGATTGTGAGTATTGCTGTTTTCAGGATATTTAGTGTCTACATCCACAAGATCATGGGAAGCATTGACGACGATTTCTAACTGATCCATCATATCCTTATTATCCGCGTGCTTTACTGCATCAATTTTGACCTCATCTTTGTCCCAAACTTTTATCCGTACTCCTCCATTAATATTGTTGAGCCGCACTGAGCCGCCTGATGAAAGTGCATAAGATTGATGGAACTCTTCAGTGATTCCACTTTCACGAGCCGGCACCTGTCTTGAACATGCCGCGAGAAAAATAAATCCTACTACAAACGATATTATGGTCTTCATGTAGCTACTCCTTCATATGTTGGTTATTTTGAAAATGAATTCAGCTTCTTGACATAAATACTCCCAGAGGATGTATGCAGATATATCTCCTGACCTCCGCCATTCAAGACAATTTCCTCTTTCTCATTGCCGAACTCGCGCGTTCTGTTGACGGCGGGGAAATCAGAAATTATATCGTCTTCGTCACCACCGGACACCTCAGCTTTTATATTTGCTTTTGCGTCCGGCGGAATATACAAATACACATCGCCCCCGCTTGATACGACCTTGCTTTCATCTTCGCCTGTCGGGACAAGGCCGACTTTAACTGTGCCGCCCGCCGACGATATATCGACTGAGCCTGTTGCACTCATGACATCAACATCGCCGCCGGCAGTGTTTGCCGTGATACGACCGTTTCCTGAACTCAATGTGATATCGCCGCCCGAAGTGGAAATACTTACGCTCCCGCCGATTTTTCCGATCGTCATATCCCCGCTCGATGTCGTGGCATGAAGCTCGCCGCCGACTTTTTCGATACTGATGTCGCCGCCAGACGTAGAGGCATTAAGATTCTTCCCGACGGCTCCAACCGTTATATCTCCGCCCGAAGTGGAAATCTCAAGGTTGTTTGCTGCTTGATCCACATGAATATCTCCTCCGGCGGTGGAAAGATTAGCGTCTTTTTCCAAATTGTGAACGGTTATGTCACCGCCGGAAGTCTTGCCATCGACTCTGCCATTCACATCATTAATCTCGAGATCACCTCCCGAAGTAGAGAGTTCTACATTACCTGCAAGGTCTCCACTTATCCCAATATCTCCGCCTGAAGTAGTTAAGTCGAGATTGAATTCTTTGGGCACGTAGAATTCGAATTTCAAATTTCGATTGCCTTTCCACGACCCTCCATGCGATCTGTATTGAACGTTGACGGTATTACCTACTTGATCTGTTTCTACCCGATCCGCATCGTCGCCGATGATTTGCGCGGTCATATGCACCTGCAATCTGTCCCACACTCGCACCTGAATGTCACCACCACTTATCGAGACTACAAGTTTTCCGCCTTTCGAGACAAAAAAAGTTTTTAGTAAATTAGTTGAAGTATTCTCTTGGCACTTGGTGACGGTCGCCAGCAAGAGAACACTCAAAAACGATATTGAAATAATTTTTTTCATGTTAAAGCTCCCTAACTTCCTTCAGCATGTCCGCTGCTTTAAGTCTAACATATTGGTTTTGATCAAATTCTGATTTTTCTTTTAATACATTCAAAACTCTTTGATCAACAGTTTTGGTATTCAACGATTTCGATCCAAAGGTCGATTCTTTTTCCGACAGATAATTAATTGCTGCAACACGCATCCCTGGGTTTTTGTCGTTCTGAAGAACGAAAAGAAGTGCGTCTTTTATTTCGTTGTCAAAAGGCAACTTCTTGAGCGAAAGGAACGCTTCTCTCCGCACACCGGCATTGTCATCTGTCTTCGCGGCTTTCAAGAGAGCATTTTCAATTTCCTTGTCCGGTCTTTCCGATGCAGCTGCATCCAGCATTCCTACCGACTTCAGTCGTGTACCCGCGTTATCCGAATTGCCGAGTGCATACGCAAGAATCGCCTGGACATCATGGTCGTCCAGGGATCCTTTCATTTCGTAACGTTTGATAAAGTCGAAAGAAAATTGAATCTCGCCGGATTTTTGATCAGTCGAAAGAAAGCGAATGTCATCTATCGCGACATCATTCCTATTTTGAGAAGTGAGTTCAGGAATAATCGATTCATTGTTTCTTCCTGTGCGGTAAAAATAGAGGTAACTTGTCATCGTACCTATCGCGAGCATCACGAATGCAATTGCTGCTACGGCGTAGGTTGGAACCGTAGCAAAACTACGCTCTTTCCTATGCTGAAGAAGTTTATATGCTGGTACAGTGCAATCCTTGCCTCCAAAAATAGTCTGGTGAAATTCATTCCTCGCTTCGAGAAGAGTCTTGTCAAGATTTAAATCCTCTGCAGGCCCTCGTTGAGGTATAGTCTTGACAAGATCTTGCTGGAATTTGTTGCACTTCGGACAAGCCAACAAATGCCTGTCAAGATTTGCTTTATCCTCAGGCAAAATCTCGTTGTAAAAATTTAGAACGATAAGGCTTTCAAATCTCTTATGTCTCATAATTTTATTCTCCTATCCAAGAGCACTTCTGAGTTGTTCCTGCAGCCTGCGAACCGCCACATACAGATGCTTTTTCACAGTTCCCTCGGTGCAGTTTGTGAGCGATGCAATCTCCCTCAGCAAATAACCTTCGTAGTGTTTCATTGTAAATACCATTCTTTGCATTGGTGAAAGTGTACCGAGAGCCGACTCGATTTGCTTCGCAAGTTCAGCTCTCATATAATCTCCTTCGACAGAATCAGAAACGATTGCGGTCGGCTCTGGGTCAATTCCTTCCTCATCTTTCCGAAAATTTTGTGTGAACATATCCATATTTTTTTTCTGACGATATTTAAAACTGATGCAAACATTGCTGGCAATTCTATATAGCCATGTTGAAAATTCACTTTTCATTTGAAATTTTTTTATCGAATTAAAAGCGCGGATAAGTGTCTCCTGATAAATATCTTTAGCATCGTCAGAATTTCGAGTAAACGAAAATGCAAGTGACAATACACGCCGATCATATCTTTCCACAAGCCTCTCAAAAGCGTCCGCATCTCCATTTTGGGCTCGCGAAACGAGTTCTCTATCGGTCGTCTTTTCCAGTCCGGCTTCTTTTGACAAGTTTTCCTCTTTTCCTTGCTTCCTTGGCTTGTTCATATCTTTCGACTGCATATACTCCGAAATAGTTGGGGGGAAAATACCGCTCGGAGCATCAAATAATAATGTCTTTCAGGAAATACGAATAAAAAGAGGTAGGGTGTACAATGAATTGAACCTAATAGCGCTCAAATGTCGGAATTGGAGAAATGAATAAGAATGCTCCTTCGTTCGCTTTACCCGGCGAACTTCAGCACACTGCGTCCGCTTCTACTTCAATCAGGTATGCCGGGCCGATCACAGATTTTGTTTCGATTATACTGTTGGCTGGGGATTTGCGTCGAATAACTCATAATGTGCCCTGCCGTATTCAGCCGAACGAGAAATATTTGTTACAAACATTCGTATCCGTACAACATTTGAAATATCTGCTCCAAGATTCTTCAAAGCTTTCTCTATAATCTCAAAGCATCTTCTCGCCGGCGCAAATGATTTGCAGTCATCACCCACGGCAACCGTTCCGGAAACGTAAATATTATTCCCCGCTTTTATTGCGCGGCAGTAACCGACTTTTGATTCCCACGAAGCCCCGGAAATCCAACGCTCAAATTTCATGTTCCACCATGCTATTCACCATTTTTGCATCTGTCCAATTCCACCATTTTAATTTTTCCGGACGTTGAGCAGACTTCGTAGTAGAAGCATAATAGACTGCGCACCTGAAGACGTACGAGAGGCACCTGTCCTGAACGTGCCCTTCCCTTTTGTTGATCAACTCATAAAGTATTTCAGGATTTTTTCCTCTCAAGTCTCGCACCGACATGATCCCAATTTTTAGTAGGTCCATAGCGATAGATTTCCCAACTCCGGGTATTTGCATCAGTTCTTTCAGTTCGTTCTCAGCGTTATCCATATTCTTTACCTTTGGTTGTTCTTTCGACTCTCATCAAACTTTGACCGGGCAAATCATAATTTAATGCAAAAGCGTATGTAGTGAACTTATAAGAAAATAGAATGACAACAGAACCAGTACGACTCCCAATCCGTAATTAACCTTCTTCATCATCTCATTCGAGATAAAATTCTTTGCCCAATGAAGAATATTCGCAAGAGCAATCAAGTAAGAACATAATCCAATCCCTCCCATCATCAAAAACATGAGGAACGCGTTTGTATCGAACTTAGAAACCAGCCCGATATCTTTGATGATCTTGACGCCGATAAGCCACCATACAATCATCATCGGATTCGTGACGGCAAGTGAAAATCCAGTAACGAATGACAGCCTATTACTTTTCAAAGTTGCGTGAGTTAAATCAAGCATGCTGGCTTTCGCTCCATCGCGGAATGTAAAAAAAGCAAGAAGCCATAAAATGACCGTCGCCACCAAGCCAAAAATCGCAACTACCATTTTATTTTCTAAAAACGGCGCGACCCCAAAAAGCGCGATTGCACCATACATAACATCCGAACTGACAGAACCGGCTGCAACCATATATGCCGCGCGAAGATGATTGTTCAGAGAGCGCTTGGCAATTTCAATTTGGGTCGCACCGATCGGGATCGCCGTCATAAAACCCATGATATACGTCAAGAACAAAAATAGAAAAGTGTCCATTCAAACTCGATTCGTGATTAAGATAAAATGTCTGAGCTATTCAAACCAAATCCGTATGTTCTGTGACAGTTCAGTTTTACGGAAAATTACTTTGCGGGAATAAAATACTTCTGTCGAATGTACCAATTGTGAATTGACTCAAGATAGCCAGCGACTTCAGAAATAATTTCGTCATGGTCGAGCGGCTTGAAACACCGGACTTCCTTGCATGTCTTTGCCATTTTGTTTATGCACGTAATGTTCCTGCATAAACTTTTCGATATAAAGGCTCTTGATGGTGCATCCTGGTTTGCGCCAAAGAAGCCAGGAGTCTTTGAATCATATCCATAAATGCGCGGTGGTGTTCCGCCAAATACAGAGAAGATCGCGGTTTTGTTTCTCAAACTCTTTCCTGAGTCGCGCGAGAATTTCCGAGCTGCCGCTAAATGAAGCGGACCAGTATCTCCGGTAATAAACAGGTTGGCAAAATCTATTAGAGCGGCATAGACATCGATTTCCATCGAAGACGGCACGATTACGATTTTTTGGCTTCTCTCCGCAGGTAATGAATAAATAAGTTCATAGCCTATAAATATTTCTACATGCCCGGCTCCCAATAAAATGTCACAATCAAAATCGGTAAGCCTTTTCAAAAGATCGGACTGCACATCAAACGGCATTCTTGTAAATCGTGACGAAGCATCGGGGTTGAACATGATTATCGGCTTTTCTCGAGAAACATCATGACCCGAAAGAAAATTTGATGCGCTTTCCACAGCCTCGTCTGAAAGATAAATATTGGCTCCACTAAACCGATCACCAAAACCGGGCGGCACTGAGTCATGAAATATTTTTTCGATGAACTTATATCCCCGGTAAGAAACATTATTGATGGTCTCTCCGTAACCCTCACCTCTCACCATCTCAACAGCCATGATGGAAAAATTAACCACGTTCCGCTTGCCGAAGATTTTATCTTCGATCATCGGACTGAAATTTATTATCAAATCGTAGTCCTTGCTGCCTGCAAGATGGGCAAGCGCGGATAAATCGCTTTCCGTTGGAAAGGGCGCGCCTATATAAACAGGATACAAATTTGAAATATCAGGATTCCCTTCGACAAACTTCTCCGTGAATTTCTTTATTACTAAATCTATCTCTGCCGCGGGAAAAATTTTTCTCAGTGCATCCACTGAGGTTAGTGCAATGACCGCATCTCCAATATTTAAATCGGAAGCAACTAAAAAGCGATTAAACTTTTCTGCCCTTCTTACTTTTCGATTTGCCTGTTTGGTAACGACCTTCAATAAAATACTATTTCCCAGAAGGTTTCTGAACAAGATATCGAGGAAACGTGCTCCGGCTTTCGGAGACAAGTCGGTCACTGCACTAGTGAATTGAAAAAGCTTTTTGTATTGTGCTTCTCTGTCCATGGACTGTTTTATTTTCTCAATCACCTTCTTACTAATCAAGTCAAATATTAATTCGAATGGATTTCGAAAACAAAATTTAGACGCACCGCTTCAAAGGAATTTTAAACATACCTGAGTTATATCATCACTTTGAGGAGAATCCCTGACAAATGACGCGACTTCTTTTCGCACGATCTCCAAAATTTCCGAAGCACCGAAGATTGAACTTAATCTGAGCGCATGTTCAAGCCTTTCCTCACTAAATTCTTCGCCATTGGAATTCAAAGCTTCGGTCACTCCGTCGGTAAACATGTAAAGCAGATCGCCTCTTCCGATTTTTTCTTCACCCGTTTGATACTTGACATCCTTCATTACACCTAACATCAATCCGCCTTTGTCGGGCCGGCAAATTCCTCCGCCGCGCTTTATCAAAAACGGATAATTGTGTCCCGCGTTTACATAGCTCAAATCATTTGCAGCAGAATCATAGATAGCCGCAAAAAAAGTTATGAACTTATCCGAATCCGTATTCTCGTAAACTATATTGTTTAGTCGTTGCGCTATCTCATCGAGCGGCAGTTGAGCAGCCACCAAAGCTCTAAATGCTGATTGAAGATTTGCCATTAGTAAAGCGGCGGGAAACCCTTTTCCCGAAACATCTGCAATCGCCACGCAAAGCGAAGTTCCGCTGAGTTTTATCACATCAAAATAATCGCCGCCGACTTGTTTTGTCGGAATATGGAATGTGTCCACTTCGCACCATGGAACATTCGGCATTTCTTTCGGCAGAAGTTTTTCCTGAATGGAATGCGCTAGATTCAGCTCCTCTTCCAACCGCTGCTTCGCCAAAGATTCTTCGAACAGTCTCGCATTGTCAATAGCCATGGTCGCGATGTTGCATAAAGTCGACACGAACTCAATTTCCGCAGGGGTGAATTCCCCACCAACCAATTTTTTCCCTATGAGCAAATATCCGAAGAGATGATGGGAACTGCGAATTGGAAAGATTCGGCTGACTCCTGCACTGACCAGTTGTTGAATGAGAGAATCTTGGACGTTTGCCGATTCCACCGATCCTTCCAGATCAAGAGAGAACAACTTAGTAAACGTATCATTCTCTAATACGATTCCCTTTGTAAGTTTCAAAAACTTTTCGGCTTGTTTTGGCGAAGGAGGAAGATCAACAACAGCGGCACTCTTCGAAACGACAAGCTTCCCCATCGAAGCAAGCATGATATGGTTCAAGATGAACTTGTAGTCCAAAGATGAATTGAGGATTTTCGCAGTCTCAATAAGAGAAGTTAATTCGACGATTTGATCACTACCCAAGTAAGGCGCTCCTCCACGAAAAGGCAAAGGTCAGAAATCAGGACTAAACCACTCTTGAATTTTGAATTATTCATTTCTCAAATACCGGACAAGTCTTACTTCGTTTGTGGAACTCCCGCCATGGTATTCAACGGTATCCATCAGCTTTCGCATTAGGAAAATCCCGAGTCCGCCCGCTCTGTGCCTCCCAAATTTTTCTTTTATGTTCGGCACCGGCACTTTTTCCGGATCGAAACTGTCTCCCCAATCGCGGACAACAATTTCAAATTCGATCCCACTCGCAATTATTCTGATTTCGAATTCGGTTTCCGGATTCCCTTTGTATGCGTGTTTAATCACGTTCGTGCAAGCTTCATCAACGGCAAGAGTAATTTCAGAAACTTCCCTGTCAGCGAATCCGAAATCGATAGCACGCTGGTTTATAAACTCCCGGACATCCGAAAGCGCAGTTGTCGTGCTCTTGAATATTCGCGATTCATTTATTTTGTCTAACTTTTTCACTGAATCTTTTCCAAATTTTCACACAAGATGTCAGCGGTTATTTCCCGCAGACTGAATCTCCGAAAATTTTTTCAACGCCTCGTTCTGATCCTTATAAATCTCATAAAGAAATGGAAACCCGAGAAGGTCGAACACGTTAAAAACTTTTTGCTGCATGTTTGCCAACTTTATATCGCCGTTATTGCTCCTCACTTCATCGATGTATGCCATGAAAACGCCGAGTCCTGCACTTGAAATGTAGTTCAGCAAATTAAAGTTTACCACGATGTTATACTTTCCCTTTCCAATGAGTTCAGAAAACATTTTTTCAAGCTCCGGCGCAGTGTGGGCATCAAGAAAACCCTGAAGCTCCATGACGACAGCATTGCCTGAATCTTTAGTCAGCACTTTAAACTCGTTCATTTACTCCTCCAGCTAAAATTTTCAATCTCCGATAATCGTTGCGTTATTATTCATTTCCATTTTAAAATTAACACAGTTGTGTCATCAACTGCATCTGTGCCCTGTGAAAATTCTGCTAAAGCGCGGATGATGCCGCCTTTTATCTCTGTCGCAGTTCCGTCGCTTAGCTGTTTCAACAAATCATAAAATCTTTCTTCCCCGAATTCATTGCCATCCGGATCACGCTGGTCTGTAACGCCATCGGTGTAGAGCACCATGGTATCGCCCGACTCGAGACAAATCTTTTCTTCTTCGAGGTGCATTTTACAGTCCTCCGACTTCTCAATGCCAAGCGCGGCCCCTGAAGGCCTTATCAATCTGCAATTTTTATCGCGTATCAAAATGCCCGGCATATGCCCCGCACGCACCAACAAAACCTCTCCGGTCTGAGAGTCGAGCACGGTGTATATCAATGATATGAAAAAATTTTTCTGGAGGGTGTTGCAAACGGCTTCATTCGCGGCTATCATAAACTCTGAAGGAGACTTCGCCGAACAGGCAAACGATTGGAATATTCCTTTCATGTAAGCCATATAAAAAGCGGCGGAAGTTCCTTTGCCAGAAACATCTCCGACCACGAAAGCATATTTTCGTTCGCTTATTTGGCAATAATCAATGTAGTCGCCGCCGACCTCGAACGCGGGAAACGCGAAAAAATCGGTTTCAAATTTGTCGGAAGCCGGAAGCGATGTCGGAAGAAGTTTCAATTGCATCTCATGAGCAATGCGCAATTCATGTTGAAGCCGTTCGTTCTCGATCGACTTTTTAAACAAAAGAGAATTTTGAATCGCGACGGCGGCTGTATCCGCAAATGCGCTGACGGTGGAAATCTCCTCGTCGTCGAACGCATAAGGCATATCGTGAGCGGCGTAGAGAATACCGATGAAATTGTCGTGAGCGGTCAACGGAACTGCGATCAATGACTTCGCGGGAAATCCTTTGAGATCATATTTCTTAAAATCATCCTCATCATGCACAATGGCACATTTCTTTTGAGCCATAGGCTCATCAGCCTTTAGCTGACCTTGTCCGTAAGATCCTCCAGAAACAACGCTGCGCAACCTATCGAAGTTGAAAGCGGATAACTCGTATTGGCTTGTCCTGTGAGTTGCACTAACGTCAAACTTGCCATCTCTATTCTTGTTTACCGAATTTCCGTTTCCAGTGGATGGGATTTCCGATTTGAGTTCGATCCAAACCTTGTTTGCTTGCGTTACAGTTCCGACAACTGCAACGGTGTTGTTCAACACTTCCGATGTGTCCAGGACGTTAGTGATAACCTTGCTCAAATTCTGGTAAGAATCAAGCTCACGTTTCTTTTTCTCAAAAACACCGGAAGTTGGGATATGGAACATAGTAACGACGAAGGCGAGGGAGAAATAAATTGTAAGGAATAAAAAAACCATTTTAGAAAATTCTTGCAGTGGTACGCTATAAAATTGTAATACGCCACCCGCTAGATCGGCGGGTCCGATCGAAGCATACGAGTAGCCGAAAAGAATCAGAAGGAAGAACGAATACGCGAGCGATTTGTATTTTTCCTTTCGCGAAAGAAAAACGATCCAGTTCATGCTGACAATATGGAGCACTGCCATAAGGATCGCGAAGCCGAGCACAATGTCGGCAAGTGTTTTCATGAACGAAGAATTCCGGAAGATGCTCAACACAGAAGCCGCGATCGCAAACCCGATAAAAAGCTGAAACCTACGCCTGACTTTCTTGTCCGGTTTTATGTAAATGATTTGACTTATGAGTATGAGAAGGAGCATGACAAAAGCAGCGATGCCGAACGCGAACGCGGTTGTCGCGACGAGCTGCATCACATTCTGAGGCACAAAGCTTCCCGAAGCGTTTCCTTTATTTTCAAGTATGATTCCCCACGTTGAAATTATTGCCGCGGAAAAAAATCCGTATGCGACAAGTTTGCGCAAAGTTTCGAGAGGCTTCGCCTGTTTCTTTTCTCTGAAAGAAATTATAGCGGCATAAAGGAATACAAATATTATAATCGAGAACATATCCCTGATCGCATTCAATACCGGATCTTCCAGACTGATGGCGATTCTAATCCAATCATAGACGAAAAGGAGGACCGCAATCGCCCCCGCCGAAACGAAGTATAGGCTATTTCTTAGGCTTATTCTCATGTGCTCTAATCTAATTCTACTCTTCGCATTCTGCAATGGTTTGTTACAAAATGAGTGCAGAAATGCTTGATTCGGTCTCCTCACCTTGATTAACGGCGGCTCTCTGCATATATTTTTCAACCACATTAGCGAGAACAAATGCCTTTTTCTTTTTTAAAAAAGATTTTTGGCTCGAAACACGAGCGTGATATAACAAAAATTGCCCCACTCGTTGACGAGATCAACAAGGCTTTCGATAGGGTGAGTGATCTTTCCGATGATGAACTCAGGCAGAAGACTGCAAACTTCCGCACGAGAATAAAGGAAGAGATCGCGGAGTTGGAAAAGGAGATTGCGGAACTCCGTGAGAAGTTAAAAGGAGACGTTGAAGGCGAGGAGCACAAAGGAATCTATGGGCGCTTAGAGGAGCTTGAAGAAGAGCGCGACAATCTTGTGTATGATATTCTGGATGAAATTTTGCCTGAAGCGTTTGCTGTCGCGAAGGAAGCTTGCCGACGGCTCGTCGGGCAAAGTTGGGATATAACGGGACACAAAATAGTTTGGGACATGGTCCCGTTCGACGTCCAGCTTATGGGTGCAATTATTTTACACGAAGGAAAAATTGCCGAGATGGGAACCGGCGAAGGAAAAACTCTCGTAGCCGTTATGCCGTTGTATCTCAATGCACTTCCGGGTAGAGGTGCACATCTCGTTACCGTGAATGACTATCTCGCGAAACGCGACAGCGAATGGATGGGAAAAATCTTCGAGTTCCTCGGACTCACCGTCGGCTGTATTCAAGCAGACATGGACACTTCCCAACGACGGAAAATGTACGAGTGCGACATAACGTACGGGACAAATAATGAATTCGGTTTCGATTATCTCCGCGACAACATGGGTGTCGAAGCCGAAGATATCGTACAACGCGAACATTATTATGCGATTGTGGACGAAGTTGACTCCGTTCTGATCGACGAAGCGCGAACGCCGCTCATCATCAGCGGACCTGTAGGTTCGACTGAGCATTCGTTCGACGACATGAAGCCGCGCATCGAGAGAATTGTCAACGAACAGATTCGACTCATCAACAAATTTGTCGGAGATGCCGAAAAACTTTTGTCAGAAAAAAACGAAAAAGAAGCCGGCGTTTTGATATTGAGGTCGTATCGTGGCTTCCCGAAGCACAAGAGGCTGACGAAACTTCTTAACGAGCCGTCTAACAAACGTCTCATGCAGGAAACTGAGCTTGAATACTTGAAAGATTCAGGATCGCGGATGCACGAGATTGACGACGAGCTTTTCTACGCCGTCGATGAGAAAACACATGTCATCGATCTGACGGAAAAGGGACGTGAACACCTATCGTCGTCGTCGGCTGATAAAGATATGTTCGTTCTGCCGGATATCGGAACCGAAGTCGCGGCAATTGAAGGCGACAAGTTCCTTACGCCCGCGCAAGTCCCGAGGAAGAAAGAGGAGCTTTACAAGTTATACGCGGAACGAAGCGACAGGATCCACACGGTGTCCCAGCTTCTGCGTGCATATTCGCTGTATGAAAAAGATGTCGAGTATGTCGTCCAAGACGGAAAAGTGTTGATCGTTGATGAATTCACAGGGAGAATTTTACAGGGTCGCCGCTACTCCGAAGGATTGCATCAAGCAATCGAAGCGAAGGAAGGCGTGAAAGTTGAGCGCGACACACAAACTCTCGCAACCATCACACTTCAAAATTATTTCAGGCTTTACAAAAAATTAGCGGGCATGACAGGAACTGCGGAGACGGAGGCTGGAGAATTTTATGACATCTATAAATTAGACGTCGTGGTCATCCCACCCAACAAGCCCTTGATTCGCGACGATATAAACGATGTCATTTACAGAACTAAGCGTGAGAAGTACAACGCGGTCATAAATGAAATCGAAGAAATGAAAAAAATATCCCGCCCCGTTTTGGTCGGGACGACGAGCGTTGAAGTCAGCGAGACGCTTAGCAGGATGTTGAAGCGTCGCGGAACAGGCCATGAAGTTTTGAATGCAAAGCAGCACCAGCGTGAGGCGGAGATTGTTTCGCGCGCCGGAATGCCGGGGGCAATCACGATCGCGACAAACATGGCAGGCCGCGGGACAGATATTAAACTTGGTCCAGGGGTTGTTGAAAAAGGCGGCTTGCACATCGTCGGCACGGAAAGACACGAAGCCCGCCGCATCGATAGGCAGCTACGCGGCCGCTCCGGCAGACAAGGCGATCCGGGTTCAACAAAATTCTTTCTGTCACTCGAAGACGATCTGATGCGGTTATTCGGGAGCGACAGAATCGCAAGGGTCATGGATCGCTTCGGCATGAAAGAGGGCGATGTTATACAACACCCGATGATCACTCGCAGCGTTGAACGAGCGCAAAAGAAAGTTGAAGAGAACAACTTTGCAATCAGAAAAAGACTTCTCGAATATGACAATGTCATGAACCAGCAGCGTGAAGTTGTTTACGATCGCAGAAGGCACGCGCTCGTGGGGGAGCGTCTCAAAGATGAAATCTTCGACATGCTTCGTGAACATATTAATGAAATTATAGAAAGTCATTATGATAATGGCGACATCGCAGGACTTGTCGATGAGCTGCGGCGAACTTTTCTTATAGACGTCAACTTCACACCGGATGAATTCCGTCGCCTCGGCAAAGATGGTGTCGCGTCCAGAGCTTATGATGCTGCGGTAGAATTTTACAATCGCAAGGAGAAGGAGCTTGGTGTCGAAATAATGAGCCGGCTCGAACGAATGGCAACTCTTCAAGTGATAGATGAAAAGTGGAAAGAGCATCTTCGCGAGATGGACGATCTCAAAGAGGGAATAAACTTGCGCGCCTACGGTCAGAAAGATCCGCTTGTCGAATATAAGCGGGAAGCTTTCGATATGTTCGTCGTGATGTTGGGAACGATCAACAAAGAAGTTCTGCAGATAGTGTTCAGAGCATTCCCTGCAGTTGCGGAAGAAATTCCTCAACGCCGCACCGCAAGAATGCCGCGAAGAGATCAGATGCAGCTTCAACATGATTCTGCAGCTGGCCTCGGAATGCAAGCGAACCGCGAGCCTGCGGCACAAGGTCAAATCAAACACAAACCTGTGAGGGTCGCAGAAAAAGTCGGACGAAACGATCCATGCCCGTGTGGGAGCGGAAAAAAATATAAGAACTGCCACGGAAGGTAACGGAGTACGGCCGAATTTTTCCAATGGAGCTTTACATTTGAACTGAATCTTTTCCAGAGGGAATTTGTTTGGTGGTAGGCAGGAAAAGAGGAAAATTATGACATTCGATAATATGAAAACCGATTTCCCGATATTCTCATACTGGGCTTCGAAAGGAAAGCCGCTCATTTATCTTGACAGCGCAGCGACCACCCAGAAGCCCCAACATGTAATCGATGCTCTCGATGAGTACTATTCACGCTTTAACGCAAATGTGCATCGAGGCGCTTATGAGCTCAGCCAGATCGCGACTGATATGTACGAAGAGTCTAGAGCAAAAGTCGCCCACTTTATCAATGCATCTAAATCCGAATCGCTGATTTTCACGAGAAATACTACAGAATCAATAAACTTGGTTGCATACGCTTGGGGATTAAACAATCTTCACAAAGGCGACGAAATAATCCTGAGCGAGATGGAGCACCACAGCAACCTTGTGCCATGGCACATCATTTCAAGGCACACGGGCGCTGTCCTGAAATTTATCAGGTTGAGAGATGATTTTCAGTTGGATTTAGATTCACTGAGACAAAATCTCAACTCTAAGACGAAGGTTGTTTCGGTTGTTCACGTCTCAAACGTGCTCGGCACAATAAATCCGGTCAAGGAAATTGCGCGGCTCGCACATGAAGCTGGAGCGATCTGCATCATCGACGGTGCGCAGGGAGTGCCTCATATACCAATCGATGTTAAGGAAATAAACTGCGACTTCTATGCTTTCAGCGGACACAAGATGTGTGGGCCTACCGGAATCGGCGGGCTTTATGGCCGCTATGAACTTCTCGAAAAGATGGAACCTTTCTTGGGCGGCGGGGAGATGATTAACGAAGTCTATCCGACTACCTCCAACTATGCAAAGCCGCCGCACAAGTTTGAAGCAGGGACGCCGAATATAGCCGGGGCCGTCGGCCTTAAGGCGGCGGTCGAATATCTCGAGAACATTGGGATGCAGAACGTACGAGAACACGAGGCAAAGTTAGGCGATTACGCATCGCAACGCCTTGCCGATATCGACGGTATTCACATTTTCAGGTCCGCGAAAAACGGAACCGGCGTAATATCGTTGGCAATCGACGGCGCTCATCCGCACGACATCTCAAGCATCCTCGACATGGAAGGAATTGCAATCCGTGCGGGCCACCATTGCGCACAGCCTCTCATGAGGACGCTTCACGTCCAGGCTACCGCACGCGCGAGTTTCTATATTTATAACGATGAATCTGATATTGAAGCGCTTGCCGCCGGACTCGAGAGAGCCGCAGTAATCTTCAAACCAAGGGAAAGAGCAAATGTCGTTAAGTGATCTATTCACCGAAATAATTATCGACCACTACCAGCATCCGCACAACCATGGCGTTGTCGCAAATGCGACGCAGAGTTCGAGAGGCTACAACGAATCGTGCGGGGACGATATCGAACTTACCGTGCTTGTTAAGGATGGAATTATAGAAGATGCAAAATTTTCCGGCGCGGGATGCTCGATCAGCCAGGCGTCCGCTTCGATAATGACCGATCTTGTCAAAGGCAAGTCGGTTGAAGAAGTGAAGAAGCTTGCAGAAAAATTTTACGCAATGGTGAGAGGCACGCAAGCGGAATCATCGAACGGCGCCTACGAGGAAGAACTTGGGGATGCGGTAGCATTGCAAGGAGTCTCGAGGTTTCCCGTAAGAGTTAAATGCGCTACGCTTTCATGGCACACGTTGGAAGATGCATTTAAGACTGCTGATAAAAGGTAAAGCACCCGCCATTTAGTTTATCTACCCGAAGCTTTTATTTCCAATAAGACTAAAACCAAACAGCGGTAAAATGGATTCTCATTCCGAGATTCCACAAACGGTAACAGAAGGCGATGGTTGTTTTTCGGGAACTTCCAAATATGTTTATTCTGTTGGATTGTAAAATAAAATGGCACATGCAGTTCTACCTGTTTGGCAAGTGCCGTGAGTTAATTCCTAAACAAATGAGGCATTCTATGATCACACATTTTTCTAAGACCACCGCTTTTATTACCATTATATTTTTGCTGCGGCTATCTGCCCTGGCGCAAGACAAGCAAGACACGATGAGCGCACATCCGGATACGGCCGTCACGCCAAAGTCGGTCGCCATTCATATGGAAGTTGATTTCAATGCAAGCCCTGAACAGCTATACCATGCTTTACTCGACTCAAAACAATTTTCCGAATTCACTGCTCAGTCGGGCCAATTTTCCGCAAACTCAGCCAACATAGATAGCCTCGAAGGCGGGGCTTTCTCTCTGTTTGACGGCCGCATTGTCGGCAGAAATGTAGAACTTGTGCCAAATAAACTAATCGTTCAAGCATGGCGCGTCGCAATTTGGCCCGAAGGAGTGTATTCGATAGCGAAGTTTGAACTCATGCCGCAGGGGTCCGGAACACATCTGGTGTTTGACCAAACAGGTTTCCCGGAGGAAATGCACGACCATCTATCGGCTGGATGGAAGACCAACTATTGGGATCCGCTAACAAAGTACCTGCACTAAGAAATCGGTGCTTAGACAGCATTAGGCATCCGCTTCGGTCATGACTGATCTTGTCAAAGGCAAGTCGGTCAAAGAAGTGAAGAAACTTGCGGAAAAATTTTATTCGTTGGTAAAGGGGACACAAACGGGATCTTCAAACGGCGAGTACGAGGAAGAACTTGGAGATGCAGTTGCATTGCAGGGAGTTCCTAGGTTGCCCGTGAGAGTGAAATGCGCCACGCTTTCATGGCACACGTTAGAAGATGCGTTCAAATCCATAGAAAACAAATAACGCAACTCATTCATATCTTAGAGCAATTCAAATTTTTTAACGGCAGCATTGTGGCTAACGGTTTGGCGGTTGCTGTTCGGTGGTGATTTTCAGCACGAATGCCTCAATGAAGTTACAAACTTTGAATTTATTACTTTCTTGTCCAACGAGCTACTGTCACGCCATTGATAGCAACCGCCTGTTATAAGCTGGTTGACATTACCGCTTTGTTAATATTTCTTTTAATATAAATTTTGCTGTCTCTTTGTGTAAAACTTGATTGTCATTCCCACACTTCGGCGAGTAGATACACGCAGGGCATCCTTCTTCACATTTACAATCCTTAATCAATTCGTAAGTCATTTGTAAAAATTCCTCAGCAAGTTCAAACCCTTTTTTTGTCAAACCAATTCCGCCCTCTATCCCTTCATAAATAAAAATTGTAGTCCTTTCGGTTTGAGGATTTAAAGGATATGATATGCCTCCTAAGTCCCAACGGTCACACATTACTTTTAATGGCATGATTCCTATCATTGCATGCTCAATTCCATGAATACCACCTGCTAATAAAAAATGTTTTTGACTATTAATTTTTTCATTTGTATCGTCAGAAATTGAAAACCAAAATGCTTGAGTCTTAAATATTCTTGGCTCATAGTCTAATTTTTCTTTTGATATTAATGTTTCATACTTTTTTATTTTGTATCCCAAAACTTGTTCTTTAACTTTCACATTACCGAATGATATTTTTGTGTCATTGTAAGTCCTATTTTTAATTTCATTAATTATTTCGAGGTCGACATCAACCATTGGTTCTGTATAATAGTCAACGTCTTTTTTAATTAACTCAACAATAGAGTTATCTTCATCAAGGTTTTTTACAATATGTGTTTCCCCTTTATGAAAATAAACTGCCCCTTTGAATGCTTCTTTATGTACTTTTTCTTCAGGTAAAGTTTCTACTAAATTATCATTACACATTACTTTATACATTTGACCTGACATGCTATCAAGACTGATAACGTTTGTGGCTTTAACAGTTGTAACAAAACCATACTGTGTTTTTCTAACAATTCCCTCATTTATAAAGTCCTTAAGGATTTCATTATTAATTTCACCAAAATATTCTTTTTCTTTATTTGATACAAAAGGCAATTCTGAAATAGCACAAAGTATCTGACCTGCTTTAATAATTTCATTATCTGTGTCAATAATAATATTTTCGGGGCTCTTATCAAATAATATATTGGGATGTTTCATTATGTATTGGTCCAACGGATTTTCAAATGCAAGTAAAGAAACAACAGAATTTCTATTTCTTCTTCCCGCTCTGCCTGCTTGTTGCATCGTAGAAATGATTGTGCCCGGATAACCTGATATAAGAACACAATCCAAAGAACCAATATCAATCCCCAATTCTAAAGCATTAGTTGATGTAATTCCAATTAGAAAACCTTTCTTTAAATTGTCTTCAATCTCCCTTCTTTCTTTAGGTAGATATCCTGCCCTGTAAACTGAAATCTTATCTTTTAAAAACGGTTGCTCTTCTTTTATCCAATGTATTATTAATTCAGCCATTTGCCTTGATATTGTAAAGCAAAGTGTTTGACAGTTATGTGATACAAAATATTTAAAAAGTTCTTTTGTTTCGGTGTGTGTGCTTTTCTCTCCTGAACCAACACCACCAAAAAACGGGTTGTAAAGAATGAAATACTTTTCTCCCTTAGGCGAACCGTCATTGTCAATAACAGTAATTTTTTCTCCAATAAATTTTTCTCCGAATTCTATAGAGTTTGCAATAGTAGCGGTAGATAAAATGAACTGAGGATTTGCACCATAATATTTACAAATTCTTTTTAAACGCCTTATAAGGTATGCTACATTAGAACCAAATACTCCTCTATAGCGATGAACTTCGTCAATTACTACGAAATTCAGGTTTTGGAAAAACTTTTGCCATTGTGCATGAAATTGTAATGTGAGATGGAGTTCGTAACGATTTGTTAAAATTATTTTTGACTTGTTTCTTATGTCTGCTCTTGAACTTTGAGGAGTATCACCATCATAAATACTTGCCTTTGTTTCAATATTTAAATACGTTTCTATTTCTTGTAGTATTTTTAACTGATCATTAGCAAGGGATTTAGTTGGATAAATGTAAAGGGCAGAAATATTTTTTTCTTTCAATAATTTCTCGAAAATAGGTAAATTAAAACAAAGTGTTTTCCCGGAAGCGGTTGGAGTTGTGATTAAAATATTTTCTTTTTCCCTGATTTTTTCAATAGAATCAGCTTGATGTGAATAGAGTTTGATTCCTTTTTCCGAAAGATACTGTTGTAATTTATGTGGCAACTTTTCTTTTAATTCTTCATGATTTGCTTGTCGCGAAATATACTTATGAATGTACTCTATCCTTTTTGAGTGATAGCTATCATTCTTTAATGTTTGAATAATATCTGATATATTTACCCCCATAGTTCGTGAAGTAAACCAAAAATTTTAACAGTTGAAATAATGTCCTGCTTATTATGCTCAATAATTGGCACAAGTGAACCAATATTCTTTGTTTTTAAGTAAGCAGTGTAGTAACAAGGAACTAAAAAACTTGGCACATGATCTTTTCTTTTAACATCAAATAAAGAATTTTCTAACGTAGTTAATTGAAAATTTATGACTTGATCCTTAAATGCTCTTTTAGAGAAATGGAAAGAATCAAAATGTAGAAGATTAAAATTTTCCTTTATGCTATAATAAGCCATCCTATTCTTTATTACCGGTATGTCAAAAGATTTCCCATTAAATGACCCTATTACTCTTTTCTTTTTTAACTTATCCTTCAGATAAGCAAGAACTGTGGCTTCTTCATCCATATCTCGTGCAAGTATTTGTTCAATAATTAATGTTTGTTTATCAAAGTATGCTATGCCAATAAGAAATAAAGGGTGTCCGAGTAATCCTAAAGTTTCAATGTCAATAAAAATAAAATCCTCCTGGTTATAAAATGATGAGACTAAAAAAACTAATTGATGAGATTTTGGATACCTTCTTTCCAACCATTTTAATAATTCAAATCCATTTTGGGTATTTATTAAATCTTGAAATTTTTTTGTAATAGTACCAAATCTGTAATGATTTGAAAGATCATCTAATGATTTATACCCTTCGTTAATAAGTTTTTTTTCGTAAAATTCACCAATGCCGTCAATTATTCTTAATTCTGAAAAATATTTTTGTTTAGTTTTTTCGGGTAACGAAAATTTTATTTTTATTTCTACTTCGTTAATAATTGAGTAACAATTACCAAATGAATTTTTAATAATTTCCCCCTCAAAATATTTTTCTAATTTTTTCCCTTTAAATTCTTTCTGATATTTCTTCATTAATCCAGAATCAAAACCATATAAACCAGATTCGTATTTAAACTCATTTGATTTTATTGATTCTTGTTTTTCGGATTCTTTTTGTTTTTTTAATCTTTCGATTAGAGTAGAAGTAGAAGTCGTCTCAAATTTCTGTTTTTCTTCTAACCTTTCTTTAATTTTTTTTGCTATGCTCATATTATTAGTGTTTTAATTGCCAGCTTGTTTATAACTATTGTAATTACGCCATTATGGCGGTTATCCACCCGATCCGGTATAGATAGACGCCATATCATGGCGTCTATTTCGTTTTTATGACCAATGCTTCGATGTCGTTTTAATTTAACTTCACTGTTCCCTACTTTCAAACAGCGGCTCTCCTCAAAGGGTTGAGCCGTGGAGGTTCTTTATTTAAATTATTCTGTTCATCGCTCATGTATGTCAGACATCAGGCATGAGCTATCAGCTAAAAAAAGGAACAAACATGGATTATCGAATTGAAAAAGATTCACTCGGGGAATTGAAAGTTCCAGTGAATGCGTATTATGGCGTGCAGACTCAGCGCGCCGTAGAGAATTTCCCGATCAGCGGGATCAAACCGCATCCAGATTGGATCAAGGCGACCGTTCTCGTTAAAAAGGCTGCGGCAATTGTCAACAACAAATTGAATTTGCTTGTCAAGAAGAAAACGGGTGTCATCCTTCAGGCTTGCGATGAAATATTGAGCGGGAAAAATCTCGATCAGTTTGTCGTCGACGTCTATCAAGCGGGCGCCGGCACATCGCACAACATGAATGCGAACGAAGTACTCGCTAATCGTTCAATAGAAATTTTAGGCGGCAAGCGCGGTGACTATTCCGTCGTGAGTGCGAATGACGATGTGAACATGGCACAGTCAACTAACGACGTTATCCCTGCCGTCATCAGGATTTCGGCGATCCTGCTGGTTGACAAATTCCTTCCAGTGCTTGATGAGCTTGCAAAATCTTTTGAGAAGAAAGCGAAAGAATTCGACCACGTCATCAAATCCGGCCGCACCCATCTCCAGGATGCAACACCCATCAGGCTCGGACAGGAATTCTCCGGATATGCAACTAGCGTCAGCGGACATATTGATCGTATCAAGTCAATCAGAGAGGATTTGACTTATCTCGGCATCGGTGGTACAGACTGTCGGAACAGGCGTCAATGCCGACCCCAAATACCGCAACCTGATGGTGAAAGAGTTGTCCGCATTGACAGGTATTAATTTCAAACAGACGAAAAATTACTTCGAAGCGATGCAGAGCATGGCTGGCGCCGCTTCACTAAGCGGCGCGCTGCGCAATCTTGCGCTCGACATAACAAGGATAGCAAATGATTTGCGCTTGTTGAGCAGCGGACCGCGAACAGGTTTCGCCGAGATAAAACTTCCGGCTGTCCAACCCGGCTCATCCATCATGCCGGGAAAAGTCAATCCGAGCATTCTCGAAATGGTGAACATGGTTTCGTATCAAGTAATCGGTTTTGACACGACCGTAGCTTATGCAACTCAAGCAGGCCAGCTCGAACTCAATGTTATGATGCCGGTTATCGGATTTAATTTGACATTCGCGCTCGAGATTTACAGAAATGCGTTGAATGTTCTGCGAGTAAAATGTGTCGATGGCATAGAAGCCGACGAAGCTATCTGCAAAGAATTTGCTGAGAAGAGCGTCAGCATCGTGACGGCGCTGACCCCGCATATCGGTTATCTCAAAGCTGCCGAAGTCGTGAAAGAAGCGGTTGGGAAAAACAAGACCATTCGCGCTGTGCTTCTGGAGAAGAAACTTCTCGACGAAAAACTCTTGGATGAGATCCTCGACCCTTACAAGCTAACTGAGGTAGGAAGGCATTAGAAGTGAAGGCAGATGTAGGTTGACTTGCTGGTAGGTTTATTGTTTTCACATAAAACTTACATCGTGGAACCCAAGCCAAGCAATCAAATCGGAATTTAAAAAAGTCAATTGTTCTCAGCCTGAGGCTGATGCACCTTTGGCGCAACAGACGCAGCCACAGGTAATATAACGGTGAACCTGCTCCCCATGCCGACTTCGCTTTCCGCCAACAATTTTCCACCGTGCGCTTCAGCGACCCACTTCGAGATGGACAACCCTAATCCAAGCCCGTCGGGGAGCCGGCTGCGACTTTTGTCAACCCTGTAAAATCTGTCGAAGATTTTGTCTAAGTCGCTTTTGGAAATTCCGACTCCGGTATCCTCGACAATAAATTTCGCATCGCCATTGCTTCGTTCAAGGGATAACGTAATTTTTCCACCTTCCGGAGTATAATTGATTGCGTTAGTAATTAAGTTCAAGATCAACTGGCGAAGCCGGATTTCGTCTCCCAATATCGTCACTTCATCTAACTCGGAAATTAGAATATCAATCTTCTTTTGTTCCGCAAGTATTTCTGCATCCTCACTTATTTCGTTCACCAGAATATCGAGTCTCATAGGTTTCTTCTTAATTTTTTCTATTCCCTTGTCCGCTTTTGCGAGAAGGATGAGCCCTTCAATTATGCTTGTCATCCTCACCACTTCCTCAAGAAGGCTTGCAAGAGTTTCTTTGTATGAAGCAACCGTTTGATCTGCACGAAGCGTAAGCTCAATTTCTCCTCGCATAATAGTGAGCGGAGTTCGGAGCTCGTGTGAAGCATCCATTGAAAATTGGGTTACTTCTTCGAAAGATGCCTCCAGCCTGCTTATCATGTCGTTCAGGGTTTCAGCGAGTCTTCCGATCTCGTCTTTTGAGTTCGCAACCTGAATGCGTTCCTTCAGTTTTGCCGCCGTAATTTTCCTTGCGGTTCGCGTGATCTCATCAACAGGTTTCAATGATTGCTTTGCAAGGAAGTATCCTCCCACAACTGAAATCATAAGCACTATCGGAATCAGATATAGAAAAATGGAAAATAAATTTTGCAGGACTTCCGATATCTCATCTTCGGGATATGCAACTCTGATCCGGTAGAAACGGGTGTTGAGAGAAGCCAATCTTATCTCTTTGCCGGCAAGCGAGGTTCGCCAAACTGTAACCTGGCCAGGCGATAAGTTAGGCGGCGACGGCAGGGTGTCTTGGCCAAGATTGTAAGACTTATAAAAAGTTCTGCCTCGCCTGTTGAAGATGTAAATGAATTGCTTCTTCGAATTCAACAGCGAATGTTCATATATCTTGTTCCATATTTCGTAATCTTCATTCGATTCCTCCTGATCCTCTTGAGAGCTTGTATCTGAATTCGAAGGCGGAAGAAGAAAATCTTTTTGCGGGCTGCGGATTTTTCCACGCTCGGTATATAACTTCGGCTCCAAATTTCCGCGGAGCCATTCAGTTTCGTTTCTTAGTGACATATCGAGGTTTTTGGAGAGAGCTTCTCTTGTGTACAAATATGCCGCTATACCGAATGTCGCAAGAGCGAGAAGGAGCGCAATCGAGTACCAAACTGTCAGCTTCAGCCTAATCGATTTGAACATTATTCAACCTTCAGCATATAACCGGCCCCGCGGACAGTTTGGATCAATTTCTTTTCAGAATGAGAATCGATTTTATTGCGGAGCTTATTGACATAAACCTCCACTATGTTCGTACCTGTGTCGAAATTGTATTCCCAGATATGCTCGGAGATGACTGTACGTGTCAAAACCCGGTTCACATTGCGAACAAAATATTCGAGCAATGCGTATTCGCGATTTGTCAGCGCGATCTCCCTTTCATTTCGTTTCGCTTTGCGAGTCACTGGGTCAAGCTCAAGGTCGGCCACTTTAAGCGCGGTTGATTTCTCGCCGACTCTACGCCCAAGTGATCGAACGCGTGCCATGAATTCCGCTACGGCGAACGGTTTCACTAAGTAATCGTCCGCGCCTTCATCTAGTCCCTCGACCTTGTCTTCGAGATTTCCTTTTGCGGTGAGTATGAGAACCGGAGTTGAAACGCCGCTGCTTCGTAGTGACTTTAATACTTCGATACCGTTTTTCCTCGGAAGCATTATGTCAAGAACTATGACATCATAGTTCCCCGTGAGAGCAAGCCGTTCACCCATTTGTCCATCCTGGGCGATTTCGACCTGATGATCTTCTCCTTCAAGGCCGAGCTTTAGAAATCGGGCAACTTTTTTTTCATCCTCTATGACAAGAATTTTCATTTTGTATATAATTTAACTATATAGTATGATAATCTCGTAGGGCGAATCGTCTATCGAAGATCCCATTTGCGGGATTCAACCACTTTGATGGACGGGACAGCATCCGGTCCCACGTATTCATCAAATACTAAATTCGCGGAGAAAAAAAAGCCCGTCCGTAATTCATGGACGGGCTTTGGTAATTTCTTAAAAGAAACATTGACAGGCCACTATCTTCCAAGTCCCTTGTCTTTATCTCTCCCACTGGATTGTCGTTCACGACCATGGTCGTTTCCGCTTGGCTTTGTTTTCTGCTTGGGTTGTCTCCTACTTTGTGCTGACCTGTTCGGATGATATGCCGAACCTGCTCCGGTTCTAACTCTTGCCGGTTGCATTTCTGGGCGCGGAGGATCATTACCCGGAGGTAGAGTCGATTGGTGTAATTCACTCCCCTGTCTCACTCGCTCGCGCTGAATTACATCTTGCTCGTTTCGTATCTGCGGTCTGAAAGGTGCAGGAGAATAAATCCAGAAGCTACCTCCTTCCACTCGCTGTCTTCCCACTTCATTAGTACGAACAATATTAACGGTTTCAATTCGCCTATGTGTTGCCTGTTCAACTTGCTGCCTCGGCAGTCCGGTATTATAAACGCCCCTCCCTGTGAACCTATATTCAGTTACGTTTCGAGTACTGCCTAAAACTCTCGGCACAGCATCTCTTTCGACATAGCCATATCGTGGTCTCCCCATCTCCTCAGCACGAATGAAATTCCATCCGCCTATTCCGACGCCAAAGTCATGATAATCGGGTCCGACTACGACGTCAACCCTGAAATGAAATCCGGGAGGCATCGGCGCCCAGCCCATATAGCCGCCACCCCAGCGCCACTCGACCCAAGCCGGGGCCCAAACATATCCCGGTATCCATATCCAACCGTACTCAGGATCGAACGACCATCGGCCATAGTGGAACGGTGCCCATCCCCACCGATAATCTGAAACCCATGTCCAACCGTAGTCGGTCCAAATCCAGTGCCCATCAACATAGGGTCGCCAGCCGATAGGAACTCCGGCAGGACGCCAACACATTCCGTAATCTCCGACGTTGACCCAGCCACCATAAGGAGACAACGAAGAATAGAAATCCCGAAAGGACAAATTCTGTGCTTTTGTTTCATTCGAGATAATCAAAAGCATTGATACAAACGCCAATGCAAAAAAAATCTTTTTCATCACAACCTCCGATTCTTTTATATAATATAACGTGTCAGCAGCATTCGGGTTTAAGTAAGAACTTATGCTTAACAATTTTTAATCTTTAATTCACAAATCTAAAGTCATTTGCAAAAGCTCCGAAAAATGGATGTGAAATTCTTGCAATAACGAGAGATAAAGTGCTTATGATAATTGAAATCGTTCCGGAAAATTTTGACAGAAGGAGGACTGAACAAGGATCAAACTCTTGAAGTACGCGGATATGGAGACCGGCGACTTCGAGACCCATCAAACCCTTATGATTTCTCGCACAGAAGAGTTAGCATTCCTGTAACACCGTTTGTGAATGGCAGCATCACCGTGGTAAAGTCCATATCACGCACGATGAAAATCGGCGGATAGAAATTTAGAGGCGCTGCCCAATATTAAAAGATGGCGAAGAACAGCTCCGAGTCGAATATCAAAACTCATCCGCTGTTACTTTCTGTTTTTGCGCCATTGTTTTGACTTTTAAATTTTAAGTTTTCTTTCTACGCGCCGATATTTTTCTGTGCCATCTTATATCCATTCTTCGGCACCGTGCGAACGAAACATCCGAAATGTTTCGGCTCTTCGAGGCGGCACGACCAGACAAGTTTTCCGTCGAGGACGGTGATGTCCGGACAACCGTCGCACATGTTTTGTCCGCCATCTTCCATAACGTCTATCGGTTGGATTATCATGATGGATTGAAAATAAACGCGCTTGAAAATGCTGAAGGGGTTTTTCAAAATTGAGCGCAAATATTTTCCGTATGCCTTTCTTGCTCCTCTGTCTAAAATCGAGCCTGCCATGAGCCCCGACCTCCCTGTTTTCAACGTAGATGGACTTCCGTAAGCAAGATATTTCCCGTGTCTAAAATGATTAAATGTCTGCACGAATTCGATAAATTTACTTCCCATGTATCCGAAAATTCTTCCTTTTTGTCCGGCTCGTGTCGAAAGCAGCCACTTGAATGAGTCCGGTTTCTCCGTGCCGTTCAGGTATCCGCACGGATTGAAGTCCGGAAATCGTTTCCGGATTTCCTGCACGATGTCGGTGGACATTATGTCAATCTTGCGTTGTTCGACACTCGAATAAACAAGCCCACCCATATCTATCTTCGTTCCGCCGGCGTACCAGTCCATCGGAATTTGCGGGACTGCCTGTCGAAAAGCTATGAAGACCATGACATGAACAATATCGATGTGTTTCGCTGCCCAATCTACCATCTCGGGAACATACTGAATCGTGTCTTCATACACTGTCGAATTGAAAGAACATGAGATTCCGCCGACTTCTGCGAGCATCTTGGCATAATGTAGACGCAGCTCGTTCATCTCGATCTCATTTTTGTTTTTCCAACCGGGGCGATTCTGTTTGCTGTCGATGTGAAAAGTGAACCCGAAAACACCGGCTTTTTTCAATTCGCGCAAAAGCTCTTTCGTGAGTGCAAGTCCATTCGTGTTGATTATTGGTTTAATATTGCGCGCCGCGACATCTTTTACGATGTCAATTACTTGCGGATGCATGAGCGGATCGCCGCCCGCAATCGAAACACCGTCCACGTTCCTGAGCCTGACGAAAGTATCTATTTCATCTCGCACAACATCGAAAGGCTTGTGCGAGGCAGTAAGATTTTCTCTGTAGCAGCCGTCGCATGAGAGGTTGCATTGCGATGTCGGCTCGAGCCATGCAATTGCGTTGTCAGGTAATGTCCAGGGAAGGCGATATAACTCTCTATGGTTGACAACCGGATTGTCCATTTGAATCTCCATTTCATTTCTATTTATCAAATTGTGGAATTGTTTTCCGCGAACAAGGTATTCAATCGGCGGCGCGACCATGAAGTCTCCGCAGATAATACCGCAAGTTTAAAATCTATATACAAATAGTGCTTGCTGAATCACAATTTATAAGATGGTACAATCTACCTGTAATAACGAGGGTTCGACCTTGCGAACTATCGTACAAGTAATTTTAAAAATAAGAACCGGAATAATCAAGGAAAATTTACATGAATATACGAAACTATTCTTTCGGTTCTTCCTGGACTCGTCCATTCATCGTGCGGACGAGCTTGCCTAAAGATTTTACTCGCAGTCGTTGAGTGAAGATCAAAGCGAATACGGCTCCAACAATCGTGATCGCGATGTAGCCGAAAAGATGCGTAAGCGTTGCGTACGCAAGGGCTTCATCCTTTGGGACATTTGCAATTTTGATCAATGCCTGCGACACAAAAAGATGATAGACGCCGGTTGCGCCGGGGCTTGGAACGATCCATGCCATGGTCGTGATAATAATCATCAAGAAGGCATCGTAGAAAGTTAAATGAAGTTCCGCGCCGAAATTGAATGCGAAGAAAGGTATATAAACTGTGTATATCAACACCAGCCAGATAAGTGCAGTATAGAAAATAATTATTCCGAGACGTTTCCCGGAGCGAAGGATTCTAAACGAGGTCAAGAAAGACAAGACAATCGATTCCGCCTTCTCAGCTAACTTTTTCGTGAGAACGAATTTTACTATCCTCAAAATTAGTTTTTGAAACTTCTCCGATATGGAAGCAACATACAAAATTGCACCGAGAGCGAAGGAACCGACAATCAATATCAAACCGGCGGCGCGCAGAAATGAAAACGAATCGATCAAATTTCCATGGTAAGAAAATAGAGCCAAGCCTACCAGCATCCCAGCAGAAATTAAATCGAAAAGCCTCTCGAGAACAATTGTCCCTAAAACACTGCTCATACTTATTTTCTCTAGCCTACCAGTCGTGTAGGCTCGAACGATTTCGCCGAGTCGTGGCACAAAATTGTTTACGAGATACCCGACCATGATGCCACCCCATGTATCGATGACGGAGATTTCTTGTTTAATTTCTTGAAGGATTACTCTCCAGCGCAATGCACGAAGGAAGTGACTGAAGAGAACGATGACAGTCGATAAAACTAGAATCGGGAAGTTTGCGCGAAGCGCGTCATGAAGAAGTGATTGAAAAGAAATTCCTTTGAATGCAAAGAAGATAAAAAGAGCAGCGATGAGAAGCCCGACAATTGTTCGCAGAAGACGTGATTGCTTCAAGAATTTATCTTGGTTGTGGAATCCTTAAATTACAATTCATTGTCAGCGCTGGCGCAAATCCACAACCTGCGCATCTTTTGGAGGCGAAAACTTGAATTCCGAATCCGGCAATCCTGGGTTGACTTTCAAATCATTAACGTTATATGTGTACTGATTATCGTTCATGTCTGATACTTCCGCACTGCTTACCGTCCAGCTCCCAGTAACAATTATCTTTATCGAGCGAATGAATGAATTGTCGCTCTTCGGCGTAAGCCTGAGAGTATATGCGGTATCTTCGTCTGTCTGTTTTGCAGTCAACAACACGGCGTAATAATCGGACGGGACATCTAGCAAAAATTTGTCGGGGTTGATAGTATTTTTGTCGTCACGGTAATTGTCGATCACAACCTGTTTGGAAGCCGGCATATAAGTCCATGTTGTCTTTCCATCAGTAACTATGATGTTGTCGTCGGTTTCAATTTTGTACTTGTTTCCCTTCTTGAGATAAAGTGTTCCTTTGATGGTCTTCGAGAGTTTAGAGAATGGAAGTACAACGGTTTGCGTGAAGTGTACCACTGCATCATTCGTCTCGTCATAATTTCTTTGCAAGTTCTTGATAATTTCTGAAGCGGTTGGTGTGCCGCCGGCAAATGCATTGCCTGTAAGTAAGAAATAAAAAACTAAAAGTGAGAAGGAGGAAGTAGTTTTGCGTCTCTTGATTATAGTTTTAATCTTTGAGTCGTGGTTTTGACTTTTGGTTTTTGATTTTTGAATTACCATCACATTCCCAACTCCGCCAGTCTCATATCTAATTCCGCTTCACTTTCGAGGAGTACTTCTCTCCCTTTGCTGCCTTCAAACGGTCCGACGATCCCAGCAGACTCAAGCTCATCGATCACACGCGCCGCTCTGCCGTAACCTAACTTCAGTCTCCTTTGAAGGAACGATGTGGAAGCCTGCTGATGCCGGACGACAAGCCGCGCTGCCTCTTCGAACATCTCGTCGAACTCTCCTAAATCGGTCCTACCATTGCTCTTTCGCGCTAACACCGACGGAAGCTGGTACGGCTTAGAATAACCGTTCTGGTTTCCAATGTGCTCGACGACTCTTTCGATTTCCTCGGTTGAGAGAAATGAATTCTGCATTCTTTCCGGCTTCGAGCTTCCTGCGGCAAGATACAACATGTCGCCATTGCCGAGGAGCTGTTCGGCGCCATTCTGATCGAGAATAGTGCGCGAGTCGATTCGCGATGCGACCTGATAAGCGATTCTTGCCGGGAAGTTTGCTTTAATAAGTCCGGTTATGACATCAACCGATGGCCGTTGAGTCGCAAGCACCAGGTGTATTCCGACAGCGCGGGCAAGTTGAGCTAAACGCGTGATCGGGTCTTCAATTTCGTGTGCCGCTGTCAGCATCAGATCCGCAAGCTCGTCAATAAAAATTACAATGTAAGGCAGCTTGATGAATTTTACTTCGTCCGTGTCTTTAATTTTTCCGTCCGCAAGTTTTTTATTATAATCTTGAATATTTCTCACGCCGGCTTTTGCGAGGAGAGAATATCGCTCGTCCATTTCGGATTCCACCGACTTAAGTGCGAGAACTGCATTACCCGATTCAGTTATGATATCTTCGGGAACATCGGGGGACACCGCAAGAAAATGCCTGTTTAATTTCTTGTAAAGTGAAAGTTCAATCTTCTTCGGATCAATGATGACAAACTTTATTTCGCTCGGGTGAAGTTTGTAGACCATGCTCATCAAGATCGTATTGATGCCGACACTCTTGCCGGACCCCGTTGCACCGGCGATGAGTAGATGCGGCATCCGCGATAGATCGTCAACGAAGATTTCACCCGTGATTGTCTTTCCCATCGCGATCGGAAGGTTGAACCGGAGGTCTTGAAATTTTGTAGATGAAACGACACTGCGGAAGTTGACAATCTGGGGTTTATGGTTCGGAATCTCGACGCCGACCGCTCCCTTGCCGGGAATCGGCGCAATGATTCTTATTCCGCGCGCTTGAAGTGCAAGCGCAAGGTCATCCGCGAGACTCGTGATTCGACTGATCTTCACACCACTGGCGGGGACAAGCTCGTACAAAGTTACAACCGGCCCGGGAATGACGCTCACATTTTCTATTTCAATGTCAAACACTTTCAGCTTTGAACGAAGCAGCTCGGCATTCGATCGCAACTCGTCATCGGATATCTTGTCAACTTGAATCGGGACATCGAGCAAGTCTAATGGCGGAGTTGTATACTCAATCTCTTCATCCTTATTTATTGGCTCTGCCGGATTACTGCCAATCGGCACAGGCGCATTAGCTTTCTTGGCAAACAGAACTTCTTCCCGGTTTTCTTCCGACTCGTCCTCAGAACCTTGTTCTTCAGGCTCCGCTCCGGTGAAAGTCCGCTTGACTGATTCTTTTGCATCATCGATCAACCCTGGATCTGCTTTAGGCTTCACTTCATCGCGCACAATCTTCACGGGTTCTCTTTTGAGAAAGCCACCTTCCTTCCCGCTTACGGGATCTACGACTTTCTTCGCCACCTGTACCACTTCACCAACTACGGCAGGCTTTTTCGGAGCAAATATCAATAAGAAAAAGCTTTTGATTGAGTTGAATATCCCGGCAAAGACAGCCCCGAATGCGTTGATGAGTTCCTGCGGAGAAATTCTAAGAGTGAATACGACAAGCGCAAAAAGGACAAGAAAAATTACAGCGGCTCCGCCGACGGCGCCGAACGCTCGAATAAGTGCAACAGCAGAAAATTCTCCAATGAGTCCGTACCACTCTTTCCCGAATTTGTCTGTGCCGAAGAGAGTCTTGAGATATCCCGATAATACCGCAAAAACGATCGCATAGATCAGCACCATGGTGCTGATGTGAGCCGCGTTCAAGTATTTTTTCTTCAGCAAAGCTGCCCAACTGAAGATGAGAAGAATGATCGGAAACGCAATCGCGAAATATCCAAGTGTAGAATTGACAAAGAAGTTTGCGATGTAGGCGCCGAAGATTCCGAGCCAGTTGTGGATCGTATCAGCCTTGGCACGCATTGTTTCATTGCCGAGGAATAGCTTGAATGCATCAAGAAAATTGATTTCCGAATTTGCATCATCCGCAGGCGAGTACGAAGCGATGCTCAAGCCAGCGAGGATTGAAATAACGATCAGCGAAAAGTTCGCCACCTCCGCGCGGAGCGACTTCTTCGGCTTTTTCTTTTCGTTTCTTTCGGGTTTCTCTTTTGCTTCAGCCATTTACTGCTAATTTATCTTGCTTGAGTTTAATACCCGACCCTTCAACCGCGGGAATAACCGGAACAGTGTCAATCGCGGCGCAAAATTCTAGATCTTCCGCAAAGCCGATCGACACCAAATATTCGCCATGTTTCGACTTCTTCATCATTTCAAGAATGCTTCGTTTGAAATTTTTATACAAGATCCCAGCCGTCAACCCGGCATCGTCGGTTTCAACTTCAACTTCAGTTTGAACTTTTGATATAATCATGCCTGCACATGTGGCATCCTCTGCCGAAAATGCACCTTCTCTGCCGGAGCAGAGAATCGTCCATGTTCCACCGATATCAACCACGGTACGAACTATCGACGATATATTTACAAAAGTTCCGACGAGAGCCATGGAAGCATAACGGCACTTGTAAACTGCGCCAGCGCCGTTGGTGGTAGTAAAAATTATCGTTTTGCCCCCCACTTTCTCAGGGGTATATTCGAGCGGAGAATTTCCAAGATCAAAGCCATCGATTTTTTTGCCTTGCCTTTCGCCGCCTAACAAACGCGAATCGCTGCTCAAGTTCGTGGAAATTTTTATCGCACTTTCAATATCCGGCGTCGGAATGATTTCGCGGGCGCCATTCCGGAGAGCGGTGCAAATTGTCGTTGAGGCGCGGAGAACATCGATGATAACGACATTTCTGCCGCGCATACCGAGTTCATCCACACTTGCGGGCGAAAAGAGAACTTCAATTTTCATCTGTCCCTCAATTTTTTTCCCTTGCCAACGAAATATTACTGCGCGAGCGATTTATGACAAATGGAAGTTTAGCTATGTGTGCAGGTGCTTTCTTTCCGCGAATGTCGACATACACAGCGTTGCTCTCTGTCGCATTCTTTGCTTCAACGTAACCCATGCCAATTCCAATTTCCAGCGACGGCGAAAAAGTTCCGCTCGTGACGCAGCCAATTTTTCCGCTCTCCTTCGAATAAATCTCGTAACCATGGCGTGGTATTGCACTCTCATCCATCTTGAATCCCACAAGCTTACGAGTAATATTTTGTTTTGCCTTTCCAATTGCTTCCCATCCGACAAAGTCCCCTTTGTCGATTTTTGTGATCCAACCTAATCCCGCTTCGATTGGATTTGTTGTTTCGTCAATGTCATTTCCATAAAGACAATAACCCGTTTCGAGTCTTAATGTGTCTCTTGCGCCAAGTCCGATTGGCAAAATTCCGAATTCCTTTCCTGCATCAAAAATCTCGTTCCACATTTTTTCACAATTTATTTCATTCACCCCCAAAAAGACCTCGAAACCGATTTCGCCCGTATAACCTGTTCGTGAAATTACAGCGTCGATTCCGGCAATCTTACCTTCCACAAAATGATAATATTGAATCGAACTTAAATCCGTGTCAGTCAATTTTTGCAAAGATGCCATGGCGTGCGGTCCTTGCACAGATAAAAGCGCAGTGCTGTCGCTTGCGTCTTCAAGCTTCACATCGCCGATGAGACGGGATGAGAATGCCTTGAAATCTTTTTCGATGTTTGCGGCATTTGCAACTATCATGAATGCACCATCAAACTTATAAACGATCAGGTCATCGAGAAGAAAGCCATTTTCGTTTACGAGCGCGGTATACTGTGCTCGTCCGGTTGTCAACATGGCAGCATCGTTGAGAGTGTTTCGCTGAATAAATTTCTCTGCGTCTTTGCCGCGCACGAAAAATTCGCCCATGTGCGAAACATCAAAGACACCTACATTCTCACGAACACATTTATGCTCAACCATGATGCTCGAATATTGCACCGGCATTTCGAATCCGGCGAACTCAACCATTTTGGCGCCTAACTTTTTATGAATTTCGTTGAAAGGAGTTTTCTTCATTTTCCGATTGGAACTCATTAAGATGCGTTCGCTTTTTTCCAATCTGCCAAAAATTTTTGAAGTCCGATGTCGGTCAATGGATGCTTTACGAGCTGGTCGATAACCTTGAACGGCATCGTGACAATATCGGCTCCCAGCATTGCAGCTTGCACAACGTGGAGCGGATGCCTTATGCTCGCGACAAGAACTTCAGTGTTGTAATCATAGTTTTTGTATATCGTAATGATCTGTTCGACGACCTCCATTCCTTCTTGGCTGGTATCGTCGAGCCTTCCGATGAACGGGCTGATAAACGACGCACCAGCCTTCGCGGCAAGAAGCGCCTGTGTCGGCGAGAAGCATAGAGTGACATTTGTTTTGATTCCTTCCGACTTTAGTCGTTTGACGGCTTTGAGTCCGTCTTTCAGAAGCGGAATTTTTATAACGACGTTGTTCGCGATCTTTGCAAGATCGTACGCTTCGTTCATCATGCCTTCGACGTCAGTCGAGACGACTTCAGCGCTAACGGGTCCGGAAACTATTTTACATATTTCTCTGATCAGATCCTTGAAACTGATATCGTATTTTTCTTTTGCAACTAAGCTCGGATTAGTTGTGACGCCGTCGAGGATACCAAGTTCCGCCGCTTCTTTTATCTCGTCAAGATTTGCCGTGTCTATGAAGAATTTCATTTCTTATAACCTCCATTAAGCATTCATATATATATAGAACAAAAAATAAAATTAAAAATTGCCGTTGGGTGTTTTTTCTCTGTTCAACTACCTTTTAAATATTAGCAAATGCGCGTGAAAAATGAAAGGAAGAAATTGGGAAGTAGTGGTGTATATTCACGAAAAGTCTTGATTGATTCACGCGCATTGGAAATATTAAGTTAAAATGCAACGCTTTATCCATTATACCGTGATTTCAACATTGTCAACCATCAAAAGAAACCTTGACAAGGTTTTTATTCCAGCACTCCATCACTTCATCATCCTGCCGCTCCATAATTTTATCCAGGTTTGCGGCATCCCGCTGCGCGGGACATTACTTCTTGCGTCTGTTTTCTTTCTCACTTCATTCCAAACTTTGCCGTCGTTAGTTTCAGAATTTAGTTTTGGAAATTTTCGCAATCCAAAGGGAATAAGCATCGACCCATCAGGAATAATTTACGTCGCTGATACAGGCAGAAATTTACTAATCAGATTCAATTCATCGGGCGACTCAACAGGAGAGGTGGGTGGATATGGCTGGGGAGATTTTCAATTCGACCAGCCTTATGATGTCTGCGCGACAAACGGGATAGAAATTTATGTCGCCGACTATAACAATAATCGCATCGAACGCTTCGACAGGACACTCGCAAATGTCGCGACACTTTACACAAAAGATTCCGATGATGAATCGACACAATTCGGATATCCTTATGGCGTCGCCGTTTCGAGACTCGGTGATCTATTTGTTTGTGACGATGAGAACATCAGAATTATGAAGATCAACACTTTCTCAACCGTTGAACGAACATTCGGCGGTTACGGTGAAGGAGCGGGAAGCTTAACGATGCCGCGGCAAATAGCAATTGGACCGCACGATGAAATATTCGTCTCCGACAAAGGCTCACCTAATGACGAGCCTTCAAAAAAGGGGGGACGAATCGCGGTCTACGACAACTTCGGAAATTATGTCAGATCAATCGGCGTAGGCATTTTACATGACCCGACCGGAGTAGGCCTCGACGAAAACAAAATCGGAGTTTGCGATTCGGACACACTTTACTTCTTCAAGTTAGACGGAGATACGATCGCAAAATTTTCAATCGCAGATGTTTTTGGAGCGACAATAAACCACTTCAACGACGTTTCAATCAGCGGCAACAAGGTTTATATACTGACAGACAAAAATGTTGTCGTCGCAAGGCCAAATTTCTGACGCTTTTTTTAAATTTGGTATTCGACCATACTTTGCGTGGTTTACTTTGGTTAAAGGGTTGTACCATCGGGTACAATTCCTCACTGATACTGTGAGTCGAAACTTCGATTTTAGTTTTCTTTATGATCGACCCGATTACTACAGCGGATGGCTCGGAATTAGATTCTATTTTCAATAGGCTGCGTAACACCTCGACAATGAATGTTTCACCACATAAATGTCTGAGGCCAAAGTCTGAAGGCATTTCCTATGGGTTGTTTATTTATGCTGTAAAAACTAAATTATTGCCGGATTTTTACATAATAATGACAAAATGGCACATATGAATAGTGAAAATAGCCTGAAAGTATATGTGGAGACATACGGCTGCCAGATGAACGTTGCGGATACAGAGACTGTTCTTGGAATCATGAATAAGTCCGGCTATATGCCGACACAAACCATAGACGATGCAGACGTAATACTTTTAAATACTTGCAGTGTGCGCGAACATGCCGAGGAAAAAATTCACCAGAGGCTCAACGTCATAAGAAAACAGAAATACGAAAATCCGAATTTGGTAGTCGGAGTTTTGGGGTGCATGGCAGAGCGGCTTCGGACAAATCTTTTGGATAAGCACAAAGTTGACGTCGTGGTCGGTCCGGATGATTACCGAAAACTGCCGCAGCTTCTTGATGGCGCGCTTGCTGGCACACAAGGAATCGGTGTGCAGCTTTCGAGGACGGAGATGTATGATGATATTACACCATTCAGAGCAGTCGGAATTTCGGCATGGATTTCCGTCATGCGCGGATGCGACAAGTTTTGTACATTCTGCATCGTACCGTTCACGCGCGGCAGAGAACGAAATCGAAGTTTGAAAAGCGTGGTGAATGAAGCTGAGCAATTGATTGAACAAGGCTTCCGTGAAGTTACTTTGCTAGGACAAAATGTTAATTCTTATCACGATAACAAATATGATTTCGCGGATTTGCTAGCGGCAGTTGCCAATGTTGATCCGAAGCTTCGCGTCAGATTCACCACTTCACATCCGCAGGATTTATCAGACAAGTTAATCGACACGATTGCAAGCCACGATAATATCTGCAAGTATATTCATCTACCTGTACAATCAGGATCGGACAGGGTTCTCAAAGCGATGAACAGGACTTATACGCGTCAACATTATTTGGAACTGGTTGGAAAAATCCGGTCCAGGATCCCCAACGTCGCATTGTCAACAGATGTCATCACCGGCTTTCCGACTGAAACTGAAGATGAGCATCGTGAGACTCTTACTTTGCTAGATGAAGTTCGGTATGATGGTGCGTACATGTTCAAGTATTCTCCGCGCGAAAGCACGCCGGCTTATAAATTAGGCGATGATATTTCTGATGAAGTAAAAACCAGAAGACTTAGTGAGATCATATCATTGCAACAAAAGATTTCTTATGAAATAAACCAGTCCATGATTGATAGAACTCTTGAAGTAATGGTCGATGGCACGAGCAAGAAGTCGGATTTGCAATTGAGCGGCAGAACGGATACGAACAAAACCATTGTATTTCCGGGTGGACAATTCATTCCAGGTGATATGGTAAATGTAAAAATAGACAGAGCCTCGTCGGCGACATTATTCGGAGATGTAGTTTAAAATACCGACTGAAATGAAACTCTTTTTGTTCTTCGCTGCCTTTCTGATTTTTGTCCCGTGGCATGAGTCTGCTATTGCTCAACGATTCTCAACCGAAAGCCATGACGCCAAAACACAGCCTCCGCAAGAAACTGGGAATCAAAATGCAGAAGAAGCATACGCTGCCCTAAAGGCTGGAAGGCTTGATGACGCAAGAAGATTTCTTGCCGATGCAAATTTGTCGGATCCACTTGCGATGTATGTCCGCGCCGCTTTCGATCAAAACGCAACTGAAGCGGCCGACATCTACAAAGAGATCGTCGCCGAAAATCCCGGCAAGCCTATAGGCCATGATGCCCTACTTCAACTTTACAAATATCATTTTGCTGCCGGCGACTACAAATCTGCGCATACCGACTATTTAGGATTGCAAAGATACCCTGATTCCTCGCATGCAGAATCTTCGACCGACCGGTTAATCGATCCAGCTGAATTCAAAGATTCAATTCAGACTCAAACGACATTCAGTAGTTCACAAAGTTTTCCAGAAACATCTATTAGCGACACCGGAAACTTTGTTGTTCAAGTCGGCGTGTTCTCAACTGCGGAAAACGCCAGTGAACTTGTGGGCCAATTGCGAACAAAAAGTGTTGATGCAACAGTTTTTACAAAGATGGATGACGAGAAAACTCTCTATGCCGTAAGTGCAGGAAATTTCTCAACGCGCGAAGCGGCGGAAGCTTTCGCGTCCAGGTTGAAAAACCATTCGATAGATTGCATCGTGGTACAGAGGTGAAAATTATAGTCCTCGGCTCAGGATCGGCATTCTCCGCCTTGAGCCGATTCAATAGCTCCTGCTTCGTTGAAGCAGGCATGAACAAATTTTTGATAGATTGCGGCTCCGATGCATTGCGCGCAATCCAAAAAGCCGGTGTAGCTCTTCTTTCAATACAGAAAATATTCATCACTCACCTGCACGCCGACCATTGCGGGGGAGTGCCGGCAGTTTTGACCGCGATGCATGTCCTCGGACGGAAAGAGTCTGTAGAAGTTTATATCCCTTCCACGCAACTGGAATTTATAAAGACATGGCTCGCAAATGTTTTTATATATAATGAAAAAATGTCGTTTGAGACGACACTGCTCCCAATCGAAGTCGGAGAGATCAATTTGCGGGGCGATGTGAAATTGGAATTTGTGCAAACGAATCATCTTGAAAAATATTTGGAATACGCAGGGAAAGCGGGAATTAATGCGAGCAGCTTCTCAATGATTGTGCGGGAAGGAAATAAGAAGTTTTTTTTCAGCAGCGACGTAGGCTCTATCGACGAGATTACACAACACCTCGATGGTTCTCTGTCGTTGATTGAGGCTGCGCATCCGACGCTCGAAGAATTAGCAGATATTTCTAAGGAAAAAAACAATAAAGTTTTCTTTACCCACATTCCGCAAGAACTCGAAACTGGCGGAACGTCGAGAAAGGAATTGCGCTCAAAGTTCGGAGTGGAAAAATTAAACATCGTCCACGATGGACAAGTTTTGAAAATTTGAAATAGCAGAAAAATGACGGTCGAGGAATTTCAAGAAAAATTCGGAATAGTCGGAACATCTACTGCTATCAAGGAAGTCATTGCGACGGTAATGCAAGTTGCGGCAACCGACGTGACGGTACTGATCAACGGCGAAAGCGGCGTCGGCAAAGAGGTCATCGCTCGTGCGATCTATGGCGCAAGCAGACGCGCGGACAAGGAAATGGTCATAGTTAATTGCGGAGCAATCCCGGAAGGAATATTGGAGTCAGAATTATTCGGTCATAACCGCGGCGCATTCACTGGCGCAGTCGATTCACGCAAGGGTTATTTCGAAATTGCCGATGGTGGAACACTTTTCCTAGACGAGATCGGCGACACGCCATTACCAACTCAGGTGAAACTCCTCCGCGTCATCGACACTGGAGAGTTCATGCGAGTCGGTTCGTCCTCGACTCAAAAAGTAAATGTGAGAGCTATCGCAGCATCAAACAAATCTCTGGAAACGGAAGTTGCTAAAGGATACTTCCGTCAGGATCTATATTACCGCCTGAAATCCGTTAGCATTTATATTCCGCCGCTCAGAGAACGTCGCGAAGACATCCCGATCCTCATCAATAAATTCGTACAAGAGTTTACCGAGCGCAACAAGATAAAGTTCGGCGGTTTCACGCGCGAATCAATCGAAATACTTGTTGGTCAAGACTGGATCGGGAATGTCCGCGAAGTAAAGAATCTGATTGAAAGCATTATTGTTCTCGAACGCGGAAATGAAGTCAATGCTACCGCACTTGAAAAATATCTTCCCAAGCCGGACGTTTTTTATTCGACAGAAAATGGAAAAAGATTCCTTCCCGTTAGAGTCGGGAAAACGCCTGAAGAATCTGAGCGAGAATTAATCCTTCGTGCACTTTGGGAAATCAAAAATGACATCGTTGACCTGAAAAATTCAATTGAATCGAACGTGGTCGAGAAAAAATTGGCATTGCCTGTTCCACGATATTTTCCGAACCGGCAGGATGAAGCCGGCGATTCCGATGATGGAAATGAATTTAATCTTGAGGAGATGGAAAAACATTTAATCCGAAAGTCTATTCAAAAGTTTCACGGCAATAAGCGACTTGCAGCAAGTGCTCTCGGAATAAGCATGCGTTCATTGTATCGCAAACTTCAAGAATATAAATTAAAAGATATTTTATGAAGTATTGCGCGACTTTGGCGGTTCTGCTGGCTTTTAGCGGTTGCACTTATTCTTTTCGCGGCGCTTCCTTGCCACCTGGAGTGCGTAGCGTAGCCGTGGAGGTATTCGACGACAAAAGCGGTTTCGGCGACCCGAATCTGAGAATAAATTTGACGAACCAGTTGACCCAAAAATTGGTCGCTGACAATACACTTCGAGTTACAAACATGTCAAATGCCGATGCAGCTATCATCGGCGCTGTAACCAGTGTTAGTAACCAGCCGAGCGCTGTTCAAGGAAACCAACAGGTCGGTAAGTGGCACATTACAGTATATGTCTCGATAAAGTTTGAAAACCTGAAGACACAGAAAGCGATCTGGACGAATGATTTTAAGGACTGGGGCGAATACGATCCCAGCATAGGAGCTTCACAAAGAGACACCGGCTTAAGTCAAGCAGAAGATAAATTAACCGAAGATATTCTTTTAGCGGTAGTAACGAACTGGTAAATTGAAGGAGCCAAATAAAATGTTGCCTCGCGTGGAAAACGCATTACTGATTTTTTATATCGTCGTTCTAAGTTTTCCGTTCATCTTCGGATCGAACGGGTTCTTAATGATCTATTATTATTTCAAATATAGAAACAGACAAGTTGCCCACAAGAAGGAGTTGAAAGAATTTCCTGTCGTGACGATACAGCTTCCGGTTTTCAACGAGCTTTATGTTGTGAACCGTGCCATCGATGCGATCTGTAGCATAGATTATCCCAAAGACAAACTTGAAATACAGGTGTTAGACGATTCGACGGACGAGACAACTTCCATCGTCGCACGAAAGGTCATGGAAAAATCCGAGCAAGGTGTTGACATCAAGCACATAAGAAGAGAAAATCGACAGGGCTACAAGGCGGGCGCATTAAAATTTGGTCTTGCACAATCTAAGGGAGAATATGTCGCCATATTCGACGCCGATTTTATTCCACGGACGGATTTTCTTAAACGAACACTTCCATATTTTGCGGAAGACAAAATAGGAATGGTGCAAACGCGGTGGGAACATATCAACAGTGATTACTCACTCTTGACGCGCGCGCAGGCAATTGCACTCGACGGGCATTTTGTCATCGAGCAGCAGATAAGAAACAAGGCTGGGTTCTTCATAAACTTTAATGGTACGGCAGGAATTTGGCGCAGAAGCTGCATCAAGGATGCGGGAAATTGGGAAGCGGATACTCTTGCCGAAGATCTTGATTTGAGTTACCGCGCTCAGCTTAAAGGATGGCGTTTCGTATTCATGAAAGAATACACGTCGCCTGCCGAGCTTCCATCAGACATTAACGGGCTTCGCTCACAACAGTTCAGGTGGACAAAAGGAGCAATTGAAGCCTCGAAAAAATTACTTCCGAAAGTTTGGAAATCCAAACTTCCACTCCGTGTAAAAATACATTCGACGGTTCACCTTTCCGCAAGCATGGTTTATCCTTTTGTGCTTCTCATTGGCATATTGCAAGTCCCTATCGTTTTCGTAAAACATTCGGGGAGGTACGACGCCACATTCATTATGATGAGCGGCTTCATATTCGCTTTCTTCGGATCGTTCGTGTTTTATCTCTACAGTCAGAAAGATGTTTACAAAGACTGGAGAAGACGAATATATCTTTTCCCCGTGTTCATGGCTGGGAGCATGGGACTTTCTGTTAACAACACGAAGGCGGTTATCGAAGGTTTGATGAATAAAAAATCCGAATTCGTGCGAACTCCGAAATACGGTGTCACAGGAAAACAAGATTCATGGGCAGATAAAAAATATTCCCAGCGAAAAGTAAATTGGGTTTCAATTGCCGAATTCATTCTGGCGCTCTATTGTCTTGCAGGTATCATAATGTCGATCGTCTTTCTCGAGATCGCTGCGATTCCTTTCCAGCTCCTCTATTTCTCGGGCTTCGGAACGATATCTTACCTTTCTATAAGGCAAGCAGTCCTGGCAAGAAAATCGAGCGTGGCACCAAAGGTGTACCCGGTTGCGGAGCAGGTTGTAAAATAATAGAGGAAATTAGCGGCAACATTCGTTCAAAAGCGTAAAGAAGCTCCAAATCACAAATTCCAAGTTCCAAATGATCGCTTTGTGCCATGACACACTCCATATACCAAATGTTGAGCGGTATGAACGCTAACTTTCAATTAACAAAAATAAAAATTTCTCTTCAGTTTTTTTTGAGTTATGTGTTATTGAAATTTTATTGGGATTTGAAATCTGTTTTTGGGAATTTCATTTGTGAATGATCGTATTTATATCAGCTTATCTTGGATATTAATTTTGAAGGCATACTATGGCAATAAATTATAGATATGGTGGCAAAGATGTAAATCTTCTTCATTACCTTGAAGAAAGGATCCGAAGAAACCCCGGCTCATCTTTTCTTGCCATGCTTGCTTACTTCTATCTTGAAGTTGATAAAGTGACGGAAGCTTTATCTGCTGCGCAGCGCGGCGTGATAGCTCATCCGAATTATTCGACGGGGCATGTGGTACTTGCGATGGCAATGGAACGCGCGCAGCTTTTTAATGATGCTAAAAAAGAATTGTTAAAAGCACGCGATCTTCATCCCGGATCCAAAATTGTCGAACGACTCATCGGGGAATTTGAAAAGAATAAGCAGGCTGACGAAATCGGCAGAAAGCTTGCGGAACAATTTCGGAAGCACCGCGATAAAGATATATTGAAAACTGCTGAGGAAACTATCGAAGCAGACCGGCCAAAACCCTCCACCGACGATTTCATTATTCCCGGACTCGATGTGATCATCGGCGAGGAATCGTTGAAAGCATCTCCGCAGCCCCGCGAACAAGATCTTCGACCAGTCGAGCCGCCATCCAACGAAACCGATTTCACGAAAACTTTCTCCGAACAGATTCCTTCAACAGAAAAAATCTCTTCGATAGGGAATAATGCATCCAACATAGCTAAAACAATGATTGACAAAGTCACCCTCGAGGTTGAAACGAAGAACTTATCACAACCCGAACAGATACCTTCGGGACAAGATTTGGAATCCCGACCGCAGGTGGAATCTTCAACCGGGTCTGATGAGACGGTGGATATTCCCCCGGCGGCCGAAATAAAAGAAGCTGAATCCGAGTCGTTCGAACAAGCCGGAGAAGAATTTGACTTGGACGCTCTCGCACGCAAACTTGAGTCGGCTGGTCCGATCAAGCCCGAAGAAGATACCTCGCATACTAGCGGTGAAGATTCTACAATCGAGCTAACACCAGAGATCGTTACGGATACCTTAGCCATGATCTACGAACAGCAGGGACAGATAAAGGCAGCAATCGACGCATACCATGTTCTGATAAAGAAAAAACCCGAGCAAGTGGATTTTTATACAAAAAAGATCGCCGAGCTGACGAAAAGATGCGATGCACAAGGTTGAGGAGCTTGATTCGGCATGCTCTGAAGAGAAAAACACTTATGTCCGACGAATGTTCAACAATATTTCCGGGCACTATGACTTTCTCAATCATTTCCTGAGTGCCGGTATAGATCGCTATTGGAGAAAACGCACGATTGAGATTTCTAAATTAGAGGCGGGGGAATTGTTTCTTGATGTTGCCTGCGGAACTGGTGATCTCTCAATCGAGGCGTCGAAGACTAAACCGGCAAAGATTGTCGCAGTTGATTTTGCAGAAAACATGCTGCGCGGCTTTGATGTTAAGAAAAACAAGTTGAATCTTAACGGCAAGGTCGAGATGGTACAGGCTAATGCCGAGAGGCTTCCGTTTTCGGAAAATACTTTTGACACAGCAGCGGCAGCATTCGGCGTCAGGAACTTCGGCGACCTTGAGTTAGGACTTACCGAGATACACCGCGTCTTAAAGAATAACGGCAGGATTGCCGTGCTCGAATTTTCAAAGCCGAGACATTTTCCGGTAAAGCAAATTTATTCCTTTTATTTCGAAAGAATTCTACCCGCACTCGGAGGTTTAATCTCTAAGTATCCACACGCTTACTCTTACCTTCCGAATTCTGTCTCCTCTTTTCCGGATGGAGAAACGTTTGAAAATATTATGCTCGCCGTGAAATTCCACGATGTAAGATCGGTGCCGTTAACTTTCGGCATCGCTGCGGTTTACTTCGGAGTTAAGTAAGGCTGATAGCTCTTTATGGATGAACTTGTCCAAATAGTTACGAACAATTTCGACATGGTTACCGAACGTTGGGTATCGGAAATCAGTTCCATACCCAAGTATTTCGGGAATATGCAAACTCCATTTTATAGAAGTCAAATTACAGAGCTTCTTCATTGCATTCTCGACCAACTTATAGGCCATGGTGCATCGCGGCTGGTAAAATTTACAGAACGCATCGTGAAGCCGCCGTACAATGGACTTCTCACGCTGACAACCGTGCATGAAACGTTTCTCCTCGGTGAAGACGCGATTTTCTCGGTAGTGCGTGAGAAAATGCGGAATAAGGAAAACACATTCGAATATTCCCGAAGAGTCGATGCCTGCTTCCATGAGATTATTTACCAGTATGCGAATGCATACCAGGCATATCAAATGGAAGTCAGCGCAGATCGCCGGAAAGTCATCGAACGCCAGCGTGAAACATTGCTTCGATTGACCAACGCCATAGGCTCCGCAAATTCCTATGACGACGCTCTCAGCGCCGCAATAGGAATAATCAAAGAAGAAGCGCGGTCAAATTCCGTCGAGTTTTTCGCGTTTGATCAGAGCAATCAGCAATTGACATTTGTAGAGGCTGTACCATCACGTAATCTCACTTTTCCGCCGGCTGGATATTCGACGAGCGGCAATTTTCTCAAAGCCCTGGCGAATCAATTCATTAACGAATCGAGTTCACGAAGAAGTTATTCCGTGATGCAGGAAGTGATCGGGAATCGCAGGCTCATTCTCATGCTTCCGGTATCCGCCGGCGATTCACTCATAGGTTTATTGCTGTTAGCGTACCCGCCCGTCCCGCTCAGGGAAAGCAACATCGCGGATCTGCAGGAAGAAAGCCTGAATATCCTTCTTGCGATGGCGGACCAGCTTGGCTATGGCTTGAAGAGATTTTTACTTGAGGAAGAGGTGGTATCGAAAGCGCACTACATCTCGACATTGACCGAAAATTCAGCCGACGCGATAGTCGGATTGGACGAGCAAGGAAAGGTTGTATCATGGAACAAAGGCGCGGCACTTCTTTTTGGATTTCAAACTAATGAGGTAAATGGGAAACCCTTTTCCGTCTTGCTGCCGCTTGAAAAACAATTGATCGGCGAAGACGAGGTAATCCTCGAGCGGATCAGCCATTATGGAATCGTAAGGAACTTCGAGCTTGACTGTGCGACGAAATCCGGGCAAAGAGTCATAGTCAGTTTGACTGGCAGCACTTTGAAAGATGAGCAAGGAGATTCCATCGGCAAGGCGCTTATCATGCGTGACGTTACGCAACTCAAGCAATACGAGATGGAACTTCGCCAGACCGAAAAGCTTTCGTTCATCGGCCAAATATCTACCGGTATCGCGCACGAGATCGGCACACCGCTGAACATCATACTTGGCAATGCGGAATACCTGATGATGGACACGAAAAGCGGCGAAAAAGATTACGACGAGTTGAAAATGATTATCGGCGAGACGAATAGAATCGCAAAACTGATCCAGCAACTTCTCGACTTCGCCCGCCCGAAAAAGATGCGCTCGAAAGCAGTCGACCTGAATTCCGAAATTCAAAATGTGCTTCAACTTCTGAAAAGTCAGATCGAGAAATCTTCGATAGAGCTTTCTCTACAGCTCTATGAAAATCTTCCAAGTGTCTTCGGCGACGCCGCCCAACTTCAGGAAGTTTTCGTAAATTTAATTGTGAACGCAATACATTCAATGGAAAACGGCGGCAAACTAACAATTTCGACTTCTTGCAGCAACGAAAAAGACCAACGCAGGGTTCAAGTCACCATTTCAGACACCGGCTACGGAATTCCGAAGGAAAACCTGCAGATGATTTTCAATCCGTTCTTCACGACGAAAGAAGTCGGAAAAGGGACCGGACTCGGTCTTGCTATCACGCAGAGAATCGTGCAGGACCATAAAGGAACGATATCAGTTGAGAGCACGGTTAATGAAGGAACAATTTTCAAATTGAATTTTCCAGTTTATAATAATCCGACATAAATAATTATGAGAGCAGATATATCAATATTGGCAGTTGACGATGATGTTAACATGCTGGCCATGCTTGAAAAATTTCTCAAGCGTGCTGATTACGCCATAGAGACGACCTCAGACAGCCTGAAGGCGATGTCTCTCATCGAAGATAAAAATTATGACATCGTCATTACGGATATTCAGATGCCGCGCGCAACCGGGATGGATTTGTTGAAGCGCGTCAAAGATCTTCAGAAAGACACCATGGTCATCATGATAACCGCATTCGGCTCGGTTGATTCCGCGGTCAACGCAATGAAAGCAGGCGCATATGATTATGTCAGCAAGCCCTTCAACATAGATGAGATACTTGCACTTCTCGAACGGGCAACACAACAGAGAAGACTTCAGCGTGAAGTCGAAATCCTCCGACAAGAAGTTGAGCGCAAATATTCTTTTTCTAACATTATCGGCAAAAGCAAAGCGATGCAGGATGTTTTTGTGTTGATCCAGAGGATCTCGCACGCGCGGAGCAATGTCCTTATCACCGGCAGAAGCGGGACTGGAAAAGAGCTGATAGCAAAAGCTATACATTACAACAGCGACAGAAAAGGAATGCCGCTTGTCACCGTCAATTGCAGCGCAATCCCCGAATCGCTTTTGGAAAGCGAGCTTTTCGGACATGAGAAAGGCGCATTCACCGGCGCGATAACTTCAAGGCGCGGACTGTTCGAGACGGCAAACAATGGAACAGTTTTCTTAGATGAAATCGGAGACATGCCGCTCGGCTCACAGTCGAAATTGCTGAGGGTAGTCGAGACCGGCGAGGTTCGACACGTCGGAAGCGATGATGTTAAAAAAGTCGACGTGAGAGTGATCGCAGCGACGCACCGTGATCTGAAGGAACTGATCAAGCACGACCAATTCAGGGAGGATCTCTTTTACAGATTGAACGTGATTTCTATTCACGTCCCCGATCTCAAGGACAGACCGGAAGACATTACTATCCTGATCGATCACTTCTTGAAAAAATATGGCGAACAATTCGGGAAGTCGAACTTACAGATAACACATGAAGCATCCGCCTGTCTTATGCGATATACATGGCCCGGAAATGTGCGCGAGCTTGAGAACGTCATTGAGAGAAGCATCGCACTTTCCGGCGGAGACACGATAGACTGCAAGGATCTTCCGGAGCATTTATTCCAGATGAAGTCGAACGATCTGATAGACGACCTGGCAACCGATAACATGCCACTTTCGGAAATTGAGAAGCGATATATCATGAAAGTTCTTCAACGGACGAACTGGCATCAATCGAAAGCAGCACAAATTCTCGGAATCGACCGCAAGACTCTTTACAGGAAAATAAAAGAATATAACCTGGTACAGGGTTGAAGCGCAAGGAATCGTTCCCTACTTGTGGCAAAACTAAGTTGAATTTAGACCAGAAAAATGTAATAAGAAAAAATTGTAAACTCGTTTAAGGATGTGTCTTCATCCTGTGAACTCATCCCCCGGCCAAGTTCCTATCTTCTTAAAGAGAGGCACTTGTGATGAATTCGATCAAGAATGGACCGGACTCTTTGAGTCTTTACTGGTTCTTTCTAACTCTTTTCTTCTTCCTTCCTTGCGCGGATCAAGCATTTCTTATTGAATTTTCCGTGATTAATCATTTATCTGTTTCAAATGGCGAGGCTGGCAAACTTTCTTCGTTATACAGATTTGCGCCAGCCGGGTTGTCGGCCCAGGCGTAACGGACAACTGTGGGATTCGGCACCTTGTCGCTCCAGACAACCACCTGGTTTCCCACAATTTTCGCCTCAGCCCAGACGAACTTGCCGTCATTGCCGGAAATCTCGAAATACTTGAGCGGACCGCCTCCTTTGGCAATCAGCCCGTCACCTACATTCGTGAACGTGATAATGATTTTGTTTCCATCGATTTTAATGGACTTGTAGATTGGACCTGAATAGACAACTCTATTGTCACCGTAAGCCACCTTCTCTGCCGCTAGCGCAAGTCGCTTGCCGACATCTCCTTTATCGAGAGGATGAATATCGTTCCATTCGCCGATGTCAATCGTAACGGCCATGCCGGTATTGGGAAGAGCAAGCGTTTTGAGTTGCGCCTCCCTTACATCTGCCATGCCACTCTCTGAAGGTTGGTCCACTGCCTGACCATAATTCGAGAGCTGCACATATACGAATGGGAAAAATCCTTTGTTCCATTTTTCTCTCCAATCCGTTATCATCGCAGAAAATTTCTCGGCATATCCCGAAGGATGGCTGGCATTCGATTCGCCTTGATACCAGATGAAACCTTTTATTGCATAATTCAAGAGCGGAGCAATCATAGCGTTGAAACACCCAAACGGCTGATAAATAATCACAGTTGGATACGCCATCGGATCGGCTTTAGTCCCTAATTTGTACAGCCACTCACCCGCGAGATTTATCGTGTGATTTCCTATCTTCAACTCGTAGGGCTTGTCCTTTATGAATCCTCCACGACCATCTGCATTGATCACGCGTACCACGATTACATTTTTGCCTGCTTTGAGCAAACCGGAAGCGATATCGTATATCCTCGGTGGGTACTGGTACGAAACCGAACCTACCAATACGCCGTTGATATAATCATAATCTCCGTCCACTATTCTACCCATCAGAAGCTTTGCTGGTTTTCCCGCAAGTGATGCAGGGACATTGAATTCTCTTCTAAACCAAACGACTCCATTCACGTTTCCCAACCCTTCGTCGGCCCAAAAAGACGGCAACTTTATCGTTGACCAGGACGAGTCGTCGTAAGTCGGATCATACCACGGCTTATCACCTTTTAAACCTTCATCTTGTTGCCATCTGCTGCTATACCAAGCGTCACTGACCACATTATTCTCTTTCGCGACGCCATCTCTATAACTACTGTCTTTAAATTTCTCGCCTGTTTCAAGAATTGCAGGAAATTCTTTCAATGCATCTTTACTCATCCAAGCTTCGATTGGCGTCCCGCCAACGCTTGCGTTGATCAAGCCGATCGGCACATGATATTTCTCATAAATCGTCCGTGCAAAGAAATAGCCTGCTGCTGTAAAATGAAGAACGCTCCAAGGGTTTGCCGATTCCCATTGACCTAACTGTAAATCTTCCTGAGGTCCGTCGAACCCACATTTTTCCGGGACAAGAAATTGCCTTATATCCGGGTTTTCGGAATGAACGATCACTTCTTCATACCGCGGCTTGACTCGAACCATGGGCAATTCCATGTTCGACTGGCCCGAACAGACCCAAACGTCACCTATCAAAATATTGTTCACGACGATATAATTATCAGCATCTATCTCCATGGTGTACGGTCCGCCTGCTTTCATCGGAGAGAGCATGATAGACCACCCGCTATCCGCTTCGGTAGCGGCGGTGTAAATTTTTCCCAGAAACCTTATTGAAACTTTTTCTCCAGGAGATGCCCACCCCCACAATCTCACATTTGTGTCTCTTTGCAAGACCATCCCGTCGCTTACAAGACGTGGAAGCTTCACTCTGCAAAGCCCTGGTTGCAAAGCTATGAGAAGGAAAAAACACAATGCATAGTAAATTTTCTTGTTCGTCATCTTCTATCTTTCTTCGTTAACCTCGAATCATTGATCGGCAAAACTGACTTTCATACGAAACGAGGGGATACTCACATCTAAGGTTTTTTCACAGTCGTAGATATATGGTATAATAAAAATTTTGGATTAGACTATAAATCCATATGAAACCACATTGCTGGCTTTATTCACATGAAGAAAACTATCGAACACTTATGAAATAAGTTTTTTAAAACGGAAAGTCACTGATCTTGCTCTGAATCTTTGCGGGCATTTGTTGAGCACGAGGTTTCTTAGCTGTAAGGTGAATTCTATTTGAATTGACAAGGATCGCTTTTCTTGGCGTCGCCGGGCAGACATGTTCACATGCACCACATCCAATACAGATTTCGTCATCCACCTCCGGAAGTAAGAGACCGTTCTCGTATGGAACAGTGTGAACCGCTTTCGTTGGGCAATGCTCCGAGCACGCCGCACAATCTTTTTTCTTCGAGACGACAATGCAATCGTCTTTGTTAAATTTTGATTTCCCAATCTGTATCCGTTTCTTCTCATCAACGCTTCTTTTCAAAATCGCGCCGGTGGGACACACGTCGCCGCAAATCACACAATCGTAATTGCAGTAGCCAGCTTGATAGTCCATCATAGGTTGTGACATCCCTGCAATTCCGTATTCAAGAAATGTCGGCCTCAACACACTTGTCGGACAAGACGCTATGCATAAATGACAAGCTGTGCAGATGCTCGTGAAATGCTTGATGCTCAGGGAACCGGGCGGAGAAATTGTCTGTCTCTTGTTGGAAAAAATTATCCCGCTCTCCACGATTCCCGGCGCCAATAAAAAAGCCGCGGCAGGAATTCCCACGTTGCGAAGTAGTTCCCTTCTCGTCTGAAGAGCCTCGCCTACAAGATTCGACTTGACTTGAGCAGGCTGCAAAACTGACTTTTGTCGAGACCCCGCCATGGAAGGCGTTGGCAACGGCTTTCTTGCATACTTAATCGCGTTGGTCGGGCATGAGTGAAGACAATTGAAACACCCGACGCACGCACTAAAGTCGATATGTTTTAAGCTGCTGTCAACACATTCGGCTTTACACACTCTATCGCATGCTCCACAATCATTACATAGGTCATCTCTGATAACAAGTTTAAATAAGGAGACGCGAGAAATGAGACTCAAGATTGCCCCGGCAGGACAAAACGAATTACAGAACAATCGTCCTTTTGTTATGCTCAGATACACAACCGTTGCGAAGAAAAGGAAAGTAAAAAGAAGTGTTCCAATTTCTGCTATGTGCAACGGGATATCGTAAAGGGAATAAATCTCAAAATTGGTTAACGTTGACGCCAGCAAATTATTAATCAAGAGGAGCAGCGGAAGTGCAAAGCTGGTCATCAGCCTTCCATAGTTGCTGAACGGTTCGAGCAAATCGCCAACAATCATACTCCCGCCGAAAAGCACGGCAACTACGCAAATGAGAAGTATAATATACTGCAGCCACTGCGGCGACTTGTAATACTTGAAACGTTTGCGGCGGTTGAGCTTCTTTGCAAAATGGATCGAGATATCCTGGAGTGTGCCTACAGGACAAATCGTCGAACAATAGATTCGTCCGAACAACAGAGTTATCAAAACAATTATACCGAAGCCGACCACTGCAATCACGCCGCCGGCAACAATGAACTTGAGAAGTCCGGGAATAACTTCGATGGCGGTGAGATAAACAGGAATTTCTTTAGGAATTATATGCCATAGGTCGAGAAAAATCAAGCTGATTAAGATTAAGAACGATAACGAAAAGACAACCCGGGCCCTTTTGGCTGTTTTCCAGCCGGACTTCGTCACATTGAAATCCTTTTTATATTCAGGTTTTCGAGATCCTTCCGGCCAATTTTCATGTCAGATGCTATTCCGATATATCGCACGTCTTCGGGTTGCAAGCCGAAGAGTTTTGCTCCAGCGGCGTCTAACGCAACTATGTCCGTGGAAATCAGTTGTGCCATCATAGCCACGAGATCGCTCGTCGATATGCCGCGAGGACCGTTCTCCTTCATCACGTAATATGCGTCGAGCACATTTAGCGTTGGCTTGCGATATGTCGAGAAGTCAGCAATACACTGGTGGAGATCAAGTCGATGCCAGTTTTCTCGGTCCCAGACATTGCCCATGAGATTTTTCATCCCTGCGGTAAGGCGCGTACCGCTATGTGATTTCAAGATTGGCACGTTGATGAAAACATCCGAATCGAGAATCACTTCATGTTCCTGTGTTGAAGTAAGAGTCTTGCCACCTTTTATGGAAACCGGATGATAATATTCATCGCTGGCGCCAGGGACCATTTTCCCCCCAGCATCTTTGACTGCCTTTTCGATTCCGCTGTTTGTATAACATCGCTGCCATTCATCGCAGGGATGGTCAACGACGCTGACCTCTTTCGCACCCGCATCGAAACAATGCTTAATAATTCTTGCGACTAACTTAGGGTTTGTATCCCCACCTCGCTCAGGAGGAACATCCCAACCGATGTTCGGTTTAATAACAACGCGATTCCCTTTCCTGACGAAAGCTTTCATCCCGCCAAGAGCTTTGATCCCTTGGTCAAACATTGCTTCCGGTTCGCCGCCCTTTATTGCAACGAGGTCATACGGAAGTGGAGCACCAGCAAAAGTTTCCTTGAAATATCCGGAAGAAAATATTGTCCCGGTTTTAATTAACGCTCCAAACGCAACTGAAGCACCAAAAGTCTTTCTTACAAATGTCCGACGATCCATTAGAAACCTCCGTTAATAATTCTTTTATCTTTTCTGAAAATACTGAACTACAAACCACATGCCGAACAGCAAATAAAAACCCGGACTGCCCTGCGCTAATATATTTCTATTGTATCTCTCGCACATTCCGTTTCAATAAAAATCGAGTCCCCGGAGATGGCGCATGTGAATTTGTTATTCTGCAACCGCCGCCTTTCTCCAGTGAGATCGCCGCAGCATTCTTATTGTGCGGCGCTGGGGCAATTGTACACCCGTCGATCACGACATTTTCGAAATCTGAAAATTCAATCCCGTTCGTGAAATAATTCTCCCGCACATCGCTCCATTTCATATCGACGTCATAGAGCCGAATATTCTTCACGTGCTGCGCATAGAATGCCGGTATGTCGTGGCTGAACATCGAATACCTTTGGTCGGTTACCGGCCGCAAGTCAAAATTCCCGCCGCAAGTTGGATTCAAAAGACTGTTCTCAAAAACAAAGGACACATCATGGAAAGTTATGTCTTCGATCTCACTTTCATTCGACGAATACAAAAGTATTCCCGATTCGCCTTTGGCAATAATGTGACTGAATTTTATTCCGCGGATATTTCCGAGCGGGACTTTTTCTTTGCCTCTTATCACTGAAATGTGGATCGGCTCGCCATTTCCCCACCAATCTCCGGTATGCAATCGAGTTTGAATCACTATGTTTGAGAATACCATCTCACTGATTGAGCCTGAGTCTCTACACATAAATCTATTCCACGATTTGAGTTTTCGATTACAATATTGCTGAAAGTATAACTCCTCATATCATTCTGATCCCATCCGCCAATCCTGATTGCGCTTGAACGGGAAACCAAATGGCAATTAGTGACTGTAATATTCTCAGAAACATGTCTGAGATTATTATAACCCGGCAAATCAAAGTGGTACGCATAACCGGTTGCAACAATCGCATCATCTCCGGTGCGAATATCACAATCTGACATTTGCACGTTGCTGCATGAAGTGAAATCGATTCCGTCGTTGTTTGGGACCATGAGATCGTTCCATATTCTCACGCCCGAAACTATCGCGCCGTCGCAGTCGGCGAGATGAACCGTCCAAAACGGTGAATTGGAAATCGTCACGTCTTTGATCGTAACACTCTTGCAATCTGAGAAGATTATCATTTGAAAAGGTCTGTCAAGCGGCACGAGCGGACCATCTCCGAGTCCGGACAATACTTCGCGAAAATGAATTCCTTGTCGCGTGTACATCGTGCTAACGCTATCGAATACTTTTGACTTGTTCAAATTCATAAATGAATCGCCGCTGCCGTCAATGTTACCTTCGCCGGTTATAGAAACATTGCTTGAGTGCTCGGTGTAGATTAGTCCGACTTTCTTATTACGTAAAAAATAATCGGACACTTTATCGCTTCCTTTCAGGACCGCTCCTCTTTCTAAGCGAAGATTAATGTTGCTGAATAGTTGTATTGTGCCCGATATAAAGATTCCTACGGGGATGAATACTGTCCCACCACCTTCAGCTCTGCAACTGTCGATGGCTTTTTGAATTGCGGCGGTATTAATAGTTTTTCCATCGGCGACTGCGCCGAAGTCTTTAATGTTGTAAGTCTGAGCTTTCAACGAAAGAAGGGCGACAAACAAAATGACAACAAACGCGAAGAACCTTGACATATTTTAAAACCCACAAAATTATCTTAAACGTTTTCCAGAAAATGTTAGATAAGAACTCTTCTTAACCAACTTAATTTAATGAAGTTGGGATTCTTCACCAATGAGCTCTTCCAGTCATTGCATATCATTAATGAATAGAAAATTTTTGTCGCTTCTCCACAGAGAATTATCAGAACCCCATGAGAGATTCAGACTCCCTTTCTCAACTCGTGGTTTCCGATCTATTTCGAAGTCAAACAGCCTAATGTGTCGGGAACATCTTTCCACTCTCACCTGTGCTAACCATCTTTCCCCGAAATGTCAATCTTTGGGCTTGGTTACGGATTGCACGCCGGAAACTGTGCATGTCCAGAAATGTCGCCGCCAGGCGTAAGTGCAACTGTGCTATCAATGAGAACATGTCCGTAAATGTCGGTGACTCGAAACGTGTATGGCCCCTTTCCCATCCCGCCTGGCTGAACGAAATAATTGTAGTCGGTTCGATTTACCTTTGTGAATGTTCCCGGAGATGAAAGATATTCGAAGCTGTAGATCGGATAACGGTGCTGGCGGATTTGCACTGCTGTCCAATATTGGCTGCTCGTTGGCATGAAGTGGTACAGTATCGGTCCGCTCACATCGTTCCCCACGACATACCATGTAATTGGAACGCGCCCGAGTGATGTATCGGCAATTTGTGCAAATGCTTCCGGGCTGAGATCGATGCTTCCGTCGGCACACCCGGGACAGAGATCCACGATGCGAATAATAATAGTCCCGTTCGGGCCGGTCACACTAACACTCGCGCCGCAGATTTGTGATCCGCCGTAGTCGAACGGGTTCATCGCGCCGACCATCAGGTCAGTCTTGGACGAGTCGAACATGCATGCGCCCGCGCCGGTCGCATTGTAAAACGTCGCCTGTCCACTGTGAATCGTCTGCAAATCCGGACACTCTAGGACAACTGCAACCGGTGACTCAATACATCCGATGAATAAAATCGGGAGAACCAGGCAGAGTGATGACGAGAGAAATCTTATGGCAACCAACGGCAATCTATTCGTGAGAAAAATTCATCGGACTCTGCCCCATTGTTCAGAAATATAACACATCGACATCGTTCATGTTGATACTCATCTTTCGTCGGCGGTCGGTCCGAACGTCTTTGGAATCGGCACATCGAGTAACCGCAGAAAAACTGTCAGCTGTCCGCGGTGATGAATAATATGATTTAAAGTGTTACGTATGACTGCACTTCGTGGCATTTCCCAGATCAACTGTCCGGCTCTCGAGGCTTTCCACATTATTGCTAATTGATCATCCGGAGCTTTCTCCAGGATGTCCGTCGCATTCTGCAATGCCTTCTCGAAAGTTTCCATTATCTCCGCCGTGGTATTTGGGAACACGGGTTTAAATGGAGTAGCTGCAAAATCAAAACTTTCTGTCTCGACTGCTCTGACAATAGTGTTTGGCAGCTCCGCGATGTGCATTCCAAGTCGTCCGATTGCTGTGGATTTCTCATGCGGTTTCCATGTCAATTTGTTTTCAGGTATTCGTTCCAAAACTTTTTTGGTGTTTGCAGCTTGTTGATTCAGCTCTTTGCTGAAATCTTTTGCGATACTCATAGTTACATGATCTCCTTATTATTCATTAAACGATCTTATTAAATGTTTATTCGTAATTTCCAAATTACAAAATTGCCAACCCGACTGCAATCTCACCAATACTGGTGAACATGCGGGCGAACAAGGCTATCGTACACCTCGCGGATTTTTTTCATTGTTGAATCGGGCAGCGGCGGCAGGTCGCCAGAACGTACGTTCTCTTCAACTTGAGTCGGACGTTTTGCTCCTGGGATTGCACAGGTAACTGCAGAGAACATCAGAATCCATCGCAGCGCAATCTGTGTCATGGTCTGATCGGGCAGTACCAGTGGACGCAAAGCTTCCACCGATTTGAGTCCAAGCTCGTAATCGAGTCCTGAAAATGTCTCGCCGCGGTCGAACGCTTCTCCATGGCGGTTGAATGTGCGATGATCGTCCGGAGAAAATGTGCTGCTGTGTGTCAACTTGCCGGTCAGGAGTCCGGATGAAAGCGGCACTCTGGCGAGAATGCCGACGCGTTTCCGCTCAGCCTCGGCAAAGAAAAGATCGGCAGGACGCTGACGGAAAATATTGAAAATGATCTGCACGCTTTGAACGTTCGGGTATTCAATTGCTTTGAGAGCCTCTTCAACTTTCTCAACGCTCACGCCGTAATAACGCAGCTTACCGGCTTTCACTAAGTCATCAAGTACGCCGAACACTTCAGGCATATAGTAAACTTCGGTCGGGGGACAGTGAAGCTGGAGCAAATCAATCGCGTCGGTCTCTAAGTTTTTCAGGCTGCGATCTACGAACGTGGTGAGGTTCTGCCGGTTGTAACCGCCGGCAATGTGCGGGTTGAGCCTTCGGCCAGCTTTCGTGGCAATATAGAATTCTTCTCGCCGCTCTTTGCGAAGCCGTGCCAACAAACGTTCGCTCCGCCCATCACCGTACACGTCTGCAGTGTCGAAGAAGTTAACTCCAAGGTCGAGCGCCCGATGTAATGCCGCAAGTGATTCTTTGTCATCCACTGCTCCCCACGTGCCTCCGATGGCCCATGAGCCGAAACTTATTGTTGATACTTTCCATCCTGTGCGGCCAAATTCACAATATTGCATTCCAATCTCCGGTTAAAAAATATTGTTTAAATCGATTCATGCTATGATTTTATTTTTGACTTTTGGTAATCGTACCCTGATGAAAAATGATTTGCCAACGTTGACCTATAAATTTCCAGATCGAACTGCGTACCGACTGTATCGTCTCCGATTCGGAATTATCATGGCTTACTAAACTGTAAGTTGCAAGAATAATATCGGGTGCTAATTGCATCATCTTGAAATCTTTCATTGCCATCTGAACTGTCGGCGCGTTCTCCATCGCTTCCAACGCTTGCTGTTTGTCGTAAACTCTTCCGGAGCTTCCGAATTCGATGAAGTCGTCTGCGATCAAATCTGCAGCTTTATTCGAGCCCTTGCGGGCTTCCGGTTGCAGCAACCGTTCTTCAAGATGGTATATCCAGTCTCTTAGTTGATTCTGTGTTTTCACAATTGATATAAGAATACTCCGACAACGAGATCCTTCAGCAAATGTAATTCCCTTTCTTTTTGTGTATTGTCATATCCCGATTTGAATGAATCTAAGAGAGTGACGCACAAAAGTCAAATACAACTCGCTGCTTTCATGGTTCGGCATTTGTTCCTATCACATGAAAGCGATCTCGTGTTCAGATATGTTTGGTATATCTATGAGTTATCCTGAGGATTCGGGCATAGACTCGATCAGGATTATTTGATGAATATCATTTTTCTCGTTTTGTCCGAGGACGTTGTATATCGTTAATTCTATGCCTTCCGGCTTCTGTAAAAAGAAACTGATTGTCGTGGATGGGTTGGATTATGCTGGTTCGACGTGGAATGGACTGCCCAGTTAATAAAAAGTCAACTGTGAAGCTTTCAAATGTTATGCGTACGCCGGAGCTAAAGACACTGCCGCGGTAATTGTCGGGGCAATTTCTTCAAGCGGCACGACTGCATCGGCAAGTTCGGCATCAATTATAGCTTTCGGCATTCCATAAACTACGCACGTCTCCTCGTTCTGTGCCACTACCTTTCCCCCTGCCGACTTGATAAGCTTCACACCTTCCAAGCCATCTTTTCCCATACCGGTCATTACCGTCGCAAGGACTCTTCCGCCGAATACTTCATTAGCTGATTCGAACATAACATCTACCGACGGACAGTGTAAGGAAGTTAATGGCTTTTTTGAAACAATTACTCTGACTTTTGCCGATTTTTCCGCATCCCGTTTAAATTTCAAATGGAGACCCCCGGGGGCTATGAAAACTTTCCCTCTTGTCAGCTCCATACCATCTTCCGCTTCGCAAACTTCGAGACGGCTTATCGAATCCAATCTTTCGGCAAGCGATTTAGTGAAATTCGGCGGCATATGCTGCACTATCGCAACTGGCAGCGGAAAATTTTCAGGAAGAGACGGTATCACCTTCTGCAAAGAATATGGCCCGCCAGTGGAGACTCCTATCGCAATAATCTGGGCATTGGAATGTATCAGCGACCCGCGTTTCTTCGGTGCAGAAATTTTGTTCGACATCGAACCGGAAAAAATTCTTGTGCTGCTCCGCGTAATAGCTTTGATTTTTGAAATTAAATCATCTTTGATCTTTGTGATGTCCAGCGAAACGTAAGAGGTCTGCTTCGGAATGAAATCCACTGCTCCTGCTGATAACGCCTCCACAGTGGCACGAGCTCCTTCGATGGTGAGAGAGCTTACTATTAGAACCGGGAGCGGATTTTCTGCCATTATTCTTTTTAGTGCCGTGATGCCGTCCATCCTCGGCATCTCAACATCGAGCGTCACCAAATCCGGCCTTAACTCTTTCACTTTGTCAATTGCTTCAAGCCCGTCTCTTGCCGTACCAGCAATCTCAAGCTCAGGGTCTTCTTCGATCATCATCGATATTGCTTTTCGCATGAAGGCAGAATCGTCAACTACCAAAATTCTTATTGACATTTACGGTGCCGCTTCGTTCACGGCAGCGGTTTTACTGTCTTTTTGGACGAGCTGGAATAATTCGCCTGTGTCAAGTATCATTATCACTCTTCCATCGCCGAGTATTGTCGAACCGGCTATGCCCGGGATATTTTTCAGATAAGCCCCCAACGGCTTTATGACAATTTCTTTTTGTCCGATCATCCTGTCAACGACTATTCCGAACTTGTGATTTGCAACCCCCACGACCACCGTGTAAAAGCTCCGGCTGGATCGATCACAATTCGGAACGTTGAGGATTTCAGATATATCGACGAGCGGAAGAACACTTTCTCGCAACCTTATTACCTCCCGACCGTGAACAGTGCTCACTTCTTCCCTTGCAGTGTTTACCACTTCAAGCACGGAGCCTAATGGAATTGCAAAGGTTTCGCTACCGACTTCGACAAGTAACCCCTGTATAATTGCAAGAGTCAAGGGAAGCTTCAAAGTAAATTTTGTCCCTTTTCCCATTGCCGACTCAACCGCTATCATTCCATTAAGCTTAGTAACGTTTGTTTTGACGACGTCCATCCCGACGCCTCTACCTGAGACATTGCTGACTTTCTGCGCCATGCTGAAACCCGGAATGAAGATCAAACTATACGCATCCTCGGTTTTCATTCCCTGTGCTTCTTCCGGAGTGATCATCCCTTTTTCAATCGCCTTTTCTTTCAGTTTATCGGGATTCATGCCTGCTCCATCATCCTCAATTTGGATTATCACGTGATTTCCCTCATGTCCGGCAGATAAGCGAATCGTCCCGCGCCGCGGCTTGCCGAAAGCCTCTCTTGCTTCTGCAGGTTCAACACCATGGTCGGCAGCATTCCTGATCAGGTGAACAAGTGGATCGCTGATTTCTTCGATGATCGATTTGTCAAGCTCGGTTTCTTCGCCTTGAATAATTAGATCTATTTCCTTTGAAAACTCTTTTGCTATATCGCGAACAAGACGCGGAAATTTGTTGAAGACTCTTGCAATTTGAACCATCCTCGTTTTCATCACTGCAGTCTGAAGCTCCGTGGTGATGAAATCGATTTGCGCGCTCGTCTCATTCAATTGACGGTCAAAGTCTTCCCCCTCCGAATGAAGCCCAACAGAATTATCCATGACGCGACCGGTCCCTTCTGACCGTTCCGCTATATCTTTTGCCGATGTCACAATTTGAGACAACCTGTTTCTTCCCAAAACAAGTTCACCGACAAGATTCATTAGATGGTCAAGTCTGCCGACGTCGACGCGGATCGTTGTGTCCGTCAACTTATCTATTTTCTGGCTTTGATTAGAATGTTGAGAGACTGCGGCTGCTTCATGCTGAACTGGTTCTGTCGTCTCTGCAGAAATAATTTTGTGTTCGGGTTTTGGAGCGGAGGTGTTTTCTTCTTTTTGGTCTTTAATCTGAAGACCGGCGACCGAGCTTCCGACTCCTGACTCCGAACGTCGGTCTACAATTTCTGAAACGGCAGCGCTCGATAGCAGTTCTAATTTCTTAATCGTCGAAGCAAGATCGATTTCCTGAATATCCCGATCGATAACTTGTTTTAATAAAATTTTCATCGTGTCAAATGCTTCAAGCATGACATCCATCATACTAGGCTGAAATTTTAGATCACTGCGTCTTAGCTTGTTCAGCACATCCTCGAACCTGTGAGCAACGATGCTCATTTGATCGAAGCTCAAGAACCCTGAGGTGCCTTTTACCGTGTGCACTGCACGGAATATTGAATTTACAAGGTCCTTATCTTCCGGACTTTTCTCAATCAGGAGAATTTCGTTGTCAAGCTTCTCGAATATTTCTTTTGTCTCGACAACAAAACTATCGACGATTTCCTTCATGTCGTCTGCAAACATCGGATGTGTCATTTGCGCGGGCTTTCTTTTATGAATAGCTTATCAACCTCATCTTAAGAAGCGGGAGATCCGCAAATTGCTCGTCGCCGCGTACGGCTTTCGTAAACTCAAACCCGCTCATATTCGGCATGTTCCAGTCTGTTATAATAAAATCTACCTTCTCGACATAAAGTTTGCCAATCGCATCTTTGACGTCTCTTGTTTCGACTATATCTTCGTAACTAACATTCTTAAGGGCATTGTTGACTATCCTTCGCATCATTTGGGATTCATCAACCACGAGAAATTTCATATCCTATCTCCTATTCTTCTCGATGCCATGGTTGTCCGAAAGATTGTCCAATGTCATCCTGAACTTGTTTCAGGGTCTCGAAATGAAAAAATGTAGATGCTAAAACAAGTTCCGCACGACAGTTTTAGACGTTTTCGGACAGTTGCATCACATTAGTTTATATACTTAGCTACTTCGTATTGAATTCGTTTTTGATCAAACGGTTTTACCAGATATGAATTTGCACCAAGCCGCATCCCCATATCGATTTCCTGGCTGCTGCTGAGCGACGAGAGAATTATTATGGGCACTTCAGAATACTCCCGGTCTTCTCGCAGAGCCTTCAAGAATTCGAACCCGTCCATATTAGGCATATTGAGATCGGTGATAACTAGGTCGACTTTGTTCTGGGAAAGTTTTTCAAGCGCGTCCATTCCGTCCCGCGCCGCGACTACTGAGAAACCTAGCGCACGCAATGCAAACGCGAGAAACTTTCTTATTGTTTCCGAATCATCAACAACCATTATTGCTTTATTTGCCATCTCTTACTCCTTTCGGTACACAATTGCTTTGTCGAAATGCACAGGCTTGAATGCCTGCGTCAGACCGTACAGCGTTTCTGAATAACCGACAAAGAAGTACCCTCCTTTGTTAATGCTGTCATATATCGACGATACGACGTTCTGTTTCGAATTAAAATCAAAATAAATTAAAACGTTTGCAGCGAATACGACATCGAAGTTTCTCATCGCCCGCATCACCGACTTCTCGAATAAGTTTACTTGCTTTAGCTCAGTCATTTGTTTTATTTCTTCAGCGAGAAGGAATTTTTCTCCGTCCTGCCGAAAATATTTCCCTATGTAATCTTTGGGAATGTTTCTAACCGCGTAATCTTTATAGATCCCTCTTCGTGCGCTGTCTAAAGCTTGAGTATTAATGTCAGTTCCGACCACTTCGAACTTTATAAATGGATATCGCGTTAGAAATTTGTCCTTGATAATGATGGCTATCGAGTATGGCTCCTCGCCGGTAGAACACGCCGAGCTCCAGATTCTAATCCTATTCGTGCCATCTTCTTTGCGTTTCATAATGAGCTCGGGAAGTATCGATTGTTCCAGCACGTTGAACTGGGGCTCATTCCTGAAAAAGAAAGTTTCGTTTATGGTGACGGAGTTGATCAAATGTGAAAGTTCTGCTGCTCCTTGCCCGTTCACCAAGGTATTATAATAAGTTAAAAAACTGCCCACGCCCAATGCCGAGAGTCGTCGGCTCACTCTGCTTTCTAAGAGATATTTCTTGTTGTCGGCGAAAAAAATACCCGTCTTTTCATAAATTAATTTTCTAAGAAGCTGGAAAAGATAGTCCGGTAATTTGTCGCTTTGGAGAGATGAAATACCTGATTGTAGTGTATCACTCATTATTTCAATCCTGGTTCTGGTAGCCGGGTTTTATCCCAGACAACATGGCATTTGCTGCAACACTAATTTCCTCATTGTAATCTTCTGCTAATTTGCCGAGTTCTTCGACAAACGATTGTGGCCCAATTTTAGCCGCCAAATCAAGAGCATAGCTCTTCACCGCAAATTCTTCATCACCGAGCGCTACTTTTACAAGTCTTACTGAACCGGGCAATCCAATGCTATCGCAAACGGTTAGTGCAGCGATCTTTGTGTCAACATCAATATCTGTAAACCTTTTTGAAATAAAACCGAACATGTCTTCAACTTTTTTAAAATAGATCTCAATATTGCCCTTCGTGGCAATGTTCTGAATCAACGAGATAATCATTTTCACAATAGGGATGATGTTTTCTTTGCGGTCTGTGGATTTAAGAATTATGGAGAAGACCTCGTCGGTGTGATCTTTCAAAATCAATGAGATGGCACTGTCAACCGATTCTGTTTTTCCAAGATGAGAAATCAAAATCTCTAAAACATTTTTATCAAAGAAATGCCTCAGCCCACGGACTGCAGCACGAACATATGCAGGATCAGTATCATCAAGCATTTTAATCAAATATTCCTTCAAGCTCTGCAGTGAGAGTTCTCCCGAAGGGATGTCGCCACGAAAGTCATCGGATTCGAGCAATACAATCAGCGAGTGGAGCACTACAGGCTTTGCAAGATCCGAAACCTGATCGAGTTTCCGGAGAAGCATTGTCATTACATTGCCATTCTTCTGCGCCGCGAGAGCCTCAGCAGCGGCAAGCTGCACAACAGGGTCAGGGTCGGAGAGCACATTCTCGAAATATTGCAACTGTACCTTTTCAGGAAATTTTGCGAGTGCATTTACAATATTCGGCCGTGCATATTTCTGCTTTTCGAAGAGTGCCATCACTTGGTCAAGATAACTTTCCGCATGAAGGTCGCCAATCGCATCAATACAGGCACAGACGATGTTTTCATCATGATCGGAAAGATGCGCAGCTATTCTCAGCAAGGCTTCTTGACCGGCGGGAAGTTGAGCAAGAAGATCGATTGCAAATTTTCGCACGTCCTTATCAGATGAATCGATAAATGGAATGAGAGCAGACACTGCGGCTTTATTCATTCGGACCAATGTGTCACCTGCAAGATTCCGAACTGAGATATTCATGCTCAAAATGTAAGCCGCTGTTAACAATGCGGCTTCTTCGCTTGAACATAAAACGAGCAACCGGGATGCGGCTTCGCGCACTCCTCTATCCGTATCGGCGAGAAGACATGCTGCCGCTTCCAATATGCCGGTATCACATGTCCTTTCCGGATAAGTTGCAGACTTCTCGGGAGAACCTCCGACAAAATCGTATAAAGATTCCAACGCATTTCTCTTCTCGTAGGGATCCGGCGAGTGCAATTTTTCTGTTAGTTGTTCTATCATGTCCTATCCTAAATTTTTTGTGCGAACTATTTCGCCTTTTGACTCTTCAAATGTCACGTTGACATAGCTTTGCTTGAGTGCTAATCGAACACTGTTTATTTCAGCTACCACGTTTTGATGGATCGTGCCCGTCACAATGAGCTTTGGGCTCCTCTTACGGCTCATTTCAACAGATGTCTCCTGTTTCTTTGCCGCAAGTTGTTTGATGGTTTCGTTCAGTTCCTGTAGCTTGGTTTGCAGAAGTTTAAGCTGGTTAACTTTTTCGGAAGTAAAATTGTTGCCGTCAATTCTATCTCGAACAAGTAGATATATCTGACTCTTCATCTCCTCTGATGATTTTGTCTGGATTTCAATTTCCTTGTCGATTGCTTTCAAATCCTCCGTCAGAAGTTCGCATTGCCCCAATTTTGCTCTCGTCGTGGAGTAAAGCTCGCCCCCGAGGGTACGGACTTCAATTTTATTTCCCGCAGTAATAATGCCACCGATAATTACAGCGAACTTACCATAGACTTCGTCTGCCGCAATTAGATGGGCGTTAACAGACTCTTTCATTATAGTTATAGCACCACCGGCTTCGATCATCTGATTGAGTACCACATGTACCTCGACATTGCCTGCGGCTCTGATTAACCCATCACCGCGACCCACGAAGCTTCCTCTCACAGTGACATTTCCGCTGGAAATTATCTTGGCGTCCTCAACCGAGCCTTGTACGAAAACGTCGTGTTTTACTTTAAGATTTCCACTTCCTTTAACATCGCCGTATATCTTCAATGCGCCTGCAAACTCTACCTCGCCGTCAGAGTAATCAACATCTCCGCGAATAACGTGTTCGGTTACTATCTCAATGCTTGAATTGCTGAGGTGTAAATTTCCATCGATGGATGCTTCAAAAGTTATCTGATCATCTGTCTCAATACGTTTTATATTCGGCCCCGCGAAAATATCTATTTTCTTCCCTTGTTTTGGCTGGACTTTTTTTCCATAAACATCAACACCGATGCTCCCGGGCGTAGGCTTGTGGATAATTCCGATTATTTCACCCGAATATATGTTCATGATCCCGAACTTTTTTTCCGCCTCTGATTCCCTACGATTTTTAACTACCTCGAACCAAGCATCTTTTCCATCATCGTGGCGTGATCCAACAGCCGCGAGAACCCGACTGCCAAGTTTACCGAGCGCTTCAAATATTGCCTTGCTGTCAAGACCATAAACCACCCCGTATGCTTCCAAGGCAGCTTGGACATCTGTCGGATGCAAGTACGGTTCATCTATAGTGACATACGCCTCATAGTCATCATGGGACACATCGACTTTTATTTTCTTTCTCATGCCCGCTTGTTCTTTTAATTCGTTCTCTGCGAGCGGAATCCTTGATTTATCTTCTAGCGGCATCATTTGACCTATCTCCATACTTTTCTTTAGCTTCGTCCCCGTGTTTTGCTTTGCGGCGACTGGATATCCGAGAAAAAATGGTTGCTAGGTCTCATGTCTTCTTTGTTCACTTTGAAATTTAAGACCAGAGATTGAAGACTCTCGGTAAGTCTGTTAAGATCATCCGCCGAATGTGCTATCTGTGAAATTCCGTTGGCGGAATCTGCAGAGACGGTGGAAATTGCCTGGATATTTTTGGCAATTGCCCCGCTTGTTGATGATTGTTCCTCGCTTGCAGCAGCGATCTGCATCATCATGTCAACAACTTGTTGAGTATTATCAACTATATCTTTTAAAGAAACGCCGGCTTTATCTGCAAGTTTGATTCCTTCGACAACTTCGACGTTGCCGCGTTTCATCGAATCGACAGCCTCACTCGCATCGCTTTGCACATTCTTAATCATAGCAGCTATTTGCTTTGTTGCCTGTGTGGTTCTTTCAGCAAGTTTTCTAACTTCATCTGCCACCACTGCGAAACCTCTTCCTTCTTCGCCCGCGCGAGCCGCTTCGATTGCAGCGTTGAGTGCGAGCAGATTTGTTTGGTCGGCAATATCATCTATTACGAGAATTATTTCTCCAATTTGTTGCGTTGATCTTCCAAGCTGCTCCACAGTCACTGCAGATTTCTGTACCACGTCCGCGATATCGCGTATTTTCTTTATCGTTCGTTCCACGACGCTGCCGCCTTCCTTTGCAACGGCTCCGTTCCTTTTTGCAACCTCTGCCGTGTAAGTAGCGTTCTTAGAACTTTCCAGTACCGTTCTCGTCATCTCTTCAACAGCAGCGGATACTTCATTGGTGTTCATAAACTGTTCTTGCGCTCCGGCAGCGAGCTCTTCGGTCGAGCTGCTTATCTGTGTCGATGCACTTGCGGTCGACTCGACAGTTTGGATTACCTGCTCGAGCATCTCACGGATGTTTTCCACTGCTTTGTTGAAACCGGAATTCAACTTTCCAATCTCATCGTTATTCTTTGCCGACAAACTTATGGTCAGATCGCCGCTTGCAAACTTTTCCATTTTCTCAAGCAGGATGTTGACATTTTCGGAAAGATATTTGCGTTCTGCTTCAATTTTGTTCGAGAAGTCTCTCATATCCGTAATATCGGTCAGGACTTCGACACCGCGACTAATCTGACCATCAATCTCTGCGACCGGCGCTGCCTGAAAAAGGACCGGCGTCCGATTGTTTTGCGGGTTCGCAAAAGATTCTCCTGCAACCATCTTCCGACCCATCCACGCTCTGGTTACCGGGCAGTCTGCGGTGCGGCATAACGAAAGCTTGAAGATATCGTAACACTTCTTTTTAGCAATAATATCTTCTCTTTTTACACCTGCAAACTTTAGAGATGCCATGTTCGCAAAGCGAAGAGTGTAATTCCTGTCGACTGCATATACCGGATTTCCGACCTCATTGAGAAATGCTGCGAGTCTTGCGATGTTGGCAGACATTTCGTTAAAAGATTCTGCTAACATTCCAAACTCAGACTTCGACTTGATCGCAACTTGCGTGCCCCAGTCGTCGGCAGATATTTTGCGAGTTGCGTCGGTAAGAAGCCGAAGCGGCACAGTCATTGAACGATACCAAATAAATGCCGTGATTATGATTGCGGCAAGTAAAATGTACGTTATCAACCAGAATTCATTCTCAAATGCGCCACCATCATTTAATTGCTCCAGCTTTCCGGTAACAAAAAAACCTCCAGATAGTAAAACTATCGAAGCCGCACCAAAAGAAATAACAATTCGAAGCGAAAGACGAATATTATTTAACCAGTTCACAGTTGCTTGCCTTGTACCAGTGGTTTTTTTTAATTGAATCTTTAATCATTTTGTTCTTGACCGATTTCGGCAAGATGTTCTTCCTCGTCGGAAGAAAGGACTTTGTCTAAATCGAGCAGTATAAGCAGCCTGTCTTGAAGTTTCGCAACTCCGGTAATGTAGTTCGCATTGATGTTCGTGGTAAGCTCGGGCGGAGGTTCGATAGTACTTTTCTCGACACGGATAACTTCTTTCACTTTGTCTACAAGAAAGCCTACCACTTTATCCGGCAGCTCAACTACGACAATTCTCGTTTCGTTATCATGCTCCTTCTTTGCAATGCTAAATCGTTTTCTGAGATCGATGACCGGAACAATTTTTCCGCGAAGGTTAATAACACCTTCGACAAATTCCGGTGATTTGGGAACGCGGGTAATGTCAACAGTCCGGATGATTTCCTGCACCTTCAGGATGTCAACTCCAAATTCCTCGTTCTCGACGACAAAGCTTACTAACTGATAAATTGCTTCAGTTGATTGTGCGGACATACTCATTTTTATTTTCTCCTTATGTCCCCGGCTCCAGATTTCCGGCTGTCATGAAGAGAGACGATCTTTCCATTTTCTCGAATAGCCCATGAACCCTTTTGCTGCAATCTAGAATCAAGTTGGAACCGTTCTATCAACTCTCTCAGATGCTCGGTCAGCCTGTTAAGGTTTTCTGCGGTATGCGCGAGATCTACCGTTGCATCAGAGACTTGACCTGCCGCAGAAGAAATACTTTCGACGTTATGAGAAATCTGTTCGCTTGCGGAAGATTGCTCTTGTGATGCGGCCGCTATCTGGTTGATCATGCCGACAACGCCGTTGACAGATGAAATAATTTCCGTCAGGGATTCTGCCGCTTTGTCTGCTAACTTCATGCCGTTCTCTGCTTCGGTGTTACCTTCGGTCATAGCGATGACAACCTGAGTCGTCTCCTGCTGGATTCGCTTAATCATTCCGGCGATTTCTTTCGTGGCTGAAGTGGTACGCTCGGCAAGTTTACGGACTTCGTCTGCCACGACAGCGAACCCTCGGCCCTGTTCGCCGGCTCTAGCCGCTTCAATTGCAGCGTTAAGCGCAAGAAGATTTGTCTGGTCCGCTATATCATCAATAACTTGTACGATCTCGCCGATCTGCGCGCTCGACTTGCCAAGGGTATCGACAATTTCCGCCGATTTCTTCACGAGGTTTGCAATCTTCGTCATGCCACCGATGGTTTCCTGGAACACTTTCTCGCCGACGTTTGCAAGATCGGAAGCTTTCTTCGCCATGTCGGCAGCTTCGCTAGCGCTCTTTGACGATTCGATTACTGTTTTGGACATCTGCTCAACGGCAGTCGCGACTTCGCGAGTCTGATTCGCTTGTTCACCCGCACCGGTGGACATTTCTTCGGCAGTAGCGGAAATCCGAGTTGACGCCTCCGCGAGAGAGTCGCCCGCAGTATGAACTTCACCGATAAGTACGTTCAAATCACGAATCATCTGATTGATCTTCTGCATGAGTACGGCAACTTCATCGTCATTCTCGATCTGCAGATCTTTTGTGAGATCGCCCTTAGTAACCGCTTCCACCACTTCCGATATTTTCCCGAATTGAGCCTTGAGATAATTCTGTTGGTCTTCAGATTCTTGCTGCATTTTTTCGGCTAACTTCCGTGCTTCTTCAGCCTGCTGTGTCCGCAAGTTTATCTCGTCGAGCGATTTCTTGTTATTTTCTACCATCACATTGAAAGCGACGGCTAATTCTCCAATCTCATCACCTTGGTTAAGTTCAACTCTGACATCGAAATCTCCGGCTGCAACTTTTTGCGCAGACCGCTTAAGAGATTCGACCGGATTGATCACGGTATTTCTAAGGAGAATCAATGTTACCCAGCCGAATATGGCAAAGATAGCCAGTGTGCTGATCGAGATAATGAGGCTACTGATCTTTTGCGATTCTAATGATTGAGAAGAAATAGCTATCGCAACATAGCCTAAGTTCTGACGCGTCGCCTGATTGGTTATTCTCATGATGGCAACGATAACCGGCATACCGTTCCTCATTTTCACAGACTGAACTGACTGAGTAGTCGATGCGAAATCCGGCTGAGACCAATTAACGTAATCAAAGTTCACCTGGGCAAGCTGCTTTCCGCTCGGATCGTAAAATGCACCGGCTGCAGCGTCTCCTGCGCCGACAACGTTCTTGAGAGCATCGGTGAGTCCACCGGCATCGCCCATCATCAATCCGAATTGCGACTGTGCCCCCATAGTCTGGGCAAGCAATGCCGCCTTGTCGTTGAACTCCTGTTCCGTAATGTTCAACGAGTACCTTGAGTAAATGAAAAAGAGAACCCACGCAAAGAGAACTATTGCTGTTAGAAGGACAAAGAACTTTTTGCGCAAGTTCAGATTTCTAAGACTTTGGTTCGTATCCATGTTGCTCCCCTTCGGCTTCGCTCAAGGCGAGCCTTAATTTGTTGCAAGAAATTGTGTGTCGGGAATAAATTTCTCCGGAATATTTATTCCGAGAGCTGTAATTGTTTTCTTATTAACGAAAAGTCTTACGGTTCCTCCCTCGACCATAAGGGTTGCACAAGCGCCAGCGGAAACCCAGTCTGCGCTCGGAGCAAAGAGCGCTATGCCACCTACGGTGGAATTCTTGATCAAGAAGTCTTTTCCTAATGAGCTTTCAATAATATCATCATTTTGGAAAACCCACAAAACTTGTATATGATAGTTGTCAGTTAAATCTCTAAATTTCTTTGAAATGTCTGGCAAGTCTTCCACATCTTCAACTACTACTTTTACTCCAACAGAAGTCGCTGCGCGCTCTATCTTCGGCATAATATCCGAGGTATTCACTTTGGCCTGGTTCCATATTAATCCAACAGTTTGTGCCTGAGACACAAGTTGCTTGATCATGTACAACGATTGAAGCGGTGATGCGTTTGATTCCAGTGCCTCCGGCGTGCCGAACATTGCTGCCAACATAACTGCTGTCAGAATTAATACGCCGACGGATTTTTTAAACAAAAACATTTTGCATTTCCTCTGATTTGATTTGTGTACCATTAACCATTCTCTCAAGACTACTGAAACTGAGAGATGAGTCTAACTTAGTAAAGTCTTCTGTTTCGAGAAGCAGCTTCAAAACTGAAGACTCCATTTTTGTAACTGCTATGATATTCAAAATTCTTTCATTTGCTCTGAGCAATTTGCCAAGAAGCAGAAAAGTAGCAGATTTGTTTGAAGAGATCACTACCGCATCTAATTTGATCATAGATATAACCTCAGCCGCTTCCATCGAGTCTTTTGCGGTGAACACGGCGCATCTGCTTTCTGACAGATACGATGCCCCCGCACTCGAAAAGTCTTTATCTTCTGCATAAATTAATATAGTTCTCATCAAAGGTAGTTGAGATAGTTCAACTGACGTGCCGCAGCAGACCCTCGAAATTCTTGATTATTTAAGCACCATTCGTCCTGTATAATCCTTCATGAGGAATATTAGCCAGGTGTTTGAGTAATAATCGCCAGCCCGCGAACGTGATATTCAAGTGAATTTGAGGAATGGACGGAAAAAGTAACGGAGCTCGTAACCATAGCGTAATAAAGGAATGGGTGATTATATCTTTGACAAACCCAATTCCTAAAATATCCGTTTTTGCACTAACAGCTATGGGTGCTTTGCTAATTCAGCCATACGGGTTTCTTCCCCGGTACGAGTTCGATGATGTGAATCGGTTCCCCGACTTCATGGGGGTGGATCATACTTTCCAGCATAATGAGTGCGTAAACGACTCTGCTAAAGTCGCTATGTTTGATTTGTGCGCTCTCCATGAGCGAGTCAAAGCGGGGACAAATGTCGGCTCCCCCCATAATCAAATCATTGATCCCGAGCGCCCGAAACGTGCAGTGCATTCTCTTCAGAAGGTTGCCATAGTCGATGAGTCTGCTTGTTTCAACATGAAATTTTCCAGAGTATACGATAACACCGACATGGACGTTGTAGAGCAGGATCCCGCGTTTGGTGACGGCAGCTACTATACCCTCTATTGTGTCTTCAAAGGAATCTCGTTTGAACAGGTTGGGATATTTGGTTTGATATTGCGCAAGAAAAGCCTGGATTCCTACGCTCAGGCTGTCGTTCAAGCGTTTTATCTTAACGGTCAAAGAATCTGGCCCATGCAATGTTTCAAGTGCGAGCTGTTGGACGTTCAGGCCAAGGCTATCCCACAAAAGCCCAGAGTGCACGAAAATGATGCTGTCATCTACGACAATAATCTTATTTACAGTCCAAGAAACGGTGGAATCATCGGGACTGATGGCCTTACTGTCGGCGCCTATCACGGTGAAGGAGTCAGAGTATGCTATAACAATCGAGGTGGAGGAAACTACTTGGGCGGATGCGATACCCTGCAGCAAAACAAGGAAACAATATGGCTCAAGTATACAATGGGCGATACGGTCGTAGAGTGGATAAGCGGCAACATTTTGGATATTGATATGACGCTTGACTTTGGTAAGCATTGGTTTCATTTACTTGGTGATTCCTGTCGATCTCATTATCCAAAGGCACAGATTATATTGCCGCATTTCAATTAAGTCTTATGAACTATTTTTTCTTCGGAGGTTTTGCTTTGACTATACGCTCCAGTGCTTCATCAAACGTCATGTTACTAAGCGTGAGAGGCTTTTCACGTTTACTCTTGCGGCTTTTCTTCTTTGTATTTTTCATAGAATTTTTGTTTCATCTCCAAACGCGCGGCGTAATTGCCAGTTACTGTCCAAAGTGTGTTATAGGTATTTATGTGGTCACTGATTAGCTCTCGGTTATCGTTCATGAGCTGCTTTAACTCTTGTGTAACATCTTTAATCTTCACTATAAGATTCTCCAAGTCCGTAATTTCGATTTCTCGAATTTCACTCTTGTATTTCTTAAGGTTTATCTTTGCACGTTTCCATTTGAACGCTGTTGTCTGCCCCTGTAATTCGGTAGTTGACCAAAGACTATGCAAGAGATCATTGCGTTCCGTATTTACCCCTATGATTTCTTCACTGTTTCCGTCTAATTTTCTGTTTAGATCATCAAGTCGTTTAAGCTGTGTAGGATTTGTAACTCTATATCTGAACAAAACATTCAAGAGACGTTGCAAACCTTGGAACGTCTCTCCGGCTGTAATCCGATCCGAAACATCTCCATCAGGAATACCGATAAGTTCTGAAATAGCAATATTGATGATGTCCTCTAATTCATTGAAGTCGAAAGTGATTTGTCCAAGTAGTTGAATATATTTTAACCTAACGGAGTTATCCATTATGAGTACTCATATTTTACCCACAAAAGCAGAAGTCACAGATATTATAGCCGATTTTACTACCGGAGTGCTTGCACCCGATTGTTCGGGTGGTGAACTTAATGGCTTTGATGAAGCTATTATAGCTCTAACTGATAAGTATGTCACGCTCAACCTTCAACAAGTTTCTTGTAAGTCAATCGACCCTCAACCCTCTCAAAAAACTTCTCAAACCTCCGAGGATCAGTAGATTTCCGTGAATTATATCTGTAAGCAAATTCATCTGTATAACGGTGCACTTGGTCACGACTAACATGGTGATATATTCCATTGATACCACGTTTCATGAGCGACCAAAATCCTTCAATGGTGCTCGAGTAAACTTCACCTCGGACATATTGCTTCTTGCTATGGCTCACAGACTTGTAAGCTTTAAATTCTTTGTCCATACCATAATAGGAGGGGGATTCGTCGCTCATAATTACCGCAGTCGAATCTTACGACCGGATATCGAAAAAAATTAAGTGACTGTCAGTGCCATAAGTTTCCCTGACGACCACCCTTTAAACTCTCTGCCAACCTTCACTCGTGGCGGAGCTTCTGCTTGAATTTCACTAATTGTCCCTCGAGCTTCTCCACGACTTTGTCCACAGCCTTAAAATAATCATCAGTCGTTTCTTGCGCCGTCAAAACTTTATTGTGAACTGAAAGTTTTATCTCGACCATCTTATCTGTGCCATTCAGTTTTGAGTGTTCGTTCAAGAATATTACATCGCAATGATCGACCCCATCAAAGAACTTGCTCAACTTAGAAACTTTATCTTCGGCGTAAGTTCTCAAAGCCGGGTCCGCCTTGAAATGCCTTGAGGTAATGCTGATGTTCATAAAACTCCTTTTCTTCTGCGTACCGAAAATTTCCTACAGAGAGAAATCTTCGAATTATTTATTTACTCACCCTGCGAGTTCTTCGCAAGTTACGAATTCATTTCGCCCGAGGGTGAGAGCTTTTGTAGATTTTTTTTAACTGTTCAACTGATAAATGAGTATAAACCTGTGTCGTAGAAAGACTCTCGTGGCCCAAAAGCTGCCGCACCGCTTCGAGATCCGCACCATGGTTCAACAGATGCGTGGCAAACGAATGACGAAGCGTGTGAGGCCCTTTTCGCTCAACGTTCGAAACCTCCCCGATCCTCTTTGCAACAACACGATAGACGGAAGCCGGGATTATTCTCTTGCCGTTTGACGAAATGAAAAGAGCGTTGTCATCGTCTCTTTTTCCGGAAATTCTATCTCTTACCTTCAGATAATTTCTAATCGCATCGATCGCTCTGTCAACCACTGGAATTATCCGCTGCTTCCTTCTTTTGCCGAGAACTTTCACAAGTCTGCTGTCATAATCTACGTCCATGAAATCTAAACTACAAAGTTCACCGACACGCATCCCTGTTCCGTAAAGAAGCTCGAGCATCGCTTTATCGCGGTAATCCACGGGTTCTTTCGGAACAACATCGAGCATCTTTTCAATTCCATCTTCTTCTATAAAAACGGGAATTGATTTTACTCCCTTCGGTGTGCTGATGAGACTTGTAAAGTCACGATCAATAAACTCAAATTTGACCAGATACTTTGCGAACGACCTGATGCTCGAAAGTTTTTTGCGAACGGTCCTTCTATCGTTGCCGCGTTTATCAAGCTCTACCAAGAATGCGCGAACACCATCTTCTGAAAGTTGATCAGGTAGGGACAATATAGGCGTCGCTCCTACATTGCCGACATATTCAAATAGAAAATTATAAAATTCTCTCAAAGACTGCTCATAAGTCGTGAGCGTTCTTTCCGACGCACCTCTCTCTTTTCTCAAATAATCTAGAAAAGAATCGAGAAATTCCTGAATCCGAGTCGAGCGGAATTCTTCGCCTTTTTTTAAAAGGGGATCAAGTGGAATTTCACTTTGCTGCTGCTTCAACTTTTACTTCTGACTTGTTTGATCCGTTTGCCTCTTCAGGGGAAAATTCACTTTCGCATTTCGGGCACTTGTAATAATTGCCTTTTGATTTTGAATACTTCTCTAGTAGAAACGGTGAATCGCCAAGTGGACACGGCATGTTGACAGGTTTGTCCCATGTTGCATAATGGCACTTCGGGTAATTGGTGCAGCCGTAAAATATTCTCTTCTTTTTCGTGTTGCGCTGAGCAAGTTCCCCTGTGCCGCATTCAGGACACTTGACGCCGGTTGTGATACTCTTCGTAAATTTACATGTCGGATAATTCGAACAACCGATGAACTTCCCGAACCTGCTGTTCTTGTAGATAAGATCGCCGCCGCAATCAGGACACTTGTCACCGGTAGGACGGTTATAGTCGTCGTGCGCATCAATCGGCTTTGTATTTTTACATTCCGGATATCTGCTGCAAGCAAGAAATCTCCCGCGACGGCTCCACTTTATAACCATCGGCGCGCCGCAAACGTCGCACGCAACCTGCTCACCATCAACCGTCGATTTTATTTCCTCTATTTTTCCTTCGACTTTCTTAACGGCTGCATTGAACGGCGAATAAAATTCGTTCATCACGTCTAAATATTTTTTATTCCCATCCGCAATTTCATCAAGCTCCGATTCCATTGCCGCCGTGAACTTTACGTCAAAAAACTCCGGCAAATTAGCCGTCAATATTTTATTCACGTTAATTCCAAGAGCGGCCGCAAATAATTTCCGCTCCTTCAACTCGACATATCCTCTGTCTTCAATTGTCGAAACGATCGAAGAATACGTGCTAGGTCTGCCGATCCCAAGCGACTCAAGTTCTTTGACGAGACTGCTTTCGGTGTAACGTGGAGGCGGCTTGGTGAAATGCTGCCGCTGCAGAACATCATCCATGAGATTGACAGGCTCATTCTCTTTCAATGTAGCCGGAAGTTTGAACTTTTGAAGCTCGTCATCATCTTCATCCGGCTTCGACATTTCCGCATCTTCCGCAGCAATGTCGTACACTTGAAGAAATCCAGCAAACTTCACGTGAGAGTCTGATGCTCTGAAGACAAATTTACTTCCTTCGACTGAGACCGTAATCTGATCATAAACTGCCGGGTTCATTTGTGAAGCGATGAATCTTTTCCATATCAGATCGTAAAGCAGGAACATTTCCCGCTGAAGATATTTCTTGACTTCCTGAGGCAAATATTCTATGTGAGTCGGGCGAATCGCTTCGTGTGCATCCTGTGAAGCTTTCGACTTCTTGAAATGCCTTGCTTCCTGAGGCAAATATTCTTCACCGAACTCTTTTTTAATGTAACCCCTTGCCGCTTCGATTGCCTCGCTGCTTATTCTCGTTGAATCGGTGCGCATGTAAGTGATCAATCCGACTCTTCCTTCGGGTCCAAGCTCGACACCTTCATAGAGCTGCTGAGCAAGCATCATGGTACGCTTGGGAGAAAAACCGAGACGGGTTGAAGCCGCTTGCTGCAAAGTACTCGTGATGAAAGGAGGAGCAGGATTTCTCTTTTGCTCCTTTCGCGTAATCAAGCTTATCGCATACTTCGCCGTTCGAATCTCACTGGCAAGCTCCGCTGCTTGTTCTTGACTTTGGATGTAAAATCTTTTGTCGCGATCTTTTGCGCTCGCAATTCCCTGCGGATCTTTTAAATCTTCACCACCAATCGAATAAAGCTTGGCTTCGAATTCTTCTGCTCGTTCCGTCTGAAATTTTCCGAGGATCGACCAATATTCGATAGGAGAAAAATCCTTGATTTCGTTTTCTCTTTCGCAAACTAATTTCAACGCGACAGACTGAACTCTTCCCGCCGACAAACCGGGATAAACTGTTTTCCAAATCAGCGGGCTAACCTTGTACCCGACGAGCCTATCCATAACGCGGCGCGCCTGCTGCGCATAAACAAGATGCGAATCTATCTTAAGAGGCCTTTCCATCGCGCGCGAGATACCGCTTTCCGTTATCTCCGTAAACAAAACTCGATATACCTTTTTAGAATCTTGCTTGAGTTCTTCCGCGATGTGTTGTGCTATTGCTTCGCCTTCTCGGTCGGGATCGGTCGCGATATAGACCTGCTCCGCTTTTCCGGAAAGGTCTTTCAATTTTTTTATGACTTCACTTTTCCCGCGAATTGTTTTGTATTCAGGCACGAAACCTTTCTCAACATCGACACCTAATTTGCTCTTCGGCAAATCTTTTATATGACCTACCGAAGCTTCAACCACAAAGTCTTTTCCCAAATATCTATTGATCGTCTTAGCTTTCGCCGGCGACTCTACAATCACAAGTTTTTTTGCCATTTCAGATTTCAATCAATTTTAGAATAATGTGCGACGGAACACCAACCCGTCCATAATTGGCAGGTTCTGTGAACCGACCTGCGTAAATTCAGTTTATCGTGTCGGAACTGTTGAGCATGATGCGGCTGCCGGGTTTGCCGGGTGAATTATATTCGAAGAGTACACTCGCAACGGTGGATTTGATCCCGTTCCTATCGATGACATTAAATCCCGACATCAATGATCGTTCAATTATATTTTCCATATCAACGTAATCGATCAAACCAAGCTCATACATCTCGATCAAAAATCCGCGAGCTTCTTTAGTGAATATCTGCCGCTCAGCCTCGTGAAAAATTCTGTACGATCTTGCGCGAGAACCTTTGACTCTCTTCAACGGCTCGCGCAAGTTCATCTTATCGTAAATCCAACTCAGCGCCGTCGAGATTTCAGTTTGGCTGTAACCGCTTTCGGTCAGCTTGGACATGTCAACTTTAGAAATGTCTCGTGTCTGTCTGATCTCGCGCATCAGAAAAACTATAAGTTCTACAATTTTTTCTTGCATTAACTAGATGTCCTCAAAACAAATATAAGTTGAAAAACTCTAAAGTCAAGTTATCCCCTTTTCCGCATTCGATAAAACTGTTGAATGAACATGTTTTCGCGTTTTCTCATCAGTAATTTTTCCGAGCGCGTCTTGTCGTCCAAGCCTGTGAGATGAAGTATTCCATGAACGATCAGTCTCAGAATTTCCATTTCCAATGGAATCTTGTATCGTCTCGCTTGAGCTTTCGCGCGATCGACGCTCACATAAACCTCGCCGTCAATTATTTCATTCTCACTCAAATCAAAAGATATGACATCGGTTCTGTAGTTGTGGTTCAAGAATTTCCGGTTGACATCCAACAAGTAGTCATCGCTGACGAGCACTACATTTATACTATCGGCTTTTTTCTTCTCGTCCCGAATGATCTGGCGAACAAACGTAGCGATCCTACCTCGCTCTAATTTCGGAGCGCGGTCATGGTTAACGAACAATTTGAATTTCACTTAAGGCTTGTCTCTGCGAGCGACAGCGCGATGCTGCTCAACATAACTTCCGGTCCGAACCGGGTGAAGTCGCCCGAAAGGACACTCTTGTCCACATTCGCATAAAGCGAGCATCCCGCTTCACGCTCGACGATCAATCCGCTTATCTTTCCATCCGCCTCAGAATAAAATGTTACCTCTCCCAACAATTCGGAGGCAAGATAACCCGTGCACTGGTGCAATTGAAGATGAGAGTTGATTGTATAAACAGAAATCAGGTTTCCTTTTTCTTTGCCAGTTTTCAAAGAGGGATAAATTTCAACAGCAAGTTTCCGTTTAGATTTCTTGTCATACAAATCGAGTCGAAAAAAATTCCCGCGTTTCATCGGCTTGACTTTCAACACTTCACTGATACTGTCAATATCTTTCGGCTTAAATTCAAAATTTGTCATCTTCACTCTCTAATATAAAATACAGGCACCAAGATGCAAAGGGAGAAAGGCACAGAGGAGAATAGTTGGACAAAGTTCTGTTCACCTTGTGCCTATGTGTCTGTTCTTTCTATTTCAATGTAACATTTACGGCTTTGAGTCCTCGAGCACCTTCGACAATCTCAAACTCGACCTCGACACCCTTGTCGAGTGTCTTGTATTGCTTGTCGGTTTTTATATCTGTGTAATGGACGAACACTTCCTCGCCATTCTCCTGTTCAATAAATCCGAATCCCTTTTTCATATCGAACCACTTCACCTTACCATTTGCCATTTAATACCTCCTCCTAAAAGACCGGCAGTTCAAACGACAGTAAGCCAGACGGACATCACAAAAAATCAAATTACCCTTCGCTCTCACCGTTCGTAGTCCGCCTAAATTTCAATTTGAGTTTAACAATTATGATTCTTGTTTTTATAAAACGTCCATTCGGGATTTTTGTTACCCTGTAATCGCGATAAATACCACCTGAATCAAGTCCCCTAGGCAATATTTCAACAAAATCTTTCAATAAATTCAAATAAATTTAGTTTGCCATGAAATGAATGTCAAGTTGAAAAGGCTGTAATGACCATTTGCCACTAAATGATTAAAATCCGTAAATTATTGCAATGAGTCAAAGCAAGCATGACCCCGCAAAGGTTGGGTGAGTAATGGCAATCATTCTCACAAAAAATTTCAGTGGAAACGTGGAGGAAAATTTTGTTGCCTCCGTGGCGGAACAGGCGCGTTCTCGTTCGCATAGCGGCAAATACGAACTCGTCTACATCGTTCCCACGAGAAGGCGCGTTCGCGAATTGCAACGTGAATTGATAGAAAACGTTGCGTTTGGGAAATCGCCGGTTTACACTCTCGAGCTTTTTGCACACGAAATTTTTTTGCTAATGAAAATCGGACGGCGGATGATTTCACCATCGATGCAGGGAATGATTGTTGGCAAAATACTTTTCAATGACAACTTCAAATTTTTCAGATACTCGTCGTTTCATCCGGCAGGAGGAAAGGTACCTGCAGGCACAATCAAGAAGATCGTTGACCAAATTGATTATCTAAGAGAAAACGGAATCTCCTCTGAAGATTACGAGAAAATGCTCGCGGCTACCGATGATTCGGAACGGCAGAAGCTCGAGGAATTTCTGCGAATTTACAAAGAATATGAAGAAAGCTTAGATGTTGAGCTAATCGACGGCGCGGGGTTGTTGTCGCTTGTGAATAGTGAAATGATAAATTCGGCGGAAATCATCAATAAGAGTTTTCCAAACAATCTTACTTTTTTCGTTGAAGGTTTTTATAACTTCAAAAAGCCAGAGCTTGAGCTACTCAAAATCCTTTCGTCTCGAAAAGATTTTTCATTCCTTGTCAAGGTCGACTGCATCGATACTAACGCAAATCTCTTTAGAACGATGATCGGAACAATGTCGGACTTGATGGCGAGAGGATTCAAGAAAGCCGATAATTTGGTAATCGACAATCGCCAATCGCCAGTTATAAATCTCCGCGAATGCTTTGCTTTGAATTTGTTTTCAGAAACAAATCGAATGGAGAAACTGAATCTCAAAGAAAAAGTTTTCGTTGTGAGCGTACGAGATAAGCTTCGTGAGGTAGAATTCGTCGCGGAAAAAGTCAAAGAGGTAATGAAAAACAATCCCGTGCAGAAATTGGACTGTTTCTGTGTCGCATCTTATCTTCCGCAAAATTATTCGCAGATAGTGAGGGAAGTTTTTGCGAAGTACCAAATACCGGCGAATGTTACCGACCGCCACACGCTTGAAAGCAATAATGTGGTCAACGCTATTTTATCGTTCATCGACATCAAGTCAAAAGATTACGAGCGTGGCACTATGCTTCGCGCAATTACAAACCGCGTTTTGACAATCAGCGACGAGATGAGTGCAAGCGAAGCCGGTGGTGTTTTATATAACGCCGCAGCACTTTGCCGCTTTGAGAGAGGACTAAGAAGTTTCAGAGAGATGATCGCTTCTCGTCTTGGGCTTCTCGGCAAACTTGCAAAAGAGGAATCCGACGAAAATGAAATGCACCGCGACGCAGAGGCGCTGGCGAAAGCTCGAAAACTTTTGGATCGTATTGAAAAAAAATTAGCCCCGTTTAAAAAAGAACTAACGCCCGGTGAATTTCGAAGCGCGATTAAATCTCTCGTCAGCAGCCTCAACATCTATGGGAATATCGCGCGAATGAATGTAGATAAAGTTTCGACTGAAATCGTCGAGCGAGATGCGCGCGCGCTTTCAGCATTCTTCGAAGTGCTTGACGAATTTGTGGAGATGGAAACAAGAAACGATAAGATGGAGCTTGATATCCTGATGGAGAATCTTCGGGCTGCATTATCGCTTACAAGATACAACGTTCGCCAGAAACACGGTTACGGTGTGTATGTTACAGCACTCGAAGAAATACGAGGACTGGAATTCGATTACATATTTATCGTCGGACTTAATGAGGGCAAGTTTCCAACGAGATATGCTCCGGAAATTTTTCTCCCGCTCGGCTCACAGAAAGAGAATCGCGAGAAACAGCCGTATCTCCAGCGGCACGTGTTCTATCAGGCGGTTTGTTCGTTCAACAAAAATTTGTTCCTGATCTCCGCTGAACGAACCGACGATGTGCATCTTCTCAGGTCGTCGTTCGTGGATGAATTTATTGAAATTGCCGATCCATCTTTCATTCACGAAACCGAAACTGATAAGAAATCCGACTCCGTCTCACTTGAACAAAACATTTACAATATCCAACAGTTAATCGAGCTTAATATGGTTTCCGATTCCCAGCATAAAATTTTTTCTGAACAAGCGCACTTGCTCCCCTCAAACGTGGCACGATGCAAGGCAGCAGAACTTGAGAGATACAAAGGAAACAAAGAAAGCGAGTTCAACGGAAAAATAAACCAACCAGAGCTGATCGATTCATTAAGCAGCAGATTTGCCGATAAAGTTTTTTCATCCGCGCAAATTGAATCGCTGTCGCGATGCGGCTTTCAATATTTTGCGAGAAGGATTTTGCAGATCGCCGAAATTCCAGACATCGAAACATCTCTCAGCGCAATCGAGCGCGGCGCGGTGCTTCACAAAATTCTGTTCCGGTTTTATAATGAGCTTTCACACGGCGGCAAATTAGACAACGCAAAAGACGAGCTGAAGCTTCTACTTGACATCGGGCAGAGACTTTTGGATGAGCTTGGAATTGAGCATGATCTATTTGAATTGGAAAAAGAGACCATATTAGGAAACGAAAACATCCCGGGAACGCTGGAGCTTTTCCTGACGAAAGTGCAAACGAAACTATCGGAGTATGGATTTCATCCGAAAAAGTTTGAACTCGGTTTCGGAATGAAAGATGGCACAGATGAATTCCCGGCAGTAAAAATTAGCGACGTATCGCTTCGCGGGAAGATCGACAGAATCGATTCCGATTCGAACAGGCTTTCGATTTTCGATTACAAAACTTCTTCGATAATTGCAGGGCACAAAGATGTGGTCGGTGACAGAATTTCGCCGCAACTTATCCTTTATTTAAATGCTCTGAACCAAATCACGAGCAATAATGATGCAGCAGGCAAACCTGTGGGCGCTGCTTTCCTTTCGATTAATAGAGACAAGCTGTTGAAGGCAGATGACGGGAAAGATGTGATTCAATTCGTCATACAAACCGAGAATGGCGAACTCAGATATAACCCGACTTTTGGAAGCAAAGCAAAAACAGCCGCCACAGAAAATTATCCGAAGACCATGGCTGAACTCTTGAAACAAACCGAATCGTTTGTGGAAGAAAAAGTATCCGCAGCTCGCGGGGGACATTTCAACTTGACAAAATTCACGCGTGATAGAGTCTGCACTTTTTGTTCTTACTCGGAGGCTTGTCGAATAGCTTTAAGAAGTGAGAGTTTTTCAAGAGAAGAGTCAAAGTAAAGACTCGCCGAAATACCTACCGTGAACGAGCCGCTCCATGACGCGTAGCAAATCCTAAGCTCTAATTCCTAAATTCTAAAGGAGTCTGAAATTCAAAAGCAACAACCAAATGTTAAAACTCCTTTCACGTTTTTGATCTTTGAATTGTAGTTTTAATATTTGAATTTTGAGTTTTGAATTTATTCAAAAATTGACCCTTAGAATTTAGACCTTTCTCCATTTGAGCAAAATATGTTCTCTAAACAAGGCACTATTGCCTTTGAAAAATCAGCGACGCCAATTAAATTTTGTTGCTTCGAATCTCCGCATTCGGAAGAACAAATTTACTCATTGAACAAGGGCAGTGACGTGAAAATTGATAGGCTAATTCAAATTCTTTTACCTCACGACGAAAAATTCTACAAGTTGTTTGAGGAATCGACGAGGCTCCTTCTTAAAGCTTCCATCACGCTAAGAAAAATTTCGGATGCTGATGCGGCTACGACTCATTCTATCGTAAAAGAAATCGAGGACCTCGAGCATCAAGCAGACGAAGTGACACACAAAATCTACGGTGAGCTCAACGCGACATTCGTTACGCCGTTCGACCGCGAAGATATTCATGAGCTTGCATCATCCCTTGATGATATAATGGACTTCATGAACGGCACCGCGTCACGCCTAACGTTATATAATGTTAGAGTCGACTCACAGTATATGCGCAAGCTGATGGAAATAATTCAAAAACAAGTCGAAGTCATCGGAAAAGGAATTCCGTATCTAAGAGATTTTAAAGATTCAAACTCGCTTCAGGAAGTTTTACAAAAAGTCAACGAGTATGAGAACGAAGCTGATTCGGTATTCGAGCTTGCGGTGGCAGACCTCTTTGAAAACGAGAAGGACGTAATTGAACTCATAAAGAAGAAGGAGATATTGGTAGGATTAGAAACCGCGACTGACAAATGCGAAGATGTCGCTAACGTCCTCGAGTCCATCTTGATAAAACATGCTTGATCCCGCTTTCGCCTGATGTTCACACTCGTTGTCTTCATCATATTGGTCGCACTCGTCTTCGACTTTCTGAACGGCTTTCATGATTCGGCAAACTCGATAGCAACGGTAGTTTCGACACGCGTGCTCTCACCGCGGAAAGCAGTAGCATGGGCGGCGTTCTTTAATTTTGTGGCTGCTTTCATGTTTACACTGAAGGTAGCAGGTACTCTCGGCCAAGGCTTGGTGGAACTAAGAGCAGTGAACCAATATGTAATTCTCAGCGGCTTAATCGGGGCTATTGCATGGGACATTATAACATGGTACTATGGCTTGCCGACAAGTTCTTCACAGGCTTTGATGGGAGGATATGCCGGCGCAGCGGTTGCAAAAGCGGGCTTCTCGGTAATTATCGGCCAGGGATGGATCCCGACTTTGATTTTCATTGTAGTCGCTCCGGTTATGGGACTTGTAATAGCATTCGTTTTAATGGCTACGGTAATGTGGATGTTTCACAAGAGATCTTCAACGAAAGTGAACAGAGCGTTTCGAAGACTTCAACTGCTCTCTGCGGCCTTCTTAAGTCTGGGTCATGGTACAAACGATGCTCAGAAAACCATGGGGATAATAACGGGCTTATTAGTCACTGCGGGATTTTTAAAGTCATTTGCGGTACCGATATGGGTCGTTCTGACTTGCCATTTTGCAATTGCCTCAGGTACATTCTTCGGTGGTTGGCGAATTGTCAAAACGATGGGACAGAAAATTACGAAGCTGAGGCCCGTCGATGGCTTTTGCGCTGAGACTGCAGGCGGAATAACTCTCCTAATCGGAACATTCCTTGGCATTCCGATCAGCACGACTCAAACAATAAATGGCGGCATCATGGGTGTCGGCGCGACGAATCGTCTCTCAGCGGTGCGGTGGGGGGTGGCAGGCAACATTGTTCTTGTATGGATTCTTACTATTCCGTTGTCGGCATTGATCGGCGCCGGAGCTTACAAGGTAGTCGCACTTTTCGTAAGATAAAGTAGAGGTTTGAATGATCAAACCTCTACGCTACTTTTGTGGATCCCTTCTTAATACGAACCTAATTGCGTCGTTGCACCGTTTCCTGTGGCTTTCAATTCGCCTGCGTAAATGGTGTCCCCACCGCTATCAACCATCTCGTATCTGACGACTCCACCGGGCACGTTTGTCGATCTCCACATTCTTAAAGTCATATTCCCGCCCACGGCAAATTCGAGTTGATCACAAGTGAAAGTCCCTGCCGGAACGGTAATGCTCACTCCTTTTTTCACAACAGCGCCCTCAACTGACTCGGGAGTCAATTGCGTGGGTGCTGTGTACCACCCTTCAGTCACCGGAACTTCTTTGGGCTTATCATTTCCAAATCTCTGTCTCATTCGCCTGATTGACTGATGCTTCTCAGAGAACATCACTTCCATTATAATAGAATCTTTATTGGAAACATAAGTAAGCCCCCACCATTCTTTACCATCCTGCAGAGTAGTTAGGAAAGCTTTTCTTGTTTCGAATGGTTTTCCACTCTTCCCGGAAATATTCCAATCGGTATATTGTCCCGGCTGATAAGGATTTAATTCCATGCTGTATCCATAAGCACTGAACATATACTGGAACAGGATCGGATAAAGGCGAGAAGCCATCATAGCGAGACCGCTGTTATCTTCTTCCGATGGCGCATTTTCACCGCCGTTTGTTGGCTGGGCGGCAGGCATATAGTTTGCCGTCAACGTTTTCCCACCATCCGAAGGCATGGACACGTTGTACGAAGAAATAGTTTGACCTTGATAGCGTACAACGATATAGTAGGGCCCAATATCGGAAAAATGCAGCGTAGCAGTACCTGACGAATCAATAGTAACTGCCTCGCCGTTGCTACAGCTCACCACCGCTCCGATGAGAGGGGCGTTGGATGCTCCACGAACTTCGATCTTCATCGAGAATAGATGAACTCCCATCGTATTTATTCCAAAACAGCCGCCGCAGACTAATGTCGTAATCGCCAGCATAGCTACGAACATGGAAGCTTTGAAGTACCTTGAATGTACCATGATATATCTACTCCTTTTATTTTTTATTGAATGCCCAGCATTCCTAAAATTTAACGATCTCATTAGTAAAAACAAAGTGCATCCCGTCACAACGAACTTCCTTGTAAAAAGTTTATCGCTGACTCGCGTGCCTCCTAAGAAGTTTAGAAAACTCTTTTACTTCGGTTTTCGTGAGACGCTCATCCAACTACCTGTTACATCAAAAGATAAAGTCTCATTTTACAAAATCACCATACCCATAACCACCCTCAAGACTCATCCCACAAAATAACTTCAATAGAATCTATCTCCCTGTCAAGCGCCTTCGCTTGAGGATCGGACTAATAAGATTCATGCGTATCGACGACTCCTCATCAGACAGTTGACCTTTAGAGTATGCCTCCCAAGCAAGTTTGACATCAGGATCCATCTTCTCCGGTATTATGACACCAACCCCGATTGTGTCGTCATTATTCCTCCAAATTTCAGTTATTATCGATTCAAGTTGAGCTAACGCTTTTATAAACCATTGAATATTATTGTATGTGAGTGAATGCGCCCCAACAAAGTGAAGTAATTCTGATGCTTTTCCCCAGAAACAAAAGAGTTCGTCAAGATCCCAATAATGCAATTGAATAGAAAGCGGATCAAGTTTCATAAGAATGCGAGTAAAATTGAAACGCCGATCATAGAGTACCTTTTCAGAACGTAGCATCTTCTTCATCTTACCCGGCGATCCAAGACATTTCTGATATTCTCTTTCTGTCAAACCACCAGTTGCCAAGACGAGCAATTCAAAGAGCAAATACTCTATGCCATACCGCAACTCAAATGCCGCATAATGGAGAGCGCTCGTTTTCTGTGTTCGCTTTGCTAAATCAAGCCAAGACGATGCCTGAAAGAAATGCCATGAGGAATGATCAACCAACCGATTTGATACAATTTCCTCAGCCGATTTGCCAGTAGTATCTACCATATCTAGTAACCCTTGGATTATTTATTAATAAGAATTTTCACCGAATTTTCCCCAAGTTAATGCCCCTTATTGTGTGCATAAAAAATGCTTCGTCATCTCAGTGTGCATCCAGCCAATTCGGTCCCGTTCCAACTTCAACATCGACAGGCACATTTAGCTTCAAAGCGTTTTTCATTTTATCTGCGACAAGCTCTTCTAACTGCTTTAATTCACTCTTCGGTGACTCAAAAACCAGTTCGTCGTGTACCTGCAATATCATTCGCGATTTCATGTCGCGTTTCTTCATCTCGCGGTAAATGTCTATCATCGCGAGCTTGATCATGTCCGCGGCAGTTCCCTGTATCGGCATGTTGATCGCCTGCCGCTCCTCTGCCATTCGCACTGCGGAATTTTTGCTGTTGATGTTTGCCAGGTAACGACGTCTCCCGAGAAGTGTCTCGACATATCCGTGCTTACGGGCAAAGTCGAGCGTATCATTAATATATTCCCGAACGCGCGGGAATCTCTGAAAATATGTGTCGATCACTTCTTTCGCCTCCCGTTGTGAAATTCTGAGACGGATCTTTAATCCATAAGGACCAATTCCATAAAGCAATCCGAAGTTCACTTCTTTTGCTTTTCGCCTCATATCGGGAGTTACTTTATCAGGTGCAACCCCAAAAACTTTGGAAGCCGTGGTACGATGAATGTCTTCATGTTTGTTGAACGCCTCAATTAAGCCTTCGTCCTTACAAATATGTGCCATGATGCGGAGCTCGATCTGCGAATAGTCTGCCGAAACCATCACCCATCCTTTTTCACCCGGCACAAATGTTTTCCTGATTTCCTTTCCCATTTCGCCGCGAATAGGAATGTTCTGCAAATTCGGATCTGAAGAGCTGAGTCTTCCAGTCGCCGCGACCGTTTGGTTGAATGACGTGTGGACTCTGCCTGTCCGCGGATTTATCAGAGTCGGAAGCGCGTCAACGTAAGTCGATTTGAGCTTTGTTAATTTTCTATAGGCGAGAATTTTTTCCGCAATTGGATGTTGCGCGCTCAGTTCCTCGAGAACGAAAACGTCGGTAGAGAATCCAGTCTTAGTCTTTTTTGTTGGAGCAAGCTTCATTTTGTCGAACAAGATTTCTCCAAGCTGCTTCGGAGAATTTATGTTGAATTCCCCTCCGGCGAGTTTGTAAACCTCGTCGCCAAGATTTTCGATCATCCGTTCAAGCTCTTTTGAAATCTGGGCAAGAATCTCCGTGTCAATCTTTACGCCTGCTCTTTCAATTGCCGCGAGAACTTCTATCAAGGGGAACTCCATTTCCTCGCAGAGCCTGAGCAAATTCGATTTCTCCAATTTTTTCTGAAGCACTTCCATGAGTTGCAATGCAATATCGGCATCTTCACCTGAATATTCCGCAACAGCTTCAGGAGAAACATCTTTCATGTTTTTCTGATTTTTTCCCTTGCCGATCAATTCCTCAATCGCCACCGGTTTGTACTTCAAATACTCTTTCGCGAGCGCATCAAGGTTGTGCTGGCCGTCCGGATTTATGACATAGGCCGCGACCATGGAATCGAAAGCAACTCCCCTTGTCCAGACATCATAGTTAGAAAGGACCAGCATGTCGTATTTTAAATTCTGCCCGATCTTTTTAATCTTTGTGGATTCAAAAATCGGCTTTAGTAATTTGATTGCATCTTTAATATTGACTCCATGATGGGCTTCACCGCCTGAAAAAAGATCACCGCCTTCGGAGGCAATGCTGATGTAGTATGCTTCGTGCGGTTTTAACGACAAAGAAATTCCGACGAGATCCGCAGCAACAGCGTCCGTACTCGTTGTCTCTGTATCCATTGAGATAAACTCGGACTTCTTTAATTTCTCCGCCAACTTCTGAAGTTCGGATAACTCAATTATAAGTTTGTAAGAATGTTTAACGGTTGATATGTCTTTATAATCTCCATCGTCAACTTGTATCTTTTGATTGGAATCTTCACCACGGATATCCTTTTCATTAACCGATTCTTTTATCCCAACCGTCAATGCCACCATTTGCTGCGCTTTCTTAATAAGCGAGCGAAAATCCAACTCATTGAATATTTTTGCAATCTCCGCGCTGTCCGAATTTTTTTCTTTGAGAGTGTGGAAATCGACTCCGAGCGGAACATCGGTCTTTATTGTAACGAGCTTCTTCGAGAGAAGTGCCATCTCTTTTCCGTCTTTCAATTTTTCTCGAAGCGCCGGTTTCTCGATCTTGTCTGAGTTCGAGAGCAATTTCTCAATGGTTCCATATTTCTGGATCAGAGGTATTGCAGTTTTCTCGCCAATGCCTTTGATGCCCGGAACGTTATCCACCGCGTCTCCGGTCAAAGCGAGAACATCTATCACCTGCGATGGCTTCACTCCAAATCTTTTTTCTACGCCCTTCTCATCGACGATCTCGACATTCGTTCCGCTTTTTCCCGGCTTGTACATTTTTATTTTCGGCGTTACAAGCTGCATAAAGTCTTTGTCGGCTGTCACCATGAAGACTTCAATGTTTTCCTTTGCGGCAAGCTGGGCAAGCGTTCCGATAACGTCATCGGCTTCATAGCCTGGTCTCTCGACGGTCGGAACTCCAAACGCGTTCAGCATCTTTTTTATATTCGCCAACTGGCTGATCATTTCTTCCGGCATTTTTTCTCGCGTCGCTTTATATTGCGGATATTCCTTGTGGCGGAAAGTCGGCTCGGCTGTATCGAACACCGCAACCAGATAATCAGGCCTTTCATCGCCTATGATTTTCATCAAATAGTTTGCAAAGCCGAAGACGGCACTCGTGTTCTGACCTTTTGAATTAATTAGTGGATGGCTTATCATCGCGAAGTACGCGCGATAAGCGAGTGCGGTTCCGTCAAGTATAAAAAACCTTTTTGCTGGCACTGGAGACTCCTGTTTGAAATAATTTAGTAAACATTGCTTTTCGGTGGAAGCCAAACAACGGCGAGCGCGTGGCGTGGCAAGGTTTGAACATTACGCATCTCTAAATTATCTTAATCAAAAAAGGAGGATGTATTATGGAGCAACAAACTTCTTTAGAACAACCCCCGGTCGAAGAATTATCTTTTATGGACAAGGCTGCCGGAATTGTTTATGAACCGTCAAAAGTTTTTGAGTCTTTCAAAACTTCCGGCGTAAAACCCGCGGACTGGCTTGTACCGGTATTGCTGCTTGCAATTCTTGTAGGTGTTTCAACTTATGTAAGGTTTAGCTCGCCCGATCTCCGTTTCCAGATGGCACAGCAACAGGAACAGCGATTCGATAAGATGGTGTCACAGGGCAAGATGACTGCCGACCAAGCCGAGCAGGCAAAAGAAAGAATGGAAAGCGGATCGTCTTCATTTATGGCTATCGGAATATTTGGAGCGGTCGTTGCCACATTCATTATTTTCTTTCTCGCCGCCGGAATATGGCTTCTTATCGGGAAAATCATCCTGAAAGGGAATGTGAACTACTCCCAGATGATGGGCGTTGCGGGTCTTTCGAGTTGGATAATGATCGTGGGCACAATAGCAGCAATAGTCATAACAATTTTCCTGTCTCGCCTCGACGGCGGCTTGCATCTCGGAATGTTCGTTCAGATGAACACTTCCGACAAGACCTACTCGCTTTTAAGAAGCGCCGATTTGTTCACCATTTGGAACCTCGCAGCAACTTCGATCGGGATTGGAGCACTGTCAGGCAAAAAAGGTGTCCTTCCGACCACGTGGGTATTCGGAATTTGGATTGTACTAATGCTAATCGCCATATTTGTATTCGGTGGTATGTTTGGCGGTTGACCGCTTACTGTTTTTGAAAATCCAAAGGCAGGGATCTAAACTTCCTGCCTTTTTTATTTCATCGCATCAGTCCTTTATCAAACTTTTGAGAGAGCGTGACTCGAATTTTTTCTTAGAGCCGATTAATTCTCTAGCCTCATCCACTTTTCCCCATGTGTTCCACAATAAGACTCCTTTTACGATTCCATCTTTTAAATAATAAAGCACGCCTTTACGAAATCCTTCTTCCCAATCTTCGAATATTTCCAGACGCGAATCTAACTCACCAACCGCTTCATATCCGAGGTCGAATAAATCGGAATAGAAAAACGGGAGATGGTGGTACACATCTGCTCCTCCGGCCATGTTATGGCCCGCAACTTTTCCCATCGTGTTTGCATTATCCTCGTGCTCAACCCTCATTCGCCGGCCCAATGCCGGGTTGTAAAAGTTCGCAACATCACCGGCGGCATAGACATCAGGATTGATCGTCCTCAGAAATTCATCCACGACAATTCCATTGTCCGTGGCAAGACCGGCGGCTTTTGCAAGTTCATCGTTCAGAATTATTCCGAGACCGGCAACAACGGCACCCGCCGAAACTTCTCTTCCTTTATTCGATCTCACTAAAAGTCTTCCATTTCTATTGTCAATATTAACAATTGACCCACCGGCGATAACATTAACTCCTTTTTCTTCATAATATGACTTCAAGAACGTTGAAAGACCGCGCGGATAAACTTTCGATCCGATTCCTTCTTCCGGAAAAATCATCGTGACCTTCTTGCCATTCATCGCCAGAGCCGCCGCAATTTCGGAGCCAATGAACCCACCGCCTATCACAACAAAATCCGAACCGCGGTCCGAAAGAGCGCGCAGCTTCCTGTAGTCTTCAAGGGTGCGAAAATAAATAATGTTGTCTCCACCATAAGAAAGTTTCCTCGGCTTGCCTCCGGTTGCAAGAAGAAGTTTCTCATAGTGGTGTACCTTGCCATCGCCGGTCGTCGCGGTCTTAGCGGAATTATCCATTGAAACGATGGAGGTAGAAATGAAAAAATCAACATTCTCTTTCTCTGTTTTCTTCCAGATTGAATCGATTGCATCGCCTTTCCAAAGGGCCTTTGACAAAGGCGGCCGGTTGTACGGCGGGTCTTTTTCTTCACTGAAGACCGCTACGATCCCCGACTTGTCAATTTCTCTAATCCCATTCAATGCTGAATCAGCGGTCATTCCGCCTCCAACGATTATGTACTTATAAATGCTCATTCATCACCCTCTTTGATTATATCATGGCACATCTGCTATTCAGAACATTATTTGGATTAATAAGTTCCGCAATGATTGAACCTTTCATAAGATAGGAAGGAACATTGCAATTTTACCAGCCGGCATTTAAACTAACTTGAATTTTATGAAATCGGAATATCTTGAACGCGCCAACCGTATCGCGATGGACAACATTTCGAGTGCACAGCAAATCCTAAAGGATACTCTTGACTTGCTGTTTGATTTTTCGTCGAATAATAATGGAACAGCAAATTTTGTGGCAGCACTGAAGTCGCTGTCAACCGCCATGTCGAATGCACAACCCCAAATGTCAGCTTTATCAAATATTTGCAGGATCGTGATCTCAGCTTCCGACAGACTGAAACCGGACAAAGTTGGACCATATTTAGATGCTTTGCGAAAAAAGGTCGATGAGGCTTCATCGAAGACGGCATCAGAAGCAAGCAAATTTATTTCCAACGGGAAATGTTACGCGACACTCAGCCAAAGCGAGTTCGTCATAAAATCTTTCGAGCAGGCGACGCTAGAGAAAAAATTTGCGACGGTTTATGTCATGGAATCACGTCCGCTGTTTGAAGGGAGACAAACTGCAAGAGTGCTTAAGAAAATGGGGCACCGGTCAATACTCGTATCCGACGCATCAATTGGATTTTTCATAAATGAAATTGACTCCGCTTTCGTAGGTGCTGACTCAATTTTATCCGACGGCACCCTTGTGAACAAGATCGGCTCGTATCCTCTGGCTGCATGCTGTGCGGCTAACAAAAAAAATTTTTACGTGGTAACGAGCGTGTTGAAATACGATCCAGAAAGAACCGTCAACAATTTTGTCAATAAAGCAGAAAGCGCACACGAAATCTTCGCTAACTCCGAATTTGAAGTCAAGAACTTCTATTTTGATAAAGTAAATCTGGAGTTTATCACCGCAATAATAACGGAAGTCGGAAGCGTCTTGCCGCATTCTGTATTCGATAAATTGAATTCCGCGATGAGTGAAACATATAGTTAACAATTTTAACCTTCTTAGAGTCCTTTTAAAAAAAGAGAGCCGGCGCCACCCAGCGCACAATCGGGCAGCACCAGCTCGAGGGGGCACAACTCACAGCCGCCGGAATTTAAACTCTGAATTACGAACAACTCACAGTATTCAGCTCGGTGATCAACTCGCTTTTTGTGAAATTTCTTCTATCAACAAAACTCACCTTGTCTTCATAATCTTTCACCAAATCGCAAACAGCTTTCAGATTCTCCGTTTCTGTAAGAAGCAAAATCTTTCCGGCATTGCAGCAAGCAGACATAACATTTTCGTTCATATTTCCAGGGAATGCATCAACTACCAAAATAAATTCCTTCTCTTTTCGGGCGATCATTCCGCCTATCTTCTTCGGACTCACCCTCACGATATTCAGCCCCATTCCGTCAATGACTGCTGTGAATAAGCGATAAAGCTGGTTATCATCTGTCACAAAAACAATTTTAGCTGCACCATCTTCAGTATCGCGGCACTCTGCAGTCTCTGGTGTGGGCCCAAATGGAAAATCGGGCAAATAAATTACAACATTGGTTCCGCTCCCGTAATTGCTGTCAATCCAAATGGAACCCCCATGAAGCTCGACCAATCTTTTCGTAAGAGCGAGGCCCAGTCCTGTTCCACCATCGCTCGCGCTTAACTGCGCGAAAGGCTTAAACAGCTTGTCGAGATCTTCCTTTTTTATTCCTAGACCCTTATCAATCACTTTCATTTCAATCCCATCGACCGACTTATCGATATCAAGCTTAACTGTGTTTCCAATCGGGCTATGCTTGATCGCATTGCTTAAAAGATTGTAAAGGATTTGTTTGAACTTCACAGTGTCGGCGACGAAAACATTAAGACCGCCTTCTATATGAACGTCAAACTTAACTTTCTTATTATCCAACAGTGGTTTCAATGTCCGCTCGACACTCTCGACCACTTTACATAAGGAAAATTCCTGCAAATCCAATTTCATTTTCCCCATTTCAACTTTCGTCAGGTCGAGTATGTCGTTGATCAGGCTCAAAAGATGTTTACCTGCGGCTACGATATTCCCGGTGAACTCACTCAGAACTTCCGGGGAAAGTTCACCCGACTCTGTATGGAGAATGTCGGCGAAACCGATTATCGAATTAAGCGGGGTACGAAGTTCATGGCTCATGTTCGCAAGAAATTCCGACTTGGAATTGTTTGCAGCATCTGCATGCTTAGCCTCCGCCTCAAGCTTCGCGCTTCGAAAATGAAGATCATGAATTTCTTTCTGTACCGCATTGCTAGCTTCAAGTATCTTCGCTCCTGCAAATGCTATTTCGATCGCGTCTTCAGAGGGTTTCAATACGACCATGGCACCTGTCACAGCATCCCCTTCACGCATCGGAACGACTAAATAACCTTGTGAATTAATAAAATCACGCGATGACAAATCTTCAAAAAGTAGCTGCGGAACATTTATGATGAAACCGACCTTTTCGACGATGTCAAATGAACTTGCCCCCGATATCCTCCTCGCCAGCGCCACTCCGTCGGAACGGGTGGCGTCCCTGATTTCCTTTAAATAGTTTCTTATGTTTCCTGCCTTGAAAAAATGTTCTGCTGCATTCAAGAGCTGGCGATAGGAAGACATTAAGAGCCACACATTCTCAACCGGCTCAAAAATGGCAATGCGTATTCCGGTTTGATTTTCGAAAAGAATTAGTTTCGCCCGCACCTTCAACCCATCGTGTCTCATATAGAAGAAATCGTTTCCAACATGAGATGTGCCAACCGAAAGTTTCTTCATGTTATCCGGTCTGATTGCAGTCGCCAAAATTTCGTTCACTTCTTCCAACTGTGCATTTGAGCCATCAAGTCCGAAAATCCTGTAGAAGGCTTTGTTGATGCTTTGAATCTTGAATTCGGAATCTTCTCGATCTACATCCCTCGATAGCGCCACCACACCGAAATTCAAGTCGTCCATAGCAGCAAATAGTAAACTTTTAGTTTCGTCCTGACCTGTCTTTAACGAACCCGTTCGGATAGAGATACCATGGCCCATCTTGGCAAAAAGAGATAATGACACTTTCTCCCGTACTAGCTCCTGGATATGCCAGTATTCGTCATGAGATAGAATGTCCGCGGTGTTAAGCTCAACCCGACATGTGAAACCTTCATCATATACCGCAAAAGTTAACTGATGGATCTTACTATTGTCACTCCCCGTCTCCGGTTTCCGGATTCCTGCTTTCCGAGTTTTGTCTACCGTAAACGAAAGGTCACCGTAGATTTTACTGTGGAGTCTCTATCACCCCATTATCTGAGTTGTAAGACTTTGTCAACGTCGTCAAGATTTTTTTCAACACTTCTTCCATCGAAGACGTTTTAGGTATTGCAAGCCCAGCAAGAGATTTTACATTTTGTGCGGAATGAAGCTCCGACGCAATTTTGCTCCGTTCCTTTACAAATCCGTAAGTGATTGTAAACAAGAGCGAAAGAATCGCCGCCGCTAACAACAACATTTCGCTCATTTTATGCCTCCTCGATTTTTATCTCAACTGGAATATTCGAGTGCGTTGACAATCCAGTTGATGTGACTTCTGCAAAGAAGTTTTTCGGCAGAAATTTTTATCTTGCTTGCTTCTTCAAATGAATTAGATCCGTCCGTATGATAGATAGATTGACTTACATACTCCTGCTCCACGATCATCGTCGGGAAGTTTCGTCTGATGAAATCCATCTTATCATCGCCGGCAAATTTAGAACCTACAATGAACATGTATATATGTTTGGAAGAAGCGTGTGCAGCCGCCTCATCTAAGCTGTCCGCAAATTGCAGCTCATATTTCAGATACGGGAACGCTTCTGTGACCATCCTGAGGATTTCAGGCTCTTCAATAAGTACAGGTGTTTTACAGACGAGAGACATCTCTTTCTATTTTTGAATCAAACGATGCAAAAGCGTGCCACAGCGCTGGAATTTCAAAAACGCAGAAAAATTCTTTAAGTCACCAAAAATAGGATGGTTAGGTTTCTTCTGAAAGCCCCTTCTGTTTTGCAATTTTGAAGCGACGTGTAAAGTTTACATGAAGATTGAAAATATTACCAAGGATTTAAAAGATTATCTGGGTTTCCAGAATTCAGAAAATCTCGATGGGAATTTCTGGTTTAACGAAGATAACTTCTTCACGATCAAGCAAAACGGCCCCCGGGTCCCCTTTTGCTTTTTTCACGAACTTTCTCATTGTGTACGCGACCGGGACGATGCCGCTCGTTCTCGCTTTGCTGTAGTGGGCTGCAATACTCGCAGCAAGTTGCAGAACCGGCTTCTGCGGAAATTCACGAGATGAATTTCTGATTATGACATGCGAACCCGATACGCCGCGCGCATGGAGAAAAATATCATTCGACTTTGCAAATCCGAAAGTGAGCTCGTCATTATTTTTCGCATCCTTGCCGACATAAACCATGTACCCCTTTATCTCAAATTGCCGGAACGGAGTCTCATCCTTTGCTTTTTCCTTCTTTTCAATCGAGAGGAGTTTCTTATGATCCGTCTCTCCTTCAACATTCCGAAGTTCGTCCTCTATCTTATCCAACGATTTTCTCAATTCTTCTTTTCTCACGATTGCAAGTCGACGAGATTCACGCGCCTTCTTTGATCTCTCAAAATATCGCTGCGCATTCTTCACGATGGAAAGTTTAGAATCGAGCGGGATTTCTTCGGCATTACCCACCTCACCAAACAAAAATGACGACGCTCCTTTTTCAATGTCGTGGAGATGCTGCATCAAAATCTCTCCGTAAGTGCTGTATTTTTCTTCCCTGTTATTTGATAAATCTTGTTCTATTTTTGAAATAGTATCTTGCAACTCCTTTTTCCGTTTTAACAGCCTGTTGATCACTGCGTTCTTCAAATCAAGCTCACTGCTCCACCGGTGAAACGTTGAGACAAAAGCGCTGACACATGAGTTCACCGAGTTATAAAATTTCTCCTTATAGAACTCAAGATGTTTCATCTCGATAAGACTCATCAAAATTGGCTCATCATTCTTAAAATAAATTCTCGGGCGAGGTTCAGCTAACTCGCGGCGAATTTCAAAAACAACATGGAACAATTTGACAAGCTGATTATTGTCAAGAACCGATTTGTCGCTGCCGACGAAGGCTACTTCTTCACCGCTGAGTCTGTAAAATGTTTCCTTTGAGAGTTCACCACTGAAAGACGGGATGACCTTCGATAACTTCTGTAAGGGGTTTCCTTTCTCAGCTTCCCATCTTGTTACAAATTCATCTCCGTTTTCCGGAAACAATCTTTTGCCAAAAATTCGATCAGCCGCTGCGGTATCCCCGGTTTTACTTCTAAGAAAAGAATCGATCATTATACCGGCGTTATCCACTAAATATATATTCGCATGAGTACCGAAAAGATTTGCCTTCAGCGATTGTTCATCCATCGGATCAGTACTGTCACGAGACACATCTCGTGCACGGGTTCTTCGACCGGAAATATTCAGGATGACAATTCTCTCTCCGGCTTCCACGTGAGCAGAAATAATTTTTGCTCCGATAATTTCACCAAAAACGTTCGCTCCGGTCAACCGACCACGCGTTTCATCATCGAAAAAGAGATAATTCATCCGCGGCTTGCACGAAATAATGAGTGTGTTGGACTCGCGTCCGGATTTTTCGAGAACGACGGATAAAGTGTTCTCGATACGAGAATATGCCCCGATAATTAGAGAGCCTTCGAGGCTGTCTCTTTCTTCGTTCAAAAGTGCGGCAAGAGTAAAATAATTATTCAGCATAGTTAGATCACAACAGATATTTAAAAATAACAAATTTCTCTCTGTGAAAAGAATATTCTTGTTCTTTCACCACAAAAATTCAATTTTATGCAAATGAAGAATTATCCGGAACTTTACACACGAATTTGGAAAATGGTGAAGACGATTCCGAAAGGGCACGTCGCAACATACGGGCAGATCGCCAGGCTTTGTGATTTAGGAAGGCAAGCACGTCTAGTCGGTTATGCGCTTCACAATCTCAAATCAAATTCTGGTGTTCCATGGCATCGCGTTGTAAATTCTAAAGGAACGATTTCATTCCCGAAACACACCGACGCGTATAAACTCCAAAAGAAACTTCTCGAAAAGGAAGGCGTTGTGTTCATTCGATCCAATTTACGTCGTGTCACCGCTAAGCTGGATCGCGTAAGCGGGACTTCCCAGACGTCCTATTCGGGAAAAGGGGAGAAGATAGACTTGTCAAAATACGGAGTCGGGGCTTTGGCTATCTCAAGTCCTGCAAGCGGGATACGCAAGTCGAAGATCCCGTAGGTCGGGGGCAACCATGGAAGCTTTGAAAAGAAGGAAATAAAAGGCAACGCGGTCCGGAGGAGGCCAGACCGCGTTAAGGAGGAGCAGTCGATTCTCAGGGAGGAGGATCGCGCTCTATGTGCAAATCATCTCACAAATTATTTCGTAAGTATTATTCTATGCAGTGTCTAATTTCACTGCGGCCTTCGCAACTGTTTCGAAGAAAGATTCGAGCGGACATCCGAAGCTGTCGTTCGTATAGCAATAGCCGGACTCGTCTCTTTCTTTACAAACGGAACAGACTTCCGTCCTCAATGAAATCAAATAATCATCAACACTTTTGCCGTGAGCAGCTTCAACGGCTTTGGTCACTTGAGGCAAGTAAATCTCGAGCACACATTCCGTTCCAGGCGGCGCAACGCACTTCCCGTTCTGATCGCTCTTCGAACATTCTTTGCATACGCTCGTCCTGATACCGTCAATGAATTGAAAATCAACTTTAAACATTTCACACCTCGACTTTTCCCGAACCTGTTCGTACAATGCGTGGATGGGTTTCGGACTTTTCTCCAATCTCGCAAACATGACTTTCAACAGGTACCTCCATGGAAGACAATTTCCTCATTGTTGTTTCCTCCGTGAAGCGCCGGTACATTGAAATCGCAAGCCCGACAAATAAAAGAATTGTTCCAGCCCACAAGAATCCGATGAGAGGTTTCCTGCTAACCTCCGCGGTCAAAACAGGCAAACTTGCAATCTGTGCCATGTTAGTGGAGTGAACCGCCAATCTAACGCTCGCTGTCTTGTTCGGGCCGCCCATCCCGACATTCATATCCATGACGATTAACGTATGTCCAAAAGCTTGTGCCGAAACTGCGCTTTGTTTGCCGTCAGCGAAATTCAACTCCGGGGAAACTTGAATTGTCTTCTCATCTTTCACAGCGCTGATAACCGAAGCGACTCTAAAGCTTCCGCCATGCTCCATGGCACTGTGATTTGAAGTATTTATATCAAATCGGACGAGAGTGAGCTTAGTTCCGTCGGCAAATGTTGCAGCTTTTCCTTTTTCAAGCGTAACAATATCGACTCCGCTGTTTCCCATCGAAGAATTATTTCCGTTGTCGATCGCCATCGGACTAATATAAAGATCATAGCTGAAATAGCTCTTGATGTCCGGTTCGCGCATTGTACCCTGATTGTAGTCACTGAAGTACATTACTGGCTTCAAATCGACGGTGCTAGTTCCGTTTTTTAGACGAACGACAAACGCATTTTTGCCGTCAATTTTTGTGTTCTGAGTATAGGTTGATTCATTACCAAAGACATTTACCGGCTTTCCTAGCGGAAGCTGGACAGTTGTTTTCGATTCAAGGGCAGTTGATGCCACGATGCCGATGAACATCAATGCAAGTCCCGCGTGAGAAACGGGCCCGCCGACATATTTGGGATTCCCGCGAATTATTCTTATAACGGCAGCAAAGTGCGCCACGAAGGCGAAGGCCGCAACGCTCATTATTACAATAGCTGCTGCGTCCTTTATGGAAAGTAATAACGATACGATCACTGTGAACAAAGCTGCGGCAACAGGCAAAGCAAGATTTTTCCTGAAAACTTTTTTATCAAACTTGTCCCACCAAACAAGCTGGGCGAAACCGATCAAAGCAATAATAAGGAGCCCGAGCGGGAGGCTTGTCGTCACATAGTATGAGGAGTCAACCGCAGTTGGTTTTCCCTGGAGCAGTCCAGTGATTATGGGAGAGGAGGTTCCTACGAGGACGAAAAGCGACAGCACAGAGAGGGAAGCTGCGCCTACGAACAACGCGTTCTCTCGTGACAACAAATTGTGGCTTACCCCCGCACTCGGGATTAAAACTCTATTTTTCAAGAATGGGACAAAACCAAGAAGCGTAAATGTCCCGATTAAAATTAAAAGAAGTGTGTAAATACCTTTTCCAGGATCCACGAAAGCGTGGACCGATGTATCTCCAAGCACTCCGCTGCGTGTAAGGAAAGTGCTGTAAAGAACGAGAATAAAACTTATGATTGTTAACACTAAACTTGTTTTGAGAAAACTTTTCGTCCTTCTGCTGACGATGATCGTGTGGAGAGCCGCCGCGGAAAAAAGCCATGGTACCAGTGAAGAATTTTCAACCGGGTCCCATCCCCAGAATCCACCCCAGCCGAGTGTTATATACGCCCAGTAGCCGCCGATAATTATTCCTGCGCCTAACGCCAAAATATTTAACACAAGCCATGGCTGCAAATAGCCTGCCCAGTTCAAATAATCTCTCTTAATAAGTCCTGCGACTGCGTAAGCAAAAGGAACGATCGCTGATGCAAAGCCGAAGAACAATATGGGAGGGTGAATTACTATCCAGAAACTCTGAAGAAGCGGATTGAGTCCGCGTCCATCTTGTGGCGTCGTTCCGGCGGGAATATTTGCAAAGGATTCCCATACTTTCGCGAACGGACTCTTCAAAGTCAAAATTGCCAGGACAAAAACTTCGAACAAAAGTACGATTGGGATTACAATCGATTCATATTGATGCTTTCTCGAATATCTCAGAAGAAAAATGCTGATTAGCGCGCTGAAGAAAATCCAGAGGAAGAAACTTCCCTCCTGACCGGCGTAAGAGCTCGAGAGCAAAAGTGGAGTTGAAAGATCGTTCGAACTGTAGCTCCATACATAAGTGTATTGATACTGGTGCGAAAAAATCAGGTAAAGAAAAAATGAGTAAAGAATTACAATCGAACAAACATTGATCAAGAAAAACGACCGCGCTGGCCGAAGATAATTCTCACTTTTATTTGAAAGATAATAATATACGATGCTAACAATCGCGGCAAGCACAGGTATTATTGTTAGGTACTGTTCCATCACTGTTTTCTATTTATTTAAAAACTCCTCATACACTTTTGTATGTTCAATGGCTGTGCCAGCAACGAGACTTGAAAACGTTTCGTTTCAGCATCCTTTGAAGGAGCTCAGACCAGCTTCGGTGGCAAATAGGAACAAAATGTCGGTTAAATTGCCACGAGGCGATAACAATTCACATCGTGCGAGGCTCGGCTTCCCAAACTTCTTGTTCGGGAAAAGCGAAAAAATCCGCAAATCTCTTCTATTTTTCACAGTTCGGAATTATATTTCCAAAAAGGAAAATCGCTGGATACGCTCAACGTTCTTTTCATCGGAGACATTGTTGGTAATCCCGGGATCGGGATGGTTACGAGTTTTATCAGAAGCTTTATTGAGAAATATAAAATAGATTTAACCATTGCGAACGGCGAAAATGCGGCGGATGGAAAAGGGATAACAGATAAGATCGCACAAAAATTTTTCGGCGCGGGAATAAATGTAATCACAAGCGGCAACCACATCTGGGATAAATTCCAGATCCACGAATATATGATGCGGGAAAAAAATCTTCTCCGCCCGCTTAATTTCCCGAAAGGATCATACGGCTCCGGCTATACCATATACGATCTCGGAGAAAAAGGAAAAGTCGGTGTACTAAATCTACAAGGAAGAGTGTTCATGTACCCGATTGACGATCCGTTTCGCACCGCGGATTGGGCAGTGGAAAAAATCAAAGCCGAGACAAATATCGTGGTTGTGGATATGCACGCGGAAGCTACTGCGGAAAAAGTTGCGATGGGATGGCACCTTGATGGAAAAGTCAGCGCAATTATCGGTACTCACTCGCATATACAAACTGCCGACGAAAGAATTTTGCCGGGAGGAACGGCTTACATCACGGATGTCGGGATGACCGGACCTTATGATTCAATCATTGGTATGAGAAAGGAAGGCGCGATGAAAAGGTTTCTTTACGCGACCCCGACGAGGTATGAAGCCGCAGACAGCGATGCTAGACTCGCCGCGGTTGTCTTCTCGATCAACAAGTCAACCGGCAAAGCCGTAAACATAGAAAGAATTTTTTATCCTCCATTCATCGAAAAGTCATGACCGCAAAAATCATCGACGGAAAAACCGTATCACAGGAAATCAGAGAAGAAGTCAAAACACAGGCAGATAAACTCAGGAAAGACCGTGGCATAACGCCGGGTCTTGCCTTCATACTCGTCGGCAATAATCCGGCGTCGGAAGTCTATGTGAAAAACAAGGCGAAGGCGTGTGAGTCACTCGGTTTTTATTCGATTACCGAAAAGATGTCTGAAAACGCTTCACAGGAAAGTGTGCTCGCAAAAATTGGCGAATTCAACCTTGATAGGAAAATTCACGGCATATTGGTACAGATGCCGCTTCCGAAACACATCGACGAATATAAAATTATCGAAGCAGTAAACCCGTCCAAGGACGTCGATGCACTTCATCCGTTTAACATCGGCAGATATTGCGAGGCAAAATCGTGGCACGAAATCATCGAGAATAAACTCCTGCTTCCATGCACGCCGTATGGCATAATCGTTTTGCTCGAGAAGTACGGCATCGAAGTCGCCAGCAAGAAAGCTGTTGTGGTGGGACGCTCAAACCTTGGAGGCAAACCTACGGCAATTCTCCTCCTCTCAAAGAATGCGACCGTGACCATGGCACATTCAAAAACAGAAAATCTTCAAGAAGTATGCAAAGAAGCCGACATATTGGTCACGGTTATCGGCAAACCAAATTTTATTGGGAAAGAATTCGTTAAACCGGGTGCCGCCGTACTGGATGTGGGGATAAACCGGACTGAATCCGGACTCGTTGGAGATGTTAATTTTGACGAAGCGAAGGAAGTCGCGGGGTGGATAACACCTGTCCCCGGCGGAGTCGGAGCGATGACAATATCGATGCTGATGAAGAACACATACATGGCGGCGGCAAGATAACTGCAAGCGGTAAACTCTGTGAAAACCTTCGGATGTCTTGGCGTTGTTTTCGATTTGACATTTCAGGTTTTAAGATTGTCTGGAGTTTAGGACTTCGACCTTAGATTTAATTGGAAGACGACACAAAACTAATCGACTCTGCAAAGGCAGGCGACAAGCAAGCTTTCGGTAAGCTCGTGCGGCGGTACGAGAAGACTGTTTACAGCTTTGCCTTCAAAATTTGTCGCGAAAAGGAAAAGGCCGAAGAGGCAATGCAGGAGACCTTCATCAACGCCTATCGCGGACTCAAATCATTCTCCGGCAAATCAAAGTTTTCCACCTGGCTTTATCGCATCATAACAAACAACTGTCTCATGATGCACAGGAAAAAATCACATGAGTTGGTTGTGTCGCTTGAAGAAACAGACTTGCTCGGCGGAACAGGAGAACTCCAGATACCACACTGGGGAGAGACTCCACACGATGCCATTCTCAATAATGAATTGAAAGAGGTCCTCGACAAGGCAATCCAGAAACTTCCGCTCGAATATCGCATCGTATTCGTGATGAGAGATGTCGAAGGACTTTCCACAGAGGAAGTCGGAAAATCGTTGAAATTATCAGTACCGGCAATTAAGTCCCGGCTCCACCGTGCCCGTTTGTTTTTAAGAAATGAGCTTAATCCGTATTTCACAAAATGAAATTAATCAATCATAAAAAATATATGCTTGAGATATGTGAGGAGGTTGACCACGACCTGACCTCACTAACTTGCAGAAAGCTCCGCGAGCATCTTGAAAACTGTCCGGATTGTGCTGCGTACTACGACTCACTCAAGAAAACAATCGTACTCTACCGGAATTACGATGTCGAGTACAAAGGCACCTGCGTCAAGGAAGTGTTAGCACGCCTTGAATTGGAACGACCGATAAAGATTTCCTTACCTAAAAAGCACCAATCAAAAGGTCCACGGCGTTCTTCGGGGCGCTGATCATCTGCCCCTTCTCTGCATCATACCAGTTGATAACACAATTGCTCAAATATCAAATTGAATGGAAAAGATATTTCAATCGCAATTCTATATCAGCAATGTTTATTAAAAAACTTTGTCAAACTACATCGACACTAAAGAATTTGTGGTTATTCCCCTTGTACCGTCACAACCACTTCCCTGTTTCTCGGTTTCACATCTAATTCGATCAGGAAAATCTGCTGCCAAGTCCCGACCAGCAGTTTGCCGTTGCTGATGGGCAATGTCAAACTCGGGCCGAGCACCGTCGCTTGCAGATGCGAGTGCCCGTTGCCGTCGTGCCACGTTTGCTCGTGCCCATAATTTCTGCTAGGAGGGATCAGCCGGTCGAGAAGTTCAGGAAGGTCACGTTTCAAGCCATGCTCGAACTCTATTGTGCTGATTGCTGCAGTGCTGCCTATAACTGAAACGTTGACAATACCTGCAGTTGCTTTAGATTGCATCACAATGGATTGTACTTCATCCGTCAAGTCGTGCATCTCACCGTGTGTTCGTGTGGAAAATTTTATCGAACGCTGGACGATCATTTTACACCATTTGCTTCAAAAATATTCTTCCTCTTCGTCGAACTTCGGCAGCGCCATGTCCTTGCTAGACACAATCGGATTTGCAACTCTCCACTCTATCACAAGCTTTGGATCATCGAATCTTATTCCGCGCTCGTCCTCGCGGGAATATAAATCGTCAACTTTGTAAATCACTTCCGCAGTTTCGGAGAGCGTCGAGAATCCGTGTGCAAATCCTTTCGGAATGTAAAACATTTTTTTGTTCTCTTCCGACAAAACAATACCGTACCACTCTCCGAATGTCGGCGACCTTTTTCTTAAGTCAACCGCTGCATCGAATATTTCTCCACGCACGCACCGCACAATCTTCGACTGCTCGTGCGGATCAACCTGGAAATGAAGTCCGCGAAGCACCCCTTTGGTGGATCGTGAATGGTTATCCTGAATAAAATCTTCCTTGATGCCGGCTTTAACAAACTCATCCTTGCGATAAACTTCCGCGAAGAACCCGCGCTCGTCGTTGAACACATAAGGAGTTATTATTATAAGTCCCTTCGGACTTTTAACCGGGGTAAATGTGAATGGCATAACTATAAATCCTAAGTTTTTAGTTCTTCAAGTTTACAAACTGGAGAGGAATTCCAAGATTCTGCGAACGCAGCATCTTTATAACTTCTTGCAAGTCGTCGATCTTTTTCCCAGACACGCGGATTTGCTCATCTTGAATCGCCGCCTGTACTTTCAGCTTTTGGTCTTTTATAAGTTTGACTATTTTCTTGGCAATTTCCGTTTCGATTCCTTCTTGAATATTTATGTCGCGCTTGACATGACCCTGTGTTGTCGGCTCGATCCCTTTCGGCTTCAGAACTTTCGGATCGACTTTCCTTTTTATCATGTTCGTCATAAGCATGTCCATCACCGTGTCCATTCTCATCTCATGCTCCGCAACGACATGAATTATTTTTTCCTTCTTATCGAGGCTCACTTCAGCAGGCGAACCGCGGAAATCATAACGCGTCGCAATTTCTTTTTTTGTATTGTTGATTGCATTGTCGACCTCCTGCAGGTCGACCTGATTGACTATGTCAAATGACGGCATTTCAAATCTCCTTATTGTATCGTTTCATGTGGAGTTGCTTTTAGTCATCCATGCTTTTCTCTAGACTTCATGACATTGCTTACATTCGTGAAATCAACTGATTTTCCAATAATGTCGAGAAGTTCTAAGAAATCACGCTGGACCCTTTTGAGTTCGTTCTGAGCCCTCTGAATATTTGCTTCATCTTTTTCATATTTCATAACCGACAAGCCCTGACCGTAGGTACTAAAATCACGTACCGCATCTATGAAAGGTTTCCGTGCTTTGTCCGACAAAAAGAGGCAGTTCTCGTAAAAGAATTTATCGGCCTCTTTGGTAATCTCACTTCTGCGCTCTGTATCTGCAGATAGATTGATCCGCATCTCATTCGACAATGAGAATGCTTTTTGGTGAACATCCAATTTTTTGTCTATGGCAGCCAGAGCAAATTTGTACTTACTTTCAAGTAAGAAACGCCAATTTGCAAAATATGTCCCTAATAAAGCGCCCAAAAGTGCAAGCAATCCTGTAACGACGGCTTCCATCATAATATTATGACCTCCCTTTACTTTTTTCCCACCGCTCCATAATTTTCTTCCAACTTCGAGAGATTTAATTTCATAGAATCTAATTTCATTTTCTCCTTCTCGATAACCTGAGTTGGCGCACGGTTGATGAACTGGTCGTTGCTCAACTTTGATTCGATTCCGGCAATTACACCTTTAATGCGACCTATTTCTTTTTCAAGACGGCTCCGCTCGGCTTCGAAATTAACCAAGTCTTCCAACGAAACGAAAATTTCCGTCCCGCGCACAACCGAACTCGCGGAAGTTTCCGGCTTGCGCAGGTCGAAGCCTATGCTGAAAGATTCGACTTTAGCAAGACGCCTGATGTACAACTGATTTCCCGAAAGTATTTCCAGCGCCTGATCGTCTTTCGGCTTCACGATAACATCCACCGAGACGTTCGGCGGAACATTCGCTTCTTTCCTGATCGCCCTTATTGAAGTGACCACTTCCTGGACCAGATCCATTTCAGTTTCAACGCGATCACTCACGAATCGCGGCTCAGCTTCAGGGAATTCCGCAACCGCAATACTGCTTTCATGCTCGGTTTGCGTGAGCGAGTAAATTTCCTCGGTAATAAAAGGCATAAAAGGATGAAGGAGCTTAATTGCCTTTTCGAAAATCGAAATCGCGTTAGCAATTATAATGGCACGCGTCATTTCGTTTGTTTCATGGGACAGACGCTCTTTCACTATTTCAACGTACCAGTCACAGTAGTCATGCCAAATAAAATCGTAAATGATTTTGGTTGCGTCATTTATTCGGAAGTTATCCAAGGCCGAATTCAAATCTTTAATCGTCCGGTGAAGCCTGCTGACGATCCATTTGTCTGCAAAATCGAACATAGATCTGTCGGGAGCGGCAGTGGTCTGGATTTTATCACGGTTCATCAGCAAAAATCTTCCAGCGTTCCAAATTTTATTCGCGAAGTTTCTGCCCAACTCGCACTTATCGCTCGAGAATAAAACATCCTGACCAAGTGGCGCAAGATAAAGTATTGTGAACCTCAGAGCGTCGGCACCGTAATCCCTTATGACATCGAGCGGATCCGGAGAATTTCCGAGCGACTTCGACATTTTTCTTCCCTGCATGTCGCGGATGACACTCGTGAAATAAACATCATGGAACGGCTCCTCTCCACGGAACTCGATCCCCGACATAACCATTCTCGCGACCCAGAAAAAAATTATGTCTGGAGCTGTAACAAGCGTATCGGTGGGATAAAAATATTTCAAGTCCGGAGTTTCATTTGGCCATCCGAATAGTGAAAACGGCCAAAGCCATGATGAGAACCACGTGTCTAAGACGTCTTCGTCCTGCCTGAAAGAGACTCCGCCGCATTTAGGGCACGGCTTTTCCGGATTCATCGTGCTTACTACATAATCGCCGCAGCTATTGCAGTACCAAACCGGAATCCTGTGCCCCCACCACAGCTGCCGGCTGATGCACCAGTCACGGATATTTTCCATCCAATGTTCGTAAGTTTTCAACCAACGGTCTGGATAAAAACGGATTTTCCCGTCGCGCACCGCATTCAAAGCCGGTTCCGCGAGCGGTTTCATCTTCACAAACCACTGGTCGGAAAGATAAGGCTCGATAACCGTGTGGCAGCGATAGCATTCGCCGACGCTCAAATTGTAATCGACGATCTTCTCGACAAGACCCAGCGCTTCAAGGTCTTCGATAATTTGTTTTCTCGCCTTGAACCTGTCGAGACCGCGGTATTTCTCCGGCGCGTTCTCATTGACCTTTCCTGAAATATCGAGAACGATAATCTTATCAAGCTCATGACGCTCAGCAACTTTGAAATCATTCGGATCATGAGCAGGAGTAATTTTAACGGCGCCGGTACCAAATTCTTTATCGACATAATCATCGGCAATGATTTTCATTTTTCTTCTGACAAGCGGAAGAACAAGATTCTTTCCAACTAGATGTTTAAAGCGCTCATCTGTCGGATCGACCGCGACGGCAACGTCGCCAAGCATCGTTTCCGGTCTCGTCGTCGCAACCGTGATATGCCCCGAACCATCTTCGAGAGGGTATTTCAGAAAATAAAGTTTGCCGTTTTTCTCGTGATACTCAACTTCATCGTCGCTGATGGCGGTGTGATCTTTGGGACACCAGTTCACAATATATTTTCCGCGGTAAATCAATCCTTTCTGGTACAGTCTGACAAAGACTTCTTGCACCGCATGCGAAAGCCCATCATCCATCGTGAATCTCTCGCGTGTCCAATCGCACGAGACTCCAAGTTTCTTTAATTGTTTGATTATTGTGCCACCATATTGCTCGCGCCACTTCCAGACAAGCTCGACAAATTTCTCTCTTCCTAGTGAATGCCTGTTCTTTCCTTCCTTCGCCAGACTTTTCTCGACGACATTTTGCGTCGCAATTCCCGCGTGATCTATTCCCGGAACCCAGCACGCTTCGAAGCCTTTCATCCTTTTCCATCGAACAAATACGTCCTGGATTGAATTATTCAGAACATGCCCCATTGTCAATATGCCGGTGATGTTCGGCGGCGGAATAACAACAGTGTAAGGCTTTTTTTCTTTGTTTACCTTCGCTTCGAAAAGTTTATTGTCGAGCCAGTACCTGTACCATTTATCTTCGATCTCTGAAGGAGAGTATGTTTTGGGAATTTCTTTATTCATTTAAATTTTCTTCTGAAAAATTTCAAATACCCGAGTTCTATCTTTCCAGCGCGATGCCGAGGGCCGTTGTCACCTTCAACAAATCATTATTTGTCTTGTTGAGCCTGTCGCTCAGAGACCACGCAATGTTCAGAAAAATTCTGTAGCCTATCTCATAATCCGTTTCAGAAAGTCTTACCAGATCGGCAAGCTCTATGACTGCGAATTTACAAGGCGTCGCGGTGCGCACTGTTGCATTGCGGACACTGTTTTTCTCAAACAACGACATCTCCCCGAAAAACGGAAACGTTTTTGAAGTGAGTCTGATAAGTGATTTGTCCATAGGGTCTGTGCCTCCCGAACGAAAGACCAGAGACTTCGTAACTTCAACTTCACCACTCAACAAAATGAACAACCTACTTCCGCTCCCGCCTTCTTTCATGATTTGCTGGTCAGCCGAGAAGTGCTGCACTTTCACAAGCGCCGCGACCTTTGCGATTTTTTCATCGGGTATTCCCGTAAAGATCGCGGTTCTACTAAGATCAATATCTAGCGTGGACGGTCTCATCCGATTATAATCGCATCTTCTTTTTCATGAATAACGTAATCAAGCGGAGGGTTCAAATTCAGTCTGACGCCGCCTCTTTCGAGCACATCGAGTCCGGCGGCTTTGAACTTCCGCTCTATGAACGAATCGATCGCGCTGTAGTCCGATGAAAGAATGTCGGAAAGTCTCACGGATTCCTCTTCCGACACAAAGCCGATCACGATGCTGTTCAGCTGCGACTTAAAATACTCCTGAAGCTCATGAAATTTCTTACCGACAAATTCGGCCGGTACATGAACACGCTTCAGGCTTGTTCCTGCTTCACAGCGTAAAAGGGCTGCGACGGTCTGAGCAATTCCCGGAGAAGAAATATCGGATGCAAGGAGATAGCCGACATGTTCATCGCTGATAATTACATTATCGACGTTTGCACGCTTGAGATGAGAAAAATTTTCTCTGTCGATAATATGCGCATAAACCTTGATGTCTCTTTTCATCGACTTGATAGCAAGCGCCGCAGGAAGAGTTTTGTCGTCACGTGGCACAGAAGTCAAAGACATGTCCGGAAGAATTATTACGGCGCGAGCCTCCTTAATATTTGCGCGTGCGAGAGTCGGCTCCTTCGTATAATCTCCACGGACATATTTTAAATTAAGATTCGGATAATCTGAAAAAGTTTCTTCCATTTTTCCCGGCGGCATTTCATTTATGAGGACTACGCCTTCTCTTCGCCCTTGTCCGTTGGATTCCTCTGACGAAATCTTGTTCATGGTTCCCAAGAGACTATCGAGCCTCTGATTCCACCCGCAAACTATCGTGTGCCCCTTTAGTTTAATTTGCTGCAATCCTTGACTCTCCCTGATTCTTTGTGTTATAAATATCGACGAAATAGTCGCTGTCAACAATGAGATAACCGAAATTCCTGAAAGCATAACAAGAATTCCAACGATCCGTCCGAGTACCGTGTGCGGCACAATATCGCCATATCCAACCGTCGTTATTGTCACGACCGCCCACCATACCGCATCCCAATAAGAATTTATTTGCCCGTTGTGCCACTCGGCAAAATAGACCAGCAACGCACCAACTATTACCAATCCGATAACCGCCGACAAAACCGGAATCAGATTTGCACTTACTTCCCCTCTCGCGGTTTTCCAGAATTTCCTCATCTAAATCTTGTTTGCGAAACTTTCTCGTTTCCGGCATTATCCTGCACCACAACTTCCACCTTCTTTTCTTGACGAAGCAATCTTGCGTCGACTTGACAAATCGCCGCGTGCTTGTCGCAATCGTATTCGCATAAAAATTTTTTGTCGCCTACTCTCAAAATAATTTCGTCCGTATTAACGCCTGACAATTTATCCGACACTTTAAAATATACAAAAGCCTTGTTTAAATTCGTTGGAATGACCGACCTGTAAAACGGATTTTTGCGGGCAAATCCAATTCTTCCGATAACCGGCGGAGTATCGTCGCGCAGCAGTGCAAACTCGCCGGTCCTGTAACCGATTTTTGCAGTTAATACTTTTCCATCGTTGTTGCAGTCAACATAGCTCCAACGATTTCTCGTTTTCCTAAAAAGCCTGAGCTTTGAATCATCCACCTTCCATGTCACGTTTACCTTTCTTCTCAATGGCTCTTCGGAAGACAAAATTTCAAAAGACTTCTGAGACAGCATCTTCACATCGACGTCTATATTTTTCGTAAAACAATTTGCAGGAAAGTCGATCGTCAGGTCTGGAGATAACCTCACAATTTTTTCTAAGAACGGCGCAATTGTTGGACCTGCCGCTGATGAATTTTTCAGTGACCCGGGAATGTCTAATACAAACTTGCCGGATACGGATGCACGATTGTCGTGTTCGTCTTCGACAACGATCTCATAACTATGCGTGCCATTTTGAATATTCTGATCCACCAAGCCGCTTAATGGTAGTGCCGGAGAGAAAACCGAAAACGGGATCGCACGACCCACATAAAGCATATAATATGTTTTCGACCGTCGAGAAAGACCGAGATCGACAATCGAGCCAACATCCAAGTAATCATCCTCATCGATCCGTGTCAGGTTTAGTGAAATAAAATTTTTGCCGTCGATCTTTAACAAAACATATTTCGGCGGGCGCTTGAATTTCCCTGAACCGTACGCATCTGCAGCGTGGATGATAAAATAGAACGGCTCGTCTAAATAAAAAATTTGCTTCGCATGATACGTGCCTTCGGACTTCACGACTTTGCTGATTTCCACATTTCCCGATATAAATCCTCTAACCGCCACATTAAAAATTCTCGGCGTTCTGTAATCGGGCACATCAAGAGTGCCGTAAAGAAGCGGATCTATCATAAAGTAATTTTGGTCATGCACTTCGAAATGGAGGTGTGGGCCGCCAACCCCGGTCGCACCGGTAAAAGCAATGACTTCGCCGCGGTTAACCTTTATTTCGTCGGGCTTGAATCGCAGATCGACACCATATTTGTTTTCATCTTGCTGTGCCTCTTCCACTCTGCGTTCGATCTCTTTTGAAAATCCGGAGAGATGCCCGTACAGAGTGTAAGTCGAATCGTTATGCCGCAGTGCGATCATCTTGCCATATCCAAACGGCGAAACAGAAACGCGATCAACATAACCGGATTTGGTGGCGAATACCGGGTAGCCAATCTTCCCATTTGTGGAAATATCGATCCCGCCATGAAAATGAGCCAACCGGTAATCTGCGAAACCCGAATTTATCTGACGTGAAGCGTCGGTCGGAAAAAGATAAGTATCTCCCGAAGATTTTGTGTGAAAGACAGCGCTGTTTTTGTGTGAACCACCATGGCACACGTTAAGCACCAACAGCACTCCCCCGATAATTTGAAATGCTGACCTCATTAATTTTAATCCTAACATTAACTTAATTCAAACCTTTGTTACATCGTTACTATCGCCACGTGAAGGATCCGAGTTTTGCTTATATGAATTTTCAGAGATTTCATTGAATCCATCCACAGCGGACTTGCGGGAAATTATTTCGGTGGCAAGCTCAAAATATGCTTGTGCCCCTTTTGAATTAATGCTGTAAAGGAGCGCCGGTCTGCCATAGAATGCTGCTTCTGCCAGAGTGGAATTTTTCGGAATAACAACTTTAAAAAGAAACTTTGAATATCGTGCGCGGAGCTCGCGGGCAGTAATGTCGGCGATCTTGGTGTTCGGCTCAAACATTGTCAGCAAAATTCCTTCGACATATATCTGAGGGTTCGCGAGCTCTCGTATCCATTTCATGTATCTCATCAGACGCATTACTGCATCAAGGGAGAAATGACTCGCGCGCATCGGAACTATGACCGAGTTCGATGCACAAAGTGCGTTCGTCGTTATTCCGCGTAGAGTCGGCGGGCAATCAATTATGACATAGTCATATCGGTTCTCGAGGTCTCGCAGCGCCATCCTCAACACAGTCCGGTTTTCACTCAATCTTAGGAGACGCTCTTCCACCTGCACGGTAGAAATATTTGACGGGACAAAATCCAGATAGGTCAGTTCAGTTTTATAAATGACTCTGGCAAGCGAGTGAGTATAATTGAAAACATCATAAAGGCCGCTCTTGACCTGATCGGCAGTGTACCCAAGTGAGATCCCGCTTGCTCCGAGAGTATCAGCATCTATCAAGAGAGTCTTTTTCTCGGCAGCGGCGAGACTCGCGGCGAGATTAACCGCGGTCGTCGTCTTGCCTTCCCCCCCTTTCGGAATCGCAACTGAAATAACACGCATCGTCAAATAATCTCGATGTCCAACCCGGTATAACCAACAAGCTCCGCGTGGAGTTTATCGCCATGTTTGAGCTGTGCGACCCCTTCCGGGGTTCCCGTGAAAATCAGATCGCCTCGCTCAAGTGTAAAGAGTTGTGATAAGAAAACCATGACTTCTTCGATTTTGAATATCGTATTCCTATACTTCCCCTGCTGCCGGAGTTTGCCGTTGACAGTTAGTTTCAGTTCGAGTGAATCGAAATCCACACTATCGATGGGAACTGCTTCAGATATAGGTGCCGAGCCATCGAAACCCTTTGAGATGAGCCACGGGTTTCCTTCGTCCCTTAATTTGGTTTGCACATCACGGAGGGTAAGGTCAAGCCCAACCCCCACGGCAGATATAAATGATCTCGCTTTTTCGCTTTGGATATTCCTGCCGTCCTTGCCGATGACAAAGTATATTTCGATTTCATGATGAAAATCGTTTGTGATCGAAGGAATATTCACTTTCCCACCATCATGGACTATTGCACTTGACGGCTTCATGAAGACGACAGGTTTATCCGGCACCTCAGATTTCATCTCGGCAGCGTGCTTCGCATAATTTTTGCCGAGACAAAATATCTTCGGGACAACGACATCTTCGTTAGACTGAAGCAAATGAACAGTATTCACTCAATGAATATAAAATGGGACGAAGTTTTGTTCAAGAATGGAGATGAGCTTCAATAATAAAGCTTAGATGCTCCAGCTAAGAGAAAGATTAAACATCGTTGGAAATTGATAAACAACATCGCCGGAAACATTGTTTATGTAGAAAACGTTTTTTTTGTTATAAACATTTATCAGCGTTCCTTGAATGTTGAAATGCGCCCAATCCCAATCCAAATCATAAGAAGTGCTAATGTCAAGACTTTGATAACCCGGCAGGCGTGCAGTGTTCAGATTTCCAAAAAGAACTTGACTGTAGAGCGGCTGGCCTGTGTAACCTGGCAAATTGTATGGATCGAATTGTACCACTCCGTAAAACCCGGTTATCGGTGTGTACGGTAAACCGCTTGTAAATTTCCATCTGGCTCTCAACCAAAATTTGGAATATGGCTGCCAGCCCGCGGAAATATTTATTTGATGACGAAGATCATAACGCGGGTAGTAAATCAAACTATCGAAAGTGCGAGTTGTATACCCGAAAGAATAACCTCCCTCGATGTAAGATGCTTCTGCATCATATTTGAAACTTAGATCAAATCCATAAGCTTCACCTACTCCAACAAGAAAGTCCGGTTCGTAACTATATACCTTATCTCGATTCACGTCAATCAGACGGGAAAAATCTTTGTAGTAAAATTCCGCTTTAATATTACTCAAAATATTCGGGGACAAAGAGATACCAAGGATATATTGCGAAGCAGTTTCATCGCCGATGCTATCAGGCGCCGACGCGACAAGCTCGAATGGAGTAAACACTAAGTTCTCGTCGTTTAGATCAATCAGTCTTTGGTGATAAATCCCGTACGCAGCATAAACGGTGATTGGCTCGTCGACTTTGTATGATATCGACAATCGCGGCTCAGCCAAATATCCGTAATCAGCTCCTGAAATCTCGGTGAACATTTTCTGAAGGTCGGTTCTGAGACCGGCTTCGAACAATAGATTGCTGCTACTTTTGAAAGAATAGGTCACCCACGCATCGGGTTCAATCTGAGTTTCCGATTGAATGATCTCGCTTCCATAAGTATTCGTAAAAGAATAATTGTAAGTCGGAAAACTGAACTTGAACCCGACATTTAATTCGTTTTGTGATTCTAAATATGAAGTGATGCTGCCATAGAGTGAGGGGTTTGAAATTTGAGAGAGTTGATGGTACAACCCGACAGATTCATTCGGCAGCTGTTCCGCTCTATAAGAGGACCACGCAATTTCCCCATCCATATTAAACTGATCTCCGACAAAATAACTCCCGGAAACGGCGCCGGAATTATTCTCCCAGGTGAAATCCGGCTGCGTTTTATCTTGAGATATGATTCTATCTACGCTTGTCAGGAACTCGGCGCTTAAATGCCCTGTAGCCGACAAGTTGGTAGTGACCTTTGCAAATCCGTCGTAGAAATCGAACGGCAATCCTAACGAATAGAACTTATTGAGCACGTTCTCAGAAAGCGGGCGCCGGAAGAAAAGTACGAAGCTGCTTGTGCCCTTTGAGATCGGACCGGTTAACTCCAGATCGGACGAAAGGAGGTCAAATGTTCCTGCGGCTCTGTAATTATGGTTGTCTCCATTGATCGTCTGGATGTCGAATACAGATGACAATCTTCCACCATATTGCGCCCCGAAGCCGCCGGAACTGAAATTCGCCACTTTCACAATGAGCGGATCGACGAAACTGAAAAGTCCGAAGGCATGAGAAAGATTGTAAACCTGCATCCCATCAATCATCACGAGATTCTCGTCGGCTCCGCCGCCTCGTACAAAGTATTGGCTTGACACACCGCTCGTAGTAACCACGCCCGGCAATTGAGTTACGTACTGTACCACATCGTTCCTGAAGATCCCAACATTCTTTTGTAGCTCTTCCGTCGTTATAATTTTTGTACTAACATTTCCGCCCGGACCGACATTTTGCTCGCCCGTTATCGTCACCGTTGGAAGTGTTTTCGGCGACTCAGCCAATTCAAGCCGGACGGCTGTACTTGTCCCCGAAACATTTCCGATGTCGAATATTTTTGTCTTATAACTTAACGCTGTCACTCGAAGCGCAACATTTTGCGGACTGACGTTTCTCAGGATAAAATATCCGTTGACATCTGCCACGGTTCCGATCTTTGTGCCGTAGATCATCACCGCTGCATAAGGTATTCTCTCACCGTTGGAGCTATCGATAATGGATCCTTGAATCGTTACCTTGTTTTCTTGTGCTTTCAGCGAAGATGCACAAAGAAAAAATATGCGACATGCAAGCACGAGATTCCGGACTCCGTGTTGGAAATTCTTCAATAGAGAAATATCCTCGTTGTGTCAACCGCAGCGGCCGCTACGATACCCTCACCTTGCTGATTAAATATGTTCGTGAAGATAATTTTGTCAGTTCTCATCGACAGCGGGTTAAGCGTGTGATTTGATGTAATGAAAAATCTGTACAGGTTGTCGTCAATCTGAGTCACAATAACATCTACATACATGTGAGATTGCTTCAGACTATCGGCTGACAATTGAGCGAGGGCGAACGCAGATTTATATTGATAAATGTTGACATCCAAGGGGACATAACTCGACAGCACTTCAATGAATGGGTTCAACGAGTCTACCGGCAAAACACTCACGGAGCCTACGTGGAACTGCCCGGAGTTGTCAAAGCCTCTATATTCGACTAAAACCTGATTGAATTCGGCCTTGGTGGGCGGGGAAAGAAATACACTAAGTAAAATATCGTTACTATCATTCTTAGGCCTCATCATCGCAGAGTATGCGTTCTGGTCCGGAATTGTAACATAGCTGGTTGGAACAGTGACCATGGCGTATGCAGAATCGTAACCATCCTTTTTTGCAGTGATTTCATATTGTTCACCGCCAGCGATGAAGAATGGGAAGTAAAGGGAATAATAAGAAACTGTGTCATTCCCATTTATAAATGTCGAGTCGTGTAAAGGTACATCAGATCCGAACGGCGTCCCTAACCTTACATCTGCCCCATGGATTGGGGCTGAGAAATTGCCGTTTACAGAACTGACTGTTGATGTGAGCCGCACCACAACGTTTTCGTCGTTTGCAAAAAGTACTGAGTAGAGAACCAACTTTGGGTTATATTCCACCTTTGGCTGAAACGGTTGATTGCAACTCAGAAATGCAACAGAACTTAAGAGCAAAAAGCAAGTTAGAGAAAATCGGACGCGCAGACCTTGAATGTGGAGAGCCATGCGGCATTTCGAGTTTAGAAAACTAATAATCACTTGATTAGTGCCATCTTCTTCGTTTCCGTGAAGCCACCGGCTTGCAGCCGATAAATATACACTCCGCTGGATAGCTTACTTCCTTCGAACATCACGGTGTACTTGCCTGAACTTTGCTTTTCGTTCACTAAAGTTTGGACTTCTCTTCCAAGCATATCGTAAACCTTCAAAGTGACATGGCTGACGGTAGAGATCTCATAGCTGATCGAGGTGCTCGGGTTGAATGGGTTTGGATAATTTTGATTCAAAGAAAAAGATTGGGGAGGTAAATTCGCTTTGGAAATTGCGTCAACACTGTTGATACTTTTGAAAATTCCGCTGTCGGTGGCGGCATACAAATAACCGAGTGAATCCGCTGCCAGTGCCGATACATTCAAGTCGGTCAGTCCTTCATTTACCTGCTTCCACGTTTGTCCCCAATCTTTCGATTCAAAGACTCCGCCACCTGTTGTTCCCGCAAAAATTGGTCCACTGAACATCCAGACATTAGGATGCTCATTCACCAGGAAGCACGAAACTCCGGAAGCCTCGATTGTTGAGATGTGGCTCCAATCATCTTCGCCGTAATCCGCATAAAATGCCCCCGCAGTATCCGTCCCGGCAAAAACCCTTCCAAACGCCTGCGTTAAAGCTCTGACATTGGAAAACATCAATTGCGAAGAAATTCCTGTCTGCGACCAAAAATCGCCGCCGTCGGTCGATACGAAGACTCCATCATACGCCGTACCAGCATATAATGATGGTGCGTTATACGAAAGACAGTAAATACTCGTGAGTGGCAAACCGACGCTCTGTAAAGATCCCCACGTCCCGCCTCCATCAATCGAATAGAGAATTCCTCCAGTAGAACCGGCAAACAAACTATCCTCCGAAAATTCCACTATATCGTATACCCAGATTCCATTTAAGATGTACCAATAACTTCCACCGTCATTGGAGAAAAATAACCCGTCTGAAGTCGGAGCGTATAGCCGCTGAGTATAGGTTGAAAGCTTAATGGAAAAGACAGCGCCATGCTTTAGTCCGTTTGATGCTCTGGTCCAGGTCCCGGCATCCGGATGGTATTTATAAATTCCATCTTCTGTACCAGCATATAAACTGTCCGATTGGTCAACCACTAATGAGGTAACTAAAGCGTCAAATATCCCGCACTGCACCCAGCTTGTTGATGGATTACGTAAGACAAAAATCCCATCCTGGTCTGTACCAACATAGCTGTTGCCGTTCGGGTCAAAGACCGCTGATGTTACCGATGTAGAAAACACGGGGGGCGCAATACTGTTCCACTTTGATGCGGCGTCATCGTAAACAAAGATGCCCGCGTCTGTCACGGCAACCGCTTCTCCTAAGTGATCGGATTGCAACGCCGCAATGTCTGTTCCGTATGGAACTCCAACGACATCCTGGGTCCAATTGCTGCTTTTCGGAACTGTGGAATAAATGCTATTGCTTGTGTTGTCGCTTGTTGCTAAAGCGAAAATATTCCCCGCTTTATCCACAGCTATTGATAAGATTGAGTATGATGACATTCCATAGAGTTTCCACGTCCTGCCGCTGTCGGAAGAAATATAGATTCCTCCACCGTACGAAGCGTAGCCGAAGAAGCGATAAAACCCAGCGATGAGGTTACCAGAACTATCCTCGGCAAGTGACGATACATCTCCTTGATCAGTTCTTACCTGCAATACCGACCATGTTTTTCCCGCGTCATTAGAAATCGAGACAGTCTGTTGTCCGCCGACACAGAGCCTGTTTCCTGAAATAGATGCAACAGCAGATGCACCTCCGGCAAGGCTTGTCTTGAACCATGATGTTCCTTTGTCGGTAGATTTAAACAGCCCCGATTCTATGTCTCCATAATAAACATTACCTGAGGAGTCGGCAGCAAGAGCAGGTTCATTTCCGTAACTCAGCAGACTATATACCTGCTGCCAATTTCCTCCTCCATCGGTCGAACGGTATATCTCCTCCCTCCCGGCGAAAGTCGTTGCAAAGATGTCCCCTCTTTCATCAACTGTTAGAAGTTGCATCGAACCGGAATAGGGGCCATTAAGCCTGGACCATGATATCGTCTGTGCCCCTGCCCCAGACCAGCCAACCCAGCAGGTAAAGAAAATTCGACTGAGGACCTTAGTAATTCTTTTAAGCCGCACTGCGGTATTCTCTCCTCATGTCCGCCATCTTCCAAGCTCGCGCGACAGCCTTCATGGAACAAATATTGATAAACAGGGTAAATTTTGCAAGTCGCTACACATATGCTTGCAAAATTTTTGGCTTAACTCAAACCTAGACTTTTCTCTCTCCGAATATTGCCGTGCCGATTCTTATCATCGTTGCTCCCTCTTCAACTGCGATTTCAAAATCTCCCGACATTCCCATCGAAAGTTCCAACATGTCGACATTATTAATCGCTTCGTCCCGCACGCAGAAAAATATTTCGCGAAGTTTCACAAAACACTTTCGTACCATGCTATCATCTTCGGTTAACGCCCCAACCGTCATCAAGCCCTTTATCTTGATCGTCTCAAATTTCGCGACCGCACGGATCAGCTCAATTGCTTTCTCCGGCTGAACCCCGCTCTTGCTTGTTTCACCGGATGTGTTCACTTCAACAAGAACTTCCTTAAACTCCCTGCACTTTTGAAGCTGCTTATCCAACTCGACAGCTATTTCCAATCGATCAACCGAATGGATATATTTCGTCGGAACTTCAAGAACCTTTTTGACTTTGTTCGTTTGAAGATGCCCGATGAAGTGCCACTCCGCTTTTTTGTTTTTGAACTGCGCATACTTCAAGACAATTTCCTGCACGCGGTTTTCTCCAAACCGAAAAAGTCCGGCATCCATGGCTTCCGTAATTGTTTCCACTGGAAAAGTTTTCGACACAGCGATCAGCTTTACTTCACGTGATGGATTGTCCGACCTAGCAAGTGCTTGTGAAACTTTCCGTCCTATCGCCGCCACATTTTCCGTCAACGAAGCGACCCTTCGGACAGTTTCCACCCTAACTAATCCTGACTAAACTTCTTCGAGAGATAAATGGATATGCCGATTATTTTCTCGTCCTCATCTCCTTGCCGGGTTTTCAAATCGTAAGTCTTGCAGATACTTTCAAGCACACGCAGAACTCTATTCGTCGAGTGATGCGGGATGTTTAATTCCTCGGAGAGCTTATTCGAAATTAATGGAGAAAACTTATGTACAAGTTTCCAGGCGTCTCGCAAATTTCTCTTGGAATGAAACCCGTTCGGAAAAATTCTTCGCATCGCCTCGACGTCTTCAAGCAATTGTTCTGACGGGCTGATGTCTTCATAATCGGCGCCGTAAAATTCGCGGATCGTCATCTTTACCCTTTCTATCGGTGCGTCGTGCTTGATCTTTGTGTTCAACGGATCCCTGCTGGCGATCCCATTCATCATTCTGTCAACGTAAAAAAGTTTCTGCAGAGCAGGAGTCTTCGCATAAACCCGCCGCCAGTTGCTTCCGGGAGTTAACCATACCGCAAACGTTTCGGCCCAATCTTCGTCGGGATGTTTTTGCGCGTAGTAATCCGGCAAATGCTTTACGTGCCGTTTGCTCCATGGATTGAAACGGTAGTTATCGGAATATTTTTTGTCGAAATTTCCGAATAATTTTTTCCATTCTGGATCGAGATAAATTTTATATGCGTAATTCACCGCGTGCCCCAACTCGTGGCGAAGTCCCATTTTGATTTCATCTTCGTTTTCGACGCCGTCGTATGCCATCTCGTTCTCAATTGCCATCAGCGTTTCGTTCTGAAACCAAAACGGGATCTCGATGGAGATGCTTTTGTTGACGCATCCCCAGCCAGTGCCCAGATAATAATCCGGCTTGAAATTTATCCGTTTTCTTGATTTCTCGGACTCAACTTTTTTTATCAGTTTTAAAAAAGTGCCGCTAATTTTCGGAGATAATTCGCAGATGAGAACATCCAAATACCTTAACTTTTCCAGAGCTTCTTCAAGTTCAACCTTTGTCATCTTAACAATACCTTTTGAAAAACCCTTCTATTTGAGTCATTTATAGCGTTTTTGTGATCTTTTGAGAATTAAGTAATAGCAGCGCACCCGAAAATGCAAGTCATTCTTCTTGCAAGTTGTTTGCCATTAGGGGTTAGCTGTTGTCATGAGCTATGTGTCATGAAGTATCAACTACGAGCTATTTGACAACCGTCATTTGATTTCTTGAATCGGGTAATTATAATGACCTCATCGGAGAGGAAAAAGTGAATTTTATTTTCGCATTGTTTGTTCTATTAGTGTCATCGAGTGAGCCTCAGATTTTTTTTTACAATGGAAAAACAGTGACGGAGATTAATACTTTAACAATGCCAAACGTTGGAAGCGAGACCTTTCAACTTCTTGTTAATTCCCCTTATGAATTGAGGTCCGCTTCTGTTGATTCGTCTGAAGTCGGGTTGCGTCTGCCGGGCAAAGATATTGTAAAGCAGTTGAAATTTTCCGAAGGATCTCTTCTCCGAAAAGGAAGATGGTACATGATTTCATGGGAAACGGAACTGAAGGTGGGCTCAAAGCAGCACACAGTTTACTTAAAAACTCGCTTCGGAAAAATTTATAAAAAACATTTTACAATAAATGTCGAAGGAAATAAGAAGCAGGAAAAGCCAGCGGGAGAAAACAGATGAAAGCCATCTTATCAAAGATCAGGCATATTGGATTGTTTTTTGTATTAACAACCGGATTCGCAGCCACGGCATCGCTCGGACAAGAACAATTTGAAAAATCGGGAGGAGACGCAATCAAGCTCGAACAGCCGCTTCACTGGGAACTCCAATCAATTCCGATGATCCCGGCAGGACGGCTTTTCAAAGCCCAATCACAGACATGGATTTCAATCGGACCAAATCCGATGCAAAGCACATTTTATGCAAACGTTTCAGGAAGAGTCGCCTCGCTCGCGGTTGACCCGACCAATTCAAACATAGTTTATGCCGCAGCCGCGGGAGGCGGACTTTGGAAATCTACTGATGGTGGTGCAACGTGGTCTCCTTTGACGGATAATTTCCCGAGATTATCTTCAGGCTCCGTTGCAATAGATCCGAATAATGCATCGACAATTTATTACGGCACCGGAGAATTGAATTTCAATATAGATGGTTATCCAGGGGCGGGATTTTTTAAGTCAACCGATGCCGGCGCGTCATGGAGTCAAATGATTTTTCCGGTGGGCGGCGCATTATACTACACAGGTAAAATTATCGTCGCTCCGAACAGCACCGTTTTCGCAACAGGCCTTTACGATGTCTATAAATCAACCGATGCCGGGCAAACATGGACAGAATTATATCTAGCGGACGGCGCGGTGGATGACATCGTGGTTGACCCAACAAATTCGAACGTGATCTACGCATCTTACGGCTCTACGTGGTCGGGAGACAGCTCTAGCTACGGGGTACACAAATCAACAGATGGAGGCGCATCGTGGAAATGGCTCACGGCTGGACTTCCTCCTGCAAGCCAATTGTCCCGGATTTCTCTGGCGGTAGCGCCAAGTAACAATCAAGTTCTTTATGCTGCGATAAACGGAAACAAACCTAACAGCTCAACGACAGATACAAATCGGGTCTATACATCGACCAACGGCGGCGCATCATGGACACTCCTTCCTTCCGTGTCAACAAGCAGCGACTTCGGCGGCAACCAAGGGTGGTACAACAATGTAATTGCCGTTGACCCGACTAATCCCAGTACGGTTTATGTCGGAGGAATCGATTTCTGGAAATCCACAAATGCCGGAACAACATGGACAAATCTTACGAATGGCTACGGATCATACACCGGCAAAAACATCCATGTTGACCAGCACGCCATCGCTTTCGCAGGCGGAAGCGGATCAATCTTTTATATTGGAAACGACGGCGGCGTCTGGATGACGACAAACGGAGCAGCATCGTTTACAAATTGCAATATAAACCTAGAGACGATACAATTTTATGCCATCGGCGCCGACCAAAATAATTCCGGCACTACGGTAGGAGGCACACAGGATAATGGCACGGAATCGGACGTCCAGCCATCCGCAGCATGGAATGAAATTTACGGGGGCGATGGAGGATATGTTCTAGTTGATCCGAAAAATTCAAATATTATATACACCGAATATGTGAACGGCCAAATCTTCAAGTCAACAGACGGCGGAAATAACTTTCACGAGATCACGACTGGAATAGGCGAGGAAGGATACTGGCTGACTCCGTATGTGATGGACCCTCAGAACGATAATTTGTTATATACTGGCACAAGTAAGGTTTATAAATCGACAAATGGTGGAACAAGTTGGAGTGCAATAAGCAGTAATTTAAAATCCTCAAGCGCTCTTCTCACAACCATGGCGATCTCGCCAGTGGAGGGAAACGTGATCTATGCAGGCATCAGCGGCTACCGTGGTGCGGCAGATACAGCTTTTCTCTTCGTCAGCAAAAATAGTGGAAGCTCATGGAACGAGATCACAAACAATCTTCCAAAGGGTACAAATTTCGCACGCGTCACCGCAGACCCAACAAAGAAGGGCGTCGCTTACTTAGCGGTATTAGTCGGCGCCTCGAATCAGGTTTTGAGAACAACAGACTATGGAAATACATGGACGGGAATCGCCTCAACAAGCAACGGTTTTGACAGCGTTCCCACAAAAGTTATCAGCGTTGACTCTTCAGACGCATACATTTATGCAGGCTCATATTGGGGTGTCTATCGATCAACAGACAACGGCGCATCGTGGTCGAAGTTCGGAACCGGTTTGCCGAATGCGATTGTTGACGACATCGCGATCCAATATTCCACACACAATTTGCGAGTCGCAACTCACGGTAGAGGAGCATGGCAAGTAGACCTATTAACCGGCATCGCATCACCGTCAAAAACTCCTGAAACTTTTGTTGCCAACCAAAATTATCCAAACCCCTTCAATCCGTCAACGGTGATTAGTTATCAATTGTCAATCAACAGTTTTACGACTCTGAAAGTTTATGATGTGTTGGGGCGAGAAGTGGCGACATTGGTGAACGAAAGGCAAAATGCCGGCAGCCACAGCATTGTCTTCGATGGATCTAATCTTCCGAGCGGAGTTTATTTTTACCGTTTGATCGCGGGAAATTTCATTGAGACGAAAAAGATGACACTGATCAAGTGAATTTTTGCATGAATAACACCGTTGTTCCTTTTCAATTCGCCGCTTCAAACAATATTACTGGTAAATAAAAAAAACTCAACAAAAGGAGGAAAAAATGTCAGCACCAGTTACTCATTTCGAAGTGAACGCTAAAGACGCTAAGCGGGCACGGGAATTCTATTCTAACTTATTCGGTTGGAAAATTAATGTAATGTCTGAGATGGATTATGGAATGGTAGATACCGGAGTGAAGATGGGAATTAACGGCGGTATCGGCCAGGCAATGGGACCGACTTCGAATGTCACTTTTTATGTCCAGGTCGAAGATGTCCAGGCATACATTGACAAGGCGGTCAGCCTTGGTGGAAAGGTCATCATGCCGTTGACCGAGGTTCCGAATATGGTCACATTCGCGAACGTAGCGGATCCAGAAGGAAACATCATCGGCATAATCAAGGGTCCTCAAACACCTCCACAGGAAGTAAAGGCGAAGAGAACGGCAACGCGCCGGAAGAGTGTAGCTAAATCAAAGAAAACTGCAAAAAAAAGTAAACGAAGATAGGCTACGAGCCGACAGTACAACAAGAGATACGGACAATTCGCTTTCCGGAAACCGTGCCGATGGTCTGGGATTTTCCGGGACAGCAATGGATGATGTTTTAAAACCCAAGCACTTCATTCACCAAGAGAAGGTGAACTTTGCGATTAAGAAATGCTGCTTCGCTTTCGAGAATCAACAACTTGCCGACCGTACCAGCACCATCACGACCTAATGTTCTCTTGCCAAACTCTTCAACTTTCGGGACACAATAATTGCGAACGCGGCGAAGTGCATCTTCTAATGTCGGCACAATCTTTTGAGTGCCTGCCACCCAAATTACGCGATCACTTGTTAGATATGGAGATAACTGGCTCCCCGTCCCACTCGCAACGACTAGCTCACCGGTTTCTGCAATTGCATTGACGCTGCCAACACAGTAGTCTGCAAGTGCGCTCCGTCTCCGAAGCAGAGATCGCTTGATAGGATCACTCTCTGCTCTGATCTCAGCTCTCAGATTACGCCAGTTGTGTCTCCCTAACTCGAGTTCCGCTTCGAATCCAATCTCCCGCAAAGTGACCGAGGCTGCGGTCATCACCGAAACGTTATCCGGGATCAGAGTCAACAAACGTGCCATGGCCGATTCTTTTGTATGGACAAATTCCACTTTAATCCCACGTGCAGCAACTGCTTCCATCACACCTTCCATGTGCTCGGGCGCAACTAATGTGGTATATTCCATTGATATTTCTTTTCCCATTGTTCAGATCCTAGCTTTTAAACGGTTACCATCTCAGTGTAAGGCTTCGTCAGCGGTTCCCGCATTGCTTCTTCCGTGCTTAGTATCATCGTGACAAGAGAGACGCCGTAATACATAAATTCGTGTAATATTGTCTTTCCATAAAAATTCTTTTTGTCGGAAGCACCAAGCGCGACATACAATGGATTCAATTTTCCTTCCGGCGCGGCTGCCTGAAAGAGCGAGGGATATTCTTTATGAAGATTCAAAATTTTATTAAAGTCGCCACTTGCAACGACTTCGATCAGTTTTTCGTCGAACCTTGCGCCGGGTTCGAACTTGTCCTCGCCGTAATATCCGTACCGAACAAGATCAAGCCTGTGAACTGGCGAACCCGTTCCGAAAACTGCAACATCACCATCAGTTTTTTCTATTGCCGATTTGATCGCCTTGCCAAAAATAAAATGATCCTTCGCGCTCGCGGATGTTATTGACACTGGTACAACTGTCACATCGCGTTTGGGAAACATAAAATAGAGGGGCAGCCATGCACCATGGTCTAATCCCCATGACTGTGATTCAGCCACATTAATACCATTTTTCTCCGATTGGTTTCTTATTTCGGAAACTAGCTTCGTGTTGTTCTTGGCTTCATAAGAAAATTTGTAGAGTTCCTCAGGAAAACCGTAATAGTCCTGGATGCAAGGAATATTTTCCCGCGACTCGACTTCGAACTTCTCATTCGAGAAATAATGCGGCGAAGAAATAACTACTGTCTCTACTCCGCGGTCTTTCAGAACTCTTCCGAAAGTTTCGTAAATGTCGTGAATCTTCGTTCTCTCCGTAAGTGAAGTAGGGGCGCCGTGAGAAATGTACGAAGTAAAAACTATTTTACCCATTTTTAGAATCCTTCGAATAATTTTCCAAGAATTTTTTTAATCCTTGCTTTGCATTTTTAATGAGTCTTCGTCCGCCATGTCCGCAGAACATGTATTGAAATTCGTAATCGAACAGCTTGTTGGCGCTCTCAATTTGTTTTGCATAATCATAAGTCCAGTAGAATTCTTCCACGGCAAGTCTGCCGCTGGAAACCACAACATGGTCGCCCGTAAACATAATTTTCTTCCGGCGATAAACCAGGCACGATGAACCGGGGGAATGGCCTGGCGTATGAATTATTTCAACGCCTCCTATTTCCAAAGAGTCTTTGAACGTCAAAGCCGGCGACTTAACCGCGTATCTTTCCGATTCCTGAATTATTAATAACGGACCGAATTTTTCTCTGAACATCTCAGTATCCGCAACATCATCTCTGTGAGTGAGGAAAATAAACTCAGGAGGATCATTTTCTTCTATGAAGCGAATGTTCCGGTCGGCATACTCTGGCACGTCGACCATGAAATTGCATTTGTCTCCCATTATTAAATATGAAACCCCGCCGAAACTATCGGGGTTCGGCGGGAATGCAAAAATGTCAGGCAAAATTTCTTTCGGCGGAAGCGGGATTTTCTCCGTCGCAACTTTAGAGTGCACCATAAGTAAAGTACATTATCATTAACGCTGCCCCAGCCATGGACAAATTTTTCATAAACATTGCCTGCTGCACTTGCTTCATTCCTGCGTCCTGCACTTTCCAGAAAGCGTGCATCATAAAGGAGGTTGGCAACAGGAATAAAAAAATCAGCAACGCTCCATAGAATATTTCAAAGTTGAAAATTACCATAATGCCGCCGACGAGTATCATGATTCCCGTAAGAATTGTCATGAATGCCGCCGCAGGTACACCCATGCTTTTCGCGTACCCGCTCATATCCTTTACTTTCGTAAGGTGTCCGTAAGCGCTCATAATAAAAATAGCAGCGAATAGAATTCTGCCAATAACATAGATTACTTCCATAGTCTTCTCCTTCCTTTTTAATGTTTAATGTGTGTTTCGGTAAAGTTGGGAACGAATTTCTCTAACAATTTCAAATTGGCTTTCATATAAAAATGCAACCCTTCTTTTCGCACGTCAATTAGTCCGACGTTTTCCAGGATTCTGTAATGATGCGACATTGCCGGCTTTGTTAAAGCAAATTTTCCGTCAAAGTCCGCACAGGAAAGCTCGCCTTTCTCGACGAGCAATCTTAGGATGTTGTACCTGCTCCGGTCGCCGAGCGCCTTGAAGATTTTGACGGCTTGTTTATCGAAATTGTTTTTCATTCGAATCTTTCAATGTTTCATATTAGTTAACATAGATCGTATTTTAATAGTTCCAAAATTTTAAAAAGACTTAAATATAAATTCGCGGAGAAATATTTGATGATATAAGTAATTTTCCCTAACGCTTCTTTGCTTTTCTCTCTATCCCGCCGGGAAAGGACTAGTGGACAACTTATTTTATTGCATTACCGGAACGCTAGAAAAATGCCCTGACTTCTGCTGTCATTGTATTGATCGCTGCCTCGTTTGGCTGGTTCCTACCGGTGTAGTTTGCATTTGCCTGAATAAATGAATTGATCCTGTACTCAAATCCGATTTGCCAAGTATAAGTTTGTCCCGGCAAAAAACCTTGAGTCAACTCGAACGGCAAATATGCGTTTGCTCCTCCGGACTGGTTTTCTATTATCACTTCGTCGCGCTCGAGTTGAGTCGTCAATCTCCCTCTACTCAAAATCGAGTAAGCTATATTAACCGCTTCAGTGTTCATTGAATTTGTGAGACCGGAACGAAATGCATCGAAAGCGTTCGAAAGCTGAATTTTAAACGACGACTCTATCGTGGTACTGGGCTTGTAAGAAAGTACGGAAGCTAAACTGCTCGAGCTGATTTCATGCGCGCGGTCTGTATAACTTGTGCTGACGTTGTCGCTGTTTAGCGAAAGATCCAATTCTTCGTAAAACATGTCGGTCAATTTTGTGCGAAGCCGTGCGCTCTGCTCGCGTTTGTATCCGCGCTCGGTCGAAATAGAATATTGATCGAGTGACTTGTTCTGAAGAAACCTCAACCGTAAAGAAAAGTCACGGTTGTTCTGGAGAACGTAAAAGTCCTGCTGGAAAAGCTGCGAGCCGCTTAACGTCAGGCTATCGTTTAAAAACTTTGAAAGGTGAAGGAGGTAAATGTCGCTAACATTTGTAGTCTGGTTATTTTCAGCAATCTGCCACAGCGTCACAGTCGAAAGTGCACACAATAATGTGTTTGCTAAACTCCCGTCGTTCTTCAGAAATTTATCTGGAGTCAATCCGATTCTCAGATTCGTTTTCAAATCGACAACAGGATAAAGAGTCGTGGTCGGCTCAGTGAGCAAGGTATAATCGCCGTTGAAATTCACCTCCTGGAAATCCGCTGGATTTGTAATGTCAACCTGACCGTTGTGGTTGCCATCGACCCAAATATACTGGCCCTGTCCTGGAAGCACTTTCCAGAAAATTTGTTCGAGACGAGCGGCTCGTTCGGTCGTAACCTGATAGAACAAATTCGTTTCGAGTCCGTGATTCAACGGAGTATAATCGGCTTCCCATTTCGATAGAAGAGATTCATTATCCGAATTGCCGAGATTGATAAAATCCTCCGTGTAAGTTTTTTTCCTATAAGTGAGCGTTAAGTTTGAAGAAAAGTCATTCCACGCATTGAAGCGCGAGGTGAAATCGCTGATCAACGATCTTGATGAAGGAAGAAGCTCTCCACCGATTATCCCGCTTTCATCATGCACATATCCATCCACTGAAAGATCAAAATTGTAGAGATGTGCTATTGAAAGGGTCGGTCCGTATTCGATGTAGCGATAAGAATTTGCCCAAAGCGAATCTGTACCCGTGGTCGCTGTGCGGTGATCTTCCGATCTCAACCTGAAACCAGGCATGAACTTTCCGATTCTGAATTGAATTGTGCCACTCTGTGTGAACAATGTTCCGAAGTTTGAGAACGCGTCATCTTTGCTATTGACCATGGTGGCACGGTAATCGACGGATGGGATCAAATTTGAGTCTCCACCAAGAGTAACAAAGCCGGAATATCTTCCGGAGCTGAAATCCAACCCGCGAGTAATTTTTCCGACATCTCCACCAAATGTAACTTGAGCTCCGCGCATCGACGGCGAGAACTCTATGTGAGCCTGGTTCAGCAGCTCGTCTCCTGACGTCAGAGTATCGATTCCCCACTCGCGATTGAATTCTACGTCGTTTGTGCGATCCATCGGGTTGAAGTTAGCATTTTCATAACGCGTCATCTCGTTGAAGGTGAGCGCTCCCATGTCCGAGCCGCCGATTTGTAAACGTTTAGGAGCGTAATCGAATCCGAATTTCACACCATAACCGTCTGATGTTACACCGGGAAGTGACGATAGAGTATTGGCATCGAAGCTGCTCGCCGCATATTCAAGGTTCACTGCACCATCTTTGTTAAAGTGGTACAACGTATTGAGATCGGCAAGCTGCTGGGACTGCGGCATCGGGAGAATAATGATAGGTGCGTAATCTCCCTGTCCGATTCCGAGAAAATTGAATTGCCCGAATCCTACAGATTGATAATCGCCTTTTCCGCTTCCAACTTCGGAGAATGAAACGCTGTAAACCGCCTTAACGAGATTTGTCGTATCGGTCGGCTGAACAAATCTGTAAATGTAGTATGGCTTTCCGGAGACGATCATAGAATCAAGCCGGTATTGTCCTTCGCCGATGCCGGTTGTTGAGTCCCGGCCGACGTATTGAACTCCGCTCTTTGAAGCAGCGAGTCTATTCTTGCCGGCTAAGTTTAGAAGGGTGCGGTCGGAATCGGAAAGTGTTACACCTAACGAACTGTTGACTTCGTCACCTTCTTGATAATAAGAAACTCGAAGATCAATTTTATTATCCGCGAGAGAAGTCTGCGCATTCCCGCCGGCAAATGTTCTCTCATAGTTTCCATCAGAATACTCGAAGTCGACAAAAATCCTGCTGAGGTTTGTAATCAAATGTTTTGCGGTGAATGTTATTTGCGCGTTTGAATAATCAACCACATAATCGTTTGTCTCACCCCGTACCATCTGCGCTCCGTCTAAATAAACCTTCTCTGTCCCTGCAATGACGATAATAGCTGAACTGCCGTCCGATCCGACAAGCTGGTATGGTCCTAAGCTTCCATCAATCGGTGTGATTTGTTGCGTAATGAATTTCCCCGTGCTCACCGCGCCGCTCAGCATAACGGATGACGATCCATAGTTTGCCGTTCCCATCGCTCCTTGCAGTTTCCGGTTAATAACTCCGAATTCTGTCCCTTGTTCGGACATTTCAAAATCGCCGAGAGTCCCGACAATGTGAGGAGATTTTATCGTTACAAAGACGTTGTCAAATTCCTGGAGCGTTTTTGTGTTTCCTTCCGGTTGAATCGGACTCGTCTCATCTGTGAGCGCGGCCGTTACATCTACATCGTTAGTGAGCTTTCCGGCAAGCTGCATTCGAAAACCCGAGTTCAAAGTCAGATCTTGATTGGAACCGATTGTGAATCCACGCACAATGCTCCCACTCTTTTGCATACTGCTTCCAAAAAATTCTGATGTGGTAAGAGGTGTGTTTTGCTCGATTATCGTGAGATTTTTTTTCGACGCGGTATCATACTTCACGATTGCGACATTATGAGTGTACTCGATGGGAAGAGTAAAAGGGAAATTCCGGTAAGTGATCTTAACCGAATAGATAGAATCTCTTTTGTTATGGAAGAAGGTGCTGTCTTTCCGAAAGCGGATAGTCCCAGCGGTATAATTTATCACGTAGTCTGTGTTCCGCGTTAATATTACGGAATCACAGACCACGTGTTCGGAATTTTGCAGAATATATTTTTGTGGAAGCTGTACCAGCGTGTCTGCGGCAAAAATCCGCAGGACGATGGAATTTGATGTCTCCTGCGCGAATGACTCTTCGGGTGAAAAAAAATTATATGCCGCGACTAAGCATACAAAAAAGGATAACCCGAACTTGACATTAGACATCGTGTCAATTGCGCAGCAACCGCCTCAAACTATTTTGCTGCGGGAGCGCTCTTTACGATCTTTGCGAATGAATCGGCTTTCAGGCTCGCACCTCCGATAAGTCCGCCGTCCACGTCCGGCTGCGATAGAAGTTCCGCCGCGTTTTCCGGTTTCATACTTCCACCGTACTGGATTGTCAAATCTTGTGCGGCATCTTTGCCGAACATTTTTCCAACGGTTGATCGAATGAAAGCGTGTGCATCCTCCGCCTGCTGCGGAGTTGCATTGCGTCCTGTTCCGATTGCCCAAACCGGCTCATAAGCAATCACGATTGACTTTACCTGTTGCGCAGTCAAGCCTTCGAGCGCGGCTTTCACCTGGCGTCCCAGAATTTTTTCAGTTATTCCGCCGTCGCGCTCGCTGAGTGTCTCGCCAACACAAAGAATAACATTCAACCCTTCGCTCAAGCCCTTTTTAACCTTCTTTGCAACGATCTCGTCGGTCTCACCAAAATATTGGCGCCGCTCGGAGTGTCCCACGATAACGTAAGGAATTCCCAGCGACTTTATCATGCGGGCGGAAATCTCACCAGTATATGCACCATCATTTTCAAAATGTAAATTCTGCGCGCCAATCTTAAACGGAGTCCCCTGCGAAGCTTTAGCTGCGGCCTGAAGTGCAGTGAACGGTGGACAAATCACGACTTCCACTGTGCCATTATAATCTTTCATTTCTTTCTGAAGTGACGCAAAAAATTCCGATGTCTCGTTGACATCTTTGTTCATTTTCCAATTTGCAGCGATAATCTTTTTTCTCATATTTCCTCGTTAGTCGATATTAAATGATTGTTGAAGTTAAATGATTTTTTATTGAAGAGTAATGTCTTGAAATTTCATTCCCGCATGACCGAAGATTGACTATCCCAGCTTAATTCTTCAGCTTCGCTAATTTTTGCCTGAGAAGGTCATTTAGAATTTTCGGGTTAGCTTTGCCGCGCGTTTTCTTCATCACTTCGCCGACAAAGAAACCAAACACTTTATCTTTGCCTCCAATGTACCTCTGGACTTCGTCGGGATTCGACTGTAGAACTTCCTCGACAGCCTTTTCTATTGCAGACTCATCTGATATTTGCTGCAAGCTCTTTTTCTGGATTATGATGTCAGGATCGCCTTCTCTCTGAAGCATCGAGTCAAATACTTCCTTAGCGATTTTTGTCGATATATCTCCTTTGGCAATAAGGTCTGCCAATCTAGAAAGATTCCTGGCCGGCACGAGGTCTTCGAATATCCTAAAGAATTCGGCGGTTCCTATCCTATCAACCCTAAGAATCGACCGATCATTCCTAATTGCCAATACTCTGGTAATTATGTAATTGCTGATATGCTTAATGGCATCCGAAGAAACTGGTTTAGATAGGGTGTTAACAGCCTTCTCAAAGTAATCGCCTAGTTCTTTCTCGGAAACGAGTATATCGGCATCGTACTTCGATAAAAAATAATCGCTCATATACCTGTCACGGCGTTTCACAGGAAGTTCCGGTTGGGCGGCTTTGACTCTCTCGATCCAAGGCTCGTCGATGAGAACGGGAACAAGATCGGGATCGGGGAAATAGCGATAGTCGTTTGCTTCTTCCTTGGACCGCATCGGTTTGACAGTGTTAGTGTCGGCATTGTAAAGGAGTGTCTCCTGTAAAATTTTTCCGCCGTGTTCGAGAATTGCATACTGTCTTTCGATTTCCACGTCGAGCGCCCGCTCGACATTGCGAAACGAATTCATGTTTTTGATTTCCGCCTTCGTGCCGAGTTCCGTCGCGCCGCGGGGTCTTATTGAAATATTTGCATCGCACCGAAGAGAACCCTCTTCCATGTTTCCGTCGCAAATATGCAGGTAGGTCACGATCTGTTTTATCTGCTGAAGATAGAGATATGCTTCTTCTGCAGATCGTATGTCGGGCTTGCTGACGATCTCGAGAAGCGGGGTGCCACACCTGTTCAAATCAACGAGCGTATCAACATCCTGGTCATGGATCAACTTGCCAGCGTCTTCCTCCATATGAATTCTGACAAGGCCGATTTTCTTTTTTGTACCATCACTCTTCTCGATTTCGACATAACCCTCGATGCAGATCGGCTCTTCGAATTGCGATATCTGGTATCCTTTCGGAAGATCGGGATAAAAATAGTTTTTGCGCGCGAAGATGGAGTACGGCGCGATGTGGCAGTTTGTAGCGAGTCCCATCTTTATCGCAAACTCGACAAGTTTTTTGTTCAGAACCGGAAGCACCCCCGGCATTCCGAGGCAAACGGGGCAGACATTCGAGTTCGGCGGATTGCCGAATTTAGTCGAACATCCGCAAAACGTTTTTGTCTCTGTGAGCATTTGCGCGTGAACTTCGAGACCTATTACGACTTCGTATTTATTCCAATCCATTTTACAATTATTAATTTTGAATTTTTAATTCCCGAGTGCCGCTACAACTTTTTCCGCAGCGTCTTTCAATCCGTTTGCAACTGCAAAATTGAGTCCGGAATTTTTCAAAAGCTCCGCACCTTCTTTGGCGTTTGTGCCTTCGAGCCGCACGACAACCGGAAGAGTAACTGAAGTTCTCTGCGCCGCATCGATCACACCTTGCGCAACGCGGTCGCATCTCACAATCCCTCCAAAAATATTTATTAAGATTGCCTTCACATTCGGATCGGAAAGAATAATTTTGAATCCGCTCGAAACTGTTTCGACATTTGCTCCACCGCCGACATCAAGAAAATTAGCAGGCTCGCCGCCGGTGAGTTTGATGATGTCCATCGTTGCCATCGCGAGTCCGGCACCGTTCACCATGCAGCCTACATTGCCGTCGAGCTTGATATAATTCAAATGCGACTTCGAGGCCTCGACTTCCAACGGCGACTCTTCATCAAGGTCTCTCATCTCGACAATTTCCGGGTGGCGATAGAGCGCGTTGTCGTCGAAATTCATCTTGGCGTCGAGTGCCATGACGAAACCCTCTTTGGTCAGCACCAGAGGATTGATCTCCACAAGACTTGCGTCTGTCGCTTCATACGCGGTGTATAAAGCATTTAGAAATTTCACACCGTTCTTAAAGGCGTCGCCTTCAAGTCCAAGGCCGAATGCAAGCTCTCTTGCTTGAAAAGGCATCAAGCCGAGTCCGGGATCCACCGCGGCTTTCAAAATTTTTTCAGGAGATTCTGCGGCAACTTTTTCAATTTCGACTCCGCCTTCTGTCGAGACCATGAAGACATTTTTCGATGTCGACCTGTCGAGGACTATTCCGGCGTAAAGTTCTCTTGCAATGTTGACTCCCTGCTCGATCAGAAGGCGCTTGACAATTTTTCCTTCGGGACCCGTTTGGTGGGTGATTAATGTCATTCCAAGCATCTGCGATGCGAGCGTTCGGATTTCATTTATACTCTTCGCAATTTTTACGCCGCCGCCTTTTCCTCGGCCGCCGGCATGGATCTGCGCTTTGACAACCCAGACGCTGCCGCCAATTTCATCAGCCGCTCTCTCCGCTTCACCAAGACTAAAAGCAACTTTTCCTTTCGGGATGGCAACGTTGAACTTTTTGAGAATTTCTTTCGCTTGGTATTCGTGAATTTTCATATCAAGACCTTGAACCGTCTGTTAATTAATATATTAAAAGGGGGAGTGGAACTCAAGAAACGCGAGATGACAGCTAATTACAATTGTTGAATTAAAAAGATTCGGATATCGATCTGTGAGTTACATATGGCTTCTTGATAGATCTTCTTGTAGATTATAAGTATCAGCCTTATATTTGTTGTAGGCCATCGAATTAAGCAGATTATGTTTGTTAAAGAAATAAAAAGCAAAACTCAAATCAATACCTACCTTGAAAAAGTTGTTTCGGGGCAATATGGATTTGAGAAGCGACTGGATGCAATTAATAGGAAGAAGAACGGGGTCTTTCTTACCAATTCTCTTTTAACCGTTGAAAATGTATTGGGTGTTGTCGAAATCGATTCGAATATTTTTAGCAAAAGAGTACTAGAGCCTTCTTGCGGTCAAGGGATTTTTCTTTTGAAGCTACTTGCTGATATATATGATCATTTTCCCGATGATAAGTTAATTTCAAATTTTGTCGCCCAAAATTTGTTTTTTGTAGATGTGCAAGAGACGATGGTGAACAAAACCATTGATAATATAAAATCTCTTTACAGTTTTCTTTTCAATAAGCCCTATTACGGCCCATTCAATGGGATAACCTGGGATTTCACTGACAAGATCGCTATCAACTGTCTTTTTGATGAATCAAGGGAAACCCCATTTAGTAATCTATATGACACATTTGATTATGCAATTGGAAATCCACCTTATGTATCTCTATACGGTCGTAGAGATCGGAAAAAAAGTGAAGAGCAAAGGAGAAATTATTTAAACAATTTCAATCAATTTCCAGATCATATTCAAAACGGTAAACTTAATTTCGTGATGCTTTTTATTGAGCATTCCTTAGATTTCCTAAGGGAAAGCGGTAAACTATCATTTATTATTGACGTCGCGTTTTTTGAAACGGCTTATCAGCACACAAGAAAGTATTTGTTGGAAAAGACAAAAATAAATGAACTTCACATAAATATTAAGGGCTTTGATGTCGCAAGTGGTCAAGTGATTTTAAAAGCCACCAAATGCAATAGCCCAAAGAATAATAATGTAATTGTCACTGATTGGAAAACTCAAAATAATTACACTATTTCGCAGTCAAGTTGGTACAATAAAAGAGATGAATACAAGTTCAGACTCAATGGTTGCGGTACTGCAAAACAATTAATTGATAAGATTAACTCAAGAGGTGACAAGACCCTTTTAGAGCTATACCCGTATAAAAATTTAAGGACTTGTGTGATGCCTCTTGACATGGAAGATAAATTCACGTTCAGTGAAATAGATGACAGAGATGAGAAACTCGTCTATCCATATTATCAAGGTTCAAAAGCACTTTCAGAAAAATATGGCAGGTTGTATTTTGCGAAATACTTTTATTATGATAAACCCTTGCAGGATGCAATTAATGAGCAGCTAAAGGTTCAATTAGAAAAAGAAGGGATAAAAAACAAGAAACGAATCGGTTTAGGTGAAACAATTATTTACGATAATCCTAAGGTGTACATTCGCCAATCTGCAAAAGAGATTATTGCAACTGTTGACATAGAAAGAAGCTCAGCAAACAACAGCCTATATGTTTTCTCTTTGCGAAACAATAATCCCGAGGTAATTGAGTTTTTGTACTTTCTATGCGGCTGGCTGAATTCTGATTTAGTAACGTTTTACTCACAACAGATGAACATTATCAGATTTTCCCAGGGAAAACAGCCTCAGATAAAAATTTCGGATTTGGGAACAATATTTATCCCTTCTGACAAGAGTTTGCAAAAGGAAATTTCTTCTTTGAGTAAGACAATCTATGAGAATCTATCTTTGAAGGATGAAGTATCTGCAACGATCAATTCGTTCGTCTGTGAATATTATGATTTATCCGGAATTGAAATTGAGAGCATGAAAAATAGCATTATAACTTTTTAATTCTTTCTTCTGATTGTTTATTGATTTCGATCAACTTAGTTTTGATGTCTCCTTTTGCTAACTTTTCCAAAGCTCTTGTAGAAATTTCAATCTGCCTTTTGTGACTTTCCTCAATTTTGTCAAAAAGAACATTTATAAACTCTTCTCTTGTTCTTTCTTCAGGCCTAGCTGAAATATTGACTTGAAGCTGGTTTTTAGGATTTCTCCTGAAAGTCGAGCTAATATCTTTCAGGAAATAAATTTTCACAAATTCGTCATCCGCATTTTTTACAAACTTTAAACCCGTATCTGTTTCTTCATAGTAAACGAATATATATGCCAAATAGAAAAAACCACTATAAATTAAATCAATTACTTTGTCAGGAGTTCCGATATCAGGGTTACTATCCGCACTTGAAACTTTAACAGCTTTGAAGTCAATCCAAATTACTTCCTCGTGCCCTTTAATACAAAAGTATGTCATCGCATCCCAAGGATTTTTGGTTGCACCTGCTGGAGACGCAACGGATTTCTTGAGATACTGATGATTTGCTGTTTCTAGCACGAATTGTTCTTCGAGCAAAGAGCTAATTTCTGCACCTGCTCTTGACTTTGCAGAAATTTGTGGTTGAGGATATTTGCTTAGTATTGTCTCAACAACTTTTTTTAGTTCCGTTAATATTAATACCTCAAACTCGTTGATGTCCATGTTACTTAAATAATTCTGACTTAAAAAATTCGTAGATGGACATATCTAGTGCTTTTGCAATCTTCTCGATGTTTGCAACAGAAACATTTCGTTTACCCTGTTCAATGCTTGCTATATAAGTTCGGTCGAGATCGCAAATGAAGGAAAACTTCTCTTGGCTAAGCCCTTTTATGGTCCTAAGTTCACGAAGCCGCCTACCTATTTTCGCTCTTATGTCCATGAAATAAAGATTAAATTTTGTAGCTTATCATACAACGGACTATAAGTATAGTTGGGAATTAGGACTTTAAAGATTGCCCTATTTTGATGGATTCTGTGAGTGGGAGTGTGTTACAGTTTTACCTTGATGTGGCGTTGAAGTTTCTTATATCCAAACGTCATTAGGTGCCGTCTGATCTCCACCAGCATCACCCGTATTTATAGTTCCGGCAGGTTCGATGAGCAACATTTTACATTCTTGCTCCGCAAACGGTTTATGTTCGACACCCTTCGGAACGACAAACAACTCGCCTTCTTTCAAAGTAAGGTTCCCATCCCTAAAATCAATCCGCAGTTCACCTTCAATAACCATAAACACTTCGTCGGTGTTTTTGTGATCGTGCCAAGTAAAATCTCCTTTAACACGCACCAGCTTAATATGATAATCATTCAATTGGGCGATGACCTTTGGCGACCATTGGTCTGAGAACTTATTGAATTTTTCCAGCAAGTTTATTGCTCTGCGTTCCATAACATAACCTTTCACATGACGTTAACTATCTTACCTTTTCAACTGCACTTTTCCGGTTTCTGTCAGCCCAATAAGCCCATGCAATTATCAGCCATTGTGACAATCCTGCGAATCCAATTGCATTTACAGATGGTGGAGGTGGACCAACCAGATTCATTACGTAAGCGAACGATAAAAAAATAATCAAGCTCCATAAAGCGATACTTCCTCGCAGATTTTTTGCTTTCGTGGACTTAAGGTAGAGATATATGCCGATGATGAATATCAATCCTTCTATAATGATCGTCAGTATCGTCGAGTTCCACAATCCCAGGCCCACTCTCATGTCGCTTCCCGGAATTAACTGAAGATCAGGTATGTGAACTATCAAATCCAAAATCCAATGACTCAAGACAAGCAAGCCTAACATTATCGACACCCTGACATTCTTCCTAATCCAATAATAAACAAGCCCAAACAGAAGTGACCAGACGAGCGCTGCCGCCAAACTATGAGAAAATGGATATGATGTAAAGTGGAGAGTCAAAAATTTCCTCGGCAAAGGATCTATCTCGACCCGTTCTAAGCCGAGAAGTATGAACACGGGCCACAGTATGTCAAGAAATTGTGCCGCTAAAAAAAGTGTCCCGAGCGAAGGCCTGTTGTCAATCTTTTTCGCCGCTAATCCCACTCCATAATGTCCGATAAACACTTTGTATAACCTCCTTTTAATTTCATGAATTGCGCAACATCGTATTTGTTTACTCAAAAAATAATACAAGGAAGCGAAGTAAGCGAGCAATTCATAAAATTACCTTATTCCATATTTAAGTCTCAAGAAATCTTGATTCTCAGCATTTGAGGTTATATTTTTTTACTCAATGGTGAAAATTTTTCTTCGACCTCGTTCAGAGAATGTACCTTCCTGGAAATCAATAGCCCTGCTAACATTGCGATACAACTTCAAACAAACTTTTATATTGAGCCTGCCGAAACATTTCCCGCATCCGGGATTTCCAACATGAATTCCCGATTCCTAATTCCCAATAATGTCATTCCCGAATGTTTCTGTCGGGAATTAGAATTCACTGCGCCAGAGGCGCATCAGCCTCTGGCCGACAAACCGGAGGAATAATGTCTTCAGAGCTTCTTTCTACAAAACCCATTGACTCCATCCTTAAAGAGACCGCCGACACTGGGCACGGACTGAAGCGCTCATTAGGTGCGCTAAATCTTACGACTCTTGGTATCGGCGCAATCATCGGAGCGGGAATATTCGTGCTGACCGGAGCCGCTGCCGCAAAGTACGCCGGTCCAGCAATCGTTCTGTCGTTCGTGCTTGCCGGCATCGCATGTTTGTTCGCAGGATTGTGCTACGCCGAGTTTGCATCGCTCATTCCGATTGCAGGGTCGGCGTATACCTACGGTTACGCAACTCTCGGCGAAATTTTCGCATGGATAATCGGATGGGATCTGATATTGGAATACGCTTTCGGCGCCGCAACTGTCGCCTCCGGCTGGAGCGGTTACGTTCTGAGTTTTCTCCAGGATTTCGGCATATACCTTCCTCCGCAATTTTCAGGCGCACACGGCGAGATGATGGTACAGTTCAACGGCCACTGGGAGAAACTCGCACGCGTTAGTGCCTCGCTTACTTCTCTCCATATCGACCCAATGTCGCTGCCGCATCTCACGGCGCAATTTAATCTTCTTGCCGCAATCGCAATTTTCTTGGTGACCACGATATTGGTGATCGGAATAAAAGAGTCGGCGAATTTTAATTCCGCAATCGTCATAATAAAAGTTGCAATCGTGCTCGTCTTCATCGCTATCGCCGGAGCCTTCGTGATTCAGCATCCCGACACGACGATAAAAGTGAATTGGAAACAATTTATCCCGACGAACGCGGGCGAGTTCGGCAAGTACGGCTGGTCGGGAATTGCAAGAGCTGCGAGCGTAATTTTCTTTGCATATATCGGATTCGACGCAGTTTCCACGGCGGCACAAGAAGCAAAAAATCCACAGAAGGATATGCCGATCGGCATTATGGGATCATTATTAATTTGCACGGTACTTTATATACTCGTCTCTGGAATTCTGACGGCTATAGTTCCATACACAAGCCTGAACGTTTCAGATCCAGTCGCAGTCGGAATAGATGCAACAGGCGTCAGATGGGGAAGTTTCCTCGTGAAAATCGGCGCAATCTTCGGCCTCGCGACAGTGATGTTAGTCATGCTACTCGGCCAATCCCGCGTTTTCTATTCGATGTCTAACGACGGCTTGCTTCCGAAGTGGGCAAGCAAGGTTCATCCAAAATTCCGAACACCATGGATTTCGACGATCGCAGTCGGAATTTTCGTAGCGGTCTTTGCCGCGGCACTGCCGATCGATATTCTCGGCGAATTGGTTAGCATTGGAACGCTGCTTGCGTTCGTAATCGTCAGCGCCGGTGTATGGATTCTGCGGAAACGTAGACCGGAAATACCGCGCCCGTTCAAGACACCGTGGGTTCCATTCGTCCCGATAATGGGAATCGTTGTGTCGGCGCTACTGATGCTAAGTCTGCCGCTTGACACATGGCTGCGTTTGATTATATGGTTGATTGTCGGATTAGCAATTTATGCTTTGTACGGACGTAGACACAGCAAAGTGAGAATTGCACTCCATAATTTGAAATAATAATGCTAAGACTTCTTACCGCAGGTGAATCGCACGGCAGGGTGCTTGCCGGAATTATCGAAGGTATTCCATCAAACATGGAACTCAGACTCCGATTACATTAACCACCAGCTTTCCCGCCGACAGCAAGGTTACGGCCGCGGCGGTAGAATGAAAATAGAAACCGATAAGGTCGAAATACTTACCGGCGTTCGGCACGGCAAAACCATTGGCTCTCCAATCTCGCTCGTGATTTGGAATCACGATTTCGCAAACTGGGGAGAGAAAATGGCTGTCGAAGCTGTTGGAAAAGAAATCGAGAAAGTCGTGGTTGCCCGACCGGGTCATGCAGACTTGGTTGGAAAATACAAGTATTCATTTGATGATATTCGAAACGTAATCGAGCGAGCGAGCGCCCGGGAGACCGCGATGCGAGTCGCACTGAGTGCCGTTGCGAGAAAACTCCTGAATGAACTCGGAATAAAAATCGGCAGTCATGTTTTTTCAATCGGTAGCGCGGGCTACAAAGACAGAAAAATTCTCGATTCTCGTTTGATGAAGATGCTAGGAAAGAAAAGCGGCGCAGAGGAAATTGCAGTCGAAGCCGACAAATCAGAAGTTAGATGCCTTGACGACAATATCGCCGGTAAGATGGTACAGCAGATAAGGCGGGCAAAAAAACTTGGCGACACACTTGGAGGGATCGTTGAAGTCTATATATCCGGCCTACCGATGGGGCTCGGAAGCTATGTGGAATTCGACAGGAAATTAGATGGCCAGCTCGCGCAAGCGGTGATGTCCGTACACGCGATAAAAGGCGTGGAAATCGGAGAAGGATTTAAGAACGCAGCAAGATTTGGCTCAGAAGTTCACGACGAAATTTTGCTGAAAAGCAGGAAAATTGCCAGGCCGACAAATCGAGCGGGTGGACTCGAAGGCGGAGTCACGAACGGACAACCGCTCTGGATTCGCGCGGCAATGAAACCGATTTCAACTTTGATGAAACCTTTGCGAAGCATTGATCTTTCAAAGATGAAACCAGTTGAAGCAAGGAGGGAACGCTCTGATTTTTGCGCCGTTCCTGCTGCCGCAGTCGTCGCCGAAAATGTCGTCGCACCAGTATTGGCGAATGCCGTCCTTGAAAAGTTCGGGGGTGACAGCATGACCGAATTAAAAGAAAGATATATAAGCGAAGCGTTCTTCGGTTGATGGCTAAAGAACGCATCGGCTACATCGACCAGTTCAGGGGACTTGCGACAATCTTCATGGTGGAAACCCATGTTGTCAATGCTCTTCTTCTCGATTCACTTCATCAAAGTTTTGTTTTTAAGACAATTGATTTTGTCAACGGCTTTGTTGCACCATCCTTTCTTTTTGTGGCGGGATTTTCATTTACTCTCGCGCTCAACAGGAAGGGCGATGCCTACCGAAAATTTTCTCCGGAACTTATTAGACATTTTAAACGGCTTATATTTATTTTGCTAACCGGTTATCTGATGCACATCCCGTACTTTTCACTTCTTAAGACGGTGCACGGCTCAACGCCAGAAGATATGACGGCATTCTTTGCAGTCGATATACTCCAGTGTATCGCCGCCACTCTAATACTCGTTCATCTCGTCAGAGTTTTTGTAAAAAGAGACCGGACTTTCAACATAATTTTATGGGGATTATTTGGGTCCTTTATAATTGCTGCACCGATCGTCGGGTTCCTTGACCCATATCAAACCATGCCGACATTTTTCGGACAGTATTTCAATCGTCTTCATGGCTCGCTGTTCCCGCTTTTTCCGTGGTCGAGTTTTCTCATCGCTGGAATAATTGCTTCACAAACGATCACGTTCGAGAAAGGCAGCCGATTCCGAGAAAGATTGTTTCAAATCGGCGGGGCGCTTATTGCCATCGGACTCCTACTTGTATTCTTACACAAAATTCTCCTTCCACAAATAAATTTATTTGATTATGCGCCGGGGTGGTTCCTGCTCAGACTTGGAATTTTACTTTGGATTTTGAAGGCGATCACCCGGTACGAAGGGAAAAGAAATCTCGTTATGCAAACGGGAACTCCGACATGGTCGGCAGTAAAGATATTCGGACGCGAATCGTTCTTGGTTTATGTCGCACATATTCTTTTCGTTTACGGATCGAGCGCGAAGAACGCTTCGCTCGTGGAATCAGTCGGGAGAACTCTGAATTATCTGCAATGTCTTGAAATATTCGCCGCGCTGATAATCGCGATGTTTGTCCTCGCGTATGCGTGGTCAACTTTGAAAAAAAGGAACTACGACCTATCGCGGCTTGTCCAGTATGCGTTCGTGACAGGCTTCTTTTTTCTTTTTATCAAGAATCCGTACTGAAAAGAAAGCACAGAGGAACAGACACTCGCAACAACCACTTTGTGCTTTTGTTGTTTTTCAACTCTATGCCCTCGTTAGAGTTCGTTCTCATCCAAAAAACTGACAAGCGCGGAGTTGAACTCTTTATCGTTCTCGAGATTGGAAAGATGTCCAGCACCATGGATTAAAACGAACTTCGAGTGTTTAATTTTCGACTGCATAAACTCAGCATCGGCTTGAGTGGCAACTTTATCTTTATCTCCGGTTATAATCAACGTCGGCACGGAAATTTTCTCAAGGCTCTCGCTCATGTCCATACGTGCGGCAAGTGCGATGAGCGTACCGATGAGCGCGGTCTCATTTGTCGATTTCATAATTGAAATAATCTTGTTCACTGCGGTTTTATTTTTCTCGAAACTTTCGGGAGCAAATAACGCTCGTGCCATGTCTTCAGCGAATTTGGATTTTTCTCCGGCAAGAATCATTTTGATCTGGTTTGCGCGATTTGACTTTGCCGCGTTCGTATCTGCCGCACTTTTTGTATCGCAGAGTACCAGTCCGGAAATTCGAGACGGCTCGCGTTCGACAGCGCGAAGTGCCGCATAGCCACCAATGGAAAGTCCGCAGACAACGGCTGTGTTTAATCCGACATGTCCCATCACATCGAACAGATCATCGACAATGAACTCAACCAAATATTGACCACTGCCGACTTCACTTTCACCATGCCCTCTTAGATCAAACATCACAGTGAAATGATCCTTCGAAAGAAGCTTACATTGATCATCCCACATCGATTTATCGAAAGGAAATCCGTGCATGAATACAATCGCTTTGCTTTTATTTTCACCCAAAGTTTTGTATGAAATTTTTCCTGCTGCGGTCTGGAGAAACATTCTTCTTCCTTTTCTGATATCTTAAGTTATTGAAATTTTTATTCCAATGCCCGTTCTTAAATCATGAGCTTTAAATTACCAATTTTGAATTAGAACCTGATTAGGGATTCAACACTTAAAATTAGTAATTCAACCTTGTTTATCCACTCTCTGTTTCTCAAAAAATTCTCTCAGAAGCAACTTTGCATCATCATCCATTACTCCGGCAATGATTTCTACGCGATGGTTTAATCGCTCGTCTTGTACCACATTATATAAAGTGGAACATGCGCCCATCTTCGGATCATAAGCTCCGAACACTACCCTGTCAAGCCGCGAGAGAACAATAGCTCCGGCGCACATCGGACAGGGTTCCAGCGTAACATAAAGCGTACATCCTTTCAACTTCCAGCTTCCGAGATGGTTCGCGGCTGCTCCGATGGCGATTATTTCCGCATGTGCCGTCGGATCCTGAAGCATCTCGACCTGGTTATGCGCCTTTGCAATGACAACGTCACCTTTGACTATTACTGCGCCTATGGGAACTTCGTTTTGTTTATAAGCCGCCTCTGCTTCCTTCAGCGCGGCAGACATAAAGCGTAAGTGGTCGTTCATAAATTCCAAATCTTTGATTCACAATCCAACATCTAAAGTTCCTCATTGTCCTGCAATTGAAACGTGCACGTCCACGCCGGCTTCGTTGGTCGTAGTGCCGGGAACAGGCGAGCCAGGATATGTGGGAGCAACCTTGGTGTTGCTATAGTATATGGAGGCTGTGACACGTTGACTGATGCTGTACTGGAACCGGATTTGGAGAGTCGTTTGATTGGTTCCGTTGATCGGTGCCGCGCCTGCGCTGAGATTGTTAGTGCTGAACGAATACTGGTTCGATAGCGCACTCGAGTAACTCGCGCTGATGTCAACGTCATTTTGAAGATTCAAACCGAAGAGCGGGATAGCAAATCCCTTCTTTGAATAATTAGCGGTTATAGACAATTGGTTGGTGTTCTGTTGTGCAATCGTGAGCGACGATGGACTTAAGCTGTATTGCGAGCTTGTGTTATACTGGACCGAACCTGATATTACCGCGTCTCCAATACTTTTGAACGCTATGTTTAATCCCAATAAAGGTTGGAAGCCGTATGAAATTGTCTGCGCATCCGTTACCTGTCCCTCTTGCCCACTTTCAATGTGCCATGATTGTTGGTATGTAGACTGATACGCGTTGTCTAAGCTTACATGAGTGGCAAAACTTTTGAATAAAGGAATCTGCTCGAGTCCATCCCAGTGAAAGGAGTAATTCATCCGCGGCATGTACTGTCCGAATATCTTGTCGAGAAACGGAAGAGTCTCAAATCCCTTGACAAAAGCCTGCGAAAGTTTTTGGGCGTCTGTGCTTTGTAGCTTATTCGGGTCAAGATTTTCCATGCTTTGATAGTCGGCAATTACTTGATTGAGACCGCTTTTAAACAAAGAAAAGACCGACACGGGTGGTATCGTGAAGAAACTTCGGGTGACTTGGCCCGAAATCATGGTTGTCACTGTGCTATCAATGGGATTACCGCTCGCGTCCGTTGTAAAGGTCGAGTTTCGGTTGTAGTTCCAGCTGACGTGCCATGATAGATCAATTCTGGCTCCCTGCCACAAGTTGCGTGAAGTCTTAAAGTCAAGCGAATTAGTATTGGAAAAATTATCGGTAATTCCTGCATTCGGAATTCTGACAGTTGGAGTTTCATCAAATCCGAAGAAAGGGAAACCGTCTCGTTTGACTAAATTCAGTTTGCTGTACGGATCGGAGATTAATCCGAGCTGGTACAGCTGCGAAGGTCCGAGCGCGGGATCGCTTTCCTGGACGAATGGGACTCTGAAGAAATTGCTCATGCCGGGGCGATTTGACGGAAGTCCCCCGTTTTGAGATGAGTTCGTTGAAGTGAAGTTTACCGAAATATTGTCAAAGTCCAGAAAAGGAGCTTTCACCAAAACACCAAGAAGATTGCCGAGCGGGCTTCTTTTTCCCTGAACTGTAATTGTCGATGTCGTATCGATGTTTTCAAATTCTTCTCGTCCATGTCCGCGCCCATGTGCATTGAAGGGGGGCGGTTGCTGTATTGCACTCCTGCTCGTGTCTTGCGTGGCGGCAACGGATGCTCCTCCCGTGAACCACGTATCCGCCAGCATCTTCAGCCGGAGACTGGACCCTAATGAGAGACTCGAGTTCACGCTCGAGGTTCTGCCGTATTGTGCCTGCTGGAGCGAGTTGTTCCATGAATAACCGGAGCTGTAACTCCCTTGCAAATCGAGATACCGCTGAATATTGAATGGAGGCTTCGGCTGCGTTGTTAACTGAAGCTGTTGTGAGAAATTATAGTCGTTACCGAAATTTATGAGCCCATTGTTTAAGAATATTTGATGGAACACGTACGAATTGGGGTATGGTTTGCCGGTTGAAGTATCGTAGTCTACCGCAAGGAGCGAGTTGTTTATGCTGAACCGGTAGTCTAAAGTCGGATTCAAGATTCCGTTGTTCGTAAATTTCCAGTTGATGCCGCCTCCGCGCGTAGCTGTAAAGTTCGGAGTTATTCTTTCCGTTGTATCCGCCCAATAGTCTTCGACGGTGAGCGAGCGCTGAGCACTCATTGAAAAGTTAAGAGAATTCGGCAAATATCGGATTTGGAAATCATCCCCTGTCGATGCCGCTGCATTCCCTGTCGATGCTGCTGCCGGTTGACTGAGTGACAAACTCTTACTCTTGGATGGAAACGGAGTTAAGTATGCATTGGGATCGAACTGAACCGAATACCCGGCTGTGTAATTCCACTGCCAGCTATTTCCAGTCTTGACCTGAGTATTGTTATAGTCCGACCCGGACCAGTTATATCCCATTGTGATATCGTCAAGAATGTCCTTGATGTACCACTTTGTTGAAGGGATTACAATTCTCACGGTGGGGATTGCCCACGAATTTGTAATGTTCAGTGTCTGCGAGCTGGCACGGAGACTGTCTGCCATGGCTGCTGCTTCGGTAGGAGAGTATCCTTTGCTGATGAGATTCTCTTCCTCGCTTTGCATTGCTGAAGTGATGAGAATATCACTGCCAGGCAGATAGAGTGGATTCGCGAAGGTCTCGCTGTGCGTGTAAGTGAACGGTATGGTTGTCCCCTGCCACTCGCGAGGCAACAATTTATCCAGACTTAACGATGTGCTCACCGACCAATTTTGTTGAGTGTTCAAAGTGCCGAACTGAGTTGTGAGATCATGGAAATAAGGATCCGTCTTTGAAAAATTAAAAGCGACCTGACCTATATCGGCAAGCTGAATACTTCCGTCGAATCTGTATGCAACGCCCGGCGTGTTATCGACATTTGTCAATCGTAATTCATCAATCCAGACGGAGCCGGAGAGAAGTTTGGCGCTGCCGGGCTTCGGATTTGTTATGCCGATCTGAAAATATGTGACACTCATGAGCGACGGGTTTCCTTGAACCCAGTATGTTGCACCGGGCACACCGTTGCCCGCCGACTCTCGCTGAGTATAAGGCTGATTGACTGAGTCGCGCTTTTCTTTGATCGCGGTCAGCTTTGAGAAGTCAATCGCAATATCTTGCCACCCAGGCTTGAGGCCGGTATTGATCAAGTGCTGCTGATCGAGGATCGGCTGCCGGTATTCATAAAAATTGGAGGAATCACTTCCGAATCGAATATAAACGTCGGCATCATGGTGCGTGGAGTCGACATAGTTGAAAGTAGGATCTCCGTGAACAAAAAATTTCATCGTCTTGTAATGGAAAAGATTGAGCGTGTTCGGAAACGTCTTGTATGCATATCGAGAATCGCCGCCATGCAACCGGGTGAGAATCAAGTCAAGTGATGATTCGTTCTCCAGAACACTTTGAGTGGGGTCGGAATTATCGACAGGCTGCAATCCTGCAACAGGCGGTTGATAACCCGGAGTGTCAAAAAAATCAACCACCGATACCTGCATCGTGGTGTCGTTTATGTTTGGCACCTGCCAATAATTTCCGAGGAGATCCCATTGGGCGATATCTACGAGCGTTGAGCCTGCCGTCATCCCGTCGAACCAAAATCGGACAAATTGCACCGCCGACAAACTCGGAGATCCGACTGTCTTAGAGGGATCTTTCAATGGGATGATGTATTGATACCAACCCTTAGATCCTCCACCGGCTATGTATGGGTTTTTTACCGTGTCGAGCTTTACATTATATTCAAAATAATTATTGATTGTATTCAAGTTGCCGTTATGGAGCAGGTCTTCCGTATCGGGGAATCTACCCGTCGCAGTGACAGAGTTGCCTTCGGTGCCATTCACATGTGTGTAATCAGTTGAGCCTGTATTGTAGTAATAATCATCACCGTCCGGATCGAGAGGCGCATTCGGGTCGGGGTTTTTATCTATCGATCGTTTTTGGATCCATGGATACAGTTGCTGTTCTTGAGCGTCAAACATCTCATCTAACCCGAAGTCGTGACCCGGTTGGAGCGTACCCAACCCCGCTGAATCCTCCGTCATTAAAGTTCCGTTGCCAAAAATATCTTCGCTGATTTGTCCTACGTCAACGTGCATTGTTCCGTTCCCCGGGGCTTGATCTATCTTCATCCATATTTCGACGTAGTTTACGTTCTGTCCGGCAAGATCTGTGGCGTTCCCCGATAGTACGTTCATGAGACCGCCCCATGCCAACTTCGGGTTCTGGTATATTGTTGTATCCAAACGCCGCGCCCTGTTGTACTGTCCACGCACTGTGTCTATGAAACCGATGTGCATAACAGTCTGGGCTTCCTGGTCGGCGGGGACCTGTTTATTCGGCCAAATTTGTGAGACCTGTGTCTGCGGTGGGATATCGTTGTACCAGTATGTCCACCCTTTCCAGTCCGTCTTAGTTGAGTCGGCGATTCCGGGATAGACCGAATCTATAGCCGTCGAATCCGGCATACTTGCGAGAGTCCAATTCTGATATTGAACCGGCAGAGGGATCGTCCTCTTCGAGCCTTCGAAATCATCAATGTAAGCTACACCCTGTCCGTTGTCATCAGGTATTGGGCTCGTTTTTGTATTCGGGTTCGGGAGCATATATGCCGCCTCGGCGTGAAGGTTAAGTTTTGAAGGTGCGGCTGTGTGGATCAGCGGCAAAAAATCTAATGCCTTTGTCAGAAACGGAAGGTCGACCGAAGTTGCACCGTCAACTCCCATGATCAGATTGCTCATGGGCTCCTCGCCCAATTCAACTTTGCTGTTCGGCGATTGAATAGAATAATTCATTAAAGTGAAACCGAGTGTCGTTTGGTCATTGACTTTTAAGTCGCCGCGCAGTCCCACAAGCGACTTGGACGCAATTTGAAAAAGGTCATTCGTTTCATACTGTATCTGGACGTTTGCACCCGGGACTAATGCTGCTTGATTTCTAATATTTACTTCACCTGTGACATAATCGACCGTGTAATCCTGGTCAGGAACAAGTGGGTTACCATTCAACAAGACCTTGATGCTTCCTTGAACGAGGTTGAAGCCAAGATTGTAATTGGATGTTGTTGCACTTGTAAAGTTTCCGGTGATAGAAAATCTGTCGTGCAGTTGGTCCGCGTTTGGCGCTTGAGCAGCAGTTGTGTCATAGACCGCAGCGAAGGCATACGATGGTAAAGAATCGGAAGCCGGGATTGATATTTGCCCGTTTTGACCGACTACGGACGTTTGATTGAACGCCTCAACAAACGGCTCGAGAAATGGGAATATTATTTCACCGGAGGTAAAATTCACGCAAGTGGTGTTATTATCAAATACACCATCTGGTCCTCCGCCTTGACCATTTTCTCCGGTTTTATCAACCCCGAACAACTGAAGAAGATTTATTCCCGCAATATTGTCTTGAGCTGACCCCCCCGAAGGCGTATATAATATCTTCACGTTTGTAAGTGCACTTGGAGTGAGATTCGTGCCGCCAATTGGATAAATGTTCTTGAGCTGCATCTGCCATGCCTCTGCCTCATAGGGAAGCAGATACGCCGGCTTTACCAATTTGAGAACCAGCCTTTGCTTTACTGTTGACGTGTCATTAGATGTTATGGTTCCGTATGTAGAACCATCTTGCGTCTGATATGCAACCCCAATTATAGAACCATCCTGTGGAGCGCTATTAAGCGTTAGCACTCCCGTATTGTGATCATACGAATATTGACTGGTTGTGAGTTCAATAAACTTCCCTGTTTCAACGAGACCAGATGTATTGGGAATTGACTGGGGGGTACGCAAAGAGTCGTAATATGCTTTGCCTTGGGTGATCGTAGGAAGATCCATTATCCCCACACCGTCTCTTGCGGTTGGAGGCTGCTGTGCGCTCTGTGTATATTGCCAAACCTCAATATAAATGATAGCCTTTTGGGGATTCCAATGCGTTAAAGGCGGATTTGATTGTAAGTACGTCTCGTAAATTTCTCTATATGTAGTATCGATGAAGAAGTGATTAGTTGAATATTGATATGCACGCAGATTGAATGTCTGATTTGACGATCCACTGTTCACAGACAATGTCTTGCTCGATCCTTTCTGCTGACTGGCAAGTCCCGTCAGTGTCAGTGGACCGAGTTGAGCTTCAGCTTTGATTCCAAACAATGCTTGACTGCTTCCTATGAAACCGGAGTTTGAACTCATCGAAACGTTTCCGGCTTCGACGCTTTTTATGATTTCGTCGTCGTAACCAGTGTATTTAAGCTTAAGCTGGTTTTCATAGTCGAACTGGTTCTGCGTGTCCCAGTTCGCGCCAATGCTTAACTTGTCTCCGATCGTTCCAGCTATGTTTATCTGGACGTCTTGTTTGAAGTCAGGCTGGTTTGTTACGTTGCCGAGAGCCGAGAGTGTTTGTGCGTTTGTCTTTTGGTTTTGCCAGGCACCATGGATATCGACCGCACCGGAAATTTTTAGATTGATGCGCGGCGGACCGAAAATACTCAGGATGGGATTTGACGGAATAGGTATATCGATATTTGTCATACTTTGCATTAACGAGCCGAGCGCATTTTGCTGAGCAACCGAAATGTAAGCGTGTGCGAGGTCTTCCCATGTTTTCTGCGTGATGTAATTTTGTTCAAGCTTGATGTATCCAGCCATTGGCACTTGAAACGGAATCCTGACATCCTTTCCGAACAATGTCTCGCGAACGGTTACAAAATCATCGGTCGAATCAAAAGTTGCCGATTGTTGAATTACGTTTGAATAAAGGAAAAGTGGATGTTGGTATTGCGGAAAAATATGTGCCTGAGGCTGCGAGTGCCTCAACTCTGACAGCCATGCAGAAAGTTTCAACGAGTCTAAGGAAATCGTGTCGGGGTTTGCCGATGTGGTATCGACCCCTCTATGATTCGTGGACGGGGAAAGCGTATCGTGAACAGAAGTGACACTTGCCGAAGATCCCTTATGCGAGATAGAGTCTTTTGTGACAGTTCGCGGGACAAGAGTCGTATCACTTTTCTCTTTTATCGAATCCGCTTTGGATGCAGATATCAGATGGCTGATAACTGATGGTTGATTGCTGATTGGAGTATCCGGCAATTCATGTCCATAGTATCCTGCAGACTGGTCGGCAAGTTTACCGGTTTCTCCGGACAAATCCAAAATTTGGCGGATGAATCCGCTGTCCGATTTAATATCGTGGTAGTGTGAGAGATCGACGCCTTCATCATTGAGCCAATTCCTTGGCATTTGAGGCACGTCACTGTCGGATTTGATATCGAGCTTCCCGCTCGAAAAATCGAGGAATGCCCAGGCGCCAGCAGTTATCCCCAATGCAATAATGGCTGTAAGCGCAGTATGACTTATGCGGGTTTTGGAACTTTCCACTATACAGATTGCTTACGTAATACTCTCAATCAATGTTTTTAATTAATACTTTAGCAATCTATATGTATAGTTTCTCCATAAATTGTTGTTGTTTTTAAGTCCAAAAAAATATCGAAGCCTTCAGTAAATATCAAGCCCTATGAACAAAATATCGGTCAATCAAGAGGTGATTGTTGTACCCTTTTTCAGGTCCTCGCATTTTCAGCCAGAGGCTGATGCGCCTCCGGCGCAGAAGAACACACCGCCTATTCCTGTGACTCTTTTCATAGTATGTCAGACTCCTTGGCTTTCTTTTACTACGTAATGCTGCGAGCGTTCGTCGAACCTTGAAAGGACTTTCCTCGCCGATTCGGGGACGACAGCCCTTTCGTAGTCTTCGCCTGCAAATATTCTAACGGCTCCGATTGAATCGAACCACATGATCGTGATGAACTCCGTCTCGTTGTTGAGCTCGCGTCTCAAGAGCTGGATACCTTTATAGCCTTCGATGTTCCTTGCCTTAATCCCGACGAATATCTCTTTCCTGAGAAGAGATTCATAAGTGTCCGCATTCGTCTTGGTTGTCCAGCCATGCCAGATTCTCGAAATCATTTTAAGTCTCCTTATTTATTTGCCATAAAGAAAATTCTCCTGAACGGATAGAGGATTTTTCCGTCGTTCCTGATCTCGTAGGAGTGTTTACATTCTTCGAATACTTCCTTCTCAAATTCCGCCCTGCTCGAATCGTCGGGAAGTCTCTCCAGGAAAGGTTTCATCCCAGTTCCTCTATACCACTCGACAAGCCCGGCGTGAGAACTTAAGACATGATAGTAAATCGTTTCCCAGAGATCGAACTTCGTAGAAATGCAGAACAGGATGTCGTAATAATATTCGACAACATTGTATGTGAACGACTTCTCGGCGCCGGAGGTAAGCTTAGACCACTTCGAGCTCGAAGATACTGCGAGTACAGCTTGGTGCAGTGGAGATTCCCTATTTGCCGGAACCTGTACCGCTAACGCGCCGCCTCCATTTACAATTTCAAATAGCCTCGGCACGAGCAATTCGTGATTCGGCATCCACTGAATCGCCGCATTCGAAAACACAATGTCATATTTTTTGTCGGACGCAAATTTCGAGGCGTCTGCCGTGATCCATTCAATGTCAGGGTAATCTTTCTTTGCTTTTTCTATCATGGCTGCAGAACTGTCGATGCCGGCGATCTTTGCATCGGGCCATCTATCGCGCAGAACTCGTGTGCTGTTTCCCGGCCCGCAGCCGATGTCTATTATTGACTTCGGATTGTCAACATTTATCCGAGCGGCAAGGTCGATTGATGGCTGAGTCCTTTCATTTGCAAATTTTAAATACTGATGTGGATTCCAGTCGGTCATAATGTTGTTTCTTCCGTTGCTCAGTTTCTTCAGTTGTTGATTCTGTTAGTGGGAAAATATTCCGGTCCAATTCAAATTTTTCAGGCTGACGAGTGACTACTGTGATAAATAACGGGTTTGTTTCGCATAACGTCCGCGGCAACAATGCAGCGCCGCGCAACGAAGGTAATATACAGTGAGCGCGGCGTTGAGTGAAATCCCTGATTCAAAAATATTTAATGTGTGAACGTCATTGTTGCCGCTGTTATACGCCGCGCCAGTATCGTGGTCGCACCGATGCGTTATACTGCTTGCATATTTTTTGCTACTTCTTCTCTTCGTTGCGCAATCATGGCGTATAAGTCAACCCGATGAGTATTCCCTCTGGACTTAAGAATCGCGTGACAGTCTGTCCCCAAGGTTCTTTGCGAGCAGAGACGAGCAACTTATAACCTTCAGCTTTCAGCACCTCGGTAGCCTTTGAAATATCTTTGACTTCAAACTCAAGGCATGCTTGAGGCACGGGAATGTCTTTCGGCCAGATCTTTGTACCGAAGCAAGATTCGGCTACTTGGGATAATGGCCAAAGGACAAAATATTTCGCTCCTGCCAATTCTTCTGTATGGCAATAATTGTTTTCTTCCTTCTTCATCGGCAGACCGAGCGTTTCTAAATACAACTTCTGACTCGCGCTATCGTCTTGAACGATTGGCCCGAATCCAGCCATAAAAAGAACCTCAATTTCATTCGGCATTTTTACTCCACTTTCATTTTTTGTAGAATCTTTTTTTTCTTGACTAAAGACTGAGTAGCAGAGGAACAGATTGATTACAAAGAAGAGTATTGAATATCTTTTCGGCATCTTAATGTGACCTTCCATGTTTGTTGAAACTGAAATGCAATTGGCATATCAGTAAGTTACGGGCGTGGCGTATAACTCTTGTAATTATGACTTATGTCGTTCTTACTCCCATTTCGGCTGGATAGATGACATATGTCGTTTATTTTGTTTTTAGACGCCGCCCATTTGACTCACAAAGTTATTTCTTTCATTTCGGAATTGCAACGTTCTTCCATCGCAGTGTTAACTTCCCACAAGTGTGCATCTCCGACCTTCATTTCACTATTCGCAATTTCAGTTCTCACTTGCCATGCACACTCGTGGATGAGAAGAATGCAGCTTTATTCTTTCAGTGCAGTCTCTTCCAAAATTCTTGCCGCATCGCGAACGCACTCTGTGCAGACAGTTTTTAACAGGTTTTTCTCCCTCAGCTCTTTTTGTCCTTCATCCGTGTTCAGGTCGAGGCCCAATAATTCCTTACACAGAATTGTCCCGTGCAGCTCGCGGAAACGATTGGCAAGTGTTCGCACACTTTGATATGTTTTTCCTAACGGCGCTTTGTTTGAAACATCTGTCATTCCATCCTTTGCGCCGATTACCATGAACGCACCTGTCACCGCGCCACAGACATCCTGCATGCGTGCCATCCCCGCACCGAATCCGGTCGCGATCTTCAACGCCTGCTGTTCATCTACTCCGAATAGAGGTGCGTAGGTGGAGAATACCGCCTGCGAACAAAGGTATCCTTTGGAAAATGTCTCAACCGCTTCTTCGATTCTGGTTATCATTTAAGCCTCACTTGAAGTTTTCATTTGCCTTCTGATTGATTTCCATGAAGTGTGTCCACAAAAACTGCATTTAAATTTAGTCGTGCCCCGGTTCTATTTCAACTATGTGATTAAGAATGATCCCTGAAGTCGCGCACCACAAAGCTTATGGACGATTCCATTCACGACAATTCTCTCTGAAGTATATCGAAGAATGTTTTCTCCGCGGCTCTTTCCTTCCACGGATAATGACCGCATTTTTGCAGAAGGATAAACCTGAAATCTTTCAGCTTTCTGGATAAAGGCTCTTTGACTCCACCCGCCGGATGAGGGTCGTAATCGCCGTGAATTGCAACCACGGGACACTTGATCTTGCTAGCAAAGCGCAGAAGCTTTCCATCCCTTCTCATCTTTTCGGCTTCGGGCGAGATCGATCGGTAGATTTCAGGCCGGAACTCCAGGCTGCCGTCGTGAATATCCATGCAGTCGAACGAATCTGCTTTGGACATCAACTCTCCGAATCTTCGAAACATGGATGAGTGATCCATGTCGTCCGGGCCGTCGTTTATGGATTTGACCAGCCGCAGCGCTTCAATCCTTTCATTGTGAGCAAGGCGATCAAGTCTAATCTTCATAAGATCCGTCTTATATTTTTCTTCAAATGGACTGGCGCAAATGAGAATAAGTTTTTCTGCCAAAGCACGAACCTCCGCGGCAAAGATGAACGCCAGCCACGCTCCCCATGAATGTCCGACAATTTTTACGGGAAGCTCTCTGCAGTTCTCACTTATAACCGAGCAAAGTTCTTCAACTTCTCCTTGAATTGTGTCCGAAGTCTGGAAAGGCTCGATGACTCCGAATTTCTCCGAGAGTCTTTGCGACAAATATCCCAATTGCCCCGGCGCTCCCGGCCCGCCGTGAACCAGCACGACAGAGTATGGCTCTCTACCATACTTTCGATAGTTCATTATTTCCTGATTTGTCCGCTTCCATGCACGACGAACTTCGTGCTCGTCGAGCTCGGCAAGTCCCATCGGTCCGCGTGCGTGGAGCTTCTGAGTGCTGATTCCAATTTCGGCGCCGAGTCCGAATTCAAATCCGTCTGTGAACCGTGTCGATGCGTTCACATAAACGGCTGCAGAATCCACTTCGCGCAAAAACTTCTCGCCATTCGATTTGCTGCCGGTGACGATTGCGTCGGAATGATGCGAGCCGTAGTGGTTGACATGCTCAATTGCCTCATCGATAACTTTCACGATTTTTATTCCAATAATGAGATCTAAATACTCCCGGTACCAATCATCTTCGTTTGCCGGTATAGCATCATGGATAATTGCGCAAGTATGTTTATCTCCGCGCATTTCAACTTTCGACTTTCGTAACTTTTCTGCGACGCGCGGGAGAAATGCCGATGCAATTTTTTCATGCACCAATAATTTCTCTGCTGCGTTGCAAACCGATGGCCTTTGCACTTTCGCATTCACGACAATCTCCTCAGCTTTCTTGAGATCGGCGGAACTATCAACAAACACATGGCAATTTCCTTCGCCGTGCGCAATCACCGGCACGCTAGAATTTTCCTGAATGTACTTGATTAGCTGCTGGCTCCCGCGCGGGATAATGATGTCCAAGTATCGATCCTGCTTCAGCATCACTACGACTGCCGCACGGTCTATCGTGTCGATGAACTCGACGCAGCCTGTGGGGAGTCCGACGTTTTTCAATGCCGTCTTTATGATTCCGACAAGCTTCTTGTTGGTATGGATCGCTTCCGAGCCGCCGCGAAGGAGCACGGCATTTCCTGCCTTCAGACAAAGTGCCGCAGCATCAACGGTGACATTTGGCCGCGCTTCATAAATGATTCCTACCGCGCCGAGTGGCACGCGTATTTTCTCGATCACGAGTCCGTTCGGACGTTTCGTGCGATCAAGTATTTCGCCAACCGGATCGGGCAATGCAACCACATCTTTGACTCCGGTGATCATCTGCGTGATTCGCTTTTCGTTAAGAGTCAGTCGATCTAACAGCACGTTTGATATTCCTGCCTTCTTAGCCGCTGTTAAATCCTTTTGATTGATTTTGCAAATTGCATCAACTTCTCGTTCGAGCTCCAAGGCGATTGCTTTCAACAGGGCATTCTTCTTTGCCGTCGTCGCATTGTACAAAATGCCGCTTGCTCGTTTCACCGACCGCGCTTTTCTTTCGACTGTTGTCATCTTCCCTGTTCCACTATTCAGTTGTTACATCCTCCATCTCGCCGATCGGCGCGAGGTTATCTCGGTGTACCACTTCGGCCGGAGCTTTCCTCTTGAGAATCGTTTCAACCTCCGCACTCTTTTTTCCCTTGATTTTGTTAAGCTCGACAGATGAATATCCGGTGATTCCTTTTCCGATTTCATTCCCGTCCATATCCAGAATAGAAATGATATCCTGAACATCGAAGCTGCCATAGACTTTCAGTATGCCTGAAGGAAGCAGACTTGTATTCCTTTTCAGCAAAGCGTTCTTCGCTCCATCATCCACGACGATCGTTCCGGCGGTCGCCGATACAAATCCGATCCATTGTTTCCTCATCGACATTTTTTTTTGAGCAGGAAGGAAAACCGTTCCGCGAAAATCACCGGCAAATATTTCGTGGATCACTTGCGGGTTTTTCCCGTTGGCAATGATCATCGTGATGCCCGCTTTGAAGCAGCGCTTCGCCGCTTGAATTTTTGTTATCATTCCTCCTATGCTCAGATCATTCTTATTTCTCTTTGCAAATCGTTCAACATCCGGAGTTATTTTTTCGACAATATGAATCAACTCAGCATCATGGTTGCGTACCGGATCATCTGAATATAGCCCGTCGATGTCGGTCAAGATTATCAGGATATTTGCTTCGATGAGGGTCGCGACCATCGCCGAGAGGTTGTCATTGTCACCGAATTTTATTTCCTCAATAGCGACTGTATCGTTCTCATTAATGATCGGAACAACGCCTTTGTCGAAGAGCGCGGCAAAAGTGTTTTTCACATTCACGTATCTGCCGCGGTTTACGAAGTCGTCCTTTGTCAGCAGAATTTGCGCAATCGGTAGATGCTGGCTTCGGAATGCGTTCTCGTAAGCCTCCATGAGGAGCGGCTGGCCGATCGCTGCTGTTGCCTGTTTTTCAGGTATTGTTTTCGGCCGCTCTGAAAGTTTCATTGCCGCCACGCCTGCACCGATCGCGCCGGAGCTGACGATTGCAACATTTTTGCCGAGTGACCGCAGGTATGAAACGCTCTTTGCGATTGAGCTGATCCGCTCGGCGTTGATGCCGCGTTCTTTTTCCGCGAGCAGGTTTGTGCCGATCTTGATCACGATAGTATTTCGTTCTTGTAGTATGTTCTTTAGTCGCTGCATTGTTGTTCCAAGTTTTGACGAGAAAACGAATTTCTTTTGCGCCAGAGGCGCATCAGCCTATGGCTAATTTTAAATATATAAGGAACTTCCTCAAAATTCACGCGGAAGGAAAAATATTTGTGTTTAAAACAATCGAAGATTCTAACGGACTTTCTTAAAGATTCAAACTGATATTAGTTTGAATCTCCATCGGCAAACATATATATTAACCAGGGTTGACAAGGGATGGTTCTCAACAAGGCGGTTTTTCAATAAATTTCCGAAAGGAAATTCCGCAATCGAAAAGATCAATCAAATCTTAGGGAGGCCAAAATGAAAAAGATTCTGCTTTTCGTGTTACTCCTGGTTCTGTCAAATTCTCTGTTCGGTAATCCTGTCGGTCCAATTCAAGCAATGATTTCGGAATTCAAATTCGATCCGATTAACAAGTGGGAATTGGAGATCGGCTTCGGCTCGTCAATGCTCGGAAGTCCATATTTACACAGTGAATACGATAGCATCTGCGTTACAACATCTGCCGGAACGGCACGAATAAGAATGGACTTTGTGAAGGATAGTACCTCGCTGCTGGTGATAACTCCTGACAGTCTTTCAATTCCGCTGTCAGTTAATAGTAGTGGAGACTGCATAACGCTCTATTCCTACTTAAGTGGCCCCTTTGGACAGCATATGTTTTCAACAGATCCTCTATCATTCGGGAATTATCCTGGTGCTATGTGTGATTCAATGCCGACTGGGTATTCGATTTGCAGATTCTATTTTTATCGCAACCCTGAGATCAGAGCCACGGTCTTTTGTCTTGCAAGAAATCCGACCATCGGTGCTCCAAATGATACATCCGGTTGCTGTGCCACGATGACTGGAATTATGTTCGATAACAACAACAAGAAGATAACCAGCGGGAGTTTTATGCTGGATTATTCAATTACATTTAATACGGACGGCACATATTCAACGAGAGTACTTGCCAGAAAGTGTGTCATCTCCAGCATATTTCAAACACCAAGTACGGGTGGATTGTACTGGTTAGAGACAGATACTGTAGACATAGATGCATATCCAGATTCTGTCGTCAAGAAGGATATCCATTTGATTGATGTCGTTGGAATAAAAGAGAAGTCCGTACCACCAAATTCTGATTTATATATCATCAACTATCCAAACCCGTTCAATCCAGGGACTAATTTCTATGTCAGAATACCTACAAGCTTGGAACGCAAGAATGGACGAATTGTAATTTACAATTCCATCGGCCAAAAAGTTTTTGTGATTCCAATATCGAATAGTTCGTCGTACAACTGGAACGGGGTCAACATGAGCGGGAAAGTGGTTTCATCCGGAGTTTATTATTACCGGCTTATCTTCAACGACACGATCTACAAGACCGGCTCAATGATTCTGTTGAAGTGAGATGCTGAAAGCCGTTGTAATATTTAACCTGCTGCTCAGCTCGTTCGCATTGGCTCAGGAAATTATCTTTTTCAAAGAAGATATAACTTTTCGACTGAGCAGCGAATATTTTTATGTGGATGGTACCTATTGGTTTGCAAATCCATCAAACCATGGAGCAGAGAGGTTAATCTACTATCCGTTCCCAGTTACTGCGGAAGATAATTCGGTAGATTCCGCGGATATATTTGATATTACGCAAGGGATTCGACCGCAAATTTCCAATAGAACGGAAGCAGGGTTTAGTTTTATACTGACGATTGCAGGCCATGATACGGCATTGTACCATATTGCATACCGTCAGAAGATAGACGCCGATAGCGTAGTGTATATATTGCGCTCCACGCAAGCGTGGAATCGACCGCTTGAAAATGCCGAATATAAACTGATGGCGGAGGATTCCATTGTTGTCACGGGATTTTCCTATGATCCCGACAGGGTTTATAATATTGAAGGGAAGAAGATTTATCTCTGGAGGCGCGTCAATTTTATGCCGGATAGAGATTTTGTTATTCGCTTCAGATCGGAATGATTGAGTGTCTGTGCCGAATGATTATGAAGTAAGTTTTCTATAGGACTTTACCACAGTGTCATCGGCTCGGAAGAATGATAGCTTAGGAATACCTTAAGTCCGGGCATTGTCTTGAACTATGATTTATTTGATTGAATGATGGGCTTTGATTAGCCGGTACATTAATCTGTAAATGTTCTCCTTCAAAACCATGGTTTTCATTTAATCATCCAAATCATAGTTCACGACTTTACTTTTTTCCAAAGGTAGTAAACCGGAATTCCCAATACTACGATTACGACTCCAGGCCATGTGTATCGCGGCTTAAAAATCAGCAGGTCAACGGAAATTGCAGCCGCAGCTAAAATGTAAAGCGCGGGTAGGACAGGATAGCCGAACGCTTTGTAGGGCCGCTCGGCGTCGGGACGCTTCTTCCGCAAGATAAAAATTCCAGCGATGGTCATAATGTAGAAAATGAGGACGGCGAAAATTACGTAGTCGAGTAGATCGCCGTATGTTCCCGACAAGCACAGCAGACTTGCCCAAATTCCCTGTACCACTAAAGCTGCCCCGGAACAGATTTCGCATTTAACTTCCCTGTGCTTTCGAAAAATACTTTGTCCTTAGCCATTGCGTAATAGACGCGCGCACCTGCCAGTATCAATCCATTGTTGCAGCCGAAAGTCGAGACCATTATCAATATTGCCATGATGATTGCCGCAGGCGCACCGAATATCATCTCTGCCGCAGCGGTTGCGACTCTATCATTCACCGCGAATTGAATCCCCCGGCTAACCACATCGCTGCCGGCCGGACTTCCGAGCACAGGAAGAATTAGAATGTAGGAGACGTTTGCGAGAAGATAAAGAATTGTGACTGCCAATGTCCCGAGTGCGAGGCTGAGCGCAATGTTTCTCTTCGGATTTTCAACCTCTCCGGCGGTGAAGGTAATGTTATTCCACGCGTCGCTAGCGAATAACGATCCCACCATGGCGACTCCAATAGCGGCAGCGAGCATCAAACCGGATAACGACTCAACCATAACCACTTTTCCGCCGGAAAGATGTGTCCAGCTTGCGCGCCAGAAATCGGAAAAGTTTGCAGAAATTGCGGCCACATTTTTCCCGACGATCATTCCGAGGAGAATCAACCCAATGAGCGCAAGGACTTTTGTGATCGTAAAGATATTCTGTACGATTTTTCCTTCGCGGAGTCCGCGCATGTTAACGTAAGTCAAGAATGCAACGCTGGTTATTGCCAAAACTTGAGCCGCCGAAATGTTCAAACCGAAAATTGAAGCAAGTATGTTCGACTCGCCAAACCATGGTATCAAAACCACGGCAAATTTAGCGAATGCAACAGCGACCGCAGCGATTGTGCCGGTTTGTATCACGAGAAAAAGTGTCCAGCCATAAAGAAAGCCGATGAGCGGATTATATGCTTCACGCAAATATGCATATTGCCCGCCGACGTGCGGCATCATACCTGCAAGCTCTCCGTAACTCAGAGCTGCAATTACAGTTACAATTCCGGTGATGATCCAGACCAAAAGCAAATATCCCGGTGAACCGACAGTTCTTGCGATGTCGGCACTCACGATGAAAATTCCCGATCCGATCATCGAGCCGATGACGATCATGGTCGAGTCTAAAAGTTTAAGCTCGCGCTTGAACTGTCGAAGATCCCGTTCGCGGGACGGTTGAGATTCTGCGCCAGAGGCGCATCCGCCTTTGGCGGAGAAACTACCGGCACTCATGTTGGACCTCAATTTTGTTTTGACAAAACGAATTACGCGAATAAAAATTCAATGTTTTCGAAGGGAGCCTTAGAGCAAAGAGGAAAATCCGTTGCAATTAATGTCAATATTTTTACGGTTTGTAAAAAGTCAGCGCATATAACTCACCGCCACAGATTTCTTTGTATTCCACATGGCGACACCAGTCAGGAACAAATGCCGCGGGATCCATGATCTTGTCTTGGCCGCCGTAAAATTTCTTTGTGACAGGAGACTTATCGAACTTTGCTCTAACTTTTTCGGTTTCGTCCGAGATCATCAGCTTTGTTCCGCTCTTCGCAATTCTCACCATTTCGTTAATGGCTTTTGTTCTATCGTTAAAGAAATTGAACCCTCCGGCTGAAAATACAACATCAAAGGTATTGTCTCTTATCGGAAGTGCTTCCCCTTCGGCTTGCATGAGCCCAATTGCTCGTCCAAGTTTTTTCATAACTTGCCGACATCGCTTTAGCATTCCAAAAGAGATATCAACGCCGTAATATTTCGCGTTCGAATTTAAGTAAACAATATTGCGCCCCGTGCCGACACTTATTTCAATTACTTTCTGTCCATCTTTGACTTCAAGTTCATTTAGATACTGCATGAGTCTATCTTCCACGTTTCCTTCTTTGAAGCGGGCATAGATTCGGGTTGATAGATCGTAAATAGGAGCAAGCCGATCATACAATTTTTGATAGCGGCGGTTGTTTCCTGTTAGTTCCCCTTTTCCCAAAAAACGCACGATTCCTTTTTCTATTTCATAAAGATTGCCGTTCGCACTTTTAAGGAATTCTTTGCCCTCTTCTTCAAAGTGCTCTAAAGGCATTTTCGTATTCGGATCCTGAAGTATGCCGATAAATTCTTTGTCCATGCCATTCCCTTAATATTTTTTCTAACAAGGAAATTTAATCCTCAGACTTGAAATTCCGAAATCGGTGACACATGCCCTGTACAAAAAAAAGTCCCGCACCCGGCGGGACTATATCACAAAAGACAATATTTCTACGACTCACTCACCGATTTCCACTGCCACGAATCTCGAAACGTAAGAGTTTCCCTGCTTTGTCAACACCCTCAACATCACTGCGTCACCGCTTTTTTTGTTTTTCAAAGCATCAATAAAATCTTTCGTCGAATTAATCTTTTGGTGATCCACTTCCGTGATGATGTCGTCTTGCAATAAACTCCTGTCTGCCGCCGGTCCGGTCGGCGAAACATTTGCCACGAGAACCCCCGATTCAACATTTGCTTGCCTCTTTGTATCGTTATCGAGCGGCTGAACAGCGATGCCTAATTTTGCAATGTTAACCTGTCCGTTATCTTCGGGCATCTCGTTGTTGTCCTCCTCGTCCATTTGGTTATTGTTTGCCAAATTTTGCTGCGGCAATTCACTAAGGGTAACATCTTTCGCCATAGTCTTTCCACCACGATAGATTTTCACGGCGACAACATCGCCCGGCTTGTGTTCAGCTATCATGGTTTGTATTTCATTTGGAGCATCCACCTCTTTTCCATCGACAGCCAAGATGACATCACCGGATTTTATTCCTGCTTTCTCTGCCGGAGTTCCGGACATTACATCTTCGACCAGAACACCGGTCGGCTTCGACAATCCAAGTGCGCGTGCATCGGTCTCATCGATCCCACTCGACTTCATTTGAATACCAAGCCATGGTCGCTTGACTTTTCCATATTGGATCAAATCTTCCGCCATCTTTTTGACCAGGTTTATCGGAATTGCGAAGCCATACCCTTGGTTGAAACCAGTGTTGGTTGCAATCGCACTATTGATGCCGATAACCTCACCTCGAATATTCACAAGCGCTCCACCGCTATTTCCCGGATTTATAGCGGCGTCCGTCTGGATGAAATTGCTGATACCGTATCTCTCTTGCGAAGCAGCTATATCTATGTTCCTTCCGATTGCACTCACTATTCCGGCGGTCACGGTCGAAGTGAGACGCAATGGATTTCCAATTGCAAGCACCCACTGACCGACTTCAACACTATCTGAATTTCCGAGCGCCGCAGCCGGCAGATCTTTGCCTTCAATTTTTATAACCGCAACATCGGTGGTTGGATCCGTACCGACAACTCTCCCAGTGAATTCACGATTATCATGGAGCCTTACCTTTATCCCGTTTTCCTGCGCGTCTTCCACAACATGGTTGTTCGTAAGGATGTAACCGTCCGCAGTTACGATGACTCCCGATCCAACTCCCTTTTCAGGCTGCGGCTCGGGAAAATTGAATTGAAAGTTGTGGAAGAATTGAAGGGTCTGCTTCGGAGTTGTCGTGACAGTAACGCTTACGACCGTTGGGATAACAGCTTTTGAAACAGCTACGAAGGCTTCTTGTGTCGCCAAGAGGTTAAGATCAACTTTAGTGATCAAAGTTGGACCACCTAGTTTTACCTTTTCACCCTGGAAACCTAAACTTGCTCCGACGCCGTTGAAACTCATCGTGAGAATCGCACCGAATATGACTCCGACCGCAATTAACAGTGCTGCTCCTATAATTGTTCTTTTCCGCATCTTTAATTTCTCCAATTCATTTTAATTAACGCCATGGTACATATAAAATGTGAAAATCACGCGAATAGCCTAACCGTTCAATACTATAAATAGTTGTCCGAAAGTACTGTCATTGCGAGGGAGGAAGTCCCGTGGCAATCTCCATATAAGTACGCTGCTGATTGACGGATTGCTTCGTCACTTCGCTCCTCGCAAAGACGTTTTCCTTCTTTTGGGACAGCCACGAACCGCTTGTCTTAGCTTCTTAGTGTAATGAAGCTGCCAAAAATTTCAAAGATTTTATTTCTTTTAAACTCTCCAAATGCCTTCTTAGATAAACAAAAATGAAATTCGAAAGTTCATTTTGAATCATCGGCTCCATCTTCGACTTTGCCGCAACTTCAGTGCTTAGACGAACGAAACTTCGTAAAATTAAAAGTGCTGAACTCGACAACAAGAAAGCCCGACCTTGATTCATGGACAGGATAACTTTCGATGAACACTTCTCGCAAAGAGGGCCACCTTTCTCTACAACATAGCAAATTTTCTTTTCATTTTGAATGCCGATTTGCTTTCCCGCGAACGGGAGCTTCGATTTGCAGATCAAACAATTTTCAAAATTCGGTGAGAAACCGAGATCGATTGCGAGATGAAGTCCGAAATGCACGAAGACATTCTGCGGAGAAGTCTCTTTCTTATCAAGTTCCATCAGCGAATCCACAAGAAGCACGAAGACCTGTTCGTTTTCCTCTTCATCGTGCATGACGCGGTTCACAATTTCGATTAACGACATTGCAATGGAGAATTTCTCTACACTGGCCGTCAATGACTTGAAATACTTCACGAAGTCGCTTGACGAAACATACTGGAGCTGGCGGCTCTCGCGGCGGTAGAAAACTATCTGAAGATAATTAAGCGGCTGAAAGAGAGAGCCGAATTTGCTTTTCGGATTGCGCGCACCCTTCGCTATGGCGCTCATCTTCCCGTAACGCTTTGTATAGAACGTCACGATCTTGCTCGTGTCGCGATAATTGATTGCTCTCAGTACAACGGCTTCTGTTTTTTCAATTGACACGAACTAATTTAACACAGCAACTTGGTAGAGACAAAAGGAAGGCAAACGTTATTGTTTGGTAGTGGGCTATTTTGAAAATGAGAATTAAATTTTTGGGGAACTATCCCTGAGGTGGCCAAATTTTTTCGGCACGGATGCGTCGTGCGACAACCTCATCCGAAACATTAAACACCCGGCATATTGTTGCAGATACCTGATTGATTACAGCCTCATCTGGAATGTCTGGAGAGACATCATAAACCATTGCGATTCGTTTACTCTGTAATTGCAACTCTTGAATCAATCTATCTCTTGGAACAAGCAACCTGCCGGCAAACTCATAGGCTTGCTGTTCTATCCATTTGTATTGTTCTTCTGGAATAGTACGAAAAATCTGCTTCCACTCTTCAATGTTGTTTGCTCTGATAATCGGGACAATGTCTTTGTGAAGAATAAAATGACCAATCTCATGAGCTAATGAAAATCTTATGTAAACTTCTTTATTGGGATTCACAAAATCTTCATTGTCAATATAAATCACTTCGCAATCGGCACATAAGAATGCGTCTGTGTTGCAGTGAGAATAGAGATTTGATTTAGGTTGAAGGTCAATCCCTAATTTAAACTCGATAATGTCTTCAATATCAACTGGAATTTTTCCCTCGGAATGGGTTTCACGAAACTTGTCCGCTTCATCACGGATTTTGTCCCATTTAATATGAGGTGCGTTAAATCCAGAGAGGTCTTTCAATAAAGTTATCGTTTCCTCAGAAGCTCAATCATCTTATCAAGCTCCTCTTCGGTTGGCTTTTGTCCTCGAAAAGTTCTGAAGAACAAAGGCAATGTATTCACAAGTTCCTCATCATTTAATAGGTCTGACGGGATTTTTCCCTTTTCCCGAAAAGCCAAGTCAAAGAAAAGTAACCAATCATCCGTTCCCTTTTTCAAACCTAATTGCTTGGCGTACTCTTCCAAAGTCTCTGAGTTTTCTGGTGGTGGTAATTCCCCTCGTTCAATCTTACTCCAATTGCTTGGGTCGTGTCCGTTTGTCAAACAGAACTGCCGCAATGTAATCCGCCTGCGTGATCGCAATTCTCTCACAAATTCTCCAAACTTCATCACATACCTCCATTTTTGATGACAAAGTAATCATCAACACGTGGTGAAAGGGATACCACATGTGGTAATTAATATACCACATCCGCAGCTAAAGTCAAGTGATGAAATTCACACCCATCACGCCGCCATTCTCTCTTTGCCATACCTCAATAAATCTTCCCAATTCCATAATCTATTTGTAGTTCTCGCCTCTATTGCCAATGTAATTCTCAAGCTTTTGTGGATTAAAGTAGCCCATTGCCCAAAATCGAGCCGGCTTTGAGATTTGCGTTTAAATTTTGACCTTTGACTTTTAATTTTTGTTCACGCCACGATCTTTTCAATATTCTCTCCGAACGGCTTCTTAATAATTCCCCGCTCCGTCACGAATGCAGTTATGTTTTCTGCCGGAGAGATATCGAATGCCGGTGCATAGACAGAAATGTCCTCCGGCGCTGATCGAACACCATGGAACTCTGTGATTTCTTCCGGACTTCGCTCTTCGATAGGAATGTCGTCGCCGGATTTTGCCGCCAAGTCGAAACTCGAACTCGGCGCGGTGATATAAAATGGAATTTTGTTTTCCTTGCAGAGCACCGAAAGATTGTATGTCCCGATCTTATTCGCGGTGTCGCCGTTCGCCGCAATCCTGTCCGCACCGACAACGACGAGATCGACCTTAAATTTTTTCATTGCGATTCCCGACGCGCTGTCAACGATCAACTTAAATTTGATTCCAAGTTTCTGAAGCTCGTATGCCGTAAGCCGCGCTCCTTGCAAAAGCGGCCTTGTTTCATCCGCGAGAACAAAAACATCCTTGCCTGCTTCGTGTGCCGCTCGTATAATTCCTAGTGCAGTTCCGTAACCTCCGGTCGCGAGTCCACCCGTATGACAATGCGTAAGTATTACGGCTTTATTTGGAACAAGCTCAAGCCCGAATTGCCCGATCTTTTTGCAAGCCTCAATTTCTTCATTCAGAATTCTATTCGACTCATTTAAAAAAATCTCGCCGACATTTTTCCCCGCAACATTTAATTTTCTCAAACGGGCAAGAACATTTTTTATGTTGACCGCCGTGGGACGCGTCTCTTGAATTTCCTTTAATGCCTGTTCCAGTCTCGAATCGATCTCATTCTTCTGCGCCGAAGGCGCATCAGCCTCAGGCTGAGATTCAAATTCAAATGCGGCAAGTGTACCAGCATAAGCCGCTGCTATTCCAATCGCGGGTGCTCCACGAATGCGGAGCGATTTTATCCACTCGCAAACATCCCTGTAATTATTGGACGAAAGAAATTTTTCCGTATGCGGGAGCTGTGTCTGGTCGATGATTACGACTTTATCACTGTCCCATCTTATTGGATCCGGGAGTGATGTCATTCCCGAAAGATTTAATCGGGAATCAGTCTTCAAACTTCGATAACTCGATGAAGTCACGGTAGCGCCTGTGGATATCTATATCGGACAAATCTTTCAAAGCTTCGGTGCCGAACTTTCCAACACAAAATGAAGCCATTACACTTCCATAGATAACCGCTTTTTTCAAATTATAATCGGACAAATCTTCGGTGCGCGCGAGGTGTCCGACAAACCCTCCAGCAAATGAGTCGCCCGCGCCTGTCGGGTCGCAAATGAATTCGAACGGAAAAGCCGGCGCCGAGAAAATCTTGTCATCGGTGAATAACAGTGCGCCATGTTCACCCTTCTTGATTATCATGGTGCGCGGGCCGAGCTTCACTATTTTCCGTGCGGCTTTGATCAAGTTCGGCTCCGAGACAAGTAATCTCGCTTCGGAATCATTGACGATCAAAACGTCGACTCGCTTCAACACCTCTAAAAGCTCATCATATTTTTCTTTGATCCATAGGTTCATTGTATCGCAGACAATAAGCTCCGGCTTCTGTGCCAGTGAGTCGATGACAAGAAGTTGTAACCCCGGATTTATGTTCCCCAATACGACATACGTACTTTTTCTGTAAGACTCAGGCAAAAGTGGATTGAAGTTTTCAAAAACATTTAACTGGGTGCCAAGCGTGTCACGCTCGTTCAAATCGTAATGATAGCGACCGCTCCAACGGAAAGTTTTTCCGCCTTCGACAACTTGAAGCCCTTCGGTGTCAATGCCGCGAGATTTTAGAAAATCGATTTCGGATTTCGGAAAATCGGAACCGACGACGCCGACAAATTTGATCGGCGCAGTGAAGTACGACGCTGCCGCGGAAATATAAACTGCGCTCCCTCCGGCAACTTTATCCGCCCGGCCGAACGGTGTTTCAATCGTGTCGAGCGCAATCGACCCGACGACAAGTAAACTCATTATTTTTTCTCCAATGAAAGTGAATCGCGTCGGCCTGAGGCTGATGAGCCTTTGGCTCAAATGTTAATTTAACATGGAGAGGAAAAAGTTCAAATTCCGGGGGGGTATATATTTGACAAACCGGCGGAAAGTAACTACCTTTAAGTGAGTTTCACTTCGAGTTGTTTTGGTATCTCGAAGGAATAACCACCGGATTCTCACATTGATTCTCAAATCTTCGAGTAATAAATTGTTGTTTAACCAAAAGGTTTGAACCGTTTCAATTATGAATTATTCCCGAAAGAGCCGCAATTCAATGCAGAAAATTACGATCGAAGATGTAGCAAAGCGAGCACGAGTTTCAAAAGGAACTGTCTCGGCCGTCATAAATGCCAAAAACACGGTGAACCCTCGAACAAGAGACCATATCCTAGAAGTGATGAAGGAACTGAATTTTCGTCCAAAGGGTATCGCGAGAAATTTAAAAAATGGAACTCAGGACAAAAGCATCGGAATAATCATCAAGGACCTGAATTATCCTTTCTATACTTCAATAGCTACCGGCGTGAGAGAGTATGCAAACAGCAAAGGATATTCGGTAGTCGTCACCAGTTCTGAAAATGATCACAATTGTGAAAAGAAATTTTCCCATCTTTTTTCCGCTAAAGATATCAAGGGCGCAATCATTGCTCCGATCGTTGAAGCAGCAGCAGAGATCGAGCATCTCTTCAGACTAAAAATGATCAACTACCCTTTTGTTCTTTTAGAAGATGTCAAAGGCATACAGGCAAACGTCGTTGCGATTGATAATTTAAGAGCAATCAAGAAGGCGGTTAAATATTTAATCGAGAGCGGACACACAAAGATCGTGCACTTCGCTGGTCCGCCGCAATCATCTCATACTCAGGAAAGGATCGAAGGCTTTCGACATGCTTTCAGCGAAAGTCCGCTGGTATTCAATAGAGATATGATCGTATCGGTAGGCTCCGTTTACGAACACGCTTTCGCCAAAACATTAGACTATTTTAAGAACAAGCACCGCGAGGATTACCCGACAGCGATTGTCTGTTTCAATGATCAGCAAGCCCTCGCAGTTATGATTGCGCTGAAGGAACTGAACATCCGCATCCCAGATGACATTTCGATTATCGGCAACGACGATATCTACTACGCAAAAATATATCCGGTGCCGTTGACGACAATTCGAGCTCCTCAACATGAGATCGGCAGAAAAGCGGCGGAAATTTTAATTCGAAATATCGAATCCTCAAAACTCCTGCCAGTTGAACGGGTTGTGTTAGAGACGGAATTTATTATCAGAGAATCATCCAAAGTTTTGAACAGCAAATAAAAAATCTACTGCCGCCGGTTTAAGTTTCAAATTTCGAACGTCAAGTTCCAAAGGAAATTCGAAATCCTAAACTTTAAATCCTAACCCGGACAAGCGAGAACTAAACGCGTAACAGATTCTAAGCTCTGAATTCGAAGTCCTAAAATTACAAAACTCAGAAGTAACTCGATTTCGGTAATGCGATCCTGCGGACAAGCTTTGACCTTTACGTCATGGTTTTGACATTTGAATTTTGATTTTTATTTTCATCTTGCAAAATATTCAGAAAATTATTATATCTCACGGATCAACTACAAATAGGATGAGGTTCTAAATTGGATATCGCAGCATTAAACGATAAGATTAAACAAGAGAGCGCCTTCGTCGATTTGTTGATGAACGAAATCGGCAAAGTCATAGTCGGACAAAAGGCGATGGTAGAAAAATTAGTTATCGGACTACTGAGTAACGGACATGTACTGTTAGAAGGCGTTCCAGGGTTGGCAAAGACGCTGGCAATAAAAACTCTTTCATCAGCCATGAAAGCAAAATTTCAGAGAATTCAATTCACACCCGATTTGCTTCCGGCAGATCTGGTCGGCACGCAAATTTACAATCAGAAAGATGGAAACTTCTTAATCCACAAAGGACCGATTTTCTCCAACTTCATTTTAGCCGATGAAATAAACCGCGCACCGGCGAAAGTTCAAAGTGCGCTTTTGGAAGCGATGCAAGAAAGACAGGTCACGATCGGCGAGCAAACATTCAAGCTTGAAGAACCGTTTCTTGTTTTGGCAACTCAAAATCCGATCGAGCAAGAAGGAACCTACCCTTTACCAGAAGCTCAGGTCGACAGGTTCATGTTAAAAGTAAAGATAAGCTATCCTTCACGAGACGAAGAAATGAAGATCATGCGGCAGAATGTAAACATGGTTGACGGCATGGTACAGCAGGTTGTCACCCCGAAGGATATCCTCAGGGCGAGAAGTTTAGTTCACGAGGTTTATATAGACGAAAAAGTCGAGAAGTATATCCTTGATATTGTATTTGCCACGCGATTTCCGAAAGATTTTTACCTTGACAAACTGGCAGATCTTATAAGTTACGGCGCTTCTCCGAGGGCTTCAATCAACTTGGCGCTTGGAGCAAAAGCCATGGCGTTCATCAGAAGAAGAGGCTATGTTATTCCGGAAGATGTGAGAGCAATCAGCTTCGACGTTCTCCGCCACCGCATCGCCTTGACTTACGAAGCCGAGGCAGAAGAATTAACAAGCGAAGACGTCATACGGGAAATTTTAAACAAGGTTGAGGTACCTTGATAGATTTCTGCAATCAGCATTCCTCGATTAGCTGCTAACGCTATTATCCATGCTTACTAAAGAAATTCTGAAGCAGGTCAGGCAAATCGAAATAAGAACCAGAGGCCTGGTTGACCAGGTTCTATCCGGCGAGTACCATTCTGTCTTCAAAGGAAGAGGAATGGAATTTTCGGAGGTAAGAGAATACCAATTCGGCGACGACATCAGAAACATCGACTGGAATGTTACAGCGCGTTTCGGACATCCGTTCGTCAAAATATTTGAAGAGGAACGCGAACTTACGATAATATTAATGGTCGATCTCAGCGGCTCGCTGATCTTCGGTTCGATCGACAAAACAAAACAGCAGATCGCCGCGGAGATAAGTGCCATCCTCGCTTTCTCTGCGATGAAGAACAATGACAAAGTCGGACTAATCCTTTTCACGGACAAAATTGAAAAGTTCGTTCCACCAAGAAAAGGAAGGCAGCACGTTCTAAGAATTATACGGGAGGTCCTATCGTTCGAGCCTGTAGGAAAATCTACAAATCTCAAAACCGCTCTCGAGTACCTGAACAATGCGATCAAAAAACGAAGTATCGTATTTCTTCTTTCGGATTTTATGGATTCCGGCTACGAAAAAATCTTGAAAGTCGTCGGCAAGCGTCATGATTTGATCGGCGTCGTTTTGAACGACAAAAGAGAAAATGAAATCCCGGAAATGGGATTGGTAAAATTTACGGACGCCGAAACTGGGAAAGAAAGGTGGATCGATACCGGAGACAAAAAGACCAGGTTTTTATTCAAGAAGTTAATGGCAACAAACAGAGAGAGCCGACGATCATTATTCCTTTCCAGCCGCCTGGACAGCATCGAGATTCAAACCGGACAAGATTTCATAAAGCCGCTCGTTAAATTTTTCAGAGTGAGAGAAAGAAGATGGTAAAATACTTCTTCGCGATCGCCGTTTTCATTCTATCTCTCTTTTCAGCCGCTCTATCTCAGCACATAACCTCAAAGCAATGGTACCAAGCTGAGAAAGGAGATATAGGCCATTCTCAGGATACAACCACAGACCAAATGTATCGAATTGCATCTCAAGGAATAAATGCAAAAGCCTTCACGGATAAATCCGATTATCTCGTCGGCGATTATATCACCTACACGATTCAAGTCAATTACAACAAAGGCTTGAATGTCCATCAGCCCATCATAAGCGACAGCCTCAAAAATATTTCGATAATACAAAAGGGGAATCCGATTGTCGAAGAAAGGGATAAAAATGGAACTGTAACTTACAAATATATTCTCTCAGGTTATGATTCGACTGGTGTGACTATCCCGCCGACAACTGTGCCATATCAAACCCCCGGCGACACCACTATGCATTACGCTTCGACAAATCTCGTCAGATTGACAATACGAACGCTACCCGTCAATCTTAAAAAAGATATCCGAGATGTTAAGTCACCGATAAAAATTCCGCTTGATTGGAACTGGATTTTGCTGTGGGCTGTCGTCGCACTGATCGTTATGGGGATTATTTCATGTTTTTACCGGAGATATAAAAAGAACAAATTCGGAATGAAGCCGGTGGAAAAAATCATCAAACTTCCTCCAAACGAAATTGCGCTGAATGCTTTGCATGAATTAGAAGAACAAAAACTCTGGCAGAAAGGATTGATTAAAGAATATCATTCGGCGATCACGGAAATCATAAGACGATATTTCGAAGATAGATTTAATTTGCCGGCGCTGGAACTTACTACATCTGAAACGGTTGAATTAATAAAACAGCGACAAGGAACCGACCCGATTTTAGAAACGACTTACAACTTTCTTTCGAACGCCGATCTGGTGAAGTTCGCTAAATTTACTCCACTTGATTCGGTAAATGAAGAGATGATGAAGCAGGCTTATAAAATTGTAAACAAAACTATTCCAACTGTCGAAGCCGGTAACAAGGTGGAGATAACGGCAAATTCAACGCAAGAGGTGAACCATGTTTAACGACGTGAAGTTCGCTTATCCATGGATGCTCTATTTCTTGGCGGTCATCCCCACGATGATTTTCTGGTATTGGAAAATCGGCAGGGTGAAGCAGCCGTCGATAACTTATTCTTCGCTCAAAATATTTCACAGTATTCCTCCCTCATGGAAAGAGAAATTCAACTATCTCCCTATAATTTTGCGATCTTCGGCGGTCGTGCTTTTAATTGTTGCGCTTGCAAGACCACAAAGTTTTTCTTCCGGTGAAAACGTGACCACCGAAGGAATCGATGTGGTGATTGCGCTCGACATTTCAGGAAGCATGATTTCGGAAGACTTCAAGCCGAACCGCGTCGAAGCGGCAAAAAATGTGGCAAAAGAATTTATCGACGCGAGACCGAACGACAGAATCGGGTTAGTCGTCTTTGCTCGCAAAGCTTTTACTCAGTGCCCGATCACTATCGATCACAACGTCTTAGAAAATTTGCTGGGGAAAGTTGAACCCGGTATGGTGCCTGATGGCACAGCAATTGGAAACGGAATTGCCGACGCCGTCGGTAGATTAAAGGACGGCCAGGCGAAAAGTAAAGTCGTAATTCTGTTGACAGACGGCGTGAACAACGCAGGAGAAATCGATCCCTTGACTGCCGCCGAGATAGCGAAAACTTATGGAATAAGAGTTTATACTATCGGCGTCGGCACCGAAGGCGAGGCTCCTTACCCAATTCAGACTCCATACGGAATCCGCTACCAGATGCTGCCTGTCGAAATCGATGAGGGCCTATTGAAAAATATTGCCGACATCACAGGCGGAGAATATTTCAGGGCGACGAACAACACAACATTAAATGAAATTTATAAAAAGATCGACAAGCTCGAGAAATCTAAAATTGAAGTAACTTCTTACAGAAATGCAGCCGAACTATTTTCCGGCTGGTTAGATGCAGGTTTGATTTTGCTTTTGCTTGAGCTTGGTCTGTCGAAAACCGTCTTCAGAAAAATTCCATAATAATGTTTCGATTTGCATATTCTGAATATTTGTACGGCTTATATTTTGTGCCGGTGCTCCTTTTAGTATCATGGTACGTGATAAGGAACAAAACTAAATTGTTAAGCAATTTCGCCAATAAAACAATGCAGCCGATATTGCTGCCGACTTACAGCAAGGGAAAGGGAATTATCAAATCTGGAATGATCGTGTTCTCAATCGCCCTACTGCTACTTGCTGCGGCGGACCCGCAAGTCGGAACGAAGATCGAAAATGTCAAAGAGACCGGTATCGACATTTATATTATTCTCGATGTTTCATTAAGTATGCAGGCGCAGGATATTAAACCGAGCAGGTTGGAGAAAGCGAAATTAGAAATATCGAACCTAATTCAAAAACTTCACGGCGACAGAATTGGTTTGGTCGTTTTTGCAGGCGAACCTTTCGTGCAGTTTCCGCTTACCACTGATTATTCAGCGGCAAATCTATTTTTATCGGCGGCAGATGTGAGCACGGTTCCAGAACAAGGAACTGCAATCGCTGCTGCAATAAATTTAGCAACCAAATCTTTCGATTATTCGTCTAAAACAGAAAAGGTCATAGCGATTTTTACCGATGGAGAAGACCACGAAGGCAATATTCAAGATGCGAGCGACGACGCAAAGAAAAATTATATTGAGATTTATACAATCGGGCTCGGCTCGCCCGACGGAGTTCCAATTCCGGTTTACAACGATCAAGGACAGCAAGCTGGTTTCAAGAAAGATAAGGATGGAAACATCGTTCTGTCAAAGTTAGATGAAGCAACATTGAAGGAAATTGCATCGGAAACCGGCGGACAATATCTCAGAGGTACAAATGACAGAGATGAACTTGAGATAATTTATGGTGATCTATCAAAAATTAAGAAAACTGAGCTAGGCGAAAAAAGAGTTACTGACTACGAAGATAGGTTTTATTATTTTTTAGCGCCAGCAATTTTTTTGCTTGTCGGAGAATTTTTTATGTCGGAACGAAAGTCGCGTTTCTTAGATAGGATGAACAAGACATTGGGAATTGTAAAATGAAAAGCTGCTTACTTCATACTCCTTTCTGCCTTCTTTTTGCTACTGTAGTTCTCACGGGCGGAAACGTGCTCGCACAAAGCACGCGATCCGCTGTAAACAACGGCGTTGATTTATATGACAAAGGAAAATTCGTCGATTCCGAAGTTGAGTTCAAGAAAGGTTTGGAAAAATCGCCAGACAATTTTCAGGCGAACTTCAATCTCGGTGATTCATATTATAAAGAAGGAAAATATGAAGACGCTCTGAAGAATTATTCAGCCGCGTTATCAAAAGCTACGATGGACAACCAGAAAGCTGCAGTTTACCACAACACCGGCAATGCACTTCTGAAGGATCAAAAGATCAAGGAAAGCATCGGCGCTTATGAGGACGCTCTTAAGCTGAATCCGAATGATGTGGCAACAAAATACAACTTGTCTTACGCGCTTGACTTGTTGAAGAATCAAAACCAGCAGAACAAAAACAATCAAAGCCAGAACGACAAAAATAAAAACGATCAGAACAAACAGCCGCAAAACCAGAATCAGCAAAACGCACCGAATGAAATTTCAAAAGATCAAGCTCAAGCAATATTTAACGCTTTAAACAACGATGAGAAAAATTTGCAAAAGCAGTTGAGAAAAATGAAAGGCGAACCAATCAAAACAGATAAGGACTGGTGAAGTAAAACTCAAAAGTCGAAGAATGTGAGCTTCACTTTTGAATTTCGACTTTTTAAAACAATTATGAGATATATTACAAAATTATTTGTGGCGTCGTTTTTATTTACACTCACAAGTGTCTATGCGCAGACATTTACCGCATCCGTTGACAATATGACCGTTGGTGTAAATGAGCAATTTCAAATTTCATTTACATTTTCCGGTCAAGATGTAAACGGCATCAAGAGTTTCAATCCGCCCGACTTCAAAGGTTTCATGGTCCTTTCCCGGTCCGAATCAATCGACGAGCATGCAAATCATCAATGGCTCTGTTTCTGCTTCAGCTTCATATTCATACTATCTGCAGCCTCGAAGCGTGGGAAAGTTTACCATCGGAAGCGCTACGATAAATTACAACGGGAAAAATTTTACAACTCAACCGTTGGCGATAAACGTCGCGAAAGGTTCACCGAAGCAGGCTGCTGGCTCATCTACAGTATCCTCCGGACAAACAAATAGCACAGCATCTTCAAAAGATATTGGCGATAATCTTTTTATTCTCGCCACCGCAGACAAACAGAAAGTTTATATGGGTGAACAAGTCACGGTGACTTACAAACTTTATACAAGATTGGGCATAGCCTCGCAAATGCAAGTTTCAAAACTGCCGTCTTACGAGGGATTCTGGGCGGAAGAAATTAATACTTCTAACAGCATTTCTTTCGCGACCCAGATGTATAATGGAAAACAATACCGCGTCGGGGTGCTGAAAAAAGTTGCTCTTTTCTCCTCTCAAACCGGGGAGCTATCCGTAACGCCGCTTGTGCTGGATATTCCGGTGCAAATCCAAAACAAAAGAAGCGGCGGAGATATATTCGACCAGTTCTTCAACGATCCGTTCTTCAATAATTTTCAAACCATAAATTATACGGCAAAGTCAAACACCATCAAGCTGCACGTGAATCCTCTTCCCACACAAGGTGTTCCGAAACCATTTAATGGAGCGGTTGGTGATTATTCACTTTCATCCCAGATCGGATCGACAAGCGCGAAAACTAACGAGCCGTTGACTTTGGAAATCAATATCACCGGAAGAGGCAATATTCGACTTTTGAATATGCCGGAGATCAACATCCCTGACGGATTCGACAAATATGAGCCGAAAACTTCCGAGCAGATCGATCGTACTGGTACAATATCTGGAACAAGAACCTTCGAGTATCTGATAATCCCAAGGTCTGTGGGAACAAAGGAAATTCCGCCAACTCAATTTTCTTATTTCAATCCCGAAAAGAATTCGTACACAACTCTTTCCACTCCTTCTTATACAATAAATGTAGTTCAAGGCTCAAATACCGGGAACGAGACAGCGGCCGGATATTCCAAAGAGGAAATACGGGTTCTGGGCCAGGACATTCGCTACATCAAAACATCGGCCGGCGATCTGAGAAGACAAGGTGGTACGGCGAGCTTCGGATTCGGATTTTGGACCGCCGCTGTTCTTCCGGTCGTCTTTCTAGGCGGACTTGTAACATTCAAAAGAAGGCAGGACAGGCTCACAGGAAATGTTCAACTTCTGCGTTACCGGCGTGCGGAAAAGATTGCGCGAAGGCGATTCAAGACTGCAGAGGCGTTGATGAAATCCAACAATCAAGCCGGTTTCTATGCCGAAATATCTCAGGCACTTTTCGGATATTTGGAAGATAAGCTTCACATTCCCAAGTCGGAAATTTCATCGGAGAGAGCAATTAGTCTGTTAGAAACAAAGGGTATTCAGGGGGAATTGGTTGCCAATCTGAAAACATGTATAGAAAAATGTGAGTTCGCAAGATTCGCTCCGGCCAGCGACGGCACATCTGCAATGAACGATATGTACCATGATTTAACGAAAGTCATAATTGATTTGGAAAAATCATTGTCGGCAAAGCAATATGCTTGAGAGTAACAAAGATTTCTTGAATAAAATAAAACATACTGCATTTATCGCGGTCCTTTTGCTCCTCTCGTCGAAATTTGCATTCGCTTCAGAAGCTCAAAGCCTGATCTGGGACGTATCAGTTCAGGGTTTGATGGAGCAAGGAAACAAATTCTATCAGGATAAACAGTATGAAGAAGCAATCGAAGCTTATCAAAACGTTATTCATTTAGGGTACGAAGGAACATCATTGCATTACAATCTCGGCAATTCTTATTATCGGGAGGGAAAAATCGGCCTTGCGATTTTATATTATGAAAAAGCGCTGGAATTTTCGCCGGGCGATGACGACGTGATTCATAACCTGGCGATCGCAAACACAAAAACAATTGACAAGATTGATACGCTCCCGAAGTTTTTCTTGTTCCAATGGTGGGAAAATCTCTTGGCTTTGTTCTCCATTACTGGTTGGACTCATGCCGTTTATCTTTTTTATTTATTACTCCTCGCTTCCATCGGATTATATTTCTTTGCGAAGAGGCTGAGCATCCAACGATATTCTATCTATTTCGGTTTGATATCGGCGGTCCTTTTAATAATCACTGCCACAATTTGGATTGTTAACTTAAATAGAGAATGGCACATTAAAAACGCAATCATAATTGAGCCGACTGCGGCAGCAAAGCTCGCACCGGATTCGACAAGCGGCGACGCATTCATCATTCACGAAGGATTAAAAGTTAGAGAGTTAGATCAAGTTGATAAATGGATCAAGATCAGGCTACAAGATGGTAAAGAAGGATGGATTTTGCAAGATGAAGTGGGAACGATATAGAGATTTTCAACCACAAATATAAATAAAAAAATAAATGGCTCTTGAACAAACATGGAGATGGTTCGGTCCGAAGGACCCCCTCTCTCTCAAAGAAATAAATTAATCAAAACAATTCTTTTGGGCTTGCCGAGCTTTTTGCGGGCATACACGTTATGAGAATTTATGAAACGTGAGCAAAGACAATAAACGGCACACAGATGAAAGGCTTCCTCTCTATCATCGTCTCTTCTATTTTAATCCACCATGTACTATTTCTCATAAACCATTTTTATTGAATCAGAAAAATTTCCTGCCTGCATCCGACAAATATAAACTCCGCTTGCCAAACCGGTCGCGCTCCATTGTAAACGATGCTCCCCGGCAGGAACCATCCCGTCAACCAGAGTCTCAATCGCCCGACCCGTGACGTCAAAAACTTTTAAAGTAACGTTCTCGTTTCGTGGCAAATAAAAAACGATCATTGTTGCTGGATTGAATGGATTGGGATAATTCGCACACAATTGGAAGTCAGCCGGTTGTTTTACCTCGATATTTGGTCTGACCGATGTAATCAGATTTGCTCCGTCACCAAGAACCTGGATCTCATTAAGTTGATTTGTACCGACACCTTTTGTGTTGAGGAGATCGAGATAGTTGTCGCATGTCGCAACTGTCACGGAGCCGTCTGTCAGCGGCAAAGGCAATGGGAGGGTCTTTGCTTCGCAATCGAGTCCCATCAGGTAAGCTCCAATGCTGTCGGTTGCGACGGGATCAACTCCGGCAAACAAAACATGTTTCGAGCATGGCGCAAAAGTCGTAAGCCAATCGCCTTCACCACCTGTTGCACTCTTAATTCCATCCACCACAGCAAGTTGAACGGGGCGTGCCGCATTCAGATCGCAAATTGATTCGGGCAAGTAATTACCTTCCGTCGCAGTGCTTGTCTGATGGTGAAGTCTTCCTCTGCGAGTGTTATCGCCCGTTATCGTGTTTAACGAAATAGGAACTGTTCCAACCTGATTCTTGAGTGAGCACGTGAGGCCGGCAGCGGAATGTTGCTTCAATTTGGGAATCGAGACGTAGACGTCAACGTCTTCTAGTACTTGATTCATTTGGAGAGATGAGAAGTGGAAATAATTGCTCCCTGTTGAAATAACTGCAAAACTTGAAGATAATGGACCGGGATTGTTAAGATCCACGACGTTGCAACTCAAAGCCTTTTGGACAGCCAAATAGCCGAAACTGTCGTTAGAGCCGAACGGAGCTGTGGATCCTGCGGTTTGCCATGTTGTATCCCAAAAAGAATCCACGATGTAAAGATCTTCTGAATTAACACCACAACCGAGAATAAATTCACCTACGGCATGAATAACCGCCGGATGAGTCCACATAGCTTCGGTAATTGTATAGCTGCCCAACGATTTATATGTGGCGTTGTAAGAGCCTCCGGTCAAGTTTATTTTCATCGCAACTTTTTTGCCCTTACTGAACAAATTGGTAATTCCGCTGAGTTGGCCGAAAAGATATTGTACCTTCTGCTTGACACCACCATTTGTTGAATCATCATAAACATAGCTGTCAGCAGAAGTGCCTGCGGTATTGGTAATCGCGACTTGTGCAAGGTAGGAAGACGAACGATTAATTTTATATGCAAAAACGCCCGACGGTTTCAAGTACGGTACAACAAGCAAACCAGCAGCCGCTGTGCCAAGCGTCTTTAGAAATTTTCGTCTCGAAGAACTCAGTCCCAAAATGTCGTTATCTCTCTCTTTCATGCAGTCTCCTGGTCTTTTTGTTTAACCCCGTGAAGGTTTGTGCTTGGCACAGTCAAATCGACAGGCATCATCTTAAAAATCTTCGCAAGGCTACATGTTATTTGAAGAACATTGTTGAACGGAGCTTATCCGCCAGCGGTGCATTTTCTAAGTTAGTAATTTTTCCCAAACGATTCTATCTACCAAAAATTTGGCATCGGCTCCATTTGAGGTTTGGATGCAAACCTTGCGAGGGTTTTCCTTGAAAAGCGATGTAAGCTTAAGATATTCGTGAATTCTGGTGAAAGTACCTTCGCAAGGCTACAATACTTTCCCATACTGACCACTACCCATTATTTGTTCATTTATATTTCGTAATCTATATTTCTCATGACAAAAATAGGCAACCGAGATGAAAACAAAATTATTTCTAATAATTACCTGCTCATTAACTATTCTATCTCTTTCTTGCTTTGCACGAGAAAGCAACTTCACACGAATCAAGAATGGCGTCATAACGAGAACGCCGGGGCTGAACGTGAAGGCTCAATTCTATGGACCTAACATTGTGAGGATTGAAAAATGGCTTCCGACAGGTACCGAGAAGAAGAGCAGCCTCTCAGTGATTATGAAAGAGCCTCCGAGCCCGATAACCAAGGATCAAGAAGAAAACGATCAGATCGAGCTATCATCTCTGAAAGTAAGGGTTATTATTTCACTTAAAACAGGTAATGTAAAATTTGAGAATCCCGGCGGGAACGAGATCCTGAACGAAGATGATTGCGGTTTCAGTCCGGTTGAATATGGCACTGATTCTTCTTTCAATGTCTATCAAAAATTTGATATGACATCAGACGAAGGAATTTACGGGCTCGGTGCTGACCAACACGGTTATATGAACTATCGTGGAGATACCGTCACGCTCGTTCAGACGAACACGAACGCCATAAGTCCGTTTCTTGTCTCAACAATGAACTATGGAATTCTCTGGGACGATTACTCAAAAACAGTTTTCAGCGACGACGGAAGGAAAATTATGTCGCTCTGGTCCGACGTCGGCGACAACATAGATTACTATTTTATCATCGGCAACGATATTGACAGCGTCATTTCAGGTTATCGGAAGCTCACAGGACAGGCTCCGATGTACGGCAAATGGGCTTACGGCTACTGGCAAAGCAAAGAGCACTATGCAGCTCGTGACGAAGTTTTGGGAATCGCGAGGAAATACCGCGAGCTTAAGATACCGATCGACAATATCGTACAGGACTGGAATTACTGGGGCGGTGCGAAAAACTGGAGCGGGATGTCCTTCGACTCGACAACATATCCGCATCCGAAAGCGATGATCGACAGCCTGCACAAGATGCACTTTCATTTTATGATTTCGATATGGCCCGCACTCGGACCGAATGCCGCAATTTACACAGACATGAATAAGCATGGCTTTCTGTATCTACCTGTCGGCTGGGGCGGATTCAAATATTATGACGCATACAACCCAGCCGCGAACAAACTTTACTGGCAATATTTGAAGAAAGGTTTGTTGTCCAAAGGGGTCGACGCATGGTGGATCGATTCTACAGAACCCGATCTGATCAATGCCAACACTGTCGGGTCAACAGAATACGAGATGAAACGTGTCGGCAATAATCATTTAGGCTCGTGGGCAAGATACCTGAACGCGTTCTCGCTCGCCATGACAGATGATCTATACTCGAACTACAGGAAAGAGTTTTCCGACAAGCGCTTCTACATTCTCACGAGATCGACTTATGCCGGTCAACAGCGGAATGCCGCAACGACATGGACGGGCGACATCGGCGCAAATTGGAGAATCTACCGCGACCAGATTTCCGCAGGAATAAATCATTGTATGGCCGGGATTCCATACTACACGTTCGACATTGGTGCATTCGTTCTCGGAGCATACGGCGGCGTGTTCAATCGCGGCGGCAAAGATCCGGCATACCAGGAATTCTATGAAAGGATGTTCCAGTTCGGCGCCTTCAGCCCGATATTCCGTGCTCACGGCTCGGAGACTCCACGCGAGATATGGGAGTTCGGAGAGTTCACGAAACCGATGTTGAAGTTCGACAACCTCCGCTACCGGCTCCTTCCCTACATTTATTCGCTTGCGTGGAAGGTCACGAGTCAAGGGTACACGATAATGCGAGGGCTCCCGATGGATTTCGAATCGGACAAGAAGACCTATGGTATTGACGACCAGTTTATGTTCGGGCCATCGATAATGGTTACTCCAGTGACCGATTGGATGTACTATCGTCCGCCTGAGCAGAGTGTGCTTATCGGTCCGGAATTTTTTAAGACAAACGATGACAAGCCCGGCATACTCGCGACGTATTGCAGCGACAGTAAGCACAAGAACATCACGAAAGAGGAAATCGAGCCGGACATAAACATCAATTGGTATTCTACCGGAAGGCCAAGCTATATCACTGATTCCTCGTTCTCAATCCGGTGGGAAGGTAAACTGACTCCGCAGGAAACAGGCAAATACCAGTTCCACATGAGAAGCTACGATGCAAAGGGAATTACTCTGGACGGGAAACAACTTCCGATAGTTTACACAAGTGTCGAGCAATACACGGACACGGTAGATTTAGTTGCCGGGAAGGAATACAGCTTCGTCCTTGAAACCGAGAATGCAACTCCCGGCGCGGCACACATGGAGCTTTACTGGAAAACGCCATCAATATTCGCGAAAGAGCAAGCCCACGAGGACAGGCCGAAGACAGCGAAAGTTTACTTGCCTGAGAGCAAAGGCTGGTATGATTTCTGGACCGGAAAGGAATATAATGGCGGACAGGAAATGACGGCAGACGCACCGATTGACAAGATACCGCTCTTCGTGAAAGCCGGATCAGTCATTCCGATGGGACCGTTCATACAATACTCGACAGAGAAACCCGCTGGCCCGATTGAGCTTCGTATTTATCCCGGTGCCGACGCAAGCTTCACTCTCTACGAAGACGAGAACGACAACTACAATTACGAGAGAGGAATTTACTCGACTATCGAATTCAAGTGGAACGACTCGACACGCACTCTCACAATCGGCAAGCGCCACGGGGAATTTCCTGGAATGCTGAAGGAGAAGACTATCAATATCGTGGTCGTCTCGCCAGATCATGGAACGGGAGTAGAAGTGACGGACAAGGTTGAGAAGGTGGTGAAGTATGATGGAGCGGAAAAGACAATAGAACTGTGAGAAGCAAGAAGCGGGTACTCTCTAAACACATGGAGGTTACGTATGAAGGAAATGGGAGATTACTCTGTTGACAATATTGGCCCAATCAAGTCTGATTTGGCGCGTTTAAATTTCGAACTTGAAAGAGACGATACTAATTACTTCCGAGTGGCCATGGAGTCACATAATGTTTTGCATAGAGCGATGATTCAAGTCTTACGAGGCCCCACCAACTTTGGTTTAATTGTGAGGAAGAAACACCATAACGAGAAAAAAACATGTAAATTTCAAATTAATCTAAGACCGCCTGTTACCCTCGAAAAGGAAAATCTTGTTCCTGGTTGTAAAAAAGCTTGGCGATTTCGAACAAAGGAAGAGCAGGCGGATTCAGATCCGGAAAGCGATACAAGGAGATGGAAAGAATGAGGAAAAATTTTTCTATAATGTGAAAATGGAATCGTCCCTGCGGTAAGAGCTGTGTACCTAATAAAATCACGTCTTCTCATCTTAACATCTCCTTGCTAATCATTTTGCCAAATTTCTAACTCAAACATACACTAGCATCTAAACGACTTCTAATTAAATTCGGTTCTCATTAAATCTTCAAATGCAAGAACTGTCTTTGACCGCCCGTATAAATGTTTTTATGTTTTCCGTGCTGACTGCAGGCGGCATCCCACCTCCACATGATAATATAACCTTCGATTTATCCTGAAGAGAATTTATCAAATCAACGGTTGCTTTCTTGACCTGCTCCAGAGTGCCGTTTGCAAGCACATCTCGCGGAGGAATGTTTCCGAGAAGTGCGACTTTATTTTTTGTCAATTGCTTCAATTCATTCAATGTCACATCGAATCCCATATTGAAAAGATTGACGCCCATCTCCGGCAGAAGGTGTGCGGATACTTTGCACGGTGCATCATTATGTAAAAATTTTACAGCAACATTCGCGTCAAACAGGTCTTTGAAATAAGGCAGACCGAAAGTGCAAAACTCGGCTTCGCCCATAAAACCGATTATATCATCAAGCAAAAAAATTCCATCAATAGAAGGGAAAGCTTCCATTTGCAAATGCAGCCAATCTTTCAGGTACGCAGTAATTTTCTTGATGAGCGACTCAGCTTTTTCAGGCTCAATCATCATGGTTGTTAAGAATTCTGTCGTTCCCATCAGATAAGTCGCGATATTCAACGGACCGCGCGCGACGGCAAATCTTATTCTGTGCCCTGCTGCTTCAATCTTCGGCTGGGCAAGCTTTAACCTGTTCAACACAAAAGGCAAGAGACTGTCAGTCCTTGGATTCGGCTGCAGCAGTGAATCAATATCCATCGACGGATTGTATAATCTTGTGTGCAAACGGAAATTCGTTCTGCGGAAAAGTGCAGCGAACCCCGAATGCTGATGGTTCTGTGCACATGCCAAATTCCGACCAAAATCCCGGAAGAAACATAACATCTGGAAATTCGTTAATCGCTTTCAGATTTGCGTTCAGCCACAATTCATCGTTCGAAAAATAATCTAGTATTTTTATGCCGTACCAGTTCGGCAGCCACGGACTGTCGATGATGAAACCGATCGGCAAAGAATTTACAGCTTCCCCTTTAATAATAGTTAAAAGATTTTCCCAATGTTTTTCTGTCATCTTATTTGTCATGTTTATTCAAAAACAATCGTTCTATTGCAATGTACCAATATGCGATGCTGTGCATGATGGTACAATGCGCGAGCGAGTATCATACGCTCCAGATCTCTGCCCTTACGCACTAAATCGCTGACGGTATCCTTATGAGAAATACGGATGATATCTTGCTCGATGATCGGACCTTCATCAAGTTCCTCGGTAACATAATGACTTGTCGCGCCGATGATCTTTACGCCGCGCTCGTAAGCTTGCCTGTACGGATCACTCCCGGCAAACGCCGGCAGAAATGAATGATGAATATTGATGATTTGGTTCGGGTATTCGCACACGATCTGCGGCGTCAGGACTTGCATGTAGCGTGCCAGCACGATCGTGTCAATCCGATGCTCCTTTAGCAAAGCTAACTCTTTTTTCTCCTGCTCAAGCTTATTGTCTTTCGTAACAGGGAACAGAAAATACGGGGTGCCGTATTGCTCAGCTAAGTGCCGCAAATCTTCATGATTGGAAATAATGAGCGGGATTTCAATGTTAAATTCGCCGAGCCGCTGACGCCACAAAATTTCCTGGAGACAATGATCTAACTTCGAGACAAAAATTGCCACACGAAGGTTTCTGCCGATGAAGTTGATTTTAAATGCGGCGTCAAATTCCTTCGCCAAAGGCGCAAACGCTTCAGCCACTTCGGACTCAGACACTGAAAAATTTTTCATTTCCCAGGCGATGCGAATGAAAAATTGCTTGTCATCGATATCTACGTGTTCATCCAAGTCCAGGATATTGCCGCCTCGCTCAAAAACAAAATGAGAAATCCTGGAAATCAATCCAACCCGGTCTTTACACGAAAGCAAAAGAATGGCGCTTCCAGATGCTTTCTTAGGAAAAATAGTTTCTGGCATGACAAACTCCTTTTTCATATAAAGAATATAAAGACGGAATAATTTTATTTCGGCTTATTTTCTGCTCCGTCTGTGATTAATCCAGTTCGGTCATAGCCCTGTGATTTTAAAAGCGAGGGCATTATCGCACGGCTTGTGTTCCGGCATTTTTATCCAGAGCCAGTCGCTCTTCTGTGACCATTCCAATTTGCCGTCATAACCTAACAACGATACATCTGTTATCTTCCGACCTTGAAGCTGCGGCGAATCGGAACCAAGAGACTTGATCAGGGCGCTTTTCTCTTCAGACCATCCTAACAGGAATGCATAAAGAGTTTTGCCTTTAGTCGTGAAGCGGATGTCTTCAGCGGTAAATGACTTCGCCGCGTCTTCATTGAACATGCCTGCTTTGACTTTCGTTGGTCCTTCTCCGCAGATTTTCCATGGTCGTGTGCCAAAGATCGCTTCCCCGTTGATGTCCATCCATTTTGACATTCCTTCCAGAAAAGCGATTTCATGTTCATCTATCGTCCCATCCCCTCGAACCGGAATGCTGAGAAGGAGGTTTCCGTTTTTACTGACAATGTCTATGAGCATGCAGACTATTTGCCTGACGGATTTGTATTTGTTCTGCTCGGCAATTTCACGGCTGTAGTGCCAGGAACCGATGCAGGTGCACGTCTGCCAAGGCTCCGACTGGATCGTATCCGAGAAACCGCGTTCGTAATCCTTAACGACACCCTTGCTCTGTTCGGGTGAAAGCTGTTTCGCGGTAACCACAGCTTCAAGCTTGTTGTTGTTCCACTTCAGATTCGAATTGTAATAATGTGCGGTGATGTCCAGCCCGGCTTGCCCAAGCGGCAATCCGTAATCATCAAAATAGACCAAGTCAGGATGGTATTTATCCATAAGATCCTGACATCGGAGGAACCAATTCTCGACGAAAGCAGGATTATTGGGAGGCGGTTCTTCGGTCCACACTCGATCGTTCTTTTCATGCCATTCATTAACCATCCTTATGCTCGTAAGGCCGTCTGGCATTTTCAAGTTCGGACCGGCATACAGATCTTGCGGATCAAGACCTTCCCACCATTTTCCTTTTCCGTCTGCCTTTGTGAGCGTTGCTGCATCATATCGTACTCCCGCAAGCGGGCCTTCGCCATCATATCCGTACGCAGTCTGGAACCAATGCCACGCATGGGCAGAGTGATTACTTACTCCAAAACGCAACCCATTCTCGCGCGCCACCTTCTCCCAAATTCCGACGATATCCTTTTTCGGGCCGACATTGACCGAGTTCCATGCATGGTACTTAGAATCGTAACAATCAAAATTGTCATGGTGATTTGCAAGCGCGACGAAATATTTCGCACCGGCTCGCTTGTAGAGTCGCATCATCTTTTCCGGATCCCAGTGTTCAGCCTTCCACAAATTATCAATTTCCATGAATCCAAACTTTGATGGGTGACCGTACGTTTTCAAATGATATTCATATTGAGGTGAGCCCTGAATGTACATATTACGGGCGTACCAGTCACCTTGTTCCGGCACACACTGCGCAGACCAATGAGCCCAAATCCCGAACTTTGCGTCGCGGAACCATTCAGGACACTTGTAATTCTTTTTGAACGATTCCCATGTAGGCCGGAATATGCCATCCACAATTTTGAGGCTCTTTGTTGTGTCTTGTGCGCTTGCCGGAAGAACCGAAATTGCAAATATGCTGGCAAAGTGTAAAACTGCTTGTATAATAGTTCTCATGATTGGTTTGCCGATCATTAATTCAAAGTTTAATTCTAACTACAAACAGTAGTTTATTTATACTTATAAAATTTCACTTTTTGAATGCCAAACTATTCGCCGGGCAAATACATTTGCCTTCCTTGATTATCCTGGTCACCATTCATGCACCTGTCTGCGACAAATTTCCCATAGCATATATTCCTTCTTATACTTACAATGCCCTCACCCGCAATTGAGCCATCGTCTAGAATTTTACCAAGTGTCCCCCATTTGTATCAACTACTGCTGATTGGCCTGCTATGGCAGAATCGCTCTTAAAACCAATATGCTTATAGGATAAGATACAGCCAATGTAAAAATCTTTGGCATCTACATTTTTTAGCACCGGAACATTGGTTTGAATCTGGGCAAATGATTGCGTTGAAAACACTATTAAAAAAGCTATAGAAACAATCCAGCTCTTACTATTTGCTTTACGATCTATTAGAATCTTCTTCATAACAATTCCTTTTAATGCTGCCATCCTTGTTGCCTTGCTCCAGCAGGATGTGAAGATACATACTTGCGCATCCACGTAAGCGCAGGCATCTCTGTGCCGTCCGAACAAACAAGGTATGCGTCCTCCGCCATATCTGCCCTTGAATGTACCCCCATAAGGTTATCCCTTTCACTTGAGGGTCATTCCAGAATACCGGGAATTGGTCTTCATAGATCGACAGCTGCTTGGAACCATCCGCTTCATTCACATCGTATTCCGAGATGTAAACCGGCAACCCGGTGGCCTCGACAAGTTTCAAGTTCGCTTTGATAGTGTCTATATTCACATTCTCCAGCTTGTGACCCTGGCAACCGATACCATCGACCAAGCTTCTCGCTTTCAACAGATCGATGATACGCACGAAGTTATGGGCATTAGCTGCACTGTCAAGAATATCGTACTCATTTATTATAAGCTTTGCGTTGGGAAAAGCCTGCCTTGCCTTTTCGAACGACCATATAACCCAATCCCAGCCGGTCTCACCGTCACCGCCGATAGCGTTCCTGTAGGAAGCTGGTTTCTGGATGGGTTCGTTTACAACATCTACAAGCCCTGACTTGGGATATCTTTCTCCACAAAGTCTGATCCATACCTTCACAATTTCCTTCGAAACTTCTACCACGACACGTGGAGAGAGGACGAAAGCCTGAGGATCATAATAAATATCCGAATCGACATAGAGTTGTTGAAGCCGGAGAATCTCATCCTTGCCACCTTTAATGACCTGGTTCATAAGCCGAGTGTCACATTCAAGCTGCCTCGAGGTAAGCAGTGGGTGCCATACCCGACACCAATTTGATATTCTGGACTGATTCGTTACTCCAAAGGTCGGCGCAAGCTGCAGCCACATTTCCAACCGGGCTGTAGTGAGCGCAGGCCGCAGTTTTGCCTTCCATTGAGATGGGAATCCCGGTGATCGCCTTCAAGTAGGGCCCTTCATACCCACAATCCTTACCAGGACCTTGAGCGCCATTCTCGACTGCGACTAACGATCTCATGACAGTAGCCACTCTTGCAACTGCAGCGAAAACTTTAGGAATATATTTCTTCTCAGCCAACACCATTGCAGTGTTTGCAAATCCACATGCAGTGTCACAGCCGGCGATGGTATGAGTCCGACGGGCAATTCCCACTATCCTATCCCAAAGCATTTGCATATCGCGCACACCTAATACCGCCTGACTGAAAATAAATTGCTGTATATTACACATCATTAGCGAGTCGTCAGAGATCTCTTTCCCACCGGTCGATTCAATGGATAATAGATTGCCTCCCGCCAACGCACCTCTTTCAAAAAGCTCCAGCATAGGTTGTAACAAATAAGACGACCTTTGCTTCGGCGGCCTTTCAAACTCTGCGCAAATCATTTGGCGTCAATCTGATTTCACTTTTCAGACCATGGTGCACAAAAAAGTTTTCACAAATCTCGTTCATCATTGCTACTAACTCAACACCCAGTCTGGCGTTTGAGAAAACCAGACGAGAGTATGACCGATTATATGCATTCTGTGTTTTTCACCAAAAGCTACATAACGGTCCGCTGCTTCGAAATTATATCTGTTCGGTTCCGGATGGACCTCTTCCCATTTTAGAATATTTTCCGGTGAAATGCTGTTAAAGTGTTTTTCCACAAGGGCGATGGCGCTCGATTCATTACCGGAAATCTGATTCAGATTGAGAGCAACACCAATATAAAAGTCGTCCTTAAATATGTCCTTTAAGCCTTTTAGGATTTTGCTCACTTGCCATCTAGAAAATATATGAATTAATAATATTTTCGAGCATCTCCTGCCGGCCGCTCTGCAGAACTGGATCCTTTTCATTAAGAACCCATTTTTCCACTTCTTCCAATCCAACCTTGCCCGACATAATTTGTGCACCTATGCCGGATTTGTGGCTACTATATCTTTCTTCGATAAAATTGCTCAATACTTTATCTTCGATAATTTTATGAGCAATCAGCAAGCCTTTCGCAAATGTATCCATTCCGCCGATGTGTGCATAGAGCAGATCTGTAGGATCATTAGAACTACGGCGTACTTTTGCATCAAAATTCAATCCGCCAGTACCCAAACCACCTTGGTTCAAGATTATCATCATGGCAAGTGTCGTGCTGTAAATGTCTGTTGGGAATTGATCCGTGTCCCAGCCGAGTAGCAAGTCGCCTCGATTGGCATCGACGCTGCCTAACCTTCCTGCAACTGAAGCAACGGCAAGCTCATGTTCAAATGTATTGCCAGCCAGAGTAGCATGGTTCGCTTCAATGTTCAATTTGAAATCATCGATCAAATCATATTCCTTCAGGAAATATAATGTCGTTGCTGCATCGGAATCATATTGATGTTTCGTCGGCTCGCACGGTTTAGGTTCAATAAGAAACTGGCATTTAAAACCGAGCTTCTTCTTATAATCCACAGCCATATGCAGGAACCGAGCCATCTTCTCCTGTTCTTTTTTCAAGTCTGTATTAATTAATGTCTCGTACCCTTCACGCCCGCCCCAGAACACATAATTTTCGCCGCCGAGTTCTTTGGTCGCATCGATTGCATTTTTCACCTGTGCTGCTGCGGTAGCCATGACATGCGCATTCGGACTTGTTGCGGCACCTTGCGAATAAATTGCATTGCTGAACAAATTCGCCGTACCCCATAATAACTTTACACCCGTCTCCTTTTGAAGTTTCTTTGCCACCTGAACCATGGCTTCTAAATTCTTACATGTTTGAGCGAACGTATCGCCTTCAGGAGCAATATCACGATCATGAAAACAATAATAATCGACTCCTAATTTTTGAAATAATTCGAATGCTGCCTCTAGAGTTCCTTTTGCACGATCCATCGGATCCGCGGCCTTTCGCCATTCTCTTTGAAAACTGGGCCCGCCGAACATATCAGATCCGTTGCCCATCAACGTATGCCAGAATGCGACGGAAAAGCGCAGATGTTCAGCCATTGTTTTGCCGCCGACCTTTTGATTCTTGTTGTAGTACTTGAATGCAAGGGGATTCTTAGAATCCTTGCCTTCATAAGAGATCTGTTTCTCGACTTTGGGGAAAAATTTATTCAACATATTTGCTCCTTTTTATCCTTCGCCGGGCAAGAGACACAGTTCACTATTATATATCGCATATAGACACATGTCACACTCGCCGCTTTGAATTTTAATTTATGCTAAACTATTCTAAATTTTACGTCAGTTCAAATACTATTGAACCGTTTTAATAGTACAAATATTAATTTTAAATGTCAACAACAAAACGTTGGACCTCAAATTTCATAGCTCTTTAAATCACTCTTTTTGAAAGAATTTGCCGCTCAGAACTGTCAAAATTTTTACTCCGTCGGCTGTAACCAATGTGACCGTCACCTTTGAGATGACGGTCACATAACCAGCGCTGTGCAGGAATCAGACTCCTGCACAGCCCATGGGGATTTATTCATTCGTTACCTTCGACAAATTATTTTTCCAGATTTGATAAACGGAACTATATTTCTCTGCTAATTCGCGATCCGGATGCAACCGTACCATCATTTTCAAACCTCTGAACGCTTCGTCATTTGAAGAATAGTGCCCGACGCCGATCCCTGCTCCTCGCGCAGCACCTTGCGAGCCATCAGTGCTTAAAATTTCAAGATTGACATTACAAGTATTGACAAACGCTTCGCGAAAAACTTCGCTCTGGAAGAGATTTGAATTGCCCGCTTTTATTACATCAAGCTCCAAACCGATGTTCTTCATAACGTCAAGTCCGTACCTGAAAGAAAATGCGATGCCTTCCTGAGCAGCCCGGACCACATGTCCCTTTTCATGAACATTAAAATTGATTCCGGAAAAATGACCGTGAACATCTTTATTCTTCAGACTTCTTTCGGCACCGTTGCCGTAAGGATAACACAGCAATCCCTGCGAACCGATTTCAACTTCGGATGCTAACTTATTCAACTCTTCATACGAATACCTATTATCCATAATGTTCTGTTTGATCCAGCTATACTGTATCCCTGTTCCGTTTATGCAGAGCAGCACACCTTTGTTCGGCTGGCTGTCGGAATAATTCACGTGCGCGAAAGTATTGACTCTGCCATCGATGTCGAAAATGTTCTTGCTCGTTACGCCGTAGATGACTCCGGAAGTACCGGCTGTTGCCGCTGTCTCCCCGGGGTTCAGGACATTCAACGATAACGCGTTGTTGGGCTGATCACCGGCTCTGTATGAAATCGGAACTCCCGGTTTCAAACCTAACTCTTCAGCCGCTTTAGAAGTCAAATGTCCCTGCACTCCGAATGTCGGAACAATTTCAGGAATTACGTTTTGGTCGAACCCGAAATAATGAACAAGTTCTTCCGCAATACTTTTCTTATTAAAATCCCAAAATATCCCTTCGCTCAATCCCGATATAGTGGTACGAATTTCACCTGTCAGTTTCATGGCAATGTAATCACCGGGCAGCATTATCTTGAATATCTTAGAGTAGAGATCCGGCCGATTATCTTTTACCCATTTAAGTTTTGACGCCGTAAAATTGCCGGGAGAATTCAAACAACTACCAAGGCAATATTCGGTTCCCAAATCTGAAAACGCCTTATTGCCGATTTCAACAGCTCGGCTGTCACACCAAATAATCGAAGGATAAAGAATCTCATGGTTCTTTCCGACCATAACTAAGCCGTGCATTTGGTAAGATATTCCGATCCCGATTATTTGCGAGTCGGATAACGCTGTTTTCGAAAGCATTTTCTTTGTTGCGGTTACAACATGCTGCCACCATGTATCGGGATATTGTTCAGCCCAACCCATTTGAGGCGAATCGATTTTCATTTCTCGTTCGGGCGAAAATCCCGACGCGACCATTTCACCCGTGTCGGCATCTACCATGGATACCTTGATTGATGAGCTTCCGATATCGTAACCTAAAAATACTTTTCTTGCCATTAAGATTTCCTAAGCCCCCTAATCGATTATTTCAACTTCGCCTTGCTGCCGTTGACGAAAGCATACTAAAAACACCATTCTCATCTCTCATGCGGTCTACTATGGCTCTCCCACTCAATAGTGCGAAAAAACCTGAGTAAGATCGCTTCACTCCTTAAATATTTACGTTAGATTATTTTTTGCTAAACCAAAAACCCTGATGTCTTTTACTCGGTTTTATAATGCTTGAACCGTTTTAATTTTAAAACAGCGGCTTCAAAAAGTCAAGGGCAAAAAATAATTATCCAGCCGAAGGATGCGAGCAAACCGCTCCGAATAAACATGTTTAAAAAATACACTGCGGGCTTCACAGAGTCGTGACGAACATTCGCGAAGGGTGCGGTCGCTGAGACTCTGTACGGGTAAGTGCGCTCTCCGTATCTCTATACTGCCTCCCCTCGCACGCACAGTCTAAAGGGTGCGACCGCAAAAGCTCGATTTGCTCATGATCGTTCGTCACAACGTGCCTGCAAGCGAGCCGAAATACGAATTATATATTTTTTTCGATTCTCAGCTTAGCCCTCGTAGCAAAAAATTTCTTTGCTTGAAGAAACTATGTAAAGATTAACTTCAAAAAGTCTAAGCGTATAACTATTAGGTAAACTTGAAATTCAATCGCAGTATTAATAAAATGGTTACATTATTTGAATAATGTGCCGCTGTATATTGGATCCCATTACGGACAATTCATTTCCAACTAGGAGATAAAACATGAAAATTTTTGCCCCTTTGTCTTGCATCATGATTTTGCTTTTCAATCTCTTAGGAGCTCGCTCATGGGCGCAGACACTTAAAGATTCAACCGGCATTCCTGCTTATCTAGATACGAGTTTAACGTTCGAAGCACGCTCCGCCGACTTGGTCTTAAAAATGACACTCCGCGAAAAAATATCCCAGATGCAAAACATTGCTCCATCAATTCCCCGACTTAATATTCAGAAATACAACTGGTGGAATGAATGTCTGCATGGTGTCGCAAGAAACGGAATTGCAACCGTGTTTCCTCAAGCAATCGGAATGGCGGCAACATGGAATACCGATTTGATCCATGATGAAGCTGACGTTATCTCGACGGAGGCGAGAGCGAAGTACAACGATGCGATCAGCAAAAGCGAGCACGGCATATATCAAGGGTTGACGTTCTGGTCGCCCAACATAAATATTTTTCGCGACCCGCGCTGGGGAAGAGGACAAGAAACTTACGGCGAAGACCCGTTTCTCACTTCTCGAATTGGTGTCGCATTCGTCAAAGGTTTACAGAGTGACGACATGAAATATTTCAAAGTGATCTCCACACCGAAACATTTCGCTGTCCACAGCGGACCGGAGCCGGACAGGCACAGCTTTAACGCCGGGCCAAGCATGCGCGATCTTTACGAAACTTACCTTCCTGCTTTCGAAGCGTGCGTACGTGAAGGTGGAGCATTCTCCGTGATGGGTGCTTACAGCAGTCTCAATGGCGTACCATGCACTGCAAGTAAATTTTTGCTGACGGATATTCTTAGAGACAAGTGGGGTTTCAAAGGATATGTTGTATCGGACTGTGGAGCTATCTGGGATATTTATGCCGGGCACAAATATGCGCCTGATTTGGCAACTGCCTCTGGACTCGCAGTGAAAGCAGGATGCGATCTGACATGCGGAGATGAGTTCTCATCTTTGAATGATGCCATCGCAAGAGGACTAATCACAGAGCAAGAGATTGACAAAGCGGTGGCGTTATTGATGCTCGCTCGGTTCAAACTTGGCATGTTCGATCCGCCGGACGCTGTTCCATATTCCAAAATTCCAATTTCGGACAATGATACCAAGGCGCATCGCGAGCTTGCACGGAAAGTCGCTGATGAAAGCATAGTTCTTCTAAAGAATAATCACGACGCTTTGCCGTTAAAGAAAAATCTCAACGCGGTCGCGGTTATTGGAATGTACGCAGATGATATCGACATACTTCTTGGTAACTATAATGGAACACCGTCACAACCTGTTACAATTCTTCAGGGAATTAAGAACAAATTAGGTAACAGTGTCAAAGTCGGATTCGCCGCTGGCTATAATCTCTTTGAAGACACGAATAGATTGGAAACAGTCGATAAACATTTCGTAAAACCAGCCAATGGCTTTACTGCTCACGGACTTTATGCAGAATATTATGACAACCCGGATATGCGCGGGAAGCCGGTGCTTACGAGAGTCGATTCTGTCATGCAACAATTCTGGTGGCTCGGCTTTCCCGGCAGAGAAATTTCCAAAAATTGTTTCTCTATGAGATGGACCGGTACTCTCAATCCGCCTGCAACAGGCATGTATGAAATCAAGGTTACTACAAAGGGTAAAAACCGCCTCTACCTTAACGACAGCCTTATCGCCGACGACTGGAATCCGCGCCAGATAAATGTCCCCATACGAAAAGCAATTTTTATGGAACAGAATAAAGAGTACAAAATCGAGGTCAATTATGCCGACAGCGTCAATTATGCCGCGATGAGATTGCAATGGCGCAGAGTCTATGAAAAGGCGAGCGATGAAAAACTTGCGGCTGATGCGATCTCACTTGCAAAGAGATCGGATGTCGTAATTGTAGTTGGGGGGATTTCGCCGAGGCTCGAAGGCGAAGAGATGCCGGTCAAGCTTCCCGGCTTCAGTGGTGGTGACCGCACAAGTCTGAACATTCCAGCAAATCAGGAAAAACTTTTACAGGAATTCCAGACTGCAGGAAAAAGTATTGTTCTCGTTCTTGTCGGCGGGAGCGCGCTCGCCGTTAACTGGGAAGAAAAAAATCTGCCCGCGATTATTGACGCGTGGTATCCGGGCGAAGAAGGCGGTGATGCGGTCGCTGATGTCCTCTTTGGAGATTACAATCCTGGGGGACGATTACCTGTAACGTTTTATAAATCTGTAAAAGACATTCCGCCATTCAATGATTACGACATGCACGGAAGAACTTATCGCTACTTCAAAGGGGTGCCACTATATCCATTCGGGTTCGGACTCAGCTATACGAGGTTTAAATATTCAAAGCTGAATGTAAACAATGAATCCGTAAAAGTGAACGATACAATTAAAGTTTCCTTTGATGTTCGTAACGCCGGTGCGCGCGACGGTGATGAAGTTGTCCAACTTTATGTGAAAGATTTTACATCAAAAGAACCGCAGCCGATAAAGTCTCTGAAGGGATTCAAACGCGTTCACATAAACAAAGATGAGACACAAACCGTCGAAATATCTTTGCCTGTAGAGTCGTTAAGATATTTTGACGAGAAGAAAACCGATTATGTTGTCGAACCCGGCAAATATGAATTGCAAGTCGGCTCATCGTCAAGCGATATAAAGTTGAGAATGATCGTCACCGTTGTAGGATAAAAGACATTCCAGAAAATTATATCGATAGGTTGTTCAAAGAATAGGCTTTACCTGGATAAACTCACCCCATTTTTCCGCCTCTCTAATTTTTAGAGAGAGGGTCAGGGGCAAGTTTAATTATTCTTACTTCATCAAAAGCAGCTTCTTCACCGATACAAAGTTCTGTCTGTTGCTGCCGGATGCCATGATCCGACAGAAATATACGCCGCTTGCTAAGTTAGCCGCGTTGAATTCCACCCTATATTTTCCGGCAGCCTCATCTTTGTCCACAAGAGTCTTGACTTTTCTTCCCAACACGTCGTAGATACTAAGCTGGATACGTGATCTTTGCGGAAGAGCATACTCTATGGAAGTCGCTGGGTTGAACGGATTTGGATAATTCTGTGAAAGTTGATATGAAGAAACTACATTCCCCGTTTCACGAACAGGTGTTACATTCAAAACTGTAATTCGGTTCCAGCCTATGTTGTTGTCCTTTCTCAGTTCATCTATGCTGTTATCTGGATCGATTACTGCATAAAGTATTGAATCGGAAGCGGACAGTCCGGTTGGTACTCGCCATGAGAAACTTAGAACCTGATCGCTTCTTGCCGCGACGGGGCTGGAAGTCATGAACACGGTGTCTCCAGTGAGAGATTGAACGACTCTTCCGTCTGTTTCTGAACTTCCCAGATAGAATCGCACCTTGACAGGAGCTTTTGTCGCAAGCAAGCTGTAGTTGTGAATCTCAGCGTTGACAGTAACTGTATCACCTTGTTTGGGAATTTCTGGATTGATCACGATCTCTTTTGTCCAGTCTGCCATGTCCGGCGCGAGACCGCTGAGACCTTTTTGTACGAAGTTACGGTAATAGCAGTTGAATGTCAGGTCAGGCTTCTGCGAGTAATTCGCTTCCCAGAAGGACTTCACTACGCTCGTTGTGTCGAGATCAACCAGATAGTCAAGGACAAGCGGGCCGTTCACAGACCAGTATGCGTACGGTTGAATGCTGTAGGTGGCAGATGCGTACAACGGGTTTATTACGCCAAAGTTAGCCGTCAGATCGATGCTCTGAGTAACCGTTGTGGTGTGGGTGTTGATCGACCCACGGTCGTAGCTTCCTTCAGTTTCTAACTTCATTGTCACACCTCCGACGGATACCCCGGCCGAAAAACTATAATTGTTGCTCGTGTCCGCACTGTCTGAAACCACTTTCTGCCAGGTGAGTTCCCAGCTGTTCGGTGAACCCGTCGGGCTAATGCTGCAAAGATCACCCTTGTAGATGATCCGACCCACGTCAGGATTGTTTTCCGGAATGCCATAGTCCGGATAGCTCAGGAGATTTCCCGGTTCGTGATCTAAAATGATGTTATTCCCAAAATTCCCGTCATTGCTTTGGAACCATTGGGGTGTCTGGGGATGCACGATGGCAGCCATAATGTCCCCTTCTTTCACGCCGTCTGCGTAAACCGGGTATTCCCAGAGATCGTAATCCGTCACGGTAGCATAGATTAGATCATCGTACGTTGCTTGATTAGAAGATTTAGCAGTCATGGTGCTATCGGTTCCGTGAGTGTTCTTGAAATCCTCACCGTATTTGGCTTTTATCGTCGCCTCCACTCCAATGCCGAGGAATTTTCCTCCCAAGCTCAGTTTCGAGGATATTCCCCAAGAGCTGTGGACGTTGGTGTTAGCCTCGACTTCGTTGGACGCCGATTGCACAAGCTCCGATGAGAAAGCGGAGCCACCACTGATAGGATATGATTTGCAAATATCATAGCATGAGTCGTTGAGCACATCGAAATGTATGGGGGGCGCATTGATGATTATTGCAGGCTCGACAACATTATTCACGGCAATCCTATGCGGCGTTCCCATCCTGATCGCATTCCCCCGAAAATCTCCTAGCAGGATGCCTCCGTCCGCCATCGAGGTTGGAGGGATAGCGCCCGAGTAGTTTTCCGTAAAATCACTAACCAAACTCATCGTGAAATTCACGGGGTCGGTTACCTTGTACACTTTGATGTGGTGATAGTTGTTCGCACCATCAGTGGCCTGATTTGTGGGATAAGCCGTGAATTCAGACGTAACGATTTCCGGGTACCAGATGGAACTGGCTGAATCTGCAAAGGTTGTATCGCCGTCAATATCCGCTATGGCAATCCTGCGTTGGCTCATATATCCACACTTCGAGTAGCACCAAAAGCCTGCCACCCTGGTCATGCTCAACGTGTCGTCCAGTTTGTAAACAATGAAGTCGTTCATTCCTGCAAATACAAGTTCATCCCTTCCGTCTTTGTCAAGGTCACTAGATGCTAGGCTCATGGTGGTTGTGTACTGTCTTCCAGATGACAACAAGATCGGCTCCGTCCCGGCAAGAAGCGGGCCGGTGATTTTGAAGCTCATCAGATCCGTGCTCAGAGCGAAAGATTCCAGATAGGAATCTTCTTCAATTTGAACAGGAAATTGTTCAAATGGAAGCAGCTGCATATTTTCGATGAATTCCAAGCAAAAGCCAAAAACGCCTTCATCTTGTCCATCACCATTGAAATCACCTGAAGTCGTCACAAGCTGTACTAATGGACAGGGTGCTCCGGCTTGGTATCCGCCTGGAACTGACAGCCCACAGGGCAACGAGATATCCTGGACAGCCTTGGACACAAGTTGCTTGCTGGTCCAATCAAAATCATAAGCATGTAACCTTAATGAGACGGTGCAAGTCGTCCCGGACAATTGAGTTACGGCGTTGTTCTTCACCAGTACTAACTCATCCAGGCCATCTCCATCAAAGTCACCCACGGCGATATCGAAGAATGCCTGTGAACCAAGACTAGCTAGAAGAGTGTCATCCCGCATCGATGTTATTTCTACAGGTTGATATGTTGTGCTGTCCAATTTGAAAACGCGAATGGTTATCAGCTGGGAGCTGTCGGGAAGATTGTATGCAACAACGAATTCCTTCTCCGGTCCTCCATCGAAATAACCGGAAGCCATACGGACTTCCATCCTTTGACTGACTGTGCTGGGTGCCTTCTTCAACCAATCGATTTCCGTGGAAGAGACAGACCATGCGCCGTTCACAAATTGAGTGACGTCCAAATTCACTTGTACCGCCGAATCGCCGACGGAGGACATCGTTGCGCACACAGCTTCATCACGTGCTTGGTCTGAGACCGAGCCCATGAGAAAGTTGCCGGAAACGCCATCAGTCGAAATTACTTTTCTATTTTCCTGGTCGACCACAACCGGCAGCTGGGGTGCGTCATTACTATTAATATCGAAGTAGTCATAACCAAGTTCATATCCGCTATCTGGGTGCGCATTGAACAAGACGAGGTCCGCACGGCCTCCAAGTGCGTAGCTGCCGAGAAATGGATCGACGTCAGTGCTGTTCGATTGAGCGAATGCCATGGTCGACAAAAAGAGAACCATTGCTGGTATAAGTAGATGTGATTTCAATTTATGCTCCTTTCCCGTTACTGAGGATGAGTTGCCCGAACTTGATCTATCTATATATTCGCCCTAAAACCGGAGGGCGATATCTTACTCAGGAAAAGGATTACTATTGAAACTAACGATCAAATTTAGGCGCCATTCGGCCATTAGTCAAGGATGAAAGGTAACCCGTGCAAGATTTTATGGGCCTGGAGAAAGGGTGGGACAAAAAAATCCCGCAAGCGCGGGACTTTTAATCTAACCTTCCGATCCTCTTAACGGCCAGTTCTTAGTACCTACAGACCATCAGACACTTCCCGAAGAGTTTTTTTCTCGCTTGCAAGCCACGTTTGACCATCATTTCAATAATAGAAGCCGCATATTTTTGATTTGTGAGTATTGCATGACTCTCAAAAGGAAGGTAAAAAAACGTCTGCAACAAAACTTTTTTAACAGTTTCTTGCTGACGTTTATGCCAACATGTTAATGTACTACACTAAATAAGTTGAAGAAGCGGTCTCGCCGCCATGACCAGTCCAATTTGTATGAAAAAATTCTCCGCGAGGTTTGTCAACCCGCTCGTACTGATGAGCACCAAAATAATCTCTCTGCGCTTGCAACAAGTTCGCGGGTAGCCGCTCGTTGCGGTACCCATCGAAATAATTCAACGCCGTCGAAAACGCCGGTATCCATATCCCGTTGGTGACCGCCGACGCAATCACCCTTCTCCATGCCTCTTGCGATACTTCTATCTTTTCTTTGAAGAACGGATCGAGAAGCAAATTACTAAGATTCGGATTTCTGTCGAACGCTTCTTTTATTTTACCAAGAAAAGCGCTGCGAATAATGCAGCCACCCCTCCACAAAAGTGCGATCCCACCGTAGTTCAAATTCCATTTGTATTCTTCCGCCGCTGCACGTAGAAGAGTGAATCCTTGAGCATAAGAAACGATCTTCGAAGCATACAGAGCTTTTTCAAGATCGTTCAAAAAAGCTTGCTCGTCTCCGGTGAATTTTTGCTTGGGACCGCACAATACCTTCGACGCGGCGACTCTCTCTTCCTTAATTGCCGACAAGCACCGAGCAAAGACCGCCTCACTGATTAAAGTCAATGGAATGCCGAGATCCAACGAGGTGACGCTCGTCCATTTGCCCGTTCCTTTCTGTCCTGCCGAGTCGACGATTTTATCGACTAACGGTTTTCCGTCCGAATCTTTGTATGAGAGTATGTCGCGCGTGATCTCGATGAGGTAGCTGTTCAGATCACCCGTGTTCCATTTCTTAAACACTTCGTGCATCTCGCCGGCGCTCATTCGCAGAAACTCCCTCATGATCTGGTATGCTTCGCTGATGAGCTGCATATCGCCGTACTCTATTCCGTTGTGTACCATCTTTACAAAATGCCCCGCGCCATCGCTGCCAACCCATTCGCAGCACGGAGTACCATCGGCAACTTTCGCTGCGATCGCCTGAAAGATCGTCTTGACATGAGGCCATGCCTGCGGAGAGCCTCCGGGCATGATAGATGGACCATGGAGCGCTCCTTCTTCTCCGCCGGAGACACCAGTCCCAATGTATGACAATCCTTTGCTCTCCAAATATTTAGTCCGCCGAATAGTGTCGGGGTAATGAGAATTTCCACCGTCGATGACGATATCGCCCTTCTCCAAACGCGGGGTGAGAAGCTCAATGAAATCGTCCACCGGCTTCCCGGCTTTCACCATCAGCATTATTTTGCGCGGTGTTTTTAAAGATGAAATCAATTCTTCTATGCTGTGAGTGCCAAGTATATTTTTTCCTTTTGCTCGTCCGTTGATGAAGTTCGTTACTTTGTCGACGGTACGGTTGAAAACGGCAACGGTGAATCCTCTGCTCTCCATGTTTAGCACGAGATTTTCTCCCATTACCGCTAATCCGATTAATCCTATGTCTGCTTTAGATGACATATTTTATTTATTCCTTTTTGATTTAGATATTAGTCTCTTAAAATTTTACAAATCGAAAATAGGTTTGTGCCGCGGCACGAGCGCCTTCATGATTGCCCAGGCGATCAGGTAACTCAGCGCGCAGATGACGAACATGATGAGGTAGGCGGTTTGCGGGTGCCCAACGAAGGCATCGGTGAGTCGCCCGGCAAGCAGTTGCATGGTGACGCCGCCTATGCCGCCGGCAGCCGTGCCGATGCCGGTTACGGAGCCGACGGCTTTTTTCGGAAACATGTCCGAAACTGTCGTGAACAGATTTGCCGACCATGCCTGGTGGGCCGTCGCACCGATTGAGATCATGGCGATGGCGAGCGTGACAGCCATGGTACCGAACCGTGCCACGTCGCCGAAATACTGCGTGGCAAGCACAGCCAGCGGGAACAGCGCGATGATGAACATCGTCGTCATGCGCGCCTTATAGACTGACATGCCGCGCTTGATGAACGTCATCGGAATGCTGCTGCCGTAAATGCTGCCGATGATTGCCACACCGTAAACGATGAACGTCGGCATCATGATTTGCTGGTTCGTCATATGAAATTGCTTAATCAAATAATCCGGCAGCCAGAACAGATAAAACCACCATATGCCGTCAGTCATAAGTTTGCCGGCAAAAAATGACCACAATTGTCTGTAGCTGAAGAGTTTCCACCACGAAAATTGGTGCGCTTCGGCGCCGGTTTGCTCGCCGGCTCCGACTTCCTCATCAATGTGAATGTAATCGTATTCCGGCTTCTTAAGCCGTTTCTGTTTCGCGGGTGTATCGTAGAGCCAGAACCAGAAAATCAGCCAGAACAATCCGACAGTGCCGGTCAGAATGAAAGCCATCTTCCAACCGTGACTCTCCCCGAAATAGATTAAGCACCATGGCACGAACAGCGCGGCAATCATCGCACCGAAACTTGAGCCCGCATTGAAAATGGCGGTTGCCAGGGCACGTTCGCGTTTCGGAAACCACTCGGCAACAGTTCTAATTGACGCCGAAAAGTTGCCGGATTCGCCGACAGCAAACAGGCTTCGGATGGCAATGTGCATCGTGACTAGGCTTCCGACAAAAGCGTTGAGGACTCCACAGACAGACCACACAATAAGCGAAAGCGCTAATCCGAGTTTAGTCCCGATTCTATCAATGAGCCGTCCGGCGAAGATACTCGCTCCCGCGTAAATGCCGGTGAAAAAAGAAGTCAGATAAGAAAATTGCGAGTTTGTCCAGCCGAACCCTCCGAGCTCAGACGACTTGCAAAAAAATTCCTTCAGAAAACTGATGACCTGTCGATCCATGTAGTTGGCCGTCGTCGCGAAGAACAACAGAGCGCAAATCACCCAACGATAGTTGCCGATTTTTCCTCCGCTGTCAACGGCTACCGTATTTGAGAAATCTTGTGCAGGTCCCCCTTTAACATTCTCCATCGCGCACGTCCCGTTTTCTGTAGAAAACTATTCCTGATTTCTTAGTGCAAGACAATCTTTGTAATTCCTGCGCAGCATTGCTTAGACATCACTTCCAATTCTTGAACGGCCTGAGGTGACGATCAAAATGCTTAATCAGCAACTCGTAATGAAGGCCTTCATTCCTCTTCAGGCAATCATAAACTCGGTCTCTGAAAAGATACCGGGATTTTTCATTTCTGTCCGTCAGCACCCTGCCGTAAGTAACGTGCAGCGCCTGTCTAACATCTGTGGAATCGAACAGACCCGCAAGCTCATTGTCTTTGTAATGTGCACCCGGTTTGATTCTTTTCATGTCTGCTGAAACAAAATAACTCTTTCTCTCGCTTTCAAACAAGCTCACGGCGTAATCAAGAATCTCCCTGAAAAGTCCTGGATCCTTCATCGCAACCACTTTTAAAGCCTCCAAGTAGCTTGTCCCGGCAGTCTTGACATGAATATGTGTCTGCTTCATAGCTCCGACAGCTTCATAAATCCTGAACTTGTCGCTGCCTGAATGAAAGCTGATCTTGTAAAATCCGAAGTGTTCGGCAATTGCTACGTGCCGCAAGTAGTGATCCTTGAAGAGATCTATGTCTCCCTTGTAATCAATTCCCTTCTCAAAATCTCCGACGAATCTCGGAGCAAGACTTACGAAGCTCACTCCCATTCTCTTCAACTCACTCACGATGAAGAAATGCTCGAACGGTGTCGTCACCGTGTCGGTCTCATCAATGGAAACTTCAATCTCGCAACCATAAATTGCGTGTTTAGTCTTCAGATGAGTGTGTATCTTGTTGACATTGATAATTGCCGCCATATACTTCAGGCAAGCTTCAAGGACTTCTCTCTTCGTTGCAGTCACCGAGTATCCGCTGCCAAGTTCTGTTTTCTTGTTTTCGTATCGTCCGACAAGGCTCTCGTATGAGTCACCAAACTCTTTCCACGGAAGTGCAGTTATTTTCTTTGTCAGCTCGTCCAGACTGATCTCGGCAACACCGTTTACAATGTGATCGCTAGGGTCTATTGTAAACATCGTGAAGCCTGCTTTCACGAGACGATCAACGTCGTCAGTGGTCTTCAAGTGGTCGGCATCAGCACCGAAGCCATTCTTGTATCCCTCTTGAAATACCGCCCACACCGCGGCATCCATGACTTCTTCAGGCGATCTTTGTGTCCTTGTCAACTCACGGATCGATTGCTGCGCTAAGACAGGGGCGAAATTATATCCCTCGAGCGCTCTCAGATGACCAGGGTTTGCAAGCCCAAGTCGATCTCCAAACCCGTACGAGTTTCTCAAGCCGATCGGCACCGCCCTTGTAAACGAGAAAATTCTCTGAAGCGCCAACGCATTCCGATGAGTCATCGGACATTTCTTGCCGCGTTTGCCTCCCGACGTTTCGATAGTCTCTCCTTCGAACTCCTTTAGTACAGATTCATCATTGCTGCTCGAGAGCACGTAGAGAGACTTGTGTCCGTTTCCACCTGACGGAATCTGCAACTGGCGCGCCATGAATAACTTTGTGCCATGATAGTCGTTTATAGATCCGGGGTAAATCGAGATCGCGAGTTCCTTCTCAAAAGGTAAGGGTAAGGAGGACGTTTCTTTTTTTGTTTCGCTGATTTCTTCTTTGATTGCCATTTCCAAGCCTATCTTTCTTCATATAAATTCCCCACTTAACAACCATTAACTTTTTCACTTCAGAAAATTTGCCAGTGCTCAGCGGCTCAACTCCGGTCGCGTCAAGCCTGAAGAAGTATACTCCGCTAGCCAAGTTGCCTGCGTCGAAATTGACCTCATTCCAAATGATACGCCTTCTTAGCGAGCCCGTAAGCGAGTGCCTTTCCCATCGTCTTCGCCTCTTCCTTCGTTATTATATGCCGTGCCACCATGCCGGCGAGGAAGTTTGAATCCATCCTGCGAGCTAAATCGTGTCTTGCGGGAATCGACATGAACGCACGAGTATCGTCTGTGAATCCAACAGTGTTGTAAATCCCTGCCGTCTCGGTCACACTCTGGCGGTATCTCGTCATTCCCTGGATGCTGTCATGGAACCACCATGATGCGCCTAATTTCAGCGCCGGATAATGCCCGGCGAGCGGCGCAAGCTCTCTCGAATATATGGTCTCATCAAGGGTGAATAGGACAACGGTAAGCTTTGGATTGTTTCCGAATTCATTCAAGAACTCGTGCATGTTCTTCGTGAATTCGGTCTGGACAGGAATGTCGCCTCCTTTATCGGCTCCGAATTTATCGAATACTTTCTTGTTGTGATTTCGCATCGCACCGGCATGAATCTGCATGACGAGTCCATCTTCAATACTCATCCGGGCCATCTCCATCAGCATGTGTGCAGTAAATGCTGCCGCGTCCTTTTCGGTTGCCAGCCCTTTCAATGCCCGCTGAAAAATTGCGTCGACCTCGCTCTCCGATAATCTACGGGCATACGGACTTTCTACACCTTGATCGGTCGATACAGCACCATGCATCTTGAAATATTCACGCCTGCTTTCAAGGACCTTTATGAAACTCTTGTAACCTGAAATTTCTACACCTGATATCTTGCTGAGAGAATTGATCTCTTTCTTCCAATTAGCGGATAAAATATTCACCGCCGCATCCGGGCGGAAGCACGGGATCACTTTCCCTTTCCAGCCCGAGTCTCTCATTTTCTTATGATTGCTCAAACTGTCGGATGCTGCATCAGTCGTAGTAAGAACCTCGATATTGAATTTCTTGAACAAAGTTCGGGGCAGAAAATTTTTTGTCTGCAATTTCTTCTGGATACTGCCGTAAATCTTCATCGCGTTTTTAGAATTCAATTTCTCTTGAATGCCGAAGACCTTGGCAAAAGTGTAATCCAGCCACGCGCCGCTCGGAGTTCCCGCAAACAAATAAAAATTATCGGCGAAGATTTGCCAGATTTTTGCGTGATCCTTTTCAACTTCCGTACCATCAACCGTTGGAATTCCAAGTGACTCCAAGGAAATTCCTTGTGAATAAAGCATACGAAAGAGATAGTGGTCCGGGATTATTATCAGCTCCGTCGGATCCGGGAACGGCTCGTTGTCGGCGAGAAGTTTGGGATCGACATGACCGTGAGGACTAATCAGCGGCAAATTTTTTACACTTCCGTAGAGTTCAAAAGCAATTTGCCTAACTTTCGGATCCGGGTCAAAAAAACGGTAATCGTTAAGTCTTGTAGTTTTCATTTGTAAGGATTCTTCTCTCTTAATTAGTTTTTATACAATTATTCGATTTTTTTATAGCCGTAATTTATAGGATTGAAGAATTAATTGCTAAACACGCCAAAGGCACGAGAATCTTTTTGTAAGTGTCATTAATTATTTTTTTTAACTCGGCAACTAACCTACAAAACCAAAATCGGCTTGTCAAGTCTTTTCAGAAAAAATCCGCGTGGAGAGAGGTGTGTTTAAAACAGAACAAACTAAATTTCAGCCCCACCTTTTTATTATCACGAGTGAAAGGTCGTCGCTACGCGGAGCATCTCCAACAAACATATCGACTTCCGCCAATATTTTCTCTCCGACTTTTTCAGGAGAAATTCCTGCCGACTTCCCGATTATAGAAATCAATCTTTGGTCTCCGAAAAATTCATCCCAATCATTCCGCGCCTCCGTCACGCCGTCGGAATAAGTCAAAAGCAAATCGCCGGGACTCAACTCGATTTCTTGCTCCTGAAACTTGGAAGTCTTCATCAAACCGAGAGCAGGTGCACCGCGAGAAAGCTCTTTGACTTCGTTTCCGTGCAAAAGGATCGGAGGCAAGTGACCAGCATTTAGCAAGCGAACCTTTCCGAAGTTTTGGGTAAGCTCAAGATAAACCAGCGTGGCAAATCTGTTCGGCAGACTGTCGCGGCAAAAAATCAGATTTATTCTCTGGCCCAATTCGGAAAGAGACTTATAGTCCGGCGCAATTGCGCGAATAGTTGATTGAAGTTTTGACATGAGAAGCGCTGCGCCTAAACCTTTGCCCGCGACATCTCCAAGTGCGAGACCGAGATGGTCCGAATCTAAGTTGACGTAATCGACAAGATCGCCGCCTACATCATTTGCCGGCCGGGTGAACAGCCAGATCGACCACCCCGCAAGGGTCGGATTCTCATCTGGCAAAAGCGCCTTCTGAACCGTGCGGCCGATTTGAAGCTCGTCATGAGCGAGAAGCTTATCTTTCAACTCGAGCATCAACACAAGGAGAAGCAATGCGTAGCTGATGAGATTACCGTTTATTGAAAACCGAAAATTGCTTTGGCCCAAAGAAATGTCGCCTGAAAAAAAGAAAATTATGCTGAGCAGAAGAAGAAGCCGGCGCGCCGGATTGAGTTTGAGGAGCAAACTTTTGAGTAAGTACCATGATACATAGATAAATTGCTTAATGCGACCGTACGACTTCAGTCGTTTCTGAGTTTCGGCGTCAATGTAGAAACGATAGAGTTCTTTGAAATCTTTTCTTAGTGATTCAAGGATCTCCCCTTTGCGGAGATCGTTGACTATGGTTTTCCTTAGAATATGACCGTCTTTCGACGACTTGCCTTTGCCTGACTTCTTTTCATTCATCGAGCAAAAATCTCCGATTGCCTGGACACCATAACACAAGAAAAAGACGATTTATGCTGAAAGTTGTTTCAATGTCGTCATCATGCTTCATGAAACTTAGCTTAGTTATTTCATTTCCCCAAGAGGTAGTATATTTCGTTCTATTTTAGCTCTTTCTTGAGCACAGAAATTTTTGTCGGAGCATTTATTAAAAGATACTCAACCCCCGCTATCTCTGCAAAATCTTATATGTCCTAGAAAGGTCAACACCTTGCGGAAACCTGTACGATGTGTGTCCCCAGCTAATATCTATGTAACAGCCGCGATTTCATTTACGATCAGGTCGGAAGGATCTTTCACGAGTGAGGAATTTTTCTATAGTGTTGATATATTCTTCGAGCGCGCGTTTACCTCTTTCTGTGATCTTGTACTTCGTCTGCGGCTTTCTATCGACAAATCTTTTCTTCGAAGATATATATCCAGCATCCTCCAATTTCTTCAGATGAGTGCTGAGGTTACCATCGGTCGTCTTCACCATTTCCTTGAGAAAATTAAATTCGGCTTCATTGACGCTCACAAGCGCCGCGACCACCGCGAGTCTTATCCTCGAGTGGAGAGTATCATCTATTTGCTGATAGTCAAAGTCGTTCATTCAATATCGACAGGTTGCAGCTTCTTCTTCGATGACCTGTAAAATATAAAACCAGGAACGATTTGGAAAAGGATCATCATTGTTCCAAAAATTGGAAGAGTATTTATGCCTCCTATAGCAAACATGCAAAGCGACCCTATCCACCATGCTATGCCAACAAGAGTCACCCACTTAAGCCTGTAAACAAGGGAACTGATTGTGTATGCGGCACCCATTACTGCTGCTATTGCGGGACAGATTGCCCAATCATGCAGGGCGCCCGACAGAGGTCCTATGAAGCCGAGAATCATTATGGCAACACCGCAGCTTGCCCAGACAAGGGCTACCAGTTTCGCTCCGATAGGCCAACCCGCCGGCTTTGACGGCTCGCGAATTCCAAAGATGATTGATATGACCCATCCGATTCCTACTGTCACGCTCCACAGCCACGCGGACAATCCCGCATTGCCGGTCAAGATCAAGCCGTACTCAACAAAAACCGCAACAGTGATTAGTATTCCCCAAAGAAGATAGTACTTACCGTTGTCGAACGTAAACCTGCGGCTCTCCTCAATGACCCTCTTTATGAGGGCTATTTCCTCAATTGCACTCTGCTGATCCATTTTTTCTCCTTCTACAAAGTCCTTTGAATTATAAAGTAATATAATAAACCAACTTGATGTTGTCAAGTGAAAACTGAAAAAACTTGCATTGCCACACACGCTTGCTTCCCCCGTTAAGCCCAACCATAATACTCAATCTTACGAGCAAGGATTCATTTCGTCACAACCGCCACGATACTGTGTTCAAAGTCAAGTCGTTAGCTGGTTCTCATATTGATGAATGCTTTTGTTTAAGAGATAATCCTATCGTGTCTCACGCTATTTTCCCATGCGGTAGTACATTTCGTTCCATCTTAGTTCTTTCTTGAACTCAGATATTTTTGTCGAATCGTTTATCAATAAATATTCGACGCCTGCTATCTCTGCGAAATCTTCCATGTGCTCGGATGTCAACGCCTTGCTGAAGCCGGTATGATGTGCGCCGCCCGCCAATATCCATGCAGCAGCCGCGACTTCAAGATTAGGTTTGGGAATCCAGACAACTCTCGCAACAGGGAGCTTCGACAACAGCTTCTCGGCAGGGACAATCGCAACTTCATTTACGATCAGGCGGAAGCGATTCCCCATGTCCACCATCGTGGCAGCTACCGCCGGACCGGCTGCTACATTGAACACTAAGCGCGGCGGATCTTCCTTGCCACCTATCGACAGCGGATGAATCTCCAACTTCGGCTTTCCCTCGGCGATCGACTCGCAAACTTCGAGCATGTGAGCGCCGAGAACCTTCATGCCTGCCGGGTTCATGTCGTATGTGTAATCTTCCATGAACGACGTACCACCATCCAATCCGGCTGACATAACTTTCATTGTCCTGACCAGCGCGGCAGTCTTCCAGTCGCCTTCGGCGCCGAATCCATATCCATCTGCCATCAGGCGCTGCACGGACAATCCGGGAAGCTGCTTCAGGCCGTGTAAATCTTCAAACGTCGTTGTGAAACCTTTGAATCCGCCTTCATTCAGGAATGCACGAAGTCCGAGTTCAATCCTCGCACCGTCGCGGAGATTGGAATATTTATCGCCGCCCTTTCGCCCATTTGCGGAAATCTCGTAACTGTTCTCATATTCGCTTACCAGCTTATCTACTTCAGAATCCGTCACTCCGTTTACATACTTCACCAGCTCACCAACTCCGTAACCGTTCACGGAATATCCGAATCGTGCTTGTGCCTCGACTTTGTCCCCGTCGGTAACCGCTACTTCGCGCATGTTATCTCCGAAGCGGGCTATCTTCGCACCATGGCAGTCAGCCCAGGCAGAAGCTGCTCGTGCCCACGTCCCAATTTTCGCCCGAACCGATCCGTCTTGCCAATGTCCCACAATTACTTTTCTTCTTTTGTCCATCCTGGTACAGATAAAACCGAACTCGCGGTCGCCATGCGCCGACTGATTCAGATTCATAAAATCCATATCGATAGTATCCCATGGGATGTCGCGATTGAACTGCGTGTGCAAATGGACAAAAGGCTTTGTCAACACTTGCAGTCCGGCAATCCACATCTTCGCGGGAGAGAATGTGTGCATCCACATGATCAAGCCGACGCAATCCAGTGAGTTGTTCGCTTCGAGACAGAGTGATTTGATCGCTTCCGGCGTGGTAAGCACAGGCTTGAAAACAATTTTTGTCGGGATGTTTTCAGATTTATTTAGTCCCCCCACAATTGCCTGTGAATTCTCGGCAACATGCCTCAGGGTTTCAGGTCCATAAAGATGCTGGCTCCCTGTGGCGAACCAGACTTCATATTTTTTTAAGTCAATCATAAATAAATTCCTTCAGTTGGAAATAAGCATAGAACATGAATAACTTGGACATCGCTGATCTACACGGATCAAGACAGCAGATGACATGAAATAATCCGCGAGCCATCATTCCTTTTGCCCATAGTAGGCATTCTTTCCATGCTTTCTTTCGTGATGCTTGTTCAGAATATAGTCGGGCAATGCTTTCACATCCGGATTAAGCTGCAGCGTCTCAAGAGCGATCCCAGCAACTCGCTCTAACATCAAACTATTCTTGACGGAATCTTCCGCATCTTTTCCCCAGCAGAATGGCCCGTGACCGGCCACTAATATTCCCGGCATGCTCATCGAATCAAGGTTTTTAAATCGTTCAATGATCACTTTCCCTATATTCTTTTCGTATGCCGATTCGACTTCGGATTTAGTTAAGAAACGAGTAACGGGAATCGGTCCGAAGAAGCCGTCTGCGTGAGTCGTGCCGAGACACGGAATTTCTTTGCAAGCCTGCGCGAACACAGTCGCATGAGTACTGTGAGTATGCGTTATCCCGCCGATCCCAGGAAATGCTTTGTACAACTCAACGTGAGTCGGAGTGTCTGACGATGGCTGCATATTTCCTTCGACAACCTTTCCGTCCAAATCCACAACCACCATGTCGCCAACTGTCATCTTATCGTAATCAACTCCGCTTGGTTTTATTACGATTAATCCTCTTGCACGATCAATCCCGCTGACATTTCCCCATGTCAATACGACCAATCCATATTTCACAAGATTGAGATTTGCTTTGTAGACTTCTTCCTTTAGTCGTTTAAGCACTGCTTTTTGTCCTCACTTCATCTCTAATGTTCAACAAATCTTTCATGACATTGTACATGCTTCCCGACCAGCTCTTCGTTCCGAAGGCGTCATGCAGCTGCCGGTATAATGCATACAACTTTTTATAAACCTCATGGTTTTCAGGAATGGGCTGAAATAGAGAACCGGGACCCGTCATGGCTTTTTGTGCCTCCGGTACAGAACCGTATCCGCCTGCTTCCTTTCCTGCGGCGACTGCAGAAAAGATAGCGGCGCCGAGTGCAGGTGTCTGATCGCTTCGAGAAATCTTCATCGGCCTGCCGGCGATGTCGGCGTAAATCTGCATGAGAAGCGGATTCTTGCTGGCAAGACCACCGCAGTTAACCACTTCTTTTATTTTCACTCCATATTCTTCAATGCGGTCGATAATTTCAAGAGCACCATACGCGGTCGCTTCAAGAAGTGCGCGATAAATTTCATGAGATTGCGTGTAAAGAGTCTGACCAATCAGCAGCCCGCAGAGGCGAACGTCGACTAAGATGGTACGGTTGCCGTTATTCCAATCAAGAGCGATCAGCCCGCTCTCACCCGGTTTCAGCTTTGCACCTGCTTTGTTATAGTTTTCAAACTTCTCATTCTGTGTTTTTCCGTATTCTTCCCGAGAAAGATTATTTATGAACCACAGGAAAATATCTCCGACTGCAGACTGTCCCGCTTCAATTCCGTAATAACCATCTATGACTGAACCGTCCACCATACCGCACACACCCGGAATGTCGGCTAACGGCTCACTCCGCGGCGAGATCATTATATCGCATGTGCTTGTTCCCATAATCTTCACGAGCGTACCAGTTGAAATATCAGCGCCGACTGCGCCCATGTGTGCATCGAAAGCGCCGACAGCAACTGCGACATTTGTCGTGAGCCCGAGTTTATCCGCCCATTCTTTCGAAACATAACCGGCAAGTTTATCGGAAGTGAACGCTGTATCGTACAAACGATTTCGCAGTGAGCCTAATCCGGGAGAAAGTGTTTCCAGAAACTTCACATCCGGCAGGCCGTTCCAGTCTGGATTGAATATCGCCTTGTGACCGGCGGCGCAGACGCTTCGCTTAATTCTTTTCGGATTTAATTCACCGGTTAGGTTTGCCGGAATCCAATCGCAGATTTCCGCCCAGCTCCATGCAGCATCGAACACATCCTTTGCTACATTCCTGCAGTGAAGTATTTTACTCCACCACCATTCCGATGAATAAATCCCGCCGATCTTTGCCAAGTATTGCGGACGAATCTTGGCCGCAGCCTCGGTGATCAGCGCCGCTTCTGCAAAGCTCGTGTGGTCTTTCCAGAGCCAGACATATGCCGCAGGATTATCTTTGAACTTCGAATCAAAACACAAAGCCTGACCGTTTGCATCAACCGGCATCGGGCTGCTGCCGGTCGTATCGACTCCGATTCCGATTACATCTTCGGCTTCGAATTTGGGTTCAACTGCTTTCGCCTTTTCGATTGCCTTCCTGACAGTTGCTTCAATTCCCTGGAGATAGTCGGCAGGATTCTGTCTCGCCAGGTTCGGATCAGAGGGATCGACAATTACGCCGTCCTTTCCCGACGGATATGGGAAAACATGCGAAGCCAATTCTCTTCCGTCGGCGACGTCGACAATTAACGAACGGCAGGAGTTCGTCCCGAAATCCAAACCGATTACATATTTGCTCATCAAGACCTTTTGAAAAAAGAGAGCTCAAAAGAATTTCTACATCAACGATCTCTGAGCTCTCCTGTACGAAAGATTAAAACGAATGGAAAAAGCTTCTACTTTTTCACAGAAAATTTATAAATGGTCGTCTGTTTATAAGTCTGGCCAGGCTTCAGAGTCGGTGACGGAAACTTCGGCTCGTTCGGCGAATCAGGGTACAGTTGTGTCTCTAAAGCAAGTCCCGTCCTGAATTGATACTTGACTCCGCCCTTTCCGATATCTGTTCCATTGAGGAAGTTGCCGCTATAAAATTGGATGCCGGGCTGATCCGTCAGGACATCCATAAGTCTTCCGGTGGACGAATCATAGAGTTCAGCAACTTTTCTGACTTTCTTATCATAGCCATTGAGAACCCAGTTCAGGTCATATCCTTTGCAAATCTTCAACTGCTCATTATTATCATTTATCCGTGATCCGATCGGAGTCATCTTGCGGAAATCGAACGGTGTACCCGCGACACTCGCGAGCTCACCCGTCGGAATCAGCGTGCTGTCAACCGGCGTATATTTATCAGCGTAAATCACCAGCTCATGATCAAGGATCGTCTTCGCCGGATCTCCGGTAAGATTAAAGTACGAATGGTTGCAGACGTTGAGTATCGTCGTCTTGCCGGTCTTACCGGTGTAATCGATCCGCAGAGAATTGTCTTTAGTCAGAGTGTACGTGGTGATAATAGTAACCGTACCCGGAAAGCCCTCTTCTCCGTCTTTGCTGACGTAAGTCAACTTGAGGGCCTGCCCCCTCGATGTTTCGAGCGGCTTGGCAGTCCAGAGGACTTTGTTGAACCCGATCTTGCCACCATGGAGAGTGTTCGGTCCATCATTTAATGTTGCCTGATATATCTTTCCATCGAGAGTGAATCTTCCTTTGGCAATCCTGTTCGCATACCTTCCGACGATTCCACCGAAGTACACAGTCCCGTCGACATACCTGCCGAGACTGTCGTAACCTAATGCGACATCGGCAAATTTGCCATTTCGATCAGGTACAGATATCGAGACAACTGTAGCGCCGTAATTGGTTATCTGCAGGGTCATTCCCGAAGCATTCTTGAGCGTATATAAGTATGCTTCACTGCCGTCTGCTAATTTTCCGAATAACTCTTTCTTGATCATCGATCCAGCCTTTCCTTTTGTTTTTCCTGAAAGCGTCCCGGTTCCCGCCGCACACAAGGCGACTGCCGATATGATTAAAACGCTTGCGAAGAGAATAAATATTTTTTTCATGTTGAGACTCCAACTTGTTTTTTTCATTTTGACAATTTCCTGGGGGAAATTAGATTATGCATTCACATTCCTTCTTTTCCACGGCCTGAAACTGATGAAATAGATCAACCCAACAATTATCAGCAGAAATCCCCACCAAATTCCGAAGTGCAGGTTTCCGAGAACGACATGCCTTCCGAATGTCGAGAACAGAGCTTCGGAAATGTTGGCGATGGTAATAATAATTCCATAGATCAGCAATAAAGTGCCGATGAAGAACCAAATCGATATTCCTTTATTTTCTACCATTATTAACTCCTCACCAGAAAATAATATTTAGAGCGATGAACACGACGAGCACCACACACGCCCAGAAGATGGGACGCTTGTACAACAGCAAGTCGCCTTCGGACGGTATCTCGGTACAGCCGCGAACTAGTCCGACAAGCTGAGCTTCGGGCTTCGGCTGACTCATATAGCTTACGACGATAGTAACGATCACGCACAGCGACCATGACCACAAAGCTCTGTACATGTTTTCAGCCATCGCCTGCGCATACGGTGAGAGTGCGATGTACCTTAGAGCACTCGGATCAATCTTCACCCAAGCCCACATGCCGATCGAAGAAATAATCCCGGCAAACAGTCCCCAGAATCCCGCGCGCGGAGTAGCCCGCTTCCAGAGCATTCCGAGAATAACTGTGCCGAATGTCGGTGCAACAAAAAAGCTGAACAACGCCTGCACGTAGTCCATGATGCTCGCAAATTGTTGGACAAGGTAAGCGGCGCCGATGCTGACAAAGACGCCTATGATGGTACACAATCTTCCTATCTTGACATAATACGCATCAGCCTCTTCTTTCTTTGCAAAACGGACATGGACAGGTTGGTAAATATCGTATGTCCAAACGGTCGCGAACGCACTGACGTTACCTGCCATACCCGACATGAATCCGGCGATCAATGCCGTAATGCCGAGTCCCAATAATCCGGGACCGGCATATCTTGCAAGCATGAGAGGAAGGACTTCGTTATAGCTGTGGCCACCTGTTGCGACGGCTTGCGTTTCGCTGACCAATCCCGGCATGAGCGCAAGGCCGAGCAGTCCGGGAAGAATTACGATGAATGGAACCATCATTTTGAAACCGGCGCCGATGATCGGAGCCATCTTCGCCGAACGCAAATCTTTGGCGGACAGCACTCTTTGAACGACCAGAAAATCCGTGGTCCAGTAAGCCATAGAGATACACGCACCCAAACCGAATACTATTCCAGTCCAGTGAATTCCCATCGGATTATCTTTGAAGGAACCGAGCGTGCTCCAGAGGTGCGTATAATCACCCGCCGGAAAGTTCTGATGAATCTTTGCAACCATTCCGCTCCATCCTCCAGCTTCGACCAGCCCAAGTATCGGGATGATAAGCGCACCTAACCAGATCAGCATGAACTGCAGGACTTCGTTGAATATCGCAGAGAGCAAGCCTCCAAGCACGACATAGACCATGACTGTGATGGACGAAACCCAGATACTGAAGTGAATATCCCAGCCGAGAACGACTTTCATAACGATTGCCATGGCGTACATGTTTATGCCGCTCATTAAAACCGTCATAAAACCAAACGAGACCGCTGATAACATACTGGCACTCTCGCCAAATCTCAGCTTCAAATATCCTGGTACAGAATGGGTTTTGCTGATGTAATAGAACGGCATCATTACAATTGCGAGGAAAAGCATCGCCGGGATCGCACCCACCCAGTACCAGTGTGTCGCTAAAATTCCGTATTGATAAGCCGACGCTGCCCAGCCCATTAGCTCCAGCGATCCGAGATTTGCCGCAACAAATGAAAGACCCGCAATCCACATTGTCATCTTGCGACCAGCCATAAAAAAATCTTCGCCGGTCTTTGTAAATCTCAGCAAGTAATATCCTATTCCGAGTACGAACAGGAAATATATTCCTATAATCAATGAATCGACCCAGTTAAGGGAAACTAAGCTCGATGTACCGAAAAGAAGCAGCGGCACGTGGTGACCGAAACCGTGAATCATGATTCTCCTGTATTAGTTCTCTGTGAGTTCTTTATGTTATTTTGTTAGTCGCAGGCAAGCAAAGATTCACGAGAAGAGAGTTATCGATTGTATTTGACGCTTGTTTCCAAAAGATTAATCGCTTTCACAATCGATTTTTTTAATAACGCTTCCTCGAATCAACCAGTTGCCTTCATAATCTAATAAAGTGAAACGAATGATAATAGCAATTTCATTGAAACGGTTCAATGGTTTTCTAAAAATTGACCGTAGAATTTACTAATCGCATCGGCTATGTTTACTTCTCTTCCATGAACGGGTATCGATAATTTTTCGGAGGCAAGAAATTTTCTTTTGTAGTTCTCGGCGAAAGCCAGCGTACCATGTTGAGAAAGCTGCCGGCTTTGTCGTTTGTTCCGCTCGCACGGGCGCCGCCAAACGGCTGTTGTCCGACAACCGCTCCGGTCGGTTTATCATTTATATAAAAATTACCGGAGGCATTTACAAGTATTCTATTGGCCGTCGAAATAGCATACCGGTCATTGCCGAAGACTGCGCCTGTCAAAGCATAAGGCGAAGTCTCGTCGCAGAGATGAAGAGTCTCTTCGTACTTGTCATCGTCATAAACAAAAACTGTCATAACGGGCCCAAAGATTTCTTCCTCCATCGTTTTAAAGTGAGGATTCTTCGTAAGAATAATGGTCGGTTCGATAAAATATCCTTTCGAATCATCATAGTTTCCGCCGGAAACAATTTCCGAGTCGTTCGACTTCTTTGCATAGTCGATATACTGTGTTATCGTCGAAAAAGCATTTTTATCAATTACGGCATTCATGAAGTTCGTGAAATCACGCACGTCACCGATCTTAACTGTCTTTAACTCATTAACCATGTAATCTTTCAGATTTGCCCAAAGCGATTTCGGAATGTATGAGCGAGATGCGGCTGAACATTTTTGTCCTTGATACTCGAAGGCACCTCGAACAATCGCGGCTCCAAGTACTTCGATGTCGGCACTCTTATGAGCAAATATGAAATCCTTCCCGCCCGTCTCGCCGACAATTCTGGGATACCACTTATACTTGCTTATGTTTTCTCCGACGCACTTCCACATATCCTGGAACACTGCTGTGCTGCCGGTGAAGTGAATTCCGGCAAGATAAGGAGAAGACATCGCCGGCTTGCCGACGGCGCCGCCTGATCCCGGAACAAAGTTGATCACTCCCGGTGGAACTCCAGCTTCCTCAAGCAGCTTCATAATATGGTACGCCGAATAAACCGCGCTTGATGCAGGCTTGGCAAGCACCACGTTTCCCACCATCGCCGGTGCAGTCGGCAGGTTGCCGGCTATCGAAGTAAAATTAAACGGCGACACTGCAAAGACGAATCCTTCAAGTGGACGATACTCCATCTTGTTACGCACGTCCATTGGTGAATGCGGCGGCTGCATCTCGAAGAGCCGAGTCGCATAATAACCATTGAACCGGAAAAAGTCCGTTAACTCTGCGGCAGCATCGATCTCCGCCTGATAAACATTTTTGCTTTGTCCAAGCATCGTGGCTGCGTTGAGAGTGTCGCGCCACGGACCGGAAAGAAGTGCGGCCGCTTTCATAAAGATCGAAAGCCGTTCCTCCCAATCTAGCGCTGCCCATGTCTTGCGAGCCGCGAGCAAAGCTTGGATGGCCATATTAACTTCCTTTTCACCGGCTTGATGGTAAGTTGCGATAACCGTCTTGTGATCGTGAGGGATGATACATTTCCCTACTTTTCCTGTCTTGATCTCTTCGCCGCCGATGATAAGCGGAATTTCGATTTGATTGTGCAGCATCTCCTCTAATTTTGCTTTCAAGGATGCTCTCTCCGCCGAACCGGGAAGATAATTTTTCACCGGCTCGTTCGGCGGAATCGATATTTCATATTTTGCGTTTGCCATAAGGTTTTTCCTCCTTGGATTTATCGGCGCTGATAAAGGACGGATCGATAAACCATGTTGAATTTTAATCTAACATTCAAAATGAAAAAGTCCGAGCCAACCAAGGCGGCCGCCAATACTTTCAGCAAGAATCGGGTTTTTCTGTTGAGATCCAGCCGGTAAATTCATTGTAAAGCGCAGAGGAAAAGATGACAGACTACGAACGAATAGCGAAAGCGATTTCATATATAAATCAACATTTCATGGAACAGCCGGATCTCGACCGCGTTGCGAGCGAGGTACATTTAAGCAAGTTTCATTTCCACCGCCTGTTTGAAAAATGGGCGGGAGTGAGCCCGAAAAAATTCCTGGAATACATCAGCGTCGAGCATGCAAAAAGTTTATTGAAACAGAAAGCTTCGCTCGCCGAGACGAGTTATCAAGTCGGTCTCTCCGGCACAAGCCGCCTCCACGACTTGTTCATCAATATCGAACAGATGACTCCGGGTGAATTCAAGAATAAGGGCGAAAACCTTGCCATCAACTATGATTTCTATGAAACTCCCTTTGGAAAGATTATCATTGCTTCTACACCGAAGGGAATCTGCCATATCGGATTTGCAAACAACGAACGGCGCTCTTTAAGAATATTGCGCGACAAGTATGCAAATGCTTCGTTGACGCGGAAGAGAAATCCGTTTCATTGGAACGCGTTAGAGATTTTTCAAGACGATTGGAGTAATATCCCCAAGGTCAAACTCCATCTCAGAGCGACTCCGTTCCAATTGAAAGTGTGGGAGGCGCTGCTGAAAATTCCGTTCGGTCAAATAATCTCATACTCGCAAATTGCCAACGCCATCGATTATGCAACCGCATCAAGGACAGTGGGAGCAGCAGTCGGAAGTAATCCGGTCGCGTATCTGATTCCTTGCCACAGAGTAATCAAGTCGACAGGAGTACTGGGCGATTATCATTGGGGAAATGTGAGGAAGGTTGCAATCATCGGGTGGGAGGCGGCGAAAACTTTAGGAGAAAATTAACCCGATAAATTTCCAGTTGACATCAGTCGATTCTTTTCTTATTCTTAATAGGAAAAACAATTGACTGAAACGATAGGATTCATTGCGGCAATACTAACCACAACTGCGTTCATTCCGCAGTTTCTCAAAGTTTGGAAAACTCGTTCGACGCAGGACATCAGCTTAAGAATGTACTTGATGTTTTGTGCCGGAGTTCTGTTCTGGCTAATTTACGGAATAGAAATTAATTCTCTGCCGGTCATTCTCGCAAACTCAGTGACGCTGGCGTTGACGCTCATGATACTCGCGTTCAAGATCAGATACAAGTAGATAGCCGCGTCATTTCAACATCAACATCTTCTTTACCTGGCTCCAACTCCCAGTGCTTACTCGGTAGAAATAAACTCCCGATGAAACCATGACTCCGTTTTTGTTTGTGCCGTTCCATGTTAGCTCGGTGTAACCTGCAGGATAATCTGCATCGGCTACTTGTGCCACTTCTCGACCGACGATGTCGTAGATAACGAGCTTCACGTGAGATGTTTTCGGAAGATCAAATGCGATTTTCGTTGATGGGTTAAATGGATTCGGGAAATTGTTATAAAGCTTATAATCTGTTGGTGCTGCAACTTCGACCGTAATGTCTTTCGTCCATTTTTGACCATCTGATGTGCTTATCGTCGCCGTGAATGTCGTATCCTTTCCAATCGGTGCCTTCTTGTCTACGGAAAATGTGAACTCTGCATCTCCTGTGCTGTCGGCTACAATGCCTTTGATGGCTGCTGATTTTGATTTGAATTCCAACCAGGACGGCAGATTATTAAATACCACAGAAACACTTTTCGCTTCGATGCTCGAATTGTTTTGAATACTCAAAGAAATCGTATTGTCCGTTGAAGCAAATGGTATTTGCCAAACCTGTGCGACGGGATTGTCGGAAGCGACCTTCGCTGGTTGAGCAAAGCCAATTCCGACGAGAAACAACGTCAAGATCGTGATACTTCTCATCTTTACATCCTCCCTTTTTCTCAACTAATCAAATAGTGAACGCTACTAACTACGGTATGTTAAACTCCACTACATTGCTTGTCGAAAGGTTCTGTGTCTCGTCTTGATGCGATGTACCGTAAGTAATCCTGAACGTCAGGCTTGCAGGAAGTAATTCTTTAGTTACTTCACCGTTCACCGTACTCCCTATCTGCAGCCAGGCTCCGGAATAGTAGCTTGCCTGAACGTTGTTGACTAGTTGGTTTTGCGAGTTCGTCACTCTAACGGTGCATAAAACGGTAGAGAAAGTAACAGTACTATTCGCAGAGATATCCTGCGCTTTGTCATTGGATACAAATTGATACGTCATTCTAAATGTGTAATTGGCAGGAAGTAACTCCTTTGTTGTCACCCCGTTCGTAGTCGCGGCAAAGTTTCTCCACGCTCCCGCATAATATTGCACTGTACCGGTGTCAATCTGATTCCCTTGGCTGTTCTTTAGCTGAACTATTGCGTTCACAGTTTGAAAGACGACAGTAGGATTTGTTCCTATGTTCTGTTGTTTGTCGTTACTTCCGTAAGCATAAGTCATTCTGAAGCTGTAGTTGTTCGGCAATAGCTCCATTGTCGCAACGCCATTCGAAGTCGTCCCAAGGCTTCTCCATGCTCCCGAGTAGTATTGAACAGTCCCTTGGTCCATCAAGCTACCCTGGCTGTTCTGCAACTGCACAACAGTGTTTACCGTCTGGAAAACTACTGTAGGATCTGCACCGATATCCTGCTGTTTATCGTTACTCGCGTAAGCGTAAGTCATTCTGAAAGAATAGCTGTTCGGCAGGAGCTCCATCGTTGCAATGCCATTCGAGGTCGTGCCAAAGCCTCTCCATGCTCCTGCGTAATATTGGACCGTCCCTGTGTCAATCAAGCTTCCATGGCTGTTCTGAAACTGTACAGCAGTGTTGACACTCTGGAATACAACTGTAGGATTTGCGCCGACATCCTGTTGTTTATCGTTGCTCGCATAAGCATAAGTCATCCTGAATGAATAGCTGTTCGGCAGGAGCTCCATCGTGGCTGTTCCATTCATAGTCACGCCGAAGCTTCTCCATGCTCCTGCATAGTACTGAACTGTGCCTGTGTCTATCGGATTGCCTTTACTGTCTTCCAGTTTGATTTGAGTGCTCACTGTCTGGAATACTGCCGTGTCGGGTCCAACTGTTACATTTGATTTTGTCTGAGTACCATACTCATAAGTCATTCTTAGGCTTAAGGTCTTAGCGGTCGTATTTATCGTGAAAGTGCCGTCGTTGTTATTGGTTGCGTCTTTCCAGCTACCTTCGTAATATTGGAGTGAGCCGGCTGTCAGATTTGCCCCTGAGCTGTTGATTAGCTTGACGATAAATCCAGATGGTGGAACAGGGAGTTGTGCCAACAGATATTCAGTGTTGTATCGCAGAAGCGCATAGGCCTCGCTTGTGATGTTGCTCGTGCTGTCGGTATTCACGTCTTGAAGAACCTGCTGGAGTGTTAAGCGTGCAGCGGCAACGTTATTCTGCTGCAGGCTCATTTTCGCAGAGGCGAAGTAGCCTAAATATTTATCCGCAGTTGCTTGGTCTTTGATCCAGCCGAGTGAAAGTGACCGAGTTGCATAGCTGGTAAGCGTGTCGAGCCATGAACTGCCATCGAAGTTCGAGGGCGGCGCTGTGGGACCGATTGTCCAACCGCTGTAGTTCACGTTTGTTGCCATCGAGTCAATGTAATTGCCGACCGCGGTGTAAATCGAATCTAAAGCTGCGGTAGTATCTGCATCAATATCTGGCGTGTACTTACCGACATCGAAATATGAATAAGCCGTAAATGCCCTTATTCCCGGAAGGCCTTTGCTCATCATGACAAGACCGCTAACGCTGGAACCGGGTCCCGGCAAGAGGGTATCAACATTAAAGCTGGCAACGGTATCATGTTCTATATCTGCGGTCCAATACCGATTTGGTAGTGTTGGGAAACCAACGGGCACAGAAATATTCTCAGCTCCGGGATAGTACCTTCTAAAAAGATTTTGTTCAAACTTATTTGTGAATCTTAGGCCCAAAGTATCATAGGCAACCGATCTAGGTTGGCGCGAGATATCAATTTCGAAAGTCCAGATATCACCCCTGTTTGTGCCACCACTCGTCAGAGTATAGATATAGTAAAAATAACCATCGCTCACATTGTCAGACACTACACCGCCCAGAGTCACTATATAAAGACAAGGGTAATCCGTACTCAAGCCATTTTGAATAATCCATGCCCCTATGTTGTTTTGAGCAAATACTTCTCCACCTAATAACAGAATTAAAGGGAAGAGAATTAAGCCTATGCGTCGCATTGATATTCTCCTTAATATGCTTTGTAAAATTCATAATGAACTGATTTGCCCTCAGTAACCCTATATCCATGGTGCTGCTCCATCCAATATTCCAGCTTTTTTCCTAATTCAGTCAAGATAGGGCGCGTAGAATCGCTAGTATCAGGGTACTGAAAAATTCTGCCGGGATTGTTGATGTCAACGCTCCGACCGATACGATGCCATTTGTGATCAGGCTGCCATGTATCATAAATGTCAAACACGCCACCCCACGGCAAACTCATGTCATTTAGACTCAAGGTTATCGGAATACCACCATTGCCAGCTGAATCCGATGACGACCAATCGTAAAAATCAAAAATTCCAAAAGCCAGGCTGTCACCCATCGCAATGGTACAGTAATTATTGTTCGGATGATTAGCGTTTCCACTATCTGATTGGTAAAAAGTCCATGGCTGTGTTTCGCCACTTGGAATAAGTATCCAGTCTCCGAAATGGGCAAGTTCAGGGACTTGAACATTCAAATTCACAGTATCCTTGACTGAAGGATCGGATACTAAATATGCCGTGATGAGGTATGTTCCCGAGATTTGTGAAGCCACTAGTGAATCGACGACAGCTATCCCGTTTGCATCGGTTGTTAGTTCAAGCAATGAGTCGCTTTTGCCCGGGCCATAGAATGTTCCTTGCAATTTCTGTGGAGGCGTCAAGGGGTTATCGTCGTGATACCCATGCGCGTGACCGCCGGAACCTTGTTGGTAATCGTGCCTTATTTCCACTGCTGCATTTGGCACAGGATTTCCCTCCGCATCTGTAACTGAAATGGTGAAGCCGCGTTTATAATTGTAATTTGATGGATAGACCTCAGTCACGAACATTCTTCCATGCCCATTCGGGTTTGGAATCCAGAGATGAACAGGCGGGAGATAAGGCCAGATAGACCATGGAGCATGGTTCACTATTGTTAGTGTTGGTTTCTTTACCTCCACCCAGCAGGTGCCATAGTCAGGAGAAGTAAAATCATACACAGAAGAAACCGACTTCTTGCCTGCCTTAGCTGCAGATTTTACAGTCAAGGAGTTTCTCAGGACAGAGCCATTAGCTATGGAAGAAGTTCGAACATTTGAGCTAACAGACTTATTCTGTAGAATTGCAACTTTCTTATTTACTCCTTTCCAGCCAGGTGTTGTCGAAGCCGCAGGAGGTGCAGCCGCCACTTCCCCGACCCTTATCCCAACCATTACCGAGTCTGCGTTGATGCTGTCGGAGGCTATAAATTGGAACGGCTGGGGGATGGATGCAAAATATCCTGCTGTATCTCCCGATGATAAAATCGTTCCGTAGGCATTTCCACTATCTATCCCGACTTCGAAAAGTTGGCCGGGTGGGAAAGCCGTTAAACCGCAGTTTTGATAATTCTCCAGGACTACCGTGGCTGTGTCGCCAGGCGATAGCTCGCTCGGAACAACCTGAACAACGACATTCGTGGTGTCGGAAACGACATAGAAGGTGCAATTCAATTTGTCAAAAACAAGATCGGTCCAATCATCAAAACTAAGAAGCGAACTGTCAACCTCTGTGCCATCCCCAGGAAAAGCTGCAATCGAATCCGACACCTGTGGATATAGATTCATACCTGCAACTATCGGCTTCCCCGAGCGCAGATAAAATCTGAGCGGCTCCCCGCATGTCACTTCTCCAAGGTCTATGGTATCACCGGCTGCCGCTGGTGCATTCGACATTAAGAGCTTCTGGCTGGGTAGCTCCATATATAAACTGTCTTGAGGGTTGGTAGGATTTCCACCATCTATTGTGAGAAATGCATGTCCGCTGATTGGCGCAATAACATCGGTCGGGATAAAAGGATTGGCGATATCGTTCAGGATTTCAGATGAGGGAATTGCATCAAGCGAAGAATCCGGCGCAAGAGCGATAACCAAAGCGAAATCCGCCCCTGCTGAGGGGTCGGAACTACCAAATTTGTTAAAGGACAGCACAAGCCCGGCGGGATCTATTATTTGATCCCAGTAATTTAGCGGAGTGTATAATATCGTTCCATCTCCAAACTCAATATAAAAGACTAATCTAGTCCATTGTCTGACGTTCAGAAATGTCAAAGAATCACCATGTGCATACAGGGTATCCATTTGTCCAGTTGTCTCCTCCCCAAATCCAAATAGCCACCCTGGGAAACCATCAGGGTCAAAAGAGATCAAACTCACTGTTATGGTGCCACCAACGCGAGGATATTTTGGGTTGAGGGGATCGTCATAAATAGATTGAGTACTCTTAGCTCCCGGTGTAATCGTTACACTCTCCCTTATATGCACCTGCGCAAAAACCGCACTCGTCATCAGAAACGTAATTGCAGTAACCGCTACAGCACTCTTCATCGCACGATCCTCTCTTATGTTGATTTATCTTGTTAAACAAACTCAACAAAAGCTATAGGCTCATCTGCGCCGAAGGCGCATCAGCCTCTGGCCGAAGCCTAAGGCTGAAAAAAGCCAGCTTAATATTAATGCTTGGGAGGCTCTCTGTTTAACGTAACAACAACAGGAATAATTGTCAATAGGTAAACGGGGAAAATTTTTCTTGCTCTTAAAAAATAACTTTTCGGGAGCCACCAACACCACGACCATTTTGTCCCCAAACATTCCAGAGAGTTAATATGACAAAACTTTTATCGCAACGGCAGTCATGTCATCCATCAAATGAGCGCGATAATTGAGCGGCACAAAGATCGATTCGCTTTCGGTTATCGGTTCGCAGTTTTCAATAGTCAACTCAAACATCTAATTGACTACTGACGGCTATTTTATCAGCCCGCTCAGTGTCGCGCCAATGTAGTACGGCCAGACCACTATCGCCAAAACCACTTTCCAAAATGTTAATTTCAGGAAACCGATTGTGAACAACCAGCCGATAATCCAAATAATTCCGGAGAAACCGGAATTCTCGATTTTAATCTTTTCCATAAATCATTCTCTTTTTTTTGAATCAAGCCATTAACCCCATTAAGTTATCTCCCGAAATCGTGAAGTGCAACCTTATGGTTCCCCGAAACCTAATTGGAACTTTAGCAAATAAATTTAGTTTGAAGTAAGTGAGGACTAAATATGAAGAACTTAGCTATCATCCTGACAACAGTTACAATCGTAGGAATCGGCGCGACACTCAGCAAAGGTTCCGGAGAGAAACCTGGTCCAACATACTCGAACGGCAAAATTATTTCCGGTACATTCGATTCAAGTGAGTTCAAAACGGATGCGCAGTGGAAAAAGATTCTTGCGCCGATGCAGTATTACATACTTCGCGAAAGCGGGACGGAAGCTCCGTTCACGGGCGCGTTAGATCATGAAACACGAAAAGGAACATATTATAGCGCAGCAACACACCAGCCGCTCTTTCGATCAGAACAGAAGTTCGATTCAGGCACAGGCTGGCCGAGTTTCTGGGCACCGATTAGTCCTGATGCTGTCGTGCTACGCTGGGATTACAGCCTGCCCGGTGAACCGCGCATTGAAGTATTAGACAGATCGTGTAGTCATTTGGGACACGTGTTTGATGATGGTCCACCTCCAACCGGAAAAAGATATTGTATGAACTCTGCTGCGATGATATTCGTGGCAGACTCGAGCAAATAAGGAAGCCTTTGGTCCTGCAGACCGATTGATCGGCCACAATCAGATACATTTTGGAATAAACTTAGGGTACGAATTGTAAATTCAAAATTCAAACACGAAGCACGCCGATCGAACCGCGGATCCAACAACTTATATGGACGGGACGCCGTCCGCGTCCCGTCCCTTGATCTTCATTGAGAATTACTTCACCGAGAATGTAGCTTCCTTCAGGACATCTCCAGCTTGTGTGGATACCGTGACTGTCCAGTCTCCCGCAGCACTCACCGTTTTGTATGCCCAGGTTCGCCAGGAGTTCCCGTCTACAAAGATTGTACCATTATAGGAATGATCGCCCTGTTTCCAGGTTACATTCAATGAGTCGCCTGCTCCACCTGTCACCTTCATCCAAACATAGACTTTTCCATTTAGAGCAAACGTCGAATCTTCGCCGACGATTTGTTTGTCCTGCACTCCGGTTCCCAATTTCATTTCGGCAATTTTCGGCCCGGCTTCAGGTTTCTTATTGGTATCCTGGGCTTGGGTTGCAAGTGATAGTAAAAGAACACCGATAAAAACCGACGATAATAATGCGATTTTCTTCATGGCTCTCCTTTTTTTGTAGGTTTGTGATACATTTTCCGCGGGACATCGGCCGCGTTGTCAAATATTAATCATTCCGTGAACAATACACAACCTTGAATAGCGTTCAGCTTTCGGTAAATCAACAAACCATTGTCACAAAATTTATTAGTCCTTTACCGGAGGACGGTTTCCAGTGTCGGTTATATCCTGTGTTCCTTTACGAACGTTCCCCTATGCAATTCCGCGAACGCCTGGCGGAGCTCCCCTTCATGATTCATCACGATCGGACCGTACCATGCTATCGGTTCGCCGATCGGTTTGCCGGAGAATAGCAGGAATCTCAAGGGGTCATCAGCCGTGGTAACCTGAACTGCTTCGCCGTCTTCGAAAAGGACCAGACTTTCATTATCGATTATCTGTTTTTGTTCGGGAGTTTGCACCAGAGGTGCATGAGCCTTTGGCTCAGAACCGCCGCTCCCTTCGACTTCATAAGTGAATAGATCTTTCTCGCGAGTAAAATAACCCTTACCTTCGATCACATACGCAATAAGAGTATTTCCCTTCGTCGTCGGAAGAACAAACTCTGAGTTTGCAGGTAGCGTGACATCGAAATACTGAGGACCTGCGACAACGTCCGTAACCGGGCCTTTCACTCCGTCAACTTCACCTGCTACGACGCGGATCTTAGTTCCGTTTTGTCTCGTAACTTCCGGGACCTGGCTACTTTTAATATCCTGGTAACGTGGATCCATCATCTTATGGGTCTTCGGCAAATTCGCCCAGAGCTGGAAGCCGTACATGCCGCCGCTGGTATCACCCTTCGGCATTTCCTGGTGAATGATTCCGCTCCCCGCTGTCATCCATTGTATGTCGCCGGAAGAAATCACTCCGCTGTTTCCCATGCTGTCGCCATGTTCCACGTTACCTTTCAGGACGTAAGTAATTGTTTCGATGCCACGGTGCGGATGCCATGGAAAACCTTTTAAGTACTGTTCAGGATTGTCCGATCTGAAATCATCAAGAAGTAAAAACGGATCGAACATCTTTACTTCATGAAAACCGAACGCGCGTTTCAAATGCACGCCGGCGCCTTCGAGCGTTGCTTTGCTCCTGAAAACCTTCTTGATTTTTCTATATTCAGTCATCTTTGTTTCCTCTCTGTGCAGATTAGATGCATTGCTGTTCCTTGGGGTTCACACTACTAACAGAGCTTGAAAGGAGAGCGGTTCCCAGAAGAAATCGGAGACGCAACCATGCCGTGGGGTCTTGAGGCAGGAAGTCATAAGACGGGATGTTTGCCGCCCCGGGAACGACCATCTCGGTTCGTTCCGGTAATCGTGACTACCCTACTAGATCAAACCGAGCCCCTTCGCTTGACTCATTTTGTGTTGATAAGGAAAGAGCCATGACCATGAAGAAGAAAATCCTACACTCGCACCAGAGGCGACATTTCAATGACGCACGATATTTTCAGGATCAGCGGTTAGCCGCTAATGCCTGTCTTCCCAGCGTCCTTCAAAGAAAACCCATTCGCCATTTCTCTGCTGCCAATGACCTGCAGTCCAAACCGCATTCGGGCGAGGCGGACGTGACCAGTACCCCTTTACCCAAATGTAGCGATGACGGTTCGGACGCCAGTCGTAGCGACCGGGAACCCACACCCAGCCACGATGCGGCGGTCTTGCAGCGACCACTTCTCTACGAGGTGGTGGCGGACCAACTCGTACACCGAGGCCAATATATAGTTGACCGAACGATGGAGATGCAGTCGCAAGAACTCCTGCGACGAATGCTAACTTCAAAATGGTTTTCATAATTTTCTCTCGTTTTGTTAAAAAATATTTCGCTGGATATTATGCATTCACGTCGAAATCTCCAATACCGGTCCGGGTAAAATTCTCATGTGACCATTGAAGCTGTCGCCCGGAGCCAGGCCTGTTAATTTAGATATGCCTTCTAATCGGGAAACGCCTTGTAATCTCCTAAAAGAATTCTCGTTCCGCTATTTGAGTAAGACAAACTTCTTTGTTTCAGCAAAGAGACTTCCTTTCCCTCCGGAAACCTGATAGGCCTGCAAATTGTAGAAGTATACACCGCTGGAGAGATTATTTCCGTCTAACGTGACTTGATAAGTGCCGGCAGGCTTCTCTTCGTTTACGAGCGTCATTACTTCGCGTCCCAGGACATCATAAACCTTGAGTAAAACGGAACTTGGAGCTGCCAGACGATACCCGATAGTCGTCGTCGGATTGAATGGGTTCGGATAGTTTTGCGCTAAGACAAATTCCACTGGCGTATTCACTTGACGAACCGAAGTGATGGTACTCTGCAGTTTCACAAGCTCGATTCCGTTCCCTATGCCGAGATTTCGTGAGTACTCTTTGTCGGTGGAATTGTTCCAGTGCTCGTGTACACCGAGACTCTGCAGTTGCACTCCATCGCCGTTGGGTGCATAGAATGTTCCTGAAGGTGGGTTGTTGGCGAGCGCCGCCTCGTGCAAATAATTATCGACCGCTCCGTAAATAGTCGTGTCGTTCGGGTTGATGGCAGCTTCGGCACGGAAGAAGTCGAGGCAGACCGATTCGATAGCCACGTTATCCTGAGATACGAACATGCTTGACGTCCAGCCGTTGTTGAACGGAGGTGAAAGCCATTTACTGTCCAAAGATATCTCGCTGCCCTCTGTTTGACTGGCATAGAGCCCTTCAACCAAGAACAGCAGAGTTTTAGCGCCAAGGTCTTTGTGTCCCATCAAATCTACAAGAGCATTATAACTACCCATCGGCCTTGCGTAAAACGTGTACTGAGGCTGGCCCGGATAAATGATATCGTGTACGGTAATATATGGGTGGACTCCTGCCGCATATGGTGCATACTGATATGGAACTCCGCCTGTGTCGCAGCTAAGCGTTCCGAAATGGTTCTTTGCGCATAAACTTATCCCTGCGTACCGGTGACCCTTCAAGCTGGCGAGATTGATCAAGTATGAAGCTTTTGTTACTGCTGTCGGCATATAAGCCGGGTTGCTGCCTCCGAATCCCACCTGGAGCGTCAGCGGCTGAGACCAATGGATGATGGTCGTGTCGCGAACGTACTTTTCCCGGCCGTTTTCCTGAATCCATCCCATGAAATGCACATTCGGAAACTCTGCTTTGCATTTGGTGTATATACAATCGGGCATATAACGGATGAGATCGTAAACCGTTATATCGCTGTCTGCCACCCCTGCGCGGTAAACAAGCTGGTGGAGGAGAGCGAGAACAGATTGCGGAGAAGTAAACGTCATGTTACCGACATTATAGTCGCCGCCGCTATTGTTAAGATCTATCTTGACGGCGATCTTCTCACCTGGCGTGTATCCTACTGCTCCCTTCCCGTGCTGCTTGTTGAAGTAGTTGAACAGCGCCACCCACGCAGTGCTGTCTGTCGGTTCGTTCGTCAATGTCCGGATCGACCTGGCTAACATTGAGTCGACATTAGCCTGGTGCGTGTACTGGTCATCCCACCAGTAACCTGTTTTCCCATCCCAGGTTGCCGCCGCTGAATCCCGTACCCATACCACACGTCCCGGATAGATGCCCCTCGCAGTTCCCATCGGAGTGTTGGCCGAGTCTGTCGGTACAAACAACGAATCAGCCGTCGTCCGCGCCAGGGAAACCTTGTCGGCCCTAAGAATCGTGAAGGACCCAGCCGCTAATGCCGCAAACGCCAGAACTGATGCCATGACATATTTGGATTTATGGAGATAGTGACGCGCCTTCTTGAAAGAAAAGACCGCGATCATCATGCTGGCAACGTATGCCACGAAACCGCTGGCGATAGGCGCGGCGACTTTCATGCACGGATATTGTGCACGACTCGGTTTAGGTATGATTCGAATGAGCATCCATAAGAGGGACAGAAGTCCAATCAGTGGAAAAATAAGGCGGAAAAGTTTATTGCGATTGCCGTCGTGTTCGTTTGCCGGGGACCCATGATGGCACTTTGAAGATTCTAGCGGCTCCATTTGTTGATCCTTTCCTGACGATTATGGTAATTTCTTGCCTGCGTCGATTAATATCTATCTGTTTGTTCTTACGCGTGGACAATCTTCACGTTTGCGCGAAAGTCAAACCTTGTCCACCGGATAAATTAGTAACAGGCTTTCAAAAAGTAACTCTATCTCTGCTGATTTTCAAGTTTACTTACCAGCAAGGGTGAAATTATCTCGCCTCCACTCATCAGAATTCTGCCGCCACATTTTCATTCACAGTATAATATTTTTTCTGGGACCATAGTGACACATTTACAAACGAGATTAGCACTGGTACTTCAACTAACGGTCCTATCACCGCCGCAAAAGCCTCGCCTGAATTGATGCCGAAGACAGCAATCGCCACCGCTATCGCCAGCTCAAAGTTGTTGCTTGCCGCCGTGAACGAAAGAGTTGCCGTCTTGCTGTAGTCCGCGCCGACTCTCCTTCCCATCCAAAATGAAACGAAGAACATTATTACGAAATAAAACACGAGGGGCACTGCAATCCTGACCACGTCCACTGGTATCTGTACGATCAATCTCCCTTTCAACGAAAACATGACAAAGATTGTAAACAGCAACGCGATCAATGTAATCGGACCGATCTTCGGTATGAACTTGCGGTGATACCATTCTTTCCCTTTGGCTCGGACAAGAGTAAACCGCGTGATAATTCCTGCAAGAAACGGAATTCCAAGATAGACAAAAACGCTTTCTGCTATCTGCCTGATGGTTACATCGACTTTGAATGAACTCAACCCCACCCAGTTGGGAAGAATGGTCAGGAAGACATAAGCATAGAGTGAGTAAAACAGGACTTGGAATATCGAATTGAATGCAACAAGTCCGGCAGCATACTCTGTATTTCCCTGTGCCAGCTCGTTCCAGACAATGACCATGGCGATGCATCGGGCAAGTCCGATCAAGATCAATCCCGCCATGTATTCAGGATAGTTGTGAAGGAAGATCACTGCGAGTAGAAACATTACTACCGGTCCTATCACCCAATTCTGTATAAGGGAAACTAACAATATCTTGCCGTTCCTGAAAACTTTTCCCAACTCCTCGTATTTCACTTTCGCTAACGGCGGATACATCATCAATATCAATCCGACGGCGATTGGAATGTTTGTCGTACCACTTTGGAACTTATTCCAAAATGAGACTATTGAGGGAAAGGCGTACCCTATCAAAACAGCCAAGAACATCGTTGCAAAAATCCATAATGTCAGGTAGCGATCTAAGAACGAAAGCTTGCGCTTATTCAATTTCATTGTACGTCAACCTGGTTGGCCTTCGGTTCTTTTAACCACTGTTGGATGCAATCTTTTATTTCGTCTCGTATCGCTCGCGTCCCTGCAAGTTTCTCTTCATAGGTTCCGGTCAATGCCGATGGGTCACTGAAGCTCCAATGCAAGGTCTGCTTGACTCCGGGAAAAATCGGACATCGTTCTGCATTCGATTCATCGCAGACGGTGATCACGTAATGGTACTTTCTCCCTTCTTTAAAGAATTCGAAAACGCTGTTCGTTTCTTTCTTTGAAATATCTATTCTAATCTCTTTCATCGCATCGACCACTATCGGATTCAACCTGCCGGGTTCAAGCCCGGCACTTTCTGCGACGAAATTTTCTCCGCCATGTTTGTTCAGAAATGCTTCAGCCATTTGGCTTCGTGCGCTGTTGTGAACGCAGATGAATAGAACTTTCGCCTTATTCAATTCAATCTCCTATTTGTTTATTATTATTTGGTTCCTGTGACAGTGATAGAGTAAAGACCGGCGCCGCTCATAAGTTCATAATCGTTTTTTATCTCCGACGCGATTTTAATTTCTTTGAACCCGACCTTTTCAATAATCGCAAGATAATCTTTCTTATCAAGTGCTCCGCTCACGCAACCTGCCCACAGCGAGGCGTCGTGTCGTTCTTCTTCGGTGATCTGACCGTCTGTAACGATGTCGGAAACCGTAAACTTTCCGCCAGTCTTCAGCACTCGATATATTTCCGAGAAAGCTTTATTTTTGTCCGGTACCAGATTAATGACGCAATTGCTGATAACGCGATCAACTGTACCATTATCAACAGGTAGAGACTCGATTTCGCCGAAACGAAACTCAACATTCACGGCATTTATCTTCGATTTGTTTTCGTTCGCTTTCCTGATCATCTCTTCAGTCATATCAACACCGATCACTATTCCGCTCGCGCCGACATGCCTAGCAGCAATGAAGCAGTCGATTCCGGCTCCCGAACCGAGGTCGAGCACTGTCATTCCCTCTTTGATATCCGCAAAGGCGGCCGGCGTGCCACAACCGAGGCCGAGGTCAGCGCCTTCAGGAAGCACCGCCTTGTCTGCCTCGCTGTAGTTTAGAGAAATATCCACAACCTCTTTGCTTCCGCAGCCGCATGATTTCTCAGCCAAAGGCTGATGTGCCTCCGGTGCAGAAGTGGTCTTGATTGCTTTGACGTTGCCTTTCGCAATCTCCGCGTACTTTTCTCTTACTTCTTCCTTGATTTGAGAATCGCTTTTCATAACAGTTCCTTTCATCAAAATATTTTGATACGTTAAAACAAAAAAATATTTAAGTGGTAATCGGAGAACAGGATTTTATGGCCATGATCTGTTTTACTCGGTTGAGCTTTCGCTTGTCGTTGTCGATCGTTTCATCCTCAATAAGAAGCCGTGAAAGAGAGAAAAGAATCTCCCGGTTCTTGGCGTTGAGGGTTTTTGTGTCGACACGATAGTAATTCCACTTCCCGCGCTTCTCGTCCTGCAGGAGTCCGGCGTCACGAAGAGTGATAAGGTGATGGGACAGTTTCGACTGCGCCATCTTGAAGACTGCCATCAGCTCGCAAACGCAAGCCTCCCTGTCCATCAGGAGTAGAAGCAACCTGATCCGGATTTCTTCGGACACGGCTTTGATAGATGTTAAAACGTCTTCCATATTATTCGCATCAATTTATGTTGATATGATAATAACGTTACACTTGAAATGCAAGGGATTTCTTAAGTGAGCGGCCGAATTATCTGAGCATGACAGTCACATTGCTTGAGCATTCGTACCACTTATTTTCTACCGATTCTTGCCTTTTTGGTACACCTAAAAAAACGGTTTGAACCCCTTTTATTGTAGTGGCGGACCAGCGTTGAAACTACTAAGCGTCAGGTCATTGATCGGGAATGGAAACTTCTATTCGGTGGACTGATTAGTGATACCCATTTTAATCCCCCTTATTTTTTATTTCGTTTAACAAACTTTACCTTTTCACCTTCCTTGGAGAGTAACGCGCTCAAGGTGTTTATGCCCTGAGCAATATCCTCTTCCAGCTTTTTCTTCTCTTGCTTCAGCATCTCTCTACTAGATGATTACTTGTCCATCTCGACTTGCGCATCGCCCCTGACCGCCCAACAGCCAGTTCAAATCACATCCCAACTTTAGTAATCGCAAAAGCATCGGTGTCCCTACGCTGGGTGCGATTACGTACCAGCGCTTGTCTTCATCAGTAAAATCTGCTTTCATAACCACCTCGCTGTTTATATTCACTGATTTACAAAGAGCAACTATATAATGATACGCACAGCCAACAACCGCAAGTCCAATTCGACTCTTGTATACTTCCACAAAATACCCACCTTACAGGGTGGAAATTTTAAAGGGTAGGTCTTTGATATACGATATCTACAACTCCGGACATTTTTCTTTTTTCTCTAACGAAAAATCTTTTCAGATGCGGCAATTTCTCCATCCTTTCCTGTTAATCCCCTTTCTGCAAAAATGATCTTACGAGTTCACTGAACGGTAGAAGCTGAGTAAATCCACACGTTTTAACAGCGTTCAAGCTCCGCAGCCCGCAATTTTACTCACCTTACGAGGTAGGTGTTTTTGTTATATAACATTCTTGTTTTAAGTTATGCACAATAGGCACTATTGACTTTGAGCAGATTACCCGTTATATTGTTCCCTGGATGGGAATATAACTATTGCTAACAGAATATAACTCAATTAATGAAAATAGCTGGCAAAAAAGCGCTTTATGATTTCAAGAAGGATCACCCGGATGCGATTCCCCAAATTGATGCTTGGGAAGCCGAGGTAAGCGAAGCAAAATGGAGCACGCCGTTGCTTATAAAGAAGAGGTATAGCAGTGCGAGCTTCTTGTCAAACAACCAAGTGGTCTTCAATATGAAGGGAAATAAATATCGGCTTCTCGTGCAAGTAGATTACAAAAATGAGATCGTTTTAATCAAAAAGGTCGGCACCCACGAGGAGTACATGAAATGGTAATCATTAAGAATAACAATGGCAAATAAAATAAAAGTCATAAAAACAGAAGAAGATTATAAAGAGGCAATGGAGCTGATTGAGGAGCTAATGAACAGAGCTCCTGAGCCGGACTCTGAAGATGGCGAAAAGCTGAATCTGCTGACTACACTAGTTCAAGATTATGAATCCAAGAATTTTCCGTCTTCTTTGCCAGATCCAATCGACGCCATCTTGTTTCGTATGGAACAGGAGAATCTGAAACCTACCGACTTGGTGCCGTACATTGGTAGCAGAAGCAAAGTATCAGAGGTGTTGTCTCGTAAACGCCCGCTCACGATATCCATGATGAGAGCTCTGGAAAAAGGACTGGGGATACCTGCAAAGGTTCTCATCAAGGAAACAGACGAATTCAGAGATGATGAAGTAGTATGGAGCCGCTTTCCCTTGAAAGAAATGTCGAAACGCGGCTATTTCGGAAAGACTAAATTTAAAACCTCAGAAGCAAAAAATCTCTTAGACACTTTTTTCCAATCTGTGGGGTCTCCCTCACAAATATTTGGAATGTTACGAAAATCAAGTTATAGATCCTCGCGACCAATCGATAAGCATGCCCTTGTTGCCTGGTCCACATTTGTCATTACTAGAGCTACCAAAATCAAATTCCCCAACGATTTCAAAAACGGGATTGTGAATTTGGACTTCATGCGCACACTGAGCCATCTTAGCGCCGGGAAAAATGGTCCCCTACTTGCTTATGACTTTTTGAAAGAACATGGTATCGCCATGGTCGTTGAACCTCATTTTCCGCAAACTTACCTAGACGGAGCAACTATAGCCATAAACGAAAAACATCCAGTTATTGGACTTACTTTAAGATATGATCGTGTGGACAATTTCTGGTTCACATTAATGCATGAGTTAGCACATATTTCATTACATTACGGCGAAGGCACCAGTTTCTTCTACGACGATTTAGACAATCTCATCCTTAATGATGAGAGAGAGTTGGATGCTGACAAGCTTGCAGGGGAAGCCTTAATCCCAGAAGGTAAATGGGAAAGCAGTCCCGCCAGATTAGTTCCTTCACCTATTGCAGCCGAGAGCCTGGCGAAAGAGTTAGGAATTCACGTGGCTATTGTTGCCGGCAAAATGCGACACGAGAATCAACGCTACCACTACCTCAACTCCATCATCAACGAAGCAAAGGTCCGGATGCATTTCCCCGAAGAGCATTGGTCTAATTAAATAAATATGTTCGACTCCAAACATTACGTACCCATATTGAGATGGAAAGCAGCAGAGAAGGAAGCACTATTGTATTTGAGCGCCGAGGACAGAAAACACGTGACGCCCTTAATCGAACTCCTTATGCCCCAACCAAGGGAACGTAAGAAGGAGAATGGCAAAAACAAGACCACCCAAGAGCTATTGACTGAATCCTTAGGACTCCTAAAATTAGCAACGCCAAAGGTGCCAGGTGAAATCCAAAAGTGTTGGGGCATCACCTCGGCGTTCACTGAGGTAGGCCTGCTCGACAAGTCAGAGAGAGCAAAAACACTAAGTAGTGTCTTAACCAATGGAAAGAAGTTAGGGCTTTCATTGATTCCAGTCGTTAGCGTAAACACCGATGAGGAAACGAAGAAAACCGCAATATCCCTTGCCGGTGAATACAAATCTGGCCTGTGCTTGCGGCTTTTTCCTTCCGATATCTCTGACAGCCCAACACTTAGCTCACAAATTGACGAATTTATGAAATTTAACTCGCTGTCTCCAGAAACCGTAGACCTGCTTTTGGATTTTCAGATCACTGGCCCTCAATATCTAATTCTGGAAAACGTTAGTAAACGTATTCCGAATATTCTTAAATGGAGAACATTTACTGTTGCCAGTGGAGCATTTCCTATCGACCTAAGCCACTTAACGGTTGATTTGCATTTTATCCCTCGATCCGATTGGGATAATTGGTTAAGCCAGTTAAATTCAAAAAAGCTTCCACGACAGCCATCATTCGCCGACTACACAAGTCAGCACCCCATTTACAAAGAGCCTGTACCTGGAGCCAATCCCAGCGCAAGTATCAGATACACATTGAAGGATCAATGGATGATAATGAGAGGGCAGGGATTACGTTCGCCAAAGAACGCTGGACATAAACAATATCCGGCTCTTGCACAATTGTTATCGAAGAGATCAGAATTCTTCGGCGCAGAATTTAGCTATGGCGACAAATATATTGAGTATACGGGAAGGGATGTCAAAACCAAGGAGACTGGCAATCCAAGGACATGGCTCAGAGTGGGATTAACCATCATATTGCATGCGTGGTCGATCAGATCTCCAGTCTATCCTAGAGAACAAGTAGTTCCGAACCTTGTATCCCAACATCTCTTGATCTAAAACGCTTGCCAACCTCTCGTATAAAACTTGTCTAGTCTTTGACCTCATTCCATCTGCCTGACCAATTTCTTCCAAGAGGTGAAGAGCTTCTTCTCGCCACAGCAGACTAGCCATGGCAACGCTTTCTTTTTGTGGATTTTTGTCTGCCTCGCGTATCTTGTAAAGCAAAATGGTACCGTTCGACTCAACGACTTTTGCGACCATGATTCCCCACCACTCAGGAATCAAATTAACTGCTTCGTGTAAGTGACTCTTCCCAACAACTAGCGTCATCTCATCCAAGACGGAATTATATATATCCATCTGTTCGGGTAACCTTCTTAAGGTATCTATATCACTCTTAAGCTCATACCCATGGATGGACCCATTAATGACGGCGATATCTATCCTAGCAGCACCATGTGTAATGCCGAGCTCTTCGACAATTCTTGCCTGTGGATTATTCTCAAGAATGCGTTCAAGATTCTGCATGAGAGCAGTTCTTATCGTCTTATCGCTGGTAGGTGCAAACGCAAGATTTATCATCACTCTGTAATGTTAATCAATCTGCGCAAAAATTGCTATGGGAATATTGAAAATTTTAAGTATAAAAAATGCCATTATCGTCATCTTCGCCCACTGGCCTACCCCCCAAAGGGTGATCCAGCGTTCTGCTAGCCCGAAAGTGGGATCCCTAACTTATCATTGGTGCATATCATGGGGACGGGTCAGGTTTCGCTACCACCGGTGATTTCCTCTGCCGTCGGTTCTTCAACCTCCGCAAGCTCCGGCGTCCTCTGCGGCACGGGAAAATAACAATGGAATGTCGTTCCTCTCCCAAGCTCACTCTGAAAAGTGACAAATCCGTAATGGCTATCCATGATTCCAAAGACCAACGAGAGACCCAAACCGGTCCCCTTGCCGCACTCTTTTGTCGTGAAGAATGGTTCGAAGAGGCGGCGCTGCGTCTCCTCATCCATTCCTATACCGGTATCGGCGACGCTGAGAACAATGTAGTCCTCTGCAGTGGCTTTCGGATGTCTGTCACGCAATGATTCGCCCGATTGGCGATGTGTGGTGATCGTGAGCGTTCCACCGCTCGGCATGGCATCGCGTGCGTTCACACAAAGATTCAGCAAAACCTCATGGACTTGCGTGGCATCTGCTTCGATCGACGGAAGGTCTTGTCCAAGATGAGTTGTAACCGTGATTGTCTTAGGAAATGTTTCACGCGGTAGCCTAACAATCTCGTTGACGAGATCATTGAGCATGACGGATTCAGTCAGCACGTCGTTCTTTCTCGCAAAGGCAAGCATTTGTTTCACAAGACCAGCTCCCCTCGTTGATGCCTTCATAACCGCTTCCACATGCTTCTGAATGGTTAAGTCTTTAGCGTATAGTCTATTAACCACTGAAGTGTGCATCATTATGATGCTGAGGAGATTGTTGAAGTCGTGGGCAATGCCGCTGGCGAGCGTGCCGAGACTTTCAAGCTTCTGTGATTGAATAAGCTCCCGCTCCAACTCATCCCGTTTGATTTCATTCTGCTTTAATTCTTCCTCTGCCCGCTTACGTTCGGTAATGTCGCGATCAATACCGAGCACCATCTCATGCCCTCCTATATTGACAATCGATGTAGAGACCTCGACCGGAAAGATATGCCCATCTTTACGGCGGTGGGTGGTCTCTAAGTGGACAATACCTTGTTGCCTAATGTTATTAAGATAGTCAATGCGCCCCTCAGGTTTTTCCTCTCTTGTATTGAGCACATCAATGGACTGGCCGATCAGTTCTTCACGTGTGTAACCATTCATCTGACAGGTTGCTTCATTGCAGTCCACGATCGGCCATGAATTATGGGGATCGATTAATACAACGGCATCAGGCGAGGCATTGAACAAACCTCGGAATAACTCCTCACTTTCACGAAGTGCGATCTCTGCATTTTTGCGCTCGGTGATGTCGCGATCAATGCCAATCGAGAGTGGCTTTCCTCTCCATGTGATCGGCACGCCCACATACTCGACAATATTATCCTTTCCATCCGGTCGAATCCACGAGAAGGAGCCCCGATATGGCATTCCCTTAGCAAGGGATTCCAAGCGATTGATATTTGCCGTGTCGTCAAGCGTCATCTGGAGTGCTTGCGTACTCCCGAGCTGGAGCAGTTCCTCGCGACTTCGGCCTGCCATGGCAGCGTATCGTTCATTACACTCGATGAGTTTTCTCTTGTTAGGATCGGGATTATCATCATAAATACATATGCCGTCAAAGACATGCTCAAACACCATTCGAAATCTCTGTTCTGACTCTTGAGCCTCTTCCTCCGCGCGCTTGCGCTCGGTGATATCGTCCATGATAATATGCACAAGAGCCACCTGATCGTGATTGTCAAAAATAGGGACAAACCGCAATTGTGCATCGACGGATTTTCCCCATTTGCTTGTATACGGATACTCGCCAAAGTTGGCCTGACCTGTTTCAACACAACGCTGGTAGGCAGCTGAGATTCCGGCCTTGATGAGCAGTGGAAATGTCAAGAAGTTTATTCCCTTTGTCGCCTCAGTAGAGGGTGATCCGAGGATTTGAAGTGCTGCGGGATTCACCTCAAGGATTTGTCCTAACCGATCCGCCAATAGGATCCCGACCGGTGCATATTGGTACAGCAATCTATAGCGCTCCTCACTTCGGCTGAGTGCTTCTGCCGCCTGTTTGTGTTCCGTGATGTCACGGCCAACACCCACAAGACCGATGATCCGGCCCTGCGCATCCTGCAGCGGCAGCTTGGAGGTGGAGATCCAATGTCCCTTTCCCTCTTTGTCTAAAAGGAATTCCTCCTTGTCGAGCACTGGCTCGCCGGTCTGGATAACTGATTGGTCGTCAGCATAGTACGCTGCAGAATCTTCCGCCGGATAAAAGTCAAAGTCAGTCTTACCCAACACATCTGCCTCCGATTGCCGGCCCACGTAGCGAACATCCACCACGTTAGAAACGGTCTTGCGGCATTCCGTATCTTTTACGTAAACCGCATCAGGCAAATTATCAATTAGTGTGCGAAGAAGATTTCGCTCATACCTGAGAGCTTCTTCCGCACGCCGTCGTGATTCTTTTTCTTTTACCTCATCGAGTGCTCGTTTAATGGCTACAGGAAGTCGTACTAATCGATCCTCTAGAACGTAATCGACGACTCCTTGTTTTATAAGGTCAATGGCGGTCTCTTCACCGATCGATCCGGAGACACAAATGAAGGGAACATCCGGGCAGATATCGACAGATAACTGTAATGCTCCGAACGCATCAAATCCTGCTAATCTGAAGTCACTTAAAATCACATCATACTCATGGCTGCGAAGCAAAGAGATAAATTCATCTTTCTTCTCAGTACAATCCATTTTGAGATCATATCCTGCTTCTATCAGCAACTCGCTTATGATCTCGGCCTCTCGAGGCGAGTCCTCGATATATAAGACTTTTAATACAGTCTTCTCCGCAGCCTTATGTTTCATTGTATTACGTCCTTTCCGGATATGCCGGAGACGACAATAATCAGATGGCCGACAGACGAAAAAACCGGTTTCAGGCGCGTCCGCGACATCTCAATACTCATCTGTTTCACATTAATAATAATCTGCATATCTCGCGATACTAATACCTGCCAGTCCGCAGTCTTGCAGCTTCCAGTTCCCTCATTTTCTCGGTTATTTTTCATCGCTCAGTTCCAGACTCGGTAAATGTCTGTACGGAATCCCTCTCCAGGCATTCAGGCACAGTTTTACACCTAACCATTATTATCGCTCAACATCCATACCGGAACCGACTTGCGAAATTACCTTGGAAACTAATCTGGGGAACACGAACAAAACATTATGTTACGAGAAGGGAGATGTAATGTAGCGGTTAAGTTACCTCCTTAGTTCTGTAAGCTCATTGCATCGCGGACAGGGAGAGATATGGATTCTTGCGACATCCTCAACAAATACTGATCGGATCACTAACTTATCATTGGTACACAGTATGAGGGCAGCTCAGTGTTTAGATAGGTTTGCAAAACAAAAGAGGCGATATGTCACCACCTCGCCTCGTTGAAAATAAATTTTGTGTCTCACCTTTCTTGGTCAGGCGCCAATCTATTCTTCTTCGAACAGGTCTTTTTGCTTACCGTTCGAGCCGCTGTCGTCTTCGTCTTCTTCAGCAAGAACTCTGGCAACCGCTGCGATGCTGTCGCTCGGCTGAATCCTGATCAACCGAACGCCTTGGGTGTTCCTACCGGCAGTCCTGATGTCTTTCACGTGTTGGCGAATTAGGAAACCCTTCGCAGTGACGATCATTATGTCATCATTGTCGATGACCTCCTTTATCGAGAGGAGCTTCCCGTTCTTGTCACCAGTCTTGACGGTGATGAGTCCTTTGCCACCGCGGCGGCGCAGTGAATATTCTCCAACCTCACTCCGCTTTCCGAAGCCTTTGTCGGTCACAACAAGAACGCTCGCGCCGGGCCTGCTGATCACAATCATGCCGATGACCTCATCACCCTTCGAAAGGTTCATGCCTCTGACACCACGGGCATTGCGTCCCATCCCACGCACATCTTTCTCATTGAACCTCATCGCAAGTCCGTTCTTGCTGCCGATGATAATATCCTGTTTACCGTTCGTAAGCCATGCGTCGATGAGTCTGTCGCCTTTGTCGAGCCCGATCGCAATGATGCCGACCTTTCTCGGATTCGAAAATTCGTTCAGCGCCACTTTCTTTACATGGCCCCGCTTGGTCACCATGGTAACGAACAAATCTTCCTCGAAATCCTTCACGGGCAGGAATGCCGTGATTTCCTCGTCAGGCATTTTTCCAATGAGATTGATAATCGATCTTCCACGAGAAACTCTTCCGCCTTCGGGAACTTCATGTACTTTCAGCCAGTAAGCTCTGCCTTTGTCGCTGAAGAAAAGTATATACTGGTGCGTCGAGGCGACGAACATGTGTTCCACGAAATCGTCCTCGCGGGTTGACTGCGCGGTAATTCCCTTTCCACCTCGGATTTGCCGTCGGTAACCGCTAACGGGATACCGCTTGATGAAACCATTATGAGTTATGGTCATTACGACGTCTTCCTCCGCAATCATGTCTTCGATGCTAAACTCAGAGGCCTTCTCGATTATCTCCGTGCGCCGCTCGTCACCAAAATTCTTTTTAAGCTCCAATAATTCATCACGAATAATTTCCATTCGCATCGCTTTGCTGGCAAGTATCGATTTCAATTTTTCAATCAGCTTTATCGTCTCGCGATATTCGTCCTCGATCTTCTTCCTTTCCAAACCGGTGAGTCTCTGCAGTGTCAGTGCAAGAATCGCTTTTGCTTGTATCTCGCTCAACTTGAACCGCTTCATCAAAGCCGTTTTCGCCGATTCGGGATCTTTCGACTTTTTTATAAGCCGTACCACTTCGTCGATATTGTCGAGCGCAATCTTATAGCCCTCGAGTATGTGTGCTCGCTTCTCTGCGGCATCGAGATCGAATTTCGTTCTCCGGACAACAACTGCGTGCCTGTGCTCGATAAAGTGTTCCATCATCTGCTTAAGATCAAGAACCTTTGGCACCCCTCCGACCAACGCAAGCATTATCACTCCAAACGTTGTCTGCATCTGAGTGTGCTTGTATAGATTGTTAAGCACAACCTGCGGCTCTGCATCGCGCTTTAACTCGATCACCACCCGAATGCCGTCTCTATCTGATTCATCTCTGATGTCCGAAATATCTTCGATTTTCTTTTCTCGTACTAGTTCGGCGATCTTCTCGATGAGGTTTGATTTGTTTACCTGATACGGAACTTCGGTGATAACTATGTTGACCCTTCCGCTCTTCAGCGTCTCAATGTTCGCCTTGGCACGAAGAACAATTCTGCCGCGACCGGTTTTATATGCCTCCATTACGCCTTCGTAGCCGAAGATGATTCCACCAGTCGGGAAGTCCGGCGCTTTGATGATCTTGATGACTTTATCAATTGGCGTTTCCGGGTTCTTGATCAAGGCAGCTATTCCATCGACGACATCACTCAGGTTATGCGGCGGAATATTTGTCGCCATGCCGACTGCAATTCCGCTCGAACCATTTATCAAGAGATTCGGAACAAGCGACGGAAGAACAAGCGGCTCTTTCAGCGATTCGTCAAAGTTCGGTGCGAAGTCAACCGTGTTTTTTTCCAAATCGCGGAGCATTTCTCCAGCAATCCTCGAAAGCCTCGCTTCCGTATAACGCATCGCTGCTGGAGAATCGCCATCGATCGAGCCGAAATTTCCTTGTCCATCGACAAGAGTGTAGCGCATCGAAAAATCCTGCGCCATCCTGACGAGCGTGTCGTAAACTGCGATGTCACCATGAGGGTGATATTTACCAAGCACTTCTCCGACTATTCTCGCACACTTCTTATGTGATTTGTTGTAATCGAGACCTAATTCCGACATACCGAAGAGGACTCTCCTATGCGCCGGCTTCAGTCCGTCTCTCACATCCGGAAGTGCGCGTGCCACGATAACCGACATCGCGTAATCTATGTACGAGCCTTTTATCTCGTCTTCAATATCAACTGGAACTAATTTTTCATTTAAAGACATTTTTATTCCTGCTAATTAACTCCTTTACAAGACATTCTTGTTTTCAATCACAACCCCAGCTTATTCAACAAGTAATCTAACTTTCCGCGGAATCCCAAACTGTAACCGAACTTAGACGCCGTCCCCCTTCCATAATGTCGAACGTAGCTCGCAATGTCAAAATTCCGTAACGAGTAGCCTCTCGATTTTGCAGCAGAAAAATTATCGAGCGTCGGCATACCGTGATGTTTGAATGGCGGAAGCCCAAGATACGTGCTTCGTCTCAACATCATGTATGCGGAAATCAGTATTGTCTCCGTTCCATCTTCGACAGCAAATCCTCTCTTGTTAACTCTGTCAACCCTTCCAACTCCATAGATTTTTTCATCGCGGTTCATTTCCTGCAACATCAACTCGATGAATCCGCCGCAATATGTTTCAGTATCCGTATCCAAAAAGAAAACAACTTTTCTTTCCAGAGACCTCATCGCTTTGTCCATTGCCGGGCCATGGTAATAGTTTTTCTCCAACATTAGGGACTTCGTCTTTTCCGGATTCGACTTAACAAGCGAGCCGATCACTTCGAGCGACCGGTCGTTTGAGCCGTTGTCCACAATAACCAATTTGACATCAGGATAAAATTTTCTAAATGATGCTGCCGCCGTTTCGAGAATATCCGGCGTGCGATAATTCACGATAACCACAGATAAATCCTCAAACGTCAAGGTTTCGGACATACTTCGCGTTCTTCTCGATGAAATTTTTCCGCGGCTCGACTTCTTCGCCCATCAAAATCGAAAATGTCCGGTCTGCCTCAGCCCCGTTTTCTATACTCACTTGCAACAGCGTCCGCTTCGCCGGATCCATGGTCGTCTCCCATAACTGTTCGGGATTCATTTCACCAAGTCCTTTGAACCTTGAGACGACGACCTCACTTTCACCGCCTTTTTTAAACTCCTTTATCAAGTCGTCTCTTTCATCTTCGCTATAAGCGTATTGCTCTGACTTTCCTTTTTTTACCTTGTAAAGCGGTGGCTGCGCGATGTAAACTTTTCCTAGCTCGATAAGGTCTTTCATGTATCTGAAGAAAAAAGTAAGGAGCAGCGTTCTGATGTGACTTCCATCGACATCCGCATCTGCCATTAAAATGACTTTTCCATATCTCGACTTGTTGGCGTCGAACTCGTCGCCGCTGCCGATCCCGGCTCCAATTGCCTGCACGATCGCGCGTATCTCGTCGTTCTCAAGGATTCTATTCATCCGCGCTTTTTCGACATTCAGAATTTTTCCCTTCAATGGAAGTATCGCCTGGAATTGTCTGTCTCTTCCTTGCTTGGCCGAACCACCCGCGGAGTCACCTTCAACAATAAAAATCTCACAGTGCTCCGGGTCGTTGATAGAGCAATCCGCGAGTTTGCCCGGCAGGTTCGATGACTCAAGCGCGTTCTTGCGGCGGACGATTTCTCTTGCCTTTCGAGCGGCTTCGCGCGCTTCTGCGGAGTTGACCGCCCTTTCGATAATCTTCTTCGCAACACTCGGATTTCCTTCAAGAAACTCACTGAGCTTGTCGTTGACGATAGTCTGCACAATACTCTCGACTTCACCGTTGCCAAGCTTCGTCTTCGTCTGCCCTTCGAACTGCGGCTCGGGAACTTTTGTACTTATTACGACCGTGAGTCCTTCTCTAAAATCGTCGCCGGTTAGATTGATCTTATCAGACTTCACGAGATTGTTTTTGTCAGCATAAGATTTTAAGGTTCTCGTAAGTGCACTTCTGAAACCACTGACGTGTGTACCACCCTCCACGGTGTTTATATCGTTAACATAGGAAAAAAGATTTTCACGATAGTCGTCACAGTATTCGAATGCAATTTCAACATCAACGCCTTCGCGCTCGCCGGAAATAAAAATCGGGTCCTTCGCAAGAGTTTTCCTTGTACCATCAATGTAACGGACGAACTCGGTTATGCCGCCTTCGTAATGAAATTCCTCTTCGTTCCCGTCTCGCTTGTCTTTCAGTTTAATCGTTATTTCCGGATTCAGAAACGCAAGTTCACGCATCCTTTCCGCAAGAGTTTCAAATTTGAAATTTCTGTTCTTGAAAATTTCTTTGTCGGGCATGAAGGTGATGGTCGTTCCGGTTTTCGATTCTTTGCCGATCAATTTCACCGGCTCAATTGCGTTGCCGCGCTTATATTTCTGATAAAATATTTTCCCGTCACGATAAACATTCACTTCGAGCACTTCCGACAACGCGTTGACAACCGAGACACCAACGCCGTGCAAACCACCGGAGACCTTGTACGTCGATTTGTCGAACTTTCCGCCGGCATGGAGCATGGTCATCACAACTTCTAACGCCGACTTCTTTTCTTCAGGATGAATATCCGTCGGAATGCCGCGGCCGTCGTCATCTACCGTCACACTTCCGTCTTTGTTTATCGTAACGGAAATATTTTTGCAATATCCGGCGAGCGCTTCGTCTATCGAGTTATCGACAACTTCATAAACAAGATGGTGCAGTCCGCGCTGTCCGACGTCGCCGATATACATTGCGGGACGTTTTTTGACTGCCTCTAACCCTTTGAGTACAGTTATACTTTCAGCTGTGTAGTCGTTTCCGTTATCCTGTTTCGATTTCTGTATCTTTTCCAAAACAACCTTTTCCATATTCTTTATCTCTTTGGCATCGGCTTTTGTTTTCTGTCCATCTGTACGCTTCGAATGTATTTCATGTCTAGCGCGCAGAGGTTTCGATTTTATTTGTTTCGGCTTTGTCGCCGACTTCCTTTTCGCCATGAATTGCCTCGTTTAAATAAAAAATATTTTCTCAACTCCCGATCCGGGATAATTCTCTCTTATCTTTTTCAATATCGCGGGCTTCATAAAAATCAACTCGTTGCGCCACGCGCCGTTTTTTGTCTTGACATAAAGCGTTCCGTTCTCGATTCTCACAATGTCGGTATTCTTGCCGATCAAATCGCCTACGATCTTCTCCCAATCTCCAACAACCTGGTACGCTCTAAGTTTTTCCGAGACCCCCTCTTGATGCGTGAACTCGTTTATCAAATCGCCGAGTCTTTTCGCTTCAGGCATTTTCGTAAACCACGCTTCCTTCTTTCACGGAATGAATCTTGGTGTCGCACATGTCAAGCAGCTTTTCATCGAAGTCCAACATGTCCGAGGCGGTAATAAAAGTTTGTCCGAGGTCGGATACAGCACGGATCGTTTTCGATGCGCGCGAATAATCAAGCTCTGTCATTACATCGTCGAGAAGCATTGCAGGTGTCTGGTTCAATTTTGCTTTCATGTAATGAAACTCCGCAATCTTCAGCGCGACAAGAAATGTTTTGTGCTGTCCCTGCGATGCGAACTCGCGAATCGGCACATCGTTCAGTATAAACCCGATATCGTCGCGATGCGGTCCGGCAAGAGAAGAGCCTCGAGCCTGTTCCACCTTAGCTAGACGGTTCAGAGCATCGCGGAACGATTCAGCTGTGGGGATGGATGAGTTACCTTTACCGTCTAACGGAAATGACGGTTCGTATATGAGCTGCGGCGCTTCGCCGTATTCGACTAAAGATGTGTACGCTGCGGCAAAAGTGTTCCGAAAATCACGGATGAACTCCTCTCTCTTTCTCATCACTTTAATGCCGTGTTCGACGAGCGCATCCGTCCACGCAGCAAGGAGCCTTGTGTCTATCGCACTCGTTAGTTTTCCGTCGAGCAATAGTTTGTTTCTCTGTTTGAGCGCGCGCCTGTATTCCATCAACTCATCAAGGTACAAACGTGACACTTGAGACAGTACCATATCAACAAATTTCCTTCTCTCGGATGGCGCTCCGGTAGTCAGCGCAAAGTCTCCGGGCGACAACACAATTATCGGAAACATCCCGATTACGTCCGAGCTCTTTCTTATCTCATTGTTGTCTAAGAAATATTTTTTTTCTATCCCGACTTCATATACTATGCGTACACGGTTGATAATTCCTTTATCACTTTCTACTGTCGCGTCAACAGCGAATGAATCCACCCCGAACCGGCACATTGTCTTATCGGATTGCTGGAGAAAACTTTTCGTCAGGCAAACGTAGGAAAGCGCTTCGAGAATACTCGTTTTGCCTTGCGCGTTCGCGCCAGTAATAATATTCACTCCGCCGCTGAACTCTAACGATGACTCTGCATGATTCCTGAAATTTGTAAGCTGTACTTTCTTAACTCGCATTACTCAATTCAATCTCAGCGGCATCACGAGTATAAGAATATCTTGCCCAGATGATGGTCGGGAGCCGTCAGATGCGCCGACCTTTCGGTCATCCAGAGCCGGCTTTATTGTGGCGGCCCTCGTAGATGCGGAGAACGCGAATCGCACATTCACTGCGTCTAAGCTGCTCATCGCTTCCGTTATGTAGCTTGAGTTAAAACCGATATTCATCGTTTCGCCGCCGTTCCATTGAACTTGAAGACGTTCCTCACCCATTTCCCCCCGATCAGTGTCCTCCGCCGAAATGACAAGCACATCTTTTTCAACCGAGAACTTCACCAAATGATTGACGGAATCCGAGAGAATTGCAACTCTTCTTACTTTCTCAAGAAGTTCACTTCTGTTGACAGACATGAGTTTATTGTTGTCAATGTCGTTCGGGATAACTGTCTCATAATCCGGATGGGGTTCTTTTATCAATCTCGCTATAAGTTCGGTCTCGTTATTCTTTAGTCTGACGTGATCGTCGCCTATCGTTACCTCCACGTCGGAGCCTTTAAAACTCTTTGCCGCAAGCGAGAGTGCTTTCTCCTGTATGTTCGCTTCTTTCTTCAAAGGCTTATTAACAAGCGATTTGTCTTCGATCTTTACTAATCTATGACCATCCGTCGAATATATTTTAGCTCCCTTTCCAGCAAACTGGAACAGCACCCCATTCATCGATCGCCTGTGCTCATCTTTCGACACGGCAAAAAGTGTTTTCTCTATCACACCTCGAAGTGTGTCGGCAGAGATTGATGATGTCTCAGCGTTCTCGCTGATATTTGGAAGTGTCGGATATTCGTCTGCAGATGTGCATGCCAATTTAAAAGAGCCTGATTTTGTTTTGAGAGTCAATTTCAAATTGTTATCAACAGAAATATCTATATCGGAGTCATCAAGGTTACGGACAATCTCAAAGAACTCTTTTGCATTTACAGTCACCCTCCCGTCACTTCCATCCATGATGTCCATAACTGTCGACATTGAAATTTCAAGATCGGTAGCGGAAATCGTGATTTTCTTTTTGTTCGTTTCCAACAATAAATTTTCAATCGCCGGTATAGTAGTCCTAACAGGAACGACTCCGATTATCTTGGTTATAACATCTCGGAGTTCCCTGCTGTTCACTTTAAGTTTCATTTCCGCCTCCAATACCTATCGAACATTTGATTTAACATCTTTGAATTTTAATAAATTTACTTATTTTTCCCCTAAGATTCAATTTCGTGCGCGCGGTGGAAAACGCCCAACTATTATAAATATATTTATATATACTTAAGAATAATAATAAGATTAAAGGCTGTTGGTATGTTAATAATTATACGTTTTCGATTTAATTGATGTAGATGCAATGATGTAGTATACAATTTACTTGTTCCGTTGTGCACATCGGTCCCGAAAATTCTGTGGGCATGTATGTCGTTTTCAACACGTCTAATTTTTCTCTCTCATATTTGTTAAAAAGAAGACTGAATTCCACATGAACAGTACCCTTTTCAACATGACAATAAACATTTTATTCACACACCGATCTGTTCAATTTTTTTCTTGATGCGATCGTATTTTTCTCTAAAACGCTTATCGTTTGCCAGAGTTTCACTTATAATTTGGCAAGCATAGATAACTGTTGAGTGATCGCGGCCGCCGAAGTGGCTGCCGATTGTTTTTAGAGGAAGCTGAGTAAGTTCCTTTGTAAGATACATCGCTGTCTGGCGCGCGATCACGATTTCCTGTTTGCGCGTTTTGGCGCGGAGTAGCTCTTCACTGACATCGAAAACATCAGCCACAATTTTCTGAATGTCCTCTACTGTTACTGCGGATTTCCTCGTGACAGCAAGACTTCTTATAACTTCTTTTGCCAGATCGATAGTTACATCACGATTGTTTAGACTTGCCTTGGCAAGAATACTGATAAGACTTCCTTCAAGCTCACGAATATTTGACGTTACATTTGCGGCAACGTACTCTATGACATCGTCAGGCATGTGAATGCCATCGTCTTCGCTTTTCTTCCTCAGGATGGCGATGCGCGTTTCCAAATCAGGAGGCTGAACATCGACTGTCAATCCCCAAGTGAACCTACTGACGAGCCTGTCGTCAACGCCTTTCAATTCCTTAGGCGGCCTGTCCGACGACAAAACAATCTGTTTGCCAGACTGGTGGAGTGCGTTGAACGTATGGAAAAAATTATCCTGCGTTTTTTCTTTGCCTGCAAAGAATTGAATGTCGTCAACAATCAGGATATCCATGCTGCGATAAAAACTTGAAAACTCATTTGCTCGATCCTTTTGGATTGCGTCGACGAAATCAACGGTGAAACGCTCGCTCGAGACATAAAGAAGTCTTTCAACTTTTCCGATTTGCCTCGCGTAGTTTCCTATTGCCTGGATGAGATGAGTTTTTCCGAGACCGACGCCGCCGTAGACGACAAGCGGATTAAAAGACGTACCGGCCGGATTATTCGCAACAGCGTAAGCTGCTGCTCTTGCGAATTGGTTGCTGTCACCCTTTATAAAATTTTCAAACGTGTATCGAGGGTTGAGATTGCTTTCGAACGATGGGTTACTATTTAACTTGACGGCGCCAATCTTCTGTGAATTAGACTGGCCCGTTTGGAGTGGCCTATAAAACTGCGGCTCAGTGTCGCTCATATCTTCATTGGAAATTGTGTATTCGACATGAGTATTTTCTCCTACAACCAGTTTTACTGACTCTGAGACAACCGTTGAGTAATGCTCTTCGAGCCAGTCGTGAAAAAACTGACTTGGAACTTTCAAGATAAGGCTGTCACCATTGAACGAAAGAGGAACGACCGGCTCGAACCACGTCTTGTAACTTAAATTGTTCACCCTTCCGTGAATGATCTTCATACACTCTTGCCAGACACCACTGACATCCATAATTGCTTCCATTGGTAAGCTCCTTGGGCCTAAGGTTGAGAAATTGTCCACACTATTAATACAATTATCCACAGTAAGGGACTTTGGGTATGTCGCGCATAATCAACGAATTCCAATAAGAGATAATGTTTACTTAACATGTATGTGGAAAATCATGAAAATGTTTTGGAAGACCACATGATTAAAAATTGGCAGATTTTTTGTTTTTTCCACAAGTTATTAACACCAAACTAGATGAGAACTCAATGTCAAATAATAATAAAGCTACTGTGGAAAAACAAGATGGCTCAGTGCCAAAAAATAGCTTGTAACTCATCTATTTACAATCGGTTACGTAGATAATTCTGAATCATGTGGAAAAAAATAATCTCTCCAAACAGACGCTGTTTTCCCCATGAAAAAGGTTGAATTGAAGCTGTTTAAAGGGGTATTGTGGAAAAGTTGAAGAATTATGTGGAAAACATCGTAAGTCGACCTGGGCAATAGACCGAATATTTTAGTAAACCTTCTTCGCAAAGCCGTCAAAACCTTGAATTTTGTTCCCGATGAAGCTAACTTAACACGCAAAAAAATAAACCTACAGGAGTTTTTGATGAAGAGAACATTCCAGCCGCATAATACCCCCAGAAAGCGGACACACGGCTTCCGTTCAAAGATGGGAAGCAAAACGGGTAGAAAAGTTTTAGCACGGCGGCGCGCAAAGGGTCGGTGGCGCTTGACGGTAAGCGACGAAAAATAGATTGCTTACTCAGGGAGATGCCGTGGGCGGGGAAAGAGCCGAACCTTTCGGGCTCCCGAAAAAAGAAATCATTACCTCTTCAAGAGAGATCAGCAATGTTTTCAAGAGCGGAAAGCGCATTGCCGGGAGCCAGATTTCGATCTTTTATAAGTTGTACCATGACCATGAAAGTATAAGGGTCGCGTTTACCGCGTCAAAGAAAATAAAGCGCGCGGTTGATCGCAACAGGTTGAAGCGGTTGATGAGAGAGACGTTCCGACTGAACGCGGAAGAATTAAGACAGATCACACAAAGGAAAAATTTTGGTCTAGATATTATCCTAAGTATTAATAGTATTCAAAGTATAAAAAAATTTTCACTAGGGGATATTGAAAAAGATTTCAAACAATTTCTTGAAGTCAGCCGAGAACTCACTGGCTGAAGCTACGGTCGCTCTGATCAAATTATACAAGAAATTAATCTCGCCATTATTTCCGCCTTCATGCAGGTTTTACCCGAGCTGCTCCAGTTATGCAGTTGAGGCGTTTCACGTGCACGGATTTTTTAAGGGAATGATGTTGAGTGTTTGGAGAGTTCTTAGATGCAATCCATTCAATAAAGGCGGATACGATCCGGTAAAGTAAAGGAAACCAGATGGGGAAGACCGAGACAATAGGAATTATACTTATCACATTAGTGCTATTCTTGTGGATGTATTTTAACTCGCCAAAACAGCAGCCGAGCACACAGCGGCCGACTGCAACGGAACAGACAGTTCAACCGGGACAATCCAATGTCCCTGCTGAACAAATAAATAGTGGTACAGCGGAAAATTTGTCTGGACGAAACGAGCCTTCTGCCGGACCATTCGCAGCTTCGCAGGAAGACACCACGATGTTGAGAATTTACGGAAAAACATTTGCTCCGTTAACACATGGCGCGGCAAAGACAATAACTATAAGAACAAACCTTTACGAAGCGGTTCTGACAACAAAAGGTGGAATGATCAAAGACTGGTCTTTGAGCAAGTTTAAAACATGGCGTGGTAAACTGGTGGAGCTTGTAAACTTTGAGCAGAAAGGCGACTTTAGCCTTTTCTTCCAGACGATGGACGGTAAGCTGATAGATACGAAAGATTTTTATTTTGATTCACCGTACCACGATGGGCAGGTAATTACACTTTCAGACAGTGAAGCTTACAGGTTGAATTTTACCATCAACGTCGGAGATTCATCGAGAATCGTCCGCGAGTTCACGTTCAAAGGCGGTGAGTACGATTTCGGGTCGGTTATTATTCTCAAGAACATGGATCGGTACATTGCCAACTACGAATATCAAGTCACTTGGGAGCACGGACTGAATTATACGGAAGAGAATAGCGTTGACGAATCGAGTTTCTCCACGGCGTGTGCTTACACTGGCGGCGAGACGGTTACGCTCGACGCGAATAAAGTTGACCAGACAGCCAAGCAAGAGCTTAGCGGAAATGTTAACTGGGTCTCACAATCAACGAAATATTTCACTGTCGCGCTTGTATCGAAAGGAAAACCTGCCGATGGCGCATATATGCGGGGTACCGAGCAGCGTGTTCCGAATAACGGCTTGGTCAAAAGTTACTACACAGCTCTTCAGGCTCAGGTTCGATGGTCAGCCGTATCAAGCGGATTCAGTGATGTTGTACATCGGTCCGCTCGATTACCGTGTGTTGAAATCGTACAACGTCGGACTTGAAGGGACTGTGGGACTTGGATGGCGCTGGCTTATCCGTCCGATTGCCGAATATGTAATGCTGCCAGCATTTCAATTTATTCATTCATTCGTTCCGAACTACGGATTAGTTATAATTATTTTCTCGGTACTGCTGAAACTTCTTTTGAACCCGCTGACCGCGAGCAGCATGAAGTCGATGAAGAAGATGCAAGCGCTTCAGCCGATGATGAATGAGATAAAAGAAAAGTACAAGGAAGATCCGCAGAAGATGAACCAGGCGGTGATGAATCTTTACAAGGAATACAAAATAAATCCGATGGGCGGGTGTCTTCCGATGTTGCTTCAGATGCCGATACTATATGCACTCTGGGCAATCTTCAGAAGCAATATTGCTTTAAGACAATCGAACTTTTTCTGGTGGATCAAAGATCTGTCTATCCCCGATACGATCGTGCGGTTCCCGTTCAACGTACCTTTTGTTGGGCTGAATCAGATCAGTGGCCTTGCACTCCTCATGGCGATTACGATGTTTGTCCAGCAGAAAATGAGCATAAAAGATCCGCGGCAACAATTCATGGTATGGTTTATGCCGGTCATGTTCTGGCTTCTATTCAACAACTTTCCGTCAGGACTCAATCTGTATTACTTTGTCTTCAACCTTTTGTCGATAGGGCAACAGTATCTTATGAACAAGAAGCCGACGGAGGAAGTCTTAGCAAAGCCGACAGCTACAAAAAAGGTAAGACCAACACGCCCCCCGATGGGTAACAGGGCTATGAGAAGGATGTAGTTTGCTTTTGCCAAAGCCATCCCTTTTATTTCCCTTAATCGCCGTCCGTCACACACCCTTCAGACGCGGACGACACGTTCTTGATATATTTGTAAAGCATCCCGCTCGTGGCTTTGAATGGGGGGGCCTTCCATTTTTTTAGTCGTGACTTAAACTCTTGGTCTGAAATTTCAAGTGTAATTGCATTCTTATCCGCATCGATGGTTATGCGGTCGCCGTTTTTCACAATGGCGATGCCTCCCCCCATCTGCGCTTCAGGAGTAATGTGGCCGACGACAAATCCGTGAGTTCCACCAGAGAATCGTCCGTCCGTTATGAGAGCAACACTCTTTCCGAGTCCCACGCCCATGATGGCGGAAGTAACAGTCAACATCTCGCGCATTCCCGGCCCGCCTTTCGGTCCTTCATATCTAATGACCACCACATCTCCCGGCAAGATTTTTTTCTCTTCGAGGCCCTGAAGTGTCTCTTCTTCCGAATCAAAAACTTTTGCGGGACCTGAAAAGCGAAGTCCTTCCTTGCCTGTGATTTTTGCGACGGCACCTTCCTTCGCGAGGTTACCGTAGAGAATTTGGAGATGCCCGGTTTTCTTGATCGGGTCGGAAAGCGGATGAATTATTTTTTGTCCCGCGGATAGATCTGCAACTTTTTCAATGTTTTCACCGAGCGTTCTTCCCGTGACCGTCATGCAATTCCCGTCAAGCAGTCCTTCCTTCAAAAGCATCTTTTGAACCGCCGGGATTCCGCCGATGTCGTTCACATCTTCCATCACGAACTTGCCGCTCGGCTTTAGTTCCGCAATGTACGGGACTCGGTCACTTACTTTCTGAAAATCATCTATCGTTAGTTTCACTTCGACGGATTTTGCGATTGCTATAAGATGGAGCACCGCGTTAGTCGAGCCACCGAGTGCCGTCACCATCGTAATAGCGTTGATGAATGACTGTTTTGATATGATGTCCCGTGGTTTAAGATCTTTCTCGATCAAATTTAAAATAGCTTTACCGGCAGCGAAGCATTCTTTCTTTTTTGCTTCACTGTCCGCCGGGAGCGATGAGCTGTACGGCAGTGCCATTCCGAGGGTTTCGATTGCGGTTCCCATTGTGTTTGCAGTGTACATTCCGCCGCACGCTCCGGGACCGGGGCATGCATGCTGGATCACTTCCTTAAACTCTTTTTCTTTTATATTACCCGCTATATACTCGCCGTAAGATTCAAACACGGAAACGATGTCTAATTTTCTGCCGTCCCAGTGACCTGCTCTGATTGTGCCACCATAGATCATTAAGCTCGGACGATTAAGCCTGCCCATTGCCATGACTGATCCCGGCATGTTCTTGTCGCAGCCGGGGATGGAGATATTTGCATCATACCACTGTGCACGCATGACTGCTTCGATCGAGTCTGCGATTATTTCCCTCGACGGCAGGGAAGATTTCATTCCTTCCGTTCCCATTGCTATTCCATCGCTGACCCCGATTGTGTTGAAAATAAACCCGATGAGTCCCGATTCCTGAACACCTTGCTTGACGATCTTGGCGAGATCGTTGAGATGCATGTTGCAGGTATTGCCTTCCCAGCCCATGCTCGCGATTCCCACCTGCGGTTTGCTCATGTCTTCTTCCTTCAAGCCGGTACCGTACAACATCGCTTGAGAAGCAGCTTGCGAAAGTTTCTGTGTCAGTTGTGAACTGTATTTATTCAAACCACTTTTCATTTTTTATTCTCCGAGAACAATTTTGTTGATTTTCATTTCAATATAAATAATGGAGGGGTAAAAATTCAAAAGTCGAAAATTAAAACCGAATTTGGCTAAATTCGCGTTCTGGGTTGTAGTTTCGAATTTTGACCTTTGATTTTTTCAGTGTCTTGAGTAAACCACTTTTCTTTCCTAATATTACTAAACTTCAGTATTAACTAATAATGAGCGACATGAAAAAATTATCTATTTTCTCATTAATATATTGTGCCACCATAGGAATCTCGTTCGCGCAGTTGTTGCCACAGCAGCAGCAGACGGGAGAATCTCAGCAGCCAAGTTCCACGCAGCCTATTCAAATGCCGTCGTTGACGAATAGCATGTTTACCAGCAGCTCGGATTTCTTCCGCAGCCTTCAAACGCAGGGACTGATAGTTCAACCGCCGCCGTACGATACGCCTGTCGATACGAACACATATGTCCTCGGTCCCGGCGACGTGATGAACGTCGGGGTTTGGGGAGCGACTCCTCTTTCATACAACATGAGCATCACGCCGGAAGGAACGCTCATTGTTCCGGCTTTTGGTGGATTAGATGTTGGTGGAAAAACGCTCGCAGGCGCGAAGGCGTACGCCCGAATGAAGCTTGCTGAACAATTCAAAAAATCCAACATAACATTAACTTTGGTGTATCCGAGAACGATCTATGTCATGGTCGCCGGTATTGTGAAATATCCGGGCCGTTATATGGTTACTTCATTCGATCGTGTCGACAAGGCGTTTGCTCTTTCGAATATGCCCAAGACCACGATGCTTGACACAACAGCTCTGCCGAACTTCTCTCTCCGCAGAATCACATTGGTACATAGAGATGGTACACGGGAAAATGTTGATCTTCTGAAATTTTATAAAACCGGAAATTTAAAAGACGATCCGTGCTTGGGGGAAGGCGATGCTATAGTTGTTCCTCTGGAGAATTTTGAACAAGGAAGTATAAGTATTTCCGGTGCGGTCAAGATGCCGGGGAACTATGAATATATGCCCGGAGATAGGATGAAAGATCTTTTTGAACTTTCGGATGGATTGACCGGACTTGCGGATTCTACGCAGGCTCGGATAATTAGTTGGAACGGAAAAAGCTACGAAGAGAAGACCGTGGATCTGAACGACTCTTCTGTGATGGATATGCCTTTGCCGGTAAACTCCCACGTCATTGTGCCGACAGACAGATCGAAGATAAATGATTTTTATGTTTGGGTGGGCGGTGAAGTGCAGACCCCGGGAATTTATCCAATCTCAAGAGACTCTACCAAGCTGAGCAAGGTGATAGACATCGCAGGTGGATTTACGAAGTGGGCGTCTTTGCCGAACGCCGTTGTTTACAGGAAAACCCCCTTGTACCCTACCCGGCAATCTATCCTGATCGATACCTTGACATATACTTTCCGTGCGACAGAAATCTCTCAGGAAGAGCTCGTGGATTTTGCGAATGAACTGATCATGCGCCCTACTAATGAAGTGGTGTCCACGAATTTTGTTAGGCTCTTCGTAGATAAAGATGAAAAATATGACTGCACTTTGCTCAGTGGAGATAGCATAAACGTTCCGCGAAACAGGAATTCTATATATGTTTTTGGTCAGGTAAAATATCCCGGCTATGTTGATTACCACGATGGCTGGGAATATTCGGATTACATTGAAGCCGCTGGTGGGCCCGCTGACAATGCTAAGACTGGGGATACAAAAATAATAAAGGGCGGTACGTATCAGTGGTATGGAAGTGACGATGTAAAGATCGAGCCGGGAGATTATATCCTTATTCCGAAAGTCACGGTCAAGCCGGAGCTTTATGGTTGGAACATGTTCAAGGATATTCTGGCCACTGTTGGTGCAGTGGCTTCAATAGTTTCGGTGGTCATTTTGGTTATAAAAACCCAATAGGGGAAATGAGCGGCACAAAATCATGAGGGAGAAAGCGACGCAAGTGGATATGTAAATCATGTCTACCGAATTGTAACTCTTTATGGATTAGTATTGCTGTCTTCAGCAACGCAGAGGATCGCTTCTATTTCACAGGAGCAACATCCAAGACAACGAACGAATTCGGCTTTATTGTAGGACGCGGACGTGGATTGTCGGCTGTCGGTGCCGGAGGCGGATTAAATTCCGCGGTCGGCAAATAGAGGTGGTGCGTTTTCGCGTCAACTGTTATCGTTCGTGCTCCCAGTTGAGTCTTCAAATTATCAATCACTTTAAAAGTATCTTTGTTTTCCTCCTGGACAATCGTGAGTGTACCATCACCGTTGGAGCTATAAGCCCGCATTAGCTCCGGGTCGAACGCAGCGCCGTCGACACGCTCGCCGATCGGTAAAGTCGTTATTACTTTTCCGGTCTGCGAGTCTAAAACCACCATCAACTTGTTGTGACAAACTGAAAAGAGAACGTGGTTCTCTGCGTCGATTGCAAGTCCGCTCGGACTTTCTCCCGGAGAGATCGACCAGACATTTTCCACTTTTATTTTTTCCGCGTCGATTTCGTCAATTTGACTTTTGTCTTCGATGTTGATATAGACTTTTCCCTTTCCATCCGTAACGCAAAATTCCGGTCTGCCGGAAAGAGGAATCGTTCCAATGACCTTATCTGATTTGGCGTCAATCACTGTCGAGTTGGATGTTCTCCCATTGCAAGTGAAAACCCTTTGAGTATAAGGGTCATATAAAATTGCGTCAGGGTTTTCTCCCGTTACGCTAACCTTTTCGATTACTTTTAACGTCTTCAGATCAAACACGGTCACCGATGAATCAGCTCCGTCGCTTACAAATCCTTTTCCCAAATCTTCCGCTAATGCAATTCCATGGACGCCTTTTGTATCGGGAATTGCACCGATCAGTTTTCCATCATTCACATTTACTACCTGTACCATAGAGCCGCGTGATACAAATAGTCTTCCGCTCGAAGCGTCGATTGACAAGTAATCCCACCAGTTGTCTCCCGGGAGCTGGATACGATTGACGATTTTATATGATGGTACTGTTGACTGTGCCGTGGATAGATCATTGACACACAAAAGAAAAAGAAAGCTGAGAGTGACCGTAATCGGTTTCATCTTACATTTCCTTGTTTAAGTTGACGAACGCGATCTTACTATTTGTATATATTAATTCTCATGCGATTGCCAGTCAAGCGCGCGCAGTTTCTTCAAATTGTACCACATTTAGATTTGACTTTTTAAGATTGCTTTCTTAGCTTCATAAGTGGAAGATAACTAAAGAGTCGCGGGGTTGGAATGCGTTTCAAAGCCCAAAGTGGTATCGAGGCAAATACAACACGACTCGTGCGACTTTTAAATTCAACGAAAAACTAATCAGGAGGAAGAAAAAATGGCTCGCAGCGTAAACAAAGTTATTTTGATCGGTAACCTTGGGAAGGATCCTGAACTGCGCTATGCTCCAAGCGGATCGGCTGTTGCAACATTCAGTCTTGCGACGAGCGAACAGTGGAAGGATCAGGAAGGGAATCCGCAAGAACGTACATCGTGGCACAACATAGTTGTCTGGAGCAAACTCGCGGAAATAGCAGCGGAATATCTGAAGAAAGGTGCCAAAGTTTATATTGAAGGGCGACTCCAGTACAGGGATTATGAGGCAAAGGACGGGAACAAACGCTATGTCACGGAAATTGTAGTGAATGAATTAGTCATGCTTGGTTCGCGTCAGGACGGCGGGCACAAAGAGGAATCAACACCGGGTGCACCATCCGCACCTGCTGTTTCGGAAGACAAGGAAGATCTTCCGTTCTGAATCATCGGTTAGGGGTTTGGTTAACCAAGCCCCTAACTATTTCAACAGGACTAATTTCTTAACCGCAACGTTTGAACCGGCTTGTCCTAATGATTCTGCGGACAGTTTGTAGAAATAGACACCGCTTGACAAACCGCTCGCGTCAAAAGTGACGGAATGGTTTCCGGCAGACTGACGTTCGTTAACCAATGTTTTTATTTCTCTGCCGAGCACGTCAAAAACTTTTAACGTCACGTTGCTGATCGATGAAAGCTGATATCTAATAACCGTCGTTGGATTGAACGGGTTTGGGTAATTCTGAGATAAGCTGAATTGTGTCGGTGTCAACTCTACAGTTTGCTTCACTCCGGTTGGGAAACTGACGTAAGCTCGGATGAGATAAATTGCTACTGTAGTGTCAGAGTCGGTCATGTAATACCAGCCTGCCGGTTGCGGCGATGACATCCCCTCCGAAGCTTCGGTTGCTGTTATGTATGTGTAGCTGTTATAAGGGTCTTGTCCGGGGTAATCGGTCACCAAGACATCGGGGGCGCTAGCACCGCTTCCGATGACGAACGCTACCGCAAATGCTTCATCTGTGCTAATGTCACTAGATGAGGCGCCGACATTTGTCCAGTAATTTTTTGATGCGTACGCCGATGTTGATAGGGCAGCGCTAATAGTTGCAAGCTTTGCCCCCAGCGGCGTTGGGTCCTGCACTCCCGTGAATTGATAGATGCCGCCCGTGATTGAACCGACAGTGTCTAGGGCAACATGTATCGAGTCCAGAATGCCGCCCGGGTACGCGTCGAATGTTACGCAAATAGTGTCCGACGGTGCCCATGCATAATAACCTGTCGGCTCCGTTGTGTCCCATTTCAGTTCCGTCGCGCCCACCGGACCAGCTCCGCTAGCTTGATAACTATATGTAGCAGGGTTAGTTGAGTCTTCATTCATAGCAACAAAGGCGATTGTATTATATGTTGTACCATAACCCGGCTCGGAAAATGGCGTATTGAAAGAAACAGGGACGACCTTCTTTGAGTTGTTGCCAATCTCGATTGCTTCGATTGAGGGATTTGAATTACCACCTGTGTTTGTAAAAGTAGCGCTCAGATTGCTTCCGCCTTTGAATATCAAATACTCGGCCCCTATGTTTTGAACCGTGTCTGTTCCCGAAACGTTCGGGTTGTAGAAAGTTTTTCCGTTAGAAGCGGGTAGATTCGGATATGCATAACCGTAAGGACGGTTGCCATCTGCTGTTGTATCATTTACTTCATTTGCGATCAGCCAGTCGGAGAAGAGATTGTCGAAGGTCAGTGAAACTCCGTCTTTTGTGAAAGCATCATTCAAAATGGCGGTTTCCGAAGTCTGCTGGCTTTGAACGATGTGTTTGAAAATTCCGATGCCGAACCTGTCCCAGATATAAAGGAAAAATCTCTGTGCTCTCGCGTAGTCGTTGGCCACAAGTGGGTTAGAGATGGTCCTCCAATTGAAAAGATAAATGTTAGTCTCGTTCGCGTACAGAGACAGGTCGTCTGTCGGATATCCGCAATAAACTTCCGCTAACATAGAGCATCCTTCGTTTACGAATGTAGGCTCAAATGTTGTCTTATGATAATTGTAGTTTATCATGTGTTGGAATTCATGAGCCGTAGTTGACATCGCGTACTGGAGTCCTGACGGGCTTGTAAGATCTGTGTAGCCTCCATCGAGGTAAAAGATTTCTGCATCGTTGCTGTACGGCACTAGTACTTCGTTGGTCGGGTTGAAGAACCCCCCGGCATCTCCACCCTGGATTTTGCAAATCAGGATTATGATCTTAGGGTCGCCATCAACATTAGGCGGCGTACCGAATGCCGATGTGTCCATGACGAATACTCCCTCGTGCGGGTTGGCAGGAGTAATGTTGTCAAAATTGTTTTCAATCGAATCGACAACTGCTTGCGTGACTCTTCCATTATTCCATAGAGAATCTTCCACAAAGATATAGCAGTTTGTCCCGACTAGTTTGCAAGTCGATGCATCTTCATAGTATCCGCCTGTTACGTAACTATATGTCCACCATTGATGAGTGGATCCCACGGTGAATCCCCAGGACGACACCTGTGCGGGTCTGCCTTTTTGGTATTCCGGATGTGCTGCAACATATTCCGCCGCCTGCTCGTATTGTTTTTGCAGAAACGGCGTTCCGTCAATAAGGTGGCCTCTTGCTGGTGCATTGTCATGAACCGGAGTCCTTTGTACCGATTGCCCAAACGCATATCCGTTGAGCATCAATATTAATGAAAGAAATATTTTCACTGTCTCTCCTGAAATTTTGTGAGAATTATTTCTAATAGAATTTCACACTTATGACTTTTATTTCTTTGCCTGATCTTTTTTCGTCGATTTCATTATAAGCAACTTCTGCGATTTTTCCTTGATGTGACAGAAGAGTCTGTTCCATCTTATCATCGCAACTTATTAAATATACTTCTCCAGCTCTTGTTCTCACGGCAAGTCTTGTGAACGGTTCGTTTCCAACAACCATTATTTCGCCGGCTATTTTTTTTGGGACATCAAAAACGGTTCTTGATGAGGAGCATCCCGCTAAAATGAGCATTGACATGATAAGGAAAAACTTCAATTTGTGTTTATTCCTAATTAAGTTATCCCGATATAAGTGAGATTATTTAAAGTTGTTAAAGGATTTCTTATTTGTCAAGACTGATTAAATGGTTGGTGACGGAGAACAACCTCATACTGTCATAGACTTTCGTCTGCAAGTTGACTAAATTTTTTTGGAGGTTATCATGAGTTTTCTCAAAATCAGCCACATCGCAATTGCGGTCGAAAATCTTGGAGTTGCAAGAAAGGCATTTGAAGCGCTTGTCGGCAATAAAGTTGAAATCATCGAAGAAGTTCCGGATCAGAAAGTTCGTGTCGGCATGATTCCGGTGGGTGAATCGCGGCTTGAGCTTGCGGGTCCAACCGATCCATCATCCACGATCTCGAAGTTCATTCAAAAGCGTGGAGAAGGGATTCACCACATTTGTTTTGAAGTGGAGAATATCAAATCCGAACTCGCGCGTTTGAAAGCCGCCGGCTTCCAGCTCATCGATGAGCAGCCGCGATTGGGAGCGGATGGCCATCTCATTGCGTTTATACATCCGAGAACCACAGGTGGAGTTCTGGTCGAGTTAAGTGAGAAGCAAAAGTAGGTCGGATGCCAAATCTTTCCGAAGACATAGAAATCCAAGACATCGGCTTCGAGCTGAAAGAGAAGCTTGACAACTTGCCTCGGCTTCCGGGCGTTTATCAATTCAAGAACGCGGATGGAAAAATCATTTACGTCGGTAAGGCAAAGATCCTAAGAAATCGTGTTCGATCGTATTTTCAGAAAGGGCACGACCATGACCCAAAAACAAAGGTGATGGTCTCGAAGATCGCCGACCTCGAAGTGATCGTCACGGACACCGAGATGGAAGCGCTGATTCTCGAAAACACGCTCATAAAAAAACTCAAGCCACGTTACAACATCGACCTTCGCGATGACAAGAGCTACCCATACATTGTTGCGACAAACGAACCGTTTCCGAGAGTATTTGTCACACGAAAAATCAAGCAGGATGGCTCAAGATATTATGGACCATACACCGATGTGAAGACAATGCGATATGCTCTGAAATCGGTGCGGGACATTTTTCAGATCAGGAGCTGCAGACTTCCGCTCACCGTCGAGAACATTGCGAGGAAAAAATGGAAAATTTGTCTCGATTATCATATCGGCAAATGCGGTGGGCCTTGTGAGGGATTGGTATCGTTGGAAGAATACAATGAGATGACCTCTCAAGTAGAAAAACTCCTTCGAGGGAAAACACGCGATCTGGTTCGACAACTCACCGATGAGATGGCGATATATTCAGAGGGGCTTGAGTTCGAAAAGGCAGGATTGGTGAAGGGAAAAATCGAAGCTATAAAAGTTTATTCGGAAAAACAGAAGATGGTTTCGCTTGAGTTGATCGAGCGCGACATTATTGCGGTGGTTAGCGAAGATGATGATGGCTGCGGCGTGATTTTTAAAGTGCGAGACGGCAAACTTATCGGTAAGCAGCATTTTTATCTTTCGAATGTTGCCGAGCGCTCGGGATCCGAGATGATACAAACGCTGATCGAAAGATATTACGTCAACGCCGATTACATTCCGCCGGAGATTTATCTTTCAGCCGAACCTGTCGAGATGGAGTTTATCGAGGATATTGCCAAGTCAAAACGTGGCGGCGATCTAAAAATAACTGTCCCCACCGATGGTGAAGACTTAAAGCTCATCAAGATGTGCCGGGCAAATGCAAAGTTTATGCTCGACGAGCTCAAAATTCAGAAGGAGAAAAGCAAGGAAACGGTCCCGCACACTCTTCAGGCTCTGCAAAGAGATTTACGATTGCCTGCACCGCCGAGACGAATCGAGTGTTTCGACAATTCAAATAATCAAGGAAGTGACCCGGTAGCATCCATGGTCGTCTTCGTCGATGGCAAGCCGCGCAAGAGCGATTACAGAAAATTCAAAATCAGAACTGTAGTCGGTCCCGACGATTTCGCGAGCATGGAAGAAGTTATCGAGAGAAGGTACACAAGAGTAATGAACGAAGGCGGGCAGCTTCCCGACCTTGTTGTGGTCGATGGCGGAAAAGGACAGCTATCATCGGCGGTCGAAATCTTGCGGCAGATCGGTCTTGAGAAGCAGCCGATAATCGGGCTTGCGAAGCGGCTCGAAGAGGTTTTTGTACCGGATAAGAGCGAATCGATTCTGCTTCCTCGAACATCATCCGCATTAAAGCTGCTCCAGCATGTCCGCGACGAGGCGCACAGGTTTGCAATAACATTTCACCGCTCGTTGCGAGAGAAGCAAATTATATCGACGCAGCTTACCGGTGTTGGAGGTGTCGGTGAAGCTAAGGCGACAAAATTGTTGAGAGAGTTCGGGTCTGTGAAGGGTGTAAGAGATGCGTCGCTGGAAGCTATTGCAAAGGTTGTCGGCATGAAGGCGGCACAGAATATTAAAGCTTATTTTGCGGAAGGCGCGATTGAAGAAAAGTGAAACAAGGAAATCGGAATAGTATAGTGGCGAATTGGTGGATTAATGGATTTTGTTCTTTATTGTTATCTTTTCTATCGTTTATGACTTCTTTCGTCTATTGCGGTTGCAGTCGTCTTCCAGTAATCAAAGATCTCAGCGGAACAGATTACACTTTTCTTAATCAAGACAGTACGCAGATTTCTTTTCCATCAGCCTACAAAGGAAAGATTGTAGTGATGTCATTTATTTATTCACATTGCCCCGATGTTTGTCCGCTGACCACAAACAATATGCAGCATCTTCGGGACACGCTTTCAATAAACGGGATCGAGAACGTCCGATTTGTCACATCGACCTTTGATCCTAACAGAGACACGCCGCACGTGTTGAAGGAATATGCAACGATTCGCGGAATAAATTTCACAGATTGGGATTTTCTAAGTGGCACAAGGTCAAATACGGATTCGGTTTTGAATGAAGTTGACTTCAGATATTTTCCGGGAGATTCGTCTTACATAAAAGAAGGGCAGCTTATTTATTACATTACTCACACAGACAAATCTGTTTTGATAGATCAAGAAGGGAAAGTTCGTGGAACATACAGCGGAAGTCAGCTCGACTTCAAGCAAATTGTCAAAGACATAGAATCATTGGAGTAAAAAGAATGCTATCGTTTCTAATTTCTTTTTTAGTCTCTGTCTTCAGCCTCTTTGCGGGGCCGGTCGCGGCAGTTTCCAGCCTGCACCATGGAATCAAAGTCGAGAATGCCTACGTGGGTACAGCTGCTGAAGGCATGATGAGTGCAGCTTATTTCAAAATCGTGAACAGCTCTGATATGTCCGACACATTATATGATGTGAGGGCAGATTTCACAGACATGGCAATGCTCCATGAAACATTTAGGAATAATGGAATGGTTGGAATGAAGGAAGTTGATTTTGTGGTTGTGCCAGCGCATGATAGTATTGAGTTCAAGCCGGGAGGCTACCATGTCATGCTGATGGATGTGAAAGAAGATTTGAAAGTAGGAACGAAAGTAAAGTTTGAGCTTTTCTTCAAAAAAAGTGGAACAATTGAAGTAAGTGCGCCTGTGAAAAAGTAAGACGTAATTTAATGACAAGAACGAGAATTAAGATTTGTTGCCTACAAAACTTAGAGGAAGCGAGGTATGAGATTCATTCACACAGCGGAGTAGAAAATGGAGGGTAACGAGTTCAACAAGAAATTGTTTGAACATTTAGCAAAAGACGATGCATTGCAGGTTGTTCTTAGAGGGCATTTATACGTTGAGTGGTTTCTGAATAAGATTCTGAAGCAAAATCTCAAGAGGCCAGAGAGCATCAAGTCGAGGTTTGGGTTTGGCCAAAAGGTTGAATTGGCAATAGCATTAGGAGTCATTTCGGAAAAGTGGCGAGATCCGCTTATCGACTTGAATGATCTGAGAAACAGTTACGCACATGAAGTAAGTCTAGGAACCGAAATAGACAAATCGAGAGCAATGAAGATGGTTAGAAAGTTCTCTGCTGAATTCCAAACAACGGTTGTAGAGGGATGGGACAAAATTGGGTTAACGCCATTAGACATTGTTCGGCGCTGCATAATGGAGTTGATCGCACGACTATCCATGGTTGGATACCTTGGTCGGCATACTGGCGATACGAATCAATCTGAAATTAAATCATAGGAGAAATGGATATGGAAGACTTAAGTTATCCGATAGGTAAATTCAAAGCGGAACCGGAAGTAACTGATGCGAAGCGCAATCAATTCATAGATGATATCTCAGCTGCGCCGGCGGCTCTCCGGGCAGCAGTGAAGGGACTCTCGAAGGAACAACTCGATACGCCATACCGTCCGGGCGGTTGGACGGTAAGACAGGTGGTTCACCATCTTTCAGACAGCCAGATGAATGCGTACATTCGTTTCAGACTCGCATTGACAGAAAACGAGCCGACGATCAAGCCATACGAGCAACAACTCTGGGCGGAACTTACCGACGCAAAGACGGCGGATATTGAAATGTCGCTCAAATTATTCGAGGGTCTGCATCAGAGATGGGTGCTGCTGCTCCGCTCAATGAAACCTGAAGACTTCCAGCGAAAATTTATTCACCCCGAGAATGGTGTCAACGTTCTTGAGAGAACACTCCAAATGTACTCCTGGCACGGAAAACATCACGTTGCACACATCACGTCGTTGAGAAAGAGGATGGGGTGGTAAGAAGATGTCGGATGCTTGATTTTGTGAGGGTGCAGGTTTACATTTTATGGAACTCCATTGTCCGACGTGCTTGCTGAGTGATTCATCTGACAAGTAATAGAGAGTCAAGTAGACTATGCTGGTCATAATCATGACTTAATTCCGTGGAAGAAGGACGTAACATCGCAATCTGGATCGCGGGTCGGTGAAAGGAGGGATTCTGTGGACATCACGAATCAACTGCGCGAAGAGAATGAACGCCTGAAGCATGCGGTTGATGAACTTTCCATTCTAAATGAGTTGGCCACCGCAATAGGGGGTATCTACAACTCTGAAACAGTCATCAGGAAAATCATCAGCCGATCACTTAGGGCAGTCGACGCCGAACAAGGCGTCGTCACCATGGTCAATGAGGAGCCGAATCAACCGATGAAGACTCTGGTACGCACCGTGGTGAGTTCATCGGACCACGAGCAATTCCATTTCAATCAGGTGCTTCTAGGCTGGATGATCCTAAACAAGAAGCCGCTCGTTGTAAACGACCCGGCAAGAGACGAAAGGCTTCGTGGTGCTCATTTGGATGAATCGGTTTATTCCGTCCTGTGTGTTCCGATGCTCATCCGTTCGAACCTGAAAGGGGTCCTGTCTGTGTACAACAAGAAGAACGGAAAAGGGTTCACGGAGGATGACCAGCGCCTCCTGGCAATTATTGCCGCCCAGTCAGCACAAGTTGTTGAGAGTGCACGGCTTTATGAAGAAGAGCGCTCGCTGCTCAAGATTCAGCAGGAACTGAAGCTTGCTTCGCAGATCCAAAATGACCTTTTGCCGAAAGAATTCCCAAAGTTGTGCGGATACGAAGTTGCGGGAGCAACTTTCCCGGCAAGGGAAATCGGCGGTGATTACTTTGATTTTATTCCGCTCGATAAGGACAAGATCGCGGTCTGTCTAGGCGATGTATCGGGCAAAGGGTTAACCGCAGCACTCCTCATGGCAAATCTCCAGGCTTCGCTTCGGAGTCAAACTTATCTTGGTAACTCCGTCAAAGAATGCATCAGCAGGGTGAACCGACATCTCTATCAGAGTACGAGTCCGGAAAAGTTTGCCACATTATTTTATGGAATTCTCGACACGAAAAATCACACTCTTACCTATTGCAATGCTGGTCACGAGCCCCCAATTTTAATTGGAAAAAGTGGAGAGGTGCTTCGCCTTATGAAAGGTGGAACGGTGGTCGGCATAATGGATGGCTTCGCATTCCAGGAAACCGTCACCGGATTTCAGCCCGGCGATATACTTGTGGCTTTTTCTGACGGCGTGACCGAGGCAATGAATCGGGACAGGGAACAATTTGGAGAAAAAAGTTTGACCGATTTGCTCAGAGAAAACGTCGGCAATTCTGCCGAAGCAGTGGTTCAAGAGATAGTCAAGGCTGTAAGAACTCACGCCGGTGAAGCCCCGCAATACGATGATATAACAGCCTTGGTTGTCAGGCGCAATTTCGCTTGACCAACACCCGATAAATAACGTGGCTCGCAGCTAATGCGAGGTAAGAAAAATAACAGCGACTGAGGTTAGTTCAGCCGGATTTTCCAATTAGGGTCAGAAGGAGACGCTTTCATGGTCGGGGAAAATATCTCTCATTACAAAATTCTCGAGAAGCTCGGCGAAGGGGGGATGGGTGTAGTTTATCTTGCTGAAGATACAAATCTTGAACGTAAAGTCGCTATAAAATTTTTGCCTCATTACATTTCTGCAAACTCCGAAGAAAGAGAAAGATTTAAGATTGAAGCAAAAGCGGCAGCAGGATTAAATCATCCAAATATAGCGACGATTTATTCCATTGACGAAACAGCAGATCAAACATTCATAGCTATGGAGTATATAGAAGGAAGAGAACTGAAAAGCATTGTAGAGATGGGACATCCTGACAAGCCGGGAGAAGCTCCACTGCTTCTACCAATAAATGACGTAATCAATTACGGGATACAAATAGCAGAAGGATTGGAAGCTGCACATGAGAAGGGAATAGTCCACCGTGATATTAAATCGTCCAACATCATGATTACAAATGATGGCAAAGTGAAGATAACGGATTTTGGTTTAGCAAAAATAAAAGGGGGAGCGCAAGTAACAAAAATCGGAACTATAGTTGGAACCGCTGCTTATATGTCTCCTGAACAAGCAAAAGGGGAAGAAATAGATCACCGTACAGACATCTGGTCTTTTGGGGTAGTGCTCTTTGAAATGCTGACAGAACACCTGCCATTCTGTGGCGAATATGAGAATGCCATGATGTACTTGATCGTCAACGAAGACCCTGAACCTTTAACACGGTACCGAAATGATATTCCGGAGGCATTACAAATAATTATTTATAAAGCTTTGCAAAAGAATCCCGGTGCAAGGTATCAAACTTCGATTGAAATGTTGACAGATTTGAAGAGGTTGCAAGAAGGAATCACTTCCGCATCCGCAGAGTTTTCATTTGGCAGGTCCAGAGGAATCAAACCTAACAATCTGCCGATACAACTTACAAGCTTTATTGGAAGAGAAAATGAAATTACCGAGGTCAAAAAACTGCTGAGCATTGCCCGCATGGTTACACTCACCGGTCCAGGCGGCACCGGTAAGACTCGATTAGCCCTCCAAGTGGCTGCAAATCTGCGTGATGAGTTTGAACATGGCATCTTCTTCGTAGCATTGGCACCTATCAGCGATCCGAAGGTCGTTGCCTCCACCATTTCTCAAGTATTGAAAGTCAGTGAAGTCAGCGGACAAACACCCATTGAGAGTCTCAAACAATATCTTTTGGATAAGCAAATGCTACTCCTGTTAGATAACTTTGAACAGATTTTGGCAGCAGCCATTTTGGCAACGGAACTGCTTACCGCATGTTCAAAACTCAAAATTTTGGTAACCAGCCGTGCAACGTTACACGTCAGTGGTGAGCAAGAATTTCCTGTACCACCACTCTCACTTCCTAGTCTCAAATACCAGCCATCATTGGAGACCCTCTCGCAATCTGAAGCCGTGGCACTCTTTATCCATCGTGGTCAAGCCATCAAACCAGACTTTACATTAGACAAAGAAAATGCTTCGGAAATTGCTGAAATTTGTATTCACCTCGATGGTTTGCCACTGGCTGTTGAACTAGCTGCTGCCCGAATCAAATCAATCACTCCGCAAATGATGCTACCGAGATTGAAGAGCCGGCTTAAGCTATTGACCGGGGGTCCCAGGGACTTGCCGACCCGGCAACAAACCTTGCTGGGGACGATTGAATGGAGTTATGCTCTACTGAATGACGATGAAAGAAAAATACTGCGACGGCTGTCAATATTTGCTGGCGGGTGTACTTTGGAAGCTGCCGAAGCGGTATGCAATACTACAACTGATCTGAATATGGATATATTAGAAGGTCTGGCATCACTGGTTGACAAGAGTCTATTACGACAATTTGAAGACTCTCGATTTTTGATGCTGGAGACAATCCGCGAGTTTGCACTGGAGTGTTTGATAACAAGTGGAGAGACAGAATCCTTACATCGGGCTCACAGAGATCTCTTCCTAAAGCTCTCAGAAGAAGCAGAGCCTCAATTGACCGGACCACATCAAAAGAAGTGGTTAGAACAACTGGATCAGGAGCACGACAACTTACGCGCGGCGTTCGACTGGTCCCTAAAGGATAAGAGTAATTTAGAAGCGGGACTTCGATTAGGTGCAGCATTATGGCGTTATTGGCTTATGCGTGGTTATTTGAACGAGGGACGAGAACGGTTGGCAAATCTCATATCAAATGTAGGACCATCAGTGTGTACGGAAGCACAGGCGAAAGTACTTAATGGAGCAGGACAACTGGCACAGAATCAGGCTGACTACGCTTCGGCTCGATCTTTTTTCGAACAAAGCCTAGTGCTATATAGGAGATTGGGGTTCAAACGAGGTATTGCAACCTCACTGAACAATGTAGGGTGGTTAGAGTGGCGGCTGGGAAACTATACCGCAGCACGAGCCCTTTCTGAAGAGAGTTTAGTCTTGAATCGAGAAATGGAGGACGATCGGGGGATTGCTACTTCGTTGAACAATTTGGGATTTGTAGCGTATCATCAAGGTGATTATGTTGCGGCGCATTCCTTTCATCAAGAGAGTTTGACCCTTCGCCGGAAAATAGGTGATAAGCGAAACATTGCTTTTTCGTTAACCACTCTAGGATGGACGATCGAAAAGCAAGGTGATTACGATCAGGCCTCAGCAATGCTGGAAGAAGCGATGGCCATGTTTCAGGAATTGGGCGACAAGCAAAACTTAGCTTTTGCGCGTATTATCTTTTCAGATCTGGTGCATCATCAATTTGACTATGAGCGAGCAGTGTACCTTATAGAGGAGCAAGTCCTACCTATTGACCGGGAAATCGGGAGCAAGTATGGGATTGCCTTTGCGGTCACAATTCTTGGAGATGTAATGCTTCATCAGGGTAATTACAGCCGTGCTGCAGCTCTTCACAAAGAGAGCCTAGCACTTAGAAAAGAGACAGAAGATAAATGGGGTGTAGCGCAGTCATTGCACAGACTTGGGGAAGTTGGTCGATATCAAGGCGATCACGACCGTGCATTCATGCTTTATAGAGAAAGTCTGGTTCTGAGAAAAGAGATGGAAGATAAGATGGGTATAATAGAGTGTTTGGAAGGATTAGCTGGGTTAGCATCCCAACAGAACAAATTAGTCCGGGCATTACAACTGCTGGAATCAGCAAAGACTCTGCGTGAAAAGATTGGCGCCCCGTTACCACCTTGTCTCCGGTCCGACCATGAGCATATATTAAACACCATACAGACCCGGCTTGGTCAACAGGAGTATGCAAATGCAATAGCCCTAGGGAGTAAGATGGCAATAGAACAGGCTATTGAATTTGCACTATTAAAAATGTAGTTTTTAAACAACAACATCAGGAGGTAAAAAATGGGTATAAACATTAAAACCCCTGCAATTCACCACATTGCACTGAAAGTTTCCGACTTTGAGCGGGCAAAGCGTTTTTACGTGGATACACTTGGTTTTCCATTAATCATGGAGACCCAAAATCTATTTATGTTTAATGTTGGAAATACCGTTATCGGTATTAGTCCAGCTAAGGAGAGCGGCGGATTTAATCCTCACAGAGTGGGAATGAATCACCTCGCATTAGCGTGCGAGGATGAAGCTGAACTTGAGAGAGTTGCAGCAGCTCTATCAAAGTCAAACATCGAGAACACTGGTGTGAAACTCGATGAAACAATTGGAAAACGCTATGTGGCTTTTAAAGATCCGGATCGAATTGCGTGGGAGTTCTTTTTGGTATGATAGGGAGAGTAATACCCTATTACAAAATCCTCATCAACTTACTAAAACACGTTTATCATTGAAATTTGTTCCCAATGCTTATCTCACAGCTGAGAACAACCGGGTCGGAGAAGCGCCTATCAGGAAGCTCACAGCAAGGGGATCGTTCACCGTGACATCAAAGCCGATAACATCAAGGTCAACTCGAAGAACTAGATAAAGGTAATGGACTTCCGTAGGAAAAGATCCAGTTATCGTTTCAAGAAGACCTTCCAATTACTGCCTTTCAATCGCGTGGTAATGAAATTGTGTATACAGACTCGCGCAGTCATGGCAGGCTCGTATTGATAGAAAACCCGTTTAAATGTCATCGCACGCGTGGCACGGCAAGCGCTATGTTGCACACATAACTTCTCTCAGGAAGAGGATGGGGTGGTGATAATCTACACGATTCTTTCCAGTGGCATCTGAAATAGTCTTATGTGGTCGTCCGGTCTCGGGATTTCTTTATTCGTTTCGTTGATTTCCTGGATTAGCGTCTCGAGAAGTACCTCTTGTTCAAATGCGATCATGACCACGACGTTCGTGCCCGGGAAGCTTCGGGTTCCCAGATGTGGGTCGGTGCCGTGTCCTTTTCCCTTCACCTGTTCCCAGCGGGTGTAATAGTCGATACCGGCTTTCTCCAGAAGTTTCATGACACGCGGCGAAACTACTTCGTTGCAGACTAAGAATGCCATCTTCATAGTGCCTCCGTCCAAGAGGACGCAAAGTCAATTTCTCAGTGTCTTTGCGCCTCAGCTGTTTTATTTTTCATTGATTCTTTTTACGCATTTTTGCAATGAATCCAAACAATTTTTTCTTTCCAAGGTCATCAAGTATTGAGTACACCACTGGTACGACGAATAGCGTCAGCAAAGTCGACGTGATTAATCCGCCGATGACTGCCTGTCCCATCGGAGCGCGAAACTCGCTCCCTTCGCTCACTCCGAACGCGACAGGCATCATTCCGAAAATCATTGCGAATGTTGTCATCAAAATAGGTCGAAGCCGCGTCGCGCCAGCGTTGATCAGGGCTTCGGTCCTTTCCAGGCCACGGTCGCGCAGGACGTTCGCATAATCTACGAGCAGGATACCGTTCTTTGTCACGAGTCCCATCAGCATGATGACCCCTATCATGGACATCATCGAGAGGGCGCTGTTGAAAACCAGCAGACCGAGCACCGCTCCAATAAGTGACATCGGAAGTGCAAGCATGATCGCGAATGGATACGTGAAGCTTTCAAATTGTGCCGCGAGGACGATATAGACAAATACTACGGCAAGAGCGAGCGACAGAAGAATATTCGTGAACGACTCCGCCTGCATTTCTCCTTGTCCCACAACGCCGACGCTGTATCCTGGGGGGAGGGCAAGCTTGTTTGTCTGTTTCTCAATGTTCCCAAGCACCTCGCCGAGAAGTCGCCCGGAAAGGTTTGCGTCGATGCGAATCTCGCGCTGGCGGTCGAACCTGTTGACCTGCGAAGGCCCTGAACTCTGACTGATGTCTGCAACGTAATTCACAGGCACAAGAAGGTTTTGTCCGTTTGGGATGGTCTTGTCGCTCTTTACCGTCAGGTTGTTGACATTCTCAAGCGACGTCCGATCTTCTTTTCTTAATTGGACCCGCACATCGTATTGCTCATCACCCTCTTGGTACTTTGTGGCGACGTATCCGTCGACGAGTGCGCGGGCGGTTGTAGCTATCAATCCAACGTTGACTCCAAGGTCGGATGCTTTCTCACGGTCGATGCGGATCCGCAGCTCCGGCTTGGAGGTCTCCAAGCTGTTCTCGACATCGACCGCACCCTGTGTCGTGCGGACAATGTTCTCGACATGGTCGGCAATACTCTTGAGTACTGTCATATCTTCGCCGCGCACACTCATGATCACGGGTTTCTGGGGACCACCAACTCCGCCCGTCGCGCCGTAAGAAATGTTTGCGCCGGGAATGTTTTGTAGCTCTGCTCGCATGTCGTCCATGAATTGCTCGACGCCGCGTTTGCGCTTGTTCTTTTTGACAAGCTTGACAAGAATGTTTGCTTTCGTAACTGGATCGTTTCCGGCTCCGATGGTCGTAAGCGTGGTGATCACTTCCGGCTGTTTCTTCAGCGCGTTTTCAATCGTGGCACATATTGCGCTCGTCTGTTCGAGAGAGCTTCCCGGAGCAGCGTTTATCGCTATGTTGAACTCGCCCTGGTCTGTCGTCGGAAAGAATGATGTACCGAGAAAACCGATCAAGAAGAAACTCATGATGAAAATACCGAGGGATCCGAATACGACCGTCTTGCGGTGCCTGAGCGCCCAGGCAATGGCTTTCCGATACTTCTGGCTAAGGATCTGGAAGAAGTGGTTGAAGTAATAAAGCCCTCTTCTCAGTAATGAACCTTTGTTATCTAATTCTTCATCAGCCTTGCTGAGCCACCGCGATGAAAGCATAGGGGTGAGTGTGAATGCAACGAACAACGATACGAGCACAGCGACCGAGACGGTGATTCCGAACTGGTAGAAAAAACGTCCGACGAGTCCGGGCGTGAATGCGATCGGCACAAACACGGCAACGATTGTGAATGTTGTTGCCATGACCGCGAGCCCGATCTCGGCTGTTGCTGCCTTGGCCGCTTCTATTGGTGTCTCGCCCTGCTGCATGTGCCTGAAGATATTTTCTATCACGACAATAGCATCATCGATGAGCAGACCGACCGCAAGCGAGAGTGCCATGAGCGACACCATGTTCAGCGTAAAGTTCAACGCGTACATGATAATGAAACTCGCGATAATGGATGTCGGGAGCGCGATTGCGCTTATGATGGTCGAACGAAGATTTGCGAGGAAGAGATACACGACGATGATGGCAAGCAAGCCTCCGTAAAGGATATCGAACAGCACGTCGTTGACTGAATCGCGTATGAATGTACTGTTGTCGCGGGCGATGGTGATCTTTAGATCGATCGGGATTTCCTTTTCTATTTTTGCAATTTCTTTGTTTATACCTTCCGCAACGCTTACCGTATTGCTTCCGGATTGTTTGAGAATGTTGAGGCCAACAGCGGTCGTGCCGTTGACACGCGTGAGACTTGTTTGTTCCTTCACGCCGTCGATCACCTGCGCGACATCGGAGAGATGAACAGGTCTTCCGCCGGGAGTTGCAACAATGACTTTGTTGAAATCATCCACGTCTGTGTACTTGCCCATGGTACGAAGCAGAAGTTGTCTTGTGCCTTGCACCAAATTGCCGGCAGGAACTTCAAGATTCGATGAGGACACTGCCTGGATTACATCTTGAATTGAAAGTCCATAAGCCTGGAGTTTCGATGCGTCCACGGCAATCCGGATTTCTCTCTCCGCACCGCCGACAAGATCGACCTCACCGACTCCAGGAACGTTCTCAAGCCGTTTCTTGATGACATTCTTCGTATAAGTCGTGATTTCCTTTTCGGAGCGCGGGCCGGACACAGTAAGCGTAAATATCGGCTGGCTCGCTGGATCGATCCGCTGTATCACAGGGTCCTTGAGGTCTGTTGGAAGGTTCCGCGCGGATTGCTGCGATCTTTTCCCGCACATCCTGCGCTGCTTGTTTCCCCTCCACTTCAAGTTTGAATTGTATGATGACGATGGACACGCCTTCTTGCGAAATGGAAGTGATGTGGTCTATGCCGCCGATGGTGTTGACCGCGTCTTCTATTTTTTTCGTGACATCGGTCTCCATCTGCTCAGGCCCGGCGCCGGGAAGAACGCTTGTGGCCGTCACATAAGGGAAATCGACATCGGGGAATTGATCAATGTTCAGTTTTATGAATGAGAACAGTCCGAGCACGATGAGTGTCAGGATCATCATCGTGGCGAATACAGGTCGTTCTATTGATACATCCGCAAGTTTCATTGTTACAACTCTTTTTTACCGCAGAGAACCCAATGGAGGTGCAAAGATCGCTAGCAGAAGTCTGTTTTTTGTTTGCATCCTTTGCGGTATTCTATTAATAAAATTCATTCTTCGCGGTTAATTCTTATTTATTTGCAATGCTCACGTAGCCGCTGTCGCGTGCAGTGGTTGAACCTGTCGTTACGACAGTATCTCCATAGTCAAGCCCGCCGAAAATTTCAGTGTTCTTTCCATCCGTGACTCCGACCCGGACGATTTGTTGAAACGATCTGCCATTACGGACGACGAATACCCGACTCGTAATGCCATCGCTGAGGACCGCCGTGTTCGGGATAGCGAGGGTGCCTGCCTGCGACGAGATCAATACGTTTACTCTGCAAAACATTCCGGGCCGGAACCAGTTGTCCGGAGTGTTATTGAATGTGGCTTTCAATTGAAATGAACGAGACCGTATGTCTGCGGACTTGGACAGTTGTGTAATTTCCCCGTCGACTTTTGTACCAGGACGGTCCTCCGAGTAAACCTGTATGCCATGTCCTATACTGAGATTTGAAAGTTCGTTCTCGTTCACGTCGAAGTTCACCTTCATCCGGTTGATCTTCGCCACTGTCATCAGTACTTCCCCAGGTGTTGTAAGGTCACCGATGTTTACATTAACAGCCGTCACCACTCCAGGGATCGGTGTCGAAAGCTCGACAGAACTTCTAGCTCCCTCGAAATTGGCTTTAGCAACTTCATAGGCAGTCTGTGTGCCATCAAGCGACTGTAGTGATATCGCACCTTCATCATAGAGTGCCTTCATTCGCTCGAAAGTCTTTTCAGCATTGTCGAAAGCGGCCTGCGCTTGGTAGAACTGTGATGTCGCACCATTCTTGTCAAGCTCGGCGAGAATCTGTCCAGCCTTCACAGATTCGCCGACGTGAATATTTAACGTCGTTATCCTTTCCGAGATCTTCGGAACTATGTTGGCCTGCTCTTCTCCCTCAAGTGTGCCGGAGAATTGCTTCGTTACGAAGAGTGTTTGTTGGTGAGCGACTGCGACATCGACGGGGATTGTCGCGGCCGAGTTCGCGGATTGCTGTTTCTGTTCACCCTGCGGTTTTCCGCAACCGGCCACCAGTATGCAGGCAAGCAATATGTTTACGAATAAGGTACTCGTAGAATAAACCCTTCTTGTCAAATTCAACCTCCTATAACCTTTACCTTGTCGAGAATATTTTTCACTTGAATAATTGTTCATGAGTCCATGCCCTTTGCAGTTAATTTCATTCGATCTGTCCGACAGCGAAATCCCAATCGGCTTTCGCGACTAGATAATCGTAAATTGCCTGTGCATAGTTCGTCTGTGCCAACGTCATTGCAACTTGTGTATCGAGCAACTCAAGCTGCGTTCCTACTCCATTCTTGAATCTTGTCTCGGCGATGCTCACGGCTTTTTTCGCTTGCTCGATGTTCTTCTCCTGTCCCTGGATACGCCGCTTAGCCTCGTCCATCTTCAGCCTCGCGGATTGGATCTGGATCGTGATGCCCTCTTCCGCTTTCAGTCGGGTGTATTGCGCCTTTCTCAAATCAACCTTTGCCTGCTCGACTCGTGCAGGGGTTCTCAAGCCGTCAAATATGTTCCATGACACCCCTACTCCGACACTCATCGTTTTTGCCCACAAGTAGTTGTTGAATTGGAACGTATTATCCTGTGTTTGCCATTGGTACGATCCGAACGCAAAAACAGTTGGGAAGTAGCCGGACTGTTCGACGCTGATGTTCTGATCGAGCATTGATTCCTGAAATACCAACTGCTGCAAAGTCGGATTTGTCGTCATGGCATTGCGAGTCCCTTGGTCAAGCACCGACTGCGGAACTTCCGTGAAAGTGAAATCACCTTTCACTACCACGTTGCTGTCGAGCCGGATTGAGAGCAGACTCTTCAAACCGTTCACGGCCAGGACAAGGTTATTCTCGGCGGAGATGACCGTGGGCTCAGTGTTGGCAACCTGCACTTCGGCTCTAAGCAAATCAAACTCCGCAGCCTGACCATGGTCGTAAAGTGCCTGAACGTTCTCGTAATTTGCCTTGACCATGTCGAGGTCCTGGCGGTCCGCATCGACTAGCTTTTGCATTAGAAGAACTCCGTAAAAAGCTTTCTTTACCTGTAGGACAACGGACTGTTTTGCTGACTCGTAGCCGGCATTGGAAAAATCCTTGTATGTTGTTGCGATACCCAGAGCGACGTTTACCTGATGGCTATAGATTGCCTGCATTAGCGTCAAACCACTTTGGTAGGAGTTATTGGAGCCTATAGGGAATGCAAGTTCAGTCGTGTTGCCGAAGAGAGGGCCGGGTGGTAAGAACAAAACGGGCACTTCTAAGTTGCGAACATACTGCGCTGAGAAGGAAAGCTGCGGAAAAGCCCCCGATCTTGCTTCCGCAATCTGCGCATCGGCTTTGTTACGATCCTGGTCGGCAATCAATACATCGCGGTTTTGCTCGAGCGCAATTGACATAGCTTTGTCGAGAGTCAGTACAAATTTCTGAGGCTCCTGTGCACTGGCGATGCCGCTTAAAACAATCATGAGTCCTATTTGAACCAAAGCTTGAACGTCTGTTCGAGTAGTGTTCTTTATTCTCATCAAGCTATCCTTTCAGTTTCGGTTCTGAAATTCCATCGAAAAAAACGGAGACCATGAGGGCGACTTCGTCCTCAATATTATCGACTTTCTCGAGTCGGTGCGGCCCGAAATGGTTAACGCAGAAGAATTGAACCATACTGTCGAATAGCGTTGCCAATTTAATAGGATCTAATTTTCTGATTTTCTTCTCTTCAATTTCATCTGCAATCAGTTGGGCGAGAAGGTGCATGACGTTTGTGTAGCGCCTCTTGAGATTTTTCAATTTCGCGTCGCTATTGGGAGAATTCAAACTATGCATTTCACGAATGACCAACTGAAAAATATCGGAGTTTACTTCTGCATAAGAGACAATTCTTTTTGCGTAGGTCGTGAATTTACTGCGGACATCCCCTGGAGCATTGATTGACGACTCAGCGGTCTTATGGGCTTCCTCTATCAGGTCGTCAAGTATGCCACAAAAGAGTTCCTCTTTACTGCTGAAGTAATTGTAAATTGTTCCTTTGCCGAACTCTGCGTGTTGAGCTATTTCCTCAAGGGTTGTATTATGGTACCCTTTTTGGAGAAAGAGCTCCCTGGCCGAACTCAAAATCTCCTGCTGTCGCATTTGTTTCTCGCGCTCCTTCCGGGATAGGATGCTTCGGTTCTTTCTGGAAATATTAGAACGAATACTTTTCACATCAGACTCCTGAGTCGTAAATGGTACTCTTTGGTCGATAAACGACTTATCGGTCACAATGTAATATCCCTGGGTTCCTTTGTCAAGCCTGGTCGGAAGCCAGCATAAGCACAAATTGGGCGGTGAAGGTTTATTGAAAAGTAGCCACCTGATTCTGGACTTGCCTAGAACTCAAGACCATGCCGGCACTGGCCGCCCCGGGTATTTCAAATTAACAGTCTATTCTACGCTACCACGACACTTGTGTTACGATAACTGTCTGTAATAAATCGTCGGCCATGGATACGTGTTGCAAAGAAAGACCCTTGCGGAAATTGCCGCTCAGACGTAAATTGGATTTATGTCCGACTCCACGCGAGCTATGCGTAAAGCCATAACCCTGCGGCATGCAGTGGCACTTTATGTTAGTTCCGTTCTCGGATCTGGAGTTCTTGTTCTTCCTGGATTGGCGGCGAAAATTGCTGGTCCCGCCTCTCTTATTGCATGGGTTCTACTCTCGCTCGGAAGCTACCCATTTGCCTACACGTTCGCGTCACTTTCATCGCGGAAGCCTGAGTCAGGTGGAGTTTATGCGTTCGCGAAGGAGAGTTTCGGTGTGCACGTGGCGACAGTTACTGGTTGGCTCTTTGCGATGTGGTACATGACCGGTGCACCGGCAGTAATAGTGATTGCAGCTTCGTATCTTGGCTATGCGTTTCCGCTGGCACGGTTTGACGTATATCTTGTCGGCTCCGCTGTTATCGTGGTACCTTTTTTCATCAACTACCGCGGCATAACCTTCAGCAACAAGGTGCAGGTCGCGGTGACGATTTCCATCGTGGTCTTGCTTCTTGCTGCAATTGTCGCGTCCGCGGGGGGCGTGAAGCCGGGAAATTTCTCTCCCTTTCTTCCTCACGGACTAATTCCTATCGGCACTGCGGCCGCTTTGATTTTCTGGTCTTATCTCGGGTATGAGAACGTCTCCAACGTGGCGGAGGAATTTCGAGATCCCAAACGCGAGTTCCATCGAAGTATAACTCTGAGTGTAGTTCTCATAGGATTTCTTTACACGGCAGTTGCTTTCGTAACCGTTGGAACGCTGGCATACGAAGCAGGCGGAAGCGTCGCGCCGTTTGCCGTGATCTTTTCGAACGTACTGGGAAACTACGGCAAAGCCGGGACATCCATCCTCGCGCTCTTCATAATCTTTGGAACTGTGAACGCGTACACGACCGGAATGTCAAGAGTAATTTACGTTACCGCGAAGGATGGTGGGCTTCCAAGATCTATTTATCATTTGAACGAACGAGGCGTTCCGGATCGCAGCTTGATCTTGCTATTCTGTTCCTCTATGCTTGTTCTTGCAGCATACTATTTTTTCAATATTGATCTTGAAATCGCACTCATGATTCCAAGCGGTGGAGCAATTCTTGTTTATGTCATCGGTTCCATGGCAGGGATCAAGTTGCTGAAGGAACGGGGGATCAGGAAAACACTTCCATGGATTTCGCTGGTAATGTCAATTATCGTCTTGCCATTCGTTGGAATCTGGGTGGTTGGTGCAATTATTGTCGCGATCTCAGCGTTGGTCTATAGTTTGATCGTGAGGAAGTAGGAGGCAGACATTATAATGGAATGGAAAATTTATTAAAGAAGAAGAAATAATTGAAAACATTAGGACTGATTGGTGGTACAGGCTGGGTCTCGCAAGATTCAGTTTCTTATGCGCTCTGCATCGAAATGGAAAAAGCAGGGGAAGCTAACAGATGAATTCAACAGCTCTCTATCTAGTTTTGCTCTTTTTCAACGTCTACTTGGTAAATTGTGGCAGGAAGTTTCTCTTCTAACGAAATCGCGCGATAAATTGTAATTCGGTTCTTCAGTGATGATGGTTATGGTAGCATGGGGGATTCTTACAGAGAGGTGATAGAAACAGAAAGCGTTGCAACTGATGCGCCCAGCATTTAATTTTTGATTGAATGGTATAAATCCAACGAGGAGATTTTGCTAAGGCTGTCTGCGTCCAAATTTGTAAAACTTGTCTATGCGAGAATAATTAGCCGCCAAATCTACAAACTAAATATCAAATATTTTAGAAGGAGCACGACCCCAGATCGGCTCTACAAAAAATTAAAACATATCTTTAGTGGCTCTAACGATTCCATCGAGTCATTCAAACAAAAACTTCGTGAGCGATTCTTTCTCAGCGATCTAAACAAGAGAGAGTTCTACATAAACCTCATGACTTCACTCGCCGGATTCGATTCCATCATGGACGATGCCGACATGGTTCACGAAAATAAATTCAAAGCGCTCGGGTCGGTGGTATTCTCATTCGGTGAAAAAATCGATTGGCACCTCGACTTCAAATCCGGCAAACGATGGCCGCTGTCTTTTTACACGAAGATTGACGCGTTAAACCCGACCGATCACTCGGATGTAAAAGTTCCATGGGAACTCAGCAGATTTCATCAGGCAATCTGGCTCGGCAAAGCTTACTGGATAAGTCACGGTGAAACTCACGCGTATAAATTCAGGGACATGGCAAATGATTGGATAGACAGCAACCCCGTTGGTTATGGTGTCAACTGGGCAAGTCCGATGGAAGCTGCGATACGGGCAATGAACTTGATAATCGGTCTAATGTATTTCATGGGCTCGGAAAACATCGACGACGAATTTTTTATGAAGCTGATTTGCTCACTATACGACCATGGCACATACATTTCTCATAATCTCGAAAAAACCCTTCATAGTGACAACCGCTATGTCTCAAATCTTGTCGGGCTGATTTATCTCGGGATTTTTTTTTACGACACGGGAATTGGGAAACGATGGGTAAAATTTGCGCGGCGGGAGGTTGAGTCGGAAATTCTCAATCAAATCTATGAAGATGGAACAGACTACGAAAAATCCACCGGCTATCAGTGCTTTGTCGCCGAACTGCTGACTGCTGCCTATGTTCTTCTTAAGCTGAACAACTTTGAAATGCCCGAGTATTTCAAAAGTCGTCTTGAAAAGATGTTCGAGTTCATGGCATCAGCCACGATGCGAGATGGAAAAGTGCCGGCAATCGGCGACTCCGACAGTGGGCGGGTTTTCAAAATGAAAACGGAAAAAGATTCCAGTGACCCCAGAGACCTTCTTGCTGTCGCTGCGGCGATTTTCAGAAATGGAAAATTCAAATTCGCAGCAAGAGAATACAATGAACTTGCACTTATGCTTCTCGGTACAAAAGGCTTCGAAGAATTTTCCTCTCTAAAGGAGAATTTGGAAAAGAAATCTATAATTTTTCCGGAAGGAGGTTTCGCGTTTCTGAAAACCGGAAAAGATTTTTGTTCTTTTAATATGGGCGATATCGGAAAGCGAGGACGCAGCGGACACATCCACAACGACGTCCTAAGTTTTACAATATCCGGGAAAAATCAATTCATTGTGGATCGTGGCACATATTGTTATACCTGCAACACGAATCTTAGAAACAAGCTCCGCTCAACTTATTCTCACAACACGGTAGTTGTTGACAAGACCGAGCAAGTAGAGTTCTCAGGGCTCTGGTCCATAAAAAAGGATTTGACTTCACCCGAATTTCTGAATTGGGCATCGACCCTGGAACAAGATGTTGTCGAAGCCCAGCATCATGCTTATGAACGCCTTCCGCAGCCGGTGATTCATAAAAGGAAAATAACTTTTAATAAACACCAGCGGACATTTCTAATCGAAGATAATCTAATGGGAGCAGGGAGACACGAGATTGAATTGATGTTCCATTTTGCTCCTGAACTTAGAGTGACAAATCTCGGACGAAATTTCCTTGCATTGGAAGGAGAAGAGTTTGCGCTTTTAAAATTCCAGCATGCGTTCACGCTCGAAGATTGGGAGCATTCGCCGAGTTATGGTGTTCTTAATTATGCAAAGTCGGCACATCTAAAAGTAAGCGCGGAGTTGCCCCTTAAACTTGAAACATTCATTTTTATATTGAGCAGCCTTGAGGAGGTAAATTATTTATTGAACAGATTTCGGTAAAGCTCATTTCTTGTTTTAAATAAATAGTATTTTTAAATGTAAAGTCACCATGATACCGTTGGTTTTTTAAATCGACGATTTAAAATTTTAGATCAAAGATTTTATGAAATTACTCGTAGCGCAAAAGATTGATAAAGAGATGGCCGACTTAATTTTGAAAAAAGTCGGGCAAAAATTAGACACAAATTTTCTCGCTCAATCAAACGAAGACGAGAGAAAGAAACTTATCGAGGATGCAGACATAATACTTTCGATGAATTTCCGACGGGACATACGCGAGACTGAATTTCAGCTTATAAAAAAAACAAAGCTGATTCAGATAACACTTGCCGGGGCGGATATGATTCCGTATGACAAGCTCAGTTCCGAAATAATAATTTGCAGCAATGCAGGCGCTTACAGCGAACCCATAGCCGAACATGCAGTTGGAATGATGTTAGCACTTGCAAGAAGTTTTCTGCCTTTGCACTACGACCTGAGTAAAGGAATTTTCAATCAGACCACGAAACACAAAATGTTGAACGGTTCGAGGCTCGGAATAATAGGCTTCGGCGGAATTGGAAAAAGAACGGCCGAGATTGCCCGCGCCTTCAGGATGAAAATCTTAGCCATAAATAGTTCAGGCAAAACGGACGAGAAAGTAGATTTCATCGGCACACTTGCAGACTTGAATTTTGTTCTTCGCGAGTCTGATATTTTCCTGCTGTCGGTCGCACTCAACAAAAAGACAAAGACGCTTATCGGTAAAAAAGAACTCGAATTAATGAAACCCGATGCTATCCTGGTTAATGTTGCGCGGGGCGAGCTTATTGACGAGACAAGTTTGTACCAGCATCTTAAGACACATCCAGAGTTTAAAGCGGGCATCGAAGCATGGTGGATAGAACCATTCAACTTTCCAAGGTTCGAGGTACACTATCCCTTCTTTGATCTTGGCAATTTTCTCGGTTCACCGCACAATTCATGGCTGACTGAAGGGATACAAATGAAAGCTTTAGATTCTGCGCTCGACAACATTCTCCGGTTTATTAGCGGCGAGGCACCAAGAAATATTCAGAAGCGAGAGGATTACTTATAAAGAATTGATAATCTAACTCCCCCATAAACTCCATTCTAACCTTTCTCTCATAGAAGAAGTAAATGCGCTTCCTATCTTAATCGGGAGATCGTCAGTGCGAGGCTCATTCCAGATTGATACCGCTTCGCATCCTTTTCTTCTCAGAATGAATTTTCTTTTTCTTCAGTCTCTTTTCTTTTGCAACCTTGGATAGCTTGGTCGAAATTCTTTTTTTTGCCGGCTTGAGCGACGATTTCAGTAGACGTACAAACTCTTCTAACGCGATCTCTTTATTTTCCCATTGACTTCTCGATGATTGAGAAGTTATATGCAAAATTCCTTTAGAGTCGATTTTGTTTTTTAGTTTTAAAAAAATTCCAGCAAGCTGCTCGTGGGAAAAAATCGCGGATCGCTCGACATCGAAAAGAAGTTCGACCCGCGACTCCACCTTGTTTACGTTCTGTCCTCCGGGACCGGCACTTCTCGAAGTTCTGAAACTTATTTTGGATAAAGGTACCGCGAGAGTACCGGTTATGTGGATATCTTTCAACTTAGACCCCTGAAATCAAAAACGTGAAATCACTTGAATGTTCATTTGGTTCGGGTTAAGTTACACAACTTTCAAATAAAAAAGGCAGCATGGAACGGGAGATGATCCATACTGCCTCTGGTTTAGCTTCGAGGTAGGCTTTTATAAAAGGGAAAACTTAAGTCTAACCTTGAATCATATTTTATCTCAAAAGGCCTCGCGCGGGGGTTCTTAAATTCCTCTTTCCACCGTCTATTTTTAACGCTATAATGTTATAGCTTTGAAGCAATTCCATGTCAAGAGAAATCCAAAGACAAGCAATATTTCCTAAAATTATTAATAACATTTTTGTATTTTGTATTAATTTATTAACATAGTTAGCGATTTCATCTGCTAAATTTAACAGCAGGCTGCTAATTAAAGTTCCTCGAAAACATAACCGCTTTCACCGTGCTGCGAAAGATCAAGTCCGTCAAATTCATCATCTCCGAAGACTCGCAGTCCCATTGTCTTATCAAGAATTTTCAGAAGCAGCCAAGTTGCTAAGAACGCATAGGCGACCGCCACCACCAATCCTAGAAGTTGAGCCCACAATAAGGACGCATTACCCGAAAATAATCCGTTGCTGCCAGATGAGTTGATAAGTTTAGAAGCGAATAGTCCAGTGGCGATCGCTCCCCATGCTCCACCAACGCCGTGCACACCGACAGTATCGAGCGAGTCGTCATATCCAAATTTTTCTTTCAACTTTATCCCGGCAAAGCATACTGCCCCGCCGATAATTCCTATTGCAAGCGCAGAGAGCGGGCTTACATAACCCGATGCCGGTGTTATCGCAACAAGTCCGGCGACTGCACCCGATGCTGCTCCAAGAACCGTTGGCTTTCCCCGTGTGTACCACTCTGCAAACATCCATGATAATGCTGCGGCTGAAGCTGAGATGTGTGTCGCGACGAATGCCGAGGTCGCAAGCGCACCGGAGGCAACTGCGCTTCCTGCGTTGAATCCGAACCAGCCGAACCATAGAAGTGCCGCACCGATCAAAGTCATGGTCATGTTGTGCGGTGGCATGGGTTCCTGTCCGTAGCCCCTTCTTTTTCCTATAAGAATTGCGGCGGCGAGAGCGGCCATACCCGAACTTACGTGTACCACCAAACCTCCGGCAAAATCCAATGCGCCTAAATTCTTTATCCAGCCGCCTGTTCCCCATACCCAATGAGCGAGCGGATCATAAACGAATGTTGCCCACAGTAACAGGAAGACGAGGTAGGTTTTAAATTTGAATCTCTCGGCAAAGGCTCCTGTAATCAAGGCCGGCGTAATCACCGCAAACATCATCTGGAACATCATGTAAGTCTGATGCGGAATTGTCGGTGCGTAATCCGGATTGGGGGCCAGTCCGACACCGTTAAGTCCGAACCACTTCAAACTTCCTATCACATGCCCGATATCCGGGCCGAACGCGAGCGAATACCCGATGAGGATCCACTGTACCGTGATAACACCGAGCGCGATAAAACTTTGCATGATTGTTCCCAGGACATTTTTCCGTCTTACCATTCCGCCGTAGAACAGCGCAAGTCCGGGAGTCATCAACATTACTAATGCAGTTGACACCAGCATCCATGCCGTGTCGCCTGAGCTTATCCCGTTAGAAGGATCAACTTGCACCGTTGGTGCCGGTTCCGTATCAAGACGAGAAACGGGGAGAGCAGCGGACTTTGCAAAAACTGGTTGAGAAAAGATTAAAACAAATGTTATTCCTAAGAGGGCAAAATAATTCTTCATATTTACCTCACTATTAAAAGTTTTTATTTCAAGGATATTTGTGCTAAACCTGCTCTTGCTTCGAAATGATCAGAGCAAGAATTCTTTATAAAATAACGAATTCTATTTATTTAGCAAAATATAAGATGGGGAATTTTTGAATCAACTTAAAATGTTAAAGTCATTGTTCATATTTGCAAAAGCAGAAGAAGAACCCACAAAAATAGCTTAATAGTTACTGTATTTGCCGCTCCGAAATCATGTTTCTTATTATTTTACGGTGCGGCATGCCGCAGGCTGGCTGCGGCATAACCTCCGTCCGTAAATCACGAACGGATCGGAGCAACAAAGGGCTCCGAAGTACGCAAAGGCACTTGACGACAAAATTTTACGACAAGTTATTTTCTTTGCGACTCTTCGCGGTTGAACGCCCTCGCCATGCGAGATCTGCGACTTGTACGATCCTGACCACATAAATAAATTTTGACGGGACTTAGCGATTGTATTTACGTCTGAAAGTTGACATTTTAACAAGAGGCGATATTTTTTTATTATGTCTAAGGTAATTTCTATTTCAATGGCAGAGCCACCGACAAAGGTGACTCAAACAGAAGTGCGTGAATTTATAAATGAATTATTTTCTCGGAGGCGTGACGATCTGGATCGCTTAATTGGTGTCTTCAAGAATTCGTCTATCGTTTCGCGTCACTTTACGGAAGAGAGGTCATGGTACGGCAAGGAGCATGGCTTTGGCGAAAGAAACGAGCTCTATATTAGAAGCGCAGTCCGGTTGTCGGAGGACTGTTCCATGGAATGTCTGAGTGAAGCCGGACTAAAGGCGGCAGACATTCATCACGTAATTTTTGTCTCAAGCACAGGACTCTCCACTCCAAGCATAGACGCGAGACTTTTCAATTCCATGAAGTTCAATGCGCATGTGAAGAGAACCCCCATCTGGGGACTCGGATGTGCAGGAGGGGCGGCGGGGTTGAGTCGAGCACTTGAATACACCAGAGCAATGCCGGATCATGCAGTGCTTTTGATTGCAATCGAGCTATGCGGTTTAACTTTTCAAAAAGACGATTACAGCAAAAACAACCTTATCGGCACATCATTATTCTCGGATGGTGCTGCGGCAGCGGTGATCGTAGGAGATAAACATCCAATGTTCAAGCACGACGGCATTAATCTATTGAACTCTCTTTCAACGATATTTGACAATTCACTCGACATAATGGGCTGGGATGTAAGAAACACCGGGTTGAAAGTAATTTTCAGCAAAGACATTCCGACAATCGTTCACAATTCCGTTCGACAGAACATTGAAGAGCTTACAAATGAAAACGGTATAAAATTATCCGACATAAAACATTTTGTGATTCATCCCGGCGGACCGAAAGTCATGGATGCATACGAGCAAGCACTTGGATTACCGAACGGATCGCTTGGGTTCTCACGGAAAGTACTGCGCGAGCACGGGAACATGTCGTCGCCGACAGTCCTTTACGTCTTGAAAGAATTCATGTATAGCCACGAGTATAAACCTAATGAATACGGTTTAATCTCCGCTCTTGGGCCGGGATTTAGCTCAGAACTAGTTTTATTCAAAACCAATTGAACATCTTCCTTGCCGTTCTGGTCTTTATGCTGGCACAGAGAGCTTTTGAGTTGATTATTGCCAAGTACCACGAAAAAAAATTAAAGCACATGGGCGCTGGGGAAATCGACAAGAATGGTTATCGATTCATTGTCGGAATGCACAGCACGTTCTTCGTTTCGCTCGTTCTCGAAAGACTAATCTTAAACCGGACATTGAGCCGGTGGTGGATTATTTTCGCTATAATTTTTGTCGTTGCGCAAGTTCTCCGTTACTGGGCAATTGCATCTCTCGGAATATACTGGAACACAAAAATTCTCATTGCCCCGCACCATCCTTTGCTCAGAAAAAGGGGCATACAAAATTTCTCGACATCCCAATTACATTGCGGTTATAGCCGAATTCGCTGTCGTGCCTCTAATTTTTTCCTGTTACATAACATCCCTGGTTTTTACAATTCTAAACGCATTTGTCATTCGACGGAGAATCAGAGTCGAGGTGCGAGTGCTGGAGGGAAGTTGAGCATAAATAAAAAACCGGACGGAACATTCACATAGGGCTAGTTCTGACGCATCTCTTCGTCCGTCCGGCTTTGATAAGTAGTCCAACCCATTTTTTAGTCGATTGGTTTCATCATGGTATAATCTTAAAATAATGTTTACTATGTTGGTGGGTAAGAAATTTGAACCCATGTTTTCCTCCATCGAAAGTTCACTTCATGTAGATAAATGATCCGACATTTTCAGTCTCACCATTTTGTGTTATCTTATAACGGATAAATAAAGTTCTGGAGCATCATCTCGCCGTGGTGAATTAACCCGATTAGGAAGATTTTGAAATGAGAGACTATAAACTGCGAAATATTGCGATAATTGCTCACGTTGACCATGGGAAGACAACGCTTGTTGATTATATGCTTAAACAAACCGGCACATTCCGGGAAAACCAAAATATGGGAACGCGGATTCTTGATTCAAACGATCTAGAGCGGGAAAAGGGAATAACTATACTTGCGAAGAATACGTCGGTGAAATACAAAGATGTCAAGATAAATATTGTCGACACGCCCGGACATTCGGACTTCGGCGGCGAAGTCGAGCGGACACTCATGATGGTTGAGGGAGTTCTTCTTCTCGTCGATGCAGCAGAAGGTCCACTGCCGCAAACGAAATTCGTGCTCCGAAAGGCGCTTGAGCTGAATCTGAAACCTATTGTCGTTATAAATAAGATTGATAGGAAAGATGCGCGTCCCGCAGAAGTGCTGGACGAGGTTTACGACCTTTTCATCACCCTCGGTGCAAACGATGAACAGATAGGTTTTCCTGTCATTTACACAATTGCGAAGCGTGGGATTGCAAAGTATTCTCTCGATGAGGAAAGCTCGGATCTCTCGCCACTTTTCGAAACAATAGTCAAACGTATTCCTGAGCCACCGGCAGATTCTGAGCCGCCGTTCCAGATGCTCGTGATGAATATTGAATACAACGATTACATTGGCCGCCTCGGCATCGGGAGAATTTTCCGTGGAACGATCAAAGATGGTGCACAGATGCGTGTTGTTCATAAGGACGGCAGGGTTGATGATGCCCGCATAACCAAGATTTATACTTTTGAAGGTTTAAAACGGAACGAAGTCACAGAAGCGAGTGCAGGAGAAATTATTGCTCTTGCAGGAATGGAAGATGTCGACATCGGGGAGACCATTTGCGATCCGGCGGATGTTACGCCGCTCCCGTTCGTGAACATCGAGGAGCCGACGATCTCGATGAACTTCATCGTGAACAATTCGCCGTTCGCGGGAAGAGAAGGTAGATATGTTACAACAAGGAATCTCGCCGAGCGTTTACAGCGTGAGCTCCGGGCAAATGTGAGCCTACGCGTCGAGCCGGGAAACACACCGGATATTTTCACGGTCAGCGGGAGGGGCGAGCTTCACCTCGCTATCCTGATCGAGACAATGCGCCGCGAAGGATATGAGTTTCAGGTCAGCAAGCCAAAGGTTATTTATAAAACAATCAACGACGAGCTTCACGAACCCGTTGAGCATGTCGTGATCGACACGCCCGATGAATTTGTTGGAACCATAATCGACAACCTGAGCAAGCGCAAAGGTGAAATGAAAAATCTTTTACCAGGACATGGAAACACACGGCTGGAATTTATCGTGCCGGCGAGAGGACTCATCGGATTCAGAACGGAATTCTTGACCCAAACAAAAGGCACCGGGATTCTTCATCATAACTATCATGGCTACGAGCCATTTAAAGGTGAGATCGAGATGAGAAACAAGGGTGCCGTGGTCGTGCTCGAAACAGGAACTGCGGTAGCTTACGCGATGTGGAAGCTTGGTGAGAGAATGACTTTTTTCATCGAGCCGGGCACCGAAGTTTATGCTGGAATGATTGTCGGGGAAAGTGCTCGGGAAGACACGATAGTTGCTAACGTCTGTAAGACAAAACACTTAACTAACATGCGCGCTTCAGGCGCCGACGAAGCAATCAGGCTTGAGCCTCCTCTAATCATGACGGTCGAGAAAGCTATTGAGTGGATAAACGACGACGAGTATGTTGAATTCACACCGAAGTCAATTCGCCTGCGCGAGAGAATTTTGAACCACGATGAGCGTTACAAAGCAAGGAAGAAAACAGCGGTAGGGTAATCAAGCTCTAAGGCCACAAAATTATCTTCCCATGTGCAGCCGCTCGGCAAGAAATTGAGGCAAGCCTGCGGCTAATATCTTGTCAGCCGCAGTGCGGAAGTTATATTCGACGCGAATATTTTCATAAGCAAAATTCTTCGTATCGATTATCCCGAAGCTCGCACGGTTGTCGCCGTCACGCGGTTGACCGACGCTTCCAACATTTATCAATTCTTTAGTCTGTGAATCTTCAGCCAGAGGCTGATGCGCTACTGGCGCAGACGTTTTGAAGATCACCGGAACATGCGTGTGGCCTATAAGACAAATTTTTTCTTCGAAAGACGAAAGCTCAACCTGCGCATCAGTATTCGTGAAAATGTATTTCCAACTCTGCGGTTCCGACGGCGAAGCATGGACTAGTAAAACATTCTCTATTTTGTGTGTCAGCGGAATACTTTTCAGCCATTCCGAGTTCTTATCAGAGAGAAGCTCGCGCGTATAAGTGATCGCCGACTTAGCATACGAATTAATCGTCGAAAATGTCTCTTCGCTAAATAGAGCATCGTCGTGATTTCCTTTTACAGAGTATTTCACCTCCTGGTGGACAAGCTCCACTACTTCATCAGGATTCGCGCCATACCCCACGATATCGCCGAGACAAATTATCTCGTCAACATGTTTTTTGTGTATTTCACCCAAGACTTTTGTGAGCGCTTCTAAATTCGAGTGAATATCTGAAATGACTGCGTATCTCATAGCTAATGGCTCATAGTCGATAGCGACTATAAGCTTTTCTTTATTGAACTTTCATGATCCTTGTAAGATAGAGACTCAAATCCGGCAAATACGTGACTATCAATAAAGCCAACAATGTTATTGCAAGGAACGGCAAAACCGCTCGGTAAATCTTCACGATGTCTTTTTCAAAACGCAAACTCGATATGAATAAGTTCAATCCTAACGGCGGCAACATATATCCGATTTCTAAATTCAAAAGGAAAATAATACCGAGATGAACCGGATCGATTCCATATTGCACGGCGATAGGAACGATAAGCGGAACGACAATGATGATCGCGGAAAAAATCTCAACCATGTTTATCACAAGAAGAAAAATATTCAGTAGGATGAGGAAGATAAGCTGGCTGGAGACAAACTGGTGAATAAGCTCGAACATCTTCATCGGTATTTGTTCGTCTATGAGATAGCTCGTGAGCCCGAGAGCGGTTCCGAGAACCACGAAGATCGCGCCGACGAGCATCATACTCTTCTTTACAATTCTCGGAAGATCCCTAAAAAATTTGACATCGCGTAGGATGAAAACCTCGATGACAAAAACGTAAAAAGCCATTATAGCACTCGCTTCTGTCGCAGTGAAGAATCCCGCATAGATTCCTCCAATAATTATGATCGGCAGCGGAATTTCCCATGAGGCTTCCTTCAGAGCACTGGCTGCCTCGTGGAAGGAGAACGATTGCCGCCTGACTCCTGAGCGAATCCCAATGTAAATGCTGAAGAATGAAAGCAGCACTATCAACAAAATGCCAGGTATAAGACCTGCGGCAAAAAGTTTGTCAACACTGATTCCCGCAACGATTCCATAAAGAATTATCGGCAGGCTCGGTGGAAAAAGAAGTCCTAGGCTTCCGGATGTAGTCATCAGACCGAGTGAGAATCTCTCGGGATAAGATTCTTTGACGAGAATCGGATAGAGAAGTCCACCGAGTGCCACGATCGTCACGCCTGAAGCGCCCGTGAATGCTGTGAAAATGGCCGTGGAGACCAGGGAGACGATTGCAAGTCCGCCAGGCATCCATCCGAAGAATGCGAGTGCAAGCCGGACAAGTCTCTTTGGCGCATTACTCTCTGCAAGTAAATATCCTGCGAAGGTGAAGAGCGGAATCGCAATGAGAGCTGGCAAACTTGCAAGCCGATAAAGCTCCACGATCACCGCCGATGTATCGACGCCGGCACTTTTGAAAAGGAGAAGTCCACCGGCACCGATTAACACAAAGACAGGTTCGCCAAGAAGCACTAATAACAGAATGACGATTCCGACAGCAATATATATCATTTATTAAAACCCATTAAGAGTGATAAGTGAAGAATGGAAAGCGAAAAATTTTTCACTGTTCGCTTTGAATTGTTCTCACACGACCTCGACGGACTTTGGTCCGGTAACTGCAACTTCGATCGCTCTGAATAGAAAGTGAATCCCGATAAGTCCGAAGCCGATTGGAATAGCGATCTCAAAGTGGTACACCATGACATTTTTGCCGAGGAACGTAAAAAGCGGCTCGGTGTTGTATTTGATTTCGTCGGACACGAAAGATATTCCCGCATCACAAAGAAAATAACAGACAACCGATGCAGCGAGATCGAGCAGTACTTGAACGATCCTTTGCATAGCTTTCGGAAGCCGCTTTGTAATTATGTTGATCGAAAAGTGGCGTGACTCTTTAGCGGCTAAAGCAGCTCCGAAAAATCCGACCCACAAAACTAAGTGTCTCAGAAAAACGTCAGCCCAAAGTATGCCCGTGTGCCAGAATTCTCTGAGGATAACTTGCAGAAAAGCCATCACCACGGTTACGGTCAGGAAGATCACGAGTAGAGTGTTCTCGGTAACCCCCATGATATTCTCGATTAATTTGAAAATTTTCATTTCTGTTCCTTGCGAAACTGGTCGAGAGCGGACTCAACTTGCTTGAGCAGATCTTCCGAATACAATTTTCCGACAAGCATCTGGCGTGCTTCCTCGCCGGTCTGATAATAATAAGCAAGCTCGCTGTTGGAACGCGGATGAGTAATCGTGATTCCTTTAGATTGCAAAGTCTTAATTGCTTTCTGGTTATCTTCGCGGCTTAATTGTGTGAGCTTTGTCAGATAAATCTGTCCGTTTTTCGTCAGTATCTGTTGCAGGTCCTGTGGGAGAGTATCAAAAAACTTTTTAGAAATTAAAACACCACCAGAGGAGTTAGCAAGCGGGACATCAAGCATGTATTTGACCTTTGTGAACCATTGTAACGCAATCATTGCAAGCGGTGGTGAGTACACACAATTGATCATTCCAGTCTGAAGGGAGGAATTCACGTCTATAATCGAAAGTGGGATCGGTGCAAGTTTGAGGACTTTGAAAGAAACCTGCGCTATTGGGTCACCTTCCCACATCCATGCTCTTACATCCTGCATGTCGTTCACAGAATAAATCGGTTTTTGCGTGAACACATAAACAAATCCCACCTCAGCCCAACCGAGTAGGACGAACCCGCCTTGCTCAAACGCCTTACTAAATTCAGGAGTGAACTTATTGTAAATGTAATCTATCTCCGCTGTGTTGTGAAACAAAAAGGGGCTATCGAGAATCCGCTCTTCCGAAGCGACCTCACCCATTCCAACACCGGTGAAGCCTGCAGATTGGTATTGTCCGATTCTTATTTTTCTCATGACATCTTTTTCGTCTCCCGCAACTCCGCCGGAGTAAAACTTAAACCCGAGTCTTCCACCGCTCTCTTTCCTTATGGCTGCATCGTATTCCTTCATCACATTCATCCATGTAGTCCCTTCTGGAGCGACAGTAGCAAACTGTATGGTGTACTGTTGGGCACAGACCGGGATGTCCGATAAAATAAAAATCAGCGAGAGAAAAATTGTTTTCTTAAATATTCTTAACATCATTTATTCCTTCCATGAAGCTGAATTAAAAATAATCGCTTTCATGTTTTAGTAATTCTTCCGCTTTGGACTTAGCAATCTCGTTCGCGAGGTTCTGCTCGGGCAGCAAGTTTTCCGATGCATCGATCACTTTATGTAGCAGGGACTCGAAGAGCTCTTTGTTCTGTGTCATAACGGCATAGAACCTTGCATAAAAATAATATATCATCAAAAATCTGCCGTCGGAAATTTGAATTGCTTTGTCGAAATGAACTCGTGCTGATGCGGTGTCTCCTCCGAACATTGCAGGCAAGCTTGCCTGGATAGATCCGAAGAACAAATGTGCACCACCATAGAAATAAGACTCATCGTATTTAAGAACGAAGTCCATCATGGCTTCGACCTTCGGCAGATCGGCAAGGGCGTCAACATTATCGAGGTTCAGGCTTACATAACTTGCCCACGCATTCGCTATCCAGAAAATTGCGGGGACATCATCCTTGCCGAACTCGTTCAACGCTTTTTTGAAATCCGTGACGTCTCCATCAAAACTTTTTTTGAAGTCATCGTTATCAAATAGAATCCTCAGGCCGTAATCGCGGGCGCGAAGATAGAATAAGCTGGCACGCGGTTTCGATGAATCTTCGACGAAACCGAGCGCGTAACTCGTGTAGCCCTGTGCACCAAGCATAAGCAGATCTTTGTTGTCGGGCGCTTTTAGTATCAAGCCATCGAGAAGCTTCAAGTCGGCGGGAATCGCTTGAGCGGCAATTTGCAGATCGGTTTCCCTGTTCATTGCCTGGAACCCGCCGTCGATAATTCCACTCGTAGCACCGATGGTGAGTTGTGTGATGCTGCAGCCATGGAACGCAAGAACAGACAACACAGCCACTGCGGCGCTCAAAGAAAAAATTTTCGCGTTATTCATCAATTACCTTAATTACCTTTAGTTCGTAGCTTTTATCTAACAGTCAAATGCTAAAAGCGTTCTATCATATTGAGAGAATCTGGGATAATTCGACGAGACTGTTGTCGATCGCTTTCTTTTTCTCCCACGTATCGCGCATAGGAGTGTAAACGATTTTGCTGTTTATCTCGCCAGCCATGACGTTCAGCTCGCCGGCTAAGAGTCCTTCGACTGCTGCAGATCCTAATTTTGCAGCTAAGACTCTGTCACGGGCGGTTGGGCTTCCACCTCTTTGGATGTGTCCGAGCACTGTCACGCGAAAATGAAGATGGACAAACTCGCTCATTCGTTTTGCGAGGTCAACTGCGCCGCCGTTAAAGCAGCCTTCCGCAATTACGACTATGCTGCTTCGCTGACGACCACCGGTCATAAGTTTCTGGCGAATAGCCTCGAAGTTTTCTTCGATTTCCGGAATTGCAATGTATTCTGCACCGCCCGCGATGCCGCAATCAAGCGCGATGAAACCTGCGTCACGACCCATCACTTCAACATAAAATACTCTGTCATGTGCATCGGCGGTGTCGCGGATTTTGTCTATGGCTTCGACTGCGGTATTTATCGCCGTATCATAACCGACGGTGTAATCGGTTCCATAAAGATCGTTGTCGATCGTCCCCGGCACACCGACCGTTGGGATCATGTGTTCGTCGTAAAGAAGAGTGGCTCCTTGAAAAGTTCCGTTTCCGCCGATCGCGACCAGTCCGTCGATTCCCTGCGCGTTTAGGTTTGCAGCAGCTTTTGCTCTTCCTTCGCGCGTCATGAATTCCGTTGAGCGTGCCGTTTTTAGAATTGTGCCACCACGCTGAATTATATTCGACACTGAGCGCGGTCCCATCGGAATGAAATCACCTTTTATCATTCCGTTGTAACCGTGCTGGATTCCTACAACTTCGATTTTATGATAAACCGCTGTTCTTACTATTGCTCTTAATGCGGCGTTCATGCCAGGCGCATCGCCGCCGCTGGTATAAACCCCGATTTTTTTTATTTTACTCACATTCTTCCTTGGAAAGCAATTTAAATTTATCACTCACTCCAAGAAAATGCAAAGCGGGCATAGAAGATGATGCACGAAACTTGTATTTTTATATTTGTTTTAAACCGGCGGAGCCAAAACAAGTTGAAGAAATTTTGATTCGAAGAGACTAATAATAATTGGTTATTTTCTATGAAAGAGTTGTCCGCAAAACTTATCAAGAAGCTCAAGCGAATAAAACTCGTGGTTTCTGATCTTGACGGTACGCTTTTGAATAACGAAGGCAAAATCGAGCCTGACGACCGAGAAGACAAATGACGAAAGTGGCACACACGAATTCTTCGAACTCATACACAAACTAAGAACTAGCAATAACAGCTGACTCAAATGCCTGACAATGCCCGTGAACAGGATCTTCGACAATCGAAACCAGAATTTTTACTCCGGAGATTGATGAATATCAACAGGGAAAAAAGTATTGCGCTAAAAATATTCCTGCTTTTAGCTCTCGTGGTTGTAATAACTCTTCTCGCGCCGTCACAGAACCAACTGACTTTCAACTATGATGTTGGCACAATATGGACGCATGAAGATGTCATAGCTCCTTTTTCATTTTCAATTTACAAGGACGATGATGAATATCAGAAAGAGATAAAACAGACGGCGGCTAACGTTCATCCGGTTTACGACAGAGTTGAGATCGAAAACTCCCTTGCCGACTCCGTGGTCACGATCATCAACCAGATTCAAAATGCCATCAGGCTTCACATAAGAACCATGCGAGACGAAAACAAGAAAACTTTTGTCAGGGATTCCGAGACGCTTCACGTATTATTGCAGATTCTTCCTTACAAATTTTCTGATTCCGGGTGGCATCAATTACTCTCCGCTGCCAATAGAAATTCCTCCGTCGTAAACAAATTAGGCGGTTTGGCTCCTGCGATGAAGGGAATAATTGCAAGCGCATATCAGCCAGGGATCATTGACAGGCCACGCGATCAGATAGGCTCAAGCATCATAGTGGTACGGGAGAAAAATTCCGAAACTTCCGTTTTCACCGATCAAGTCCTGACACCGCAGGATGTTTTTAATCAACTCGATCAGGCCGCAAGTACCATATTTAAAGGAGACACTGCATCGGCGAACATACTCTCAACTGCGATTGAATCACAAGTGATTCCAAACCTCACGTATGATGGAGCACAGACTCAGCGTGAGATCAATGCGGCTGTCGATCTGGTGCCGCACACCGTCGGCTTCGTGAAAGAAAACGAACGAATTATCAGTAAACATGATCGGATTACGAACGATATAAAGTTGAGATTAGATTCACTCGAGAAAGGACTCCGCGAAAGAACGGGGAAAACGGATATCATTTTCCAGTTCATCGGAAAATTTCTTCTGGTTTTTGTAATAATCGGACTCCTCGGCATTTATCTTTTCCTTTTCAGGAAAAAGATTTTCTTCAACAACAAAATGCTTTTACTTATAGCCGTGCTGTTGGTCTTTGAGGCATTGCTGATGTATTTCGCATTCACTGCGCAGACAACTTTGCCGGTTGAGTATCTTGTGCTCGTGCCTGTTGCTTCGATGATCGTGGCAATAATTTTCGATTCGCGTGTGGCTTTCCAGACAACGGTGGCAATTGCGCTCCTTGTCGGTGCTATGAAAGGCAATGATTTCGGCGCGGCGTTCGCGTCGCTAAGCGCGGGTGCACTCGCGGTCTATACTGTGCGTGACATCAAGAACAGAACACAGATATTCAGGAGTTTGGTTTTTATTTTCATCGGATATTCCGTCGCTTCTTTGGCCATCTCGTTGCAGAGAGCCGAGGATGCGTCGAGCATTTTGGCTGAGTTTTCTCTGATTGCAGTCAATTCAGTTCTCTCGCCGATCATAACTTTCGGCTTTCTGATCTTCTTCGAGAAAGTCTTCAACATCGCCACTGACCTGACGCTTCTTGAGTTGTCGGATTTCAACCAGCCTCTCTTGCGCGAGCTGTCTCAGAAAGCTCCCGGCACTTTCCATCACTCGATAATTGTCGGGACACTCGCTGAAAAGGCTGCCGAAGCAGTGGGCGCAAATCCGATACTGGCGCGCGTCGGTGCTTATTACCATGACATCGGCAAAACACTGCGGCCCGGTTATTTCATCGAAAACACAATGAATTTGGACAAATCCAAGCATGAGTGGCTGCCTCCTGATGTCAGCGTGCAAATGGTTGTCTCGCATGTTACCGAAGGAATTGAGCTTGCGAAAAAGCACCACCTCCCGCAGCGAATTATCAATTTCATCCCCATGCACCATGGCACGACACTTGTCGCGTATTTTTATGGCAAAGCACTCCGAAGGCCGTTTGCCACCGGAGATGTGAGTGAAGAGGATTACAGCTATGAGGGACCGAAGCCCAACTCGAAAGAAACGGCGATCGTGATGCTTGCGGACTCAGTTGAAGCCGCCACTCGCTCTTTGCAAGATAAGTCACTGGAAAATGTAGAGGCCATGGTAGATGAAATTGTAGAGAGCAGATATGAAGAAGGTCAATTAGACGAAACGAATTTAACTTTTAGCGATTTGACGAAAATCAAGGAAAGTTTTCTCGCGGTCATGTCCGGCATCTACCACAAAAGAATAGAATATCCCGGACAATTTGAAAAAATTCCATCGGGTGAAGAGGATTTATCAGATTCTGTGATCCCGCATTCCGAATCTTCAAATGGCGCTGATAACGTGCCCGAGCCGGCCGGCGAATTGAGCCAAAAGGAAATTGATGGACTCGCTCCTCCGGTGTCGAATAAGAAAAGGAAAACGAGAAAGACCTTACATTCCCGCGCGCGGGATCTTCGATATGGCACAGCGAAACATCTCCGCAAAAAATGAACAACAACGTTAAGGATCGGATCGTCGGAATTTGTCACGCTCAAATTGTTTATGTGATTATGCGGGATGCCGCATGGCGGCATTGGCGAATTTGAAATTGAAATTTGACCACCCATGCCCGTCCATGAATTAAACAGGAAAATTTCCAACCAGCTTGACCTTTTTTTCGAGTTCATGAAATTCGAGAAAGGTTTATCCGACAACAGCCTGATTTCGTACCATAACGATCTAAACCGCTATGCGGGATTCGTGGAATCTCACGGACTTACAGGACTTAACGAGGCATCACGCTCGGATGTTAGAAATTATTTCAAATCGCTCTTTGACTTGGGGTTGAAGCAGAGCAGCATCGCCAGGAATTTTTCTGCCGTAAAAAATCTCCACAAGTTTTTAGTGTTCAGGAAAATTTCGGAAATTGATCCGACTGCAAACCTCGATCGCCCGAAGCCGTCGAAAAGACTTCCGGTCGTCTTGAGCAAAGAGGAAATCGAGCGACTCATCGGGTCGCCCGATTTAAAAACAGAACTCGGCATCCGCGATCGCGCAATCATCGAAACACTTTACGCGACCGGCACGAGAGTGAGCGAGCTTGTTAATCTCAAAAAAAGAGATTTAATCAGAAGTGAGAATGTGATAAGAGTATTTGGAAAAGGTTCGAAGGAAAGAATTGTCCCGATTGGCGACATCGCGCTCGAATGGATTGAACGCTACGATTCATCTGTTCGTTCAAAGCTGGAAAAGGAAAAGTCTGGCGGAAATGATTTTCTGTTTTTGAATTTCAGAGGCAGCAGACTTTCCCGGATTTCCGTTTGGAGAATGTTGCAGAAATACGCGCGCGACGCCAACATAAAAAAACAAATTCACCCGCACACTTTGAGGCACACATTCGCAACGCATCTTTTAGAAGGCGGAGCGGACATTCGCGCGGTCCAGGAAATGTTGGGGCACAGCGACATCGGTACGACCCAGATCTATTTGCACTTAGACAGAAATTATTTGAAAGAAGTTATAGACAGGTTTCATCCAAGAGGAAGATATGCTCAGTGAACTATACATTTTGCCGGTTTTACTTTTCTCGGTAATCATACATGAAATCTCTCACGGCTATGCTGCCCTAAAGCTTGGCGATCCGACCGCACGCGACATGGGGCGGCTCACGCTCAATCCGATTCCGCATATAGACCTAATCGGATCAATAATAGTTCCGTTGTTCTCGCTTCTGACAGTCGGTCATATTTTTATCGCGTGGGCAAAACCTGTTCCGGTTAACCCAATGAACTTTTCGAATCGCCGGCGCGATGATGTTATTGTTTCGTCGGTTGGTCCGATCTCGAACCTAATCATGGCGATTGTGTGTGCCACGATAACGATTCTACTTCTGAAAGTTCAACCGCTCATCGGGGACGCGGCGGCATCGTCAACGTTTTTTGTTTTTCTCTTAAAAATGTTTTCCGGTGGAATTTATCTTAATGTCGTACTCGGGGTTTTCAATCTCGTTCCGATTCCACCGCTTGACGGCTCGCATGTGTTAGGTGCTTTTCTCCCTTCAGAAGCGGCGGCGGCGTATAGTAAAATCGGCTTTGCCGGAATTTTTCTTATTCTCATTTTGATGCGCATTCCGGCGTTTTTGGCTGCTTTCTATGCCGCGATCGATTTTTTTTATGCGCCGCTGTACCAGCTTGTGGTATCGTTTGCGTAAAGCAAAGTGGGAACAAGCTTGCTTGAAATTTGGAGTTTGAGATTTGAAATTTTACTTATATGTGTTTACCGGAATTTTCTGGTTTTGATGCAAACTTCTGACTGCATAGGTACTAAATGATCGTAATGAAATTCGGTGGAACATCCGTCGAGGATTCTGATGCAATTCGAAGAGTAATCGAAATTGTAAAATCGGAAATCTCGAGAAGACCGATCGTCGTTGTTTCCGCTCGCGCCGGAGTTACGAACCAGCTTTTGAAAATCGCGACTCTGTCTGCTGAAGGAAAAAAAGATGAGGCGAACGATCTTATCACCGCAATTCGGTCGAGACATGATAAACTTGTCGACGAGTTGATAAACTCCGAGCTCCCGAAAAATTATCTTAAGGGAAAAATTTCTGTTTATACGCACGAGTTGAAAAATCTTTCGCAATCCATTTCGGTTCTTGGTGAAGTAACCAACCGTTCCCGCGACACAATTGCATCGTATGGCGAGCGGCTTTCGTCAATGATAATCGCGCAGGCGATGGAAGAGCATTCGATCAAAGTAGCGCTCGTCGATGCACGCGAATACATGATCACAAACGACAGCTACACGAAAGCAACACCGATTTTAAATCTCGTTCAAGAAAAAACCAAAAAGGTGCTTCTGCCTCTTGTGCAAGATGGCTACGTTGTCGTGACCCAAGGATTTATTGGAGCGACTGAAAAGGGAATTATGACGACAATCGGAAGAGGCGGTTCGGATTACTCCGCCGCGATAATCGGAGCACTTCTGGGCGTGTCGGAAATACAAATATGGACTGATGTCGACGGCGTACTCACCGCAGACCCGTCGATTATTCCCGAAGCGCGACGAATAAAAAAATTGTCGTTCAACGAAGCATCCGAGCTTGCCTACTTCGGTGCAAGAGTATTGCACCCGTTGACGATTCTCCCTGCAATCGAGAAAAATATTCCTGTCTATGTCAGAAACTCACGAAATCCGTCATATCACGGTACACTCATAACTAGGAGCGATGAGCTTGAAGAATGTGTGGTGAAATCTATCGCCTACAAAGAGCGGATAACTCTACTGAACCTTGTTTCCAGCCGAATGTTCCTCGCTTCCAATTTTCTTGAAGCTGTCTTTGCTGTGTTCAATAAGCATAAGACAATCGCACACGCGGTGGCAACAAGCGAAGTGAGCATCTCGGTCGCAATCGATGACACTACGAAGTTGGAAGATATGAAGAAAGAATTCTCGGAGTTTGCGGAAGTGTCGTCGTCCGGCGATAAAGCAATCGTTTGCGTCGTCGGCGACAATATCCGTCATAGTCCCGGAGTCGTCGGGAGAATTTTTTCCGCACTCGACGGAATACGAATCAACATGATATCACAAGGTGCATCGGAGATCAACATCGGTTTCGTGGTCGATGAGAAAGACATCGAACAGGCGGTCAAGCTCCTGCACGATGCACTTTTCAGCAGCCTGTCAGAGAAAATTTTTGATTGAAAAATTCTAATGCTACTGTTCTATTCACCTTTTAACTTAACTCAGCGTAGCCACGACCAAAAAGAATTTGAATCGCAAAGATCGCCAAGATTCTCCAAGATTCTTTCATCAGTCATAATTATCTTTGCGCACCTTTGCATTCTTGGCGGTTAAAAAAAACTTTGCTTTTATTTAACAAAATGTATTTCTAAGAGACTAAGACTAATGACTAACCAAATAGCTTATCGAAAATCTGGTGCGCGGGACAAGAAAAACCTGCTTTGCATTGAAGATATTCCGGCAGCCGACCTCGCGGAAAAATATGGCACGCCCCTTTACGTCTATAGCAAAAACCAAATTACAAATAACATTACGCTTCTTCAGAAAGCTTTCGGTAAAATACCGAACGCGAAAATTCTTTATGCGCTGAAAGCAAATTCAAACGTGGAAGTGCTGAAGCATATCAGTTCGCTTGGTGCGGGAGCAGACACGGTTTCCGCCGGAGAAATTTTTCTCGCATTGAAAGCCGGATTTCCTGCCGACTCGATCTCACTCGCCGGCGTCGGAAAAACGGAGAAAGATATCGACTTCGCGCTCACACGAAATATCGGCGTCATAATCGCCGAATCGAAGGAAGAGATCGAAGTCATTTCAAAGCGTGCATTCGCACTGAAGAGAAATGCCCGTGTAATGTTAAGAATAAATCCCGATGTCGATGCACGGACGCATCCGCATATTTCAACAGGCTTGAAAGAAAACAAATTCGGCGTAAATATAGATTCCGCGGATGCCGTTATTAAGTTTGCGGCAAAGCGAAAGAATATACAGTTCATCGGAATTCATTCCCATATTGGATCGCAGATCACAGGAGTCGAGCCGTTCGTGGAAGCTGCGGAGTCCATTCGCAATTTTGTTCTGAAACTAAAGAAAGACGGAATCCGTATCAGGCAGATAGATCTGGGTGGTGGAATCGGCGTTCGGTACAGAAACGCGATCAAGAATGAATTTCTTCCGGTCGAGGAGCGCGAAGACTCTACGATAGATCTTGCAGCATTCGCAAAACTTGTTGAAGATAAACTTTCGCAGCTCGGCTGCGAGGTCGCTATAGAGCCCGGCCGCTTCATTGTTGCGGAATCCGGTATTCTCTTAACGCGTGCTCTGTATAAGAAAAAATCTCACGACAAAACATTTGTGATCGTGGATGCGGGAATGAACGACATGATGCGTCACGCGTTGTATTCTGCTTATCACCAGATAGTGACTGCGGAATTGATCGGAGAAAATTTCGAGACCGTGGATGTTGTTGGACCTGTTTGCGAATCGACGGACGCATTTGCCCTTTCGCGTGAACTTCCGGTGGTAAAGCGAGGCGATCTGCTTGCAATTCTGACCGTGGGTGCCTACGGATATTCACTTGCATCCAATTATAACTCGCGCCCTAAGCCGGCGGAAATTCTCGTCGAAAAAGACTACGCGCAGGTGATAAGGGACCGCCAGACTCTTGAAGATTTGGTTTAAACAAAAAGTTTTTGTTATTTAATATATGGTCGAAGAATATGACCATTTCGTGAAACACTAAATAATAAAGAATCGAATAGATAATTCGACAGTATAATTAATAAAATGAAATTATATAATGTGGCGGTTGTCGGTGCGACAGGACTCGTCGGGCGAAAGATGACACAAGTTCTCGAAGAGCATAATTTCCCGGTGAAGAATCTGACGCCGCTGGCATCGGAGAGATCGGTTGGAAAGGAAGTTTTATTCAAAGGCAAAAAAATAAAAGTACAGAAACTAACGCCGGAGAGTTTCAAAGGAATCGAAATCGCGCTTTTCTCCGCGGGCGCGACGGTCAGCAAAGAGTTTGCTCCGATTGCCGTGAAAGAGGGAACGGTTGTTATCGATAACAGCAGCGCCTGGAGAATGGATCCGAGCGTTCCACTTGTTGTTCCGGAAGTAAATCGCTATGATATTTTCAAGCATCACGGAATTATCGCGAACCCGAACTGTTCCACGATACAAATGGTTGTTGTGTTGAAGCCGCTCCATGATAAATATAAAATAAAACGCGTCGTGGTTTCGACTTACCAATCCGTGACCGGCGCTGGACAAAAAGGAGTCGACCAGCTTGATGAAGAGCTGGGAAAAAAAACAGGTACAACTCGGAAATTTCCTCACAAGATCGCATTCAACTGCCTTCCGCATATAGACGTGTTCCATGATGACGGTTATACGAAGGAAGAACACAAGATGACTTTCGAGACGACGAAGATTATGGGAGACGATTCAATAAAAGTGACGGCGACATGCGTTCGTGTGCCGGTATTCGGCGGGCACAGCGAGAGCGTGAATGTGGAGATGCAGAAAAGTTATGAATTGGAAGATATTTTCGTGCTATTGAAGAAGTCGCCGGGAATAATTGTTGTAGATGATCCGGCGAAAAATATTTATCCGATGCCGCTGAACGCTTACGAGAAAGATGAAGTTTTCGTAGGTCGAATACGACGCGACGAGACAGCACCGAACGCGCTGAACATGTGGATTGTCTCCGACAACGTCAGAAAAGGTGCCGCTACAAATGCGGTGCAAATCGCGGAAGAGCTCATAAAGGGTAGAGACTGAAGGACTAAGTCCAAAGTTAAAACCTGATTCAAGCTACTTTTGAGTTTGAGATTATTTTTGGGCGTCGACTTTTAGTTTTTGAACTTATTTAGTTTCTACTGAAACTTTTTCGGTTGGAACTATTCTCTCCTTCCCAAGCTCCTGCTTTGGAAAGGGCAACATCTGTCACTGCAAAATCTTTGAAAAGAGAAAGGCGCGGTTCTCGAAGCCTGATTTCTCGTAGAACTTGTGAGCTTCTTTCCTATGAAATGCCGAATCCAACTCGATCCTGCGGCATCCTTTCTCTTTGGCAATGACTATGAGTTGATGTAAAATCTGAGTACCGACACCATGGTGTCGATAGTTATTGTCCACAACGAGCTCATCGACGTGACAAATGTATCCTTCCTGCCAGAGATTATTCTTGATCGTAAGTGATCTGAACCCGACGACGTGTCCGTCCTCCACAGCACAAATATATTTTTGCGAATTTGAAAAGAGTGCTCTTTCAAAAACGGTGACGAGAGAATGGACATCGATTGGCTTATCAGGCCAGAGTTGGCGTAACAGCTTTGCGACATCGTCAAAGTCTGCTTTATCACATTGACGTATTTCTACCACAGGAGTTTCTAATTTTTATTTGTCCAGGTCGAGCTCGACTATCGGCACATCCCAGTGTGCTTTCAATATTTCGAACCGGCGTTGCTCTTCCTTCTTGTGCACTTCCTGATTTGGATAAAGCTCGCCGGCGAGATCCGCTTCGCTGAATCCCTCATCAGTCGTTTGAATATTTTTCCAGAAGATGGTCACTCTGAAATCCCACCGGCTATCTTCCGTCGCATGAAATCGCGGCTTGGTTAGTGTTAGCTTGAGTATGTGTCCCATCTCCATACGTTTCTTGAGTACAGGATGGTGATTCTTCTTATACAACTGGAGGAATTCGTCGGCATGGCCCCACCGGGCTTTGTAGTAATACTCGACAATGTACGGTTTATCTTGAATTGCTGCCATGGTATTATCCTTTATTTTATCTTAATCTCTTGTGGGCAACATTTCCTGCCCCGAGTGTTTTATGATTTGATTTCCTGCGCATTCGGCTTCATCTGGTACGACATTGCTTTAAGCCACATGATCCGCTTATCTATTGGAGGGTGAGTGGAAAACAATTCTGCGACAAATCCTTCCTTGGCATTCATCTTTCTTCCGAGAGGATCGACGATACACAAGTGAGCAGCTCCACTCTTTATAGATTCGTCAGGAACTGAAGCGGCGTCGAGCTTCTCAAGGGCATTCGCCAATGCCATAGGGTTTCGCGTCAACTCGGCGCCGGACGCGTCTGCATAATATTCTCGATTGCGAGAAACGGCCATTGCCAATATCTGGCTGATCAGCGGTGCAAGGATGACCCCGATAATCCATACGATGATCATAATCAATGCAATTGCTCCGCCCGCGCTTCCACCTGAACTACGCGAGCGACGCCGGCCGCCTCCCCAGAACAATCCGCGCCTTGCCCAGGCGGACAGCAATAAGATTGCCCCGATCATTGCTGCAATCACCGTCATCAACCTGATGTCATAATTCCGGATGTGACTCATCTCGTGCGCGACGACTCCTTGAAGCTCCTCTCGATTCAGTGAATCAAGAAGCCCCTGCGTGACGGCGATTGAACTATTCTGCGGATCCTTGCCTGTCGCAAATGCATTCGGATCGGGGTCGGGCACAATATAAACCTGAGGCCGCGGCATTCCGGAGGCAATACTCATTTCTTCTACTACATCGAGAAGCTGTTTGTGTGCCGGATTGTTAGGGTCTGCAGGGAATGCATTGGTTGAACTTAACACGGCCTTTGCGCCGCTTTGAAGACTCCACGTCGCGGAGAGCAACCCGAATCCGATGGCAATGAGAGTTCCGATAGGAAGGAACATATCCTGGTCCACTGTACCAAGATAGAATGCGTCGAAACCAAATCCGATGAACCCGAGGAACAAGATAAATACAATCATCACAGCAAGCGTCTCCCGCTTGTTGTGCGCTTGCTGTTCGTAAATATTTCTGCTGTCAATCAAGGTAATATCTCTGAGAGAAGATGAGGAATCCGGTCTTCTCATCTTCAACGTGAAAGTTGGGAGAGTTTCGGATCTCAGGCCTACTTCTTTAACGACAGATCGACGTTCGGTACCTCGCGCTCAGCCTCTGCTTTGATCTCGAAGAGTTCCGACGGAGTAAAATTGAACATCGACGCAATGATGCTTCCGGGAAAAACCTGTTGTGCAATGTTGAACTTGGTAGCAATGTCGTTGTAGAATTGTCTGGCGAAGGAAATTTTATTCTCCGTGCTCGTCAATTCTTCCTGGAGCTGCTTCACGTTCTCGTTCGCTTTCAATGTCGGATAGTTCTCTACGAGTGCAAACAGCTTGTTCAACGCCCCCGAAAGAATGTCTTCTTTTCCAGCTGAGTCGACAACCCCCTTCGCAGAGATCGCAGCGTTCCGGGCCTGGATAACTTTCTGGAGTGTATCCTGTTCGAATTGCATTTCTCCCTTGACTGTCTGTACCAGATTCGGAATCAAATCGTGTCTTCGTTTCAATTGAACATCAATCTGTTTCCAGCCGTTAGCGACCTGATTGCGGAGGGTGACGAGTCCGTTGTATTTCGCAATGACCCACGTTAGGATGAGAACCACCAGGATGATAAGAGCATAGACTATAAACATGTAAAGCCTCCTTTAGAAAATATCTATACGTAAAGTAAGATTCATGAAATCTCGATTCAAGCTACGTGCAAAGTGAGTTGATGTTTCACCACCGGGCTTTGTAATAATATTCGACAGTGTATGGCTTGTTTTGTTTCGTTGTCATGGCATTTCCCTTTTTTCTCTTAATCTCTGGTGGACAATTTTATCTTTTGTTGAACTCTCTTTGTGAGATCCTGCTTCAAGTGGAGACTCTATCCGTGCCGTGGTTTTTACGCGGACCTTTTATAAAGTCCTATGTCGGGCGTGTAGGTCAGAACATCAAAGCAGCTTTTCATATATAGTAACTGCTCACCAATTCAAATATAGAATCGTTCCGTCGGCCAGAGTTTCTGAAATGTCGTATTCATTTCTCTGCAAATAAAAATCATACGTCCGTTTTCATATGGCATGCAATACTTGGCATTCGTCGTGGCGGCGAGCTCCACATGTTTGTATCTACCCCTCAAATCAGAAAAATTGTCCTCGAGATTTCGGCTATCTCCGAAGATGATTGCGATATTACCCGTTCGCTCCCCAGGTCCCCAAAGCCAATAGTTATTGTGAGCACAGAGAGCTTTGGGAAGTCCGTACTTCTTCCCGAAAAAGTCGATTGCGGCAGCTTCACCGTAGTTGCGGACATAGATCACGCATTGTGACTGTTCTTCCGGCGTCAGCTTTCTGTACACGCTTGCAACTGTATCAACCATTTCTCTCCAGCCAAATTGATCGGCGTAGTATTGTGGAAGCTCACTAAGGGAAGATCTTTCGTCCGCATGCGGCTTCAATCCAAGGAAGTGTTCGTATTTGATAAACTGTTCAACGGGTAGGACTGGGAGTGCGGATGGAAGGATGATGAGTGCTAGGAGGATCAGACAACCTATATAGACGGGCTTTAGCCAATTGTACGACTTCTGGTGAACAAATTGTTCGAAAGCTACGGCACCCGCTGCAAGGAACATCGGATAGATGGCAGACATATAATAAACTTTCGCATTCCCTGCCACCATTAGGATAAAGACAATGACGAACATCCAGGCCAGCGGACGATAACGTCCCTCCTGTTGCTTGTAGAAGTAGTAGATTCCCCCAAGCCATAATGGTGCATTGAAAATATTCATGTCCCGAATTTGTCCCATAAGAAAATTGATGGCACCAAGACTCACGTTCTTGTTCGTGCTTGCATTGCGCATGAACTCGAAAGAGGGGAAGCCGTGAACGATTTCCCACGCGACATTTGGTAAAAAGGCAACGGCCGCGGCTGCTGCCCCCAGCCAGAACCATTTTGTGCCAAACTGCTTTCGTTGTCGAGTGAGCAATAAACCGGCGACGAGTCCGATGACCATGAATCCCATGGAATATTTGTTCAATAGACCAAGCCCAACCACAAGACCGAAGATAACCCAGAGTTTTTGCTTACCACTGCTGAAGACAACAATCACAACGTATCCAGCGAGGGACCAGAAAAGTACATCGAAGGGATTCATGGAGAACAATGTCCCGTGCCCGATAAGGCCGTGAGCAGCTACAACCGAAAGCGCAGCCAGCGCTTGGGCGTGTTTTGCTCCTCCTAATTTGCGAGCCATTAAAGATGCGAGAAGAACAACACCGGCGCCGGCAACAGCAGGCAGAAAACGCAATGCGTAAAGGGAATCGCCGAGTAGCAAGCGATTGACCCAGAGAATGGCGATTGAGAGAGGAGGTTGGTCAACGTATCCAAATGCAAGGTGATTACTGCAGGCTATGTAATAAAGCTCATCCCGAAAATAACCATAATTTCCGTGGAATACCATTTGCATCGCGAGTTGGAAAAGAGCCAGGAAGAAGGGAATTGTCAGATCATTGGAGAAAATACTATGCGGCCATGATCTCTTTAGCATGATGATACCCTTCGTCTCTGGTGTTGGTTGCACGCCGGCATATGGCGGTTATTTCCTCTTTTGAAGTTGCGCATCTGACTTTCAAAGTTATTGCTTCTACCCGCGAAGTGCAAATCGATTCTCTGTTGCAACACGGCGACCGTGGTGGTGAGGAATCTTTCCGTGATTCGTGGAAGGACAAGTTCATCCGGAACTCCGGTGACTTTTTAAATACGCGGGAGAAGCAAAGAGTGATGAATTATTCTTCGTAAAGAATTTTATCTGCGTGCAGAAGATCTGAAAATACGCCGCTCTTGATCGACTCCGTATTGTTCCGAGCTTTGGCAAGGGCGCTTAAGATGTAACGGTTGGCTATGAAAACTTTTCGTGAATTGCGCTCCGCTTCATCCAGCACGAGATACCCGATCACAAGATAGCTGTAAAGCTCCACTAAGTCTTTTGACGCAACGTCCTGGAAGCCGACGTCTTTTTTGTCCGTTACATATTTCAGGCTTTCGTAAAAGAGCCGGCGAATTTCTTTCAGGCAGTTTGCAAGCGTGGTTAATCCTCCGCTGTATTCTTTCGCTTCCTTTGTGTCGAAATGTTCGCGCAAAATATCGTTCAAGACATTGCCCGCAGCCGCGACGATTTGCATCTGCGAAGTGCCTTCATAGATGTTGGTAATGCGCGCATCGCGCGCAAGCCGTTCGACTCTGAACTCTTGCATGTAACCTGTACCACCATGGATTTGCAGAGCGTCGTATGTAATTCGATTCGCGGATTCGGTCAAAACATATTTTGTCATCGGGGTCAGCAGGTTTGCGACTTTTGTCGCTTGCTTAAGCTCGGCTGCCTGTTCCGCGAACGGCTTTCCTTCCTCTTTGAGCTTTTCGATTTGCTCTTCTAATTTTTCTTTTCGATCGACGCTCAGCGCGGCGCGGTAGAAAAGAGAGCGATTGACTTCCAACATTACACGCATCTCGATCAACATATTTGAAACGGCTGGAAGGGAATAGATAGATTTGCCGAACTGGACGCGATCCCTAGCGTACACTAATGCTTCTTCATACGCCGCTTGTGAAATTCCGAGTGCTTGTGCCGAGACTCCCATGCGCGCTCGATACATCAGATCGAGCACATATTTAATCAATCCGAATTTCCTGCTTCCGACAAGCTGAGCCGGCGTATCGTTGAACTGAAGCTCGCATGTCGGCGATCCGTGAATTCCCAGCTTATGTTCGATGCGGCGCACTTTCACACTCTCGCCTCCATAACAAACGAACATGCTCAGCCCGCGGCCGTCTTTCGTTCCGGCTTCCGAGCGTGCGAGCACGAGCAATACTTGGCCGCTGCCGTTGGTGATGAATCGTTTCACGCCTCGGAGGAACCATTTTCCCGCGTCATTCTGGTAAGCCTGAAGTTTGACAGCCTGAAGGTCGGAACCGGCGTCCGGCTCCGTCAACGCCATGGCACCCGTATATTCTCCCGTACAGAATCTCGGCAGGAATTCCTGCCGCTGCTCTTCACTTCCGAATTTGCAGACCGTGCCGGCAATATCCTGCAAGCCGAACAGGTTCATCAGGGAAGCATCGGCCCGCGAGACAATCTCGACCGCCATCATATATGTCGTGAACGGGAAATTCAGCCCGCCGTATTTGCGCGGAAGGATCATTCCCATCAAGTCGGCTTGAGCAAGCTCCTTGATATTTTTTTGCGTTCCTTTTGCATACGACACGACTCCATCGTGTATCGTTGCTCCTTCATGGTCAACTTCCGGTGCACGCGGCCCTATCCTGTTCGCTGCGAGATCGCCGACTACCTCGAGAACTTTCTTGTAGTTCTCCATGGCGTCGTCGTAGTTTACCGGTGCGTCGTGGTACTCTTTCGCCTGCTCGTAGTTGTCTTCGGCAACGGCGACAATGTCGTGTATGTCGAGGCTGTTGAAATGGAATAGCAAATCTTTATTGTCAAGAAAAAAATTCGGCATGGTTATTTTATTTCAATTTGTTTTTAAATACTTCGATGAAACGAGGCAATATTTCTGCTGCATCGCCGACGATACCATAATGGCTGATTCCGAAGATAGGAGCTTCCGGGTCGATGTTGATTGCGATGATCTTGTTTGAATCCTGCATTCCTGCGCGATGCTGGATCGCTCCTGAAATGCCTACGGCGATGTACAGCTTCGGCCTGACGGTGACGCCCGTTTGTCCGACTTGCCGCTCCGGCGGCACAAATCCGGCATCGACGGCGGCACGGCTTCCCGCAACTTCGCCGCCGAGCGCATGAGCAAGCTCATGAATTAATTTGAAATTCTCTTTTGACCCGAGTCCGTATCCACCTGAAACGATTATCGGCGCGCCTTTTAAGTTGACGCGATTTTCTTCCCGGTGCTGTTCAATGATTGTGACGATGTCGTCGACCCCGTCGGGATGATATGGAACGGGAGTGATTTTTCCGGTTCGAGCTTCTTCGTATATGTGCATCTCCATGACGCCTTCGCGCACCGTCGCCATCTGGATCGGATTGTCGGGAGTAATAATTGTCGCAATGATGTTGCCGCCGAACGCGGGACGGATTTGCAGCAAAAGCTGTTTGTAATCCTTGCGCAGATATGAAACGTCGGAGATTTGTAAGTCGGTGCAATCAGCCGTCAGCCCGCTTCGTGTCGCCGACGCGACACGCGGAGCTAAATCCCGTCCTATAATTGTTGCTCCGAAGAGCACAATCCGCGGGTTGTGCTGTTGAACTAATTCTGTCAAAACTCTGCCGTATGGAAGCGTCCGGTACTGTTTCAGCTCCGGATGGTCAACGAGGATCGATTCGTCCGCGCCGTAACGGAATGTTTCCGCTGCAAGCTCGCCAACTCCGCTTCCAATAACTACGGACTTCAATACTCCGCCCATTGCCTGTGCCAGTTTGCGTCCCTTGCTGAGCAGCTCGAAACTTACGTCGGCTGCTTTACCGTTGCGTTGCTCTATAAAAACCCAAACGTCTGTATTTATATTCATCGTTTATCCAAGAATATGGTCTTCCATTAATTTGTCGATTAATTTTCCGATGCCTGTCTTCGTCGGCTCGATCATCTCGTGCTCTCCGCTGCTAAGCACAACGGATTCTACTTTATAAACTTTTGTCGGTGAGCCATGGACACCGCATCGTCCAGCTTCGAGATGGAGATCATCCATGGTCAATGTCTTGATGAAAAGGGAACGGGATTCGTACTCGTTGACCAATGACTCCACAGAAAGAAGCGGATTTCCATCGGCAAGCTTTTCGATTTCCATGAGCGACCGCGCGCCTTTGAATGCCATTACGCGTCTTGCCTTGAAAGGTCTCGGCTCGGCGGCGTCTTTCAACACAGTCACGAGCACCGGAAGTTTGCAGAGGACAATTTCGAATCCGCCTTCGATTTTCCGTCTCGCTTCCACTGTCCCGTCTTTCACCGAACGAATTTCTTCTAAATAGGTAATCTGAGGAATGTGAAGTTTTTCCGCCGTCTGCGGGCCGACTTGAGCGGTATCGCCGTCGATCGCTTGCCTGCCGGCAAAAATAAAATCGAACGAGCCGATCTTTTTAATTGCTTCGCTCAAGACATACGATGTGGCAAGCGTGTCAGCGCCGGCAAATTTTCTGTCGCTAATGAGATATGCCTGATCCGCACCCATATACAAACATTCCCTTAAAATGTCGGAAGCTCTGGGCGGTCCCATGGTGATTGCGGTGATGGTGCCGCCATACTTGTCTTTAAGGTGAAGTGCAACTTCCATAGCGACTCGATCTTCATGATTTAAAATGGCGGGCAATTTGGCACGATTAACGGTGCCATCTTCTTGCATAACATTACCTGTGATGTTTGCCGTGTCCGGGACTTGCTTAACGAGAACAATAGAATGGTACATGAATTATTTCATCCCAATTCTGTTTTAGTTAGATAAAACGTACTGACTTTTCAATCACATTAACACAATCTGGTTTATCAGCCTCCTCCTGACAAACACATAAATTTAGTCGGTCATCAAAACAATTTCAAGAATGCAACAGACGCTACATGCCAAAAATTTTTTTATACGTTACTTCAATAATCAATTTCTCTTTGCTTTCTGAATCTCCAATCTTACAGTATGCTGCTCATCCCGACGCTGAAGAAACATGCGTTCGGCTTGCTGATACGGTAAGTCAGATCCATGCGAATCAATCCGAGTATTTTTCCCAAGCCGATTCCAGCTTCGTAATACCAGCCGTTCGTGGTTGATTTTCTATTGAGCCATGACTGAGCCGCAGAAGCATCGATAAGGATTTCCATCCCCTCCTTGTAAAGATAAGGAATGCCGAGGAGTAAGAAGGGGACATTCCGAAAGTTCTGTTCCACTGAAACCATAGCAAACCTATCGCCTGTAAACTCTACCGGTCGGGCGGTTTTCAGGACGCCGAAAGGCGCAAGACCTCCAATCTGAGAATCAAGCACGAAATCTCGCTGCACCGGAAGTGTGCCTGTCGAAATGCCGCCCGCGAACATCATTTGCATCTGCGGCGGGAAAAGGTAATTTGTCAGGAAGGTATCGAAATGGTATGACGCCGTAACATGGTATTGGCCGAAGTGGAATTCGCTTCCGAGAAGCGATGGCGATGAGTATTCGGCAGAAAAATCAACGGCATTTATCGGCATCATGCCGAGCGATACTCGCTCGTCTCCAAAACGGACATCTAATTTCACGCTCCGCATCTCTCCGGACATTATTGGCGGATTCGGACGGTAGGTGTTACCGAATGAAAGGACGCTGAATGTTGTGTGGTCCACGATGCTCGTTTCATCCTCAGCCAAATAAGTTGCCGTGGCATTGAGGTTTCGAAGCGGCATGATGGAGTAATGTGTGCTCCATCCGTAGGTCATGTAATAATTGTAGTAATCATTACATCCGAAGAGCGAAGTTAAGGTCGTCGTGAGAGGTGAGAAGAAATCATCTTCCGGGTGATGGTTGATATCATGAAACACATTCGCTCCGATTTCGTATTTAACATTCTCGCCAAATGGATACGCACCGCCAACTCGCCACTTGAATGTCTTGTCTGAAATTCCGTACCCTGCCGCAAGACTAAGCTGCCAGCCGTCGGAAGTTCGTGAAATTCCCGATCCTTCATCCGAGATCGTTAATTTGGTTTGCTTTTTTCTCGAGGCATATGTGTACTCTCCACCGAGGAACAGCCCTTCGACTCTATCAAATCGTATGTCGACATATTTGAAAAACGAAAGCGGGCTGTCTTCACCGAAGAGTTTGGCTGTGATACCGGTCGGTTTGAATTGCTTTGCCAGAGTTTGCGTGCTGTCAAGAGTCTTATAGGCTTTTTGTTCGGCAATAGTCAGAGGTAGGACTTCATGTGCACTCCAGAATGTAGAATCAAATTTCGCTGCACTCGAATCGACGACAAGACCCGGTTTATTGAATATCGAATCTGCAATTTGAAGGTTCAGTTTATAATCGTAAATATCCGATGTCTCGTTGACAACGAGCTTCGGGAGCGACATCGCAGCAAATTGGATCTTCATTCCGAAGTCGGTTATTATGTCGGTCGGCATCCAGAACTTGTTTTCGTACAGAGAATAATGCTGGCTGAAATTTATTTTTAACTCAGTTAGAAAAGGAATATTGAACGCCTCGTTAGGATGGAGATCGACCCCCATCACTGCATAAGAAGAATCTGCAATCGAAATCTTGCCGGAAAAAAGCGGAACTATGCGTGAATCGGGTATGACTTCAATCTCATATACCACGACATCATTTTTTCTAAATGTTCTAAGGAGTTTGTATTTATAATAATCGAGTGCGTCCTCGGCGATCGGACCGACGAACTTGTAGCCGACGAATTCGATTATATCATCCGTGAAATTTACTATTTTCCCGACCGATGGTATGAGCCCTGCCTCTGGTAGATTCTTTGTCTCTCGTTTTTGAACCACCACTTCTCGAAGCGAATCGCCTTCTCGCCAATAGCCATCGGTATAAGATTCGGTGATGCCGGCAAGCGAAGTGTCACGGTAAATCTTTAACCTGGTAAATGCCTTAAAGTCGTATGATCGAAGGAACTTTGCCCATTCATGTTTTCTATCGATAGCTTTTCGAATGATCGCATATGCGGGGTCTTCCGCGACGGTGACTACTTCCGGGAGGAAGATATCTGCCGGTTCGAGCTTAACATCTTCATTAATATTGCCGGTAAGCTTAATGTCTGCGGAGTCTGTTCGATAACCTATATAACTGTAAATGAGAGTGTAACTTCCTGCCGGAAGAGAAATAAGGTAAGAGCCGTCAAGATTAGTAATGGTTCCCCTTGCCGAACCCGATACTCGCACGTTTGCCGCCGCAAGCGGCTCGCCGGTTTTTGAATCAAAAATCTTTCCTGAAATAGCATAAATGTTTTGAGCTGACGCCACTCCATCACAAATGATAAGAATGGATAATATTCTTGATAGAATTCTGTACATAGGCAAACAGTCTTTTATATTATAATAATAAAACACAAAAGATGTTACCTCTTTTGTGGGTCATAAATGAAATGAATCCGCGGGCATTTGAAACTTGTTCTATAAGTTGGTACGTACGAACAAGGCGATTGTTAAAAAATAGGGGAGATAAAATGAAAAAGTTATTTGAAACGGACAATTCATGGGCAGGATTGATTCTCCGGCTGGGACTCGGAATAGTAATGTTCCCGCACGGAATGCAGAAGGTGTTGGGCTGGTTCGGAGGGCATGGGCTTGCCACCACGTTTAATTTCATGACGGGCATGGAACATATCCCGGCAGTATTTGCCGCCCTCGCGATTATCGCCGAAAGCCTCGGAAGCATCGCTCTGATCGTCGGCGCGCTCAGCAGAATAGCGGCATTCGGCATCGGCATTGAGATGGTTGTTGCAGTGTACCTTGTTCATTGGAAGAATGGTTTCTTTATGAACTGGAGCGGGCATCAAGCCGGCGAAGGATTCGAATTTCACATTCTGATGGTTGCGATAGCGATTGCGCTGATGATCACGGGTGGAGGCAAATGGTCGATCGACGGAATGATTGCCTTGCGCTCGAAGGCAGGGCCGGGATCACTTTAGAAGCACCATTTTCTTTGTTATCGTCATTCCCCCTGCGGTCAATGCATAAAAATATACTCCACTTGACAATCTGCTCGCGTCGAAGGTTATGACGTGACGCCCGGCGGTTTGACGTTCGCTGACCAACGTCTTTACTTCTCGTCCAAGGATGTCATAAACCTTTAACGTAATGAAGGTATTAGCAGGCAGTTCGTAGATGATGGTCGTTGCCGGATTGAAGGGGTCGGGATAGTTTTGGTCCAGAACGTATTCGGTTGGAATCCCGGTCGTCGGCCTAACCCCTGTAGCAATATTTGATGCCCTGAAAACCTCAATCTCCGAGATCGAATATGGCCCGTTCCCCTGAGACTGGAATGTGAACTTGATATATCTGCCTACCGCCTGAAGGCCGCTCAGAGTCTCGACGTAGTTCGTTCCTCCGACTCCATCATTTGTGTTGTTGATTAAAGACCAGGTATTGAGGTCATTTGAAACCTCTACGAAAAATTTCTCTGCGTATGTCTTATTAGCCCAGTCGATCTCGATCCTGCCTATTGTGTCGGGCTGGGCAAGGTCGATCAATACCCATTGCAACGAGTCCTGGGACGCCTGCCATCCTGTTGTAGCATCTTCGTCGGTCAAGTTGCCCGGCGCGCTTGCAGGATCTGCAAGCGTATCGTTCGATGATGCTGATACGGAAGCACCGAGGGCCTGATCGATGATGTTAATTACTATATTACTCGCGTGGTCTTTTGACATTGCGCTCAACGCATGCAAGGTCTCTGTCGTGTCTTCCGTATCTGTGGTCCACGCCCAGCTTAATGCACCAGCATAACCGTTTGAGTAAAGGTCAGGGTAGATATCTTGCGAAGTAAGGCCTTTGAACAAGGTGCTTCCCAGGATATCCGAGAATCCGAACTCAGCGACGACAAGAGGTTTAGTCAGGCCCCAGGTGGAGTAAGGTACCAAGAACGGTGCATAGGCAGTTCCCATCCAGGTGTAATAGTGGACGCAATAGAAATCAAGTATACCAAGGCTGTCACCGCCTGCGGCTATCAGGTGATCGTCGCTGTAATAATTATAATTTGTGGTTGACGCCAGCTTGTTCATATATTCCACCGTCTGCTGGACGGTAAGTCTTGTCCGGTAGATCCTGTTGAAGCCGTCTGTCATCGCCTGTTGTTGACTGGGAGTCATACTCTGTAAAGTCTTCAATCTGGATTCTCTCACGGCGGCGGCCGGCGTGAAGCTGGACAGACTCTGAAATGCCCACGCTCCATTTGTAACCGAAGCGTTCGCATCGGCCCTATGAATGGCGCCCGCCATCAAGTTGACGCATCGTTGAATATCAGCCATAGGAATTTGGGTGGTCCCCCAGCCATCTCCGAATTCGTCGGACATTCCTTCGGGTTCGTTGAAGATCTCCCATGCGACGATTGCGGCGTTGTTCTTTACCGAATCCACCATGGGTATCAGAGAGTTTCTAATGTATGCCATGGTATAAGATGTGTCGGTCAACAATTTGTAATTGTAGTTAACTTGAGTCTGTGTCAAACTATCCTCAGATCCGGCTGCTTGCAGCATGTCGAACGACCAAAGGCACAATATCAGGCCTACGTCGTTTTGCTGTGCAAGGCTTAGGATTTTTCTTAGATCTTGGATCGCATAAGGGCCAGGGCCGGTCACGTAGCCATTAGAACCAAAGACAGGTGTCGCTGCTCCGTTCGTGTGCAGCCAAAGCCGCATCACGTTGCCCCCGTTTTCATGGATCGTTTGGAATATTGTCTGAAATTCGGAAAAGTTGACATTGTTACGCGAGTTTGCGCTTCGCGGGCCTAAGTCGCCTGCAAATTTTATCCATGGAACATTCGTTCCGTTTAGAAAAAAATTCCCGTCTGCATAATGAATGCCCGTTTGTGCGGGCGCTTGAGTTTGCAAGCTGGCTATCGTAACTAGGGCCAGGGCGACCAGAGCTGCACATTTTTTCCCCCATATATCGTGATGGACAGTTCTCATATCCTCCTCCTCAATTAAACATATGGTCGATGAAACGCACGGAATTCAGTAGAAATCACGATTGCCATTCTGAGATACTTTGCGGCAATTTTTTTGATGACACACACGTGAAATAAAATAAGCGCCCACGCGCTCGACCAAAACGTAACCCCATCGAAATCTACCTACCTCACTTTAAGAATTCTTTCACAAAGAAGCAAGGCGAAAATTGGTAGCATAAGGAAACGATACCATTTTCACTACCGTTAGCTTCTGTTTTTTGAATTCGTCGGGAAAATTTATAACTTCTAAATCGATACTAAGTTGAATCAATTGTTCTATTTTCCAGAAAAATGAAGAAACCTTTCCGCGAAAGACTTAAAGACGGTGTTATCGTTTGCGACGGCGCGATGGGAACGCTTCTCGAGTTATACAAATATGACGAAATCCCGCCGGAAATACACAACATAAAAAATCCTGACATCGTGGAACGCGCGCACCATGAATATATCCAGGCTGGCGCGGAAATCATCGAGACGAACACTTTTTCAGGCAATCGGATGCGTCTCGAAGCATACCATCTTGCCGACAGACTAAATGAAATAAACAGGTCTGCTGTCGAGATTGCGCGCCGCGCGGCGGGAGAAAATGTTTATGTCGCAGGCGCAGTCGGGCCCACCGGAAAACTCCTTGAACCTCTCGGCAAAACGAAGATCGTGGAGGTAAGAAAAGTTTTCAAAGAACAGATAGAGATTCTTGTAAAAGCTGGAGTTGATCTCCTAATATTTGAGACATTTTTAGATTTGAATGAGCTTGACGCCGCGATCGATGCCGCGAAAGAAATTTCTCCGGACATACCGATCATCGCTCAGAAAACCTTTTCCGAAGACGGTGCAATCTTAGCAACCGACTTCCCCGTCGAGGTTGTGAGGCATATTAAATCCAAGGGCGTCGATGTCGTCGGGTCTAATTGCACCGTAGGACCGCAGAGGATGTATGGTATCATCAAGTCGATTTATTCGGAAGATGTAATTTTATCGGCTCAGCCTGCGGCGGGAATTCCGACTCTTGTTGACGGCAGATCTATTTATCACGCGGCGCCGGAGTACCTTGCCACTTATGCAAAGCAGCTTGTCGAAGCCGGGGTGACTGTCATAGGAGCATGTTGCGGCTCAACACCTTCTCACATCAAGGCAATCGCGGAAGCTGTACGCGGTGTGAAGATCGAAAGAAAACCGGCTGCGGTAAAGAAAAAGCTAACTTCGGGAGAAGAATTATCAAAAGAAAAATTTCAGATCCGATCTGAATTCTCAAAAAAAATCGGGAAAAAATTTATTACCACGCTTGAACTCGATATTCCGCGCGGACTCGATATTTCAAGCGTAATCGAAGGAGCGCGTTTTTGTAAGGAACACGGATTTGATGCAGTGCATATCACGGATGGCGCGCGAGCAAGAATCAGGATGAGTTCATTTGCAATTTCGCATATCATTCAGAGAGATGTCGGAATCGAAGCCATCACGCACGTTACGACACGCGACAGGAACATGATTGGTCTGCAAGCGGAACTCTTAGGAGCACATGCGCTCGGCTTAAGAAATATTCTTGCAATCACCGGCGACCCGGCAAAGATTGGCGATCTGCCGCAGGCAAAGTCGGTATTTGACGTTGATTCGGCAGGGCTTGTGAAAATCGTAAAGAACATGAACTGCGGCCGTGACTCAGTTGGAAACACCATCGGCGAGCCGACATCGTTCCTGATTGCGTGCGCGGCGAATCCTTCCGCCGATAAATCCGATTATGAAATCGAAAGACTCGAGCGCAAGGTGGAATCGGGAGCCGAAGTGATTATAACGCAACCTGTTTACGAGATCAACACTTTCGAAAAATTTATCAAAGCTGTAGAACATATGCATGTTCCGGTTGTTGTTGGAGTGCTTCCATTGAGGAGCTACAAACACGCCGAGTTTTTACATCATGAAATTCCAGGCATATTTATTCCAGAAGTTGTCCGAGAAAAAATGTTTCGTGCGGGTGAAAGTGCGGCACAAGTCGGAATAGAAATCTCTGCCCAGCTTCTCCATGAAATAAAATCTTCGGTCGCAGGTGCATATCTTTTACCGCCGTTCAAAAAATACGATATAGCGGTGAAAGTCCTCGAAAAAGCGGGAATTTCATAGCATTAAACGGTCTGCCGGTGATTTCGTCAATAACTCATAAGGCAGTTTTTCTTGACTACCAGCGTTTGGTTTGTTAGATTATTCGACGGCTTGGGCTCTTAGCTCAGCTGGTTCAGAGCGCTTGCTTCACACGCAAGAGGTCACTGGTTCGAGTCCAGTAGAGCCCACAGGAGCAAGGGTCATCCCGCTTTACGGGGATAGTGCCCACAGAAGAGGTTTTAAAGAAATTGGATTCTAAAAAGTTGTTTTTTAAATATTTCAACTCTATGGAAAATGATAACATGACACAAACGGAGGGGATAGGGAGACTTTGATAGTGTTTATCGTGAATAAGTCTCACTAAAAAATTGGCGAGGAAAAAATGGAAAAAATAAGTGGACTCCCCTCGGAGAAGAAGAGGGTACAAAAAAAGCAGATTGAGAACCCACTCAGCGACATTCTCAGTGACGATCTCTATGAAAAGTTAATGGAAAACAGCCTTTTGGATTATAAAGCAGTAAGAGATTACCAGATAAAACGGCGGTTTAAAGATTTGCGTAACTACATGAGCGTTGGTGACGCAATAGAGAAAATCCAGGACGAATATCCCTACCTGCGGTTCGATACAATCCGAAAGATTGTCTATAACGCAAAGGCCGAAAAAGAATAAATTCCCGTCAACGGGCGGATTTCGCTTCAAAAATTAATTCTTTGTTAATTTAGGCGGCAATTCGGGGAATTTTCCATGCTCCAATTCAGTTTATAAGGTTGTAGGCATTCGGCCAGAGGCTGATGAGCCTGTGGCTCAAAAGAAAAATCTTGAAAGAAGGAGTATAGAAATGAAGCGCTACGTTTCAAACAACGACGAATCTGCAAGGATGTTCGAGAGTGATATACTCGAAGTGTTTTCGCATGTTCATCCGCTGGTGCCGGCAATAATATATTTTCCTGTCGTCGCTTACATGCTTCAAAGAACCGTTGTCACAAACATAAATTTTATCTATGCGGTTTCTTTATTTATCTTCGGGCTGTTAGTCTGGAGTTTCACCGAATACATGCTTCACCGGTTCGTCTTTCACTTTATTCCGAAGAGCGGCTGGGGAAAACAAATCCATTTTATGTTCCATGGTGTCCATCATGATTACCCGAACGACTCAACACGTCTTGTGATGCCTCCGGTTGTCAGCATTCCGCTTGCTATTTTTTTCTATGTACTTTTCATGAATATTCTTGGTGCTCATTACTTGCCGCCGTTCTTTGCCGGATTCATTCTCGGTTACCTTGCATACGACTTAACGCATTACGCCGTTCATCATTTCGGTTTGCGCGGAAAGATCGGCTTATTTCTAAAGCACCAGCATATGCGGCATCATTATATGGACCCTGACAATAATTTCGGAGTTAGTTCACCGCTGTGGGATTTTGTGTTCGGGACGTTCGCGAAGAAGAGTTCTAGTCTTTGAGAGGCAAACTGTTGCCATTTCGAAATTATATTCAGTATAAGAAGTAGCGAGGAATAAGCGGCACCGGCTATGCGCTTCTATTTTCCTTTTGACATGCTTCAGATATATCCCGCATTCTTCATGCTCAAATATCCTGTTGAACCAACGATCAAATGGTCGTGGACGGGAATGTCCAAGAAATTTCCGGAATAGACAAGGTCTTTTGTAATTTGTATGTCCTCTTTGCTCGGATCTAATTTTCCGCTCGGATGATTGTGTACCACGACAATGCTCGCCGCATCCTCGAGTATTGCGAACTTGAATACCGCCCGCGCATCGACTAGACTCGCACTAAGCGTTCCTTCCGTCATTGTTTTCACGCGTTTTACTTTGCCGGACGTGCTCAGCGCAATGACTCTGAATATTTCCCGTTTCTCGCCCGCGAAATCTCTCGCAATGAATTTATAGACCGCTTCCGGATTATTGAGAAGCGGCATGTCTTCTTTCGGAGTATTCTGCGTCCGTCTTCCTGCTTCGAATGCCGCGGCAAGCGTAACTGCTTTCACCGTGCCGATCCCGGCAGTGCCTGACAGCTCGAGCGCATCCCGCATCGACAGCACTTCGAGAGAATTGTCGAATGCCATTAAAAGGTCTCTCGCTACATCGATGGCCGTTCTTGAATGCGACTTCGTTCTGGTCCCCGTTCTTAAAAGTATTGCAAGCAGCTCAACATCAGTTAGCTTTGTTGCACCATGGGACAGAAGTTTTTCGCGAGGCTTTTCACTATTGGGCCATTCGCGAAGCGTGTGTGGGTTTTTATTGGTCATACCAGCCCTTTTTTTCCTTTTTACCGCGAAGTCGCAAAGGAAATGAAGCGGCACACTAATAGAATGATATTAAAAACTCATTCGAGGTATCCGCGTTCTACTTTTTCCCTATGACAAATCGGCGTTTATCAGTTGCTGTTGACTTCACCGAGATCGATTATTCTTTCTCTTTTAAATTGAAGAATATGTAGGTAATGATTTGAATTATCTCCATCAAAGAAAATTGTGGAGTGCATGCTTTTGAAAGTTCCCGCTTTTAACACGTTTGTAATGTCTGACCTGCTGCTATTTCCCGATTTAATTATGCCGAGTAGCACGTTTGCCAAATCGTAGCCGTATGATATCGTCCGATCAAATTCCATATCAGAAATTTCCGAGAGCGAATCGCTAATGGCTAAATATTCCGGAGAATTTGTGTCGAAGAAGGCATCGCTGCAGAATATCACGCCGTCAATATACAGATCGTTGTTGGAAAGCTGGTTCAAATCGTACCAGTCATCCGTTCCGAGAAGCTGTGTCTTCACGTTGTAATAAGCAAGCTGTGCCCCGATGATCCCGATATCTTTCGATGAAGTCAGCGGTACAAAGATTGCTTCAACGGAGCGAAGAGGATCGGACTCATCAAGAGAAGATTTGTTGAAGGTTGGAACGCCGAGCGAATCTGCGACCCTCTTTGGATAATTTCCGAACAAATCATAGGCGTTGATTATCCCGCGTGATTTCACGAGCGAGTCAACGTAAGCTGGAGCAACACCGTAACTTCTCAGTTTTCCTTGCTGTTGTCTGTTCAGTTTGCCGAAATCTACGAATGGTTCTCCGGATGCTGCGGCATTTTTCATATCAACGGTTTGCTGGGACAAGTCGGTAGCGCCTGATTCAAAATATTGGGTGGAAATTGGAGTGATGCCAAATTCCTTCAGTCGCGCAGCAAAATATCCGGCGATAGTTTTGCCGTAAGTGTCAGATGGCGAGAAGATTGCGATTCGTTGGAGGTGCAGAACATTGACGGCATAATAGGCGATCGCACTTGCTCGCGTTTTGAAGTTCGGATTCGCTTGAAATATGTAGGAGTTTCCGGAAGTGATGCCGGCTTGTGTTGCGGTCGGGGTTATTGTCGGCAGATGTCCGGAATTTGCAATGTCGGCAATTCCTGTAACATCGCCGCTGAAGACCGGACCTATCACAGCTTTTACGCTGTCGTTCTTGACAAAACTTCGCATATCGGAATTGAGCTTTAAGAAATTTGCGTCGTAATTTTTTAAAACCAGGCCGACTTTTATCGCGGCAGTCGCGTTATAATCATCCAAAGCGAGCTGGATGCCGAGAAGAAGTTTATCTCCTACGCCGCTTCCGTATTCGAGCGGGAGGAGTGCACCTAACTTAATTGATGCTTGACTCAGGATTTTATCCTCGGCAATTCTGTTGATCCACTTTGTTGCCTCGCCGCTTCCCGCGCCCTGTTGTGGATAGCGCTGCAGAAATTCTTTAAGAACTTTATCCGCGTCCCCAATTCTATCTGAAAAATATGCACGACGTGCAAATCCAATTGCAACTGTCACTGCAGACAATCGGCTTCGGCATTGCTCAAATAGACTTTCAGCATCATCAAAACTCAAATTCGCGTTCACTAAACTGCGAAGACTTGCAACAGAACGATCCCTCACAGCTTGATCGGCCGCGGAGTCGATTGCTGTGACAAATTGAGATGCAGCGAGGTTGTATTTCCCGGTCTCGTAATATATCGCTCCGAGAATGTAAAACATTTCGAATCTGTGATCGTCGGCAGGGAAGCGGACAAGAAAAGTGTCCACGACGTCTATTGAAGTCGTATAATTGTGGAGACTGGAAAGGCATTTTGCGCCATAATAAAATGATTCCGCGGAGCGCTGGTTCAAAGAATCATTCATCACCGCCTGAAAATATTGATAGGCTGTGGAGTAGTCTCCCTGCCTGAAACTTTGCAGTCCTAAGGTGTAATTATTTTCGTCTGTTTGACTGAATGGGATTTGTGAAAATGCGTTGCTCGCAAGGAGAACGATAAAAAATCCGGTGGTGATTTTCATAGTCAGTGTTTGCTTTGTCCGTCTTTATTCCTATGATGTTTGGACAGACTAATTTTTGAGATGCGTTCTAAAGTTTCCGTGTCGTCTTCGATTATCGCGTTCGCGGCGGCAAGCTCGTCAAAGATGGTGCGTGCTTTTTCAATTTCTCCTATGGTGCTGTATAAATTTGCCAGCGTTTGCAAGACTCCTGCGCTTCTCGGATTTAGATTCAACGCTCGCTGCAAGTAGAATTCCGATTCGTCAGGCTTGCCGAGCTCAAGTAAAATTTTCCCACACATGAGCCAGCCTGGGAAAAAATCCGGATCGGTATCAATGAGAAGCGTGAACTCTTCGAGTGCTGCATGCAAATCGCCGAGCAAATAAAATGCCGTTGCGAGATCGAGTCGGGATTCAACCGACGATTCATTCAGAGCAACTTCTCGCTGTAAATATTTAATTGCATTCGGGAAATTCTTTTGCTTTAGATAAATTCTTCCTAGAATTCCGTTCGCATCAGGGTGCTTCGCATCTGTACGAAGAACTCGTTTGACTTCGGCGACGGCTTCCGCAAATTCATCCTGTTCAAGAAAAATAGTCGCGAGTGCAAGATGGACACTCGGATTGCGCGACGAGTTCAGCATTCTCAAAAGCGGCAATGCCCGTTCAAATTCTCCGAGATTGTAGTATAGACCACCGAGCGCGTAAGCCAGCTTATAGTCATCTCTAATTTTTGAGATCGCCTCAGTGAGAAGACTTTCAGCCGCCTCATATTTACTCAAGCCGATATAAATCTCGGCAAGTTTAAGGTACGCATCAGCGCATTTGGGATTTGTTGAAATTATTTTACGCAGGATTTGGATGGCATGAAGCGGTTTGTCGTCGCCCAAGAAATCGACAGCTTCGTCAAGAAGCACTTTTACCGAGTTTCCCATTTTATTAGCTCGTCCATTCGATAGATAATAATCGTTGGACGGCAAATTTTCACTCCCACTCGATCGTTGCGGGCGGTTTGCTGCTGATGTCATAGACTACTCGGTTGACCCCGCGCACTTCATTGATAATTCTTCCCGAGACGTTAGCGAGAAGTTCGTACGGCACCTGCGCCCAATCTGCGGTCATTCCATCCTCGCTCGTAACGGCGCGCAACGCTATTGTATATTCGTAAGTTCTCTCATCGCCCATGACGCCGACAGATTGAACCGGCAATAGAACAGCGAATGCCTGCCAAATTTCGGTGTAAATTCCATGCTTCTTAATTTCATCGATAAAGATATCGTCGGCTTGACGAAGAATTTCTAACTTCTCAGCAGAAATATCTCCGAGAATTCTTACCGCAAGTCCGGGTCCAGGAAATGGATGACGCTCGATTATCTCATTGGAAATTCCAAGCTCTCGTCCGACTTGACGCACTTCATCTTTGAAGAGAAGTCTGAACGGCTCGATCAATTTTAGCTTCATCACTTCCGGCAAGCCGCCGACATTGTGGTGAGTTTTGATTTTCGCCGATGGACCTTTGTGAGACTGCGACTCGATCACGTCCGGATAAAGCGTTCCCTGTGCCAGGAACCGAACGCCTTTTATTTCATGTGCAGCGTTTTCGAAAACTTCTATGAAAGTGTTGCCGATAATTTTCCGTTTCTTTTCGGGATCAGTCACGTTGCGAAGTTTTTTGAGAAATCTGTCTGTAGCGTCAATATGGTGGAGATTCATTTTAAAGTTATTTTTGAAATACTCCACGACCTTCTTGCTTTCATCCTTGCGCATCAAGCCATTGTCGATGTGAACTGCGTGTAGCTTGTCGCCGATAGCACGCTGGATTAAAACCGCTGCAACTGCGGAATCGACACCACCACTTAAAGCACAAATGACTTTTTCGTTCCCGACTTTTTCTTTTATCTCACGGATTTTTTCCTCAATGAAATTTCCTGCTTTCCAGTCACCTGTGCACCCGCAAACTTTAAAAAGGAAATTTGAGAGTATGTCTTTGCCCTTGGGTGTATGAACGACTTCAGGGTGAAATTGCACGCCGTAAATTTTCTTCGACTTCGAGCTGAATGCTGCAACAGGGGAATTGTCTGTGTGAGCGATCGGAGCAAATCCGGGCGGCAGCTTCGTGACTTTATCGGCGTGGCTCATCCATACTTTGACCACATCGCCGATGCCTGCTAACAGGTCTTTCGAATCATCGACGATGAGAAGAGCCTTCCCGAATTCCTGATGCGCAGAGCGATCAACTTCGCCGCCCAGAAGGTGTGCCACGATCTGAAGTCCGTAGCAAATTCCGAGTATCGGGATTCCCGATTCGAGGATTCGTTTTTCGGGAAGAGGTGCATTCGTCTGATAGACGCTCGACGGTCCGCCGGAAAGAATTATTCCTTTCGGTGCAAGCTCGCGGACATTTTCAAATGGGAAATCAAAATTCTCGACGAGGCTGAAAACATTTAGCTCGCGAACACGCCGTGCGATGAGCTGAGTGTATTGACCGCCGAAATCAAGGATTAAAATCTTATCCATTCGCAAAAGTTTTTAGAAATTCGACAAACATTTCGAGATCATCTCGCGTTCGCTTTTCAGTGACGGTAACTAAAAGACCTTTCTCACCGGGAGTCAGACGTTCAATATCTATTCCGGCAAGAATTTTCTTTTGCAATCCTGCTTCAATAATTTTTCCGGCGGGAACTGGAGTTGAAACGAGAAATTCGTTGAAAAACGGCTGACGATATTTTAAATTGAAACCGGGAATTTTCCCGATTTGCTCGGCGAGGTAATGGGCCTTTGCGCTCGACTGTTCGGCGACTTCACAAATGCCTTGCTTTCCCATGAGCGACATGTAAATCGTCGAGGCAAGCATCATCAAACCTTCGTTGGTGCAGATATTCGATGTCGCTTTCTCGCGTCTGATTTGCTGCTCGCGAGTCTGAAGAGTTAGAACAAATCCACGATTTCCTTCGGTGTCGACCGTTACGCCGGCTAATCTTCCTGGCAGCCGTCTGATCAGAGCCTCTTTAACTGCAAAAATTCCTAAGAATGGTCCACCGAAACTTTGTGGGATTCCAAGCGATTGACCTTCTCCGACAACCACATCCGCGCCATATTCTCCCGGCGGCACAAGAAGTCCGAGTGAAATCGGAGGCGCATCGACAACATATAGAGCTTTCTTCGAATGAGCAATTTCACCGAGAGCGAAAACATCGTTCAGTGTTCCGAGGAACGAAGGCTGCTGTACCATGACAGCTGCTACATTTTCGTCAACAGCTTTCTTTACCGTGTCAATGTCGGCAGTCCCATCTCGTGTGGGAACTTCAACTATCTCGAACCCTTGACCATGAACATAAGTTCTGACAACTTGCAGGTACAAAGGATGAATCGGATGTGCGGCAACAAATTTTTTCCTACCCGTATGCGCAACCGACATGAGAGCAGCCTCGGCGAGTCCACTTCCAGCATCGTAAAGCGACGCATTGGAAACATCCATTCCGGTGAGACGGCAAATCATAGTTTGGTATTCGTAGATTGCCTGAAGAGTTCCCTGGCTTACCTCAGCCTGATATGGAGTATATGCAGTGTAGAACTCGGAGCGGCTGAGAAGCGCACCAACGGCGGATGGAATGAAATGGTCATACACACCCGCGCCGAGAAATGAGATAGCTTCCTGGGTGTTCACATTTTTATTCGCGAGAGCAGAAACATGCTTGAGAACCTCAAGCTCGCTCATCGCCGGAGGAATTGTCAAATCCCTTTTTAGCCTGACCTCCTGCGGAATGTCTTTTATGAGTTCGTCAAAATCCTTGGCCCCGATCGCATCAAGCATCTGGCGTCGATCATCATCCGTATTAGGATAATATGGCATTGGTAATGTTTTTAGTTGACGGTCTGCAAATTAGTGTCCGACCAGTTCCTGATATTTCGCTGCATCGAGAAGATTATTCAGCTCGGATTTGTTTTCAATTTTGATTTTCACCATCCAACCGCCGGTATATGGCTCCTTGTTCACGATTTCGGGCGAGTCTTTCAAAGCGGCATTCAACTCGATGATTTCTCCGCTGATAGGAGCATAAATGTCGGAAACGGTTTTCACGGCTTCGATTGTTCCGAACTGCTTGCCTTGCTGGATTTTAGTGCCGACTGCCGGCAGTTCTACAAAAACCACATCGCCTAATTCGCCTTGAGCGTAATCGGTTATTCCGACGACGCCTGTACCATCTTCGATGCGAATCCACTCGTGATCTTTCGTGTACTTCAAGTTTGATGGGAAATCCATTTTAATCTCCTTCAGTCTGCAAAATTAAAAGAGTCTAAGAAGTGAGTGTCGAACTCGCCCTTCCTGAACCGCTCATCTTTCATAACTTTAATGTGGAAAGGTATCGTGGTCGCGACGCCTTCAACGATAAATTCTTCGAGTGCACGGGACATTCTGTCAATAGTTTCTTCTCTATTCGAACCGAACGTTATGAGTTTTGCAATCAGCGAATCATAATACGGCGGAATCATGTAGCCGACGTAAGCGTGTGAATCGACCCGCACTCCATACCCGCCGGGTGTGTGAAATCCTGTGATCGTGCCGGGATTCGGACGAAAATCTTTATACGGGTCTTCGGCGTTTATCCGGCATTCGATTGCGTGGCCGGTCTGTTTCAATTTTTTCTTGCTGACCTTTGCCCCAGCAGCTAAGTTGATCTGCTCTTTCACAAGATCGAAGCCTGTAACTTGCTCCGTCACCGGATGCTCGACTTGAATTCTCGTGTTCATTTCCATGAAATAGAAATTTTTATACTTATCAACAAGGAACTCGATCGTCCCCGCGCCTTCGTATTTCACACTCTTTGCTCCCTTTACGGCGGCTGCACCCATCTTCTCGCGAAGCTCCACATCGACAACCGGCGATGGAGATTCCTCGATCAACTTTTGGTGTCGTCGCTGAATCGAACACTCGCGTTCGCCGAGATGAATGACTTCGCCATGCTGGTCGCCGAGGATCTGAAATTCGACATGGCGCGGTCCCTCGACATACTTTTCAATATAAACATTCCGATTTCCGAAAGCGGCTTCGGCTTCTGTTTGAGCCATTTGAAATTGTCTGTCAAACTCCTCTGCATTCCATACAAGCCGCATTCCTTTTCCGCCTCCCCCTGCGGTCGCTTTTATAATAACCGGATATCCAACTCCATCTGTGAGTTCCTTCGCTTCTTTGACATCTTCAATCGTACCATCACTACCGGGGACAACCGGCACGCCGGCTTTGCGCATCGTCTCTTTTGCAGAAGCTTTGTCGCCCATGGCAGTGATCATTTCCGGTGTCGGCCCAATAAATTTTATTCCGCTGCTCTGGCAAATTTCAGAGAACTGGGCATTCTCCGCAAGAAATCCGTAACCAGGATGGATCGCATCAGCGTTTGTAATTTCCGCTGCTGCGATGATGCGTGGAATATTCAGATAGCTTTCTCGACTAGGGGGCGGTCCGATACAGACAGCTTCATCGGCAAACCGGACATGTAGTGAATCACGATCGGCTTCCGAGTAAACCGCAACCGACTTGATGCCAAGCTCTTTACAACTCCGTATTACACGAAGTGCGATCTCGCCTCGATTTGCAATTAATATTTTATTGAACAATCAAAACCTGTGTTTTTTTACAGAGAATCATTGCATGTTCGAACAAAAAATTCCAACCACGAAATTAGAAATTCTAAACAATATCAAAATCCAAAAATCAAAAAGTGAGGAATCTTATCTTGAATTTTTGTCATTCGAATTTATTTAGAGTTTAGAATTTTCTTTCATATCCGCTTCTGCTCGTCATTGTTAAGAATCAAGCAGGATCCACCAAGAAAAGCGGCTGATTGTATTCGACCGCCTGTCCATTTTCAACAAGAATTTGCACCACTTTGCCGGCGACATCCGACTCGATTTCGTTCATCAGCTTCATTGCTTCAATTATGCAGAGAACCGTTCCTTGCTGAACACTGGACCCGACTTGAACATACGGATCGGCGTTCGGCGCAGGCGCTCGGTAAAAAGTTCCAACGATAGGAGAACGGACTTCGTGAAATTTTTTCTCTTCAGTTTTTGGAGAAGAAATCGGTTCCGTGGCGGGCAACGGATCTGCTTTCGGTGCATTAGAAGATTGTGGAGCCGCCGGAGGCTGTGAAACAAACTGTGGAATAAAAGTCGGGACCGCGAAAGAATTATGATGAGCCTTACTAACTCTCACCTTCTTTCCTTCTTCCTCAATTTCTATTTCGTCAACTCCGCTTTCGTCCAGAAGTTTGATGAGTTTCTTGATGTAGCTAATATCCATATCGACTCCGATCCTGAAAATCCATTATGTAAAATGAAAAAGTCCCGGTTTTGGTCGGGACAATTTTTCCGTCCGCATGTTACAGGGACAGATTTACTTTACGCGTTCTACATACACGGCGGTGCGCGTGTCTATTTTCAACAGCTCTCCCTCGTTTACGAAAAGAGGAACGTTTACGACTGCGCCAGTTTCTAACTTTGCCGACTTCATGACATTGTTGACGCTGTCGCCTTTCATTCCAGGTTCCGTCTCAACAACTCTGAGATTAACAAAAATCGGGATTTCGACTCCGATTATCTCTGTCCCATTAAATGAAATTTGAACGTTCTCATTCTCTTTGAGAAATTTGCTTCCTTCACCGATGATTTCTTCAGGAATTTGAATTTGGTCATAAGTCTCGTTCTCCATGAAGACCAGCATATCACCATCGCGGTACAGATACTGGTATGTGCGCATCTCGATTCTTACTACATCGACATCCTCGCCTGCGCGGAATCTATTTTCGATTACCCGCCCGGTCTTAATATTTTTCATCTTCGCGCGAACGAAAGCTCGCCAATTGCCTGGGTTCACGTGCTGGAACTCAACAATTGTCCAAAGATCATTATTATAACGAATTGTCAATCCTGCTCTGAAATCAGAAGTTGTTGCCATAATTTCTCGTAAATCTTGATATTTCGTGGATGTTGCTTAGAAATATAGTTTCAGAGGCGCCAAGAATCAAGGAAAGGCAAGCCAGGTTTCGGTCGACAAGATGTTCTGTAAGCATGTCTACTTGCTTGGTCAACTGTCAGATATGTGATTGTACTAACGGAGAAGAAGTTTTCACTTGACATATATAGATATATGCCTTATTATACATATATACATATTACAAACAACATGAAGAATATTGGAAATATTTTTTCTGCTCTAAGCGATCCTACAAGGAGGGTAATCCTTGAAAATCTTCGCAGTCAAGACCTGACGCCGACGGAACTACTTGAAAAAATCGATGTGAGTCAACCCACTCTGTCGCATCATCTTGACATTCTGAAGCGGGCGGAGCTAATCGAAGGAACACGCGAAGGGCAATTCATTCGCTACTCACTCAACATGACCATCTTCGAGATGGCTTTGGAATATATGACGTCACTAACAAAAAGGAGAAAATAGTATGAGATTATTCTGGAAACAAGAAATGTTTGGCGCAATCGTCCTGGTCGCGATGGCGTTGGTCGTGATTTACTATTATCCATTGGTTCCCGATCCGATGCCGAGCCACTTCGACATGCACTGGAATGTAGATGGATGGATGCGGAAAGATAGTTTTCTCATCATGATGGCCTTAATAATAATTCTTCCTTATCTGCTGTTTACGTTTCTGCCGTTCGTCGACCCTCTAAGAAAAAAAATCGAGCCTCGATTCAAAACCGTTTTATTAATCCGTGACGTTCTACTTATTTTCCTGTCCTTCCTTCTTTTCCTGATTCTCAAGGGAGCAACTGAAGGTAAACTTAGCCCCAGCATGATAATGGTTGCCCTGGGATTTCTGTTTATTCTACTCGGCAACTATATGCCGAAGCTGCCGCAGAATTGGTTTATCGGAATCAGAACACCATGGACCATATCTTCTGAAGTCGTATGGCGCAAGACTCATAATTTGGGAGGATGGCTGTTCATACTTTCCGGAGCAGTCTTCATCATTTATGGCTTGTTTGATTCCGGAAGCATAGTTCCTTTCGCGACGATCATCTTCACGGCACTCTTCATCACCACATACTCATTTTATGAGTTCAAGAAAATCGAAAAACAAAGGAATGCGGGAGGAGATAAGTCTTAGCAATTTTATTTGTACCAAAGACGCATTTTTCGGAACAATACGAGAGACTCACTGAATGAATCAATCTTGACAATCAAAGGAGACTAAAATGCTGCAAAAGGTAAGAATTCTTAAACGGTTTACTTTGGCAATCGTGACATTGCTCTCTATTGCATTCTCCGCCGCGACGGCTCAGACTTCTGCGGGCACCTCCATAGTGGGAACGTGGCAGGGCGCTCTGGATGTCGGCGGTACCAAACTAAGAATAGTGTTCCATGTTGCTAAAACTGATGGCGGGAATTTCGTTAGTACACTCGACAGCCCCGATCAAGCTGCAACCCGAATACCGGTCAGCAGCACGACTGTAAGGGAGGATTCGGTCATCCTCACCGTGGCATCCATTGGTGGTTTGTATATTGGCAGAATTTCTGGTGATAAATCCTCTATCGAAGGAAGATGGAACCAAGGCGGCGCTTCCTTCAGTCTCGCACTGAATCGTGCATCTACTGCTGCCGTAACGGTCCAGACTTCTGCCACAAACGCAACAGCCCAGACTTCTGTGGACACGTCCATTGTGGGCATGTGGCAGGGAACTCTGGATGCCGGAGGCGTCAAACTGAGAGCGGTGTTCCATGTTGCTAAAACTGATAGCGACAAATTCGTCAGTACATTCGACAGCCCTGACCAAGGTGCAAACGGAATACCGGTCAGCAGTACGACTGTTAACGGGGACTCAGTCATATTCACCCTGGCATCCATCGGCGGTTCGTATGTTGGCAAAATCTCTGATGACAAATCCTCTATCGAAGGGAAATGGAGCCAAAACGGCGCTTCATTGGACCTCTCACTGAATCGCACATCTACTGCGGTCAAATTCAATAGGCCGCAGGAACCGAACCCGCCTTTTCCTTACAAATCTGAAGAAGTGTCTTTTGAAAACGAAACCACAGGAATGCATTATGCTGGAACACTAACTCTTCCCGATTCAGGTGGTCGGTTTCCAGCCGTCATTCTTATAACAGGCTCGGGCACGCATAACCGTAACGAGGAAGTCTTTGGACATAAGCCTTTTCTCGTTATTGCCGATTACTTGACAAGAAGGGGAATAGCCGTGTTGCGAATCGATGATCGAGGAATCGGCGGCTCCACCGGAAAGAAATCGGCTGTTACTTCTGCCGACCATGCGAAAGATGTGATTGCAGAAATTGAATTTCTCAAGAGTCGCCGTGACATCGATCCAAAGAGGATCGGACTCGTTGGACATAGCGAAGGCGGAATAATCGCCCCGCTTGTCGCGTCACAATCGAAAGATGTTGCCTTCATCGTGCTTATGGGAGGACCTGGTGTTCCTGGGTATAAGATCATACTGAGTCAGTTGGCTCTCATCGACAAAGCTGCTGGAGAAAGCGATACCGCAATCAATGCTGCACTCAGCATGGAGAAGCGACTTCTTGATATAGTCATTACTGAAAAAGACTCTGTGAGAGCTGTCGGCAAACTGAGGTATGTTCTCGAAACCGAGAACGCCGCGACTGCCGCAGCAGCTGAGGCATCGGTCGGCCAGTTGCTTTCACCATGGTACAGATCTTTTCTTTCGTATGATCCGAATCCGGTTTTGCGGAAAGTGAAATGCCCTGTCCTCGCGCTGTGGGGCAGCAAAGATTTGCAGGTGTCACCTTCCGAGAATTTACCGGCGGTAGAGAGAGCTTTGAAAAGTGGAGGCAACAAAGACTTCAAGGTCGTTGAGATTCCGGGGCTCAATCATCTATTTCAGGATGCGAAGACGGGTTCACCGAACGAGTATGTGCAGATTGAGGAAACCTTCTCGCCCGCAGCGTTGAAAGTAATGGGTGACTGGATCTTAGAAAATACTGGTCAGAAGTAAGAGGTCAGATTCAAAATTGCAGCTCAAGGGTCAAAACTGAAAGTTTTGAGTACGGGGTACAAAGTTTAGGCTTTGACCTTTGATTTTTGATGTGCCATTTCATTTCTTTAGCTTATCATGGTACAGCTTCCTGAACTTCGCCACCTTCGGCGCAATTACGTTGCGACAATACGGTTGGTTCGGATTGTTCGAGAAATATTCTTGGTGATACCCTTCAGCATCGTAGAAATTTTTGAAAGGTGAGAGTTCGGTCACGATCGGATCGTCCCAGATTTTTTCCGATTCGATTTCATTTATGACTTCCATAGCGATTCGCTTCTGTTCTTCATCGTAGTAAAAAATAACTGATCGATATTGAGTTCCGGTGTCGTTGCCTTGTCGGTTCAAGGTCGTCGGATCATGGACGGTAAAGAAAACTCTCAGGATATCTCGATATGGAATGGCATTCGGGTCAAACGTAACATTCACAACTTCTGCATGTCCGGTTTTGCCAGTGCAGACTTGCCTGTAGGTCGGATGTGACACCGTGCCGCCAGAATAACCCGCCTCGACACCGGTTACCCCTCTTAGATCATCGAACACGGCTTCGGTGCACCAGAAACAACCGCCGCCAAGGGTAGCAATCGTTTTATTATCCATTTATTTTCATCACCTCAATAAGTCTTTCCAGTCGCTCGATTTTTTCACCATCATTGTGCGGAAGGGTCGAGGTGAAAGTTATCTCCAATCTGGCCTGAGATTTCTCTTGTGTGATGTGATGCTTTATGTCGTCGACTCTGTCGAGCGCATTCATCATCATCGGGAAAATTTCCTTGTAAAATTCTTGGTCGTCGGAAGGCATATGCAATTTGACTATAGCGCCGTGCATCTCAAGTTTCGGAATCCGAAGCGGTTCAAGTTTTATTTTAAGTTTGATCAGCTTCAAGAGATTTTCGGCAGGTTTTGGAATCTTCCCGAACCTGTCTAATAATTCAGCCCGCATGTCGTCGATCTCCTCAACTTTCCCCTCACGCGAGAGTCGTTTGTAAAAATCAAATCTCTCCGCATCGAGCGAGATGTAATCATCGGGAATAAAAGCATCGACATCGACAGTGACCTGCGGTTCGACTTTCCTGCGCGTCAATGTGTCTAATTGCTCCGTCAAGTTTTCTTCGAACTTCGCTTCCGCAACTGCCTCTTCGAGTACTTTGTTGTACATTTCGAAACCCATGTTGTTGATGAAGCCGCTCTGTTCTTTGCCAAGGAGATTTCCCGCACCACGTATTTCAAGGTCACGCATCGCAAGGTTGAATCCGGAACCTAACTCGCTGAACTCCTCAATTGCGGTAAGTCTTCTTACGGCGTCTCTTGTGAGATTTGAGAATTCCTTCGCGATGAGGTAAGCATACGCCTGAACGTTCGAGCGGCCGATCCTTCCTCTAAGCTGGTACAGCTCTGCAAGTCCGAACCTATCGGCGTTGTTCACAATAAGTGTGTTGACCGACGGAATGTCGATTCCCGATTCGATTATTTTCGTTGCAATTAGAACATTCAGTTTCTTTTCAAGGAAATGTATCATGGTGCGCTCGATCTCCGCCGCTTTCATTTTGCCGTGAATGATTCCTGCCTTAGCCGATGGTGCGCGACGATGCACGAAATTTGCAAGCTTGCCGAGATCCCTCACTGTATCGCTGACGATATAAACTTGCCCGCCTCGATTCAGCTCGCGCTCGATCACGGATTGGAGGAGCTTTCCGTCAAAATTCACGATGTAAGTGTCTATCGGGAGCCTGTTCGCCGGCGGAGTTTGCAAGATCGAAATGTCCATCGCTGAAGATAGCGACATATAAAGTGTCCGGGGAATCGGCGTGGCAGTCATGTAAAGCGTATCGACATTTGCTTTGAGTTTCCGTATTTTTTCTTTTGCTTCGACGCCAAAGCGATGTTCCTCATCGACGATCAGAAGCCCGAGATCATGGAACACCGCGTCGCCGGAAAGAAGTCTGTGAGTTCCAATAATTATATCAATCGTTCCTTCTTTCAGTTTCTCAAGAATTGTTTTCTGCTCCGACTTTTTTCTGAAGCGCGAAAGGACCGCTACCTTCACTGCGTAGTCGGAAAGACGATCTTGAAACGTGTTGTAATGCTGCTCGGCGAGTATTGTCGTCGGCACAAGTACGGCGGTTTGTTTTCCGCTCATCACGGCCTTGAAGGCAGCACGCACTGCAACCTCGGTTTTTCCGAATCCGACATCTCCGCAAAGGAGCCTGTCCATTGGGTTTTCGGTCTCCATGTTGTTTTTTATTTCCGATGTTGCACGAACCTGATCCGGGGTGTCTTCATATACAAATGAAGCTTCAAGCTCATGCTGCCAGATGCTGTCTTTCTGAAATGAAAAACCTTTCGATTTTTTCCGCTCCGCGTAAAGTTTGATCAGATCCTTTGCAATGTCCTTTAATTTTCCTTTTGCGCGAGTTTTCATCAACTGCCATTCGACGCCACCCAGTTTGGAAAGTTTCGGTTTGAATCCATCTTCAGATGCATAACGTTGAAGCTTGCCGACATAATCGACATTCACATAAAGCATATCACCTTCTGCATATTCAATCTTAACGCATTCCTGAACGCTCTCGATAATCTTCAGCTTTTCCATCCCGAGAAATCTTCCTATGCCATATTCTTCATGAACCACATAATCGCCTTTGCGTAGTGAGTTCAAGTCGCGGCGTAAAAGCCCGACAAATTTTTTGGCTTTCTCTTTCCGTGAAATTAGCGGCGAACGCCTGCCGAATATTTCATGCTCGGTGAGAAGCGCAAACTTGTCGTCCGGCAAAATGAACCCGGCCGACAACGAGGCTTGAATAACTTTCACCTCCTGTTTGAGCATCGTGCCGTTCATCTCGTCATACTCGTTGAGCAAGTTCAGAAAATTTTCTTCGAGATGTTTCGTACTCGATGCGACTACAATCTTATAGCCGTCCGAGAAAAGTTCGGCAATTTTGTTTGCCGCCAACTGAAGTTTTCCACCGAATGTCGGCTGCGGAATTACGTTTATGTCAAAATCTGTATCATTGCGCTCGACGACTTTCCAATAAATCAAACTTGCTCTATCTGAGACTGTTTTTGCAAATTTACCGAAATCAGAAAGTTGTTCTTCATCTATTGCAGACGGCTCATAAAAAATTATCCTTGTGCCCTTAGGGATTTGGTCGGCAAACGGTGATGTCTGTTTGTTTGAGTCGGCAAATGGGAGGAGCGTAAATGTCTCGATGGTTTCTATCGACCGTTGTGTAATTGGATCGAAAATTCTTATCGAGTCAACATTATCGCCGAAGAAGTCGACCCTAATTGGGTTTGCGCTCGACTCGGGGAAAATATCAATGATGCTTCCGCGCATCGCGAAGTCGCCGACCTCTTCGACATAATCTTTCCGTTGGTAGCCGTATTTTAAAAGTTTAGGAATGAGATCGTTGTGATTGGTTTCGGAGCGTTTCTGTATTATAACGGCAGTTCGCCGCAGCGAATCCTGAGTCGGCATATTCTTAAAAATGGTAGAATAATCAGCGACATAAAGATTTTCCTTTCCTAAATAGAATTCGAATAGCCCGGATAGATTTTGCCCGACCGATTCGGAAGATTCGTCTCCTGCAACAAGCTCGATAGGCGCAGTACCGGAAAACATTGTGAAGTCAGATTGTATCCGTTCGCTAATATCCTGCTCATTGATTACGAGAAGGAGGTTAGACTTTTCGGTTTTGAGAATTTCCGACAAAACGAGCGTGACGAACGGAACGCTGATGCAATGCACGCAGATTGATTTTGAATGGAGAATCACCTCCATGGCCTTTCGAAAGGTTTCGAGAGAAGTCGGATTGTTTCCAGAAAATCCTCGGATTGAATTTTCGAATTGAGATTTTTTCGACACTATCGGTGAGAACCGGTCAGGCTTTTCGCTTCCCAAGACTTCCCTCGACTGCGCGTTTTACATATCCGTCAGATCTTTCAAGCCTTCGGTGTGCCTCCTGTGCACCAACGTTCGCACGAATCATCACTACGGCTGTTTTCACGTGTCCACCTGCTTTTTTCAAAACTTGTCCGGCGTTCTCGTAATCGACCCCCGTTATCGTCATAATAATCCGCTTAGACCTCTCTTCTAATTTTTTATTCGTCATCTGGAGGTCAACCATCATATTCTCATAAACTTTTCCAAGTTTTATCATAACGGCAGTTGTGATCATGTTCAAAACCATCTTTTGTGCAGTTCCGGATTTCATTCTCGTTGAGCCCATGATCACTTCCGGACCGACTTCCGGACAAATTGCGACATCAACATCGAGGTTAAACTGTGAACGAGGATTAGTTGTGACAAAAATTGTTTTCGCACCAAGCTCACGAGCCTTTTTGATTGCACCTACGACATACGGCGTCCGACGGCTCGCAGCTACTCCACATACGACGTCTTTCCCGTTTATGCCATATGCCATAATGTCGTTTGCACCATTCTCTTCGTGATCTTCGGCGCCTTCTTGCGCTTTCAGGAGAGCGGGCTTTCCACCTGCAATTAGCCCTTGAATCATTTCTGGATCAGAGCCGAACGTCGGTGGGCATTCCACCGCGTCTTGAACACCGATGCGCCCACTTGTCCCGGCACCCACATAAAAAAGTCGCCCTCCAATCTTGAATGCTTCAACAGCGATGTCAACAGCATACGCGATAGAAGAAAGCTCCTGCTCCACGGCAAATGCAACTTTCTTGTCCTCATTGTTAACGACTTTCAAAATTTCAATTGTGGTTTTCGAGTCGATGTCCATCGATGCTGGGTTTCGATTCTCACTCGTGAGAGTTTTGAGTTGTTCAAACAATGCTTTTTGTCTGGTCATTTGGACTTCCTTATTTTCAACATTTCCATAAATTGTTACCTTTACCCCCTTTGCAATGGTCGGTTTACCGTTTTCTGTCCTTGCTTTTAGTGGTTTGCTTCTCTTTTGTTTCACGTGAAACTTTCCGACGGGAGTATCCAACAAGTGGCATGAGCTTATCCGCGCAGATACACCATCAACACAGAAATGTCCGCTGGAGAAACTCCGGAGATTCTACTTGCTTGTCCAATCGATCCCGGCTTAACCTTAATAAATTTTTCGGTAGCTTCCCTCGACAATGATTTCACTCTCTTGAAATCGAATCCGTCCGGTATTTCTATCGTTTCAAATTTTTCAAACCTTTCTATCTCCTCAAACTGTCTGGCAATGTAGCCCTCGTACTTTGTTTCGATCTCCACTTGTCTCACGACGTCTTGACGCGAAGTAGCCTCGGCAGGCAAAGAATCAGATCGGAAGAATTCAAGTCGGAGAATGTCTGACAAATTTACATCTTGCCTCCTAACAAGTTGAGACAACTTTTCATTCTCAGTCAAGGGAGACGAACCTATCGATTCGAGATAAGAATTTACCGCAGATGGTGGAACACTTTTCTGCTCGAGATAATCACTGAGCAAGTGAATATATTTTTCTTTCATCAGCAGCGAATCATAAACTTCATTCGGGATCAAACCAAACTTATCCCCATACTTCATTAGTCGCCTATCGGCATTGTCTTGCCGAAGCATTAATCTGTACTCCGCCCGCGATGTGAACATCCTGTAGGGCTCATCTGTTCCTTTGTTCACTAGGTCATCAATCATTACACCGATGTATGCTTCGCATCTCTTCAAGACAAACGGCTCACCGCCTCGAACTCTCAATGCCGCATTTATCCCGGCTACAATTCCCTGTCCGGCAGCTTCTTCATATCCCGATGTTCCATTAATTTGACCAGCGAAGAATAAACCACTGACAAGATGAGTTTCAAGTGTCAGCTTCACTTGGTGAGGCGGGAAGAAATCGTATTCGACTGCATAACCTGGGCGCAGCATTTCAACATTCTTAAGCCCGGGAACTGTCTTCATAGCTTCATATTGTATTTCTGCAGGGAGACTCGTTGAGAAGCCATTGACATAAATGACGTTGTTGTTGCGTCCCTCAGGCTCAAGAAATATTTGATGACGCTCCTTGTCGGCGAATCTAACAATTTTGTCCTCAATGGACGGGCAATACCGTGGACCAATTCCCTTTATTAGCCCAGTAAACATTGGTGACTTGTCGAAACCAGTTCTGAGAACTTCATGGGTATGATGGTTTGTGTAAGTAAGGAAACAGCTGATTTGGTCTCGTGTTACTTCTTTTGTTTGAAATGAAAACGGTTCAGGATCAGAATCTCCAAGCTGTTCCTCTAGCATACTAAAGTCGATGCTTCTTCTGTCAACACGCGGCGGTGTTCCCGTCTTTAGTCGTGCGCTCATAAAACCAAGTTTCTCGAGTGAAGCGGTAAGACCTACAGCCGGAGGCTCGTTGAACCGCCCTCCAATCCGGCTCTTTAGTCCCGTGTGCATGATTGCATTCAGGAAAGTCCCAGATGAAATCACGAGAGCATTGCAACCAATCTTGACGTCAGCCGAAGTTTCAATGCCGCTCATTTTGCCATTGTCCACAAACACTTTGGTAACCATGTCCTGCGTGATATGGAGATTCAGCTGAGACTCTACGCGACGGCGAGCCTCGATGGAATATGCTTCCCTGTCATTTTGGGCACGCGGCGACCAGACGGCTGGACCCTTGGACTTGTTCAGCATCCTAAATTGAATTCCGGTTACGTCCGCGATTTTAGCCATCTCGCCGCCAAGAGCATCAATTTCGCGAACCAAATTGCCTTTAGCGGTACCACCAATTGCCGGGTTGCAGGACATTCTTCCAATTGCAGCTATGTCCATGGTCATCAAAAGGACAGAGCAACCCATTCGAGCTGCAGCAAGTGAAGCTTCGATTCCGGCATGTCCGGCACCAACCACGATTACGTCGTATTTCTGATTATCCATTTTTCATACTAAACTGACAGGAATTCAAAATTCCCCGCGAAGCATGGGGTAAACTCCGGTCAAAAGTCAAAAAGGATGTGTCGTGCAGTAAACTGGCTCTTTTGACTTTGTTCTTGATTTCTCGAATCAGGCACATAAGTGTTTCACGTGAAACAATCACTTTCCAACGCAAAACTTCGAAAATATATTGTTTAGGATATTTTCATTAGTGATTTCACCCGTGATTTCGCCGAGAGCATTCAAACCGCTCCTAAGATCCAACGCGACAAACTCGCTAGATTTGCCCGCTTTTAAGGTGTCCAATGCAAGAAGCAAGCTCTTCTTAGCTCTTTGTAAGGCATCTCTATGACGGGCGCTAGTCACTACTACAGAAGATTCACTTACCTGTTTATCCAAGGCTAACTTTAATAACCCTTTTTTCAAAGAGTCAATTCCTTCGCCAACCAAAGCCGAAATATAAAAAACGTGCTCACTTTTTGGCTTTCGCGGAGCTTTATCACGGTGTAGGTCAATCTTGTTCCAAACTTTGATTAGCTTGACTCCATTTGCAGCGCAAACATTTGCCATTTCTTCGTATAAAGGATTACTGCCGTTATAATAATGTTCTTCGTAATCAATCACCAAAAGCACAATATCAGATTGCTCAGCTTCCTTCTGTGCCCTGTTTACTCCTTCCCGCTCTATTGCATCGGTCGTCTCTCTTAGCCCTGCAGTATCCGTTAGGCGAAAGAGAACTCCACCGATTGAGATACTCTCCGAGACCGTGTCCCTCGTAGTTCCAGGAATCTCGCTAACGATTGCACGATTTTCCTGAAGGAGTACATTTAATAAGCTCGACTTACCCACGTTTGGCTTTCCCGCGATTGTAACACGGACACCTTCTCGATAAACTTTTCCTACTGCGAAACTTTCCAGCAGGCCATCAACCACTTTGGTCGTTCTGCTAAGTCGGTCTTTCAATACCTTTCTGTTTGCAAACTCGACATCTTCTTCTGAGAAATCAAGTTCAAGTTCAAGGAGCGACGCCAAATTGAGTAACTCGTCCCTCACCGACTTAATCTGGCGCGACAACTCGCCGGAGAGCTGTCGGAGTGAACTTCTGTAAGCCGCCTCGCTCTGCGAATGAATCAGATCTCCGACAGCTTCTGCTTGTGTAAGATCGAGACGACCGTTCAGAAAAGCGCGCTTTGTGAATTCTCCCGGTTCTGCAATGCGCACACCGACACCGAGAATACATTGCAAAACTTTATGAGTAACCATGTAACCGCCATGGCAGCTTATCTCCACGACGTCTTCGCAGGTATAGCTGTTCGGTTTCCTGAATGTCACGGCAACGACCTCGTCAATTACTCCGACTTTTTCATCGACGATTCTTCCGAAATGTGCTGTGTGAGATTGGGAATCAATCAATTTTGATTTTCCCAGAAAAACTTTGTCGGAAATAGAAAACGCATCTGGTCCTGAAATTCTGATCACACTAATTCCACCCTCGCCGAGTGGAGTCGAGATTGCAGCTATCGTATCACTGTCTTTTAACTTGAAAAGCATATTTGAATTTAACACACACAGCTTAGGAGTTAAAGACCTGGATGTTCTTACCAGACTATATTTTATTGTTCCTAGTTCTCTCAAAAAATCTCTCCGTTTTCTTGTTTATTTGCTCATTTAATTCGAACTTGAAAACAAAAAACTATTTATGAATACTCTGAAGAAATCATCAAAGCTTGACAATGTCTGTTATGATATCCGTGGTCCGGTGTTAGACGAAGCGAAACGATTGGAAGATGCCGGACTTGAAATTCTAAAGTTAAATATCGGTAATCCGGCGCCATTTGGTTTCAAAGCACCGGATGAAGTCGTGGCGGAGATCGCCGCAAACCTTACAAAAGCCGAAGGCTACATAGACTCGAAAGGTCTAGTCGCGGCAAGAGAAGCTGTCGCAAATTATTCTGCGAAAAAAGGGATGGGGAAAATAAATATAGATAACATCTTCATCGGCAACGGAGTCAGCGAACTCATCGTGATGGCAATGCAGGGACTCTTGAACAACGGTGATGAAATTCTCATTCCCGCTCCCGATTATCCTGTTTGGACAGCCGCAGTCGTTCTCGCCGGCGGAAAGCCTGTCCATTATATTTGTGATGAAAGTTCCGAATGGTATCCCGACATTTCTGATATAAAGAAGAAAATTTCTAACCGTACAAAGGGGATTGTTGTCATAAATCCGAACAACCCAACAGGCGCGGTATATCCGAAAGAACTGCTGAACCAACTTGTCTCGTTAGCGGAGCAACACGATCTGATAATTTACAGCGATGAAATTTACGACAGGATTCTATACGAAGACGCAAGCCACACTGCAATCGCATCTTTAACGAACAATGTCCTTTGCGTAACATTGAATGGACTTTCAAAGTCTCATTTGATAACCGGATATAGAGTCGGATGGATGACATTCAGCGGCAATCTATCGATCGCGCAGAATTATTTGGAAGGCGTAAACATGTTAGCGTCGATGAGATTGTGTAGCAACGTGCCAGCACAATATGCAGTATCAGTCGGGCTGAGTAATAGCGAGACAATAAAATGTCACACCGCAACCGGCGGGAGGTTGAAAGCGCAGCGTGACTTTGGATATGAGCGATTAAAAAAGATTCCCGGTTTATCCTGCACCAAACCGATGGGTGCTTTTTATTTCTTTCCACGGATTGATATTAAAAAGTTCAAGATCAAAAATGACGAGAGATTTGTTCTTGATTTATTGAAGAAAGAAAATGTCCTTGTCGTTCAGGGAACAGGCTTCAACTGGTTCAAGCCGGACCATTTCAGGATTGTTTTTTTGCCTGAGGTCTCGGCTCTCGAAAAAGCGTTCGATGCGATGGAAAATTTTCTGACAGATTACAGACAAGAATAATCGTTAGCCCCGTACGAAAATTTTTGTATGACGGCAAAGCGCTCACGTTCAGCTTACTGTTGCAAACATTTTTTCAATTGGTTAAAATAGAAATAATGCGATGAAGAGACATAAAGATAACATGGTCTATGGAAAACTTATAATTGCTGCCGCATTTATTTTGATGAGCTGCGGCAGCGCGAAGGATCAAAATAAATCTGCAAACAAAAATGAGGAAGAGACCATGGCAACATCCGGAAAATTTACGATCACGAGCCCGGCATTCAAAGAAGGAGAATTGATACCGAAGAAATATACCTGTGACGGTCAGAATATTTCCCCGCCGCTCGAATGGCAATTGGCTCCGTCAAATACAAAGAGTCTGGCGCTAATCGCAGACGACCCCGACGCGCCGATGGGAACGTGGGTGCATTGGGTGATATTCAATATACCGCCAACGGCGACAGGATTTCCTGAGAATGTCCCGACCAAAGACTCCTTGCCAAACGGTGCAGTTCAAGGAAGGAACGATTCCCGTGGAATCGGATATGATGGCCCAAGTCCGCCAGGAGGGACACACCGCTACTTTTTTAAACTTTATGCATTAGACACGATGTTAAAACTCTCGTCGGGAATCACGAAGGCGGCACTTTTAAAGGCCATGGAAGGGCATATCATGGCACAGACGCAGACGATGGGAAGGTACTCAAGGAAGTAGCTGTTGAGGAAGAAATCTTGTAGCAGTTTCTGGAACGCTGCGAAGGTTTTTGGAACCTTCACAAGGTTATAGGAATTTTTTCCTTGCTTTCACGAAAGTGATCTCTTAACTTTCTTTCGCGTTCTTTAATAATAGTTAAGCTCTGGTATGGCGCCAATGTCGCCATTAAAAGGGAATCCCGTTAAAACCGGGAGCTGCCCCGCAACTGTATTCGGCACTTGAATACTTGAGTCACTGATCCGCCTTAGGTGGAATGGGAAGGCACAAGTCAAATCTGCCGTGAGCCAGGAGACCGGCCAGAGTTTTTTAGAATCAACAACCTTCGAGGGAGAGGTTAAATTCAATCCCGTTGATTAACGGGATATGAGTTTTGTATTTGCCCGCCCTCCCAGCGGGCATTTTTATTGTCCGAGAAATTTTCTCGGCGGAGGAAATATGTTTCTGTTGCTTTTATTTAATTTCACTTTTCATCAACCCGATACTCTTCAAGTATATCGACAGCCGGAAGTGGTCGTAACCGCTACGCGCACGCCGATCAATAGCATTGACGCTCCTTCCCGTGTCACGCAAATCGATGTCAATGAGATGCAGAATGCCGGCTTTGATGACATGAAAAGTATGCTTTCCTTTATTGATGGAATATTTGTGACAGACTATGGACCGGGACAACTTGGTACGATAAGTCTGCGGGGAACGACATCAGAACAGACCCTTTTTCTTTTCGACGGAGTGAGCTTGAATAACATCCAGAATGGAGACGTCGATTTATTTCTGGTGCCGACAAACAATTTAAGCTCAATCGAAATTTCTCAAGGCGGATCTTCGGCATTATATGGAGCAAATGCCGTTGGAGGCGTCGTAAATCTCGAGAGTAAGACCACTTCGAATAATCAGGTTAGAGTCGATTTAGGAGAAGGATCATACGGAAGTCAAATAATGGGCGGCGAATTGAGTGAGGGACTTGGTTCAGTGAGAATTGACTTGATGGCACACCGCCAGCGCGGTGTTAACGATTACGATTTTACTTTCAACAGCGGAACGAATAATTTTCAGATGACGCGCATTGGTGCCGATTACCTTGAAGACATGCAATCATTTAAAATAACACTTCCTTCGTCAAGCGGCGCGGCATCTTTTCTCATTCAAAATGTTTCCGCAAACCGTGGAACCCCGGGCCCCGTCACTGATTCCGCATTTGTCGGAACCGCACGTGAAATAGATAAAAACACAGTCGCCATTCTGAAAAACATCGGCAACCTCGGCGTTTTTAACTATTCGACATCCGCAGGATTTATTTATTCATATCTAAAATACACTGACCCGGCTTATCTCACTAATGATTATTACAAAATGTTGTCCCTCCAACCTGCGGCACAGTTATCTTATTCAGAGGAACAGTTTTCCGGTTCAACGGGACTCGATGCTGAACTTGATCGCGGTGAAAGCGATAACATGGCAGGTACCAAGGACAGAAGCCGAATCGGGATTTTTGCGAGCGGAGAATATGACCTAAGGAAAGGTTCAGACCTTGAGACTCGACTCTTCGGCGCCTTGCGTTATGATGATTACTCGGATTTCGAAAGCTCCCTTAATCCCAAAGCCGGCATTAACATCAAGCCAGTCGCTTCCTTACCTGTTCATCTCCGAGCAAATATCGGGACTTCGTATCGAGTTCCAACGTTTGACGATCTCTACTATAACGATCTTCCCTATTACAGTGGCAACGAAAATCTTAAGCCGGAAACATCGACAGACTATGACTTTGGAGCTGTAGCCGAGTTCAATGGAAATGAAGTACCGTTTTACGTTAATCTTGATCTGGATTACTATCACATCGATACACGCAATGGTATAGTTTTCCAACAGGTGACAGATATTTTTGCAACAGAGGAAAATTTACAAAAAATAATATCGAAGGGAATCGAGTTGAGTCTCCGTCTAAATTACAGTTCTCTTTTTGATTTGAAAGGAAATTACTTCTTCGGAAGGTCGTTGGATGTTTCGGACCCATCGGATCCGTCAACTTATGAGAAACAGCTCATCTATATTCCACAGGAACAAAGTTCGCTCATCGCAGAAGTGGCGCCTGGATTTTTCACATTCACTGCCGCGATCCAGTATGTCGGTGAACGATTTTACACTTCGGACAACACTGCATCGCTTGCGCCTTACGCCGTAACTTATATTTCTGCTTCAGCACGGGTCGACGCAGGATCTTTCAAGATATTGCCGAAAGCTTCGGTTGACGATCTTTTCAATCGCGAATATGAAGTGATACCTGAGTATCCGTTGCCTGGAAGGACCTATAGACTTGGGCTAAGTTTTCAATTCAACCAGGACAAGGAATAAACAGGAATGCATTATGCGCTTAGAATTTCGTTTCGGCTCAATCCACTTGATTGGAGGCAAACCCATGATTAAGTTAAACAGGTAAAGTCGCAAAATTTTAAGAAGAAAGATTTTGTATTCAGATTAATCAGAATGAGAATCACGAAAGTTTTTAATATTAACCAATTAGAAGGTTGGAGGTAACAATGAACATATTATTTGCACTCGTCTTAATTCTGTTCGCGGCGTTTTCGAGGCTGATTCCTCATGCGCCGAACTTTACTCCTATAATTTCGATTGCACTTTTTGCAGGAGCGTACTTGGAGAAGAGATTCGCGTTTCTTGTTCCAATTGCAGCGATGTTAATGAGCGATCTAATCGTAGGGTTTTATAACCCTGTTTCCATGGTGTTCGTCTATGGGAGCCTTCTGCTGACTGTTGGTCTTGGATTGACAATGAAAGATAAAGTGTCCGTAATAAAGGTCGGCGGGTTTTCTCTAGCTGGTGCAGTGATCTTCTTCGTGCTGACAAATTTCGGGTGGATCATTCCTAACTCGATGTATCCAAAGACATTTGCCGGACTTGTCGAAGGCTACGTAATGGCAATCCCGTTCTTCGGCAATACCGTTTACAGTGCATTGATCTACAGCGCGGTGATATTTGGTGTTTATGAAGCTGCGGAGAAGTTTGTGTTCAAAGTAAGAGAGCATAAAGAATTAGGCATCGGTAATTAAACAAACAGCTGTCGCGAGCAATAGCAAACGACCCAATTAGCGTATGAGCAAAAAAGGGAGGTATCATACCTCCCTTTTTTGTTTTCGGACATCGAACTTGAGATGGAATTTACTTCAGATAAACAAGTCTTTTCACAGAAATAAATTTACCTGATCCATCTTTGCCCTGAGCCTGAATTCGACAGAAATAAATCCCGCTGCTCAATCCAGACGGATTCCATTCGACGCTGTATCGACTCGCCGTTTGCATCCCATCCACTAAATTTGTCACCACTCGACCGAGTACGTCGTAAATCGTGACCTTCACATATGCATTCTTCGAAGTGCCATTTCTTATTTAAGGTCATACACCCCTCTTGCAACTCTTTTCAGTCTCGCGCTTTTCTTGTCACACTCCTGAGACAGGATTGCGCCGATTGTGTGTACTTTGTCAGTAGTGTTACCAAGACTAATCTTTTTCTCTTCAACAAACTCAAAGACTTCTTCATTTGTAACATTCCGACCAATTCTATGGATCAGTTCAATCGTTGCGTCAACAACGCGACCGCGAATTGTGTTTGAGCCCTTATGAGGAGAGGAACCCGAAATAACCTTTATCTCGTTCGCATGTTCACCTTTGCGAATAGCGATTAATTGAATGAGAAGCTCACGCTCCTTTTCCAACTCACCGAGCCGAGCCTCTAACGTTTCAACCGATAATACTGTGGACATTTTAGCACTTCTCCATTATTGGTATAAATATAAGCAACGTACCTTTACTTGTCAAGTGTTTTGAAAAATAGATTTTGGAACGCTAAACTTAAGCGTAACTCGCCATATTGAAAAATCTTACGGAACACTTGCTTTTTAATTTTATCCATTGTAAATTGTTGTCGTCACAAAAAAGGAGGTTAGAATGTATGATGTTAAGGCCATCGCCAATTACTTTATTGACAGAGGGCTTAATGAGAATATTGAAATAAGCCCTATGAAGCTTCAAAAATTGCTCTTTTTTGCCTATGGCTTATATCTTACTGGAAAAGGTGAGCAACTATTCAGTGATCGTTTTGAGGTATGGCCATATGGGCCGGTACTTTCACAGCTTTACCACCAGCTCAAAGGATATGGAAGCAATCCTATTAGGAATTTTGTGCCGGACTTTGATATGGCATCTGGTGAAGAATTCGTACAAACTGTGGACAAGGATGACAAGGAAGTTAATGATTTTTTAAATGGGTTCTGGAATACCTACAAGGGATATACCGCGACCCAATTATCTAATGCGACTCATTTAGAGGGCACCCCTTGGAAAAAGGCGTTTGATAATCAGGAAAAGGTTATTTCTGACAAATATATCGATGAGTATTTTAGAAATCTGACTAAGAACTAATGGCCAAATCTCAATTTCCTTCTTTTGCCGATCTCCTAAAGGCCTCTATTGCTCCGCTGAAAACTGGGAGCACTGTTCGTGATCCTCTGTCAGAAGCAGAAGATGAGAAGTATGAACAGGATAAAAGAGAGCGCGAAGCGGAGCTTGAAGCTCAAGAGTTAAAGCAGAATATCTCCGAAAGGAAAAAGTATGCTTCAAAGACATTCAGACTTATTTGCTGGTGGTTAGGTGGGGTGTTCTTTTTACTTTTTCTGGATGGTTTCAACGCCTATTGGTTGCCGTTTACATTCCAACTCAAAGAGAATGTCCTTTTAGCGGTAATCGGAGGCACAACGCTAAACGTAATTGGAATTTTTATCTTTGTAATGAAGTATTTATTTAACCCTAAAAAGTGAGTTGTTTTCAGATTAAAACAAGAAGAAACTATTTAAAAGTCCTATATATCTGTGAGATAATTATGGTAGTTTTGGACTAAAGGAATAAAAAAACCGAGCAGTCATTACCTGCTCGGTTTTCAAAATCAGCGGAATTCTGTCCGGCATAGTCTTGCATTTGAGAATCTCGCTCTGAAGTGCTTCTTAATATAAGGGGCTATTGGGCCTGATGCAAGACCTTTCTTAAGAATAAGATAAGAAAGGTGGTGAATGGTCAATGGCTGAACAAACAGCGCGGCCGGGTTACCATCTCATTTTCAGGGCATTCATAACCTTGAGAAATGGGAAACGTATCTATGCAAGTAGCTACGGTCTCAGGGCGTTTGCTATTTGGGTGAAAGATTAGCCCGTCTAAGTAAATGCAATGGCACATTCGATGAGTGTCTGGTTGGGTGTGCCATTTTATACTATTACTTTATAACTAAAATCAAGGGAGTAAAATCTTATGAGTAGCGATTCGGCAAACATAGTTGCAAGCAATCTAACGGTCGCTTATTGTCTAACTATTAATCGGCGATTAGGGCCCGGCACAGGTACGATCTCAACTCAGGAAACGGAATTTAGCAAAGAAAACATCTTGTCGATCTATCGAAAATTTCTGCAAGAAGTTAAAGGCCCACAAAAGTATGGAAGCCGGCCATAAAATCAAATTGAGCCACTTAGTCATAAACTGAGCCTTTACCCAAATCCCGCCTACGGGATCTTCGATCGGTTCTCTTGTCCCGCACGGCGGGACAAAAGAAACTCCGACCATGGTGGCGAGGAATCCGTCCATCTTTTCGGGCAGCCTCACGTCGCTCACTTTACTTCATCAGCACAAGTTTCTTTACCGACATAAACTTCTCACGGTTATTCTCATCAGCGATGATTCGGCAGAAATAAACTCCGCTGGCAAATTTTGACGCGTCAAAAGTAACGCTGTAACATCCTGTGTTTTGTTTTTGATTCACCAATATTGCCATTTCTCTTCCAAGCACATCGTAGATTTTCAACGTAACGTGGCTGGCAACTGACAACTGATAGCTGATTACTGTGGAAGGATTGAAAGGGTTCGGATAATTCTGACTCAACTCAAATGAATTCGGTACGCCATTCCCGATTTGTTTCACGCCGAGAACTGTAATATTGTCAGTTCCGCCGGCTTCAATGTATCTCGCCTTGAACTCTTGCAAATACAAGTTTGCGATGCGCTTGCTGTGAATGATGAGTTCGTTCTCGTTATTGGAAGTCTCCGCAGCGTCCGACCAGTTGTGCGAACCGGTCATTACAATCTCGTCTGCGTTCGGAGATTCGGCGTCGATAACAGCGTACTTGTGGTGAAGAAGCCCTGTGAGATTGCTTCCTTTCAAATGAACATCGATCCCATTTGTTTGCAGGAAACTAAATTGATTCCCGGTGTCGGTATTGTTGTCCATCACGACTCTGACTTTATCGCCTGCCGTTTTTTTCAAAACGAGTTCCTGTGCCAAGTCGCCGCGTGTAAAAGTAAGCATGCAAACATTGATTGAGCTTGTAGCAGTAGCAAGAGTTTGATATATGTGAAGCGTGGTTTGGTCCGACGGGCTGAAGTAAAGCTCGACCGGTGTACCGTTGACGTTAAACTTGTGCGGCGTGATGTCTATCTTGCGGGCACCGAAACGGGATTGAGCTGAATCGGGTGTGTCTGTCGAGCTTCCCCCCATTTCGTTGAACTCCATCGTGTAAGCGTTCGCGAGCGCTTTGTCCTGCATCTCGATTGAATTCTGCGCGTCATCGTTGTCGCCCGGATCGGTGGCGTTCCATGATCCTGTCCAGACCCAATCGTCGGTGAAGGAGCTTGTATCGCGGAAATCGAATATCGCAAACTTGTTGTGCATCAATCCAATTCCCGCGTTGACCGGATCGTAAGTGTCGGTGATGAACGGAATGTTGTTTTTCATTGTGTCCATCGGCGCTGTGCCAGCATTATCGTTTTCAACGATCATTCTGATTCTCACCCCGCGGCTCTTCGCGCTAACCAAAGCATTCGCGATGGCGCTGCCGACATTCCCACTGAAACTATACAGTGCAAGATCGATTGAATATTTGGCTGCATTAATTCTCGAGAGAAATTTGTTCAATATGTCCACCGTCCGAGCGGTCTCACCGTTAGCGACTGAAGTATCCACAGATTTGTTAAAATAAACGTTTATAATCCCCGTTGTGCCGGAAGGAGATTCGGTGCTAAAGATCGCGTCGCCGGTTTGATTCGTGCCGGAAGTGTCTGTGGCAGCAACCTGATAATGGTACACTGTTGCAGGCCATAATCCACTTAAAGTGATCTCGTGAGCAGTGTCGGGAGATGTAATTACAACGGAATCCTTGTAGGCAGCACTTGCACCGTACCTGACAACGGCATGGGATGGCGATGAGGTTCTGAAGGAAATCGTGACTGAGTTGGGCAGAATATTTTTTTCAGTTGGCGCCGAGACAAAGGCAGGTCCTGCGCTCGTGATAATGTCGGATTGGATTCTGGCTTCAACTTCGTAGTTAGACGTGTACGGAGGCGTCATTGTCGAAGTATAACCGGGTTTGTATTGCTTTAGAATCCCGATCATATCGAATGTGCCTGTGGGTGGAATGAGGTTGGTCGGAATATATCCGCCGGTAGTACCCGTAACATCGGTGATTGTCGTATCCACAGAATTATAAGTCACGCCGTTCACCCTGACGAGCCGCCCTTCGTTCGGCTCCGTGTAATCGTCATTGAAGGTTTCGTTTACATCCGCACAAGTCAGAAGCATAGGCTCCGGCAAAGGATTGCCGTGAGAATAAATGATGGTTTTCGAGGAATCGGGCACAATCTCAACTGTACCACGAAACTGTTGTATCGTTCCGGTGAACGTAACAGAGTCGCCGACTTGATAATTATAAGAATGAGTATAGCTGAAAATATTTACTCCCGCGGTGGCGTCTTGAATAAAAAGATTCGTCTGTGGTAAGGTGCTGAAATCGGCGGTGACTATTCCGCTCACTGTTACCACAGATCCAATCTGGTACGGCGCGACGGGGACTCCTTGTGAATCATTAATATGCAGATCGATGATTCGTACCACCTTAATGACAGATACTGTGAGTTGTGAATTCACCGGTGACGGCAAGGCGGTATTGATCGCGGTCTCGATGAGAAAATCTCCAGTCATGGCTGAATCGGGGACGGTCACGGAATGAATCACAATTTGTCCGGTATCTATTTTAGTAACAGCTGCACCTGTTATGTTTATTGTATCCTGACTGACGGTTAAGTTCGCAGTTGAAAAGGAATTTCCCGCAAGAGAAATGTCGGAAGTGTTCATTGGCCATTTGAATGCCGGAGGAACCATGACGATGATGTTAGCAATGGTATCCTTTTCATCACTCGCCACCTTAATTGTAAAATCGGAAGTTTGTTTTGCCGTTATCGTGGTCGGTGATATTTGGGCAGATCCGATTCCGTTGCCGACTACGGTATTCGAGACTACACTGCCATTTATGACTACATTGTTCAATCGAAAATTGCCTGTGCTTAAAGCTCCGTACCCCCATATTCTGAAAGTTATGGTACTTGAGGTTGTGGGTGGTAACACAGTAAGAGTAAACTGGGTTAATGAAGATGTATTTGTATTGGGGCTTTCCCCAAGTGCCACTGTCCCAGCGCTCGCAAAACTGTCCAGACTATATTGCATCTGTAGTTTCTGCGGACCTGTTGAAGTACAGCCAGACTTAAATGTCAAAGAAGAAATGGTTACTTCAAAATCGGGATTGGGCGTGATAGAAAACTGCCAGTATTTGCCGGTTGCAGAAAACGTTGCGGACGTCGGCCATGTTCCACAATATATATCGCCCGGGCTGGTTTGATAGTTAACTTTAGTTGAAGGGACCACGCTGATGGCACTTGCCGTCAGGTTGCTGTCTGTCGTAGTAGCAGTTGCTGTAGCAGAAGTCAAGTCCCACGCAGCAATTTGTCCCCATGCGTTGGCACTCATAAGTGCAACGAAAATCACAGTTGTTGCAAATTTCACATTGTCCTCCTGATTTCTTGATGGAGTTGGTTTAGGAAGGTATGAGTTTGTGGTGTTCCACCTTTGCTTTGGAGGCGGTCCTCATCATCTCTTACCGCAAACAGCCTTCGCCTGCGCACTCAAATCACATAAATAATTTGGAACGCGGACGTCAAAATGTCAAGTGCCGTGGGGTGAAATTACCGTTAAATCACCATGGCGAGGACAAAAAATGCTCTTTGGAAGGGAAAAGTCTATTTCTCAGACAAGGAAGAATTTGTTTCTGTGAAATGGTCAGAAACTTCTTCGCTCTAAGGCTGCCGCCACCCTAAGGTGACGGCAACCATGACCACTTCCTCTCGATGATACTATTTCATTATTTCATCAACAATAATTTCTTCACGTCGGCGAAGGATCCAGCTTGCAGTCTGTAGAAATACACTCCGCTCGACAGCCTGCTGGCGTCAAAAGTCACCGAATAACTTCCGGGATTCTGGCGCGCACTCACAAGTGTCGCTACTTCTCTTCCAAGCACGTCATAAACTTTTAATGTTACGCTACTGGCAGTTGGAAGCTGGTAGCTGATAACTGTAGACGGATTAAATGGATTCGGGTAATTTTGCGACAAAGAAAACGAAGTTGGAATGCCGTGACCTTCCTTAACGTCAGTTACGACAGAGTCTTCTAAGGAAAGCGGACTCTCGTTATTTGACAGATCGAATGCAGATATCGCAAATCTGTACTTAACTCCCTCCGTCAGTCCTGTAAGCAAAAACGTGTCGATTGTCGATACGGAAATTGGCGAAGGTCCCTGGTTCGCGTCCGTGCCGCCGAAGCCCGTTGGCGCTGACGAATAGTATATCTTATATCCTGCAAGATCACTCTCCGTGTTCGGAGCCCATGTAAGCAATGCCTCACCGCCCACTGGTGAGTCTGCTGGTGTGCTCCCTGGTGATGTCACGTTCAGGTCCTTAGGCGCAGCTGGTGGAATTAAGTCTGGAACGAGCACCGCCCGGTCGACATCTTTCTGGGTCACATTACTCCCACCGATGCGAATTGTGTAGAGATTTAATCCGGACGAATCTTTTTTCGCAGTTACAAGCCAATTCATTGACAGCGATCCTTGTACCCCAATGGAATCGATCGTGGTATCCACAGTTCCGGAATCTACCGAAAGTCCATTATGAACAAAAAATTGGATTCTCACGTTTTGGGCAGTGACGGTCCCCGTATTAAAAATATCCGCCTGGACGTAAAAAGGATTCGGCGATAAAGTTGAACCCGCGAGCTGAAGCGAACTAGGAGCCGTAATGTAAACTGAAAGCGGCGGGAGAAGATCCTGGTTCGCGATGAGTGAACGAAATGCTTCATTGTTCGACTTGTTAGATTCGGCAATGAGATTGTTGGGATCTACCTTGACATAAATGGTATGGTACTTCGCATTTACCGGAACAACGTATTTAATGCTCCCCACGTAAGCACTTCCTGCAGAAATGAGCGGTGCGACGAAACTACCAATGGACGGAGCAATCCCTACATCAGGATCTCCATCGTACAACACCACTTGAACATTTGAGGCATCAACTGTTCCCTGGTTGTGAACGGTTACACTGATTTGAATTGCGGTGCCGCTATTGTAAACGCTGTCAGCGGGAACAAAGGATATGTCACTTTGAGCGATAGCGAGATCCGGCAAATCAAGTGTGTAACCCAAAGGCATGAAATCTGCACCAAATCCTTGAGAGCTCTGTACAACAGATACTCTCCCAGTTCCTTGAACCCTGTAAACGAAATTACCATAATCCGAAGTGAAAATGTAACCTTGACCGGTTTGCAGAAGGGTATCTGCGATCGGAGTCGGCGAAGTGTATGGATAAACAGTATCACCGAGCTCTGTTACCACTACACGGTTATTATCGTCATAGGAGAAAATCGAAATGTCGCTAGCTATGGAAGGGATTACAAATGCCCTGCCAACATTGGTTCCTGTCGAATCAGAACTGCGTGCCATGTATTCATAATCACCCTGCCAGCCTGCAAATGGTATGTCGGCGGCGGTTACCGTTCCGGAAGAGACGATCTTCCAGAAAGTGTCTTGAAAGATTCCGAGTGACGTCACCTGCCACAGTCCGAGAGTGTCAACAGCTATCGTATCTCCCGTCGCAAGATTTGTGACAAGCACGCGGTTATTGTTGGCATACGAGATGATCGTGATCGAGTTTTCCCAGTCCCCTGAATACCCGGAGAATCCATAGAAAAGAGTTCCGGCAAATAGCCCATTGGCGGAGGGGACGTAGTAATCCTGGTCGGTATAAGACAGAGCGGATACCGGCTGATTGCTGACGACTTGCACCGCTTCGTCTGATATGCTTGCGATATTAGGAAAATCAAAATACTGTCCATGATTCAGTGTCCCAGCATATAATATAGAGCCTGTCTGCAAATCTTTGACGGAAAACTGTGTACCATCTTGATAAGCAAAGACAATGAAGTGCGGGTCATATTCGGATTGGTCCGATTCCATCATCCAGGTATTGAGTTTGGTGCTCAAGCCTCGTCCGCTCTGGTCGAGTGCAAAGTAGCCATTGACAAACTCTGTGATGGCATCCCCAATGAGAACAGAGTACGGTACATTTCCGCTGATGGTGTATATCCCTTCCCCGGGGCTAATGGAATAAAGAGTATCTGCCCTCATAGTTGCTGTGCCAACCGTATCTCCAGAATTGTCGACAATGGTAACACTCGTGTTGTCAAAATAGGAGAAGACAGTTATGTCCGAGAATGTGAAGGTTGTGGCTGAATACAAAGTTGATTTAACCTTCTTTGGGCGGATAAATCCCATCGGCATAGCATGACGTGCTGATGGTGTGAATCCCAGTGGTGCGCCTCCTATCCGGCCATGCTGCGGGACGGAGCTTACTCGTTGTGCAGTCACTGTTTGTGACAGAAAAAAAACAACTGCGATTGATAGTAATATTCCTCTCATGATTTTACTCCTTCTGTTTATTTTGGTTTTATTGCATTACACTCAAAAACTCTTTAGCCTACGTTAAAAGTTAGTCGACGAATACATCAGTAACAACTTTCAGAATCAATCGTGTGAGAAAGTGCACATTCTGACTAAACTTTGCCTAAATCATGCAGTTGCAATAACACATACCATGGATTCTTTAGTTCCCAGATCGAGTGTGCTGCGTCACATACCTAAAATTCCTTTTAGCAATCTCAAGGGATATGGTTTTTTAAATTTTAAAGTGGTCGAAGGTGGAGAAGTTGTTAAACATCCCAACACAATTGCGTGCTTCGTGAGTTTAAATGTGCAATTCATCATTTGTAATTAACGAAAGAACATAGCAACTTTAGAGGTTGGCTGCTTCATGAAACCATTGACCCTCGGCGTTTATTACTTTCTGGAGAGCGATTGATCCAATATGGAGAGTGAAAAGTGAATGGTGAACAGTGGGAACCATGTTGCTTTTACCAAACCGAGTAGCAAGGAGGTCGTGATTTGAAAACAAACCGGTTCTATAATCGAATACTCTCTCATCCCCATTTTCTGGTTATTGCGATCTCGCTTTTTGCAATGGCCACAATTGTTGCGGGCGCATTTTTCGCCACTCGCGATCTTGAAAATAAATTGATCAGGGCGATTTCCAGAAGTAACCGGCTTACCTCACAATCTATCTCACTACACTTGAAAGATTACCTGGAAAGTAGAGCGGGCGGTTTAAAACCGTTATCCGGAATACTGGCGGCTGAAAAATCGTTGTCGAGCAAAATTAGAGATATAGACAACTACTATCGCTATGTCAAGACGCGATATGTTGCAGCCGTTCTCCTATTTTCTCAGGACGGCTCGGTGATCTATTCCACCGACAGTGTTTATTTGGGGCGCAGCTTCTCTGGTACAAGATTCTGGAAATATGTATTAACGGAATCGAAGTCTTTTGATACTTCAGGAGTGATTTACACCTCCCAATATCGTCTACACCTTGTGCCATCTTTTGCAGGAACAGCAGACACCAGCACGAACATGATTCTTATGGGAAACCCGATGCTTATTGGAACAAAGTCCAGCGGGGTGCAGCTTACCGGTGCGGTCGCTATACTGGTACAGCAGCATTTGGTGATTGAATCGCCGGCTGAAGATATTTTTGATTCTGCCGGAATCAAACAAAAAACATCGGTAGGGCTTTACACCCAAAACGGTTTCCCATTGATCCATCTATGGTCGAATGTAGCGGAATGGAACAGACAGGATGTGAAAATGTTCCAACAAACCGGAAGTGTTAAATGCGTTTCATGTCACGAACAAAACGAGATACACACAATATTAGGAGGAACATCGCAGGTTGGATCGGCTTTACTGAAGCGTGACTCAACGAACTCCGAGACCGGCGAATTTCTGTGGACATCCTCCCGGCTGGTTTTGCGGGACATCTTTCTACAGGACAGTGTGTGGTATGTTGTTATAAGTGCAGACAGAGGGCCGATACGCGCATCTATCAATTCGTACTTGAAGGGTTCGCTTATTCTCACGTCAGGCGCGATCGCTTTTCTCGTGATCATGTTCAGCCTGAGTTTCTACAGCTTCAGAAAACAATCTTTAGAGAAAGAGCGGATAAAACATTTAGAACAAGTAGCTAAAGTCCGCGAACAATATGAGTTTTTGATCGAGAGTTCAAACGACGGAATTTTTATCATACACGACCGCAAATTTGTCTTTGCAAATAAAAAGTTCCTTGAGTTATCCGGATATACGTTCGATGAGCTTGCAGTCGTCGATTTCCTCCAGCTTGTTGCGCCCGAGAGCAAAAGCATGGTCTGGGAGCGTGTCGAGAAAGTTAACCGCGGCGAGAAATTGGAATCCCTGTACGGCTTCTATGCTTTATCGAAGGACGGCAGGAAAATCCCGGTCGAAGTAAGCGTAACTTACGTGCCATTCGAAGGAAAAGTGAAAACCATCGGAATTTTTCGTGATCTAAGTGAGCTTACAGCACGGAAGCAGCTTTACGAAGAATTGTTCAATAACGCTCCGATCGGGTTAGGAATATACAAGGACTTCAAAACAGTTAGAATGAATGGTACCGCCGCCAAATTACTTGGATACGATGATCCGGCTAAATTGGTGGGCATGAATGTTCTTCAGTTCGTTCACCCCGATGATCTTCCAATAGTTAAGGAAAGAGTATTGAAAGCTGTAAATGACCGAATACCCGCTCCACCGTTGGAAGAAAATTTTGTGAAAAAGGATGGCAGCTCGATTCATGTTTTGGTTCTGTCTCATCCGGTCATTTACGAAGGTGAAGAAGCGGTCCAGCTTGCATTCGTTTCTTTGGAAGATAGGAAGAAGTTAGAAGAAAATATTACGCGCGAAGCTGCAAGAATTGAAGAAGAAAAAATTATGCTCGACACACTGCTTCAAAGTTTGGACGAGGGAATAATATTTCAAAATCCCGATGGGAAACTCGAATTCGCGAACGCAGAGTTCTGCAGAATATTCGGCTTTGAAAACCCAGAACAAGTAATAGGAAAATTTTCCGGAGACATTGTCATTCAAGCGGCACGCAAGACAAAGTATCCGAAAGAGTTTATAGAAAAAGTTTTAAGCGATGTTGCACGGCGAGCGCTTGTTAAAACATACAGGCTCGAGTTTGCCGATGAGACAATCGTCGAAAGAAGCGCTTTGCCGCTTTATGATCGGGCGAACAAGTATATCGGAAGGTTGAGCATATTCAGAGACATCACAATTAGCGAACGAAACGAAGAGGCAATTAAGCGACTCCAGCGGAACGAACTGTTAGGGAGACTTGCTGGCGGGATTGCTCACGATTTCAACAATGTCCTCGGCATCATCATCGCAAGTCTGGAAATGATCTTGAGAAAAATAGATAACCCCACCATGGTACAGGATAATACGCAGCGTGCTCTATCTAGTGCTATTCGCGGAACTGAAGTTGCGAAGCGGCTTCTCCAATTTGTCCGATACTCACCGGAAGGGTTCAAAACGTTTTCGCTCAGGGAAATTGTTGAGGAAACTGTCTCAATCATAAAACATACGTTTGAAGAAAACATATTGGTACACACCGCGTTCGTGATTCATGATGCCTACATCAGCGGATCTCCGGGAGATATTCAGCAGGTTCTCATCAATCTCGCAAACAATTCGCGCGATGCAATGCCAGAGGGCGGGACACTCACCTTTTCTCTTGCTGTCGCTGACAAAGCAGAGATCGAAAATAAATTGGGAAACAAATCGATACGCCGGTATGTTCTGCTGATGGTCCAGGATACGGGACATGGGATCGAAGCGGATAAGCTGGGCAAAATATTCGATCCATTTTTCACTACTAAAGATATCGGAAAAGGAACGGGACTTGGGTTGTCAATTGTGCGAACAATAATATCTGCACACGGCGGTTTCATAAAAATCAAGAGTCAACCCGGAAGAGGAACGACATTTTTCATTTATCTTCCGATGGTTGAAAATAAGTTGCAGAAAGTGTCGGCGTTAAATGATACGAAAGAGGTCGCAGATGTTCCGCGGGATGCCACCATTCTCGTAGTCGAGGACGAAGCCGCGCTGCGGGAACTGCTGAGTGAATATCTTTCCGACAAAGGGTTCAACGTGGTCGCCGCATCCGACGGTCAGGAAGGACTAGAAATCTTCGAGAATCACCCGGAGATTTCCGTCGTACTCTCCGATCTCGGACTTCCCAAACTTGCCGGTGACAAATTGATTGCCAGGGCGAAAGCGATTAGGCCAGACGTTATATGTGTTCTTGCAACAGGCTATCTTACGCCTGCGGCGGACGAGAATTTGTCTGATATTGATGTTAGGATGATTATTAAACCTTATAACCTTGCGGCAGTTTACAATGTATTGGTAGAATTATTATCTGAAAAAAAATAATTATGCGGGGTTGCCCGTTGTGGTTAGACAAATTTGTCAGGGAGGCGGCAATGAAAAACAAAATTGTTCTTATTCTCACACTCGTTACGACAACCAACGGTTTTCCTCAAACTGTAAAAATTAATGAGTTGATGTACGCGCCGAAGAACGGAGAACCGGAGTGGATGGAACTCTATAATGCATCACCGACCAGCGTGAACATAAAAAGCTGGAAGATCAGAAACAAGAACGCGAGATGGTACACTCTCACGGCCACAGATTTTTATATCTTGCCAGATTCATTTCTCGTATTAACGAAGTCCGATACCATATTTTCGTTCCATCATATAGATCCCTTGTGCGTCTTGATCTGTCCCACATTGCCGACATCATTCCTGGTCAACACGGGCGACACAATCTCAATCGACGATTCGACCGGGACGTTAATTGACTCGGTTTTTTACGAACCATCATGGGGCGGCGCGGACGGAAAATCACTTGAAAGAATTTCTACTGACATCTCGCCTTTTCTCAGCACAAGCTGGGGAACATCCATTGATTCATCAGGCAGCACTCCGGGAAGAATCAATAGCATTGCTGCAAAAGACTATGATTTAAAGATCGCCGCTTTCTCTGCCTTGCTTTCATTGGTGGATTCGGTTGCCACTTTCAGAATCGTTGTCAAAAATTGTGGTGTGCGATCCACATCTCCATTTGGAGTCAAGGTCTTTCTCGATTACGACGGTGACCTCGTTCCGCAGCCGGATGAGCTTGCAGCGGAGGTTGACAACATACCCGGACTCGAAGCGGGTGACTCGACGCAAATTGTCTTGTCGAATATCCCGATTGCGGGAAAGATAGCTTCGAAAAACTTGCGCGAACTAAATGCTCTTGCCGTCGTTAAATTTACGTCCGATCAAGACACAACAAACAATTTCATGTGGTCAAACCTGGAATTCTCCTATCCTACAAAATGTCTAATCGTCAATGAAATAATGTATGCTCCCCAAAGCCCCGAGCCGGAATGGGTAGAGTTGTATAATACCTCTGGAGACACAATTGACCTCAATGGTTTCACGCTTTCAGACAATTCCGGTACAAAGGCGGTTATTGCAAATGCAGATTTCTTATTTCCGCCTGCATCGTATGTCGTTGTCGCTCACGACTCCGGCTTCTTCAGTATTCATCTCGGAATACACGACAAAGTGTTGATAACGAAGATTCCTTCGCTAAACAACACGGGCGATGTTGTCGCGATCCATGATGCATCTGGTGACTTAATTGACAGCGTGGATTACTCGCCGTCATGGGGCGGAAATATTGGTGGCAAATCGCTCGAAAGAATTTTGCCGACGGGAGACTCAAACGATCCACAAAACTTCGAGACCTGTACAGATTCCAATAAAAGCACGCCTACAAAAATCAACAGCGTAACTCCGCGAAACTTTGACCTGGCAATAGGGACAATAAGCTATTCGCCGTGCCCGATTCAGTCGGGCGAGAGCATAACGATTTCCGCATCCATCATAAATCGCGGATTGAGACCATCCGGGATTGCGACAATTATTTTTTTCTACGACAAAAATGGAGATGGAACCTGCGACGCGGGCGAGGCGATAGATTCGACTCAAATATCACCGATGGCTCCGGGCGACTCGACCATGGTGAGCTTCATGGCACGCAATTTATTATTTGGCTCATATCGGTTTGGCATATACATAAACTATTACGACGACGAACAAATGTCGAACAACATGAAAGTTATTTCGGTGAGCGTCGGGCTTTCTCCTGCTTCGATAGTTATAAATGAAATTATGTACGCGCCGAAATCGCCAGAACAAGAATGGATCGAACTTTATAACACCAGCGACACGGTAGTTGACTTGTCAAATTTTAAGATCGAAACACACGGCGGCTTGAAGAAAATAGCAGCGGGTTCTGTGATTGCTCCCGAAGGCTTCGCTGTAATTTGCAATGATTCGTCGGTTTCGCAGCTTCATTATCCTGTCAAGAATCTCATCGTTCAGTCAACTCCTTCGCTGAGCAATGACGGTGATTGGTTAGTCCTTTATGACAATCTCGGGAATCTTCTAGACTCGATGAATTATGTGCCATCTTATGGCGGCGCAAATGGGAAATCACTTGAGCGCGTCGATTGCTTTTCTGGAAATGATTCAACCAATTGGCATGAATCAGTTGACTCGACTGGCGCCACTCCTGGAATGATAAATAGCACTGCGAAGCTTACCTATGATATCTGTTTAAAAAGATTGAGCTGCACGAAGACACTCGATATGAACGAGCATGGAAACATAAGTCTTGTTGTTCAAAACGTCGGAAGAAATGCGTTGAGTGACATGCAAGCGGCTGTAAAAATTTTTAGCGACATCGATGGAAAAATAACTTTTTCCGATGAACAATTGATGAATATAACTCTGATACCAGGTGACAGCGTAATCGAAAATTTCAGTTTTATGCCGTCACAACCGGGAGCTTATAAAATAGTTGCAAAGATTTCTGAGCAACAGGATCAGCGTCAGTGGAATGACACTCTTTCGACATGGATCAACGTTTGCTACCAACCTCAGAACATCGTGGTTAATGAAATCATGTATAGCAGTGGATCGATGGGAGAGTATTTCGAAATTTACAACTTATCGCAAAATCCTATTGACATCAGTGGTTGGACATTTTGCACATCTTCAACTCGATCGAAACCAAGTCGCCTGTCAACGATTCCCAAAATTCTTCTTCCGAAAAATTACTTCGTGGTTGCCGCCGACTCTTCGATACTCAATTTCGTGTCCGACACGAGTATTGTTCAGATTGCAAAGTCGCTGACCCTTCCCGATGCTGGGGGATGTGTCGCGCTGACAGATCCGGCAGGGGTCACCGTTGACAGCGTCGATTACTTGCCATCATGGCACAACAGCGACATTTCCAACACGTCCGGCCGCTCACTGGAAAAAATAAATCCGACGCTTCCTTCAAATGATAAGACAAGCTGGTCAACATGCGTTTCGCAAAATGGCGGAACACCGGGCAAAAGGAACAGCCTGTTTGTTGATGCAGGAAATGCGATCGGCTCAATATCAGTCGCGCCGAATCCGTTCTCGCCCGACGGGGACGGCATCGACGACTTCACTTTCATCAATTATTCATTTCCGGTATCATCCGTGAAAGCTCGAGTACGAATCTTCGATTCAATCGGAAGACTCATCGCGACACCGGTGGACGATGTGATTCTTCCGTCAAGCGGGAAAGTAGTTTGGGACGGCAGGGACGGTTCTGGCAAGATTGTTAAGTTCGGATTGTATATTTTGTTGGTTGAAATGAACGGACCAGACGGAAAATCTATATCGACATACAAGCAGCCGCTTGTCGTGGCAAAGAAAATGAAATGAGCCTTTCTGAAAATCACTCGGAGCTTCAAAAACGCATTTCACTATACATCACCGCGCTCCATAACGAGATTGAGGCTCTCAGAAATTATTCCTCTCGAAACTACTCTCTTTCAGCCGGAAAATTTCTCGGTAATGCCGACGCAGAATTTCTTTACGAGTTCAAGTTAGATGACGATGCGAGAATAAGCGATGATGTGCCGGTGGAGATCGATGTTGAAAGCGAAATTACCCGTGGAAGTGTCGTTGCCGTTGAAGGAGACAGGATCGTCTTTCTGCTTCAGACACACATCGGGGATAATGTGGAACATGCGATTCTCCGAACTGCGCCGTTCTTCCTTATTGAACAGCTTATCGAACGTCTGGAATCTATCGAAGACAAAGACGCGGAGTGCATCGAAGCGCTGTTCGACGAAGACAAAGATGGTGAGCAAGACCAAAATCTTTCCATCGACCCGAAGGAATTAAACGAGTTTCAGGTTAATGCGGCGCGCGCGGTCGTGCAAAAACAAATTTCATTTATATGGGGGCCGCCGGGAACGGGAAAAACGCGAACTCTCGCATTTGCAGCGGCAAATTTAGTTTCTATCGGAGAAAAAGTTTTAATCGTCTCAAACACGAATATCGCTGTCGATGTCGCTCTTCAGAAAACGCTGGAATATCTGAAAGAAGATAACGAATATTTAGACGGGAAGTTCGTACGCCTCGGCATTCCACGGCTCGCGGAACTTGAGGATTTCCCTTGGTCAATTCCACAATATGTCGCACGCGACAAAAGTCCGGCACTCTACGCGACCATCGAAAAGATCGAGAAAGACATCCGTGATATCATGGCACGACTTCGAACTCCGGGATCAAAACGAGGAGCCAACCATGAAAAGCTTTCCAACCTTCGCGAAAAACTTTCAGCATTTCGCGAGGAAGCTTACGGCAAAGAAAGCAGGATAGTTCAACATGCGAATCTCGTCGCTTGCACTGCGGCGAAAGCGGCAATCGCATCTCAGGTTTTCTCAAGACGGTTCGATGCAGTTCTTATCGACGAAGCAAGCATGTTGTATCTTCCTTATGTTGTCTATGCGGCATCTCTTGCGAAGAAACGCTTAGCAATATTCGGCGACTTCATGCAAATTCCACCAATTACGCAATCTTCAACGAGAGTTTTGAACGTTCTATCGAAAGACATTTTCCGTGAGACAAAGATGCATCGCTACATGACAAAGTCTCATCCACGATTGAATATCTTAGAAGTTCAGTATCGCATGCAGCTCCCGATAATGGAACTCGTCAACGACAAAATTTACGCTGGGAGATTAAAAGCGAGTGAGAAAATAAAAAATGCAGAGCCAAAGGAAGAACCGGTTGTCTTTTATGATACATCAAAATTAAACTCAAAGTCTTTTCGCGAAGCAACTACGAACAGCAGAGCAAACATTTTATCCGGCATAACTGCAATCGACCTTGCTGTTGCATCGTTAAAGCACGGCGCAAAGTCGGTCGGCATCATTACTCCTTACAGGTCGCAAGCAAAATTTTTACGCGCCGTCTTGAACAGCATGAGCTTAGACAGCACAGTGATTTCCGCCGCTACCGTCCACACATTTCAAGGCAACGAGCGCGACGTGATCGTTTTCGATTTCGTCGATGATAAGCCGCTCCCACTTGGCGTTTTGCTCTCGGCATACGAGCGAGAAGATGATGAAGATGTTTCGGAGGGCGAACGCTTGTTGAATGTGGCGATGACCCGCGCAAGGAAGCGACTTCTATTCGTCGGCAATTTTGAATATCTCTCTTCGAAGGCAAGTGAAGGTTCGTTGCTGCGTTTCGTGCTTGAGAAGTTAAAACGTGACAAAGTTGTAACGCCGGTTCAGATTGAAAATAAAACCGAAAAAAATTATATCGGCAAGAATTTTCCCGGGCTTTCCATCCACCATGGATTCATTGACTGCACGATTCCGCTCTTGAGAGATATCCAGGGGTCGACTGAAGAGCTGAAATTGGTTCAGCCAATCAAAGCGAAGTTGCAATTTTTCAAATATGTTTTAAACAAAGAAGTAGAATCGGCGAAAGAGTTTCATTCTCTTGAAATGAGCGTCCTTCAGCAAAAGCTCAAAAACACAAATCTCATCACTTCCGATAAGTCCGACTTTTTTTTCTGGATTATCGACGGGAAGATTTTGCATCTCTTCGACATTTTAAACCGGGATAATATTTTCAGTCTGCGAATCGGCATACCGGAGATCGCAAGAGTTTTCAATTACATCTTGCCGAGAAAGAGTTCCAGGCTCACAGGGACCGGCACCAAAGAAATCGATGTGCGTTGTTCCGTCTGCGGCGGGAAGATGGAGTTGAAGGATATGAAAGGAATGATTGTGGCACAGTGCGCCGATAATCAGTGCGTGACTGTTGCTGCCGATGGGAAAATCATTGAAGCGGTACTCGAAGAAAACGGAGAAAGCTGCCCGGTTGACGCAGGGAAAATAAAAGTGAAACGCGGAAGGCGTGGATTCTTTGCTGGCTGCGCGAATTATCCCGGATGCAATTGGACGGCGGAGCTGGAAGAGATATTGAAATGATTTTTGATATTGTTGCGCCGAAAAGAAACCGAGAATTCTTTGCTGCAAGTCATCATGCCTAATTGTTGTATTGAGGTTATTCAATAATGCGTACCATGATCGTCATCTTGATTGTCACAGCCATATTAGCAATATATGGTTTAGCTAACTATTACATCTGTGTTCGTGGCATTCATGCACTTCGACCAATCGGATCCCTGCGTGTAGTGTACGTGGTTGCATTTATCTTTCTAGCAATCTCGTACGTTGCCTCGGTTTTTTTAGAACGCGCAGATATAATTGTGCTGGGCAAACCGCTCAGCTGGATCGGCTCATTTTGGCTCGGGGCGTTTGTCTATTTTCTTCTTATTGTCGCTGCGATTGATCTGCTCCGGTTCATCAACCGTTTCCTTCCGTTCTTTCCTTCTTTTATTATTTCGAATTCTGCGCGCTCCGCATTCGTGGCAGCAATCGGCACGTTTTCACTCGTAGCAATTATAGTTGTTTATGGTTTTGTTAATGCACACATCATCCGCGTGCGAACGTTCGATATCGCGATTCCGAAGGAAGCCGGCAAACGCAAAACATTAAACATCGTCATGGCGTCCGATATTCATCTCAGCTCCATCATAGGCCGGAGCCGCATTAGATCCATTGTCGAAAAAATAAATTCACTTTCACCCGATCTTGTGCTTCTGCCGGGTGACATCGTGGATGGCGATCTTAACCCTGTTATTCATCAAAATCTCGGCGAATCGCTGCGTCAAATCTGTGCTCCGCTTGGAGTCTATGCAATCACAGGCAACCACGAATATATCGGTGGAGTGGAGAAGGCTTGCAAGTATATAACGGACCATGGTGTCAAGATGCTGCGGGACACGAGCGTCTTTGTAGATGAAAGTTTCTACATCGTGGGCCGTGAGGATCTTTCTGCAAGGAAGCGCCGTTCACTCAAAGGGGTCATGGAAGATGTTAATACAAAATATCCGGTTATCCTCATGGATCACCAACCTTTTCACCTTGAGGAAGCAGAAGCAAATGGGATTGATCTCCAGCTTTCCGGACATACGCATCATGGACAGCTATGGCCATTCAATTATATCACAGATATGGTCTATGAGCTGGCGTACGGCTATTTGGTGAAAGGGACGACGCGCATTTACGTTTCGTCGGGCGTCGGCACATGGGGTCCTCCGTTACGAATCGCCGCGGATCCGGAGATTGTGAACGTGCGGATAAGCATAGACTCAAATTAGTTCATAGCTCATGGTTTTTAGCTGACAGCTTTCTGAGTCCGGCTTTTGACCCTATTTCAACATCAACATCTTCTTCACCTTGCTCCAATTGTCGGCGCTTATTCTGTAGAAATAAACACCGGATGAGACAATGGTGCTATTTTTATTTATGCCGTTCCACGTTAGCTCAGTATAACCTGCAGGATAATCTGCATCCGCAACTTGTGCCACCTCTCGACCCACGATATCGTAGATACTGAGTTTCACATGAGATGCTTTCGGAAGATCAAATGCTATCTTCGTTGATGGATTAAACGGATTAGGAAAGTTATTGTAAAGCTTATAATCTGTTGGTGCTGCAACTTCGACCGTTATATCTTTTGTCCATTTTTGACCATCTGATGTGCTTATCGTCGCCGTTAATGTCGTATCCTTTCCAATCGGTGCCTTCTTGTCTACGGAAAATGTGAACTCTGCGTCTCCTGTAGCGTTGGCTGCAATGCTTTTAATGAGCACAGTGTTTTGCGCCAGAGGCGCATCCGCCTCTGGCGGAGATTTGAAGTCGAGCCATGTCGGAAGGTGATTGAATGTTACAGAGACATTCTTTGCTTCGAGGCTGGAAGTATTTTGAATATTCAGGGAAATCGTGTTGCCAGTCGACGCGAACGGTATTTCCCAAACTTGTCCGGTAACGTTCGTCGAAGCGACCTTCGCAGGTTGACCAAATGTGCTAACGGAAATTGCTAACAATAGGATGACAACGTATTTCATTTTTTAATTTGTCCTTCCTCTCTTCTTAATTTCTTGATTCAGTGCCTCTGTCTTCCTTACGGTAATCTATCTATAAAATACTCAGCATTGTACTTCAAGAGTGCATAAGCCTCGCTTGTCATAATCGGATTCTGATTTCCTGCTTCTATCTTCTTGTCCACGATGCTCAACATCTCCACTTCGATCACAAATATCTCCAAATCCTTTCTTGCATCCACAGAGTCTTTCTTAGAAAGTTCAGCTTGTGCTTTATTTAATCTTCCGTCCAATACTTCAACTATTCCGTTATTCCAGTCCGTGTCAAAGCCCCAGGTAACATCAGGATTCCATTTGGCATACTGTTCAAAGTCGCCATTCTTGCACCAGACTTTTTGACTCATTATGTTGTCACAATCCTGCTTGCAGGTCTTGTTGTCAGTGAGCCAGCCCTGCGCCACGCATTGGTGCTTATAGGAAATGAGGGTGTCGAGAAAAGCAAGTGCAATGAACGGAGACGGAGGATCACCCGCACCAATAGTCAAGCCATGTGCAGAATTAGTTAAAACATCGTTGTACCACGCTGGTCCTCCAGGTCCCATCGGAGGACCGTTATGACCACGCACATAATAATTGGTAATTACTGGTAACGCTCGTGTTCTATACGCAAATCTTGAATCAGTCTCGCCAGGTTTAATATAATCTGTAGAATTGTCTCCTATCACCCAATCGATAATTCCGTTACCTGGGTAGAATCCCCAACCCGGTCTATTACTCACCCCCTGCAGAGAATCGGAAACTGGAGCGAGCACTATCTGATCGATATCTTGTTGACTGGTTGGTTTGCTGTGAATCACATATCTATAATCGAATCCGGACGCCGTTTCTATGACCGAAGCATGTACGTCTACCTCAACCTTGTTCCTCGGTACTATTCCATTTACAGGGTATGGCGGCGTGCTCGGCCACTTGCCGTAAAGCTGCCCGTTGGAACTGTACACGATATACTTCTTCTCGATTATGTTCATGACCGTCTGGGTAATACCATTGTCAGTCTCATCGACAAATTGCACTGAATCTTGCTCTCCAATTATTTCCATGATCCCATCGCCATTCACATCTTCGAGTTCAAATCCTCCCTGTTCCGCGGCGATTACAGATTGATTCTGATCGTCGAAAGCGTTCTCTAGAAACCCTGTATGCCCATCCCAGCCGAAAATCCATAGATACTCCTCTCCAAAACGATCTCCGACATCCCATGATGTTATGATATCCACTTTTCCGTCATGGTTTATGTCTTTGATAGCATAGAGATTCACGCCGCTCACATTGTCCTCATCAATCAAAGTATCTGAATGCCAAATAATTTGCCCCTCCTTGTAAATCCCTATAGCCCCTCTTTCGCCATTTCCAGCAAAAAAGACAAAGCAATGCCTTAATGTTCCATACGGGTCTTCTATTTCACCAGCGGTGAGCGAACTATCAACACTTATCACCAAGCCAGGGCCATAATCGGAGCCATAAACTTGTCTTATCTGAACGTTAATAGCCTGATAAACTTGGACGCTTACACCGGGTTCCTCTAACCATCCAGGCTGTGCGTGCACCACCCCTGTTAAATAGAAAAAGAAGGAAAAAATCAGGCAGAAAATATACTTGGTTTTCATAAGTTCATCTCCTCACTATGGCTGTGGTTGATATGTTTGGGAATTCTGAATAACGCCTGCAGCATAACCTGTTTTCGAGTTCCATCCATTGTACATCTGCAAAAATGCGTTATCATATCCGACGCTCCAGTTGGTTGTGCCATCAGGGTTTTCGTTCAGTATTTTCTGAAGCAAGAAAAGCTGATGCTTCATGGCAAATGGAAAGAAAACACTGTCCACATTAAGGTTTTCAGGCACGTGGTGATTGTCTTCTACATATCCACGATCAAGTGTTGTGGGATACATCATCTGCATCAACCCGTAGGAGCTGGCAATCCTTGTCTGAGCTACGATATTTTCAAGCCCCTTGGTTCCATTTTTTACCCCGCCATTCCACTGGTCGCGAAGATACGTGGTAATCGAATTAAGTGCGTTTGCGATATCATCAGAGCTTGGTGATGGCTTATCCCCTTGGAAATGGTTCAAGATGGAATTATAAATTCTCTGAACTGTAACATACCCATACCTTGCAAAGTCCATTGTGCCATCCGGATTTCTCTTCCCGTATAATATAACCCCGCCCGGCTCAGATGGGCTTGTAAGCTGCGAATACTGGCTAACCATATACCAAACTTTCTCAGGGGAACTGGGGTAAGGAATATATTGAGTATGCTGATGGTATGGAACAGGATCACCCGATCCCATATTTGTCGTCACATAGAATGGGCTGTTAGACCACGAGTCTGGTAATTGTTTGGGCGTTCGACCATTAAATTGCGTGGTAAAAGGTTCATACCTATACTGCGGCGGGTAGCCCAGCCCCGTGACTGGCTTGGATTCACTCGCGATTTGTCCTCTGATGTCCTGAGGCGGGATGCCATAAAGTCCTCCATTCACGATGCAGATAGAGTCAATGTCAGGGCGATTGTTAAAAACATCGATGGAATAGCGCCATGGGTCGCTTGTGCCGAGGCTACTCGGTTTCTTCACCTCTATATCGATGCTCCCTGTTGCCGAGCCGGAAGACGCCGTCAGCAGAACTTTATATGTGGTGCCTTGTTGCCAATATCTTCCAACAAGTCGAATCAACCCTGCAGGTAGAGGATTTCCATCCTCATCTTTGTATTCCCAATAAGCTCCCAACCTATCTCCTGACTCGGCTTGCACTGAAAACTGTGCATTCACCCTATCACTACTTGCTTGGCCCGGATCGGTGAGCTCTTTGATATCCAGCTTCGATGGATCGTTCGCGTCTGCCATCGCCTCATAATACTTTGTTTCACCGAGAAGAATTGTATGCCCCTCTATCACCACTTCACCGATGCCAAAATTACTCCACGAAAAGCTGTTCACATCAGAGACCGATTTAGTATTCCCCTTTCCCACGGACGAGACTACTGACATTGTGGGTGACTTAACGCCAGGGCTTTGAGCACGAGGAGTCGTTACCGTTGATTTCATCCCGCCTTGCAGAGAAGTCTTTGATATCGTATTGGTTGTCAAAGACTTCTGAAGCACCGTAGTCGCACTCTTCTCACCTGTTCCTTTTCCGCCCGGCTCAGTTGAACTTAACATTGGCGGCCGCGTTCCTACCCTTACCATTGCAACTACTGAATCAGCATCGACGCTATCTGCGGCTATAAATCTGAATGGCTGTGAGACATTAGAAAAATACCCCCCAACGCGGCCATCCGATAACAGTATTGCTCCGTAATTCTCTCCACTCGATATCCCAATCTCAAACTTTTGGCCGGACGAAAAATCGGTCAAGCTGGCGTCTGCATTTCTCTGCTTTACAATAATTGCCACAGTGTCGCCGGGGGAAGCTACCGATGGAGTATCTGTCACAATCACAGGTGCCGGCAAGACCTGATCTACACCATAGAGGGGTTTGACGTTCTGCCCAGGCACTGCAATCTCTATCTGTATGTTTGTCGGTTGCTGCGGATCTTCACCATCCGCAATGTATTCGAATTCCCCGTAAGAAAGTGAGCCCCATTCAATGTCCGTCAGTACTTTTCCCTTCATGATTCCAGCTTGCAAAGTGCCATATTTCATTCCGGCACTGTCAAGCGTTATATCGATGAGGGTAGAATCCGGAATCGTTACGGGAAGATCATAAATATTCCCGGGTTCCAATCCAATCCCTTCCTCATCCAGATGTTGGAGAGAACCCGAAGGAACTGATAGGAAATGATCAAAGTACGGCGGTTCAAGGAAGATCGAATTTTCGCTTGTCAAAGTCCCACTTTGTGCTTGAACTACTATCGAATCACCCAGTGAATCCACCGCTCCTAACCCATCGGCATCGAGCCAAAAGTCGCCTATGCTATCACCAACAGTCGTAACCGTAGCTCCCAACCCGACATCAACTCCCGTTTGTGAATCCAACCTGTGGAACGATACGTACTGACTACCGGAAACAATAGTCAACGTAACAGGGTCGGTGTGAGATGACCATGCTGTCGTGCTGCTATCGTCGTAACCCTGTAAGGCGACACTCGCACTCGTGGAGTATCCCTGCATAAGATAACCATAGTTATTACTAAGGAGAAGATTAAACTTCGAGAAATAAGGAGTTGCAAAAGCCGCCTCCAAACCAACCATCGAGATCCATGTGCTATCCTCACCCGACTGACCCGAGCCGCACAAACTCCCCCACGGGTCAGTACCATCGTAATAATAGCTGAAACAGTTGCCCAGGTCAAACGAATGATACAGAGCCAAATACCCCTCATTAATACACGGCGTAAAATAATACACACCAGCAACAGGAGACTGGATCTCGCCACTAACAGAGCCGACCGATGAAAAGACCTTGAAATAATTAGGCCCGCTGACTACAACTATCGCATCATACGTCGAGTCCTGTAAAGAGAGAGTAAAGCTCAGCACGTGATTATTAGTTCCTCCCACCTCCACTTTTTTCGCCCGACCAGGCGCTATCGTTGCGCTCTCCTTGATATGCACCTGCGCTAAAACTGCACTCGTCATTAGAAAGGTAATCGCAAAAACCGCTCCAGCCCTTTTCATCGCACAACCCTCTTTTATGTTGATTTATCTTGTTAAACTAAGTCAACTGAACCATAGGCTCATCTGCGCTGAAGGCGCATCAGCCTCTGGCCGAAGCCTAAGGCTGAAAAAACCACCTTAATATTGGTGCTTGGGAAGCTCTCTTTTTACAATAACATAAGAAGGAATGAATGTCAATAGGAACACACAAAAATGTTTGTCCACGTGAACTCCATCACACAGGGAACTTTTTGCTCGAAAGTCGGAAACACATTAAAAGATTCGTTGCATGTAGTCGGCATAAAATCTAAAAAAGGGAAAAGCGGAAGGACAACCCTAAACAACCCAGCGCTCACAATTAGCTATGATCTGATTACTTATTCAGCTTCCAGCTTCAGATTTTCGTTGTTATATTATTACGATACAAAATCATTCGCCAATAAAATCGGGATTTTAAATGCTTATGTTTCAACAGACCATCGACGCATCTAAGGTAATACAGCTCATGGTCGCGCCGGCAGTGATGATTAGCGCGTGCGGGCTTCTAATCCTAGGTGCGAACAATAAATATTCAAATGTCCTGAACAGGATACGTCTCATCAACGACGAGAAGCGCCGCCTTGTCATAAGAACGGCGGATCATAAAGCTACACCGGAGGAAGACCTTCGTCTCGAGAGCACCGTGCGACAATTGAATCATCTCCGCATTCGCGCAAAAATGGTGAGAAATTCAGTTATGAGCTACACAATCGGTGCAGCACTTTTCGTGATCAGTTCGCTTCTGATAGGGCTCGCGCTGTTTCAAGGATTTGTCGAGATACATTACGTCTCGACTGCAGTATTTCTACTCGGGATGATAATGGTATTTGTCGGTGTCATATTCGGGTTACTCGAATCGAAAAAAGGCTATGAGATTGTTCAGCTTGAAATAAGTGCGGAAGAATAAGCCGAATAAATTCTCGAAGATAGCCAGCAATTCATTTCGTTTTTTTGTAAATATAGATTAAAACTTAGGAGGCTCTAATGGCAGCGGTAGTATTTGATATCGAGACCTCCGGTTTCTCGCCGGAAGTTTTCGACAGCGTGCAAATTGATTATTTGTTAAAAGGGGCTGAGAAGGAAGAAAACGAGGAGAAACGGCAGCATGTGAGAGATGAGCTGATAAAGCAATTGAATCTCTGGCCGCTGACCGCACAAGTCGTAGCGATTGCACTCCTTAATGTGGAATCGGGGAACGGCATTTCGCTTTACATCTCAGATAAAGAATCCGAAACGGAAAAAAAGGACGGTGAGAGAATTTTCACTTACATAAGTGGAGACGAAAAGAAGGTACTAGAAAAATTCTGGGAATATATAACTCGGTTCGATGATTTTGTTACGTTTAACGGCAGAAGCTTCGATTGTCCATTCCTAATGCTTCGCTCGGCCCTGTTAGGTATTAGGCCGTCGCGTGATCTTATGATCGGAACGCGATATCAAACGCCGCATCACACCGACCTGTTGGAGGAACTGACTTATCATGGCACGACGCGGAAGTTCAATTTAGATTTCTATTGCAAAAGTTTCGGAATCGAAAGCCCCAAGTCTCACGGCATCACCGGCTATGACATCAACGATTATTTCAGGACGAAACGATATACCGAAATTGCCGATTACTGCCTGGGCGATGTCATGGCAACCGCACAGCTATACAAAAAATGGAAGGATTTATTGTCCGGAATAAAATGGCAGGGTTGACGGATCAGCAAAAGAAAGCACTCACACTCGACAAGCATATTTCAGTCACGGCAAATGCCGGCTCAGGTAAAACGCGGGTACTCGTCGAAAGATATGTCGAGGCAATAAAAAGCGGCAGTACAGTCGAAGAAATACTCTGTCTGACGTTCACCGAAAAAGCCGCTCTTGAGCTTCGGCAAAAAATAATCGAACGGATCAATACCGAATTTTTTCTCGCAAAGAGAACTGGTGGTGATTTGAACCATCTCTCTTTATTGCGAAACGCAAAAGCCAATATGCTGGAAGCAAACATCAGCACTATTCATTCATTCTGCTCGCAGGTGCTGCGAGAGTTTCCGATTGAGGCGGGCGTCGATGCGAACTTCAAAGTGCTTGAAGATTTCGACGCGGCCATTCTGAAGGAAGAAGCTTGCGACAAAGCAGTGAGGGAAGCGCTTGCTGAAGAACGTGCCCGCCATGGTAAATTTTACAACTTTCTCGTGCGAGTCGGATACAAACGAACGCTTCAGCTATTGAGTGATCTTTTGGATAGCAGGGAAAAAATCGAGCATATAAATATTACGGGCCATACTCTTCTGATGAATGAGAATGTCGTTCGAGAACATTGGAAAAATCTGTCGGAGGCTGTGCTAAAAGCTGCGCAAGAAAATGTCAGGATGAGAAAAGAGAATCTCGACTTAAATAAATTGAGAGATTTGCTAAAATCAAATGATACTGATCTCAAAGATGTTTTGGGCCAATTAGGCATTTTTCTTCGCGGAATACTAACAAATGATGGTACACCTCGCAAGAAAGAAGTGGAGAAGATAGTCGATGGGGAAACCTTTTCATCGGAGACTGTTGTCACTATTCTTGGGACGGCATTCGAGTCTTTAAAATATTTTTCTCCAAACTCTCTTTCTTCAGCCAAATATTTTTCTCTTCTCGGGGTTCTCATTTCTTTGTATGAGAAAACCGCCGCCGATTACTCGCGCAAAAAATTTTCAATGAGCGCATTGGACTTTGACGATCTGCAAATCCGGACGATGAGGCTTATACGTGAAAATGAAAACGTGCGTATAGCGCTGACCTCACGCTTCAAACATATCATGGTCGATGAATTTCAAGACACTAACTTTCTTCAATACGACATATTCCTGAGCCTGCTCAATAATTTCGGAGGCGATGCGCGGCTGTTTGTCGTCGGCGATCCAAAACAATCCATTTACAGATTTCGGAACGCGCAGGTCGAAGTCTCCCGCAAAACAGAAAAGGATTTGTCGGAACGTTCCGATGCGGTCGCACTGCCGCTTGTCGAGAGTTTCCGCATGAACCCAGAGCTTGCTTCATTTGTCAATGAGATTTTCTCCAAAGTTATGACACGAGACCATGTCTTAGATATTGTTGGCTTTTCATCGATCAATAGAACCGAATACAAAGCTCTTGTGCCGCGGCGGCAAAATGGAATTGATCCCGCGATTGAGATTTTTGTTGCGCAAAAGTCGAAGATCCAGCACGCGGGGGAAACCCATGATGAAAACTCCGGCGATTCCAGCGACAACGAAGTGAGCACCGGTGAGTTGCAGGCATTGTTCACCGCTTCACGGATCCGCAAAATGGTCGACGACAGCGAAACAATAAACGATGTCAAAAAGAGCGAGCAGCCGAGAGAAATAAAATACGGCGACGTAGCTATTCTCTTGAGAAGCCGCGCGAAACTAACTTTGCTCGAAGAAGCGCTCAGCGAGATGGGTGTTCCTTACGTCGTGACGTCGGGAATTGGATTTTATTCCGCGCAGGAAATTTTTGATCTTACGAATTATCTGACTTTTCTTCTCGACAATAATTCAGACATTGCCTTGCTGACTGTTCTCCGGGCTCCGTTCTTCGGAATTTCCGAGAATGAATTATACCAGAGTTCGATGTACAAGGGAGAGACTCTCTTTGAGAAATTTCGGAGTCTCGCTCAATCGGAAAAAGCTTCCGATGAAGTCAAGTATGCTATTTCGGTTCTCGACGATGAGATCCAGCTTGCACACAGGCTTACGATTCCGCAGCTTGTGAATCGCATTCTTGATCGAACCGGATGGCTCGGTGCTTACAGGCTGTCGCCAACCGGAGGTCAACGGATCGCGAACATGAGAAAGCTTCTAAACATTGCGCGCGAATTTGAAAATCGCGGTTTCAGTCACCTTTATGATTTTGTGGAGCGGATAAAAAATCTAAAAGATGCTCGCGAGGGCCAAGCGCCTACCGAGGATACAGTCGATGCGGTGAAAATCATGACGGTTCACGCAGCGAAAGGGCTCGAATTCCCGGTCGTCGTCGTACCGTTCTGCGACGCAACGACCAATAGGCGGCAAAGCATGATAATTAATGATCAAGTCGGAGTTCTTCCCTTCATCCCAAACGAAGTGCCTGCGGAGCTTTCGCTCTATCAAAAATTTGAGAGCGAAAATGATCAAGCCGAGATTGCACGCCTGTTTTATGTCGCCTGCACTCGCGCGATGGATAAATTAATCCTGACGACTTCGGCAAAGAAATCGAAATCTATAAACTCGTTCGGTGAAATATTGAATAAAACTTTTGATCTCTCCACTGTACCGTCATCCGGCTATTATGAATATCCCGATGGAAAAATTAGGGCATTCACTGAAATTCCTGCGGTGCACGGTGAAGTCGAAGAACCAACACTCGGGAAAGCGGAGTCGATCGCGATGCCCAAGACAAAAGTTCAGATCGGCAAAATTTTTCTCGACCCGATTCCAGCGGACATAGATGGTGAAATCTATTCGGCGACACTATTGCAAACTTTCAAACTGTGTCCGACGAAATATTTCCTCAGATACCGTCTCGGGATGCCATCGCCGGATTCTGCGGAGAGAATCGTGTTCAACGAGTTTGCGGAATATGACGACTCCATTCTTTCGACGGTCCGGGGCAAATTGATTCATTCGGTCCTGCAGAGTCTGATTTCGGAAGGAAGAACCGATGATGCATTTATAAATGAAATTGGGGAGCGAACGGTAAGCTCCCGCTTCGGCAAAATTATCACCGATGAACAAACCGAGAAACTGCTGGCGCAGATCGTGGAGAATGCCGGGAACGCCGTTGCCACATTACACAAAATTATCCCGGGCATTGCCGGCAGTAGAATTTATACTGAACAAACCATAACGAGAAAGTTCGGATATGATTTTTTGACGGGCACTCTCGATCTATTGGTCAAAAATGAAAATGGTTTTCATGTTTTCGATTACAAGACCAACCGACTCGACAAAGGGATCGACAAGATTTACTCCGACTATGAAATCCAGATGAAACTTTACGCCTCACTCTGCAGCAAGCTTGCCCTGAGCCAAAACCCGGAGCAAGACGAAGGGTCAGTCGAAGGGCTTCTCATGGGCGGAGTTGGCGGATTAAATCAAGACGCATTTGATGTTACGATCATTTTCACGCGCGAAGCCGGAAAGCATTTGATGAGAAGCTATTCGAGAAAAGAGCTTGAAGACTTTGAGAGTGAACTTGAGACGACGCTTCGGAAAATAAAGTCAATAGAACCTGTCGGTGGCCTTTATCCTCCGGCGGGCGGCGATAATTTGCCGACATCGACGCCACACTGTCCAGAGTGCGAATACTTTGTCGGCGAATCTGGAAAAGAATGCCTGATGAAGAGGAAATAAGTTCAGCGGCTTGTTCCATCCATCCATCCATGATGCATCAGGTGCTCTGTTTAGCTGCTCATAAATGATCGCCGGTGAATTGCATGCGGCTAATGGAAGCATTCAATCGACGACTTGGCAATAACCGTATATCGAATTAGAAAAGGAAAACGATGTCACAGTACATACACGGAACCAGCTCCGAAGAGCAGCAACGCCTTACTCTCCTAAATACTGTTCTTCTCAACGAAGCATGCCTGAAAGAGCTGTCGCTTCTCGGCGGAGAAAGAATTCTCGATGTAGGAAGCGGATTAGGTCAATTCTCACGGGCGATGGCGAGAAAGTCGAAGACGACCGTCCTCGGCATAGAAAGAAGCGAAGAGCAAATCGCCGAGGCGTTGCGTCAGGCGAAGAAAGATCGGGAGGAAGAGCTGGTGGAGTTTCGCAAAGGCGACGCAAGGCAGCTTCCGCTGCGGGAGGAGGAGTGGGGAAGATTTGACGTTGCATACGCGCGATTTGTTCTCGAACATGTTCCTGATCCATTGAACGTGGTGAAGCAGATGGTACGGGCAGTCAAGAAAGGAGGACGAGTCGTTCTCGCAGATGACGATCATGACGTCCTTCGCCTGTACCCTGAAATACCGGAGTTTGCGGATTTGTGGAGCGCATATATGCAAACTTACTCTGCACTCGGCAACGATCCGGTTGTCGGAAGAAAGCTCGTTTCCCTTCTGCACGAATCCGACGCGGTGCCGGTCCGCAACACATGGATCTTTTTCGGAAGCTGCTCCGGTGGTAAGCATTTCGATATCTACGTCGATAACTTGATCGGAGTCGTTGAAGGAGCAAAAGAGCAGATAGTGCGGCAAGGGCTGGTCGAAGAGAAAAGATTTGATCGGGTAATAGCGTCCTTTCGGAGTTGGCATAAACAACCCGACGCAACATTATGGTACGCCGTCTCCTGGGCGGAAGGGATAAAACGCTGAGTGGGGGATTAGAACCGGAGCTTTTTCGTGAAACAGCGGCTGAGATTGCATCCCAAAAGCTATTAGTCATTACCTATGAGCTATCAGCTAAATCCGTTGACATTATAACATGGGACGGCTATATTTTTTCAAGATGATAAAGGGCTGTTTGGAATTATCGAAGACAGGAATAATTGCAGATCGGAAAACATGAGGCAGAAAAAACTCCTCGTTAAACTTTTATTCCTTTCTCTTTTGATTTTGTCTTCTTGTAAAAAGGAAGACAATCCGGGTGGGATCACACCGCCAGACAATGAGAATACACCGCAAAACAATTTCAATGTCCTCTGGAATGATTTCGATCAAAATTATCCGGTATTTGAATTGAATGATATTAATTGGGACTCTGTCTATTACGTTTATTATCCGAAGATAACTTTAAATACCACCGATGCCGATCTTTTTAATATTTTAAAGTCATGCATCTTGACATTGAAGGATGCTCACTCGGACATAATTTCAAATCAATTCGGAAGCTGTGATTATTACGATTTATTTGTTCAACAAAAACCGACTAATTTTATAAGCTGGAATCTGATCAGCTCAAAATATGTCCAGGTACTAAAATCTAATAACCAGCATTTGGCTTACGGGAAAGTGCTCAACGAGGACATAGGGTATTTCTTTATCGGGAGCTTTGACGACAGCGCAAGTAATTATTATCTGATAGATTCTCTTCTTACAGTATTTCAAAATTCAAAGGGGATAATAATAGATGTAAGACAAAATGGCGGCGGCAATGAGACGTACGCCCAGATTGTGGCAAGCAGGTTGACAAATACATCTGTGATTTATCGATATTACAGAGAAAGAAATGGCCCGAAGCATTCCGACCTAACCGGTTACTTTCCGGTAGTTTTGGTTCCTGGCGGGCCGATCAAGTACACAAAGACGGTCGTATTGCTCACCAGCCGGCGAACATTCAGTGCTGCCGAGGATTTTACTTTAATGTTGAAGAGCTTGCCGAACGTAATTCATATCGGCGATACGACATTCGGAGGTGTCGCAACAAATCCGATCACTAAAACCCTGCCGAATGGTTGGACATACCGTATGGCAAGAGCAATTGAATGTGACAACAATGAAGTTCCGATAAAGAACGGAATTGTCCCGCAGATTCCGGTTCAGATTAGTAAAGCCGATTCAATTCAGGGCGTCGATAGGATTCTTGAAGAAGCCATAAATAAAATAAATGGAAACTGAATTTCTCATTGCGACATTCTCAAACCGTGAGGGCAGGGAAAAGTTTTCATACAACCGATGGAATTCAGAAAAGATAAGCCACGAAAGCTATCAGCCATGAGCTAATAGCTAACTCTTCTTGATATTACAAGATGGAGCGGCTATATTCATGTGAGATGACTAACCGCCCACGGCTTAGGCAGGACGGGATCCTCCGGAAGGGCGATCGGAGATCATCGAAAGGAAAGGTACGATTGCAAGATCAGGAGATGTTGCGGCAGGAAGTAGTTTACACAATTACCATAGACCAACAAAACAAACTTAATTCTTATTATCTTTAAGACACAAAATGGCGGACAAAGCAAACATAACACCAAACGTGCTTAAATGGGCGAGAGAGTCAGCAAGAATAAGCGAAGAAATTGCGGCCTCTAAGGTTTCTGTATCTGTTGATAAACTTAAAGAATGGGAAAGGGGTACAAGCCAGCCAACAATAAGGCAGGCTCAAACACTTGCAAAGGCTTATAAGCGTCCATTCGCATTATTCTTCCTTCCTGAAATCCCAAGAGACTTTCAACCACTTCAAGACTTCAGAAAGAAGGATTCAAAGGCATTAGGGACGGGTTCTATTTTTATCATTCGTGAAATCCAACAGAAACAAGCTTGGATAAGTGAAGTAGACGAAGAAAACGGCGAAGAAAAAATACCTTTTGTTGGCCAATTCTCAATTAGGGATAATCCATTAGCAGTAGCGAACGATATATTGAATGCACTCGGTGTTGTCCCTTCACATTACACGACTGATAATCCAATAAGAGAATGGATTGATAAGGCAGAATCAAAAGGAGTCTTTATTTCACGAACAAGTTTTATTCATCCAAAATTAAAACTGGATAGCGGAGAGCTACAGGGTTTCGCTATTGCAGATCTCTATGCTCCGTTTGTATTTGTTAACTCGGAAGATTGGGATGCTCCACAACTATTTACTCTCGTTCATGAGCTTGCACATATCTGGATAGCTGAAACCGGTATTTCAAATGAAATTGAACCTGAAATAAAAAACAGGGACAAGTTTCATCCTGTAGAATTGTTCTGTAATGAAGTAGCGGCTAATGCTCTTATACCCTCCGACATTATTAATGATCTGGAACGTGACATTTTCAAATCAGCTAAGGAAGTTTTTAAGGTATCTAAAAGTCTAGGAGTAAGTTCTTTTGCTTTTTTGGTAAGAGCCCTAAATCTCAACTTGATCTCCCATGATATTTACAAAAAACTGAAGCATGAAGCAGATATGGAGTACAGGGCATTTTTGAAAAGAGCAGAAGAAAAAGAAGCAAAGGGTAAAGACAAAGAAAAGAAAGGTGGACCTAGTTACTATTTATTGCAACTAAACAAGAATAGCCGGCTATTTACTCGGACTGTTTTGGACGCCTTTCATGGCGGTTTCATTGAACCGACACAAGCAAGTAGCCTGCTAAACGTTAAAGTAAATAAATTTTCGCTGTTGGAAGCGCAACTGCATAAATGAGTCCAACAGCAGACATCTATTGCTTAGATGCCAATGTACTAATTCAAGCCTGGCAGAAATACTATTCACCTAAATTTTGTCCCGACTATTGGCAAGTTTTGGATGAGCTTGGAAACCGAGGAACCATATTCGTGCCTGAGATGGTACATGAAGAAATTGTCAGAACGGATGACGACTTGTCGAAATGGTTAATGAAAAGTAAGATTCCCGTTCGCAAAATTGATGAGGCGGTTACCAAATGCTTACAAAGTATTTATTCTAAAAATTCAACACATGAACTCCTTGTTGATAACACAAAGTATAGATCGTTAGCGGATCCCTGGGTGATTGCCCATGCGATCAATGAGAGAGCAATTGTCGTGACAAAGGAAGAAAAAATAACAGCTTTAAATTCGAGCAAAATAAAAATACCGAATGTGTGTGACAACATGGGTGTACCCTGGATTAACGACTTTCAATTAATTGAGAAACTTGGCATTCGATTTAATTGTAAGCTGACATGATTCATCTCGTTACTATGGTCTCCACGGTAACTAAAAGATTGGCGCTCCGCGCCAGCACAAATTAATGTGACACTATGATACATCTCCGACATGGTACACGACAGGTCAGGGATTGACACATGAACCGGAGACTCTTTAGTTTACTTCTTTTAGCTAAACGCCTAAGAGTTCATACGAGTAACCGACAGAAATTATCAAGTTGCCCGTGTGGCTCGTTCCATCCTGTGGATCTTTCTGGACATTTGTAAAGCCGTACAATCCGCGAACGTCTAAGGAGACACTCGCCCTGCTTGTGACAGAAACGGTGGCGCCGACCCCACCTGCAACGCCGAAATTCACTTTATTAATGCTGCTTGTCACATCGGTGCTTGCGTTGAAAGGTTGAGGAGGCACTGGTACTAATTCTCCACTGCTGTCGGGCATTTCGAGTACAGTTCCGTTCTTGTCAATGTAAATTGAACTCGTGCCGCTTGTATTCTCGGTTGCATTGAGGAGAAAACCGATGTAAGGCCCGGCATTCACGTCAAACTTCAAGCAGCTCACGCCAAAAGTGTACTTCGCAAGCACAGGTATTTCGAGGTAGTTAAGAATAGACATATTTTTGAAATTTGCGTAATAATACCCGCTAGGCGGCGACGGAAGGTCTGGCGGAAGGTTTGTTACAGGCTGGAGACCGTTTCGTTGCCCGCCTTGTCCGTCGAAATTAATTTCAGGTTCGATTGAAAAGTTATCTGTGATTGCGAACTCTGCTGTGATTCCGAAATTTGGCGCGAGCCGCGATGTGTAACCTTCGCTGACCTCGTTGTTCCCGCCGCTGAGATTCGGTACGCTTAGACCGCCTTGAATTCCGAGTCGTACTTGTGCGTGCGATGTTTGCAACATTAACAAGAATAACGATATAAGTACAAAGATTGGAATCACTTTCTTCACTGGTTTCTCCTTAGATTTGGTTTTGTGACAATTTTGTGATACAGATTAAATTACTTTTTGTATTGACGATTTGCAACAGGATAAGTTTTGTCTTTGTGCCAGCCCCCAAAACTTATTTGCAGCAGTGCCCTTTACTTCTCGATTTTACCGATCGGCGAATAATTATACTTGCCACAGCTATTAAGCCTGCAAGAAAAATAATTTCGCCTATCATATCAAAGTTCCGACATTATACACGACAAACGCGACAAGCCATGCTATCGCAAAACTATACCCGAGGAATAGAAAGCCGAACATTTTTCCGCCTTCCCTTGCCATCACGGCAACCGTCGCGAGACATGAAGTGTACAAGAGGAGAAAGATCATGAACGACATAGCGGATGCCGCTGTGAAGCTCGACCTTATCATGGCACGCAAGCTCTCATTGCCGCTGTCGGTCTGAAGCGTTTGAATCGTCGGCGTGAGTAGCGATGTGAAGCTCTCTTTCAATGCGGTTGCAAGAGATTTTGCCTGTCCGCCGAGAGCAGAGTAGAATTGGAACTTCGTTGTACTCGTCGGAATGTTTTCGGAGTAAATCGTGCCCATTGAACTTAAGACAATTTCCCGCGCGAGAAATGCTGGAATGAGTGACGTTGAAATTCTCCAATCGTTTATGCCGATCGGCTTGAATATCGGAGTGATTGCTTTGCCGATGTATGCTGCAGCGCTATCCGACGGATTCTTTAACCCCGGCGGCGTATTCAACAAAACCCAAATAGCTACTGAAGCTGCGAAAATTAATGTCCCGGCTCTGTAAAGAAAACTTTTCACCTGCACCCAGGTGATTCTCATTACAGTCTTCAACGCGGGAAGCCGATACGGCGGGAGCTCCATGACAAAGTGCGAAAGGTTTCCTTTGAACGCCGTCTTACGCAGGAAGAACGCCGTCAGAAGCCCGATCAGAATTCCGAGCACGTAAAGAGAAAATATCACGATGGCCGGGTGATTGAAAAATAGAATCGCGAAGAAAGAGAATATGACGAGTCTTGCCGGACAGCTCATAAATGGAATCATTGCCATGACGAGAAGTTTATCGCGCTTGTTTTCCAAAGTCCTGGTTGCGATGATGGCCGGCACATTACAGCCGAAGCCTAAGAGAAGCGGAATCATTCCCTTGCCGTGGAGTCCAAGCTTGTGCATGAACCTGTCCATCATGAAAGCGATCCGTGGCATGTACCCCGACATTTCGAGGAGCGCGAGGAGAAAATATATCACGCCGATCAGTGGAACGAAAGTAATTACAAAACCGACGCCGCCTATAATTGCTCCGGAAAAGAAACTGAGAATCCATTCACTCGCGCCGGCCTTCGCAAGCATCGACGAGACTAACGGCGAGAGAAAATTGTTTATCAAATTCGTCGTCCAGTTCATAAGCGGGTTGGAAAAATCGAACGAGATTTTGAAAATCAAAAACATTACAAGCAGGAAAATTGCGAAACCGAGGAACGGGTGAAGAACAATCCTGTCTATCCTGTCGGTCATGTCTCTTGCTGCCGATTTTTTTCTCTTGAAGACCTCGCTGTAAAATCCATTTGCGAACGCGTACCGCTCTTCTTTGACGATTGTGGAAATATTTTTCTTGAAGAATTTTTCTAGTTTAACTTTTTCTTTGTTCTCTCCGTCGCCGTTTGAAAGAAGATTAATGAGAGTGTGCTTGTCGATTTTTCCATTTTTATTGCTGTGTTCGACCCTCGCGAGTGATTCTTCGAGTGCGTCGTTGTACTTCAACGGGTTTGGGGCTGACTTTTCCTCGACTGTCTTGATGATCGCATCGAGAAGTTCCTGCACGCCGTCGCCGTTTCTGCCGTTCGTTTTTATTACGGGAATGTTTAAAAGCTCCCTTGAGTGTCCGCTGTCGATTTCTATCCCGCGGCGCTGTGCCTCGTCGATCATGTTAAACGCGAGAACCATCGGTCTCTCGAATTCAAGAAGCTCAGTCGTCAGCAGAAGATCGCGCTCGGCGTTAGTAGTTTCTATGACATCGACGATGACGTCCGGATTTTCTTCGACTAAGAAATTATATGCCACCCACTCATCTTCGGAAAGAGGCTCGAGCGTGTAAATGCCGGGAAGATCGATGAAGTGGATGTCGTACCCTTTATAACTCATGGACCCTTCGCGCTTCTCAACCGTAACGCCGGACCAGTTGCCGACTTTCAAATCCGTTTTTGCGGCGCAATTGAGAAGCGACGTCTTGCCAACGTTTGGGTTCCCTGCAAAGGCTACTTTGATTACCTTCTTCATTTTACTTCGATATTCTTTGCGACGTCGCCAGTGATTACTATCCGCGTGCCGCCGGCCTTGATTAAAATTCCTCTTCCTAATTTTTTTAGGATGGTGATGTGCTTCCCTTTCCGAAGTCCCATGGCTTCGATTTTTTTTGCTGTCTCATTGTGGTCGAAGAAATCTACAATCTGTGCCGTGTCGCCGACGTGAAGTTCCTTTAGATTATTTTTCTTGTCGGAGATTCCATGTGCGGAACTCGCCGACTTTCTTGACTCATTAATTTCAATATTTTTCTCCCCGGAGTTCCCGTGTGCAGGAGTCGTACCGCGGAGCTTGTTTCCAAAGTTCATTGTAATTTATTTCTTTTGCGCCCAAGGCGCATCAGCCTCTGGCTGAATCACGTGCATCGTTCTTTTGACATTCCGAACACAATCCGAATATCTGGTGCGAATGACTTAGTAATCGAAACTTGAATCTCTTCGCAATGCTTTGCTGAGCGGCTTCAATATTTTTGTCGACGAACTCGGTGATCTTTCCGCAATTGATGCACACAAGATGATCATGATGTGTGCGGCCGAATGCCTTTTCGTAACGTGAGCCATGATCTTTAAGTCTGGTTTTGAATACAAGCTTGCACTTTTCGAGAACGTCGAGCGTGTTATAAACTGTGGCCCTTGACACTTTGCTGCCGTCTTCTTTCAGCTTGAGGAACAATTCGTCTGCATCGAAATGACCGGTTGCCGTATTCACGGCATTAAGGACTTCAAAGCGTTCGGAAGTTACTCGGTAGCCTTCTTTTCGCAGAAATTCTTCTAACTTTTGTTTTGCTGTTTCCATCCCGCGGTCATATTTTAAATTAAGTCTAAGTAAGTTATCTGTATCAGGCATAGAGTTCAAGCCCTCCCGAACTACTTCCGAAGCGTAACGATTCTTTATCTCTATTCGTACCTAGAATGTTTCTGAAATTCCTGCATAAATCATTCGTCCGATTGAGGGAATGATCCCGGGACCGGGATATTCATCTGTCCGCATTGTGAAGTACATTGCATTTGTCAGGTTGTTGATTCCTAATCTGAATTCGTATTTTGAGATTTTGTACTCAGCAGACAAATCGATAACACCGTATGCTGGAATAATTCCTACTAAACCCTCAGAAGAAAACTTCGTATCGGCAGGATCGCTGTAGCATGAAGAGGTGTAAGAGTACTGCGCGTTTATCGAGAAACCATTGAAGCTATAGTCAAAGCCGAAGCGATCTGTATGCTTTGAAGCATAGGGAACATAATTGCCGTCGTATTCGCCTGAGACGTACCGTGCATCCGTATAAGCAAACGAATTATAGACGCCTAGTTTCCCGAATTCATCATCAGGAATGAGACCGCCTATAACGTTCAATTCTACATATGCTTCCATTCCCTTGTGATCATCGGCTCCGGTATTCGTCTCGAATTGGTAAGTTGATGTATCCTCCGTTTGCTCTATGATTCCGATATCGTTCTTCACATGCATGTAGAAGAGACTCATGTCAAAGTTCAGAAAGTCACCGACCATTCCTCTGAATCCAAAATCGACATTGTTTGTCGAAGCATCTTTCAAATTCTGGTCGATCTTCGCAATCGTACCGAATGGCGTCAAGTCGTCATACGTGACAGGACGGTATGACTGGCTGAAATTGGCATAAGCGTTGGTCGCGTCGGAAGTTTTAAATTCTACGCTGACCGCACCTAACAAAAATGTCCGCGTGTGCTGTTCATTGTTTGCATAGACGTATGACGAACTTCCGTCATTTTCTTCATTCTCCGCGTAACCATTTGCAGTCGTGCTCAAATATTCAAAGCGCAAGCCTGGCGTTATGCTCAGTGCGTTGCTGATCCGGAATATGTTTTGAAAATAAGGAGCGATATTGGTGGTGTAAAAATTCATATCCTGTCCCCACGGAGAAAGCGTGGTCAAATCGAAATCTGTTCCTGTCGTACCTTCCGCACCGTCCTCTCTCACAAGATGTGAATAAGCGTATCGCAAGCCGAGCGAAAAAGTCTGGCTTTGTCCAAAGAGATTGTAGCTAGATAAAAATCTGAGTTCGTTGGTAAGTGTATTGAAAAATTCTCGCTCCACTTCGCGGGGGGTGTAAGTCAGGCTTGCGGTGATGGTATCTGGCACGTAAGGTGGTACATCTTCATTCCTCCAGACCAAATTGCGTTGACTGAGGAGATAAGACGACACCAGGTTCAGGGAAGAGTTGTCATTTATTCTGTAATCTATATGTGCGGCTCCGATGTTCCATGGACTATCGAGCCAGTTCCGAGCACGAAGCGACCCCTGGGGATTTGCGTAAAACATTGAATCGTTTTCCCCGCCTGGCATTTGAATTAGATTGCGTAGGATTGTGTACTCTAATCCGAAATGTAGTTTCTCATTAGGATCGTATTTAAGGCTCGCATATCCCGACCATTGTGTCTGTTGAGAGTTGGCCCTCCAACCCTCCACACGCCTGTACTGAAGGAAACCATAATACTTGAAAACTCCGTCAGTGCCGCCTATGGAATTAAAGCTATTGAAGAGTCCGTAACTACCGGCGGTTTGAGAAGAGTTGATTTGAAGGGCACTGGATGCACCATCTTTCAGATCGTAGTTCACAATGCCGCCTATTTGCGGTCCGAACGCCAGTGCTGAGCCGTCTTGCAGGATGGTTATGCTTTTCACAGCTTCCATTGGAGGGAGGTAGTAAGCCTCATTATACCCGTACAAATCGGCAGAAATATTGTATCCGTTTTGCCGTGTATTTGTCTCAATGCTCTGATAAGGGCTAAATCCCCGAAATCCGATTCCGTTTGCCGTGAACCCGCCCATTTCGTTCTCGGTAATGTCTATCCCCGGTATCCGTCCTAAAATCTGTCTCGTATTGTTTATGGCTTTATTGGCATCCAAGCTGTCTATTTCAAGCAACTCATTCTTCATGCCGGAGTAGATGACTCCGTCGGAATAGTCTTTCATACGTCCGATGCCGTCCATGACCCTATTACTCATCACGGTGACACCTTTAATAATGAATGTTGAATCAAGTGTCTGAGCGGATAATTCCGAAGCAAGAATGAGCAGGACAATTGCTGATACTTTGATCAGACGACTGAAGATAAATGTAATTTGTTTTCTGGTTTTCGATATTATTTCGACTGCGTTTTCTTGAAGAACTCTTAGCGGCACCATCTATTCCTTACGCGTCCTTTCAAGTTGTTATTTGTTAAGACTTAATCTAAGTAAAGATAGAGTTGCCGGGTGCTATTGTCAAGGGAAAGGTGGTCCTCTTTGGTCACCGTCGTGGCGAGTCGCCTCGTTCGTTGCAACGATATTTATTACACAACGTAGAGTAACCAAATTGACAGATGAGCGATTTGGTTACTCTGATAAATCGCGATTCAAGACGGCGGGGTGTACCACCCTGGAACAAGATGACAGATCACCCCGTCGAACCCAGATAAAAACTATTCTTTACTTCTGCTGAGATAAATAGTTTTGTATTCCCATCTGTTTGATTTGATCCATTTGGGCTTCGAGCCAATCAACATCGTCCTCTTCGTCGAGCAGGTTAGATTTGAAAAGTTCGCGCGTGCCGTTATCTCCGGCCTCCGTGCACACCCGCATACTCTCATTGTAAGATTTCACTGCGGACTTCTCTGCCTCGTAATCTGATTTCAACTGGGCTTCAACGTCCTTGCCTATGTTGATCGGATTGAGCGTACTAACGTTGGGTTTGCCTTCAAGATAAAGAATACGTTCGATGATTTTTTCTGCGTGCTTCATCTCATGGATAGCTCTCTTCTCGATCGCTTCGTGAAGTCTGGCATATCCCCAATTCGCGCACATCTCAGCGTGGACAATGTATTGGTTGATAGCTGTGAGTTCCTCTGCCAGACGGAGGTTAAGTATTCGGATAATCTGTTTGTTGCCTTCCATGATCTTCTCCTTTTTTGGGGTTACGGTTGCTATTTAAAATTATGTGGTCTCCGCTAAAATCGCAAGATATTCTAAATATGGTTGACGCCGACGCAGTTGTCATATTCGAAGGAAGGAACCCGCCAACCCCGGAATTACCGGGGCTCACGATTTCTTCAAACATGATATATTTCGATCTGGCCGCGGCCGCGAGTCAGCTAACTCCGGCGCCGATATGCCGCCCGGTGGAACTGGTTGTTAGCTGACCTTTTTTTGCCGCCCTTTCAGAAGCCCTGAAAGACATCTATGCTACTATCTGGCGAGATCGAAACGGTCAAGGTTCATGACTTTGTTCCACACCGCGACAAAATCGTGCAGGAACTTCTCCTCGGAGTCTTTACATCCGTAGACCTCCGCCATGGCTCGGAGCTGGGAGTTGGAACCGAAGACCAGATCGATACGCGTCGCGGTCCACTTCAGTTTATCCGTCTTGCGATCACGCCCTTCGAACACGTCCTTGGCGTCCGGTACCGCTTTCCACGTCGTGCCCATGTCGAGCAGGTTCACGAAGAAGTCGTTGGTCAGCGCCTCGGGCCGCTTCGTAAAGACGCCGTGCTTGGTCTGTCCGAAGTTAGTATTCAGGACGCGCAAGCCGCCGACAAGAACCGTCATCTCGGGCGCCGTCAGCGTCAGCAATTGCGCCCTATCGACGAGCAGCTCCTCCGCTGGCACAGAGAATTTAGTCTTGAGGTAGTTGCGGAACCCATCCGCGACCGGTTCGAGCACGGCGACTGACTCGACATCGGTTTGTTCCTGCGAGGCGTCCGTGCGTCCAGGAGTGAAGGGAACCGTCACTTTGTGACCGGCATTTTTCGCAGCCTTCTCGATGCCCGCGCAACCTGCCAGAACGATCAGGTCGGCCAGTGAAACCTTCTTCTTGCCGCGAGAATTCGCTTTGTTGAACGCGCTCTGAATTCCCTCCAGGGTCTTGAGCACCTTCGCGAGCTTGGCAGGCTGGTTCACTTCCCAATCCTTCTGAGGGGCCAGACGAATGCGGGCGCCGTTGGCACCGCCGCGTTTGTCGGAGCCACGGAAAGTGGACGCCGACGCCCAGGCGGTCGAAACGAGCTCCGACACAGACAAGCCGGAAGCCAGGATCTTGCGCTTGAGAGAGGCGATGTCCTTCGCATCGATGAGTTTGTGATTGACTTTGGGAATAGGGTCTTGCCAGATGAGCTCTTCTTTCGGAACCTCCGGGCCGAGATAGCGTGCGCGTGGGCCCATGTCACGGTGCGTCAGCTTGAACCAGGCGCGCGCGAACGCGTCCGCGAACTGATCCGGGTGCTCCATGAAGCGCCGGGAAATGTTCTCGTACACGGGATCGAACCGCAGGGAGAGGTCGGTGGTCAGCATGGAAGGCGCAATATGCTTTGATGAGTCGTGCGCGGCAGGTACTGTGCCCGCACCTGCGTCGCCCTTCGGCTTCCACTGGTGTGCACCGGCCGGGCTCTTCGTCAGTTCCCATTCGTAGCCGAACAGGTTCTGGAAGAAGTTGCTGCTCCACTTCGTCGGCGTCGTGGTCCAGGTGACTTCCAGGCCGCTGGTGATCGCGTCAGCGCCCTTGCCCGTGCCAAAGCTGCTCTTCCAGCCGAGGCCCTGCTCCTCGATGGAGGCCGCTTCCGGCTCGGGACCCACATGGGACGCGGGGCCGGCGCCGTGGGTCTTGCCGAATGTGTGGCCTCCGGCGATGAGCGCCACAGTCTCTTCGTCGTTCATCGCCATGCGAGCAAAAGTCTCGCGGATGTCCTTGGCCGCCGCGATCGGATCGGGGTTGCCGTTCGGACCTTCCGGATTGACATAAATCAGTCCCATCTGCACAGCAGCGAGGGGATTTTCAAGATCACGATCGCCGGAGTAGCGCTTGTCATCCAGCCACTTGCTTTCAGAACCCCAGTAGGTATCTTGTTCAGGTTCCCAGATGTCTTCACGCCCGCCGCCGAAACCGAATGTCTTGAATCCCATCGATTCCAGGGCAACGTTGCCGGCGAGGATCATCAAGTCGCCCCAGGAAATTTTCCGGCCATATTTCTGCTTGATCGGCCAGAGCAGTCGGCGCGCCTTGTCGAGGCTGACGTTGTCGGGCCAGCTGTTGATGGGGGCAAAGCGCTGGTTGGCGTGACCTGCGCCGCCGCGGCCGTCGCTGGTGCGGTATGTGCCGGCGCTGTGCCATGCCATGCGGATGAATAGAGGTCCGTAGTGTCCGAAGTCCGCCGGCCACCAGTCCTGTGAGTCGGTCATCAGCGCCAGAAGATCTTTCTTCACGGCCTTCAAGTCGAGGCTCTTGAACTCTTTCGCGTAGTTGAAATCCTCTCCCATCGGATTGGATTTGGAGGAATGCTGGTGCAGAATATCGAGCCGCAACTGGTTCGGCCACCAGTCCCGGTTCGTCGTGCCTCTGCCGCCCGTTACCGGGCACTTGTTTTCTTCACTCATAATATTTACTCCTTTTCTTGTCTTTCATGTCAATCTCCCTTCGATGTTAATCTGGGTTATTCAAAAAAAGTTGGCCATCAATACGCGAGTGCACCGCTGCGAAAAAACCTGCGCGTCACTCTCTGCATTTCCGTTTCATTGGTCAGCGTTCCATTGCCATTTGAATTTTCTTCTTTTTTGTCTAACAGTTGACAGTAATAATAAGAATCATTACTAATATATGTTGATGGTGACTGAATGTCAAGGCGAAAATTTGGCCAATATTCCGATAAGCGAAGCCTTCAGATGCACCACTAATCCTATCCTTCGAGATTTTATCCAGCACAGCAGACAAACTTCTCGAACCGATCTGCACAATCTATCCCCTTTCGGCGAATCACCCAAACGTAACTCTATAATGTAAGCCATTTGTAGTTTCAGAGAAAATAACGAGATGGTTTTGGCTTGTGAGTTTAGTAAATTATTCACAGGTGAGCGAGAACGCACTCAAAATATTGACGCCGAAATTTATTTCTCAACTGTCGGGCATGGAGATGCGGGCGAGGCTGATAGTTGAGGGATTTCTCGTCGGAATGCACAGGAGCCCGTACCATGGCTTCAGCGTCGAATTCGCTGAACATAGGCAGTATTTTGCAGGCGACGATATAAGCAACATCGACTGGAAAGCATTCGGGAGAAGCGATAGACTTTATATAAAACAGTACGAAGAAGAAACAAATCTCAAGGCATACGTCCTTATTGACGGGAGCGGCTCGATGGGATTCAAGCGTGACGGTGAAATCACTAAACTTGAATACGCTTCTTATCTTGCGGCCGGTTTGATTTATTTAATGATGAAACAACAGGATGCAACGGGACTGGCAATCTATGACGAAACGATCAGACGTTTTTTTGAGCCGCATCTCACTTACTCGTACATGAAGCTTCTTTTAACCGAGTTGTCCGGTCTCGAAGCGAATTCAAAAACATCGACCGCAACTGCGCTTTCGTCTCTCGCCGAAAGAATAAAACGCCGCGGACTCATCATCGTTATAAGCGATTTTCTCGATGAGACAAAAAGCGTTATTACTGCGCTGAAACATTTTCGTCATCGGAAAAACGAAGTCATAGCGTTCCATGTTCTCGACGACGCCGAGATCAATTTAGATTTTCCGGGTGATGCCATGTTTACGGACCTTGAAACAGGAGAACAAATTGCGACGCAGGTTTCCGCGTTGAAGTCGGCATACAAAAAAAGTGTGAACAGTTTTATTCGTAATTTGAAGAGCAAATGTTTTGAGAACGACATTGACTATGTGCTTCTAAGCACCTCGACACCGTTCGATAAGGCGTTGACGGCGTATCTTACAAGAAGAAAGAAAATATTTTAAATGGAGACCGTGATATTAGCAGTCATTGCGATAATTCTCGTCGTCATAATTTTTATCTTTATCCAATTCAAAAGTTTATCGACGAAGCAGCAGTCATCCTCAGAACAGGCTGTTCAGCTTTTCACGATTTTCAAATCTGATGTTGAGTCTGCGGTCAAATCGGCTGCCGAGACAACTCGTTCCAACAACGAAAATATGGCAAGCACGCTGAGGCTTGTCAGCGATTCACTGTCGAAGAGTTTGGATGACAACCGCGCCGGCACAAATGCTCAGGTTGAGCAGCTCGCAAATCAAGTGTCCCAGCTTGCTGGCTTAGTCGGCAAGCAAGTTGAGAATCTGCGCGGGTCAGTGGAAGAGCGGCTCACAAACTTCAGTTCTCAACTTGGCGGCCAGCTTTCCGAGGCGAACAAACTTTTTTCGTCATTGAAGCAAGATTTCGGTGAGCTGAAGGAATCGAGCAGCAACATGCTCGAGATCGGGAAGCAGATAAACCAACTGCAGAACATTTTAAGTTCGCCAAAGCTTCGAGGCAATCTTGGCGAGACGCTTCTTGAAGAATTGATCAAGCAAGTCATACCACAAGGCTTCTACGAATTTCAATACACGTTTCGCGACGGCTCAAAAGTGGATGCGATCATAAAAACTTCCGAAAGAATAATTCCCATAGACTCGAAATTTCCGAAGGATGAGTTCGAACGTTACGTTAATGCGGAAAATGAGTCTGAAAAAAATAGCGCCATGACGAAATTTTCGAAAGTGATGAAGGATCAGATCGACGACATTGCGGAGAAGTATATTAAGCCGACCGAAAACACGTTCGACTTTGCAATCATGTTCATACCTTCAGAGAGCATGTACTACGAGATTTTGATGCAGGATGGAGATGAGAACGGCGCGTATCGTTACGCCATGAAGAAGCATGTGATCCCCGCATCGCCGAACAGTTTTTACGCATACATTCAGGCGATTGCAATCGGGCTCAAGGGGATGCAGATCGAAAAGAACGCTCAATTAGTCCGCGACCAGCTTGCCCAGCTGGAAAATTCTCTTGTAAAGTTTGACGATCATTTCGAGACGCTCGGCACACATCTAAAGAATGCGGCGAATAAGTACAACGATTCACACGAAGCGCTCGGAAGATTCAGAGAAAGGCTTCAGGCAATTGCGAAGTTAGAAGATAAAGAGCCGCCGAAGATTGTGTGAATTAAAATGTTGTGTAGAAAATGTTTTGAGGACGCGCTGTTTCACGTCAGCTTGAGCCACTGGTTAGGCGGTGCGTTTATTTTTCTTTATGAATTAAAGTTGATAATCTAATACCGAACTTCATCTCATTTTTTATATTTTTTGTGAAACCAGTTGCTTCAAGTGAATCTGGCGGAATCAATTTGAAATTAGAAGTCACGGGTTCAACAGTTTTATTGATGCTAATAAGTTCATTAGTGCTTACAGAATAAATAAATGTGAATGCTTGCCATGGTTGATGCCCACCAGAGCTTAGCATACCAAAAACAAAAAACTGCGAATTGGCTGTCCATTCCGCTTGAACCACACCATACCCATGCTCGTGATCTTTTGATGCATAATTTGTATCTAATATAACTTTCCCTTTATGGTTAAATATTTGAATCCTACTTTCAAGTAAAACTCCCCTCTCGGCAATATTATAAACAATAGCACGCATGTTCTTATCAGGAGAAATGAATTCGCGCATATTCCGCGCCGCAACGAATGAAATAAAAATAAATAGACTGAGCAATATTTTTATTTGTATTGACATAAAGTATCTCTTTTAGTATCGCCTAATGGACTGGAGCTAAGCTGCGGCGACGTGCAGCCAGTTCCACGTAGAATACACGCGCGAGAGACATTGCCAATTCCCTAAATTTTCTTTTGCGCGCGGCCAAATCATCGACGGCTGGTTCCGTCAGCTTGAGCGACTGGTTAGGCAGTTTTTGCATAATTATGGCAACACTTCAACAGTCGTTTTAAATAATGTATTTTGATTTACCCACGCTGGAATTTCCGAGTTTGTTTGTTCCATAAAGTGGAGCAATATTTTACTGGCAACATCGGATGCAAACTTCCAATCTCTTTTTGTAAAAACGTGACCGAAAATCTTGTTCACCTTATCAGGTTCGGAAGATGGATGAGCTACGAAATCTCGAGTCACCTTGACAACTTGTAGAAAATCATTCCAGAGAGTTTGATCTTTTAAATGAATTGCCTGAATGCCAAGAATCTCAGCTAGCACCTTTAGTTGTTCTTTGACTTCTTTTAAATCTGAATTCATTAAATGTTCAAAGCCCTGCGCCTTCGGATATTTCAATTGGAGAAGCTTATCACTCGCGTTCCATATATCCCACAATTGCTCTGAAGCAAATGCTTGGATTGTCATGTATGCAAAAAAATATGCCTGAGATACAAAGGCGAATATAAATGTACCTGGCAAATAAGATTCTTCATTGCTGATGGTTTTGGGAATACCTTTTATGGGATCATATATGAACGCGCGAGATTGTTCCAAATAAGATTGAACCGGCAGAATTTCAGTTTTCATTAGATTGATTTTCCTTCACAAAAACTGCCTAACTATATATAGTTATCCTGCCGTATATCCACATAGCATTCCGGCAGTGAGAATGTTATGTTCCAATAAGATTTTACTACCCTCATTTATTCCTGTGTTCCCCTTTCATGAATGGAATATATTTCTGATCCATACCTATGATATGGCTAATCCACCAGGTCTTCAAAAATTGAAACACATCCAGTGAAATATCGCCAACAAATGTCCGTTGGTGCCGCATGATCAGCTCGGTTGTTTTTTGCGTGAAAGCTTTATGGCTGGCTCGATGAGCTTCGAAGTCCGGATAATGGCGCTCTTGCATCAAGGCTTCTTCATCTTTCAGATGCGTATACACATATCTCTCCATCTCCGCCAAAATGGAGCCCACGATCTGAACTTGTTGTTTTTCCTGTATTGCCCAATACAATCTATTAATCACCTCGAAAATCTCACGATGTTGCGAGTCGAGTCTTTCTATCCCTACACTATACTCGGGCTTCCAAATCATAAATTCAGGGTTTGACATGGCTCCTCAAAAAGATAAATGTGATTTTTCCTAGACATTAATCACCCAAAGAACCGGAGCTAAACTGCGTGCGGTAGAATATTGAATAACAATCTGCGGCGCCCCGTTACTCCGATATTATTTATTTGTTGAATGGAAATTTACTTGGTGAAACTCGTAAATACAACTAAACTTTTGTGGCTCGTGAGGCTGTGAATTTTCGTACACCGCAATTTCAGTTAGCTCGAGCGATTAGTCAGGCATTTACATGGCGAACTCATAGCAAGCGTAGAGCATAGATCAGCGCTATCAATGATGCTGCGATAAGAATGGGCGATGAATAGACTCCAGGCAGAAAATGTCTCTTATAGAGGGAACTTCCAACATGTCCGAGGCCGTTGCCGATCATCATTATGGAAAACGGCACCGCCGCTATGATGATCCATCTCGTACCGCGAAAGGCAAATGGGCTTAACACGAGCAAAAATCCTACCAGGGCGGACAAACCGGCGATCCAAACTCGAAAGGAAAACGTCGGCAGCGGAATCCACGGAAACCTTTGACGAAGCGCCCGCACCGTTGGATTGTAAACCGCCAGAAAGTCCGTGATAGCCTCGTCGGCCACATGAAGAGCCAAGGCTCCCGCCAGTCCGAGCCAAGACCAGCCAAAATGGACTGTCTCAACTGACCACCATCTTGGGTTATATAGAGGGTTCATCGTCTAACTACAATTAGCCTGTCATGGGTCCGCATAACCTTCCGGCAGTAAAAGCGCTCTTCTTAGTAGCTCTCTTCCTTCGACGGAAATTTTCCCTTCTTAACATCATCTATATATCTGATAAAAGCATTGTGCATCTCTTCGGCAATGTTTGCATAGTGGCGCACGAAGCGCGGCTTGAATTCCTGAGTCAGCCCGACCATGTCCGCATAAACAAGTATCTGTCCGTCACAATGCACGCCTGCTCCGATTCCGATCGTCGGGATCTTGATGCTCTTTGTAACCTTCGCGGCCAACTGCGCGGGAATTTTTTCGAGCACGATCGAGAACGCCCCGGCGGCTTCGAGAAGTTTTGCATCGGCTAAAATTCCTGTCGCCTCGGCCTTGTCTTCTCCACGAGGTTTGTACCCGCCGAATTTATTTATCGACTGCGGAGTCAATCCGAGGTGTCCCATGACAGGGATCCCAATTTCCGTCATCCTTCGAACCGATTCGGCGATTGCTTTACCGCCTTCCACTTTCACGGCACTTGCACCGGTTTCTTTTAAAATTCTCCCCGCATTCCTGAGTGTTTCCTCCGCATCGACCTGATAACTCATGAACGGCATGTCAACAACGACAAGCGCACGCTTCACTGCCCGAGTTACAATCTTGGAGTGGTAAATCATTTCGTCCAGCGTCACCGGGATTGTCGTATCGTTTCCTTGAAATACATTCGAGAGCGAGTCGCCGACAAGTATTATATCGATGCCGGATTCGTCGAGTATGCGCGCGACAATTGCATCGTACGCCGTCAGCGCACTTATCTTCACGCCGTTTTTCTTCGACAGGACTATCGTCCGCGTCGTTACCACTTTTGGCTTTTCTGTCTCGATCATGGTATTCTCCTTTCAGTAAACTGTCGGCTGTCAGAAATCAGCCAACAACCGGGTTCATATTGCGGCTACGATTCATATAAATGTCATCAAGAATTTCGCCGGCATCATTTGAAAAATTCGCGTCAAGCATGTCTTCAAAGCCGTTTTTAACAGCTTCTTTTATTTCAGTGAACTCTATCTTTTGCGCCAGAGGCGCATCAGCCTTTGGCTGACTTTTCAGAATTTCTGTCAACGTCGTGGTGTGCGAATCAAGATCACTCAACGTTTTCTGTTTGAGTTTGTCATCGACGTTAAGATATTTGACGATTTGCTTGTGAAAGTTTCCGATCAGGATCGAGCCATGCTGAAGTAAGACATCGCCGAATCTGTGTTGTGCACTGCCGACAAGTTTTTTGCCATGCCATTCGACTTCGTAAACAGCGGAAGTCGAGAAACACGGTATCGTAGAAGGATCATGGAACAGCTTGCGGAAATCGGTCGAGCTTTGGGATAATTCCAAATCCGCAACAAGAGTTCGAAGGCCTTCGGCGAGAGCGTTACTGATTAAATTATAGCTATCGCGAATCGGCAATCCACCTGTGCTCATTACGACGGAATAAGTCAACTCATCCGCATGGAGAACAGCCTTTCCGCCGGTAGGCCGCTTCACGACTTCGATGCCATCTTGTCCGGCAAGCTCAACGATTATATCTGAGTCGTTTTGATTCTTGCCGAGCGAAATGCAGAAGGGTTTCCAGCGGTAAAACCTGAGAATGGGTGTGTGATCAATTTTGAATTCATCCACAAGCCGGAGGTCGAAGTCCATGTTAAACCTCCCGTCGTGCTCTCCCGTGTCGATGCAATTCCACAGCACAACATCGCTCACGATTAAGGTCGAATAATGCCGCGTGAAGAAGACTTCAGGAACTCTAAGATGGTACAGACTTCTACTGAATGCGGAAACTCGTTTTCGATTTTCTTAATTCCTTCGCTAAACATCAAACCGGAAAAGTAAAGGACGTGATAGGCATTCTCAATTAATTCAATTTGTTGCTGCGTGAAACTGCGCCTTCGAAGGCCGGTTTTGTTCACGCCTTCATATCGCAGCGGCTCACGGCCTGCAAGCACGTAAGGTGGAACATCCTGCACAGTTCTAAATCCGCCGCCAATCATAGCGTGCGAGCCGATATGCCCAAATTGGTGAACCGTCACCAAGCCGCCAAGGATGACCCAGTCGCCGAGCGTAACATGTCCGCCGAGTGTAGCGACGTTCGCCAAGATACAATTGTTGCCGACTATGCAATCGTGGGCAACGTGAACATAAGCCATAAGAAGACAATCGCTGCCGACAACTGTTTTTCCGGTTTCCGCTGTACCACGATGCACGGTTACAAACTCGCGGATCATTGTGTTGTCGCCGATTTCAGTGATTGTTTCTTCGCCCGCATACTTTAAGTCCTGAGGTGCATTGGACACGACCGCACCATGATGAATGACGCAATTCTTTCCTATGCGGGCGCCGTTTGCGATAAGCGCGTTCGCGGCTATCTTGCAACCATCGCCGATTACGACATCATCTTCGATAACTGTGAAAGGTCCGACGGTTACATCGTTTCCAAGCTGCGCCTTCGTGCTGATGACAGCTCTCGGATCAATGGAAGTTGGCATTTGTAAATTTTTCTCCCTCTAGGTTCTCCAATTTAGTTAGGGGATTCGTTGTTCGTGTCGACGATAGCGACGGTCATTTCGGCCTCTGCCACAAGAGTCCCATCCACGAAAGCTTTCCCTGCCAATATTGTCATCTTGCTCCTTCTTGAAGTCATTTCGACCTGCATCACCAATTGGTCTCCCGGTACAACTGGTCTTCTAAATTTTACATTATTCAGCGCCATGAAATAAACCAATCTACCGTCGAGATTCTCCATGCCGTTCAGAAGAAGTATTCCGCCGGTCTGTGCCATGGCCTCGACGATCAGGACGCCCGGCATAACCGGTTTCGATGGAAAGTGTCCCTGAAAGAACGGCTCGTTCGTAGAAACGTTTTTTATTCCGACAACTTTTTCGTCCAATTTGAAGTCGACGATTTTATCGACTAACAAGAACGGATAGCGATGCGGAAGAATTCTTTTTATCGCTTCGATGTCGAATATGACGCCGGCAGTTTTCGTGAATTGATATTTCTTTACGATTTTTTTTTGCTGGTAGAGTTTCCGGATTTTTTTTGCAAACTCGACGTTATGCGGATGCCCCGGCCTCGCAGCAAGTATCTGAGCTTTCATCGGTGCACCAACGAGCGCAAGATCGCCGATGAGATCGAGAAGTTTATGACGCGCCGGCTCGTTTTTATAACGAAGAGTTTTATCGTTGAGAATTCCCGTTGAGCCGAGCATTATCGAGCCATTGATTCCTAATTTGTTTCCTAACTTCTTCAATTCTTCATGGGTCATCTCGTCATCCACGATGACGATTGCATTGTCTAAGTTTCCACCTTTGATAAGTCCTTTTTCCCGCAGCATCTCGACTTCTTTCAAGAAACAAAATGTTCGTGCCGAAGAAAATTCCGTGACGAATTCTTCCTCGAGAGAAAAAAGTCCGGTATGCTGGCTTCCTAGGGCAGGATTCTTATAATCGATCATGATGGTCGCCCTGAAGTCATCTAAAGGCAGAGCTACCATATCGACATCTTTTTTTTCGTTTTTATATTCTACCGTCTGATCGATTATGAGATAGTCTTTTGGCGCATCCTGCTGTGTAAATCCTGCATTCATCAAAACATCGACGAACGGCTTTGCGCTGCCATCCCCGACCGGCGGCTCGGGAGCATCAACCTCGATCGTTATGTTGTCTATTTCCAAGCCGGCTACAGCCGCTAATACATGTTCCACTGTGTGCATTTTGACATCGCCGATACCGAGAGTTGTGCCGCGTGATACATCGACAACAAAGTCGGCGAGTGCTGGAATCTCGGGTTTTCCTCCAACATCGGCGCGGCGGAAAATTATTCCGTGATTTTCGGGCGCGGGAAGAAATGTGATTGTGGATTCGCATCCGGTATGAAGTCCGATGCCGGAAATCGAAACTCTATTTGAAATTGTGCGTTGCTGAACAAGCATTTATAAGATTACTCCTTTAAGTTGGCTCATAGCTATGGCTGAGGACGAAGAATAATATGCAATGAGCTACGATCTATGAACTACTTCTCCCTTGTTTATTAATTCTTTGACTTTGTGCTGAAGGTCGGTGAACTCGCGGATAAGTTGCGGGAGCATTTCCAATGCTCCCCAAATCCGCAAAGTCTCGTGAATTTCTTTTGCGGGATAACCGAAATATGTTTTGCCTGGCTCCTTGATAGACCTAGCGATTCCGGATTGTGCGCCGAAATTTGTGTTGTCGGCAATCTCGAGGTGACCGGCAAAACCGACTTGTCCGCCTATCATACAATGTTTGCCGATCTTGGTGCTGCCGGATATTCCGGTCTGTGCAGCGATGACTGTGTTCTCGCCGATGACAACATTGTGTGCCACCTGGACGAGGTTATCGATCTTGACACCTTTGCAAATCTTAGTCTCTCCTAAAGTGGCACGGTCAATCGAGCAATTCGAGCCGATCTCAACATCATCTTCAATTGCAACTACGCCTAACTGTGGAATTTTCTCGTAACTCCCGTCGGCTTTCGGCACGAAACCGAACCCGTCGCTCCCGATCACTGTACCGCTATGTATCGTGACCCTATTCCCGATTTTGCATCCTTGATAAACGGTTACATTTGAATGTATTACTGAGCCTTCACCGATTTCGGCTTCTTCTCCGATCACACTGCCGGGTAAAATCATAACTCTGTCGCCGACTTTCGCGTTGTCGAGAATGATGGCACAAGCACCAACGCGTACGTCTTTTCCGAGTTTTGCATTCGGTGAAATATATGCTGAAGTATGAATTCCCGTCCCGCTTAAGGGATCCATGACTGGAAGAAGTTCGCGGCGAGGCATCATATTCTCCAGTGCAAAAACAAATGCGATGTATGGGTCCTTTGCGCGCAAAAGAACTATGTCTGTCCGTTCGGTTTTGAAGTCTTCCGAAACGATTACGGCGGAAGCTCTTGTGTCCGCGACGTACTTCTCATACTTGGGATTCGCGAGAAAAGTTATCTCGCCGGCTTTTGCATCTTCGATTTTTCCGATCCCGCCTATCTCGACATCAGCATCTCCATCGACCCTCGCTCCGATCACACGGGCAATCTCGGAGACTTTCATCAACGTCCGGGAGATGAAGATGGTGGAGTTGTCTGAGTCGGCGGAGCCGGAGAAGTTGTTCCTGGAGCAGTCGTTCCTGGAGAAATCGTCCCAGGCTTATTGGTTGTAATCTTCAGCTTGTCAAGTATTTGCTGAGTAAGGTCATACTTCGGATTAGTGTACATTAAAAGCGCCTCTCCACTTTTGTCGAAGATGTAATCGTAGTTACCATCCTTGGCGACATCCTGAATTGCCTGCATGATCTTCTCTTGCACCGGTCGCATGATTGTGTTTTGCTGTTGGTAAAGATCTCCATTCTGCCCGAATCTTTGGTTTCTCAGGTCAACGATTTTCTTTTGCATGTCGCTCAATTTGTTTTCTTCTTGCACTTGAGCTTGTTCGGGAAGTACCAGTCGTCTTTTTTGATAATCATCAGCTTCTTGCTGGAACTGAGTCTGGAGTTTGTTGATTTCACCCTGCCATTGTGCAACAAGAGCGTCTAGCTTACCTTGTGCTTCGACCGCATCGGGGAACTGTTTCATGATTTCCTGTGAATCGATCCAGCCGATCTTCTGCTGTGCGAACGCCATGGTGCTCGACATGAGCACCAACGGGACAATGAACGAGGCAATTTCCCGAGGCATCATGGTGCTGATAAAATGTCCTCTTTTCATAAAGAGCCTCATCTGTCTTGTCTGTTTAAAATGTCCAGCACCTTATAAGTAAGATCGAAACTTGGTTCTGCATAGAGAATGACCGCCAGGTCTTCACGCCTGTCGATAACATATTGCATCTTCTGCTCCTTCGCGACTTGGCCAATTATACTAACGACTCTATCACGGATCGGTTTCATCAATCTCTCTCGCGCCTGATCGTACTCCCCGCCTTGGGCGACCTTTCCCTGTCGATAGGCAAGGATCTGTTGTTGAAGGCTCGAGAGGTCCTGCTGTGCTTGCTGTTTTGCTTGGTCGGTCATCATGGTTGACTGCTTTGTATAATCGTCAACTTTCTTTTGGTAATCCTGCGACATCTGGTCAACTGTATCGCTCCATGATTTCATCAGCGCATCGAGTTTTCTTTGTGCTGCCTGTGCTTCGGGAAGTTGATTAAGAATAATGACGGAGTTCACGTAGCCGATTTTCAGTGGAGCATTATTCGGCGATGCAGCAAACATAAATCCGAGTGCCGACAAGATTACTGCCACAGAAACTAAAACAACAGATTTTTCTTTCACTTCTAACCTCATTTTTTTGTTTGATATAAAATTAACATTCCTAAACATTAGAAACCTTTTCCGAATTGGAAATCGAAATGCCAGCCGGACGGAGGATAATTCGGTGCGACGGAATCGAAACCGTAACCGTAATCGAAGCCTACCATGCCGATCGGGTTGATCATAACGCGCGCGCCAAATCCCGCCGCGCGCGCGAGCTGAAATATATCTGTATGATGAAAATCTTGATAAACATTTCCACCTTCAGCAAACAGTAGAAGGTAAAGCGGGATCGGGTCTGTCAACACCGAGAAGCGCATCTCAAAAGTTTGCTTGAACATAACTTTTCCGCCAAGAGGGTTTCCTGTCGGAGTATCCGGAGATTTTGGACCCACAACTCTGTCGTCGTAACCGCGCAGAGGTGTTGTTGCAATGTAACCGAGTCCGGTGCCGCCCATAAAAAATTCATCTAACGGGAGAGGCGGAAGATGGTTATTTGTGATCGTTCCTACAACGCCAAAAACAGTGCCGCTGTAAAGAACAACTTTATTTGTCCCGAACATCTGCGTGTACCAGTCGGCAGAGAAAACATGCTTATGAAAATTTATTTGTCCGGGCAGAACCGGTGGTCCCGCTATTTCATCGGTCAGCGAAACGCTCGATCCAATCGTCGGAAAAATCGGGTTGTCGGTGCTGTTTCTGGAAATCACCTGGGCCAAACTGATTTTGCTGTAATTACCATCCAAATATCCGTAGACAGTTCCGTTAGAGATGGCGTCCTGTTCACCTGTAAAAATCCAATCGATGCGGAAATAATCATCGGGCCATCTCAACCTGCGGCCTACACTCATCGAGCCGCCCTCCATGCTTAAATCATACCCGTACACCTGACGGGTGTCAAATAAGTTTACGCCGAGAGATGTCGGCGTGTTCATAAACCATGGCTCAGCAAAACCGATCTGAAAAGTCCTGTAATACGTGCTCACTCCGAATTGCCATGTAAAGTTCAGTGCTTGTCCTGCTCCTCCCTCAAGCGGGTGGCTTATATCGAAGTTGTTGAAGCTAAGTCCTAAAGAACCTGTGAAACCGAAAGTCGCACTGTAGCCCACCGACGCGTTGAAGGTATCACTCGATTTTTCCTTAACGTCGTACGTCACGTTTACCGTCGAATCGTTTACGACATAATAATCGGGCTTGATTTTGTCCGGGTCGAAATAGTTCATCTGCGAAAGCTGCCTAACGCTTCTGATAATCAGCGCGCGGGAGAAATAATCTCCAGGAACTGTAAATAGCTCACGCCGGATGACCCTGTCCTGCGTTTTTGTGTTTCCGCTGATTAAAACTTCTTCAATTCGGAATTGATTCCGTTCATAGATTTTTATTTTCAAATCGATTGAATCCGGTGGAACGCGAGTCTCCTCCGGCTCGACGTTGAATGTCAGGTAGCCGGTATCTAAATAAAGCGATGCAACGTCGGTCTGGTCCTTGTTGCCGCGCAGGTTCTCGTCAAACTTCTCTTTGTTATAGACTTCGCCCTGCTTTAATCCAAGCCGCTCGTTCAAAACACTGGCAGGATATTTTGTGTTGCCTTCCCACGCAATATTTCTTATAAAATATTGTTTTCCTTCATAGACATTTATATGAATGAACATGTCTTTCTTGTCGGAGCTGTACCATATTGAATCGGACACAATGGACGCATCTATATAGCCGTGCTGCCTGTAGAAGTCAACAATTTTTTCTTTGTCATCTTCGTATTTCTTCGGATCAAATTTTACGCTTTGCCAGAACATCCACCATACATTTTGGTGGGTGTCATCCATCGCGCCGCGGAGATCGCCATCTGAAAATTCTTTGTTCCCGTTGAAAGTTATCGACTTAATTTTTACTTCCTTGCCCTCGTCAATCTTCACAACAAGATTTACCGACGCGCCGGAGCTGTCTGCGACAGGCACAAGCTCAGGATCGATTGTTGCCAGAAGGTAACCTTTGTCTTCGTATTTTTTCTTGATGTTGTAGGCGAGTGTGCTTAGCGCCTCCGGATTGACTATCTGTCCCTTCACAAGACTTATCTGCTCCTTGATGTCCTTGTCGCTCAACTCATCGTTCCCCTTTAATACAATATCGTTCAGCCGAGGGTACTCGGCTACCTTTATGAGCAGATAGACACCGTCGGCGACTTGATTGTCGATTAAAATTTGGATGTCCGAAAAAATTCCGAGCGACCAAAGCTGCTTTATCGCTTGGCGTACTTCATCTCCACCGGGTGTAAACTCGCCGCCGATTTTCAAACCGGAGTATCTAATGATCGCGCCAGCTTCAGTAAGTTTGTTGCCCTCCACTGATATTCCTAAAATTTTCAGCGGCGGTGCTTTCTCAGGAGTTCCGGGTTGTTGTTGTGACTGAACATTTTGAGCTTGTGCCTGGCTTAGTGGAACAGAGAGACAAATCAGAAGACAAGCAATAAGTAAATGGTGAAAAGTGAAAGGCGTACTTTTAACTCTTAACCTTCTAATATTCACACTTCTCCGCTCACTTTTTTGCGGCATTCTCTTCGCGTTTTTCACTTTTAACTTTTCTTTGTTCAGTCTTATTGGATTTTGATGATTATAATTTGGAATTTTTTATTTATAGAGTTTGCTTACGATTTCCAAAGGGACTATGACGTCTCGAGATGTTTTACTTGCTCGCTGACGAGCCCAAATCTGCGTTCGCGCTTCTGAAAATCGCTTATCGCCTCGTAAAGATGTTTGCGTCGAAAATCGGGCCAATAAACTTTTGAAATATAGATTTCCGTATAAGCAAGCTGGTACAGCAAGAAATTGCTGATGCGAAATTCTCCGCTCGTTCGGATAAGCAGGTCCGGGTCAGGCATAGCGCTTAGGTAGTTAGCTATCGTAGATTCATTTATATTATCGACGGAAATTTTTCGGCTGACGGCATCGGCGGCTATTTTCTTTACTGCTTCGGTGATTTCCCACCTTCCTGAATAGCTGAGAGCGAGATTTAAATTCAAGCCCGTGTTATGTTTAGTTCGTTCAAACGATTCAAAAAGTTCGCGCTGCACACCGGACGGCAGTGAATCGAGATTGCCTATTGCAGTTAGACGTACGTTATTCTCGTTAAGTTTATCGGTCTCATCACGAAGGGCTTTGACTAAGAGTCGCATCAATGTTGATACTTCCTGCTGCGGTCTTTTCCAATTCTCAGTTGAGAAAGCGTAGAGAGTCAAACATTTCGCTCCCAATTGCCCGCAGGCTTCGACTATGTCGCGAACCGAACTTACGCCTTCACGGTGTCCGGCGACGCGCGGGAGTGTACGCTGCTTTGCCCAGCGGCCGTTGCCATCCATAATGATAGCAATGTGCTCCGGGATGCTGCCGCCGCTTTTCAATTCCTCCTGTAAATTTTTGTCGTCAACGCTTTGCGTGATCAAACTTTCCGCCTAAATTTCATGCCGTAAAATTTAAACCCGCATACAGTTAAAATCAAGGATTTGAACGGCTCGCCTTTGGCTTAACACACAAATTTTCCGTAAGTTACATAGGCAATAGCTATTAGCGTTCAGCTTATGGCTGATAGGGACAGTTAAAGCTAATTTACTTCTTCTTTTTCTCTGCGAAATATTTCTTCATCGGTAAAAAGTAAAACTCCTTCCAGCCATCTTTGTAGCGGGTACCGTGTCCCTCCGGTATATTGGAATGCTTGAGCGTCAACTTCGTACCGCCCGCGACTTCTTCGAGAGTCAGTTCAAGCTTTGAGTCTTCGCTGTCGTCGGGAAACTCGTTAGTGCGCCACGCTTGGACAATTAATTTGCCCGGTTTAAGCTCGAGATTTTTGCCTTCTATATAATCGCCGAACACGTTGAAACGTCCTCCAACTTTCGGATCTATTACTGCTTTATCGCCTGTAAACCCCGTATGTTCTTTACTGCTCAGCCATGCTTTGTAAACTTCTTTTGGCTTCGCGGGCAGCGTGGTAGAGATTTTGAATGAGTCCATTATTTCCCTCCTCTTTTTTGGTAATATTATGCTCATTGGTGAATGATGGTACAAAACACTTATAAATGTGTTATCGCTTCGAGTATTTTATCAACCTTCTCTTTCGACTCCGCTTCGCAGTAGTAACGGATGAGCGGCTCTGTTCCGGACGCGCGGACAAGCATCCAGCCGCCGTCGGCAAAGAAATATTTGTATCCATCGATTGTCAAAACGTAGTCGATCTTGTGTCCCGCAACTTCTTTCAAACCTTTCTTCAGTTTGCCCAGAACTTTTCGTTTGTATTGCTCGGTCGTGCGAACATCGATTCTTGTGTAAATGTGCGGTCCGACTTGATCGAATAATTCTTTCACGAGTTGGCCGAGAGTTTTTCCGCGCTTAACCATCATCTCGCAAATCGTTAGTCCGAGAAACAAACCATCTCGTTCGGGTATGTGCCCTTTCAATCCGATGCCGCCGCTTTCTTCGCCGCCGATTAGAACATCCCGGCTGATCATGACCGAAGCGACGTGCTTGAATCCGACCGGCAATTCCGTCAATGTTAATCCATACTGCTTGGCCAGTATGTCCGGCATATCGCCAACCGAAACTGTCTTTACAACTTCACCACGAAGTCCTTTCGTTTCATAGAGATATTTTAAGAGAAGAGCAAAGACTTCCTGCGGGCCGACGAAGTTTCCATTCTCGTCAACCGCTCCGATCCTGTCTGCATCGCCGTCTGTCGCGAGCCCGACGTTATAATTTCCCTGAGGCACGAACTTCATCAACTCTCCAAGGTGCATCGCGATTGGCTCCGGATGTTCGCCGCCGAAGGACGGATTGAATTCGTTATGAATCACGACGGCGTCCTCGATGAGAGAGTTGAGAATTTTTTGTCCCGCGCCATACATTGCATCATGGGCAATCCTCAATCGTGCGCTTTTGATTGCCGTAATGTCAATCTTGTTTTTCAAATCATCTATATAAATCTGCCGAAGGTTAGCTTTCTTAATCAGCCCTTTCTTAGTCAGGTCGTCGAAACTTTTTTTGATCGAGTCAACGGACTTTTGTGAAATCTTGTTTGCCTCTTTTTCAACTTTTGCGACATACTCAACTTCTTCCGGGCCGCCGAAATCGGCTTTCAATTTGAAGCCGTTGTATCTCGCCGGGTTGTGGCTCGCGGTTATTACGACTCCGCCTACCGCGTCGAACTTCGGGATCGCCAGCGAGAGAGCCGGAGTCGGGCAATAGCCGTCGGAAAGTATTACTTTCAGACCGGTGTTTGCGATTACCTGCGCGGTCCTTTCCGCGAATTCCTGCGACTCGAACCGCGTATCATACCCGATTAAAATTCCGTTCTTTGCCTTTTTATGCTTCTTGTAAAATTTTGCTGTGGCGAGTGCGACTTTCGAAACATTATCGAAAGTGTAATCCTGTGCAATAACTCCGCGCCAGCCGTCGGTGCCGAATTTTATTTTTGCCATGTTAGTTCCTTTTGATTTCTGTGGAAATAAAGTGAGGGATACTATTCATCTCTTTCATCGTTTGCTAAGGTAAAATAAAATCCATGACTCAAACTTCCAAAGTTGAACTATATGCTAAAAATGCCTGCCGTCCCGCATACGGGATCATTGATTGAAATTCCGAGTCATTACTTTTATATTCACGAAACAAAATGAAATCTGAATTCACCGGATTAAAGAATTGTCAGAATGAAATCGGAAGATAATAATCCGGAAAATCCTGTGATTCAGAAAATCCTATTCGAGGGGCAAACAAATTTTCTTTTAATTAAAAAATTGCACCTGAAAGGTTCTGAAAACCTGTTAGGTCCATGCAACTAAAAAAGGAGCTACTCATGGCTGAGGAAGTCCGAACAACTTCGAGCACGCAGTCTTATGTGCCTGCCGAAACCACGATGAAAGAATTTACTGTTAGAGCGCTGCTGCTTGGCTTGGTAATGTGTGTCATACTCGGCGCGGCGAACGCTTACCTGGGTCTGAAAGCCGGAATGACTATCGCCGCAACTTATCCTGCGGCTGTTATCGGAATGGCAGTGCTTAGAATAATGAAAGGCAGTCTGCTTGAAGAAAATTTTGCCAGAACCGTCGGTGCAATAGGCGAATCGATTGCAGCGGGCGCGGTGTTTACGATTCCCGCATTTTACATCGCCGGTATCTGGAAGCAATTTGACAGCACGCACTACTTAGAAGCGACTTCGATCATGTTCGTCGGAAGCGTCGTCGGAATTTTGTTTGTCACGATTCTCAGGCGTGTCATGGTCGAAGACCGTGAGCTTCCGTTTCCGGAATCTGTGGCGGCGTCAGAAATTCACAAGGCCGGTCGAAGCGGCGGCACCGGCGCGAAGTATCTCTTCAGCGCCATGGGACTGGGTGGTGTCATTCAGGCACTTGGACAACTCAACTTCTTTGCTGCTGCATGGGAAAGGTTTATTAAGTTTACTCCGCTGTCATTGTCGCTGAAGAATGGAACAGGAACATCTGCAGTTCAATCAGGCGGCGGCGCGCTCATCACGACGCCTGGCGTCAGCCCGGCGTATATCGGGGTTGGCTACATCATCGGACCGAGACTCTCCGCGTTGAACTTCAGCGGCGGACTCTTAAGCTGGGGACTTTTTGTTCCGCTTCTTCTTTACTTTGTCGGACCGAGCGCACTTCCCGCCGATGCCTCGCAAGACGCATGGATTGCACTCAGCTATTCGGTTTGGTTGACGCTCGTTCGTCCGATTGCAATCGGTGGAATGCTTTTCAGCGCGGCATACACGCTTTATAAAATGAGGAACAGCTTGGCAGTCGGCATCGGCCGCGCGATTTCAGATGTTAAGAAATCCGCCGCAGGTGGAAAGGTAGAGATCAGAACGGAGCGCGACATGGACTTCAGATATGTCGGCGGTGGAATTCTCCTCGCGGGAATCGCAACATTTTTCATATATAATCATTTCGCGCACAGCGTTTCAGCCGCTCTTACCGCAACGGTTGTCATGCTCGTCGCTGGGTTTTTCTTTGCCGCGGTATCCGGCTATCTCGTCGGAATAATCGGCTCTAGCAACAACCCCGTCAGCGGACTGACGATTTCTACTTTGCTGATAGCTGCACTATTGATGGTGGTTCTCGGACAAACGGGTGTTGCCGGCGTTGCTGCAGTGCTCGGCGTAGCCGCAGTGGTGTGTGTTGCAGCTGCTGTCGCGGGCGAGATGCTGCAGGATTTGAAAGTCGGGCACATCATCGGTGGTACACCATGGAAGATGCAGGTTGGCGATTTGATCGGCGTTCTCGTCGGGTCAGCAGTTATGTTTGTTCCGCTGATGATTTTAAATCAGGGCGACATTAACCAAGGGGGCACCGGGTTCGGCGGACGGAATCTTCCGGCGCCGCAAGCTGGTATGATGGCTGCCCTGGCGCAGGGAATCGTCGGCGGACACATGGCGTGGCCGCTCATCATTGTCGGAATATTGATGGCTTTCGGATTCATCATCAGCGGCGTGAAAAGCCCGATGCTCGTCTTTGTCGGAATGTATTTGCCTTTCGGAACCGTAGCAGCGATATTCGTCGGCGGATTGGTTCGCGGTATCGTGGACATGGTTGCGAAGGCGCGGAAATTCAATGAAGCACAGACAGGTCGTGTCGAAAACACAGGAATACTGATTTCTTCCGGCCTCATTGCAGGTGAAGCGTTGACGGGACTCGTCTTTGCCGCACTTGCATTCTACGACATAAAGTGGATTTCGATTTTCGCAGTTCCGAGTTTCGGGATCAGCTTGCTCGTGTTTTTGCTGCTCGCGTTAGTTTTGATTTACTATCCGATTCGCAACGCGGGTTCGCCGGATCAGCCGGCACCGCCGAAAGCGGCGATGTAAGTTTTCAGAAGGGCGGCGTGAGCCGCCCTCTCCTTTTTGGATGGTGAGATTATTGAATTCCAAACTTGAATCTTTAATTCTTGAAGCGTAAAATTTACTAGAAAATTGAAAACCCAATCTAAGTTGAATTTTTATTAGGAGGAGAATATGCCGCGATACAAAGTTGGATTGGCTCGAACTTGTTCTGTTACGATTGAAGCAGCCAATGAAGAAGATGCGAAAGGGTTAGCGGAGTTCTTCATTGTTGAACGGGACGGCTCAACAGTCAGAGATCAAGAGCAATTTGGATTCAAAATTGAGGAAATTGAACTGACGTATAACGATTCCTTTGAATGCGAAGAAACAGCAGAGGCAAGTTGAGCAAGTCCAAGTCGGGGGGTAGAAGGAAGTCCAAGAAGCAAATCCCGCTCAAAAAGCAAAATGTAAGATTAGTACGCACTGGAGTATCCGAGCCAGCGTCATCTTATCGCTTGGACATTTCCTCTACGACTTCTCCGTTAGCACTAGATTCTGTGATTTGCGGGGACGCATTTGAAATGTTGAAGTCTTTCCCGAATGACTGTATCGATCTCGTTGTCACATCTCCGCCGTACGCTGATAAACGAAAAGACACATACGGCGGAATTCATCCCGACAAATATGTCCAGTGGTTCTTGCCTATTGCGGCAGAGCTTAAACGTGTTCTTAAGCCGACTGGAACTTTTATCCTAAATATCAAAGAAGGAGTTGTGGCGGGCGAGCGGCACACTTATGTGATCGAACTAATTCTCGAAATGAAAAAACAGGAATGGCTGTGGACGGAGGAGTTTATCTGGCATAAGAAAAATAGTTTTCCTGGGAAATGGCCAAATCGATTTCGAGATGCTTGGGAGCATTGCCTCCAGTTTAACAAGGAAAAATCATTTGCGATGTACCAGGGAAATGTCATGGTGCCGATGGGCGATTGGGCGAAAGGTCGACTTAAAACATTGGGGAAGAACGACGTGGTACGTTTTGATTCACAAGTTGGCTCCGGCTTTGGCAAGAACATAGCAAACTGGATAGGCCGCGATATGGCTTACCCTAATAATGTCCTTCATATGGCAACCGAATCAGGCAACAAGAATCATAGCGCTGCATTTCCGGTTTCATTACCGGAATGGTTCATCAAACTATTTACAAAACAAAACGACATTGTCCTTGATCCATTTCTAGGATCAGGAACGACCGCAGTGGCAGCGAAAATTAATAACAGAAGGTATATCGGTATAGAGATTTCAAAAGAGTTCTGTAATATTTCTGAAAAAAGGATTAAACAGGTAATTGCCGAGGCAGGAGATCTTTTTCCATGAAGAAATTAAACCTCAAAGATGTTGAAAACTATATTGAGCAGAATATTGGAACCTTTCACCAAAAACGGATTGAAAGCCTTGACGAACTAAAGCTTAAAGAAGTTCTCAGTAAAAAAAATCCATACTTATTCAAAGCAAAATATGTGCTAACTGCTGAACAGATCGTCAAGGGGATTACTGATGCGCATATTTCTTCAAATGAGGAAACCATTTTCGGTGATTGGCTTGAAGGCCTTGCAATTTTCATCAATGGAAAAGTGTATGATGGAAAGAAATCCGGCATTACTGGAATTGATTTAGAGTTTGATAAAGATGGGACGAGATATATTGTTAACATCAAATCTGGTCCAAATTGGGGGAATAGTAGACAGGTACCAGGTATGATCGAGGACTTCAAAAGAGCCAAGAAGACTCTTCGAACGAGTAGTTCTAAATTAAACGTGGTTGCCGTAAACGGATGCTGTTATGGCAAAATCAAAAATCCAGATAAAGGCGACTATTTCAAATACTGTGGACAAAGATTTTGGGAATTTATCTCCAACGATCCCGATCTGTACACGAAAATCATTGAACCGCTTGGACACAAAGCAAAAGAAAAGAATGACGACTTTATGGGATCTTATTCACAAATGATAAATAGATTCACACGTGAATTTGCGAACAACTTTTGCAAAACGGACGGTTCAATCGACTGGGAACAGCTCGTCATCTTCAACAGTGGGAATTCCAAACAGGATTCGTTTAAGTCTTAACAATTCACTTCGTTTCTAATTCTTTAACACAGAATTAATTCCTTTATAACACAGATTAAACGAAAATTGGATACCATTCCCGTGATGTGGTACAAGAATATAAATGGAGATCGAGAATGATTAAGAGAAGCTGCAATGTTATCCTTGCTTTGTGTTCGTTCATATTCTTTTTTGTCGGCATTGCTTGCGCGCAGGTCAAAGATCAAGGTCGTAGGGACAAAGACGACATGGAATTCGATGAGCCGGGAAGTGAACAAGTTCTCAATCGCCAATTGTGGGAGTTTGCAAAAGGAACTTCGTATGAATCCGTCGAGACTTATGTTGTGGATGCTCAGAAAAAATCACGTGCCATGATGTCGAACGAGGTGGAGCTTCCGACCGGATGGAAAATCGATCCTGCCGGAAAACAGGTTGAAGTCGGACGCCTGCCGTATGAAGCGATTGTTTATAACGGCAAACTCGTTGTGTTGAATAACGGCTATTACAGCGGCGAGCCTCAGGAAATTTCTGTGGTTGACCCTGAAAGCGGTGAGGTTATAAAAACCGATACGCTGCATTCGATGTTTCCAAGCGCAAAGATCGGATTGGATGGGAACTTGTACGTCAGCGGCGGATTCGATTCCAAGGTGTACATGATAAATAAAAGTTTCAATTTCGAGCGTGAGTATAAAGTCGGCGACTACGCTGCGGGACTCACGCCTGTTGATTCACAGCACATTGCGGTCGTTTATCTTGTTGCCACCGATTCAACCCGGACACGCCGAGACCCGCTCGGCACAGGCCACTACAGCAAAGGAAAGATCGCGCTTCTAAATCTAGTGAACGGGAAAGTAGAGAAGGAAGCGGTCGTAGGTTATTTTCCCTATGCCGTGGAATTTGTGAACGGGAAATATTTCGTAACGATTCTTGGTGAGAACAAAATAAATATTTACGATTCGCAGTTCAGGGAATTGAAATCTTTGAAAATCGGAAGCGCGCCAGCGAGTATGACTGTTGACGGGAACTACATCTATGTAGTGAACACTACGTCCGACGACATTTCCGTGCTCGATACAAAGACCGACATAATATTTCGAAAAATCTTCGTCGGCAAAAAAGGATACAAGTCCGGAGTATCGCCAACCTCGTGTGCCATCAAAGACGGGAAATTGTATGTCTGCGAGGCAACGCTGAATGCTATCGGCGTTTATGAACTAATAAGCGGCAAACTCCTTGGCTATATTCCGACAGGATGGTACACGACAAAAGTTCTCCTGGGTGATGGGAATTTATTTTTTCTCAGTGCGAAGGGAGTAATTCCGAGGCGTCCGAATCCGAATGGACCTCAGCCAATTGCCGGCAAAGGCGGACCAGATTATGTGTTGACTCTGTTGAAAGGCAGTGCAGGGATTCTTCCGCAAAATTCAATTAAGAAAAATCTATCCGGATGGACGAAGGAAGTTGGGGAAGGCTCACCGATTTACAGTCCTCAAGACGGTTTGAAGCCTCCGATAAGGCATGTCTTTTATATCATCAAAGAAAACCGGTCTTATGATCAGGTGCTGGGTGATCTCGGCAGAGGGAACGGCGATTCGAGTCTGACAATTTTCGGAAAGAACGTCTCCCCAAATGTTCACAAAATCGCAACAGATTTTGTGACACTTGACAACTATTACGTTGACGGCGAGGTGAGCGTACTCGGGCACAGCTTCACCACCAGTGGTTATGCGAGTCCGTTTCTTGAGTGGCTCGGAAACGCGGAGTATTCCGGCAGGTATAATGGCTACCCGTTCGGCACGGTGCCGGCAGTTTTCTCGAAGGCTTACATCTGGGAGGCGCTCGAAGCGAAAAAAGTTGACTACAAAATTTATGGCGAACCGTATTATATAATGACCGCCGCTTATAAAATAATCGAAAAGTTTTTTGGAGATAACAGCGGGATCGCGAAGAAGTTTTATGCAAACAGCATGGAGATCGCTGCCAAGGTCGACAGGGGTGAAGAATTCAGCGACTTTGTGCAGCCATATTACGGAAAGGCGAATAGCCCGAAAGGTGCGCTTAAACTCCTGGAGGACAGTGTGTTCACAAAAGGCATCTCGGAAATTCTCTCGGGCGATGAAACTTTGCATGATGCTCTCGAAAAAAACAGTCGATTCAAGAAAGCATTCTCGGAATTTCTGTACCACTATCCTTTAAATTATTACACATGGGATTTATGGTATTCCGACCTGCGCCGCGTCGAGGCGTGGAAAGCCGATTTCGATCAGCAATTAAAATCGGGGAGCGTTGTTCCGTTTGAGTATATATGGCTTCCGAACGACCACACAGGCGGGACAAATCCGAATTATCAGAATCCATATCAGCTCGTTGCGCAGAATGATATTGCGCTCGGTTTGATGGTACAAACAATTGCCGAGAGTCCGATTTGGGAAAACAGCCTTATACTTGTTGAAGAGGACGATGCTCAAAACGGTCCAGACCATGTCGATGCAACGCGTACCGAAGCACTCGCTGCCGGTCCGTACGTGAAGCGAAACTCAGTCGTGAGCGATCGTTATGATCAGTTAAGCATGCTCCGGACAATCGAAATTATCCTCGGCCTTGATCCGCTGAATTTTGAAGATGCCATGTCGGTACCAATGCTCGGAATCTTTTCACCAAAACCGGAATTCGCGAAATATGTTGCATCACCACCTTCGGACAGTTTATCTAATTCAGATAGATTTATCCTCGAAAGACTTTCGACTAATAAGGCTAACGCAATAGAGCTGCGCCAAAAATGAATAGCCGCTGAAACTATAAGGACTCGCCAAGGAAGAATCTTTTATTGACCGTCGGGCTGTTTAGAGTCTAAAATCTATTTATTGCGGGTTTCGAGAGTTCCTTTTCCCTATTGAGATTCTTTTGTCTTATTTGTTATCTTATCTGCGTACTCGATGAAATAATTGTTGCCGCGTTTGAATAGAAACAGCGCGGCTATTCCTTGAGAAAAGTAAGAACGACCGAGATGATCGGCTTTCACAATAATGGTACAGCGAGAGTGAACAAATCTGTGATTCTGACTCAGCCAACGGGAAAATGTTGTGTCCGTTATACGACAAGGCTCGGGTTTAAGTTTTGTCAACCCTTCAGTTTCCCACAATAAAACCAAGAGGACATTTAATAATGAGCTTATCAAATTATATCCCATCCGAGAAACGATATGATCGAATGTTATACAGGCGCTGTGGACGCAGTGGAGTTAAACTCCCTGCAATTTCTCTTGGCCTCTGGCATAACTTCGGAGGTGTTGACGTCTATGAAAATTTCCGGAATATTGTCTGGAAAGCGTTCGATTCAGGAATAACCCATTTCGATCTTGCAAATAATTATGGACCGCCGCCAGGTTCAGCCGAGGAAAACTTCGGTCGAATTTTGAAAAGTGATTTTTCCGGACTCCGTGATGAATTGATCGTTTCTACCAAAGCGGGATACATGATGTGGGATGGTCCTTACGGTGACTGGGGATCGAGAAAATATCTTCTCGCCAGTCTTGACCAGAGTCTCAAGCGAATGCAGCTGGATTACGTCGACATTTTTTATTCTCACAGACCTGACCCCGAAACCCCACTTGAAGAAACTATGGGAGCGTTAGCTTCCGCTGTTCACCAGGGCAAAGCTCTCTACGCTGGAATATCTAATTATCCTCCCGACTCGGCAGCGCGTGCAATCGAATTGCTCAAAGAGATGGGCACTCCGTGTTTGATCCACCAGCCAAAATATTCTATGTTCGTTCGATGGGTGGAAGATGGTTTGTTGGATGTTCTGGAGGATGGTGGTACAGGCTGCATCGCGTTCTCGCCGTTAGCTCAAGGTATGCTCACCGACAAATACATTAACGGAATTCCAGCAGGATCCCGTGCCTCTAAACCACACGGGTTCCTCAGACCCGAAGAAATCACGGAAGAAAAGATTTCGAAGATCAAGAGACTTAACGAGATTGCAAAAGCCCGGAACCAGTCTCTCGCCCGGATGGCTCTTGCATGGCTGCTCAAAGATTCCAGGGTGACTTCCGTGCTCATAGGTGCAAGCAGCGTTGAACAGTTAGAGGATAGTCTGAAAGCGCTTGATAATTTGAAATTCACTGGTGATGAGTTGAAGAAGATAGATCAGATACTGAAATAAGATTTTGCACAAAGTGATTATGGATTTCTCCATCAGTTTGATCCCTTTATTGAACTCATAGAAGATTTTTTGCGTTGATTTAGATAACGTTCAAAAAAGCATTGGAGGAAAAGTGAAAATCGGTGTTCTTGGAACTGGAATAGTCGGCAGCACAATCGGGACAAAGCTCATTCAATTGAAGCATGAGGTAAAAATGGGATCGCGAACCGCGGACAACCCAAAGGCTTTCGAGTGGGCGAAGGCAAATGGAGAGAAGGCGACACAAGGAACATTTGCCGATGCGGCGGCATTTGGTGAAATCTTATTCAACTGCACTTCCGGCGGTGGGGCGATCGCTGCATTGAAATCAGCCGGCGAGAAAAACATGAGCGGAAAAATTTTGGTCGATATTGCAAATGCGCTCGATTTTTCAAAAGGAATGCCTCCGTCTTTGAGCGTATGCAACACAGATTCTTTGGGTGAGCAAATCCAGCGGACGTTTCCGAACGTCAAGGTGGTGAAGGCTTTGAACACCGTGAACTGCAAAGTCATGGTAAATCCGTCTTTAGTTCATGGTGACCACGATATATTTATTTGTGGGAATGACACCGCGGCGAAAGAAAAGGTCATCAAAATTTTGAAGGACTGGTTCGGATGGACATCTGTTGTCGACCTCGGTGACATAACCGGGGCACGTGCCACTGAAATGCTGCTTCCTATTTGGATAAGGCTCATGGGGATTTTTAAGTCTCCAGATTTCAACTTCAAAATTGTGAGATAACCCTTTTCTTTCGCGGTTCTCTTGTTCACGGCGATGAGGCAAAGGCGTCGCTGGGCAGCGTTTCTGTGCCATCAATCCATTTATTGCACATTGAAACTCTTCGTTGTTCCGAATAAATTCTTATAATTTAAAATCCAACCAAGAAAGGTGTCCCTATGCCGTATCCGAAGCCGACGAGACGAAGCTGGGCTGAACCATTCAAGATAAAAGTGGTTGAGCCCCTGAAGACCACAACGCGAGGACATCGCGTGAAAGCAATTGAAGAAGCCGGCTACAACACGTTTCTTCTTCGCTCCGAAGATGTTTATATCGATCTCCTTACAGATAGTGGTACAAATGCGATGAGCGACTACCAGTGGGCTGGTATGATGCTTGGCGACGAAGCTTATGCCGGCAGTAAGAATTTTTATCATTTAGAATCGAATATGCAAAAATATTACGGCTACAAATATCTTGTACCGACGCATCAGGGCCGTGGCGCCGAACATATAATTTCTCAGGTGCTCATCAAACAGGGCGACTTTATACCGGGCAATATGTACTTCACGACAACGCGCGAGCACCAGGAACTTGCGGGCGGAACTTTTGTCGATGTCATAATCGACGAGGCGCATGATCCGGAATCGACTCATCCTTTCAAGGGCAACGTCGATCTTCAAAAATTAGAGGACTTGATAAAAAAAGTCGGGGCTCAAAGAATTCCGTACATAAGTGTCGCCGCGACGGTTAACATGGCAGGTGGGCAGCCCATCTCGATGGAAAATATGAAGGCTGTTCGCAAGCTGACAAGCAAGCACGGAATCAAAATCATACTCGATGCAACCCGCGCAGTTGAAAATGCTTACTTCATAAAATTGCGTGAGAAAGGTTATGAGACAAAATCAATCGCGGAAATTTTAAGAGAACTTTGCTCGTTCACCGATGGATGTACGATGAGCGGGAAGAAAGATTTACTCGTGAACATCGGCGGTTTCTTAGCTATGAACGATAAAGATGTTTTTGATCAAGCACGAAACATGGTCGTAGTGTTCGAGGGACTTCACACTTACGGCGGCTTAGCCGGACGTGACCTTGAAGCCATGGCACGCGGAATGGAAGAGATGGTACAGGAAGATTACATCCGCTCACGCATCGGGCAGGTCGAATATTTGGGACAAAAGCTGCTCGATTGGGAAGTGCCAATAGTCAAGCCGATCGGCGGTCATGCGGTTTTTTTGGATGCGAAGAAAATTTATTCTCACATCCCGCAGGATCAATTTCCGGCGCAAATGCTCTCGGCGGAGATATACGTCGATTCCGGTGTGCGAACGATGGAAAGAGGAATCGTTTCCGCGGGACGCGATGCAAAAACCGGTGAAAACCGCCATCCGAAACTTGAGCTTGTTCGCGTGACAATTCCAAGACGTGTCTATACTCAGGCGCACATGGACGTAACCGCCGAATCGATCCTCGAAGTCTATGAAAATCGGAAGAAAGTAAAAGGCATGAAAATGGTTTACGAGCCGAAGCACCTGAGATTTTTCCAGGCAAGGTTTGCGAGGGCTTGAATAGCTATTACCCTTAGCCCGTCCATTCATAGTTGGGACGAGCTAGTAGCTGACTACTAAAAGAAATGGGCTATTTCCATTGTACTAGTTTGAAAGTATCCGCATCTACACGGAAATATGCCCCACCGAGTGAGTCCGTCCTCCAAATTTTAATGTTTTCTCTTTTCATTTCAGCGATGACTTCGGGCGAAGGATGCCCGAACTTATTGTTCGCTCCGACGGAGATCACCGCATAAGTCGGGTGAACCGTTTTTAGGAATTCGGGAGTCGAGCTCGTCTTGCTTCCATGGTGTCCGGCTTTATAAATGTCGGAGGCTAAAAATGCTCCGTAAATTTTTACCAGATCATGTTCTACGGGCTTTTCAGCATCTCCCGCAAGAAGAAAATTTTCTTTGCCGATGCACACTTTCAAAACAATCGAACCGTCATTAAATCTCGTTTTGTAAGCAAATCCGCCTTCACCGACATACTTCCGATTCGGATGAACGACGTAAACTCGGTAAGTGGAGCCTGAATCCAAAATCATTCCTGCCCTGACATTCCTCGATGGGATCTTAAAAGCAGCGACACACGCCATGGTCTTTATCCAAGTTTCGGATTGCGATGACTGCTCCGGATAGACGAAGTTGTCAACTTTTACGTTTCTTATTACATACGCAGCGCCTCCCATATGGTCGATGTGCAAATGCGTTACTACGAAATAGTTAATCTCATCGATGCCGTTCCGTTCCAAGAAAGGAACAACAACGCGCTCTCCCATATCGTAGCTTCTAAACTTTATTCCTGCATCGATGAGCATATTTTTCCCGTCGGGCATTTCGACAAAGATTGCATCTCCTTGTCCGACATCCAACACAAAAAGTTTGGCTTCAGGTTTCGCTGTGAAAAGACTTGCGTAAAGAATGATATTCGCCCCAAGCAGCACACTAAAAATAATCTTTCCCATCAGCCCCTCCTTGCCGATCGAGGATCCACTTCGCGGGAATGCAGCCACTGAGAAAAGCCAGAGGAAATATAACAAAGCGAACGACCAGCCGATATCGGGGATCACCACATGGCTGATCTTCATTGAACCAAGAAAAAAATTTATTTGGAGAATCGCAAACCCAAAAATCTGAGCAGCCGATGCGTAAAGAGAAGCAAGCAACGACGAGAACAATCCGAAAAATAAAAAAATAAAGATCATGGACATGAAAATTCCTGCAAGCGGCACGACAAGAAAGTTTGCAAAAACGCTCACCAGAGAAACCCGGTGAAAATAGTAAACGGTGAGCGGAATCGTTCCTAAGGTTGCAGCGATCGTCAAAAAGGCGACAGAGAGCGCCGAATTAAGCAACGGCTTCTCTTGCAGTGCCGGATACGATCTTCGAACCATTCCGAGAATTCGTTCGTGTAAAAGCGCAATCGACAACACAGCCGCGAAAGAGAGCTGGAATCCCGCCGTAAACAATTGCGAAGGATTGAAAGTAAGTATGATGAGAGCGGCAAAGCCAAGCGAGTTCAATATCTGACTTTTCCTTTGCAGAAAGAATCCGAACAAAACCACCAGTGCCATGATGACGGCGCGAGTGATGCTCGGAGTCATGCCAACAACGAGTGCATACAAAATCAAAATTGGCGCAATGATGAAGAACCGAAACTTGCGCGGAATTCTCAAGAGCGATGCGACAGCCATGAGTATTCCCATAAAGAATCCAATATGCAAACCCGAAACGGCAAGAATATGGATGGTACCGGTGTTGATGAATTGCTCGCTGACTTCTTTGTTTATTCCGATCCTTTCGCCGATCACCATGGCACGCGCAAGCTCCGCTTCGTCTCCTTTCATAAAAGTTTTTATTTCATTGCGCATGAAATTTCTTACAGGTTCCACAATGCTGCGTTGGAGGCTGAAACCGCTATCATGGTACACGGAAAGGACATCTGCTTCATTCGTCAGGTAAATTCTGCCGACGATTCCACTCAACAGGTAATACGATTTGAGATCGAATTCACCGGGATTCCTTGCTTCGGAAATGGCACCGGTTCTGCCTGTAAAGATGAGTCTGTCTCCGGTACGAAATTGGGCCTTGAATTTGGGTGTTACAATTAATTCGCCAGCGATTTTGTGCCATGACTTATCGAATCCGGAACATTCACCAAGAATAACGGATGAGATGGCGGTATCCCTCGGAGATTCTTCTATCCTTCCGGCGAAACAGACGTAATTTGACAAGGGAGTGGATGACAACGATGCTATGTTTGTACTCATACTGAATGCGAACGCGCATACCAGCGCCGCATAAAACCCGACGGATATCAGTGTGGATATTCTTTCTCTCCGGAGAATTAGCCATACGGACATCATCACGACAAGACATAGTCCAACGCTGAGGAAGAGAAGTTGATAATGCGGGAATTCCTTTCCAATAAAAATGCCCACTGCCGCGGATATTGCTGCTTTAAGTGCCGGGAAACGTTTCACGAAGCAAATTTTTTCTAATTAAACTATCCATGGTACAATAGTCAAGGTGTTTCCAGAGAGGTGTGGGAAAAGCTGTCTACAAAGCAAGCCAAACAATGGTCTGATAAATCCCTTAATGACTCGATAAGTGTGGGTTCACCGAATCTTCAAAAGCTTGTGCTCCTGCAAGGAAAGTTTCCACTGCGGATTTTCTTTCACCAATTTGATGCATTGATCGATGTTTGCTTCGTTCGAATAATCGCCGTCAAATTCAGGACTGATGAAGTAATGGTCCGCGTTGAGCTTGGGCTGCGGAATTCCCTGTGACCTGTTGCGGACATATCTCAGCTCGTTGATATGCACACCCTTAAATTTCCTTGCAAGAACATGCTCCGCTACTTTCGGGCTGACTGTAATCCAATCCAATTTTTTTGGCGGAGTAATTGTCCCATTTGTCTCGACAGCAAGATAATAATCGGCCTTCTTAAATAGTTTAATAACTTCTCCGGTCAATTGGAGAAGAGGCTCGCCGCCCGTGAACACAATGTTCTTACATAGAAATTGTCCGCACTCTTCCAGTAGATATTCAACCTTAATCTCGCGGTAACTTTCAAACTCCGTATCACAGAAACGGCATTTGAGATTGCAGTGGGCAAACCGTACGAAAATATTGGCGCTTCCCTTGCGTGCACCTTCTCCCTGAAGGCTGTAGAAAATTTCATTAACGTGCAACTTCGGCATAGCAATCCTCAGTTTCGTACAAAAGCACTTTCGACAGCCGATATGGCTTCGTTTTCAAATTTTCATCGAGTGTTTCAAAAATATTTCTTGCGATATTCTCGACCGTTGGCACATCAAAGTAGTTGTTTAAATTCTGATGATCGAACTTTCCTATAATAATGTTCGCAATCTCATCGAGTTCTTCAAAGTCACAAATCCATCCGAACTGGTTGACTTCGCCTTCGATTTCTATTGTCAGCTCATAGCGGTGGCCGTGGAGATTTCCGCACCTGCCGTATATTTTACCGTTCAGTTGGTGCGACGATTCAAAAACGAATTGTCTTCCGATTTTTGTTTTCAAGCGTGTTCCATGATATTATTGACTTATGAACCTCAACGATGTTAAATTTACTCAAGATGGTAAAGAGAGACAAGGAAGAACAATTGTGAGTGTGTTCCTACTGCATCTAATTTGTTTTTCCATTTTTTTCATCAATTCGTTATTTTAAGGTAAATAATTTGTCGGAGTGACCATGATAAGACCCGTACGTTTATCGGATACTCAATCTATTTGCGATATTTACAATGAATATATTAAAAATTCCACGATCACATTTGAGGACATTCCTGTGTTATCGGACGAGATGGTGGAACGAATTGAAACTGCGATACAGAATTATCCATGGCTCGTCTATGAGGTTGATGAAAAAGTCATCGGCTATATCTACGCGCGCAGGTGGAGAGAGCGTGCAGCGTATCGAAATTCAGTCGAGGCCGGAATATATCTTCGTCCTGAATTTGTCGGGAAAGGAATCGGATCGGAAATGATGAAAGATATTCTCAAGACATTAAAGGAAAAATCATTTCATACAGTAATAAGCGGCATCGCCCTCCCGAACCCGGCAAGCATCGCGCTCTGTGAAAAATTCGGATTCAAAAAGGTTGCACACTTCAAAGAAGTCGGATACAAATTCAATAAGTGGATCGACGTTGGGTATTGGCAATTAATTCTATAAAATTGCCCCTAATTTTAGCAATAAACGGATAATTTCCTTGCTAGTAAGTTAGATTTTCGGAAAGAAGCTTCTTTCTACAATCTTCGCACAATTTCTCCGTTTTCACATCGATCTCTTCCACGCCGGTTGACGAGTGCATGACGCACAAATAATTATTGCAGTGTATCAGCCCGAAAGTATGACCGAGTTCGTGAATCGCTTCTTTGAGCAACCGTGCTTTGAAGACATTTTCATCGGCCTGGAGTCCGTAAAATTCTTCATGAAGTCGATGTGAAGAAACAACTGCGGCTTTTCCTTCGAGTTGCGCTTCACCGAAAACGTAAGTGAGAACCGGCACGAAGAGGTCACCTTCGGTAACGCCGAGAACTTTTCCCTCGAAGCTGTCGAACTTTTCAAGCAAAGCCGACAAAATTGAAGTGGAGCTGTATTGGTTGCGTGAAACATTAAACGCGAATGAACCGTCTAACGGTGGCGATTGCACCACCTTAACTGATCGGAAATAAGTTTTGCCGAGTGGTTCTGCGAGAAACGATAGATATAATGGATCAGCAGGTGCAATCGCGACTAAAATTACGGAAGACATCCGAGCCATGGCTCATCCCGCATGACGCACCATCATGCAGGACATCACGGTTTCTTTAAACCGTATTTCGAAATTTTGCTGTAAAGTGTAACCCTATCTATGCCGAGCGCATCTGCAGTGCGGGTGATATTCCATCCCATTTTATCGAGCACTTTTGCAATGTGAATTTTCTCCATGCTTGTCATCGAGTCATCGGGGACCCCATTATCCTGGTACGACTGTTGTAATTGGAACGGCAGATCTGCAGGTTTAATTGCCGGCGGATTCGCAAGGACCATGGCTCTCTCGATGACATTTTCAAGCTCACGAACGTTGCCCGGCCATCGGTTGCGAATGAGCAAGTCCATTGCTTCAGAATCAATATCGAGCACCGGCTTGCCCATCGACGCCGCGTACTTTTTTACAAAATGATTTATCAACGGCGGAATATCCACGCGCCTTTCTCTAAGCGGTGGAACGTAAATCGTAAACACGTTCAGTCGATAATACAAATCTTCTCTGAAACTTCCTTCGGCAATCGCTGCTTCTAAGTCGCGATTCGTCGCGCAAATTACCCTGAAGTCGCTCGATATAGCGTCGTTTCCGCCGACACGGGTGAATTGCTTCGCCTCTATCACTCGTAATAGCTGCACTTGCATTTTCTGACTAATCGTCCCGATCTCATCTAAAAAGATCGTACCACCATCCGCCATTTCGAATCTTCCCTTTCGGCGATATTGCGCACCGGTGAATGCGCCTTTCTCGTGTCCGAAGAGTTCGCTCTCCAATAAGGTCTCCGGAACTGCGCCGCAGTTGACGGTAATTATCGGAAAATATTTTCGAGAGCTGTTCGCATGAATTGTCCGCGCAACAAGCTCCTTGCCGGTTCCGCTTTCGCCGCGAATCATTACAGTTGTGTCTGTCTGTGCCACGGTCTTTGCGAGGTCGATTACTTTTTTCATCTGCGGACTCTCCCCCACTATTTCATCGGCGCCAGAAAGCTCCGACATTTGCTGCCGCAATCGCCAATTCTCATCGGCTAAATTTTTTGTCCTAATGGCATTCTGGATGAGATGCGAAAGATGTTCCGGGTCGACAGGCTTGGTGATATAATCGAAAGCTCCTTCTTTCAAAGCTTGCACGGCACTATCGACAGCGGCGAAAGCAGTGACCATGATAATGACCGCACTCTTGTCGATCTCCTTCAATCTTTTTTGCAATTCGAGTCCATCCATGCCCGGCATTTTTATATCGAGGAGTATGACATCCCATGGTCCCTCATTCATTAGATTCAACGCCTTGTTTGCATTCTCCGCAGCGCCTACGCGGTAACCGTCTTCCTTGAACCACTTGCTGAGTGAATCCCGAACTGAAAATTCGTCATCTACGATAAGAATGCTTGATTGCTGCAACTTATGGTTATTTACTAAGCTCATAATTAATTACAAAATACAAATGCTGGATGAAAAATTCCTAACCATTGGGATTCACCGGCAGAGTGATGGTAAATGTCGTGCCGAGATTTACTCTAGACTCGACTTCGATTCTACCGTTATGCCGTTCCACAATGCCATGCACGACGGCAAGACCGAGCCCTGTGCCTTTCCCATCTTTTTTTGTCGTGAAAAACGGTTCGAAAATATGCTCAATGTCTTCGGCCGCGATGCCTATTCCGGCATCTGTAACTTTTATTTGCACGGCTTTCCCTGAATCAACGTATTCAAGCTGGATTTTCAAATCACCGCCTTCCGGCATTGCCTCGATCGCGTTTATCTCGAGAGCTATCAATGCTTGTTCGATTTGTTGCGGGTCGCATGTGATTTCGACTGGCGAATTCGGGAATTTGATTTCACACCTGACATTGTGGATCGTCGAATGATGCGCGATAAGTTTCAAGCTCTGGTCGATGATCGGCGCAAGATTCTGCGGATGGAATTCACCCACCTTTTGCCGTGAGAACAAAAGCAAGTTTGTTACGATGTTGCCGCAGCGCGCACTTTCATCGGCAATCATACTCAGCTCCTCGTTCATCTCTTTTAGGTTTTCCACAGAAAATTCTTCCTTTGAAATTTTTTTCTTCAAAAGCTTTGCGTAAGCAAGAATTCCGGCAAGCGGGTTGTTCAATTCGTGAGCGACACTCGCGGCTAATTTTCCGAGCGATGCCATTTTCTCGACCTGTACCATGTTAGATAATGCCCTGCGCAGTTCATTGGTTTTTTGCTCGACTTTTTCTTCAAGGGTTTGACCCCACTGTGTCAGCTCATCTCTCGCCCGCCTGAGATCCCGTTCGTGGGAGCTGAGTTCTTCGGTCATTTTGTTGAATGAAGCGGCAAGGTCGCCGATCTCGTCAGAAGAACGAGCATCAATTCTGTATGCGAGGTTACCCTTCATTACTTCATGTGTTCCGCGTGTAAGCTTTCTCACCGGAATATTAACCATTATCCAAATAAAAATCCCGGAAAATAGAGTGACCCCTGTCACCATCAATACACCGGTGACATAAGTGGAGTTTCGTAATCGAGACAAATTTTCGTCAAGATTTTTCAGCGGGAGCATGACATCGAGAACGCCGAGCACAGTTTGAGAAGAAGAATGTTCATGACATGCAGCGTTGTAGCAGCCCGGCTCATTCTTGATCGGAGTGATGACTCCGAGAACGCGATAACCTTTTGGCGAACGGAAAATTCTTGTGAGACCGTTTGCGTCGCTTGACGGAAGCGGCTTGCCGGCTTGATGACAGACGTTGCAAGCCTCTGCGTTTGTGTTGACATACTTCCCGGTTTCGCCTTCGACTGTCGAAAAAGACATTTCCCCTTTCTTGTTGTAGATGCGAATCGCTTCGATGCCGGGCTCCGATCCAAGCGTGTTGATCGATTGATAAATATCTTCCCGCCGGTTCTCCATCATGCTGTAGCGTGTCGATCGTTTGATGAGATCGCTCGTGCGAAGCGCCCAATCCTTCGTGATTTCCAGATACTTCTCAGAGTGCCAATTGAGCATCATTGTGGTGAATATCGCAGTCGATACAAGCATGACAAGAAGCACGATCACGAAAAGTCTGAAGGCTAAAAATTTTGTGATGCGCATGTTAACTCATTTGCTCTTATCATCATTTCGACAATTCTTATGCCGAGGAATGAATAAGAAAACGGCTATATTCCTGCGAAAATGATGGGACTTAAGGGATTAACAATGATACTTCAGAAATGGAAATTTTGCTAGGTCGCGAAAGTGGTGAACCATGTGGCATAATTCCGCGAACGATCTAAGTCTTAACCGACAACAATTTCTTCAACAAAGCGACGTATTCCTTTGACCCGAGGATATTTTTCAGGCTATTGTGTCTCATGCCGCCGTCCATCATTGTAACACCGATCGAGACTTTGTCAAAATCGGAAAGTGTGCGTTCCATCTTATTAATCTGTTCATCATACAATGCTTTTGCCGCCTTTGAATCTAAAAATATTTTCTTAACGGCATCTCGCTTTGTGACTTCAACTTCACTCACCCAACCGGAACCATATGGATCCTCACTAATAAGTGACGGGAAATCTTTCAACTGAGAATTGATTTTCGATATTTTTCCATTCATCGGCGAACGAACGGCGACAGTTTCATCATCTAGAATTAGCCAGACAAACGGTGTGTCGCGTACGGAGACAGATCCTTCTTGCGGCAGTACAATCCCCCCCCCTTCTTCTCCGAAAGATTCGGACAACGGTGGAGATAAGAAAGCAACAGCATAATGATCCATCCCGACGCGGTAACGACTTTTGCCGACTTCCTTTACCCAAACATGATTCTTAGAATACAAACGATCATCCGGTAGCGAGATCATTGTCGGCTGAGTAAGAAACTCGCTTATAGAATTCGCAAGAGTTCCACGAGCTATCGAAAGAGTACCATGCTCTTCATCAGCCATTCCCATGAACGGAATATCCGACTTACTGTTTGCGGAAGAATTTGAAAGCGGCTGTGACCGTTGTTGCATGACCTGATAGAATCGGCAGTTCTCGCAATCGAAGTTCAAATCGCAAAGCTTGTATGACACGAGCCCGGCATCAACCCAAATGCAATTCATCTCACTGTCAGGTATCAAACGGCTTATAGTTTTATCGTGTGTCATGATGCACCTGCCTTTGCAAAATCTGTTATTTAACCTCTCCCGCGACCGGGATATTGGACGTGCCGCGTACCGCAACATTCTTAGAATAAGCTCCTTCTCCAAAGTGTCCTTCGGATACGACCACCACATCGTATTCCTTGTCGCGTGCCCGAGCTTCTTTTGGAAACACGGCGAGATTTTTTGCAGCCAATGCAAATGCACCGAACCCAACTGCAACTATCATTAAGGTGATCGAAATTTCCATCCAGCTCGGGAAATAGTTGACGCCGTAATGACGCTCGAGCGCCGTGATGCTGACATCCATCCTGTTCAACACGAAACCCGTTACGATCAGGATTGCGCTGTAAAACAAGCCGCGTTTGCTTGTCCTTACCTGCGGAATAACCAAAAGAACAATCGGAAGTAAAATTCCTGCGATTATCTCCGACCAGTAAAGTATTCCTTCAAGATTGAAAGTGAAAAGATATGGAGTGAGATTGTAATTGATTATGTCTTCAATTTTCAAAACAAGATAAACTGCCAACGCCACTGCAGATACTTTTCCAAGCCGCGATAAGATCGGCAATTCAATCTCACGATGAAATGCGCGCGAGCTTAGAAATGATTCTATTATAACCATTGCAGGACCGACGGCAACGGCAGTCAGGAAGAAAAGGAAGGGAAGATTTCCGGAGTACCATAACGGATATGTCTTCTCAGGAGTGATCAAATAAAGTGATCCGAGCGATGATTGGTGAAGTGTAGAAAGCATGACGCCTAAGATTACAAGTGGAACAATGATGCTGTGTACCATCTTGTTGGCTTTTTCCAATTTGAATTTTTCAAATACGATGGGGCTGAATTCTAAAGCAAGAACTGTCGTGTAAAGCATAACGCACCACGCAACTTCGAACATAACCGAATGCGGATTCCACATCACAAGCGGATGCCAGATATTCCATGGTCTGCCAAGATCGAAGAGGAGAGCAAATACTACAAGCACATATCCGAGAAATGCAGTCAAGACCGCCGGTTTTATTAAAGCTTTATAATCATCTAAATGAAAAACATAAACTGCCGCCGCGACGACAAATCCGCCGGCAGCAAGTCCGACTCCACAAAGCACATCGAACCCGATCCACAATCCCCATGGGAATTTGTCGCTCAAATTTGTCGCCGCACCAAGCCCAAACGCAAATCTCATTACGGTGGAATACAATCCAGCAACCATCAGAACCAGAAAAACAGATTTCCAGAAGGTCATGGCACGGAACCAATTGATGACTTTCGATAATAAGCTACTCATTTTTCCCTCCATCAATATCTTGACCATCATTTTTGCCACCGTAATCTTTTTTCTGGTACTTCAGCCTCGCTTCGTATTCCGCTACTTTCTTCTTGCGATTAGTCAGCCACCAGAACCCTGTCATCAATGTTCCGCCCCAAACAACATAATCCGGTATCTTGGACATAATATTCCATGTGTATTGCGGGAGCGCAGTTTTCGGAAGATCGGTCTTGAAACCAAGGTTTGCGAAATCAACACCTGCAAGATAAATCGTGGATGTGCCGCCGACTTCCGTTTCTCCGAAAACGTGCTGGAAATAAGTCTGAGGATTTTCTTTCAGCTTTTGTTTCGCCGCATCAAGCAAATCATCTCGATATCCGAATATACGCGCTTGTGCCGGACACGCTTCAACACATGCGGGCTGCTTGCCTGCTTCAATCCTTTCATAACACATGTTGCACTTCGTTACTTTCGGATTCGGATTGTTCCATTGATATTTCGGAACCTGGAACGGGCATGCTTGCATGCAATAGCGGCAGCCGATGCACTTGCTCTCATCATAAACCACAGGTCCATCTGCCGTTTTGTGCAGTGCCCCTACCGGACAAACAGAAGCGCACGCCGGATTTTCGCAGTGCATGCAAAGCCTCGGTACATAAGTCTCGTTCCACTGCTGTACCACGGTATTCTTTTGACACGAAAGCTCGTGCACATCGGTATGAGGAAATCCCCATTTGTCCGCGCAGGCATCTTCGCACGCCATGCAGCCGATACATTGCGTCGTATCAACTAAAATTCCAAATTGCTTCTTCATCTCGTGCTCCTATATTCAAGAAAACGACACATGCATCGTTCCTACTTTGCATCACTATTTGTCAGGAAATTCTTCTCGAACTTTCGCCACGTCTCTTTCGAGGAATGTTCCATGACATCTTCGACGGGAATTCCGCCGTCCATAAGCGTCACTCCCGCAAGGGATGGGGTATTTGATGAAGCGGCTGGAGCTGCTTGTGCCGTTATGAAATTTCTAAATCTTTTTATTTCATCTTTAAGCCATTGAGCGGCATCGGTTCCCTTTGGAAGAAATTTTATTTCGTCGAGATCGGACGGCTCTACGATTGCGACCCAACCGTCCGCGTAAGGTTTCTTTCTGAGTACGTCCGGCGATTGAGTAAGTTCGTCGTTAAATGAAATGATTTTTCCGGAGATCGGCGCTTGGAACGACAAAACTTTTTCTTCCTGCCGGATTGTAAAGAGCTTATCACCTTTGACAACCTTGTTGTCAAGTGGAATGAAACCGACATCGTCAATTCTCCCGACAATTTTTTGAACAAAGTCATCTAGTCCAATTCGCGCATAACCGCCGGACAATAGTTCGATCCAAGTGTGTCCTTTTCCAAAAAAATATTCTTTCGGAATGATGAACCGCGCCTTGGATGTAATGTCCGCGGCAGGTGCAATAGCGTTCTTCCGCTTTTCGGCGCGCTGGACAAAATAGTCGATGATGAAAAAAATAATTATCGTGGCAACAACAAATAGCGCAACCATTTCAAACCTCCCAATCTTTAAAATTACTTTTTGCCGAAGGCATCCCTTCGGGACAAAACCTTTTTTTATCTAAATTTGCGGTTCTAATCTTCGTACCGCTTTCTAATTTTTCCACTCTATATCAATCAATCGCCGTTCCGAAATCGTCATTTCTGGAAATTATTTTTGCGGCTTTAACCGATTGTATTTGTATCACTTAGCGGGTCACAAAAAATCAGACCGACAAAATTCCAGAGTAACGAGAGATGATAGTAGAATTTTTCAACGGTTCAAGAAGAAAAACATGTGGGAATCTACCAAATCAGATTGAAAAGGGCTAATACACTGGTGATGAAATATTCAACAAGTTTTGTTGAATATTTCAACGTCGGAAGTGAGCGGTCGAAAGAATCCTTTGCTAATAAGTCGACGCGCTTCTAAGAATGTGTAACCACTTTAATCATACTTTCAAAAAGGGCTCCTTCAAATTGAGGAGATGGGTAGTGGGCTATTTTCAATATATATCAGAGATTCTCCGCGGTTCCAAGACTAAAGCTCGTGCTCCAGGGATTTAGTTTTAACCACAAAGCTCGCATAGAGAGCGCTAAGAACTTACGTATGAAATCAAAATAACCCACTACCTTCTGCTTCACAAATTTAACACAAAATCTGCTCCGTTGAAACTCTAAGCGAACGTTCCATCCATCATAGTTGAGGCACTCAAAATCGAACAGTTGATGTATCGAAAGCGAACACCGAGTGAACTTCAAACGCATAGCATCACCGTTTCAGCAAGATTTCGAGGTTGCGTAACACAACACGATGGCACAGCATTTGCCCTAATTGTTTATGAATGCGCGTAAGAGCAACGAAGACCGTGTGGTTATGATAAGTCAACCATCACCACGGAACCAGGATAGTTAAAGCCATGGTGTCGTAGAGTTGAAAGACGGCTCAGGATAAGTTCAAGATTCGAGTTCACGAGGATAAGTGAATTCTTGAATTGTTGGATAAACGAAAGAGCATCGGTGATCTTCAAATAAATCGATTATAGCTTAAAAGGCGTAATTCTTTCCAGATTTTTGCTGGATTGATTTCAGATTACGTCTTGTTCTTTCGAGAGAATATTGAGGAATAAATGGAGGCGTCTATTCCTTGAGCTGGGACTCTTTGTGGGAAGGATAAGCACCCCCGTATCATAATAATTCCTTTAAGAAGCGATTTCTCAAATAAGAATTATTTGGAAATCACTCGTCGTAAGTAATCAAAAAAAGGAGGTCAATATGTTCGGGCCTACTATTCTTGATGTGGCGATCAGAAAGGATAACTTAAACATAAGGAGAAACACAATGTCAAGCATCAAACGATTTATGCAATTCCTTCTCATGCTATGCCTACTTTGCGGATTCATACTTTTGACGGCTCTACACCTCTTCGCACAGGGCACAAACTCGACAATTCCGATTCCAGTTGTACCATCTGGCTTTGATTGGTGGTACATTGTTTTATTCGCGGCAGGGATGGTCATTCATTTTATTGTACATGTTATAAAGACCGCGGATTTGCGTACACTTGTTAAGACTTTTCTAGCTCAATTCGTTGGCTGGTTTTTCAACAAGTGGCATTTTACGGCAATCTCCTGCGCGGCGGCAGCGGTTTTAGGCACGGCTGCACAGTGGAATTTAAACGTTCCGTTCGCGACGCTGAATGCCATGGGGATCGCAGTAGCTATCGCGTCCGGTTACATTGGCGATTCTGTATTTAATAATGGCAAACCAGCAAAGCAAATAGCGGCTGATAAAGCATCGGCATGACCTGGCAAGGATGGCATCAAGTTACCTACCGAGCCATCCAGAAGTGTCGATAGGTGCATCGACTGCGGTTGATTCGCTCGTTAACTACGCCACGAATTCATACAAGACCGATATCAAGCAATCCAATCAGTTGCTCGGACTCGGATGGAGTGGCGATACCGCGGCGGATCAGATGGATTGCAAACACTGGCCGGTAAACGTGCTGGGCTGGATAGTTACGGCACTTGCAATCTCCCTCGGCGCACCTTTCTGGTTCGACCTGTTGGGCAAGCTGGTGCAGCTTAGAGGAACGGGAACGAAGCCGGAGGAGACAAAATCTTCATAGGAGAACACTGCCCCTGTACAGCAGCACAAAGGGTAATTGCGAATCTGAATGTGCGCGTTGGGGAATTATCACGGTGCAGTCTATCTTCCTCAGCGCGTCGTTTTGGTCCAATTTGATAGGAAGCTAGTACAGGTCATGGGTTTGGGCCCGATACTGGAGGAGAGAGCTGAGAAGGAGAAATGAAAAGTGAGTAAAAAGAATCGCACCGAAAGTCATTCAAAAAAACGGAGGAAGCCGAAAATCCGATCAAGAGTAGGCAAAAGAAAGGAGAAGAATATGTCTTACGATCCCAAGCAGAAGCTACATGTTGAGGTAGACTTGGAGTCACCTCAGGACATAGCATTTTGGTTATGGTATAAAGAACCCGGCGACAGTAAATACACCCAAGTGGCGGGGGGAGATCACGACAATTCGGAAACATCATCGTCTCACACATATGATTTCGGTCCCTTCCCGAGTGGAACCTTGTTTCACTACTATTTCAATATTACCGGAAATCCAAGTACAGCGTATAAGGCGGATATTCGCTTGACTCAAGGTGGGAATTCGGTCGCCAGTATCCCGACAATTAACGGGACAACAAACAATGTCGGTACCGCAAGTGCCGATGGCGAGGTGACACTCAAATGAAAGATAAGCAATCAAATGATAAGAATGCGCATGGAGCGAAGGCATCCTTGTTGCTGAATTTGCGCCGCGGGGTCTTCATCGCGTCCGGTGTTCGAATCCTGATTGCCACTGGATTCATTTTGGTCTATACCGTAGGATCTCTTGCACAGACCGTGAGTGATCCGACACCAATAACCTACAAGACCCCATCTTCCGCTGCCTTCACTTTTCTAGGCGCGAGTCCTACGAACATATTGCAACCCACAACTGCGCGCGCATTTGGTACGGATATTCTGAATGGCATCGACTCAACTGGAGCCGTAAGGCAGGGTTTAGCATTTGATTTCGCACCTTGGTCAATAATTCCCGGTATGCAAATAACACAAACACAATATCGGTCGTGCCCAACTAGTTTCATGCTTGCGAACACACAGGTATCACTGGGCACGACGAAATCTTCAGGGACCTCTCCCGCAACGAACCTAGCCGCGGGTTTGAACGTTACGATTCTCAACGCTGCTGACCCTTTGCTTAGTGGTGATTTCATAGACTCCATTAAGGCTTTGAGGGCCAAGTATTTTGGAGGACAGCAGCAGCCGGAGGCGTTTAAGACCGCTGAACCAGCTTACGATTCTGCTTACGCAAAGATGCGGCAGGTATGGCTGAAAAATAATTGGAATAGAGGTGGATTATCCCTTGCCGCGGCACTAGGCTGGAAGCTAAAGGGATCAAGATTCGATAGTTCTGAGTACGAGGGAGTTGGCTTCTGGTTGACGGGTTCGGTTCCAATCGGCGGCTGGGGCCAGGCTCTCTTCCAGTTGAGATATGACCACAAGAATGCTGTGTGGGATACGCTTTCCCTGAGTCAATTTAGTTATGGATTAAGATTCCTTGGTGGCGCCACCACCTTTGATATTTATGTCGAGTATTTTGGTAATTACAATCTCAAAGATGTAACTGGTTTGAACCGCTATACAAACAACATAGGATGCGGAACAGAATTCAAAGTATCTGATGAATCATGGATTTCCTTGGGCTTTACTTATCCTTTCCAGAAATCATTTGGATCTGGTGAGCTAGGCTTTCTTACAAACTTCAAATGGGACATAACTAGTGGACCGACCCTAATACCCGAATAGACGGAGACCAATTTGCATCCTACAGATCCCCTTTCTCCACCCCACTTAGAATTAATGTGAGAGGGGCTAAAATAGTTTTTGACTATTAGAACAAAGTCCGGACAAGACTTCTTAAGGTGCTTTCCGCGACAGGAACTATCACAAGACATGGTTTACAGAAAGTTAACAATCTAAATTAGTGAAAAGGTAATTGGATATGACTAAAGCCGTAAAAGGACCGAATCATTGACAGAGTCCTCTCTTTTGACGGCGGTGGACTTCGAGGTTTAATCACACTTGGAATCCTCAAACGGATTTCTGGCGAGGAAGGTTGCGCGCAATGGTTCGAGAATGCCGACGTTTATGCTGGCACCTCTTTGCACTCCTGATTGAGGAGGGTAGACGAGATTATGAAATACCGTTAATATTCTCACCAGCTTATACTTGAGCTTTTCGATTTTTCTTTGTACAAAACAAGGTGGATTCCTTTTTGCCTCGGCTCAAGGATATTAAAGAATAACTTAAACAAGCATGTGCATTTAGCACTGATAATGTTGAGGAATCCTGGACTTTTCCACGTCCAATTTTTTAAGTTGGCGCAAGGCTTCGTATGATTTCAAGAACAATTTCTACATTATCCTAATCCTAAGTCGTATCCGATAGCCTCCAATTTCACGGAGAGGTGGCTGTTGATCTTCTCGCTCCGTATGGACTTAACGGCTGTCGAATGTCTTTCGAGCACGTCTCGGGCGGGATCACCGGGCGTTGCGCATGGTGAGAGGATTGAATGATACCCTTGGCCGTTTGCCCATCTACATACCCGCAAGGCATCGCCTACATTCGGGTCGGCTACATGTCTTGATGCGATCATGTTTACTATGTCTTTTCTAATGGTTCCGAGCATGATTGGGCTACTCCATTCTGGCCTTTTCAGTTGACAAGACCGTTCTGATCTTCTTGACGGCCATTTGCAGAAAGTCTGCTGTAAGTTGAATGAGTCCCTTCAATGATCTGGGATAGAGTCTGTACGTCCATGCGCTGCGAGATTCGTTCGCCCAGATATGGAGCCAGGGTTCATCAGTCCCTCCGAATTCACAGCCTTCTAATCCTGTCTCGAAACAGTACTTGATTACTTTATGCATCAGCAAAATGCCGGGAGAACACCATGACCATGATTCGTCGTGCCCAATCTTCAGGATCCACAATCTGTTTGCATGAATCGTATTCAACTCAACGGCGATCGCTCTTTCGTCAACACGGAGAAAGAACAAGTGGAATTTGCCTAGCTCAGTTGTTTGGCGGGCGTATTCCCTGAAAAAAGGCCCAAGCTTAGGATCGACTTTCATGGCGGTTCCTTTTTTCCCCTTCCAACTTGCCGCCTCCACTTCAAAGGCTTCATTCAGATATTTGTCCAGATTATCCGAGGTCGGAACAACAACATCGAATGTCACATTCCCTTTGGACTCTGCTAACCGCTGCAGCCTTCGGAAGCTCGATCTGCGGCTGGAAGATATCTGCTTCTCAAAATCTTCCCACCTGCTCCTGATTGCGATCCAGGGAAGCCGCTCTTCTCTTACCATGCACTTCACTCGCCTAGCGCGAATCTCTCTTTCCCAGACCTTGGCCTCTTCCGAATGGATTCTCAGACGCCGCAGGAAGATCGGCATTTTCAGCCGGATGACCGAATCTACCAGTTCTGACAACGCATCGGTATTCTCGTAAAGGAATCCACCTTCCTCGGTAAGAATAGTGGTACCCAAAATCTCCAGTCTACGAATCCAATCCCTTCGGACGCCAAGAGGGGCTATACCATCCAGCACGCCGTCGTGCTTTCGTACCGCGATCTTTAATTCATCCGGCGGGCAAAATGCAGCGGCCCCCGCAAGGAACCATTCCCAGCTGAGCAGAGGCGACCCGAAAAGTCTCTCAAGATCTACCCACCCACGTTCCAACGGTCTCATCCCTTCAAGACTCTCAATATACTCAATCATGGCGCTTGATATTTCCTTTTGCAAAGTGTTGCCTCTGGCATTGCAGCAATAGATTAACCATAAGGACTGTAATAACCACGGGGCCCATATTCTCGCGAGCATTGGCGCGTTCAGGACAATCCAAAACTGAATGCAGCAATGTTTCTTCCGATTGTAGATAGTTGCACAACTCACAAGCGCTATCATTTTCTTTCTCTTTTCTCATGAGGCGTTTTTATCCTTCTGTGTCTCGCTGTTCCTCTTAGGCTTGTTAGCAAAAAAAGCTGAGAGTTTATTAATCCCAAAAATCGAGTAGAACGTAAAGGAACCTTTGGATAATCGTTTTGCTACGTGCCCTATATACTTTGGAATTGCAAGGAAAGATCCATTTTCCTTTGCTATTAGCTTGAAGATTCCAGACTCGCATGCGATTCGTGATAGGAGAGAGTATTTAGCCGATGATATTCTGTATGTGAAAAACCTTTGATGCCCATTGCCCCTATTGGCTCGGATGGTGACACGGTAATTTTTTGGGACCACTGATGTGAGATCAAACTTGTAAGCTTCATCACCTCGTGCTAAGTCAAAAATTTTGCACTTGGATTCAATGGCATGCTTAATAATATGTAGAATCACCGCCATACCGGCTCCTGAATAGCTGGCTGAACCTGATTGCTGTGTGCGGTCTATCCCACTCAGGTAGTCACAAACCTGCCCGTTGTAGACAAAGGCCAGACGAGCCGCAACAGGTTTACCCTGATGCCTCAGTATCTTGATCCATATTCTACCCTTATTGCCCAGGGCTTTCACTAAGTCGCGCTGCAATGCTTCGAAACGCTGATCTGAGAAAAGGCCAGGATAACCAATCGCGCTCCAACGTTTCTGGTGGAGTGATGACAGTATCTGCATGGCGCCATCAATATTCCCTTTGGCGCCGATCTCCACAAGGCTGTATTCAGGGTTTTCAAAGTAGGCCCTGTATGAGTGGCGGAGATTGCGTCGAACCTTGATCCGGAGTGAAGCAAGGTACTCATCTACTGACTTAGGCAGTGTAACCCTCGGACAAACATCAGTAGCCTTCTTAGCGATTTCAACCTCGGACGCCTCCATCCGTGGCAGAACGGAGTTCAACAGAATACTATCTTCAGGAAGGTTTTGAAATTCTATCTCATCCCACAGATAATCATTATCTTTTAGAAAATCAGATACCGAATCAGCGACTTTGTCCTCGTATCCTCGTTCAGCTATGACATCAAGGTAGTCTCCCGGACCTTCCCTTTCTAAAGAGAGGACAGGGGACTTTTCAGATTGAAGGCCGGAGCCGATTAGCTTCAACTGCCGGAAGATTCTGAACCCAATCATGGTATGACTCTGTAGGAAGAATGGAGCAACCCCTATCAGTCTTTCCTTTTCCCTGATTAGAACCACGATAAGATGGCACTGGGGTTTGGAAGCAAAATGCTTCCACCACAAGAACTGCCAATCGTAAGTCTGAAAGATAGTCCCTGATGACTTCGATACTAACGCATCCCATTCGGTGCTAAGTTGCGGCAGGGCGCTTTCCTCGCTGATGAGCTGTATACTCAAAGAAGGCTCCATGTCCGCTGCCAATTTTTCAATTTCCTCAAACATCCGAGTGTTTATGGCGATAGTCTCCTTGCTTGGCAACTTCGGCTGGGTCGGAGTAAAAGTTGCGTAGTGCAAGAGGGATAGAATTAAGCTGGCGTGATGTCATGAGCGGATGAACAGGCAATTCCAGAATTTCACTGGCTAATTCGCGTGCCCGTTTGTGTTTCGGGTCGAAAGGACTCTCCGGCCAACCACAACCACAAGCAACACTATGCTCAAGCAACCGGGCACGGACCGCATCGCGATCGCCAGAGGAAACTCTTATCGGCAGAGTGTAAGGCGTCCAGTCTTTTGGGGGATCATTTCTCAGCGGTTTCACAGACGGGAACTCCTTAATTGCCTCCAACAGCCTCAGGTAGTTTTCCCGCCTCTTTAAGACCTGCTTCCTGAAATGGATACGGTCCAACCAAAACCTGGATAAATGAGACATCTCTTTCACCTCCAACACCTGTTTTGCCTTCGGGTCGATGTGCCCACTCTTAGGAAGTTTTGCTATGTGCAGTGGGTCTGCAGATCCGGTAAGCATAAAATAAACGTACTTAAGCCGGGAGAGTATCAAGTACAATAGTGAACTGGCACTTTTCGCTCGGCCTTCGTAATTCGGCTTGAAGGCGTTCTTCGAATGCATAACGAGTATTCCGCCGTCGGGAAGTGTCAGCATCTTTCGGGCACTGAATATGGAACAGTCCCCGATTGCTCCGAGGGGGACCCCGTTGACAGAGCCGGCAAGCGAAAGGGCACAGTCCTCGATCAAGTATTTCCCAGTCCGATCTGCCAATTGTCGGAGTGGCAAAATATCTGCTGGCTGACCGAAATAATGAATCATGAGTATTGCCCGCGTGTTTTCATCTATTAGGTTCTTGATCTCTTCTAAGTCAAACCTGCAGTCATCATAGATTTCGTAGAATCTTGGTACATACCCTGAAGCAAGGGCCGTCTTATAGAGCGATGAAGACTCATAAGTCGGCATGATTACATTTGGTGCTTGCCCGGGATGAGTATTGTTAAGCCAGACCAAAACGTCCTTGAGTGCTTGGGACGCGCTATCATAATAGTACAAGTTCCCAATTCTGCTCAGGTAAGTGCTTAACTTAGAAGGAATGTCAGCGGCCATGGATATCGAGTTCAAGTCGAGCCGACATATTCAAGCCGCCAGTGTGCCATTGAGAATGATTCATCTCCCATATTGTTTGATTTTCACTTTTCATTGTAGTTTGTTGCGAGAAGTCCGAAATCATTTTTGAGAAAAAAGCAGTCGACTCAAAAGAGAATTTCCTTTTGTCTGCCATAAGTATACTGCCGTCGTTCCTTGTAACATAATATAGTTAAAAAGACAAAAATTAGCCATTAAAACTTCATTCGGGTGGTCTGTTCGGTTCATGGACTGTAGTTCCATGTGAACAGAATAAAGCATCTGTGGGTACTTTGTGAATTATGACCTACGAGTCTTTTCCTTTATGATCATTTCGGTTAAATCTTTCTCACTTCAAATACTTTTCCATCCAGTCGATCCAGCGCTTGTAAACATCGGTTGTCCGAACGATGTCATGCGGGAAGTGGGTATCCGCCGGGTATGCGAAAAACTCGGTGTGAACACCGTTGTCGTGGAGAGCATGATACATCTCGTAGCTGTTGATGATCGGCACATTTGGATCGCCGACATCACAGAGTATCAGCGTCGGTGCCTTCACGTTGCGCGCGAACTCGATCGGCGACTGCCCCCGCCACATATTCCAGTAATCTTTCACCCATGGCGAGCCGCCGAAGAAATAGATGTCGCCTGTCTGATAGTATGAAATCGTGTAATCCATCACCCAATCGTTAAGTGCCGCGCCTTCAATTGCCGCTTTCCATTTGTTCGGATAGTTGCCATTTAACCACGAAGTCATGTAACCGCCGTATGACCATCCTGAAATGCCGATACGGTTTGTATCTATCATGCCCGATTGTTCCACTTTCGCCAAACCAGCCATCACATCTTTTCCCGGTCCTTCGCCTGTATCTCTGAAGATCGCATGCTGGTACGCGTCGCCAAGGTTTGTGCTTCCCCTGTAGTTCGGCTCGAACACAAAGTAACCTTTTCCAGCAAGCAACTGTGGAAGCGGTGCGAATGCCACAGTGGAAGTACCCTCAGGTCCACCGTGAATAACCAATACCAACGGATACTTCGTCCCTGCTTTGTCCCGAAGGGATCCATTCGGATAATCAGCCGGGTAGATCAGCACGCCGTCTTCATCAAATCCGTCCGGCCCTTTCCAATCGATATTCTCCGCTTTTCCTAAAGCAAGGCTGTCAACAAATCCATTAAAGTTTGTAAGTCGTCTCGGTTTTCCAGTCACGGAATCCAACACATACAATTCCGAAGGATGCGTCGAAGTGCTCCCTATGAAAGCGACGACCCCGCTGTTGGACACACTTGCATTTTCTTCGCCGGGGTTCACATCTCCGAGGTCAAGCTGTTCGGCACGCCCATCAACCGGCTGGGGCCACATTACAGATCTGGTCCCGTTCTCTCCTGCGAGGAGAAGTTCCTTGCCATCCGGAAGCCAAGCGTAGCTATTTATGTTTCGCGCCAGTTCATTCGTGACATCCGTGATCTTGCCATCAACATCCACATAGACCGCGTTGCCATTGTTTTGATCCCCGTTGCGCGGGCGAATGAAGGCGAGAGTCTTTGTGGTTGGAGAATACAAAGGCGTTCCTGATCCCTCGTCTTTAATCACCGTTCGAGCTTCCCCGCCGCTAGTATCGACTTCGGCGATGGTGCAATGCCATGCGTTTCCTTCCCACACATCCGGAAAATGCTGGAATGTGATCGACTTTCCGTCGGGATTCCACGCCAGCGGCGAGATCGTTTCCTGATCGGTGCAAAGACTCCATGAGCCTTCGGTTAACCGTTTCGCCGAGTCACCTTTCGCGGACACAATCCAGATATGCCATGGCTGTAGTGCCGCTCGTATTGTGTAATTATTGTCGGTTACCTGGAAAACATCTTCATGGTGTTCAATTGCTTTGGGATTTGGCATAGTGTCCTGTGCAACGAATGCTATCTTCTGTCCGTCGGGACTCCATGTAAATTCGCTCACGCCTGTCTTGGAGTCCGTAATCTTTATGGGGTCGCCTCCGTTCATCGGCATCACAAATATCTGCGGCTTCTTCGATTGATCGTCGTTCGCCATAAACGCCAGCCTGCCGCCGTCTGGTGACCAGCTCAGGTTAGAAATTTCTTCGCGCTCAAACGTCAGGCTGCGCATCGTACCGTCCACGACATTTACAAGTTCGATGTCCTGTTTGCTCTTGTCCTTCTCCCAGTCAGGTCTGGACACAACAATAGCGACGCGGCTGCCGTCAGGAGATATTCGCGGACTTGAAAGGCTTACTAACTTCCGCAAGTCCGTGAGCTGGAATGGCTGTTTGTCGGATTGAGCTAATGCGACTCCGGAAGTTGAAGCGAAAATGAGGATGATAAAGATACGAGCAGTTGATTTCATATTAGGACCTTATGACTATGTTGTTCAATAATGACATGTATTTAACGGTCGATGTGGCATTATGATGTTTCAGCGGAAGAGAATCTTCCAAGACGATATGGTGCAACAGCATCGTGACGATTAATTCTATTTAATAATTTATGATACCAAGTTATCAAACTTTTTCCAATACCCGGCATTGTCCCGGGTTTAAAACAATCCAAGATACATGGCAATGAACTTCCATGGTGCGATTACTTGCTTTCGTTTCCGTGAATTCCGAGGAGCGAATCAAGTGGGTTATCAAGAACTTCTGGGGAACTTGTTTCTTCTTTTTCGATGTTATATATTTCGACTACATTACTTAAACAGTCGAACGGTTTTAAGGACGAAAGAAATGCAAGAACAATTGTCAAGCGAAAAACAGGCGGTTATACTCGACGCGGCTCGAAAGAGATTTGCGTATTACGGATTTTCAAAAGTTACGATGGATGAAATAGCCGCCGATATCGGAATGGGAAAAGCGTCGCTCTATTACTACTTCCCAACGAAAGAAAGCCTGTTCGAAGAAGTCGTGAAGCAAGAGAAGAACCAGTTCTTTAACGACATCCATTCGATGACCGAAAAGAAAATCCCGTCGTGTGACATGCTTCGCCGGTACGCGGCAAAACGAATGGAGCATTTTCGAAATCTGGCAAACTTGCGTGCACTCGGATTCCAGCAGCAAGGAGAAATGAGAGCTTCGTCCGTCGAGTTGTATGAAGAATTTCAGAAACAGGAAGTTAAGGCTCTTCAGCAGATTCTCCAGCTTGGCAAGAAGAACGGCGATTTCGGAATCTCAAATCCACAGCAGTCTGCCGAAGCTATTATGCAAATGCTTTACGGACCGCGAAGCTGGTTTCTCCACAAACTTCAACGCGATCTTGACGACGAGACCTTCCATCTTCTCGAGCAAGCGACGAAAGAAATTGTTGAGATCATTCTAAACGGAATCAGAAAGAGAAAATAAAAGGAATTACATAAATGGAAACTAAAGACAAAGATAATAAGGAGTTGGATCAGGCATCTCTGAAGACTCTCAAGTCGGCAGAGAATGGAGAAGCGGATGAAGACATTGAGGATGTTCCTCTCTTCCGCAGGAAGCGAGTCATAATTCCGATTCTTGTGGTTCTCACCGCGCTTGCGATCGGCGGATATTATTGGTACATGAACATGCAGGACTTTGTTTCCACTGACGATGCATACGTGGATGCGAACAGCGTCTCCACAAGCACGAAGATGCTCGGGAGAATTATATATCTCGGCACCGACGAGGGAGACACGGTGAAAGCCGGACAGGTTCTCGTGAGGCTCGACGACAGCGACCTCCGCGCACAGGAAGCTTCCGCCAAAGCCGGACTTGAGCTTGCACAGCAAAGTCTTCCACTCGACCAGGTCAATATCAACCGAGCTCAGGACGATTTCGATCGCGCCGAAGTTCAGTACAAAGGCGGAATCACCACCAAGGAGCAGTACGATCACGCACAGAAAGCTTTAGAAGCCGTTCGCGCTCAATACAACATCGATCTTTCTAAAATCTCTGCTGCCAAAGCACAGATCGGAGTTATAGAATCGCAGCTTCAGAACACGGTCATAATCGCTCCTATGAGCGGCGTCGTCGCGAAGAGATGGGTTCTCACCGGAGATGTCGTTCAACCGGGTCAACCGGTCTTCACAATTTACGATTTGAAAAATATTTGGGTGACTGCGAATCTTGAGGAAACAAAGTTAGGTCACATCCATTTGAACGATCCGGTTGAAATTAACGTCGACACTTATTCAGGTACTAAGTTTTACGGAAAAGTTTTCGAGATGGGAGGCTATACGGCTTCGGAGTTTTCTCTCATCCCTCCAAACAATGCGTCCGGGAATTTCACAAAAGTTACGCAGCGCGTCCCGGTTAAGATTTCAATTGACGATCCTTCGACAAAAGACGGGTCCAAACCGGTGTTAAGACCGGGTATGTCGGTCGAGGTATCGGTTAAAATTAAGTAAGAAAATGACTCTCTCGCTGAGTACAACTTCATCAGATAGTCAAGTTTCAGTTCTTCACCACACCCATGAATTTTACAAGTGGTTAGTGTTGGGAAATGTGATGATCGGAACATTCATGGCTGTTCTGGACGCATCGATAGTCAACGTCGGACTCCCGACGCTCATGGCATCGTTCGGAGTCACAGTTGACAAAATCGAATGGGTGATGACTGCATATCTCCTTGTGCTCGCGGTTATGCTTCCGACTTCCGGCTGGATCGCAGATCATTTTGGCTATAAGAGAACTTACCTCCTTGCGCTGGCTGTCTTCACGACCGGATCTTTTTTATGTGGGATAGCGTGGAACGAGAATGCGCTTATTGCTTTTCGCATAATTCAAGGCGCAGGCGCCGGTTTTCTGATGCCGGTGGGTATGGCAATCATTACCCGCGAGTTTCCACCTGAGAGACGCGGAATAGCGCTCGGTTTCTGGTCGATTGCAGCCGCTGCGTCAGTTTCCTTCGGACCACTGATTGGCGGATATCTCATCGATAATTTTTCATGGCACACGATTTTTTATGTGAATGTTCCGGTCGGCTTGATTGGAATATTCGCCACAGTGGTTATTCAACGAGAATACAAGACGGAGCATTCGCGCAGTTTTGACTTTTTAGGATTTACATCTGTGGCGGTTTTCCTGACATTCCTTTTGCTGGCATTGGCAGACGGGAATGCATCATGGAACACCGGAGGCTGGACATCCACATTCATCATGACATGCTTTGTTCTTTCCGGCATAGGGCTGATAACATTTTTACTTGTGGATTTGAACGTGAAGCATCCGTTGATAGAGCTGAAGCTTTTGAAAGATTTTAACTTCGGAATCACAAACATAGTTCTATTTATTTTCGGACTCGGGATGTTCGGAAGCACATTCCTTATGCCTTTGTATCTTCAGAACTCATTGAATTATACGCCATTCCAGGCGGGGTTGGTGTTCCTCCCTGTTGGGATACTGCAAGGAACTATGGCGCCTATCGCCGGTTTTTTATCCGACCGGGTCGACGCGAGGATTCCAGCTGCAGTCGGGGTAGTTCTCCTCGGGATAAGCATGTACCTTAATTATTTTCTTTCCCTTTTTTCGATGCACTCCCAGATAATGTTTCCTTTGTACTTGAGAGGTTTTGCGATGGGAATGATGTTCACGCCGCTGAGTACACTGGCGCTGAGAAATGTTCCGAAGCATAAGATGGCACAGGCGTCAGGACTTTTCAACGTTATTCGTCAGGTCGGCGGAAGTTTCGGTGTTGCACTCTTCGGCTCTTTGTTGACGCGGAGAGTTCTTTTTCACGGCGCCACTTACGGTATCGCTGTGAACCAATATTCTCCTGCCTTTAATAACACCATGCACTACCTTGAGCATTTCTCGCAGCACGTCGTCGGGGGTTCTATGTACCAATGCACTGTTCGCGGCAAGGCGCTCATTATCAATCACGTGGAACAGCAGGCTTTCGTCTCTGCTGTGAACGACGATTTTCTGATCGCCGGCGCAATTACAATAGCCTGTCTTGTACCGATATTTTTTCTCCGCGGAAGAAAATTGTCGTATAACGGCGGGGGAGAACAGTAACAACAGAATAAATATTGATAAAACTAAGAACCAACCTGAAATGCCTGATATGAATAAAAATAAAGACATTCCAAATAAAAATACTTCGTCCCTTTCCATGGGACTCGGCGTTCCTCATCACGAGCATCCTTCCTACAAATGGTGGGTTCTCGTTAACGTGATGATGGGAACATTCATGGTTGTCCTCGATTCGACAATCGTGGATGTGTCGCTTGCAAAGATAATGGCAACATTCGGGATCGGGATAGACACGGTAAAATGGGTTGCGACGGGATACCTGCTCGTTTTTGCGGTTATCCTTCCGACTTCGGGATGGATTGCAGACCACTTCGGATACAAACGAACTTATACTATAGGACTTGCTCTTTTTACTTTGGGTTCGCTTCTCTGCTCCCTTTCATGGAATGAAATGGCACTGATTCTTTTTCGTGTAGTCCAGGGTGCAGGAGGAGGATTTCTTATGCCGGTTGGGATGGCAATTGTCACGAGGGAATTTCCGCCTGAAAAGCGCGGACTTGCTTTAGGATTTTGGGGAATTGCCGCCGCCGCTTCCGTCTCGCTTGGCCCGACTCTTGGCGGTTACCTTATAGATAACTTTGCTTGGCACTCTATATTCGACATAAATGTGCCGGTCGGAGTGGTCGGCATTTTCGCGACCATGGTCATCCAGAGGGAGTACAAGACGGAAAAGACTCATTCATTTGACATCGTTGGTTTTCTATCGGTATCGCTGTTCTTGACGGCTTTGCTTATCGCTCTATCTGACGGAAACGCTGAATGGAACACCGGTGGTTGGACTTCGCCATTTATTCTATGGTGCTTTGCATTGTCGCTTATCGGGCTTGTTGTCTTCTTAGTAGTCGAGATGAATATTCGTCATCCACTGATAGATCTTTCATTGCTGAAAAATGTTAATTTCGGAATGGCGAATCTCGTTCTCTTTATTTTCGGAATGGGAATGTTTGGCAGCACTTTTTTGCTTCCACTTTACCTGCAGAACGGACTCGGCTACACGGCTTTTCAGGCAGGTTCGTTATTTATACCAATAGGATTGATAATGGCAGTTTGCGGACCAATCTCAGGCAGACTCTCCGACAAAACTAATCCGAAAATGCTCGCATTATTTGGAATTGTAATGTTGTCGTTCAGCTTGTTTGTAAACCGCTACCTTTCTCTTTTCTCGGAAACTTCTTCTATCATGGTCTCGCTCTATTTAAGGGGAATCGGTATGGGATTCATATTCACGCCGCTCAGTGCTCTGTCGCTTTCCGAAATACCGAGAGAGAGGATGGCACAGGCGTCCGGACTGTTCAATGTTCTGCGGCAAATCGGAGGGAGCTTCGGTGTAGCGTTAATGGGAACGCTGCTGACCTTGCGCACGACTTTTCATGCGACAATCTACGGAGAGTCGGTTGCGAAATCTTCACCAATAACACAAAATATTATGCTCGCTTTAGGAAGATTTGCCCAGCAGGCAGTCGGCGGAACACCGGCTCTTTCTGCGATGAGAGCACAGGCGCTTGTTGGTTACGACTTAGCCCAACAAGCCTTCGTGTCGGCAGTCGATGACGATTTCTACGTCGCCGCCGCAATTACAATCCTTTGCGTCATCCCGATTTTATTCCTGCGGAAGAGAAAGAAAAAAATGCAAGGTCAAAAACTTGTTGCAATGGAATGAGTAAGCAATTAGCTGGTAGCTCATAGTTGATAGGGGCATGAGCTATGAGCAATGAACTATAAGCTATTAAATAATGGTGAATAATAATGAAATCTCGCTTTAACATAATTTTATCAATTGTATTATTGTCAATTCCGTCAACGATATTTTCGCAAACGGCATCTCAGCCGAAGGCTGATGAGCCTGCGGCTGAGTCTGACTCGCTCACTCTGGAAGAGTCGATACAAAAAGCTCTTCAAACAAATCCTGAAATTTTGCAGGCCGCACATTCGATTGACGTTTCTGAGGCCAGCGTGGAAGAGAGCAGGAGTAGCTACTATCCGGATGCAAGCGCGGATCTGACTTATGCACGTCTCGGCCCGGCTTCTGCCATCTCATTCTTTGGCCAAGGGTTTCAGCTCTATCCTTTGAACAATTGGGACGAGCATCTCAGTGTTCAAGGTACGATTTACGATTTCAATAAACGAAATAAATCGGTTGACCTCGCTGCGAGCCAGGTGACCACGACACAGGATCGGCTCGAGCTTGCAAAGAGCGGACTTTCTTATCGTACCATTCAGACTTTTTACACAATACTATTTCTTGAGAAAAGTATTCAGGTCCAAGACGAAGAGATAAAAAATTTAAACGACCATCTCCTTATGACGCAGAAAAAAGTCCAGGCAGGAACGGCAACTGATTTCGACGCACTCACAACCCAGGTCCGCGTCGCCGCCGCAGAAAATTCGAAGATCAATCTTCAAAATAATTTGGAAAACACGAAGGTCATGTTCCGACAGCTTCTCAGCCTTCGGGCTGATTCACCTGTCAACCTTGCAGGCGAGTTCACGGAAGAACCCGTTGCGTTCAACACCGATTCGCTCATTTCGCAAGCGTTGAGCAATCGAATCGAAATGAAAGTTGCCGATGACCAATTGAATACAGCACAGATGCAGTACAAAGTCGCTTCATCGACCAACAACCCAATGCTTAATGCTTCGCTAATGTGGGGGCTGAAGAACGGTTTTTTCCCTGATGAGACCGTTCTGCGCGGCAATTTCGTCGCAGGTGTGCAGTTAGCAATTCCAATCTTTGACGGCCATCGGGAGAGAAATTTAGAAGAAGAAGCCAACGCCAGTATTCGCGTCTCGGGAGATTTCAGGGACAATGTCGCAGAACAAATCAAGTCCGATGTCCAGAAAGGTATCGCCGATGTGAGGTCGAGCATGGACAGAGTGACGACGACGGAAATATCCGTCGAGCAAGCGAGGAGTGCCGTTGAGCAAGCACGAATACGCTATCAAGCTGGTACGGTAACCAACTTGGACTTGCTAGATGCTGAGACTTCACTTTCTCAAATCGAACTTATTCAAATTCAAGCGCTGTACCAGTTTGTTGTGAGCAGGTACGAGCTTGACCAGGCGATCGGAGAAAAAGTTTGGTAGAGAGGAAATATCTATTAACCAACGCAAACTTTGTCAAGTGTGAAAAGTTCCCAACGTTGACAAAGTTGTCTCTTTTCTTAGGGATGAGAAGTTGAAGATTTTGCAATCATGTGGCTCCCGCTCGTGGGGAGGACTTGAAATGCAGGCACTTCTCATCACGCGCGAACTACAGAAACGTGGGCACGAAGTTAGTCTTCTTTGTATTCCCAGAACAACTCTTTTGAAAGAAGCTTATGCCGCCGGAGTTCCTTCCGTCGGTCTTCTTGGCAAAGACAAGCAGGGAATCAGCACGATTAAGGATCTGAGCAAGCTTTTGAAAGGCTACAGTTACGACGTCGTACACACGCACCTCTCACACGATTTATGGTGGCTCGTACCTGCAATGAAACTTTCATTGTCGCACGCAAAACTTTTTCTGACAAAGCACGTTGCGAGCGGTGTCAAGAAAACTGATCCGCTTCACCGATTTCTTTATGGAAGACTTCAGGGCACATTTGCGGTTTCAAATTACATAAAAGAAAGCGTCACCAACACTTGTCCGGTTCCTGAGAGCAAAGTTCATATAGTTCCACCGGGAATTTCTCTTGATGAGTTTGATCCGGAACTCTATGATAAAAAAGGTGTGCGAAAAGAGCTTGGAATCGCTGAGGATGTAATTTTAGTCGGAATAGTTGGACGAATGTCGCCGGGAAAAGGACACGAAGAATTTCTGAGAGCGGCGAAGAAAATCGTTGCAGACTCTGAAATAGATTTCCGCTTCCTTGTCGTCGGTGGGGCAAGTTACGGCGAGGGCGAATTTGAATTGCAAATTAAGAACCTTGTCCACGAGCTTGAGCTTGATTCGGTTGTGCAGTTAACAGGATTCCGCAAAGACATTCCGCGCATCATGTCTGCGCTCGACATTCTTGCTTTCCCATCGCATGAAGAGTCATTCGGCTTGACGCTGACGGAAGCCATGGCGATGAAACTACCAATTGTCGCAACCGGAAATGCCGGAGTCCTTGATATCGTCGTGAACGGTAAAAGCGGCATACTTGTTCCCCCAAAAGATTATCAGGCTCTCGCTAATGGAATTTTGAAACTCGCGCACGACAAATCCATGAGAAAAACATTCGGAGAAGCCGGCAGAAAACGAGTCGAAGCGCTTTTCAGCATCCAGGCTGTCGTTGAAAAACTCGAACATTTTTATTCCTTAAATAACTTTAATGACTGACAACAAATGAATAATGCAATCCTCGAAATAAAAAATCTTACCCGGCGATTCGGTAAATTCGTTGCCGTCGATTCAATATCATTTTCTGTCGGATCGGGCGAGGTTTTCGGAATCGTCGGACCAAACGGCGCCGGAAAAACTACAACGATTAAAATGCTGACGACGCTTTTGCCTCCAACATCCGGCAATGCCATGGTCGGCGGCTTTGACGTCGTTCAGAATGCGTCGAGCGTCCGTAGAATCATCGGTTATGTTCCACAGCTTCTTTCGGCAGACGGATCTCTTACGGGTTATGAAAATCTTCTCGTGTTTGCAAAACTCTATGACATTCCGGCAAGAGAAAGAGAGAAGCGTATAAGCGATTCACTTCATTTCATGGGACTTGCCGATGTGGCGGACAAACTTGTCAGAAGTTATTCGGGCGGAATGATAAGAAGACTTGAAATAGCACAAGCGGTTCTTCACAAGCCGCATATTCTTTATTTAGACGAACCAACGATTGGACTCGACCCCGTGGCTCGAGAGACCGTGTGGAAATATGTAGACGCTCTTGCACAAGATGGTACGACCGTCGTCATGACGACTCATTACATGGAAGAAGCAGACGGAATGTGCGACAAAGTTGTGATTATGAATCACGGAAAAATTGCGGCGGCAGGTTCTCCCGATGAATTGAAAGCATCGGTCGGCGGTGCCGGCACGACACTCGATAAGGTATTCGAGTTTTACGTTGGAAGCACACTTGAAAACGGCGAAACAGGAGAAAAATTCAAAGATGTATCAAGAACAAGGCGTAATGCACGCAGACTTGGGTAACGTGGTCAGCGTTCCGAAAGTCAGCGCGATTAGTTGGATTAAGAATTTCATAAATAAGACTCTGGTAATTGCGGAGCTTGAAGTGAGGAAGTTACGGCACGATCCAACCGAGCTGCTCACGCGCGCTGCGCAACCTGCATTGTGGATGCTGGTGTTCGGAGAAGTCTTCAGCCGCGTCCGCGCGATACCGACCGGCAACCTGAGCTACTTAGATTTCATGGCGCCGGGCATATTAGCACAGAGCGTACTGTTCGTAGCGATATTCTACGGCATCGCGATAATTTGGGAACGCGATCTCGGCATCGTTCACAAGTTCCTTGCAAGTCCGACTCCGCGGGCGGCGCTCGTTCTTGGAAAGGCACTTTCCGCAGGAGTGCGCGCTCTCTCTCAGGCGGTGATCATTTATTTGCTTGCACTGCTGCTGCATGTAAAACTCTCATGGGAGCCGCTTTCACTTCTCGGAATTGCATTGGCGGTGATTTTGGGTGCGGCACTCTTCTCAACCTTTTCTCTGATCGTCGCGTGCATTGTGAAGACACGCGAGCGCTTCATGGGTATCGGACAGATACTTACGATGCCGCTCTTCTTCGCGAGCAATGCAATTTACCCGATCTCGATTATGCCGGACTGGCTGAAGGTGATTGCGCATATCAACCCGCTCACTTACGAAGTCGATGCACTGCGCGGAATGATGCTCGTCGGTGGAACCAGTGTACATGGAATTTTCATCGACTTTGTTGTATTGATCATATCAACAATCGTGCTCGTCGCAATCGGAGCGAAACTGTATCCGACGGTGGCGAGGTAAAAACAACTCAAATGTCAAAACGCAAAAGTCAAAAACACTGATAACATCAAAAAAAGGATTCGGGTGTTGAATTGTGGTTTTACATTTGATGGTTGAATTTCTAAACGGAGGAAGAAAATGTCGGATAGAAAAAATTTCGTTGACATAAAAGTCTCGGATGGCACAACCATGGCTGTGTATGTTTCTCGCCCACAAGATATGACTAAACATCAGGGCATTTTGGTTTTTCAAGAAGCGTTCGGAGTGAATGCGTATATTCGCGACATTGCAGACCGATTCGCGAAAGAGGGGTTCATTGCGATTGCGCCGGAGCTTTTCCATCGAACCGGTCCCGGTTTCGAAGGAAGTTATACAGACTTTGCGGGAACACAATCACACGTCTCAAAGCTAACCAATGAGAATCTTGAGGCCGATATTAAAGCCGCGTACGAATGGTTGACAAAGGATTCACGAACAGGGTCTCAAAATATTTGTTCAATCGGCTTTTGCATGGGAGGAAGGGCCTCGTTTCTCGCCGATTCTGTTGTGCCATTGAAAGCAGCGGTGTCCTTCTATGGTGGTGGAATTGCGCAAGGTTTGCTTGACCGCGCAAAAGATCTTCATGGGCCGATTTTACTTTTCTGGGGCGGACTCGACAAGCACATTCTGCCAGAGCATTCTCGCGCAGTTGAAGATGCACTCCGTGCCGCCGGGAAAGAATTCGGCAACGTTACTGTCTCTTACGCCGACCATGGCTTCTTCTGCGACCAGCGCTCTTCTTACAACGAGAAAGCATCGAAGCAGGCGTGGCCCATGACGCTGGAATTTTTGAAATATCATCTTAAATGAAAAGCCAAAAGTAAAAAGTCAAAAAGCCAATTGCATGTGTGGAGACCGAGCGTTTATCGTTTTGAATTTTGACATTTAACTTTTGACTTAACCGAGGATAAACTTAAGCTTATGAGTAAACTGTTATCACCAATAAAAATCAGAGACTTAGAATTTAAGAACCGGATCGTGGTTTCTCCAATGTGTCAGTATTCATCGACAGATGGAATGCCGAATGATTGGCACTTGGTCCATCTCGGCAGCAGAGCTGTCGGAGGAGCGGCGCTCGTCATCACCGAAGCGACTGCTGTTTCACCTGAAGGAAGAATTTCTCCGGCAGACCTCGGCATTTGGTCGGATAAACACGTCAAAGCGTTCAAGCGAATTACTGGTTTCGTGAAATCACACGGAGCTGCGGCTGGAATACAACTTGCTCACGCGGGTCGAAAGGCTTCGACAAAGATCCCATGGGAAGGTGACGGCGAGGTTTCCTTAAGCAATGGCGGATGGCAAACAATTGCTCCGAGCGCAGTAAAGTTTTCGGATAATTATCCGTTACCGAAGGAGATGGCACAGGCAGATCTCAAGATGGTTGTGGATCAATTCGCGGATGCGGCGCGAAGAAGTATTGCAGCCGGATTCCAAGTTGCTGAGATTCACATGGCTCATGGATACTTGCTTCATCAATTTCTTTCGCCGTTATCGAATCATCGTATAGATGAATATGGCGGAGGGTTAAAGAACAGGATGAGATTGCCGCTTGAGGTTTCAAAAGCCGTCAGAGAAGTATGGCATTCCGACCTTCCGGTATTTGTCAGAATATCCGCCACCGATTGGATTGAAGGCGGCTGGGATTTGCCGCAGTCAATTGAGCTTGCGAAAGAATTAAAGAAAATCGGAGTCGATCTCATCGATTGTTCAAGCGGCGGAATTGCACCCGGAGCGAAGATACCGATTGCGCCGGGGTATCAAGTAAAGTTTGCAGAAGAAATGAAAAAACAAGCGAAGATTATGACCGGTGCGATCGGACTGATCACCGATGCAATGCAGGCGGAAAACATACTTATTACCGAACAGGCAGATGTCGTCATCATGGCACGCGAGTTCTTGCGCGATCCGTATTTCCCGCTCCATGCCGCCAAAATTTTAGGCGACGATCCGCAATATCCGACACAATACATGAGAGCTAAACTGAGATGAAAACAAGTCAAGGTTTAAAATTATCGTTCAATAATTAGTGAAGGAATTTCAATCATGAACACAAGATTTCTTGGCAACACAGGAGTGAAAGTATCGGAACTTTGCTTTGGGACGATGACATTCGGGGGAAGAACCTACTTCAGAAATATCGGCGAAGTTCAACAGAAAGAAGCAAATAAGTTAGTTGCTATGGCGATAGATCATGGCGTAAATTTTTTTGATACGGCAGACGTATATTCCGAAGGCTTGGCAGAGGAAATTCTCGGCAAGGCGCTGAGAAATAAACGCAACGGCATTGTGTTGGCAACGAAAGTGAGGGGGAGAACCGGGCTTCGTCCGAACAACGTTGGGCTTTCGAGACGGCATATAATTGAAAGCTGCGACGCGAGCTTGAAAAGGTTAGGCACTGACTATATTGATCTGTACCAGGTTCACAGCTTTGATCCTTTAACACCGCTCGAGGAAACACTTAGAACTTTAAACGACCTGGTAAGGGTGGGCAAAGTCAGGTATATCGGGGCGTCGAACTTTACCGGATGGCAATTGATGAAGGCGCTCTCTATTTCCGACAAGGAGAATATCGAGCGGTTCGTTACGCTTCAGGCTTTCTACTCTCTAATCTCACGCGACCTCGAATATGAATTGGTTCCTCTTTCGCTCGATCAAAAGTTAGGAGTCCTTCCATGGAGTCCGTTGGGCGGCGGCTTTCTGACTGGGAAATACCGGCGCGGCACACCCCGTCCACAAGGAGCGAGGAGAAGTGAACAACCTGGGCAGTTCCTGCAATTCGATGAAGAGAAGGGCTATAGCATCGTGGACGAGCTTGAAAAAATAGCCAACAATCACAATGCTACGATAACACAGTCGGCACTAAACTATCTTCTTAGGAAGCCGGGAATTTCATCCGTGATAATTGGTGCGAGGAACAAAGAGCAGCTTGCAGACAATCTCAAAACGGCTGAATGGGAAATGACGCCCGAAGAAGTTCAACGGCTCGATGAAGTTAGCAAACCTGCAAGAGTGTATCCTTACTGGATGCTCGGCTGGACAATGCGAGATAGGTAAAACAACTTCCAAAGCAAATGCATAAATTATATGCAGGCCAAGAGTTGGAATATTATTTATAACTTTCAATAAGTTTTGAACAGGAGAGAATATCATGGAACATAGAAAACTTGGTAAACTTGGATTAGATGTCTCGGCTATCGGACTCGGCTGCATGGGAATGTCAGAATTCTATGGACCGCGGAACGACGAAGAATCGATTAAAACAGTGCATCGCGCAATCGAGCTTGGGGTCACTTTTTTTGACACGGCAGATATGTACGGTCCATTCATCAACGAGGAGCTTGTTGGAAAAGCACTGAGGTCTTATCGCGACAAAGTGGTAATAGCAACGAAGTTTGGGAACGTGCGTGGGAAGAATGGTGAGCGTCTCGGCATCAGTGGAAAGCCGGAGTACGTGCGGCAGGCATGTGAGGCAAGCTTAAAACGGCTTGGCATTGAAACAATCGATCTCTATTACCAACATCGAGTCGATCCGGATACTCCGATCGAAGACACAATCGGAGCGATGTCCAGGCTTGTAGAAGAAGGGAAAGTGAGGTTTCTCGGGATGTCCGAGGCCGCGCCGCAGACGATCCGCCGTGCGAATAAGGTTCACCAGATCGCCACGCTTCAGACTGAATATTCGCTGTGGACTCGCGACCTCGAAGCAGAGATCCTACCGACAATCCGCGAGCTCAGAATCGGACTCGTGCCGTACAGCCCCCTCGGCAGGGGCTTTCTCACGGGAGCGATCAAGTCGCTCGATGCGCTGCACGAGACAGATTTCAGACGGAACAACCCACGGTTCCAAGGAGTGAACATGGAGAAAAATCTGAGATTAGTTTCGAAGATCGAAGAGATCTCCGCAGAGAAAAAATGCACGCCTGCTCAGCTCGCGCTTGCGTGGGTTCTCGCACAAGGAAAAGATATTGTACCAATTCCCGGCACGAAGCGCATAAAATATCTCGAAGAAAATGTCGGTGCCCTTGAAGTGAAATTGACTTCGGACGATTTGAAAAGAATCAATGAAGCCGTCCCTCCCGGGGCAACTGCAGGGTTGCGCTATCCGGAAGCGGCAATGCATTCGGTGAATAGATAAGCAAATTTATTTTGGAGGAACGTTAAAATGGAACACCGTGAATTAGGTAAATCAGGTTTGAAAGTGTCGGCACTCGGACTCGGCTGCATGGGAATGTCGCAGTCTTACGGGCAGGGAAACGAGGAGGAGTCTATCGCGACACTGCATCGCGCGGTTGAACTCAGTGTCACTTTGTTCGACACCGCAGACGTTTACGGATCCGGTGCGAACGAAATTCTTGTCGGAAAGGGATTGAAACCCTACCGCGACAAAGTGAACATCGCAACGAAGTTCGGATTCATGCGCTCGAAAAACGGAATAATCAACGGAGTAAATGGAAAACCTGAATACGTAAGACAAGCATGCGAAGCGAGTCTGAAACGTCTTGGAATCAAGACCATCGACCTCTATTACGCGCACCGTGTCGATCCTAATACTCCGGTCGAAGAAACCGTCGGTGCAATGTCGCGTCTCGTCGAAGAAGGGAAGGTGCGTTTCCTCGGTTTGTCGGAAGCGTCTGTGAATTCCTTGCGACGCGCAAGCGCAGTTCATCCGATTACAGCCCTGCAGAGCGAGTACTCTCTCTGGACACGCGACATCGAAAAGGAAATTCTCCCGGTTTGCCGCGAGCTTGGAATTAGTGTCGTACCATTCAGTCCGCTCGGTCGCGGCTTCTTGAGCGGCCAGATTAGAGATGCCGGCATTTTTGGTGCAGGAGATTTCAGGAAGGACAACCCACGCTTCGGGGAAGAGAATCTCAGGAAGAATCTTTCATTCCTGAAAAAAATTGAAGATATTGCAGCAGAGAAGAAATGCACTCCGGCACAGCTTGCACTCGCGTGGGTGGTTGCGCAGGGGAAAGATATCATTCCGATTCCCGGCACGAAGCGGCGAAAGTATCTCGAAGAGAACGTCGCAGCTCTTGGAATTGAATTGACACGTGAAGATTTGGTGCGAATTAATGAAGCTGCTCCAATAGGTGCCGCTGCCGGAGACAGGTACAATTCGGAAATGATGAAGGCGGTGAATAGATAAAACAAAAATCAAGGATCGGCTCAAGACTTAAGAGCTATTAAGGCTTTCGCCTATGAGTTATGGTTTTGACTTTTTATTTCCCCAACCGCTCTCCATTCATCAAATAATTTCTCACATAATCTGACACTGCATCTTCGAGGCTTGTCATTGGCTTTGCGTAACCGGCTTTCTTGATCTTCGAAATATCGGCGCAAGTGAAGTATTGATATTTTTCGCGGATCGTCTCAGGCATATCGACGTATTCCACTTTTAGTTTTTTGTCGAGCGCACTGAAAATCGCCGCAGCAAGTTTGTTCCATGTATTTGCGATACCGCTGCCAATGTTGAACAGCCCACCGATTTTTTTATTCTCTAAAAAGAAAAGGGTCATCTCAATAGCGTCTTTCACATAGACAAAATCTCTAACCTGTTCGCCATCCTTATATTCCTTTTTGCACGACTTGAATAATCGCATCTTGTCCGATGATTTAATCTGCTCAAAAGCTTTCATGACTAGGGAACACATCTCGCCTTTATGGTACTCGTTTGGACCGAAGACGTTGAAATATTTTATTCCTACAATTTTGTCGAGCAAGCCACCCTTGAACGCCCACTGGTCGAAAAGCTGTTTCGAATAGCCATACATATTGAGCGGTCTGAGTCGATCGATCATTGTTTCGTCATCGACAAATCCATTGCTGCCGTCGCCGTATGTTGCCGCGCTCGACGCGTAGATGAACCGCGCTCCTTCGTTGACTGCCGCAACGGCAAGCTGCTTCGTGTATTCAAAATTGTTTTGAATAAGAAATGTCGCATTGTGCTCCATGGTTGATGAGCAAGCGCCCATGTGGATGACGGCTTTTATTCTTTCTTTATCCGAGCGTAGCTTTGCGGTCATTCTTTGGTTGATAACGAGATCCAGGAATTTGTCTTTTTCCATGTAATCGTGAAACTTGAGTGGCACAAGATTCTTCCATTTCTCATCCGTTCCTAAATTATCAACAACAAGAATGTCGTCTTCACCAAGCTGGTTTAATTTCCAGACGATTGCGCTTCCTATGAATCCGGCTCCACCGGTGACGATTATCATGAAATCCCTTTTCCCATATTGTTATTCTGTTATTTTGTAATTTCTTGCTTCCGACTTCCTTCCGTCATTCGCACTTCGTAAAACACTTTCCCGGCAATTGCTTGACAACTCCTTTCAGCTCGAGGCCCAACAATTGAACGAGCAGATCGGAAGTTGCCATGGTACACTTCTCCGCGAGGGCATCGATATGAATCGGTTCATCCGTAAGGGCATCAAATATTTTTTGTTCGAAAATCGAAAGCTGAACTCTCGACTGCACCTTCGGCTGATCCTTTAATATCGGATTCAGCTTGTAGCGAAGCTCTTCAACAACATCCGGTATATCAACCACTAATTTTGCGCGGCCTTCTTTGATCAGCCTGTTAGTGCCGCGGCTTTTCTTTTCGGACACATTTCCTGGTACAGCAAACACTTCACGATTCTGGTCGAGAGCGGTGCTCGCGGTTATCATCGCACCGCCGTTCTCATCGGTTTCGACAATGATCGTTCCGAGAGAAATTCCGCTGATGATCCTGTTTCGTCGGGGGAAATTTACGGCGTCCGGTTTTGCACCCATGTAATATTCGGAAATGATTACACCGCCTATAAGAATTTGTTCGGCCAGCCTTCGGTTCTCGCTCGGATAAATTACATCGACTCCGCTTCCGAGAACTGCAATAGTTCTGCCACCGGAACGGACTGTCGTGGCATGCGCGATTGTGTCGATACCGCGTGCAAGACCCGATACTATGACAATGCCTTGCTCAGAAAGCTCCGCTGCAAATTTTTCTGCAATGTGTTTTCCGTAAGTTGTGGGATTTCTCGTTCCGACAATAGCCACTGAATACTTGTCCGAATTTGAAAGATCGCCGCGCACAAACAGCATCACCGGCGGATCATAGATCTTCTTCAAGTTTTCAGGGAATTCCTTGTCCCAGAACGTAATTAACTTCGCTTCCGATTTGTTCAGCCTTGAAAGCTGGACTTGCACTTCCTTTTCGAAATTTCTTTCCATCCGTATTTTTTTTGCCAGGCTGCGGTCGATGCCATCTGTAGAAGCCAACGCACGTTCGCTTGCCGCAAGAACCGATTCAGGATTACCAAAGTGGTTTACTAATGCGCGCAGTCTCGCAGCTCCAATTCCCGGCACCATCGATAAGGTCAGCAGCGAACGTACATCCATCACAGATCCGCCATCGGGATTACAACCGTAAATTTCGTTCCCTTGCCGAGAGTGGACTCAACAAAAATCTTCCCTCCATGCGCTTCCGTCACTCGCTTCACAATAGTGAGACCAAGTCCTGTCCCTTTTTGTTTCGATGCCTGCGCGTTTTTAGCTTGACGGTATCGATCAAAAATGGCTGGGATGTCGTCTGAAGAAATTCCGACCCCGGTGTCTTCGACATCCAACGCCGCGAAATCTCCTTTCAATCCAGGAGTTTCCTCATCGAAATGTTTGGTGTAGGTCCTGACCGTTACTGTACCATCTTTCGGCGTAAACTTTATTGCATTGCTTACAAGGTTCGTAACAACTTGATCGAGTTTCGCGCCGTCGCATTCGCAGATCGGGAGATCGCGGCTCTCCTGAACCGATAGTGCCACTCCCTTATCGCGAGCAAGAACTTTCAGCCGCGCAACCGCTCCGCCGACTATCACGTTCAAGTCATTCGGCTGTTTATTCAACTGAAGTTTGCCAGCTTCCAATTTTGCTACATCGAGAATGTTGTTTATCAAGCCTAACATTTTTTGCGAAGTATCCAGCGCAGAACCCAAAAACTCTTTCATCTCTGCTTGGTTCTTATCAAATTCACCGTTAGCCGCTAATTCAAGAACGCCGATGATTACAGACAACGGGCTTCGCAGATCGTGTACCAGCATAGATTGAAAATCCGCTTTGGTTTGCTCAAGCTCCCGCTCAGCTTTAACGGCGCGAAGAATTGAGCGAACTCTCGCGATCAATTCATCTTGGTCGATCGGCTTCGTCAAATATTCATCCGCACCCAACGAAAAACCTTCCTCGATACTCTTTGCATCTTTTGAATTCGCAGTCAGAATTATGACCGGAATTTCCTTCGTGATTTCATTTTCGCGAATGCACTTCAGCGTCTCGAAACCGCTCATTTCCGGCATCGCCACATCGAGAATAACAAGATCGGGATGCTCGGAGACAGTTTTCGACAGGCATTCCTTCCCGCTCGATGCGGTTACAACATCGAATCCCCGACGCTTCAGAAGTTTATCTAAAAGGATCAGGTTGTCGGGTGCATCATCGACAGCTAAGATTTTTTGCCGTTCGTCCATGTGTCCAATTTGTTTTATAAGTGCCGCATGGCAGGCCAGATATAAAAATTAGGACTGCCATTTTTTTCTCTGAATAAATTTATTTACTTCCCGTAAAATAATTTCCCTTGTCAATCCTTCTTTCCGAACGATGTTTCTTATTTTAGAATTGAGCGCCGCTCGATCTTTGTCGGTAACTTCTTTGGCGGTCAAGACGACTACCGGGACTTCTTTCAGCTTCTCATCCTCATACATCTTTTCCACGACTTCAAAACCGTCCATCTCCGGCATCAGTAAATCAAGAAAAACTAATGATGGAAGGGTTCGATGAAGAAACTCCATCGCTTCAATTCCATTTCGAGCGGTGTAGATCGTGAAACTGCTTTTCTCCAAAATACTCCGCAGAAAGTTTGTGAAATCATTGTTGTCATCCACGACGAGTATTTCGCCACTGTCTGTGCCGGTAAGACCTCGAACGACAGAAATGATTCGCTCCGCTTCGACGGGTTTGGTCAAATAAGATTCCGCGCCGAGAGATACCGCAAGCGCTTTATTATCGACGACCGTATGAATTACCACCGGAATATTTTTAAGTTCCGGGTCGGACTTCAGTTCCTGCAGAATTTGCCAGCCATCTTTATTCGGCATCATTATGTCGAGCGTAACGAGAACGGGTTTATATTGACGGATGATCTCGACGGCATTGCGCGAATCGTTCACGCCATAGAACTCGAAGCCTTCCGACACTAAATGATTTTTCAATAGAAGAAGAACTTCTTGGTCATCATCGATGCAAACGACTAAGTTATTCGTCTGCGGGGAAACTGCCGGTCGAAGTTCCCCTTCGCGGAACGATAGATTTAGGGCTCCGGATTCAAGTGTCCGGCGTCCGGATTCAGGCGGACGATAAACTAACGGCACGGTAAGAGTGAACGTCGAGCCTTTCCCGACTTCGCTTCGTACGGTCAAGTCGCCACCTAACATCTGTGCCAACTTGCGTGAGATTGCCAAGCCAAGTCCTGTACCACCATGTTTTCTAGTGTTCGAACCATCAACCTGACGGAATTCTTCGAAGACGACATCTAAATATTCCAGAGGAATTCCTGTGCCAGTATCCTCAACGGCGAGAGCGACGAGATTATTCTCAATAATTTTCGCAATGACTTTTATGTGCCCTTTGTCCGTAAACTTCGCTGCGTTGCTGAGCAGGTTGAGAACAATCTGTTTTATTCTTGCAGAATCGGAATTAAGTGATGGAATCCCCGGCTCGATTTCCCTAATCAGCTTGACAGGTTTGTCGCCGACCAGAGGCTCAACGGTTGTAAGGGCGTCTTTCACAACCGCTCCGATGTCGAAGTCCTCTGGAGAAATTGTCATTCGACCGGCTTCGATCTTCGAGAGGTCGAGAATATCATTTATAAGCGACAGAAGATTCTTCGCGTTTTTTAAAACGATATCGAGTCCCTCTTTTTGCTCGCCGGTCGGAGGTTGAGCCTCATCGGTCAAAATTAGATTCGTGAAACCGATTATCGAATTGAGAGGTGTTCTGAGTTCATGGCTCATGTTCGCAAGAAACTGGCTTTTCAGCCGGCTTGCATCCTCTAACTGCTGGTTCGCTTGAACAAGCTGTGCATTTGCTTCCTCAACCCACATCTTTGACATGCGGAGCTGCTCGTTTGAATCTTCAAGTTCTTTAGATTTTTCGAGAACGTCATTATATAGAAGCGCGTTCTCCACAGCCGCGCCGACTATGCGGGAAATCATTGCAAAAAATTCCTTGTCTGTCGGCGTAAAGTCGATTTTCTTTTTCGCTGCGACGAGCAAATCTCCATGAACATTTCTCATTCCTATAATCGGAGCGATGACCACTGACGAAATTCCCTCTTCGGAAAATGGTTCTTTGAGACTTGCATTTTGTGCAACATGCGAAATAATCTGCGCCTCTCCCGTTTTCATGACCTCGGCAAACGGATTTGGAGTGACAGAAGACGAAAGATCGTCGGATAAATTTAAAGTATGAACCTGCGGATTCTTTTCGAACGACGTGCTGAAACCGAGGGATGCCGCTAACTCCAACTCAGAGGTCCCACGTGTAGGATCTTTGACACGCAAAAGGTAAACTGCGGCAGCCGACGCATCTTCAAATTCAAGAAGACGGGAAAGACTTTTCTTAAGAATCTCGAATACATCAAGTGCATCTTTGACAGCAAAGGCGGTCCTGTTGATTACCGATAGTCTTCTATTCTGTTTTCTTATCGCGATCTCATTTCTCTTCTGTTCGGTAATGTCTCTGTTGATCGAAACACTGCCGGTTGAATTTCCATTTGAGTCACGTACTACGGCAATCGACGAATCGATATTCAATTCTCTTCCATCTTTGGAATAGTTGATGGTCTCACCCCGCCAGAAATTTTTCTGTTCGAGTTCTGCTTGCAGCTCTTCCCTCGTAATTCCGCTGAACCCGAATTGTACCACCTCGTCAAAGGGAAGCCCGATAACTTCCTCGGCTTTCCATCCGTATAGTCTTTCGGCTGCCGGGTTCCATGATGTGATTTTGCCGGTCTTTTCGGATGCGATGATTGCGTCGTTGACTTCGCCCAAAAGCATTGCCTGATAAGCGATTCGTTCCTCATTCCTTTTTCTTTCGGTGATGTCGCTAAAAATTGCGACCGCTCCGTTGACTTCTCCTCCTGGATCGATCAAGGGTGATGCGCTTATCGAGAGCACGCGTGTCATGCCATAGCGTGCGATGGCGAACTCGAAACTGCGCACGTTCATGCCGTCAAGTGCCGCGCGTTTTACAGGATTTTCATCCTCGGGTAAGGGTGTACCATCAAGCTTGTGCATGTTAAAAACATCTGAATACTTGCCAAACTCTATTTCTGGAATTTCTTTAATTCCGAAGATATTTTTGCCGCCGTCGTTCATCAGCAGAATTTTCCCGCTTCCGTCAACAAGAATGATCCCTTCTGCCGCGTTTGCGAAAATCTTCTCGAGCTGATCGGCTTGCTCGGCGATCTTGCTGCCAAGTCGCAGCCTCTGAATGCCAATGGCAAGCTCGGAAGCTGCAGCATCGGTCAATTCTGCTTCATATTTGATGCTTGAAGCTGGGGCAGCCGGCACGTATTGCACGACGCCGACTAATTCGCCCGAACTAATAAGAGGAATACTCACCACGCCGTTTGATTCGTGGAAAAAAGGCTCGCCCGCAAGCTCTGCAAACTCCGTCTTGGCAATTGATTGTGTAAAGACTATTTTGCGCGTCCGCGCTGCACGAACCGCATCGGTCTGACTAGTAATTTCACCTTCGGACAGCCTCTGAAGAAACGGGAAATTCGGATTTATTCCCAGCACATTGTGCTGTGCCACCATCTCGAGCGCCATTTCTTTTTCATCATATAAATATAAAACCACAAGCGGCACCGCAAGTATCTCCGATAGAAGCTCGATCGCAGATTTGGCAAGCCCGGATATTCTATCACTTTCAATCGCAAGCTGCGCAACATGATATGCCGCCTCTTTTCTTTTCTCCTCCCATTTTTTCTCGGTGATGTTTTCGCAGATCGCAACCAGCGCGATAACCTTTCCTTCAGCGTCTTCGATCGAACTTGTGTTCAACGAAATGTAATATTCGGAACCGTCTTTCCGGCGGTTCAGCACTTCTCCTTTCCAATGTCCGGCGCGCAATGTTTGGGCGTAAATATCTTTTGCTTTGTCATACCCGAAAGTTGGTGAACCAATTTCCCAAAGACTTTTCTCCCGCAACTCATCCACCGGATAGCCGAAAAGTTTTTCTGCGGAAGAGTTAAGAAATGTAATCTTCCCAAGGTTATCTGTGAGAACAACCGCTTCATCACTGTTCTCAACAGCCGCGCTCAAAATCTGGTTGCGATGCTCAAGTTGCTTTCTCTTAGTTATATCTCTGAATATTGTAATCCTTCCGAGGCGTTTCCCTTCAATAACGATCCTTGAGGAATTCAACAAGGTTTCGATTTTTTGTCCTCCCTTCGCTACAACCGTCAACTCGTATTCGTTCCCCTTTCCTTCGTCAACGAGATGTGCGTACTCTTCGACTTTTGCACGCAGAGTCGGATCATAAAGGCCATAAAGCAACTTTCCCTTTATCTCCGAAAGCGAAAAACCAAAGTCTCGCTCAAATGCCGGGTTTACATATAAAGTCAAACCAGCTTCGTCTAAAATCCGGATCGGGTCGGGGACTTTTTCAAAATAAAGCTGGTACTTCAGCAGCTCCTGGTTGGCAACTTTCAAACTTTCCGAGCTGCTAACATATTTGTTGAAAATCTGTCCGATATCGACGAGGCTTCCGACAGCTCCAAACAGATAGGCGGAGACCGATAAGCCGGTAGATGCCGCTGAAGCCGTGTCCGTTATGGAAGATGAAAACGATCCGACAAAACCCGCAAGAACCAGTAGAACCAAAGTCACGCTGATTGCATAATTGAAAAGTGTCGGATATTTCAAGTGGTTTCTGCTTACACCGATGAATGAGATGAAAAACAACATGGAAACTAACAACGATGTCGGACGCAGATTTCCGGAGAGAATCTGATTGCCGGAATAGTTACCGCGCGATGCAAAAACAATAACGAAAAAAATGACCACGGCTATGATGACACTTGCCAGAACGTCGAGAAGTGTCGATTTAGATTTCGGGAAAATCCAGACCAGCGCGGTTCCAACCGCCAACATCAGTGCAAAAAGCAAGTCACCACCTTGCCAGCTTGCAAGTTGAAAATAGAACGCTTGTTGGCCCGTCGGAAATATTCCGATATCCGAAACGATAATTCCCATGATCCTGATAAAGCCGCCGATAAAAAATGCAAACGCAATGAACTCAAGAAATCTTTCTTTCAACACGGTATATCGAGAAAAGGCAAACAATGAAATCGCAATAGATATCATATTGGTGATTAGAATGGAATCGATCAAAAGATCGTTCGTCATTGACGCATGATATTTACGTGCGATAAACACGATCAGGAGAGTGAACATACACGCTCCTCCTATTCCGATGCTTAGAGGTAATACGCTTCTTTTTTTAGTCATCGTTTTTATACGGAAGATGTTTTTTTATAGCATCGAGCAGCTGCGTGCGATCGATAGGCTTCATAATATATTCACAGCAGCCGGCTGCGAAGGCTTTCTCTTTATCTCCGACCATTGCCTGTGCCGTCACGGCAATTATCGGGACATGTTTTGTTTGGTCATTTGATTTCAATGCCGCAGCAGTTTCATAGCCATCCATGTCCGGCATTTTCATGTCGAGCAAAATTACGTCCGGAATTCTTTTCGTCACAAACTCCAATACTTCACGCCCAGTTTGAACATCAGCGAATTCCACATCAAGCGCTGAACGTTTAAGGATTGCCCGGATCAGCGAGATATTATCAACATTGTCATCAGCAATCAGCACCAACTTAGACATCAAAATTTTTCCACTAACTTTGCGACTTCGGCTGCACGCAACTCGGCTTCTTCTTTCGTCACGGCTTCGGCTATCACCCTTATAATCGGTTCGGTGTTAGATTTTCTTAAGTGTATCCAATAGTCCGGCGCGTCGATCTTGAGCCCGTCTTCCGTATTTAGGTCGAACTTCGAATAATGTTTCTTTATTGTGTCAATTGTTCTTTCCGGATTTTTCCCGCAAAGCTCGATTCTCTTTTTTACAATTTCAAATTTCGGAAGAGAATTTTTTAGTGCCGACAAAGTTCCGCCGAACTCCAGGAGATGCTCCAATGTAATTCCGATTCCAACGAGCGCATCACGGCCGTAATGCACTTCCGGCAAAATGACACCACCGCTTCCTTCGCCTCCGACGACGGCATTTACCTTCTTCATTTTCTTGACGACATTTATTTCGCCTACCGCAGAACGAAAAACTTTTCCGTTCAACCCACGGGCAATTTCATCGACAGCTCGCGTCGTGGATAAATTCACAGCCGCAATTCTTCGTTCAACCGGCAACTTCTCAAAAATAAATTTCACAGCTTGTGCGATTGTATATTCTTCACTGAACGGCTCACCTTTTTCCGTGATCAATACAAGCCTGTCAACATCGGGATCTACAACAATTCCAAGATCAGCTTTCTCAATTCTTACTTTCTCCATTGTCGAAATTAAATTTTCAGGAATCGGCTCCGGTTTTCGAGGAAACTTCCCTGTCGCATCGCAATTCATTTTTATCACAATGCAGCCGAGATCATTCAGGAGCTGCGGCACTACGACAGACCCAGCGGCGTTAACACAGTCAACCACAACTTTGAAATGCCTTTTCCGAATCGCCTCCACATCGACCGATCTTATTGCAAGCACACGTCTCACATGATCGTGAAGAAAAAAATCATTGTGCTCGATGGTGCCAGTAGATTGGAACGAAGCATACTTCGGCTCCTGCTCTGCGTAAGCCCGCAACTTTTTATTTTCACCCGCATCTAAGAAAACGCCGTCTTCGTTGATGAACTTCAGCCCGTTCCATTCCATTGGATTATGGCTCGCTGTAACTGCAACTCCGCCGCTGGCGTCGGAATGCTCGGCAGCAAGCTGCACCGTCGGCATCGGACAAATTCCAATATCGACGACATCGCATCCACACGCCGCAAGTGTGCCGGATAAAATTTCCGCGAGCATTGCACCATGATACCGCCCGTCTCTACCGATAATTATTTTTTTGTTACTGGAAAATTTTGCGAATGCGCTCGCATATTTTATAACAGTCTCCGGAGTTAAAGTATCACCGACAACTCCGCGCAGCCCTGAGATACTCACCATCAGTCCGGTCGAAGATGCGACCCGCGGGATAGACTTTGCTTGCCGCACTCGGGATTTCTGACGAGTTGACCTGGCAACGTGGTTCTTCGGACTCATTTCCTGCCTTTGCATTTGACTATTTTGGAATATTGCACAAGTTTTTTACTTGCTGCATAGCCGCGCACTTTCAAAAATTTATGCACACTTGAATTGTAAACGTAAACGGTCATTAAAATATACTCCACCCCCGCTTCTTTTGCCAATGTCTCAATGTGTTCTAACAGCGCGCTGCCAACTCCTTTTCCGCGCCATTCTTTTCTCGTGACGGCATAAGGGAGATAAAAATAGTTCTCCGATTGATAAACCGTTACATAGCCGATAACTTTGTTCTTCGCAACCGCGACAAGCATTAGCGCGCCATCTCCGCCGATAAAATGGACAAAATCGTCCGTCTTCATTTTCTGGTCCGGATAATTTTCTATTTCCTTGACACCATTGCTCATCCTGACAATCGCCGGCAGGTCACTTTTCTTTGCCGGACGAATGACAAATTGCTGATCACGAATTTTAAATTTTGCATCTTTAATCTTCAATTTTCAACTCACAATTAATATGCAGTTATATGTTTGCACAAAGAGTAGAAAGTTCTGCTGAACACAGACGGAAGAAATTTCAAATCTGAAACTCCAAATTTCAGATAAGCGCCTTGCGCCATTGCCGCCCGACGTCAGATCTCTCAAATGATGCGGCACCCGCGTTAGGTCCTCTTCTGATTCTTTTCATAAATAATTCTTACTCCTTCAAGCACAAGTGTGGGTTCAATGTAATCAATCACGCTTGTATGCGCGGAAACAATTTTTGCGAAGCCGCCGGTTGCGACCACTTTTGCTTCCGCGCCCAAAGATTTTTTTATTCTCCTAATAATTCCTTCCATGGCATCAATGGCGCCGAACATTATTCCGCTCTGCATACTTGCGGTCGTCGTTTTGCCGATAACTTCATCCGGAAAACGGAGTTCGATCCGGGGAAGTTTTGCAGCTCTTCTCTGTAATTCCGTGGCAGCTGTTTCTAGTCCGGGGGCAATCGCGCCACCTAAATAAGTGCCGTCGGTAGAAACGACGTCAAAAGTTGTGGCGGTTCCGAAATCGATAATGATCAAATGTCCGCCGAATTTTTTGTATCCTGCAACAGCGCCGCAAATCCTGTCGCTCCCGACAGCTTCCGGCTCGTCATAACCAATCTTGATTCCCAATTCCAAATTTGAATTCACAACCAAAGAATCGCAGTTGAAATATTTAAGTGACATTTTTTCGAGAATGCTTGTCAAGTTCGGAACGACCGATGATACCCCAACACCTTTAATGCTGCGGGACTTAATGCCATCATGTTCCAGCAACGACAACACGACGATCCCGATCTCATCTTCTGTGCGCACCATCTCGCTCGCAACGCGATAATCGCGTTTTAATTTATCTTTTTCATACACGCCGAACTGCGTGTGTGTGTTTCCGACATCAATACAAAGAAGCATTAGTTTGTCTCCCCAAAAATTGTTATTTCTCCTGCCGTAAAATTTTTTAAGCCTTCAGAGGTTTGTACCACAATCGCGCCGTCATCTGTAACATCGTCGCAAACTCCTTCGATAACTTTGCCGGCAAGAGCCAATTTGATTTTCTTCCCAAATATTTGTGCTCGGTCGCGCCATTCCTTCATAATCCGATAAAAATCTCTTGACCGTAAGGTTTCATGGATCAGTGAAAAATTTTTTAATATTAAAAAAAGAATTTCATCGCGGTCATACTTTTTTCCGGTAGAAAGTGAGAGCGACGTCGCCTTATTCGCAATTTCCGGTGAAAAACTTTCTTGATTAACATTCAATCCTATCCCCAGTACAACATGGCTTAGCCTATCCGCATCGAAGCTCGACTCAAGGAGAATGCCGCATATTTTTTTGCCGTTGACGAGTACATCGTTGGGCCATTTCAACTCCGGCTTGATGTGTGTGACGTCCTCAATTGCTTCCGCCACCGCGACGGACGCTGCAAACGTAAGTATAAAAATCTCGTCTCGCTCCAAAAAATTCGGACGCAATAAGAGGGAAAATAGCAAATTCGAAAGCGGCTCGGCTTCCCATTTCCTTCCGAACCTGCCGCGACCCATGGTCTGTTCATCGGCGACGACGACAGTCCCCTCGGGGAAACCTTCGTCGCCTAATTTCAGCAAATGAGAATTAGTGGAGTCGAGCTTATCGAAACGATAAATGTCGTAATTCAAATCAATTGCTAAATTAAAACTCATAATGACGGAATGCAACGAATCACAAAACTACCGGTATGAAACCGATGGTGAACTAAGAATTTAGAATTGACAACCGAAACTACCGAAATGAGACACACGTCACACACAATAACAAAAAACTTGCTTTTTACATTTGAATGAAGGAAATTGACGTGTGAATTTGAGTGCGGCGAAAATAGGTAGAATCTTGTGGGGAGTACCCCTGATTTTTTTTGGGACGAGCTTTTCTGATCATCTGCCATTCTTCTCCTGTGCCAACATACGAGTAATAAAAAAACAAACCAAACAAAGGAGTAACACAATGCTTCACAAACTTTACACAGCATTTTTGGCTGCATTTGTCGTGGCGGCCTTCGCGTCAACGGCGAGTGCTCAATTCGAAAAAGGAAGCAACTACATCGGTGCGCGTCTTGGAATAGGTGCAATTGGGAGCGCGTTCAGTTTTGGCGCTGACTATGAGTACGGCATTACAAATGTCGGTGAAGTGGGCCCGGGAAGAATCGGCATTGGAGGAACTATCGACTATTCGCATTGGTCTGACGGCTTCATAAGTTATACTTGGATTCCCATTGGCATCATGGGATATTATCATCTAGATCTCGATAATAAAAAACTTGACCCATTCGGCGGACTTGGATTAGGGTACGAGATTGTTAATGCATCGTGGGCGGGTGGCAATATTCCTTGGTCGGCTGGCTACAGTAGTGGACTTTTCATTGCAGGCCAGATTGGAATCCGCTACTTTTTCCAACCCAATCTCGCGGCACAGGCTCGACTCGGATTCGGTGCCTCTCTAATATCAGTTGGCATAGATTACAAATTCTAAACAGACAATCGGAACTTAGTTTTCACAAGCCCGCCCATGTAAGATGGACGGGCTTTTTGTTTTTATTAGGCAGTTGAAAACTTCCCTCTCATTTTTTAAAATGTAACCATAAAATGGTTTTACTTCTTGCTGCGCTAATCGTTCTCTTTTCCGTCACGCTGATTTCTGTTTTGCATTTCGGTCCAAAAATACTTCTGATGCCGGACCGCCGCACACCGGAATTCTATCTTCAAAGGTACGGTTTCAATCATCCATCACAAATAGGGCTGAGATACGTTGAGAAAACACTCACCACGATCGAAGGACACAAACTTAAATATTGGATGATCGACGATCCGAATTGTCCGAAGGAAATCGGCTCTGTCATTTACTTACACGGTATCACCGACTCCAAAGTCAGCGGGTTAAACTACGCAAGAGAGCTTGCGAGACTATGCTACAAAGTTTATTTGATCGATATGCGAAGACATGGCGACAGCGAGGGTGACTATTGCACTTACGGTTATCACGAAAAACATGATGTCTCTGCGTTGATCGATAAAATAGAATTAGAGTACCATGGAACGGACATTATACTTCTCGGTGTTTCGATGGGCGCGGCGATTGCGATTCAGACTGCCGCCATCGACCGGCGAGTCGCTCGTGTAATTGCTGTGGCACCATTCTACGATCTCTTTTCAATCGTGCTCGACCACCAGATTCGGCGCTTCGGAATCAAAAGCAAGCTTCTCCTGAAACTTGTTCTCATGCGCGCGGAAAAAATTGCCAACTTTAAATCTTCCGAAGTCTCCCCCGCGGACGATATCGGAAAAATCAATGTCCCTATTCTTATCGTTCATGGTACAGAAGACAAAACTGTGCGAAGTGAATATTCTCAGCGGCTCAAGGAATTAAATGGAAATGCACGACTATTAGTTGTCCCGAACGCGGGGCATATCGATGTTCTCGAAAAAGGAGGTAAGTTTTACTTGGAGCAATTAGTGAACTTCATAAAAAGTGCATAAAAAAAATCCGCCCCTGCCCGGGGCGGATAGAAGGAGGCATTCATAGGTAGGTCCTTCTTTTGAGTGCTGGCTATTTATTTAGACGAGGCAAGCGTTGATTCGTTACATAAGGAAAAATTTTTTTGAACAATTTTAAACAGTAGATAATGAAACTGAACGCACTAATTTTTGCGAATTATCTTTTTGCGTTTTTTTTGATCGGTGCGAATCTGTGTTTTCTACCGTCAGCTATCGGCCATTCCATTCCACTTCTGGCGGGACAGGACCTCATCAAAGGCGAGCAACAATCAATTTTTTCTCCATGTGACAAAGTTAAAATAGAAAATCATCTCATCGGTTGGGGACATCGAATAGAAAATCATCGCCTTAATATCGAGGCGATAATTATTCATTCTTCATTCAATGCGTTAAGTGATGACTCGTTCAACATTGGCGGAATTTTGCGGGAGTACAGAAACATCGGAGTGTCGCCTCATTACATCATTGCTCGTGACGGTACTATTTACAGATTAGTTGCGGATAAAGACGTCGCCTACCACGCCGGTAAGAGTCGGCTGCCAGATAGGAAAACGGATGTTAATGCCGTGTCAATTGCGATTGAAATTGTAAATACCAAGAAAGATTCTCCGACAGAAGCTCAGTACCTTTCGCTGGCAAATCTTGTTAAATGCCTCAAGGGCAAATATCCAATCAAGTACATTCTCGGACACAGCGACATCGCTCCGGGAAGGAAAACTGATCCTTGGAATTTTGACTGGGAAAAATTTGATGAACTGCTAAGAGAATAATCAAAAGATTGCCTCGCTGAAACTCAGGAGTCAAATATAATTCCCTGTTTCTTGAATTCCTCAAAAAGTTTTTCATTACCAACATACTGTACAGCGTCCCAACCTAACTGCCTCGCTGCAGTAACATATTCCCAAATGTCATCAATATAAAAGTGTTCCAGATGCCGCTTTTGCGTAAACGCCTCCACAGCTCTATATATTTTCGCCTCCGGTTTAACAGCTCCGACTTCATGCGACAAAATCAACTTGTCGAAATACTTCAAGAACTCATAATTTTTCCATCCGTAATGCTCATGGATCGCATTCGTATTTGATAGAAGCACAAGCTGATAATTCTTCTTCAGCGCTGGCAAGACCGCGACAAGTCCTTCATTCACCGAAAATATTTTCGAATAAATCTCGTAGAAATTATCTTTGCTAACTTTGTGCACGAGAACATTCAACAAAATCTCCGTGAACTCCTCAGTTGAGTATTCGGCCCGCTCGAATTTTCTGTGGATTTCGTAATTATTTTTATAAAAATCGGCAAACTTTTTGCCCAAACCAATTTCAATTTGTTCAAACTTCCCAATAATCTTTTGGTAATCGAACGGCAAAAGTACGTTGCCTAAATCGAAAACTATAACTGTGTGTTCGTGTTTCATTTTTAATTTTAGTCAAACTTCCAGCTTATTTCCATGCTCACATATGTTGTACCAGGAAGCAACTGAGAATCGGAGCCGACAGTCACTTCTTTTGTTTGATTGTAAATATCTCTCGACACTTTCACACCCACGGAAAACGATCGTGTGATTTTCAGATTGGCTAAGACCGCGAGACGCGCACCATCACCATATAACAGCGAATACTGCCCGATTCCCGGAAGATCCTCTTCGACTTCATAGAAAGCGGAGTTGTATGAGTCGGTGTTATAAAAACAGATGCGCGTGTTGATGGAAAAATCGTTGAGCGTTGATGCCGCATCAAATAGGAACAGCTCACCGGTTTCACCTGAAGAGAGAAAGTTCTTTTCAAATCTAGTGCGAATTGAAAACGTGGACGAGAAATTATGCCGGAGATCAATTCTAAAATTTTGTTTTGAGTCTGCGAGCGTCGATTGTGCTGTCGGAAACTCCGATTCCGGAATGTAGAAGTCTTCTTTGGTTTTGTACCGGTAACGAAAGTAAATCACGGTTGTGGTGCCGTCAAAAATTTTCTCATGATTCAGATCAACATAAGAATCCACAAAAATTTCTTCTCCGTTTCGATCCGGATCGCCCGATGTTGACATGATCCTGAAGCGGTCATAGTAAAAACCTAATTTTACAATTTCTTCGGGATGAAACGTCGCGCCGAAGTAAACTCCCTGTTCGGGCGCAGTTGGAAAACTCTCTGAGAGCACACCAGAATAATTCGGAACTATATGTGAGCGAAGATCGCGAACCCCCACGGCGAATTGCGCCCCGCCATAATCGAGCCCGGCATTAGCCGAAATGGAGGCGACTCTATCGACCAGCACCTCACCTGAGAACGATGCCCTGTCGGATTGCGAGCGCACAAAAATATCCTCGGCAAGCGACCGCTCAAGATAATAATTCACAAATGGGTGGCCATAGGAGAAATAGACAGCCGACGCCCCGCAGTCAACATCGGGAGAATCAAATCGCAAAATTCCGCCGGCAATTTTCTCGGTTAGATTCGAGTTTGATATGCTATTCGAAAAATCCAGACCGGAGTAATCAATCGAAGTCACAAATCCGGACGAATTTAGATGCGCGTTTAGAGCCTTGCTTGATGCGAATCCGGTGAATTTGAAATCTCCGAATGGAACTGCGAATGCTGCGCCTCGGAGGAATCCGTTTTCAGAAAGCGACCGGTATGATTTCAACGAGTAAGCGTTCCTGCTCAAAAGAGGTGAAATTGGACCGGCAGACTTTGATACATTGCTGGCATTAGAGAAGAGCATTCCGTTGCCTAGGCTTATGCTGTAATTTCCGAGATCTATCGTGGAAAAAATTGAAACATCTTTTACAGATAATGCGAGCGAATAGAAATCAAGATAGCTATTCTCTCCGGGGTCTTTGTCGGTAACTGCATTTAATTCAACATTTCGGTAATCAAGATGCAATTTCTGGAAATTTCTTATTCCGTTATCATGGTACGCACTCTGGTACAGTGAAACCTTCTGAGGCGAAAAACTCATATATGAAGAAATATTTCCGGCAAGATTATCTTCCTGCAAAATTTGTGCATGTCCACTGAGTGCGGATAAAAGTCCGGGAGTCGCGCCGTCGAGGTTGGAAAGTTCATCAAAGCTGTGGATGAATTTTATTTTATCGCGGTACGCAATAATCGAAGAAGCAAATTTAGAACTCATGCCGGGAATCGTGAGCAACTCTTCGGAGGATGCGGCGTTCAAATCGATTTTTGTAAATACTCCAGAAATGTCATCCGAGTAACTCATCAACGATTCCAAAACATTTTCTTTAATTATTTCATTTGCTTCCGAAGTGGTGTCTTTGGAAAGAGATTGAGCATGAACCAAATCTAAATTGAAAGCGAGCATGATAATGCAAACAAAAAGTAATATTCTAAATAATCCATGATCCTTCGTTGAATAAAATTCCAAATTCAACTTTCCCAATTCCTAACTATCATTTTCTTCTTAATGCTTCTCGGTAGTCCTCGATTTTCTCGAACTCCGTCTTGTTGTCGTGCGAAAAATCGAATGAAATTCCAAAAGACTGCGTAATGCCAAGCACTTGATGAAAAGCAGCACTATATCCAAACTCAAACGACAAAAATCTGACTGCGACTCCCGCATTAAACGAATTTGTCCCACTCGCAGATCCCGCTTGAAAGGTCACAAATTTCACCGGTGAATATTCAGCGGCGATTCTTATAGCCGCAGGAAATCCGATCTCCTTGAAATATTCCAAGCCGACGTTAAATTCGTCCGACTCGAAAGCGACTCCACCGGTGAAAGTCTGCGGCAATCTGTCATTCGAAAGTGTCTCAGATGCGGAATTCAAATTTGTCGTGTTGAAACCTAGAGACCAGTTTCTCGATAAAAACATCTTTGCCCCGGCATCGATGCTCACCGCCATATCGGTCCCGTAATCTTTTATAAAGAGATGATTGGCATTTATATTCGTGCCAACAAAAAGAAAATTGTAAAGAGGGACAGATAAATTCAGGGTGAAAACATTTTCGCGGTAAAGATCGAATCCGAAAGTCTGTGCAGCACCGCCGAAATCAATTCCCAAAAAATTGTCGCGGTAAGCAATCCCGGTTGATTTTATTTCCTGAATGCCAAAAAAGGTGGGAACATAAAAAATGCTCAACTCTCTGATTTCGGCAGCGTGAGCAGGGTTGTAATATAACGACCATGGATCTTCGCCGAAGGCACAGAGTGTCCCTGCAGTACCAAGTGAGCGTGTGCCAGAATATCTGCGTTCAAATCCGGCGTGCACCCTGCTGCTGCAAATCAAGCAGAGTAAGAAAAGAATATAGACGTGAAGTGCACGACCTGTCTTCTCCATAACCTGCCCTCCTCGATTAGTGTCGAGTGCTGTTAGAAATTATGTTCAGCCTAAATAGTAAAGCGGAATTCGACCTACATCCTTATCGAAAACTAATTAAGATACTTCGCGTAAGTGGATTGGTGTGATTGGTCGACTATCGACATTTTCTGCAAAACTCCTTTATCAGGATAATCTTTGAGTGCATCTGTAATTTCGAGATACTTTGCGTCGAAAAACACTTTTGCCAGAGCACTTCGAGTTCCGGATTGTATAACTACGTCTGCAATTTTATTCAAAGAATTTGCGATGACCGCCTGAGCCGAGTCTCGCTGAGTAGTCAACATATCTATGCCGTTATATTGATAATCGTAAAATGCTTTTCTAAACGCTTCATACCCTCCCGACAAAGCGTCTGTGACTAATGCGTACCTTGAATAGGTACCCGAACCACCTTGCTGCCAGCCCTGCGGATAATCACCGTTTTGTCCCTGTGCCACGATGTTGGATGCATGCTGGAAATATTTCGTTCCTCCAAGCGGATCGTAGGAATCATAATCGAAACCGAGAACCACATACATATAATAGTCTATGAAACCTACGAGTGGATCAAAATGATACTCATCATGTTGTAGCGGTTTATCTTTCTGATAACTAAATTGCCATGAGTTGTCGATAAGACGAAGCATCGTAGAGACATCTTTATGTTTATAAATCGGCCGTTGGCTCGCGACAAATGCTTGTGTGGTATAAACCTGACCGTTCGTTCCGCTTGTGACGGACATTAAATAAATGGTCAGCGTAACTTTAATCTTCGGACCCTTGAAATCTTCCCCTGTCCACCGGTAGCTGTTTATATAATTTTGTATATCGCTCCCGAGGTTTTGAATATTGACGCGGTCGGATGGGTTCAAAGCGTCCGAATTAAGGGTAACAGCACAGTCGATTTCTTGTGCTGCGGCAATAGACACAAATGCAAAGACCAACAAAAATGCAATCCATTTCATAAAATTATCTCCTTATTAAATTTAACCACCCGGTGGATTGAAGGCAAATCCGGAACCAATCAATACCCACACTTGTTATACTAGTAAATATTGAGTAACTTTTGACGCTGACTACAAACCAGTCTTAAAACGTTAAAAGAAAAAAGGAGGAAATTCAATGTTAAGAAAGTTAACAAACATCGGAGCGGTTTTGATGCTTGCAGCACTCGTGGCAAGCTGCTCAAAAAGCAGCAGCAGCACAGGGAATAATAGCACGGCACCGACACTCACGGCCCCGACTTTTGCCGGTCCGAGTTCTACATCGGCAAGTGCTGACACCAGTGTCGGAGCGACTTATGCTAAAAGCGTCGCTGCAGAGTTTAATTCAGTCGCTTCTGGATATTTAGAAACCTACACGGGAAGCGGCACGCAAAATGGCAATACCTGGACTTGGTCATTTACATTTTCAACAGGCGGGACTGCAACATGGACAGCCACCTCTGGTTCCAATGGCTACAATTGGAAACTTGTGTACAACGGAGTCACTCCGATTGGTACTTTCAGCAACTGGACTTTGTTAAGTGGGACTGAAAGCAGCAACGGAAAAACCGGAAGCTGGACGATTTATAATACCAACACTACGATAGCGGAAGTTCAGGTCAGTTGGTCAACAGATGCCAGTGGGAATCTTACTGGTACAATTGTCGCGAACGATACAACCGGGACTCTTCAGTCAAAGGAAGTGTTCACTAACAACGCGGATAAGAGCGGCTCGTTGATAGTATATACAGGAACGGTAGAAACGTTAGATGCTACGTGGACATCAAGTGGATCAGGTCAATATACGGCGTGGAACGATGATGGCACTGTCTCTGACAGCGGAACATGGTCCTGACCGATATTAATAAACTATTCAACAAAAAAAGCCCGTCCAACGATAAAGGACGGGCTTTTTATTTTCCGGAATTAGCTGACGAGAATCTTTTACTTTTTCGAATTCGCAGCCTTCGTGAGGAAAGGAGTGAGAATATCGATCGGAACTGGAAAAATAGTTGTCGAATTGTTCTCCGTGGCGATTTCGCGAAGCGTTTGCAGGTAACGCAGCGTCAATGCGCTTGGCTGGTCGCTTAGAATCTTGGCGGCGTCTGCCAAACGTTGGGAAGCTTGGAATTCACCTTCTGCGGCTATTATTTTCGAGCGGCGTTCACGTTCGGCTTCGGCTTGCTTTGCCATCGCCCGTTGCATCTCCTGCGGCAAATCAATCTGCTTGACTTCAACATTAGACACTTTTATTCCCCATGGTTCGGTGTGACTGTCGATGATTGTTTGAAGATCCTTATTGATTTTGTCGCGTTGTGCCAACAGCTCATCAAGCTCAGATTGGCCGAGAATACTCCGCAGAGTCGTTTGCGACATCTGGCTCGTGGCAAACAAATAATCCTCAACTTCCACGACGGCTTTCCTCGCATCCAAAACCCTAAAATAAATTACCGCACTTACTTTGATCGAGACATTATCGCGAGTGATGATGTCCTGCGGCGGAACGTCCAGCGCTATCGTCCTCAAGCTCACTCGTACCATCTTATCGACTATCGGGATTAGAATAATTAAGCCCGGTCCCTTAGCCGCAATAAGCCGTCCGAGCCTGAAAATCACGGCGCGTTCGTATTCTCTCAGAATCCTGATCGCACTCGCAAGGAAAAAAATTACAAAAATTACGATTATCACTAATGAAGTGTCCATACGACCCTCTACTTTTTTTGGTTAACTTTCAAAGTCCAATTTGAAAACGATTCAACTGTTACTGTTTCGCCGACCTTCATCGGTTTGTCTGAGGTAGCTTTCCATAATTCCCCGTGAACACTGACCTGGCCAATTGCGCCGGGATTGATTTCCGAGACGACAGATCCCTCTTCGCCGACCATTCCTTCAAAACCTGTCGCCGATTTTCTTTGTTGTGCTCTCAACCCAAGCCCAATTATCCATATGAAGAAGACCGCCGCGACGACGACAGTTGTTATTATCACACTTAACGAAATGCTGACTAATTCAAACGGAGAACTGATCAACATCACCGAACCAAGAAACAAAGATATGACTCCGCCAATAGCAAGAAGACCATGGCTCATGATCTTGACTTCAGCGATGAAAAGAATAATTGCGAGCACTATCAACGCGAGTCCGGCATAATTTATCGGAAGAGTTTGGAAGGCGTAGAAAGCGAGTATCAGAGAAATTGCTCCGACAACGCCGGGCAAAATTGAGCCGGGATTGAACAGCTCAAACATGATTCCGAAAATGCCGACCATCATCAGGATGTAAGTGATGTTCGGATCACTTATAGTCCCTAAAAATCTTTCGCGCCAGTTCATCGGAACAAATTCCACTTGCGTGTTCGCGGTTTTGAGTATGACACTGCCGCTGCCTAGTCTCGACCGATTTGCCGTCGATTTCTTTTAGGAGGCTGTCTAAATTCGGCGAAATGAAATCGATCACGCCTTTTTTCAAAGCCTCAGATTCGGAATTTGATATGCTACGCCGCACGGCGTCTTCCGACCATGTTACATTTCTATGCCGCTTCTGTGCAATTGCCCTGACAAATGCAGCGGCGTCGTTGGTAACTTTCTCGGACATTATAGAAGAAGTATCTTCTGCTCCTCCGCCGACAGGATGAGCTGCGCCGATGTTCGTGCCCGGAGCCATGGCTGCGATGTTTGCAGAAAGTGTAATGAAGACACCCGCTGATCCGGCGCGCGACCCGCTCGGTGCAATATACACGACGACCGGCACTGATGAGCCTAAAATTCCCTGGACGATTTTTCTTGTCGATTCAAGTAAACCGCCAGGTGTATTCATCTCGATAACGAGCGCCGAAGCCTGTTCACCCTCGGCTTTGGAAATAGAATTTAAAATATATTCGGCAGTCGCGGGATTAATCGTCCCGTCAACCTGGATCAGCACCACTTTTCCGTCAGCAAATCCCGATTCACGGGACAAAACCGGCACGAAAACAAGCGCGATGCAAAAGAGTAATTTTGTCCTCACATTAACATCTTAACAAATGGCGGCTCAATTAGCAATTACGAAGGTGAAAGATTAGGCACAAATCTCACGAATATTATTTAAATTGATGTATCGATGAAAAATTTTCCCACTTGCGAATTAGAAGAACTGTTCCACCATGAAGGTGTTAAGTACATCGCGGGAGTTGACGAAGCAGGAAGAGGGCCGGTTGCGGGACCTGTCACTGCGGCGGCAGTGATTCTTCCGATGCGAGATTTGATCGAAGATATTCAAGATTCAAAACAACTCTCTGAAAAGCAACGGGAATCGGTTGCACCATTTATCAAGGAAAAAGCTCTGGATTTCTCCATCGCACATATATCACACAATACAATAGATATCATCAATATTTTAAATGCAACACGGCTCGCAGTTTCTCGAGCAATCGAATCATTGAAAATCAAACCGCAAGTGATTTTAATCGACGGGAAATTCCTAAATCTCAAGGACAGAACATGCATATCTGTCGTCAAAGGGGATTCGAAAATCTATTCAATTGCTGCCGCATCAATCCTTGCAAAGACTTCGCGCGACCAGTTAATGCACGGATATGCTCAAGAATTTCCAGATTACTTTTTTGAAAAGAACAAGGGCTATCTGACAGCAGAACACTTGCAGGCAATTCGCGAACACGGATTTTCTCCGATTCATCGAAAAAGTTTCTCGATAGTACTTTGAGAATTTTATGTTGAATAAAGTTTTAGGGGCAAAGGGGGAAAAGCTTGCTGCGGATTTCTTGGAACGAAACGGGTTCGAAGTCACAGAAAAAAATTTCAGATATGACCGCGGAGAGATCGATATTGTCGCAAGGAAGGGAAAGCTAATAACTTTTTGTGAAGTAAAAACGAGGACAAACTCGGCTTATGGCGGCGGTGAAAACGCAGTCGATTACAGGAAGCAGCAGCAGATACGAAAAGTTGCCGAAGGGTACATTGCAGAAAGGGAACTCAACGATTACGACTTCCGGTTCGACGTGATAGTCGTAGAAATTAGACGTGGCTCTACCGTAATTCGCATCATCGAGAATGCATTCTAAAAAATTTTGTTGCACACAAACTAAATAAAAAAGCCCGTCCGTAATTCACGGCCGGGCTTGATTCAACACATTGATTCCTAATTACTTCAAAAATACCATCTTCATCGTATTGGTATAATCTTTCGTAGTGAACCTGTAGAAATACACTCCGCTGGCAACGGTAATTCCGCCATTGTTCGTACCGTTCCATGTTATCTGGTAAGTTCCCGGAATGTAGTTATTATTGGTCAACACTTTAACAAGCTGTCCGATCGCGTTGTAAACTGACACGTTGACCATTCCGGTTTTCGGAACCGAGAAGTTTATCGTCGTTGTCGGGTTGAACGGGTTCGGATAGTTTTGCTCCAAGACATAGGAACGTGGTGCTTTATCGCTCACCACTTTCACGCCGGTGATTGTCCCGAGCGCTCTCTCCAATAATGCAAAAGTATATTTTGCGTTGTGAACGCCGAGACTTCCATCCTTGGTCACCAAGAGATAATCCCAATAGGCACCTAACTGGTTTTTCGTAAGATTCTTAGCACCAGAGGAACTGATAGTACCATTGACCAACGAATCGGGAAGTGTAGAAGCAAGCTTTGCTAACAAAGCTGTGACCTCTGTCTGAACTCCAGGTACCTGTCCGTTGTTGGCGATGCCGGCATAATCATAAGGAGCGGGGATCTGGTCGAAATCGGTGATAGGACCATGGCACGATTGACAAGCAGTCGTGTTATCAACTTGCGCTCCTGTACTGTCTGGCCCGCTCATTTTCCATGTATGGCCGCCGAGCAAATTAGTAGCTTTAGCATCAAGAGTATCGGAAGTCATGTGGCAAGTCACGCAAGCGTCGGTAAGCTGAGTGTGCGTATTCAAGCCGGTTATCGTGTTATCGCCGAATTGGTAGCCATTTTGACCCCAGAACAAATCGGTCTCCGGGCCTTCGTGCGGGCCGAAGTGAGAAGCATAGCCACTTGCAACTGCTGTAGTGGCACTTGAACGAGAGCGATGGCAATTCATGCAAAGCTGACCTACTCCGCCGCCCGCGATTGTGAAGCCGTTCTCAAGAGTATCAGCTGTAACTTTTCTAAGCTGGTACGGTTTAGAAACATCATGCGGATCATGGCACCCGGCACAGGTCAGAGGTATCGAGCTATATGTTGACTGAAGTGCATTACCGCTCGCGTAGTCAACGAAACCTGCTCCATTATGGCACCTAGCGCAGGTGGATGAACCACTGTTGACCGTAGCTTCTTCGGCTTGAATTGCGGCCACTCCACTGTCGTGGGGGCTGTTTGTCCACATACGCCCAATTGCGTGACCCGGAGGCTCATCATGGCACTGCATACAAACGGATGCATTCAATGATACAGAAATTTTAGTTGGGTTGCCCCAATGTTGGTCGCCTGGACCGTGACAGCTTTCGCATCCGATTGTTCCCAGTTGTGCAAGCTGCGGTGATGTACGATACAAATGCGCAAAGTTGGTATCAACAAGGGTCTTCGGGAAAGTCCATCCGACTTGGGACGCGACGACTGCAAAGTTCCCATTTTGTGCACCGGGGTTGTATCCTGTCGTGTGACATTTAATGCAGTTCGAAGAATAGTGTGAACTGACCAACCCGTTCACACCGCCCTTGAACATACCGGCATGTTCTGTCTGCTCCCAATTTGAATATGCAGCCGTAGCGCTGAAGCCAAATCCTATCATTGGACCCTGATGACATGTACCACACTCAGGAACGATAGAAGGTGCTATGGGTTGCCCGGTACTATCGGTCGCAACAGAGTCATTCGATACGATTCCCATGTCACCGACGCCGGCGTAGTTCGCAGAAGTAATTACCGTCGAAGCGTTGGATGTTCCACCTGCAGTAGTCACTGTGACATTAATTGTATATTGTCCGGTCGTATCAACAGTAGTTGTCGTGAATGGCGCGGATACGCTGTCAATTACAGCCTGTCCGCCTGGTGGATTTTGGACCGACCATGATACAGACTGGATTTTGCCTCCTGTGGAATCGATTGCCTGAAGGTAAACGATCGTTTTCTCTCCGACAGTGTTCAAACCCGTTGTTGTGTACATTGAACTTCCTTTGGAACCGAAAACTTGAGTCAGGGTGTAGGGAGTCATCCCAACGATCTGAATGCCAGCTTTCGGTGCCGTTGTCTGAGAGAATGCAAACCCAGCCGCGAGGAATACTATCGCTAAAGTTGTACAAAGTTGTTTCCTCATAATAGCTTAATTCTCCTTTTCTTGTGCATTTGGCAAAAATTTCAAACTTAGATACTTGAGAATGTCAATTTGATTATCTGCAATTGGAATGCCAAGTAATAGAAGAATTTGTGTTGGAAAATAGGAAAAAAGGAGGGGAATTTAATCGGGATTCGTTTAAAAGTTCAACAATGAGGAGAATTTCTCGTCTCTTCACAGGCATTTTGGGACAGGGTGCGGATCAGAAAAAAATGAGAAGAGAGGTCCCGGATTAGAGTCAAATAAAAAGGCAGGACAGAGAAAGATTCTCCGTCCCGCCTTTCATTCATCAAATAATTTGTGATCAGTACAAGAACATCGGTTTATCTAGAAGATGCGCGACTTTCGGTTTGTAATTTTCAGCGTCGTACAATTCATCCACATCGACTCGCTTCAAGCCGCTTGCAATGCTTTCGAGAGGGATGTGAGTGTATTTACCTTCCTTTAACGCGACCATTCTTCCGTACTGTTTTTTGATAACAAGATCAGTTGCAAGATTCGCGTAACTTATCGCCACCATTCTGTCCAAAGCATCCGGTTCTCCACTGCGCATCAGATATGCAACCTGCTGATAAATTATTTCGGAGCCGGTTATTTGCTTGAGCGCATCACCGGTAATTTCTCCGATGCCACCGAGTTTCTTGTGACCATAAGCATCCGCTTCGCCGTATTCGACGATTTTGCCAGCAACCATTTGAGCACCTTCCGAGATTGTCATGATGGCATAGTCGCTCGGATTTCGTTTCTTATCTTCGAGAAGAAGTTTTGCCAACTTCTCGGGATCGAAAGGCACTTCGGAAATAATCGCGCGATCAACACCGGCAAGGTAAGCAGAGATGAGCGATGTCTCTCCGGAATTTCTTCCAAAAAGCTCGACAACGGCAATACGTTCATGCGAACCTGCGGGAGTTCGAAGAGCGGTTATGAAATTCACGCTGCGTGTAACCGCGGTTGAGAAGCCGATGCAATAGTCCGTGCCGAACACGTCATTATCCATGGTCTTCGGAATTGCCACGACCGGGAATCCTTCCTTGTTAAGACGCACGCCATAACTAAGAGTGTCGTCGCCGCCAATCGGGAGAAGAGCATCGATCTTCAACTTTTCAAGAACTCTTAACACATGAGGTGTGAAATCGAGTGGGGGATCATCTTTCTTCGGAGGATTTTTAGGGTCTCTGAGAAATCCTGGAACATCTTTCGGCTTCACTTTCCCAGGATTCGTTCGTGAGGTGTGAAGAAACGTTCCACCGGATCTGTCAACTGTCCGCGTGTTCTGCTTATTCAGCGAGATGACACACTGATCATTTTCTTTTGAATCTAAATTGTAATACAAAAGTCCAGCCCAGCCGCGCTTCAGCCCGATAATTTCGATACCTGCATCTTCAGCCCTGTAAACTGCGGCTTTGATGCAAGGGTTCAAACCGGGCACGTCGCCGCCGCCAGTAAGAATACCGATTCGCATTTAATAACTCCTTATTGATTGATTTTATTCGTATAAAATTTATGAAGTTAACGAAAAAGATTAAAGTAAAATTAAATTTCTCTCATGGTTCTAGAAAAACATTCCGTTTATACTCAGAATGAAAAAGCGGTGATGAGATCAAAAAATCTGCCGAGGCTTTGTTACACGCAACGGGGATATTCCAAACAGCCGCAATGCGCAGCAGCGCCTTTACATCGGGGTCGTGTGGCTGAGGTTCAAGCGGATCCCAAAAGAAAAACAGCAGATCTATTTTTCTTTCGGCTATCATAGCTCCAATCTCCTGGTCCCCGCCGACTGGCCCGCTAAGCATCCTTTTTATTTTTATCCCGACCGCATCCGCCACCATCTTGCCGGTCGTGCCTGTCGCAAAGAGTTCGTGGTGTTTCAAAATATCTTTATTGAATTTCGCCCAATCCAAAAGTTCTTCTTTCTTGTTGTCGTGGGCCACCAAAGCGATCCTTTTCTTTGGTTGCATTTTGATCTCAATATTCTTCATTGATTGCACCTGATGGTTTTGGAATTTTCAATGACTCAAACCGATTCTGTTATATGAAAATCGGCTTAATAGTAAAACAAAAAACAACGCCCATGTAAACCACTTTAATCCGTCAGAAAATTATGACGCCTGATAAAGTTTAGTCCAGGCTGAAAAACTCCACAAATCTTCGGAAGTTTATTTTGAAAAAACTTTCCAAAGGCCATATGATGGTTTATCTTTTTTCCGGCAACGCCCTCGAACCTGTGGAGAAATCTTCCGTTAGTTCTCTATTCTCAGCGTATGAAAAGACTTTAAACGAACTCACAGGTACTTTGGGATCGTATTCCAGCTTGATTAGAAGTTTGTTCTTCCACATTAAATTAAAAAGATGACTCGGTCTGCCTTCTTTCAAATAGGAGGCGATGTAAGGATGAACCATCAACTTAAGCTTTCTGCCGCGACCTTCCGATTTGAATCTTCCAAGCCATCCCGTGATGTTGGTGAGCACAGTTGCCCTGCTCTGAACAATGCCTGTACCAGCGCAGACAGGACATGTCTCGCTGAACGATTGCATAATGCTCTGGCGAATTCGCTGTCTTGTAATTTGTACGAGTCCGAACTCTGTCATCGGAAGAACAGTCGTTTTCGCTCTGTCTCTGCGGAATTCTTTTCGAAGCTCCTCATAGACTTTTCGTCTATTTCTCTCGTCTTCAAGGTCTATGAAATCAATAACAATTATTCCGCCAATGTCACGCAGGCGAAGCTGCCTGATAATTTCTCGCGACGCTTCTAAATCGGTACGCAAAGAGTTTTGTTCTTGTTCTTTGTTGGCTGCATACCGTCCGCTGTTCACGTCTATGACCGTCATTGCCTCTGTCACGTCGATTACAAGGTAACCGCCCGATCTCAGTGCGACACGCCTGCCGAGCGATTCCTGCATATCCTTGGCAACTCCGAAGACGTCGAAAATAGGCTGCGTGCCGCGGTAGTACTCTATCTTGTCAACGAGTGCCGGTGCAAACCACTTCACATAAGTCGTGATTTCTTTATAAAGTCTTCGCGAATCTGTTACAACCCTTTGGACATCACTGTTGAACAAGTCGCGGATGACACTCGACACGGTCGACAAATCCTTGTAAAGAAGAATAGGCGGCTGATCGTTTTTTACGGTCTTCTCGATTTCGCGCCATGTCTTGATTAATTGTCCAAGGTCATTCTTTAGCAGCTCCTCATCTTTTCCTTCAGCCACCGTTCTTATGATGACGCCAAAACCTTCCGGCAGCATACTCCTCACAATTCTTCGGAGCCGCTTTTTCTCCCTAAAATTGTAAAGCTTCTTTGAGACGCCGATGCGTCCATCAAACGGGAGAAGCACCAAATATCTTCCGGGCAGGGAAACTTTGCTCGTTACGCGAACGCCCTTCTTGCCGATTGGTTCCTTGGTCACCTGAACGATGATGCTCTTTCCGCGATCCAAGTGTATTTCTCTTTGGGGAGGCCGTTGTGTCTTCTGCGTTGTTTGGGGACGGGAGCCGTTTGGAGAATGAGATGGCTGAGTCGCCGTCGATACCGTGGCGGCGTCGCCATCATCGTCATCTTCTTCATCGTCGATTTCCGCACCTTCTTCGCCGATCAGCGAAGAGTAGTCATCTATATTCGGATCAACGTCCGAGAAATGAAGGAAAGCGTCCTGCTTGTGTCCGATGTCGATGAATGCCGCCCTGATGCCGGACATAACTCTTGCGACTTTGCCGAGGTAAATGTCTCCGACCATCCGTTCTTTGCCCGGCGATTCGACAAAAATATCTGCGAGCCTGCCGTCTTCCGTAATTGCGATGCGAATCTGGTCGGCAGCCTCATTGATTATAATCTCCTTTTTCATAAAGACCTGCTCTGTTGTGTTTGAACGGAGATCGGTTTTGACTGTCAACCGGATTTCTATCCTTTGCACCGTGCATGGCAGGAATCTGATTTCTTGAAAATTTCTTAGAGTGCTTATATTCGTGATACGCAACCGTACCATCAGGCGACGTTTTATTTCGTGCGAACATTTTTGTGCCGATAGCCCATCCATTTATAATAGGTATGGGCAGGTAGCTCGCGTCTTCGTCTGATAAGATTAAAAGAAGTGGGCTAATATTTTCCACTTTCCCCAAAAAATTTATTACACTCTTACTAAAACTCTGGCGACAGTCTATAACGACTCCGATAGTTTTGAAAAATAGTTTTAAAAATTGTTCCGACATCACTCGGAATTTGTTCGATGGGAATATTGCTTCCCCGAAAAGCGAAACTGAACCATAAACTGATAATGCTAAACCTCCGATAATCGCTAACAATCCTTTCTCCGATTTGCGGCGTCCGAGGCTTTTAAAAACAACTGTATTCGAAAAATTAAATTTCCTCCTCCGAAAAAACAACCGGCGGATCAAAATAAAAGATGAAAAATATGAGGTCAAGCTTACTGTGTCACACAGTTAATACGCCTACCGTTGCTTCCTTCCGGACCTAGCGGGGTTCGGCAACCTTCCGTTGCACAGGACTTGACCTCAAAGAACTTAAATAGCTTATAGTTGATAGCAAAAATTTTAGCCATAAGCTAAGAGCTGTATAAACAATGAACTATTCTCATCGTGGAGCAGAGGGGAGTCGAACCCCCGACCTCCAGAGTGCGATTCTGGCGCTCTCCCAAACTGAGCTACTGCCCCGATTACTCTAAGCGCGCCCGGATATAGCTTTTATTCGTCCGATGAACGCTGCGTCCTCCCATTATATACGGTTTGCAATGGGAAAACGGCTAATAATCAATAATTCCGTTTACAATTTAACATGATGGGATAACGCGTGCAAATCAAAAAAAGCTATTAGCTTTCAGAAGTAAACTATCAGCGAAGAGACAATCTGCTTTTGATTTTGAAGAAGTAGTTTCGAAATTTGGATTTTGCGATTTATAATTGGCGTTGCATGAATTAAGACAACAAGGTGAGCCTACATTTTTTCCGGCGCACTTATCCCCAAAATTTTAAATCCGTTGGCAAGAACGGTTTTCGCTGCAAGACACAATCCCAATCTTGACCTGGCTAATTCTATTTCAGGAATAACTACCCGATAAGCATGATAAAACCTATGGAATGCTTCGGCGACTTCCTGAAGATAATTGATTATCCGATGCGGCTCAAAAGTCAACGCGGTAGCTTCGACAACTTCAGGGAAAGTCCCCAGAATTTTCGCAAGGTCGATTTCTTCTTTCTCCTTCAACAGATCAATGTCGAAATTCATTTTGTCAGTGTTAATTACATCTGTCAAAATTCCTTCGCTTTCAGCGAAGCGAATGATGCTGGCGATCCTTGCATGAGCGTATTGTAAATAAAAAACCGGGTTCTCCTCGCTTTGCTTCTTCGCGAGATCTACATCGAAATTCAAATGCGTGCCGATGTTTCTCATTAGAAAGAAAAATCTTACTGCATCGGCTCCAACCCAGTCGATAAGCTCATCAAGAGTTATGAAGTTCGCTTTTCGTGTTGACATTTTGACAACTTCGCCGTTTTGAAAAATTGTAACGAACTGGTGAATCAGAACTTTGATCCTGTCCGTGTCGTAGCCTAGCGATTTCAACGCAAGGAGTACATCGGGGTACGTCGCGATGTGGTCCGCGCCGAAAATATCTACGACAAGCTCGAACCCGCGTCGAAATTTCTCGATATGGTACGCAATGTCCGGAAGGCGGTATGTCGGCTCACCCGTGCTTTTGACGATCACTTTGTCCTGTTCGCCGCCGGCTGCAGTTGCCTTGAACCATTTTGCACCTTCCTTATCGTAAACGAGTCCCTTCGATTCAAGCGCCGCGATCACCTCTTTTATTTTTCCGGTTTCATAAAGCGAGTTCTCGTTGTAAAAGACATCGAACTTTATTTGTAGCCGGTTCAGCGTTTTCTTGATATCCGCGAAAATTTCCTGCTCGGCTTTTTCTTTGAAGATTCCTTCAGCCTGCTCATCTTTAAACTTGTCGCCGCTCTCATCATATAAATGCTGTGCAACGTCGCGGATGTATTCACCCCGATAATAATCTTCTGGGAAATCAATTTTCTTGCCAAGTATCTCCTTGTACCGAAGGCGAACCGAATCTCCGAGGACGCGCATCTGTCTGCCGGCATTATTGAAATAATATTCACGAGTTACATCATGGCCGGTCCACTCAAGAACATTTGCAATCGTATCTCCGAAGACGGCATTCCTTCCGTGTCCGACCGTCAATGGCCCGGTTGGATTTGCGCTGACAAATTCGACTTGCGTTTTCTTTGACCCACCAACATCAGATCTGCCAAAACTCTCCCCCTTGCCCAATACATCATTTATAAATGAGAGAAAGTATTTGTTCGTAAATTTGAAATTTATGAATCCAGGGCCTGCTAATTCTGACTTCTCAACCAATGATGGATCAAGCTTTACTACATCAAGGACTTTTTGCGCTACATCCCGCGGCTTCATCTTCAATTCTCTTGCGGCAAGGAGAGCAAAATTTGTGGATAAGTCTCCGTGCGATTCTATTTTAGGCTTCTCAAAAGAAATCTCAGCGGAAGATTTTAAATCTAATTTTTCAAGTGCAAGTAAAATTTGAGTCTTAAGATAATTTTTCATCAGATTTCTTTAATGCTCTCGGTTTCCTGTCCGCAACTTTTTGAATTTTGGCATCCCCCCAAAGTTTTTCGAGTCCGTAAAATGTCCTTGCATCTTTATGGAACACATGTACCACTACGTCAACGTAATCCAGCAGGACCCATTGAAGATTTTGCATGCCTTCGGTGTGCCAAGCCCTCTCGCCGTGTTCCTCCATTCCTGCCATGATTGCACTGGCGATTGCTCGGACTTGTGTCTCCGAATCGCCCGTGCACACAACAAAGTAGTCCGTCATGGAAGTCAATTTGCGCAAATCTAAGATCGCAACGTCTTTCGCTTTCTTCATCAACGCGAGCTCGGCAATCCGGTGCTGAAGAGTTTTCCTTTCCGCCATACTATTCAATACTCTCATTTGGTTTTAGATTTTGGTAATCCCTCCCGATTAGGACTTCAACATCCACGTAGCTTTTCGGATCCAATCTTGTTATAACATTTTGCTTCTTTACGCCGATGGCTTCAGCCACTCTAAGAGCGTTCTGAAAATTTCCAGCCGCATCGACCACGGTTGTGAACTGTCGATCGGGTATAGAGCCGTTCGTGGTCTCGACTACATCGAAACCGCACCGACGGAGAAAAAAAGTGAAATTAATAGCGATATTCTTAGTTCCACATTCATTCAGTACACTCACTTGGATGAGCTTCTCTATTTTTGTTGGTGCAACTTCTTGTGTTCGCTCGGACTTCACCGACGGGTGAAGGATGAACCGATCGAGAAGGAAATAAATCAGCACGACAGCAATTAACAGAATCAGTAACTGAGATGGTACAACTAAATGTCTCTTTGCGTTTCCGAAAAAGTATTTTCTACGCCTCTTCATCAACCACAAAATTAGTTCGGATATAAAGTCGCGCAACCTGCGAAGTGTGGAATAAAATAATGAATTCTCTGATCAACTTGCCCCATTCAAAAAATTCATTCGGATTGTAAATTCTTCACCATCCCCAAGGGTTGTAATAATAAGGATTGTAATATCTGTACATCGGGTTTTGGTTAAATTGCAAGTCTATCTGAAAATTGTTTGTCGGGTGATAATTGAGGTCTGCTCTTGTTAGGTAAATACCGTTCAAGCCTTGTGAAAATTTACTTCCGAGAGAACTGTAGGGAGAATTGAGAAGGCTGACATCTGCGCTGACAGTTAAAGGATTGCTAATCTTGTAGCTCATGCTATTCGTGTACATTCCTAGAGCCAAGCCCTGATTTCCGACGGTCATGTAGCTCATCGAAAGAGATTGGTGCATTGCGAAGCTGGCGGGATTGAGAATTCCAAAGAGCAATCCGTTACTATTATCTGGTTGGATCAGAGAGTTTTCGACGCTCGACGAATTTGAAAGTTGATCTTTGAACTGCGCGTAACTCATCGAATTTATAACCAACATTAATACCGACAAAATTACTATTTTCTTCATCGTTTCCTCCACATTCATAGAAGATTTTAAACAAAACAAGAACAAATGTCAAATCATAAATTTAGACGCTTCACTACCGCAACGGTTCAACGGCATGTTCCGTTCCCGGAAAAAATCAAAAGGCAAAACCACAATGCGAAACCCAAATAGTTCGCTCTGATCACAATTTTGAATTTCGACTGAAGTTTACCCCCCACTTCGCGGGGAGTTTTGAAATTGGTGTTCGTTTATCGTTCAGGATTTTGGATTTAGAATTTTTCCTGTTATGGTATTTATGACGCGGCATGCCGCATAAGCCGCTGAGAATCCACCATTGATGTTCGTTACCGCGATTCCTGGCGCACAGGATGACAGCATCCCGAGTAACGCAGACAATCCATGAAAGTTCGCGCCGTAACCGATGTCGGTCGGGACCGCAAAAATCGGTTTCGACACCAGTCCGCCGATGACGCTCGGCAACGCGCCTTCCATTCCGGCGATGACAACTAATGTGGATGCGTTTTGCATCGCATCTAAATTTTTCATCACGCGATGAATTCCCGCAACGCCGACGTCATATATTTTAATGAACGCAACCCCCATCGCTTCGCAAACATCCGCCGCTTCTTCGGCGATCGGTATATCGCTTGTTCCCGCGGTTACGATACAAACATACGGCTCACTTCTGTGATTCTCCTTCGAAGAAATCGGGTTGATGGTAAATGTGTTCGAAAGAGAATTGGTTCGCCCTTTTAGGAATTTTTTCTTCAAGGCGTTCATCTTTTCATCAGACAGTCTTGTAATCAAAACCGGTTCTTTCGACTTAGAAAGTTTTTCAGCGATGCCGACAATCTGTTTTATTGTTTTGTGTTCACCATAAACAACTTCTCCCAATCCGAGCCTAAAACTGCGGCCATGATCGACCATGGCATATCCTGCATCCTCAAGGTCGAACGGCAGGTGTTTTATCTTATCGTAGGCACTTGAAACGTCTATCTTTCCCGTTTGAACATCATTGAGGATTTTCTTGATGGACGCGCGATTCATCAAACGGTTCCGCCGCCCGTTTTGTATCCTTCCAAATCCAGCGTCACCCATCCGTAACCGCGCGCTTTCGCTTCTTTCAGCAACTTCTCTTTCAGTTGCAATGCCAGCACCATTTCCTCCGGCGCCGTTTCCAATCTCAGGAAATATTTCCCGTTCATTTCATGGACACGCAGCCGGAAGATTTGCAATCCTCCTCCGCGCAAAATATTTTCAAGTTCATCCACATCCATCAATTCTTGTTTCGTTATTTGAACTCCTCTCATGATTCGTGAACTCAAACATGGACTCGACGGCTTGTCGGAAAGTTCGAGACCATGAAGCCGCATAAGTTCTCTGATCTCTTCTTTCGTAAAATCGTACTCGGCGAGTGGAAACAAAATTTCATTTTCAAGCGCGGCTCTATGTCCGGGACGAATATCGGTTTTATCAGACGCGCTGTAACCGTATGCGATCCGCTTGCAGTCATTGTCCGACGCAACTTCTTTCGCAATGCTGAACAATTCTGTTTTGCAATAATAACATCTGAGAGAATTGTTCTTTAAATATTCCGGATTGTCAACCTCCGCGCTTTTTTTCCAGATATGTTTTACGCCGACTCTTGCTATAAATTTTTCGACGTCTTCTTTATCATGGCTCGGCATACTTTCACTGTTTGTTGTCAGCGCAATCAAGCTGCCGCCATATTTTTTTCTCGCTTCTTCCGCAGCCCATAGAAGAAAGCCGCTGTCAACTCCGCCGGAAAACGCGACTACTAAACCCTCTGACGTATATTTCCCAAGACAATTTTTCAACGCATTATTTTTTTGCAACAACTCGTTCATCGTAACATCTATCTTTAAACCTTCCTGAGAAGAATACATATCTAATTTCAATTTAATATTCCGCCGACCTTTTTTGAAAGGCAAGACAAAGTTGGAAATTCAACTTTCTTCAAACATAACACATGGAGATACAATTTGATTGCTCAATTTGGGTTAAGCAATTTACGATTGCGTTGCAACTGACGTGTTAGGCGTTTATTTTTTTATTTGATGCTTGAAATAGTTTCATTAACAAAAAAATTCGGTTCGTTCACTGCTGTGGAGAATTTGTCGATCAAAGTTGATGCCGGAGAGATTTACGGATTTCTCGGACCGAATGGCGCGGGGAAAACCACAACCATAAAAATGATCGCGACGCTTCTCAAGCCAACATCCGGCAGTGTAAAGATAAACGGTATCAATGCTCACGAATTTCCATCAGATGCAAAAAAATATCTTTCTTATGTCCCGGACCAGCCGTTCCTTTACGAAAAATTGAGCGGAAAGGAATTCCTGCTGTTCACTGCAAGAATGTATGGAATGAATGAAAGAGAATCGTCCAGCAGGATACGAGACGTATCCGAAATATTTGAAGTGAAACCATGGCTGAACAAGCGCATCGAAGATTATTCACAGGGAATGAGACAGCGGCTCGTGTTAGCTGCGGCAATGGTGCACAAGCCGAAACTCATCGTCATAGATGAACCGATGGTGGGACTCGATCCGCGCGGCGCAGAAACATTTAAATCGCAAATCAAGCTTGCGGCACAAGATGGTACAGCCGCGTTCCTTACAACTCACCAGCTTTCGCTTGCAAAGGATGTTTGTACCAGGGTCGGTATCATACATTCGAGCAGGCTCGTTTTCGATGGAGAGATAGGCCAATTTTCAGCTGACGGAGTTGGATATCTCGAAAGAAAGTATATCGAACTTACAGCTTCTCCCGAAAAGGATCCGTTAATTCTGTAAAAGCAAAACTTTTTAGAAATGCTCAGAGACCTCATAAAAATTAAACTTCGGCTTCTCTACCTCGAAGGTGGAGAGCGGCTAGGCCATCATCTGACGAGATCGATTTTTTCTATCGCCACATTTTCGGTATTCGCATATCTGGTTTTTTCCGTCGTGAAATTTACGAGCGGGTATTTAATAACAGAAGCGAAGCTCGGGCTGTTCCTTTATCACCGGCTCCTTGCTTTAGCGCTTTTTGTCTTCTTTGCGATCATAAGCGTTGCCAACATTCTCGTCGCTTTCGTCACGGTGTTCAGGAATACTGAAGCGGAGTTTCTTCACACCATGCCGATAAAGCCGGTCGAGATTTTCACGGCAAAATTCCTCGACTCATTCCTCTACAGTTCGGCGCTGATGCTCATTCTGATTTTATCCGCCGTCGCAGGATACGCAAGCTATTTCAAAAACGAGTTGGTGGTTTGGGTCGGAATACCGTTGGTGATTTTCCCTATGATTCTCTCGGCAGCTTGCATAGGAGCGATAACTTTGCTAGTCGTTCTGAAATTTTCAAAAAAAATTTCAATACGAGTCGCTACCGTCGTCGTCACGATTCTTTATGCCGGAAGCACTTACGTTTATATTCTCCTGAATAATCCGTTCAAACTTTTTAACGATGTAATGAAATACTATCCGCACATCGACAGGTATCTTGGAGCACTCGATCCAAAGCCTGATTATTTCACCCCAAGTTTTTGGGCTGCGAACTTTTTTTATTTCACATCGACGGATAATTTTATCGGAGCTGCCGCCTCTGCAGTGATCGTTTGTGCTTTTGCCGTCGGACTGTTCCTCTTGATGATCAAATTAGCGGATAAATTTTATCAGGAGACATTTTGGATCGCCCGACAAAAGTTGTTCGAAAGAAAATTAGGCATATCCACTTCAAACGAGGAATCGACGGGCGCGACAGTAAAACCTGTTTCTTTGATGAAGAGGGATTTTTTGCTGTTCATTCGCGAGCCGAGCCAGACGTTCCACTTTGCCGTACTGATAGTTTTGATCGGAATATTTCTTTTCAATCTCTTCGCAATGCGGATTTATTTACCTGATACATTTATAATTACATCTGCATTCACTTTGATTTATGCATTCAATAATTTTCTTGTCGTCGCACTCGCGGTTCGATTTGTCTATCCGATGCTTAGTCTCGAAGGAGAAAGTCTTTGGCTCGTGAGGTCATCGCCGGTAAAACTGAAGGAAGTTTTCTATACGAAACTTTTGCCGAGCATCGTGTTTTTATCCACGATAGGAACGGTACTCGGGTACGCGGCGCTTTCGCCGTTCGAAAAATTTCGCGAGCTCATTCCGACGAGCATGGCTTACGGCTTCGCGGGCGGAATAATATTTCCATCCGTCATAATGATTTTCGGCGGCGCATTCGTTGACTACAAGGAAAAAAATCCTGTGCGGATTTCCTCTTCGCACGGCGCAACAATTTCTCTCATGGTATCGCTTGGCGTGATGATAATACTAAGTTCGATCGTGTTCAATCTGACGTTTCAATATTTCTCCTCAAATGGGAAATTGCAGGATGAACTATGGGGAATTTGGATATTGGTTTTGGTCGGGATAGGCTGTGTTGCACTTGCGAGATATTTCGGAGTGCGTGCACTGAAGATAGATTTATGAGCTTGATAATTCATACATCGGAAATTAAATCGGAATGTCCGAGCTAAAGTTAGTGGATAAATAAGCTAATTTTTGCGGGCGAAATTCCGATACAGAAATTATATAGCTCTATATTCTGTTGTGTTGGAAAATTTTTCCCAACTTTTTGTTGCGGTGAGAGAGTATATTGTTTTCTTGTCATAGCCGATTCAAAAATTCGCCACGTCGTTTTTCGCGCGGCAACGTTATCTGCAATCGCAGATATTTTATAAATCGCTTCGCGTCGCACATTAGTCAGAGGGAATTCTTTATCGATCCCGACTGAGACGCACTTGATACCAAACCCCATCAGGGCGAGTATAATAAGTGAAAACACAGTTTTCCAATAAAACCGAGGAAATTTATCATGGATGAACCCATTGGCGAGAGCAAAAAAGAACCACCAACCGAGCCATCCTCCGATACAAAACAGGAGGCAACCCCCATAAAGATAGACTCTCCAATTAGAGTCATTATCAATAATATAAAACATAACTGGGGAAATATATCCGAGCGAATAATGGCGGCGCTCACTGTTGTCATTGCCATTGCTGCTATTGCCACTGTTCTTTACGTTAGTCATCAAACGACAATCCAAGAAAGGGCACTTGTCACGCAGATAACTCAAGATTCCATCAGTCGGGTTCATCAGGATAGTATAAATAGTCTGATTTTCAAAGCTCAAATAATTAGAGATTCTTCTTACCTTGCATCTTCCAAAATGGTAAGCAAAGCTTATTTGTTCATAATGGGGATTACTCCCCCAAAAGTCGGGGCGCTCGACCTTACAGTAACTCTTAGTAACTCTGGATGGACACCCGCATTTCTTACTGGCGCAAGAGCATTGATAAAACTGGATTCGACTGGAATCAGTGATTCTGAAATTAGGACTTTTACTCAACTCCCGCTTAGTGACGTGATTCATCATGGTGATCTTGTTCCGTTTCCTTTGGGAATGGTGAATAGATTTTTCACAGCACAAGATAGCGTTAACATATGCTGGCACAGGAAGAATTATTATTTTGCTGGGGAGTTTACTTACATGGATGTATACGGGAAACAAGCCATTCTTAGATTCAACAAAATGTTTGTTCCCGAGTTGGGAGGGTTTTGGAATTATAATGAGAAAAATCACACAGCATATAAACTTTCTATTCGTGTACATAAATCTCCGAGAAGAATAAAATGAAAAAACAAACTTCAAAACAAATGTGCGCCGCAAAGCGAGAAAATAAATGACTGCGCCAGCAGATAACGGCAGGGAAAAAGACGCTCGTCATTTTTATGTTTCGTTCTCGCTCCATGCTGCCCTCATTGGAAATTTCTCGATGGGTGGCACAGACTTTTCCCCTCCACACGTTATGTGCCACCGCATAAAACATTGCAAGGAGGCCTGAATGCCAAGAAAGCGATACATCCCAGTTAAGGAGAATCGGTTATTCACACATGATACTACATATGATTGCATAAATTGGAACGACTTCGACACGGTGGTCGATGCCTTTGACGCAAGAATAAATGAGTGGTACTTAAGACCCATCGAGACCCTACTCAAAGCCTCGGTGCATTTTGGTTTCCCAGTCGTTGGACTCACTTGCCTATTGGTCGACACATTGTCACAATACTTCTACGGCAAATTGGAATCATCAGCTACCACTTTTAAGGATTTCGTGCGGGCCAACCTCCCGAGTTTCGCCACCCCTCTTCCTCAGGCTATTAGCGTTCCTCAAATCCTTGGGGTGGACAAAACAATTGTCGATTTTGCTGAGGCGTTATATTATGGATTTCGCTGCGGGATCTTACATGAGGCAAATGTTACCCAATATGGAATGATTGTGGGTCAAGATACTGCCATAAAAAGTGTCCCTTCTGGATACACGAAGTATGTGGATACTCGCGACTGCCCCTCAATCATCCTCGACCCGCGCTGTTTCGTTACGGAAGTCGACTTTTTCTATATGGACTACATTACGAATCTGAAAGACAGCTCGGCGCAGTTCGACACCCTGCGTTCCAATTTCCGAGAGAAATTTGCCTGGAATTTCGGTATCGACATAGGAAACGAATAAACACAGGCAGATGCGTCAGCGCTTAACATGCAGAAAAAAGACGCTCATCTTGAGATACATAAGGATTTAATTTCGATGAAGAATATCTCAAATAATTTAGCAGCAATTATCATTTTTGTTTTAGCGCTAGTCATTTACTGGACAACTTCATATCCATCAATTACATGGTGGGATTCAAGCGAATATTCTGCTGCTGCGGTTTGCTTAGGGTTGACCGGTGCACCCGGTTCAATACTATTAACGTTCTTCGGTTGGCTCTTATCAAAATTGACTACACATAATCCGGCTTTCTTATTCAATTTATTTGCCGGATTGATAGCCTCATTGACGGTTGTTTGTAGCTTCTTAACTTTTAAAAAAATCCTGTCAATGATTGCAGAAAAGGACCAAAATAAATTCACATTTGTTGAAGATTTATCTCTAGTAATAACTTCAGGAATAATAATATGCAGTACGACCTTGTGGGAATACGCAATTATGTTCACGCCATATATTCTAACCGCATTATTCACTGTATTAATCCTTCTGAGTGTCTTAGAATGGTGGAGAAAAGCTGATGAGAGAGATTCATGGAAGAATCTCTTTCTTATAACATTACTATTAGGTATGGATTTTAGCGTGCATCGCACAAATGCTGTACTTATTCCCGGTATTCTTATCATAATGATACTAAGAAATCCCAAGATTTTTCTTAACTATAGATCATATCTGTCAGCAATCTTGGGAATCATAATCGGTTTGTCGATTCAGTTTTTATATATCCCTATGTCCCTGAATGACCCGGCATTTAACATGGGAGAGACCAATAGTTTGTCGAGGTTGTGGGACTTTATTTCGTTGAAACAATATGGTGGAAATTTCTTAATGGATATTTTTGTTCGCAAAGGTCCACTATGGACATACCAGATACCATATTATCTCAACGGATTTGCGAATAACTTTTTTTATTTGAATCACTCTACTATTCTTTTTGGTTTTGTACCAGGCTTCTTAGGGATAATAGGGGTTGGTTATTTGTTTAAGAGTGATCGAAAAATTGCCATAGCATTGGCCACATTTTTTATTATAACCATTGCTGCATCGATCATCCAATTTAATCTTCCAGAGAACTATTTCCGCCCGATCTATCGTCATTACTTGCCCACATATATAATTTTTTCGGTTTTTGTTTTCTTAGGCACTTTCTATGTGGCTAGTGCACTTACCAGGATTAATAAAAAGAGAAAATGGATATCGATTTCAATTGTCATTTTCTTATTGATGTGTGCTTGTGTAACTCAATATATTACTAATTTGAAGTATCGAAACGGATCAAAGCAGACCTTTACTGTCGACTATGCAACCAATCTGATTAATTCCATAGATAAGCATGGTATTGTCTTTAGTTACGGGGACAATCAATACTTTCCAGAGCTGTATCTTCAAATTGGAGAAAAGCTAAGACCGGACATTATACATTGTAATCTAAGTTTATTAAATATCGATTGGTATGTAACACAAAATCAAAGACACGACAAGGACTTTCCCTATAAAGGAGAGGGAATTGATATAAGCAAGATTGGACATAAAGATTGGGTAACAGAGTCTTCTTCTATTCCTATAAGCGATAGTGTGAAGCTTAAATGTGCCTCAAGAATTAACACGATTCATCTTTCATTGCCAGCTTTAAGACAAAATAATTCAAACTCAACATCTGATGTAGTATTGTTTGATATTTTAAAAAACGATAAATGGAAAAGACCAATATACTTTTTTAAACTGGGTATTGACAGCGGACTTTATAATTGGTTAAAACCTTATCTTAGTGACGAAGGATTGGTATTTCAATTTGTCCCAGACACATCCATGCACATAAATACAACAGCAATAGAAACAAATCTCAAGAAATTTCGAATTGAGGGGTTTAATAATAATTCTATAACAATAGATGATGTTTCAAAAGAGTGGGCAGAACAATATTATGATATGTTTTTAATCATTTCGAAACATAAAGCAGAAATGAGAGATTGGAAAGGAGCAACACAATATCTCAAACACATGAAAGATTTATTGCCGTTTGACAGGCTGCAGCCTAGTGAAGAAGTGATTAACGAAACAAAAGAAGTGGAAGAATTAATAAAAACTGATACGCGCTGACATCGCCTCATTAAGCCATGCGAGTTTCAGAGCGTGATGTGGCGCAGGATGGCACATAGCTGAGGATAATTAGCTAACTGCTCCACCTTGCCAATGCCTGATCGGATCAGTAACTTATCATTGGTACACAATATGGGGCAGGTCAAATAATTTCAGTATTCAGTGGAACAAACTTATGATAATACACGTATTTGCAATACAAAGGACAGTGACGTCTGAAATACCGCGCGTTCTTATCCCGTTAGGAAGAAAGGTGTGGTATTTCGATGATTAACGAGTCATTCAACTATCAATATATTGGAGCATGTATGGGAAAGTGCATAATAAAACTAAGTGCAGTATTCGTTCTCATAGTTACCTTCGTCAGTTTATCAACTGCATATCAAAGCAAGAACAAGCAACTTGGGAAACAATATTATGATCTATTTCTGAAAACAAGTGATTCTTGGAAAATGGTCAATAAGGAGTTGACGATATCGAGAGACTTTCATCCCGATGATCCACAATTTCTTCCCGGAAAATATTTTCATGGAGCTCTTCTGAAAAAAGAGATCGAAGGAAGAAAACCCGGACCTGTTCTATTTCACGTAGATTTTCCGTCGAAGGGTGAGTTCATATTTTATATTGAAACAGTCTCAGATACCGGAGTAATAAAAATTAGTCTGGATAAAAAGAAGCTGAAGACTTTTACATTTATGACCGGTCCAGTTGGTAAAGGCCCCTGGGTTGACAGCAGGATCGTGGGTCAAGTCTATCAATGTGATTACAATAAAGAGTATAGCGTCAAAATTCCAGCCGGAAAGCATGATATAGTAATACAAAATATGGGAACAGACTGGCTGAGCATCGGTTACTTTGTGTTTACAAAATATTCTAAGAAAATAGTATCGCACGATTATGAAGATTGGAAAATCTATAAAACGACCTTAAATAAAATTGATAAACGATTAGAAATCTACGAGGAAAAGGCTAACAAAATATTTTCAGGAAGCCCTGAAGATATAAATTATGATGTTATACCAACCTTGAAACTTCAACTCGAAAATTTCAAGCGACTTGCAAATAATCACACCTCTGTTGATTTCAATTTACTCAGAACGGAAAATGAAATTAAAGAAATAATTGATTATGCAGAATCTGGTAAAGATTATTTCAAATTAAAGAGAGGCAGGATAAAAGTTGGATATTTGTCGGAAATTGATAGCACATACCAACCGTACGATATTGTGATCCCTCAAAGCTATGATCCATCAAGAAAGTATGCTTTGGTTGTTTCCCTCCATGGCACCCAAAATGACATTCAGAAATATTCTGATCTGGTAGGGAGTAATAAGAATGCGATTCCGGATTCATTACATGTTATCACAGTTTCACTCTATGGCAGGAGAAATCATTTTTATCTGGGGGCAGCTGAGGAAGATGTATTGACCGTTATGAACGAAGTTCAGTCGAAATATTCGATTGACCCCGATAAAATTTATTTAACAGGCTCTTCAATGGGTGGATATGGAACTTGGTTTATCGGCCTCAATTATCCTCACATGTTTGCTGCCGTGAGTCCAGTTTGTGCTCCTTCTATATTTCAGGGCACAAAATTCATACAGTCCATCAGCCCAAATGAATATATCTCAAATGCGCAACATCTTCCTGCAAGGATATATCATGGGGCAATAGATTCTACGGTCAACGTAAATAACTCGCGTCAAATGGTCGACAGTTTAAAAGAAATGAATTATGACTATGTTTATACAGAGTATCCTGATGTCGGACATGATTCATGGAACAATGCAGATGCAGATACCAATCGTCTGCCGTGGTTATTGAAGTATACAAGGAACCTGTATCCGGTAAGCGTAAGACATAAATCTTTTTATTTAAGATATGGAAGAGCATACTGGCTTCAGATAACCGGTAAGAAAAACTGGAATGAATTCTGCGAAATTCGGGGTGAAATTACCGGGAAGAATGAAATCAATATTCATACGAATAATGTCTCATCCTTTTTTATTGATTTGAAACACCCGGACTTGAACACCAAGGAACCGCTGAAAATAGTTATTGATGATAGCTCAAATGTTATAGACGAATATTCAGAAGGAATAGATTTTCATATTTCAAAAGATTCAACATGGGTAAGAGGTATGTCAAATGGAAGCGGTCTGATGAAAAAACAAGGATTGGAAGGTCCGTTTAATGCTGTTGAAATGAATAAGTTTCTTCTCGTATACGGAACCGGCAGACCGGACAAAGTCGAACTGTTAAAGAAGATTGGAACTTTGTTACAGAATAATTATTCCAATTCGGATATGGAAATACGGTTAGTTCCGGATACTCTGGTAGTACAAGAAAAATTAGCAGAGACGAATAATCTTTATTTAATTGGTTCGCCGGATGAAAATGGATATCTAAAGGAAATAATCTCCGATCTTCCCTTATCCTTCAGCAAAGACTCGGTAGAATTGAACGGGACCTATGCCCGACTCGAGACCGGCATACAAATGATTTATCCAAATCCAAGACAGACTGACAAATATGTAGTTCTTGATATATATCCTGAATTTTTACCTGACACTAACCAACTTGTGAATTTTCCTGTAGCTGATTATTTAGTTTATTCTTTAAAAGGCGGAAAGTTTGAAATACTTAAAGATGAATATTTTGGTTCGGATTGGCACATAATTAAATAATTCGTAAACAATTTCATGGATATGAAGAATGAAAGAGGAATAAGCAAGAAATTGGAAGATGAAATTAAAAGGTGAATCTATTTCTATAATGGAACATTCCTGTTGCGGCCAAAAACGAGTTGACTCTAAGACAAGGCGGAAATAATTTGTTATTCACGAAAGATAAATGACAACACATATCACTATCCAGAAGGTCAGAGTCAAAAGACAAAAAGAGCGCATTGTCGATGCTCGGCATCGCCCTGCCAATGCCTGATTGGATCACTAACTTTGCATTGGTACACATTATGGGAGCAGGTCACTATCAGCTAGATTTAAAAAAGAGAAGTGAAAACCTAGAGGGAAATTTATGGAAAATTTTCAAATTGTTGCAGGAAAGATGATAACTGAAATGGAGAATCATGCGAGAGAGCTCGGGGTGAAAGGAGTGATATTAGTCGCAAGTATGGACGATACCGGCTTTTCATGGGTATCTCAAATGAAAGCTGTGGATACTATTAAAGTCATTTCTGAAAATCCAGAGCAGCACGAGTATCCGGGTTATAACTTTATCGGGATTGCTTACTCTAAAGCAGCAGAAATGGCTGACACAAAGTTGAACAGCGGAAGCAAGTTAAGATCAGCATTTCAGGGAGAATTTGGTTATCAAGGTGGTCTGATAAAAAAGGTTCAGCTTGGGTTTATCTTAACGGTTTTTAGTGGTGCCAGCAGTGAACAAGATTTAGAAATAGCCCAAGTTGGGATGAATGCGTATCAGATAGATCGATAATTTCTGAAAACTTCAAGCAAACTGAGGTATACGTCTTCAAAGTCAGCTGGGCAAAAGATAGGTTGGGTAAGCTCTGAAGGGCGACAGAGGGGTTGAAAGAGAAAAAAATACAGATTAGGTTTGAATGAAAGTCTCATAGCTTTTTTTATAATTTTTTATCAGTTATCTCAAAAGAAACCGACCATTCATCACTCGTTAATTAGGGAGAACAAGCTTTGAAACCACACCGAATTGCTCTTCGCCTAGCGTTTATTGTGTTCTTGAGTTTTTCTGTGCTCATAAGAGCTCAAGAGCTTAGACCCGCGAATCCGCAAATTTCGCCTGAAGCCAAAGCACTGTTTGAATTCTTACACACCATCTCGGGTAAGTACACTCTTACCGGTCAACATAATTATCCAAATACAAAGAGTAGAAACTCTCAGTTCGCAAGAAAATATATCGGCAAGACTCCCGTGATATTTAGTACTGATTTTGGTTTTGCAAAAGATGGTGACAAGGATTCGTATCTTGCGCGACCGGATATTGTTGAAGAAGCAATAAAGGAACATCAGAAAGGAGCGATAATTTCGATTATGTGGCATGCTGTTCCGCCAACGGCAAATGAACCTGTTACATTTCAACCGATCAGCGACAGTTCGGCAACGGATTCATTGACAAGCGTACAAGGCAAATTACTGGATCGACAATTCAATGACTTGCTAACTCCTGGTACCGAATTATATAAGCATTGGTGCGCGCAAGTAGATACGATCGCATTCTATCTAAAGGAACTTCAGGAGGCGCATGTGCCGGTGCTTTGGCGGCCATATCATGAAATGAACGGAGATTGGTTTTGGTGGGGTGGTCGACGAGAAGAAAAAGGGACCGCTGCACTTTATCGCCAGTTGTTTGATAGACTTGTCAATTATCATAAACTCAATAATCTAGTTTGGGTGTGGAGTGTTGATCGACCAACTAAACCCGAAAGACAATTCTCATATTATTTCCCCGGTAGCGAATACTTGGACATTCTTTCTCTTGATGTTTACCAAAGAGATTTTAATCGATCATATTATGATAGTTTACTAGCGCTTTCAAACGGGAAACCGATCGCTCTAGCTGAAGTCGGACCTCCTCCCACTGCTGAAATTCTTAAGAAGCAGCCGAAGTGGATATACTATATTACGTGGGCAGGAGGAGTTCGGGGCATGTTGAAAAAACAATATCAAGTTTTGATTAGTCACAGCAAAATATTGTTCAGGGAAGACTCCGCTTACATGAGGCTCACAGCCACATATCGTAACGCTTGCGGGTTACCGCTTCTAACAGTTGCAGCAAAGCCGAAGAAGGATTTCTCCGGCGAGTGGACATTCAATGAAGATAAAAGTGTTTTAGACAGTATTGGTGGCACTGGGAATATTCCAGAAAAAATAATGATTACACAGGACGGAAATGACTTCATTGTTCAAAAGACTTTTATCGAAGAATATGCGGATGATAGAGTTACTGTAGACAGTTTAACGCTAGATGGTAAAGAGCATAAATCGGAAATGTGGTACGGACCAATGACAACGGAAGCCAATTGGTCGGACAAATTAGATACACTGTTTATTGAATCTAAAGCAACGTTTAATATGAACGGTCGTAAATTGGACATGATTACGAACGAAAAATGGTGTTTGCAAAAAAGAGGAAAAGTTTTGTCGATTATTCAATCTTCCAATTCTTTCTGGGGAAAAAGAAAATTGACTATGCTTTTTGATAAAACGAAGTGTGAATAGTCAGTGAGTATCAGATTGTGGTAATGGGTAGAGATACTCCTTGAATCGTATGTCTTCAAAGCCTACGGAACAAACCATGGGTTCGGCAAGCTCTGTTTGTGAGCATTAATATCTTGTTCCTCATCACCATGGTCGCTCGTGCTGAGACAGAAAGAGAAAGGGAGAGATAACGACGTCTTCTTCATCGAGATCAAATATGATATGTTGGCAGATGGAGATTGGGCTGTGACGTGCACCCAAACCTTCTGCGGATGAGCAAGATGACTAATATCATTGTCTCTGTCATAAAACTAAGGATGAACTGGTGAAGATCAGTCGAACGTTATCATAGATAAGAACAATTCTGCCTTGATAAAGTGTTCGGTCATGCCTTTTTCAATTCTTTCGCTTGACGATTAAGAGTGTCATATCGTCGAACTGGGGTGTATCAAGGACATGCTCGGTCACGGCGGTGAAAATAGCGTCGGCGGTTTCGTCAACTTGAGAGTCGATGCGTTCTTTAGCGATGTATTCAAGCCTGTCAATGCCGAATCTGTCGCCATTCGAATTAACTGCATCAGGAATTCCATCCGAATAAACGATGAGCATATCACCTTTATTAAATTGAATAAGTCCTTCTTTATAGGGAAAATTATCTATAACGCCAAGGGGAATTCCACCTACCTTCAGTCGAATTGAATGGTTATTATGAAAGAAGAAGGGATCCTCGTGTCCGGCATTCGCATATCGCAAGACATTCTTTGCAGGGTCGAGGAGTCCATAGAACAGGGTCACGAATTTTTCGGCAGAAGTCGATCTGAACAGTAGATCATTGGAATACTTCACGCAAGTACTCACCGATTGGCCGAGTCTTGAATATGCCCTGAATGTTGCTAGAACATTTGCCATCAATAAAGCTGCCGGCATTCCTTTTCCGGATACATCACCGAGCGAGATTACTAGATTTCCATTTTCCAATTGCAGCAAATCATAAAGATCACCTGCAACTGATTTCGCCGGAATTGAACGAGCCGCGAATTCATATCCATCAGTCTGCGGAAGTTTTTCAGGCAGCAACTTGACTTGGACTGTGTGTGCCGCAGAAAGTTCCCTATCTAGAGCAATCTTGTCGCGCTCCTCTTTATATAGTCTCGCTTTCTCAATTGCGATTGCGGCGTGGGCTGATAATGCAGCGATTGCATTTTCATCCTCTGTTGTAAATGTACCATCACGTTTGTTCAGGAGCTGGAATACACCGACGATATCTCCGTCTTTGTTTTGCATAGGCATACATAAAATTGTTTTGGTATGGTAGCCGGTCTTTTTGTCAACTTCTGGATTGAACCTCGCGTCTAAATATGCGTCCGGAATATTCAATGTCTCGCCTGTGGCGCCGACGTATCCTGCGATTCCTTTTCCGACCGGAAGACTTATCTCAAGAGGGTCCGACGCCTCAAGGACCTTCGACCAGAGTACATGCCTCTTTTTATCTACAAGATAAACCGTGCCATTTTCACCATCCACGATTTTAAGGGAGATATCGAGAATTACTTTTAGCAAGTCGTCCAGATCGAGGGCAGAGTTAATTAACTTAGACGCTTCGATTATATGCTCAAGCCTTCCGACCTCTGCGAGAAGATGACGGGAGCTTCGCTCAAGCTCTTGAATGAAGTGGTAGTTTTGAGATCTGAATCTAAGCAAGGAGACGAGAAGAAGTCTGAGTGCGAAAGGATGACTTTGTTCGAGAAGCCAATCGAAATCGCGCTTGCCGAGAACGTAAGTTACACAGTCCCCAACAGCCGAAACTCTTCCTGTTCGCGGACGGCCATCAATGAGTGAAATTTCTCCGAAGAAATCACCGGCATGGAGGAGAGCAATTCTATATTCATCACCGAATCTTGTGTGTCGTGTTATTTTGATTCTTCCCTCGTAGATGAGATGGAGTTCATTTCCGTCGCTTTCATCTTCCATTATTATTTCGCCGGCAAAATATTTACGTTCTTCCAATCGTGACTTGATGAAATCGAAGTGTTCATCATTAATGTCTTCGAGAAGAATGTTCAGCTTCAAACGTTCTAAGACCTTTGTCTTTAATTTCATCGCTCGATGTCCATTGTTTCCTTTTACAGTTGTAGTCGAAAGAGAAATGTGGGTTGTCTCATTTACGATGAAAATAATATATTGTGGCCTTAAAGCAAATTGTCATTGTTACAAGACTGAGGAAAGAGTATGCACGATGGGATCCTAAAGCAGCATTTCACTAAGGGCACTCAGCAAGAAACACATAGATCGTAACATTGATGAAGAGGAATCAGCTTGCCAATGCCTGATCGGATCACTAACTTATTATTGGCACATACTTCGGGGGCAGGTCAAATCGCTATCAATGTTCCCGGACATGACGTGATGATGCTACGACTTAGAAAGTAAGTTGTTGGTTTGCGGTCATCAATAATTGAGGTGAAAGAGTATGAAGACTAGTGGGTTGCTACTTTGTCTCTTATTTGCGTTAACTGTCAATGCTCAACAAGAGAAATTGCCGGTGGATTATGTTAATGTTTTTACAGGTACTTCCAATTCGCGATGGATGCTTTTCCCAGGGACGACCTTGCCTTTTGGAATGGTAAAACTCAGCCCTGATAATCAAAATCACGTTTGGAACGGCGGTTACGAATATACCATCAGCAGCATCTCAGGATTTAGTCATTTACATGGTATGAGTTTGAGTGGTGTAAGTCTAATGCCCGTGACTGGGAAACTGGGTCTATATCCGGATTTTGTTAAAATTTTTCCAGGTGAACCTGATGGTCCCTATGGGGGCATGTGGACTGCCGGTTATCGTTCACGTTTCGAGAAAGAAACCGAGAAGGGAAGCCCTGGCTATTATTCAGTTGACCTTTTGGATTATGACATGAAAGTTGAGCTCACTTCTACAATGCGATGTGGCATGATGCGGCTAACCTATCCGGAATCTCGTCAAGCACATATTTTGATGAATAATAATTTCCCCACAGAAGAGGATAATAAAATATTTGAGTCATACACAAAAAAAGTCAGTCCAATTGAAATTGAAGGTTACGTAAAACAAACCAATCAGTATGCAGGCAATTACACAGTCTTTTATGTTATTGAAGTAAGTAAGCCGTTTAAATCTATGGATGCGTGGATGACTGATGATAAAAAAGTGCTCCAAAATATCTACGGTGTTGAATGGCAGAGACCGCGAAAAATTATGTCCGACATCAATGAGTTCAAGGATTCGACCAGTAGCGGAATCATTCTAGATTTCGAAACGGCAAAAGGTGAAATAATTATTGTTAGGACAGGGATCTCGTTTGTCAGCATTGAGAATGCAAGACAAAACCTCGAAACTGAAATGAGACCATTCGGTTGGGATTTCGATGCTGTTGTAAAAAATGCGCAAAAGATTTGGAACGGTCTGCTCGGTAATCTCGAAATTTCGGATACCAACGAAAATAATAAAGAAAAATTTTATACTTGCTTATATCGAGCTTTCACCGGCAAAAGTATTTACAGTGATGTCAATGGGCAATATCCTGATATGTGTGGAAAAATTCAAACACTTCCCAAAAATACAGACGCCGTATACAGCGCCGACGGATTTTGGGGTGGACAATGGGATCTTGCGCCTTTATGGACCTTAATTACACCGAATTATGCAAGCTCATGGACTAAGGCATGGCTTGAATTAGCCGATAAAGGCGGTTGGATTCCAGAAGCACCAACCGGTCTGAAGTATGCACCGATAATGGGCGCTCAGCATCATAACTCACTTATTATTAGCAGTTATCAAAAAGGCATAAGAGATTTTGATGTTGAAAAAGCATTCACACATATCAAACACGATCTTACAACACAGGGAATTAGCCATCCGTGTGGCGGATTTGCCGGAAATCGTCAAATGAAAGTTTATATGGATTACGGCTACGTGCCGGATGAAGATGGGCCAGTGTCGAACACCTTGGAGTATGCTTATGACGATTGGTGTGCCGGGCAATTGGCCCTGGCATTAAATAAAAATAGTGATTACAAGTATTTCAATGATCGGTCACAAAACTATCGCAACGTATTCGATTCTTCGACGGGTTGGGTGAGAAGAAAACACAGAGATGGTAATTGGGTTGAACCATTCGACTTATTTGCGTTCGGCACTCAAGGTGGTTGGAACGGTGCCGGTTATATGGAAGGCAACGCGTGGATTTATTCTTTCTTTGTTCCGCATGACGTGTATGAACTTCTTGAATTGATCGGTAAGGACAGATTTAATTCTCGGGTCGAAGAAGGATTTCAAGAAAAATATTTCGACCTTGGAAATGAACCGAGTCTTGAAACTCCATTTCTGTTTGATTATTCAGGCGAACCTTGGCTCACTCAAAAGTATTCAAGGTATGTACTGGACAATTTTTATGATACTTCTCCTTACACGGGTTGGGTCGGCGAAGAAGATGAAGGTCAGCTCAGCGCTTATTTTGTATTGCTTTCAATGGGATTATTTGAAATGGATGGCGGCTGCTCAGTGAATCCATATTATGATTTAAGCAGCCCATTGTTTAGAAAAACAGTAATTCATCTCGATCCCAAATATTACAAAGGGAAGACATTCACCATAGAGACTATAAACAATTCCGAAAAAAATATTTATATCCAGTCTGCAAAACTGAACGGGAAATATTTGAACAAACCGATTTTACTTCACAGTGATTTAGTGAGTGGCGGTGAACTTATTTTTGAGATGGGACCCGAACCCAATAAGAGTTGGGGAATTAACAATGATTCTTCAAACAAAGTCAAATAAACTAAATAAGAATGTGAGCATGCAGAAAAATACGTCTCATAGCAAAAGCCATGATTTTTTCAATTGACATTGGAGACATACAATTTTGTCTTATAGTAACATGTACGCGTGTGTGTTTCTTTATTAACCATCTGAATTGGGGGATGGCATCTTAACATTTCTTTACGAGTACATTTCATGAAACATTTATTTCTTCTATTTGTAACCTGCTATTTATTATTGAACCAACCCGGTATATGTAAATCCAGCAAAGAGGAGGTCCATCATCTGGCTCAATTTGTGGATACGAGGATCGGAGTGATAGACAGCAGAGGCAGCAATTGTGTTATTGGTCCCCAGGTCCCATTTGGATCGATCAACCCATCACCGGAAACCCCTGATGGAGGAAATGGCGGCTATGCTCCGGGAAAACCCGTTAGAGGTTTCGGGCAGCTCCATGTTAGTGGAACAGGATGGGGGAAATATGGCCATTTCCTCATAAGTCCACAAATTGGTCTTCATCCCGGAGAGGAAGATCACGATTCACCGATTTCTGATGAGGCAGCAAATGCTTCATATTATAGAGCTTACCTAGAAAGATATGGAATAACAACTGAAGTAACCCCTACGCGTCATTGTGCTATATATCGATTTACATTTCCACGAACCGACAGCGCGTATGTTTTGGTAGACGTGACTCACAGCCTTACGCGTGATATTGCAAAGTACATAGGAGGAACAGTCTATTCGAACAAGGTAACAATTGATTCGATTTCAAGAGATGGGGTGTGGGGAATGATTAAATATGAAGGCGGCTTCGGGCAGGGGGCATATCAATTGTACTTCATTGCACGTTTCTCGCAGAAGCCAACCTCAGTAGGAGTATGGAAAAATAGGGATGTGATATTTAATTTGCCATCGGCAAACCTTCTTGATAAGGAAGATAGAATTGGGGCATTCCTAAAGTTCGACAGCCGAAACGGCGATACTTTGTTAATGAAGATTGCTATTTCTTTTAAAAGTATAGAAAAAGCAGAAAGTTACCTGGACAAAGAAATTCCATGTTGGGATTTTAATACGGTTAGGAAATCGTGCGATTCAATTTGGGATGAAGTGCTGAGTCGTATCCTGCTCAAAGGTGCCACCGAAAAGCAGAACAAAATATTTTACACCGCTTTGTATCACAGCATGTTAATGCCCAGAGACAGGACAGGTGACTTTGAAGGATGGCGGAACAACGAACAATTGTGGGATGACCAATATGCTGTTTGGGATACGTGGCGAACTTTGTTTCCGTTGATGGTATTGATAAATCCGGATATGGTTAGGAGTAATGTTTTATCCTTTATAAACAGATCAAAACACCACGGGTCGGTGAAGGACGCATTTGTCGCTGGGATTGATATGTTCGCTGAACAGGGCGGCAACAACGTTGACAACGTGATTACTGATGCCATCATCAAAGAAGTCCCGGGCATTGACATCCGAGAAGCGTATAGATTGTTGAAGTATCATGCTGATCACGAACGAAATGGATTCCAGGGTTTTTCAAACGGGGGACCGTATGATAGGGTAAGCGGAGCTTACAAGATAAAAGGCTGGATACCTGCGACTATAATGTCTTGTTCGTTGACTTTGGAGTACGCATACAATGATTTTTGTATAGCGGAGATTTCGAGAAAGATAGGATTGAAAGAAGATTATGAAAAGTACTTGAGGCGATCGCAGCTTTGGAGTAACCTGTGGAATCCGGATTTGGCAAGCAAAGGTTTCAAAGGATTTATTTGCCCAAAAGATGAAAACGGGAAATGGATCCCTATCGACGCGACATTCGACTGGGGCTCATGGAAGGAATACTTCTATGAAGCCAATTCGTGGACTTATTCATTCTTTGTTCCCCACCAAATTGACAAATTGATAAGTCTTAGTGGCGGTAAAGATCTTTATGTCGAAAAACTCGATTACGCATTTCGGAATAATCTTATTGGGCTCGACAATGAACCTTCGTTCCTAGCCGTGCGAACATTCGATGCGGCTGGTCGTCTAGATCTGAACTGTTATTGGGTGAAGTATATCATGGAAACTCTTTACGACGAAACTGGATTGCCAGGCAATGATGATAGCGGCGCGATGTCATCATGGTATATATTTTCTGCGTTGGGTTTTTTCCCAAATGCTGGGCAGGATACTTATTTCATCAATGCACCCTTTTGCAAAGAAATAATAATCCAGCGCCCGGGTGGTAAGAACATTATCATTGAAGCGCCGAACGCATCAGAGAAAAATATCTATGTAAAGTCATTTTATTTGAATGGCAAGAAATATAAGAATCCATGGTTCGGTCACCGTGATATCATGAATGGAGCAACCCTGAAGTTCGATTTGACAGAGAGACCCGTTTCCACGTTAAACTGACAGGACAAATTGTTGAAGAGGATTAGAAGTCATGCTATGAGGTACGCCATTGCATATAGTTATCAGATCATCGGATTTCTTACGGCTCTTATGCTTGGAGTGCTATCACAGCGCAGACCCGGTTTTCGAAGTTAGGATATTTCGTGGTTGCCTTTGCCGCGTTTGTACTGCACATGTGGTTTGAGGATGCGAGTCCCAAGCGGCATTTTTCAAAAATTAGTAGAACATCGTTCATATAAGATTAAATTGTTCATCGAAAAATCGAGGCGCAAAATGTGCAGGAGAATAGTGTATTTACCTGTTTTTCTAGTAATCTTGGTTCTAATTTTTTCACAGCAAAGCTACGCGAGCGGAAGGTTTCGACAAATCGGGAGTGCAGTGATTGCCGGACATGCACGGTTCGAAGCCTTGACACCAACTCTTATGAGAGTCGAGTACTCATCTGACAAATTCGTTAACTTGCCCACAGCTGTAGTCGTCAACCGAGATTGGAGTGGGGCTAAAATTACAGCTAGCGAAAACAACGGTTGGCTGATTATTGCTTCGGAAACATTTACTCTTCGGTACCGCGTTGGTACCGGGAAGTTCACGAGTGAAAATCTCAAGATATCATGGCACTATGAGGATTGTTCCAGGACGTGGGTACCGGGCGACCAAGACAGCTTGAATCTTGGAGGTGTAACAACGCTTGATCAGGTCAGTGGTAGAACGCTCCCACGCACACCGCCGGGAATTCTGAGTAAAAGCGGCTACTTCCTGCTTGACGACAGCAAGACGCCGCTAATGGATACGAAATCGGATTGGGTTATCCCCAGACCCGACACTAGCGATCAGGACTGGTACTTCTTTGTATATGGTCACGATTATTCCCACGCACTGAAAGAGTTCTCAGAATTGTGCGGTAAGATACCCATGATCCCCCGCTACACCTGGGGAATCTGGATGACAGATCTGAACTTTGAATACCTTCAGGGTTCGGATCTTGTTACAAAATACAAATTTACATCTCATGACTTGGAAAACGAGATCCGCCGTTTCAGGAGTGAAGGGCTCCCCCTCGATATCTTGGTTCTCGACTTCGGCTGGCACAACTTCGGCTGGCAGGGTGGATATGATTGGAGTCCTCTCTTTAGCGACCCAACTGCTTTCTTAAGCATGCTTCACAAAGAAGGCATTCATGTTGGGGTCAATGACCATCCCAAGGGACCTGGTGAATCTGCAGTTTCGAATGAAGATAGTCATGCAGGGGAAGTAAAGAGGCTACTCGGTACGTCATTGAGGCCTAAACCGACCTTTGTGCTGAGCTTTCCCGGGGACTGGAGGTTCTGCACAGATCCAAGTGACACAGGTATGCAGGCATCATGGTTCTCAAAAGATTTTCAAGACAGCAGTTGGGACTTACTGAACGGTGGAAAACCGTGGGAGGAGCAAGGCCACTCCGGTTATCACGGCCTTGGTTGGTACAGAAAATGGGTTGAAGTGCCTGAGAAATCTCCAAAGCGTTTGTATCTAGTTCTCGGAGGGGCGGCCGACCAATACGACCTCTACATAAACGGTGAGAAGGTAGCCAGCCACATCTCGGTCGGGAATGGATTCTACAACACTTTGACGTGCACCGATGTAAGTAACTTTGTTGAGAAAGGGAAGCCAAACCTGATTGCCCTTTGTATCCGAGATTGGTCTGACTATGGCGGTCTCACTGAGCTTCCAGTTGAAATTAGTGATGAAGCTCCCCCAGGCCTGCTTGAATTCAATCTGGCCGACAAACGACAGGCAGCAATATTCATGAACGCACTACACGCATCAGTCATGAAGCAGGGAGTGGACTTCTGGTGGTGTGACGGCAGTGGGTCCTGTCCGATTAAAGGCCTTGACAGCCAGCTCTGGACGAACAGGATTTATTATGATTTCACTCGGAGTTTTACAAAGAAAAGGGCAATCATATTAAGTAGATACGCAGGTTGGGGCAGCGAAAGATACCCGATATTTGTCACTGGCGATACTCAGTCTGAATGGCCCATGCTCGCGTATCAAGTCGGGTTCACTGCCCGCGGTGGAAATGTACTTATGCCTTACCTATCACATGACATTGGTGGATTTCTGGGCGGTACTCTTAACTCAAGATTATATTGCCGCTGGCTGGAGTTCGGTGTGTTTAGTCCGATCTTTAGGCTTCATTGCGTCATTGAGAGGCCTTCGGATGGAAATCTGCGAATGCCATGGGTTTATGGCGACACCGGAGTAAATGTTGCTCGCAGGTACTTCAATTTGCGCGAACGGCTTATTCCATACATTTACACTTATTCTAGAATCGCTTACGATGATGCGTTACCTATAGTTCGTCCATTGTATTTGATGTACCCGAACTTAGAAAAAGCATATTCATTTCCGAATGAATATATCTTCGGCAGTGAGTTTCTAGTTGCACCAGTTGTTGATTCATCAGACGAAGCCACAGTTTACCTGCCGCCGGGAAAGTGGGTCGACTATTTTACAGGGACAACCTACGAAGGTGATCGGACATTGACAGGCAAGTATCCTCTCGACTCAATGCCTCTGTTTGTCAAAGCCGGCTCCATTATTCCACTGCAGCAGAAGATGTCTTATTCCTATGAAAGACCCGCCGACACATTGACAATCCAAGTGTTCGGCCCGCAAACGGGGAACTTCCATCTATATGAGGACGATGGGCTCTCGTTTGACTACACTCACGGAAGATTTGCTTGGACAACTATTTCCTTTTCTGACCAAGGAAATGAAGCCTATAATCTATCTATCGGACCAGCAAAAGGATCATTCAAAGGTCAGGGATCGATGCGAGCGTACAGGCTTGAAATACACGGGGTCTCAGAACCGAAGAAGATGTTTCTTAACGGTCGTGAGATTTCTTCGACGATGCAAGAAACTGGAAGCTATTTCTGGGATAATGCGAAATCTATTTTGAATATATTTGTGCCCCGGTCTGACATCAGAAGGAAAATTTTGGTTGAGATTATGTAACAAATGCGGGTCTTCAAAGTCAACTGGACAAACGATGAATTTTCCTAAGAGGCGGTTGCGGAGGGGTCGTAGATTTTTCTCCGAAAATTCTCTATCTAATAGATACATATGTGTATGAAGGTATGGCGACTAACCAAAAGTTTTTGCGAAAATATTTGGGTTTCTATAGCCAAAAGCAAAATGGTTGTTTCTTCTGGACTATCCTTATAAATTATGTTGTGGTACGAATCAAGGTGGCACATAACGTTCCTATTGCTGGAATGTTATGAGGATGCGTGGTAGGATGATTATAGTTAGGCGGGCATCATAATTTACAGATGGATAATTGTTATTATAAAGCTGTTGTGGCTGAAGTCTCAAATCGAGTGCGCGAATTATTACATTCAAAACAATTTATTCTCATCGGCATTGATGGCTGTGGCGGCTCTGGCAAAAGTACATTTGCCAATGAGCTCTCTGATTCTTTGTTCTCAGCACCGATTGTTCGCATGGACGATTTCTACAAGTTATCACAGGAACGCAGTCACGATACTGCTTCCCACTCTATAGGATGGCAGTTTGATTGGCGACGTTTAGAAAATGAGGTTCTTAAACCTTTAACCCAAAAGGGCTCTGCAAAATATCAAAGATATAATTGGAATTCAGATTGCTTAACGGAAATACAAACCATTCAACCGGAATCACCAATTATTGTGGAAGGTATCTATACGTTAAGACCAGAGTTGTTGCTGTACTATAACCTCCATCTTTGGATAGAGTGTTCAAAGGAAATACGACTTCAACGAGGTATAGAGCGCGATGGTGAACAGGCACGTTTACAATGGGAAGATGATTGGATGAAGGAAGAAGATAGATATGTGTCGACTTGCAGTCCGTATCTTCATGCAGAAATAATTGTTGATGGAATGCCCGCCTAACCTGCAACTCAAGCTGATCGAATGAACAGAGTGCAAAAGCCATGGCACATAAAGTAGACAACGTGGAATTCGGTTCGGGCAGTGGTACATTATCAGTGCGGGAGTTTAGCGCCGGTCCGTTAGGTGCGCCATATATAAATGTATTCCTATGACAACGATTAGCGTTCGACCTATTAATGATAAAGATAAAACTTGGATTGATAGCATTCTCACAGATCGATGGGGATCGACTACAATTGTTACTCGTGGTGTTCTTCATGCTGCTAATAAGCTATCTGGTTTTGTTGCCGTTGAAGAAAACGTTCCAATGGGTCTTCTCACTTATCGTTTCGATGCAGGAGCTTGTGAGGTTGTTTCGCTCGACAGCCTTTCCGAAAGTCACGGAATAGGATCGTCCCTTTTAAAATCTGTTGAGCAAATAGCAAAAGAGAAAATGTGTAATCGAATTTGGCTTATTACAACAAACGATAATCTTCATGCTTTACGATTTTATCAACGGCGAGGATATGTCCTTGTTACAGTACATCGCGACGCAATTGAAAGATCACGTCAACTAAAGCCTCAGATTCCAATTGTTGGCAAAGATGGTATTCCATTACGCGATGAAATTGAATTGGAAAAGAGATTATAATGTATTTATCTTGCGGCGTACCTAACCACCGGCTCAACCTAACGGGCATGAGCTGAGCACAAAACCGATGGCACATAAAGTAAACATCTTGGAACTCGATTTGATAGTGGTACAATACCGTTGTTGCAGTTTAGCCTCGCGATCCGTTAGGCTTTAATAAGAACAAGAAATAAGCTACTTTATTATATTAAATTGAGGAGAATTTTATGCGTGGTCAAGAGCCTTTTTTTAATGGTAAATTAGTAGTCTCTTTGGTTTTTGTTATTATATGCTTTACTTCATGCAATAATAGCAATCCAACAAATAATAATTCGTCAACATCTGAACACCATCTGGTAAGCTCAAACAATGGTCAAACAGTTTCAATGAAAGTTGGGGACACGATAGATATAACACTTCAAACCATTGGCCCAGGATCATATGGATTGCCAGAGATTAAAGGCAATGCTATTAATTTTATTTACGATTCAACGATATCTCCTTATCTTCCTGCTGGGCCAACTCAAAGATATGGCTTTGTTGGAATAAATATTGGGAGTTCAAGCATTTCCATTTCCGATTCAATTTCAATTATGAAATCTGTTTTTGCAATAACATGTAAAGTTCAGTAATTATTTATATCCAAGTCAATCGGAATGCCTAAACTCTTTAATATGTAGAAAATCAATAGAGCAATAAGATATTGGGGAAATATGGTTTTGCAAAAAGAATGGTTCATGAGGTACTTGTAATCCAAGTTTAACGACTAATCATACTGGTAAGATCTAATAGACAGCCGAATGCCCAATTGGTCACGTGAGAGTGAGAAAACCATGGCGCATAAAGTAAACAACGTGGAACGCGGTTCGGGAAGTGGTACATAATCGTTGCCGTAGTTTAGTTCCAGCCCGTTAGGCGTACTACATATTATAAAGAAAGGGAGGAAAAATGGCCAAGAAAGCTTATACATTTTTATTTGATGGATACGCCGATTGGGAACTCGGACACGTCCTTGCTGAACTCCGTCGTTACGGCAAAGTTGATTGACCTGCCCCCTTTTTATGTACCAATGATAAGTTAGTGATCCTGTCAGGTATTGGCAAACTGACGCGGATAAAAAGTTTCTGGAGTGTATGTCTTCAAAGTCACCTGGCGAATCATGGGTTCTGCTGAGAGACGGTTTTTGAGATTTTGGTAGTACCGAGTCCTCGTTTGCGCGCTTTATCTCTCATTGGTGCCATCAAACGGTCAATGGCGGCCAGAGATTGACAAGAGGAGCGAACGCTGTCCTGAGGTCAGCGTGGTACGATGACAAGCATCATATACGGAAGCCATAGTGGTAGAGCTGCCTTGGGTCGCCCTGAACACGTGAGGTTCAGCATGGTCCATATGCGCCTAAGAGGTTCGAGAATAACCGGATCGTCATACTTCTTCGGTCGTCTGGCTGATCTCTTCTCTGTATACTGAAAAGTGGTATATCCACGACTAAACAGGCCAATAGCAAATTTGGAGTTGTACTCGCAGACTATACAAAACTCATCCAAGATCGTGCGCTTCTCTTTCTTGTCTGCTATGTGATAACGGTTCAGAATAGTTTCCAGATACTCGCGATTGCTTTTTGTTCTCATAATTTAGTAGTCTCCTTTTTAGGTTACCTAAATTATGAGGCAACAACTTCATCCCAATTTCCCCAAAGTTACTTTCTTTTTGAGTCAATATGCTACCAAATACTTGCTTGAAAATCGGAGAAAGCGGGTTTATATTTCATTGAAGTTCGGCCGCACGCTGAGCATAATGTTCTGAATACTATCAGCAGCCATGGCCAATGGAGACAATCTGCATCAAGTGTTGTTTAGAGAAAGTGGTTTTAAGATGGAGAGCCGCTGATGAGAGTAATGCCGCAGAAGATCGTTCCACAAATCCGTCCTGTTGCCACATGATCGCTAAAACAAACTGACCAAAGAAATGAACGGGCAAAGCCTGTCCAGACGAAAATTCATTACGGAGTCCGGGTTAATTGTCGGGGGCGTTTATGCTGCATTATCCTGCCCGCCGGTCCTCGAGGATTTGTTTGCCTGGACAGCTCGGGAATTCGAAGATGATTATCGGAAGCAACTCTATGAACAATCATCCATTGCCCGGTATTGGCTTTCGACAGATTTGAAAAATGTCGACTGCCTGAAATGTCATACCACAGAGGAGGTCGATGGCAAGAGCAGGTTTAATCACGAAGAAACAATCATAAAGTGTCTTCTGTGTGCACAGGGATGCATCATCAAAGAGGGCGACCAAGGAAAATGTAGAGCCAGAATGAACGTCGGTGGGAAGCTCAGGAGCCTCGTTTATGGGAGACCGATAGCGATTCACGTGGATCCGATCGAGAAGAAACCGTTCTTTCATTTCCTGCCCGGCACTCAGGCATATTCTCTCGCGACAGCCGGCTGTCCACTATCATGTCAATTCTGCCAGAACTGGGAAATCTCGCAAGCGAAACCCGAAGACTACCCGGTAAAGTTCATGGCTCCTGAGGAAATTGTGAATGAATCCAGATCCCAGAGCACACCGACAGTTGCGTTTACTTATAACGAACCGACCGTGTTTGTCGAATATTTGACAGACATAGCTCGCCAGGCAAAAAAGGAAGAATTAAAGAGTGTCCTGGTAAGCTGCGGCTTCATGAATCAAGAGCCGCTCCAGGAAATGTGCGACGTCCTGGATGCCATAAAGATCGACCTCAAAGGATTCAGCGAAGATTTTTATCATAAGGTCTGTAGTGCGGAACTGAAGCCGGTCTTGCGAAGCATAAAGCAAATCTCGAAGAGCAAAGTCCATCTTGAAATAGTGAACCTCGTCGTTCCAACGCTTAACGACTCCGACAAAATGCTGAATGATCTGGCAGATTGGATTATCGGTGAGGTAGGTCCGGATGTGCCCGTCCATTTTACCAGATTCCATCCTGATTATAAGCTGTTAAATCTTCCACCGACTCCCATCTCCACTCTGGAGCGGGCAAGAAATACTGCGATGTCGAAAGGGATCCATTACGCTTTTGTGGGTAATGTCCCGGGCCACCCAGGTAATTCCACATATTGTCCCGCGTGTGGTAAGATAGTTATAAAACGGAGCGGATTCTTTGTGCTGGAAAACCACGTGAAGAACGGTCGCTGTGAATATTGTGGTCACCCGATCGCGGGTGTGTGGAAATAAGTTGCATCGCTTAGCAGTTCAGTAAGAACGATGAGAATATATCGTGGTCGAAACAAGAGAGGTCGAATATGAAAAAGTTTTTCTGGTTTGCAGTTTTTCTCTTCCTTGTGAATTCCTGCCAGGGCCAAAGATCCAATTCGGGTTACGTCCCGGTAGACTCAATAAGGCGTCCGGTGTTTGCTGATAAGTTCTATCCTGCCGACTCGACCAAACTGACGAACGCGATCAAAGCATTCCTGAATGACGCAAGACCTCGCGCAATTGAGAATCCCATCGCGATCATTGCTCCGCATGCGGGATACATCTTCGCCGGCCAGATCATGGCGGACGCATATAATCAGGTCAGAGGAAATGAGTACGATGTAATTGTCGTGCTTGGGACAAACCATACGACTGCAGGGTTTGAAGATATCGGTGTATATCCGAAAGGAGCATTTGCTACTCCGATTGGAATGTCCAAGATAGATGATAAGTTAGCAGATGAGCTCATCAAAGAAGACCCTGATGTGGTCGTGAACCTCGCCGTTCACGCTCAGGAACACTCCATCGAAGTCCAACTACCTTTCATAGAATATCTGTTCCCCCGCGCGAAAATATTGCCGCTGATCGTTGGAGAGCCGAACATAGATATGTGCGCAAAGTTCGGAAAGGTCCTGGCCGGGATTCTGAAAGGCAAGCGAGCGTTGATAGTCGCAAGTTCGGATCTTTCACATTACCCGGGATTCGACGACGCGATAGAGGTTGACAATATTACGCTCAAGACAATCGCAGGGATGGATATCAAGGAGATAAAATCCGAGATGGAAGGACAGCTTGATCGCAATATCCCCCAGCTTGTGACATGCGCTTGCGGAGAGGCTCCCATCTTAGCCGCTGTAGCTGCTGCAAAAGCACTGGGTGCAGACCGGGCGTCGATAGTCAGCTACACGAATTCCGGCTACACTCCGGCCGGTGCTGCCGATCGCGTTGTAGGTTACGGTGCAGTCGTGCTCGGCAAAGGGAGCACAAGCGCCATGGTCAATTCGGGACCTCCCGTTGTCGATTATTCTTATGTGCTCAGTTCGTCGGACAAAAAAGCCCTTCTCAAATATGCACGGCAAACTCTTGAGAGAATCTTTTCAACCTCAACCGTCCCTCTCCCGCGTGACTTTAACCCTCTTCTGAATATGAAAAAAGGCGCATTTGTCACGTTGAATAAGAACGGAGAATTACGCGGGTGCGTTGGAACCATGACAGAGGATAGACCTTTGAGCACGGTGGTCGGTGCAATGGCACTTCAGGCTGCATTCAACGATCGACGGTTTGAACCACTGACCGAACAGGAATTGGCACAAGTGGAGATCGAGATTTCCGTCCTGACTCCTTATAAGCAAGTAAACAGCGCAGATGACATTGTCCTCGCACGAGATGGAGTTATCATCAAAAAAGGGGACAAGCAGGGAGTTTTCCTCCCGCAGGTGGCCACTGAAACCGGATGGAGCAAGGAAGTTTTCTTGGATCAACTCTGCTATAAAGCAGGATTACAGACAGGCGATTGGAAGGGCGCTCAACTGTTCACGTTCCAGGCAGATGTTTTCAGCGAGTCGCAGATTCATTAGTTTGGCCACGAGATGTCATCAGAAAAGAGTGGCACACTCGCCGCAAAGCGGCATCCCGCATACCCATATAGAATAATTGAGCAGGAGATGAAGCGGGACGGACAGATTTTCACGGATTCTTTTTGTTTCCACGGGTTTTGAGAGAATCCTGAGTCTGATGAAGATTTCTTCCGCGGTCGCGTACCTGATTACCATTGGTCTTATCTCGATTCTCGGACAGGTTGTGATCCTCCGCGAACTTAGCGTTGCATTCTACGGAATAGAGCTCATTTATGTCTTGTCGCTTGGCTTCTGGCTCCTCGGTACGGCAATCGGAGCCTCGGTCGGACGCCGTGCTCATATCCCAGGAGAAAGAAGTATTCAAACGCTTCTTATTCTGATGTCCGCTGCACTGTTGATAGATATAATATTCATTCGAGACATCAGGAGAATATTCGGAGGCGTTTCAGGCGGTTATCTCCCATTCGATGTCCAGATTGCGGGGCTGATGGCGGCAATCATCCCTCTCAGTTTGCTAACCGGGTTTCTGTTTCAAGCGGCGGCGAAGAGGTTTTTGTCGGAAGGTGGAACATTGGCTCGAGCGTATGCCATTGAGAGTACGGGTGGTGTGCTTGGCGGTCTCTTGTCCACTCTTTTGTTGGCTCTCGGTTTGCAGAATCTTTCTGCCGGCTTGCTTTGCTCCGTTTGGTCGTTGGGAATTGTATCCTTCTACTCATGGAGAGCAAGACTCCGGGTGCAGAAATATTTATCGATCATCGGCGTTGCGTTCCTGGTTGTCCTAGTCACGGTTGAGGGGCGAATTGATGGGTGGACCACGATGTGGAATCATCTGGATATGGTTGAGTCTAACGACACGCCTTATGGTCGAATTACAGTCACGGCACAGGAAGAACAGGTATGCGTTTTTGAAAATGATGCACTTTCTTACGAGACTGAGACTACGGAGGCTGAAGAGTTTGTGCAACTCTCGGCGCTGCAGACGAATAAGCTGAATAGGGTCCTGGTCTTGGGCGGAGGATTTGAAGGGATCGTATCTGAACTATTGAAGTTGCCGGTCCGGGGTATCGACTATGTCGAAATAAACAAGGGCATAATGGAAACTGTCTTGAACCATTTGCCTGCTGAACTTCGCAATTCCCTGTACGACGAAAGGGTAAAAATCTTCTATCAGGACCCGAGAAGATTCCACGGATCCTTATACAATGTAATATTGGTCGTGATGCCCGAGCCGATGTCCGCGCAGAACAACCGCTTCTATACGAGAGAGTTCTTTGAACAGTGTTCCGCTGAATTGGAACGAGGCGGGATAGTGGCGTTTAGAATTCCTTCGGCGGAGAATCTATGGACGCCTCAATTGCAGAATAGAAACGGAAGCATTTATGGTGCGCTGGAATCTGTTTTCCCTCATGTCGTAGTCATACCGGGAGTGGCGAATATTTTCATTGCTTCGAATTCTGAATTGACGACGGATCCGAGAGTTCTCTCCGACCGATTGCGCATTAGAAACATTCAAACCAAGCTGGTAACCCCTGAGTACGTCAATTATGTTTACACGAATGGCCGATTCAGGGATGTGGAAAGACTTCTTTCGACGGCGACCTCGATTCCTAATTCCGACATTCAACCGGCATGTTATGGCTACACATTATCGATTTGGCTGTCGAAGTTTCTGGGTGAATTTGCGCTGCCGGATGTACGCTCGTTTCAGATTGCCGGACTAATAAGATCGCCGATCCTCTGGCTTGCGATACTTGCTGCATTGATCGTGGCTGTCAGGAAAGAACTTGTTGCGGCGAGGCTGTTCATCATAATGGCCGTGACCGGATTTGCCGGAATGATTTCAGAGACGCTGCTTGTCCTCAATTACCAGAGCAAAAGCGGGGTGTTGTACCAGGATATCGGTATTCTACTCATGACTTTCATGGCTGGCCTCGCCCTCGGAGCGTCAGTTGCCGACAAGTCTCTCAGGAAATGGGGATCAGCCGTGAAGAAGCGGCGATTGTTGGGAGCATCGTTACTTCTTGGATTGGGAACGGTCAGCATCATTGTCTACTACGCAATCAAATTGGAGTCACTGAACAATTTGTTACCTACCTCGTTGATACTGATCCTCGATGGAGCTTTTGTGTCTGTCATCTTTGCTTTCGCCAGCTTCAAAAGAATCAATGGACCGCAGAAGATAATGACATGGTTATATTCGGCTGATTTGATCGGCGGATGCATCGGATCCTTGACGGTGAGCTTGATGTTGATACCTGTTCTCGGGATTCTCACAACATCGCTTCTGACAGCAGTCGTGGCTGTATGCGTTTTAGCGTTCCTGAGGTGAACAATTTGACCTGCTCCCGAAATATGTACCAATGATAAGTTAGTGATTATTTCCATATCAAGCATTGGCAACCTGATAATGGAAAAATGTTTCTGGTGCTGGTGGACGATGTCCTAAAGCACTGTGAGATCTGATGGTGTTGTACTGTTTCCGCCAATATTGGTTTGACGGTTGTGTATCGCGTGATACATCTTCTTATACCAAAAAAAAGCTGTGGATTTCTTTTCCAGTTTTAATAGCCCAACAAAGAAACCCACGAAAGAAATGACTGTGACTCAGTATTTCAGAGCCGATCACGTGACGATTATTTATATGTTCTTATGCCGAAAAGGGGACCCTATTTTAAAAAGAGGCTTGTTTTAAGTAGTGTTACAGGAGATCTGTTGATGAGGAACGTATGTAGCTGGAACAAGAGCCAGGCAGCGACAGATTTTTTTATTGTTCCAAAAAGATGGCACTATTCAGGTAGGCGGAGGTGCCGGAATTTTTTCTCCAGAAAATTCTCTCATATATATGACGGCATGCCGACTGACCAAATCATCATGGCGGCGGGTGGCAATCTGTACTACTGTATACCGGAGTAAATGTTAAGGTGACGGCAAAAGAAGTGCCGGATTGAGTAACTAACGATTCAATGATCGAGAAGCCCACATCTCGACGGGATTCATAGTTGATAGTTGCGCCATTCCATTCTGCCCGGCGCCTAAACTGTGGCAGTAACAATATTATCACACCGCCTGTAACTTGTTTGTATCATGTACTCCAGTTCATTGACAGTTGAGTGCATTTTGAGTCGATTTTTCGGGTATGTTTCGGCACAAAGATTGGGATATATTACGCGTACTTGAAGTCTCTGCAGTATACGGGATTGTAAAACGGTTCAAAGGAAGTATTAATGTCAGCAGTGAACTAAGTGCAGGAACAACATTTAACATTTATCTACACGTTTTTATGACGAGGAGGCAGACATAGGAGAGAATTTTTCTGACGACCAGCTCAAAGGAACAGAGACAATTCTTGTGGTCGAAGACCAGGCCGAGTTGCTTCAGTTAGTCAAAATAAGCTTGGAAGAATTTGGCTATAAAGTGATGGCTGCAATCGGCCCTAACGAGGCACTGCTTCTCAGTAAAACTTATACTGCAGTAATTCACCTATTGCTAACTGACGTGCTAATGGCAGTTATGGACGGAAAACAATTGAGTGAGAAAATCGTTAAAACGCGACCCGAAATAAAGACCCTTTTTATGTCGGGGTTCACAGCAGACGTCTTGGCACCGCACGGGGTTTTCACTAAAGGGATCCATTTTCTACGGAAGCCGTTTACTTTTGATGAACTCGCCAAGAGGATTCGCTGCATATTTAATCTTAATTCGGAGAGGGGAGATGTTTGAAATCAGTAATTTCGTCCGACGCCTGTCGAAGATCCCGCTGGCGGTGTGGAAGTCTTGTTTATTCGGTGCCCAACATAATGTCACCCTTGTGTAAAGGATTTATTTAAATAAACGTTCTCATCGGACTTGCACACAGAAAGGAAAATAAATAATCGCCAAGAAAATAGGACAATTTGAACAAGAATTTGTTTTTAATGAACTAGAAATGATCAATAGGGATATTAGAGAACTTGGGTGCATTTATCATGACGTTCTGAAGACCGAGCACATGGATATTCCAAGGCTTATGCAATTGCAGCTTATACAACTGCAGATGTTGCGAACGGTCAAAAACATCAAGAGCTTACTTTCTAAGAACTAACAATGATATGATGGCTCGACAATAGTCGCATTGTACGTCATCAAAGTCCACTGGACAAACAATAGATTTTGCTAAGAGATGTTTTTTGAGCCGGAATTTTTTCTCCTAAAAATTCTATCATCTATCTGACGGGTGATGACTAACCAAGTCATAACGACAGCGGTACCAGTCTGTACCATGATTATCATCACTCATGATTACGATCATATTGCTTCATTTTTCCCAATATGCCAACTTCAGCACCGTTATACATCTCAGTTATAAAATCATCATTGAAATTAAATATTCTGTCTTCAAAACTTACTGCATCTATCCGATCAAACAATAACTGTTTCGCGTTTGCAATATCTTTTCCGTAGATATGATATGAATCTGCGTGCCAATTCATTCGCCCAAGCTCTACCTTTTTTCCAACTTTTTCGGAAATACCTGCAGCGATCACGTTTCTGTTAAATTGGATAAAGCCAAACATATTCATGAAACTTGCTCCCCACGCATCATTACTCCTGAATCGTACGTTGCAGTTCAACCACCACACTCCATCTTCATCTTCTACGATTCTGTACCATAACGACTGCAGGCATGGTGGATCAAAACAATCCAAATCTAAATTTGGCATCCAGGTAATCATTTGTGCCTGGCGCGTATACGGCTGCTTGCAGAGCTTCTCGATCACAAACTTAATTTGATCAATGCAAAAGAAACCTGCCTGTGTAGACTTTCCATTAACAAGCTCCTGCCAGCCGCCATATTTAGCGAGTCTTCCATGATATGTATACTCCCATCGAGTATCCTCAGGGTCGTTGATGTTCTTTATCCAATGGTCTTTCAATCCCATCAATTCCATTACATATTCTTTCAAATCTTCTATTCCTCCAGGAAATGCCCGATGTATCATTGGATCGGTACATGGCTCAAGGATAGTTATATTCATTGTAGAATCAATGCTCAATGGATCTCCCGGTCTGTCGTATTGCGTTTTGAATCTTATACCATTCTTATATAATTCAATAAGTGCTTTCTCATATGCCTCTGCAAGAGCTGTACCACTCACCGTAAGAACAGGTATATTCTTTTGCATAATATTCCTCCAGTATTAAGATTCAAGGATTTAACATAATGTAGGGAAATCAGTTCATCCTCTCAATGGTCGGAACTTGCTCCCATTGTGGGTCCATCAAAATGGTGTTCCGTCGGAGTCTATGCATAATTGATTGCTCTACTAAGTGTAGCTTCAAAGAATTTCTCGATCTCCACAAACATCCTGCTCCAATTTAAACTGTATGGCCAGCTTGTCCAACGGTTTGTCCATGTCGATCAGCATTCCAGCAGGGAGGTGATGTTATTATTAGTTTCTTGATCGAAAAGGAGATTCAAAATGCTTCCATATACCACATGACGGTATCACGAAATCATAACGACAGCGGGTACCGGTCTGTACCACTGTACAAAAGCTAACCGAGACCGATTGAGTTCGCTAAACCGTGGGTAAATCATATTTATATACAATGGATGATGCAGCAAATCACTTATGATGGTTACTTGATATTCTTTTCCTCATTGGCTAAATTTATGCGGTTGGGAGACAACTACTAACCCGGCAACTAACCCGTGCCGACGAGTTCTAAATTAAGTTGATTGATCTCTTTAAAAACAGATTGTTTTCAAGGGGGTTGTAGCTCAGTTTGGTTAGAGCGCCTGCCTGTCACGCAGGAGGTCGCGAGTTCGAGCCTCGTCAACCCCGCAAATTTCTCTCCTCTCTAGAATCTTGTCAGAGGTCACGATCATTTCAATCCGAACCATATCCAACTATAACTAGTGTGGAAGCCCCAAAATTTGGTTTGTCGGTATCAAAATTGGTAATATATGTGCTTGAAACCAAAACTATTTATTGTGAACTTATTCTCCGATTTAGCTTAAAACATTCTTAATGACATGAAGAGAATTATTTTTGCTTTCACCTTTATTTTCGTATTCACCGCGCATGCACAACAACATAATGATGCTTCTCGGTTATTAGTTATCAGCTATCAAAAGCAGAGCGATGGTGTCATATTCGATCTGACTCAAGGCAAGTTGAAATTGCAGGTTTTATCCGATAACATCATAAGGGTTGTCTATACTCCGACAGACAGTTTTTCGACCCGCGAAAGCGTATCCGTCATAAAAAGGGACTGGCAGTCGGTGGATTACAAGGTCGGTGGCGATAAATCATTTATAACTATAAATACAAAAGAAATAAAAGCGAAGGTCAATAAGATAACCGGTGCCGTCGCGTTTTATGATAAAAAAGGAAACCTTCTTTTAAAAGAACCTGCCGACGGAAAGACCATGGTCACTGTGAACGTTGCAGGTGAAAACACGTGGACAGCAGAACAGAAATTTCTGTCTCCGAATGATGAGGCACTTTATGGATTGGGACAGTTTCAGGACGGAATAATGAACTGGAGGAATGTCTATGCGCGCCTCAAGCAAAGGAACACAACGATTGCAATACCTGTAGTCATTTCAAACAAAGGCTATGGATTGTTTTGGGATAACACTTCATACACAGAATTCAATCCAAACTTGACAAAGCTTGATATGAGTTCCGATGGAAACAGTTTGTCGGCAATGTTCAGGTCGAAGGAGAAAGGAATCTACGTTTTTGAGATTGAAAGAGATAATGTTAAGGCCGTCGAATTAAAAGTCGGGGGCAAAACAATTTATCGGCATGATACTGGCGTCCATGTTTCATCAAGTGTCGCTAAAGTTGACCTCGAAGCCAACAAGGAATATCTTATTGAGTTGATCAGCCATGACAAGAAGCTTACACCCGCCATTCCTGATGAGTACCTGTTGCCCGCGGACGGCAAACCCGGCGAACACGGTCTCAAGGGTGAATATTTCGCCAACAGAAATTTGGAGGCAACACCATCATTTATAAGAATCGATCCGCAAGTTGACTTCAATTGGGGAAGTGGTTCGCCGGCGATCGGTTTCCCGACGAATAACTTCTCTGTAAGATGGACAGGCAAATTGGTCGCCCCGAAGACAATTGACAGTTGCAATTTGACAATCACTTCCGACGATGGCGCGCGGCTCTACGTCGACGGACAAAGGGTTACCAACGGCTGGATCGAACGCAGCTCCGCCACGGACGAATACAAAATGAAATTAGAAGCCGGCAAACAGTACGATATCAAAGTTGAATACTTTCAGGCATTCGGCGGTGCATCTGTGAAATTAGGATGGGACCTCGGAACTTCAGGAAAAGGCGATGACGAGCTATCGAAAGACGTTCATATTTATTACCGCCATCCGGATCAGGCAAAAGAGACAGTTTGGAAATCTCTTGTCGCTGATGACATCGATTACTATTTCATATACGGCCCGGATGGAGATTCTATTGTGAGCGCGATGCGCGAGTTGACCGGAAGAGCGCCGCTTTATCCAAAGTGGGCGTACGGCTTGTTCCTCTCTCACATGGCGTGGAATACCCAGCAGGAAATTCTCGATGTTGCGAAAGGCCATCGCGAGAGAAATATCCCTTTCGATTGCATAGTGCAAGATGGCACATACTGGAAGCAATGGCCAGAAAACGAGTGGGGGTCGAGCCGTTTCGATTCAACCCGTTATCCCGATCCTGTCGGCATGATAAAAGCCGTCCACGACATGAACAGCCGTTTCATGGTATCTGTATGGCCCCGTTTCAACAGCAACACTGATACTTACAAAATGCTCGAAGCGAGTGGGTACATGTTGGGTTTACAGAAAACATCTGCCGCAGGGAATGAGGGAGTTGCGCTCGAAGATGTTACAACAAACGCGGCTTACGACGCATTCAATCCCGGTGCACGCAAGATGTACTGGCAATTTATAAATGACAGGTTGTTCTCGATGGGAGCCGATGCATGGTGGCTCGATGCGACTGAGCCCGAATGGGGCTATGATTTTTCCATGGCTCATACTTACCTGGGAACCGGTGAACGTTACTTGAACTGCTACGCGCTCATGTCCATGAAGGGCGTGTATGAGGGACAGCGCTCCACTGAATCGACAAAGCGTCCTTACATCTTAACGCGGTCTGCGTTCCCCGGCCAGCAAAGATATGCGGTGACTTCATGGTCCGGCGATATCGGCTATGACTGGACGACATACAGAATACAGATTGCTGCGGGGCTCAACTTCACGATTGCCGGCGTGCCTTACTGGACGACGGACATCGGCGGCTTCGTACCGGGTGCCGATCCGAATAATCCTGATTACCAAGAGCTCCTCACGAGATGGTTCCAGTATGGAGCATTCTGTCCGATTTTCCGTGTACACGGCTGCAGGCCGACTGAGCTATGGCGCGGCGGGGATAAGTCGGAGGAGCAGTTGGTGAAAGCAGATAATTTGCGATACCGATTAATGCCGTACATCTATTCGCTCGGCGCGATGGTAACGTTTGATAATTACACTATCATGCGTCCGTTGATAATGGATTTCAGGACTGACAGCAAAATTCTGAACATTGCCGATCAGTTCATGTTCGGTACAGCATTTCTCGTGAACCCGGTGACCGAACCGAAGGCTGTGAGCCGCAAGGTCTATTTGCCGGAGGACAACGGAGGATGGTACAATTTCTGGACGGGGAGCAAAAATTCTGGAGGAAAAACAATCGAGACTCCGGCGCCAATCGATATCATACCTTTATTTGTGAAGGCGGGGTCGATAATACCGATGGGTCCTTATGAGCAATATGCCGCCGAGAAAAACGATCCGATGGAATTGAGAATCTATACCGGCGCGGACGGGACGTTTACTCTTTATGAAGATGAGAACGACAATTTCAATTATGAAAAAGGAAAGAAAGCGACCATCCGATTCTCCTGGGATGAGAAAACAAAGACTTTGACAATCGGGAAACGTGATGGTGAATTCGACGGCATGGTCCAGGAAAGGACTTTCAGTATTGTACTAGTGAAACGAAATCACGGTACCGGAATTGACCCTGAGGCGAAGCCGGATAAAACGGTTTTGTACAAAGGCAATGAGATAAAAATAAAAATTTAATCGGTTCTTAAAGGTGACGATATGAGTGAAATATTAGAGCAGTTAACGACCTGCGTCGAACTTGGAAAAATTAACAGGGTTTCGCCGTTCCCACCGGCTCTGAAAGGGCAGGACGGGGCGGATGAGCTTTGTAAGATGGCTCTCGACCAAGGGGTTAGTCCGGAAGATATTTTGAATAAGGCATTGATACCCGGAATGTCCAGAATCGGAGAAAAGTTTTCTCAGGGCAAAGCATTCGTCCCTGAGATGCTGATCTCCGCAAAGGCTATGACCGCAGCCATGAAACACCTGAAGCCATTCTTTGCTTCGGGTGAGATAAAAAGGAAAGGTGTCTTTGTCATCGGAACCGTTATGGGCGACCTGCACGATATAGGAAAAAATATTGTGATGATGACAATTGAAGGTGCCGGATGGGAAGTAGTCGATTTAGGAGTGGACGTGAGAGCCGGGAAGTTCCTGGAGACGATCGACAAATACCCGAACTGTGTCGTCGGAATGTCCGCACTTCTTACGACAACGATGACGAATATGGAATCTATTGTGAAGGATATAAAAAGCAAATACCCTGATAAGATAATCCTGGTCGGTGGGGCGCCGCTCTCGACGGATTTCTGCAACAAGATCGGAGCGAGCTTCTATTCTCCGAACCCGCACGGGGCAGTGGAATTTCTGGCAAAGATCGACGCTTAAAATATGTCAGTGGAAAAATTTTCAATTCGGTACGAGCAAATAAATCTTTCACGAGATGCTTTCGCATGTGTCCTGGGGTATAGTGCCGATGCAGTACCTTCTCCTCTTGTGGAATCCATCGATGATGTCCTTGAGCACGGTGATGAGTTGTGCAGAATAGAAGGTGGCTATAAAATTATAGACGCGGTTGATTTTGACCGAAATGACTACGCACTTCGGGTCGGTTCTCAGAGTTTCAATATTAAGAAAATGGTCTTCCAGCAGTTGAAGAACGCGAAGAGCGTAGCAATCTTCGTCTGTACTGCAGGAAATGAAATCATTGATAGATCCAGAAAATTGATGAAAGAGGGAGAGCTGCTGAAGGGCTATGTCTATGACGTCTTCGGATCGCTGGTGGTCGAAGAGGCCATGGATGTGATTCAGGAAAATCTGAGAACCAAGATGCAAGAAGCGGGATTAATAATTACGAATCGTTACAGCCCAGGCTATTGCGGTTGGGACGTCTCCGAGCAGAAAAAACTCTTCCGCCTTTTACCGGATAAGTTTTGCGAAATCGAATTAACGGATTCATGTCTCATGCGGCCGATAAAATCCGTCAGCGGAATTATCGGAATAGGCAAGTCCGTAAAGTTTAACCACTACACGTGCAATTTGTGCGATGAGTCCGAATGTCTTTACAGGAATTTGAGACATGAGACCGCTCTGTCGAATTAAGAGATAGGATTCTAACTTTGATAGTATGAAATAATTGATTGAGTAAAACATGTTTTTCTTGATTGAACAGATATTATTCCCTCTCCTTTTAGGAGAGGGTTAGGGTGAGGTCTAAAGATGTGAATCAGCACTTACCAGAATATGCAAGTCGCCTTATCCCGACAGCACGAGTGCTCCGCAAAAGGATGACTAACGTAGAACGAAAAATATGGTCATTGTTGAGAAAAAATCAACTCGGAGTAAAATTTCGTCGCCAGTTCCCAATTGGGAATTACATTATTGATTTCTGTTGTCAAAAAGCAAAACTTGCCGTTGAGCTTGATGGTGGTCAACACTACACAATACAAGGACGAATTGCCGATCATGAACGAGATAAGTATTTATCCGTGCTTGGAATTAAAGTAAAAGGGTATTCTGATCGGGAAGCTTTGCAAAATACAACTGAAGTTATTCGAGAAATATTTGAATGCGTTAAAGCGAGAACATCTTCGAAGGAGTCCTTTGCAAAGTCGGAGACGACATTGCCATGATATTTAGACCCCCTGTGGTCCCCCTAAGAGGGGGACGGGTTAGAATCGACCTAACGATGCATTACAATATGTTTTTTGTAAATAGTCAATAAGAATTTGTTGTTTTACACTATTAACGACAAAACCAGGAATATAAGGGTCGTGAACAGTTTTGAAAGATATGTCGGTATGCTTAAGGGGCAACAATTAGATTTTCTTCCACGCGTACCGATCGTCATGCAATTCGCGGCGGAGTACATCGGGTCCAATTACGGTGCATTCGCATCGAATTACAGAATCCTTGTCGAGGCTAATCGAAGATGCGCGGAGGATTTCGGCTTCGAACAGTTGAGTGCTATCTCTGATCCTTATCGTGAAACACAAGGCTTCGGAGGCAAGATCACTTATATTCGGGATGGTGTTCCACGCTGCACTTCCCCTTTGAAGGACACGAAAGTATTGTCGGCTCTGCTGCATCCTGATCCGCTCACTTCGGATAGAATGTCGGACCGCTTGAAAGCAATCAAGGAATATGAGAAATCATCCAGCGGCAAATATTCCATCATGGGTTGGATAGAAGGTCCCGCTGCGGAAGCCGCCGACTTGCGCGGCGTAACGAACTTCCTGATGGATACAATTGAAGATACCGATTTCGCATGTGACCTGATGGACAGGTGTATGGAAGTTGGGATTGATTTCGCGAAGGCGCAGGTAAAAGCCGGTGCAGACACAATAGGAATTGGCGATGCCATTGCCAGCCAGATGTCCCCAGTTTTTTATGAATCACTAATTCAGCCGAGAGAAAAAATACTAGTGAGAGCCATCCATGAAGCGGGCGGATACGTCAGGCTTCACATCTGCGGAAATATCACGCACTTATTGCATGGAATCTCCGATCTCGGAGTCGATATTCTCGATGTTGACCACATGGTGGACGTTGTCCACGTGCGTGAGGTGGTCGGCAGCAAAGTCGCCATCAGCGGCAATATAAATCCAGTCGAAGGAGTCTTGCAGGGAACGCCCGCTTCGATTCGTGAATATGTAAACAGAACTTATAAATCCGTCGGAAACCCGTTCATGGTGAACGCGGGATGTGAGATACCTTCGAAAACTCCTGCCGAGAATCTGAAGGCATTTTGTGAACCGATTCCTTATCTAAAGTGAGAACATTCAATGAGTATGAAAAAAATTAAAGAAAAAGTTCTCTCCGGTCAAATCCTAGTGTCGGATGGCGCGTGGGGGACAATGCTGCACTCGAAAGGATTGAAGATGGGAGAATGTCCTGAGAGATGGAACATCGAACGCCGCGCTGATGTGCTGGATATCGCGAAGAGTTATGTGGATGCCGGGGCGGACATGATAGAGACCAACAGTTTCGGCGGAAGCAAATTCAAGTTAGACTATTACGGGTTAGGCGAAAGAGTCGTCGAGGTGAATAGAATGGCGGCGGAAATATCTAGGGAAGCCGCCGGAGATAAAGTCCATGTTCTCGGATCTGTCGGACCGACAGGGAAAATATTAATGGCCGACGACGTGACACCGGAAGATTTGTATGAGTCTTTCAAAGAGCAGGCGAGGGCACTTGAGGCAGGTGGAGCCGATACCATCGTCGTCGAGACGATGTTCGACCTGGAAGAGGCGAGATGTGCAATAAAGGCATCGAAAGAAAACACTAATTGCGAAGTTATATGTACCATGACATTCGATGGCAATAACGAAATAGGTTTCCATACGATGATGGGGACCACTCCGGGGGCAGCGGCTGAGTCTTTAATAGAAGCCGGTGCTGACATCATCGGGACGAACTGCGGCAACGGAATTGAAAACATGGTCGGCATCACGAAACTATTCCGCGCGGTCGATAAAACGGTTCCAATTTTAGTCCAGGCAAATGCGGGTTTGCCGGTGATTGTAGAAGGTAAAGCGGTATTTCCCGAGGCACCGGATGAAATGGCAAGATGGATTAACCCGCTGGTTGATGCGGGAGCAGGCATCATCGGCGGATGTTGTGGCACGACTCCGGAACATATTCGAAAGATTGTCGGAGTAGTCAGGGAAAGAGGACGCTAGTTCGTGTTTTTCTAACTCACCTTCCGTCCTTCTCCCTTCCAAAAAGGTAAGGGGAGTGAGTTCAGTTTAAAACCGTCAAAGCCAGTCAGACTTTACGATTGCTATAAGTGGTTGGTTCCAGATTCTTACTAAATATTTAGAAGGTAGTTTGCGGGAAGTAAAATGGAAAACTATTCTGAAAAAGAAAATGAATCGTATGCCTTCCGAATTACTCTTGTTGCGACACTGGGAGGCTTGCTGTTCGGTTACGACACTGCCGTCATATCCGGCACCGTAAGTGCCCTCAACTACTATTTTGTCCTGCCGAGAGGATTAGCCGAGATCTCGGCGAACTCTCTTCTTGGTTTTACTGTCTCGAGCGCACTGATAGGATGTGTCATCGGCGGCGCAATCGCAGGGTCTATGAGCAATAAGTTTGGCAGGAAAAAATCTCTCATGATCTCAGCAGTCCTGTTTATGATTACCTCGATTGGCTCTTCCATCCCTGAAATTGGTTTCGCGCCGGTCGGACATGGCGGCTACATGGTCCTCACGCAATTCATTATCTACCGGATAATCGGCGGCGTCGGAGTCGGAATGGCTTCGCTCCTTTCTCCTCTGTACATCGCGGAGATTTCGCCTGCTGATAAAAGGGGAAAACTCGTTTCATATAACCAGCTTGCGATCATCATCGGGATGCTCGTCGTCTTCTTCGTCAATTATTTTATTGCGTGCCAAGGGAATGACAGATGGATAAATATTGTAGGCTGGAGATGGATGTTTGCGTCGGAAATTATTCCCGCAGTTTTGTTCTTCGTCCTGCTGTTCTTCATACCTGAATCGCCGAGATGGCTCATGCTGAAGGGACGCGACGAGAAGGCTCTGTCTGTTCTGAACAAGATGAATAGTGCGAAAGGCGCAAAGGAAATCGTTGAAGAGATACGCAGCTCATCGGCGTCAAAATCCGGAAAGATATTTTCGTACGGCTGGAAATTAATCGTCATAGGGATCTTGCTCTCCGCGTTTCAGCAGCTCGTCGGAATCAACGTCGTGCTTTATTACGGCCCGGAGATATTCAAAAGCCTCGGTAACGCGACAAACGCTGCCATGCTGCAAACAATCGTCATTGGTGCCGTCAACCTGATTTTTTGCATAGTCGCGATAAATACCGTGGACAGATTCGGGCGAAAGCCGCTTCAAATAGCCGGCGCCGTCATAATGGCGGTAGCCATGATAGCCCTCGGATTTGTTTTCCTGTCGATGAATCTCGGGATTGCTGCGTTATTGTTCATGATACTTTTCATGGCGGGATTCTCGTTTTCGTGGGGACCGGTCGTCTGGGTACTTCTTTCCGAGATTTTCCCGAATAAAATCAGGGGAAGGGCGATGTCGGTTGCCGTTGCAGTGCAGTGGATAACGAACTACTTTGTATCATGGACATTCCCGATGCTGGATAAGAGCACTTTTCTTACGAGCTTATTTCATCATGGATTTGCATATTGGGTCTATGGCGGGATGGCAATTTTAGCGGCACTATTCATGTGGAAGATGGCCCCCGAGACAAAGGGTAAGACTCTAGAACAATTAGAGAAACTGTGGAATAAAAAGGCAATCATACAATGAAATCAACACTTTGAAACAGATCCGCTTTAAATAACAATGACTTTTATAGGCGCCTATGAAAGAGACGATAAGCATTCTGAGTACAATCGTTCTTTCTTTTGTCTTGATACAAAAGAAAGAACCAAAGAAAAAATCAAGGCTACAGGCAAAACTGCTGAAAATTTCTCCGCTTCGCTAAAACAAATAAAACACGTCTTATTTCCAGAGTGCAGAGTAAAGCCGTATTTGTTTTTTACGCTTCGCTCCGAAATTTTTGCCGCTCCATCATTAAAGTTTATGAAAATGATGCGGCATCCCGCAAGGCGGAACTTAACGCCATTTTGCCTGAATGCCAATACAAGGACTCACTCGTCCCTTGTTTCGGGGGTCAAGATGAACCATCCTCATCATGTAATTTGCCCCCTTTCTCGGACAATTATTTTGTTTTGGACGGCAGCAACTTTAAAAGGAGATGCTAAATGGAATCTATAAAATTTTTTCCATCGGAAGAGATGATATTGAAAGAGAGATTGGCGAAGTTCGGTGAGTTGTGTGCCGACCCTCCGCTGATCGGCAATCCGGTTTTCAAAAACCCCATACCAGAACCCCGCATCGGTGGATTTTCTGCGGGCAAGAGAGTTTGTGCAACCGCGGACATGGACATCATAAAGGCTTACTTCGATGCGAAGAAGGACCCGCCCAGTTTCCCGGCGGCCGGGCCGCGCGAGCTTCTTTTCTTCGATCCGGGCGCAGTCAGGGTCGGGATAGTAACCGCGGGTGGAATTGCACCTGGACTTAACACGGTCATTCATTCGATTGTAAATATGCACTCCACGATCTACGGTATGAGAGAGAAAGCGGTCGGCTTCCTCGGAGGCTTTCGCGGGATCGCGCGCCAGCATATTATGGAATTAGAACCCGCAAGGACGATAGAGTGGCTTCAAAAAGGCGGGACAGGAATATTTACCGGACGTGACAAGGCTGACGTGAAAGCTATCGTGACAAGCCTCGTCCAATCGGGGATCGATATCCTTTACGTTATCGGCGGAGACGGGTCGTTGAGCGTCGCGCATGCAATTGCGAAAGAAATCGAGACGAGGAAACTCAAGATCGTGGTCGCGGGAATTCCGAAAACAATGGACAACGATGTGTTGTGGATTTCACATTCGTTCGGGTTCGATACGGCAGTCGAAGAGGCGGCGCTCATAGTGAATGCAATCCATGATGAGGCGAAGTCAACGCAGAGGATTTGCCTGCTGCCACTGTTCGGGAGGGAAGCCGGCTTCGTCGCGGCGCATGCTGCGCTCGCATGTGGTCATGTCGATGCAATCCTTGTCCCTGAGGTCGAGTTCAAGCTCGATCCGCTTCTCGAGTACGTTGACAGGCTTGTGAAGCGGAAAGGACATGCGTTGATTGTGATGGCTGAGGGCGCCTGCCCGTCGGGTTACACCGAGCACGATGTGGAGGAAGAGCTGAGGAACCGCGGACTCGATCCGGCAGACAGGACCAATCCGAGAGTCAGCGACGCGTTGCGAACATGGCGGTTGAACATAATCCATGACAGGTTCAGAGAATACTTCGGAAAGATTTGGGGGGATGAACACCAGGTTTTTGTCGAAGAACCCCGATACCTCATTCGTGCTATCCCCGCAAACTCGGTGGACCAGATATACTGCCAGCGGCTTGCCGACCTTGCGGTGCACAACGCACTTGCCGGTTTCAGCGACTTCATGATAAGCCAGTGGCTCGACGAGTACGTGCTTGTTTCACTGAAGCTGGTCGCTGAAGAGAAAGGTCCGGACGGGAAGAGGCTCACAAAGAAAATCAATCCCGGGAGCGTGTTCTGGGCGACCGTGATAAACAGTACCGACCAGCCGTCCTTTGTGTGAGGAAGTTGTAAATGATGGTCGCCCCAATTAAATTCAAGAGATCAATGGGTGGCATAGTGGAGATAAGAGACGTAAAAACCAACTATGATTTTACTGCCAATATGAGAGTAAAAACCAAATATGTTTTTGCAGTAGTTAGGTGTCATTGTTTTGCTCTTGATTGTTTTTCTTGGATGACTGGAGGCTGAAAATACAACATGGACACTCTTACATTCATATCAAAGCTTGTTGAGGCACTTGCATGGCCCGCCGCGTTATTGCTTGCTCTTGTGATTCTTAAGAAACCCATCGGCGACCTTCTATCAGTTGTCCAGAAGCTGAAGTATAAAGAATTTGAAGTGGAATTCGGACAGCGAGTTGAAGAAGTAGCGGCAGAAGTAGTCAAGGAATTACCTCCAGTAGCTCAAGCGCCTAGTGTTGGTGAGCCAATCGACCTCCGACCAATTTATAAGCTAGCGGAAGTATCTCCACGGTCTGCCGTCTTAGAAGCATGGCGGTCAATTGAACTTGCTTCTTTGGCAGCTGCTCGAAAGCTCATAGGTCCAGAGTTTAGGAACAAGACGATGATTTACCAGGCGTTGCGTGCGCTTGAGAACGCTCCTAACATAGACCGAAAGGTACTTGGCCTATTGCGTGACCTTCGAGGTCTGAGAAATGAAGCGGCGCATGCTCCTGATTTTGCGTTGAGCAAGCAGTCCGCTATCGAGTACGCAAACGCTGCCGAGGCTGTCGTGGGCTATCTTAATTCCTTAGAGGGTGGCAACCAATGATCCAGCAAGCAAAACAACGAACGCCTAACAACCAAAAAGAAGACGCTCCACATCGGTATATGTCGTGGTCGCTTCATTGCTTTCGCCCGTTAGCTCGATGCTCCGCAACATTTATGGCAGGCGAAAGCAACGACTTCTTTTTGGTGGACGTTAGTTTTTCAAAAGTGAAGGGAGAAGTTACGCGGTTCATCATCATAGCAGCTCTGCTTAGTGTGCTGGCACAGCCCTGTATCGCTCAGACATTTTCAAGACCTGAAGAAGCGTTTGCGACTTACTTCGAGGAAGTGCGAGTGGCGGAAGAGCGAAACTTCGACCTCTGGGGAAGAGACATGTATGGCCCGATACTGCTGGTGAATCCGAAAACAAGAGAAGTGTACACGAATTTCCCGGATGCCGGCGGGGCGCTCAGTCGGGACGGCGCAGTTTATTCCGGCCGGTTGCCGGAAGACGTAAACATAGCCAATACCAAGGTTCACTGGAACGGCAGAGAATGGGCGATGGTCATGCTGCCGCTCCCCGACAACAAGCAAGACCGAATAAATCTGCTCGCGCATGAGTTGTTCCATGTTGCCCAGCCATACTTAGGCTTCCGCGGGTACAGTCCCGATAATAACCAGCTCGATGAGAAGGAAGGAAGAATCTATCTCCGGCTGGAGCTCGAAGCGCTCAGGAAAGCCCTGGAGTCAACATCTTTTAGCAATATGAAAGAGCATGTTACGGATGCTTTGACCTTCAGGGAATACAGGTACATACTTTATCCCCAGGCAAGGATAACCGAGAATCTTCTGGAGCTCAATGAAGGCATGGCTGAGTATACGGGTGCAATGATTGCCGACAGAACCGGAAATGAAGGGATCTATCACTTCGAGAATAGTATAAATCAATTTGTCAGATTTCCAACTTTCGTCAGGTCGTTTGCATACGTGACCACACCGATTTACGGTTATCTCCTCCAAAGCATCAATAGGTACTGGAACAAGGAGATATCGGACGGGACAAACCTGACGGATTTTTTCATGCGCGCCTTTGGAATAACGCTGCCGTCGGATTTGCAGAACGTGGCCCACTCGAATGAAGACCGGTATGGCGGCATGGTCATCCGTGCCGAGGAAACCACGCGAGAGACGATAATAGAAGATCAGGTTGCCAAATACAGGCACGAATTTGTCGAGCAGCCACACCTCCAAATTCTATTCGAGAAAATGAAACTCTCCTTTGATCCACGTAACCTTGTGCCTCTCGATGATAAGGGAACAGTCTATCCGAATATTCGTATTACCGACAACTGGGGAATCCTGACTGTCGAAAACGGCGCGCTGTTGAGCCCAAAGTGGGACAACATAATCGTCGGCGCACCGACAAAAATTGATGGTCCGAATGTGACCGGTGACGGATGGACTCTTCAGTTGAACGAAGGTTATATCGTGGTCGAAGATAATGCGACGGGAAACTACAAGCTCGTGAGACAATATTAGCATGTCGTTCCCGGATAATGGATATCTGGGTTTGGCCGAAGCTTTAGTTTCAGTAGTAAATGAAGCATCCAATCTCATGTTCCACTTTCCAGGGGAAATAGTAATTCAACAGATTGATTTCATTTTTCAGCGAGTGGTCATAACATTCGATTTTTCCCTGTTGTAAATTGCCGATGGGACATCTCAAGTATAAAGCAGAAATCTCATATGATATATGATAACTTGCAGAAGCATAAATCTTTTTGTCCAATATAAACATCACATAGTCATGTCTTTCGCTGGTTCTTGATTTTGAAATAGGTTTAAAACACCAAACAAACCTTGAGTTAAAGTCAATTCTCACGTTTAATTCCTTGACTTTGCTTGCCTATGAAGATAATTTTCGAGTCCATTCTCATAAGTCAAGGTGAGAATTGTTATTGTTAATAAATTGTTGTGAATTTGTAACGTCTGCCTGCAACGAATCTCCCGCAGTTAGAAACTGAATGTTGGCAAGCAGTCGAAATTTCAATATAAAGAGGAGGAGTGTTCATGGGATACAGTGATGTTTTCGTTTCCGAGGATACGATGGCTCAATCGAAGTGGGGCGGCCTTTCAATCCGTCGCAACTTTACTGAAAAGGGTGTTCACCCGTTCGATCGAATAAATTGGGAAAAGCGGACAGCGTCGATCTCGAACGAGAAGGGTGAAGTAATATTTCAGCAAGATGATGTCGAGGTTCCGGATTTCTGGAGCATGACAGCCACAAATGTTGTCGTGTCGAAATATTTTCACGGACAATTAGGAACCCCACAGCGAGAGCACAGCGTAAAACAAATCGTCGATCGTGTCGCTCGCACATTTACAAAATGGGGGATCAAAGGCGGATACTTCGCATCGAAGGAAGACGCAGAAGCTTTTTATGATGAGCTTACTTATTTGCTTGTGAACCAGCACGTCTCTTTCAACAGCCCCGTGTGGTTCAATGTCGGTATCGAAGACAAACCGCAATGTTCGGCGTGTTTCATCAACTCCGTGAAGGATACCATGGAGTCCATCCTTGACCTGGCAAAGATTGAAGGCATGTTGTTCAAATGGGGAAGCGGCACCGGAACAAATTTTTCGACTCTTAGATCTTCAAAGGAAAGGCTTTCTGGTGGTGGTACAGCTTCGGGTCCGGTTTCATTCCTGCGCGGGTTCGACTCGTTCGCGGGAGTGATAAAATCAGGCGGGAAAACGCGCCGCGCCGCAAAGATGGTTATTTTAAACGCAGAGCATCCCGACATACTAGACTTCATTAGAAGCAAGTCAGAGGAAGAGAAAAAAGCCTGGGCATTGATCGATGCCGGCTACGATCCGGGCTTCAACGTCCCGGGCGGAGCTTACGATTCCGTCCAATTCCAAAATGCAAACCACAGCATTCGTGTGAGTGATGACTTCATGCGGGCAGTGTTAGAAGATAAAGAATGGACGACCAAGAATGTTCGAGACGGAAAGCCAACTGGCACTTACCGTGCGCGAGACTTGATGCGCGAGATTTCCGAAGCTGCATGGATCAGCGGTGATCCGGGAATGCAATTTCATACCACGGTTAACAACTGGCACACCTCTCCGAATACCGCGCCTATCAACGCATCGAACCCTTGCAGCGAATATATGTTTTTAGATGACAGCGCTTGCAACCTCGCATCCCTCAATCTGATGAAGTACAGGAAGGATGACGGCTCTTTCGATGTTTATTCTTTTTTACATTCAGTCGAGATTGTCATTACGGCGCAGGAAATCATCGTTGGCAACGCCAGCTATCCGACAAAGGCGATTGAGAAGAACAGTTTTGCTTTCCGCCCGCTCGGAATTGGATATGCAAACCTTGGTGCGCTGCTCATGTCACTTGGTCTTCCGTATGACAGCGATGCCGGGAGAGCTTATGCCGGCGCAATAACGGCTCTTATGACTGGCGAAGGATACCGGCAAAGTGCGTTGATCGCTAAGACGATCGGACCATTTGATGGATACGAAGTGAATCGTGAGCCGATGTTAGGAGTTATTCGAAAGCATCGCGCACATGTCGATAAAATAAATGCCGATGTCATACCGGGTTATCTTGTCGAGTCCGCGAAAAAAGTTTGGGATGATGCGCTGACTATCGGAAAAGAGTATGGCTACAGGAATTCACAAATTTCCGTTCTTGCACCGACGGGTACAATCGGCTTCATGATGGACTGCGATACGACGGGCGTCGAGCCTGACATTGCTCTCGTGAAATATAAAAAGCTTGTCGGTGGCGGCTACTTGAAAATCGTGAACAACACCGTTCCTCTCGCGCTCAAGACACTCGGATATTCCGAGAGCCAGATAGATGAGATTGTTAAATACGTAGACTCGGATGGAACGATCGAAGGTGCACCGCATTTGAGAGAAAAACATCTCCCTGTTTTCGATTGTGCATTCAAAGCTGTAAACGGAACACGCTCGATACATTACATGGGACATATAAAAATGATGTCTGCGGTTCAACCATTTCTCTCCGGCGCGATTTCGAAGACCGTCAATTTACCGGCAGAAGCAACTGTTGAGGACATCGAGCAAGCCTACATTGAAGCCTGGAAGTTGGGTTTGAAAGCGATCGCTGTCTATCGCGATGGTTCGAAGCGGACGCAGCCTCTGAGCACAAAGAAGGACGAAGGCAAAAAATCAAAGATCCCGTATGCGGGAGATGAAAAAGCCGGCGGCACCTCAAATCGTGTCAGTCGGCACAGGCTTTCGGACGAGCGCAACGCAGTCACGCATAAATTCAGCATAAGCGGACATGAGGGCTACATCACTGTCGGTCTGTACGAAGATGGCACACCCGGCGAGATATTCATTACTATGTCCAAAGAAGGCTCGACGATCAGCGGACTGATGGACGGTTTCGCGACGGCAATTTCTCTTGCTCTTCAATACGGAGTTCCGCTGAAAGTTCTCGTTGATAAATTCAGCCACATGAGATTCGAACCGTCCGGGTTCACGAACAGTAAGGAAGTTCCGATTGCAAAGTCGGTGCTCGATTATATTTTCAGGTGGATGGGGTTGAAGTTCCTTCCGCGAGAAGAACAGCCGGCGTCGGTTGTTGTCGACTCGATTGCTGCCGAGCCGAAAGCCGAAGAGAAAAAGGGATTCAACATTTCTCTCGAACAGACGGAGAAAAAAGTGTTCCAGGAGCAATCCGATGCTCCACCATGTCATGAGTGCGGCTCAATCATGATTAGGAGCGGTTCATGTTATAAATGCTTGAACTGCGGTTCTACTAGCGGCTGCTCCTGATTTAGAGAAGAGCTTAATTCTAAGCCGTCCAGGTAATCTCGAAGAGATGTAGCGGGGCGGCTTTTTTTATTTTTAAACCTACCGCGGACTTTCCATATCAAACTTGTGCCATCTGCCGGTCGGAGTTCCTTCCGCGAGAGCGGGATAAACTCCGGCGCGAAACGAAATCTGTTGTCATTTACGAATGTGTGGCTTAAATTTTAAAAAAGGCAAATAGACTTAAATGCGGTGGTCGTTTCCGGTCGGCAGGCTTTTCAATATTCCGATAAGAGTTCATTATACTTTTCTTCTTCTCCTGGCTTTTATATGGTATGTCGAATCAACCGTGCTCGGTCCAGAGGCGGGATTTCATAGTGTCGTCTTCTGGGCGCTAATTTTTCTGTGCGTTCTCTGTCATGAACTTGGACACAGCCTCGTGGCAAAATCATACAGACTCAATATTGCATCAATAATTCTTTTACCGATCGGCGGCGTTTCGCAGATTACCGAGATTCCACGCGATCCGATCAAAGAAGTCGGCATCACGATAGCAGGACCCGTCGTAAATTTCCTCATCGCGGGACTTCTTCTCCTCTTTGGGAAATTGGCGGATCCGTCACTTCAATTTTCCGAAATCTCTTTGCAAAGTGGAAGCACCATGGTCGATTTGTTCTGGGCAAATGTAATGTTAGGATTGTTTAACATCATTCCTGCTTATCCGATGGACGGCGGGAGAATTCTCCGCGGCATCATCGCGATGAAAAAAGGATATATCGAGGCGACAAGAGTTGCCGCCGATATCGGCAAATTATTCGCGATCGTATTCGTCGTCGTCGGATTCTTTTACAATTTGTGGCTCATACTTATCGGCATTATCATTTTCGGCGGAGCAAGCTCGGAAGTGGAAGCTGCGGCTCTCTCCTCGACTCTTGAAAAGATTACAGTTGGCGAACTTATGATCACGGATTTCAAAACCATCTCGCCGGATGAGCCTCTGACAGCAGTAGTGGAAAAATCCTTGCATACTTTTCAAAACGATTTTCCGGTCGTGAGCGATGGAAAATTCGTCGGTGTTCTCATGCGATCTTCGGTTATCGAGTCGCTTTATCACCGGCTCTACGAAAGAAAAGTTGGAGAAATTGCTAGAAAAAATTTTCCAAGAATCGCTCCGGATGAAAGCGCGGCTGAAGCACTCTCCACGATGCGAGCCGCTCATGTGAATATCGCTCCGGTCGAGCAGGATGGCACACTTCAAGGAATAATCACGATTGACAAACTTTTAGATGCTTCGGATGTGTTAAATGAAAAAGTTGAAGATACTTCCAAGAAATCATAAGCTTATCAGGACGGTAGGGGATAGATACGGAATAATAATAGGAGTTTTGTTCGCGATGAGTTTTATTGCCGCGGGTTGCGCGACCCAAACAAAAGTACTTTCATTTGGAATGGGAAATGCACTCTCCAGTCCGCGATTCGGATTTTTCATTGTGAATTGTCCTTCATCGAATCCCGATTCATCTGAAGGCGATTTATATGCACGGGTTAGATATGATAATTTAATTTTTATAAAAACAGATTTGGAGTTCACGGCACACTATCAACTGTCGGTAAATTTATACTTGGATAGAGGACTTACTGAAAGTCGTTATTCGAAATCTTTTGATCGTCAAATCACGGTGACAAAATATTCTCAGGCATTGGCGAGTACGATGTATGATACATTGAAAGATAAATTGGTGGTGAAGCCCGGCGAATATTTTGCGGTGCTAAGACTTCTTGACCTCAACACAAACGTTACTTCATCAAAGGAGCTCAAATATACATTTAAGGGTTTTTTCAATCACTCCGTTAACATAAGCGACATTGTGTTGCATGTTCCTTTGGACACAAATGGATTTCCTATAGAATTCGTTAGAAATGATTTTAATCTCTTTGCAGATTTTTATGTGACAGCTATGAGTGTTCCAACTACTATTTTACTTCACATGATTGCAAAATCTACCGAAGCGCCATCATTGATTGATACCACGTTCAAGCTGGACCAAATCTATAAAGTCCAGCATTATCGGCTGCCCGTGAATGTCAATAAACTTGCGCCTGCAACTTACGATCTTCGAGTTTCTGTCGGAGAAAATTTTACAGAAACTTCATTCAGCATATTACGACACATATTCCTTCCCGGCGTGGCTGAGTTTGAACGCGAGGATGCACCTCTCCAATATACTATGACACCGAGCGGATTTGATTCATTACGGGACGCAAGCCATGAAGAAAGGGAGAAAATATTGAAGACTTTCTGGGTGGCGCGGTCGCACGGTGACACGACTATTGCTATGGCAATGCAAAAAGAATTTTACAAGAGAGTCGAAGCGGCGGACGCAGAGTTCGGGACGACGTTAACACCGGGCTGGCAAACAGATCGCGGAAAAATCTACATCCTTTACGGCAAACCTGATCAAATTGAAAATCACGGCAATGACTTTAGAATGGGACCTGCAGCTAATTCGCCTCCAAATCAGGTTTGGTATTACAACTCACTGAAACTCCGCTTTGTGTTCGTCGATGAATTAAGAAACGGCGATTACAGATTGGCAAAGACAGACGGAACATAGTCTCGTCTTTGCATAGTCGGCTATATTACTTTCTTTTCGTCAATAACCGAAACTACCGGGTAACGTGCCGGCATCTCGCCTCTCTTTACTTTTGATAGCTTTGGTTTCAGGATCTGTCTCTTTACACCCGATAGCCTATTTATGAAAAATTTTTGCTGAAGATGATCGTACTCATGCTGGAACACCCGCGCCCACATGCCGGATAACTCTGTCTCAATGCGCTCAAAATTTCCGTTCGTAAAGCGAACCGCGATTTTGTCGGCGCGTTTCACTTCGTCGCGAATCCCTGGAACGCTCAGGCAGCCTTCCTCCATAACATACTCACCGCTGCTTTCAAGGATTTCCGGGTTAATCACGGCAAGCGGCTTTTCATCTGCGTAATCTTCCATTATGGAAATATCAATCACCGCAAGCGACATCTGAAGCCCCACTTGATTAGCCGCCAGGCCGATTCCATCCGCGTTGTGCATCGTTTCGAACATGTCCCGGATCAAGCCAGCGAGCTTGTCATCAAGCTTCGTTACTTTTTTTGTGGGGCCATCCCACACTTTTGTACCATACAAATGTATCGGCATTATCATTTCAAATTACTCCAGCATTTCCGGCTTAACTGTTATAACTTCGATTTGATTTTCTTTGTATAGAGTCGTCTCTCCGGCGTAAAAGATAAGCTTAGAAACGAGAAGCAGGAATAAGTGAATGATGGAATAGTGCCCCGACGCCACCATCTGCTGATGTCGGGATGCCGTCCGTCCGCGAATCATGGACGGATATAGAATAATTGAGCGGTAGAGAATCACTTCTTAATGACTTTATCTATTTGCTGTTTGACGGTGAAAAATCCTTGGCGGTCGGCGAGTGCCTGAATTGCGACTGTCTGCGGAAAATCCATCGGTAGTCGGTTTCCACCAACTGTTTTATAAGGGATGATCTCCGTCGTTGCTCCATAAAATTTTATCGCTCTTTCGCCGAACATTCTGACTAGCGAATTGTGAATTCCATCCGTGAAATCATTATAAACTTGGTTAATGTGAGGATATTTCCCTGTGACTAAATTTGCAGCGATGAATCCTGCATAAAGGCTGTCGTTCCCATCCTTTTTAATACCTTTCGTAAAATTTTCTTGTGCTTCATCATATTTTCCCGCAACAAACGATTTCATCCCATCATTGTAAAACTCAGCGGGTTTTTTAGAACAAGAAGCAAGAAGAAAAGCCGAAGTTAACACGAGAAAAAGTTTTATAAACAGTAACCCTTTTCTATTATAAAAAGGAATGTTGAGGTTCATAAACCGTAAGATTTCCACTTTGAGTCCACAATTTTTTTGATTTCGTCAGCCATTACAATTCTATCGGGCCATGGTCGTGTGAATCCTTCGTCTTGCCACTTCCGTGTGCCATCTATTCCCATCTTCGATCCGAAACTGAAATGTTGAGCAGAATGATCGAGCACATCTGCTGGCCCCTTCGTAAAAATTATATCGCGCTGCGGATCGATATTGTTAAGTGCGTACCACCATGCTTCGGAAGTGTTTTGTACGTTCGCATCTTTGTCGACCACCACGATGACTTTCGCGAACATCATCTGTCCCATTCCCCAAAGTCCGTTCATAACTTTGAAAGCGTGACCGGGATATTGCTTGTCTATCGAGACAAAAACGAGATTATGAAAAATTCCCTCGAAAGGCATGTGGTAATCGACAATTTCAGGAATGACAAGCTTTGCGAGTGGAAGAAAGATCCTTTCCGTCGCATATCCCATCCAATCGTCTTCCATTATAGGCTGGCCGACGACCGTAGAGACGAACACAGGTTTCTTGCGAGTCGTGATGGCGGTAACATGGAACGCTGGGTAGTAATCCGCAAGAGAATAAAAACCTGTATGGTCACCGAACGGTCCTTCGAGCCGCAATTCTTCTTCAGTGTCAACATACCCTTCGAGAACAATTTCAGATTCGGCAGGAACTTCGAGATCGACAGTTTTGCATTTCACAAGCTCCACTGGTTCTTTCCTGAGAAAACCCGAAAATAAATATTCTTCGATGCTTTCCGGAAGCGGCGCACTGGTGCTGTACATCGTCGCAGGATCGGATCCGATAACAACCGCGACTTCGAGCCGCTTCATTCCTTTTTCTTTTGCCTTCCTGAAATGTGCAGCTCCGCCTTTATGTCTTTGCCAGTGCATCGCTGTCGTATTCTTGTCGAGAACCTGCAGCCGGTAGAGTCCCATGTTGCGGACTCCGGTTTCCGGATCTTTCGTGACGACCTGCCCGAACAGGATGTAAAATCCGCCATCCTGAGGCCACGATTTAGTGATCGGGAGCTTGTAAAGGTTTACATCTTTTTCGTCGGTGATCACATCATGGCACGGCGCCCTTCTCACGGTTTTCGGCGGGAATTTCGCAAGCTCCATAAGCTTCGGCATCATGGCTATTTTGCCGAGAATCGATTCGGGAACTTTGAGATTGAACATTTCAGAAATACGCGTGCCAATCTCATCGAGGTTTTCGACACCGAGTGACCATGCCATGCGTTGCTTCGTACCGAACAAATTTATCGCGAGAGGAATCTCGCTTCCTTTCACATTCGTAAATAGAAGCGCAGGTCCGCCTGACTTCACGATGCGGTCGACTATTTCCGTAATCTCAAGATTCGGATTGACTTCTTTGTCTATTACTTTGATTTCGCGTTTCTTTTTCAGAAACTGAATAAACTCATCGAGGTTGTTGAACGCCATCTGAAATATCCATTGGGATGATTTTTTTTGCGCCGGCAAAACGGCGTTTGTAATATGTGCTCTCAAGCGACGAGATCGTCACACCTTGTGTTACGCTTGCGTGTGCGAAAAGATCATCGCCCAGATAAATTCCAACATGACTTATTCGGGGTCCGACAGTTTTGAAGAATATGAGATCTCCCACTTGCAAGCTGTTCCTCGTAACGTCATCGCCGAATATCGCTTGTTCTTTTGCAGAATGCGGAAGTTCGATTTTGAAAACGGAGTCAAACACGACCATAGAAAAACCCGAGCAGTCCATTCCGGAGTGATCAATGCCACCGATTTTGTAAGGTGTGCCCATATACAAGAGAATTGTTTCCATCAATTTGTCGCGCGTTGTTTCCGCCGTGTTCGCCGCGGGCTCACTCTCCATCTTGTTGATTTCCGATTTCATCTTGTCGATGCTGACATGATGGTCGTCCTCAGCCGTGGCTTCACTTTTCTCAACTTTAAGCTCCTCCGGAGTTTGGTCATATGTAAATCGAGGCGCATTGCTCGAAGTGCCATTGTTGCCAGATGCAAATCTTGGTGACGATGCGGAACAGCCGAAAACAAAAAAAGATAACGACGCGACGCATGCTATCGAAATAATATTAGTTTTTATCATCAGTGAATTGTATTGATAATATAAAAAGACGGCGGATGGAGAACAAGAATTGTTCTCTATTGAAAGTCTCCGAGGCACTGGTGAGGAAACCCAGGTTAAATTATTTTTGTTAAAATATGGACCAAACCTTAACTTGTTCACAAATAGCAGACGGAGAAGAAATGAAAACGGTGAGAATAGTAGCTGCAACGCTTCTGGCAGAGATGGTAATTTTTATCATCGTTATTCAAATGGGGCTTTATAACGTGTCCGCGATCTCACCTGACCCGAGCCCAATTCGTTGGATTTTCAGCGCGACAAGCGACAATTCCATTGAGCATCATGCAAAAGGAATTACGGCGCCTTCTTTGATTGATAGCTCGATGATTAAGGAAGGGTTCGATCATTATGATGCGATGTGCGTCGGCTGCCATGGCGCGCCGGGAGTTGACCGCTCGGAAATTGGAGAGGGACTATATCCACGGGGTCCGAATTTGGCAAATTCCGCAAAAGAGATGACTCCGGAAGGACTTTTCTGGGTAGTGAAGAATGGCATCAAGAGTACAGGTATGCCGGCATTCGGGAAGACTCACTCGGATGAGAAGATTTGGGCAATTGTCGCATTTCTTGAAAAGATGAAAGACATGACATCGCAGGAATATGCAACTATGTAGAGGTGCGCGGTTAACGAAGAAAGAAACTCGGCTATGAAAAACATGGATATGTCCTCGCGGAAGAAAATAGAAAATATTTTTTGATTCTCAAGAAGTATTCATTCAGGATTCTTGCCGATTAATATATCAAGAGCTGGAGCGCATCAGATTACGGGCTATATCACCACCGCAACATTCACCGCTGTGCTATTAACGGTAACCTTTTAACGAAAGTGAATTTATAAATGAAAAAGATAATTTTCTTGATGGCAGTGCTAATTTTTTTCGCCACAGGTGCTACCGTTTACGCGCAAGCCGCAAAAATTGAGGCTGATAAAAATGAATCCTTAGTTACATATCATGTCCATCATCTCTTCCATAATGTCGACGCAGTCAGCAAACAAGTGACTTGTTTGGCCGAAGTGGATAGCAGTGTCGGCAAGATTCAATCGGTGTTCGTCTCAGCGGAAGTTACTTCGTTCAACAGCGGGAATTCGGACCGTGATGATCATGCCATGAAAGCTGTTGATGCGATTGATTATCCACAGGTTATATTTCAAAGCGATTCGATAGGCTATATTCCGAATACTGAAATAAAAGTTAACGGCAAGCTGACGTTTCGTGGAGTGACGAAAGAGATAGCGGTGTCGCTAAGCGTCATGCCTACAGGGAACGAAACTGCTTGCGACGGGAACTTTGACATAAGCCTCACGGAGTTCAAGGTGGATAGGCCGTCGCTCCTGCTTATTTCGATAGATGACAAACTGCAAGTTGACTTTCACATAGTCTTCGACCAGAGATCGTAATTGCATCCGTACTCCTTTTGATTTGGAAATCGGGTAGAAGGTTTTCCTTTTCCTCGTAATGTTCATTCATCAGCAGACACTGTGGGACAAGTCCAAAAATATTCCTTTTGCGGCACACTTTTTTTCGCTAAATTCTTACTTGGGTTTGCTATTAAAATCGAGAATCACGTAAAAGGAATTTATCATGCTCAAACCGAGAAAGAGAATAACTAAGAAGGAACTGAAACAAGACCGGTTGGTGACCACGTATTTTAAGGTGGTCGAATATTTAAAGAACAATCGCAGGATAGTAAGCGGCACGGTGACTGGGATAATCATCGCCGTGATTGTTGTCGTCGCTTATTTGAACAACAGGCATTCTGACAATTTGAAAGCAACGACTGAACTTTCCGGCGTTCTCAATTTTTTCAACGGCGGAGCATATCAGGTCGCAATCAACGGGGATCCGACGCATGACGTTACAGGTTTGAAATCGATCGTCGATAACTACGGCAGTTCCGAGACCGGCGAGCAAGCAAAAATTTATCTTGCCGATTGCTATTACTATCTCGGAGACTATGACAATGCATTAAAGTATTTTAAAGACTACGATGGAAGCGATAAATTTTTGGAAGCCAGTGCTTTTGCAGGGGAGGCAGAGGTTTATGAAGTTAGAGGTAATTTTGAGAAAGCCGCTGAATATTACGACCGCGCCGCTTCTCGCGACTCGAAAAGTTTTTTGGCACCGCAATACTTAGTTGGTGCTGCGAGGAATTACATCGAGATCGGAAAAAAAGATAGAGCGATTGAGCTCCTTACACGTGTGCAGAAAAATTTTGCGAACTCGCCGTACGCCGGGAATGTGGATTACTATTTGGCGGAAGCGAAAGCCGAATAAAAAGTCTCCGCCAGAGGCGGATGAGCCTGTGGCTCAAAAAAGCAAAACAACAACTCAAAGTTCAAAACGGGATTGGCTTATTTTTTAATATGCTGTTGATCTCGCCTAAAATCTTATCCTGAACAATCTCAATCGACTCCTCCATTTGTTGGCTAAGCTTTTCCGTGTAACAAAAATCCTTCCCGACAATTCCATAGATAATTACTTCCTTTGGTAGCCGGTTCATGGTACGAGCAAGTTCTATTGCCTGCACCGAGTCCATGCTGTGTGTCGTGAATGCGTGAAAGTCTCTCGGAAGCGGCGCACTGCTCGCATCAATTCGAAATGTTGTGCCCGCAGGCGCCGATGATTGAATGGCATCCACGATGATCATAACATCTGTTGTTTGCATCAATTCGAGTAGGCAGGTTTGGTCGCCCTCGAGTTCAACCCTTTTTATTTCTGCGGGCACTTTTCCACTAAGACTTTGCACTGTTAGCAAGCCAACGGCATCGTCTCCACGAAATCTATTTCCTATTCCGACAATAGTAATCATGGCACACGGCTCATGGCTCAAAGCTGATAGCTAATAACAATGAGCCATGAAGCGTAAGATTATATGATTTCTAACTTCAAAAAATGTGTCGCACAGGAGATGCATGGGTCATAGTTTCTTACCAATTGTTCACATTTGAAAGTCAAATCTTGTTTCGGCAATTGAATATTTGCCGTCACAAAATTTCTCAGATCGGATTCGATCATCTTTTGGTTTTGCGCGGTCGGCGGAACAATCTTTGCGTCTTTAATAAGTCCGTCTTGGTCGATTAGGTAGCGGTGATAAAGAATTCCGCGCGGCGCTTCCGTACATCCGAATCCGAAGCCCGCTCTTACTTCGTAATCGACTGCCGCTTTGTCAGGCATCTCGTAATTTTCTATAATTCGAATAGCTTCGTCACAGGCATAAAGTGTCTCGACTCCGCGACCAATTATACTTTTGAATTGGTTCCGAATTGGCGGCTCCGCATTTGCCTCTTTCGCGGCTTGTTTTGTTATCAGCGAGAGTTTGTCAAAATTCAAATTGTATCTCGCCAACGGTCCGACGAGATAAGCTCCTTTTCCTTTCAATGTCGATTGAAGCGCGTTTGAATACGGGGCATGTGTTTCATGGAACATTAATTCATAATCGCGTACATCGATGTTGAGCCCTTTGCCTGAAACAATTCTCCCTTCATTCAATGCGTATTCATCCGGATGACTTAACGCGACAAATTCATAATCATATTCGAAATCGGGAAAAGGCAACATCGCACTCCACAAGACCGTTTTGTAAGCTGCATCTCTTGCCCACTTTAAATTCTCCAGAATTTCCACGAAATCTTTTTTCCCGGGAAGCTTATAGAAGCCGCCAACTTTAACGTTGATCGGATGAATCTCTCTTCCGGCAAGAACATTAACCAAATCATTTCCCGTCTTCTTCAAACGAAGTGCGTCTCGAACAACATCGGGATAATGTTTCGCAAGCTGGATCGCATCGTCGAATCCTAAAAAGTCGGGAGCATGAAGCATATAAATGTGAAGTGCATGACTTTCGATCCATTCTCCACAGTAAAGCAGCCTTCTCAGTTCACGAAGCTGTCCGTCTATCTTCACGCCGAAGGCATTCTCTATGGCATGAACGGAACTCATCTGGTAAGCTATGGGACAGATTCCGCAAATGCGCGCGGTGATGTCGGGCGCTTCCGAATACTTCCTGCCGCGCAAGAAAGCTTCGAAGAACCGCGGCGGCTCGAAAACCTTGAACTTGACATCGTCAACCTGGCCGTCCTTAGTCTTTATGAGAAGCGAGCTTTCGCCTTCGACTCGCGCAAGGTAATCGACTTTTATAGCTTTGTTATTTTTCATGCGCTTCACTCTCTCTTCGAAATGCGTCTGCGTAAGCGTTGAATTTCCGGAAGTCAAGTGAAATATCAAGCTCGGTCAGACCGAGCTCTTTGAAATGTTCAGCAAGAGAAGATGTGTTAGGGGATTCCATCGGTCCGAAGCAGCCGTAACAGCCGCGATTGTAAGACGGACAAATTGCGCCGCACCCGGCTTGAGTCACCGGTCCAAGACACGGTGTTCCCTGTGCCACCATGACGCAAACGCTTCCTTTCAGTTTGCACTCGATGCAGACGCTATATGCATAAATATTAGGTTTTCGTTTATTGAGAAATGCGCTGATGACTTCGATAAGTTGATATTTGTTTATCGGACAGCCGCGAAGCTCATAATCAACATGAACGAACGAGCCGATCGGTAGGGACCTGTCGAGAGTTGAAATGTATTCCGGCGACCCATAAACTATGCGGATGAAATCCTTGATGTCCTTCCAATTCCTGAGTGCCTGAATTCCACCGGCTGTTGCACAGGCGCCGATAGTGATCAGTGCGCCGCACGACTTTCTTATTTCCCTTATGTGTTCGACGTCGTTCGGTGTTGTAATGCTGCCTTCGACAATACCGATGTCGTAAGGCCCTTTCAGCATTCTCCGGCTTGCTTCCGGGAAAAATGCGATGTCGATCGCTTCGGCGACATCAAGAAGTTCTTTTTCCGCATCCAAGAGCGAAAGCTGGCAGCCATCGCACGAAGCGAATTTGAAAACTGCTACTTTCGGCTTTCCGCCGTTCTTGCGTCCGGGCATTTTATATTTCCTTTTTCTCAAGTAAATGGTAAACTTCCGGCAGCTTAAAAACAGGTCCGTCCTTGCAAATGAACTCCGGTCCAAACTGGCAATGGCCGCAGACTCCAATTCCACATTTCATATTTCTTTCCATTGAAATGTAAATCTGCTCTTGTGTTAGCCCGCGCCGCTGAAGCTCTTCAACTGTGAATTTCATCATAACTTCAGGTCCGCATACCATAGCGATCGTCGCCCTCGAATCCATCTTGATATAAGAAAATAAATTTGTCACGACGCCTATGTATCCTTTCCAGCTTGAGTCGCCACGATCGACGGTTATGATGACCTCGATATTCGGCAGCTTGCTCCACTGCTCAAGCTCGACGCGGTATAGAAGGTCGAGCGGGCTGCGCGCTCCGTATAGAATTATTACCCGCTTGAAATCTTCTCTTCGCCTGATCAGCGAATATATCACCGGTCTCAGTGGAGCCAATCCGATTCCACCGGCGGCGATGCAAACATCTTTGCCGACGGCTTCATCTAACGGCCATCCTTTGCCGTAAGGTCCGCGGAGTCCAATTAAGTCCCCGCGCTTCAACTTTGAAAGTGCCGACGTGACGGTTCCGACGCGATGAATCGTGTGTGCCAGCATATTCGGCTTCTTCGGATCGGAGCTGATGGAAATGGCGGATTCGCCGATGCCGAATGCATAAACCATGTTGAATTGGCCCGGCACGAATGAAAATATCTTGCCGTCGTTTTGCGGATGATCGATAAGAAGAGTAAATGTATCATCGGTTTCCCAGATCACTCTGCGAATTGCCGCGAGTGAAGGAATCATCGGGTTGTCAATCAAAGCTGCTGTTTCAAGAATCGATTCGCTCATTCTAATTGGCTCCGATTTCATTTTTCATTTTCTACTACTTACTTTCTACTGCCATTCCATACATATCGAGCAATTGCAAGCGAGTGGCTTCAAGACGCCGTTCCAGCACTGCGGAAAATCTGCGCAACATTTCATATCCGAAGTGATGATCTGTTTCGCATTTCGTCCGTAAGCAAGTCGCATCTATTGCGAAGACATGAACTCCTTCCACCGCAACAGCATCGAAATGCCGGCGGTAGGGAGAAATAAGCCAAGACCATCCGAGTACTTCACCCGGTCCCAACGTCTGTACCCTGATTTGCCCTTTCTCGCCGGCTTGAATCTCAAGTGCAACCCTGCCGCTTCGAATAAGGTAAAAGTTTGTTGCGTTTTCTCCTTCGCGGAATAAACGTGCCCCTTCTTGAAGTACAACATTGGAAGCGCATGACGTCAAGGTTTCGATTAGGTCATCGCTCGTGTCGCTTAGGAAAGGATGCTTACGCAGAGATTGAGACAGATCGTGCTGTTCCATGATATTCTCCTTCTTATCTTATTTTTCTGTACCTCTTAGAGCATTTATTTCGGCCGTTACGTCAATGCCGACAGGACACCACGAGATGCATCTTCCGCATCCCACACATCCGAACACGCCAAACTGGTCCATCCATGATGAAAATTTGTGCGTCAACCATTGCCGGTAACGGGACTTCGTAGTAATGCGGAAATTCCCGCCTGCAACTTTAGAAAAATCCATGGTAAAGCATGAATCCCATCTTCTCAATCGCTCTGCGTTTTGACCCGACAAATCGGTTACGTCTTCGAGCGTGGAGCAGAAACAGGTCGGACAGACCATGGTGCAATTGCCGCAAGACAGACAGCGTTTAGCCACATCGTCCCAGTGAGAGCTTTCGAGATTATCCGAAAGAAACTTGGGCAGGTCTTTAGTCTTCAGCAATTTCTTCATTTTATTTTCAGCGCGGCAAATAAGCTTGTCGGCTTCCTCAACTTCTTCCTTCGTGGCTGCAGGTGTTTTGATCTGTTCCATGATCATAGACCCGCGTTCGCTACCGATTTCAGTGAGGAAGTAGTGATCGCCGTTGGTGAGAACTTCCGTCATGGCAAGGTCAAATTTCTCTTTTGCCTTCGGTCCTGCATTCATCGAGGCGCAAAAACAAGTTCCGCCTGCATCGGTGCAATTAACCGCAACAACAAAAGCATTTTCTCTTAATCGTTTATAGTATTGGTCTGGATAATTATCGGAATCGAACACCATGTCCTGGATTAAAATTGCACTAAGTTCGCACGGCCGTACCCCGATGAAAGCATACTTGATATTGGGATCCTGGTCGCCGGATATTTCGAGAGTTTTCCCGCTTTTTTTAATCGAGAATAATTTTCTATGAGGCGGATCGAGAAAACGTTTCCATGACTGCGGTGCAGCATGAAAGCCGAAAAATTTCTGTTTGTTTTGCTTCACGAGCCGATAAGTTGACGGCGCTTGCTCGTCTGTCCAGCCCATCGGTAGTTCGTTGGTGCCGTCGATCTTGTCGTAAACGATTGCTCCGTCTCGAAAAACCGGACCTACGGTCATGTAACCATCTTTTTGGAGTGCAGTGAATAGCTGTTGAAAATTTTTGTGGCTTAGCTTGAGAATTTTGTCCATGGTAGCAAACAGTTTTGTCGTATTCACGACTTCAACGAGTATGCCGTCATTTCGTTCGAAAACAAAATGAAAAAGGCACGTCTCCGCGTTTGCGATAGCTTTTTTGGGACAAAATGCACCTCCGGTTCGATTTTGACACTGTGAATTTTTTGCTAATTGGATTTTTTGGCAAATTTTTCAAATTGAGATATCCGTTTCCGGCCGTTCCGGCGTGAACTAATAGGGCAATTTTCTGGTTTTACAAATGAGTAAGCTGACATTCAAAATTAAAAAGGAGTTGCAAGATGGCGCAGAAAGACACCGGCGGGTCGGAGAAGAGTCGGTTACAGAATGCCCAATCAGATGGGGGTAACAATAAAAATCTTGGTGGCGAATTTTTTTATCCAGCGCCGGAAGTTGTCGCCCAGGCAAATGTGCAAAACCCTGAGTCGGTTTACAAGGAAGCGGAGACGGACCTTGAAGGCTTTTGGAGCAGACGAGCAAGCGAACTTGAGTGGTACAAGAAATGGGACAAAGTCCTTGACGATTCGAACAAGCCGTTTTATAAATGGTTTGTCGGCGGCAAAACAAATATTGTCCTTAATGCACTCGATCGTCATGTGAAGACATGGCGACGGAACAAACTCGCTCTGATCTGGGAGGGGGAGAACGGAGATCTGCGGACATTTTCATATCACGCTTTGAACAGGGAAGTCTGCCGGTTCGCGAACGTGCTGAGAAGTATGGGAGTGGGGAAAGGAGACAGGGTAACGATTTATATGCCTCGAATTCCCGAAACGGTGATTGCCATGCTTGCAACTGCGAAGATCGGTGCAATACACTCCGTAGTTTACGGGGGCTTTTCCGTAGAGGCACTTCATGGCAGGATAGAAGACAGCGAATCCAAAGTAATTGTTACTGCCGATGGAGGGTACATGAATGGAAAGACAGTCGAGCTGAAGAAGATTGTGGATGAAGCTTTGAAACGCACCGCTGCACCGGAGATAGTGATTGTCGTGAAGCGCACAGGCAAAGAAGTCCCGATGGAAGCGGGACGCGATTATTGGTATCATGAGCTAATGAACCTGCCGCTGAGCCGCAACGGCGGCAAATCTCCCACAGAAGAAATGGATGCCGAAGATCCTCTTTACATTTTATATACATCTGGCACTACCGGGAAGCCGAAAGCAATTCTTCACACTCACGGCGGGTATATGGTCGGGACGTATTCAACTCTGAAAGACGTATTCGATCTGAAAGAAGAAGATCGATGGTGGTGTACTGCCGACCCTGGCTGGGTTACCGGACATTCCTATATTGTCTATGCGCCGCTCGTGGCGGGAGCAACTTCGTTTATGTATGAAGGCGCACCAACGTATCCATATCCAGATAGATGGTGGACGATGATAGAAAAGTATGGCATCACGGTTTTCTATGCGACGCCGACTGCGATCCGCGGATTGATGCGATATGGCGAGGCATGGCCGAACCGGCACGATCTTTCTACGCTGAGATTGCTCGGCTCGGTCGGTGAGCCCATAAATCCGGAAGCATGGCGGTGGTATCACAGAGTCGTCGGTAAAGAGAAATGTCCTATCATGGATACGTGGTGGCAAACCGAAACGGGAATGTTTATGATTGCGCCATTGCCGACGACACCGCTTAAACCCGGTTCGGGAACGAAGCCGTACTTCGGCGTGCAGGCAGACGTGGTTGATGAGGCAGGCAATCCCGTGAAACTCGGTGAAGAGGGCTATTTGGTTCTAAAGCGACCATGGCCTGCAATGCTGCGAACAATTTACAAAGACCCCGATCGATACGTCAGCACTTACTGGAGTAAATTCCCCGGGTATTATTTTGTAGGTGACTCTGCGAGAAAGGATGAAGATGGATATTTCTGGATAATCGGCAGGGTCGACGACGTTATAAAAGTCAGCGGCTACAGACTTGGCACGGCAGAACTCGAGTCAGCGTTTGTCAGCCATCATGCCGTTGCTGAGGCCGCAGTAATTGGACTTCCGCACGAAATAAAAGGGATTGCAATTCATGCATATGTAACTTTGAAAGCCGGATTCGAAGGGAGCGAAGATTTAGCAGAAGAATTAAGGCAGCATGTGGCTCATGAAATGGGACCGATTGCAAAACCCGAGAAAATAAATTTCACGACTTCGCTTCCGAAAACGCGGAGCGGGAAAATCATGCGGCGGGTCTTAAAAGCACGGGCACTTGGAATGCCGGAAGGTGATCTAAGTACATTGGAAGAATAAACCGTCCAACAATTTCCTCTGTGCTATCGTCGCTGCTCATTCCGTCAGCTTGAGCCGGTGGTTAGGCGTTTTCGCTTTTGCTTTGCAATATATTTATTGTGAAGATCGATAAATAATTTCATTAAGCCATAGGCATCTGTTAAACACTGATTTTGCATTTTTTCTGTTACTGCAAATATATTGCCCCTATGAATCAACCTATTGCGATTATGACGCAACTTTTGGTAAAAGGAAATAATATTTGTATAGTCGATTCTTGATTGCCGACTTAACTGTTTTACAATGTCACTGAATTTAGTATCCGTAAGATTATGGAATAAAGAGAGCTTTTCGGTCATCGAATCACTTGATAATAATCTATCTTGCAAAGCATCAGGAATATTTTGTTTGATCATCAGATGACTGAGGAAATCATCAAATAGCACTTCACCAAGTGAAGAATAAAAAACAACAATCGCCAATCTGTGGTTTGAATTTAATGAAGGGAATATCTTAAGATTATCAGAAGGGCTTGCATTTATGTTGTGGTATTCAAGCATAAGATGAGCAAGACTCATAACACCAAAAGTGAAGAATTGTATCGTACCCTTACTTCGGCCTTTGCAGCGTGAGCAATTAAAGCCAATACTAATCGTGACATATCCGCAAGTCTTGCACCTATGGCTATTGGTCACAATATGCTTAATTGAATGACTCTCATATTCTGGAATAGACATATATCAATCCTAAAACACGAAAACGCCTAACCATAATTAGCCTGCCATATATCGGCATAACATTCCGGCAGTAAGAATGCTATTTGTGACCATGACATTTGTCCTTGTCTCCTTTCTAAAGTGCTCCGCGTACGATAATTCATTTTGTTTTCCTAAACATTAGCACAACTTCTCCTGCAACGAAGAACTGTCTGTCATCAGGAGAAAAGCTCAGCACCTGGTAAGATTTATTTGAAGGTTTAAGATGCATTTTCTCATTTGCCAATTCGAAAAATCTTACGATCAAAACTCCGGCGGCACTTCCGAGAACAAGCGAGTTCTGTTCCGGCGTCACAACTCTTCTGCATATTACATAATCGCCTTTAAATAATCCCACGAGGTTCATCCCGTCGTCTGAAACTTTCACAGCGAAAAGTTCGCCTTCGGGTAGAAGCTTCGCGTCAAAGTGGAGCACATCTATAATGTTCGAGAAAATAATTTCTCGCGATTCAATTCTTAAGACGACTGGAATAGTCCGAACCGATGGCGGCAGATCAGGATTTGCGAGTTCTGTTTTCGGAAGATTAATTCCACGTGAGCGCCCTGCCTCGCGTTCGATGTACCCCTTTCTTTCAAGTGCCTTCAACAAGTCGCTGACCGCTCGCGTCGAGCTGATTCCCATCTGTGCACCCAATTCACGGAATGTCGGCGGCTTCGAGTGATCTTTAATATATCGCCGAATGAACTCGAGCGCCTCACCTTGCCTTTTCGTTAATCCTCTCGCCATCAGAAAGTAAATTACACAACACAAGTTTAGCGGTCAAGAAGCATAAAGTACTTTTATTTGCTTTGTTTAGTATAAATATTATAACGGCAGTATATATGAAAAACACTTGAAATCTCTGAGAATTCAAGGGGATTTTTCTCGGTGATATTTAGGTGGGAAATTGTGACAAAAAACTTCTTGACTTTTGGAGCGTATTGGTTAAATTTCCAACGTGGTGGGGAAAAGTGGGGAAGTCCCCGATTTTTCCCTCGTTTACTAAAAAAATGTGTCCGAAGAATCTTTCGGAAAATTTAAGAGGAACATGTCGTCATTTAAAGGCCGGTACGAATACGTTTTAGATTCCAAAGGACGACTCAGCATTCCGGCGAAGTTGCGGAAAAGTCTTTCGTCGGAAGCAAACGACACTTTCGTTGTAACTCGTGGAGTCGAAAAATGTTTGTATGTTTATCCCCTCGACGAATGGCGGCAGCTCGAAGAAAAGCTCCGTTCCCTCAACCAGTTTCTGGAAAAACATAGATACTTCACCAGAACACTTCTCATGTGGGCGTCGGAAGAATTTCCCTTGGACTCACAATCACGCATAACAATTCCCAAAACTTTACTCGAATTTGCTGAGATCGAAAAGGAAGTCGTGATCATCGGCGCTCTCGAAAGAATTGAACTCTGGAACCCGCAGACCTTCAACGAATATTTAAATTCGCAGCCTGAGAATTACGCGAACGTTGTCGAACAAATTATGGCTGTAAATGTCGGCAAATAATGAACATTTATCACGAGCCAGTGTTGCTCAAGGAGAGCGTGGATTTCTTGGTCACTGACTTGGGTGGAACATACGTTGACGCAACTTTCGGCGGCGGCGGTCACTCCCGCGAGCTTCTCTCCCGACTACACCATAATGCGCGTGTCTTCGCCTTCGATGTTGACGAAAATTCACAGCGAGTTGCAAATGAGATTTCCTTGTCGGACGATAGACTGTTGTTTGTCAAAAAGAATTTTTCTCATATTGGAGATATTTTCGAGGATAAGAATTTAAAATCAGCCGCCGGATTTTTATTCGATCTCGGCGTGTCATCTTACCAGATAGATAATGAGCCTGGATTCAGCTACAGGCGCGATGAGAAACTTGATATGCGCTTGGATAAAGATCTCAAAACTTCGGCCTATGAAGTAATAAACTTGTACAATGTCGAAGCACTTGCGGAAGTGTTCAGCAAGTACGGCGAAGAACCGCGCTCACGTGCGCTTGCGAGAGTTGTCGTGAAACATCGGGAAAAAAACAAGATTAAAACGACTTTGCAATTTTCGGAGATCGCCGGAAAGGGTTGCGGAAAATCCGCGAAAACTTTGTCGAGAATTTTCCAGGCGATTCGCATCGAAGTGAATAAAGAACTCGATTCGCTTTCCGAAGCGTTGGAAGCGGCCGTGAGTCTCGCATCTCGCGGCGGCAGAGTAGTCGTAATTTCTTATCAGTCACTTGAAGATAGAATTGTCAAGGAAAAATTCAAGTATGAAGCTGCGGCATGTGTTTGTCCGCCGCAGATGATTATTTGTACCTGCGGTAAGATTCCCCGTGTCAAAATTCTTACACGAAAGCCTGTTTTGCCGAATGAAGTTGAAGTCATGCGCAATCGCAGAGCTCGAAGTGCGAAATTGAGAGTAGTCGAAAAAATTATATGAGCGAGAAACTCGATAAACCTGGTGAACAAAAAGAGCAGAAGGTCACAGGACCCCCTTCGGGGAAGCGTTCGTCACCGACCGTTTCCAAATTCATTTTTGTATTAGGCGGAGTTGTAGCAGTGCTTCTCTTAATCGTCAATAACAGCGTAACGGTTGACAGGTTAGCGAGCGATATAGGGTTGCTTGAGTCTGCATATTCGCAAATAAAATTTCAGAATGATTCATTGCAAGCCGAGCTGAAGAGACTTTCGAGTGCAGAAAGGATTACACAAATCGCTTCCGAAAAACTTGGACTCGCATACAGCAGCCAGTCTCTCGATCAAATCGGGATCGACAAAAGTAAATTGGACAAAGCTGAAGAACAAGATGCAAGAGACACAACAAAGTAATCTCGCAAATAATAGTTCCATGGTTCATGGACGAACAGGCAGAATTAATTTCATCCGAGTAATTTTTGTGTTAATATTCGTCGCTATTGTTGTGAAGCTCGGAGTCGTTCAAGGGGTCAACGGTTTTTATTACAGGCGAGTTGCCCAGAAACAATACGAAAGTCAAGTCATGCTTCAGGCAAACCGCGGCATGATCTACGACAGGAATGGCAGCCTAATAGTCTCGAACAATTACGGTTACTCGTATGCCGCAGACCCCGAGCTTCTTGATTCTTTCGACAGGACAAGAATCGCTCAGAAATTTGCCGCCGTTTTCAATATGCCGGCGTCGCTTTTTATGGACAAAATGGACACGAAGTCACGTTTTGTCTGGTTCGCGCGAAATATCAATTCGGACCAAGCATCTGCACTTCAAAACTTTAATGTCTATGGATTGATTCGTCTTCAGGAACAGCAAAGGTTGTACCCCTATGGTGCGTCGGCAGGCCAAGTTATAGGTTTCACAAATGTTGATGGTAAGGGTGCGAGCGGTGTCGAACTTGAATTCGATTCGCTGCTTGCTGGAAAAGACGGCTACGAGGTCATGCAGCGCGACGGAATCGGAAGGAAGGTGCTTTCGGTCGATTATCCGTGTATCGATCCTGTGCCAGGATGTAACATCCAACTTACTCTTGATATGAATCTTGAGCAGATCGTGGAGGATGAATTATCTGCCGGTGTTCAAGCTGTGAAAGGAACAGCGGGAACCGCCGTGTTCATGAATCCGAACACGGGTCAAATTCTCGCTATCGTAAATTATCCTTCTTTCGATCCCTCTCAGCATGATAAGTACACACTCGACGATTCGAGAGACAGGGCGATTACTGATGTGTTCGAACCCGGCTCGACATTCAAAGTGGTCACCGCTTCCGTGGCTCTTGAAGAAGGAATCGAAAGACCCAACGACATGATCTTCGCTGAGAACGGCAAGTATATCCTATACGGCAGACTTATTGAGGATTTCGAACACGCCGGTTGGATAACGTTCAGGCAGGCTGTAGAATTGTCGAGCAACATTGCATTCTCGAAAGTCGGGATGAAAATTCCGCCCGACAAATTTTACAGATACGCACGAGATTTCGGGTTTGGTGCACCGACGGGCATAGAGCTTCCTGGAGAAGTTTCGGGTGAATTGAAGAAGCCGTATGAATGGTCCAAAGTTTCTCTTCCGTTCTTGTCGTTCGGCTACGAAGTGATGGTAACTGCGCTTCAGATGGCTGACGCTTACGCGGCAATCGCAAACGGCGGTATGCTGATGAGGCCATACGTCGTTGACAAGATCACCGACTCGGAAGGAAATATTTTGTTTCAGAATTCACCTACTGCGGTAAGACGCGTCGTGAACGCCGATATTGCTCAAACATTGAGCGGACTTTTTGTGGATGTCGTAGAACATGGAACAGGTGCTGCCGCGAAGCTGAGCGATATTCTCATCGCCGGCAAAACTGGTACTGCACAGAAATTAGTTGATGGAAAATATTCCAAGAAATTTTATCGGGCATCATTTGCGGGATTTTTTCCGATTCCGAATCCGGAGATTGTTGGATTCATAACAGTTGACTCTCCCATGAACGGATATACAGGTGGGACGGTCGCGGCGCCAATTTTCAAAAAAATTGCTTCCCGCATTTACGGAATCATGCAGCGACGAACAACCGATTTTTCAAATGATGATGTGAGGTTGGTTTCAAATTCATCCCGAAATGGCGAAAAGGCTTCCGGATCGAGTGGAGGCAATTCGCAAATTGTTACGACTAACGTCGAAGACGCAAAATTAAATTCAGGCACATTTGGTTCAAGCTTCGTTTCCGGAGATGTAGTAAAAATTCCGGATGTCACTTTTCTCGATTACAATTCCGCCGCAGCAATCCTGCAAAGCCAGGATCTCAATGTCGATCGCATCAACCTGCCCACCGACCCATCATACGCAGCCAAATCTTCGTCACCCGCTGGCGCGACCTCCGAGGAGTCTCCCGTGTTCACGCAATTAGATCAAAGCAGTTTCATTGTTCAATTAGAAAAACCCGCCGCGGGTACGGTGGTTCCTAAGGGCACATTGGTACAGATGAATCTTGTATTGGCGAAACGCATTACAAAAATGCCTGATTTCTGTGGAGCTAGCGTGAGAAAGGCGTCAAGTTTCTTTCTATCGGCGGGGATTCCATTTCATGTGGTCGGCAGCGGAAAAATCGTGAGCCAATTTCCTAATGCTGGTCAACCGATCGACAAGAAAATTTCGGTGATTATAAATTGTGACAATAAAAGTTTGAATGTAACAGGGCTATTCTAATGAAGTTTAGCCAACTCATCAAAAATATTTCGGTTACCGAAGTCACAGGCGACACGGATATCGAGGTCACCGATATCGTTTATGATTCGAGGAGAGTGAAAGAAGGCTCGCTGTTCGTTGCAATGAAAGGTGCGCAGTTCGATGGACACCGTTTCATCGTCGATGCCATAGGTAGCGGCGCGAGCGCGGTCGTGGTCGAGGACAACAGTATCGTCAATGACGATTACTTCCTCTCTCACCACACCACTAAACTATTGGTCCTCAATACCCGCCGTGCTCTTGCGCTTATCTCTTCGAATTTTTATAACCATCCGGCAGAAAAACTTAAATCGATCGGCATAACAGGAACGAATGGAAAAACCACCAGCACTTACTTGATTAAGTCCATCTTACAAGCCGCAGGCGAGAAAGTCCTTTTAGTCGGAACGATAACTTACTTGCTCGATAACGAGCCACTTGAAGCTGCGACCAACACGACCCCAGAATCGTTCGAACTGAGCAGGATGATGGCTGTCGCGGTCAGGAAAGGCGCGACTTCGGCGGTGATGGAGGTCTCGTCCCATTCGCTCGTGATGAATCGAGTCTATGGAATTCCGTTCAGGGCAGCTGTGTTCACGAATCTCACTCAGGATCATCTCGATTTTCATCAAACAATGGAAAAGTATTTTAACGCGAAGAAAATTTTATTTGACATGTTGCCGATGGGAAGCATTGCAATATCCAATATCGATGATAAATACGGAGAAAGAATCGTCATGGACACTTCGGCAAAAAAAATTTTTTACGGTTTCGGATCACGTGCGGACTTTAGAATCATCGAGTCTTCGTTTGGAGTCGAGGGAACAAGCGTCGTCGTTCGACATAATGGAAAGGACTTTTCGATAAACTCCACATTGGTTGGACGATTTAACGCTTACAATCTCACCGGCGCATTTGCAGCGGCCGTCTCCCTCGGGTATGACCCGGTGACTGCTACGGATGCATTGAGTAAAGTTCAAAGTGTGCGTGGTCGGTTCGAGCGCGTCGATTCCGGGAAAGGTTTCTTGGTCGTCGTGGATTACGCTCATAGTCCCGACTCGCTGCAGAAAACTTTGCAGTCCGTGAAAGAGATTTTGAATTCAGCCGGAAAGGGCGGGAGACTTATCACTCTCTTCGGCTGCGGCGGAAATCGTGATCGAACAAAACGTCCGAAGATGGGAAAGATTGCTGAAGACTTAAGCGACATGACCATCGTTACTTCGGACAATCCACGCTTCGAAGATCCGGAGGCGATTGTGAATGAAATACTCGCTGGAATGAATACGAATGACAATAGAGTTTTGCGGATCGTAGACAGGCATGAAGCAATAGCCGAGGCTTTGAAGCGCGCATTGCCTAACGACATCGTGGTACTTGCCGGGAAAGGACATGAGAATTATCAGGATGTAAAAGGGATAAAGCATCATTTTGACGATCGCGAAGAAGTCGAGAAAGAATTAGCATTAAAAAGTTGATTACGTTGCGAGACATACACGGAATTCAGGGAGCTGAATTTCATAATTTAAAATTCAGATCAGCAAAGACTGTTTCCACGGATTCGCGCACGGTTTCCAGAAACCAGATATTCTTTGCACTTCGTGGCGAAAAATTCGACGGACATAATTTTGTCGGTGATGCGATTGGCAAAAAAGCAGTTTGTGCGGTTGTCGATAAAAAGTGGTATGGAGAAAAAAAATCCGAACGTATCCATCAGGGTGAAGCCAGTCATTTTCCGCTTGTTGTGGTTGATGACACAACTCGTGCGCTCGGTGATCTGGCGAGAATTTATCGCCGCAAATTTTTCATGCCGGTGATAGCTGTCGGCGGTTCGAACGGGAAAACAACCACCAAAGAAATGATCGCGAAAATTTTGAGCGAAAAATATAGAGTCGTTAAAACTTCCGGCAATCACAACAACCAGATTGGCGTCCCGCTCACAATTTTCGGATTTAAAAATTCTCACGACGTTGCAGTAGTTGAAATCGGAACAAATCATTTCGGCGAAATAGAGCGCCTTTGTAAAATTCTCGAGCCGACTGCCGGCGTTGTCACAAATATTGGGAACGAGCACTTGGAGTTCTTCAAAAATTTGAATGGTGTCAAAAAAGAGGAGGGCAAACTTTTTAAATATCTCGCATCGACGAAAGGTGCAGCGTTTGTTAACGCGGACGATAAAAATTTAGTTGATTTGTCGAAAGAATTGAAGCACAAGTTCACATTCGGGTTTAGTCCGTATCGTAGAAATTTGTCGGCACGGCTATTTGGTCTGGACAGCAAAGGATGTGTTTTGTTTGAAATAAAACATGAAAATAAGACTGAGCTTATATGTCTTCATGTTCCCGGAATACACAACGCGATAAATGCACTTGCCGCCGCCGCAGTCGGAGCCTATTACGGCGTCAAGATCAATGAGATAAAGAAAGCACTTGAGAATTACGAGTCTTATGAAAAGCGAATGGAGATGGTGAAATCCGGCGGCGTAACGATTCTCAATGATACTTACAACTCAAATCCGGAATCTGCTGTCGCTGCTATCCGTTTGTTGTCGGTCATTGGCACGAAAGGCAAAAGGATCGCAGTTCTTGCGGACATGCTCGAACTGGGCAAGTCCGCGAAGCATGAGCATCAGAAAATTGGAAGGGAAATCGCGAAAGAAAGTTTAGATTACCTTTTCACATTTGGAAACCTTGCGCTAGAAATTGCCGCAGCAACTGAAGGCAAGGTGGAAACGGAATCTTTCGTCGATAAAGATAGACTTTCCGAAAAACTTCTTAAGACGGTCGAGGCCGGAGACGTCGTGCTTGTCAAAGGTTCACGCGGCATGAAGATGGAAGATATTGTAAATATTCTGACGAGTGAATTACGGAATCGGAGAGATCGCTGATGCTGTATTATTTATTGGAGATGCTCGAAAGACAATTTCACCCGCCTGGCTTTGGAGTCTTCAAGTACATTACTTTCCGTTCAGCGCTCGCGGCGATCACTGCATTGTTGATCAGCTTTGTAATCGGTCCGATAGTCATCCGGAAGCTTCACAAACACCAGATCGGAGAGCAGGCGAAAGTCGAAGGTCCCAAGTCCCACTTGTCGAAAGCTGGAACGCCGACGATGGGTGGGCTTATAATTCTCGGATCAGTCGTCTTGCCACTTCTTCTGTGGGGCGACCTTGGAAATCTATACGTGCTTTTGATGCTGCTCATTACTATGTTGCTCGGTATTCTTGGATTCACCGACGATTACATGAAAGTCATCAAGAAGAAACGAAAAGGACTCATTGCTCGGTACAAGCTCATCGGACAAGTTGCCATCGGTTTAATCGTCGGTGCGGTTTTATATTTCTCTCCGCAGCTTCGCCCGTTTAATTCATTGACAACGATTCCGTTTTTCAAAAATCTGAACTTTGATTACTCATACTTTTACATTCCAGTTGTCATTTTCATAATTACAGCGACATCAAACGCCGTTAATCTGACTGACGGGCTCGACGGTCTTGCCGTCGGTACTGTCGGAATAGTCGCATTGACTCTTGCATTGATGAGTTACATATCAGGGAACATTGATTTCAGTCGTTATCTGAATATAATCTATCTGCGTGGTTCGGGTGAGCTTACGGTGTATTGTGCGGCTCTTATTGGAGCTTCGCTCGGCTTTCTGTGGTACAATACATATCCGGCGCAGGTTTTCATGGGCGATACTGGCTCGCTTGCGCTGGGTGGGGCGATCGCGGGAATTTCAATTATGATCAAGAAAGAATTGGTGCTTCCGATATTAGGCGGAATCTTTCTTGCCGAAGAATTGTCGGTGATCGCTCAAGTCCTCTATTTCAAATACACGAAGAAGAAATTTGGTGAGGGGCATCGCATTTTCAAGATGGCACCGTTCCATCATCACTTCGAGCTTGGCGGTGTAGCAGAGCCGAAAATTGTCACGCGGTTTTACATCGTCGGGATTTTGTTAGCGATTTTAAGTCTAACCACGTTCAAAGTGAGGTAAATTGAGCAAACCGGAAAAAATAAAATCCGCGAGAGTGTCGGTGCTTGGTGCTGCGAGAAGCGGAATATCAACTGCGAAACTTTTGAAATCGCAAGGCGCTTACGTGTTCGTGAGCGATAAAAAGCTGAAAGAGGAAGCTGCTCAACAGATTCGAACACTAGAGAACTTAGGACTGGCGTATGAATTCGGTGCACACTCGGATAGAATTTTCGATGCGGATTTCATCGTGATAAGTCCGGGTGTTCCATCAAACTTAAATCTGGTTCAACATGCTTTGAAAGTGGGCTTGAGCGTTTACAGCGAGGTCGAAGCTGCATCATGGTTTTGCCGCGCGCCCATAGTAGCGATAACCGGCTCGAACGGAAAAACCACTACGACAACTCTTACCGGCAAAATTTTCGAGAAGGCAGGATGGAAAACGGTTGTCGCAGGAAATATAGGTTTTCCACTTTCCGATTATGTTCTTGACGTCGATGAAAAATCCGTCGTAGTCGTCGAAGTGTCGAGTTTCCAATTGGATCATATCGACACGTTCAAGCCCAAAGTTGCAGCGCTTTTAAACATAACGGCGGATCATCTTGATAGGTATGAAAACTACCAAGCTTACATGGATTCGAAGTTTAGAATTTTCATGAATCAAACTGTGAACGACTTCTCTATTTATAATTACGATGACGAAGCTGTCAGGAAATATTGCGAGGGCTTGGTGACGAAGAAAAATTGTTTCAGTGTTAAAGAGAAAATTTCCTGTGGAGCCTTTGTCGATGGCGATAAAGTGTTTCTTGCTGCTGATGGGAATCGGGAATTTCTGATCGATGCCAAGGAGATAAAAATCCGCGGCGCGCACAATTTATATAATTCTATCGCGTCATCGCTTGCAGCGAGAGCGATGGGAGTTTCTGTAGAAGTCATCGCGGATACTTTGCGAGAATTTCCGGGAGTGGAACATCGGCTTGAACCGGTTCGAGAGCTCAACGGCGTGGTATATGTTAATGATTCGAAGGCCACGAATGTCGATGCCGTGTGGTATGCGCTCGGAAGTTTTGAGTCGCCAATAGTTTTGATCGCTGGAGGCAAAGACAAAGGAAACGATTATTCGCCCCTCTTCGAACTTGTAAAGAAAAAAGTTCATGCGATGATTCTCATCGGTCAAGCAGCTACGAAGATGCAAAAAGAATTTTCGGACAAGACGATGTGCATCATGGCATCGTCCATGGAAGAAGCTGTCTCAAGGGCGCAGCGTGAAGCGAAGAAAGGCGATGTGGTTCTCCTTTCGCCGGCGTGTGCGAGTTTCGATATGTTTCATGATTACGAGCACCGGGGGCGAGAATTTAAAAGATTGGTGATGGGGCTGTGACGAAGAATTTGAAGCCGGCAGATAAGTGGTTTTTGTTCGCAGTGCTCTTACTCATGTTTATGAGTCTTGTTGTCGTTTATAGCGCAAGTGCATTCTGGTCCGAATTAAAATTCCAGAATCCGGCGTATCTTTTGCGAAGTCATCTTTTCAAAGTTTTTATTGGAATGATTCTTATTTTTACTGTCGCAAAATTTGATTACCACAAATTCGAGAAGTACGCTTCTCAGCTTCTTGTAATTTCCGGAATTCTTTTGATTGTTGCGCTTGGGCAGCGAGTGATAATAAAGGGTGCCGCTCGCTCGATTCATCTCGGCATGTTCAGCTTCGAGCCGTCGGAGGTCGCTCGGTTGGCGATTTTATTTTTCGTTGCGGCTTATCTTGTCATGAGTGTCGATACGTTAGACGATTACAGAACACTGATCAAACCTCTTGCGGCGACAACAATTATCGCCGGACTCATAGTTTTGCAGCCAAACTTCAGCACAGCTTTAATGATTTTTGCGGTTGTCGGAGTGACGCTCCTCGCAGGCGGCGCCAAGAAAAGTCACCTGGCGGTTCTCGTTGCCGGCGCGCTTTTAGTCGGCACATGTGCCATGATGTTCGAATCGTATCGTGTCGCGAGAGTCCAATCGTGGATGAAACACGGCTCGGGAAATTATCAAGTTGAACAGTCCATAATAGGTTTCGGCAACGGCGGAATATTCGGCGTTGGACCCGGCAACAGCAGGCAGAGAAACTTATTTTTGCCGGAATCTTACGGTGATTTTGTTTACTCGATCATCGGCGAAGAATACGGTTTGTGGGGATCGACTTTGGTGATGCTGTTATTCCTTTTTATCGCATTTCGTGGTACAGCCATCGCTAAAAAAGCGCCCGACAGGTTTGGGTCCTTGCTCGCGATTGGAATAACGAGCGGGATTTGCTTGTATGCTTTCGTTAATGCAGGAGTTGCAACCGGACTTTTTCCCACCACAGGACTTCCAATGCCGTTCGTCAGCTATGGCGGTACTGCGATGATAATCAATTCGATTGCGGTCGGAATTATCTTGAATATATCGAAACAAATTCCAGAAAATGAAATTGTTCCTACGAAAGGAAAAGTTGCTCACGGGATATTTCGAACGAAAAAAATAAAAACCAGCGAGCCGGTCGTTGGGAGGGTTTACTAATGATACGAGTTGTCTTTGCCGGCGGAGGAACCGGAGGACATATTTTCCCGGCGGTAGCAATTGCAGAGAGTTTGATGGAGCAAAACTCGTCCATGTATCATACGGGCGGCGTTGACGTGATGTTTGTCGGAACGAAAAATAAAATTGAAGCTAGAATTGTTCCGCAGCTTGGCTACAAGTTTCGCACAATATGGATCGGAGGATTTTCGCGAAAGTTCAAGCTGTCAAACTTTTTGCTCCCGGTTAAGATAATCGTTTCAGTTTTTCAATCGTTGAAACTTTTGCTTACATACAAGCCGAATGTTGTCGTCGGAACTGGCGGATATGTTTCCGGCCCGGTGTGCGCTGCCGCCGTTATCACGAGAACTCCGATCGTCCTTCAGGAACACAACAGCTATCCTGGCGCCATGACGAGAATGTTTGCGCCTTTCGCTCGTGAAATCCATATTGCATTTGAAACTTCCAAAAATTATTTCCAAAGACGCCGCAATCTTTTCGTGACAGGAAGCCCGGTCAGAAAGATGCCGAGGGCAAAGCGAGAGGAAGCACTGGACTTTTTCGGCTTAAGCGTAGGGAGACGAACCCTCCTTGTGACGGGCGGCAGTCTGGGAGCTGTAAAACTTAACAGCGCAGTATTAGAAATCGTTGACGATTTAATAAGTCGTAATTATCAGTTGATATGGCAGACTGGCTCTGTTGATTTCGAAAGAATCAAAGAGAGCTGCGAAAAGAATCCGTCTATGATTTACGGACGAGTTGAAAAATTCATAGAAAGAATGGATCTCGCATACTCGGCGGCTGACATTGCTGTCTGCCGAAGTGGCGCGACAACTATTGCCGAGCTTATTTATTTCAATATTCCCGCCGTAATTATTCCGTACCCCTATGCGGCAGCCAATCATCAAGTCGAAAATGCACGTGCCTTTGTCGGGAGCGGCGGCGCTGTCATGGTACAGGAATTCGAAATTGAGAAAAAGTTTAAAAGAGAGTTATTAGGAGTGATCGATAACCCCGCACAGCTCATTGCCATGCAGGAAAAGGTGAGGAAGTTGTCACACAATGATGCGGCGGAAGTTATTGCGAGATCGGTTTTAAGAATTGCGGGGGCAAATGCATAAACATTTCAAGCGTAAATTCGAATTTTATTACCAGTCGGTTGCCGTCTATGCTGTCGCGCTGATACTTTATGCCGTGGTACGCGGCTCGTTTGCCGAGGACGAGTTCAAAATGGTTTTCAAAGATCCGATCGTGTATGCATTCATTATTGTGTTAGCTTATTCCGTTTTCATTCTCATTTTCAACATGCTCTTCCAAAGGGATGTCATCGTAACGGACGACTCGATAGTTTTGCAAAACAGGTTCGACAGCAAGACGGTCAAGCTGTCCGGCATAGAATGGATACGCGTCGGCAAAGCGAAACGGATGAAAATGCGCGGGAGTTTCAAAGTCATCAAGTTGAAGCTAAAGGATCATTTGAGAGCTGTTAGAATAAATCCGATCTACTTTCATGATGAGCAAGATATGATCGAGACTTTCAAACAATTAAGTCAATCTAATGTCCCGTATGTCGAAAGAGCGAGCGGAAATGTTTAAGAGCGTTAGAAAAGTTCACATGGTCGGAATTGGCGGAATCGGAATGAGCGGCATTGCGGAAATTTTGATTGACCAAGGTTTTGAAGTAAGCGGCTCCGACAGGCAGCTCAGCGAAATCACCGACCGGCTCAAGAAGTTGGGCGCGAAAATTTTCAAAGGTCATGCTGCGAAAAACTTAGGTGAAGCGGACGTTGTCGTTTATTCATCCGCGGTCCATCTTGATAATCTGGAACTTGTGGCTGCGGCGGAAAAGAAAATACCGGTTATTCGGAGAGCCGAAATGTTAGCGGAGCTTATGCGGATGAAATATGGAATCGCAATCGCAGGCACGCACGGCAAGACCACTACGACAAGTATGACGAGTTTAGTTTTGATGGAAGGCGGATTGGATCCGACCGTAATAGTGGGCGGCAAACTTTCGAGCTTCGGCGGAACGAACGCCCGGCTTGGCCATGGAGAGTACATTGTGGTCGAAGCAGATGAGTTCGATAGATCGTTCCTGCAGCTAGCTCCAGTCATTGCCGCAATTACAACTTTGGAGCGTGAGCATCTTGACATTTACACCGACCTCGAAGACATCAAACGTGCCTTCGTGGAATTTGCAAACAAAGTTCCGTTCTACGGTTTTGTAATTCTTTGTCTCGATGAATCATCCATCCAGGAAATTTTGCCGCTCATCAGGAAGAAAGTTGTTACTTACGGACTTAATGCACAATCGGACTTACGAGCCGTGAATATTTTGTTCGATGCGAACCGCAGCAAATTCAATCTCCTTTTACGCGGCAAAGATCTCGGTGAAATCAATCTTAATGTTCCCGGCCTTCACAACGTGAAGAACTCGGTCGCAGCAATCGGAATCGGACTAGAATTAGGAATTGAATTTTCAAAGATCAAGAAAGCTGTCGAATCTTTCACGGGAGTTTACCGGCGTCTTGAGATCAAAGCGGACATCGACGGCGTAACGATTGTCGACGATTATGCTCATCATCCAACGGAAGTCCAGGCGACATTGTCGGCGTTGAGATCCGGCTGGCCTCAGAGACGGGTCGTCGCAGTTTTTCAACCGCATCTTTTTTCTCGCACGCGAGATTTTCACGACGAGTTCGGAAAAAGTTTTCTCAACGCAGATGTCCTTGTCGTCATAGAAATTTATCCGGCGCGCGAGGAGCCGATCCAAGGAATTACCGGCGAGCTTATTGTGAATGATGCGCGGGCGTTCGGTCATAAAGAAGCATATTACGTTCAAGATAAAAGACAACTTTCTGAATTTTTAATGAAGATAAAAAAATCCGGCGACATAGTCGTAACTCTCGGCGCCGGTGATATTTTAAAATATGGCGAAGAGTTTATCGGCAAGATGAAAACATCAACCAGTAAGCCTGGAACAAAGAGGAAGTAGATGCTTTCCATCGAGCAGCTGAAAAAATATTTCAGAGGATACATCGGCATCGGCGAGCCGCTTGCCAAGTTGACGACATTCAAGATAGGCGGACCGGCAGATTTTTATTTTGAGCCGGCTGATGCGGGCGATCTCGCGGTTTTAGTGAATCTCTTAGAAGAAAATGAATTCCCGTTTGTGATGATCGGAAACGGCAGTAATATACTCGTTAGTGACTTTGGCTATCGTGGAGCGGCGATCAACCTCGAGCGCGCCATGAGCAATTCTGAATTTGACGGCGAATTCGTAAAGGCGGGCGCCGGACTGAAGTTAGCGAAGTTCGTAGATTTTTGTATCGAGAACGGTCTGCACGGAGTTGAAATGCTTGCGGGAATTCCGGGAACTCTCGGTGGGGCAATTGTTATGAATGCCGGCGCTTACGGTGGTGCGATATCCGATTACCTTGTTGAAACGGAAGTGATTCGCAAAGGTGAATTGAAAAAAGTATCGCGGGAAGCTGCTGTATTCGGTTACCGTTACAGTTCGTTTCAGGACGACATCGTGGTCGATGCGGCATTTAGATTTCCGAGCGGTGACAAGTCCGAGATGAGGCGAGTTCGTCGTGAGCTTTTGATTCGCCGCAATGAAGCGCAGCCTGTCGAATTGCCAAATGCCGGTTCGATTTTCAAAAACCCCGTGATGAATTCTGCAGGAAGGCTAATCGAAAATTGCGGACTGAAAGGTCTTAGAATAGGAAACGCAGAGATTTCCCAAAAGCACGCGAACTTCATTGTGAACCTTGGTAACGCAAGTGCAATTGACGTGCTTCAACTAATTCGCAAAGTGCAAGAAGAGGTGCATGCAAAGTTCGATGTCATGCTCGAGTTAGAAGTAAAACTGATCGGAATTTTTTCAGATGAAAATTCCGCTAACTTCCACGACATCGGAGTTAACTCCCATGGAAGTGGACAATCGCCGCGACTCGTGAAAATTCATCCGGTTGCAAAATTGACAAGTGGAGAAATTTGAAACAAATCGATAGAACATATTTGAACTTTATTTTAACAACCTGTGTGTTAGCTGCACTTTACTTGACATCCCAGAATTGGAAAAACCAGCTTGTGCTCCATGATGTCAAAGTCTATGATGCAAGCATGTTGACGGATGACGAAGTGAAAACGCTCGCTGATGTGCAGAACGGAAGAGCACTTTATGGATTGAGTCTCACTCAAATTTCTCATCGTGTCGAGCAGAATCCGTTCGTAAAACAAGCTGTTGTGGTACGCGCACTTCCATACGATTTGACAATTACAGTCCACGAGCGCAATCCGATAGCACTTCTGGCAATGACAAGTTCTATGTTGTCGGTTGACGGTAATGGCATTGTGCTCCCACTTCCGCTTGGCCGGAAAAACAATTTGCCGGTGATCGCAAATGTCACAGAAGAACTCGCGGTCGGTAACACGGTGAAAGGAAGCTTAATGCAAGCGGTAAGATTCATTTGTGAGGCCAACAAAATCGGCACAGCACTCAGTGCAGACCTTGCCGAGGTCAAATTAGATGGAGATAATTTAATCGCTTACACGACTGCGTCTTCTTTGCCCGTGATAATCGGCAAAGGCGATTTGGACAGAAAGCTTATTTACTTGCAAAGTTTTCTCAAAGAGGTTGCGGACAACGGCGACCCCAGTTACAGTTACATCGATCTAAGATTCAGTGGCCAGATCGTGGTTGGAACACGGCTTGTCGCGGATCCCGTCAGCGGTAATGGGTCATTCAGCAATACGGGATCTTCTGCGCCGGAGGCGCATCAGCCTAAGGCTGAGATTGGAAAAGTAAACTAAGGTATTGACATGAGTAATAATATGATAGTAGCACTTGATATTGGAACGACGAAAGTTTGTGCATTGGTCGTCGAAACTGACCAGAACGGTAAGTTGAACGTTCTCGGTATCGGCACGAGCAAATCCGGAGGAATGAGCCGTGGAGTCGTTGCCAATATCGACCGGACGGTCAAGTCGATCCAGGAAGCCGTTCAAATTGCGGAGTCGAAGCCTGGCATGAAAATAAAAAGCGCAATTGTCGGTATCGCCGGAGAGCATATTGAAAGTTTCAAAACGAACAGCATCGTGACGATTAGTAATCCTGACCATGAAATTACTGAAAGCGATATTGATCGGCTGATCGAAGATTCACGGCGAATTCATCTTTCTCGTGACAGAGAAATTATCCATATCATTCCGCAAGAATTCATAATCGACGGTCAAACTGTGACGCACGATCCGATCGGAATGGCAGGCGTTCGCGTCGAAGGATCAATGCACGTCGTGACAGGTTTGGTAACCGCCGCTCAAAACATTCACAAGTGTGTCGAAAGAGCCGGGCTGCAAGTGGAAGAGCTTGTTCTCCAGCCGCTTGCTTCTAGTTATTCCGTGCTGACCGAAGACGAGAAAGAAGTCGGAGTTGCGCTGCTCGACATCGGAGGTGGAACGACCGACCTTGCTGTGTTCGAGGATCGAACGATCCGCCACACTTCTGTGATCCCGATTGCCGGAGATCATATCACGACTGATATTCGAAAAGGATTGGGAATACTTCCCGAGCAGGCAGAAGAATTGAAAGTTAACCACGGCTATGCCATGGTTTCCGAAGTCATTGACGACGAGCCGATCTTGATTCCCGGCATCGGCGGGCGTAAACCGATCGAGATAAACAAAAAGCTTCTTGCACAGATAATTCAACCTCGTGTCGAAGAGCTTCTCGACATCGTAGCGATGGAAATAAAGCGATCCGGCTACTCTCGCCATTTATCTGCCGGAATTGTTCTTACTGGCGGCGGTGCGCTGCTGAAAGGAATGCCGGAGCTTGTCGAATATGTTCTCGGCGTTCCGGCGAAGATAGGAATACCTCAAATGTTCGACGGTGGATTTGCACGCGAAGTCGAAAATCCAATTTATGCTACTGCGGTCGGATTGATTCAATATGGTCTAAAGCGCGGAGCAGGAAAGTCCACAATAAGATTTGCGGAAACGGAAACCGGAGACCGTAGACTGGATGCGGTTGAAGAAAAAATTGTCAATAAGAATGGAAAAGGTTTTTTTGGAAAAGGAGTACAGCTCCTTAGAAAATTTATTAATAAAAACATCGACAATGTCTAAAAAGGAGGCATGACGTGTTCGAATTAGACACAGATAAACTAGGCCCACGTATCAGAGTGGTGGGCATCGGCGGATGCGGCGGAAACGCTGTCAACAGTATTGCCAAACGAGGCATCCATGGTGTTGATCTCATTGTGGTGAACACTGATTTGCAGGACCTCGAGCGGAGTGTTTCGCCGAACAAAATTCAGATTGGCAAGACTACCACGCGCGGGCTTGGAGCCGGCTCGAATCCTGAGACTGGCAGGCGCGCGGCTATGGAAGCGCGCGATGAAATATATCGAGCGCTCAAAGACAGCGACATGGTTTTCCTCACCGCGGGAATGGGCGGCGGGACCGGAACGGGCGCTGCGCCCGTAATCGCAGGCATCTTGAAAGGCGTTGACCGCGATGACATCAAGAAAGAAAGTCAGGAAGAACGCGTGCCGCTTATCGTGGCTGTCGTGACGAAGCCGTTCGCGAACGAAGCGAAGGAACGAATGCGAAATGCCGACATAGGCATCGAGGAATTGAAAAAATATGTCGATGCACTGATTGTAATTCCGAATGAAAAGCTTCTGACGATTTCTGACAAATCAGCAGGCTTTTTAGTGTCGTTCCAGAAAATTTACGATGTGTTGTACGATGCAATTCGGGGAATCTCCGAGATAATCACGAAACCCGGATTCGTGAACGTGGACTTTGCCGATGTGAGGACCGTTCTCGCTTCGCGTGGCGATGCTATTATCGGTACCGGAATCGCGAGCGGCGAGAGACGTGCAGCAGAAGCCGCATCGGCGGCAATTTGCAACCCGCTTCTTGAAGAAGTTTCTCTCGAAAGAGTCGAAGGAATCCTCGTCAGCATTACCGCTGGCAACGATTTTGCACTTCATGAATTCGACGAGATAGTAAAGACCGTTCGCAGCGTTGCGAAAAATGGAGACGACGAGTGCAAGATTATCGTCGGAGTTTCTATGGATGATAAAATCGAGAAGGAAGTGATCGTCACAGTGATCGCCGCGGGCCTTAACCACAATGCTCAGCCTCTTCCGACTTCTACTCCCGATCCACGTAAGAGGTTGATTATTAAAGAGAACGATAAAGTGAAAGACCAATCATGGACAATAAAGGATTGGCGCTCTTTCGACGAACCGACATTCGAGAGAAATGGCATCAACATTCACTTGAATAAGTTGGACGAAGGAGATGCATCGGAGCAGAACACAAAACAGGGAGAAAGACCTGCATTTTTAAGAAAAGTCATGGATTGAGAATAGGATTGGAATAATTGCATGGAAGTTTTAAACTCCATTACCGAAATAAGGAAGCTTTTTGCTATGGAAAAGCGCGAACTAAACATAATGATGATCGAGGACGACCCTGACATTCCGAAATTGGCGCGTCTTTATCTGAAACCTTATAAAGATGCGGAATTCAATCTCGTCTGGGTCGAGTCAGGCGAGGATGCAATGAAGTTTCTTTCGGACAGTCAGAATCTCGACATAATTCTTGTCGATTACCAGCTACCCGGAATTAATGGTCTGGAAACCACGCGGCAAATCCGTGAGAAAGGAATCAGAGTCCCGGTCGTCTTCCTTACCAATGCGATCGATTTCAAGCTTGCGATCGAAGCGATGAAGCTTGATGTCGAAGATTACCTTTTGAAGGAAGAAGCGGTCACATCGATACTTCCGAGTATAATCTTGAATGTTGTTGAGCGTGTCAAGCTTCGAGAGAAGTTAGCGGAAGCTGAAATGAACAAGGTCGCACAGCGCGAGAGGATCGACGGAATAAAAAGTCTGATCGTTACAATTTCACATGAGCTTAATAATCCGCTTGCAGCATTGAAGCTTGCCATCAATGTTCTTCAACGAAAACAGATGCCTCCGGATGTCCTGAGCTATCTCACGATTATGAAGGAAAACACGGAACGTATAGAGGGAGTCGTTGCGAAGCTCAGAGATCTGAAAGGTGAGAAGGTTACCTCTTACATTGGCAATATAAAAATGATAGATCTCTCCGAATAAATTGTGCTCTTAGCTGAACGCTAATTGCCATTAGAACATGGAACATGCACTTGTCGTCGATGACGAAAAGAATGTAACTGAACTTCTTAAGCTTCAACTTGAGGAAGTCGGCTTTGCTGTTGACATCGCGAATGATGGGGCGGTCGGCATAAATAAGATTCAGGCGAAAAACTACGACGTGATCTTGCTCGACCTAAAGATGCCGAGAATAAACGGGATAGAAGTTTTAAAGTTTGCGAAAGAAAACCAGCCCGATTCACAAGTCCTGATATTGACCGGATATGGCGACATAAAAACAGCCGTCGATACGATCAAGATGGGGGCATTCGATTTTATTACCAAGCCATACAATTTCGATGAGCTGCTGGTCTCGATAAATAACGCGCTCGAGATGCACCGGCTAATCGTTGACAACAAAGTAATGAAGATGCAGCTTGGCGATGGGAAGTACGAGATCGTGGGACAAAGTACGGCGCTGCAGAAAGTTGTTGAGCTTGCTTTGAAGGTTGCGGCGAGCGACGCGTCGGTTTTGATCACCGGACCGAGCGGTTCCGGCAAGGAGTTGATTGCCCACCTTATTCATGAGAACAGTGAGCGCGCGAAGAAACCGTTTGTTGCCGTCAATTGCGCATCGATACCGGATACATTGATCGAGAGCGAGCTTTTCGGTCATGAGAAAGGAGCGTTCACGGATGCGCATGCCCTCAAGCAGGGACTTGCGGAAATCGCAGATGGTGGTGCACTTTTCTTAGACGAAGTCGGCGACATAAGTTACATTGTCCAGCCGAAGCTGCTCCGATTCATCGAGACGGGTACTTTTCGGAGAGTCGGGGGTACGGTCGAGATGAGCGTCAATGCCCGGATAATTTCCGCTACGAACAAAGACATTGAGCGCGAAGTGGAAGAAGGAAAATTCCGGGAAGACTTGCTTTATAGATTGAACGTGGTACATGTCGAGATTCCTTCGCTCAGTCAACGAAGGGAAGACATTCCACTTTTGGTCGATCATTTTCTTCAGAAGAAACGCAGTTCGCGGCGTGTCAAGAGGATTTCGCCGGAAGCGCTGAAGCTCCTTATGGAATACGGTTGGCCCGGAAACATACGCGAGCTTGAAAACGTAATAGAGCGCGCGGCTATTTTAGCTTCGGGCGGTGAGATCACCCCGGCGTCCATAGCTTTGACATCAAAAACAAAGTCGCCTGATCTGCGGAAAATTCCTACGAGGCTGTCATTGGCTGAACTTGAAAAAATTCATATAGAGAATGTTTTGAGGGCGAATGCATTCAACCGAACAAAGTCCGCAAAGTCATTGGGGATAAGTTTGAAGACACTTTACCTGAAGATAAAAAGTTACGAGATAGATACACCCGCGGTCAAATCATAACTTCAAAATATAATCATGGACGCCATTCGTAGGAGAGATGACAGCACATCGTGGCGCGACGCCGTGGTAACAGTTGTCGTTCATTTCAAGAGCAAGAGTTTCTTTGTCTGGCTGAAACTTCCCGTCTGGAGTCTGTAGAAGTACACACCGCTTGGCAGGTTGCTTCCTCTGAAAGTAACGGAATAGCTCCCCGCGTTCTGCCGTTCATTGACCAATGATTCCACTTCTCGTCCAAGCACATCGTACACTTTCAATGTGACAAAACTGTTAACTGGTAATTGATAACTGATCACCGTTGTCGGGTTGAATGGGTTTGGATAATTCTGGAATAGCGAAAACGTCGCCGGCGTATTACTCGGTGGTGGCTTAACGACAGTTATCATTTCAGAAATAGGGCGTCTCCAGACAGTTTGGCCGAGAGCCACGTAAATGTCTGAGTTATCAGCGACAATAGAAGATACAGATCTAGATGTTGAAGGTAAGCCTGTATTTACGGCAGTCCAACTTGTGTCGTCATTATTCAAAACATAGACGCCAATCGTTGTTCCGGCAAAAACATTTGTTCCGTGGACTGCCAAACCACTAACGGATGCAGGAAGCCCAGAGTCAATATATTCCCATTGTTCTCCTCCGTCCGTTGAGCGAAGAACTCCAGAGGAAGTCCCCACAAACATCGCAGAGTCTATAAACGCAATCGCGGAGATATATGGCGGACTTGCGTTCGGGGGAATGAAGATCCTTTGCCACGTCGCCCCCGTGTCCGCCGACGTCCAAAGCGCCCCACCAATAATCGCGTAAACGCTTTCCCGGTTGTTGGCAAGATCAGAAACAAGCGGAGTGTTTACTTGTGTCGATCTCCAGCTTGCACCATCATTTGTCGAGAGGTATATGCCGGCATTAGTGTCAAGATCGTACACGGGAGTTATCCCAAGAAAAATATTCGTTCCGATTGCTGTAAGGGCGACAGGCAGTTCAAAGTTGGGAAACCCAGTATTCAACGGTGTTGTCCAGCTTATCCCGCCGTTGGTCGATTCGCAAACTCCTGTGTCATCAGTTGTATAAACAGCCGATCCCGCTGTGGTAACAACCCTGTATCCAAATAGTGCGGGAATCCAGTTTACACCATCTCTCGATGAGGCATAAACGTAATAAATGCTAGTGGCAAAGACAGTGTTTGCAATCGCAACGAGCGATTGAATGTTAGGAGTATTTTCAGTCATTCCTGAGTCGACCTCGTTCCAACTCGTCCCGTTGTCTGTCGAGCGATATATAGCACCGTCCATGACTCCCGCGAATACATTTGTTCCGATACACGCAAGAGCATTTACGTCATTTTCATGTAAACCATTATTGACAGAAGTCCAAGTTACGCCGTAATCCCTTGAGAGAAAGACCCCTTGATCCCATGTCCCTGCGAAGATGTCCGTTCCACTTACGGCGAGACTGCTGATTTCATTGCTTGTAGAACCTGAATTCGCTGAAGACCATGTAGTTCCATTGTTGGTTGTTACAAAAACGCCATCACGTGTGCCCGCAAACAAATTTGTTCCGATCACGGCTAAAGAAGTAACGGCACTATCTGTCAGTCCATAATTTACTGCACTCCAGCTGGTACCGGTGTTTGTCGAAAGATAAATGCCGCGATCAGTACCTGCAAAAACATCTTTACCGCCAGCACCATTAGAGATAACAGCGAAAGCGTAGATTTTCCCGAAGTTAATTCCGCCGCTCACATTGTTCCAGCTTATTCCGTCATCCGTGCTAAGATAGATTTCCCCGACTCCGGCAGCAACCTCAACGCCTGCAAAGATATCGGAATCAGAAACACCGAGGGAATAAACGATGCCGAAAGTGATGAGATTGGTAAATGGCAAGATCGATGTCCATGTTGTACCTTCATTTGTAGACAAACTGATCCCCCCTTGGGCAGCTCCGGCAAATATTTTTGTTCCGCTGACGGCAAAGGCAAATATTTCACTGCCTGGCCACCCTACTAAATTGCCAGTCCAAGTATTGCCGTTATCAGTCGTAGAGTAAAGTGTCTCACTGCCACTGCCCGCGAGGATGACTGAATCTACGGCCGCAAAACAAGTGATAAAAGAATAGTAGGGGCCCTTGGTTTGTACCCACTGCGCCTCAGACGTCACCGAAAGAAAACTCAAGCATACCGCATAGACAAAAACAAATGAGACAAGCTTCTTCATCGCAACCTCCTATCGTTTGTGTTTGATAAAAAGGCGATTGCAACTAACTACTGCAATCCGGTATTTCGTATATCTATTCAAATTCATCATGATATACGCACTGCGCCTATTTGACCTTTCGGCCCTGCCCATTGGCTCTAAGATCTATTTCTGCCAGGCATGAATGCAAGCCTCAACATAAAGCTGATGTACCTCCGGCTATTCTACCCTTTTTAGGCTTCCTATTCTTTTACAGGTGACTCGCGGGGGATCGGCCCGGCGAGCGGGATATTCGACATTTTGAGGATGGTACTCTTTGCTCGTGCAGCCATGATGATCTGCTGGCTGTCTAACATTTCTTCTCCGTTCAGAGGTACGATGCGTTTGTATGTCCCGTCAGGCTGAAGCTCCCGCGCGCGGCTTTTGTCCGAAAGAGCGGTGTCGAGCACTTCATTCTTAATCGTCTCGACCATGTTTGCGTCTTCAATAGGAAACATGAGTTCGACACGGCGATAAAGATTGCGGCTCATCAGATCTGCGCTGCTCAAATAAAGTTCCGGAGCGCCGGCGTTCTCGAAGTAGAAGATGCGGCTGTGCTCCAGGTAACGTCCTACGATGCTGATGACACGTACGGTCTCGCTGACGTCTTTCAAGCCGGGCTTGAGTGAGCATATTCCGCGCACAATAAGATCGATTTTCACCCCTGCTTTCGATGCTTCATAAAGTCTCTCAATCATGTGCACCTCGGTGAGAGCATTCATCTTCATTATGATATGGCTTGTTTTGCCGCTATGTGCATGTTCGATCTCGCGGTTGATCAGAGCAGTTAACTTCTCGGCAAGCGTGATCGGCGCAACCGCCAACTTCCTGTATTTTTCCCTTCGTGAATATCCGGTTAAGTAATTGAACACTTCCGTGACATCTTCAGCAATATCCTGTCTGCAAGTGAAGTAGCTTAAGTCTGTATAAACCTGTGCAGTGACCATGTTGTAATTGCCCGTGCTGAGATGAACGTAACGCCTGAGCCCGTCATGCTCCTTCCGTATAACAAGTGCCATCTTAGCATGAGTTTTGAGTCCGACGAGGCCGTAAACAACGTGGACTCCGGCACGTTCCAATTGTTTCGCCCAGCCGATGTTGTTCTCTTCATCGAACCGCGCTTTAAGCTCAACAAGCACTGCAACTTGTTTTCCATTCTCCGCCGCCTCTATGAAGAGCTGAATCAATGGGGATTCTTTGCCGATGCGATATAATGTTTGTTTGATTGCAAGCACATTCGGATCTTTCACCGCAGCTTCAATGAACTGGACGACCGGGTTAAATGAATCGTACGGAGGGTGAAGCAGAATATCATGGCGGCTAATGGCGGTGAAGATATCATCCCCTTCATCATCGAGCGGAAGCAGTGCAGGATGGTACGGCGGATCTTTCAGATCTGGACGCGGAAGTCCTAATAACGCCATCAAGTGACTAAGCCCTAATGGCGGGTTCAATTCATACACGCCGTCCGGCAATACCTCAAGATTCTCTATGAGAATATCTTTAATGCGCGCAGGTGTATTGTTCTGTACCGCGACACGGACAACAGACCCGAACCTTCGCATTCGAACGGATTCTTCGATTGAATAAATAAGATCTTCAGCTTCGTCTTCTTGAATTTCCATGTCTGCATTTCGAGTCACGCGGAAGACGTATGATTCTTTCACAGTCATTCCCGGAAACAACAATGGGAGATTCTCGGCGATCAGATCTTCGAGCCAGACAAAACGAACAGCAGTCGAATTATCGTCAGGGATACGGACAAGGCGCGGGATAACATCCGGCACTTTCACGCGGGCGAATCTCTCCTCATCTTGCGGAGTGCAAACGACTGCTGCGATATTCAGGCTGAGATTAGAAATGTATGGGAAGGGATGACCGGGATCGAACGCAAGCGGAGTCAGCACGGGAAATATTTCGCGTGCAAACAGCTCAGAGAGTTTGGCGCGGTCTTCCGATTTGAGCTCGCCCATTTTCAGTAGATGTATTCCAGCTTCCGCAAGTGCCGGATGCAAATCCTGCCAGAAACACTGGCTCATTTCTTTTACCATTATTGAAACACGGTCTTTGATGGCACGAAGCTGTTGAATCGGTGTCATTCCATCGGGTGAAAGTTCGGCGACGTCAGCGCGAACCTGTTCTTGTATTCCCGCGACGCGGATCATGAAAAATTCATCTAGGTTGGAGCTGACTATGGAGAGAAACTTCACCCGTTCGAGTAGCGGGTGTCGATGATCGCGTGCTTCCTCAAGTACGCGCTGGTTGAACTCCAACCAACTCAACTCACGGTTGATGTATAACGACGGATCAAGTGTTGGCCGTGTTTGAGATGCTCCATGATTGGATTTCCGTTCGTGATTATGTCCAGGCACTTTCCTGCTGCGCTGCTGCTTGCGCGGGCGCGGAGTGATTCCTCTTGTCTTCTGCGGCAACTGCTTTATATCCACTCCGGCACTTTTATCCGCCTTATCACTGTTGTCTTCCGGCGATAATAACATATTTTCTTGCTCCTCCTCAATGACATATAAGATATTAATCCCGCTTTATCAATGACAAATTAAGGAATTGCTAAAAGCCGAAGCTGGATGTGAGAAAACTGCCGAATTTACCTTAGAAATGAAGGAAAAAGAAGAGCGGTTACAATGTTTATCCGCCGTTTATAATCTGGCGAGGGCCGATCAGCCATTCGAGTGTCGCCCATTTGCCGAGTCGAAGCGAATCGGCTGAGAGTTTGCAAAGTCCTCCTTTCTTCATTGCGATGTCAATACCGTCATGCCCCGAAATCAGGATGGAGATTAGAGTGCTCAGATTGGGTTCGTGTCCGACCAATAATATATTCTGCAAGGTTTCGGACTTTAGTTCTTTTATTAGCATAGCGAGGTCACCGTCCACCACGAGGTTAGTCGAGAAGCGCAAAGCTTTATTGAGGCCCAAAACATCGGCGACAATCTCGGCTGTCTGCTTCGCGCGGCGGTAGGGACTGGAAAGAATCAGATCGAATGACAAGTCTAGATCTTTCATAGCTTTTGCGATGTGGCGCATTTTCTGAGCGCCCTCTGTTGTTAAGGGGCGATCGGCGTCGCGAGCAAATTCGACAGTTCCTTTTTCAGCAGCGACAGCGTGACGTAAAAGATAAAGTTCCATGATGAAATGTGTGTTGTGTTGGTTATCCTAAATTTCTCATTAAAACACATAACCAATCCGGGGTTATTGAATGCGTTCCCAAAACTGGTACAGCTCGTCAATTGAAGCGACGAATTCACTTATTCGATCGTTTCGAAGATTGATTAGAAAGTTACTGACAGGTGTAAATTGCTCTCGATCTTTTCTACTAATTTTGATCGCGTATTTGTCCAAACCGGCAATAAGTACATCCGTATCCTGAATATCGCCCATTCGTATTTGGAATCGGTTCATAGCTTTCAACATTTGGTCCGTGACATGCGGGAGCATCGGTCGTAAAGCCTCCACCATATACCTGAAGTGCTTAAACACGACTCTGAGCTCGTGAATAAGTTCGTCGTTTCCTCTCCCTTCATGGAGAATTTCTTCCCGCAAATATAACGCTCGTCCGAACGTCTTAGAAAGCTCGCCGCGCACTATAGAATGTGCCATCTCCTGCATCAGCTTTTCCCGCACAAGATGAGCAAGGTTATCTTTCATCTCTTGCAAATTCTTGCCGATTGTGCTTGAATCGATTCGGTTGATTTCCCGGCGAGCATGTTTCATGACTAATTTCTCCTGGGCCGTGAGACCCGCAAGAAATCTCAACATGATCGGGAAATCTTTCGCCAACTTTCGAGTTAGAAGAATTTGCACCTGGATGTCTCTCAATGTGCTGAGCGACTTGAGATGACCTTTGAGTTCTTTAAGCATTTTCGTTCGGCTGTTTTTTATGATGATCGGTTTGATCATTTCAAGAAAAGCGATCAGCCGTCTGATAGCAACCCGCAGGTCGTGAATAGCTTTTTCTGTAGGACGCTCACGGGATTTCAGTGCCTGATCGGCAAAGACGTTCCAGCGTGTTTCCAGCGAGTTGAGCAGAAGAAAGCTAATATCGGGAATTGGCTGAATCCGTCCATGACTCGCGGACGTATTGTCCGACGAACTGTCAGTCTTCGACGCTGACTTTGACGCTAAAGACATCTTCAAACATCTCCGATTTTCTAATAAGCGCCCACTTCTCAAGCAAAAGGTCTCCTTCTCCTTCAAGTCGAACAACCAATTTTGGCTTTTTATATTCCGCGGCGAAAGATTTGACCTTCGAGGCGTGCTGGTTGTCCATCGCATCTGCCATTCGCAATATCGCGGTGAGCTTGGAAACCAGGACGCGATCCTTCGAAGATAGAAGCCGATACGGTTCATGCTGCATCTTTGGAAACGACTTTCGGTGATAACGCGCAACATTGGATACGACGTCCATCTGTGTCCGGCTGAGTCCGATGACGGGCGTAGCTGTCAATAGGTATTGGGTGTGCTTGTGGTGAGCAGTCATGCTGATATAGCTTCCAATGTCGTGGAGCAAGGCGGCAACTTCGAGAAGCAATCTATGTTCAAGCGTAAGATTGTGAAGATCCTTTGTTTGATCGAAAAGTTGCACCGCGTACCGTGCGACGCTTGTGCCATGTTGTTCATCGAAAAAATATTTTCGTCCGATTTGGATTGCCGACATCAGCACTTGGTCGCGGTTTGCGTGCTTCCGTTCGCCGTAAAGCTCGGTACCCATATCGATGATAATGCCGTCTTTCAATCCGACATTTGGGATCTCGATTTCGTCGATCCCCGCAATCTTGACGATTTCCTGGAGAATGATCGAAGCTGGTACAATAACATCCGCCCTGTCCGGACGCAATCGAAGCTGTTGGACTCTTTCCTCAAATGTCAATGACAGGAGTTTCTTTACGATGGTGTCCAATTCATTTGCACTGATTGCCGAATCTCGATCTTTGAGAAGAATATCCTTGCGCAGTGCGGCGAGAGCCTCAATATTTCCGCCCGTGCCGATGCAGAGGTCGATCTTTTTGCCGTTTATTTCTCTTTTCAGACGGCGTTGCGTTGCGTCGACGTACTCACGGACGAGTGTATTGAATTTTTTTTCGCCATATTTTTTTTCCTCGAGCATCTGGAGAAGTCGAACCGCACCCAGCCGGAAGCTTTCGGTAGAAACGATGCTCCCATCGACTGTGAAAGTAATTTCAGTACTGCCGCCGCCGATATCAACGAGCATTGCAGTTTTGTTCTTGAGATTTATTTTCTCTGCGACGGCAAGATGGACCAGCCGTGCTTCTTCTTCAGCGCCGATGACTACGATATCGATTCCGGAGACCTGTGCGATCCTATCTATGAACGTATCGCGATTCATCGCTTCACGGAGCGCGCTTGTAGCAACCGCTCTCGTCAACGTAACGCCGTTTCTGTCGATGGTATCTTTGAAGCGGCGAAACGCTTCGGAAGCCTGTTCCATGACATCGTCAGATATCACTCGTTTTGTGAACACATCGCGGCCCAGACGAACTGCTTCTCGAAGGTTATCTATAATAGTGATTTTTTGGTCGTTGTCAACCCGTCCGATCGAAAGCCTGATGGCGTTCGATCCGACGTCTATTGCACTAAGCATTGTAGGCATTGTAGCAAAAATTAATTCGAGTTTTGGACATTATCAATTGAGAGCCGCATTGTCCAGCGCGAGCGCGATTGTGTAAGCGATTATTTTAGCGGCCGCTTGGGGGAACGGTGAGATTCTGCTTGCATTATTTACCTTGTCGTCAAATTGTCGAGTCGTTCACGAGCCTGATTGACAAGCTCCGGAACCGTACCGGAGTTTACTACCCATTCATATTCTCTTTTCGCATCCTGTGGATCGTTCGCGCGTTGATAGAGCTTACCGACCGAGAAATGTGCTCTGGCAGCAAAGATTGGCATCATGTGCCTGCCGATTACATCGTTGAATGATTGCATTGCTTCACTATAGTTGTCCGTCTCTTCATAGCAGCTAGCCAAACGGAAATATATTTTTGCCAAGTAAAGAGAATCTATCTGTGTCAAAGGATGTGTGTAAGATGCTTTTATTGCTTCCGTACACACCACCGTACAACGCTCATATTCTTTATGATCCGCTAATGTCCATGATAATTTGTCGAAGTAGAACATAAAAGCATCGGGAAATTGCGAAATCAGATAGTGGTAGATAATCATGGCGGAATCGAATTTTTCTTCCCTCGCATAAAGTTCACCGAGAATATCTTCGGCTTCGTATTTTGTAAACCTGCCGTTTTTGCCGGCGAGTGCAAGATATTCGTATGCTTTCTCTCTCGATCCGCTTTCACCGAGGATAAAAAGAAGGGGCTTAAGGTACCATGCAAGCCCGCTCGTATAGTAATTGAACAAGGCAAGGCTAAAATAGGCATCGCAGATGGCAGGTGAACTCTCGCCCTGTGGTTGAGACATCTCGATAAACTTCCTGTGGTATGACAATCCTTTCTTGCCGTCTGAAGCAGCTTTAAATTCGTCTCCTTTGGATGCATCATATTTTGCAAGGTATCCGAATGCGAACCCGGTGCAGAACAGCGCCGCTGTGTCATTAGGGTTTTGGGCCAAATCTCTTTCGCCAATATCAATTGTTTGAGAAATTGCCCGCGTGAAATTATTTTCCACACTTTTATTGCTTGCCATTGCGCTGTCAAGAAAAACAAGGTTGTGCCACAAAACTACGCCACGAAAAAAATTCCATTTTATCGGATCGATACTATTGTTTGTTGAGTCACCCAATAAATTCAGCGCTTCATTGAAGTGACAATTATAAGTCAGGCGAATGACTGCATCTTCGTCGAGCGGATGTCCAGTGTTACCACCGGCGGAATAGAAATATTTCCCTGAAGCTGCTGCCGGGACCAAGCACACCATAAATAAAAGCCAGCGCAGGCGTGTCGATAGCGAGTGTACGGTCATCATTCTTTTCTGCCCATAAAAAAACGGAGCCGCCTCCTGAAAATTTTTGGAGTGACGACCCCGTATTCTCGTGACGAATATATTTTTTACTTTAGGATGCTTTTCCCATTATACTCAACCGTTTGAAGTTTTTCAACATCAAGCTTCTGGATGTTTTTCGGAAGCGGCGCATAATCCAATGCAGTTGAGAATTGCTGTCCTTCGGTGACAACCCACTTCATGAATTCGAGTGTAGTCTTTCCTTTCTCGTAGTCTGTCTGGTTCTTATAGATCAATAACCAAGTCGCACTTGAGATAGGGTAGGAATCTTTTCCCGGGGCGTTAGTGATCGAGAATCTTAAATCTTCAGGGAGCGTTTTGGCGGCATTTGCCAGAGCTGCCGTAACGCCGGCGATCGAGGGGTGAACGAACTCACCCGCCGCATTCTCGACGTCTGCATACGAAATGTTGTTTTGAAGAGCGTAGATCAACTCGATATATCCGAGTGCTCCTGGTGTACGGGAGATCTGTCCGGAGACTCCCTCGTTGCCTTTTCCACCAATGCCGACCGGCCAGTTTACGCTCGTTCCTTTGCCGACTTTGTCCTTCCATTCAGAACTTACTTTGGAGAGATAGTCAACGAAGATGTACGTTGTGCCGCTTCCGTCTGCACGATGAACGACGATGATCGGCATGTTAGGGAGATCGACGGTGGGATTCAGTTTTTTTATGCTCTCATCGTTCCATGTCGTTATCTTCCCGAGAAAAATATTTGCAATTGTTTCTGCGTCGAATTTCAAAGTCTCATTCACACCGGGGACGTTGTAGGCGACGACATCGGCGCCGAGAGTTTCAGGAATGTGGATAAGCGGGCCGTGGGCTGAATCGGCCACGCGCAATTGTTCGTCATTCAGCGGAGCATCGCTTGCTCCAAAATCAACGGTTCCGGCAGTCACTTGCTTTATTCCGCCGCCGCTTCCGATTGATTGGTAATTGATCTCAACGTCGGGTTTAATGTTGTGATATTCGCTTGACCATTTTGAGATTAACGGGTATGGGAAAGTAGCTCCCGCTCCGTTGATTTTTGTTTGCGCGTATGTTGTTGCCATTGACATCGCAATAACAACAAGTGCAACCGCCAATCGTTTTAACATAAATTGTCTCCTAATTTTTTTAAAGTTTGAAATGTGAAGTACAAAAACCTAACCCATTATGATGAATGAAATGGTACTGTTTGTACCCTTATGCACATGTCAATTTAAGTTATTGATGTGATGTAAAGTTTAAGTCTTGGTTAAAGACAAGTAAACTTAGGTTGAAAATCGTCATCAATTTGTTCAGAAGTGGTGGTTTATGTCTTGTACGCAGATTTTTCTATCCGCTGCTCATTATAATAGAAATAAAAAACGGAGCCGTAGCTTTCGCCGACGGCCCCGCATCCTCTTGCCCGAACTATTGTTTAGTTCAGCAATGTTTTTCCGTCATACTATATTCTGACCATTTCCAGTTTTGCGATATCGATTTCCTGAAGTTGCAACGAGAAAATGGTGCATGACACACAAACCAGTAAATCAGAACGTTATGAAGAAAGTCGCTCTCGCGATAGCGTCGGCTTTCGAGCCGGACAATCCATAAGTTGCATACTCGACGTTCGGCATGAAGTGGACGTTCTTCCTGACGCTCCAATCTAGCCCGCCAAGAATTAGGTTCTGTACGCTGTTCGCAAATGTCGTGTTCTTTGTGTCAGAATTGGGGGTGTACATATCGTATCTTGCAACGAGTCGCAGGTTGTCCACCAATCCTACCCAACCATTTAAGCTTAATCCGTTTCGCTTTAAAGTGGTACGACCGCTTAGACCGTCCATAAAATATTGTGCGCCGAGGCTGAAGTCGCTATTCGCATAGTTTACAATCACGTCCCCGGATCTGTTGAGAGAGTCGTAGCCAACGCCGTTGTATTGCCCGTTCAACAAAATGGTGAACTCCTTGACAGGGTTGAATTGCAAATAAAGATAGGCGGCTTTGTACCTATCGGTTGTAGTAGTAAGAGGACTGTTGCCGCTATTGTTCCCGACAAGCAAACCAGCCGTGAAAGCGTCGGAGAATTTCTGATTGTACGAAACACCGAGGTCCCTCGAGGACGAAATTCCGTGAAGATCTTGAACTGTCTTCTCCAACGATCTGTAGCCGAATATTCCTTCTGCCATGTTAATTTCAGGCGTTCCTTGCACACCGATTATGACATTACCTCCATCAGTAATATTGTTCCATTTTATGAAAGCGTCCTTTACCATTGTGGAGAGTTTTGTTCCTACGTTTGAAGCACTTGGATCGGATTCCAGACGGAATCTTGCACTGAAGTCCTGTGCGATGGAATCGTCAACAGTGAGATAAATACGTCTGTAATCGAACGCTTGCATATCCTTCTGCAATACTCCACCAGCAGCGGGCGAATATGTTGAAGTTGGATTAACTGAGGTATTCGACGCGTCATGTTGCAGAACATAATAGTAATCGCCAAAGAATAGCCCTGAAAACTTTGGCATGTTTTGGGCTGATGCCATTCCCGCAAAAAGCAGGACGGCGGCAAGAGTAAAAGATTTACGCAAATACACGTTTTCTCCTTTTTGCTTTGAAATTAATTTAATATGTTGACCTGTCTGTTAAGGTTGTGTTAAGGATTTGTAAAATGGGGTGGAATGTCTATCCTTACTTAAGAGGATTTCGCTTTAACAATTTGCGTTTTGCAGTTATTTTAAATCTTCAAACAAGGAGGAGAGTTTTGAAGAAGTCAACGTCTGTTTTTATCCCAATATTTCTCTCGGTTTTACTCAACGTCTTTTCGGCATCCGCACAGGAAAAGCTGCCGCCTATCCATCAAGCACCTGACAGGGAATTCCATGCGATAAATATCGATCTCAGTTTAAAATTTAATTTGCAGAAGAAAGAACTATTTGGAACAGCCGTAGAAAAGATTGTTCCGCTGCGTGCCAGTTTGGATACAGTGCATCTTGATGCGGTCGACATGACAATAGACAAAATTGTTATGAAGGATAAGACGCTTGGATTCAGATACGACGGGAACACCTTGGCGATCGGATTGGGTAAGAGCTACGGTATTGACGACACTCTTACCTACACGATCACATATTCAACCTTTCCGAAGAAGGGAATATTCTTTGTCGAAGCAGATACTGCATATCCGAATCGGACACCGCAGGTTTGGAGCCAGAGTGAGATGGAAGATGCGAGGTACTGGTTTCCGTGCCATGATTATCCCGATGATTTTCTGACGAGTTCAGTCTCGGCAACGGTTCCCAGAGATTGGACCGTCGTTTCGAACGGCGTTATGGAACGGGAAATGACCGATCGAAAAGACTCAACAAAAACTTTCCGATGGGTCGAGAGCAAGCCGCATGTTATTTATTTGATCTCAATTGTGGCGGGAAAATATTCTATCGTTGAGGATTATTTTGGAAAAATTCCGATTTACTATTATGTCGCTCCCGAATACGCAAAATATGCGGAAGAAAATTTTTCTCACACACCGGATATTCTGAAATTTTATTCTGAGGTTACCCGCTACGAATACCCGTGGCAGAAGCTTGCCCTATCTGCGGTTACCGATTTCACATTCGGCGGAATGGAAAATGTCTCGGCGATAACACTCACTGACAATACGATGCACAACGCTGATGCGGAACCGCAGGAATCAAGCACAGATTTGGTCTCGCATGAAACGGCGCACCAATGGTTCGGCGATTTGCTGACCTGCCGGACATGGGCGAATGCCTGGCTCAACGAGGGATTTGCAACTTACTTTGAAGCGCTTTACGGCGAGCACGCTTTCGGAGAAGATCATTTTAATTACGAGATGTACCATGATCATCAGGAAGTCATCCCTGCCGACAATGTCGAGCGCCGACCGACGGTTTATAACCGTTATTATAACTCGATCGATCTTTTTGGGGATTACATCTACCCGCGCGGCGCATCGATACTCCATATGCTCCGTGGAATTGTTGGCAATTTTTTCTTTTTCAAAGCTATTCAATATTACGTTCACAAATTCCAGCATCAGAATATTGACTCTCATGATTTTGCAAATGCCGTTTGGGAAGCAACCGGATACAATCTCGATTGGTTTTTCGACGAATGGCTTTACAAAGGCGGTCATCCGGTGTTCGATGTGAATTACAATTACAACGACAGCTCGCATTCACTCACTCTGCATGTTGCACAAACGCAAAAAGTGGACAGCGTGACCCCGATTTATAGAATGCCGGTTGACATTTACATCGTTACTGCCTCACAAAAAATAACGAAGACTGTTTGGGTAGATTCGCTAAGCAATACCTATACATTTGATGTCGCTGAAAAACCTTTGATGGTGAATTTCGATAAAGATGATTATCTCCTCAAGGAGTTAAGCTTCAAGAAATCAATAGGTGAACTTTCTTATCAGCTTAAGAATGATCCGAATGTTGTTGGAAGAGTCTGGGCAGCCGATGAATCAAACGTCCAGAATAGCACCGAAGCTGAAGATGCTTTAGTCGACGGACTCAAAGAGGACAGTTTCTGGGGAGTCAGAATCACGTGTGCGCAAGCATTGTCGAACTTTAATGATAAGAAAGTTGAGGATGCTCTGAAGGCAGCGATTGGAGACAAAGATGCCCGCGTGCAAGATGAAGCGATAAACGGACTTGCAAAATATAAAGATGCGGATATCGCACCGCTTCTTGAGCATTTATATGGTACTCAAAAGAATTATTTTGTCAGAGCTGCGGCGGTTAAAGCGCTCGCTTCAGTCGAAGGCGAGAAAGCAACACCCATTGTCGAGAATGCTTTGACGCAAGACTCATACGAGCAGGTAATAAAAAGCGCGGCACTCACTTCTCTAGCGATGATAGATTCTTCGAAAGCGTACGACACGGCTGTCGAATTTGCAAAATATGGCGAGCCTCAGTCGCTGCGGCTGCAAGGAATGAACGAAATGGTACGGCTTGAGCCGAAGAGCGAAGAGACGGTTAATCTCCTCAAAAAATATTTGAGTGATCCCTTTATTTGGGCACGAATGGTGGCGATAAATTCTCTCGGAAGAGTCGGTGATCAGGGTATTATCCCTTTACTGCAAGATAGAGAAAAAACCGAAACCGACGGAAGGCTGCAGCAAGCGGCTCGGAGAGCGATAGACTCGATAAACAAAAGGGAAAGCAGAGAATCGGAATAGTTTTATTTAGATCGACCACTTTGATCGATTCAACTTCCCGTATTTGGAATCTTTATTCTAAGGTTATTGTTTATTCGGCAAAGGAGATGACCATGGATATGAAAAAGATCACTAATGAGATTACTGAGGCTGTTAGAAGTTTGTGCATTAAAACGGTAAAGGGGCTATGCTTCCGAACTCGGAAATTACCTCGTGTAGTTTCCTTATCGAGTTTTATTGCCTGCTTTAATCTTGTTCAACTTATTTATCCCATTTGTTATGGACAATCAACCAAGAGCGATGATTACGATTGGCTCCAATTCAATTTCGATCCTCAACATAGTGGGAACGATACAAAAGAAACAAAAATCACCCCACAAGATGTCGGAAGCTTGCGTCAGCTTTTCAAAATATCGTTGCCGTCAACTGCCGACGGTGCGCCTGCTTATCTCAGTGATGTTCAGACCCCGTCGGGTATAATTAATATGATTTTTGTGACAACTAAGGATGGTCGAATTATAGCCCTCAATGCCGTGAATGGCAATGTTGTTTGGACTCATCAATATGGAACAGGCACTTATCGCGTAAATAACGGACATCAACCGACTTATACCACGTCTTCTCCGGCGATCGATCCAGATCGAGAATTTGTCTATAGCTACGGACTAGACGGCTATGTTCATAAATATCGAGTCACCGACGGTGTCGAAATAAAAGACGGAGGCTGGCCGGAATTGTGCACGCTCAAACCATTTGACGAAAAAGGGTCGTCAGCACTTGCTATTGCAACTGCAAAAGACAGCATTTCATATCTTTACGTCGCAAACGGTGGATACTTGGGCGACAGGGGAGATTATCAAGGACACTTGACGACGATAAATCTGCATGATGGTACGCAGCACGTTTTCAATGCTAACGGTAGCAACCAGACGGTTCATTTTGTGGAACGTCCGGGCAAGCCTGATTGGCCTGAGGTTCAAACTGCGATCTGGGCGAGGTCTGGGGCCGTGTATGATGCAACGACGGATAAAGTTTACATGGCGACAGGCAACGGTCAGTTTGACCCGAAGGGGCACAATTGGGGTGACACTATTTTTTCGCTCAACCCGGATGGCACGGGAAATAATGGGGCTCCAATTGACAGCTACACGCCGAAAAACTTCGATGAACTGGATAAAGCTGATTTAGATCTTGGCAGCACCGCGCCGGCAATAATTCCAACACCGGACAACTGTATTATAAAAAATCTTGCGGTTCAGTCGGGGAAGGACAAAGTTCTGCGCCTAGTTAATCTTGCTGATCTCAGTGGACATGAAGGTCCCGGCAACACTGGCGGTGGGATTGGAAAGATCATCGATGTTCCTTCGGGCGAAATGGTTTTCACCGCTCCAGCAGTCTGGGTAAATCTTCAAAATAAAACTCCCTGGGTTTTTGTCGGAACGTATGATGGGCTTTCTGCATTCCAATTGCAGATTGACAGGAAGGGAATGCCGAGCCTTAAACTTGCATGGCAACAATCCGACGGGAGTAGCTCGCCGATTATCGCAAACGGTGTTTTGTGTTGTGCCGTCAGCGGTAGCATCCGCGCACTCGATCCGGTTACAGGAAAAGTTTTGTGGCATGACAAGCATATCGGAAGAATTCATTGGGAAAGCCCGATCGTTGATAATGGAGTTTTGTATGTCACAGATGAGTCGGGAGATTTAACAGCATACGGAATTAAGTAGGGGAAAACCTGACGGGATTTGTGCCTTATTTGTGTTTCTTCTACGCATAGACTTTTCTCCAGAGCCTCAGGACAGGTATCACGCTAGTTAAAGACAGCTCACGTCACATTCAACGACGCTTGTTGATCACGATTTATTGTGTGTTATGACTGTGACTAAATACAACTTAGCGATCGAGGATGCCCTTTTATAATTTAAACGTTATTCGTAACTCCAGAGGAGACAACTGACAAAATGATGACGATGGACAATAGATTGCAGTCTCTGTATAAGACAGCATTCAGGCTGTCGATTTTTACCATAGTTTACAATCTTGCCGAAGGGCTTGTTGCAATTTACTTTGGCCAAAGGGATGGGAGCCTTACTCTTTTCGGCTTCGGCATCGACAGCTTCATTGAAGTAATTTCAGGCCTTGGTATTGCTCATATGGTATTACGTATCCGACGTAACTCAGAGAGTGATAAGGATAAATTTGAAAAGACCGCCTTAATGATAACCGGTATCTCCTTTTACGTTCTCGTTCTCGGACTTCTCGCAACAAGTGTTCACAAGTTGATCACCGGAGAAAAACCGGAAACCACGGTTGTCGGTGTAATACTTTCATTGATTTCAATTGCGGTAATGCTTGCTCTCTTGTATTCCAAGCTCTCGGTGGGAAAAGCATTGAACTCAGAGCCAATAATGGCGGATGCACAATGTACTAAGGTTTGTGTATACATGTCCATCGTCTTGCTTGTTGCCAGTGCGATATACGAGCTTACAAAAATTGCTTATGTCGATATTCTGGGTTCGTTGGCGTTAGCGTATTTCTCATTCAACGAGGGGCATGAATCTCTTGAGAAGGCAAAGAACAACAAATCTTGTGCGGGTGAGGACACCTGATGGCGCTGCGCATAACTGCACGCACGACAACACTCGTTCCTTATGAGAGGAATGTTTATTGTTTCCTTGACAGTGGCATCGGGTAACCCTATTTTTACTTAGATTAAGTCTTAATAAATGATAGTTTAAAGAAACGAATAAGGAACGAGCAATGCCACCAAGAGCTTTTCAAATAAATGCAGTCGGAATATCATCGGAGAATATAACATGTTGGCATGAAATCCGACATAGAGTTGTAATTAAATTAGTTATCTGCCATTTGAACCCTTAAGAATAGAGATGCAAAGTCCAAGAACTCATTACGTGATATTATTCTGTCTGTGCATGTTGAGTTCCTCGCTTGCACATTCGGAACGGACATTTTCCACCTCAGGAACCAAAGGCGGTGTAGATTTCAGAGTAACAGTTTATGACGCTCATGAAAAAGTTCCCGTTGGACTTGCTCGGGTGGTATTGCAGCGAGGAACCAGAGTAATTGTTGAGGATGCAACCAACGCGGTGGGTCAAGTTTGGTTTCGCGGGATTGAACCCGGCTCGTACACAATGACCGCTTGGTTCGTCAGCTATCAGGTTTTTACAGATTCCATACTGATAGATCAGGATCACACCACCTACACAATCAACCTCCAGCCAAAGGAGAGTCAACTGCAGGATGTTGAAGTGGTCGGTCAGCGTGAACTTGGCGTTTCAAACATAAATCTGGAGACTGGCAATCAAACCTTCGAGTCAGAAACCTATCACCCTCCGCCAACGGCTCAAATGACAAACTTGATTCAGGAGAACCTCACGGGGGCAGCACGGGCTCCCACAAGTGAGGTCCATATTAGAGGATCACACGGAGAATTCACGTATTACATCGATGGCATTCCGGTTCCGCTCGGCGTATTTGGGGGATTAAATGAAGTTGTTGATCCAAAAGTCATTGACCATGCAACTTTTATCACAGGAGGCTTCCCTGCGGAATATGGCGGGCAGATGTCTGCCATCATCGACCTGAATAACCGTGTTCCGACAGGAACATTGCATCTCGACGCTTCGACATATGTTGGGAGTTATCTTGTTTTCAACGGAACCAAACCCTTTTCGCCTGGAGCCGAAGTCGCATCCGGCCCGTCATCCGCTATCCCAGGTGACGTACTCGGCGGTCAAGTCGGTCCTTTCCGAGCACTTAATTCAGACGGCGAGGCTTTGTCGCTAAGCGATCATCTTGACAAGCTGGGGTATTACCTTTCCGCATCACGTCAGGAGACAGATCGCCGCATAGACACACCTGTGCCCAATCTGTTTCACGATCATGGCTTCGATTATTTTCTCTACGGCAAGTTCGATTATATCATTAGCGACATCGATTACATAACGGCAAATCTGAGTTTTGGAAGAACCTCCACGCAAGTTCCTTACGATCCCACGGTACAAATTACTTCCGACTTGCAAGAAACAACCAATTCATTGCAGGCAATTTCTTATTTCCGTGCGATAAATTTACAACCCGATCAAGAAGAAAACCTCTTCATCGGAGCGTATAGCCGCGAAGGCAATTTGATTTATACTCCCGGCGCTATCGATCCACCGAGCTTTCAATTTTCCGGAGATACCATAGATTATAATCTCTTCGAGAACAGAAGCTTTACCACGCTCGGTATCCGCTCCACGTTTGACAAAAGGCTTTCTCGGCAGTTCATGTATAAGGTTGGACTCAACATCAGCAGCACTGGTGGGGCAGAGGATTTCACATCGCGCGATTCTTTACAAAACCCCGGACCGTCAATCCTCACTGGCTTCAGTGGTTCAGACTTTGGAATGTTCGCAGAGACGGAATGGCATCCTCTCGATTGGACTTCGTTCGATCTGGGTATCCGCTATGATCAACATATTGCTCCGGATGTCCCGCTCCAACGGCAGGTCAGCCCTAGAATTCGGTGGAATTTCCTGATAGATGAGAACAGCTCGGCATATGTTTATTTCGGCAGGCTCTTCATGCCTACAAATATCGAAGCACTTAGATCGATAGCTCAATACACAAGCAACTCAGTCACAGCCACATTTCCAGAACGCGACTCCTATTATGAGGCCGTCTACACACATAGTTTTCCAATTGATCTAAGGCTAAAAACAGCAGCCTTCTTCAAGTATGCCAGCCCATTTACGGATGACGCACAAATCGGTAACACTGCAATCAAGACTCCGTTCAATATTGCCACGGTGAGAACAACTGGGATCGAGTTGTCACTCTCTTATAGCGATCCATCGACTCCATTTTCGGGCCATGTGAACTCTTCAGTCATCCACGCTATTGGTTCGGGTCCCCTGACGGGAGGCTTCTTGCCTCCAAGTAGCGACGGATCTGCAACCGACCTTGATCATGATCAAAGGCTTTCGATTGTAGCTGCCATCAATTACCAGCCGCGAGATTGGTTTGTCAATCTTGAGGCAACGTACGGATCCGGACTTTCTAATGGTCACCCAGAAGATATTACCAACTACAAGACAGGATTGTTTGATTTTAATCAGGCAGCACACACGACTCCATATTGGATACTCGATTGTAGTGCGGGCCGCACATTTCATCTTGCTGGTGGGAGCACTTTCGAACCATCCATTTATATTTCAAATCTGTTGGACCACTTACACTTGCTTAAAGGTGCATACACCACTGGCGCAAGCTGGGAAGAGCCGCGTAATGTTGTCCTGAAAATTGCCGTGCATATATGAAATCTTTACCAAGAGGAATATCGCGCGTGACGGAACACCACTTACTGTGACAATATCTGCGAAGACACTGCTTTTAGCTATTCGACTTGCATATGCACAAACGGCACATAACCGTTTATAAACGGTTAGAGTCAGTAGAAATAGATCGCATCGTCAATGCAGTGGCATCGATATCACTTTGCATGACAATGTGCATGAACATGGTTGTAACCGTGATAGATCCATCATTCGTTATGTATCGTTGTGATTTAAGGAGAAGAAGATTTAATTTGAAGTGGAAATTCGTCTAATAAAAGGAGCAAGTTATGGAAGGAAACAAACAGATTATCGAAAGCCTCAATCTTCGTTTAGCAGAGGAGCTGACTGCCGTCAATCAGTACATCGTACACGCAGAAATGTGCGAGAACTGGGGATACCACAAATTGCACGAGTCAATTCAAAAACGGGCTATTCAGGAGATGAAGCACGCCGAAAGAATCATCGAGCGTATTCTTTTCCTTGAAGGTACTCCCAACGTCAGCAAGCTCAATCAGATCAACATCGGTAAGAATGTCGAGGCGCAGCTTCTCTCGGATTACGAGTTTGAAAAGTCGGCGGTTAGGGCATACAACGACAGCATCCGTGCTGCAGGTGAGGTCGGTGATAATGGTACACGCGAACTTTTCAAATCAACATTGGAAGATGAAGAAGATGATGTGGATTGGATCGAAGCCCAGTTGGACCAAATCAAGCAAATGGGCATACAGAACTATTTGTCCGGTCAAGTTTAGAACGATCGTGAGAGTGGAACTAATGCATTGAGAAGATAGTTGTAGGTTGACTTCTGTAGAATGAAAATCTATGGGAGAAAGCAAAAGGTGAGCCCTGAACGTTTAGGGCGGGCGTTCAGGGCTTGCAACACCTCGAAAACGGGAAGTCCTGAGACAAGGAAATTCCCACCGTGAATTTCCGTCAGTGTTTCGTCTGTGACATAATCTCTTTGATCTTTACACCGAGTCCTTTAGAGGTCATCTTTTTTTCTTCCTGTTTCAGCTTCTCAAATGCCACCTCTGCCGCCGCTTGTTCCGCAGCTTTCTTCGTTTTTCCGGTTCCAATTCCGCGAGACTCTTCTCCAATCAACGCCTCAACTGTAAATGTCCTATCATGGTCTGGTCCTTCTTCTTTGATTAGACTGTACCGTGGGGAGCCGAGTCCGCGTGCCTGAGAAAATTCGAGGAGTGCACTCTTAAAATTTTTATCGAGTGCATCGAACACATCACTGCTGACCAACTTTTTTCTCGGCATTACCATATTTGCAACAAACTTTTTTACAGCATTTATTCCGCCGTCAAGGTAAATTGCGGCTACTATTGCTTCAAATGCATCTGAGATAATTGTCTCGTAGCCTTTTTCAATTGCCTGTTGCGCGCTGGTGCTCATTTCCAAGAAGTAAGACAGATTTATTTTTACAGCACATTCTGCGAGCGCGTGCTGGTTGACAAGGAGGCTTCTTACCCTGGTCATTTGGCCTTCGTCAAGCTCGCGAAATTCATCGAACAATATTTCAGCAACTAAGAAATCCAGAATCGCATCGCCGAGAAATTCCATGCGCTCGTTCGACTGTTTTTCGGTACTCGCAGGAATAGGCAATGCCGAACGATGAGTTAACGCCTCCGAAAAATAGTTTTCATTTTTGATTTTTACCCCAAGCGCCTCTTCAAGCTCGCGCTTCTTTTTAAGATGGCCACGACGGCGAAATCCCTTAAAAAATCTTTTCGGAGAAAAAAACATCTACGATAAAGCTGTCAGCTGACAGCCATTGTTATTCTCGGAATTTTGTAAATAGCAAACATGCATTGTGGCCGCCGAAACCGAAAGTGTTGCTTATCGCAGCGTTGATAGTTTTCTTGATCGGTTTGTTCGGGACATAATTAAGGTCGCAGTCAGGATCGGGGAACTCGTAATTTATCGTCGGCGGAATCATCTGCTTGATTATCGCGAGAATAGTCACTATAGCTTCCACTCCTCCGGCTGCACCCAGCAAGTGTCCGGTCATCGACTTTGTGGAGCTGACATGAAGTTTTTTAGCGTGCTCGCCGAAAACCGTTTTGATTGCCTCCGTTTCAGTTTTATCGTTGAACGGAGTTGAAGTTCCATGCGCATTGATGTAATCGATGTCTGACGGATTGAGTCCTGCATCTTTTATGCAGAGCTTCATGGCTCTCACCGCGCCTTCACCGCCGGGAGCAGGCTGAGTAAGATGGTACGCATCTGCGGTAAGTCCGAACCCGGAAAGTTCTGCGAGTATTTTCGCGCCGCGCTTCACTGCATGTTCATAGCTTTCGATGACGAGAATGCCGCCACCTTCTCCCATCACAAAGCCGTCGCGCTTTGCGTCGAACGGCCGGCTGGCACAAAGCGGATTGTCGTTCCGGGTAGAAAGAGCCTTCATGGAATTGAATCCGCCGATTCCCATTGGACAAATCGCAGCTTCCGCTCCGCCCGTTATCATCATGTCGGCATCTCCGCGCTGGATGAGCATCGCTGAATCGGATATGGCGTGGCCTGAAGTGGCACACGCCGATGTTGTGGCATAATTTGGTCCCTTTAACTTATACCGGATTGAGATGTTGCCCGCGGCAATATCCGATATCATCATCGGAATAAAGAACGGGCTGATGTGATTTGGTCCGCCGACATTAAAGAGATTTTCCTGCTGCCTTTGGTAAGTCCACATCCCGCCGATTCCGCTTCCAACCACGACGCCAACGCGGTCTCTATCTAACTTTTCGAAGTCGATTTTCGCGTCCTCAATTGCCTGAGCAGCGGCAGCGATTGCAAACTGTGTGAACATATCCATGCGTTGCACGCTCTTTTTATCCAAGTATTTCAGGGGGTCGAAGTTTTTTACCTCGCAGGCGAATTTCGTGTCGTACTTGGAAACGTCAAAGTAGGTGATTGGACCAGCACCACTTTTGCCTTCCATCATCGCCTGCCAAAATTCGCCGACCGTCAACCCAATCGGCGTGACTGCTCCGAGTCCAGTAACTACGACGCGCTTTCCGCTTTTCATAATTTTCTTTAAGACGTTATCAACTTACTCTTTGCTTCAGATAACCAACCGCGTCGCCGACAGTGCGAATCTTCTCCGCGTCCTGATCGGGAATCTGAATGTTGAAAGCCTTTTCAAATTCCATTACAAGCTCGACGGTGTCAAGAGAATCTGCACCAAGGTCGTTCGTGAAAGAAGCTTCGGGTTTAATCTGGGACTCTTCAGCACCCAGTTTGTTTACGATGATCTCTTTTACTTTTGCTTCGACATCTACTGCCATTGTTGTATTACCTCCATTTATCTTTATTTGATTTCAAATTGACATCCCGCCATCAACTGCAATTACCTGACCGGTGATGTAATCCGAATCAGGCGAGGCGAGAAAACGCACCACTCTTGCAACCTCTTCTGGCTTGGCGACTCGTTTCAATGGAATCGTATCGACAACCGCCTTTCGCTGTTCATCTGTCAGAGCTGCGGTCATACTGGTTTCAATATAACCAGGTGCCACAGCATTGACAAGGATATTTCTACTTGCGAGTTCTTTTGCAATCGATTTTGTAAAACCGATTATTCCAGCTTTTGATGCAGAATAATTCGATTGTCCGGCATTGCCTATGATTCCAACGACGGAACTTATGTTAATTATTTTTCCGTAGCGTTGTCCCATCATGGTACGGGCTGCGGCCTTTGTATAGTTGAAAACACTCTTCAGATTTACTTGAATCACCGAGTCCCAATCTTCCTCCTGCATCCGCAGAAGTAAATTGTCTTTAGTGATTCCAACATTGTTAACAAGAATATCAAGTCTTCCAAATTCGGCAACAACTTTTTCCATGACTTCAACAGCAGACTTAAACGAAGTAGCATCCGCATCGATCGCGAGAGCTTTTCTTCCAAGCAACTTGATTTCTGACACAAGCGTTTCCGCAAGTTGAGCCGAACCCCTGTCGGTAAACACAACATCTGCCCCGCTCTTTGCAAGTTCAAGCGTGATAGCCCGACCAATTCCACGAGCAGCACCAGTTACTAAGGCTACTTTACCTTCCAGCATTTTTCGAATACTCCTGTTCTTTTATTGTGGCGAAATTGTTTCTGTAATGGTCGAGGACTTCTTTGTACTTGGCAGTTCCGAGAGCATGCTCGAGTTCAGTGGAACAGGCCTCAACCATCTTATCCATGCTCTCACCCGAAGCCGTGCAGCAATCCGATTCACCGGAACAGAAATCGTCATATTGAAAAACGCCGTCGACTTTCACGATCGGGAAGAGGATGCAGTAATACGGCTTCAATGAAAACTGCTGCAAACCTTCCTCCATTTCAGCCGCTTGAATAGTACATCTGCCGTTCTTATTTAGAAAGACACATTTGTCATTATGTATTTCTGTGCTCACACATTTTCCCGATGGGAAATCGATATCTTCTTCCTCGTCGTTATTAAACCAATCGCCTCGATTTTTTGTCTGAGTCTCATCAAAATATTTTTCGATAGCGTCGGCATGAGCCAAAATATTGTCACGCTCCTGCGGATCAAGATAGACTCCGTGCCGACAGCATCGTGAAGTGCAGGCGTTTGGACCATTCGGATCCTTTAGTCCGTCGGTAAAAATATTTGGTTCGAACTTCAGTCCTGATATTTCTATATAATTGCGCATCTCATTACATGTTTTCAACTTTACGATGCTCCAATTCCGATATTCCATATTTCTGGGCATCACTCATCTTGTCTATTCCGACAACTTCTTTAGCTGAAACAGTTCTCTTAATGAGTCCTTGTAATACTTTCCCCGGGCCAATTTCCACAAATTTCGTAATGCCGTCGTCGGACATGTGAACGACGGACTCCTGCCATCTTACAGGGCTTGTCAACTGGCGAATCAGCGCATCCTTGATTTCACTTGCACTCTTGACCGGCTTTCCCGTAACATTCGTGTAAACTGGTACACCTGCACCACGGAGCGGCGCCACCTCTATTGTCTTCTTCAATTCTACTTTTGCAGTCTCCATCAAAGGAGAATGAAAAGCTCCGCTCACTACAAGTTCCATCACGATTTTCGCGCCGCGTGTTTTCGCAAGCTCCATGGCTTTTCGAACGGCATCGACATCACCGGAAATCACAATCTGTCCCGGCGAATTATAATTTGCAAGCTGAGCAATTCCATTTACCGATGCATCTCTACAAATTTCCTCGACAACTTTATCTTCAAGCCCGACAATTGCAGCCATCGTTCCGTGGCGAACATCGCCTGCATTCTGCATCAACCTGCCGCGTAAGCCGACGAGTGTCAGGGCGTTCTCGAAGTCGAGTGCGCCTGCCGCAAACAATGCCGAATATTCACCAAGAGAATGGCCAGCAACAGCATCGAATTTCTTTTCTTCAAGAAGAGTGAATGCGACCGCGCTATGCAAAAATATTGCCGGCTGCGTAACTTCGGTCTGCCGCAGTTTATCCTCGGGTCCTTCGAAACAAATTTCGGCAATGTCGAATCCGAGAATCTCATTCGCGCGGCTGAACATTTCTTTTGCTTTCGAACTCACGTCGTACCAGTCTCTTCCCATTCCGACATATTGCGAACCTTGTCCGGGAAAAATAAAGGCAACTTTATTTGAAAGGCTTGGTTCCGTCATAATTGATCTTGCTTTCGATCCGAACAATTTTCCATGGACCATTTCACCAAGATTGCGCCCCACGTCCATCCCGCACCGAACGCTGAGAGAACGAGCGTCTGTCCTTTTTTCAATTGCCCCCTCTTGTAATATTCGGAAAGACAAAGCGGGATGGTCGCGGCTGTTGTGTTTCCATATCGGTCGATGTTTAACATTACTTTCGATGTGTCGAGTTCCATCCTGTTTGCAGTTGCGTCGATAATTCTCTTATTTGCCTGATGCGGCACAAGCCAATCAACGTCTTTTGCTGTGAGATTATTTTTTCCCATTATTTCATAAGACACGTCTGCCATCCCGACAACGGCGACTTTGAAAACAGCTTTGCCATCCTGGTACACGTAGTGCATTTTTTTATTGACGGTTTCATGCGTCGGAGGATTCAAACTTCCACCGCCTAACAGATTCAAATAAGGAGCACCGGAGCCATCACAGTGCAAAATATAATCGAGAATTCCATATTCGCTGTTTTCTTCCGGCTCAAGCAAAACTGCGGCGCCAGCATCTCCGAACAAAATGCAGTTTGCACGATCAGTGTAATCCGTTATTCCAGACATTTTGTCGGCACCGACAACGATAACTTTTTTGTAAGCTCCGGTTTGCACAAACTGTGCACCGGTGACAAGCGCAAAAATAAATCCCGAACATGCAGCCGACAGATCGAATCCCCAAGCATTTTTCGCGCCTATTTTTTCTTGAATCATGCAAACGGTTGATGGAAAAAACATATCCGGTGTTATGGTCGCAGCTATGATCAAGTCTATTTCTTCGGGCGACATATTTCGCCTCTTGAGCAAATCATTTATAGCACCCGCTGCCAAGTTGCTCGTTGCACCTTTTTTCAGTATTCTTCTTTCGCGGATTCCGGTTCTTGTCAGGATCCATTCGTCGGTTGTGTCAACCATTTTCTCAAAGTCGGCGTTTGTAAGGATATCTTCCGGAACATAATGACCAACGCCGGTTATTACTGCTCGTTTTGGCATTTAATTATTCAGCCTTCACTTTTAATCTTCCGATTGCGGTTTCAATGAGTTTACTAATGTTATGGTTCACCACTTCTTCTGCGCGCAGCACCATATTTTTCACTGCCAAGGTTGTCGAGCCGCCATGGCCTATTATGGACACGCCTTTCACGCCGAGGAGCGGCGCTCCACCTTGTGTCTCATAACTGAATCCGCTCAAAACTTTTTTAATTGTCCTCGACATAAGCCCTGCCCAGATTGTTTTGAAAATGTTTTCCGATGCATAATGTTCAAATCTTGTCCTCAAGACCGGCAGAAAACTTTCGGCGAATTTCAAAACTATGTTGCCGACAAAACCATCTGTCAGCACAATGTCGGCTTTGCCCATCAAAATATCTCTGCCCTCGATATTGCCGATAAAATTCAAACCACTTTTTTCGAGAAGCGGATATGAAGCTTGCGCGAGTTCGTTTCCTTTAGATCTTTCTTCGCCGATGTTTAGCAAGCCGACAGTCGGGTTTTCTTTCTTCTGAATTTCCCTTGCATAAATTGATCCCATCAAGCCGAACTCAACAAGATGCTGTGGCCTACAATCCGAATTCGCACCCGCGTCGAGTAATAAACAAACACCATTATTTACCGTGGGAAGCGGTGTGCCTATTGTCGGGCGGCTTACGCCTTTGGTGCGTCCGAGGATCAATGTCGTTGCGGACATCACTGCGCCGGTGTTGCCGGCACTCACGAACGCATCCACGTTGCCTTTGCTATGAAGATTCATTCCGACGACGATCGACGAGTCTCGTTTTTCTTTTATTGTCGTGTTCGGCGGTTCGTGCATCTCGATAACTTCGCGAGCATCGACGATGGAATAGTTCAACCCCGCAGCGGAATGACGAAAAATTTCTTTTTGTATTTCTTCCTTGCGGCCAACAAGCACAAGTTCAAAACGATTGTTCGATTCCTTGAGGGCTTGCAATCCGCCTTCGACGATCTTGAGCGGCGCTTGATCACCGCCCATCGCATCAAGTGCAATTCGCATTCTAAAATTGACTGGTAGCTGTTGGCTGAGGATTAATGGCTAATGACATAAAGAATTTTAAATTTTGAATTCTTAATTCAAAATTCACAATTCGAATCTGCTCTTAGCTAAGCGCTCTTAGGAATGAAAGCGACTCTTCCGCTGTAATAGCCGCAGTTCGGACAAGCGCGATGCGGAAGCTTGGGTTCGTGGCAATGTGGACATTCTGAAATCGTAGGAGCAGACGCTTTGTAATGAGTTCTTCTCTTGGCTCCTCTTGATTTAGAATGTCTTCGTTTCGGATTAGGCATTTTTCTTCTTCCTCATAAAATGTTTTTTATTATGAAAGTCAAAATTCAAAGTAAGAGTCTGTGCCATTAAGTCTTGAGATTTCAGTTTGACTCTCGACTTTTAATTAGCTTTTTCCATCTCGGATCAATTTCATCTTCGCTGCAAGTGCAGGTTTCGTAGTTCAAGTTTTTACCGCAGGTTGCACAAAGTCCCGCACAATTTTCTTTGCAAACAAGTTTTAATGGAACCGAGATGAGAATGTATTGCCTCACGTCTTCATCTATTTCAATCTCGTTCGTACTTGGATGAATCACGATGATCTCATCCTTGTCGATTTCCCCGGCGTCATTCCGGTTATAAACATAAGTCATTCTATAATCGACGCTCAAGTCTTTCTCAAACTCCGTTAGACAGCGATCACAAACGAACTTGCCAGACGTTTTAACATGTCCGGTTAAAAAAAGCTGTCTTCGCCGTTTTTCAAGCTCAGCCTTAACAAAGACCTCTTTTGAAAATCGTTCATCCAGCTTAACGGAGGAAGGAGATTCCTCAAATTCGTACTCGTGAATTCCTTCCGAGAGGTTCGAAATATTTATTTTCATTCGAATTCCTCCTCAAGGTTTTAAAATAACACAGCAAAATCGTCTCTCCGTCTATCATATAAAGAGAGTTGAAAAAAGCATGTTAATATAACAGGAGGAGGCAAGTTAAGCAAGAAACGGGTTGAGGATGCGATTCTAACGATTAATTTAAGCTGGTGAATGGTTAGATGAAGTTATTTTATATTTTGTAATCGACTACCCTTCTCTCATCTCTCGCCTCGCAGATGAAAGGCATTATCGCCTTGTGTTCCGGATGATTTTGATAATTTTTCAGATCATCTTTCGATTCAAATTCAGAATACAAAACAATATCTCTGCTCTCCTCTGAATTTGAGAAATCGATTCCGACTTCCAACTTCAGCAAGCCGGGAATTTTCCCATTCAAAGATTCCAATTTTTCTTTTATTAATTTTGCATTCACCCTCTTTACATTTCCACGAGCTTGATCTTTCAACTTCCACATTACAATGTGCTTGACCATTCATTGGGCCTTTTATTTTTCTTTGTTAATTATCTATTATCCCGGTTTCTCGGATCCTTTCCGCTCTGCCGATAGACCATTTCAATAAAGGTGGAGTCAAGAAAGTTGTCACCATGACCATAACGACAATTGCAGAAAAGATTTCGTCATTGAATACTCCCAATGATTTGCCGATACCGGCAAAAATTAATTCGACCTCTCCTCTCGGAATCATTCCGATTCCAACCGTCAAACGATCGACACCTTTCTGGTTGATGACCAATCCACACGCCTGCTTGCCGATTATGGCCGCAGCAACAAGTCCGCATGAAATCCCAAGAACGGACGGTACAAGAAAGCTTTCTAAATGAACTTGAATCCCGATCTGGACAAAAAAAATCGGCACAAGCAAAGTCGAAACTGGACTGATGAGGTCTTTAATTCCAGCACTACTCTCGAAATCTCTAAAATGAATTTCTTCGAGCACTAAACCTCCGGCAAACGCGCCGACGATTGGCGCAAGCCCGGCCAATCCTGCAAGAGCCGCAAGCCCGAAACAAATTATCAGCGCCGTAATCAACATGAGGCCATGAGTTCTGAACCTGGCCGCCAATCTGACCAAACGTGGAATCAAAAGAGAACCGATAACCAAAGCTCCGATTAAAAATCCAATTGCGACCAAAGTCAATTTTGCAATTCCAAGGAAGGAAAGGACGATTCCGGTTTCAGCAGAAGCGACAAACGCCGAAACTGAAGCTAGAATTATCAATCCCAGGACATCGTCTACGACCGCCGCACCGAGAACAATTCGGGCCTCGGTCAAATGTGACTTGCCAATATCATGGAAGACTCGCGCAGTTATCCCGACGCTCGTCGCGCATAGCGCCGCCCCGATAAACATGTGGATGTAATGAATGTTGAAATTTGGAGAGATATCCAAGATTTGCTTTGGTACCTCCCTGACAAGAAATGTTGAAACAAAATAGCCCAGAATAAATGAGGCAATAACACCAACGGTTGCCACAAAGAATGATAAGGCCCCGACACGCCGCATGTCCTTCACGCTTGATTCCAATCCGACTTCGAAGAGAAGAAGAATAATCCCGAGCTGTGCCAGCATGCCGATGTTGATAGCAGCATGATCCGCGATGGCCGGCTCTCTCATCGGCTCAAGAAAATTCCACCCGTGATTTAGAAGAATGAGATTTCCAAGAATCACGCCGGCGAAAAGTTCTCCTAGGACCGCCGGCTGTTTCATGCGTTCGAAAATCTCTGCACCGATCTTTGCGGCGGTGAGAATTACGACCAGGTAAAGAAGGACTTTTATCAGCTCATGGTTCATGGCTCATGGTCAGCAATTAGCTATTCGCGGCTTTTACGAAATCCTTCAGCCGTTTACTATCTACAGGATTTGACGTGATGCCGCCGACTTTAATTGACGTTCCCACAATAATGCTGTTAGCATATTTCAATAGCTTCTTTGCATTCGCTGCTTTTGCGCCGCTTCCGATGATTATCTTTGCACTCGGGAATTCTTTACGAAGCCGTTGCAGCTCGCGAAAATCCACCGCAGTTCCTGTACGGGCTCCGGTAATGATTATCGCGTCAGCAAGTCCTCTCTCGAGCGCATCTCTCGCTTGAAGTCTTATATCATAATCTCCAAGTTGAGATGAATGCTTTACACCAACATCCGCAAATATCTTAACATCGGAATTTAAGTTTTTTCTGAGCCGCAAGGTTTCGTATGCCTGGCCTTGAATTATTCCTTGGTCGGCAATGACAGCGCCGACGTGAACATTCACGCGAATAAATTCCGCTCCAACAACCTTGGCAATACTGAGAGCTGCTTCGGTATCGTTCCGCAAGACATTAATCCCGAAACGAACTTCCGGAAACTGTTTCCTGAGTTCGTGCGCGATGAGAGTCATTGATGAGGTAGTTACCGGCGGGACTTTGCCCCCTGTAAATGGAGCATCGCCGAAATTTTCTATGATGGCACTATCTACTCCGCTATCGTGGTAAGTTTTGCAGTCTTGTAGTGCACGTTCCAATATTGTTTCGATCGATGCACCGAAATTCGGCGAGCCGGGAAGAGGAAGGAGATGTATTACGCCGATGATTTTCGAAATCGATTCGAGCGATGATAACGTCATTCGTGCTGTAACAGCTGAGATTCTACATCCTCCGACGTAAGTTCCTCCTCTTCATCTACAAACTCCAATTCCTCGACCGTCTTGACCACTAAATAAGCGATCCCGGCAGCTATTGCCGCCGCACTAACTATTAGTATTAATTTTTTCATGCTCCACCTTTTTCAAAGAAATATTGTCTCCAAAACGTTCCCCGCGTACGGTATCTCCGATGGGATGAGACGATGGACGCTTTGCGGACTTAACGATTCGCATTGTATCGAGCGCAATTACCAATTCTTCGTTCGTAGGCAAAGCAAAAACTTTCACTTTCGAAGAACTGTCGCTTATAAGTTTTTCTTTATCCGCGGAATTATTTTTTTCGTCATCAATTTTGATTCCGAGGTATTCCATTCCTCGGCAGCTCTCCGCTCTGACGTCAGGGCTATTTTCTCCGATGCCGCCGGTAAAAACTATTGCATCCAATCCGCCCATGGCGGCAGTGTATGAGCCGATATATTTTTTTATGCGATATGAAAAAACCTGAAACGCAAGTTCTGCTTGTTTGTTCCCGTTCTTCTTTTCGGAAATAATTTCGCGCATGTCGCTGGTCAATCCTGAAATTCCTAGGAGTCCGCTGTGCTTGTTAAGAAGCGTGTTGGCTTCGGCAAGAGAAAGTCCTTCTCGCCCGACGATGTGCAATATTATCGAAGGGTCGAGGTCCCCGCTGCGCGTTCCCATGAGTAAACCTTCGAGTGGAGTAAAACCCATCGACGTATCGATAGAAACTCCTCCATCGACAGCGGCCATGCTGCAGCCGTTGCCGAGGTGTGCGGTGATAATTTTCAATTGGTTGATCGGCTTGCCGATAATTTTCGCCGCCTTGTTTGACACATAGTAATGCGATGTACCATGAAAGCCGTAGCGGCGAATTTTGTATCGTCTGTAAAGAAGGTATGGGATACCGTATAAAAATGCACGAGGCGGCATTCCTTGATGAAATGCTGTATCGAAGACTGCTACTTGCGGCGTGCCGGGCATGTGTTTCATAACAGCTTGTATGCCACGTAAGTTGTGAGGATTATGAAGCGGTGCAAGCTCGATGTTCTCGCGTATCTCGTCTATAACTTTTTCATCGATGAGCACGCTTTCCGAAAAACTTTCGCCACCGTGTACCACTCTATGACCTACGGCTTCAATTTCGGATTTGTCCTGAATTACTCCGTGGTTCTTGCTTAACAGAACTGCGAGGACGTATTCGATAGCCGTCTGGTGGTCGAGAACTTCTGCACTCATCTTTACTTTGTCTCCGTCGTACCGCTCGTGCGTGATGACTGAATCGCTCATTCCGACGCGGTCGATAACTCCCTTCGCGAGGATCGATTGATCATCGACATTTATAAACTGGTATTTTACAGACGAGCTTCCGGAATTTAATACAAGAATTTTCATTTCAACTTTCTATTCGTATTATGAAAATAGCTTTTGGCTATTTCTGGTTCTCTATTCTTTTACCAGACTCATCGTACTTAAAGAATCCCTGACCGGTTTTCTTGCCGAGGTTGCTTTCGCGAACTTTTCGTCGAAGGATCGCACTTGCGCGGTACTGTGGAGTGCCAAGTTCATGGTACAGTGTATCAAGCCACGTCAGCACTTCATCCAATCCCATCGTATCTGCCATTTCAAGCGGGCCCACGTTCAATCCATAGCCAAGTCTTATTGCCGTATCGATTCCTTCAGCTGTCGCAATCCCCTCCAACAAAACTTGCATCGCTTCATTAAGCATCGGTAGGATCACCCTTGTCGTCACGAAGCCCGGATACTCAAAAACTTCCACGACAGTCTTGCCTAAGTCTTCTGCAAACTTTTTTATTTTTTTAAAAGTATCATCATTGGTTTTGAGTGCTCTGACGATTTCAACGAGCGGCACTTTTGAAACTGGATTCAAGAAGTGCATCCCGATAATTTTGTCCGGGCGGGAAGTTACCTCGGCAAGTTTTGTCAGGCTGAGGGTCGCGGTGTTGGAAACGAACATCGTATTCGGATTGCAAATCTTGTCAAGCTGCTTGAAAATCGCTTTCTTGGAGGAGAAATCTTCCTCGATTGCCTCGATCACCAGATCACACTCGGCAACATCGGTAAGCTCGATCGATAATTTTACCCGGGCAAGGATTGCTCTCTTTTCACTTTTGGTCAGTGCCCACCGTTCAATCTCCTGATCAAGCATCTCGGAAAGTTTCTGCTTGCATTTCTCCGCCATTTCTTCGTCGCGCTCAATAAGAAGCACGTCGATACCGACGGTTGCTGCAGTTTGAGCGATTCCTCTTCCCATGAGTCCGCCACCGACAATCGCAATGTAACCGGCTCGCTCGGCTTCGGGTTGATTGTGTGTGATATTAAAAATTTCAGTTATTGATTCTTCACGTGCCATAATGTACCTGTTAAATTAGAAAATGATAAACTGCGAATCAATGACGGCAAAGTTTCTATCGGAAATTAGTAAGGAAAGTTTAATCGCAAAGAGAACCACGACAAGGAATTTTCGGCATAAATTGTTTACGTGCCTGGGCATTCTCGGCGGTTAGAATTTTTCTATTGGCTTCCGCTTTTGCCGATGTGCGCTTTGCGCCATGTCATACGTCTGCGAATCATGGATGGTTTAAGAGGCATATGAACAATCAGCTGTGAGTCAGGAGCGATTAGCTGTGTTCCATTAAGAAATAGCGAACTCCTTTTCCTTTTTCCCATCTCCATTCGAATTCCACGCAAACAATCCGCGGTTTTTATAAGAAGTATGAAGAAGATGGTGAGACATCTGACCCATCGGCTCCTTTAGGAAATCTTTGTAAAGAGCCACAATTTCCGGATTCTCGTGCGACTTGCGAATCGGTTTGCCGGCATCTTCTTCGTAAATAGATTTGGCACGTTTCTTTCTGATTTCCAACGTCGTGGGGATTGGTTGGCCGCCGCCGCCGATACACCCGCCGGGACATGTCATAATTTCAATGAACGCGTACGGTGATTCTCCTTTTTCAGTTTGCTCTAAAAGTCGCCGTGCGTTTTTCAATGTATGTGCAACAGCGACCTTTAACTTTGTGCCCTTCATATCAACTTCAGCTTCTTTGATTCCTTCCATTCCACGAACAGCGGTGAAGTTGATGTCCGCGAGCGGAGTACCGGTAACAACTTCATAAGCTGTCCTGAGCGCAGCTTCCATCACGCCGCCGGTTGCACCGAAGATTACAGCAGCGCCAGTTGACTCGCCTAACGGGCTATCAAATTCTTCGGCAGGAAGAGTGGAAAACCGGATACCGGATTGCTTAAACATCCGCGCAAGCTCGCGCGTTGTCAGTACATAATCGACATCATAAAACTCATCGTCATCGGACCACGACTTTTTCTCTTTCCAATATTCGAATGCGTTATTCATCTCCGGTCGCTTTGCTTCATACTTTTTTGCCGTGCAGGGCATAATCGAAACGACAACCATCTTCCTCGGATCGATACCGGTCTTCGCTGCATAATATGTTTTCGCGACAGCTCCGAACATTTGTTGCGGCGATTTGCAGGTGGAAAGATGGGCTAAAGATTTAGGAAAGAAATGTTCAGCGAACTTTATCCATCCCGGTGAACATGAAGTTATCATGGGTAGAACGCCGCCATTAGTGAGTCGCTTAATTAGCTCGTGCCCTTCCTCCATTATTGTTAAGTCGGCAGCAAACTGTGTATCGAAAATTTTGTCGAAGCCGAGCCGCCGCAAGCCGGACACCATTTGTCCTGTGACGAGTGCACCGGCTTGCATTCCCATTGCCTCACCGACTCCAACACGAATCGCCGGAGCAGTCTGTACCACCACGACTTTTTCCGGATTCAAAATCTCTTCGAAAACCTTGTCCGTATCGTCGCGCTCAACAATTGCGCCGGTTGGGCAAACTAATGCGCACTGTCCGCAATTCGTGCAAGCAACATTTCCAAGTCCTTTGTCCAAATATGTCGATACTTTGCTCCTTGTGCTACGTTTGGTAATATCAATTGCATAAACTGTTTGAACATTGGCACAAACTGCAACGCATCTTCCGCAGAGGATACACTTATTCGGATCGCGAATAATTGATGGAGAAGTCATATCGAACTCTTCCACCAGTTTAGTCCGAACAAATCGGTCTCCCTTCACACCGAGATCGGCGGCAATCGTCTGAAGCTCACAGTTCTGATTTCGCAAACATGAGAGACAATCTTGAGGATGATTTGCAAGCAACAGTTCGACATTGGTTTTCCTTGCCTCGCGAATTCGCTGCGTGTTTGTTATGATCTCGATTCCTTCATGAACACAAGTTGAGCATGAACGAACGAGCGAACGGGCACCTTTGACTTCCACCAGGCAAACGCCGCACGAAGCATTATGCGAAACGCCTTCAAGAAAACACAATGTTGGAATTCTGATTCCCGCTTGCGCACAGGCATCAAGCATTGTTGTGCCATCATGTGTCTGGAGGTCGATGCCGTTGATTTTTATATTGACTATATTTTCCATTAAAAATTCTCCTTTTGGATTAGTCCTCTCTGAAAGAGTTTTCGGATTGATCGACGCATTTGATATCGCACCGTAGGCAGCGCGCGGCTTCATCCAATGCTTCTTCACCACTGTACCCTGAAAGGACTTCCTGGAATGTCATAATCCTTTCCATCACGGCAAGTTTCTTCGGTTCAATTCTCTCATTCCCTTCCGGTTCCGGCGGCGCTTCGTTTTTGTATTTGAATTCCCTGAATAGCCAGTGGAATCTTTTTTCCTTCATCAGTTCGAAGTCGATTGCCTCCGCCGCGCTCCGGGCAATTCCCATCGCTTCGGAAACAGTGGCAGGTCCGGTTACGGCATCGCCGCCGGCATAAACTTTTGGCAAGTTCGTGCGATAGCTTGGATGTTGTACCCTGATCGAACCGTTCTTCCGCGTTTCCAATCCAATTCCCTTTGCAGGTTCAAATTCCACTTTCTCGCCCACCGCAAGAATAATCGTGTTGCATTCAACAAATGCTCTCTCGCCGGTTTCCATCGGCCTTTTTCTTCCTGAGTTGTCAAGTCCGTCGAATCGCATCTTATGAATTTCGAGTCCCTTCACTTTTCCTCTCGCATCACCGACGATCTTGCTTGGAGCGGACATAAACATAAATTTTATATTTTCATCCATCGCATCGTTTATCTCATGTTCATTCGCGGGCATCTCGTCTCTGTCGCGGCGATAGACAATCGCTACTTCAGCGCCGAGCCGCAGACATGAGCGCGCAGCATCAATTGCGACATTACCAGCGCCGACGATTACCACCTTGTTGCCGATGGCAGGCTTTTTTCCCATCGACAATTTCTCGAGGAACTCATAGCCTTCGTAGACGCCGACGAGATCTTTGCCGGCAATGTCGAGCGCAATATCTTTCTGAGCACCGACTGCAATGAAGACCGCATCGTTTTGTTTTTGAATTTGCTTGAAAGAAATATCATAGCCGACCCTTGTATTGAATGCGAACTTTACGCCAAGTTTCTTGAACAGCTCAAGTTCCTTGTGAAGTTCTTCTTTCGGCAAGCGATAGGCAGGTATGCCGTATTGCAAAATTCCTCCTGCTTTGGCATGGCTGTCATATACCGTGACGCTATGTCCGAGTCGAATTAGATAATATGCTGCCGTTAATCCCGCCGGACCGGCGCCGATAATTGCGATTTTCTTTCCTGTAGGCGAAAGTTTTTCTTTGATCAGCCTTTGATAAATTTCTTTTTCTCTTCCCATCTTGTACATCGTGTCGGCAAGATAACGGTGAATCTCACCTTGCGAAACCGGATCGTCAATCATGTCCCTGCGGCATCGCATCTGGCAGTGGAAATAACAGATTCTGCCAACTGTGCCAGGAAGTGGGTTGTCTCGCAATGTCAGCTCGAAAGCTTCCTCGATTCTCCGTTCTTTCAAGAGCTGTAAATAACCTGGAATGTTCATGTGTAACGGACAACTGTTCTCACACAGTGCGACGAACAAGTTTTCGCATATGCCGGCCTTGCATCGTTTTTGAATAATGTGCCTTTCGTACTCGTCACGGAAATATCTTAGCGTGCTCAAGACAGGATTTGCGCTCGTCTGTCCGAGTCCACACAATGAAGAATCTCTGATGACATACGCCAACCGCTCAAGCGTGTCGAGATCTTCCATCGTCGCCTCGCCGCCTGTAATCTTATTTAAGATTGCAAGCGCTTGTGCGAGTCCTTCCCGGCACGGTGTGCACTTTCCGCACGATTCATTATGGGTAACTTCGACGAAATATCTTGCGACGTCCACCATGCAATTGTCCTGGTCCATCACTACCATTCCACCGGAGCCCATTATTGTGCCGAGCTTTGTGAGCGATTCGTAATCGACCGGTGTATTAAAATACTCCACTGGTATGCATCCGCCCGATGGACCGCCTGTCTGAACGGCACGAATCTTTTTCTTGCTTCCCGTGCCTTCTCCCATTTGGTAAATAATATTTTCCAACGGTGTGCCCAACGGCAATTCGACAAGTCCGGTATTTTTTATTTTACCGACAAGTGAAAATACTTTTGTACCGGTGCTGTTTTGAATTCCGAACTTTGCAAATTCATCTCCGCCAATCGTCACGATCAACGGGACATTGAACCATGTTTCCACATTGTTAATATTCGTCGGCTTTCCCCATAATCCCTTTTGCGCCGGATATGGTGGACGCGCAATCGGGCGGCCTGCTTTTCCTTCGATAGATGCAATGAGCGCAGTTTCTTCACCGCACACGAATGCGCCGGCTCCTTCTACGTGGCTGATATCGAAACTGAATGAAGAGCCGAAAATATTTTTACCTATCAATCCGCATTCTCGAGCAGAGGCAACCGCTTTCTTAAACCGCTCGACTGCAAGCGGGTATTCTGCTCGAACGTACATCAATCCTTCGGGTGCGCCCATCACGTAAGCGCCGATCAGCATTCCTTCGATCAATGCCTGCGGATCGCTTTCAATTTCATTCCGGTTCATATATGCGCCGGGGTCGCCTTCATCAGCATTACAAATGATATATTTCCTGTCTGACTCGGCGTTCTTCATCATTTCCCATTTGATGCCGGTCGGAAATCCTGCTCCACCACGGCCGCGCAATTTAGACTTCTTGATTTCATCGAGCACGGAATCCGGCGTCATCTTTGTCAGCGCTTTCACCAGCGCACTGTAGCCGCCGACCGCTATGTATTCTTCAATGTCTTCCGGATTGATCAATCCCGCTTCGCGCAGGACGATCTTTTTCTGTCCTTTAAAAAACGGAATTTCATTCCAGAAAGGGACTTCATTCAGCCCTGTACCATATTCGATACCCGATGTAAAAAAATTCCATTTCTCTATTTTACACAGTGCTTTCTTCACCGGTGTTTTCCTGTTGGAAAGGCTATCGACAATTTTCTCGGCATCTTTCGGAACAACTTTATGTAGAATTACGAGCGGCATTCCCGGCAAATAACAGTTGACAAGCGGTTCCTCGGAACAAAAGCCGAAGCAGCCGGTGATAGAGAGTTGTATTTTTGCTCGTTTTGCCTTGATGGCTTTCTGCAAACTTTCGTACACTTCTTTTGCGCCGTTGCCGATTCCGCATGTTCCCATGCCCACGGAAATTTTCGGGATATCGGGAAGAAGTTTTTTCAGCCCGCTTTGTTTGATCGCTTCTAATGACGGGGCATCAAGAATCTTCATGGCTTTTTTCTCCCCTTAGAAATTCTGTTGAGAAGTTTTTTCACCTTGGCAGTTGTCATATTGCTGTTAATGACTCCGTCAATCGAAACGACGGGTGCCAGTGCACATTGTCCGAAACACGCCACTGTCGAGACGGTGAACTTGTTGTTGGGCGTAGTGAAAAAGGATTCGCCTCCTTCAAGAGCCTTACTGCAACCCAGAACGAGCCCGAGATCGTCAAGCAACGCCTTCGAGCCTTTAGTATGACACGCTGTACCACGACATACCGTGATGGTGTGCTCGCCTTGAGGTTTGAGATTGAAGAAGGAATAAAAAGTTACGACGTTGTAGATCCTGGAAAGTGGGACGCCTGTCTTGACGGCGACATGGTTTAAGGCATCTTCGGAAAGATACTTGTGCTCGTTGAGGAGCTGCGTCTCTTCGAGAATGCTTAGCAATTCTCCGTGTTGACCTTTATGTCTCGCGACAACCGAATCGATTTCTTGTATTTCACGCGCCATTGTTTGTGACTCGCTCATGCTTGCTCCTTTTGGGAAATAAGAAAAAGTAAATGATGAAGGACGAACTAAATTTTTAGCTCTTAGCCATTAGCAAACAGCCGTCTCTAAAAGCAAGAACTAACTTTCTATTTCAACCCTAACTCCAAAATGTTTTTTCTTTTTGTTAATTTTGATATGTGCTTGCGAAGCACGAATAATTTTACAAAACAGGGCAGTAAAAATCAAGTGAGAGAAGGAGTGAAACGATGTTGTTGTGCTGATTGTTGGCAGCTGTTTTCAAAATTCCGCTTCTATCCCGAGCACGGGAAGCAAAGCAAACTGGTACACATTCTCACGAGTGCCGTCGGAATTGTACTGGTAATAGGCGATGTTCTTTCGGTTATAGATATTCTGAACAGAGAGGAGGATCACGAGATTCCATGTTCGGAAATTGAACCTGCTCGAAAACTCAAGGTCGAGCCGGTGATAATCCGGATACCTCGCAGAATTTATGTTGTCAGTTTCTTCCCACCAGCCGCTGCTCCATATTGTTCCGCCTTCTCTATGCTGCTCGGTCGTAACATAAACTTCCGGCGTATATGGCATCCCGGTTGCGTAGCGCCACCTTGCGCTAATCTCCATGTCGTTTGAAAAAGGAAGAATGTAGCTTGGATATTTTACATAGAAAGGCATCTGATCCAAATTAGACCTCAAATTCGAGAATCTCTTTCCGGCAATGATCGTTAACACATAAGGGACATCGTAATCCGATGGATATGTTTTTCCTTCCATGCCGATTCGCGGGTCGTAAAATTTGCTGAACATTCTAGAGAAGCTAATCGTCCCGTAAAGGTTGTTCACCAACTTTTGTTGTACCAGTATGTCAATGCCATAGACATCCTGTCTGCCAACGTTTACAAATTGCACGGATCTGAATGTCCTCTCATCGAAATGGATGAAATCTTCCGCGACGGGTATTTCGGAATATTTTTTATAATATCCTTCAACATCTAAATTAAGCCCCTCCGATAAGATTTGTTCCACACCAAGGACATAGTGATCAGCCAGACTGCTTTGAAGATATCGATTAACCCCTGATTGATACCTGTCGCCGAAATCCGGAAGTGGAGGAGTCTGATAATATTTTCCCAACGCTAAGTTGAGATTCGTGATATTTGGAGCGAGAGAATATGAACCGGAAAAGCGAGGACTCACATCACCATTTCTGCTGTATGAAAAATAGTCGTACCTTAATCCGAGGTTAAGAACAAATCGTTCGTCAAATAATGTTACCTTATCATTAACATATCCATATCCTTTATAATATTCTGGAAACCGAAAATTATAATTAATGTTTGAAGCCGGTAAAACGACAGTAGTATCGAAAATTCCGTCTCCGTTCAAATCGTATCTCGCCGTATCTGCATCAGCAGATTCGAATGCTCTGAAGTTGATAAATTTCATCGCACCGCCGAAATCGAACTCGTTCGTTCTGTTTGCGTTCAAAATAAATTCAGTATTCAATGCGGTCTGACCATCGTCGTCATTTTGATCGTCCACTTTTCGGCTGCTCAAAATACTTGTAGTTGTGACTTTGCTGTCACTGCCGTAGTTCCTTTGAGTGAAGTCGCTAGTCACCAGTATGTCGCTGTTATAATCATTCTTTGAAATTGTTATGATAGAAACAAACTTATCCGACCATTTGCTCTCGAGAGTCAATCCTGCCGCATACTGGTAATCTTTTACGCCGACGTTATAGACATCTATCGAGTCACTTTGTCCGGCAAGCGTGGTGTTTGTGATTTGAGGTTCTCCGACAATATCAATTCTATCATTGCCATAAATTCCGGAGATGGAAAGTTTATGCACCTTTGAAAGATCATATACGATTTTTGATTGCAGATCATAATACTTTGGAATGGCTGTGAGCCCGACTGCGCCAGCGATCAAATCCAAATAACTATTTCTCGCGGAAAGGAGCCATGAACCCTGTCCGCCATTTATCTTTCCTTCGAGCACCGTTCCATATCCTGCCATCGACAAGTTTGCATTTCCGCTCAGAAGTTTTTCGCGAGTTCCTTCTCTCGTCGTCAGATTTACAACCGATGACGACTTGTCCCCGTATTTAGAGATGAAACCACCGGTCGAAAATTGCACATCCTGGATTAGGTCAACATTGACCATGTTTATAGGACCGCCGGAATTCATTTCGTTCGGATAATGATTTGTCGATTGAATTTCCATGTGATCCATCATGGTAAGATTCTCGTCAGGCGCGCCGCCTCTCACCAACAATTCGTTGGATTGATCCGTCGAAAAAGATACGCCTGGCATTGCCTGAAGAATCCTCTGGAAATCCTGATCGGAACCCGGAGACCTCCTTATTTCTTCCGATCCCAGAACAACCGTGCTCAAATTATTTTCGACTGCTGCCTTGTCGAAAAAATCTGGAGTGACCGTTACCTGATTTAGTTCGAGCGCAGTCTCAGACATTTTGATTGCCACATGAGTTTCGCCGCCGGTGGTAACTATGATGTCGGTTTTTATGATCGGTTGATAACCCATAGAACTTGCCTTGAGAGAATAGCTGCCGACGGGTGCCGATATTTTGAAACGACCGTTCTCGTCGGTTGCCGCTCCGATATTTTTAAGTTCTACTATTAGCACATTCACTCCAATCAGCGATTCGCCTGTCTTTGCGTCTGCGACATAGCCGGTGATTGTGCCGATCGGAGGCCCTGCTGGCAGGGTCTGTGAAAAAGCTTCAAGAGCAAATATGGTTATAATCATGCATACCGCAAAAATATTTTTCAAAAAATTGTCTCCGTCTAAATAAGCAAATGAAACTTTAAAAGTAAAAAGCTAGTAAGCATCCGGTTTTATCTTTTTCAGATAACCCCCTTTTTCAGGGCTGTCTCCGCAAACGCGTTTTGCTGGTTTGTGTTTGGTTATCCTGCAAAGTAGTTTGTATTACAAAGTAAGATAATAAATTGACTTGATTTTGTCAAGGCGAAACTGGTCGGTGCCCTAATTTTTTGATTTTGACAAGGGACTTTTGAAGCACTGATTCAAATATATGCATTCGCTCGGATACAAGTCACAATCGGAGAATTAAATTTTAGTTAAGTTTTCAGCAGTGAGCTATAAGCGAACGGCTCATTCCCGCTAGTAGGTAAACGTCAATTGCTATTTCCCCGGTTGCTCATGCGTTACACAATGCAGAGTTCCGAGTCCCCAGACAAGATCAAGTGCGTGTATGCCGATGACGGGGCGGTCACTGATCAACTCACCAATGGTTCCGACTGCAGTTTTATCGTTCGGATCGTCGAATGTTGGAACAAGCACGGCGGCATTTGCAATATAGAAATTCGCATAGCTTGCTGGAAGTCGCTGCTCCTTGAAAATCACAGGCTCTGGCATTGGGAGAAAAATTGTCTCCGGTTTTGAGCCGTCTTCAAGTCTGAAACTTTGCAGTCGTTCTCTGTTCTCTCGCAGCGTTTTGTAATTATCATCGCCGGAGTTTTTTTCATGGGTGAGCAAAAGAGTTTTTGCATTCACGAACCTGCAGAGATCATCGATATGCCCATGGGTGTCATCGCCCGCGATTCCTTTTCCAAGCCATAGAACGTTCGTAATTCCGAGATAATTTTTGAAAATCTCTTCATAATCTTTTTTTGCAAAGCCATGGTTTCTGGACTGAATTTTTTCATCGAGCAAACATTCTTCAGTTGTGATCAGT